>NZ_CP186479.1:0-3832500 GCF_049354815.1 Devosia sp. CN2-171
AGCCGGCAGGTTCCTCGCGATGCGGCACGGGATGCGCCCGAGCCATCGTGCCATACGCCCAAAACCCCGATCGGCCGGCGAGGCGTGAGCCTCATTCATATTGCGGACTACCCGCGAGGGGCAAACGCCTCGCCGGCACGTCGCTTCATCTCTCCACCAGGGAGATGCGTTCTTTGAAAACTCCGAAGCCCGAAGGGCGGTCGGATGCATCAGTTCGTCCGATGGTTGGTGGGCACGGTCCCGCCACCCCACCGGCAAAGACTTCACGCCGGCAAGGGGCGTCGAGGCGAAACTCCCATCATCAACTGCCGTTGAAGTGATCGTAGATCTGCTGCGCCAGCGCGGTGGATACGCCCGGGACCGACTCGAGATCGGCGAGGGCAGCGCGGCTGACGGCTTTTGCCGAGCCGAAGCGTTGCAGCAAGGCCCGTTTCCGTGTCGGTCCGATGCCCTCGATTTCGTCGAGCGGGTTCGTGATGGCGGCCTTCTGCCGCTTGGCGCGGTGGGTGCCGATGGCGAAGCGATGGGCCTCGTCGCGTAGCCGCTGCACGTAATAGAGCACCGGATCGCGATGCGGCAGCATGAAGGACTCGCGTCCTTCCATGTGGAATTTCTCGCGGCCAGCGTCGCGTTCCTCGCCCTTGGCGATGCCGATGAAGGTCACCTCCTTGGGGAGGTTCAACTCGGCGATCACCCCGCGCACTGCGTTGAGCTGGCCGGCGCCGCCGTCGATGAAGACCACGTCAGGCCAGTCCGGCATTCCGGTTGCCTCATCCTCCGACTCGACCGGGCTCTCGTTGGCGAGGCGGGTGAAGCGGCGGGTGAGTACCTCGCGCATCATGCCGAAATCGTCGCCGGGGGTGATGTCGGTCGAGCGGATGTTGAAGGTGCGATAGTGCTTTTTCGACAGTCCGTCCTCGCCGGCGACGATCATGGCGCCGACAGCATTGGTGCCCGAAATGTGGGAGTTGTCGTAGACCTCGATGCGGCGCGGCGGTTCGTCGAGCCCGAACAGGGTGGCGACGCCCTCCAGCAGGGTTTTCTGTGTCGCGCCCTCGGCCAACTGGCGACCGAGCGCTTCGCGGGCATTGTTGAGGGCGTGCTGGACGAGATCCTTCTTCTCCCCACGCTTCGGGACAAGGATGGTGACCTTGTGGCCGGCCTTGCCAGAGAGAGCCTCCTCCATCAGCTCGGGCTCACTGAGCTCATGCGAGATCAGCACCTGACGTGGCGGCGCGCGATCTTCGTAGAACTGGCCCATGAAGGCCTCGAGCACCTCGGCATCCGATAGCGACGCATCGGCACGCGGGCGGAAGGCGTGGTTGCCCCAGTTCTGGAAGGCGCGGAAGAAGAAGACCTGGACGCAGAACTGCCCGGCCTCGTGGCTGATGGCGAAGACGTCGGCTTCCTCGACGGTCTTGGCGGCCACGTCGCCCTGCGATTGGACGAGCGCAAGGGCGCTGAGGCGATCGCGGAGCAGGGCGGCGCGCTCGAAATCGAGGTTCTCGGCGGCTGTGTTCATATCGGCCGCGAGGTGGTCCTGCACCGATTTCGACTTGCCGGAGAGGAACTGGCGGGCTTCGTCGACGAGTACGTTGTAGTCCGCGATCGAGATCTCGCCGGTGCAGGGGGCCGAGCAGCGTTTGATCTGGTGCAGCATGCAGGGCCGCGTGCGGGCCTTGTAGAAGCTGTCGGAACAGGTGCGGAGCAGGAAGGCGCGCTGCAAGGCTGTGATCGTGCGCTTTACGGCGAGCGCAGAAGCAAACGGGCCGAAGTAATGCCCGCCGGTGCGGCGTGTGCCACGATGTTTCCTGAGCTCGGCAGCTTCGTGCTCGGTGGCGATCAGGATGTAGGGGAAGCTCTTGTCGTCGCGCAGCAGCACGTTGAAGCGGGGCTTCAGGCGCTTGATCAGGTTGGCCTCGAGCAGCAGCGCCTCGGCTTCCGTCTCGGTGCGGACGAACTCCATGTTGCGCGTCGCTTCGATCATCCGGCGGATGCGGATGTCGAGGCCTTCGGGACGGGTGTAGTTGGTGACGCGCGCCTTGAGGTTGCGCGCCTTGCCGACATAGACCACCTCGCCGGCCTCGTCGAACATGCGGTAGACGCCCGGTGCGCTCGGCAGGGTCTTGACGAAGCCGCGGATGATGTCGGCGCCGTGCAGCGGAGTATCGCTCATGTGCGCCTCGGGGTCGGTCCGCGGCGCGCCGGCCATTCGAGATGTTCGCCGCCATCGAGGGCGATCATCTGGCCGGTCATCGAGGGCAGGGCGAGGATGGCCATGACACCGTCGGCGATGGCGGCTGCATCGGCGGCGTGACTGAGCGGGAGTTCGGATTGGCGGCGGGCGAAGCCCTCGATGGAGACATCGGGCGGGGCAACAGCGGGGCCGGGCGCGATGGCGTTGACGCGGATGCGGGGGGCGAGCGACTGGGCCAGGGTGCGGGTCATGGTCCAGAGCACGGATTTGCTGAGCGTATAGCTGAAATTGGCTGGCGACAGGGCGAGGACGCGTTCGTCGATGATGTTGATGATGTTGCCCGTTTCGCCCTGGGGGAGCTGGGCGGCAAAGTCGCGGGCCAGAAAAGCTGGCGCCTCGGCGTGGACGGCAAAGTGGGCGTCCCAGAGAGCTTCGTCGAGGTCGACGACGGAATCGCGCTCGAACCTAGAGGCGTTGTTGACGAGCAGGGTGAGCGGGCCGAAGGGCTTTGCGGCCTCGGCGATCAGGGCGGCGCGACGGGTGCGATCAGCGAGATCGGCGCCGATGGTTGCGGCCTTGCCGCCGCCGGCGCGGATGTCGGCAGCTCGGATTTCGGCGGCGACGGCTTCGGCCTTCTCGGCCGAGCTGCGGTAGTGGACAAGCACCGCCCAGCCCTCGCGGGCAAGGCGGCGGGCGATGGCTGCGCCGATGCGATCGGCGGCACCGGTGACGAGGGCGACCCGGCGAGTGTCGGCCGGCTGGTGTGTGGATGCGGATGTCATGAGTCGAGCCGGAATGTAAGGGTTTGGCGCGCGGGCTTCAATCGAGGGTGGCGAGGTGGGCTTAGCTCCTCCGAGCACAAGTGATTTTCGGTCAGTATTGCTGCCGGAAAGTGATGGGGAAGATGAACAACAGTTGAGCGGTGAATGAACGTCGAATAACAACAAGAACGATCTACCGACTCTCTTTGACGAGGCCTATGGTCGCTGTGCGGGTTGGAGGCCTCCCTTGGCTTCCACTGGCTGGATATGAGGAGCGTCCAATGGAAGCAATTATCCCTATTCTGGTGCAGCTGATTGGCGGCGGTGTTGGCGGAAACGGCATCGCGGCAATCCTGAAGCAGGTCAATCTCGGTCCGGTGGGCAATACTATCGCCGGCGCGATTGGCGGCTGGCTGGGCACGTGGCTGGCCGGCCAGATACCCGGGCTCTCCGGGCTGGTCGGAGGTGCGACGGCAGCGGCTGGCGCTGGCGGGCTCGATATCGGTGCGCTCGCCGGGCAGGGGCTCACGGGCCTCGTCGGTGGCGGCGTGCTGACGGCGATCGCCGGCATGATCAAGAATGCCACTATGAAGAGCAGCAGCTAAGCAGCATAAGGTGCATGGTCTGCCCCGGGCCAGCGGTCCGGGGCATTTGTTGTCTGGCAGAGATACTTCCATGAGTAAGCCTGATGCCGGCCAGCCCCGCCGGCGGGCCGACAATGTCGCAGTCGGCATCGGTCTTGCAGTCCTCGCGATCATCATCTTCGGCATCCAGGATGCCGTCTCCAAGTCCCTGGTGCAGACGCACTCGCCGTTCCAGCTTGCGATGGTCCGCTTCTGGGCCTTCGCGGCCTTCTCGCTGTGGCTGGTGAGCCGGCAGGGGCCGCTCAAGCAGGCGTTCCGCTCGCGCTACCCGCTTCTGCAGGTGTTTCGGGGCATCCTGCTCGTGGTGGATATCTGGACGTTCGCACTCGCGCTGCGGACGGTTCCATTGGCCGAGCTGCAGGCTGTCGTTCTGGTCTATCCCTTGCTCGCGACGCTGATGGCGATCCCGATCCTGGGTGAGCGGGTCGGTGTGTTCCGCCTCGTTGCCGTGGCTATCGGCTTCTTCGGGGCACTGGTCATCGTGCGGCCGGGCGGGTTGCCGATCGACGGCGGCGTTCTGTTCGCCTTGGTCTCGGCTGCGACCTATGCGCTCTATATCGCGCTGACCCGCAAGGTCTCGGCTACAGACAGCACCGCGACCAGCATGGTCTATGCGGGCGTGGTCGGGTTGGTGCTCACGACGGCTGTCGGCGTCTTCTTCTGGCAGCCGTTCGAGGGCACGGCGCTGTGGCAGATGCTGTTCATGATGGTGAGCTCCACGGCGGCGCACGGCCTGATGATCGTCGCATTGTCCAGGGCACCGGCGAGTACGCTGCAGCCGTTCAACTATCTGGCGCTGCCGTGGGGCATCTTCCTCAGCTACCAGTTCTTCGGGCACCTGATCGATCCGATCGCGCTGATTGGTGGAGCGGTCATCGTGGGTGCGGGCCTCGTGGTGATGGCGCGCGAGCGGCATCTCAGCCGGGCGGGGCGGAATACGGCACCGACGAATGCCGAGGAAGAGACGCCTCCTCACTGACCTCAGGCTTTCGCCGTTCCACGGCGAAATGGCTCCGGTCTTGAATCGCAGATGCGCTGGGGACATCTGAAGGATGACGGGCGATGGGCCCCGCAACCCATGAGGACTGGCTAATGGTGGTTCTGCTGGAAGTTCTGGTGGCGCTGGGGCTGGTTGGCCTCCTGGTCAGCTACTTCTTCCGCGGCCGGCGCGAGGCCGAGCGGCAGGACATCATCGATCGGCGGGTCGAGGCATATATGCAGACCATCAGGCGCGAAGGCGGCAACAGCGAACTGGCGCAGATGAGCGATCTCGAGCTCAGGGATCTGCTGCTGTCCGGGGCACGGAACCTGCGCATCCAGGCCGAGCGGCGCTGGTACATCCTGCTGGGCGGCGGAGCGGCGGCGCTGCTCGCGGCGATTGCCATCGGCACGCAGGAAGGCATGCGTGGGTTCGGTATCGTTCTGCTCATCGCGACCGTCGCCCTTTACGGGCTCAACGAGTTCCTCGGCCGGCGGATGACGGAACCGCTGGTCTCGCGGGGAATCGACGTGGAGCGGCTGCGAGTCGAGTAGGGAATGCCGCCTAGAGGCGGCGCATCTTGCCGATCATGAAGACCAGGGCGCCGGAGATGATCAGCGCGAACGGCGCGATGACGAGGATCGACAGCACGAACTCGTTCATGTGCAGTTTGAAGTACTTGGTGATCTCGCGCAGGCCGAACTGCTCGATGAAGTAGATACCGATCCCGAGGCTGGCCAGCGTGGCAGCGAGCTTCACATAGGGCTTGGCATTGTTGGCAGGCGTCACGGCGCATCCCCGTCGGAGTTCATGGCTTGGAGACTAGATAGTCTCCAAGCGTGTGGCGGGCAAGCCGGTCAGTTGCCGAAGCAGAGCGATGTGTTCTTTCCGCCCCAGCACACCTGGCTGCGGTAGTAGGGGTAGATCGGGCGGAACCGGTAGCGCGGGCGCTCGACGAAGTAATAGTCGTCATCGTAGTCGTCGAAGTACTCATCGTCGTCGTAGCGATCGGCGCTGAGGTAGTTGGCATTCACCCAGCCGTCCGGGCCGGATTTTTCCACCATGCACCAGGCGCCGCGGCAGTAGTCGACCTCGACGCGCTGGCCGGCGCGGAGCACATCGACCACCGGATAACCCGTGCCGGCGCCGGCGCGTACGTTGACGGTCGAGGATGCATAGGCGGTGGCCGCCATCGCGGCAGTCGTGCCGATGCCAAGTGCCAGCAGCGCGCCGGCGAGGCCGAGAGCGAGACGGTGAGCGGGCATGGTCTGGTCCTTTCAGGAGAAATAAGCGGCTGCCCCCGAACGTTGAAACGGTGCGCCGGGTTTCCTGAATGGAAAATGAACAGCGGCCTCCTGCCGGGTGTCGGGAGGCCGCTGCGAATGTGTCAGGCGTTGGATCAGAACTGGGTGCCGAGGCAGAACTGGGCGTTCTTGCCATCGACGCAGAACGAGCTGCCGAAGCCCGGGTAGCCCGGCTTCACCGGGTAGTAGTCGTCATCGTAATAGTCGAAATCGAGCACGTTGGCCTTGACCCAGCCATCCGGGCCCTTGAGCTGGAGCTTGTACCAGTTCTTCCACTGACCGATGACTTTGACCTTCTGGCCTTCCTGGACCCAGTTCACGGTGGAGGCGCCGGTGTAGTGATCGTCGCGGACCTTGGCGTTGTTGTCGACATAGGCCCAGGTGGCGGCCATGGAGGCGCCGGCCGTTGCGAGAACGATTGTGGTTGCGATGGCGATGGTTTTCAGGGTGCGAAGCATGGTTTGGAGTCCTTTTGGAGTTCGCTGGCATTGCTGCCTATGACCGTGACCCTACTCTTGCGCGCCTGAACGCAGGCTGAACCGGGCCTTTAGCCGAATGTCGGGTTAGGGTCCGTATTTGTGCGGGTGGGCGTAGACCAAATACAAAGCGCCCCCGGACGGACCGGAGGCGCCTGCAATCGTCGTGGGTGGCGATCAGTAGCCGCCGCTCAGGCAGAACGAGGCGTTGTCGCCTTGCACGCAGAACGAGCCGCCGTAGCCGTAGCCATAGTCGCCGCTCGGGAACGGGAAATTCGGGCCGGGCTTCTGCCAGTCGAGCACGTTGGCATGGACCCAGCCGTCCTTGCCGGGGATCTGCACCTTGTAGTAGTTCAGCTGCTGGCCGATGATCTTGACCTTCTGGCCTTCCTCGACCCAGTTGATCGCCGGCCCGATATGGCCGGGGTTCTTGCGGACCTTGGCGTCGTGATCGACCCAGGCGTACTGGGCGGCCATCGAAGCACCGGCAGTGGCGAGCACGACGACGGTGGCGATGGCGGCGGTCTTGAGTGCGGTTGCGAACATCTTCTGTTTCCCTTCTCGGTTTGGTGGCATCACTGCCTTGACCGTGAAGCTAGAAGGATGTGCCTGAACCGAAGCTGAAACACCTGTTTATGTAGAATGATTTCGCGCGGTCAGCAAAATCTGTTCATCTTTGTGGCAGACTTCACTGTTCGCAGAACGGATCGCTGTCGTCCCAGTCGCCGTCCTCGTCGCGGCCGCAGAAGCCAAGCGGATCGAGGGGATCGAAGCCGAGGAAGCGATGCGGCGTTACCTCGAGCTTGGCGGGTGAGCCGATGAGGTAGGAGCCGCGGACCCAGCCGACCGGATCGCCGCTTTTCGACAGGAACAGGCACCAGCCGGAATCGCGGGTGCAGCGCTGCAGGCGAACTTCGGCGCCCTTTTTCAGGATGGCGATCCTTTCGTAGCCGACGCCGGGCCCGGAGCGCACCGGGATATCGGCCGATGCCCGGGCCGTGCCGCGCGATGCAGCTTCAGCCGAAAGCGGCGCCAGCGCCGCGGCAAGGATTGCGGTGACAAACAGGATATGGCGCATACGCATGTTCCGGCCTCCGGTGTTCGCCGTCAAAGAGGCGGCAATACTGGCAGGAGTAGGGCCAAGCGCAACAGCGAAGCTACGCTCAGTAGCGCACCGGGCGGCGGCGCTTGATCTCGGCGATGCGCTCGGCGTCGGCTTCGGCGCTGAGGTAGCGGCCGCGTTCGAGGATCTCGAGTGTGTATTCGCGATAGGTGAGCCCCATGGCATCGGCGCGGCGGGCGCGCATCACGGCGATGTCGTAGGGCACGTCGTTGAAGGCTTTTTCGGAGGCGGCCTTCCATTCGAAGTAGTTGCCGATGCCGTTGCTGCCCCAGGGACGGGGATCGTCGTCGAGGGGTGGGCCGCCGTTCGAAAGAAGGGCGGGGTAGGGGTTGGCTTTGTCGTTGTCGTCTGGCTCGAACATGATGGCATGTTCCGGCAGCCCGGGGACAAGATCAATGCAGCGGGATTGATGGCTGGTATCGACTGAGCTGATGGCTCAGGCCCGGTGCTCCGCGCCGGTGACGGTGCCGAACAGGCGTTCGAGGAAGCCCTGTTCGCGGTTGCCGGCGTTTTCCTTCTTGAGCTCGACCAGCAGCGCGCTGGTGGCATCGAGGCGCTGGCAGGCCAGCGTGGCGACGTGGAGGGCGGCGATGGGGCTCTGCTCGAGCCAGTGGAGGCCATCCTCGATGTGGCGGACTTCGACCGGGGTGAGGGCGGTGACGGTGGCCGAGTGATCGGTGCCGAGCAGCACGCTCATTTCGCCGACCAGGGTGCCCGGCTCGGTGATGCGGGCGATCTCGACGCCGTCGCGTTCCACCTTGAGCGCGCCCGAGACCAGCACGAACAGCTCGCCCCGAGCCTCGCCGGCCTCGATCAGCGTATCGCCGCGCTCGATGGCCTCGGTCGGATAGGCCAGGGTAAGAGTGAGCAGATTGGCCATGTCGGAAGTCCCCCGGTTTTGCGCACCATAGCGCGGCTTGGCGGAGGGTTGAAGGCGGCTGTCGCGGGGCGACGAAAAGCGCCCGACGGCCCGGGGCCTCGGGGGACGGCTCGAAGGGACGTGGCCGGCGAGGCTTGCGCCCCGAAAGCGGTTAGTCCGCAGAAAAGAGGCGTTCGTCTCGCCGGCCGGTCGGGGTTTTGGGCCTATATCCGGCGGACTTCGGGTTCACCCGATGCCGCATCGCCTGGCCTGGCTCCAGCCCGTACGTCCAGATCCCCGGGCTCATCGCCCCGACGTTTCGGACAGGCATGGGTCCGGTTCCCGCGTGACCGGGAACCTGGCCATCGGCGGGCCCCGTCACTGGAGTCCACCCGGCGTGTGCTGGCGGCTTGGCTGCTGAGCAGCCCGGCCGGCCGGAATTTCAACCTGAAGCGCGGCGACCCGCGCTCCACCCGATCCCCGCCCGCAAACGTTCGTTGCGCTTCCGTCCCATGCGGGGCAGGTGGGTGGAGAATAAGGGCGGGTGAAAGCGGGGGGATAAGAATTTTCTCGAGGTGGCTTGTGCCCCCGCCCCGCCCTCATGGCCGGGACAAGCCCGGTGATGAGGGATGGAATGCATCGTCAGTGAAGCGATCTACGATGCGGGCTTGGGGCGGTAGCGGCGGGCCTTCGAGCGGATGACGCGGAGCGCCCGCCGGCGGGTGGCCTTCGACTCCCGAGGAAAGCGGGAGGCTGGCGCGGGCGTGGGCTCAACCCGTGCGGGCTCGGGCTCTTCGGGTTCCTCCGGCTCCTCGCGGCGTTTCAGGTTGGCCGGCAGTGGGGTCTGCGTGCGTTCGGCGAGACCCAGCAGGTGGGTGCGGAGGACTTCCGCGGTCATCAGGTTGAGCTCGTCGACGGTGCGATCGACGCTGGCGGGGCGCCCGAGCCAGCGCGGATCGGGGTTGCCCCAGGGATCGGCGACGGCCCAGGCCGGACCATCGGTGAGCGGATTGTAGCCGTAATAGCGATCGCGGAAGCCGGCGACGCCGCGCGACAGCTGGCGCAGGCCGAGGGCGAGCGCCTGCACGCGCATGGGCGGGATGAACTCGAGATCGGCGAGATGGGCGCCCGGCTCGCCGCGCAACAGGCGGCGGGCATCACGCAGCAGCCCCGCGGCCTGGCGCACGACCTGCGGCTCGGCGGCGAGGCCGGTGGTCTTCAAATTGAGCTGCATGAGCTCATCGGCCAGCGCCTCGAGCTGAGGCGCGATGACGAGATAGAGCTCGGCCTTGGCGTGGGTGGTGTGGGGGATGAAATCGCGGGTCGGGCGCCGGGCGGGCTGCGGCACGGGGCCGGTGTTTTCGGCGGGCGGATCGATGGGCGGACGGGGCACGGCGGGGACTCCTCTGCTGGTGCGACAGGGGAGTATGGGGGCGGTTGGGGTGGGCGGGGATTGATGGGCAATCGGGTCAGAAGGGAGAGGTGGGATTTGTCCGTAGGGAGGTGTGCTGATGGGTACGGACCGCGACTCGGCTTTCTTCGACGCTTTAGGAGGAGGCTCGGATGGCTCGCTACTACGTCAACGACCGTGCGCAGGCTAACGGTGATCATGAGGTGCACCGCTACGACTGCTCGTTCCTGCCGGCGGCGGAGAACCGGACGTATTTAGGTGACTACGACAACTGCCGCGAGGCAGTTCGAGAGGCACGGCGACACCACGCGCAATGCAACGGTTGCTACTATTGCAGCTACCCCTGCCACACGCAGTGAACCTCATTCGTCTCCGAGTTTTACGGTACGCCAGGTCTGGATGCGGCGGACGGGGCCGGGGCGGCGGATGGTGAGGTTGCCCCAGTCGCCGGCCATGGGCGAGGTGAGTTTCACGCGCATGAACTCGCGCGTGCCGCATTTGTGGCAGGTGAAGGGGACTTCGAGCGCCAGCTCGTCGGGCGGCAGGAGCTTTACGAGGTCGCTGGCGAGATAGGTGATCGAGCGGCGGCAGAGGTTGCACTTCACGATGACGAGCTGATTCTGCTCGGCCGCGTGGCGCAGCAGGTGGTTCTTGCCGGGATAGCGCTTCTGCAGCCATGGGGGTTCGGGCATGGCTACCGTATGCCGCTGTCGGGCGCGCCTCTCGACGACACAACGCATGTCATCCCTGCGAAAGCAGGGACCCAACTCTCGTCTGGCGCGGGCGGCGAAATGGGTCCCTGCTTTCGCAGGGATGACAGCCGGTGGGAGTGGAGGCAGTGGCGCTCGGGCCGCGAGCGGGCACCGGCGAGGATGGCATCGTCAGGCATGAACAGACTCGAATTCGTTCCTGCTTTGTTCTATCCTCGCTGGCTCCAAACGTCCATGCCGGAGCCGTGACGATGCCTGTGCACACCATTCCCCTCAACGGGCGGACCACCCGCCATCCGAAGTTCACCCTGGAGGAAGTCGAAGAGCTGCTCCGCAAGGGGTTTCGATTCTCGATCTACCACCCGGAGGGGGACGAGTTCAGGCTCAGCCTGCCGCTGCAGACGATCGAAGACCGGGATCGGGGGACGCTGACGATTGAGCAGGGGTGAACTGTTGCGCGCAATCAACCACCGTGGGGCGCCGCCAGTCAGTCAAAAGGGAGGTTCTTTCCCCCCTTTTGAATGTCGCAGGCTAGCGGCCAATCAATCTGGTGGGCCTTTGGCGACTACAGTGCCTTCTATATGCTCAAGAATCCACTTTGACGCGATGGCCCATATACTCCGATGGGGAGCAGTAGATCCGTCCACCCACCGAAAGACAGTGGTAGAGCTGAAACCAAGATCACTGGCCATATCTTGATACCGGACCAACGACGTTGAGAACACTGTTGCCATAAGGTCCGAAAATTGCTTTCGGTCCTGGATTGGCTGTGCTGACAACATACCATGTATTTCCACAAGAAGGTCGTAGTCGATCTGCGCCTTCGTGCGCTCCGCCCGCTTCCTCGCAAATGTGTATGCCGTGCTGGTCATTTCGGCGTCTCCAAAGCTAGGTGCTACCCTCTTAGCTCCCCATTGCATATCCAAACCCCCAAGGTCCAAGCCGCCCGCTGTTTCGTTGCGGGCTGCAATCAGATTGCATATAGGTTGACAGATTGCAACAAGCAAGTTAATTGATGCCTAACAGAGGGGGGCTCCCTTGTACGTACTTAAGCCGATACCACACTCAGGCCGCGACCTGCCCAGAATACGAGAGTTCGCCACACAGCATGGTGGTGAGGGGGTTCGGGTAAGGCCAGGCGATCTGATGGAGGTTGCTGCAGAGAACGGTCTCGCGTTGGAGTTGTCGGATGCTCAAGGCACCGCTGCCATCGCACTTTTGTACGACTTCTCTCGCGACGACGCAGTGTTTGGAGAGATAGGCACGATGGTGGTTGGGCCTGATCACCAAGGCCAGGGGTTGCAGCACTTTTTGGCCAGCGTTCAGCTCATTCAGATTGCGGCGCAGGACTACCCATTTGATGGAGGCAACATATTTGCCGTTGTGACTCCGGGAACCGCGTCCGAGCATGTACTGGTTAACAAAGTTGGATTTGTTGATTGGTCACCGGGCGAGCTCGTAACGGAGCTAAGATCTCTTGCCGGAATCCCGTTCAACCCAGAGAAGCGCAATCTATCGGCGCCGAATGGTGCGATTAAACGGGCTGCGGAGTTTCTCTTAAGTCTACGCGCGTCGGCACAGGTGTATCGTGTACCTACGGGCGACAGTAAGGTGCGGATCGAGTTTTCATGGCCGTTTGACGAAGTAGTTGATGAACTTGCTGATGTAGAAAAGTAGGAATGCCCGAAGGAGTGTCGCATGACGCACGATGCTATCCAACGTCAACAGGCTGAGAGCTTTGAGCTAAGGCCAGCTAAGCTCTACGTGCTCCATCGGGGTAAGCTTGATCGAGTCAGGAGAAATAGGTTGCACGCGGCGGAAGTCGCCCTGCGTCTAGGCTTGCTCGAATGTGGGTTGTCGAAGTACCAGGAGCATCGGCGAGAGCCAATCAGCTCCTATTTTGTGTACCCTTCCGAGGACAACGAGACGTCCATCTCGTTCTTCGTAGACAAGCTGGGCGTGGTTCATCTCCTTAATTTTTACTTCACGCATTCCGAAGGCGGTGGGGTTCTTGATTTCGCAGCAGCACTAGAAACGCGCGGGCGGCGGAAGATGCTGCCTCGTGCCATCTACAGTCCTGACGATATGGCAGCGCACCACTGCAAGTGGCACGTGTGCGGTACCTACGTCGCGAGGACTGCGGGACCGATGGGTCACGATCGAGATACTATCGCTCTAGTTTCGGAGTTGATCTCGTCACTCTTCAACATTCCCGGCGCTTCTCGGCCTGGGCACTGCGGCGCCGATAACGCCGCTATCTCGTCCGACGAAGAACGTGTGGCGGTTTATGGCGACATGGTCTCGCTGCTAACAAAGTATGCGGAGCACACGGCCGACGCACGCATTGGTGTTTCGCGTACATCAATATGGGTGTCAAAGGTTGCGAGAACTGCAGCGCGGACGGCTTTCCCCACACTAAGTTTCCAGCTGGTGCGGCAGAGGGTGCTTGAGGAACAAATACAGCGCGGGCAGGTAGAGGCGAGGGCCGGAGGTAGAGTGCTTTTTGGTTGGGCTTCGCTGATGTTGTCCAGGCTGTACGATCAGAGTGCGAATAATCGGTATGACGCTGGAAGGGACTATGTGATCAGGTCCCTTGCGTGGGAGAGTGTAAACTCGTTCATTCATACTAACGATCAAGTGTATGGCGGCACTTTTGGGGCAAGTAGAGCGGTGCTGCGTGACTTAAGGTACGTGATCACGAGAGGTCGTGTTTTAGACAGTGACATATACGATCAACAGGAGTGGGCCGACGTAGCTGGAGCATCTGTGTCTGAGGCACAAGAGGCCTTCGGAGCAGCGATGCGTACATTATTCGTTGATGATTGTGAGACTGATCAATGGGCGCGGCTACCGGGAAGTCTTGATCTTGGGCTATCAGACGCGCTCCGTCGGCTCTCTAGCTGCCGAGTGTTCTGACCGTTTTGGGTCGCGACCAAATTAGGTCGCGGCCCTTTTTTTGGGGCGGGTAATGCCTCGCCAAGTCCTTCACCTTTGCCCTCTATGCGGCCTTAGGGGTGAATGCCCGAACAGCGGCAGTGATTGTGATCGTGAGGCTAATCCTTCGCCCCCTCCAACACATCCAGCTCCATCTCCCGCAACCGCTTGATCTCGTCCCGCAGCCGCGCCGCCTTCTCAAACTCCAGGTTCGTCGCCGCTTCCCGCATCTCGCGCTCCAGGTCCTTGAGCACCGCCGCCAGGTTGGCGCCGGCCTGGACCTTTTCCTTGCCGGTCTTGTCCTTGCCGATGCTGATCGTGACGTGGTCCTGTTCGTAGACGCTTTCGACGATGTTCTGGATGTTCGACTTCACGCTCTGGGGGGTGATGCCGTTGGCGGTGTTGTAGGCCGTCTGTTTCTCGCGGCGGCGGTTGGTTTCGGCGATGGCGCGTTCCATGGAGCCGGTGATGTGGTCGGCGTAGAGGATGACCTTGCCGTCGACGTTGCGGGCGGCGCGGCCGATGGTCTGGATGAGGGAGGTTTCCGAGCGCAGGAAGCCTTCCTTGTCGGCGTCGAGGATGGCGACGAGGCCGCATTCGGGGATGTCGAGGCCTTCGCGTAGAAGATTGATGCCGACGAGGACGTCGAAGCCGCCGAGGCGGAGGTCGCGGATGATCTCGATGCGCTCGATGGTGTCGATGTCGGAGTGCATGTAGCGGACGCGCAGGCCTTGCTCGTGCATGTATTCGGTGAGATCCTCGGCCATGCGCTTGGTGAGCACGGTGACCAGCGAGCGGTAGCCGGCCTTGTTGACCTGGCGGATTTCGTCGACGACGTCATCGACCTGGGCTTTGGCGGGGCGGATCTCGACGGGCGGATCGATGAGGCCGGTGGGGCGGATGACCTGCTCGGCGAAGACGCCGCCGGCCTGCTCCATCTCCCAGGCGCCGGGGGTGGCGCTCACGTAGATGGTCTGCGGGCGCATGGCGTTCCACTCCTCGAAGCGGAGCGGGCGGTTGTCCATGGCCGAGGGCAGGCGGAAGCCGTATTCGGCGAGGGTGGCCTTGCGGCGCAAATCGCCGCGATACATGGCGCCGAGCTGGCCGACAGTGACGTGGCTTTCGTCGATGAAGACGAGGGCATTGTCGGGCAGATATTCGAACAGGGTCGGCGGCGGCTCGCCGGGCTTGCGGCCGGAGAAGTAGCGGCTGTAGTTCTCGATGCCGGCGCAGGAGCCGGTGGCTTCCATCATCTCGAGATCGAACAGGGTGCGCTGCTCGAGGCGCTGGGCTTCGAGGAAGCGGCCGGCGCCGTTGAGCTCCTGCAGGCGCGCGGCGAGCTCCTTGCGGATTTCCTTGATGGCGCCCGAGAGGGTGGCGCGCGGCGTCACGTAATGGCTGTTGGCGAAGATGCGGACGGAGAGGAGGTCGGACGCCTTCTTGCCGGTGAGCGGATCGAACTCGGCGATCGACTCGATCTCGTTGCCGAACATGGTGATGCGCCAGGCGGCATCCTCATAGTGGGCGGGGAACAGCTCGACCGTATCGCCGCGGACGCGGAAGGTGCCGCGGACGAAGCTGGCTTCGCCGCGCTTGTATTGCAGCTGGGCGAGGGCGCGGAGGAACTCGCGCTGGTCGAGCTTCTGGCCCTTGCGGACGTCGAGGGTCATCGCCGTGTAGTCTTCGACCGAGCCGATACCGTAGATGCAGGAGACGGAGGCGACGATGATGACGTCGTCGCGCTCGAGCAGGGAGCGCGTGGCGGCGTGGCGCATGCGGTCGATCTGCTCGTTGATGGTCGATTCCTTCTCGATATAGGTGTCGGTGCGCGGGACGTAGGCCTCGGGCTGGTAGTAGTCGTAGTAGGAGACGAAGTACTCGACGGCGTTCTCGGGGAAGAACGACTTCATCTCGCCATAGAGCTGGGCGGCGAGGGTCTTGTTGGGGGCGAGGATCAGGGCCGGGCGCTGGGTGCGCATAATGGTCTGCGCGGCGGTGTAGGTCTTGCCCGAGCCGGTGACGCCGAGGAGGACCTGGTCGGTCTCGCCGTTGTCGATGCCTTCCACCAGCTCCGCGATGGCGGTGGGCTGGTCGCCGGCGGGCTCGTATGGGGTGACGAGCTTGAACGGGATGCCGCCTTCGGATTTCTGGCGCGGGGCGGGGCGGTGGGGCTTCCACTCGGTGTTGCCCTCGACCTCCTTGCGGCCGTGAAGGATGATGTCCTCGAGGGCCTTCACGGTGGCGGAGATGCCCACGGTCTGCGCGCCGGCGAGGGACTGGCCGGGCATGTTCTTCGATTTGACCTTCTTCTTCGAGGTATCGAGGGCGTCGCGCAGCTGCTCCAGGACCTCGGGGTCCTTTGCGGCTTGACGCGAGATGTCGCGGGCGGTGATGCGGGAGGGGACATGGCCGAAGCCGGCCTGCTCGGACTCGCCCATGCCGCCGAAATCGGGACGATCGACGGAGTTGGCCTTGGATTTCGGCGCCTTCAGCTGCATGCCGGTGGCGGCGGAGCGGGCGGTCTTCTTCGGCTTTTCCGCCTTTGTCTCTTTGTCCTCGCGCCGGACGGGCTGGACCGGCTGCGGGACGAGGGGCTGGATGCCTGTGCCGTTGGCTTCGGCGGCGCGGCGGGCGGCATTGTCGAGGGCGCGCTTGTTCTTCAGCCGCTCCTGCGGCAGGGCCTTCGACAGCCGCTGCTCCTCGGCCTTCTCGATGTCGCCGATGAAGTCGTCGATCGAGAACTCGGTGGAAGGCTGCTTCTTGGAGGGCATGGCGGACTCGGACAATCGATGACGTCAGCTGACACCATAGAGGGGCGTGCTGTCAGAATCTGTCAGTGTTGGCTGCGGTTCCCATCCAATATAGAGGCTTGCGAACGGAATGTGAACGGGGCGACAGCACGTGCCGCCCCGGATGGTCATTTCAGGCGCGCTACTGCCGCGAGGAACATGTCGCGGAAGCGGGCCTTGTCGAAATCGAGGGCGATCGCAACGGGGCCTGTGCCGATGCCGGGGTTGGTATCCGGGCCGTAGGCCAGCATCTGGCCGAGCGAGCGGCCGAAGGACAGATCGATGGCGGCATCGACGGTGGCGCTGCGGGTGATCAGCGTCGGATCGATGGCAACGGCGGCGATGATTTCATCCCAGAGCGGCAGGTCCTTCCACGCATTGGTGGCGAGGTAGTCGCTGAGCGGCGTGCCGACCTTGGCGATATCGTCGATCAGCGCCTGGTCCACATTGACGGTGGTGTTGATGTGGCCGGTGACGACGATCGAGGGGAAGCCGGCGGTGAGGACGATCTGCGCCGCTTCGGGATCGAAGACGGTGTTGAACGCATCGGTTGAGGTCGGCTTGCCGCTGGCGGGGTCGAAGTCGGCCTGCGGACCGTTCGAGATGACCACGCTCTTCACATTAGCGGCGAAGGTCGGGTCCTGGCGGACGGCGAGGGCGATGTTGGTGAGCGGGCCGCCAGCGACGATCGTGATCTCGCCCGGATGCTTGTTGACCTGCTCGACGAGGAAATCGACGGCCGACTGGGCTTGCGGTGCAGTGGTCGGGTTGCCCTCGGGCAGATCGGGCACGGCGAGCGGATCGAAGGTAGCCGTGGGGCCGTTCTTCTCGGCGTCGTTCCAGGCGCCTTTCCAGCTGATCGGGCCATAGGCGGCCTCCCAGCGGGCCATGCGCTCGGGCGTATTGAGCAGCGGATAGCTGGCGCCGCGATAGACGGGCACCTCCGGATGGCCAGCGATTTCAAGAAAGCGCAGGGCATGGGCAACGCCCTTGTTGGCCCAGTCGTCGCCGGTGACGCCGGTGAGGCCGAGCAGTTCGGCATCGGGATTGTCGAGGAAGAGCAGGATGGGTTGGAGGTCCGAACCACCGGGGCCGGTGAAGTCCTGATCGAGGATGAACTTGGCCGGGGCGGCGAAGGCGGACGGGGCGAGAGCGGCGAACAAGGCGACTGCGGCTATGCGGAGGAGGTTTTGCATCGGGTTCCGTTCCTGAGAGTGAACGAGAAAGGCTTGCCCGTGGATGTTCTGCTTGTCAGGTCGCCAAATCCGTGGATGCTCGTTCGGAAAACTGAACGAAATGATCATGCAGATCGAAGACGTCCACGCGTTCAGCTGGATCGCACAGCTCGGTTCGCTGTCGCGGGCGGCACGTGACCATGGTGTTCCCAAGGCGACGCTCAGCCTGCGCCTGGCGCGCCTCGAGAGTGAGATCGGCACGCCGTTGCTGCTGCGAAGCGGCGCGGGCATGGCGCTGACAGCGGCGGGGCAGTCGTTCCTTTCGCACGCGGAAGATCTGGTCGATGCACACCGACGGGCGCTCGATGCGGCGACAGGGTTGGTTCCCGAGTTGCGCGGGCGGCTGCGTGTTGGCGTGACCGAGCAACTGGCGACCAACATGGCGACGCCGCTGGCGCTGGCCTTCACCGCGGATCACCCGGGGATAACGCTCGACCTGCAGGTCATGACCGCCGATCTGCTGTTCGGTGCGAGCGCCGAGTTCGACTGCCTGATCAGCGGACAGCTGCCGACATTGCTGGAGGGAGCGACGCTGGTGGCGCAGGGCTTCTATCGGTATCGGCGCCATCTCTATGCGTCGCCGGCCTACCTGAGTGCGCGTGGAGTGCCGGCGCATCCCGGCGACCTGCCGCGGCACGATCTGGTCGGTGGAAGCCACGACGGGGCAGCCTGGGTTCTTCGGAACGGGCGGGAGGAACTGGCTGTGCGGCTGCACGGACCGCTGATCACCAACGACGAGTGGGTGGCAAAGGTCTGCGTGCTACAGAACCGCGGGATCAGCCTGTTTCCGGATTTCTTCGCAGCGGAGCATCTGGCGACGGGGGAACTGGTGCCGGTTCTGCCTGAGTGGGGCACGGCGGAACAGTCGGTGACGGTACTGCACCATCCGCAGCGGTTCGAGAACGCGCATATCCGCGCGTTCATCGCCTTCCTTACAGCGCGGTTCCGCGGCTTCTACAGCTATCCGTACCGCCCCGCCGACCTGATCGCGATACCTCGCTAGGGACCAGCGGGGCCACCAGCGCCTTGCCGCGGAGCGCAGCTGCAGGATGCCGGCTTCGAGTTGATCCACCCACCGAAACGTGAGGCCGACGCCGGGGCCGGTGGGCTGGATTCCGGTTCTCCGAGGGCATGGCGGACTCCCCACCGTGGCGTCGGCGTAATGGGAGCAGGGGCTGCTAACGCACGCTGCCGCTGACCTGTCCGCCTGCGAGCGCGCCATCGGACGGCACGGCAGCGTCAGCCGGCTGCGCGGGGGCGCTGGCCATCAGCTGCTGGAAATCGGGGGTTATGCAGGCGTAGAACTCGGATGGCACGGGGATGGACTGGCGGCATGAGCCGACGAACTGCAGTTCCTGCGGGTCGTAGTAGACATAGTAGGGGGTGATGGCGACGCGGGCGTCCTGCTCCGAGGTGAAATGGCCGAACCGGTCAATATGGCCGGCCAGGTGCGGGTAAGCGCGCTCGATGAAGTCGCCGAGGTTGCTCTCCTCAACGTGGTTGTCGGGGAGCTGATCGAAAGGACCGTCGAAGTAGTTGTTCCGATCGGTATTGCGCCCGTTCACGGCGACCAGCACCCGCCGGCTGCGCGCCCTATCCTCATAGAACGCAAAGCCCGTACGGCGCCCGATCGACACATCGGGGTCGCTCGGCAGGAAGGTCTCGCGATCGGCGGTGGCGTCGTCGAGGACGTACATGAAGTGTGAGGTCGCCGCCTCGAACAACAGGAAGAAAGCCAGGCCGGACTCGTCCTGCAATCGTCCGATGAAGGTCTCTTCCGCGCGCAGCATGCCGTCCGGCGGCGGGTCGCGCCCGTGGTCGTCGAGGTGAAAACGAACGGTTCGGTCGAAGGCTGTAACGGCGTAGGTGAAGCGGTCGAGCCGCACGACGTCTACGCCATCAGCGGCGTCGAACGGCCCCCCCTTGCCGTCTCGGTCCTGATGCAGACCGGTCTCGTCATACTCGAAGTAGCCGAGGTGGATGATGCCGTCGTCCCGGTCGGAGGCGTCGAGCCGGAGGTTGCCGGCGATGGTGCGGCCATTGGCGTCGAACTTGAAGTAGTAATAGTTCTCGGTCGGATAGACGACGACGTCGGTGTCCAGCGCTTCGAAGACCAGCCGAAAGACGGCGAGGGGATCGGCAAGGTCGAGTTGGCGCTTCAGCCCCTCGATCATGTGCTCATTGAAGCTGATGGTATTGGCCGCGGGCGCCGATAGTGCGCCGGCAGCAGTGCACAGGGACAGCGCTGCTGCCAGGCCAAGGCGCGGCAGCATCATGGGGTCACGTCGGCCGGCCATGTGGTGGGCTGCTGGTGCACCGGCCAGCTTGCGCCGGCATTGTGGTGCGGGGTGAAGGTGGTGCCCAGCGAGTGCGGCGACCAGGTACCGTCGGCAATGTGCGGTGGCCAGGTGACGCTCCGGGCGTGCGGCGGCCAGGTCTGGCCGGCAACGTGGCTCTCTCGGGGTGGCCAGCTGTCGCGGCCGTGCTGGTCGGGCCAGGTTACTCCTGCCCCGTGGTAAGGCGCCCACGTGACCTTGGCGAAATGCGGCGGCCAGGTCTGACCGGCCTGATGCTCGGCAGTGCCCGGCCAGGTCGTGCCGGCGGCGTGGCTCGTTCCCTTTGGGAAGCTCAGCAGCGCAACATGCGGCGGGAAGCTGACCTGTACCTGATGTTCAGATGGCCAGCTGGCGCGCGCACTGTGCGGAGGCCATGTGCCCGCAGCGACATGCCCGGGTGGCCAGGTCAACTCGGGGACATGACCGGGCCAGGTCGTTCCCTCGACATGGGCGGGGGCAATCGGGCCCCAGGAGTCCCCGGTGGCGTGCGGGCGCCAGCTGCCGCCACGGATATGGGGCCAGCTGATCAGGGCCACATGTTCGCGATAGGTGGTGCCGGCGTCATGGCGTCCGGGGGGCCAGGTTACGCCGGCGACGTGATCGGGCCAGGTGACGCGGTGGTGGTGAATCATGCCGTAGGTGACCCCGGCATAGTGCTTCCAATTGGTGACTCGCTCGATGTGAGGCCAGGTCGTCTCCAGTTTGTGCTCGATACCCTTGGGACCAAAGGTCACCAAGGCGGTATGGGGGGTGCCGAAGGTGTCGCCGGTGGTGTGGTGCGGCCACGAGATCTTGGCGAGATGCGGAGGCCAGGTCGCCCGCCAATAGTGGGTGGGGGCGTAGCTCACTGTTGCTTCGTGTGGCGGATCGCTGACGTTGGGCGCATGGGAAGCAGGTATCGCCAGCCCCTGCGGCGGTTTCCGATCCAGCAGCCGTGCGGTGATGTCGAAGCTTCCCGCATCCTTGGCGCTAACCAGGGCCGTGGCGACAAAGGTGCCATCCGGTCCGATCTCGCCGGGCAGGATGTCACGGATCTGCACATCGCCGCCCTCCAGCGTCACCACGTCGGGCGCATTGTTGACGAGGTGCAAGAACAGCGGTGCCTCCAGCCCGTTCAGCCCCCGAACGACGATTTCCACCCGGCTCGTCTCACCGGGCTCGAGTTCGCTAGCGGAGGTTGAAATGTCGAGGGTCGGGCCGCCGGTGCCTTCGGACAGGACCGACCCGCCAGTGGTGGCCAGAGGAAGATCATCGTCCTGGGCAAGACAAGGAAGCGCCAGAAGGGCAAAAAACACAGTACATGCAACGGCTTTCAGCATATTACACCGTAAGCTTTGTTTCAGGTACTAGTTCGCATCTTTCGTTCGAGAGTAAGCAGCCTGCATTGATTCGGGTAAACGTCTACGCCGAACTGCGTATGGCGGCAATATGATTGATAAAGTTGCGAGGTTCGCGCACATAGACTGTTAGCCAGAAGCGGTGGCCGAACACCGCCGGCAGCCGTGTTCCTGCCGGGACTGAAGGAACAGGTGGACACTGCGGAGAAGCTCCGGGCCGAAAAGAGCCGGCTGGCTCAGTTCGGCGGCCGAGGGGTGTTCGGTCCTACACGATCCAGCACAGACGGCGTCACCGGGTGATCGCGTACTTCAAATGCAGGATGCCATTCTCGAGCTGATCCACCGACTGCAGCGTGAGGCCGACACCGGGGCCGGTGGGGCGGTCGAAGAGCGTGGGGGTGCCGGTGGTGCCGTCGGCGACGGGGAGGATCATCAAGCTGATTTCGTCGATGAGACCGGCGCTGAGGAAGCTGCCGTTAATGCCGCCACCGCCTTCGAGCAGGAGGCGCTTGATGCCGAAATCGGCGGCGAGACGGTCGAGCGCCAGGGGCAGGTCCAGTTCGGACTTGCCGGCGAAGAGGTAGGAAATACCGTCGCGGCGGAGTTCGGCGAGGTGGTCGTCGGGGGCGGCCTCGGTGAGGACGGCGACGATGGCATCGCCATTGGCGCGATTGATGTTGAGATGGAGCTTCGCGCCCTGGTCGATGGCAATGGCGTAGGGGCCGGCTTCGGCGCCGGGGGCCTTCCAGGTGGCGCGCGGGTAGGCTTCGGTGGCCTTGATGGGGAGCGGTTCGCCCTTGCCGAACTCGGCCATGGTGACGCGGCCGACGATCCAGGCGTCGCCCTTCAGATCGCGGTGGATGCGCTCATAGATCTCGCCGAAGGCCCGGGTGCCCGGCCACTCGTGCGGGACGATACGGGCATCGATGCTGGTGCCCATGTGCATGACGACGTGCGGCTTCATTGGCGTCTCCGTGGGGTGGTGAGCACCATAAATAGGTCGTCTGCGGAGGGAAGCCAGTGCGGGGAGCGTGGGTGTGTTCGCCGAGCCGGTGATGCGCAAGAGATCGCTGGGTCCCGGGTCGAGCCCGGGGATGACGACTGAGAGGGGAGTGACAGAGACACGCATTGCCCATGGGGCTCAAACGAATTGACGAGCCGCGTCAGGCGCCAGCGCTCTTCCCATGGCAGTTCCCGCACCCCTAGAATGGTAGTGAGGGGAAATCATGGATTCGCGGCTTTTCTGGTTGGCGGCGGCGGCCTTCGTGGGCGCCATCGAGGGTGGTTTGATCGCCGGGCTGCTGCCGCTGATCAGCGCCGACCTTGGCGTGACGCTGGGCCACGCCGGGTTGGTCGTGCTGTTCTATTCGATCGCTTATGCGTTCGGGCCGCCGTTCCTGGCGCTGGTGCTCGGCGGCGTGGGACGGCGACGCATCCTCGCGGGGGCGGAGTTTGCGTTTGCGAGTTGCGCGCTGCTGATCGTGTTCATGATGACATTCGACGCGCTGGTGGTGGTTCGGACCGTGCTGGCGGTGGCCGCGGGCACCTATACGGGCACGGCGATGGCGACGGCCGCGATGCTGGCGCCATACGGCAAGCGCGGACGCTACATGCAGGTGATCAGCATGGGGCAGGCGATTGCGGCGCTGGCGGGCGTGCCGCTCGGCGCCTGGCTCGCGGCGCAGTTCGGCTGGCGGATCGTCTACGTGATGCTGGCTGTTATGGCCGGGTTTGCGGCGCTGGCGCTGTACCTGAAGCTGCCGCGCGGCATGATGGGCGACACGCTGACGATACGCGACCGGCTGCGTGTGCTGCGCAATCCGGGCGTCGGCCGGGCGCTGCTGTCGACGCTGCTGTTCATGATCGGCTCGTCGCCGCTGATCGTCTACATCGCGGCGCTGATGTCCGCGGTGGGCGTTGGCTACGGTGCTCTGCCGCTGGTGCTGCTGGCGGGTGGAGTCGGCGCGATTGCCTGCAGTGCGACGGCCGGGCGGATGTCGGACCGCTATGGCAGCGGCAGGACGGCGACGATCGCGGGCATCGCCGTGATCGCGGTGATGCTGATCTTCGTCGCACTGCCGCATGTGCCTCCTGACCTGGCGTTGCCGGCGCTCATGCTCACGGCGGGGGCGCAGGGTTTTGTGGTGCGGACCTACTCGATCGCGGTGGCGAGCCACATGGCGCAGATCGCGCCGGGTGCGGTGCCGGTGGCGATCTCGCTCAACATGTCGGCGTTCATGATCGGCATGGCCGTCGCTGCGGCTGTCGGCGGCGTGGTCGTCGACAGCTGGGGGGCGATCGCACTGCCGATGATCGGCGCACCGCTGGTGGCGGTTGCGCTGCTGGTGTGGCGGTCGGTGCCGGAGGGCCCCGACGGCGAGGTGTAAGCTCCCGAGCACCAGGGTTGCATACAATGATCAGATATGAGCCCATATTTTGGGCTGTTGTTGCATCTTGCCGGATTATTTAGCAGACTTGCCGCAAGTGCACGCTTGCTCGGTCACAATTCCTTAACAAAATCAATACGCCACGCTCTGGCACGTCGGTTGCATACTTAATTGCATGCAATCGACGAGGCGGGCATGACGCACCTGATTGAAGGAACCGGCATCGACAAGGTCTACGCCACGGCTACGGGGCCGCTTGTGGCGCTGACCGATGTCTCGTTCGGGATCGAGGAGGGCGAGTTCATCTCCCTCGTGGGCCCGAGCGGGTGCGGAAAGTCGACGCTGCTCTCGATCCTCGGCGGGCTCGAGCAGAAGACCGATGGGGAACTGGTGCTCGCGGGGCAGCACCACGACAGCCCGCGGCGCGATATCGGCATGATGTTCCAGACTTCGGTGCTGTTTCCCTGGCGGACGATCCGACAGAACGTCCGGCTGCCGGGTGAAATCCTGGGACTCAACAAGAAGCAGCAGGCCGAGCGGGCGGACGAACTGCTCGAAATGGTCGGGCTCAACGGCTTCGGCGAACGGTACCCGAGCGAATTGTCGGGCGGCATGCGGCAGCGCGTGGCGCTGGCCCGGCTGCTCGCCCACGATCCGCGCGTGCTGCTGATGGACGAGCCGTTCGGCGCGCTCGACGAGTTCACGCGCGAGACGATGAATGTCGAGCTGCTGCGCATCTGGGAGAAGACCAAGAAGACCGTCGTCTTTGTCACCCACAATATCGGCGAGGCGGTGTTCCTCAGCGACCGCATCTTCGTGATGACGCCGCGTCCCGGCCGGCTCGAGGGCATTGTCGAGGTCGACTTGCCGCGCCCGCGCAAAACCGAGGTGATGCGCGAGACCCGCTACTCCGAGCTCGTGTTCGAGATCCGCCGCATGCTCGGCGTGGACCACTAGGAGGGCATGGCCATGGAAATGTCTGCAACGACGGCGGCTCCGGGCACATCGCCGGTCGCGCGGCAAGATGCGGTGGCGCGCTTCATCGCTACCGAAAAGCGGAAGCAGGACAACAAGCAGATCCGCAACCGGCTGCTGGCGCTGGGGTTCGGGATTTTCGTGATCGGCTTCTGGTACGTCACGACCGAGTTCGGGATGGTGCACAAGCTCATCATTCCCTCGCCGGTCGATACGTTCTGGGCGACCGGCCGGGTCATGAGCGCGGACTATTTCTGGCCGAACGTCTCTGTGACGCTGCAGGAGATTGCCTGGGGCTTCCTGATCGGCGCAGCCAGCGGCGTGGTGCTCGGGGTGCTTGTCGCGATGTTCGAGACGGTGCGCGCGACGATCTACCCCTATCTCGTGGCACTGCAGGCGCCGCCCAAGATCGTGCTGGCGCCGATCTTTATCACCTGGTTCGGCTTCGACCAGCCGTCCAAGATCGCCATCGCGGTGGTGATGAGCTTCTTTCCGATGTTCCTCAACACGCTCACCGGGCTGAGCTCGGTGGACCCCAATGCAGTCAAGCTGATGAAGTCGCTGACCGCCGGGCGCTGGAAGACGTTCCGCTACCTGCTGCTGCCGAACGCGCTGCCGATCATGATGGCGGGCGTGAAGCTCTGCTGGACGCTGGCGGTGCTCGGCGTGATCGTCGGCGAGTTCGTCGGGGCGTCGGCCGGCATCGGCTACCTGATCTACGCGATGAACTTCCAGCTCGATATCGCGGGCGTGTTCTCGCTGATCATCCTGCTCTCGCTGTTCACCCTGCTTGTCTACCAGCTGATCGAGTGGCTCGAGAGCCGGATCATCTTCTGGAAACAGCTCTAGACGAAACAGACCGCGCAGCCCGTGGGCGAAGCGTGGCGGAATTCCCATCAATGCAACGGAGAACCCGAATGACGCGTGCATTTCGACTGACGACTGCCGTCACGCTGGTGGGCGTGAGCCTGCTGGCCCTGACCGGGATGGCAAGCGCCCAGGACCTAGTGAAGTTCCACGGCGTGACTGCGCAGGGCGGACCGACCGCACAGATGTTCCCCATCTTCATGGCGCAGGAGAAGGGCTTTTACGTCGAGGAAGGGCTCGACGTGGTGCTGAACTACTCCAAGGGCTCGTCCGACGCGGCGCGCCAGCTGGCCGCCGGCAATGTCGACTGGGGCATCTTCTCATCGGCCGCGACGATGCAGACGGTGCAGCGCGGGTTCCCGCTCAAAGCGATCATGCAGATCTATTATCCCGACACGTTCGACATCGTCGTGCCGGCCGATAGCGAAGTGCAGACCATGGCGGACATGGCCGGCAAGACCATTGGCCTCAGCGACCTGGCCGGTGGCGAGGTTCCGATGACACGGGCTTCGATCGTCGAAACCGGGCTCAAGGAAGGCGCCGACGTGAAGCTGGTCGTGGCCGGCGAGGGCGACCCGACGACGATCCGCTCGTTTACCGAAGGCCGCATCCAGGCCTATTCGGGCGCCAAACGCGACCTGCTGCTGATTCCGGCCCAGGGTATTCCGACCCGCTCGATCACGCCGGCCGCCATCGCCAAGTTTCCGGGCGATGCGCTGTCGGTGCGGCTCGAGACGTTCGAGAAGGATCCGGAGCTGCTGGCCAAGTTCGTGCGCGCGACCATCAAGGGCTGGGCCTGGGGCATGGCTAATTCGGACGCGTCGTTCGAACTGCTGAAGACCAAGTATGCCGCGGCATCGCTGGGTGACAATCCGGTGGCGCCGGAGTTCTGGGAGCTGGTCAAGACCTACTACACCGCACCCGAGAGCGTGACGCAGCACGGCACGTTCATGCCGGACGCCTGGGCGTTCTACATGGACTACCTGCAGCTGGGCGAAGGCGAGCAGCAGGCGCTGGCCGGCCCGGTCGATCTCGCCACCGTGCTGACCGACGACATCGTCATCAAGGCCTGGGACGGGCTCGACATCGAGGCCGCCAAGGCGCCGTGACGACCTGAACATCGGGCCTGCGACCCCCTCGCAGGCCCATCCTCACAAGGAAACAGCATGACCACCGAAGACGTCGGGACAGACGGTATTCCACTGGTTGTCGTGGGCGCACATCTGAGCGGCATGCCGCTCAATGGCGAGTTGCAAGCGCTGGGCGCCACGTTCGTCAAGGCGACAGCGACGGTTCCGGCCTATCGGCTGTACGCGCTGCCGGGAACGGTGCCGCCGAAGCCCGGTCTGCTGCGGGTGGCCGAGGGTGGGCAGTCGATCGATGTCGAGGTCTGGACGCTGGACCCGGCCGGGTTCGGGCTGTTCGTGTCGCGCATCCCCGCGCCGCTCGGCATCGGTACGCTGCAACTGAAGAACGGGGACGCCGCCAAGGGCTTTCTCGTCGAGGCGGTGGCAATCGAGGGCGCCGACGACATTTCGCACTTCGGCGGCTGGCGCAGCTACGTCGCGCAGCGCTGATCAGCCCTTGAGATTTGGAGTGACGCTGCCAACGCTGCTTCGCACATAGGTGAGGTGGTCGCGCATCGCGGCAGCAGCGGCGTCGGCGTCACCGGCGAGAACGGCCCGGACGACCGTCTCATGTTCGCTGACCGACCTCATCAGGCGACCGGTGCTCTGGAACTGAGCCTTGCGGAACGGAGCGACGCGGTTGCGTACGCTGAGTGTCACTTCGGCAAGGAAGCCGTTGTGGCTGATGGCATAGATCGTGTCATGGAAGAGCAGGTTGGTCTCGTAGTAGACCGGGATGTCGCCGCCGAGCGCGGCAATTCGGCAGGCCTCGTGCGCCGCGGTCAGGCGATTGCGTTCCTCGGGTGTTGACCGTAGAGCGGCCTCGTGGGCGCAGAGCGCCTCGAGTTCGGCCATCACGGCAAACATCTCACTGATCCTCTCGGCCGTGAAGCTCGGCACCACGGCACCGCGATGTGGCCTGGCCTCGACGAAGCCGATAACCTCGAGCTGGCGGATCGCCTCGCGTACGGGGGTGCGGGACACGTCGAAACGCTCGGCGATGCTGACTTCGTCGAGCGGCACGCCGGGGCCGATCACGCCGCGCACGATCTCATCTGCGAGCACGGTCCTGACGCGCTCGGTCGCGGTCGGCTTGGTCCTGCGCTTGGTCATGATTACCTTCGGCATGCAATCATGCATGCATAGTCGAGCAGGACGACGTCGTCCACGCTCGACGATGAAACCAAACCGTCGGGCCTGCCGTAGTTGCTGGGGCAACATACGGAGGCTGGGTTGGCGGAGCGGGTGGCGTGGGTGACGGGGGCGGGGAGCGGGATCGGGCGGGGGCTGGCGGCGCGGTTGGCCAAGGACGGGTGGCGCGTGGCGGTGAGCGCCCGGTCCGGGGGTGACCTCGATCAGCTGGCGGCCGAGACGGCCGGTATCCATGCTTTTCCGCTCGATGTGACCGACCGCGCGGGGGCGGCGGGCGTCGTGTCGCGGATAGAGGCGGAGATGGGGCCGATCGGGCTCGTGGTGCTGAATGCGGGGACCTATGTGCCGGTGTCGGCCAAGGGGTTTTCGGCCGAGAAGTTCGGCGCGAACTTTGCCGTCAACGTGCAGGGCACTGCGAACTGTCTCGAGGCGATCATGCCGGTGATGAGGGCGCGGCGGAGCGGGCATATCGCAGTGGTATCGTCGCTGACCGGATATGTCGGGCTGCCGACGGCATCGGGCTATGGGGCGACGAAGGCGGCGCTGATCAATATGTGCGAGGCGCTGGAGCCGGAGCTCGAGGCGTTCGGGGTGAAGATGACGGTGATTAACCCCGGGTTCGTCGATACGCCGCTGACGCGGAAGAACGATTTCCCGATGCCGTTCCTGATCTCGACGGACGAGGCGGTGGAGCGGATCGTGCGCGGACTGAGGGCAGGGAAGTTCGAGATTGCGTTTCCGTTGCGGATGTCGGTGGCGATCCGGCTGCTGGCGGCTTTGCCGCATTGGGCGCGGTTGGCGGTGACGCGGCGGATGTTGCCGAAGTAATCACCGGCCGTCATCCCGGCGAAAGCCGGGACCCAGTGCGCGGAGTGATCAACGCGCCTTGCAGTCAGCGATCATTCGAGATGAACCGGTGCGGTCGGTATCCGGACCAACCAACTGAGCAGTGGGTCCCGGCTTTCGCCGGGATGACGGCCGGTGGGAAGGGAGGACCGAGTTCAGGCCACTGTGCGTTCGGCTGCTGCCTTATCCTGCTCCACGACGACACTTCTGCGCTCTGCGGCCGGGGTGTGGGGATGCAGGTGGATGCCTTTGGCGAGGAGTTTTGCAGCTTCCCAGTGGATGGCGGCGGTGATTTTCAGAGTCATCAGGGGGTAGGCGAAGAGGAGGCGGAGGAGTTCGCGTTCGGTGAACGCGCGGCGCCTGCCGCTGAAGCTGGCGGTGAGGAGGGGGCCCTCGGGGTCGGACTCGGAAATGCCGATGCGGATGCGCTCGCCGGGTGGGACGATGTTGAACTGGTAGCGGCAGTTCATCGGGACGAAGGGCGAGACGAAGTGCAGCTTTAGGGCGGCGTGGCGGATATGGCCGCCTTCTGCGTCGGTGCGAATGACGTAGACGAGGCGCTCACCATAGGTGTTGCAGACTTCATGGAGGACGGCGCGGAGGGTGCCCGAGCGGTCGTAGCAGAAGTACTCGGTGAGCGGGTTGAACACGTAACCGAAGAGGCGCGGGTAGCAGAGGATTTCAATGCGGTGCGCTGCTTCGGGCAGACCGGCTTCGGCGACGCGGGCCTCGACCCAGGCGCGGAGCGTGCCGGTGTGCCCGTCGCCGTGATCGCGATCGTGGAAGCTGAAGATTGCGAAGCGGTTGTGGGCGAAGAGGCGGTTCGCCAGAAGCGGGATCTCGTCGAGATCGAGCAGCATGGCGAAGACGCGATAGTGCAGGCGGTGGCGACGCGGCTTGAAGCGCGCGTGGTGGACGTCGCCGGCGTAGATGGCGGAGCGTGTCACTCGGCGGCCTCGAGGATGGGGGCGCGGGCGATACGGCAGGCGCCCGCTGGTTCGACCCATGGGCGCTCCACGTCGCCGAGGGCCTCGGCGGCAGCGAGGCCGGACTGCAGGGCATCCTCGTGGAAGCCGTGGCCGAAATAGCTGCCGGCGAACCAGGTGCGGCGGTTGCCCTGGATGCGCCAAAGCTGCTCCTGCGCAGCGAGGGCGGCGTGGTCGAACAGAGGGTGGGTGTAGGCGATGGCCTGGTGGAGCTTGCCTTCGGCGACCGGGCGGATCGGGTTGAGGGTGACGAAAAGCGGAGTCTTCGTCGGCAGTTCCTGCAGCCGGTTCATCCAGTAGGTGACGCAGAGCTGGGTGTCGTTGGTGTCGCGGGCTTCCCCGACGTAGTTCCAGCTGGCCCAGACGCGGCGACGCTTCGGCATCAGCGAGGTATCGGAGTGGAGGACAGCGGTGTTGTCGGTGTAACGGAAGGCGCCGAGGACCTGGCGCTCGTCGTCGCTGGGGTCGGCGAGGAGGCTGAGCGCGGTATCGGCGTGGGTGGCGATGACGAGGTCGGTGAAGGTTTCGACATGGCCGTCCGTGCCGATGATGTCGACGCCGTCGGCGTGCCGGCGGATGCCGAGGATGCGGCTGTTGAGGCGGATATCGAGGCCATCGGACAAGCGCACGACGTAGCTGATGCTGCCGCCGGAAATGGTGCGCCACTGCGGGCGATTGATCAGCTCAAGCAGGCCGTGGCTGGCGAAGAAGCGGACGAAGGCGACGAGCGGGTAGGCGCGCATTTCGTGGGCGGTGGTGGACCAGATGGCGGCGCCCATGGGGAGGAGGTGATCCTCGATGAAGGCATCGTTGTAGCCGTGCGTGTCGAGGTATTCGCCGAGGGTGGTGTCGGCGTAGGCGGTGGGCGATTTTAGGAGGAGCGGGGCTGCGCGATAGAAGCGCAGGATATCGCTGACCATCGACCAGAAGCGCGGCCGGACGATGTTGCTGCGCTGGCCGATGAAGCCGTTGACGCTGACGCTAGAGTATTCGGTGCGACCCCCGGCGATCGAGGCGGCGAAAGACATGCAGGACCGCTGAGACGGAACGCCGAGGTGATCGAGCAGGGCGACGAGATTGGGGTAGGTGGCCTCGTTGAAGACGATAAAGCCGGTATCGACGGCAACCGGGCCATCATCGGTAGCGACGGTTACGGTGTTGGAATGGCCGCCGAGGCGGCGATCGCTCTCAAACAATGTCACCGGGTAGCGCTTGGCCAGCAGCCAGGCCGCGGACAAGCCGGCTATGCCGGACCCCACGACTGCGATCTTCCGATGTTCCCCAGCCCAATTCGCACCCACAAGTGACCTCTTCGCTATTGTTGCAAGGAGGTACGGAGCGGCGGGGAATTTAGGTGCAACCTTTTCCCAATTTTTTTCGTAACTCCAGGGAGTTACGCGAAAGGGAGCTGACGGTGCTGAAATACGTGATCGCTTATGCCGCGACGGCGGTGGTGTTTTTCGGGCTGGATTTCGTGTGGTTGAGCCGAATGCTCGGCTTCTACCGGAGCGAGATGGGCGGGCTGCTGCTCGAGCAGCCGAAGCTCGGTTTCGCTGCCGGGTTCTATGCGCTGTACGTTGTCGGCATCGTGGCGCTGGTGGTGGTGCCAGCGCTCGGTGGAGGCGGCTGGGGGCAGGCCCTGCTGATGGGGGCGCTGCTGGGGCTGGTGGCTTACGGCACCTACGACATGACGAATATGTCGACGCTCAAGGGGTGGTCGCTGAACCTCGCGCTGGTCGATATGGCGTGGGGCACGTTCGTAACGGCCGTGGCGGCGTCGGCCGGGTATTTCGTGACGGCGTGGCTGGCCCCCTGACGCTCTGCGGGTTGGCACTGGTTTGTCGGCGCGCTAGCTTTCCTCCGGGGGTGGGAGGATCACGATGCGTGCTTTGCTGCCGCTTGCCCTGTTGCTGCTGACGAGCCCGGCGGCGGTGGCGCAGAGCTGTATTCCCAACACCTGGCGCGAAGCGGCGCCGCTACCGACCGAGCGGACGGAAGTCACGGCGGCGACGGACGGGACGGCGACCTATGTGGCGGGCGGCATGGCCAGCGATCCGGCGACGGATCTGGTTTCGGTGTTCAGGTACGACCCGGCGGAGGATGTGTGGTCGGTGCTGGCGGCGCTGGACCGGGACGTGAACCACACCGGGCTCGTGGTACTCGACGGCAAGGTCTATGTCGTTGGCGGCTATGAGGCGCCGGAAAACCGGCCGACGGCGCGGGTTCGAGCGATCGATATCGCGGCCGGAACGGTAACCGATGTTGCACCGCTTCCGGCGCCGCGCGGGGCGCTGGTCGCCGTGGTGCTGGATGCCCAGATCCATGCGATCGGCGGGACGACGGACAAGAGCGTCGGCACGCATGAAGTCTATGATCCGGCGACCGACAGTTGGCGCGCGGCGGCGCCGATGAGCGTGCCGCGCAACCACATTGCGGGCGCGGCGCTGGGCGGCAAGATTTATGTATTCGGCGGGCGTGACGAGCAGACGTTCCTGCTCGATGCGGGCGAGGTCTACGACCCGGCGACCGACAGCTGGGCGCCGATTGCGCCGCTGCCGACCGGGCGGAGCGGTATCGGGGCGGCGGCGGTCGACGGGCGGATCATCGTATTCGGTGGCGAGGTCGGCGGGGCCGGCGGGCACACGTTCGCCGAGGTAGAGGCATACGACCCGGCGACTGACAGGTGGGCGGAGCTGGCCCCGATGCCGACGGCCCGGCATGGGCTGGGGGTCGCCGCAATCGGAGATGAAGTGTTCACCATATCGGGCGGGCCGCAGCCGGCCCTGACGGTGAGCGGCGTCAACGAGGTGCTGTGCGCGGCGCGACAGTAACCCGCGGGTTACATGTCATAGTGAAATGCTGAGCCGGTCGGCCGGATCTAGGTTCCAGACAGCCTAGCGAAGGATGTCGGGTCCTGTCGCTGCGGTCGGGCGGAACCTGGAGGGAGGTTCCGCCCGATTTCTTCAGGCGGGGATGGCGCCGAAGCTTCTGGTGCGGTGGGCGAAATCGGCGAGGGCGGTGTCGAACTCGGTGGGGCCGAAGTCGGGCCATTGCACCGGGGTGAAGTACAGCTCGGCCTGCGCGCATTCCCACAGCAGGAAATCGGAGAGGCGCTGGTCGCCGCCGGTGCGGATGAGGAAATCGACGTCCTCGGTGCCGAGCCGCTCGGCGATGGCCTCGGCGGTGAGGCCGTCGGAGGCGGCGGCGAGGATGGCGTCGCGGGCGGAATAATCGATGGCGATGCGGAGGTGGAGGCGGGTGCCTGCGACCGTGGCGCGCTCGGCGGCGGTGATGGCGCGGGCGAGGCCGAGCGGGACCCGGTCGCGCCGGCCGAGCACGCTGATGCGGACGCCGTTGCGCTGCAACTCCGGCGCTTCGACGAGCAGGAAGTGGCGGAGGAGCGACATCAGGCCGGCGACCTCGGGGCTCGGGCGCTGCCAGTTGTAGGTCGAGAAAGCGTAGAGCGTGAGCGCGCCGATGTTGTGTTCGATGGCAGCGGAGACGATGGCGCGCACGGAATCGGCGCCGACCTGATGTCCGGCGGCGCGCGGCATGCCGCGGGATTCGGCCCAGCGGCCGTTGCCGTCCATGATGATGGCGACGTGGAGTCTGTGGTCAGAATTGGTTTGCATTGTAAACCTTTCGGACGTGGCTGGAGCTTCGAATGGGTGATTTTTCGGGGCGGGAAGGGCTAGATGCCCTTCCACCAGCCGTCGGCAGGGGCGTTGCGAGCTGGCTTGGCGGGGGTCGGCTCGATTTTGGCCGAGGCGTCACGGATCACCTGCTCAAGCACCGAGAGGTAATCGAGGAAGCGGCGGCGGCCTTCGGCGGTGAGGCGGATATCGGTGCGTGGGCGGCGTGCTTCGAAGCCTTTGCTGATGGCGACGAGGCCGGCTTCCTCGAGCACGCTCAGGTGGCGGCTCATATTGCCCTGGGTCAGCCCGCAAAGGCGGAGCAGGTCGTTGAACGACAGGCCCTCGGGGTGTCCGGCCAGCGAGGTCAGGATGCCAAGTCGGGCCTTTTCGTGCATGACGCGATCGAGCCCGTCATAGGCGAAGGGGGCGGGTTCAGGGGGCATCGGCGATCTCGGTCGAGCGGTGAACGATCAATGCGACCAGCAACTGGCCGACGGTGAAGGGCACTCCCATGTACCATGGTGAAAGATCGTGGTCGCGCGCGGCAAGCAGGAGAACCACGAACCCAGCGAATAGGTACCATGCACCGGCGAGGATCATGGCCGGTGGCAGGGAGCGCGCGGCGGCGAAGATACCGAGGCTGACGAGGAGCAGCCAGATGCCCGGCAAGAGCCAGAGGAGATTCGGTGCGAAAAGGGCGAAGAAGGCGAGGAGCCCGGCGCCGACGACGCCGGCCGGGACGAAGTGGAGCACGGCTTCGCGGATCATCTGATCGGCGAGGCCGACGTGGTGACGGTCGGCGCGACGCAGCATCTCGGCGCCGATGAGGGCCGAGGCGGCGACGGCGGTGCCGACCCAAGCGGTGAAATAGGGGAAGGGCGCCGGGCTGCCACCCGACCAGAGGGATTGGGCGAGGGCGATGGCAAAGGCCAGGGCACCCGTGAGCGCAAGCGCAGCCGGGCCGAGACCGCGAAACGAAGTCGACTGGGCCAGCCGGCTCTTGATCTCGACGATATCGGCCAGGGCTTTGTCGAGGTCGTTCATCTGCGACTCAATTTAGTTTGCGATGCAAACCATAGTGGCGGGCAGATTGGGGCGGAGTTGTGATGACGGCTCGCGGCACGGGGTGTGCGCCGGAGCAAATTGTGCGAGAATGGTCGCGCGGCATGGAGGGAACCATGGCGACGCAGTTCGGCTATTTCCTGATCGCGGACATCACCGGCTACACCCAGTATCTCAGCGAATCCGAGCTGGATCATGCACAGCAGACGCTGACGGCGCTGCTCAACCTGCTGATCCGGCACACGCAGCCGCCGCTAATCATCGCGCGGCTCGCCGGGGATGCGGTGATCAGCTATGGGCTGCGCGACAGCTTCATGCAGGGGCAGACATTTTCTGAGGCTATCGAAGACACGTATGTCGACTTCCGCCGGGCCATCGAACGCATGGTGCGAAACACCACCTGCCAGTGCAACGCATGCCGGAACATCGGGTCACTCGACCTCAAATTCTTCGTCCACTATGGCGAGTTCAGCGTGCAGAAGCTCGACGCGCATGACGAGCTGGTGGGCTCGGACGTGATCCTGATCCATCGGTTGCTGAAGAACCATGTGACCGAGCGGCTGGGGCTGCGGGCCTATACGCTCTACACCGAGGCGGCCCTGCGGCAGCTGGGGCTAGAGCCCGAAGCGCTGGGGTTCGCGGCGCATGAGGAGCGCTATGAGAATTTCGCGCCGACGATGACCTGGGTGCAGGACATGCATCCGTTGTGGGAGGCAAAGCGCAACCTGGTGCAAGTGACTATTCCACCGGACCGGGAGCTGTTCGCGGTGAGCGCCGTGATCAAAGTCGGTCGCGAGCAGTTATGGGACTATCTGATCCAGCCGGAGCACTACAACGTGCTGCTTGGCGCAACGAAGGTGGAAATCGGCGGCCGGCAGGGCGGCAGGGTGACGACGGGCAGTGTGTTCCAGTGTTACCACGGCGACGCCATCGTGCCGCTGACCGTGCTGGAGTGGCAGCCGTTCCTGCGCATTGTCACGCAATACACGGCGCCGGTACCGATCGCGGGCGTCACGGGGCTGTCAGAGCTCCGGCTCGAGGATTTCGGCACAGATACGCGGCTGACACAGGTGATGAGCAAGACGAGTGGACCGTTGCTGGGGCGGATGATGGCCGACGCGGTGTTCCGCGCGGGCCGCGGAACATTCGAGCGCGATATCCTCAAGTTCAAGGACTACATCGAGGGGGTTGCGGGAGATGGGTTGGAGCGCGTCGAGATCGCGGCCGAAACGGTTGGCCGTGCGGCGCGGGAGAGCCTCGTGGCAGCGAGCTAGTCGTCAACCTTGCCGCGCAGGCGCTTGGTGGTGCTGCGCTGGGATTTGCCTTCGAGGCGACGGCGCTTGGAGGCGAGGGTGGGGCGCGTGGGCCGGCGTGGCTTGGGTGGGGTGAGGGCGGCGCGGAGGAGGGCGGCGAGGCGCTCGACGGCATCGTCGCGATTCTGCGGCTGATTGCGGAAGCGGTTGGCGGTGATGACGATGCGGCCGTCGGTGGTGAGGCGGCTGCCGGCGGCAGCGGCGGCGCGAAGCTTCACCGGCTCGGGCAGGGACGGCGAGCCCATGAGGTCGAAGCTCAACTGAGCCGCCGAGGCGACCTTGTTGACGTTCTGGCCGCCGGGGCCCGGGCTGCGGATGTACTCGATCTCGAGCTCGGCGACGGGCAGGTGGATCGGGCCGCCGATGTGGATGGTGTCGGGAATGGCCGGCTCCGGGTTGCATCCGCCCAGGGAATGCGATTTGCGCGCAAAAGGAAAGCGCCGCCCGGATGAGGGGCGGCGCTTCGTGAATCCTGACAGCTTAGCGGACCCGGAGCGAGCTGATGTTGTCGTTGGCGCCGCGCAGGTTCGGGACGCTGCGTGAGATCACGATGCAGCGGCCGTTGAAGTTGGTGCGCTCGCAGACGAGGGCCTGGGCATCGCCGCGGACTTCGATCGAACGGATGCTGTCATTCCACTCACCGAGGCGGGCGAGGCGTTCGCCGGGACGGGCGCAGAAGCTGTCGCCGCGGAACTGGGTGCGTTCGTAGAAGCAGACGCGGTCACGCGAGCCGCCGGGACGGCCGGGACGAATGTCGAAGCCGCCCGAACCGATCTGGAAGCTGAAGCCGGGGACGTTGAAGCCGATGTTCACATCGACGTCGGGACGCGAGGGGCCCGGACCGTCGGGAACGATCACGCGGGTGTCGATGTCGGAGTCGTCGTCGCTGAGATACGCCTGCGAGACCCAGCCGTCCGGGCCCGGTTTGATGACATAGCACCAGCCGGCCTGGCAGCGGTCGATCTCGACCTCGGTGCCGGCGCGAAGCACGTCGACGACGGCGCCGTTCACCGGCGCGTTGCGCACGTTGACGGTGCTGGTGGCCACCGCCGCATTGGCGGCGGAGGCAAAAAGGAGCGAGCCGAGCAGCAGGGCTGCAGCTCCGGCGAGCCTGATGGGGAGCATTGATGAGTCCTCTCTAGTGACGCTTGGAGTCTTGGGGTACCGCAAGCCGAGAACGGCGCGGTGCCGCGCAGGTTCCATGCCTTCACTTCAAATGTGCCGAAAATGCAGAACGCCGCCCGGGTGGGCGGCGTTGTCGCGAAATGATGGTGAACGAAGAATTAGTAGACGATCACCGAGCTCACGTTGTTGCTGAGAAAGCCGTGCAGGTGCCTCTGGCTGTCGTTGTAGTGCACGCAGTAGCTGTGGAAGTCGCGGTCGCGGCAGAGCAGCACCGAGACGTCGCCCTCGATGGAGACGGATGAGAACCGGTTGTCGGCATCAAGCAGCAGCAGGTCGCGAGAGCGGAAGCCGGGTTTGCCGCAGATGGAAGCGCCGGTGAAATTGGCGCCCTCGTAGAGGCAGACGAGGCCGGGGCCACCCCAGTTGAAGCCGACTTTGGGGAATTTGTAGCGGCTGTCGGGACCGTCGCCGAAATCGATGGAGTAGAGCTTGGTCCAGCCAGCTTCCCGGCCCTTGTGAACGCGGCACCATTGCTTGGAACAACGATCGACCCTGATGCGGGTATCGGCTTCGATCTCGCCGACGACGTCGTAGGCGTGGCCCGGGCCTTCCATGAGGACGAGCGGGCGGATGGACCAGGCGGGCGTGCCGCTCTGCGCGCTGGCGGCGACCGTGCCGAAGGCGAGCAGCGCGATGGCTGACAGGGCGGCAAGAAACTGCTTGAGCATTCACGACCCCCGGAAATCAACAATGTAGCGGCAGACTAACCTTCATGCGTGACAGTTGGAAGGGCGCGTCGGCAACAGCATGGGGACAATGATTGGCGCTGCGCGCGCGGCGCCAACAGCGCTGCGCGCTGTAGGAAAAAGGCGCCGCGCGAGCAAGCTCGGCGCAGCGCCTCCCACCCGCGACAGAGGCCACCCGGCCGCGGATGTGGTCCGGTCGCGTGTGCAGACGACAAGCCGGATTGACGAGGCTATTGGTGGCGCCGGACGCCTGAATGGAGGCTGAACAGGGGGCGGTGATCGGCAAGGAGCCGATTGCGCTGTGCGACAATCGGCAAGTAGCCGATTGCGCTAGGGATCAGCGCGGAATCGGCTTCTTTCGACCCTCGTCGTCGAGGGCGACATAGACGAAGCGCCCCTCGGTCACCTTGACGCGGTCGGCGACCCGGTTGCGGCGGGCCCAGGCTTCCATGGCGATGGTGATCGAGGTGTTCCCGATGCGCTCGACAGTGGTGTAGACGCAGAGGACGTCGCCGGTCTTGACCGGGGCGATGAAGGTCATGGCCTCGACGGCCACGGTGACGACGCGGCCATGCACGCGCTCGGCGGCGGCGATACCACCGGCGATGTCCATCTGGCTCAACACCCAGCCGCCGAAGATGTCCCCCGCCGCGTTGGTGTCGGCCGGCATGGCGAGGGTGCGGATGGTGAGAGCGCCTTTGGGCTCGGTGGTGTCAGTGGTCGTGGTCATGCAGCGGTCCTCTTGGCGGCCAGCGGCCGATTTCCTCTTCCCAGTGCTGGCGGCAGAGGGAGACATACACCGATTTCTCGATCGACACCTGGTTGCCTTCCCTGAGCGCGCCGCCCTCGGTGTCGCGGCGGACGACCATGGTGGCCTTCTTGCCGCAGAAGCAGATGGTGCGGACTTCGCGCAGCTCGTCGGCGATGGCGAGGAGCTCGGACGAGCCGGGAAAAAGCTGGCCGCGGAAATCGGTGCGGAGGCCGTAGCACATCACGGGCACTTCGAGCCGGTCGGCGACGCGGGCGAGCTGCCAGACCTGGTCGGCGGTGAGGAACTGGGCCTCGTCGACGAAGACGCAATCGACCTTCGATTCCTGAAGGTGATCGTTGATGCGCTGGAACAGGTCGTCCTCGGTGCCGAACATTTCGGCGGGCGCGGAAATGCCGAGGCGGGAGGAGATGAGACCGACATCGCCTTCCGCGTATAACGAGGAGGTGAAGAGCAGCGTGCGCATGCCGCGCTCGACATAGTTGTACGACGCCTGCAGCAGAAGGGTCGACTTGCCGGCATTCATCGCCGAATAGGAAAAATAGAGCTTGGCCATGGCCCGTTCATGCCGCAGCGGCGAAGCGGCGGCGAGAGCAATCGGCAGGTCTCAACAAAAAACCGGGCAACAAAAAATCGGCCGCCTGGCGGGGGCGGCCGATTAGAATGCCGAATTGGGGCTCGGCCGCAGGACGGACAATTGGCGGCGACCTGTCCTGCGTAGGAACGTCTCGGCTGCCTGACTTTGGGCGGGGGCAGCCGCCTAGGCGGGGCCATGGGGGACATGTACCGCGCATGGCCAAGCTATTGAGGCGACATGACAAGCGCGTGACGCCGAGTATCATAATGGCGACATTTTCGAGCCGTAGCCGAGTGGGGCGGGCGGCTCCTGGAGAGCGATATGAAGACGATTGCGAGCGTGGCACTGGCGGTGGCAATGGGCGCTGCGGCGGTAGGGCCGGCGGCGGCTGCGGCGGACCTGACCGGCAACTGGGGGCCGGGCGACAAGAGCACGACCTACCATTTCACCATGTGCGGCGACAGCGGCAAGAACGTGTGCGTCGACCTGATCGCGCTGCGCGACCACATGGATACGCCCAAGAACCGGCCCTATCTCAACACGCGCCTGGTCGAACGGGCTAAGCCCTCGGGCGACAATGTGTGGAAGGGCAAGATGAGCGTGTTCGGCGTCACCGGCGACGCGACGATCACCATGCTCAACCCCGAACTGCTCTCGGTGAACCTCTGCGCTTACATCGTGATGTGCAAGGAATACAAGCTGCGGCCGGTGGATTAAGCCGGCCTGCGCTCCTGGCGTGATGCGAGCAGGGCGGGTACGGTTTCTACCAGGAGGATCGCGGCAAAGATGAGCCCCGCGCCGGCATAGCCGATGAGGGGTAGCCGCTCGCCCAGCAACAGCGCACCGCCGAGGGCCGCGAACAGGCTCTCGGCCGACAGGATGATCGCCGCATTGGCGGCGGGCACGTATTGCTGCGCCACGGCCTGAAGCGTGAAGGCCAGGGCGGTCGAGAGGATGCCGGTGTAGAGCAACTGCGGCCAGACGTCGAACAGGCCGGCAAAACCTTCAGCATCGAAGCCTGCCGCAAGGGCAAGGCAGACGACGCCGACGCTGACGAAGGTGAAGGCCGACAGTGCGACCGGCAGGGCGGTTTCGCGACTGAGCAGGCCGAGCAGGAAAACGTGGCCGCCCCAGAATACGGCGCTGATCACCACCATCAGATCACCGAAGCGGAAATCTGCGAGCTGACCGCCGTTCAGGTAGAAGATGCCGATCAGCGCGAGCGGGGCGCCGACATAGATGATCGGGTGCGGCTTGGTGCGCACCGCGAGATAAGCGATGAGCGGCACGAACAACACGTAAAGCGCCGTCAGGAAGCCGGAGTTGGTCACGCTGGTCAGCGCCAGTCCGTATTGCTGCAGCACCGAGCCAACGAAGAATGCGCCGCAGAGCAGGCCGATGAGAAGCCAGAGCCGCGGGGTGAAGCGGCTCGGCTGCACCGCTTTGCGCTTCAGTTCGAGCGCGGCGAAGGGGAGCAATACGATGCCGCCGAGGAGGAACCGGGTGCCGCTGAACGAGAGTGGCCCCATGTGATCCATCGCGACTTTCTGCGCGACGAAGGCGAAGCCCCAGATGGCGGTGGCAATGACGAGGAGGAGGACGGCGACGGGGCGGGACATGGCCGGCTGTGTAGCCGGGCCGGGTGGGCGCGTCGAACGGATTTTCCAGATGGCGGCGATCAACGCCGCTGATGGGCGGGTCGGGCGACGAGGTCGTAGCCCAACGTGGCAAGCGCGTCGGTCATGTGGGCGGCGTACCACTGCGGCCAGTCGTTATCGTATTTGCCCCCGAGCTCGTTCTTTTCGTAAACGCCGTGTGCCGCGGCGGCCTGCTTGAGCAGGTCGAGGAAAATCGCCGTGGTCGCCTGCTTGTCCGGTGTGTCGGCCATTGCTGCCTCCCTTGTGGGGGAAGCATAGTACTGGCACGGGGCGGCAGGAATATCGAACGCTTGGGGCCGCTGCCGCTACTTCAGCTCCGCATCCAGCGCCGTGATCAACTGCTGAACTTCCGCCGGGCTCGTGTAGTGCGTGAATGACACGCGCAGGACGCCGTGGCCGGGGTTGATGCCGAGGGCTTCGAGCAGGCGGTAGGCGTAGAAGTGGCCGCCCGAGGCCATGATCCTGTGGCGGGAGAGGCGCTCGGAAACTTCGACGGCGAGGCCGGGAAGGGCGATCGCCACGGTGGGGGCGCGGCTCACGCTATCGGTGGGGCCGATGAGCCGGATGTTGTTGCGGCCGCGGAGGAACTCCATCAGCGGCTCGAGCAGGGCGATCTCCTGCGCGCGCATGGCGTGGTGGGCCTTGCGGAACGGGTTGGCGCCCTCGGCCTTGTCGCCAGCGATTTCGGCGACGCGCTCGAGATAATCGGCAACGCCGGATGAGGCGGCGATCTGGGCGTGATCGGGGCCGGCCGGGACGAGGCGCTTGCGCGGCTGGGTGTCGTTGAAGAAATGGCCCTGGTTTGGCAGTTCCGACGCCAGCGAGGGGCGGATGGCCATGACGCCCTGGTGCGGGCCGTACACCTTGTAGGCCGAGAAGAGGTAGATGTCGCAGCCAAGCTCGAGCAGGTCGGGCAGGCCATGCGGGGCGTAGGAGACGCCGTCGACGACGGTGATGGCGCCGTAGCTCTTAGCTTTCTGCGTGATCTCGTGGACCGGGTTGATCTCCCCAACGATGTTGGAGGCGTGCGGGAAGCAGACGGCGCGGACCTTACTGTCGAGCAGCTCGTCGAGCTTGGCGGGATCGAGGTGGCCAGTCTGCGGGTCGACCTTCCATTCGCGGATGACGATGCCGCGGTCGGCGAGGCGCCGCCAGACGCCGGAATTGGCTTCGTGGTCCTGGTTGGTGACGACGATGGCGTCGCCCGGCTTCAGCCAGCCGGCGAAGGCGTGGCCGAGCGTGTAGGTGTTGCCGGAAGTGGAGGGGCCGAAATGGATCCAGTCCATGCCGACATTCAGCGCCTGCGCCATGCGGCGATGCGCGAGATCCATGGCGGCGCCGGCCTCGCGGGAGGCGGGGTAGAAGGCGTAGGGCTGGACCTTGGTGGCGCGATAGTAGTGATCGAGCCGTGTCAGGACCTGCTGGGACGTGTAGGAGCCGCCGGCATTTTCGAAGAAGCCCCAGCCGTCGAGATTCGGCTCGCGGAAGGCGGGGAACTCGGCGCGGATCAGCTCGGGATCGAGAGGCAGGGCGGACATTGGGGGGCTCGTTGAGGCGGGGTCAGCGATGGTTAGCGGAGGCGGGGGACGGGGGGAAGGGGGACGTGTGGATAAGGGGGTGGGCGCGCCCGTCCGAGGTTAAGGCGTGGGGCCTAGATTGGTCCCAGGATAAACACCCGTCCATCGAACTTCACTTGCCGAGAGGGACCATCGATCCGTTCGAGCCTCCACACCGTTCCGTCATCACAGGTGTAGATGTTCTCGCCGTCGGCCACGCATGTCACGCTGGGAGACCCGATTGCGGGGGTGTACTCGTATCGTCCAATCCCCATCTGGTAAAGTGACGCGCCGTTCTCAGATATCCATCTGTCGGGCCAGAAGCCCAAGTTCGTGCAGCCGCTGAGCAACGACGGAAGGAGCGCCAACCCGGCAAGCCTCACTCTTGATGGCGGCACTATGCCCAAAAACCTGACCTCGGCCTCGGTTGTCCTAGCGTGACGATGCCTGAGCGCGTTCGGATTGCAAAGCCGTCAGGATCACCGCCACTCCAGTCCCTCCAAATAGCGATGGGGTCAGGGGCTCAACTGTGCTTGTGGCCGCCCCCTCCACCAGCTTCGCTGGTCCCCCTCCCCCGCCACGCGGGGGAGGACATGAGAGGGCGGTGCTTGAGGCACCATTGATGCCATTCGAGCGTAGCTCTCATGGCCTTCTCACTTCAAATCTCGCCACTGGCGAGATTTGCCCTGCGGACAGTTCGAAGCCCCGGCGGGAGGGGACGCCGGGGCTTCTCTGGGGACGGCGCGTGGCCGGTCTATGCTTGGGGACTCGACCGGCGGCGCTGGGGTCAGCCGTCCAAACCGGGGGCGGGGGCCGCGGGGGTGCCGGGGCGGTGGAAGCGGGGGCCGCGCTGCGGGGTTTCGAGGCCCTGGCGGAAGCCGTGGTGCGGCATGAGATCGGCCTTCTGCTCGTCGCTGAGGCTCGCGTAGAAAGCCTTGAACTGCGGGAGCAGCTCGGTCATCGCGGCGAGACGGGCTTCGTCGAATTTCAGGCGCTGCTCGAGGCGCTGGACGAGGTCGGGACGCTCGGCTTTGCCGGCGCTGCGGTCGGGCCGGATGGTGTCGCAGGTATCGGCGAAATCGGTCTGGGCGGTGAGCGCCGAGGTGCGGAAATCCTCGAACAGCTTTTCCTGATTGGCGGAGAGTTCGAGGCGCTTGGCCAGGCGATCGAGGCGGTGGTCGAGCCGATCGGCGGCGCGCGGGGCGCAGGAGAAGCTGGCGAACTGAAAGACCCCGCTCGCGCCATCGCGGCGGAACTCGAGACTGCGGTTGTCACCAGTGCCGGGGCGCTGGTGCTGCGGAGCGCCGGCGGCGAAGGCTGGGCTCATGGCGGTGAGGCCGAGAGCGGCGACGAGGGCGGCCAGGACCATGGCGCGGGTGGAGGTCATCGGGGTCTCTCCCTTGGGTTTCGCTATAGGGAGAGAATGGCCTGCGCCGGATTGCGGGGCTGTTACGGCAAGGTGAAGAGTTGGAAAGGTAGGTAAGGGCACCCTTGATCCTCCCCTGCGAAGCGGGGGAGGGGGACCAGCGAAGCTGGTGGAGGGGGCGAGACTGGACTCGGTGCGTGTGGTCGCGCCCTCCACCGCCTTGGGCGGTCCCCCCCGTGAACGGGGGGAGGATCACGGAGGGGCCGGTGACCCTAAGACGCGATGTATTGTTTCAGCGCCTGGGCTTCCTGCTCGGTTTCCTCGATCTTGCGCTTCACCACGTCGCCGATCGAGACGATGCCGGTGAGCTGGCCGCTGTCGACGATGGGGATGTGGCGGATGCGGTGCTGCGTCATCGTCTCCATCAGGTCGGAGACAGAGGTGGCCGAAGTGCAGGTGATGACCTTGGAGGTCATGGCGGTCCGCACGGGCGAGGCCAGCAGCGCGACCGGATCCTTGTCCAGCCGTCGTACGATGTCGCGTTCGCTGAGGATGCCGGCGACCTTGCCTTTGGCATCGACGACGACGACTGCACCGATCTTCTTGGTGTTGAGAATGTGCACGGCTTCGGAGAGCGGCGCGCCGGCTTCGACGGTGTGTACCGCGTGGCCCTTGGATTGAAGGATAGTCTCGACTTGCATCGTATTCCCTCCTCTCAGGCTGCCATAGTGCGCTGAAAGGCGAGAGCGGACAAGGGTGAGTTGCCCAATAATGAAGCAGGGCGCCGGCCAGTATTGCCGGCGCCCTCTAAAGCTTACTGCGTGTTGGCTGGAGCCTTCAGGTCGCGCTTCTGGTCCTGCATGGTGTCGGCCGGAGCCTGTTCGACCAGCGGCAGGATGACCGGCTCGCCATCGGCGACGGCGACGACGTTCAGCTTGCCGGCGAGAGCAGTCGGGTTGGTTTCGGCGGCAGCGAGGTCGGCCATGCCGATGCCGGCTTCATCCTTGCTGGTAATTGTCAGCTTCAGGTGCGAGGCACCCTGGAGGAAGGTGCCGAGCTGCTGCGCGGCGGTCAGGGCCTCGGTGGTGTTGCCCAGGAAGGCGAGGGTCATGCCCTGGGCCATGCCGGCAACGGCAGTGCGGAAGGCTTCTTCGGGCTGGCCGGCATCACGGGCGCCGGTAGCAACGAGGATCGAGCCGATGCCGCGGTCTTCGACCTCGACGGTCAGGTCCTTGATGGTGATCATCATGGCGGCCATCATCGCGGCGTCGTTGTCGTCGCCGAACAGTGCTTCGGTAGCATTGCCGAAGGTGCCCGAAAGGGTGATCTTGCCGAGGCTGCCGAGATCGATCGTCACGTCGTCGGCCTTGATGGTCGAAGTCGCCTGGTCCCAGGCGAGCTTGGTGCCGAGCGAGATATCGAGCTTGTCGATGCCGCGGGCGAGGAGGTCCTGGACCGGCAGGTCGGTCATCTCGGCGGTGAGCGGCAGGATGAAGTTGCCGAGGCTCAGGGCGATGTTGGCCGGGATGCCGTTGATGTAGTTGCCGAGCGTGGCGTCGAACGAGCCGATGGTGCCGGTGATGCGCTCGCCGGGCTTGTCCGGGTTCGGCGTATCAACATCGAGACTGGCGAGGCTGAAGCCATCCATGGCGGGGACGAGCTGGCGCCAGTTGGCTTCGAAGAAGGCCTCATCGAGCGTCGCGGCGGCTTCGACCGTGGCGATGGCGGTCGAGAAGTCCATCTTCTTCCAGGTGAAGTTGCCGAAGTTGACGTGGCCGTCGCCCTCGACGTCGATCTTGAGGTCGTCGAGCGAGAAGGCCGGGTATTTGGCGGGCTCGAAGCCATCGGCGGTCATCGTGCCGACGGAGAAGTTCATGGCCTTGCCGGCCTCGTCCTTACCGGCGCACTCGAAGCCGGCGAAGGTCATCGGCGTCGACGTGAAGGCGGTGAGCAGGTCGGTATAGAAGAGCGCGATCTGCTTGATGTCCTCGGGCGGTACCGGCGTACCCGCAGTCTGGGCGGCCTCGGCCTTGAGGATCAGGGACTGGACCTCGGCCATGTTCTGCTTGAGCGGGCGGGCGCTGAAGCTGCCGACTTCGGCCGGGCCGAAGGTGCAGCTGAAGAGGTCGCCCGCGCCGATGGTGCCGCCGGCGAACTTGAAGTCGGAATAGACTTCTTTCATCTCGGTGCTGGCCGAGGGGGTCGCGGTGAGGCCGTAGAAGCCGAGGATGCCGCCGAGGTCGAAGCGGCCGGTCGACATTTCGCCGAACGTGCCCGAAGCGCCTTCGCCGCCGGAGAAATCGGCCGAGGCGATGGTTGCCGAGGCGGCGACGCCGTCGACGACGTCATTGAGCACGAGGTTGCGGTAGGTGAAGGTCGTGGGCGCCGCGCCTTCGACGTCGATTTTGTAGCTGAAGGACAGCTCGGGAATGGTCACCGACTTGGCCGTAAGGGTCGAGAGCGGATCGAGCGAGCCGGGCGCGCCAGTGAAGAGCCCGCGGACCGTGCCTTCGTTCAGGTTGCCATCAACGATCTCAACCGACGGGACTGAGAGGCCGTAGGCGCCGTCGGCCGGTGCGATGCCGGTGACGCTCAGGGTCTCGGCGAAGGCGCCGGTGGCGGCAAAGCCGGTGAGCGCCGTAGCGAGGAGAAGGGTATGCGCCGGGCGCAGGCGGCCGAGCGTAGCGAAGGCGTTACGGGTCATGTCGGTTCCTCAGTCGCGAATGGATCGATGCCACGACCATACGCACCCCAAGGGCGATGGTTGCAGCAGAAAGACGCGGGCAGGGTGGTGCCCTGACTCGCGTCATAGACCATGGCAGCTAACGGGAAGATGAACGGAAGCGTGACAAGGCTTCCGATTGGCTGATCAGCCCTCGCCGGTGCCGGGCTTCCAGGCGTCGAGCGAGTTGGTCTTGCGTGGCGCGGGCTGGCGCATGCTGTCGCGCATGATCGAGCGTACCGCCTCGAAGGTGACCGCGAGGAGAAGGGCGCATAGGGGAACAAACAGCACCACGACGCCGGTGTCGATCTCGCCAATCCCGATGGTCGCGCGCGCGGGCAACAGGCCCGTCAGCAGCGCGATGCCGCCGGCGACGAAGGTCAGGGAGAAGGAAATGGCGGCGGTGGAGGTCAGCGGGTTGCGAAGCAGGCGACGGGCGGAGAAGACACGCGCCTTGCGGGCGGTGGGGAGCTTGGTGGGAGACATTGGGGACTCGCTGACTCTAGGCAATCACAACGCGGTGAGGTGATGCCCCGAATGCGTGGATGTTTCGTTGCTAAGGCGGAGAAGCGCGGACCATTTGATGGCAATCCTGTGGCGGATGCTGCGCCCGCGAACGGAGGCTCGGATGAAACTGGCTCGGACTATTGGGAAATCGGCCCTCGTCGGGCTGTTCGCGACAATGGCGGTGCTGCCGGTTGCGGCACAGGAGGTGACGGCTCCTGTCGAGCCGTGGCAGGCGGTGATCACCAGCCAGATCGAGGCGTTCCGCGCCAAGGATGCGCCGGGGGCGTTCGAATATGCCGCCGCGGCGTTCCACGCGGGATTCCCATCGGCGGAGGCATTCTTCGTCGCCATCGTCGGATCGGGCTACGCGCCCATCATGGAGTCGCGCTCGCATAGCTTCGGCAAGTACGAGAAGCTGGGCGATACGGTGGTGCTGCAGGAGGTGAAGCTCGTCGGCAACGACCAAAGCCTCTACGAGGCGCTCTATCAGCTGTCGGAAGAGACCGAGGGCTGGCGGGTGAGCGGCGTGCAGCTTCTCAAGCAGCCCGGGATGGGGATCTAGCGCTTTCGGCCAGTTTTGCCGCTGATGCCGTTGTGCGACGCACACCGACACCGTAGAGCTTCTCGGCCATTTTTTCCGGGGAGATTACCGTGGCTTTCCTGTCCGACGCGCTCAACCGCATCCAGCCCTCCGCCACCGTCGCGATTTCGCGCAAGGCGGCAGACATGGCGCGCGAGGGCAAAGACGTGATCTCGCTGGCGGCGGGCGAGCCGGATTTCGACACGCCCGAGAACGTGCGCGAGGCGGCGATCCGGGCAATCAACTCGGGCAAGACGCATTACACCAATGTCGACGGCATTCCTGAGCTGAAGGAAGCCGTAGCCGCGAAGTTCCGCCGCGATAACGGGCTCGATGTCGAGGCGGCGGATTGCTTTGTCGCGTCGGGCGGCAAGCAGATCCTGTTCAACGCGCTGCTGGCGACGCTGAACCCGGGCGACGAGGTGGTGATCCCGGTGCCGTACTGGGTGAGCTATCCCGAGATCGTCCGGCTCTGCGACGCCAATCCGGTGTTCGCCGTGGCCGATGCCTCCACTGGCTTCAAGCTGAAGCCAGAAGTGCTGGAAGCGGCGATCACGCCCAAGACCAAGTGGCTGATCCTCAACACGCCGTCCAACCCCTCTGGGGCTGCCTATACGGCGGGCGAGCTGCGCGAACTCGCCGATGTGCTGCTGCGGCATCCGCATGTGCACATCCTTACCGACGATATCTACGAAGTGCTGGTCTACGATGGTGGCACGTTCGCGACGATCGCCGGGGTGGAGCCGAAGCTGCGGGAGCGGACGCTGACGCTTAACGGCGTGTCGAAGTCGCACGCGATGACCGGGTGGCGCATCGGCTACTGCACGGCGCCGCGGCCGTTGCTGGCGGCGATGCTGAAGCTGCAGAGCCAATCGACCACCAACCCGTCGTCGATCTCGCAATATGCGGCGCTCGAGGCGCTGAACGGGCCGCAGGGGTTTCTGAAGGACTGGCGCGACATCTTCCAGGGGCGCCGCGACCTGGTGGTGAACGGGCTCAATGCCAATACCGGCATCGACTGCTTGTCGCCGGAGGGCGCGTTCTACGTGTTCCCGTCGGTGAAGCGGCTGCTCGGCAAGACTTCCGGCGGCGGACGGGCGTTGACGGACGATGCAGCGTTTGTGCTGGCGCTGCTCGAAGAGACGGGCGTGGCGCTGGTCCACGGCACGGCGTTCGGGCTGCCGGGACACATGCGGCTCAGCTATGCGGCGGCGAACAGCCAGCTCGAGGATGCAGTGGGCCGGATCCAGGATTTCTGCGCGAAAATCAGCTAATGGGGTTGGCGGCGGTTCAAGCACCGCCGCCGCACCCGACTAGATGCTCCATGGTGGCTGGAAAGACGGCTTGCCGGCGACTACGGCATGGCTCCCGGCCGGCAGCACGGTGATCGCCTCGAACGGGGCATCGCCGGCGCAGGCGAGGCGGAAGTTCGTGAAGGCGGGGACGGCGAAGGCGTCGCCGGGTGTCAGCGGGTACTGGTCGCTGCCGATATGAATTACGCCCTGACCAGTGACGGCGAGGATGATCTCCTCACGGGTCATGTGGTGCTCGAGGCCAAGCGTGTTGGGGGCAACCGTGGTGCGCCAGACGGCATTCTCCTCGGTGCCGCGGCTCGGGGCGGCGATGCTGGCGAACGAGACGCCGGGGATCTCGAAGCGGGGGGCATTGGTGTTGTCGATGAAGGGCATTTCGCGTTCCCTGGGTTGCCTTGCGCGGAGAGGCGCAAGAGGTTATCGTCAAGTACCTTGACTATATGGAGCGCGCCGAGTGGTCAAGCAGCTTGACGATAATTCATTGCCGCCATTGATCGACCATGTGGGTTGGCGCCTGTGGCGCCTAGCCCGCCTGTGGAAGGTGGAGTTCGACGCGGCGATGGCAGCGCGGGGCCATGGGTGGATGGCAGAGGCCCGCGGCGCCGTGGTGGGGCAGTTGCGGCCGGACGGAATGTCGCAGTCGGGGCTGCCCGCGGCGATGGGGATCAGCAAACAGGCGGTGCAGCAACTGGTCGACGAACTGGTTGCGGACGGGATCGTGGAGCGGGTGCCGGATCCTCAGGACGGACGGGGCAAGATTGTCCGCCTGCTGCCCAAGGGGATCAAGGCGATCGCCGACGGGAACGCGGTGAAGCTGGAGATCGAGGCGCGCTATCGCGGCGAGATCGGGGCGGAACGACTAGAGGCACTCAACGCGGCGCTCGATGCGCTGGCGGAGAAAGGGTGATGGCGGGCTATTCGATCACCGAGCCCGTCGCGAGTGGTTGGCTCGATGTGGGGGAAGACAACGCGATCTATTGGGAGGAGGCCGGCAACCCCAAGGGTGTTCCGGCACTGATCCTCCATGGCGGGCCGGGGTCGGGGTTCTCGCCATCGATGCGGCGGTTCTTCGATCCGGCGAGATATCGGATCATCGGCTTCGACCAGCGTGGATGCGGGCGGAGCACGCCGCATGCGTCGGGCGAAGGCGTCGATTTCTCGGTCAACACGACGGCGCATCTGCTGCGCGACATCGAGCAGCTGCGGCTGCACTTCGGCGTCGACAAGTGGGTGATCTACGGCATGTCCTGGGGTGTGACGCTGGGCCTGGCCTATGCCCAGACGCATCTCGACCGGGTTGCCGCGATGGTCTTCGCCGGCGTGACGTCCACCCGCAAGCGAGAGATCGACTGGATGTATCGCGATGTGGCGCCGCTGTTTCCCGAGCAGTGGGAGCGGTTCCGGGCAGGCGTGCCGCCAGAGACACCGGCGGATCGCATGGTCCACGCCTACAACGACCTGATGTTCGACGCCGATCCGGAAATACGGGCCAAGGCGGCGCGAGACTTTCACGATTGGGACAACGTGACCGTGTCGGTCAACGTGCAGGAGGGGCGAGCATCGGACGGTGCGGACCCTGCCCGAATGCTGGCGCGTGGACGGATCGTTACGCACTATTTCCGCAATGTAGGTTGGCTGGAGGAGGGCCAGTTGCTGCGTGGTGCTGGGGCGCTGAAGGGGATACCGGGTGTGCTAGTGCAGGGCCGGGTGGACCTGCAGGGGCCGTTGCTGACCGCGTGGGAGCTCAGCAAGGCGTGGCCGGGCGTGCGGCTCGAGGTGATCGATGGGGCCGGGCATTCGAGCGGGGATGCCGGGATGGCCGAGGCGATCGTCGCGGCGCTGGATGAGTTTGCGGGGGCTGACTGAGAGAGACGGCCCCCTCCCGGCCCCCCATGAAGGGGGAGGTGAAGAGAGGCTTCGCCTCCTAGAGGTAGTCCGTCAGGCTCATGCCCGATCCGCCCGACGTGCCGCCGAAGATCGAGCTGTCGGTGGCGGCGCCGAGGAGGGAGCCGAGTTTGCTGGCGGATTGGTAGTTGGCGACGGCGGCGGCATAGAGATTGTCGGACCAGCCGGCGGCGGAGCGCTCCTCGGGGCTCATGGCGCCGTAGAGCGAGATGACGTTCTGGGCGAAGGCGCCGGGGTCGGTGGAGGAGCCGGCTGACTTGAGGCTTTGCAGAAGGGCGGAGGCGGAGCGGGTCCGCATCTCGTTGCTGGCGGCGCGCGATTCGGTGAGGCTGAACTGGCTGCCGGCGTTGAGGGCGACGGCGGCAATCGAGCGGCTGTCGAACTCGGAATAGTCGGGCTTGCTGCTGCCGCTCGATTTGTAGAACGCGTCGAGCGTGGCGCGGGCATCGGCAGCGACCGAGCCGATGTCGCGGAGTTCGCCGGTTTCACCGTCGGCGAGGCGCTTCATGTAGGCGTCGATGGGATCGTTGGCGACGGCGCCGGGCAGGGTGGCGGGGTCGGCCTCGATCGTCTTGAGCATCTGCTCGAGGGCGCTGCGCTGGTCGGCGTAGGTGGCCGAGGCCTTTTCCTCGGGACCCATGCCGTCGAAATAGGCGAGGGCGGCGGTGTAGAGGCCCTTAATGGCGCCGGTGACGCGGCCGACCGCGGTGGGGCCGGCAAGCGCCTGGTCGAAGCGGTTCTGCATCTCGATCGCCGCGGCCTTCTGCTCTTCAACGGTGAACTTCTGGTCCGCGTTGGTGCTCATGGCATAGAGCTCGCGGCGCTCGACCTTGCTGAGGTCGATGGCGAGGGCACCATCCTTGAGCGGGCTGGTGAGTTTCGCGGCCGCGAGCAGCGCATCCATGGTGGCGCGCGCGTCGGACGTGACGGTCGCGAAGTCCTTCTCGGCGAGGGCGGCCTTGGCGGCATCCGAGAGCGTGACGCTGGTGGCGGAACTGCCGGAGGGCGGCGTACCGCTCGTGGTGGTGGACGCGGTTTGAGTCGTCTTCTGCGCGTTGGCGAGAATCTGGGCGTAGCTCAGGGACTGGCTGACGGTGCCGACGCTGGTCATCGTTATCTCCGCGGATACGCGGGTAGCAATGCACGCGGCGTGCCAGCGGAAACGCCCGGAAATGCTGGGCAATCAGCGGAGGAAAACTGGGAGTGGGCAGGAACTGCCGGGCAGGTCGTGCCAAGGGCGGCCCGTCACCGCCTTCGGCACGGTTCGAAGCCCCTCCGCCGCAAACGGGGGAGGATAAGAAAAGGCTCCGCTCGAGGGGATGAGCGGAGCCTTCAAAGGTCGGCACGCCGAGGCGGGGCGACCCATGAGAACGCGGCCAGGGAGGAGGAAGGCCGCAATCTCTTGAGCACCACTATCGATGGGCGAGGCGACGGGAACAATCGCTCAGTCGGAACGGCAGCCATGCATCAGGCGCGGGCAGCGTTCCACCAGCCGCAGGCGGCGGAGTGAGCACGGAACACTCCTTGCTGGTCATTCCCACGAGGGCGGGCACTAGTGAGATGCTGCGAAAGCTGCCCTATGCCGCGCTTTCGCACTAGGCCTCCGCTTTCGCGGGGATGACGCCGGTGTAGGGAAAGGTGAGGCGGGTGTTGGGAAAGACGGCGCCGGGGCAGCGAAAGGTGAGGCGAGTGAGCGCGGGGACACCCAACGTCGCCTTACAGTTTGGCAAAGCAAAAAAAAGAGGCTCCATCCGAAGATGGAGCCTGATGAAAAGGACCGAAGTCCAAATCTGAAGTGGTGGCAAATGGACGAGGGAGGAGGATACGCCATTTGCCGGTGGTTCTAAGTCGAGGGAGGAGGATACGACTTCGAACCGGGTGTCGCAGAGCAGGACCGAGGGAGGAGGATACGGTGCGGCTCACATCGACAGTCACAATATGCACTTTGACCGTTTGGTCCACAATGCGCAGTGCTACATGCCAGCTATGCAGTTTCCGCAGGGAAAGGTCAGTCGTGCTGACATGACGTAAACGTCACAGAGATACTTGGAGCCCGGGAAAGAATAGGGCCCCGCTCGAGGGGAGAGCGGGGCCCGAGTTGCAATCACTGCTGACTGCAAGGAGGAACAAACAACGAGCGCGAGGAGGAGGAGGGAGAAGCGCTCAGCTGCTGTCGACGCGGGATATATGGCCGTGATGCTGACCCATCAAGCAGAAGTCGGGCATGCGAGACATGCGTCTGACGCATGCCTTTTAAGTCGATGAGTTTGCTCGTGTATTGGGGATTCCGGGGTGCACCACGGCGTCTCACGACGACGTGATCGGGCGTAAAGGACTGATGTGACAGTTTTTTGTCAGTTTCGTCCGGCGATTCCGGAGCGTGCTACAACCAGCCGCTGCGCTTGAAGAACAGGTAGGGCAGGAGCGCGGACAGCACCATGAGCCCAATCGCCAACGGATAGCCAAAGCTCCAGTTGAGCTCGGGCATGAAATCGAAGTTCATGCCGTAGATCGAGGCCACAAGCGTGGGCGGCAGGAACACGACGGCGGCGACCGAGAAGATCTTGATGATCTGGTTCTGCTCGAGATTGATGAGCCCAAGGGTCGCATCGAGCAGGAAGGTGATCTTGTCGGAGAGGAAGGCAGCGTGGTCGCTGAGCGCGGCGGCGTCGCGCTGCAGAACCTTCAGCTCCTGCTTGCGCTCGCGAATGGCCTGCTGGTCGGCGGTGCCGGCGCTCTGGTGATAGCTGACGAGTCGGCTGATCGAAACCAGGCTTTCGCGGGCGAGCGTGAGGACGTCGCCCTTCTTGCCGATCTGCTCGATGAGCGATTGCAAGTCGCGCGTCTTGCGGGTGGGCTTGGTGGACTTGTTGCCGAAGACTTCGCGCGAGATCAGATCGATGCCGTCACCGGTGTTCTCGAGCAGCTGGGCGAGGCGGTCGATGAAGGATTCGAGCAGGCCGATCATGACGCGCTCGCCGCTGATGTCGGCGGTCGTGGGGCGCGATACGAGGCGCTCGTAAAGGCGGAAGGGCTTTGGGTCGGCGTAGCGGACGGTGACGAGCTGGTCGTTGCGCAGCACGAACGTGATCGGCGTCTTCACGACCTGGCCGGCTTCGTCCTCGATGAGGGCGGTGATGGTCATGAACTCGGCACCTTCCTCGCTGTAGAGGCGGGCGGAAGGCTCGATGTCCTGCATCTCGCGGCGGGTCGGAATGTCGATGCCGAGACAGGACTCGACGAACTTGTCCTCCTCGCGCGTCGGGTCGGTCAGGCTGTACCAGACGGCGTTACCGACACCGGTTTCGGCGGTCGGATCGATGTCGGTGGGGACGAGGCGGTTGCCATCGCGGGTGTAGGCACGCAGCATGACGGGGCTCCAAAGCTCACCGCGCCGGCGCGCCGTACCCGATGCTTCGGGCTAGAGCGCCGGCAAGATCGAAGATCGACTTCGACTGTCGGGGTTCATTTCCAGTTCCTATTGAAAGTTCGGTCGCAAGCGCCCGAAACACGGCCGGAATGCGCCTTTGGCGCGCGCCCGTCAAGAGGGTGGAAATGCCGTCTCAGGACGTGATCAGTCGAGGAAGGCAGAGGTCAGCATCGCCCGCAGGTCGCCATCGGTGGCATAGGCGATGTTGTCGATGCGCCAGATGCGGGCGCTCATTGTCGGATCGTCGATCAGCTTGAGCGCAAGCGTGTCGGTGAAGTTGGCGTCGGGGTAGTCCTTGAAGGCGTAGTCGATGCGGATGCGGGCTTCGTCCATCATGAAGTCGACGTCGCCCGGCTGGCATTGGTCGGCATAATCTGGATAGGCCTGCCAGGGGATGCCGTCGCCGAGCGGGGGCTTCTCGTCGGGATGCGCCTTCTGGATCACGTCGTTCTTTTCGAGAGCCGTCGCGATCTCCGAGGTGAGACTCGCCGTCAGCAGGCCAGTCACCGGCGCCATGTCGTTGCCGAGGCGGGAGAGGCAGAAGATCTGGCCGATCTGCTGCGGGGTGAGCGTGATCGGCTGGGCGAGGGCAGGAGTCGCGAAGGCGATGGCGGCGAGGACGAGAGCTGTGCGCATGGCCGATTCCATTTGGAGTGGCGCGATTACTAGTCGTGTCGGCTGAACTGCCGATGAATGCGGAGGGCTTGGGGGCGGACGGGGTGGAATGCTAGACGGCTGGCGAACGGAGTCGCCATGACCAAGCTTGCCGCCCTCGACAACCCCGCCTGGAACTCGCTGATATCAGGCCACCGGCCGATCGCCGAGATCAACGGGATGGCGGGGCGGTTCCCCATCGCGATGTCACCGATCGTCGGGTTGGAGCGCTATGTGCCGGAGGCGTTCGGGCAGCTTGCGGCGCTGGTGCCGGAGGAGGATGCGGTCGGGCTGGTCACGACCGACTCGTATGAATTGCCGGCGGATTGGGAGCTGCTGGGCGAGGTCGAGTGCTACCAGATGGTGTGTCATGCACCGGTTGGGTTGCCCGCGGTTGCGCCGGTGCGACTGGTCGAAGCCGATGTGCCGGCGATGGTGGAGTTGGCGCTGGCAACGGAGCCGGGACCGTTTCGCGCCGGGACGATCGCGATGGGCCGATACTATGGGCTGAAGGCCGAGGATGGCCGGTTGATGGCAATGGCCGGCGAGCGGATGCAGCCTGAGGGGCTGACCGAGGTCAGTGCCGTCTGCACGTGGCCGGAGTTCCGCGGCAAGGGATTGGCGGCGAAGCTGGTGTCGTTTGTGGCGGCGCAGATTGCGGCGGACGGGCGGGTGCCGTTCCTGCATGTGAAGACCGAGAACGTCGCGGCGGTGGCGCTGTATCAGCGCCTCGGTTTTGAGGTTCGGACGAAGATTGTGTTCAGGCTGATGCGACGCAGGTAATCAGTCGCCGGCCAGGCTGTCGCGCATCGACTCGCCGTCGGAGAACAGGATGTCGTCGAGGCGCAGCAGACCGTCGACGAAGCGCATCACCAGGCGGTCGGAGAAGCCGGACTTGCCTTCTTCGCGATACCGGTAGGAGAGGATCACTTGTGGCGCCTCGTAGGTGCCGGAGGCGCCGACGGGCTCGCAGATGTTGGCGTAATCGGGCTTGCCCTGCCAGCGGACTCTGTCGATGCCGGTCTTTTCGACCAGGGTCCGCGTTTTCGGCGTCAGCACGGCGAGGACCGGGGCCATGTCGCCCGACAGGCGGCCGATGCAGAAGACCACGCCCAACTGCGTGGAGGTCATGGAATCGGCGAAGGCGGGGGCAGACGACAGCACGAGAGGCAGCAGCGCGAGCGCCGCCACTCGCTCTAGAATGACCATTCGCGGGCTTTGCCGACGAGGAAATCGCGGAACACGCCGACGCGTTTCGAATTCTTGAGGGCCGGCGGATAGACGAAATAGGCCTCGTAGGCCGGCAGTTCGATGCCGGCGAGGACGCGGATCAGGCTGTCCTCGTTCTCGGTGACATAGTCGGGCAGCATAGCGATGCCGATGCCGGCGCGGGCGGCCTGCATCATGCCGTAGATGGCGTTGACCTTCATGGCGGCGCGGCGGGGCGAGGAATCCGGGCGGCCGAGCCGCTCGAGATAGTTGATGTCGCCCAGGTAGGACGGCACCGGTTCGCCGAACGAAATCACCCGGTGGGCGTCCAGCTCTTCGACGGCCTTGGGCTCGCCGAACTCCGCGACGTAGCCGCGCGAGGCGTAGAAGTGATTGTGCACCGTGAACAGCTTGCGCTGGATCATTTCCGACTGGTTCGGCCGGTGCAGGCGGATGGCGACGTCGGCTTCGCGCATGGCGAGATCGAGCTCGGCGTCGTTGAGCTTAATCTCGATCTGGATTTCCGGATAAAGGATCAGGAACTCGTGGATGCGGGACGATAGCCAGGTCGAGCCGATACCCACCGTGGTGGTGACGAGCAGGGGGCCGGTCGGGACCTCCTGGCTCTCGGACATCTGGGTCTCGACCTGCTGCAACTCCCAATGCATGCGGTGCGCAGTGCGGAAGAGCTGCTCGCCGACTTCAGTCAGGACGAGGCCGCGGGCGTGGCGGATGAACAGCTTGAGGGCGAGATCTTCCTCGAGCGCCGAAATCTGCCGCGATACGGCAGACTGGCTCATGTTCAGCCGTTCGGCGGCATGGGTAAAGGACCCTGATTCAGCGGCGGTGTGGAAGATGCGGAGCTTGTCCCAATCCAGCATCTATTCCGCCGCCTCCGCGAGTTCCATCGAGGCAAGATATTCTTCGGCATCGAGGGCAGCCATGCAACCCATGCCGGCGGCCGTAACCGCCTGGCGGTAGACATCATCGGTGACGTCGCCGGCGGCGAAGACGCCCGGGATGTTGGTCGACGTGGTGCCGGGCTTCACCTGGAGGTAGCCACCCGGCTTCATGTCGAGCTTGCCGGCGAAGATAGACGTCGATGGCTGGTGGCCGATGGCGATGAAGACGCCGTCGACATCCTTCTCTGTGACCTTGCCGGTGCGGGTGTCGCGGATCTTCACGCCCTTGACCGAGCGGGGCATGTTCTCGCCGTAGACCTCTTCGACCTCGGCGTTCCAGATCACTTCGATCTTGGGGTTCTTGAACAGGCGCTGCTGCAGGATGCGCTCGGCGCGGAACTCGCCGCGACGATGGACGACGGTGACCTTGCTCGCGAAATTGGTGAGGAACAGCGCTTCCTCGACGGCGGTGTTACCACCGCCGACCACGACCACTTCCTTGCCACGATAGAAGAAGCCATCGCAGGTGGCGCAGGCGGAGACGCCGAAGCCCTGGAACTTCTCCTCAGATTCCAGGCCGAGCCAGCGCGCCTGCGCGCCGGTGGCGATAATGACCGAGTCCGCGGTGTAGCGCGTGCCGCTATCGCCGATGAGGACGAAGGGCCGCTTGTCGAAATCGACCTCGACGATGATGTCGTTGATCATCTTCGTGCCGACATGCTCGGCCTGCGCCTTCATCTGCTCCATGAGCCATGGGCCCTGGATGACGTCGGCGAAGCCGGGGTAGTTCTCGACATCGGTGGTGATAGTGAGCTGGCCGCCCGGCTGGAGGCCGGCGATCATGACGGGCTCGAGCATGGCACGCGCCGCATAAATGGCGGCGGTGTACCCGGCAGGGCCCGATCCGATGATGACGACTTTGGCGTGCACCTTACGCTCCATTACGCTTGGACTGATGGAGTCCTGACCTCGACGCGTGACAGGCCACGCTGCACCCAAAATAGGGGGTTCGGCGCACGCCTTTCAAGGCCGGACCCATCGTCGGCGAGCGATGGAGCGCACGGCGTGGCGGAAAAGTCCACAGTTTCGCGCGGGCCACCCGCCCGCTGGGGGGTCAGACGAACTTAACTTCGAGGATTTCGTACGTCTTGGCGCCGCCGGGAGCGGCAACTTCGACCGAATCGCCCTTCTCCTTGCCGATCATGGCGCGCGCGATGGGCGAAGAGATCGAGATGCGGCCCTTGGTCAGGTCGGCCTCGGCATCGCCGACGATCTGGTACGACTTCTCGGCCTCGGTGTTTTCGTCGACGAGTTTCACCGTGGCGCCGAACTTGATGGTCGAGCCCGAGAGCTTGGTGACATCGATGATGTCGGCGAGCGCGAGCAGCGACTCGAGTTCCTTGATGCGGCCCTCGTTGAGGCTCTGCTGCTCCTTGGCGGCGTGATACTCGGCGTTTTCCGAAAGGTCGCCGTGGGCGCGCGCTTCCGAAATGTCGGCGATGATCCGGGGCCGTTCCTCAGCGGTGCGGCGACGATATTCCTCAGACAGGGTCTTGTGCCCCTGCGGTGTCATCGGAATCTTGTCCATTGCCGTCTCCAACTCAAAAGAAACACTCCCCCTGCCAAAGTCGTTCGGCTTACCGGCAGAACTGACTTGAGGGGGAGCGCGGGACTAAATTGCCTGCAGCGTGCGCTTCGGTCAAGCGCCGCGCGGTCGCACTGCGCGAGCGGTGCATATCGTTGCGGATGGGCGCGGCGTCAATAGCTCGCGGCGCCCGGAATGAGAAAGGCGCAGCCCGCTGAGGCTGCGCCGTGTCGGTTTCCCTCGAAACCTATTCCGATCAAGACGGCTGGAGGTTGTCCGCGGCATTCTTGCCGGTGCGCTTGTCCTTGACGATCTCGTACGTGACCTTCTGGCCCTCATCGAGGCCCGAAAGCCCCGAGCGCTGAACGGCGGAAATATGCACGAACACGTCGGCCCCGCCTTCATCCGGCTGGATGAAGCCGTAGCCCTTCTGGCCGTTGAACCATTTAACAGTGCCGGTAGCCATATAAAGTCCCTTTCGCAGACTGCCGTGGCGGTTCCCACCCCAATAGGAACCTTTGCCAATCGAATTCTTGGAATGAACCTCAGCAGGCGCGTAAGACGCCAGGCACGAAGTGTCGGCCGCAATATTCGACCGTTAACTTGTAGCCGGAAACGAATGCCCTATCAATATGGGCAATTAAACGACTATTCCCCGGCGCGCGGGTGGCACGTCGAGTTGGGCGTTTTGTCGTCAACGTCTTCCTGACACACCGGGGAGTGGGTGCATCGAGGCATAAGAGTCCGGGGCGGGGGGCCCCTCAGACAGCCGATCGGCAGCGACCGGCTTATCTCCAACTTATGCTGCTCCATTGTGACGGCAAAGTGGAAAAATCCGTCTTCCACCCGCTTCCCAGCGAAATCGGCGCAGGATAGATAAGCGGCCGTCCCATCCGGGTGCCGATTTCCTTGCAGCAAATACAGTATTCGTCGGGCGACATGGTTGCCGACCGTCGCGCCGGCCATGCCGCGGCGCTGGCGGCTGAGCGCGCCTTTTCCGAAGCCGCCGAAGTGATGGAGCAGGCGCTCGAGCTGGTGCCGCAATGGGTGGCCGGCTGGAGTTTGCTCGGCGGCTATCGCGAGGCGGCGGGCGACGTGGCGGGTGCGGTGAAGGCCTGGCTCGAGTTGCTGCGGCTCGACGTTGCCGGAGTGTTCGGGGCGCGGCTGAAGCTTTCGGCACATGGGGCCATCGATGGTGTCGGCGCCGAACAGGCCTATGTGGAGGCGCTGTTCGACGACTACGCGCCACGCTTCGAGCAGTCGCTGGTGGACAAGCTCGGCTACCGGGTGCCGGAGCTGATGAAGGAGCTTGTCGCCGAACAACTGCGGCGGCGAGGGATGACGCGCTGCGGGCGGGCGATCGACCTCGGTTGCGGGACTGGTCTCGTCGGGGTGCAGTTGCGGCCGCTGGTCGAATGGCTCGAAGGCGTCGACCTGTCGGCGAAGATGGTCGCGCAAGCCGGGCGGAAGCAGATCTATGACCGGCTCGAGCGGGGCGAGCTCGTCGCCTATCTCGATGGGCTCGCGGAGCAGGCCGACCTGATCGTTGCGGGCGACGTGTTCAACTATGTCGGCGCGCTCGACGCGCCGCTGGCGGCGGTGCGGCGGGCGCTGGCGGACAGCGGGACCGCGGTGTTTTCGCTCGAGGTGCATGAGGGCGATGAAGCGGTGCGGCTGGACCGGTCGCTGCGCTTCAAGCACGGCATCCGCCACGTCGTTGGGCTCTGCGAGGAGCTTGGGCTGGTGCCGGTGACGGTCGAGGCTACGGTGCTGCGGACCGATCGCGGTACACCGGTCGACGGCGCGCTTGTCGTCGTCGAGGCATGCTGAGCGAGGGTGAGGGGCAGGGCTGCCCCTCACGAGATCGGATCAGGCCAGGGCCAGCCGAATGGCGCGTTCGACCGGCGAATAGCTGCCATCGGCACGGTCGAGCGTGATCGGCTCCCGGGGCTGCAGCGGCGGCTGCGCCATGAAGCGCGGCCGGGTGCCGTGGTGCGGCTGGGCGGCATGAACCAGGAACGGATGGCAGAGGTAGACCGTCCCCGGCATGCCGGCGGCGAGGACCTGCTTCCGGTGCGCCGAGGTGGCAAAGTTGTCGGCGGCCAGTTCGCGTAACGACAGGCCGGCCTCGCCGGCGGGCGCGAGCTGCCTTGCGATATCGCGATGCGAGCCAACCCTGATGCGGGTGGGGGCATCGTCTTCGCCGACCTCAGAGAAGACGAACAGCATCAGCAGGGCCCGGCCCTTCGATGACACGTTGGCGCGCCAGCTGAGGAAGTCGGACGGGTTCTCCTCCCAGCCGAAGCTGACGTCGATGTGCCAGCCGGCGTCGCCCGGATCGTCCGGCGAGGGGAAGCGGATCGGGAAAGTGCCGAGGCTGCCTTGCGGAGTCCAGCGGCCGGCTCCGACTAGCTGGTCGAAGGCGGAGTGGAGGACCGGCGTGTTTGCGGCCTCGACGAAAGGCGGCTGGGCGTAGTTGCCGAGGCGGATGACCGGGCGGGTCCAGGTCGACGGATCGTCCGGGTCACAGCCGGTATCGGCCCAGAGGATACGGCGGCACTCGGCAGCGATATCAGCCGGGAAGGCCGTATCGATCCTGACGAAGCCGTCGGCGACGAATTGCTCGATCTGCGCTGCGGAGAGCGCGGGAAGGGGGTTGGGCATTATGAAATCCAAATCGCAGTAGCCCGCATGGGGGGCGAAGCGCCTCCGGACTGGTCGCGGAGGCTGGGCGTGTTGCCTTGCGGCTCGCTCAGGCGAGCAGGAACACGGATGCGAAGTGGCGGATCATCATCATGATGCCGGCACGATAGTCATCGTGGCCGTGGGGTCAACCCGGACGTTGCGCGTGCTCGAATGTCGGTCAGCGTGCGGCGGCGTTGATTTCATCCAGCCGTGCTTTGACGGCGCGCTGGATGAGATCGAGCGGCAGCGGCTGATCGAGCGGGAAATGCAGCGAGCCCTTGGACTCGCGGTAGGGCGCCAGCTCGCGCTGCAGCGCCTCATCGCCGGCAAGGGCAGGGTAGACCGCCAGGTGCTGTTTCCAGCCGGCGAAGTAGATGACGACCGCCTTTTTCAGCTTGTAGGTGGGGATGCCGTAGCTGATCGACTCCGTCGTGTCGGGCGCAGCCGACCGGACAGCACTGCGCAGCGCCTGCAGTTTCTCCTGCACGTCGGCGGGGAAGGTGGCGATGTAGGCATCGATCGAGGTATGGGGCTGGGGCATTGTCGAAGCTTGCTCCGGAACTCTTAGCGCGTCGAGGCCCGCCGACGACGGTCGGCACCGATCAGCGCCAGTGCAACGCCGCCGAGGATGCCGAGCGAAGCGACAATCAGGCGAGTTGTCAGGGCTTCACCGATGAACAGGACGCCACCGAGGGCGGCGATCGCCGGCACCGTCAGCTGGACGATGGCGGCGGTGGTACGCGGAAGTCCGGGGAGGGCGGCGTACCAGATGGCATAGCCGAGGCCCGATGCGACGGCGCCGGAGGTAACGGCATACACGGCCGCGCCAAACTCGATCGGTTGGCCGAAGGTGGCGGCGAGCAGCAGGAGAGCGGCGGCCGGGATGGTGCGGACGAAGTTGCCGGCGGTGTCGACAAGCGGGGACTTCGAGCCGCGGCCGAGCAGCGTGTAGGCGGCCCAGCAGAGACCCGCGAAGATCATCAGGATCGTGCCGAGAGGATGCGGGGCAACAAGGCCCGGCGAGACGAGCCAGGCGAAGGCCGCGAGCGCGGTGCCGAGGCCGAGCCATTCGAGCGGCCCGGGCCGATCGCCCTTCAGGATGGCCCAGCCGAGAATGCCGATCTGCACGCTGGCAAACAGAATGAGGGCACCCGTACCCGCGCCGAGCAGGATGTAAGCGACGGAGAAGGCGATGGCGTAGCCGAACAGGGCTGCGGCGGCGCGCCAGCTCCCTCCGACGGTACGCATCGGTTGGCCCTGACGCAGCGAGAGGAGGAGGAAGAGCACCACCGCGCCGGAGGCCAGCCGGATGGCGGTGTAGCTCAGTGGCTCGGCGCCCGCCGTGGCGAAGGCCAGCCGGGTCAGGACTGAGTTGGCCGCGAAGGCCACCATCGCGACGGCGGTGAGGAGAGCGATCTTCATACGACTGCCCTCCCTGCAAGCGGCGAGATTCGGTGGAGTATTCGCCTTTTGGCGGCGCGGGTCGAGCGGCTATCGCTGGGCTCGCCGTCCGTCGATCGCGACTAGCCCTCGTCGGAACTCTTGAACGGTTGGCCGTCAAAGCGACGGATGTCCGTCTGGAGTTCCAGGCTCTCTATGAGCATCAGCAACTCCTGCGCCTGCCGCTTCAGATCGTTGTCGCCAAAGTTCAGGACCACCTGGGCGTACTTGCGTGCGGGTACGAGGTCGCCTGTCAGGGCGTAGTATCGGGCCAATTCGATGTTGGCTTCCAGCTCTCCATAGGCGCCGGCACGTTCGAGCCAGCGCATGCCTTCGTAGAACTCCTCGCCTTTCTTGGTCTGCATGAGGAACTGGCCAAGGTAAAAGTAACCTCGGGAATAGTTCTGCTCGGCCGCAGCACGCAGCCACTTTTCGGCTGCCACGAGGTCTTCTTTGGTACCGCGGCCGGCATTGTAGGCGATGCCTGCCTGCGACTGCGCCACTGGATCGCCAGCCTCTGCGCCCTTGAGCCACCACACCAGAGCCTCGGTCGTATCCTTGGGAACGCCGCGACCGTTGTCGTAGGCACGGGCGACACCACGAATTGCGGGAATGTGGCCAGCCGCAACAGCCTTGCTGTGCCAGTCGAAGGATGCGGCGTAGTTGGGTTCTCCGATCTTGGGATACTCATGGCCAAGGGCCAGATTGTACATGGCAAGCGGATAGCCGGCCTCCGCCGCTCTGGTGAAGAGGGTGCGGGCAGCGAGCGGGTCCGGCGCAACACCCCGTCCTGTATCGTAGAGCATGGCGAGATTGTTGGTGCCGATGACGTGGCCATGCGCAGACGCCTTGGTCAGCCATTCGAGAGCCACGCGATAGTTGTTGGCGACGCCGTCGGCCTGCATGTACGCCGTGCCATACGCCGTCTCGGCTGGAGGATAGCCGGCCTGGGCGGATTGCAGCATCAAGGCCAGCCCCTGCTCGTATGACTTGATCTGCATGAGCGTGCGGCCGAGGCGGTAGAGGATCTCCGGTGCATCCGGCGCTTCGGCCAATGCCTCGCGACAGGCGCGGATCGCTGGGCCCGGCAGGACTTGGCTCCATTCCACACCACGGCCCTGGTGACCGGGCTCCCAGGGGTGGCCGGCATATTGATCGCAGAGTTCAGCGGAGGTCTGGGCCAGGGCTGGCGTTGCAATAGCCAAAAACAGCAACGAGAGGACGATTCTAAGCATCGCAAAACAACTCGCACGATATGAAAGTATGGGCGAGTGATACGATGGCGCCGGTCGATGCCGCGACAAATTCGGTCTTAAGGTTACTGCGCAGTCCGCAGCTCGCGCGAGTAGTTCGCGCGAGCTAGCCGGTCAATCAAGCCGCGAAGTAGCTCTGCAACGGCCTCACCTGCAAATTCCCTTCGCGGTAGGCGAGAATGCCTTCCACCGCGGCGACGGCGCCGGGGATGGTGGTGTAGTAGGGGATCTTGCCCATCAGTGCGGTGCGGCGGATGTCGCGGCTGTCGGAGATCGATTTGGCGCCATCGGTGGTGTTGATCACCAACTGGATGCCGCCGTTCTTCATCGAATCGACGATGTGCGGACGGCCTTCGAGCACCTTGTTGACCTTGGTGGCGGCGATGCCGTTCTCGGTCAGGTATTTGTGGGTGCCGGAGGTGGCGACGATCTTGAAGCCGGCATGCTCGAGGTGGCGCGAGAAGCCCAGGATCAGGGGCTTGTCGTCGTCGCGGACCGAGATAAACACCGTGCCTTCCTTCGGCATCTTGGAGCCGGCGCCGAGCTGGGACTTGGCGAAGGCCATGGCGTAGTCGGTATCGAGGCCCATGACTTCGCCGGTCGACTTCATCTCGGGGCCGAGCACGGTGTCGACGCCGGGGAAGCGGTTGAACGGGAAAACGGCTTCCTTGACAGCGATGTGGCCGAGTTTCTTCTCAACGAGGTTGAAGCTCGCGAGGCTCTCGCCGGCCATGATGCGCGAGGCGATCTTGGCGATCGGCTGGCCGATGACTTTGGCGACGAAGGGGACCGTACGCGAGGCGCGGGGGTTCACTTCGAGGATGTAGATGGTGCCGTCCTTGAGCGCGTACTGGACGTTCATCAGGCCGCCAACCTTGAGGGCCAACGCGAGTTCGGTGGTCTGGCGCTTCAACTCGGCGATGACGTCGTCGCTGAGATGAACGGGCGGCAGCGAACAGGCACTATCACCCGAATGGATGCCGGCCTCTTCGATGTGCTCCATGATGCCGCAGACGAAGACGTCCTTGCCGTCACTCAGGCAATCGACGTCGATTTCGATGGCGCGGCTGAGGTAGCCGTCGAACAGCAGCGGGTTGTCGGAGAGGACTGAGTTGATCTGGCCTGTCTTGTCGTTGGGGTAGCGGATCAGGATATCGGGCGGCACGAGGCCGGTGAGCGTGTCCTGAACGTAGCGCTCGAACTCGGATGGCGAGTGGACGATGGCCATGGCGCGGCCGCCGAGCACGTAGCTCGGGCGGATCACCAGCGGGTAGCCGAGGCGCTCGGCGACGATGCGGGCCTGCTCGAGCGAATAGGCGATGCCGTTCTTGGGCTGGGCCAGCTCGAGCCGGGAAATGAGCTTCGAAAACAGGTCGCGGTCTTCCGCGAGGTCGATGGAGCCGGGCTGGGTGCCGAGGATCGGCACGCCGGCGCGCTCGACGGCATCGGCGAGGTTCAGCGGGGTCTGGCCGCCGAACTGGACGATGACGCCGTGCAGGGTGCCGTTCTGCTTTTCGGTCTCGAGGATCTCGATGACGTCTTCCTCGGTGAGCGGCTCGAAGTAGAGGCGGTCGGAGGTGTCGTAGTCGGTGGAGACGGTCTCGGGGTTGCAGTTGATCATGATGGTTTCGTAGCCCGCGTCGGCGAGCGCGAAAGCGGCATGGCAGCAGCAGTAGTCGAACTCGATGCCTTGGCCGATGCGGTTTGGGCCGCCGCCGAGGATCACGACCTTCTTGCGGTCGGACGGGTAGGCCTCGTCCTCGACGGCGCCGGCAAAGGTCGATTCATAGGTGGAGTACATGTAGGCGGTCGGCGAGGCGAACTCAGCCGCCGAGGTGTCGATGCGCTTGTAGACTGGGCGGACGCCGAGCGACTTGCGCAGCGCGCGCACGTCCTTGGCCTGCTTGCCGGAGAGGTCGGCGAGGCGGCGATCGGAAAAGCCCATGGCCTTGAGGCCGCGCAGGGTCTTCGCATCCTCCGGCAGGCCGAAGTCGCGGACCTTCTTTTCGGTATCGACGATGCCCTTGATCTCTTCGAGGAACCACGGGTCGATCTTACTCGCATCGTGGATGTCTTCGAGGGACAGGCCGAGCCGCATGGCTTCGGCCACGTGCAACAGGCGCTGCGGCGTGGCGGTCGAGATGGCGGCGAAGATGGCGTTCTCGTTGTCGTCTTCCTGCGCGCCGGCTTCGTAGCCGGGGATGCCGATCTCGTTGAGGCCGGTCAGGCCGGTTTCGAGCGAGCGCAGCGCCTTCTGCAGCGATTCCTGGAAGGTACGGCCGATGGCCATGGCCTCGCCGACCGACTTCATCGAGGTGGTGAGCCTGTTGTCGGCGCCCGGGAACTTCTCGAAGGCGAAGCGCGGGATCTTGGTGACGACGTAGTCGATGGTCGGCTCGAACGAAGCCGGGGTGGCGCCGCCGGTGATGTCGTTCTCGAGCTCGTCGAGCGTGTAGCCGACGGCGAGGCGGGCGGCGACCTTGGCGATCGGGAAGCCGGTGGCCTTGGAGGCAAGGGCGGACGAGCGCGAGACGCGCGGGTTCATCTCGATGACGATCATGCGGCCATCGGCGGGGTTGATGGCGAACTGGACGTTCGAGCCGCCGGTCTCGACGCCGATCTCGCGCAGCACGGCGATCGAGGCGTCGCGCATGATCTGGTATTCTTTGTCGGTCAGCGTCAGCGCCGGGGCGACGGTGATCGAATCGCCGGTGTGGACGCCCATCGGATCGACGTTCTCGATCGAGCAGACGATGATGCAGTTGTCGTTCTTGTCGCGAACGACCTCCATTTCGTACTCTTTCCAGCCGAGCACGCTCTCCTCGATGAGCACTTCATCGGTGGGGGAGGCGTCGACGCCGGTCTCGACGATGGCGAGGTATTCTTCCTTGTTGTAGGCGATGCCGCCGCCGGTGCCGCCGAGGGTGAAGCTTGGACGGATGATGCAGGGGAGGCCGATCACCTCAAGCGCCTGCAGCGCCTCGATGGTATTGTGGGCAAGCATCGAGCGCGGGGTCTCGAGGCCGATCTTCTTCATCGCGTCGCGGAAGAGCTCGCGATCCTCGGCCTTGTCGATGGCCTCGGCGTCGGCGCCGATCATTTCGACATTGAACTTGTCGAGGATCCCCATCTTCTTGAGGCTGAGCGCGCAGTTGAGCGCAGTCTGGCCGCCCATCGTGGGGAGCAGGGCGTCGGGGCGCTCCTTCTCGATGATCTTGGCGACGACGTCGGGGGTGATCGGCTCGATATAGGTCGCATGGGCGAGATCGGGATCGGTCATGATCGTCGCCGGGTTCGAGTTGACCAGAATGATCCGGTAGCCCTCGTCCTTCAGCGCCTTGCACGCCTGGGTGCCGGAGTAATCGAACTCACAGGCCTGGCCGATGATGATCGGACCCGCACCGATGATGAGGATCGACTTGATATCGGTGCGTTTTGGCATCTGGGCTCGTCTTTTCTATTCGCTTCGGCTTGTCCGAACGTCTCTCGACTTTTCGGGCTTCGGCTTGTGGGCGCGCGCGGAAAGACCCGCGGATGCGGGCCGGTGGCGTCGGATTCTATGGGCTAAGCGCGTCCTGTAACCGAAGCTTTGGGGGAAGGGAACCCCCGAGGGCAGAGGTTCCGACGCGAAGTTGTCGCGGGGGTGCCGCAAGATGGCCCCGGCGATGAACGGCTACAAGACCGGCAAATGCCGAATTATCCGTCCGACGCCGGTTCAGGCCGCATTCAGCGAGGGCCATCTAGTGGGCGTGAAATTGGATCTTGCCGCCAGGGTCGGCGGCGCAAGTGGGGGTGAACATGCAGAACATTCGTGGACTGGCGATTGCCGTGGTCGTCGTAGCAGTGGCGGCGATCCTGTTTTTCGGGGCTTGGTACCAGATCGACCAGGGCGAAGAGGGCGTGGTGCTGCGCACCGGCGCGGTGGTGGGCACGGTCGGACCTGGGCTCCACTTCAAGATTCCGGTGATCGAGGACGTGAAGGAAATCTCGCTGCAATCGCACACCGAGACCTTCGACAATATGGAATCGTATTCGCGCGACCAGCAGCCGGCACAGATCCGGCTGTCGGTGAGCTATCACATCATCCCGGGTTCGGGCGGCGGGCTCTATGCCGAGTACGGCTCGGTGGAGAACATGATCGCCCGGCTGGTGGAACCGCGCGTGCCGGCGATCTTCAAGAACGTGTTCGGCCAGTATGACGCGCTGGGCGCGATCCAGCAGCGGGCCAAGCTCAATTCCGATGCTCTGGCGGCGCTGCAGGCCGGCATCGGCGAACCGCTGGTGATCGAGAGTGTGCAGGTCGAGGACATCAAGTTCTCGGCGGCCTACGAGAACTCGATCGAGGAAAAGCAGCTCGCGACCGTCGAGGTGCAGAAGCGGCAGCAGGAGCTGGCGCAGCAGAAGGTGCAGGCCGAGATCACGGTGACACAGGCTCAGGCCCAGGCCGACGCGCAGATCGCACAGGCTACGGCGGCGGCGACGGCGGTGAAGCTGGCCGCCGACGCCGAGGCGCACGCCATCCAGGTAAAGGGCGATGCCGAGGCTGCGGTGATCGCCAACCGCGGCAAGGCGCTGCGGGACAACCCGGGCGTCGTCGCGTTGATCCAGGCGGAGAAGTGGGATGGCTCGCTGCCCAACACGATGCCGCCGAATGGCACGGTGCCGTTCCTCGACCTCAACCCGCCGACCCAGACGGGCCGGCAGTAGCCGCGACCCGTTAGGTGCCGGCCGGCCAGCGCTCCAGCGCTTCCTTGCCGGCACTGGTCAGGGCATAGACGCCGCGATCGACGCGGTCGAACCAGCCATAGACATTGTGCAGCAGGATTTTCGCCGCGATCGGGGTCGTGGCCTTGAGGTCGCGCGGGCGAAGCGGGCCGGCTTGCAGCGCCGCGGCGCAGGCAAGCGCCTGCTGCCGGTAGGCGGTCATGATCGGCTTGCGGGTGCTGCCGCCGGCGGTCGGGTCGCCCCTGCGGCGGCGGTGTTCCTCGACCAGACGGATGCGCTTGCGGGTGTTCTTCCTGGGTAGCGGGGACACCGGGCTGACGATGATCTCGACGGTGTCGGCCACCCCGACGCCGAGCATGCCGAAGCCGAGGCGGCGGCAGAGGTCGCGGAAGCGGCGATCACTCTCGCGGCCCTTGCCGCGGAGCGAGACGCGAGCGGCAATCCAGACTTCATCGCTCTGGGCCTGCCGATCTACGGCCTGCAGGATCAGCTCGAGATTGAAGTTCTGCTTCAGTTCGCAGACAACCACGAGCGGTGGTTCGCCCTCGGTAATGCCGACGAGATCACAGCCACCGACTTCGCCCTTCACGATGTAACCTGCGCCCTCGAGGAAGCGTTTCACTGGCTCGTATAGGGCGGTTTCCACGGCTCGGCCTGTTCGGGTGATTCTGGGGGGATTGTAGCGCCTAGGCCGACCTAGGCGGAGCGTTCAGGTGGTCAAATGCGGCGGTTGTGACTTGATCGGGGTTGGGCTGGAGCCGATGTTGGAGGAAACCGCACTCCAACGACGAGGCCTGCCATGTGCCGCAACATCAAGCCGCTGTTCAACTTCGAGCCGCCGGCATCCAGAAACGAGATGCATGACGCGGCGCTGCAGTTCGTGCGGAAGATCTCGGGCTACACGCATCCCTCCAAGGCCAATGAGGCCGCGTTTTCCGCGGCGGTCGACGACATCGAGAAGGTGGTGAGGCGTCTGCTGAAGGAACTCGAGACGGACGCGCCGAAGCGCGACCGCGAGGTGTTCATCGCGCGGGCGAAGGAGCGGGCGAAGCTGCGCTATGCCAAGGCGGAAGCCTAGCTTTTCTTGAAGCTGATGCTCGAGGCGGTGGTTTCGCCGTCCTTGTCGACCAGCTTGAAGCTCATCTTGATGGCGCTGCCGGCGAGGGTCATCACCGACGAGGCGGTGCCGTAGCGGGTGTCCATGCCGTTGGCGGCGAAGACGATGCCACCGCCTTGGCGCTTGCCGACGGTGGTGGTGGAGACGCCCTGAGCCGAGGACGAGGCTTCGAAGCGCTTCTTCGCGTCGTTGTAGAGCATGGTGCCGCGGAAGCTGGCGGTGCCCTGACCGCTATAGGTGCAGCGGCCGGTGTAGCTGAGCTTGCCCGATACGGGCTTAAAGGTGATGCGGCAGACGACGGTGCCGGGATCAGGGCCGGAGACTTTGCCGGTGCCGCGCCACTCGCCGGCATATTTGGCGAGCAGGGTCGTTTCGGCTTCGCCGGCCAGGGCCGAGGTCGCGGGGAGCGCGAGGGCAGCGGCGAGCGCGAGGCTAACGAGGAGCTTGAGGCGGGGCATCGGACTCTCCGGAATCGGGCTTGTTCGATCAGAACGATAGCGCGACGGTGGCGGTTCCGGGAGTTGTTCGCCGGACAACTTTCTTCACAACAGTATTCAGGGCCTGTTCAGGCCCGATGTGCTTGGCTCCCTCCGGTATGCGGGCGGGATGCACCTCCTGCAGAGGAGAGGGTGAGGGAAATGTCCATTGCAAGGCTATCGGTACCAGCCGCGGCACTCGCGGCGTTGCTGGCCTGTACCGGCGGCGCCATGGCGGTCGAGGCGGCTGCCAAGTCGGCCGTCAACGTGCGCACGGGACCGGCAAAGACGTTCGGTGTCGTCGATCAGCTGACGGCCGGGGAAGTCGTCACGGTCAAGGAATGCGCGCCGTCCAACTTCTGTTTCATCGAGCACTCCGGGCCGGATGGCTGGGTGAGTGCGGCTTTCCTCGTGCCGGTGGAAGAAGACGAGCCGGACGAGGAGGTTGAGGAGGGTTCGGGCGACAATCCGGACTGCAGCTTCGGCTTCAATGTCGGGCCTGACGGTCCGAGCCTTGCGGTCAATTGCGGCGATGGACCGGTGTTCCCGCCGCCCGGACCGGGACCGGCGCCGGAACCTGATCCGGAAGACGAGCCGCGCGCCTGCTTCTACACGGGCACCAATTTCGACGGCGAGGAGCTGTGCGTCGGCATCGGCATCCGCAACGCGCTCAACGCCACGTTCAACAACAAGATCTCGTCGGTCGAGCTGTTCGGCGGGGCGAAGGCACGGCTCTGCGATGAGCCGAACTTGACCGGCTATTGCCGCACGGTAAGCACCGATACGGCGCCGCTGGTGCCGCAGATCAACAACAAGGCGTCGTCGCTGACCGTCTATGTCGGCGCGGACCCGATGCCGCTGCCTCCGCCCCCGCCGCCAATCGTCAATCCGGGCACGTTCTCGACCGGGCCGATCGACCTGCCGCAGACGTGGAGTGCCAATCTCGACAACGGCAACGTCGGCGGTTCGGGAACCGATATCTGGTATGAGGCCGTGACCAACGATGAGAAGTACCTGACACCGCAGGGCAGTGCGCGACTGGCACTGGGCGACGGCTCGAACCGTGGCTACGAGGGCTGTGTCGGGGCAGACTTCTCGGCCGATCGCGTGGCGCTCGAGGACATGCCCCCGGGCACCTATGTCTGCGCGAAGACGAACCAGGGCCGGATCTCGCAGTTCCGCGTCAACGGCTTCGTTGGGACGACGATGAAGCTCGGCTATACGACGTTCAACAACTAGGTCGAGCGGCACAGATTGACGGGGTCCGGCCAAGCGCCGGGCCCCTTTTTGCTGGCCCGCGCCGGCTATTCTTCGGGTTCGGTGGTGAAGAGCAGCGGAAAGCCCTCGCCGCGGGCCATGTCGACGGCGCGCTTGGCTTTGGTCTCGGCGATTTCCCTCGTGAACACGGCGACGACGCAACTGCCCTTGGTGTGGGCGGTGATCATGATGCGGTGCGCCTGGTCCTCGGGGATGCGGAACTCGGCTTTCAGCACCCGCACGACGAAATCGCGCGGGGTGAAGTCGTCGTTGACGAGGATGACCTTGTGCAGCGGCGGGCGTGCCACTTTGGGCACGGTCTTGGCGCGCGGCTTGATGTCGGTGTCATTGGCCATGATGCCGCCAGTATAGTGCAGGTCCCGGAGCGCTGCATCCCTCGCTGCAATGTGGGTTGGACGGCGCCGGCCAGCAATGGCATGAATGGCCAGTTTTATCGCCAGGGCTTATTGCATGCGCTTTGCTGGTTCGGTTCTCGTGGCTGCGAGCTTTGTGCTCGGCGGTGTGGTGGCGGCTGTTGGCGACGACCTGCCGCGGGTGGTGCAGTATCAACTCGACAATGGGCTGGAGGTGCTGCTGGCGCCGGACAACAAGGTGCCCAAGGTCGGCCTGGCGCTGATCTACCGGGTGGGCGGCATGAACGAGCCGGCGGGCCGGTCGGGCTTCGCGCACCTGTTCGAGCACCTGATGTTCAGCGGCACGGCAAAGTATCCGCGGATCGACGACACCTATTCGGCGCTCGGCGTCCAGAACAACGCTTTCACCGAGGAAGACCGGACGATCTACGTCGAGGACGCATTGGCCTCGACGCTGCCGGCGCTGCTATCGGTCGAGGCGGACCGGATGGCCAATCTCGGCGGTGAGGTCGACCAGCGCGAGCTCGACCTGCAGCGCGACGTGGTGAAGAACGAGATGCGGCAGAGTGTGCTCGACAGCGCCGGGGCGCCGGGTGTCGAGGCGCTGCGGGCGGCCCTGTTCCCAGCACCGCATCCATATGCGGAATCGGTCATAGGCTCGATCGCCGATCTCGATGCGGCCAAGCTCGAAGATGTGAAGGCCTTCTTCGATGCCTACTATGTGCCCAACAATGCGGTGCTGTCGCTGGCCGGAGACTTCGACGTCGAGGCGGTGAAGGCCCTCATCGCCGACACGTTCGGGCGGGTGCCGCGCGGCGCCGATGTGGCGGTGCCGGAGGCGGTGGTGCCGAAGCCGGTGGCGCTGCGGCTCGATTTCACCGACCGGCTTCCGTCGCCAGTGGTGGTGCTGGCTGCGGCGGGGCCGCCGGCCGACAGCCCGGCCAGCGTCGCCCTGACGGTGGTGAGCGACCTGCTAGGCAACTACGAATACGGCGTGCTGCGGCGCGAACTAGTGAATACCGGCCTTGCCATCAATGCGGTCGCCAGCTGGGACTCGGGGCGACTCGGCGGCCGCTTTCTGATCTCGGCGACGGCAGCTCCCGGGGTGGCGCCGGAAACGCTGGAGGCGGGGCTGCGCAAGTCGGTGGCCGGGTTTGTGGCATCGGCACTCGATGCCGGGGATGTGGAGCGCGCGCGGCGGTCGTTGCGACTGAGCCGGCAGTTGAGCGCTGAGGCGATGCTGGATCGGGCCCGGTCGCTGGCGACGCGCTTCGACCTTTATGGCGAGAACTCGCCAGGCCTGGGCGATGATCCGAGGCTGATGGCGCTGTCGGTGGCGGATGTGGAGGCGGCGGCGCGCGAGCTGCTGGCACCGGAAGCGCTGAGCGTGTTGACCGTGCAGCCGGGCGGCCAGAGTGACTATCCGGCGGTGCTGAAGGCCAGTTCGGGCACCGCGGCGCCGATTGTTGCGGCGCCGCGGCCGGTGGTGGACGTGCCGGTGCTGGCGGCCGGGGAGCCGGGACGGGCGGAACTGCCTGACATCGAGACGGCGACACTGTCGAACGGCATCCGGCTGGTGCACTACCAGTCGCCCGGCTCGCCGCGGATCTACGTCGCGGCTTCGGTCAGCGGCGGGGCCGGCAGCGACGAGCCGGGCAAGGAAGGGCTGATCGAACTCACGACGATGATGATGTCGCGGGGCGCCGGCGAGCGCGGTTTCGAGGCGTTCAGCAAGGCCACCAAGGACATCGGCGCCAACGTCTGGGGGGAGGCCGGTATGGAGCAGACGGCGGTGGCACTCGGCGTGCCTCCCGAGGGTCTTGCGGCCGGTGTCGATCTGCTGGCCGACGCGGTGCTGCGGCCGCGGTTCGAACCGGCGGAGTGGGACGCGCTGCGGGCCGAGGTGCAGCAGGGGCTGGCCTATCGGAAGATGGATCCTCAGAGCCTCGGCTACTACGCGCTGGAGGAACTGGCGTTTCCGATCCCCGAGGGCCGGGCGGCGCTGGAGACGACGTCGGCCATTGTCCAGGCGCTTGGGATCGACGAAGCCAAGGCGATGCATCTGAGGCTGTTCACGCCCAAGACGATGACGATCTACAGCGTCGGCGCGATCGGGCCGGACGCGATCAAGCCGGAGCTGGAGCGGGCATTCGGCGGCTGGAGCAATGACAGCGCCGGCGTGACGCCGGTGCCGCATCCGCCGGCAGTGTTCGCAGAGGGGCTGAAGGTCTATGTGACGCCAAGCGTCGGCGGCAGCCAGGCGATCGTTTACCTGGCGCGGCCGGCACCGGCGCTCAACGACCCGGGGATGATCGAGGCCATCGCAGTGGCACGGCTGCTGGGTGGTGATTTCACCAGCCGGCTCAACCGGGTGCTGCGCGAGACCCATGGTTATTCGTACGGGGTCGAGGCGTCGTTGTGGTCGAATGTTCCGACCGGCGGCATGCTGATGGTTTCGTCAGCCGTGCAGGCCGACAAGGTGGGGCCGGCGCTCGCCGATATCATCGCCGGTTTCGGCAGCCTCGCAACGACGCCGGTGGCGGAGGCGGAGCTGACGCGCACGGTAATGGCCACTGCATCGGCAACCGCCGGTTCGGTCGAGACCTCGGGCGGATTGTTCGGGCTGGTTATGAGCGCGGCGAGCATGGGGATGACGGCCGAGGAACTGAACGGCAAGCTCGACGAGATTGTGGCGCTCAAGCTGCCGGCGGTGCAGGCATCGGCGGAGGCGCTGGCGTCGCTCGACCGCGCGGTGGTGGTGATTGCCGGCGACCCGGACTCGATCCTGCCGCAGTTGGCGGCGATCGGCATCAAGGATGTGACGGTGCTTCCGCCGGCAGAGTGACAGTGGCCCTCAGGCCCGGCGCGAGGTGCGGAGCAACATGTCCTTGGCGGCGAGGACGGCGCCGGCGGTGATGAGGAGGCATGCGACCAGCAGCAGGTGGCTGTACTGAGCGTAGCCGCCGGCGATGAGGATCATGGTCGAGAGCAGCGGGGTGGCGTAGGAGGCGGCGCCGAGCACCTGGATGTCGCCGTGCTTGACGCCGATGTCCCAGACGTAGAAGGCGAGTCCCACCGGGCCGAGGCCGAGGCCGATCACGGCGGCCCATTGCCACGGATTATCCGGCCAGACCGTGGTTTCGAGTAGCAGGTGGCAGATGGCGGCGAGCGCTGCCGTGGCGAGGCAGAAGCCGGCGACGGCGTCGCTGGGGATGTGGGCGAAGCGGCGTGAGAGCACGGAATAGCTCGACCAGGCGAGGGCGGCGAAGAGAGCCGCGCCGTAGCCGATGGCGTATTGCGGGTCGAAGCTGAACCCCTGGCCGCGCGTGACGACGAGGACCGCGCCGGCGAGAGCCAAAGCGCAGCCGGCCAGATGCTGCCAGCGCAGCTTTTCACCCGGCAACAGGGCGGAAAATACGACGATAAGCACCGGCCAGAGATAGTTGATGAGGCCGGCCTCGACCGGTGGCGCGTTCCGTAGCGCGAAGAAATACGCGAAGTGGTAGCTGAACAGGCCGCCGACGCCGAGCAGCCAGACGGGCAGGGGCTGCCGCATCGCCTTGATCGCACCGGGACGGATGGCGAGCAGCGACAGGCCGCCGATGGCGAAGGTAATGGCCGTGAGCTGGAAGGCCGGCATCGTACCGCTGGCCGCCGTCAGGAACGCCAGCAGCGACCAGAGCAGTACGGCGCCGAATCCGGTGAGCGTGGCGGCGGAGCGCGAGAGGGCGTGTGGCATGGCCGCGCTTCTAGCTGGTTCGCAGCGAGTTGAGAACCGGTGGGGTTGCGAGGCCCCAAAAGGATGCCTAGCTTCGTCGCCATGCCATTGACCGCGCTCGACATTGCCGAACTTCGCCAACGCTTGACCAGCGGGTTTGGCTCGATCGAAACCGAGGTCATGGGCGAGAAGGCCTCCTCGCTCGGCCACTACGGCCGGCAGGTCGAGGCTGCGATGGCGGCTCTCAATGCACATGGCGGATCGGCCGACGAGCGCTTGATCCTGGTCAAAGGGGCGGCGCGGGCGGTGTGGAAATATTTCGTCCAGCGCGAGGCCTGCGGCATGCGGGATCATCGTGAGGCCATCCGGCTTTACGGCATTCCCGGCGAGGTGCTGGTGCGGCTGGGCGCCATCGAGCCGTAGGGGCCAATACGTTACATCGGTTGATACTTGGACCACCGGTTCCTATGCTCGTTGAGATCGATTACATGGCGTGCGAACCTATTGAAATGCTGATGCGGTATACGGCTGGGGCCGCCGATGCTGGGGGATAGGGTCAAGGGCGCTTTCCATGGGGCCAATCTGCCCCTCGCTGAGCGCGCCCCGGCCGCGCTCGAGCCGCCGTTCCACAAGATCGCCGTCGACGTCATCTGGACCGGCTTTCATATCGACTTTGATGCGGCAAGGCCGTTCCTCCCGGAAGGGTTGGTCCTGACACCGAGCAGCATCGGCATCCTCGGCATCTACACCGCACCGAGCGGTCGCGGTATTGCGCCGTACCAGCGGGGCATCGTCGGCGTATCGGTGGAGGGCATGCCGGGTTCGGATATCGGCGAGGGCATGTTTGTGATGGGCAACGTCATGGACATGCCGGGCGCCGAGGTGATGCGCGAGCGCTACTGTGATGCCGTAGTGGAGGGCACGGCGCGCACCTGGACCAAGGGGGGCCTGCTGCACGGGGTGGCGAGTGTCGGCGGCGTCGACTGGCTGCGTGCCACGGTTCGCCCTGGTGGGGAGGTCAGGTACGATCTGCCAGGCGTCGACAATTTTCTCGGCCATACCGGTTCCGGGCTGGTCAAGTATGCGGACTCGACGATCGCCGATCTGATCGAAGCCGAGGTGATCTCTCTGGAAATCACGGATGACGCGCCGGACTACATGCGGGCGCTGCGCCCGAAGGACTATGTGTTCGGCCTCCATGCCACGCGGGCGAATTCCATCTGGAGCGAGCCACGTGTGGTGGGGCCACGGGCCTCGGCCGATGCCGCCTCGGTTTTTCTCGGGTTGATCGACGATACCGGGCGTGCGGCCGCCGTCGTGCGGGAAGATGGGACGCTGGTCGAGGCCAACGCAAGGGCGCGGGCCCTGCTGGGGCTGACTGGCGCGATCGGTGGCGAAAGACTGCTCAGCAACGTGCCGGCGGAGCGGCAGGCGCTCGCCAGCGCGCTGCGCTCGAGCGTGGCCCGGACAGGCGCCAAGATCTCGAATCCGGTGCTGATGCAGAGTCCGGCTGGTGGCTTCGTGATCGCCCACGTGACGCCGCTCGAGCATGGTGAGCACGGCAAGGAGGCGGCACTGGTGCTGCTCGCTGACCTGCACGGCACCGAACGGCGGGACGCGGCACAACTGCTGCAACTATTCGGTCTGACCGGGGCGGAGGCCAAGCTTGCCGCACTGGTGGGGACGGGCATGCCACCCAAGGCGGCGGCGGCGGAACTCGGCATTTCCGAGCATACGGCCCGTTCGACGCTGAAAACCGTCTACGACAAGCTCGGGATTAAGAAGCAGTCCGAACTCGGCCATCTGGTCGCGCGGCTGCAGTATTCCTAGAGCACTTCACCGTTTTCGACGAAACGGCGAAATGCTTCAAGTCTTTGAGTTGTCGCGCTTTCGAACCGGAAAAGTCTGCAACTTTTCCTGAAAGCGCTCTAGCCGTATTGCGTCTGGTGAAGGACTGCCCCCCACATTTGCGGGGTGCGCCACCGGCCAAAGCGGTCACATGCTTGTTCCCGGGAACTTCACCTGGATGACTACTGTGCTTGACCTGCTCGAGAAGAAAGCCACTCCGAAGTCGCCGCAACTCGGCGGGCTGACCGTCGGCGAAGTGATCGCCATGCTCCAGACCTTCGATCCCTCGGCGCCGCTGATGGTTCGCGGCGAGAACGGCGGCTTCGAGGAGGTGCTCGGGTTCCGGGCTACCGGCGTGATGCTCAACGTCAACTCGGCCGAGGGCTTCGGCCCGCATGATCTGCCGGATGCGGGTACCCGCCCGGACGCGCTGGCCGTGGTGCTCCGTCCCGCGAGCTAGCTCAAAGACAGCTTGAAGCCTTCGTGGCTCTTCTTGAAGCCCAGCCGCTCGTAGAAGCGGTGGGCGTCCACTCGCTTCTTGTTCGATGTGAGCTGGACGAGGCCGCAGCCGCGGGCCTTCGCCTGCTCGATGGCCCAGCCGATCATTTCGCCGCCAAGACCGAGATTGCGGTGCGTGGGGACGATGTGCACCGCCTCGACGAGGCAACGCCATTCGCCGAGGCGATTGATGCCGGGGATGAAGGTGAGCTGCACCGTGCCGACTGGCTGCCCCTCGTAGTCGGCAATCACGATCCGCTGATTGGGATCGCGCTCGATGGCCTCGAGGGCGGCCAGATAGCGCGGGTGATCGGGGCGGTCGGGCTCATCATTGGTCGGGACGACACTGTCTTCGACGATCAAGCTGACGATGAAACCCAGGTCGGCGGCGGTGGCGTCGCGATAGGTAAGACGGGTCAAGCCAGCAGTTCCTCGAGACCTTCGATGTGAAGATGTCGGGTACTGGAAATGATCGAGTCGAGGAAGCCGGGGAAGCGAGCGTCGAGATCGGCACGGCGCAGGGTGACGCGCCGGCGCGTGCCTTCCGGCACCACATTGACGACGCCGGCTTCGCGGAGCTTGGAGACGTGGTAGCTGATTGCGGTTTTGCTCGCGAGATCGCTGAACTGGCCACAGGTCATACCCAGCGGCGCACTGCGGGACAGATAGGCGACGATTGCCAGACGCGTATCGTCGCCCAAGGCGGCGAGGACTCCTGGCAGGGTGATCTGGTCCGCATCCGGATGGGGGAGTGGAGACTGGGTTTGCATGCCCAACATTTAAGCGATTTCGGTCACAAGTTCAATGAACGTTGAACAAGGGGTTGACGCGGCCCATCCCGAGGTTCATTTGTTCAACAACCATTGAACTAAGGAGACGCCGCGATGGATTTGCGGTTGGTTTGGCTCGCCCTTGGCACCTTTGCCATCGGCGTCGAGGGCTTCGTCATCGCTACGCTGCTGCCGGCGATCGCTGCCGATATTGGCGTGCCGATCGCGACCGCGGGGTATCTCGTGTTTGCGTATGCACTGGCCTATGCGGTGGGTGCACCGGTGCTGTCGGCGACGACCGGCCGGTTCGACCGGCGCGCGCTGCTGGCGGCGACCGCTGTGGTGTTCGCGGTTGGCGCGTTCCTCGCGGCGGTGTCGCAGGGCTACTGGATGCTGCTGCTGTCGCGGCTGGTGATCGCGGCGTGTGCCGGGCTCTATGCAGCGAGCGCCCAGGCGGCGGCAGTGACCTTGGCGCCGGCCGAGCGGCGTGCGCGGGCGGTGTCGATCGTGGTTGCCGGTACGACCATGGCGGTCGCGTTCGGAGCGCCGATCGGGGCCTTCATCAGCGGGTTTGCCGGCTGGCGCGGGACGTATTTCGCCATCGCTGCCGTCGGCCTTGTTACCGCGCTGGCGATCTGGATCATGCTGCCGTCAGGGATCAAGGGGGATCGGCGGAGCCTCGGCGAGCGGCTGGCGGTGCTGAGCGTCCCCGGCATCGTGCCCGCCCTCCTGACGATCCTGCTCTACATGGCCGGACCGTTCGCTGCTTTCATCTATCTCGGACCGCTGACGCAATCGATGGGGCTGGCGGCCGGGCTGTTGCCTTTCGTGATGCTGGCCTACGGCATTGGTGCGGCAATCGGCAACACGATCGGCGGGCAATTGGCCGATCGCTTCGGCGCCAACCGGACGGTGGTACTGGCGATGATAACCAACGCAGTATTCCTCGCGCTGCTGTCGGCGATTCCGGCAGTGGTGCCGCAGGCGCTGGTTGGGCCGGTGTATTTCGCCTTCATGTTCGTCTGGGGCATTACCGGCTGGATTTTCCCGCCGGCGCAGGTGAGCCGGATCGTGGCGCTGGCCCCGAATGCCGCGCCGTTGGCGCTGTCGCTCAACGCCTCGTTCCTCTATCTCGGCACGGCGCTCGGGGCGGTGGTGGGCGGCCAGATCATCGAACATGTCGGGATCGACGAGCTCGGGCTGATCGCGGCGGTGTTCCCGCTGCTGGCGCTGGCGGTGTTCTTCGCCACGCGGCCCAGGCCCGTGTTGCGGCCGCGGCTTGGCTGAAAGGCGAGCTTGACCGGCTGACCGAACCCTCTCCCTAGTACGGGGGGAGAGGGAACTTCGATGGACGCGAGACTGCTGTGGCTGGCGCTAGGGGCATTTGCCGGTAGCGTCGAGAGTTCTCTCGTTGTCGTCGTCATGCCGGATGTGGCGGCCGAAGTCGGGATCAGCGTTGCCGATGCGGGCTGGCTGATCTTCGTCTACTCGCTGGCTTATGGGATCGGCACGCCGATCTTTGCGACGCTATTCGGGCGTGTGGATCGTCGGACGGTCGTCGCCGGCGCGGAGTTCCTGTTCGGGGCGATGGCGCTGCTGTTCGGGCTGCTGCCGGGCTATCTGCTGTTGCTCGGGGCGCGGACGTTTCTCGCCGTCGGCGCCGGGATGTTCACCTCCACGGCGCAATCGACGGCGGTGGCGCTGGCGGCGCCGGGTAAGCGCGGCAGCGCGATTTCCACGGTGGTGATGGGTGGCTCGATAGCTGTGGCGCTCGGCGCACCGCTGGCGGCACTTGTGGCCAATACGTTCGGCTGGCGTGTCGCCTATGTCGGGCTGGGCATGATCGCGATTGTCGCGGCGGCGACGATGTGGATGCGGCTGCCGGACGATATCCATGGCGACACGCGGACGCTGCGGGAGCGGCTGAGCGTGCTGAAAGTGCCTGGCGTGCCGCTGGTGCTGCTGGCGGCGGGCCTGGCAGTGATGGGAAGCTTCACTTTCTTCAACTTCCTTGCGCCGGTGACGACGAATCTCCTTGGCCTCGACAAATCGTGGATGCCTGTTGTTCTCCTGGCATTCGGCTGCGGCTCCATCTTTGGCAACCACATTGGCGGCAGGCTAGCCGATCGGTACGGCGGCAAGCAGACGGGCCTCGTTCTGGGAGGCATCATGATCGCGCTGCTGGTCGCGCTACCACTGTTGCCACTGTTGCCTGAAGCCTTGGTGGCTCCGGCCTACCTCGTGCTCATGGCGGTGTATGGCGCGGTTGCCTGGGGGTTCATGCCGCCGCAGTTGCATCGACTCGCGGCGCTCTCGGCGAAGTCGGTTCAGCTCTCGGCAGCGCTGAACCTTACAGCGATGAACCTTGGGGGCGCGCTATCTGCCGTGGTCGGCGGGCTGGTGCTCGAGAACCTCGGCCTCGTCTGGCTTGGGCCAGTGGGGGCGCTTGTTTCCATGCTGGCGCTTGTCGTTGCGTGGATCGCCCCGGCGGGCAGCGAGCACTAGACCCGCTTGCCCTTGGGACTCATGGCGTAGGCAACTGCCAGCACGACGATCGCAAGAATGGCCGGCAGGATCGCGATCCACTGGTTGCCGGCGACGAGCACTGCTGCACCGGCCCACATGATCGAGCTCAGGGCTTCACTGATCGTCGCGATACGTGAGGCGACCTGGCGGCGACGGAACATGGCGCGGCGCATGGGGACGCGGAACCAGAGCTGGATGGCGGTGGCCGAGCCGGCGGAGATGGCGACGAAGGCGGCGGTGATCCAGGCGAGGCTAAGCGAAGCGATTGCGACGCAGAGGAGGATCGGCGCGAAGATGACGGCGACCGAAATCGTCACCGCCTCGATCTTGGCGATGAGCACGGCGCGCGGATGGATCGGCGCGGTCACGACGAGATCGTGCGCGTCTTCGCCGGAGATGGCGAGCCAGCTGAGGCCGCCCGCAAGCTGGCCAGCGGCCATGACGATCACCGGGATCACCACGACGTAGGTGCCGGCGTTCTGGCCGTAGGAGATCCAGAGGAACAGCGCTGGGGGGAACAGATACAGGATCTGCATCAGCGTCTGGCTCAGCAGCCAGGGGTCGCGGCGAAGCAGCTTCCATTCCTTGACGCGCAGGGCGTGGCGCTGGCTGGCGCTGCGGAATGGGCGGGTCGAGGCGGTCTGCTGGACACGAGTGGCGGAGACACCGGCAGCCGCGATGGCGTGCTGAGCGAAGCCTCGTGAGGTGAAGCGGATGACCAGCGCCAGGGCGCCGAAGCCGATCAAGAGCACCAGCAGCATGTCGCCGAGATCGCCCATGGCGGCGCTGGCGGGGAGCCAGACGAGACTGTCAACGGCCGGGGCAGCGGCGACGAACTCGGGCGACTGCATCACCGCGTAGCGGTCCATGTTGCCGAAGCTGAGGATGGCGACGGCCTGGATGCCGATGACGAAGCCGGCGCCGACAATGCCGGCGATGATCTGCGCGGCGAGGCGGGTGCGCGCGGGTCCGATGGTCCGGAAGAGGCCGATAGTGACCAGCACCGAGAGGGCGGCGGCGAGTGCGCCGAGGCCGGCGAGGACACCGTAGGCGGCGAGCCATTTCAGGCCTTCATGGGCGACGAGCGTATTGATGATCGGGCTCGCGAGCAGGCAGGCGAGGAGCACCGTGCCGAAAGCGGTGGCGCTGGTGCGGACGGCGAAGACGCTGGCCGAGGAGGCGGGGGACGAGAGGATCAGGTCGAGATCGGAGCGTGAGTAATAGGCGCGGGTGATCGACTCGAGGGCCTGGCTCAGCATCACGGTCCAGAACAGGAAGCCGGTGCCGGTGACGGTGACGAGCGTGGACTTGTCGGGGGCGATGCCGGCGATGATCCACGGCGCCATCAGCGCATTCGTGAGGAGGTGGAGGCCGACGTAGAACAGCGCGAGGGTGGCGAAGAGGACGATGCCGCGGACGCGTCTGCCGGCGGTCATCATGGCGAGCCAGTCGCGCCAGGCGAGGCGGAACTCGTGGGCGGCGAACCAGGGCAGGGTGGCGGGCAGCGCGCTCATCAGGCGGCGGCCTCGGTGGCGAGATCGGCTTCCTTCTGCGCGACGAGATCGAGGAAGATTTCCTCCAGCGTCGTCTCGCGGCCGATGCGAGTGCGGAGTTCGGCAAGCGTGCCTTCGGCGACGAGGCGGCCGTGGTTGATGACGCCGATCCGCTCGGCCATGCGCTCGGCGACTTCGAGGATGTGGGTGGTCATGATCACAGTGACGCCGGAGGCGACCTTCTGCTTCAGCACGTCCTTCACCTGCCGGGCCGAGCCGGCGTCGAGGCCGGTGAGCGGCTCGTCGAGGATGATGAGGCGCGGATCGTGGACGAGGGCGCCGGCGAGCGCGACCTTCTGCAGCATGCCCTTCGAAAAGCCGCCGCAACGCTCGTTGGCGTGCGGGCGGAGGCCGAGCCAGTCGATCAGCTCGTTGGAGTGGCGCTCGGCTTCGCGGGCATCGATGCGCCAGAGGCCGGCGACGAATTCGAGATATTCGAGCGGGGTCAGGCGGTCGTAGACCATGGGCTCGTCGGACACCCAGGCGACGATCTGCTTGGCGGCGACCGGGTCCTTGGCGGTGTCGATACCGAGGACCGAGATCGAGCCGGCATCCTGCTTGAGAAGGCCCGCGACCATGCGGAGAATGGTGGTCTTGCCGGCGCCGTTGGGGCCGAGCAGGGCGTAGAACTCGCCGGCGCGCACTTTGAGCTCGAGATCGACAACGACCGGGCGGTCGAAGCTCTTCCGGAGGCCGGAAATGTCGAGTGCGAACTGGGAATTGGTCATAGCGGGCCCCGCGGATTGTGGCGGGAGCCTAGCGGGCAGCGATTGAGGCCGGCTGAACGCGGCCGGTAAACAAGTTCCTTATTGCAGGCCAACGGGATCGACGATGCCGCCATCGCAGCCGCCATCGGTCGGGCGGGCGGCGCGGATCAGGTCGGACATGCGGGTCTTGTCGTCCACGGCGCCATAGAGCCCGACGGTGATCTCCGAGATGATGCGGCGGTCGCCGTCGTCCTCGCAGGCGATACGGACGCGCTGGCCGGCGCCGGAGCCGAAGGAATCGTCGAAGGCGGTGCGGATTTCTGCCTGGGTCAGGGGCTTGCCGATGCTGTCGGCGAAGAGGTCGCGGACCCGGGAGGTGTTGAGCTGGGCGAGGAGGGCGGTGGCGGCGGCCCAGTACGAAGCCTCGTCGGTACCGTAGCAGGTGCCGTGCTTGATCCATTCGTGGCGCTCGAGCTGCGATCGGGTGCCGGGCATGACCTGGTTCAGGGTCTTCTGCAGCTCGGTGGGCAGGCTGGCCGGCGGCAGTTGCTGCCAGCGACTGTTGCGGTCGAGCTCTTCGATTGTGCTGGGGACGCTGCAGTACTCGTCGCGAGGCCAGAGGCCGTGGAGGGAGAAGTGGCTGGCATCGAAGCGCGTCTTGCCCATGCTGGCGCATTCCGGCTTGTTGCGTGCGCCTTCGCAGAAGGCCGGTTCCCAGCTCGCGGCGAGGATGAGGAACTGCTCGGAAGCCGTTGAAATAGGGCCGGGAGGCGGTGCCGTCGTGGTGGTCTCGACCGAGGGTGGGTTGGGCACCTGCTCTGAGGGCTGCAGCCAGAGATAGACGGCGCCGCCGACGAGCAACGCGAAGAGGACGAGCAATGAGAATCGGGCGTTCATGGCCCGATGGTATCGTGGCGCTGCAAGGCCGCATCGCGAGAATGCTCAGTGCTCGACGGAGGCTCCCCCGCACCCAAGGTGTCGGCTCGTCCCGCCGCTAGCGCTGAGTCACATACCCATCCGGTACGCCGCGCGTGGACAGCACGAACTGCCAGACTTGAAGGACTTTTGAGCGGAAGCCGCCGGCGCAGCAGAGGAGGTAGTATTTCCACAGCCGGAAGAAGCGCTCTTCCTCGGGCGTGCGGTCCTTCTTCCAGTTGCGCTCGAAATTCTCGTACCAGGCGCAGAGCGTCTTGTCGTAGTGCGGGCCGATGTTGTGCAGGTCGATCACGGTGAACAGGCCGTCGATGGCCTTGCCGATCTGGGCGATCGAGGGGATGACGCCGCCGGGGAAGATGTATTTCTCCAGCCAGGCCTCGATGGTCTCGGTAGACCACTGGCTGCCGATCGTGTGCATCATGAACAGGCCGTCGTCCTTGATGACCTGCCGGGCCTTCTCGAAATAGGCGCGGTAGTTCTTGTGGCCGACATGCTCGAACATGCCCATCGAGACGACATGGTCGGCCTTGCCGTCGAACTGGCGATAGTCCTGCACGCGGAACTCGACCGGAAGGTTCTGGTAGCGTTCGCGGCCATAGGCGGCCTGGTCGGGCGAGACGGTAACGCCGACGCAGTGGGCGCCGTATTTCTCGGCGGCAAAGCCCATGAAGGCGCCCCAGCCGCAGCCGATGTCCCAGACGAGCTGGCCCGGCTGTACGCCGATCTTCCGGCAGACCAGGTCGAGCTTGGCTTCCTGGGCATCATCGAGATTGGTGACGCCTTCGGGCCAGTAGCCGCATGAGCCCGTCATCCGCTTGTCGAGGGAGGCCTTGTAGGCTTCGGTCTCGCTGTAATGCATGCCAGCGACGCGCCGTGAGCGCGGGATGGATTGCATGTTGAGGAAGCGCGCCTGCACGATCTGCCAGATCAGGTTGGGCGTCAGCCTGAGGCCTTCCGGTACGCGGGAGGACAGCACCTTGTTGAAGAACTCGGCCATGTCCTCGACGTCCCAGAGGCCGTCCATGTAGGCCTCGCCCAGACCAAGGGTTGCTTGGCCGTAGAGGCGAGTCCAGAATTCTTCGGAGTGAATCTGCGGGTCCCAGGAGCGGGACCCGTTCAGCGTGATATCGGCCTCCTTGAGGAGGACTTCCATTTGTGGGGTGGCTCCCATCGAATCCCTGCACAGAAACGTATGGCCAAGGGGCGGAAGCCAAATCCGCTCAACGGATTAAGTCAAGAGCGGCAGCCGCGGGGCTGCCGCTCCAGGGGTTCAGAGAGTGATACGGTACTGGCCGAAGCCGTCTTCGTTGGTGTGGCCGGTGGACTCGATCTTGACCGCGGTGACGTCGGCGAGGTGATCGGCAGCCTTCGGGCCGGTCTCGAAGATTACCGTGGCGCCGATCGGGGCGAGCGACCAGTTGCTGTCGGCGGCCGGCTGGATGGTCTTCTGCTCGACGATGTAGCGCACGATTATGTCGCGGTTGGTGTCGGGACCCTTGAAGACGATCTTGTCGGGGCCGAGGCCGGGGAAGCTGCCACCGCCGCCGGCCCGGTAGTTGTTGGAGGCGACGACGAACTTCTGCGCCGGGTCGATCGGCTTGCCGTCGAACTGGAGGTCGATGATGCGGCTCTCGGTGATGCCGAGGTCCTCGCCCTTGGGGCCGTATTTCGACGGCTTGGTCAGGTCGATCTTGTAGGTCACGCCGTCGATCACGTCGAAGTTGTAGGACGGGAAATCGAGGTTGATCAGCGGGGCGTCAGCGGCGCCGGCGGCGACCTGATTGAAGATGCCGGCCGAGCGATCGAGCCAGTTCTGGACGTCCTGGCCGGTGATGACCACGGCCTGGATGGTGTTGGGGTATAGGTAGAGATCGGCGACGTTTTTGATGGCGACCGGGCCGACAGGGACGTCGGTGTAGTAGTCCGGGCCGCCGCGGCCACCGGCCTTGAACGGGGCAGCAGCAGAGAGGATCGGCAGCCCGTCCCACGCGGTGCCCTTCTGCATCTGCTCGATGTACCACTTTTGGGCGATGTTCACGATCTGCACGCTGGGATCGTCGGCGACGAGCGCGAAGTAAGAGTGGAGCGGGGCAGCGGTCTCGCCCACGGCGCGGCGGACATAGGCGAGGGTCTCGTCGTGATCGTCCTGCGCGGCGGCGAGAACGGTGGCGACGCTTTCAACCAGCGGCTTCACCTTGCCATCGACGCGCTCCGAGATCGGGCGGGCCTCGGAAGTGTGGGAGACGATCGACCACTTGCCGTCGTCGGACTTTTCCAGCAGCAGGTCGATGAGGCCCATATGCGAGCCCCAGAAGCCGGCCATGACGGCGGGCTTGCCGGAGAGCGTGCCCTTTTCGAGGTCGGCACCTTCGACGCCCTCGAAGTCCTTGGAGTTCGGGAAAACCAGGTGCTGGTGGCCGGTGAAGACGACGTCGATGCCGTCGATTGCGGCGAGCTGCAGCGAGGCGTTCTCGCCGATGCCGATGTCGGCCGCGATGCCGGAATGGGAGAGAGCGATGACGAGGTCAGCGCCTTCCGCACGGATTTTCGGCACATAGGCCTTGGCTGTCTCGACGATGTCGCGGGTGTTGACCTTGCCGGCAAGGTGGCTCGAGTCCCAGGTCATGATCTGGGGCGGCAGGAAGCCGATGAAGCCGAGCTTGACGATGCTCTTGGTGCCGGCGCCGTCGGTGATCTCTTTCTCGACGATCTTGTAGGGCGCGATGTAGCTCGCGTCGCTGAGCGGATCGGCGCCGAGTTCGCCCTTGACGAGGTTGGCCGAGACGATCGGGAAGTTGGCAGCGGCGATGGCCGCATCGAGGAACTCGAGGCCGTAGTTGAACTCGTGGTTGCCGAGCGTGCCGGCTTCGTAGCCGAGCGTGTTCATGGCGGCGATGATCGGATGCGGCTCGTTGGTGAGGCCCTTTTCGTAGGCGATGTAATCGCCCATCGGGTTGCCCTGGATGACGTCGCCGTTGTCGACGAGGATCGAGTTGCCGGCTTCGGCGCGGATCGAATCGATGATCGCGGCGGTACGGGCGAGGCCGAGCGTGTCGTTGGGGGCATCGGCGTAGTAGTCATAGGGGAACACCGCGACGTGCAGGTCGGTGGTTTCCATGATGCGCAGATGGGCCTGACCGGCGGCCGCCTGGACGGCAAACGGGTGGAGGACCACGGCGGCGCCAAGCGTCGCCGAACCGGCAAGGAAGGCGCGGCGGGAAATGCCGTTGTGATAATTCATGACTGGAAGTCTCCCTGAGCTTTCTGCTGCGGAAGCGGGAGGCGCGGCAAGAAGCGCCCCGCTCCCGGGTTTCATTTGCCGCGCGGTCGAACCGGAAAAGTCTGCAACTTTTCCTGACCTCGCTCCTGGGGACGGCCGCAACTGCCGTCTGCCGCATGTGATGCGGCCTTCTGATCTCCCGCCAGCGTGACGGTGCAATGACGGGTTGCGGCATCTGATGATGTTTTGACCAATTGGTCAACGAGCGAATAGAGGCCGGCAAAGAGGAACCGGTTTGCCACGCCGCGCCTTATGATAAGAAGAAAGTCAGCGTCAGTCGGAGAGCATTGAGATGAAGTGGCAGGGGCGCGAGCGTAGCTCGAATGTCGAAGACCGGCGCAGCCAGGGCGGCGGTGGCCTTGGTGGGTCTCGCGGCGGCTTCGGCATGCCAGGTGGCGGCATGCGCATCCCCACGGGGCGTGCTGGCGGCGGGCTCGGGCTGGTCGGGATCGTCGTCGTCGTAGGTATCATGCTGCTGCTGGGAATGAACCCGCTGGATATGCTGACGGGTGGCGGCAGCACGACTACGACATCCAGCCAGCAATACGCACCGCCGCCGTCGAGCGCCGGCCAGGACGAGCTCGCGGATTTCGTCGGCGTGGTGGTCAAGGATACGGAGACCCTCTGGACCGAGGTGTTCCAGCAGAACAACCTGTCCTACGTGCCGCCGAAGGTGGTGCTGTTCACCGACGCGACGCAGTCGGCCTGCGGCGTGGCGCAATCGGCCTCGGGGCCGTTCTATTGCCCGAACGACAAGAAGGTCTACATCGACCTCAGCTTCTACGATCAGCTGCGCCGGCAGTTCGGCGCGCCGGGCGACTTTGCCCAGGCCTATGTGATCGCGCATGAGATCGGCCACGCCGTGCAGGACCAGACCGGCGTGCTGCCGGAGTTCAACCGGGCCCGCGCCACGATGAGCCAGGAGGAGCAGAACGCCTATTCCGTGCGCGTCGAGCTGCAGGCTGACTGCTACGCCGGCGTGTGGGCGAACTATGTCAAGCAGCAGAACTATCTCGAGCAGGGCGATGTCGAAGAGGCGATCAACGCGGCGAACGCCATCGGCGACGATACCCTCACGCGCGGGCAGGTGTCGGAGCGTAATTTCACCCATGGTACCTCGGCGCAGCGCATGGCGTCGCTGAAGAAAGGAATGGACTCCGGAGACGTTGGGCAGTGCACGCTCTAGCTTAGTGCGCCGGGCCACTTCTCCGGGCAACTGGTCGGAGGAGGAAGATGGTCGCAAACATCGATCGCCTGCGGGCGGAGCGGTTTTACGACGACGGGACGTTTCCCAATAGCAGCCTGCCGCTGCTGTTCTACGAAGAAGCATTGCCCCGCGGCGCAGCCAGCCCGGAGCAGATGGAGGCGCTGTTTGCTGCCAATGGCTGGCCGCCGGCCTGGCGGGCATCGATCTTCACCTACCACCACTATCACTCGACAGCGCATGAGACGCTGGGTGTCGTGCTCGGCTCGGCCCGGCTGATGCTGGGTGGCCCGGAGGGGCGCGAATTCGATGTCGAGCCGGGCGATGTGATCATCATTCCTGCCGGGGTGGCGCATCGGCGGCTCGATTCGAGCAGCGATTTCCTGGTCGTCGGCTGCTACCCGCTCGGGCAGGACTGGGACCTGCTGCGCGGGCAGCCCGGCGAGCGCCCGCATGCTGACCACAATATTGCGCGCGTACCAGTGCCCAAGACCGATCCGGTCGGCGGTGCGGACGGTCCGCTCATTCGGCACTGGCGCTAGTCAAAACGAGGCTGAACGCCGCTGCGGGCGGGTCGGTTCCCTGTTCAATCCTTGTTCTCAACGCCCAAGAAATGATCAGGAAATGGGCGCGTGCGGGCCGTCTTCCGGTCGGTTTGCGGGCACATTCTTCCCTAGTCTGGTCCTCGTGAACGGCATTGAAGCCGCCACCGTCATCGGGCCACCGATGTCGCACACCCTCACATGGAAGGACTAAACTCCATGAAGAAGCTTCTCATCACCGTTGCAGCCATCGGCCTCTCCACGGCGGCATTCGCCCAGGCCGCAGCCGTCACCTTCGCCTCGGTCGATACCGACACGAGCGCGGGGGTCAGCCTTGCTGAGGCGCAAGTGGTGTGGCCTGACCTGACCCAGGAGGCCTTCGACGCGGCGGACACAAGCAAGGACGGCCAGCTCGACCAGGCGGAATTCGATGCCTGGGCGGCAACCCTGCCGGCCGCGCAGTAATTCGGCCAGCCATGGCTAGAGGAGGGGCCGTCCCGATGGGGCGGCCCTTTTCACTGGTTCAGTTGATCGCGCCGAGCGACTGCTGAATGATCAGGTGGGCGCCGGCTGCGTCGAAATACGCTTCCCAGAACTCCGTCAGCTTCTTGAGGAGCTGGGGATCGAGCGGAGGCCGATCGGGCTTGCCGCTCCGGCCAACGCCGAAGACCCTGACGTCGGCACCCGTCAGGGACGGCAGCAGCCGCTGTTCGGTAACCTTGGTGATGAGCTTGCTGTTCTTGATCGAGAAGAAGTCCTTGCCCGGGATGTTAGGGGAGTTCTCGATCAGGTCGGTGAAAAGATAGAAGCGGTTGGCCCCTGAGGGCCGCATCTCGGACGGAGCCGTTTGGGCGATTGTTCCGACGATATCTGAGTAGGGCTGCTCGACGAAGTTCTCCAGCAATTCCTGCATCTGGGCAACGATCTCGCTTCGCAGATGCTTGCGGTCGTTGAGCATGACCCCTTCGGTGCAGGTGGGGCTGAAGAGATCCTCGAGGAAGCCGTTGCTCGTGCATATCGGAACGCAGCTACGGACCAGGGTAGCGCTGCGCACGGAGGCATCGGTGATGGTCCGCATGACAAACCGTTCGCCGCCGGCGAGGGACTCGAACACACGGCTGACGCCATCGATCAGGGCCTGCTTGTCGATCTCGTCGTAGGCCGTGGTACGATCGATATAGACGACGATGTTGTCGCCATGCTCGAGGCAGTACTTTTCGTTTTCCGAGGCCTTGGTCGGCCCGGTCGCCAGCACTGCGCAGATCAAGAACATCGCTACCGAGAGACAGCCAAGACGCCCGGGCATCAAGAGGCTTCGTTCGCGGCTGGCCGCCGGTAGTCACGCATGTCGTGGACTGTTGAATCGGCGTCAGGCCGGACCCCTCGGCTGGCGATGTCGTCGGCGGCATCCGCATCTTCGGCCAACTGGTCGAGATCGGTGAGAACGAAGCGATCGTCATCATCGAGTGGCCGGCCAAGCAGGGTTTTCAGCTCGATGACTCGAGAGTTTGCGGAGTTGTAGTTCGCCGAGTAGCCGATCAGGTGCGGCGAATGATCGGCAATGATCTTGCTGCGCTCCCTGAGATAGGCAGCATGGATCATCGCAAGCTTCTTCTCGCCCGCTGCCACGGCGCGGTGCACGTGATCGAAGTCGCGGTCGGGATCGTGGGAGAAGAAGGCGAGCATGAAGGTGGTGACGATGCCGCCGATGTTGATGCAGGCGAGAACCAGCGCCGACGGGTCGGAGAGGGCACTGACCAGGGCGCCCAGCGGACCCAGGTTCTCGATATGGCCGCGCACGTTGCCGAGGAGGTCGCCGATGGAGCCGGATTCGTTGGCAAATGTCGCCCGCGCTACGGTCAGCACTGCGACGATCGCCAGCGCCACGATCGTGCAGAGCAAGAAGGTGGCGACATTCCAAAGAAGAACTTTGCGACGCATCTCGGACCAGCTTTGCCGCAGGCTCGACCCCGCAAAATGCGCGAGGATCAGCAGGAAAGCCGTGGTGCCGGCAGAGGCCGCGTAGGAGACGAAGCCGCTGCTCTGGAGTGCCACGTCGAACAGAAACTTGTTGGCCGGCGCCTCGAGCAACGCCAGCACGATGCCGGTGATAACCAGCAGCAGCGGGCGCACCTGTATCATCGCGATAGGGCGGCGAAGCGCGGTCTTGATCCGCTCGTACTCTGCTTCATCGTTACTTAGCCTGGCGTCGAGCGTCAGGTAGGGCCGGGAGCGCGGGCCGCCCTTCTCGTTGACCGAGAGCAGTGCGTTGCCGCGCTGGTCGAGAACGGCCATGTATTCCGCCCTTGCGGTGGCCCGCCTCGCAGCATTTTCGGCGAGGTCCGCGGTCGGGTCCTTTGAACTGAGCTCGTTCTTGCGGGCCATCAATCACTCCACGCGCCTCGCGGCACCAGAGCCCGCGCATGGATGGATTGTTAACAGTTGGTATATTGCGTGTGGCCCCCGGAGAACTACTGACCGGGAGCGCGACACTCGGAGATGTACCTACCCCGGGGTAGGCCGGGACGCCGATTACTCGCCGGCCTTGACCTGCTCGGGCTGCAAGGCGACGCCCTTCTGGGCGCGCACGAGGTTCAGGAACCGGGTGAACAGGTAGTGGCTGTCGTGGGGGCCGGGGCTGGCTTCGGGGTGGTATTGCACCGAAAAGATCGGCTTGCCTTCGACTTCGAGGCCGGCATTGGAGCCGTCAAAGAGCGAGATGTGGGTCTGCTTGACCGTCGCGGGCAGGCTCTCGGTGTCGACGGCGAAGCCGTGGTTCATCGAGGTGATCTCGACCTTGCCGGTGGTGAGGTCCTTGACCGGATGGTTGGCGCCGTGATGGCCCTGATGCATCTTCTGGGTCTTGCCGCCGACGGCGAGGCCGAGGAGCTGGTGGCCGAGGCAGATGCCGAACATCGGCTTGCCGGTGTCCATCAGCGCCTTGATGGTCGGGACGGCGTACTTGCCGGTCGCGGCCGGGTCGCCGGGGCCGTTCGAGAGGAAGATCGCGTCGGGGTTGTGCGACAGCACGTCCTTGGCGGTGGCAGTGGCGGGAACGACAGTCACCTTCGCACCCTGGTCGGCGAGTTGGCGCAGGATGTTGCGCTTGGCGCCGTAGTCGATGGCGACGACGTGGAACTCGGGGTTCTCCACTTTGCCGTATCCCTCGGTGCGGCTCCAGGAGGTCTGGTCCCACTTGTAGGTCTGGGCAGTAGTGACTTCCTTGGCGAGGTCGAGGCCCTCGAGGCCTGGGAAGGCCTTGAGCTCGGCGAGCATCGAGGGCTCGTGGAAATAGCCATCTGGCGAGTGGCCGATGATGCCGTTTGGCATGCCCTTCTCGCGGATGCGGGCAGTGAGCGCGCGGGTATCGATGCCGGCGATGCCGATGATGTTGCGCTTCTTCAGCCAGACGTCGAGCTTTTCGGCGGCGCGGTAGTTGGACGGGTTGGTGATGTCGGCGCGGAGGACGCAGCCGCGGACGCCGGAGAGCGCGGCCATGTTGACCGTCTCGATATCCTCGTCATTGGTGCCGACATTGCCGATATGGGGGAAGGTGAAGGTGACGATCTGGCCGGCGTAGGAGGGATCGGTGAGGATCTCCTGGTAGCCGGTCATCGCCGTGTTGAAGCAGACCTCACCGGCCGCGTGGCCGACCGCGCCGATGCCGTGGCCTTCGAGGCGGGTCCCGTCGTCGAGCAGCAGGAGGGCGGTCGCGGGCTTTTGCTGCCAGCCGGTCATGGCGGGGCTCCAAAGGTTCTGGTCGGTGTCGGTTGAGGGCTCTCCTTAGAAGGGGCCCGAGCGGAGCGCAAGTGGCGCACCGGCTTTATTGCGCTATATGGGGTGCGGCAAAGACAAACCAAGCAGGGCCGGAGACTGGCAAATGCGTGAAGCGATCACCGAAGGTTACAAGACCGCGCTCAAGGCGGGCGACAAGCGGCGCACGGCGACGCTCAGGGCCATTAATGCCGCGATCAAGGACAAGGACATCGATGCGCGCGGGCAGGGCAAGGAGCCCCTGAGCGACCAGGACGTGCTCGCGCTCTTACAGAAGATGGTGAAGCAGCGCGAGGAATCGCTTGGTATCTACGAGAAGGCCGGGCGCGAGGATCTTGCGGTGGTCGAGCGCGAGGAGATCGCGATTCTCAACGAGTTCCTGCCCCAGGGGCTGAGCGAGGCCGAGATCGAAGCCGCCATCATCGATGCGATTGCCAAGGTCGGGGCCAAGGACGGCAAGGACATGGGCAAGGTGGTCGCCTCGCTCAAGGCCGACTTCCCGGGCCGCATCGACTTCGGCAAGGCCTCGGCCAAGATCAGAACCGCGCTCGGCGCCTGATCTTCATTCGGCCGGCTGGGCGAGCAGTTCCGGCTCGTCCTCCCGGCTGATCGCCATGGCCAGCACCGCCACGATTGCGGTGCCGGCGGCGGCGATGCCGATCCAGGCAAGGGACGGATAGCTGGCGCCGTTGGCGAGAGCGACGGCGCCTAGCGTCGAGCCGGTCGCGATGCCGATGTTGAACGCGGTCGAGATCAGCGTCGAAGCAAGATCGGGTGCGTCCTTGGCGGCCGTAAACAGCCGGACAAAGAGCGACGGCGCATAGGCGAAGGCACAGAAGCCGAGCACGATCACCGCGATCATCATGGGCACGGGCCGGTCAGACGCCACGAGGATGGTCGCGAACACCGCGATCTCGCCCAGCAGAATGACGATCACCGAGGGTGTCGGGCGCCAGTCGGCGAGCCTGCCGCCGGTCAGCGCACCCGCCGTGGAGCCGATGCCGAAGGCGAGCAGCAAGGCTGGCACGGTCGTGGCATCGAGCTTCGTCACCGTCGTCAGCAGGGGCGTGATGAAGGTGAAGATCGAGAAGAAGCCGATGCTGGCGAGGGCCATGACGGCGTAGCTCAGGATCACGTCGCGATGAGCAAGAGCCCGGAACTGGCGGGCGAGCGGCGCCTGTTGGCCGGTCTCGCTGCGGATGGCGGGCACGAGCAGCAGGACCAGCAGTGCGACGATGACGGCAATGGCGCCGAGGGCGAGGAAGCTCAGGCGCCAGCCGAAGGCCGAGCCGATGATGGTGCCGCCGGGCAGACCGAGGATGTTCGCGACCGTGAAGCCGGCGACGAGCAGCGAGAGCGCGAAGCCCGAGCGGCCGGGACCGGCAACCGACACGGCGACGAGGCCGGCGATGCCCAGGAACGCGCCCTGGCAGGCGGCGCCGAGCACCCGCGCTGCGAGCAACAGTTCGAAGCTCGGTGCGAAGGCAGCGAGGACCTGGGCTGCGGCGAACAGGGCGATCAGCCCGATCAGCACGGTCTTGCGGGGCAGGCCGCCCAAGAGGACGGCGAGGACTGGTCCACCGAAGGCGACGCCGAGGGCGTAGGCCGTGACGATGGTGCCGGCGGCGGGGATCGAAATGCCGAGGTCGGCCGCGACCTGCGGGAGAAGACCGGTCGCCATGAACTCGGCCGTGCCAAGGCAGAACGAGCCAAGGAAGAGAATGAAGAGTGCCATGCTGGCCATCCAGAAACGTTGTTGGCCGGCGGGATGCTCCCCGGCGGCTGAATGCGCTCTGAATGTCTCAGTCAGGCTGTTACGGGCTATGCAACCAACCGCGGCTCGGGGCCGAGGACGCGGTTGCGGCCGGCGTCCTTGGCTCGGTAGAGCAATTCGTCGGCGGCACGCAGGAGTTCGTCGAAGGTTCTGGCCTGGCCCGAGGTCAGTGCGAGGCCGGCGCTGACGGTCGGCGGACCGTAGCCGTCGGGCAGGGAGTCGGTGGCTTCGAGCTCGCGGCGGATGCCGTCGGCGATGGCGTGCGCCAGGATGCTGTCGGTGTTCCTGAGCAGCAGGCAGAACTCCTCGCCGCCGATGCGGGCGGCGAAGTCGTCGGGCCCGAGGGCGCGCGACAGGATGGCGGCGAAGCGGATCAGCACCTCGTCGCCGACCGCGTGGCCGAAGCGGTCGTTGATGGCCTTGAAGTCGTCGAGATCGAGCATGATGACGCCGGTGGCCGGCGCCAGGGGAGCTGTGCCGGCCAGGTTGAAAAGGGCGCGGCGATTGAGCAGGCCGGTCAGCGAGTCGGTGAGCGCCAGGCGGCGATGGGTCTCGGTGATCCGGAACTGGTGCAGCGCCATGGTCACGGCGCCGGCGGCGGCGAGCGCCGCGAGCAGGGCGATGGAGTTGAGGTCCTCGGCCCAGTTCTGAGGGCGCGCCGTCAGGACCCACTGGCCGTTCATAGCGAGGACGAGCGCGCAGAGGGTAAATGTCACCGAGGTCGTGCCATAGAGCGCGGACTTGGCCAGCATCGCCAGCGGCGTGCTCGCACGGGCGATCCAGTGTTCGCGGCCGGCGGCCATGAAGAAGACGGCAGCGCCGATGTTCAGGACGATGGTCGCTACTCCGGACAGCCCGACGGCGAACAGGCTACCCATCGTGAGAGTGGTTACAGCCCAGCCGGCCAGCGCCACGCGCCAGGGGGTGCGGCCGGAGGAGAACTGGGCGCACCCGACATAGATGAAGGCAAATCCGGCCAGCAGAAGCGTGAAGGCGGAGAACTGCACCAACAGGTCGTAGGTCTCGAACCAGCCGTAGAGCAGCGACGAGGGAGCGACGAAGCCCAGCCCAAGCCCCCAGCTCAGCAGGTAGCGATCCCGCGTGCTGCCCAGCCAGGTGATGACGAGCGTCAACATCAGGGCTGTCGCCGAAAAACCGATGGCGATGAGCAGGGAAGTCTGGTCGAGCACGGGTGGGGTCTGTCCGGGGATGGATTCGTGGATCCATCATACCGAAAGCATACCAGTGGGGGGGAATTGGTGGCGCCGATGGTTAAGGAATCGGCGGGCTATGCCTGTGTCGTCGCCGAGGCCTGTTCGCTTCGCTCCAACAGCCAGGAAATGGTCGCCGTGCCGGCGGCGAGGAGGCTCGAGATCACGCCCACGATCGGGATGTCGGCATAGCTGACACCAGCGGCGATCAGGGCGGCGCCGGTCGCTGCGCCGGCGGCGATGCCGATGTTGAAGGCGGTGGAGATCAGCGAGGAAGCGAGGTTCGGGGCGGCCTGGGCGGCGGTGATGACGCGGGCCTGCAGCGGGGTGGAGAAGGCGAAGCCTAGGATCGACGTGATGAGGAGGTTCACCGTCATCCACACCTGGTCATGCATGGCGAACAGCATGGTGAAGAAGAACAGCGCCTGCAGCAGCAGCACGGTGATCAGCGTCGGCATCGGCTTCCAGTCGGTGCCGCGGCCGCCGAGATAGATACCGAGGACGGAACCGAGGCCGCCGATCAGCAGGTAGATCGGCACGATGCCCGGGGCGATGCCGGTGACCTCTTCCATAATCGGCACCTGGTAGGTGCCGAAGGCGAGGGTGCCGACCATGACGAAGGTGATGGTGAGATAGCTGAGCCAGACCTTCTGGTGGCGGAGCTCGCGGGCCTGGGCCAGGAGGGTGGCGCTGCGTTCGCCGGGGGCACGGGTATTGGGGATACGCAGGATCAACACCACGGTGGCGATAGCACCGAGCAGCGCCACGGTCAGGAAGGTGGTGCGCCAGCCGAAATTGAGGCCGATGGCGCTGCCGCCGGGCAGGCCGAGCAGGTTAGCGATGGTGATGCCGGAGATGAACAACGAGAAGGCGCGGCCGCGCCGTTCCGGCGGCACGAGGTTGGCGACGACGATGTTGCCGGCGCCGAAGAAGGCCCCATGCGCGATCGAGGAGAGCAGGCGCGCCACCAGCAGCAGGCCGTAGTCCGGGGCAATGGCGCAGAGGACCTGCGCGACGGTGAACAGCGCCATGACGCCGATCAGGACGGTGCGCTGCGAATAGCGCGAGGTGAGGATGGTCAGCAGCGGGCCGCCGATGGCGACGCCGGCGGCGTAGGCGGTGACGAGGAGACCGGCGACGGGAATGGAGACGGACAGGTCGCCTGCGAGTAGCGGGAGGAGACCCGAGATGACGAACTCGGCCGAGCCGATGGCAAAGGCGGCAATCGCCAAGGCATAAATTGCGAACGGCATCGGAATCCTCAAGTCAATAGGGCCGGAAAGACCACTTACGTCACCGCGAAGCAAGCTTCGGTGCAGAACTGTACAAGTCGAGCGTCAGCGCTTGGCCGGCGCGGAAAATCGGATAATCTCAAGCAAGGCAATGCATTGGAGGCGGACCGATGGCGATTTCCAGCGATACACGGAAGCGGTGGGCCTGGATCACAGGGCTGAGGGGGCTGCTGATGCTGCTCGCCGGCATCTACGCGGTGATCTTTCCGGGGCAGGCACTGGTGGTGCTGGTGCTGTTCGGCGGCGCGCTACTGCTGGTCGACGGCGTCCTCGGGCTGTGGAGCCTGACCTTCGGCGGGGCGAAGACCGGTAATTTCTGGTTCGACGTGGTGCGGAACATCCTCGCCATCATTACCGGCGTCCTGATCCTGATCTCGCCGCTGATCGCAACGCTGCTGACCGCGACGTTCCTCATCTACCTCGTGGCGTTCCAGTCGATCTTCGTGGGCGTGATGGAGATCTGGGTCATCATCCGCGAGCGCGAGCAGTATGCGCGGATTTGGCCGGTGCTGCTGTCCGGCGCCGCCTATGTGATTTTCGGCATTGCACTGCTGTTCTTCCCGGTGACTGCGGCTTGGGTGTTCGTGGTGCTGGGGGGCGTGCTGGCGATCTTCTTCGCGATCGGGCTCTTCGGGCTCGCATGGCGGATGTACATGTCGGCCGGTGAAGGCGGAGCCAAGGCCGCCTGAGACCGACTTCCTCCTGGAGGTTGAAAATGGCTGGTGAATCGACTGTGGCATGGCCGAGCATCTTCGCCGGCATTCGCGGCGTGCTGATGCTGGCAGGCGGTATCTTCGCCCTGTTCTGGCCGGCGGCGGCGCTTGCGACGCTGGTCTGGCTGGGTGGACTGATCATCATAGTGGACGGCGCACTCGGGATATGGGCCCTGCTGTTCGGCGGACGCACGAGCCCGCGGATCGGTGTGGCGATCACGCGGCACGTGCTGGCGATCATCTTCGGCATCATCGTGCTGCTGTTTCCCGCAATCGTCGGAGCGATCGGGCTCTCGACGCTCGTTATCCTTGTCGCGATCATGTCCCTGCTCGTGGGCGCCATGGCGCTCTACGTGACCGTGGTCAGCCGCGAGGTGCTGCGGAAGGGCACGTTCTGGCCCGAGGTCCTGAGCGCCTGTGCCTACCTGGTGTTCGGGCTGCTGCTGCTGTTCATGCCGCTGACCGCGGCACTGGTGCTGGTGAGCATCGTCGGCGTGCTGATGGTGCTGTACGGGCTGTTCCAGCTCTATATCGCCTGGCAGCTGCGGGGCGTGGGAGTGGTCGCCTAGACCGCTACTACCGTGTCGACGCGCTCGATCTCGGTGTTGAAGGCAGCACCGAGAACGAGGATTTGCGCCGAGTTGTAGAGCCAGAGCAGCAGCACGACCGCGGCGGAGACCGAGCCGAAGGTCGTTTCGTAGTTGCCCCAGTTCTCGACATAGATCGAGAAGATCGCGCCAGCCAGCAGCCAAAGCAGCGATGCGAGGGTGGCGCCGGGCCAGATATGGCGGAATTTCCGTGGGTGGCGATCCGGACCCCAGCGGTAGAGAGCCGCGAGGACGAGAATGGTGAGGGCGAGCAGCACCGGCCACCGCAGTGCCAGGACCAGGACTTCCTCGCCCGAGGGCCATGGGATCAGGGCGGGCAGACCGGCCACCGCCAGCAGGGCGAGGACCACGAAGATGGCGCCGCCGATACTGAGGCCGATGGCATAGAGCAGCGATTTCAGGAAGCCGCGCCTCGGCTCTTCGTTGCGAATTCGGGACATGGCGTAGAGCAGGGAATCGACCCCGCGCGACCCGCTCCACAGCGCGAAGGGCACGGTGACCAGGAGCCCCAGGCCGAGGGTGAATGGCGGCTGCGTGGCGAGCATGGTCAACTGCTCGGCGATGATGCCCTGCGCCATCTGCGGGACGATGTCGCCGACGCTCTCGATAGTGTCGGCCACCATCTGGCGATTGGCGACGATGCCGTAGATGAGCGCGATGGTCGCGATGGCCGGGAAGAACGACAGGAAGCCGAAGAAAGCGACGGCGGCGCAGCGCGGGGCGTTGTCGCGCTCGAAGAAGAACGAGCGAAGCGTCGCCAGCACGATGGCGTACCAGCGTGCGGGGCCGTCAAGGCTCTGGGCTCGAGTGCGTACCGCTTCATCCATCGCCGCGATCCGTAGGTCCAAGATGCAACGGCGGCGAGGCGGAAGGGTTGCGGGCACGAGAAGGTACCCGACTGGCTGGGCGCCATCGGGCTCTGGCAAGACTTGCCGCATCGAGTGCGGCATGGGCGGGACTTCGTCCCTATTGTGCCGGTCTACCGGCCAAAGTAGTCGGTGGGACTATCGCCCCGCCCATTGCGAAGGGACTTATGGCGCACGGCACCGCGAAGCGATGCAGGAACCGCAGTCACCCCAGATGCAACGGCTTGCACCTGGCCCCCTACCATCCCCGCGATGCCCCGTCGGCACCTCGCATCGAGAACGTGGCGCTAATCTATCACGCTCGGAATCAGCGGGGATAAGCCGGCCGGATCGTGACTTTACCGGTGCAGCCACCTAGGTATGTCCCATGCGCTTCTCCGACAGTTTCCTCGATGAAATCCGGCAGCGCCTGCCGATTTCGCAGGTGGTGGGCGAGCACGTCATCTGGGACAAGCGCAAGAGCCAGCCGCAGCGCGGCGATATGTGGGCGTGCTGCCCGTTCCATGGCGAAAAGAGCCCGAGCTTTCACGCCGACGACCGGCGCGGGATCTACCACTGCTTCGGCTGCGGCGTGTCCGGGGATCATTTCCGGTTCCTCACCGATAAGGCCGGGATGAGCTTTCCCGAGGCTGTGGAGAAGCTCGCCGGGATGGCGGGCGTGCCGATGCCAGCGCGCGACGAGCGCGAGGAAAAGCGGCAGGAAGCGCGGCGATCGCTTTACGACGTGATGGAACTGGCGACGCAGTATTTCGAGGCGGCGCTGGGCCACAATATTGGAGCGCGGGCGCGCGGGTACCTCCACGAACGCGGGGTGAGCGCCGCGGCGCAGACGCGGTTCCGCATCGGTTATGCGCCGGACAGTTCCAACGGATTGAAGGAGCACCTCGCCGTCAACGGGGTCAGTGCCCAGGAGATGGTGGACACCGGGCTGGTGGTGGTGCGCGAGGAATCGCCGCTGCCCTACGACCGGTTCCGCAACCGGGTGATGTTCCCTATCACCGACTTTCGCGGCAAGGTCATTGCGTTCGGCGGGCGCGCGATGTCGGCGGATGTGCCGGCCAAGTACCTGAACTCGCCCGAGACGGAGCTCTTCAAGAAGCGGCTCAACCTCTACAATGGCCAGACGGCGCGCGAGGCGGCGCGGGGCGGCAAGCAGGTGATCGTGGTCGAGGGCTATCTCGACGTGATCGCAGCGGTCATGGCGGGGTTCGAGGGCACGGTGGCGCCGATGGGGACGGCGCTGACCGAGGAACACCTGCAGCTATTGTGGCGGATGAGCGAGGCGCCGGTACTGTGCTTTGACGGCGACTCGGCCGGCCAGCGCGCGGCGGCGCGGGCGACGGAAATCGTGCTGCCGCACCTGCAGGCAGGCCGAACGGTGAAGATCGCGACGCTGCCCGAGGGCCAGGACCCGGACGATCTAATCAAGGCGCAGGGCCGGGGGGCGTTCGCCGACGTGATCGACCGGTCGCGCTCGCTGTCGGATGTGATCTGGAGCATCGAGACGGGCGGCATCGTGCCTGAAACGCCGGAGGCGCGGGCCGCGCTTGAGGCGCGGTTGCGGGCGCGGGCGGCGGCGATCGGCGACCAGTCGGTGAAGCGACACTACATGCAGGCCTTCGACGAGAAGCTGCAGGCGTTCTTTGCGCCGGTGCGGCAGCAGCGCTGGGAAAACCGGGACAACCAGCGCGGCGGTCGTGGCGTCGGACAATATGGCCGGAAGCCGAACCCTCAGCTTGGCAGCAAGGGCAGCCCGCGCGTCGTCGTGTCGGACACGTTGCGGAACTCGCGGCTCCTGAAGCCGGGCAGGGGGATCGATGCTACGCCGCGCGAGGCTGCGATCCTGATGACGCTGGTGAACCATCCGGCGCTGGCTGACAGCCGGCTCGAATCACTTGCGTCGGTCGAGTTCTCCTCGCCGACCTCGCGGAGCCTGCTTGGCACGCTGCTGGACCTCGTGACGCGCGATCACGAGATTTCTGCCGAGGCCTTGAGTAGTGCGCTGGGGGCCCGCGGGTTCGGCGAAGCGATCGAGAAAATGCGGGATCTGCTGGCCCGGCAGGGGGTTTGGCAGATCGGGGCGGAGATCGCCGATCCGGATGCCGAGATCGGACTAAAGCATGCGCTGGCCTTGCATTCGAAATCCGTTGAGCTAAATAAGGCCCTGAAGGCAGCCGAATTGGCGCTGGGCGAAGACCCGAGCGAAGAAACATTTGAGCGGCTGCGAGACATCCAGAACCAGATCACCACCGTCGATGGCACAGAGGCATTGATCGAAGGGTTTGGTTCGTTATCAGGACGCGCGACACGCAGCTTTTGACGAGGCGGCGGGTACGCGCGGTTTCGCATATGAGCGAATCACCCCGATGACGAACAAGTGACGGCATATCGGAAACCGTCGCGCCACCCGTTCCCTTTACGATGTTTCAAGCCGTGACCACTTAACGAGTTTATCGGCGCCCAATCCGACACGGGCCCCCGGAGCAGCAAGCTAGATGGCCACCAAGGCAGCGACACAGACCAAGCCAAAAGACGTTGAGAAGCCGGAAACCGGTACGCCTGAGACCCCCGATAGCCCGCTACTCGACTTATCCGATGCCGCGGTAAAGAAGCTGATCAAGACCGCCAAGAAGCGCGGTTACGTCACCTACGAAGAACTCAATGCCGTGCTGCCGTCGGAGGAAGTGACCTCCGAGCAGATCGAGGACATCATGGCGATGTTCTCCGACATGGGCATCAACGTCGTCGACGAGGACGAGGTCGAAGAGGCCGAGCCCGATACGGCGGAAGAAGAGTCGACCGAGATTGCCGAGCGCACCGGCACCGCGGTTGCGTCCAAGTCCAACACCCGCGAAGGCAGCGACCGTACCGATGACCCGGTGCGCATGTACCTGCGCGAAATGGGCTCGGTGGAACTGCTGAGCCGCGAGGGCGAAATCGCCATCGCGAAGCGCATCGAGGCCGGTCGCGAGACGATGATCGAGGGCCTCTGCGAGAGCCCGCTGACCTTCCAGGCCATCATCATCTGGCGCGACCAGCTGGCCAATGCCGAAATCCTGCTCCGCGACATTATCGACCTCGAGGCCACCTATGCCGGCCCCGACGCCAAGCGCGAAGCGCCGGTGATGCCGGCTGAAATCGAGCGTCCCGCCGAGAAGCGCGAGGACCCCAGGGCCGCCGTGAAGCCCAAGCCGGCCCCTCGCGCCCGCACCGGTGACGACGAGGACGACTATGTCCCAGAGGAGCCCGAGGCACCGCAGGACCCGGTCGAGGAAGAGGACGACGATTTCGAGAATTCGCTGTCGCTCTCTGCGATGGAAGCCGAGCTGAAGCCGCAGGTGGTAGCGACGTTCGACCGCATCGCCGAGGCTTACGGCAAGATGCGCAAGCTACAGGACCAGCACGCCGAGGATCGCCTTGCGGGTGCCGCTCCGGCGACCGCGTCCGACCTCAAAAAGCTCGAAGGCCTGCGCTCGGAAGTCATCACCGACGTGAAGTCGCTGAGCCTCAACCAGGGCCGTATCGAGAGCCTCGTCGAGCAGCTCTACGACATCAACAAGCGCCTCGTGCGCTTCGAGGGGCGCCTGCTGCGGCTCGCAGAGAGCTATGGCGTGAAGCGCGAGGATTTTCTCAAGGCGCATTACGGCAGCGAGCTGGACCAGGACTGGGTCGGCACGATTTCGACCCTCGGCGGCAAGGGCTGGACCGAGTTCGCCAAGCGCGAAGTCGATACCATCAACGAAATTCGCGGTGAGATCACCACGCTGGCCACCGAGACGGGCCTCGATATCGCCGAGTATCGCCGCATTGTGCACAAGGTGCAGAAGGGCGAGCGCGAGGCCGCGATCGCGAAGAAGGAGATGGTGGAAGCCAACCTCCGCCTCGTGATCTCGATCGCCAAGAAGTACACGAACCGCGGCCTGCAGTTCCTTGATCTCATTCAGGAAGGCAACATTGGCCTGATGAAGGCCGTGGACAAGTTCGAGTACCGCCGCGGCTACAAGTTCTCGACCTACGCCACGTGGTGGATCCGGCAGGCGATCACCCGTTCGATCGCCGACCAGGCCCGCACCATCCGTATTCCGGTGCACATGATCGAGACGATCAACAAGATCGTCCGCACGAGCCGCCAGATGCTGCACGAGATCGGCCGCGAGCCGACGCCGGAGGAGCTCTCCGAAAAGCTGCAGATGCCGCTCGACAAGGTCCGTAAGGTCCTGAAGATCGCCAAGGAGCCGATCAGCCTCGAGACGCCGATCGGCGATGAGGAAGATTCGAACCTCGGCGATTTCATCCCGGACGTGAACGCGATCCAGCCGATCGACGCTGCGATCCAGTCGAACCTGCGCGAAACCACGACCCGCGTGCTGGCGTCGCTGACGCCGCGCGAGGAACGCGTGCTCCGCATGCGCTTCGGCATCGGCATGAACACCGACCACACGCTCGAAGAAGTGGGCCAGCAGTTCAGCGTGACCCGCGAGCGTATCCGCCAGATCGAAGCCAAGGCCCTGCGCAAGCTCAAGCACCCGAGCCGGTCGCGGAAGCTGAGGAGCTTCCTCGACAACTGATTGGCGGCAAGTAGTATCAAAGGGCCGGGCGAGATAATCGCCCGGCCCTTTGCTTTGCGCCATTGCCGAGCCAATCCGAGAAAGTGTCCTCCATGCAGACGGTCAATTATCGTGCCGGTGACACCATCCTTGCGCAGGGCGAGGAAGGGGAGACAGCGTTTCTGATCTCGTCGGGGCGGGTGGAAGTCGCGATCGGGCAGGGGGTCGGGGCGAAGGTCGTGGGGACATTGGGGCCGGGCGAGGTGTTCGGCGAGATGAGTCTGATCGAGCCGGGACCGCGGTCGGCCACGGTCAAGGCGCTGGCGGACACCGAGTGCCGGGTCACCAGCTACGACGAGTTTATGACCTCGGCGCAGACCGATCTCGATAGCGCGATGGCACTGATGAAGACGCTCGTGCGCCGTCAACGGCAGACCAGCGACCAGGTTGCCAGCATGAACCCGGGCATCCGCTATCGGGTGGAGCAGTGCCTGCAGGTCATTCTCGCCGGGCTGGGCGAGCGTGACGCCGTGTCGGGCGAGGAGATGCAGGCGCTGCAGCGCGAGCTCGGCATGCTGCTCAAGGCGGACCGGCTGCAGGTGGCGGAGACTGAGATCGCCAAGGCAGAGGATGTGCTCGAGTACATGCTGCGGCCGACGATGGAGGAGTGTCTCGACCTCTGGTTCGGCAAGGCCGAGGCGACGGACAAGGAGATCTGGGACCGGTTCGGGGCGGATGTCGCGCTGGCCTCGCGCGGGCACTACGACCTCTGGGCGCTGAATGTCGAGTATCCGCGGCTGCTCGTGGCGCTGGTGATCATGCTCGATCAGTTCACGCGCAACATGTATCGCGACACGCCGCAGATGTACGCGGCGGACCATCGCTGCCAGTCACTGGTGAAGCGTGGGCTGCGGGTCGGGGTGGCGCAGAAGCTGCGGCCGATCGAGCGGGTGTTCCTTTGCCTCGTCCTGACCCACTCGGAGTCGCTCGAGGACCAGCAACTGTGCATGGAAGAGTGGTCGCAGGCGATGGAGCAGCTTTCGCCTGAGGATCCGCTCAATGTCTTCCACGAAATCTTCCACCGCCACGTGGCCGTCATCCAGCGCTTCGGACGCTTCCCGCATCGCAACAAGCTGCTCGGGCGTGAGAACACCGAAGCCGAAGCGGCGTTCCTTGCCGACAACTCATTCCGCTTCGACCTGCCGCTGGTGCGGCAGCCCGATGGTACGCTGGCCTTCGCCGGATCGATCAAGCGGCATGCGGTAGAAGTGCTGGGACACGCGTACCAGAGCATCATGCCGAGCAAGGAGCAGGCGACGGGCCAGCAGTTCGAGTATGCCTATGACAGCCCGGATGCGGTGTTCACCCGGACGCGGGACCAGCTGAACAAGCAGGGATTCATCCGGATCGGCGACCAGGTTCCGGACTTTGCCGCCGAGACCAGCCAGGGGCCGATCCGCTTTCACGAGTTCATCGGCGAGTCCTGGTGCGTGCTGTTCTCGCACCCGTCGGATTTCACGCCGGTCTGCACCACCGAACTCGGTGCCACGGCGAAGCTGGGCCCCGAGTGGATGAAGCGGGGTGTGAAGGTGATCGGGCTCAGTGTCGACGGCACGGCCGAGCACGGGCGCTGGATCGCCGATATCAACGAGACGCAGCAGACCGAGGTGAATTTCCCGATCATCGCCGACAAGGACCGCAAGGTGTCGATGCTGTTCGGCATGCTGGACTCCACGACGTTCGGGCGCACCGGGGCGACGGTGGCGGTGCGCAGCGTGTTCATCATCTCGCCCACCAAGCGCGTGGAGTTGGTGCTGTCGTATCCAGCCTATGTCGGGCGCAATTTCGATGAGATCCTGCGGGTCGTCGATGCCCTGCAGCTCTCGGCAAAGTATCGGGTGGCGACGCCGGCGAACTGGCAGCCGGGGCAAGATACGGTAGTGCTGCCGTTCCTATCGGACGCGGAGGCCGAGGAGATGTTCGCCGAACAGGGCGGGTTTCGCAAAGTGCGGTCGTACCTGCGCTATGTCCGCGATCCGTCGCTGCGGTTGCTGAAGTCGGGCTCCTAGGCAGGGTTGCCATCGGAAAAGCGGCGAACTATGGCCTAACGGTCGTCGGGGCGGAGCGGTGAGTCACTCGGGATGTATGTGGGGCGGTCCTATCGGCTGGTAGAATACGCAGTGTGGTCGCGCCGCAGCGTGATCTACATGGTGCTGGTTAGCCTCGTGGCGGTCGGCGCGTACAGCCTGCCGGGCATCGCCGGGTTCTCGGTGCCTTGGTCGGTGGTGCTGGTGCTGGGCACGACGGTGTCGCTGGTCGCCGGCTTCAAGAATTCGCAGGTGCTCACCCGCAACAGCGAGGCGCTGCAGGCCTTCTCGCAGATCACGGCCGGCAGCCGGGTGTGGGCGAGCCTCAGCATCGATTTCCTCGACGAGACGAATGCGCGGGCGATGATCTATCGCCACCTGGCCTGGCTGACGGCCCTGCGCTTCTCGCTGCGACGGCCGATGCCGTGGGAATCGATGGCGCGGCGGGCCAACAAGGAATTTCGCCGGCGCTACCACATCCAGGAAGACGACGGTTCGCTGCCCATCGAGCTGCGCGCGTTGCTTGGAGCGGATGCGGAGCCAGTATTGGCGGCGGCGCAGCCGACGGTTGCGCTGCTGGCCGAGCAGACCACTCAGGTCAATGCTCTGCTCAAGGCCGGCACAGTGCCGACGCAGGTTTATTCCGAGCTGTTCAAGCTGGTGCGCGACTTCCATGATCAGCAGGCGCGCTGCGACCGCATCAAGAACAACCCGTATCCGCGCCAGTATGCGATCGCCAGTGCGATCTTCGTGTGGGTGTTCTGCACGCTGTTGCCGTTCGGCGTGGTGCCGGTATTTGCCGAGATGGGAAAGCTCGGCGGCGTACTCGGAGTTGTCGGCATCTGGCTGACGGTCCCGTTCAGCGCGCTGCTCGGCTGGGTATACATGTCGCTGGACCTCGTGGGCGAGAGTTCCGCCAATCCGTTCGAGGGCAACGCCAACGACGTGCCGATCTCGCAGATCTGCCGGGACATCGAGATCGAACTCAGGTCGGCGCTGGGTGAGACGTCGTTGCCGCCGCCGTTGCTCCCGGTCAACAACATCGCGACCTGACCCGCGTCGGAACTGCCAGCAGCCGCGGTCGTTTGTCTCGCAGACCCTTCCGAGGAGACAGACAATGGACAAGCGGATCGAGAAGCTCTTTGCCGACTACGGCAAGGCGTTCAGCGCGCTGGAATTGCAGAAGACCGCCGAACTCTATTCGGACGAATTCATCGCTGCTGGACCGAAGGGGATCATCTCGCAGAAGCGGGCCGAGTTCCTCGCCAATGCCGGCAAGGCGGCCGAGTTCTACCGCAGCGTCGGGCAGCAATCGGCTAAGGCGCTGTCGATGAAGGAGACCTGGTTCGGCGACGACTACGTCATCGTCACCATCCATTGGGGCGTGACCTTCAAGACGCTCAAAAAGCCGGTGGAGTTCGACGTCAGCTACCTTGTGCAACTGACCGACAAGACGCCGCGGATCATTCTCTTCATCAGCCATGAAGACGAGGAAGAGACGATGAGGAAGCTCGGGTTGCTCAAAGCCGCCTGATTTGCGGCGGGCAATCGACAAACATTCCGATTGCCCGCAAGCCCGTGATGCGATTGAAGAGGCACAGCATTCAAAATCGCGGCGGCGGCTGCGCAGGAGATCGAGATGTCGTTCTGGAAGAACCTGTTCGGCGGCGGCAGCGCACCGAAGTCGATCGAACCGGCCGTGGTCGGCGAAGAGAGCTACAAGGGCTACACGATCAAGGCGATCACTATGACGGTGGGCAGCGAATACCAGCTCGCCGGCACGATCGAGAAGACCATCGGTGAAGAGCTGAAGACCTACCAGTTTGTGCGCGCCGACCGCTTCTCGTCCAAGGAAGACGTGGTGACCTTCTCGCTGGCCAAGGGCCGGCAGATCATCGACGAGCAGGGCGACGCGATCTTCCGCTAGCGGATCGCCCAACAGCAACCAGCAACATCCGTCCGGCGTTCCGTCGGACCGTCGTCCTCTGGACGAATGGAGAAGACAATGGCCAAGAAACCCACCGCCAGAACCGAGTTCGTGTTCTTCGACGTCGTCTACGAGGACGGCAGCCAGCGCTCAAACCGCAAGGTCGATGCCAGCCTCCTCGGCGGTCTCGATGGCGACGAGGCGGCGCGCGGTGCGATCATGGAGCAGGACCGCGCCATCGCTGAGAAGTCCGGCCTGCCGCCGTTGCCGATCAAGACGCTGAAGCGCAGCGGGAAGTAACTCCCGTCGACTCCCAGGGGTGGTGCGTTGCTGAGGCAGACGGCCCCCTCCCATCCTCCCCCATAAAGGGGGAGGTGCCCTGCCGGTGCTTAAGGCACAATCGAAGACAGACGCCCGACTCTTCACCTCCCCCTCTATGGGGGAGGCCGGGAGGGGGGTCGTCTCTGTCAGTCGGTGAACCGCGTTAAGCGCCCAGCGCCTTGTTCACTGCCGGCTTCACCACAGTTCCGAACAGCTCGATCGCCTTCATGACTTTGTCGTGTGGGAGCGTGCCGACGCTCAACTGCAGGCCGAAGCGGTCGTGCTGGAACCATTCGTGCTGCATCAGGATCTTGTCGATGACCTGCTGCGGGGACCCCATGAAATATGCGCCGGATGGGCTGGCGCCGGCTTCGAACTGGGCGCGGGTGGTGGGCGGCCAGCCGCGCTCGCGCCCGATGCGGCTCATGGCTTCGTGGTGGGCCGGGAAGGCGATATCGAGGGCGTCCTGCGAGTTCTCGGCGATGAAGCCGTGCGACGAAATGCCGATCGGCATTTTCTTGAGATCATGCCCGACCTTCTCCGCCGTGAGCCGGTAGAGCTGGGTGAACTGCTGGAAGGCCTCGGGATTACCGCCGATGATGGCGATCATCAGGGGCAGGCCGAAATAGGCTGCCCGGGCAACCGAGTTCGGGGTGCCGCCGACGGCGATCCAGAGCGGCAGCGGGTCCTGGATGGGTTTGGGATAGATGGAGATGCCGGGGATCGGCCTCGTGTGCTCGGAGCCGGGCCACTCGACCTTGCCGCCTTCGCGGATCTTGAGGAGTTCAGCGAGCTTTTCCTCGAACAGGGTGTCGTAGTCGTCGAGCTCGTAGCCAAAGAGCGGGAAGCTCTCGATGAACGAGCCGCGGCCGGCCATGATCTCGGCGCGGCCGTTCGAGAGCAGGTCTAGGGTCGAGAACTGCTGGTAGACGCGGATGGGATCGTCCGAGCTGAGCACGGTCACCGCGGTGGAGAGCCGGATGCGCTTGGTGATCGCGGCTGCCGCGGCGAGGATGGTCACCGGCGCCGAGGCGACGAAGTCGGGGCGGTGATGTTCGCCGAGGCCGTAGAAATCGAGCCCGACCTCATCGGCGAGCTTGATCTCCTCGAGCAGGTCCCTCAGCCGCTCGGCCGGCGACTGCAGCTTGCCGCCGTTCAGCGGGTCAGGCGTGTTCTCGGCGAAGGAGTAGAGACCGATTTCCATGTGCGCACCTCGTTTGGTGCGCTCTAAATGGCTGTGCATTCCGGCCGAAGCAAGAACGCACAGCCCTGTAACCAGGAGGTATTGTCGCGCTTTCGAACCAGAAAAGTCTGCAACGTTCCTGAAAGCGCTCTAGACGTTGCTGTTGGGAACGTAGCTGGCCGCAGCGTTCGGAGGGGTGGCGGGCACGGCGGGGGGCGTCACGTCGGCTTGGCGGTGGATTTCGTCGACCAGCCCCTGCGGAAGCTTCAGCTTGAAGGCCAGCGCGTCGAGATAGCCGCGTTCCGCGGCCGTATCGGGCTTCATGGCGACGAGCGAGGCGGCGTAGATTTCGGAGGCATGTTCGGGCGTGTCGGCGCGCGCGACGACGGCGTCGATATCGAGCGGGCTGCCGAGTTCGTCGAAGACGAAAGCCTTTTCCTCGGAGGAGAGCGGCATCGACTCGAGCCTCTTGAAGATGCGCTCCTTTTCCTCGGCATCGATCTGGCCGTCGGCCTTGGCGGCGGCGATCATGGCGCGGACGAGGGTCTTGCCCAGTTCTTCCTGCTGATAGGCCGCCTGCGGCGGCGGCACGAATGCATCCTGGGTCGGGGCAGGTGCACCGTCGGAGGGGGCGCCGGCGGCCTGCTGGTTCTTCTGGTAGGTCTGCCAGGCGGAGTAGGCGAGGCCGCCCACGGCGGCTACGGCGCCGACCTTGGCGACGTTGCCGACCATCTTACCCAACCCGCCGCCCGAGAGCAGCATGCCTGCGGCGAGGCCGGCGGCACCGGTCATGGCGGTGCGCTGGGCATTGGGATCGGTCTGCAGAGCCTTGATGATGCCGTCGATGTTGAACATGGTTCGCTCCCTTTTTTGGTGTCGTTAGCGCAGTTAGGTAGCGCGCGGTTCTCTCGCAAGGATGACAAGTGCGCGCAGGCCCAATGGTTGCCTTTCCGCGTCCGGCGGATAGGTTGGCACGGCGAGATTTGGGAAGGGCCAATGGCGAGCGGACTGGACGAGATCGATCACCAGCTATTGAAGCTCCTGCAGGAGGATGACCGCGTGCCGGTCGCTGAACTCGGCAAGTCCCTGGGCGTGGCGCCTTCGACGCTGAACGACCGGATCAAGCGGCTGGTGAAGCTGGGGGTCGTCACGGGATTCCACGCCAAGGTCGATCCCGAGAAGGTGGGCCTCGACCTCCTGGCTTTCGTGTTCGTGGGCTGGAGCGACCCGGCGACCGAGAAGCTGTTCCTCTCCGCCATCGCGAGGGAGCCGCAGGTGCTCGAGGCACATCACGTGACCGGTTCGTGGAACTACCTGATGAAGGTGCGGCTCAGGACCACCCGCGACCTCGAGGGGTTCTTCGCCAATGTGGTCAAGGAAGTGCCGGGCGTGCAGCGGACGGAGACCTTGATCGTCCTGTCATCACCGAAGGAAACGAACTTCATTCAGCCGCCGCCGCTGGCGCAATGAAAAGCCCCGGCTTTGCGCCGGGGCTAAGGTTGCTTCGGAGGGAGGACCGAAGCGTGGACGTGTGCGGTCCGCTATTGTTTCGACCCAAGGGTGAACTTAGTTCAACCCGGAGACCGAATTGGTTTACTGAGCCGGGACGGCCGGAGCCTCAGTCGCCGGAGCAGCGTCAGCCGGAGCGGCGGGGGCGGCCTCAACCGGAGCCGCGTCGGTGGCCGGAGCCATCGGGGTGGTCTCGGTACCGGTAGCCGGAGCCTCAGTCATCGGGGCAGGCTCAGTCGTCGTAGCGGGCGCCTCGATGGCCGGCGTATTATTCACGGTCGTCGAAGTCGTCGACGGGCCCGAGTTCGCCGAGAAGACGAGGTAGCCGATGGCCAGCAGGGCCAAAGCCACGATGATGCCGACGAACCAGCCGGTTGCACTCGACTCCCGAGTATAGGTCGTCGTGGTGCGGTTAGCGCCGTCGTCGGTCGTATAGACGGTATCGCGTTCGGGGACAGCCATGATCAAGCTCCTTTGTTTGAGTACCGTATAGCCGTAAGAACGCGAGAGCTGCGGCGAACGTTCCCGCAAGCCTGATCATTTGCGAATTTGATTCAGTCTATACCAGCAAATGTCTGGAACTGTTGACAGTTTCACCCCGCGGGGGATGAAGAGACAGTGTCGCCGGCCGGTGATTTTTCGGACGATTTTGCTGATTTGTCGCCCTTCGCGGCCTTGCCGATGGTCTTGGTCTGGGCCGAGACCCGGTCGATATAGGCGAGGAACAGGGCCGACACGACGAAGGCGAGGTGGATCAGCGTGTACCACATCAGGTGCTCGCCGGTCTGTGTGCCGACATTGAGGAAGACCTGCAGCAGGTGGATCGAGGAAATGGCGACGATGGTCGAAGCCACCTTGATCTTGAGCGAGCCCGCGTCGATCTCACCCAGCCAGTGCACGGAACCCTCGTCGTCGAAGCGCGAGACGTAGTTCTCGTAGCCTGAAATGATGACCATCACGACGAGGCTCGCGACCAGGGCGGCGTCGATGAGGCCCAGCATCTTGAGGATGGCGTCTGCCTCCTCGATGTCGAAGACGTGGCTGATGAAATCCCAGAGCTTGACGCCGAACGTCGCGGCATAGACGGCGAGGGCGAGAGCGAGGCCCAGATAGAACAGGACCAGCAGCCAGCGCGAAGCGAGGATCACGGCTTCGATGATGAGTTCGAGACGCTTGGGCATGCTGGCTCCGGTCAATTGTCGGCCGCCAAGGCATAGCCGAAACAAGCGTCGAGGCAAGTGGATGGTGTGCCGCAGGGGCGGAGAAAAGGAGAGAGGGCCAGGGGTGATCCCGGCCCTCTCAATGTAGATGCGACGCGAGCTTAGTTGTTCGCGAGGGTCACCAGCGGCGTGATGCGCTTCAGCACTACACGGCGGTTCAGCGGCTCGGAACCATCGGTCTTCACCTTCAGGTAGCGCTCGCCATAGCCCTGGGTGACCAGGTTCTCGGGCGGGACGTCATAGAAGTCGGTGAGGATGCGGGCGACGGTCGCGGCGCGCGCGTCCGACAGCACCAGGTTGGCCTGATCGCCGCCGACAGCGTCGGTGTGACCTTCGATGAGGAAGACCTCGCCCGGGTTCTTGTCGAGCAGCTTCAGCATGGCGTTGGCCACCTTGCTGAGGGCGCCGACCTGGTTGCGCGAGATGGTCGCGGCACCCGAGTCGAAGGTCAGGCTACCCACTTCGACGCGGCGGACCGAGTCACGCAGGCGGGCCGAACGCTTCACGTCCTCGATCGTGTAGATCTGCTTGACGCGCTCCACCGGGGGCTCGTCGAAGAAGCTCTCGACGTCGTCCTCGTCGGCATAGTCGGCGTCGAGCACGTAGTCGCGGATCGGGATGGTCAGGCGCAACGGCGGGAGGTCGTCACCCGGGTCGCGCCAGTTGTTGAAGTAGTCCTCGTCGTCATAGTTGTCCTCATCATAGGAGGCGAGGATGTACTCGCGGCCGTCAGGCATGATGCGCGAGCGGCGCAGCACGTTGCCCCAGCGATCGCGGATGGTGACGATCTGCACGCCGTTCGGACGCTCAATGGTCTCCTTCACGCGGCCGTTCGACAGGCGCTCGTAGTAAACCTCGTCCTCATCGCTGTCGCGGATGCGGTCGAAGTCCTGGCCCGGGTTCGAGATCACCAGATTGACGCCAATCTGGAAGATGAAGCCGGAGTTGGTGTAGTTGTTGCCGCCCGGAGGGGGCTTCGGACCACCACCGCCCTGGCCGCCACCACCCTGACCACCGCCACCGTTGTTGATGGTGGTGTTGTTGGTCGTGTTGTTCACCGTCGTATTGTTGACAGTGGTGTTGGTCACGTTGGTCACGTTCGTCACATTGTTGATGATGGTGACGTTCTGCGGCACCTCCATCGGCGGAAGAGCGTCGGCCTGGATCTGCTCGCCCGTTACTTTGGCGATAGGCTCTGGCGCGGCGATCGCTACGATATCGGCCTGAGCGGCCTTGTCGTCGGTCGGCGGCGGGCCAGCCGGCTCGGCCGGCGGCGGTGCCTCGGCAGGCGGGGCCTGGCCGGCGGCTTCGTCGGTCGAGACGTCCTTCTGGCTGTCGAGAACGAACGCGGCAGCTTCCGGCGCGACACTTTCGGGCAGCACTTCAACTGCCGTTGGCGTCACGTCCTCGTTGGCACCCGGCAGGTCCGCGATCGGCGGCGGCGCGGGTTCGGCGGGCGCTGCGAGTTCCGGCACCGGCGGGAGCGTGATGCCGTTCTGCGCGAGGCACTCGGCAACGTCGTTCACGCCAAGAGCGGCACAGAGCTGGGCGAACTGGTTGTTGGCTGCGTCGATGGTCGACTGGCCGGCCGGATCGCCGTTCTGCAGCTGGCCGACACCGACATTGTAGAGTTCGGCGGCGGTCGCGAGCTGATCGAGCGCAGCCTGCTGCGGATTGGTAGCAGCCGCGTCGGCCGGCACATCGGTCGGACCGGCTTCGGCGGGCTGCTCTGCAGCAGGTTGTTCGGTCGCAGGCTGTTCAGCGGGCTGCTCTGCCGGCTGTTCCGCAGGCTGCTCAGCGGCGGGCTGCTCAGCCGGGGCAGCCCGTTCCTCGGCGGCGGGCTGTTCGGCCGGAGCGGCCGGCTCTTCAGCCGCGGGAGCCGGCGGGGGCGGCAGCGGCGGGAGGTCCTGGCCAATGCAGGACTTGATGTCGGGATAGCCGTTGGCGGTGCAGAGCTGCTCAATCTTCGCAGCGGCTGCGTCGGCCTGGGCCTTGGCGGCATCGTAATCGGTCGCAGCGAGGTTCAGCGCGGCCTGGTACTCGTTCACCGCGGCCTGAAGCTCGGCGACGAACTGAGCCTGCAACTCTTCGGCCGAAGGTCCGGTGGGCTCTTCGGCGGCCGGAGGCTGCTCTTCAACGGGAGCGGCCTGCTCGGCGGGAGCCGGTTCCTCGGCCGGGGCCGGCTCTTCCACGGGAGCGGGCGCTTCAACCGGTGCCGGCTCCTCAGCAGGAGGCGCAGCCTCTTCCGGGGCCGGGACCGGCTCCTCGACCGGCGGGGGCTCTTCGGCAGCAGGGGCCGGCTCTTCAGCCGGTGGAGCTTCTTCGGCGGCAGGCGGCTGGGTCCCAGCGGTGATCGCGGCAATGCATTCCTCGACGCTGGAATAGCCGTTCACGATGCAGACCTCGGTAAAGGCCTGCTCGGCATTGGCAATGGCGTCTGCGTCGCCCGAGGCCTGTGCATCCTGCAGGGCCTGGTATTCGGCCTGCTGGGCAAACGCGGCGCTTGGTACCAATGCGAGGACGGCGAGACTGGTGCCCGTGAGGAGCCAGTTTCGAATGCGCATGGGTTTTGTCCTTTTTTTGGAGTCAGTTGTTTGAGAAGTGACGCTGTCCTGCTGAACCGGACCTGAACGGCCGATAGACCTTCTGCAGTTTGGTGACATACCCCCGTCGAGTGCCCAACGCCTCAGGCGAATCCGGGTTCCCGACGGCGAGACAGGACCGGCCAATCGTGGCACCAGTGCGACACCGGGCGCAGTTTGGCCTGCCAGAGCCGGCGTTCCCGCGGACGATTGTGGTGCGAGGACTGGGGGAATAGTGGACGAAACGGCGCGCTTCCGGCTTGGGCCGGGCCGCCGGACGTGGCATTGCTCCGGCATCATGCTGGATCTGATCACCACATATTGGCCATTCGTCCTCGGCCTTGCTGCCACCGGCGTCATATCGGGTATCGCCGCGGGGCTACTCGGCATCGGCGGCGGTGCGATCATCGTGCCAGCGCTCGCCGCGGCGCTGGCGCTGATGGGCTATGACAGCGATGTGGTGCAGCATGTTGCCGTCGGCACGTCGCTGGCGATCATCATTCCCACCGGCATCGCCAGCGCGCGGGCACATGACAAGCGGGGAGCGGTGGATCGCGAAGTGCTCAAGCTCTGGGCTCCGATCATCGTGGCGTCGACGCTGATCGGCGGGCTGATGGCCGGGCTCTACAGCGGCAACGTGCTGCGCGTGGTGTTCGGGGTGATGGCGCTGTTCATCGCCGCCAACATCCTGCTTCCGTTCCAGGAGCGTCTGATGGGGCATCTCGGCGGTTCGGCGCTGACGCACCGGATTTCGGCGGCGGTGGTAGGCTATATCTCGGCGCTGATGGGCGTCGGCGGTGGCTCGCTGAGCGTGCCGACGCTGCATGCTTTCGGCGCGACCATGCACAAGGCAGTGGGCACGGGTGCGGCGATCGGCGTGTTCATCGCGTTCTCCGGCACGCTGGGCTTCATCATCTCCGGCTGGAGCATCGAGGGACGCCCGCCGCTGAGCCTTGGCTATATCAACATCCCGGCGCTGGTGCTGATCGGCGTGGCCGCAGCGCTCTGTGCGCCGTTAGGCGCAGCGCTGGCGCACCGGCTGCAGCAGCGCACGCTGAAGCTGACGTTCGCGGCGTTCCTGACCTTCGTCGGGCTGAACATGCTGTGGAAGGTGTTCGTAGGGTAGGGCGGACCGAAGTCCGCCCTCTCACGCATAATCAGTCGTCGAGGTCCCAGGTGACCTGGACGTTGATCTGGTAGCTGAGTTCGCCCGTGGCGATCGGGACGGCAGCGCCGGCGGAGTCGGCGACGGCCTTCATCATGTAGGGCTGGGGCGGCTGCACGAAGCCCTGGGCCTCGGTGATGTTGCGGATGCTGCCAAGCTCCGCGTCGGCGAGGCCCGCATAGAGTTCGGCCTTCTCCTTGGCATCTGCGAAAGCGAGCTTGCGGGCTTCGTCATAGAGCTTGCTTGGATCGGCGAGGGTGAAGCTGATGCCGTTGACGGTGTTGGCGCCGACGCTCACCGACTTGTCGAGCACGCTGCCGAGAATGGTCAGATCGCGGACGCGGACGTTGACGGTGTTGAACACCTGGTAGCCGTTGATCTTGGGCGGCAGCTGGTAGCCATTGGCGTCGCGCGCGTCGGAATAGACGTAGTTCGGGTTGACTGAGAAACCGGAGGTCTGGATATCGCGGGCTTCGATGCCGGCGGCCTTCAGAGTTTCGAGCAGGTCGTTCATCGCCTTGGTGTTGGCGTCGAGCGCCTCCTTGGCCGTGGCGCCCTGGGTCGTCACGCCGGAATTGATGAAGGCGGTGTCGGGGGCGCCGGTGACCTCGCCCATGCCGCTGATGGAGACAGTGCCGTTCATCGAGGTCTCCTGGGCAAGCACCGGGGCGGCGCTGAGCGCGGTCGCGAGCATGAGGGGGATGAAAGCGGCGGTAAACGGACGCATGCGTCTCTCCTGTGTGGCCTATGACCGGGCGAACATGCCCAGCCGATCGGGTGTTAGTGCGGCGTAGCTGAACAGTGTTTGAACGCCGCTTCATGACCTTGGACGCCCGCCAGTGAATCTTCCTTGGGGTGAAATCGAACGAAAGTTGGAGGCACGTACCTCGACCGCGGCTGGACAGGGTTTGGAGCGGCGGGTTAGGTAGCGGCCGCTAACCGAGGGGGATGCCGTGGCCAATCCGATCGTTCCGACCGAAGGCGTCTTGCTGGGGCGTGCCCGCGTGCCCGGTTTCGATCATCCACGCGTGGTGACGGTGCGCGATGGCGATGTCATCGACATCACGTCGAAGGAAGCGCCCACCTCGCGCGACATCGCCGAACTCGATGATCCCGCGGGTTACGTCAAATCGAGCATGGGGCCGGTGATCGGCAGCCTGCATCTGCTACTGGCCAATTCGTGGTCGGGCAAGACCAATCTCAACGAGCCGTCGCTGCTGTCGCCGATCGACCTACAGGCGGTGAAAGCGGCCGGCGTGACCTTCGTCGTGTCGCTGCTCGAGCGGGTGATCGAAGAGCAGGCGCGCGGCGACAAGGCCAAGGCCGACGCGCTGCGCGGGGACATCCTGGGGCTGGTGGGCACGGATCTCAGTCAGCTCGAGCCGGGCTCGCCCGCGGCGATGGAGGTCAAGAAGACCCTGATCGCGCGTGGCGTTTGGAGCCAGTATCTCGAGGTGGGCATCGGTCCGGATGCCGAGATTTTCACGAAGTGCCAGCCCATGGCCTCCGTCGGTTATGGCGCCGACGTCGGCATCCTGCCGATATCGGAGTGGAACAATCCGGAACCCGAACTCGTCGTCGTCGTCACCTCCAAGGGGACGATCATCGGCGCGACGCTGGGCAATGACGTGAACCTGCGCGATGTCGAAGGACGGTCGGCGCTGCTCCTTGGCAAGGCCAAGGACAACAACGCCTCGGCATCGCTCGGGCCATTCATCCGGCTGTTCGACGGCAAGTTCACCATCGAGACGGTAAAAGCGGCCGACATCGCGCTGAGCGTCAGCGGCGAAGATGGGTTCGAGCTTACCGGAGTCTCGAACCTGAGCCAGATCTCCCGTTCGCCAGAGTCGCTGGTGGCGGCGTCGATCGGACGGCATCACCAGTATCCGGACGGTTTCGTGCTCTATACCGGCACGATGTTCGCGCCGGTGAAGGATCGCGGCGGCGCCGGCAAGGGCTTTACGCACAAGGTCGGCGACGTGGTCTCGATCTCGACGCCGTCGCTCGGCACGCTGAGCAATACGGTGCGCCTGTCGACCGAAGCGGCGCCCTGGACATATGGCGCGAGCCACCTGCTGCGGGACCTGGCGAAGGCCGGTCTGCTGTAGGCGAAACAATAGTCATACTTTTGGTGAGGCGGTCTTGAGAAGGACCCGCGCCCCGTGCATATACACGCTACCAAACGAAGGAAGCACCCGATGACCGAACTGCACCAGAACCTCATCAACGGCGAATGGGTCGGCGGCGACGGGGTGGACAACATCAACCCCTCCAACACCAACGAAGTCGTCGGCGTCTATGCCCGGGCGACGGTGGAAGACACGCTCAACGCCATCGCGGCGGCCAAGGCGGCGTTCCCCGCCTGGTCGCGCTCGGGCATCATGGAGCGCTGGGGCGTGCTGTCGAAGACGGCGCATGAGATCTTCGCGCGCAAGGACGAGCTGGGCGCGCTGCTCAGCCGCGAAGAGGGGAAGACGCTGGCCGAGGGCATCGGCGAGGTGACCCGCGCCGGCCAGATTTTCGAGTTCTTCGCCGGCGAAGTGCTGCGCCTCACGGGCGAGAGCGTGCCGTCGGTGCGTCCGGGTGTCGGCGTCGAGATGACGCGCGAGCCGATGGGCGTTGTCGGCATCATCACGCCGTGGAATTTCCCGATCGCCATCCCGGCCTGGAAGATCGCCCCGGCGCTCGCCTACGGCAACACGGTCGTGTTCAAGCCGGCCGACCTGGTGCCGGGTTGCTCGTGGGCCATCGTCGAGATGCTCAACCGCAACGGGCTGCCCAAGGGCGTGCTCAATCTGGTAATGGGCAAGGGTTCGGTCGTCGGTCAGACCATGCTCGATAGCAAGGATATCGTGGCGCAGACCTTCACGGGCTCGGTCAACACCGGGCGCCGCGTGGCGGAAGCCAGCGTCAAGGTGATGCGCAAGTTCCAGCTCGAGATGGGCGGCAAGAATCCGACCATCGTGCTTGATGACGCCGACCTCGCGGTCGCGGTCGAAACGACGGCGCAGAGCGCGTTCTACTCGACCGGCCAGCGCTGCACGGCGTCGTCGCGCCTGATCGTGACGGAAGGCATCCACGACAAGTTCGTCGCGGCGCTGACCGAGCGGATTCGTAACCTCAAGGTCGGCGACGCGCTGGCCAAGGACACGCAGATCGGCCCCGTGGTCGATCCCGGCCAGCTCAAGCAGGACACCGATTACATCGAGATCGGCAAGGGCGAGGGCGCCAAGCTTGCCGTCGGCGGTGGTCTGGTGAAGGGCGACAACCCGGGCTACTTCCTGCAACCGGCACTGTTCACCGAAGCGACCAACCAGATGCGCATCTCGCGCGAAGAGATCTTCGGGCCGGTGGCCGCGGTGATCCGCGTGAAGGATTACGAGGAGGCGCTGGCCACCGCCAACGACACCGATTTCGGTCTCTCGGCCGGCATCGTCACCACCTCGCTAAAATACGCCACGCACTTCAAGCGCAACGCCGAGGCCGGCATGGTGATGGTGAACGTGCCGACTGCCGGGGTCGACTTCCATGTGCCGTTCGGTGGCCGCAAGGGCTCGAGCTACGGCCCGAAGGAGCAGGGCAAGTACGCCGCCGAGTTCTTCACGCAGGTGAAGACGGCCTACACTGCCGCCGGCTAAGCCAGCCAGACACCATATTCCTGGGCCCGGATGCCGTTGGCGTCCGGGCCCATTTGTTTCTAAACGTTGATTTGACTGCGCAATTCGCTGCCTGTTGCGCGTCCGCTACAGTATTTTAACGATGGCTGTGGCACCAGCGCCGCGGGGCATATCACTCAGGAATATATACATGCGTTCTCTTTTGCTCGGCGCCGCCGTTGTGCTGGCTAGTGCTGTTGGTGTTCAGGCCGCCGACCTGATCGTCGAAGAAGCTCCGGTTGTCGCCGACACCAGCTTCGTCAACAGCGGCATCTATTTCCAGCTGCTGGGCGGTGTTGTCCAGGATCTGCCGGTCAACTACTACGAAAACGGCTCGGATGACGGCGATGCCGACACCGAGTTCGGCTACAGCTTTGCAGCGACGGCCGGTGTCGTTGTGCTGGACGGTCTGTCCGTCGAAGCCGACGTGCTCTACAGCACGCGCGAATACTCCTACGGCGACGAAACGTACTCGACGCTTAGCCTGATGGCGAACGCGAAGTACACCGTCGAGCTGAACGACACATTCAGCATCTACGGTGCAGTGGGTCTGGGCTATGTGTGGGGCACTGATGCCTGGTCCGGTAACTCGGCCGACTACGGCAGCTTTGGCTACCAGGTCATCGCGGGCGTTGGCGCCAAGCTGACGGACAACATCTCGGCCGTGGCCGAGTACCGGTTCCAGGACACGTTTGACAAGAGCAACTTCGAGGGTTCGGGTGACTACGGCCTGAGCATCCCGGTGAGCACCGTGCTCGCCGGCCTGAAGTTCAGCTTCTAAGCTCCTACTCGAGCAACGACTTTTGAAGGCCCGCGCATCCGGCGATGCGCGGGCCTTCTGCTTATTCGGGCTTGAGGCCGTAGACCGAGATCACGTTTCCCTTGCTGGTCGAGTAGCTCTTCTTGAGCTCGAGTCGCGTGACCGGGTCGGTCGGTTCGAACATGCGCTTGCCGGCGCCGGCGACGACCGGATGGGTAATGAGGGTGAGTTCCTCGAGCAGCCCGGCGAAGAACAGTTTTCGCGCCAGCGACACGCCGGCCATCACGGCGATCTCACCGCCGGGCTGATTTTTGAGGTCGCGGACGAAGTCGACCACGTCGCCCTCGATGAGGGTGGAGTTCTGCCAGATCGCGAGGTCGTCCTGCTTCAGCGTGCGCGAGGCTACGTACTTCGGCATGTTGTTGATGAAGGCGCCGAAGTCCGCGTCGGCGCTGGCGGTCGGCCAGTAGCCGGCCCATTCCTGCCAGCCGATACGGCCCATCAGCACTGTGTCGATCCTGGGCATGATTTCGCCGAGCAATGCGCCCAATTCGTCGTCGAACGCGTCGAACTGCCAGAGATTCGGCGACTCGATGACGCCGTCGACGGAGTGGAAGAAGCCTGCTGTAAGCTTGCGCATGGTGGTGTCCCTTGTCTCGTCGGTACCCGATGTGGGCACCGTTCATGGACACAACGAGCGGGACCAATTGCAATCGACATCGGCGCAACGAAAAAGTTGCGTCCGGTCCGGCTCGGCTAGACCGCCAGGTATTCGCGACGCAGGTCCTCGTTCTCGAGCACGGCTTTCGCCGAGCCGGCAAAAGCGACTTCGCCCGTATCGAGGATAACGGCGCGATCGGCCAGCCGCAGGGCGGCGATGGCGTTCTGCTCGACGATGATGGTGGTGATGCCGAGTGCCTTGATCTCGTTGAGGATCTTCTCGATCTCGTTGACGATCACCGGGGCGAGGCCCTCGTAGGGTTCGTCGAGCAGCAGCAGCTTGATGTCGCGGGTGAGGGCGCGGGCGATGGCCAGCATTTGCTGTTCGCCGCCCGACAGCGTGACGCCCTCCTGCCGCCGGCGTTCCGCGAGGCGAGGGAAGTGGCCGTAGATGCGGTCGAGGTCCCAGCCGCGGCCGGGGGCGACCTGGGCGAGGGTGAGGTTCTCTTCGACGGTCAGGCCGGCGATGATGCGGCGGTCCTCGGGGACGAGCTGGATGCCGGCGCGCGAGGCTTCAAAGGCCTTCATCTGGTGGAGGGGCCTGCCGTCGAGCCAGATTTCGCCGGCTTTCAGGGAGGGGTTGTCGACGCGGGCGATGGTGCGCAGCGTCGAGGTCTTGCCGGCGCCGTTACGGCCGAGCAGGGCAAGGATTTCACCGTGCTGCACGTCGAGCGAGACGCCCTGCACGATGTAGCTCTCGCCATAATAGGCGTGGACGTCCCTGACGGCGAAGAACGGGGTTTCGCGCGGGATGGCGGTGGCGGCGGGCTGGGCCACGGCGGTGAGGTCAGTGTCCATGCTGATCGCGCTCATCAGTGGGCCTCCAGGCGGTGGGCGCCACCGAGATAGGCTTCCTGTACCTTGGCGCTGCCGCGTACCTCATCGGGAAGTCCCTCCGCGATGATCCTGCCGCCCGAAAGGACGGAGATCCGGTCGGCCAAGGAGAACACGACATGCATGTCGTGTTCAATGATCACCTTGGTCATGCCGCGCGCCTTGATCTTCTTGAGGAGGTCGATGGTGGTATTAGTGTCGTGCCGGCTCATGCCCGCGGTCGGCTCGTCGAGCAGCAGCAGGCGCGGGTGCTGTATGAGGCACATGGCGAGCTCCATGCGCCGCTTGTCCCCGCGGCTCAGAGCGCCCGCGTGAGAGTGGCGGCGGCCGGAGAGGCCGACATCCTCGAGGATGGCCTCGGCCTCGTCGCGAATGCCGGCCTCGTTGTCCACCGAGCGGAGGATGTTGATCCGGAAGGCCCCGTCGCGCTTGGCGAAGGCTGGCGTCATGACGTTCTGCAGCACCGAGAGTTCGGGGAAGATCTCTGGCGTCTGGAACACGCGCGCGACCCCCATCTGGTTGATCTCGTGGGGGCGCTTTCCCGTGAGCACGTTGCCGTCGAACACGACGGCGCCACGGGTGGGCGCCAGGCGGCCGACGATAACGTTCAGCAGTGTCGATTTGCCGGCGCCGTTGGGACCGATGATGGCGTGGGTGGTGCCTTCCTCGACGCTGAAGTCGATGTCGGAGAGGGCCTGTAGGCCGCCGAAGTTCTTGCTGACATCGTCGACGTGGAGGACGACGTTGCGCTGCGCGATGGCCATGGGGCTACTCCGCCGGCTGGGCGCGCACGGCGCCGGGTGTGGTGGGCGTGTTGCGTCGGCTGAACAGCGCTGCGATGCGGCGGACGCCTTCCATGATGCCGCCGGGTAGGAAGACCACGACGAGGACGAAGAGCAGTCCCAGCGTCAACTGCCAGCCTTCGCCGACGAACTTGCTGGCGATGGCGATGACTGCGTCGTGCGCCGGGGCGGGGATGAAGTCGAAGAAGCGGCTGAGGATGCCCTCGTTGAACGAGGAGAAGATGTTCTCGAAATACTTGATCAGCCAAGCGCCGATCACCGGGCCGACCAGCGTGCCGACGCCGCCGAGGATGGTCATCAGCACCACCTCGCCCGAGGCGGTCCACTGCATGCGCTCGGCACCGGCGAGGGGATCGGTGACCGCAAGCAGGGCGCCGGCGAGGCCGGCATACATGCCGGAGATGACAAAAGCGGTGAGCGCGTAGGGCCGAGTGTGGAAGCCGGTGTAGCTCATCCGCGTCTGGTTGGACTTGATGCCCCGCAGCATCATGCCGAAGGGCGAGGCGGAAACCTTCTGAGCGAAGAAGAAGGCGAGGATCAGCACGACGGCGCAGAAGTAGAAGCCGGCAAGCCCGGTGAAGGGCATGCCGAAAAGGCTCGCCGTCGGCAGGCCGGCGCCGCGCGGGGCGAGTGCGAGGTCGATGACGCGCGGGTCCTGCAAGGTGAGCTGGAGCGAGGTCTCGCCGTTGGTGATCGGGGTCAGTACCGAATAGGCGAGGTTGTAGCTCATCTGCGCGAAGGCGAGGGTGAGGATGGAGAAGTAGATGCCGGAGCGCCTGAGGCTCAGGTAGCCGATGGCGAGGGCGAAGAGGCCGGAGACGATGATGGCGAAGACTATGGCCGGCAGCACGTCCATGGTCAGCAGCTTGAACGACCAGACGGCGGTGTAGGAGCCGACGCCGAGGAAGGCCGCGTGGCCGAAACTCAGGTAGCCGGTAAGGCCGAACAGGATGTTGAAGCCGATGGCGAAGATCGCGTAGATCGCGAATTTCTGCAGGAGGCCGGGATAGTTGGCGCCGATCGGGGCGGTCCAGACCGGCATGGTGACGACCACCAGCGCGAAGAGGGCGAAGATGATGGCATCGCGGCGGGAAAGCTGGAACAGGGCCATGGTCAGCTCTCCATCACGCCGCGCCGGCCGAGGAGGCCACGCGGGCGGACCAGGAGGATCACCACCGCGGTCAGGTAGATGATGATCTGGTCGATGCCGGGGATGAGCGATTTGATCTCGTTCATCGAGGCAAAGCTTTGGAGGATGCCGAGGAGGAACCCAGCGGCTACGGCACCGGGCAGCGAGCCCATGCCGCCGACGACGACCACGACGAAGCTCAGGACGAGGAAATCCATGCCCTGATGGTAGTTGGGCGGCAGCAGCGGCGTGTACATCACCCCCGCGGTGCCGGCGACGACGGCGGCGAGGCCGAACATGATGGTGAAGCGGCGGTCGATGTTGATGCCGAGCAGGCCCACCGTCTCGCGGTCGGCCATGCCGGCGCGGACCACCATGCCGAAGGTAGTGAAGCGCAGGAAGGCGAAGACGGCGGCGATGACGCCGGCCGAGAACAGGAAATAGACCAGCCGCCAGACCGGGTAGGTCACTGCGCCGGGGGCGAGGCCGATCAGGGCGCCGACATCGGCAGCGCCACGCAGCGACGAGGGCATGGCTTGGCTGATCGGGTTGGGTCCGAAGATGGCTTTGACGATCTCCTGCAGCACGATGGCGAGACCGAATGTCACAAGGATCTGCTCAGCGTGCGGACGTTTGTAGAAGTGCTTGATGAGGCCGCGTTCCATGACGATGCCGATCACCAGCATCACCGGAATGGCCAAGAGCAGCGATAGGGGGACGGACCAGTCGATGAGGACGGCGCCCCAGTCGCCGAACCATGTCTGGGCCAGCGGCGTGCGAACTTCGAGGGCGGTGCCCCAGGCGGTGGTCTGGGTGGGGTCGACCGTCACGGTTTCCAGCGTAATCAGGTAGCGGAAGGTGACGGCGCAGAAGGCGCCGAGCATGAACAGCGCGCCATGCGCGAAGTTGACGACACCCAGCGTGCCGAAGACGAGCGTGAGCCCCAGCGCGATGAGCGCGTAGGCGCCGCCCTTGTCGAGGCCGTTGAGGAGTTGCGCGAGAATGGCGTCCATGGGGTTCTCCGACGCACTATGGGTGCGGTGAACACCTTCTCCCCTGTGGGAGAAGGTGCCCGAAGGGCGGATGAGCGGTGAGCCCGGAACTCGGTGCGTGGGGCTCACCCCTCATCCGTCTCGGCTTCGCCGAGCCACCTTCTCCCACAAGGGGAGAAGGGACCCGACTAAGACGGATCAGCAGGCGATCGCTGTATCCGGGCCGAGCTCCCCGCCGAAGATGGCGGGATCGTATGTCACACTCTCCTTGGAGGCGGTGGCGACGACTTCGAGGAGGTCGAACGGATTGGCGGGAGCGTCCTTGCCCTTCACCACGTAGACATCCTTGAAGCACTGGTGGTCCTCGGCGCGATAGGTGGTCGGGCCGTTGCCCATGCCGTCGAACTCAAAGCCTTCGAGCGCCTTGATCACCTCGGGCGGATAGAAGGTGCCGGCGCGTTCCACCGCATCGGCGTAGAGCAGGGCCTGCACGTAGGAGGTGTGGGCGGCCTGGCTCGGCGGCTGGCCGAACTTGGCGCCGAACGACTTCGTGAAGGCCTTGGAGGCTTCGTCCGGCAGCTGCCAGTCCCAGTTGGAGGTGCCATAAATGCCCTTCATGGCTTCACCGGCGCCCTTGGCCATCAGGTCGGAGACCAGCGGCACGACGATCTCGAACTGCTTGCCGTTGGCCTGCTTGTCGCGCATGCCGAACTGCACGGCCTGGGTGAGCGAGTTCACCATGTCGAAGCCGTAGTGGTTGAGGATCAGCACGTCGGCGCCGGAATTGAGCACCGGCGTCAGGTACTGGCTGAAGTCGCCGGCACCGACCGGGGTACGCACCGGGGTCAGCGTCTTCCAGCCGAGCGCCTCGGTGGCGTTCTTGATCGATTCTTCCTGGGTCCAGCCCCAGGTGTAGTCGGCCGTCAGGTGATAGGCGATGCGCTCCTTGCCATAAGCTTCGCCGAGGACCGGCGCGAGGCCGATGCCCGACTGGTAGGCGTTGAAGAAGTGGCGGAAGCCGTACTTCTTCTTGTCCTTGCCGGTCGTGTCGTTGGAATGGGTGAGGGCAGCCATGAAGATGACGCCCTTTTCCTGGCAGAGGCCCTGCACGGCGATGGCCACGGCGGATGAAGATCCACCGGTGATCATCACCGCGCCATCGCGCTCGATCATGCGGCGGGCCGAGTCGCGGGCGGCATCGGCCTTGGTCTGGTCGTCGCCGGTGACGCCCACCACCTTCTTGCCGAGGATGCCGTTGCCCTTCAGCGTCTTGGACGAGAAGTGGGGGATGAGGCCGCCATCGCCGCCGCCGTTCAGGTGTTCGACGGCCAGCTCGTAGGCCTTCTGCTCGTCGGCACCTTCATCGGCGTACGCGCCGGTCAGCGGCATGTTGAAGCCGATGGTGACGGTGTCACCGGTGGGTGCGTTGCAGAATTCCTGCGCGTAGGCGCCCTTGGAAAAGATCAGTGGTGAAACGCCGGTCGCGAGGATGCCGGCAAGCCCGCCCTTCAGCACACCACGGCGGCTGAAGCCCTTCAAATTGGTCATTTCGTCCTCCTCAAGCGCGGGGGACCGGTACATTGCCGAACACCTCACCGCGAGGGCGGTACGATGCGGCAGCGAGATAATGACTGCAATAGGTCACTGATATCGTTGAGTAATTCTGTAAATCGTTGATCTCATCGCTGCCTTATGCTGTAAATTCATTGACAGCGGGGGAGGGAAACTTGCGGTCACCGATTGGTCTACGCATCAGCTCGCGACGGCGGGCGCTGGGCATTTCGCAGGCGGCGCTGGCGCGGCAGGCGGGGATTTCGGCCAGCTATCTGAACCTGATCGAGCGTAACCGGCGGCAGGTCGGCGGGGCGCTGCTGCTGCGGCTGGCGCATGAGTTGCAGGTCGATATCGGCGATCTCTCCGGCGACGCGGAGCACCGACTCATCGCCGAGCTCGACGAGGCCCTTTCGGACCCGATTCTACGATCCGGCGAACTCGAGACGCTCGACGCCCGTGATCTCGTCGCCCAGCAACCGGCGGCCGCGGTCGCCATCGCGCGGCTTCATCGGGCCTATCAGGGCGCGCAGGCCAATGCCGACGATTTCGCCAACCGGCTGCGGTCCGATCCGCTCTTGGCGGAGCTGCTGCATCGGGTGTTGTCGGGGATTACCGCGGTGCGCTCGAGCGCCGAAATTCTCGAGGATACGGACGATCTCGACGAGACCGAGCGCCGGCGCTTCCTTGCTTCGATCACGCGGGAGACGCGCGGGCTGACCGATGTGGCGCGAAGCCTCATCGGCCAGTTCGAGCAGGAGGCGAAGGGACGGCGTTCGCTGTCGCCGATGCGGGAACTCGACGATCTCATCTTCGAGCGGGACAACTATTTCCCAGCGCTCGAGGCGGTGGCGGGCGATCTGCGGGCGGAGATCGAGCGGGCCGGGCCGTTCGGCGAGGCGACGCTGGCAAAACTGCTCGATGATCGGTTCGGCGTTCGCGTCGTCCGGAGCGGCGCGCGGGAACTCGATGCGCTCGGGTTTCCCGGGCAGTACCACTTCAACGTCGAAACGAGGATCATGTGGTTCCAGACGAGCGCGATTGCGGCGACGCGGCAGTTTCAGCTGACGCGGCTCTACGCCGAACTGGCTGCGCCGGTCGCCATCGAACGCGAGGTGATGGCGCCAGAGCTCGCGTCAGATACGGCGCGGCGGCTGGGGTATCGCGCGCTCGGTTCGTACCTCGCGGGGGCGATCGTGTTTCCCTATGAGGCCTTCCTCCACGATGCCGAGACCACGCGCTACGACATCGAGGCCCTGCGCCAGATCTACACGGCGAGCTTCGAGCAGGTGGCGCATCGGCTGGTGACGCTGCGGAAACCTGGCGCGACCGGCGTGCCGTTCGGGTTCCTGCGGTCCGATCCGGCGGGGCGCTTGACCAAGCACTTCCCACTGCCCGGCCTGCCGCTGCCCGGGGCCGGGCACGCCTGTCCGCTCTGGGCGCTGTACGGCGCATTTCGCACGCCCGAGACGATGGTGCGACAGATCGCGCAGTTTGCCGATGGATCGCGCTACCTGTTCGTCGCGCGGGCGCAGGCACGCAGGGTGGCGAGCTTCGCTGATCGCGGGGCGATCCATACGTCCGTGATGCTCGCTTGCGACGTGCTGCATGCCGATCGCACCGTCTATGCGGCCGGGCTCGATCTCGCCGATGCCGGTGCCGATGTGCCGGTAGGTCCGGCCTGCCGGCTCTGTCCGCGGCGCGATTGCGCCGACCGGCAGGAGGAGGCGCTGATGCCCGGCGGGCAGCCCGGGGCGGTGCGGGCGCCATTGATCCCGCGCGGTTTCGATATTGGCGAAGCCGGTTGAGTGTGCGTTACTGTCCCGAGGTTCCGATTGGGAGGTCGGGACGGGAGGGGGAATTTGGCGGTCGATGTACTCATTGCCGAGGATGAACCGAGCATTCTTGAATCGCTCGACTTCATCCTGCGGCGCGCCGGCTTATCGATAGAGTCCGTTACCGACGGCGACGCCGCCTTGGCCGCGATCCGGCGCGAGCGGCCGCGGCTGGTGGTGCTCGACGTGATGCTGCCCAAGCGCTCGGGGTTCGAGGTGCTGAAGCAGATCAGGGCCGATCGCCTGACCCATGACCTGCCGGTGCTGATCCTCACCGCCAAGGGGCAGGCGCAGGATCGGCAGATCGCCGAAGAGCTGGGGGCTTCCAGCTTTGTCACCAAGCCCTATGCCAATGCCGATGTCGTCGGCGCTGTACAGCGCCTCCTCGCCGAGGCCGCGGGGTAAGTCGCGATGGAGCGCCGCAAGCTCGTCAGCGCTGCGCTGTTCCTGACGCTCGTGGGCGCCCTGCTGTTCATGCCGCCGCTGGCATCGGTGTTCCAGGTCCAGCGCCGCGTGCTCGGCGTGCCAGCCGAAGTGATCTACCTCTTCGTCTGCTGGGTGCTGCTGGTGTTCGGCGCGTGGTGGCTCGCGCGACGCCTGCCGCACGAGGGAGAGGACGAGAGCTGATGCTCAGCGCCGATCTCGTCACCGCAACCGGCGTCGCCTATGTCGGGCTGCTGTTTCTCATTGCCTATGTTTCCGACCGGCAGGCGCGGCGGTCGCGCTCGTCGTTCCTGCGCTCGCCCTTCGTCTACACGCTGGCGATCTCGGTCTACTGCACCAGCTGGACGTTCTACGGCGCGGTGGGTTCGGCGGCGCGCAACGGACTCGAGTATCTCGCCATCTATCTCGGGCCGACGCTGGTGTTCGTCGGCTGGTGGTTCGTGCTGCGGCGGCTGGTGCGGATCAGCCACAAGCAGCGCATCACCTCGATCGCGGATTTGCTCTCATCCCGTTTCGGCAAATCGAGCCGGCTGGCGGTGCTGGTGACGGTTATCGCTGTGGTTGGCATCGCGCCCTATATCGCGCTGCAGCTCAAGGCGGTGACGTCGTCGATCCAGGCGATCACGGGGGCACGTGGCGCCGGGCAGGGAAGCCTCAGCGGTATCGACGAGGTGGGGCTGGCGTTTGGCGTGGCGGCAGGTATGGCGCTGTTCACCGTGCTGTTCGGGACGCGCAATGTCGATGCGAAGGAGCAGCATCACGGCGTCGTTGCGGCCATCGCCTTCGAGGCGGTGGTGAAGCTTGCGGCGCTCCTCGCCGTGGGGTTGTTCGTGGTGTTCGTGGGCGGCGGGTTCGAGGCGATCTTCTCGCGGGCCGAGAGTGCGGGCCTCGACATCTACTCGACCGGCACGTTCGACGACCGCTGGATCGCGATGAACGTGCTGTCGATCGCCGCGATCATCTGCCTGCCGCGGCAGTTCCAGATCACGGTGGTCGAGAACTCGGACGAGAACCACCTGCGCACGGCCGCATGGGCCTTCCCGGCCTACCTGCTGCTGATGAGTGTGTTCACGCTGCCGATCGCGCTCTACGGGCTGACCATCATGCCCGCCGGGGCGAACCCCGACATGTTCGTGCTGACGCTGCCGCTGGCGGCGGGGCAGGATGGATTGGCGCTGTTCGCTTTCATCGGCGGCTTCTCGTCGGCGACTTCGATGATCATCGTCGAGTCGATCGCGCTGTCGATCATGGTGTCGAACCACGTCGTTATGCCGCTGGTGCTACGGTTCACGCAGGGCCGAGGCGTGGGCGACGGGCGCGGCGTCAGCCGGCTGCTGCTCAACTCGCGCCGGTTCTCGATCGCGCTGATCCTGTCGCTCGGCTTCTTCTATTTCTACCTGACCCGCGGCAGCGATGCCCTGGCGCCGATCGGGCTGATCTCGTTCTGCGGCGTCGCGCAGTTCCTGCCGGCGATCATCGCGGCGCTATTCTGGAAGGATGCATCGCTGAAGGCGGCGACGGCCTCGGTGGCGGTGGGGTTCGTGGTCTGGGCCTGGTCGAGCTTCATGCCGTCGTTCGAGTCCGCCTCGCCGGTCGTGGCGCAGCTCATGGCCGAGGGGCCGTGGGGCATGCGCTGGCTGCGGCCCGAGGCGCTGTTCGGGCTCGAGGGCATCGATCCGCTGGTCAATGCCGTGTTCTGGAGCCTGTTCCTCAACAGCACGACGCTGGTAGTGGTGTCGCTGTTCACCAACCAGTCGGCGCTCGAGCGCGTGCAGGCGGCGCTGTTCGTCGATCTGTTCCGGCGGCAGGCCAGCGGTGGGCCGGCGCTGGTGCGCGGCTCGGCGACGGCGGACGATCTGCGCTTCGTGGCGCAGCGCGTGCTGGGCATCGAGCGCGCCAGTGCGCTGTTCGACAGCGCGGGGGCGGAGGCAGGCACGGCGACGACTGAGCCGACGCCGCAGTTCATCGACCGGTTGGAGCGGGAGCTGGCCGGTGCGATCGGCGCGGCCTCGGCGCATGTGATGCTCAGCAATGTGGTATCGGGCGGCGGCGTGTCGCTGGAGGAAGTGCTCCAGATGGCCGACGAGACGCAGCAGACGATCGAATACTCGCAGGAGCTGGAGCGGACGTCGGCGGAGCTGCGGGACACAGCGCGGAAGCTCGAGGAAGCCAACCGGCAGCTGCGCGAACTCGACAGCCAGAAGGACGAGTTCCTGTCTCAGGTCAGCCACGAGGTGCGCACGCCAATGACCTCGATCCGCTCATTCTCGGAAATACTGCTCGGCGAGCCGCGCCTCGAGGAGGAGGAGCGGCAAAAGTTCGTCGCGACGATCCACAAGGAGAGTGTCCGGCTGACCAAGCTCCTCGACCAGATCCTCGACCTCAACGCGCTGGAGCAGGGGGCGCGCAGCTGGCGGAACGTGCCGACCGACGCGCAAGCGGTGCTGGATCGCGCCGTGGAGGTTTGTATGGCGCTGGCGCGACAGCGCAACATGCGCATCGTCGTCGGCCGGCAGGCGCACCATGTCCGCGTCGACGCCGATGCTGACCGGCTGAGCCAGGTGCTGATCAACCTCGTGTCGAACGCGGTGAAGTACAACGACGCCGACGATCCGGTGGTCGAGATCAGCTCGCGCATTTCGCGCGGCAGCTACGTCGTCGACGTGATCGACAATGGCTCGGGCATCGCCAGCGACGAGCGGACGCTGATCTTCGAGAAATTCGCCCGCGGCTCACAGGGCGTAACTGCCGCGCCTGGGGCAGGGCTGGGGCTGGCAATCTCGCGGCAGATCATCAGCCGGATGAACGGCCGGCTGGAGCTGGTGCCGAGCCGGGCCCGCGGTGCCTGCTTCCGCATCACGCTGCCGTTGTCGGCGAGCTAGATCGCTCGGCTCTGAGCTATTGGTTCGCGCCGCTCGTGCTCATCATCGGTGAAGAGCCGGGACCTCGTGAGGAATCGTCGCTCCGTACCGTTGTCGAGGCTGAACATGCCGCCGCGGCCGGGGATGGCGTCGATGATCAGCTGGGTGTGCTGCCAGTATTCGAACTGGCGGGGCGACATGTAGAACGGCGCTCCGCCGATCTCGCCCATCCGCACGTCGAGGTCACCGACGATGAACTCACCGAGCGGGTAGCACATCGGGGACGATCCGTCGCAGCAGCCACCAGACTGGTGGAACATGACCTTGCCGTGCCGGCCTTCGATCTGGGCGATCAGTTCGAGGGCGGTTGGCGTTGCGACGACGCGGGCGACATATTTGGTCATGGGTTCCTCCCGACACTCTCATCCCGATGGAACGCCCAACGCTTGTGGACGCCGTAGACGGACGGCGGGCGACCGCCGGGATGAGCAGGTGGGCGAGGGCAGGGGCGGACCTGTCCTCGCCCGACGTCGACAAGCCGGGCTTGCTTCAGAAGAAGCCCAGCTTCTTGGGGGAGTACGAAACCAGCATGTTCTTGGTCTGCTGGTAATGATCGAGCATCATGCGATGGTTCTCGCGGCCGATGCCGGACTGCTTGTAGCCACCGAAGGCGGCATGTGCCGGATAGGCGTGGTAGCAGTTGGTCCAGACGCGGCCCGCCTGGATGCCGCGGCCGAAGCGGTAGGCGCGGTTCGCGTCGCGCGTCCACACGCCGGCACCGAGGCCGTAGAGCGTGTCGTTGGCGATGGCGAGCGCTTCCTCTTCATCCTTGAAGGTGGTGACCGAGACGACCGGGCCGAAGATCTCCTCCTGGAAGATACGCATCTTGTTGTGGCCGGCGAAGACGGTCGGCTTAACGTAGTAGCCGCCGGCCAGCTCGCCCTCGAGGTTGTTGCGCTCGCCGCCGGTCAGCACCTTGGCGCCTTCTTGCCGGCCGATATCGAGGTAGCTCAGGATTTTCTCGAGCTGCTCGGATGAAGCCTGCGCGCCGATCATGGTCGACATCTCGAAGGGCGAACCCTGCTTGATGGCTTCGACCCGCTCGATCGCCCGCTCCATGAAGCGGTCATAGACGCTCTCCTGAATCAGGGCACGGCTTGGGCAGGTGCAGACTTCGCCCTGGTTGAGCGCGAACATCGCGAAGCCTTCGAGCGCCTTGTCGAAGAAGTCGTCATCCTCAGCCAGCACGTCCTTGAAGAAGATGTTGGGTGACTTGCCGCCCAGCTCCAGCGTTACCGGGATGAGGTTCTGGCTTGCATACTGCATGATCAGCCGGCCCGTCGTCGTTTCGCCCGTGAAGGCGATCTTGGCGATGCGGTTGGAACTGGCCAACGGCTTGCCAGCTTCGAGGCCGAAGCCGTTGACGATGTTAATGACGCCGGGCGGCAGGATGTCCTCGATCAGCTCCATCAGGTAGAGGATCGAGGCTGGCGTCTGCTCGGCGGGCTTGAGGACCACGGCGTTGCCGGCGGCCAGCGCCGGGGCGAGCTTCCACACGGCCATGAGGATCGGGAAGTTCCACGGGATAATCTGGCCGACGACGCCCAGCGGCTCATGGAAGTGGTAGGCGACCGTGTCTTGGTCGAGTTCGGAAATGCCGCCTTCCTGCGCCCGAATGGCGCCGGCGAAATAGCGGAAGTGATCGATCGCCAGCGGGATGTCCGCGGCGGTCGTCTCGCGGATCGGCTTACCATTGTCCCAGGTCTCGGCGAGCGCGATCTCGTCGAGATGCTGCTCCATGCGATCGGCGATCTTGTTGAGCATGACGGCACGCTCGGCGACCGAGGTGCGGCCCCAGGCGGGGGCAGCCTTGTGCGCCGCGTCGAGTGCCTTTTCGACATCGGCGGCCTTGGATCTGGCGACCTCGCAGATGACCTGGCCGGTTACCGGCGATGTGTTCTCGAAGGTTTCGCCGTCTACGGCATCGACCCACCTGCCGCCGATATAGTTGCCGTATTTGACCTTGTACGGGGACCTGGTCCGCTGGCCGACGAATTCCGGTTTGTTCATGGCATCCTCCCATTTTGGATGCCCTTCGCGTTGCAACGGCCGTGCCAGCGGCCTTAAGTCGTTGATCGTAATCGCGAAGAATTCGTGTTGTACAGAAAGCTGGACGGATCAGACATCCCGGTGCAACACTTTGCCACGATCAGGACCGTTGGCGGACGCAACATATGTTGCAAACTGCCACAACTGGGAGGGTGGGAGGATGAACATTGCGCCAGATACGGCCTTGGCCGCGGCACGCGAAAAATTCTTCTCCAGCGGCGAAGTTCCGGAAGGGCTGATCGCAGCACCGATCCTGCGCTCCTGGCTGCGTTGCGCCGAACAGGGACTGCATGCCGGGGGCACGATTCACGCCGAAGCGATGAGCGCGGCCGAGCTGCGGGCCCTGCACGACCAGAACGATACCCTGCGGCTGCTGTCTCGCTCCGAACTGGTGTCGCTTCGCGCCGAGGCCAAGCTGACCGACAGCGTCGTGATCCTGACCGATGCGAAGGGCCTCGTGCTCGACACTGCGGGCAGCCCCGAATTCGCTGGCCGGGCGGCGGCCGTTGCCCTGCGCCCCGGCGTCGCCTGGTCAGAGAACAGCACCGGCACCAATGCGATCGGCACGGCGCTGGCGGAGGGCCGCGCCATCGAGGTGCACGGGGCCGAGCACTTCTTCGAGCCGCACGGCATCCTGCACTGCGCGGCCGTTCCGATCGTCGATCCCTACGGCAAGCTGGCCGGCGTGCTGGACATGTCGGGGCATGCTTCCAGCCAGCACACACACGCCATGGGTCTGGTCCGGCTGGCGGTCGAACAGATCGAGCATCGCTTCTTCGCACGAGGCTTCGCCGAGATGACGGTCGTACGCTTCCACCGCAGCGCCGATCTCCTGGGGACGGCGCGCGAGGGCATCCTGGTGTTCGACGGCGGCAAGCTGATCGCCGGCAACCGGCGCGCCTTGCATCTCGTCGGCCTCGATCGAAAAGCCCTGCGCCAGATGACGCAGGATCAGATTTTCGAGAGTGCGGGCCTCTCGGCGGGGCGTAGCGAGTTGCGTACGCGGAACGGCGAACGCTATTTCGCCTCGGTCAGCCAACCGGCCGCGAGTCCGGCGCGTTTTGCCCAGGGCCTGCCGCGAGCGGCAAAACCGAAGCCGGGCGCACCGTTCTTCAGTGACGCGACACGTGCCGACCTGGCGAAGGCCATCCGGCTCGTCAATGCCGAGATTCCGCTGCTCATCGCTGGCGAAACGGGGGCGGGCAAGGAGGTGTTCGCCAGGCACCTCCATGGCCTGACCATTCGCGCCGGCAAGCCGTTCATCGCCATCAACTGTGCCGCGCTGCCCGAGAGCCTGATCGAGGCTGAGCTCTTCGGTTACGAGCCCGGTGCCTTCACCGGCGCCAGCAAATCCGGCTCCAAGGGGCTGGTGCAGCAGGCCGAGGGCGGCATCCTCTTTCTCGATGAGATCGGCGACATGCCGCTGGCGCTGCAATCCCGCCTGCTGCGGGTGCTGCAGGACAAGGCCGTGGCGCCGCTGGGCGGTGGCGCGCCGCAGAAGGCGGACTTCGTGCCGATCTGCGCCACCAATCGCGACCTGCAGGCGATGGTCAGCGTCGGTACCTTCCGGGCGGACCTCTATTTCCGGATTGCACAGTATGTGATCAGGCTGCCCCGGGTGGCGGAACTGCCCGCCCGGGCAGCGCTGGTCGAGAGCTTCTGGTCGCGGCTGGCGCCCAACCACCGGAGTCTGCCCGACCTGGTCCTCGAGCACTTGGAGCAATACGCCTGGCCCGGCAATTTCCGCGAACTCGCCGGCACGTTGCAGGCCCTGGCCGCCCTGCATGATCCGAACGAGGAGATCGCCTTAGCGGCGTTGCCACAGGCGGTACGTGCGCCTGGCTCTCCGTCGATGTCCCTGGAAGGCGGTCTCGGGCTGCTTACCGACGCGGCGATGCGGGGCGCGGTCGAGCGTCACCGCGGCAACCTGTCCGCCGCGGCGCGGGCGCTGGGGATCGACCGCTCGACGCTCTATCGGCGGCTGCTCTGGAAGGACGAACAGCCGAAACGCCGGAGCAGAGCGCTCTAGGGTGTTTGCATCCGCGGCCCCTCTTGCTAAGAGGCAGCGTCCGTCTGTCGGGCAGGGGCCCATAGCTCAATGGTTAGAGCCGACCGCTCATAACGGTCTGGTTCCAGGTTCGAGTCCTGGTGGGCCCACCACCTCTCGTCATAATCAGCGCTAGTCAGCGCGGACCAGCTGAAAGAGATTGCCTTCGAGCGTGGTGATGTAGAGCTCGCCGGCTCTGTCGAGGCCGAAGGACGTGATGGCGCCGATCGCATCGAGCTGATCGGTCCAGTCCCTCCCATCGCTGGCTTTGCCGTCGCCGTAGCGGAGCGAGCGCAGCTTGCCTTCGCAGAGATCGGCGAAGAAGTAGTGGCCGGATAGCTCGGGCAGGGCCTTGCCGCGGTAGACGTAGCCGCCGGTGATCGAGCAGCCGCCCGCGTCATGGGTGTACTGGTGGATCGGCAGGACCAGGCCATCGGTGCTGCAGGTGTTCTCGCGAAAGCAGCGGTCGCCTTCCATGATCGACCAGCCGAGGTTGGCCCCGGCGTCGGTGGTGGTGATGACGTCGATTTCCTCGATAGCGTTCTGGCCGACATCGGCGATGTAGATGTCGTTGCCGTCGAAGGCGACGCGCCAGGGATTGCGGGCGCCGAGGGCGAAAATCTCCGGGCGGCCGCCGCCGTTGGCGAACGGATTGCCGGGCGGGATGGCGTAGGGGGCGGCGCCGTCGACATCGATGCGCAGGATCTTGCCGAGCAGCTCGTCGGGGTTCTGGGCCCGCCGCTGGGGATCGCCGCCACTGCCGCCATCGCCCATGCCGATGTAGAGCAGCCCGTCCGGACCGAAGCCGAGCCAGCCGCCGTTGTGGTTGGCATAGGGCTGGTCGATGCTGAGCAGCACCGAAGCGGAGGCCGGATCGGCGACGTTGGCGTCGGTCGAGACCGAGTACGAGACGATCTGGGTATCGCCGTTCGCGTCGGTGTAGTTGACGAAGAAACGGCCGTTCTCGGCATAGCCGGGATGGAAGGCGAGGCCCAGCAGGCCCTGCTCGCTGCCGCCGCTGACGCTGGCGCTCAGGTCGAGAAAGGGCGCGTCTAGGAACCGGCCGTCAGCGAGAATCCGGATCTTTCCGGTCTGCTCGACCACGAACAGGCGAGGGTCTCCCGACGGCGCCGCCACGAAGAGCGGCATGTCGAGTTCGCTGCTGACGAGCCTCGTGGCGAGTTGCACAGGTTGAGCCAGCGCTGGCGCAACGAAAGTGGCCAGCGCAAGTAGAATCGTGACGAACAGACGCATGGATATCTCCCGTGGGGCAGACACCTTGAACGCACAATTGTGGCGGCCGCTACTCAGGCCGCGGTAAAATAATGGTGAGAGATCAAGCGCTTGTCGAGGCGACGCTGTCCTTGAGCGCGGCGAGCTCGGCTTCGGCGCGCAGCGCGCGGTCGCGCCAGTCTTCGATGCTGAGGCCATCGAGGCGTGCGGGCTCCGCAACGGTTTCGACCGGCTCGGGCAGGGGCGCGCCGGTGACCTTGGCGTGCAGCGCGGCAATGTATTCCGCGTCGTCGGCGTGCAACGTGCCCGCCGCCGACTCTTCGAGCCAGCGGTTCAGGTCGCCGGTGGTGTCCTCGTTCATGCTGCCGGTTGCCAGCAATTCCTTGATCAGCACTTCGACCTGCACGGGCGTCTCCTTATTGGTTGGGAGCGCAACCTATCGAAAGCCGCGCCGAAGTGAAACCCGCCGCGACAACCAGTCACCGGACGGCGTTGGTTGCCCGGACGTTCATAGCCCTCTATTGGTGGCCGGGCGACGCGACAGAGGAAATCATGGCGGCCACTCCGGACATCGATTGGGTAGTCATCAGCCTCAAGCGGACGCCGGAGCGGCTGGAGCTTTTTCAGCTGATCAATGCCCAGGTCGGCCTGCGTTACGAGGTCCTCGCGGCGGTTGACGGCATGACGGTCGATCCACAGAGGCTGGTCGACCAGGGGCTGATGGTGGAGGGGCTCGACTGGAAGCCGGGTGCCATTGGCGCGGCGCTGTCGCACCTGTTGTGCTGGGAGCGGGCGGTTGAAACCGGCCGGGCCGTTGGCATCCTCGAGGATGATGTCTTCCTCCGGCACGACTTCCTTAGGAGTTCGGAGCAGGTGATGGGGGCGCTGCCACCCGATTGGGACATCATCCACCTGGGCTTCAACACGGATTCGGTGTTCGACCTCGAAATCCATCCGGGCTGCAACGTGCGGGGTGGGTTCAGCGTGTGGTTCCCGACGTTCGAGGATTGCGAGCGCTTCGTCGTGAGCACCGACCCCGCTGTTCCCGTCAAGATGCACAACTCATTCGGCAACTGCTGCTACGTCGTGTCGCCGAGCGGCGCCAGGAAGCTGATCGACGGCTGCTTTCCGATGTCGAGGCGAGCGATTCCGATTCCGACACTGAAAGCGATGCTCCTGCCGGCTAGCAAGGACGCGCTGATGAATGAGCAGTATCGGACCATGGCCGCCTATGTCAGCGTTCCGCCGATTGCCGTGCCGATCAACGACAAGGACCAGTCGACCGTGGGTGTGCGCTGATCGGTCGTGTCGGAGCCGCGGCATTGCGGCGGATAACGCGCTCAACTAGCATGACAGTATTGGGCTGCCGTACGGGGAAGATCGTGGCTTCGAGGGCCGATATTGACTGGGTGGTGATTACCCTCAAGCGAACACCGGAGCGGCTCGAACAGTTCATCGAGAACAACGCGCATCAGGGGCTCTCCGTCGAGGCGATGGAGGCCGTCGATGGACAGAAACTCGATCGCGAAGAACTTATACGCACCGGGCTGATAGCGCCCGACCTCCAGTGGGTGGCGGGTGCCCTGGGCGCCGCGCTATCGCATCGGCAATGCTGGTTGCGGGCGGTCGAGACCGGCCAGCCGGTTGGAATATTCGAGGATGACGTGCTCCTGCGGAACGATTTCGCACGGCTGGCCCATGAGATGGTGGGCAGCCTGCCATCGTATTGGGACCTGATGCAATTCGGGCTCAACACGGACTCGGTGCTGGAGGCAGAGCTGGTTCCCGGATGCCTCGTGTACGGGGATTTCGACCGGTGGTACCCGACCGCGGCCGAGTGCGAGCGGTTCGTGAACTCCGAAGCCCCGGTCACACCGGTCCGGCTGACCACGAGCTTCGGCGCCTGCGCCTATGTCGTCAGCCCCAGGGGCGCGCAGAAACTGCTCGACTACTGCTTTCCGCTGTCGTGGACATTCCGCTACATCCGGCAGCTCAACATCATGCTGCGGGCCAAGACGGCGGATGCGCTCATGAACAGCTACTACGGCGAAATGGCCGCGTTCATATCGGTTCCGCCGATCGCCATGGCGCGCAACGACAAGACGGTGTCGACGGTAAATGCATAACCCATTGAAATCCCGTGCGCGGTCGCGGCAACATCGATGCCCTAGGGCGTTTGCAGGTAGATGACATGAACATGCAGGACATTCGCCCGACCACAGTCGAGGACATCGACTGGCTGGTGCTGAGCGCCGAGAGTACGCCCGAGCGGCTGGCGCAGTTCAACAGCACCAACGGACATCTTGGCCTGCCGGTCGAGGTGGTGGCGGCGACCGAGGGACGGGAGGTTGACCTCAGGGAACTGGTCCAGATCGATCTCATCGACCCGGACATCGAGGAGTGGACGCCGGAGGGCGTGGCGAACGCGCTGTCGCACTGGCTCTGCTGGCACCAGGCGGTTGAAACGCAGCGCACGACCTGCATCTTCCAGGACAGCGCGGTGCTGCGCCGCGATTTCGTGCCGCGGGTGCTCGGGCTGCTCGACGTGGTCCCCGATGGGTGGGAGTACCTGCAGCTTGGAGTTAACACGCAGTCCGGCATCGACTTCCAGATCACGCCCGATTGCCGCTATCGCGGTCGATTCACCCGCGAGACTGCCCGTGACGAGGATCTCGAAAACTTCGCCACTGCTGTGACGCCGGTGGTGCCGCTGCGGCTGTTCAACGCCTTCGGCGGCTTTGCCTATATGGTCACCCCGGCCGGTGCGCAGCGTCTCATCGAGCAGTGTTTTCCGCTGGCGACACGGGTACTTAACGTGCCTTGCTTGAGGGGACGCATCAGGACGACCAGCATCGATGGTGTGATGAACCAGTTCTTCGGGTCGATGCCGGCCCATGTCTGTTTTCCACCGCTGGCGTTGTCGCGGGCCGAGCCGCCTGCGGCGGTTGTGGTCAGCGCCGAGGCGGATGAGCCGGCCGAGGGGCGCCCGTAGCCGTCAGCCCGGCCGGAACGCCTTGCTGAGATAGGCGGAGCCGGCGAGGCCGAAGCGCCACGGGAGGTCGGCGGCCTTGGTGATGCCGATACGGGGCCCGGTCACGACCGGCGCCGGAGTGCCCGGCTGGCGGAAGGTGAAAGGCGGGGCGTCGAGTCTCAGGCCGTCGTGTGCGTTGGTGATGGCGAGGGCCTCGGCCAGTTTCCCGGGACCGGAGCAGAGCTCACGCGGGGAGGTAAGTCCCCGCCGTTCAATCATTTTTTCGATGCCGGTGCGTGGCTCGAGGGCGCGGATGAGGATGGCTGCGCCGTCGGCACAGACGAAGTTCAGGCACCAGTGGATGCCGTAGGAGCGGTAGACGTAGACGTGGCCGGGCCCGAGGAACATCGAGGCGTTGCGCGGGGTTGGGCCGCGGTGGGCGTGCGAGGCCGGCTCGGTCGGGTGGTAGGCTTCGGTCTCGGTGATCAGGCCGCCGACGCCATCGACGAGAAGCTCGGCGCCAAGCAGGTGGCGGGCGACTTCCGTTACGTTTCGGGCGAAGAACTCAGCGAGCGACATCGGAGCAGATTGAGGAATTTGCCCAATGGACGCAAGCCGCTAGACCTTCTTGGTGGTGCCGTTCCGAAGGCGCGACACCGCGATGCTCATCGTGAGATTCACCGAGTCCGTGGTCGAGGTGTTGGTCGAGATCAGCGCGGAGTTGTAGTTCGCGGCGCTGGCGAGGTCGGCCTGGAGATAGGCGCGGCGCTTCTCGCGGGCGGCGTCCATCTCGTCGGAGATCGAGGCGCGCGGCAGCCAGTTCAGTGAGCGCTTTTCGACAATCATGCTGACCAAACTGCCGCGGTAAGATGAACGAAACATTAACGCCGCCTGAACGGCTTGCGCGGCGTGCCAAGGCCATGAGAATGCTTCGGCTATCACCTTCCGGGAGCATGCGGCATGTCGGATTCGCTCAAGTTTGGCACCAGCGGGTTGCGCGGGCTCGCCACCGAGCTGACAGGAGGCGCGGCGCGCCGGTATACGGCGGCGTTCCTCGCCCATCTTGGCACGGTTCCGGGTGGGCGGGTGTATCTCGGCCGCGACCTACGCGCTTCGAGCCCGGCGATCAGCGACGATTGCGCAGTGGCGATCCGCGCGGCCGGTCTTGAGCCGGTCGATTGCGGCGTGCTGCCGACGCCGGCGCTGGCGCTTCACGCGATGGCGAACGGGGCGCCGGCCATCATGGTCACCGGCAGCCATATCCCGGCGGACCGGAACGGGCTGAAATTCTACGTCGCTGCGGGCGAGATCACCAAATCCGACGAGGCCGGGATTTCGGCCGCGCTGACAGATGCCGTGCCGCAGGGTGAAGGCAGGGCGGTGGACGAGAGCGCGCTAGCCGGCGATCGCTACCGCCAGCGCTATCGCGAGCTGCTGGACACCAAGGCACTCAGCGGCTGGCGCATCGGGGTGTTCGAGCATTCCTCGGTGGCGCGCGACCTGCTGGTGTCGTTCCTGACCCGGGCGGGGGCAGAGGTCATCCGCCTCGACCGATCCGAGACCTTCGTCGCGGTGGATACGGAGGCGTTTTCGGACGCGCTGTTCGAGCCGCGGTTCGGCTGGATCGACCAGCACAAGCTCGATGCGATCGTTTCGACCGATGGCGATGGCGACCGCCCGCTGTTGATCGATGGGACGGGCGAGTTCGTGCGTGGCGACGTGCTCGGCATGCTGGCGGCACGGTTTCTCGGGGCCGACCGGGTGGTGACGCCGGTGACGTCGAACTCGGCGATCGAGGGCGTGGGCTGGTTCGGCCGCGTCGACCGTACCAGGGTGGGCTCGCCCTTCGTCATCGCGGGGATGGAGGCGGCGGCCGCCGGCTCGCCCGGCGCGGTGGTCGGGTTCGAGGCCAATGGCGGATTGCTGCTCGGGAACGATGTCAGCATCAACGGCAAGGTGCTGACGGCGCTACCGACACGCGACGCGGTGCTGCCGATCCTCGCGGTGCTGGCGACGGCCGCCAAGCTTGGCGCGAGCCTCGCCGGGCTGGTGAAGACCCTGCCGGTACGCGCAGCGATGGCGGACCGGCTGGCGCATGTGGCGAGCGAGCGGAGCAGCGCGTTCCTCAAGGATCTAGCCGAAACGGAAGGCTACGCAGCGCGCTTCTTCGCGCCGGTAGGCGAGGTCGAGAGCCTGTCGGCGATCGACGGCCTGCGCTTCGGGCTGAAGTCGGGCGATACGGTACACTACCGCGCCTCGGGCAATGCGCCGGAACTCAGGTGCTATGTCGAGGGCGTGACGCCAGAGCGGGCGAAGGAGTTGCTCGGGTGGGGGCTGGCGGCGGCGGGAGCCGTGGTGCGGTAGCCGAGGAGGCGAACGTGGCGAACGGTGAGGGGACGAAACGGCTGGCAGTGCTGATCGACGCGGACAATGCGTCGGCCAAGATTGTCGCGGAACTGTTCGAGGAAATCGCCAAGCTCGGCGAAGCGAGCGTTCGGCGCATCTACGGCGATTTCTCGAATGATCGCTCGAAGAGCTGGGCTGCGGTGCTGACGAAGTACGCGATCATTCCGCAACAGCAGTTCGCCTACACAACCGGCAAGAACGCGTCGGATATTACGCTGGTCATCGACGCAATGGACCTGCTGCACAGCGGCCGGTTCTCCGGCTTCTGCCTCGTTTCCTCAGATAGCGACTTCACGAGGCTCGCCTCACGCATCCGCGAAGAGGGCGTGGATGTGTACGGGTTCGGCGAGCAGAAGACGCCGGAAAGCTTCAGGCAGGCCTGCCACCGCTTCATCTATACCGAGAACCTGATCAAGCTGCCGGTCGAAAAGGCAGACGCGCCCGGGATCGCCAAGACAGCCGAGGTGGCCGAGACAGTTCGGCAATTCCAATCGGTCGACAAGGCACGAAACCTTATCACGCGGGCGATCGCCGAGGTGGAGGGTGAGGGTGGCTGGGTGAATCTGGGCGCGCTGGGAACGCACCTGCAGAAGCTGGCCAGCGACTTCGATGCGCGCAACTTCGGCTTCAAGAAGCTGAGCGACCTTCTGCGGAAATTGCCCAGCGTCGAGCTGAAGGACACAGACGGGGCCGGTCACTTCGCGGTGCGTATCAAGCCGACCGGCGGGAATGCGAAAGCGGACCAGCCAAGCGGCGGCAAGACAAAAAAGGCCGCATCGACGGCAACCTCCGCCAAAGCGAAGTCATAGTGGGAGGGCTCCGCTTGCGCGGAGCCCGTTTGGCTCAGGTGGCGCGCCTGACGAGCTTGATGACGAAGATCAGGATGACGGCGCCGATCACGGACATGATGATCGAGCCGACGATGCCGCCGAAGTTGACGCCGACCATGGGCAGGAGCCACCCGCCGATGAGGCCGCCGACGAGGCCGATGACGATGTCACCGACGATGCCGAAGCCGGAGCCCTTCATGATGACGCCGGCAAGCCAGCCGGCGACAGCGCCAACCAGCAATACGATCAGGATTGAAGTCAGGTCCATTATGATGCCCCTCGCAACATAAGCGGTGGGCCCGGCGCAGCGCCGAATCCCTCGCCGCAGGAGTGAGAGTCTGCCCGCTGGGCGGCGCTGTCAATGCAGGCAGGTCTTGCCTACTCGCGCACGACCACGAGAGCCGCGGCGGTGGCCATGATGACGCCGGCGGTGCGGTTGAGGGCGCGGATGGCGCGGGTCGACTGGAAGAAGTCTCGGGCCGCGGCGGCGAGGCCGGCATAGGCGCAGCCGATGATCAGCAGCACGACCACCACGATGGAAGTGAGCTCGATGAAGCCGAGCGCGGTGATGGGGCGGTCGAGCGGGATCACCGTCGGGAGCAGGGCAAGGTAGAAGACGATCGTCTTGGGGTTGCCCATGGTGAGGGCGAAGCCGGAGAGGAAGGTCTTCCAGCTGTTGCCGTCGCTCTTCGCGCCGACCTGTTCGGAGCCGGGTTTGGCGCTCCAGAACTGCCAGGCGACATAGAGCAGGTAGAGCGCGCCGGCCCATTTCACCACGACGAAAACCGGGCCGAACCAGGTGGCGATGGCGGCAAGGCCGAAGAGCGCAAAGACCAGGTAGACCAGATCGCCGGCGAGGATGCCGAGCACCATCGGGAAGGCGGCACGGAAGCCGCCGCCGAGGGCGCGCGCCACGACCGCCGCAACACCCGGGCCGGGAACGATTACGGCAATGGCATAGGCGATGGTGAAGGCGGCAAGCGTGACGAGATCCATGGCGAGCTCCTATTGCGGGAGCTTTTAGTGAGATTCAGGATGTGGGGGAAGATGGGTGGCTTCCTTGGGTGCAAGGCCCCCGCGTGGGGGGTGTGGGGCCACTTCTGGCCCATTGAAGATAACTTCACCAAGCGCGATGATCTCAAGGCACAAGCCCTTCGGGGACTTTTGGGAGAAATGGCATGTCTGACTTCAACGTCGGCTTCGTGATCTTCCCCGGAATTACACAACTCGACTTCACCGGTCCGTTTGAAGTTTTGAGCCGGCTTGGAACGCCTCCGTCAGTCTCCGCTCCCAGCAAGTTTCCTCAAGCCAGAACCCACGTTGTAGCGAAGACAATGCTGCCTGTTATGAGTGACCGGGGCCTCGCCATCATGCCCACGTGTACTTTCGAGACCTGTCCCCCGCTTCAGCTGATTTGTGTGCCAGGCGGCGCAGGCGTTGTGGACGCCCTCGTCGATGCCGAAACGGTCGACTTCATTCGCCGTCAGGGCACCCAGGCACTGTACGTCACCTCTGTCTGCATGGGCGCCTTTCTTCTAGGCGCAGCCGGGCTGATGAAAGGGCGGCGGGCCGCGACGCATTGGGCCTATATCGACCTGCTGCCCCTGATCGGCGCTAGGCACGAAAAGGCTCGGGTCGTACGCGACGGCAACGTCTTCACTTCGGGCGGCGTCACTTCGGGGATCGACTTCGCTTTCCGCATCGTCGCCGAAATCGCGGGACCGGAGGTAGCGCAAGCGATCCAACTGGGGATCGAATACGACCCGTCTCCTCCTTTCAATGCGGGACACCCCGATAAGGCATCTGAGGCGCCGATTGCGCTCATGGTTCAGCGTAACGATACGGCGCACATGGGGATACATCAGGCACTCGAGGAGTTGGACATCCTCGGCAAGGTCTAGTGGTGAATGGCCACCTATCTGGCGCGGCGTCGATGCCGTACCTCATCCGCCGGGACGCCAGCGAAATCTCGATTGGCGAGGTATGGCGCGAAAAGCATGGCCTCAGCGTCAAGAACCATGCGCCCAAACTCTATGTTGCGCGGCTGGCGCAGAAGCTGAAGGGCGCGCGTCCGGTGCCGTATCTGACGCGGCTTGCCTAGGTCTCGTCGTGGGGCAGGGTCGGCTTCAGGCGCTGCCAGGCGCAAAGGAAGCCGAGGATCAGCCAGTTGACGGTCGGCGCGAGGGCCGCCAGGACGGGCTGCCATTCGTCGGGAAACCAGGCGGCGGCAGAGGCGATGCTCCAGGGCAGGCCGAGGATAACGAGCAGCACGCCGGCCAGGGGGCGGGGCAGCACGCCGAAGGGATCGACCATGCCGGCCGCCGAGATGACCAGGGCGATCAGATAGAGCCAGAGGAAGAGGCGGACGACCAGCCGGCAAAGCCTTTCCTTGAGCGGGCGCCTGCGCGGATGGACGGGTACTGGCTTCCGCTTGGCCACCGCTAGGGCAGGCGGGCGAGCCGCTCGGTGAGCAGGGCGTAGAAGCCGTCGGCATTGCCGGAACGGAGGAATTTGACGTTCCTGGGCCGGTTGGTGACGCCCCAGTAGTCGGCGACAGTCATGCCGACCGTCAGCTCGCTCGCGGTCTCGATCATGACGTTGATCAGGCGGCCCTGGAACAGGTCGGGCTGCAGCATGTAGGCCATGACGCAGGGATCGTGCAGCGGGGCGCCGTCGCTGCCGTATTTCTGGAGATCGAAGCGCTCGGAAAAGCTCAGCATTTCGTAGACGGCGGTGCCGGCCCTGTTGCCGATGGCCTTGATACGGTCGAGGCGCTCGGGGGTGGAGAGGATCATGTGCGAGACATCGAGCGGGAGCTGCACGATCGGCACGCCCGAGCGGAAGACGACGTCGGCGGCGTCGGGATCGACATAGATGTTGAATTCGGCGGCGGGCGTGATGTTGCCCATCTCGAAATAGCCGCCGCCCATCAGCACGATCTCCTCGATGCGAGGGGTGATGCGCGGCTCCTTGACCATGGCCATGGCGATGTTGGTGAGCGGGCCGAGGCAGGCGAGGGTGACGGTCTTTTCCTCATGCGCGAGCAGGGTGTCGATGATGAAATCGACGCCGTGCTGCTCCTCGAGCTTGAGCTTGGGGGCGGGCAGGTCGGGGCCGTCGAGGCCGGTTTCGCCGTGGACGTACTCGGCGGTAACGAGGGTGCGGCGCATCGGGCGCTCGCAGCCGGCATAAACGGCGATATCCTTGCGGCCGGAGAGCTCGACGACCTTCAGCGCGTTGCGGGCGTTCTGCGCCAAGGTCACGTTGCCGGCGACGGCGACGATACCGAGCACATCGAAATCTTCGGGCGAGGAGAGCGCGAGGAGGATGGCGACGGCGTCGTCCTGACCCGGATCGGTGTCGATAATGATCTTGCGTGCCATGGCTTTAGCGCGAGCCCCTCAGAGATTGATTCCGGCGCATGATAGGGGCGAGGGCGCCGGGCGTCGACTCGGTGTGGCGGCCAGGGAACAACCGGCAGGCCGGCCGCGTTTGTGCTGATCTTCGAGGGGATCACAACCGTGGCCAGACTGACCGCAGCCGCGCGCCGCAAGGCGCTGATCAACGATATTGCGCGAACCAATTTCGAGCGCGTGATGAACAACGCGACGCAGATGGCGATCATCCTGATCGGCGTCGTCGTTGCCTTCATCGCGATCCGCGAGGCGCAGGTGATCCTCGCGCCGGTGTTCCTCGCGATCCTCATCGGGCTCGTGTTCGGGCCGGTAGCGGACATGATGGAAAATCGCGGCATCCCGGAAGGGGTGTCGGCCGGGCTGGTGGTGCTGCTGTTCCTCACGGTGATCATCGCCGGCGGCGCGCTGTTCTACGGACCGCTCAGCGAATGGGCCGAGCGCATCCCGGTGATCTGGGCCCGGCTGCAGACCGAAATGCGGAACTGGCAGGAGCCGCTCGCGACGATCGGCGCGCTGCAGGAGCAGGTGAAGAGCGTGTTTGGCGGCGATGCCACGATGGAAGTGAGTGTCCAGGATGGCAGCACGGTCACCGGCATCGCCCTGATGGCGCCGGCCTTGCTGGCCCAGGTGCTGGTGTTCCTCGTCTCGCTCTACTTCTTTCTCGCGACACGCGAGAACATCCGGATCGCCACGCTCTCGCTGTGCTTCAGCCGGCGGATGCGCTGGCGCACGGCGCATGTGTTCCGCGACGTGGAGCAGAAGGTGTCGAAATACCTGCTGACCATCAGCATGGTGAACGTAGGCGTCGGGATCGTCGTGACGCTGCTGATGTGGGCCATCGGCATGCCGTCGCCGATCCTCTGGGGGGCGCTGGCGGCGGTGCTGAACTACGTGCCGTTCGTCGGGCAGGCGTTCATGGCGCTGATCCTGTTCCTTGCCGGTCTCGGGACGGGCGGGGGGCTGGGCGCGGCGATGCTGCCGGTCGGGCTCTACTGGGCGGTCAATTTCGTCGAGGGCAATTTCGTGACACCGAACCTGCTCGGCGCGACGATGACCGTGAACCCGTTCCTGATCTTCCTGTCGCTGACCTTCTGGCTCTGGGCCTGGGGGCCGATCGGTGGCCTCATCGCGGTGCCGTCGCTGCTGATCGTATTGTCGGTGATCACCCACATCCTGCCGGTGCGCGAGCTGGCGCCCCGCAAGGAGCGCCGGCTGGTGGCGCAGAAGACACGGCGGGACGTGGTCGAGGCCGAGCCTGTCGCGCCGCCGCCGGAACCTCCTGCAGCCGTCACCAGCCCGCCACGCAAGCGGCCTACGCGCGCCAAGGCCGCCCCGGCCCACTAGACCTAGCCTAACGTCCAGCCTTGACGCGCAGGGGTTGAACCCGCACGGTCAGCCCCTTGCGGATTCATGAGGTGAACGATGGCGGGCGAGGTGGCTGCGCATGCGGCTGACGTGGTAGCGCATGGCGGGGTCGATCTGATGCAGGTCGTGGCGCTGCTCGGCGCCGGGGTCATTGCCGTGCCGCTGTTCCGCCGGCTGGGGCTGGGCTCGGTGCTTGGCTATCTCGCCGCGGGCCTCGCCATCGGTCCCTTCGGCCTCGGTCTTGTCGCCGATCCCGAGGCGGTGCTGCATGCGGCCGAGCTGGGCGTGGTGCTGTTCCTGTTCATCGTCGGGCTAGAAATGGAGCCGGCCAAGCTCTGGGGGCTGCGCAAGGAAATCTTCGGGCTGGGCATCCTGCAGGTCGGGCTGTGCGGCGCGCTGTTGACGCTGGCCGGCATCTACCTGCTCGGCCTTGCGCCCGTGGTGGCCTTCGTCGCAGGCATGGGGTTCGTGCTGACGTCCACGGCGATCGTCATGCAAATCCTCTCCGAGCGCGGTGAGCTGCAAAGCCCGGCCGGACAGAAGATCGTCTCCGTGCTGCTGCTCGAGGACCTGGCGATCGTGCCGCTGCTGGCGGTCGTCGCGTTCCTCTCGCCGGGCATCGATACCGACGCCAGCGCCACGCAGCGCTGGATCAGCGTGGGCGTCGCCGCGGCATCGATCGTGGCGGTGATCTTTGCCGGCCGCTGGGTGCTCAATCCGGTGTTCAAGATTCTCGCCGAATCCAAGGCGCGCGAAGTGATGACAGCAGCGGCGCTGCTCGTCGTGCTCGGCGCGGCGCTGATCATGGAGGCGGGTGGGCTGTCGATGGCCATGGGCGCCTTCATGGCCGGTGTGCTGCTCTCGACCTCGACGTTCCGGCATCAGCTCGAGGCCGATGTCGAGCCGTTCCGCGGGCTGCTGCTCGGGCTGTTCTTCCTCGCGGTCGGCATGTCGCTCGACCTCGCGGTGGTGGGCCGGAACTGGCAGTTCATCGCCATTGCCGTGGTGATCTACATGCTGCTCAAGGGCGGCGCGATCTATGGGCTGGCGCGGGTGCTCGGCAGCAGCAATGCGCCGGCGCTCGAGCGCGCCGTGCTGATGGCGCAGGGCGGCGAATTCGCCTTCGTGCTGTTCACCACGGCGACGGCCGGGGGGCTGCTGACCGGTGAGCTCAATGCCATCTTCACGGCGACGGTGATCATCTCGATGGTGCTGACGCCGTTCTCGACCATGCTGCTGAAATTCGTGCCCAAGCCGGTGCAATCGCTGGCGGGCGTCGAAAAGCCGGACGGGCTGACGGGCAACGTGCTGATGATCGGCTTCGGCCGGTTCGGACAGATTGCCAGCCAGCCGCTGATCGCCAAGGGCCAGCACTCGATCTCGATCATCGACAACGACGTCGAGATGATCGAGGTGGCGCAGACTTTCGGCTTCAAGATCTACTACGGCGACGGCACGCGGCTCGACATCCTCCATGCCGCCGGGGCGGCGACTGCCGACCTGATCCTCGTCTGCGTCGACAAGAAGGACTCGGCGACACGCATTGTCGAACTGGTCAAATCGGAGTTCCCGCTGGCCAAGGTGTTCGCGCGGGCCTTTGATCGCGGCCATTCGCTGGAGCTGGTGAAGGCGGGAGTGGACTACCAGCTACGCGAGGTGTTCGAGAGCGCGCTGGAGTTCGGCGCCGAGACGCTGCGGCAGCTCGATGTCGACATGGTTGAAGTGGGTGAGATCATCGAAGGGGTGCGCGAGCGCGATCGCCAGCGGTTCGCGGCACAGATGGTCGGCGGGCTGATGGCGGGCAGGGACCTGCTGCGGTCCAACGCCGAGGATCAGGCGCGCGAGAGCGGCACGGTGGCCGGGCCATCGACGCCGATCATCGCGCCGGAGGATGCGAAGGCGGCTTCGTCCTGACACCCGGGGTTGAGGGATGCCGGTGCCCGCAGGACCCCTTCACGAGCAAATTCGTCCAAGCTTTAGGCAGTGTGCCTTAGAACCGTTCTCAACGGGACTTCACAGCGCATTGATTCAATGCAAGGGTGGCACTTCGAGGGGAATTCATCGCCATGATGCTGGATTGCGACAATGCCGCAAAAGCCCCTCGTATTGGATGCCCCTGTCCCGGAAAAGCGCGCTCACACCGTTGAGGCGCTGCAGGCGGAGATCCTCGAAAAACTCACCTACTCGATCGGCAAGGATGCGATCGTCGCGAGGCCACACGACTGGCTGAAGGCGACGATCCTGACCATCCGCGATCGCGTGATCGACCAGTGGATGGAGTCGAGCCGCGAGACATGGCGGACCTCCAACAAGCGCGTCTACTACCTCAGCCTCGAGTTCCTGATCGGGCGGTTGCTGCGCGATGCGATGAGCAATATCGGCGTGATCGAGCCCGTGCGCGCGGCGCTGAAGAACTTCAACGTCAACCTCGACGACATGATCAACCTCGAGCCCGACGCGGCGCTCGGCAATGGCGGTCTCGGCCGGCTTGCGGCGTGCTTCATGGAGTCGATGGCGACGGTCAACATCCCCGCCTATGGCTACGGCATCCGCTACGTGCACGGGCTGTTCCGGCAGGAAATGAGCGAGGGCTGGCAGGTCGAACTGCCGGAAGACTGGCTGGCGCACGGCAACCCGTGGGAATTCGAGCGGCAGGAGTCGAGCTACGAAATCGGCTTCGGCGGGCATGTCGAGCCGGTGCAGGAGCCGGATGGCTCGACGCGGCTGGAGTGGCGGCCGGCCGAGCACCTGCTGGCAGTGGCGTTCGATACGCCGATCGTCGGCTGGCGCGGCAAGCGGGTGAATACGCTGCGGCTCTGGTCAGCGCAGCCGATCGATCCGATCCTCCTCGACAAGTTCAACGCCGGCGACCATATCGGCGCGCTCGAGGAGAGCGCCCGGGCCGCGGCAGTAACGCGCGTGCTCTATCCGGCGGACAGCACCCCGTCGGGGCAGGAATTGCGGCTGCGGCAGGAGTTCTTCTTCTCCTCGGCCTCGCTGCAGGACATCGTGCGGCGGCATATGCAGGCCTATGGCGACCTCGGCACGCTCAGCGACAAGGTGGCGATCCAGCTCAACGACACCCACCCGGCGATCTCGATTGCCGAGCTGATGCGGATCCTGATCGATCTGCACGGGATGAAGTTCGCTTCGGCCTGGAAGGTGACGAAGGCCACCTTCGGTTACACCAACCACACGCTGCTGCCCGAGGCGCTCGAGACCTGGCCGGTGGCGCTGCTGGAGCGCATGCTGCCGCGCCAGATGCAGATCATCTACGCCATCAATGCCGAGGTGCTCGGCGAGGCGCGGGCGATGGGCGGTTTCACCGATGCGCAGGTGGCGAACCTGTCGCTGATCGACGAGCACGGCAGCCGCCGGGTGCGGATGGGGCAGCTGGCTTTCGTCGGCTCGCACTCGATCAACGGCGTGTCGGCGCTGCACTCGGACCTCTTGAAGAAAACGCTGTTCTCCGATCTCAACCGGCTCTATCCGGGCCGGATCAACAACAAGACCAACGGCGTGACGCCCCGGCGCTGGCTGCTCGAATGCAATCCGGAGCTGACCAAGCTGATCGCCGGCCGCATCGGGCCGGAATTCCTCGACGACGTCGACCTGCTCATCAACCTCGACAAGCATGCCGACGATCCGACTTTCCAGGACCAGTTCAAGGCGGTGAAGCGGGCCAACAAGGCGGCGCTGGCGCAGGTGATCAAGGACCGGCTCGGGATCGTGGTGTCGCCTGACGCCATGTTCGACGTGCAGGTGAAGCGCATCCACGAGTACAAGCGGCAGCTGCTCAACGTGATCGAGGCGGTGGCGCAATACTCGATGATCCGCTCGCATCCGGAAAAGGACTGGGTGCCGCGGGTTAAGGTGTTCGCTGGGAAAGCAGCACCCGGCTATTGGAACGCAAAGCTGATTATCAAGTTAATCAACGACGTCGCCAAGGTGGTCAACAACGACCCGGCCGTGCGCGGTTTGCTGAAAGTCGTGTTCCTGCCCAACTATAACGTCTCCCTCGCCGAAACCATCATCCCGGCCGCTGACCTCAGCGAGCAGATCTCGACGGCCGGCATGGAGGCGTCGGGCACCGGCAACATGAAGTTCATGGCCAACGGCGCGGTCACCATCGGCACGCTCGATGGTGCCAATGTCGAGATGCTCGAACATGCCGGGCCGGAGAACATGGTGATCTTCGGGCTCACCGCCGACAAGGTGGCCGAAAAGCGCATCCGTTCGGAAGTGCCGCGGGCGGCGATCGATGCTTCGCCCATGCTGCGCGAGGCGCTCGAGGCGATCTCGTCAGGGGTGTTTTCACCCGACGATCCGAACCGCTATCGCGACCTGATCGGTGGGCTTTACGACCACGACTGGTTCATGGTGGCGCGCGATTTCGATGCCTATGCGGCGGCCCAGCGGAGCGTCGACGACCTCTGGATCAAGCCCAGGAAATGGTATTCGATGGCTATCCGGAACACTGCTCACGTCAGCTGGTTTTCGTCGGATCGTACGATCAAAGAGTATGCGACGGACATCTGGAATGTTCCGGTCGCCGGGGGTAACGGGTGACCAAGACCAAGTGGCAGGCGGCCGACAGCGACGTCAAGGCGATCGCGGCGGGCCGCCATGCGGACCCGTTCGCCATACTTGGCTTGCACCAGGTGGGCGACGTCTGGGTGGCGCGTACCTTCATCCCGCATGCCGAGACGGTGTCGGCCCGCACGATCGACAACCGCATACTCGGTGAGCTCGCGCCGCGCGGCGACGGCTTCTTCGAGGGCGAGGTCAAAGTCAAGGGATACCTGCCGGTGAGCTACCACGCCCGTAACGAGGGCGGTGAATGGGACGTGCTCGACCCTTATAGCTTCGGGCCGGTGCTCGGGCCCATGGACGACTACTATATCGGCGAGGGGTCGCACCTCAGGCTGTTCGACAAGCTCGGCGCACACGCGATGACGTTCGAGGGTGTCCCCGGCACGCATTTCGCGGTCTGGGCGCCGAACGCCAGGCGCGTCAGCGTCGTCGGGCCGTTCAACGATTGGGACGGGCGGCGGCATCCGATGCGGGTGCGCATCAATACCGGCGTGTGGGAAGTGTTCGTGCCCAATGTGGGGGCGGGCGAGGTCTACAAATACGAGATCGTCGGCGCCAACGGGCAGCTCCGGCCGCTGAAGGCCGATCCCTACGCGCGGCAGTCCGAGCTCAGGCCGAAGACGGCCTCGGTAGTGGCAGACCCGAAGCCGTTCGAATGGACCGACGCGAAGTACATGGAGGAGCGCGCCAAGACCGATTGGCGGCGCAAACCGGTTTCCATCTACGAAGTGCATCTCGGGTCATGGCGGCGGCGCCCTGACGGCACGTTCATGAGCTACGACCAGCTGGCCGAGCAGCTCATTCCGTATGCGGTCGACTCCGGGTTCACACATATCGAGCTGCTGCCGATCACCGAGCATCCGTTCGATCCGAGCTGGGGGTACCAGCCGACCGGTCTTTACGCTCCGACGGCGCGGTTCGGCGATCCGGCCGGTTTTGCGCGCTTTGTCGATACGGCGCATGCGGCGGGGCTGGGGATCATCCTCGATTGGGTGCCGGCGCATTTCCCGACCGACGAGCACGGGCTGGCGCGCTTCGACGGCACCGCCCTCTACGAGCATCTCGATCCGCGCAAGGGTTACCACCCGGACTGGAACACAGCGATCTACAATTTCGGGCGCAAGGAGGTGGTGAGCTTCCTCGTCAACAACGCGCTCTATTGGCTCGAGGCCTTCCATCTCGATGGGCTGCGCGTCGATGCGGTGGCCTCGATGCTGTATCTCGATTATTCGCGCGCCGCCGGGCAGTGGGTGCCGAACCAGTTTGGCGGCAACCACAATCTCGAGGCAGTGGATTTCCTCAAGCGGGTGAACGCGGAAGCCTATCGCCTGCATCCGGGCGTGATGATGATCGCCGAGGAGTCGACCTCGTGGAGCGGGGTGAGCGCGCCGGTCGACAAGGGCGGGCTGGGCTTTGGCTTCAAGTGGAACATGGGGTTCATGAACGACACCCTGCGCTACATGAGCCGCAACCCGATCCACCGCCGCTACCACCACCACGACATGACCTTCGCGGCGCTCTACGGTTACGCGGAGAACTTCATCCTGCCCCTCAGCCACGACGAGGTCGTGCACGGCAAGGGTTCGCTGCTGGCCAAGATGGGCGGCGACGACTGGGCGCAGTTCGCGGGTCTTCGTGCCTATTACGGCTTCATGTGGGGCTGGCCGGGCAAGAAGCTCTTGTTCATGGGTCAGGAGTTCGCGCAGCGCGAGGAATGGAACGAGGCGCGCGGGCTCGACTGGTTCCTGCTCGATGCGCCCTCGCATGAAGGCATTCGGCGGCTGGTCACCGATCTCAACTCGATCTATCGCGAGCTGCCGGCGCTGCATGCGCGCGACAACGAGCCGGAGGGGTTCGACTGGCTGATCGCCAACGACCAGCAGAACTCGGTATTCGCGTGGGCCCGCAAGGCGCCAGGCGAGCATCCGGTGGTGGTGATCGCCAACATGACGCCAGTGCCGCGCGACGGTTATCGCATCCCGATGCCGCTTGCCGGCAACTGGGTGGAGCGGCTCAATACCGATGCGGGTTGGTATGGCGGTACGAACAAGGGCAACCAGGGGCGTGTCGTGGCAACGCCGAGCGAGGTCGAGGGGTTGGGGCCCTACGCGGACCTTTACCTGCCGCCGATGTCGACGCTTTATCTTAAGTATGACCCGACTTAGGTCGGTCGGGTCGCCAAATACGACCTCGCTTCAGCGGGGCGTCATGCAAGGGTTGTAGTCGGGTGATCGAGCCAGGAGACACTGCAAACGATCACCCCCTGTGGGGAGGAAAGCATGGCTGACTATCGGACACCATCGCCGCTGGCGCGCGAGGCGATGGCCTATGTATTGGCAGGCGGGCGAGGGACCCGGTTGTTCGAACTGACCGACCGGCGCGCGAAGCCGGCGGTCTATTTCGGCGGTAAATCCCGCATTATCGATTTCGCGCTCAGCAACGCGCTGAACTCGGGTATCCGCCGTATCTCGGTGGCGACGCAGTATCAGGCGCACTCGCTCATCCGGCACCTGCAGCGCGGCTGGAACTTCCTCCGCACCGAGCGAAACGAGAGTTTCGATGTCCTGCCGGCATCACAGCGCGTGTCCGAGACGCAGTGGTACGAAGGCACTGCCGATGCCGTGTACCAGAACATGGACATCATCGAGGATTACGGCCCGCGTTACATCGTGCTGCTGGCGGGCGACCACATCTACAAGATGGACTACGAGATCATGCTGCGGCAGCACGTCGATACGGGCGCCGACGTGACCATCGGCTGCCTCGAAGTGCCGCGCATGGAAGCCACCGGTTTCGGCGTGATGCATGTCGATGGCCGTGACCGGATCGTCGATTTCGTCGAGAAGCCCAAGGATCCGCCGGGCATTCCGGACAATCCGGACATGGCGCTTGCCTCGATGGGTATCTACGTGTTCGAGACGCGCTTCCTGATGGAGCAGCTGCGCCGCGACGCGGCGACCGAAGGGTCGAGCCGCGATTTCGGCAAGGACATCATCCCCTACATCGTCAAGAATGGCTCGGCCTGGGCCCACCGCTTCCCGCGCTCATGCGTGCGTTCGCCGAACGAGGAAGTGGCGTACTGGCGCGATGTCGGTACGGTCGATGCCTACTGGAAGGCGAATATCGACCTCACCGACGTGACGCCGCAGCTCGATCTCTACGATCGCGACTGGCCGATCTGGACTTTCGCCGAGATCACCCCGCCGGCCAAGTTCGTGCACGATTTCGACGGGCGCCGCGGGTCCGCGGTGAACTCCCTTGTCTCGGGCGATTGCATCATCTCGGGCGGCCAGCTGACGCGGACGCTGCTCTCGACCGGCAGCCGGGTGCATTCATACTCCGAACTGCACGAGGCGGTGGTGCTGCCTTACTGCACGATCGGGCGCGGGGCGCGGCTTCGGAAGGTGGTGATCGACCGTGGTGTCGATATCCCCGAGGGGCTGGTCGTCGGCGAGGATGCCGAGTTCGATGCGCAGTGGTTCAGGCGCACGGCCGAGGGCGTGACGCTCGTGACCCAGCCGATGATCGACAAGTACCTGGCGAGCCGCTAGCCGTGATCGAAGTCCTTTCGGTAGCCTCGGAAGCCTATCCGCTGATCAAGACGGGCGGACTGGCCGATGTCGTTGGCGCGTTGCCGGCGGCATTGGCGCCGCATGGCGTGAGCATGCGGGTACTGCTGCCGGGCTACCCGAAAGTGCTGGCAGCGCTGGAGGGCGGACGCGAGGTCTACTGGTTCGAGGATTTCTTCGGCGGCGAGGCGCGGCTGGTCGCGGGCCGGGCCGGGGGGCTCGACGTCATCGCGATCAACGCGCCCCACCTCTACGACCGGCCGGGGAACCCCTATGTCGGGGCGGACGGGAAGGACTGGCCGGACAACGCGCAGCGCTTCGCGGCGCTCAGCTTTGCTGCCTACGAGATTTCACTGGGGATCATCGACGGCTACCTGCCGGACATCCTCCACTGCCACGACTGGCAGGCGGGGCTGGTGCCGGCCTATGTACGGTTCAATCCGGGCAGCACGGCCAAGACCATCGTCACGGTCCACAACATCGCATTCCAGGGCGTGTTCGGCTGGGATGTGTTCAACGCGCTGAAGCTCGACTACGAGGCATCGCGCACCGGCTCGATCGAGTATTTCGGCAATATCGGCTTCCTCAAGGCCGGACTGTACCTGGCCGACGAGGTGACGACCGTCAGCCCGACCTACGCGCACGAAATCCGCACGGCGGCCTACGGGATGGGGCTTGAGGGCCTGCTGCAGGGGCGGTCCGATACGGTCAGCGGCATCCTCAACGGCATCGACGCCAACGAGTGGAATCCGGCGACCGATCCGGTGCTGCCGCAGCAGTTCGGTGCCAGCACGATCTTCAACCGCGCGACCAACAAGGCGGAACTCGAGCAGCGCTTCGGGCTCGAGCCGGGGCCGGGGCCGATCTTTTCGGTGGTGAGCCGGCTGACCTGGCAGAAGGGTCTCGACATGCTGCCGGGGCTGATCGACGGGCTCGTCGAGCATGGCGGACGGTTGATCGTGCTTGGTTCGGGCGACGCAGCCATTGAGAACGGCTTCGCCGGCGCGGCGCTTCGGCATCCCGGCAAGATCGGCGTGCATATCGGTTATGACGAGGGCCTGAGCCACCTGATCCAGGGTGGAGCGGATGCGATCTTGATCCCGTCGCGGTTCGAGCCGTGCGGGCTGACACAGCTATACGGCCTGCGCTATGGCTGCGTGCCGGTGGTGAGCCGAGTCGGCGGGCTCGCCGATACGGTGATCGATGCCAACGAGGCGGCGATCGAGGCGGGCGTTGCCACGGGCGTGGTGTTTTCGCCGGCCACCGAGGAGGCGCTGGGTGAAGCGATCCGCCGGACGATCGTGCTCTATGCGCGGCCCAAGGTTTGGCACAAAATGCAGCGGCGCGGGATGAAGTCCGACGTTTCGTGGGAACTCAGCGCCGAAAAATATGCCGATCTCTACGGCAAAGTTCTGGGGCACATACGCGATGACGATTCTGACGATTGAGACGACGCCGTTCGCGGATCAGAAACCGGGGACGTCCGGGCTGCGCAAGCGCACCCAGGCGTTCATGGTGCCGAACTATGTCGAGAACTTCGTGCAGTCGATCTTCGACAGCCTCGAGGGGATCAAGGGCAAAACGCTGGTGATCGGCGGCGACGGCCGCTACTTCAACGATGTCGCGATCCAGAAGATCATCAAGATCGCCGCGGGCAATGGTTTTGGCTCGGTGCTGGTCGGGCAGGGCGGGCTCCTGTCGACGCCGGCCGCCAGCCACGTGATCCGCCACCACAAGGCGTTCGGCGGGCTGGTGCTTTCGGCCAGCCACAATCCGGGCGGGCCGGATGGCGATTTCGGCATCAAGTACAACGTCTCGAATGGCGGGCCGGCGCCGGAGAAGATCACCGAGGCGGTGTTCGCGCGATCCAAGGTGATCGACCGCTACCTCACTGTGGATGCCCCGGACGTGGACCTCTCGAAGATCGGGACCCAGCATTCGGCGGGGATGCTGGTCGAGGTGATCGATCCGGTGGCCGACTATGCCGACCTGATGGAGACGCTGTTCGACTTCGACAAGATCCGCGCCATGTTCGCGGGTGGTTTCACGATGCAGTTCGACGCCATGCACGCGATCACCGGGCCCTACGCCCACCGCATCCTCGAGGGGATGCTGGGTGCGCCGGCCGGCACCGTCGTCAACGGCACGCCCTCGCCGGATTTCGGTGGTGGGCACCCGGACCCCAACCTCGTCTACGCCAAGCCGCTCTACGACCTGATGATGAGCGACAACGCACCGGACTTCGGCGCGGCGTCGGATGGCGATGGCGACCGCAACCTGATCATCGGGCGCGGGCGGTTCGTGACTCCGTCGGATTCGCTGGCGATCCTCGCGGCCAACGCGCCGCACGCCCCGGGCTATGCGGCCGGTATCGCCGGGATCGCGCGCTCGATGCCGACGAGCGCCGCGGCGGACCGGGTGGCCGAGAAGCTCGGCATCGAAATGCACGAGACGCCGACGGGCTGGAAGTTCTTCGGCAACCTCCTCGACGCCGGGCGCGTCACCATCTGCGGCGAGGAATCGGCCGGTACCGGCTCGAACCATGTGCGCGAGAAGGACGGGCTCTGGGCTGTGCTCCTGTGGCTCAACGTAATCGCCTCGCGGAACCAGAGCGTCGACATGATCGTCAACGATCACTGGGCGACCTACGGGCGCAACTACTATACTCGGCATGACTATGAAGAGGTCGATGCCGGCGCCGCCAACGGGCTGATGGACGACCTGCGCGCCAAGCTTGCGTCGCTCCCCGGACAGTCACTGGGAGGACGCCCGGTCGCCTATGCCGACGACTTCACCTATCACGACCCGGTGGACGGCTCGACCAGCGCCAAGCAGGGTGTGCGGATCGGCTTTACCGATGGTAGTCGGATCGTGTTCCGGCTGAGTGGAACCGGCACGGTCGGTGCCACGTTGCGGATTTACCTCGAAAGGTACGAGCCGCCGCATGGACAGCACGATCTCGACACCCAATCCGCCCTCGCTCCCCTCATTTCCATTGCCGACAGCATTGCAGGTATCAAGGCCCGGACGGGCCGAGACGCCCCGAGCGTTATCACTTGAAGGCCTGGTCGTAGTGAAACCTGAACTGATCCCGGGCGCCGGAAGCCCGGACAAGCTTGGCGCGACCATCACAGCCGAGGGTGTCAACTTCGCCGTGTATTCCGAGACGGCGACGGCCATCTGGGTGTCGATCTACGACGAGCTCGACAAGGAGGTTGCGCGCGTCAAGCTGGATGGCTACGACGACCATATCTATCACGGGCTGGTTGGAAACGTCGGGGCAGGGACCCGCTACGGCCTCAGGGCCGATGGCCGCTACGACCCGGACCAGGGCTATTTCTTCGATCCGGCCAAGCTTCTCGTCGATCCCTATGCGCGCCGGCTGGATCGGCCGTTCGTGCGCTCGCCGCGGCTGCGCCTCAATCGCGACGAGGCGGTGGACACGGCGCCGCTGATCCCCAAGGCGATCGTGCTCGCGGCCGACAACAAGAACGCCACGCCGCGCCGCAGGACGCCGGGACTGTTCTACGAGCTCAACGTTCGCGGCTACACCATGCGGCATCCCTCGGTGCAGGGGCCGTTGCGCGGCACCCTGGCCGGCCTCACCACCAAGCGCGTGGTCGATCACCTGCGCTATCTGGGCGTCGATACGGTCGAACTTATGCCCATCGCGGCCTTCATCGACGATGGCCACCTGCCGTCCCTCGGGCTCACCAATGCCTGGGGCTACAACCCGGTGACCTATTTCGCGCCGGATCCCCGGCTGGCGCCGCGCGGGCCGCAGGAACTGCGCAACATGACCGATGTCTACCGCAAGGCAGGCCTCTCGGTGATCCTCGACGTGGTCTACAACCACACCGGCGAGGGTGATGCCAACGGGCCGATGCTGAGCCTGATGGGGCTCGACGCCATGACCTACTACCGGTTCGTGGACGCCGGCGGGAAGAAGGTGCTGGTGAACGATGCCGGCACCGGCAACACCCTGCGCTGCGACCATCCGGCGACGCAGCGGCTGGTGATCGAGAGCCTGCGCTACTGGGTCGAGGAAATGGGCGTCTCCGGTTTCCGCTTCGACCTCGCCCCCATCCTCGGCCGTGAGCCGGGGTTCAACCCCAATGCGCAGATGCTGCAGCTGATCAAATCCGATCCGGTGCTCGGCAAGTGCATCCTCGTGGCCGAACCATGGGATCCGGGTCCGGGCGGCTACCAGCTCGGCCAGTTCGGCAAGGAATTCCGCGAGTGGAACGATACCTATCGCGATGATGTCCGCTCGTTCTGGCGTGGCGACCAGGCGAAGATCGGGGCACTGGCAGGCAAAGTCGCCGGTTCGGCCGAGATCTTCGATTTTGCCGGGCGCAAGCCGAGCGCAGGCGTCAACATGCTCGCCGTGCACGACGGCTTCACGCTGATGGACCTCGTCTCCTACCTCGACAAGCACAACGAGGCGAACGGCGAGGGCAACCGCGACGGGCACAACAACAACTATTCGTGGAACTGCGGCGCCGAGGGTCCAACGGACGATCCCGGTATCAACGCGGCGCGCAAGCGTGATGTGCGGGCGCTGCTGGCGACGCTGTTCCTCAGCCGCGGGATACCGCTGATCCAGCAGGGCGACGAGTTCGGGCGCAGCCAGCAAGGCAACAACAATGCCTATGCGCAGGACAACGAGATCACCTGGGTCGACTGGGAAAAAGCCGACGGCGCGCTGGTCGACTATGTTTCGGCGCTGAGCGAGTTCCGCAAACTCCATCCGGCGCTGACGCATGACCATTTCCTCAGCGGCCAGCCGCGGCACGGCGTCCGCGACGTCGTCTGGCTGCACCCGGATGGCCGCGAAATGAGCGAGGGCGACTGGAACGATGCCAGCGCCTCGGTGCTCGGCATGTGGCTCCATGCAGCGGAGGAGGAATTGATCGTCTGGTTCAACCGCCGCATCGATCCGGTGCTAGCGAGGCTGCCGGAGGGCTACTGGACTGTCGGGCTGCTCTCGGACGACAAGGCCGTGCTTCCGGTCGCCGACCGCGCCGCAACGCTGCCGCCGCGCTCGGTGGTCGTGCTGCTCAAGGGGCAGATCCCGCAGGAAGTGCCGGCGATACCGCCAGTGCCGGCCGAAGTCCCCCCGCAGCCGGAGACGCCACAGCCGGCGCCGGAGCCGGAAACGGTGCCAGGCGAGATGCCGGAGGAAGTGCCGGTCGAGAAGCCGGATGAGGAAACGCCGAGAGAGTAGGGCGTGCCCTACCGAAGCAGACGGCCCTCTCCCATCCTCCCCCATAAAGGGGAGGTGCTCTGCCGGTTCACTTGGCAGGATCGAAGCCACAGCCTCGACTCTTCACCTCCCCCTTTGTGGGGGAGATCGGGAGGGGGCCGTCTCTCTCAGTCGGCACTACTCCTGCACGAATCCGAAACTCCGGTACAGCCGCTGGGCCGTGCCGTTGTAGATGTTGACCTTCAGCGCCACTTCCTCGGCGCCGCGCTTGCGTAAAGCCTCGATTGCCGTGGAGAGCAGGGCCGAGCCGACGCCGCGGTTGCGCCAGCGGGGGTCGACGACGAGGTCCTTGATGAAGCTCGAGGTCCAGCACAGGCAGAAGCCGATCACGTCGTCGCCGTGCTTGGCGACGAAGGTGAGGTTGCGGTCGAACTCGCTGTCGGTGAGAAGGCTCTCCCACCAGTCGAGCAGTTCGACCTGCACGGTGCCGACGCCATTGGCGTAGCATTGCTGGATGAGGGTGTGGACGCGGCCGGAGTCGCTTGCCTCGAGCGGCGCGAGCACAACGCTGTCCGGCAGGTTGACGGGCGGCGGCGGGTCGGCCAGGGGGCGCCGCAGCAGCAGGTATCCATCCGTGTGACCCATGGTGCGCCCTCTCCCTAGCGGCTTACCAAAGTTACCCTTCGTCCATGATTGGACCCGTTCGAAAAAGCCCGGAATCCGGCGGGTTTCCGGCTGAAACATTCCCCGTTTCTTCCGAACATCCGCCGCGGTCAGGGAGCGTGATCCGCCCCGTCGACGCGATGTCACGCCGATGACCGCTCGCTGCCCCGTGGCCGGATTTCCCGGTTACGCGACACTGCAAGATTAGCCCTGCGGCCCAACCCGATCCGTATGGAGATCACCAAATGCATGCCTCCCTCAAAGCCTACGCCGCCCTCGTCCTCGTTGCCCTAATGGGGGCCCCGGCCTTCGCGGCCACCAATGACACGGCGATCGTCACCAACGCGATGAAGGCCGACGCGCTGCCCATCGCCAGCGTTACCGCCATGGTCGGCAAGTGGTCGAGCGCCGACCTCAGCTTCCTCGACAAGGCGACGGCGATCAAGGTGTTCGACACCAAGGCGCTCTACGACGCGGCCGACCAGCGGAAGATCGCCAGCGCCGAGACGGCAAACAATGCGGACCTGACGAAGTTCCGCGCCGCGATCGCAGCGGACGCGGGGCTTTCGGCGTGGTTCAAATCGCACAACCTGGATGTGAACCGGGTGATCGCGGTGGCCGATCCGAGCGGCAGCCCGCAGGTGTTCTTGTACTGATGTGAGGTGGGGGGCTGTCTGTGGTGACTGAAGCAGACGGCCCCCTCCCATCCTCCCCCATAAAGGGGGAGGTGCCCTGCTGGTGCGTTTGGCACAATCGAAGAGAGAGTCTCGACTCTTCACCTCCCCCTTTATGGGGGAGGCCGGGAGGGGGCCGTCCCTGACGGTTCCTGCGCTACTCCGCCGCCTGCGCCGTCGTCAGCCCGCCCATCCGCTCGATGAACTCGATGATCTCGTCGAGATTCTCTCGCCGCAGCAGGTCGGTGAAGACATACGGCCGGCCTTCGCGGACCTTCTGTGTATCAGCGTCCATCACCTCGAGGCTCGCGTGCACATGAGGCGCGATGTCGGTGTGGGTGATGATCAAGAGGTCCGAGCGGGTGATGGCCGGGCCGCCCTTGCGCGGGATTTTTTCGCCCTGCGCGACCGAGATGACGTAGAGCGTGATGTCGGCGAGGTCAGGCGAGAAGGTCGCGGCGAGATTGTCGCCGCCGGACTCGATCAGGATGATGTCGAGATCGGGGAACTTGCGGTTGAGGTCGGCGATGGCCGCGAGGTTCAGCGAGGCGTCCTCGCGGATCGCGGTGTGGGGGCAGCCGCCGGTCTCGACGCCGACGATGCGATCCTCGGAAATGGCCTGCACCCGGTTGAGGATGAGCGCGTCTTCTTTGGTGTAGATGTCGTTGGTGACCACCGCCATCGAGTAGCGGTCGCGCATCGCCTTGAGCAGCATTTCGCAGAGGGTGGTCTTGCCCGAACCGACGGGGCCGCCGATGCCGACGCGGAGGGGACCGTTGTGCGATTTCATATGAACCTCATGATGACGAGGAGGAGGAAGCCGACGCCGAGCGCGATGCAGAGCGGGGAGTAGTTCTTGCGGTCCAGCGTCGCGAAGGGCTCCTCGGAGAAGCGGGCGCGCCAGCCGGCAGTGTAGCCGATGGCACCGCGGCCGAGGAACACCGCGGCGAGCACGATTCCGACGAGGCTCAGCAGCAGGCCGCCGCCGGTGTGGTCGGCGAGCGCAAGGGCGGCGACACCGGCGGCGAGCACGGCGATGGAGATGACCAGCGAGGCGAAGCGCGGCACGCGCGTGACGCCGGGGACACCTATCACCGTCTTGGCCAGGAGGACCGGATCGCGGATCGGCCACGGGCTGCCGACGGCCCACATCAGATGCGCGATCGAGACGGTCAGCAGCACGACGAAGATCAGGGCGGCGACGAACATGCTCATGAGCGGAATATCCTCGGTTCCAGCGTCTCGTGGCGCATCTGCGCGATGTCGGCGGCGTAGGCGATTGTGCCGATATCGGCAAGGGTCGCGGTAGCCGCGGTTCTCGCGAGGGCCGCGACGCGGGGTTCGAGGGCAGACATGACGCGCAGGCCATCGGACTGGCCGAGCGGGACGAGGCGGACGGCGACCGAGACCTGACCGTGCACGGTGGCGGTGAGCCAGGCGAGGAGCGTGTCCTCGAGGTCAATAGCGTGCGCCGCGGCGATGGCGCCGACGGCGACAGGGTAGGGGCAGGGCTGGGGCAGGCGGGCCAGGACGTCGGAGGGCCAGTGCTTTGCCGCGAGCACGTAGTTGTCGCCGATGGTGGTAGTTTCCATCCAACGCTCGCGGCTGGAGGTGAGGGCGAGGGAGAGGTCGGCGAGGTCCGAGAGGGCGGTGCGGGTTGCCTCCCCAAGCGCGATATCGCCTCGAATCACCCGCCAAGCCTCCGCCAGCACTATCGCATCGGTGTGCACCCCCCCATGCGCCAGCGCCCCCTCGATCCAGCTTTGCAAGCGTTCGGCGCTGGTTACGCGACGATCTGCAATCGCCGTCTCAAGTCCGGCCGACCAGGCGAAGGCGCCGACCGGGAAGGCGGGCGAGAGCCAGGTGACCAGCTTTTGCAGCGCGGCCGGTGTCGTCATCGGTTGAGGAGGGCGTGCGCCGGCTCGCCGTGGCTATGGGCATAGGCGCCGTCCTCGGGCTGGAAGGGCTCCGAGATGGCCGTCACCCTGGCGCCGAGGCCGAGCAGCATGTCGCGGATGACATGGTCGCGCAGGATCAGCACGCGATCCGCCTCGATCTGGGTCTTCAGATGCCGGTTGCCGAGGTGCCAGCAGAGTCGCATGAGGTGGATCTGGTCGGTGCCGCGCACCTCGTAGAGCTGCTCCTCGGCGGCAATGATCTCCACGAAGCGGCCGTCCTCGAGCTCCAGGGCGCTCTGGTTCTCCAGCGTCACCGGTTCCGGGAAGTCGACGAGCACGCTGTCGCCGTGCACCAGCGTGATGCTGCGGCGGCGGACGCGGCGCTCGTCATGCAGGAGGACGGCGAGATCATAGGCAATCCCGGCCTTGCCGGGCGACACATAGCCTACCGCGCGAAACGTCTGCGGCATTACACACTACCAAGTCTTCGAGGCTTCCCAACCTTCGATGGTCAGCTTAGCGGCGAAGCCGAGTCACCGCAAATGCGGCGTCACGCGCGACCGCAAAAGCTCGACGAGCTCGGGCTGCATGTAGGTGTAGTCGTCCGGGATATCGAGGCAAACGATCCGGGCACCGCGCAGGTACCGGCCGAACGCTCGGTTGAGTTTGGCGCGGTGGGCCGGTTCCATGACGAAGGTGAGGTCGACGCCTTCGAGGTGGTCGGAAGTGAGCGGCTCCTCGGCGTCCGGAGCGAGGCCAGCCGAGGCGGTTTCTATGCCGGGGTGGTCGGCGAACATACGCTCTGCCGTCGGCGAGCGCCGGCGGTTGCGGCTGCAGACAAACAGGACGCGCTGCATTCACATGCGGACGTTGAAATAGAACGCGACCGACCAGACCTGGTAGAGCAGGTGGAAGATCACGAAGCCCAGGTGGAAGCGGCGGTTCGGCGTCCAGATGGCGATGCCGGAGAGCACGAGGCCGAAGGGGATCTGCACGAGGTAGGTCACGTCCATCGCGTCGAAATAGGGCGCGCCCTTGATCATCGTATCGGCCAGATCGAGCAGGAACGTCAGACCGAAGATCGAGAAGAACCAATGCCGGCGCTTGATGAAGAAATCCTCGTAGCCGTCGTAATCGTCGAGCTTGTCGGGGAACAGCAGGGCGGCGAGCGCGAAGAGCGTGATGGCGTAAAAGATCAGGAAGGCGAAGGTGCCGAAGTTCCAGCTCGGCAGATCGACGAGATCGTATTCCCACCACCAGAACAGGATCAGTTCGAGGGCGATCGAGACGACCCAGAGCAGGTGGGTTAGCGAAAGACGATCGCGCTGTGGGTGCTGGATCAGCCCCGCCGCACCCATCAGCAGGCGCGTCAGCCCGAGGCCGATGACCGTGCCCATGACGATGCGGACATGGACGAACACATCGTGCGCCGCGCCGGGTTCCATGGGCTCAGGGCGTCTCCGTCGCCTCGGTGCAGCTGATCGGCGTCTGCGGATCGGCCTGCAAGTCGGTCAGCGTGGCCTCACTGCCCTTGGTCCAGAACTCGTACTGGCCGGCGGCATAGCGGGCGCCCGAGCCGGAGATGATGTTGACGAACACCAGTTGCTTGCCACCGATCGGGATGATGGCGAGGAAGTTGGGCTCGGCGTTGATGAAATCGACGGCCAAGGGCTCGAGCCCCTCGCACTGGTAGGTGTGCGTCGTGCGCTGGAAATCGCCGGTGAGGCTCAGGACGACCTGTGCCGAGACATCGACGTTCTGCATCATTGCGGCAGTGGCAAGCGCTTCCATCGTCTGGTCCTCCACGGAACTACGCTGAACCTAGCTGATTCGCTGCGGCAGACTTCAGGCAGCTTCAGCCGGCTCGATGTGGCCGGCGCTCAGCCGAAATAGTTGTGGCGTGCGAAGGCAAGCTCGGGGAATTCCTCGACGACGCCGCGGTTCGTTGCGGCGATGGCGTCGAGCAGGCGGCGGAACATCGGCGTCACGGGGCGCTTGCCGGTGCGCCGGCCCATCTGGGCCCGGGCCTCGCCGAGCGTCCTGAGATGGTCGTCGTTCAAGGCCGTCGCTTCGCGATACTGGAAGCTCCAGACCGACTGGTGATGGTCGCGCGCATCGGGCGGCAGCCGTTCCAGCCAGAGATACTCCTGCAGCGAAGGCTGGGTCACCTGCAGTTCGATCCAGCTCGTAGGGTTGAGCGGCAGTCGCGGCGCGGCATAGTCGGCGACGCTGTCGGTCTCGGACTGGTTCGACTGCTGGCTGGTCGGCACTTCGGGCAGTTTCGCGATGCCGAATGCATCGCGCATGAAGTCGCCTAGCTTCTGATCCTTGAACAGCGTCTCGAACAGAACCGGCCTCAGCTTGCCGTCGCGATGGGCGCGGGAGCGGAGGATGGAGCCGTAGTCGAGGCTGCGGAACACCCAGTGATGGGGGCGCATGAGCACGAGCGAGCAGAACTGGTCGAAGGTCATGCGCGCGCCCATGCGGACGAGCTGGTTGAAGTACGAGCGGATGAATGCGTCGGGCTGGCGCAGCACGACATGCGCAACGAAATCGCCGCCAGTGAGGAGGTCGATATTGTCTACGATCTGCAGTAGCGAATTGGCCGCGATGCCGTGCGCGAAGCCAACGCCCGAGAGAATCTCGTCGGAGATGGTCGGTTGGCCCGCCGTGAGCAGACGGCGCATGTCGGCGAGCGTCGCGGCGGGCAGCTGGCGTAGGTCGCCGAACGTCAGATGTTCGCGGACGTGATACTCGGCCTCGGGATCGCTGTAGGGCTTGCCGAGGAAATTCAGCGACGGGTCAGCCTGCAGCAGGTCCTGGATCGTGGTCGACCCGCTCTTGGGATAGCCGAGGTGAAAGATCTGCAATTGTGTGACCCCAGCACCTCGGGAGACTGGCCGCTCCGCCGCCAGAGGCCGGCTGCAGATATGGTTACGCGATCGGCCCCTTAGGAGTCGATTGCTTCGATTGCGGCAACGTTACCGATCGGTCCCCTTCCACTGACGGTAGTCTAGACCGTCTCGATGGTGTTGGGGCGGGGCTGGTAGCCGTCGATATCGGCGTAGCCATATTCGAGGGCAAGATCGGCGCTGGTGAAGATGCGCCCGGATTTGGCCATGAGCGCGGGGTCGGCCGCGAGGTTGGCGACAGCGCGGCCCTGGAACTGGGGGCTCTCGGAGTTCGACATGTCGAAATACTGGGCGTTCTTCAGCACTTCCTCGGTGCGGACGAGGCCGGGATAGAGCGACACCGCCGCTACGCCGAACTCGCGCATCTGGTGGGCTACGTCGGCCGTGATCTTGTCCATGGCCGCCTTCGACACGCCGTAGACGACGTTCTGCATGAACTTCTGCGCTGCCCAGAACGAGATGTTGACGACGAGCCCGGAGCGCTGCTGTGCCATCTGTTCACTGGCGATGCGGATGGCGCACCAGGAGGAGCGGACGCCGACGTCGATCATCGCGTCCCAGCGCCACATCGGCTGCTTCCAGATCGGATCTTCCCAGGTGTAGCGCTCACCCTCGACCATCCGTTCGTAGCCGGGCCAGGCCGAGTTCACGAGGATATCGAGCCGGCCTTCATCCGCGATTACCTGGCGGACCGCCCTCTCGGTTTCAGCGTCACGGGCGTGGTCGACCCGGTGCGCCACGCAGCGGCCAGGGTAGTTTGCGGCTTCGTCCAGAACCGATGCGAGCGACCCGGCTCGGTCCAGCCCTTCGGGATGCTCGCCGTCACGGCTGGTGCGGCCGGTGATGTGCACTATCGCGCCGGATTCCAGCAGGCCGAGGGCTACGCCGCGCCCGACACCGCGGCTGGCTCCGGTGACGAGGCAGACCTTGCCAGTGAGATCGACCGCCATGCTGTTCTCCCCGACTCAACGACGTGAACATAGCATGAACATATAGGCGGGGATAAGTGCCGGCTAGAACAGGAAATACCGCTGTGCCATCGGCAGCACCGTGGCCGGTTCGCAGGTGAGCAGCTCGCCGTCCGCTCGGACTTCGTAGGTCTCGGGATCAACCTCGAGGTGCGGCATGGCCGAGTTGTGGATCATCGAGGCCTTGGTGATGCCGCCGCGGGTGTTTTCGACCGGCAGCATGCCCTTGTCGACGCCGAGCTTCTGCTGCAGGCCGTCGTCATAGGCGGCCTGGCTGATGAAGGTGACGGTGGAACTGGTCTTGAGCTTGCCGTAGCCCGCGAACATCGGGCGGTAGTGCATCGGCTGCGGGGTGGGGATCGAGGCGTTAGGGTCGCCCATCGGGGCCGCCGCGATCGAGCCGCCGAGGAGGATCATCTCGGGCTTCACGCCGAAGAAGGCGGGGCTCCACAGCACGAGGTCTGCGCGCTTGCCGACTTCGATCGAGCCGATATGCCGGCTCATGCCCTGCGCGATGGCGGGGTTGATCGTGTATTTGGCGATGTAGCGCTTCACGCGGAAATTGTCGTTGTCGCCGGTCTCCTCGGCCAGCTTGCCGCGCTGCTTCTTCATCTTGTCGGCCGTCTGCCAGGTGCGGATGATCACCTCGCCGACGCGGCCCATGGCCTGGCTGTCGGAGGAGAACATAGAGAAGCAGCCGATATCGTGGAGGATGTCCTCGGCGGCGATCGTCTCCTTGCGGATGCGGCTCTCGGCAAACGCCACGTCCTCGGCGATAGACGGCGACAGGTGATGGCAGACCATCAGCATATCCAAGTGCTCGGCCAGCGTGTTCACCGTGTAGGGGCGGGTCGGGTTGGTCGAGGACGGCAGGACGTTGGGGAGCGAGGCGATCTTGATGATGTCCGGCGCGTGGCCGCCGCCGGCGCCCTCGGTGTGGAAGGCGTGGATGGTGCGGCCCTTGAAAGCGCGGACGGTGTCTTCGACGAAGCCGGATTCGTTCAGCGTGTCGGTGTGGATCATCACCTGCACGTCGTAGGCGTCGGCGACGGCGAGGCAGTTGTCAATGGCAGCGGGGGTGGTGCCCCAGTCTTCGTGCAGCTTCAGCGACGAGACGCCGGCGAGGATCATTTCCTCGAGCGGGGCGGGGAGCGAGGCGTTGCCCTTGCCGGCGATGCCAAGGTTCATCGGGAAGGCATCAAAGCTCTCGATCATGCGCTGGGCATGCCAGGCGCCGGTGCAGGTGGTGGCGAGCGTGCCATGCGCGGGGCCGGTGCCGCCGCCGACCATGGTGGTGATGCCGCTCATCAGCGCTTCTTCGATCTGCTGCGGCGCGATGAAATGGATGTGCGAATCCATGCCGCCGGCGGTGAGGATCTTGCCCTCGCCGGCGATGATTTCGGTCGATGGCCCGATGATGACGTCGACGCCCGGCTGGGTGTCCGGATTGCCGGCCTTGCCGATCTTCGAAATGCGGCCGTCGTGCAGGCCGACATCGGCCTTGTAAATGCCAGTGTGGTCGACGATCAGGGCGTTGGTAATCACGGTGTCCATGGCGCCCTGGGCGCGCGTGGCCTGGCTCTGGCCCATCCCGTCGCGGATCACCTTGCCGCCGCCGAATTTCACTTCCTCGCCGTAGGTGGTGAGGTCCTTCTCCACCTCGATGAACAGCTCGGTATCGGCCAGCCGGACCTTGTCGCCAGTGGTGGGGCCGTACATCTGGGCATAGGTCGAGCGGGAGATGCGAGCGGGCATGGATAGGACCTCGTAGGCGACGCGAACAGGCTACTTCAACCGCCTAAACATAAGGCTGTCCAGCCGTCTGCCGGGAAAATCGGCAATGGAAATCCTGAGCAACAGAAACAAATTTGGGATGCCGCCACAGCCAAGTAGCTTCTCGCCGCGGGGCAAATGGACGCAGCCCGGAGGGACAGTATGTTGAAGGCATTTATTCTGGCGGCAGTGGCGGGGGCAGGTATTGCAGGTGCCGCCCAGGCGGCGCCTTCAGTGGAACGGGGCGACTATCTCGTCAATACGATTGCCGCCTGCGGAAACTGCCATACGCCGCTGGGGCCGACCGGGCCGGTGATGGACCAGGCGCTGGGTGGCCGGCTCGTCGAGCAGAACGAGCAATACACCGCCATCGCGCCGAACATCACGCCCGCCGGACGCGTCAAGGACTGGAGCGATGCCGAGCTGATGAAGGCCATCCGCGAAGGCATCCGGCCGGACGGAACGGTGATTGGCATTCCCATGCCGTTCGAGGTCTACAAGGGCCTCTCCGACACCGATCTCGCCTCGATCGTGATGTATCTGCGCACGGTGCCGGCGGTCCAGAACGACCCGGGCAAGTCCGAGTACAAGATCCCGCTGCCGCCCGCCTGGGGCCCGCCGATCACGTCAGTCGCCGATGTGCCGGAAGGGGTGACGGTGGAGTACGGGGAGTATCTCGCCGGTCCGGTCGGGCACTGCATCGTCTGCCACACGACCTTCGGGCCGATGGGGCCGATGTTCGACACGCATCTGGGACAGGGCGGGGTCGAGTTCCCGGGGCCGTGGGGCGTCGCCGTTTCGGCCAACATCACGCCGATGGGGCTCTCGAAATATACCGACGAGCAGGTGGCGGCGATCATCACGACGGGCAAGCGGCCGGACGGCTCGGCGATGAATCCGCCCATGCCCTATGGCAACTACGCGCACATGAAGCCCGACGACGTGCAGGCGATCGTCAAGTACCTGCGCTCGCTGCCGCCCAAGGGCTAGTTCGGCTTCGGCGTCATCGACTCGGCCTTGCGGAAGGCACGGACCAGGCCAGCGATATACTGGTTGAGCAGCTTGTTGCCCTCGGTGACGTCGCGATGGGTCTGGCTGTCGGCAACGACCGACATGGCGAGCACCTGAACGGCGAAGGCGTGCTTGCGCTTGCCGTCCTTGTGGAACTTGTTGCCCTGCTTTTCGAGATCGGACAGCAGCAGAGAGTAATCGACGGGCTTAAGCGTGGACTTAAACGTCGGCCAGCTTGGCGAGTTGCCCCTCTTCATCAGGGTCGAGGCCAGGCTGCCGATCAGGAACATGGCCTCCTGGTCGGTCTGGCCGTTCTCGTGCAAGTCCTTCATCACCGCCACGAAGCGTTCCCTGAAATCCTCTTCCTTGGTCGCCATCGTTATCCTGCCCATTGAAACCGGCGCATCCCTAAACGAAATTTAAGGGGAATGCCAAACGTCTGTTGGCTAGAACACCCGCATTTCGCCACAGCGCCGATATCTGTTGGCGCCAAACTTCTGGAGGCTCAGATGAAAATCCGATTCGCCGCGCTCGTCGCCGTGCTGCTGATGGCTGCTCCGCAGGTGGCATTGGCCCAGTTCATGGACATCAACGAGATCATCTCGGGTATCGGCGGGACGAAGTTCCTGCGCGATGCCGAGCGGGCCGACAGTGCCCCAGGGCTGCGCGTCGTCCGCCTCTCGTCGCTGGCCGGCGCCGAACAGAACGCGGCTCGGCTCTACGCCGCAGTCGAGTTGAAGGAGCGCGACATCCGCTTCCTGCAGTCCAACCTCGTCATCAACCCGTTCGCCATGCGGGCGATCCGCAACTCCAATGTGTCATTGGATCAGATCGTCTCGCTCCATGTTTCGGGGGACGGCGGCGGGGTGCTGTACGCCAACGACCTCTAGGGTTGCATCACCAGGCTGCAAAACACTGTGACCGTGCGTGAGGCAACCTTGGCCCGGCTGAGACGTCTCCCCATCGTTGTTTAGTGCAACATTGAATGGAGACGTAAGATGATGAATCTCAAGGCAATTGCCCTCGCCACGGCGCTTACCCTCAGCGCCGGCAGCATGACCTTCGCGGTCGACGGGATCTCTGCAACCAGTGCCCTTTCGTCGGCGACCACGCTGTCATTCCAGACGGTACCGGCGGGTGACGAAGCTGCGGTGCTGGCCGGCACGGGTCTCGCCAGCGAACAGGTCGATCTCGACTCGCTGAAGGCCGCATTGCAGGCCAACCCCAAGTTCCTGGCCCAGCTCGAGAGCTATGGTGCTTCGATCGATGACGTGATCGGCATCAGTGCGACCGATGAAACGGACGTGACCATTCTCGTCCGCGGCTAATATCCCCCGTGAACGAAGTAGAAGGGCGTGGCACCTCGGTGCCGCGCCCTTTCCATTGTCTTTGGCGCCGGGGTCAGAGCTTGCCCATGACCTTCTGCTGGAAGCCGTAGACGGTCCGGCTGCCGGACAGCGGTACGAGCCGCACCTCGCGCGCCTGGCCCGGCTCGAAGCGCACCGCGGTGCCGGCAGCGATATCGAGCCGCATGCCGCGAGCGGCCTCGCGGTCGAAGCTCAGCCCGCTATTGGTCTCATAGAAATGGTAGTGCGAGCCGACCTGGATCGGCCGGTCGCCGGTATTGGCCACTTCGAGGGTGATCTGCGGCGCGCCGGCATTGAGCTCGATTTCGCCGGGGACGGTGATGATTTCGCCGGGAACAAAGGCCATGGGGATCACCTGATCGGTTCGTGGACGGTCACGAGCTTGGTGCCGTCGGGGAAAGTGGCTTCCACCTGGATGTCGTGGATCATCTCGGGGATGCCCTCCATGACCTGGGCCCGGGTGACGACATGGGCGCCGGCCTCCATCAAGTCGGCGACGGAGCGGCCGTCGCGGGCGCCTTCGACGACATAATCGGTGATGAGCGCGATCGCCTCGGGATGGTTGAGCTTCACACCGCGTTCGAGGCGCTTGCGCGCGACGATCGCGGCCATGGAGATCAGCAGCTTGTCTTTCTCGCGAGGCGTGAGGTTCATGCGGTTCGTCCTAGAGATGCCAGAGGCGGGGCAGGGTGCCCGCACCGGAGAGATGCGCGATTATTGGCGTGATGATCCGGCGGAGCGCAAGCCCGGATGGCGCCATGGCACGTATGACGAGACGTTCGCCGATGACGCTGGCGCCCGATTGGCCGGTGAGGAGCGGACGGACGCGCTCGAGTTTCAGTTCGGCATCGGTGCCGACATAGAGCAGCGTCGCGAAAGCACTGGCGCCGGCGAGCAGCGAGATGCCATCGCGTTCCAGCGGGTCGGCGGAGAGACGGGCCGCCTCGGCATGGACCAGCCGGCCATTGCGGCGGATGCGCCAGTTATCGCGGAGGTGCGAGTTGCGGGCGTCCTCGCCCATCGCCTCGCGGCCGAGGAGGATCGCCTCGATGGCGAAAAAGCTGGCATCGGGTGCCAGATCGACCTCGAGGCTGCGATCGAGGCGGGCGCCCTGGAAAAGGATTGTCTCCTGCGGCAGCCAGTCGAGATGGGCGCCGGCGCCGACTTTGATGTGGGTGCGGACCGTCGCGTCGTCGCCGAGCGAGCGGTAGACGCGCTCACAGGCCTGGGTGGTGAGAACCATACGCGCGCCGGGGGCGGCGTTGACCTCCCAGGCGACGTCATCGCCACCGGTGAGGCCACCGGCAGTGTTGATGAGAACGGCCTGCAGGCTCGGATCGTGGGTGTGGGGCAGCCGGATCTTGGCGCAGCCCTCCTGGTAGAGGGTGGTGAGGCGGGTGCGACCTTCGAGCACATGCGTGCCGATGCGGCCGATGCCGCGGGCGCGCTGGTGGCGGGGGAGGGAGATAGCGTTCATTGCGAATGAACCGCGTGTGGCTCACCCGTCATCCGCCCTGCGGGCACCTTCTCCCACAAGGGGAGAAGGGTCCTCCACAATCGTCTCAGTCGGGCCTTCTCCCTTGATGGGAGAAGGTGGGCGAAGCCCGGATGAGGGTGGGGCGGCACGATTGGAGTCAAACCTACACCATCAAATGGCGGCGTACCTCAGGCAGGTCCAGGTCGGAGGCCGGGCCGGAATGCATGATTTCACCGCGATCCATGACGTAGATGTCGTCGGCGATTTCCCGGCAGAAGTCCAGATACTGTTCGACGAGGAGGATGGTCATCTGCTTCTCGTCGCGCAGGAATTGCAGAGCGCGGCCGATGTCCTTGATGATCGAGGGCTGGATGCCTTCCGTGGGTTCGTCCAGCACCAACACCTTGGGGCGCGTGACCAGTGCGCGGCCGATGGCGAGCTGCTGCTGCTGACCGCCCGAAAGGTCGCCGCCGCGCCGGCCGAGCATGGATTTGAGGATCGGGAACAGCTCGAAGATGTAGCCGGGGATGTTCTTGTCGGCGCCCTTCAGCCCGGCATAACCCGTCTCGAGGTTCTCCTTCACCGTCAGCAGCGGGAAGATTTCGCGGCCCTGCGGCACGTAGCCGAGGCCCATGCGGGCGCGCTTGTAGGGCGGCGACTTCTTTAGCACTTCGTTGTCGAAGACGATCTCGCCGGCCGAGACGTTGTTGATGCCGGTGACGGCACGCATGGTCGACGACTTGCCGACGCCGTTGCGGCCGAGCACGGCGGTGATCCGCCCCGGTTTGCACTCGATGGAAATCCCCTTCAGCGCCTGTGCGGCGCCGTAGTGGAGGTCGATGGCTTTGATGGCGAGTGCGGATGTCATCGGTTCTGATCCGGGCCCAGGGCCATGCGTAGAGTGGTGATACTCAGCTTCTGGTTGTGCTCGTCGCCCTCGCCCAGTGCGGCCACGGCCTCGGCCATACCGACCAGCTGAATGCGCTCCTCGCGCGTCAGCTTCTCGCGCCAGAGTGGCTTGAAGCGGCGCACGATGTCGCGCGGGTCGACCACCTCGCGAGCGGCCCAGCGGGCGTAGGAGAGGGTCTCGTCGAGATCGGCTTCCGGCACGATGCGAGAGACCTGCCTGTGGATCTCGGCTTCGGTGAGGTGCAGCGACGCCTCGTCCCCGTTAGCAAGCGCGAAGAGGAAGATGGCGGCGGCCATCGCCGGGTCCTCGACGCTGGCGAGGACGGAGCCCTGCGCCTGCTTCTTGAACTTGCTCATGCGGTAGCGGCCGCGAACGTGGCCGACGACGTTCGATACGTCGTCAGTGACCTCTTTCATGGCCTTGAATCGCCAATACCAGACCCCAGCCGCAGCAATAACGGCAAGTAGTAACCCCAAAATATGCATGACCAAGCGCCCTGACCCAATGGAGGGGGAAACTTCCATTGTTTCAGCGTCTTGGCAATACACGCCGGAGCAAGTCATCGTCCCAGGTACCTTTCGATCACGACCGGGTTGGCGCTGACCTGGTCGAGGGTGCCTTCGGCGAGCACCGTGCCTTCGGCGAGGCAGGTGACGCGGGTGCCGAGTTCGCGGACGAAGCTCATGTCGTGCTCGACCACCACCACTGAACGGGTCTTGGCGATCTCCTTGAGCAGCTTGGCCGTCTCGACCGTCTCGGCGTCGGTCATGCCGGCGACCGGTTCGTCGACGAGCAGCAGTTTTGGGTCCTGCGCCAGCAGCATGCCGACTTCGAGCCACTGCTTCTGGCCGTGGCTGAGGTCGGCGGCGAGTTCGTTCTGACGCTTGGTGAGGCGGACGGTGTCGAGGATTTCCTCGATGCGGGCATTGTCCGCGGCGGAGCGGGTGTAGAACAGGGCCGAGAAGACATCGCGCGGCGTCTTGAGCGACAGGACGAGGTTGTCCCACACGGTGTGGCTCTCGAACACCGTAGGCTTCTGGAACTTCCGGCCGATGCCGAGATTGGCGATGGTCGCCTCGTCGAGCTTGGTGAGATCGGTGCGACCGTTGAAATAGACCTGGCCGTCGTCGGGGCGGGTCTTGCCCGTGATGATGTCCATCATGGTGGTCTTGCCGGCGCCGTTCGGGCCGATGATCGCAAGCATCTCGTTGGGATGGACGATGATCGAAAGGGCGTTCAGTGCCTTGAAGCCGTCGAAGGAGACGGAGACGCCGTTGAGGTAGAGCATCGTGCCATCGGGATCCTCGATCATTCGGCGGGCTCCGGTGTGGTCTTGAGGGTCGTCGGGTCTTCACCGTCCTCGGCGGCGGCGCTCTCGCGGTCGAGTTTGGTCGAGTTGCGCCTGGTCGTCCCGGTGCGGATCTGGCCGACGAGGCCGACGATGCCCTTGGGCAGGAACAGCGTCACCACCACGAACAGTGCACCGAGCGCGAACAGCCAGTACTCGGGCAGGGCGCCGGTGAAGATGGTCTTGCCGGCGTTGACGAGCAGGGCGCCGACGATCGGCCCGATGATGGTGCCGCGACCGCCGACGGCGACCCAGATCACCGCCTCGATCGAATTCTCGGGGGCGAATTCGCCCGGGTTGATGATGCCGACCTGCGGCACGAACAGCGCGCCGGCAACACCGGCCATGAGGGCCGACACCACGAAGGCGAAGAGCTTCACGTTCTCCGGCCGCCAGCCGAGGAAGCGGGTGCGGCTCTCGGCATCGCGGACGGCGACCATGACCTTGCCGAGCTTGGAATTCACGATGGCCGAGCAGATCAGCACCGACAGCGCCAGCGCGATGGCGGAGGCGGCGAAGAGGGCGGCGCGCGTGGTCGGAGCCTGGATGTTGAAGCCAAGGATGTCTTTGAAGTCGGTGAGGCCGTTATTGCCGCCGAAGCCGAAATCGTTGCGGAAGAAGGCGAGCAGCAGGGCGAAGGTCATCGCCTGGGTAATGATCGAGAGATAGACGCCGGTGACGCGGCTGCGGAAGGCGAGATAGCCGAAAACGAAGGCGAGCAGGCCCGGCACGAACAGCACCATCAGGAAGGCGAACCACCACTGGTCGAAGCCCTGCCAGAACCACGGCAGGTCCTGGTAGTTGAGAAAAACCATGAAGTCCGGGAGGATTGGGTTGCCGTAGACGCCGCGGCTGCCGATCTGGCGCATCAGGTACATGCCCATGGCGTAGCCGCCGAGCGCGAAGAAGGCGGCGTGGCCGAGCGAGAGGATGCCGCAATAGCCCCAGACGAGGTCGAGGGCGAGCGCCAGCATCGCGTAGGTCAGGTACTTGCCGAGCAGCGAGACGAAATAGTTCGGCAGGTGCAGCGGGTTGCCTTCGGGCACGACGAGGTTCAGCACCGGCACGATGATGGCGAAGGCGACGAGCGCGGCGACCAGCCAGATGGCCTTGCGGTCGAGAGCCCGGAAGAGGAGTTGGGTGATCACTGTTCCACCGCCCGGCCTTTGAGTGCGAACAGGCCGCGCGGCCGTCTCTGGATGAAGAGGATGATGAGCACGAGGATCAGGATCTTGCCGAGCACGGCGCCGGTGTAGGGTTCGAGGAATTTATTGGCGATGCCGAGGCTCATGGCGCCGACCAGCGTGCCCCAGAGGTTACCGACGCCGCCGAACACCACGACCATAAAGCTGTCGATGATGTAGCCCTGGCCGAGGTTGGGCGAGACGTTGTCGATCTGGCTGAGCGCCACGCCGGCCATGCCGGCGATGCCAGAGCCCAGCCCGAAGGTCATGGCGTCGACGAAGGGGGTGCGGATGCCCATGGCCGAGGCCATGCGGCGGTTCTGCGTCACGGCGCGCATCTGGAGGCCGAGCGCGGTGCGGTTCAACACGGCGAGCAGCGCGAGGAAGACCGCGAAGGCGAAGATCACGATCCAGAGCCGGCCCCAGGTGATGGTGAGGCCGCCGAGCTCGAACGCGCCCGACATCCAGCTCGGCGCCGAAACCAGCCGGTTGTTGGCGCCGAAGATGGTGCGCACCGCCTGCTGCAGGATCAGCGACAGGCCCCAGGTGGCGAGCAGCGTTTCGAGCGGTCGGCCATAGAGCCAGCGGATGATGCCGCGCTCGATGGCGATGCCGATCGCACCGGAGATGAGGAAGGCGACCGGAATGGCGATAACCACCGAGTATTCCATCAGACCCGGGAAGTTCGCGCGGATGACCTCCTGCACCATGAAGGTGGCGTAGGCGCCGAGCATGACCATCTCGCCATGCGCCATGTTGATGACGCCCATGACGCCGAAGGTGATGGCGAGGCCGATGGCGGCGAGCAGGAGGACCGAGCCGAGCGAGATGCCGTACCAGACGTTCTGGGCGATATCCCAGGCCGCGAGCGTGTTGCCGATCGTCGCGATGCCTGCTTCGACGGCGGGTTTCAGCTCCTCGGGGGCGCTCGCGAGGTACTGGGTCAGGATGGTCTGGGCGCTGCGCGAGCTGAGCGCGGCGATCGAGTCGACCGCGGCGCGCTTGTCCTCAAGGCTGGCGTCGTCGGTCTTGAGGACGATCGAGGCGTGGGCCTGCAGCATCACGGCCTTGATGTCGGGATCGGTCTCGTTACCGAGCGCGGTGCCGAGCAGCTCGAGCATGCCGGGATCGGCGTTCTTTAGGACGCTCTGCGCGGCAGCGAGGCGGGTGGTGCGGTCGGGGCTGAGCAGCGTCATCGAGCCGATGGCGGTGCGGATCTTGCCGCGGAGGCCATTGTTGACCTTGATCTTGTCGACCTCGCCCTTAGCGACGGTGCCGAGGTCGGTGCCGCTGGCCGGGTCGGTCAGGGCAAAGTCGGCGCCGGCCTTGGTGGCCAGCACGACCTTGGCGTCCGACTTGCGGGTGTAGAGGTCACCGTCGGCGAGGGTCTGGAGGATCGGCGGCACGCGTTCATCGCCGGTGGCGACGAGCGCCTGTACTGCGGCCTCGCGCTGCGGAAAGCCACCCTGGCCGAGGGCGTCGACGAGAGGAGCGAGATCGGCCTGGGCGTGGGCGGCGGGCACGGTGAGGCAAAGGCAAGCGAAGAGGAAAGCAATCAGTCGCAAGAGACGGGTGGCCATCGTGTTCGCCTTCGAATGGAGGAAGCGAGGGCGGTGGCCGCCCTCGCTGGTGTTCGTGGCCTGGCTTAGAGAGCCGGAGCCGTCGTGCAGGTGTTGGTGGCAGTGTCGAAGTGACCGCAGCCAGCGACCGGATCGGTCCAGTCGGCTTCGATGCCCTTGTCTTCCGGCAGCGCGTCCGACCAGGCATCGCCCGGGACGGTGCCTTCGGTCTGCCACACCACGTCGAACTGGCCGTCGGCCTGGATTTCGCCGATGAGCACCGGCTTGGTGATGTGGTGGTTCGGGAGGAGCTTGGCGGTACCGCCAGTGAGGTTGGGAACCTCGAGCCCGACGAGAGCCTTCAGCACGGCGTCGGTATCGGTGGTGCCGGCGGCCTCGACGGCCTTGACCCACAGGTTGAAGCCGATCACGTGGGCTTCCATCGGGTCGTTGGTGACGCGCTTGTCATTGCCGATGAAGGTCTGCCAGTTCTTGATGAACTCGGCATTCTCGGGCGTATCGACGGACTGGAAGTAGTTCCAGGCGGCGAGGTGACCCACGAGGTTGGTGGTGTCGACGCCGGCCAGTTCTTCCTCACCGACCGAGAAGGCGACGACCGGGATGTCTTCGGCCGAGATGCCCTGGTTGGCGAGTTCCTTGTAGAACGGCGGGTTGGCGTCGCCGTTGATGGTCGAGACCACGGCGGTCTTCTTGCCGGCCGAACCGAATTCCTTGATGGCGGCGACTTCGGTCTGCCAGTCGGCGAAGCCGAACGGGGTGTAGTTGATCTTGATGTCTTCCGCGGCGACACCCTTGTCCTTGAGGTACTGCTCGAGGATCTTGTTGGTGGTGCGCGGGTAGACGTAGTCGGTGGCCTCGAGGACCCAGCGCTTCACCGAACCGCCTTCCTCGCTCATCAGGTAGTCGACGGCGGGAATGGCCTGCTGGTTCGGGGCGGCGCCCGTGTAGATCACGTTCTTCTCGGACTCTTCGCCCTCGTACTGCACAGGGTAGAAGAGGATCGAGTTCAGTTCCTTGAAAACCGGCAGCACCGACTTGCGCGAGACCGAGGTCCAGCAGCCGAAGACGGCGGCAACGCCGTTCACCGAGATCAGTTCGCGGGCCTTTTCCGCGAACAGCGGCCAGTCGGATGCCGGGTCGACGACGACCGGCTCGAGCTTCTTGCCCAGCAGGCCGCCCTTTTTGTTCTGCTCATCGATGAGGAAGAGCATGGTGTCCTTCAGAGTGGTCTCCGAGATCGCCATCGTGCCCGACAGCGAATGCAGGACGCCGACCTTGATGGTGTCTTCCTGTGCCATCGCCGGCACGAAGGAAGCGGCCATCGAGCCAGCCAGCGCTGCGGCGAGCACCGCCCTGCGCGTGAGTTTCATTGTCATCTGTTTGATCCCTCAAATGTCCCATTAGGCGCCAGCCGGTGGAGGAGCGCTGGTTCCGGGAGGGGACACTGGGATGGATGAAGGGAGGTCCATATACGTCGATTGACGTAACTGCCCTCTGCAAGGCACCAATGCGTCGCAGCCAAAACAGCAAGAAACCACGTGATTGCTTGGGTTTCCGTGTTACACAGGGGCGCGGCGCTTTTTTATGCAAATACCCGAATTGGCGAGATTGTAGACAGGGGCGATGGCGCGACAGCGGATAATTCCCGTCCGGCGTGAGTACAATCGATGGGTCGCGAACCAGACTCTCGAAGACTACGCGCTGCGGTTCACGGCCAAATCGGCCCGGCAGTTCTCGGCCACGCGCATCTCGCATACGGCCATCGGCGCCATCTCGTTCCTCGCGCTCGAAGCAATCGGCGGGGCGATCACCCTCAGCTACGGCACGACCAATGCCATGGTGGCGATCGTCATCGCCTCGATTGCGATCCTGGCCATCGGCCTGCCGATCGCGCGCTATGCCAGCCGGCACGGGGTGGATGTCGACCTGCTCACCCGCGGGGCGAGCTTTGGCTATATCGGCTCGACCATCACCTCGCTGATCTACGCCAGCTTCACCTTCATCCTCTTCGCCATCGAAGCCTCGATCATGTCGAGTGCGCTGGAGCTGGCGTTCGGGCTGCCGCTCTGGCTCGGCTACATCATCAGTGCGGTGGTGGTGATCCCGCTGGTGACGCATGGCGTCAAGCTGATCAGCCGCTTCCAGCTGATCACGCAGCCGGTATGGATCGTGCTCAACATCCTGCCGTTCATCGCCATCGCTCTGGTCGACTGGCAGAAGATCGACATCTGGGTGGCGTTTGCGGGGTTGGGGCAGGCAGCGGCCGAGCCGGGCACGTTCGCGCCGTTCGAGGTGGCGAAGTTCGGCGCCGCCTCGGCGGTGATCCTGGCGCTGATGACGCAGATCGGCGAGCAGGTCGATTTCCTGCGCTTCCTGCCGGCCGAGACGCCGGGAACCAAGACGCGGCATAAGCTCGCGATCTTCCTCGCCGGGGCCGGTTGGGTGGTGATGGGAGCGCCGAAGCTACTCGCCGGCTCGTTCCTTGCGGTGCTGGCGCTTTCGCATGGTGTGTCGCCGCAGCATGCGGCCGAGCCGGGGCAGATGTACGCCATCGCCTTCGGCTACATCATCCCGAACGAAACGCTGGCACTGATCCTGATGGCGGTGTTCGTCGTCGTCAGCCAGCTCAAGATCAACGTCATGAACGCCTATGCCGGCTCGCTGGCGTGGTCGAACTTCTTCTCGCGGCTGACGCACAGCCATCCCGGGCGCGTGGTCTGGCTGCTGTTCAACGTGGCCATCGCGCTGCTGCTGATGGAACTGGGCATCTACAAGCTGCTCGAGGCGACGCTGACCATCTTCTCGATCGTCGCCATGGCTTGGCTCTGCTCGATCTCGGCGGACCTGTTCATAAACAAGCCTCTGGGGTTGGCGCCGCCGGGCATCGAGTTCAAGCGGGCGCATCTTTACGACATCAACCCGGTCGGGCTGGGGTCGATGGCGATTTCCGCTACGGTGGCGCTAGTTGCGCATTTCGGTGCGTTCGGGCCGATGGTGGCATCGCTCGCGCCGTACATTGCGCTGGTGGTGGCGCTGATCGCCTCACCGACGATCGCCTGGGCGACGAAGGGCAAGTACTACCTCGCGCGCAAGCCGCGGAAGCAGTGGGCGAAGCTCGAGTCGGTGACCTGCTCGATCTGCGAGCATCCGTTCGAGCCCGAGGACATGGCCTGGTGCCCGGCCTATGCCGCGCCGATCTGCTCGCTCTGCTGTTCGCTCGATGCGCGCTGCCACGATCTCTGCAAGCCGCATGCGCACATGAAGGCGCAGGCGCATGCGGTGGCGGCGACGATCCTCCCGCAATGGGCGATCGAGAAGCTGCAGACGCGGCTCGGCCGCTACGGCATCGCCGCCGGGCTGTCGATGGTCGCCATCGGCGCGCTGCTGGGGATGATCTACTATTTCGCCTCGCGTGCCGCGCCGGATACGGCCGAGGTGGTGGGCGGAACAATCGCGGTGGTGTTCTTCGTCTTCGCGGTGGTGGCGGGGATCGTCACCTGGTTCTTCGTTCTTGCCGAGGACAGCCGGGTGGTGGCGGAAGAAGAGAGCTCACGCCAGAATACGCTGCTGCTCAAGGAAATCGCGGCACATAGCCGGACCGATGCGGCGCTGCAGAAGGCCAAAGAAAGTGCCGAGGCCGCCAACCAGGCCAAGAGCCGCTATGTCGTGGGCCTCAGCCATGAGCTGCGCACGCCGCTGAACGCTGTGCTTGGCTATGCGCAGATCCTCGAGCGCGACGACGCGGTGCCGGCCGGTCGAAAGTCCTCTATCCAGGTGATCCGGCGCAGCGCCGAGCATCTTTCGGGCCTGATCGACGGGCTGCTTGATATCTCGCGCATCGAGGCCGGGCGGCTGCAGGTCTATTCCAACGAGATCAACATCCACGATTTCCTTGACCAGATCGTCGACATGTTCCGGTTGCAGGCGGAAGCCAAGGGGCTCGAGTTCCGGCACCGGCGCTCCGCCGGCCTGCCGCAATTCGTGCGGACGGACGAGAAGCGGTTGCGGCAGATTCTCGTCAACCTCCTCTCGAACGCCATCAAGTTCACCGATCGGGGCTTTATCGACTTCGACATCGGCTACCGATCGCAGGTCGCGACCTTCCGGATCGGCGATAGCGGCAATGGCATTCCGGCCGATGAGCTCAGCCGGATCTTCGAGCCGTTCGTGCGCGGCGAGGCCGAGCGCAACCGGCTGTCGCCGGGGATCGGGCTGGGGCTGACGATCACGAAGCTGCTCACCGAGACACTGGGTGGCGAGATCAAGGTGGAGAGCGAGCCGGGCAAGGGCTCGACCTTCCAGGCCCGGCTGATGCTGGCCAAGGTCGAGCGGGCCGCCGCCGCGGCCGGGCTCGACCGCAAGATCGTCGGCTATGTCGGCCCGCGCCGCACCATCATGGTGGTCGACGACAACAGCGAGCATCGCGAGATGATGCGCGAGATGCTGTCGCCGCTCGACTTCACCGTGCTCACCGCCGTCGACGGACCGGATTGCCTGACGCTGACCGAGGCGGTCCAGCCGGACCTGTTCTTCGTCGATATCCGCATGCCCGGGATGAGCGGCTGGGAAGTGGTCGATGCGCTGCGGGCCAAGGGCCATGCGGCGCCCATCCTGATGCTCTCGGCCAATATCGGCGACGGCGCCGGTACCGGCACGCCGGTCGGCGAGCATGGGCACAATGACAGCCTCGCCAAGCCCTTCAGCATCAACCAGCTGCTCGACAAGATCGCCGCGCATCTCGATCTTGAATGGGAGCGGGAAGAGGCGGGGCGGAAGGCCGCCGATGCTGCGCGGAGGGCGAAGCCGCGCGTTCGTTCGCCGGGCGGCATCCATCTCGACGAACTGATGAATCTGGGGCGCATCGGCCACGTGCGCGGCATCGACGCCAAGCTGAAGGAACTGGCGGAGGAGCCAGCCAACGCGCCGCTGGTCGAATTGCTGCGCGCCCGCATTGAGGCTTTCGATCTGGACGGCTACAGGGACGTGCTGGACAGCGTGGGCGAGCATGACTGACAAGGAACCCATCCGCGAGATCGTACTGGTCGTCGACGACTCTCCCGAGGCGTTGGGGTTCCTGACCGACGCCATGGAATCCTCGGGTGTTACGGTGCTCGTCGCCCGCAGCGGCGAGGCGGCGCTCGGCATCGCCCGGCAGATCACGCCCGACATCATCCTGATGGATGCGGTGATGCCCGGCCTCGACGGGTTCGAGACCTGCCGGCGGCTCAAGACCACGCCCGAAGTCGCGCATGTGCCGATCATCTTCATGACCGGGCTGACCGAGACCGAGCACGTGGTCCACGCCCTCGAGTCGGGCGGGGTCGACTACCTGACCAAGCCGATCAATATCGACGAGCTGCGCGCCCGTATCCGGGTGCACCTCGCCAATGCCCGCTCGGCGCAGAGCGCCCGGGTGGCGCTCGATGCGGCCGGGCGGCACCTGATGGCGGTATCGGCGGCCGGCGAGGTGCTGTGGACAACGCCGCAGGCCAGCCGGCTGATCGAGGGCATCGGGCCGGGCGGGGCTGGCAACCGCCGCCTCGCCGAACGCGCCCGGGGCTGGATCACCGAGACCAGTGCGCCGGAGGGCAGGGTGGGCGAGAGCTTCGCGCTCGAGCCGGGCAACAGCCGCAGCCTGCAACTGCTCTATCTTGGCGCAGTCGGGCAGGACGAGCACCTGTTCCGCCTCGTTGCCTCCTCAGGCGAAAACCAGGACAACCATTTGCGCCAGCATTTCGGCCTGACCCAGCGCGAGAGCGAAGTGCTGCTGTGGATCGCGCGCGGCAAATCCAACCGCGACATCGGCGATATTCTCGGCCTGAGCCCGCGCACGGTGAACAAGCATCTAGAGCAGGTCTACACCAAGCTCGGTGTAGAAAACCGGGCCTCGGCTGCCATCAAGGCAACCCACGTACTGCAGCCCCTCGAGGGCTAAGCGCCCGCCGCATTGCGATAAAACTGTCGCAACCTTCCCACCGCTCTGACGTTACTTTTCCAAGCCGCCGGCATTCAAGACCGGCGCGGTATATCGGCCGAAGCGGGAAGGGCTGACGCTCCCTTGTCGTCGACGCCGGTGGGGCGCGGAGCTTCGGCTTCGCGCCTTCTTTTTGTCCCGCCCCACCGCTTCTTACGCAGAATTCGGTATCTGGTAGCGGGTTATCTCGTACCAGATCGGAAATCCGGCATTTGGCGTATCCCAACGTTGCCTGAAGTGCCGGTTCTGAGGCTGGTTCGGGCGGTGCGAGAGCGGCAGCCGCCTGCCGCCCGGCGCCGATGTTCATAACCGCGCGTGAGCTGTCAGCGTCCCGTCAGGTCCCTAAAACCAGCCCGTCGGGCCCCTTTCGGGCGGCGCGGCGTCAACCTGTCCTGACGGAAATTAACCCGGAAGTGCGGGTCTGCCGATGGTTTGGCCAGTCACAGAGCAGAAACGTCCGGAAAACTATGCGTCCACGACTAAGCGTTGGTCCGTATGTGGGCCAGAGCCAGCGCGCGGCATTGCGCATTGTACTCAAGCTTGAAGGTAATTGTCGGCAAACTACGCACATTTGCTGATCTGGATCACGACAATTCGCGGCTAAGTGTGATTGCGTATTTTGTGCAATTGTTCAAATTGACGTGCGAATCGTGCAACCAACGTCAAATTGATGGATGTTGCGAAACGAACTCTGACGTGACCCCATACATGCCTATACATCGACCAGCATTTGGGGGTCGAGGCACGAGGAGAAGGTCCATGAAGGGCAAGGTGCATGTGCTGCTGGCGTCGGTGTTCATCGTCGCCGGATTTGGAGTAGCTAGCTCGGCGATCGCTGGTGGGTTGCTCGGTGGGTTGAAAGACACCGTGAGCAACGTGACCAACACAGTGACCGATACTGTCACCGACACGGTCGACACAGTAGCCGACACGGTAGGCGGGGTGACCGGAACTACCGGCACCGGCGGCACCGGCACGAATGTCGGTGGCATCGCATCGCTCAACGACGATGGCGACGATGCCTTGGTCAATCTCGATGTTGGCGGCGACGGCAACGTGCTGAGTGCCGCTGTTGGTGGAAGCAACCCGCTGGTCAAGGCGGGCGTCTCCAGTACGGGCGTGATCAGCCTCGATCTGCTGGGTCTCGGCCTCGATGTCGATCTCGACCTCGACATCGTGAATCCGGACACCGGTGGCCCGAGCAATCCCGAGAATCCGAACAACCCGAATAACCCGAACGGGCCGATCCTGGTCGGCAGCCTCGGCGGCGGCGCGACGTTCCAGATCACCTGCGCGGTCAACAATACCAAGCAGCTGCTGCAGGTTGCGGCCAACGGCAAGATCACGGCGGCCGAGATCAAGGCCTGGCAGCGCTTCGCCAATGTGCAGATCATGCCGATCAAGCTCTGCCCCGCGGCCAAGAAGCAGGTGGCGCAGATCCTGGCCCGCAGCCAGAAGGTCAACCTCCTGCAGCGCGCGGTGATGCAGGATCAGCTGATCATGGCCTCGCTCAGCCGCACCAAGTATGACGCGGGTGACGTCGTCGCGGTGCAGAGGCAGAAGGGCCAGCTGGTGGTCTACGTCTACTGATCCTCCCGGACAGTCAGGACTTCGAGGGCGCGACATGTCGCGCCCTTTTTTTGCGCTGTTTTCAAATCCAAACAACCAACTACCAAATATAGTTTGATTGTAACAAATACGCATCTGCGCGTACGAAAGTGACGTCTAGCTGAAAGCCTCCTGTCAGGTTGGCGCGCTTAGTCTCCATGCTTAGAGTTGTAGAGGAGACTAATCATGAAATACCGGAAAATGGCCATTTTGGCTGGCTTCTTGCTTACCACCAGCGCGTTGACCACGGTGTCGAACGCGCAGGTTCTGGGTGGGCTGCTGGGTGGTAGCGATGACGGCGGCGTCGATGTCGGCGGCATCGTCAGTGTCGGCGACGGCAATGCCGGCAACGACTCGTTGGTCAATATTGGCCTGGGCACCGACGAAGACAGCTCGCTCGGCATCAATCTGGGCAGCGGCGATGGCGGCGGTGACGCCGATCTCGGCGTTGGCGATATCGGCCTTGATCTGGGCGGCGACGACGACGGCGATGGCAGCAATGACATCGGTCTTGATATCGGTGGTGGGGATGACAACGAAGTCGGTCTCGACCTCGGTGGCGGCGATGACGGGCTGCTCGGCGGGATTGTCGGCGGCGGTGATGGCGATGGCCTGCTGGGCGGCGTCCTCGGCGGCGGCGACGGTGACGGACTGCTCGGCGGTCTCGATCTCGGTGACGTCGACCTGGGCGACCTCGATCTCGGCCTCACCGGCGATGCCGGGCTGGTCGACGACCTGATCGGTGACGATGGCCTCGTCGGCGATCTCGATCTCGGCAATATCACGGGCGATGACGGCCTGCTCGGCGATCTCGACCTCGGTCTGGGTGACCTCACCGGCGATGATGGCCTGCTCGGCGACCTCGATCTGGGTCTGGGCGACCTCACCGGCGATGACGGCCTGCTCGGCGGTCTCGGTCTCGGTCTGGGCGACCTTACCGGCGACGACGGCCTGCTCGGCGACCTCGATCTGGGTCTGGGCGACCTTACCGGCGATGACGGCCTGCTTGGCGGCATCGGTCTCGGTCTGGGTGACCTCACCGGCGACGGCGGCCTGCTCGGCGATGAAGGTCTTGTCGCCGATCTCGGTCTCGATCTCAGCGACGACGGCCTGATCGCGGACCTCGGTCTCAATCTTGGTAGCGAGGACGGGCTCATCGCCGACCTCGGCCTCGACCTCACCGGCGATGATGGCCTGCTCGGCGGGATCGGTGTCAGCAACCTGCTCGGCGACAATCTGCTGGGCGACACAGGCCTGCTGGGTGACACCAGCCTCGACAACATTCTCAGCACCGATGGCCTGCTTGGTGCCGTAGATCTCAACAACCTGCTTGGCGACAATCTGCTCGGAGATACCGGTCTGGGTCTCGGTCTCGGCGACACGCTGTCCGGCCTCGATCTGTCCTCGCTGCAGCTCGCCGATCTTGGTGGGCTGGGCGTGGGTGACCTCGGGCTCGGCGGTGTCGATCTGGGCGGGCTCGGCCTGGGCGATCTGTTGAGTGATATCGACCTGAGCGGCCTGCTCGACCTAGGCGACATCAACATCGATCTGGGCGGCGACGGCGGCAACGGCCCCGGTGGTCCTGGTGGCCCCGGCGGTCCTGGTGGGCCGGGAGGTCCTGGTGGTCCCGGCGGTCCGGGAGGTCCCGGTGGCCCGGGCGGTAACGGTGGTGGTGGTGGTGCCGGTTTCGTGCGCGCAGCCAATGCGGTCTGCCCGATCGAAGACGCCAAGAAGATCATCGCCATGGCCGGCCAGGCCCAGATCAACCGCAGCATGGTCGTCGCCTGGCGCAATGCCAGGACCGTCAAGGTCGTGCCGGTGAAGGTCTGTGCCCAGCGCCGCGGCCAGGTCCAGCAGGTGCTGGCCAAGAGCGAGAAGGTGCGGGCGGTGCAGCAGATCATCGCCAGCAACCCGCGCCTCGCGGCGCAACTGGGTGGCTACCGTGCCGGCAACATCTTCGCCGCACAGCAGAGCGGCGGCCAGCTTACGGTCTACGTTTACTGAACTCGGGCAGCGCGCGGTGCGACCCGCGCGCTATCCGCAGGCCGTTCCGACCACGCCCCTGGTTGGAACAAAGGAGAGGGGCGCAGGCTTGTGGCTCACCTGCGCCCCTTATCTATTCCGGAATGCCGGCGATCAGCCGCTCCGAGAAGATCTTGGCGATGGTATAGATCGACTGCATCGGGTTGGCGCCCACCGAGGTGGGGAAGATGCTGCTGTCCATGACGTAGACATTGGGCACCTCCTCGCCATTGGCCGCCCAGAGGCGATGCTTCAGCGACACGACGCCCACACCCTTCGGTCCCATCTTGTTGGTCGCCTGCAGGTGCGCGGAGGTGAGGATGTTGCGGTTGGGGATGAACTTGAGGTTCTGGTCGATCAGGTCGGCCTGGGCGATGTCGGTGAAGGCGACGCCCACCATCGGATCGAAATCCGGCTGGCCCAGCAGGTTCTCGTTGGAGGGGATGATCACCTTGGTCGCGCCGGCGAGGAACATCATGCGCACGCCGATGGCGACGCCTGTACGGAACCTCGCCTTGTCGCTGTCGCTGAGGGTGTACTGCAGGATGGTGTCGCCGGTGGCGTCGAGGAGCACGCGGTTGTCGTCCGAGGGCGTGTCGACCAGCATGCAGCCGAAGCCGACATAATTGTTGAACCGGCTCATCTCCTCGTAGACCTGCTTGCCGCTGCCCATGACCAGCAGCGAGCCATAGGAGGGCAGCCCCGACATGGTCTCGTAGATGAAACCGGGCGAGGCGCCGAACGACGCGACATAGGTGGCGCTGTCGAGCCCCTCGAGCAGGTCGATGACCCGGTCGAACAGGCCGAGCAAGGGCACCGAGGGATGGAGGATCAGGCCATGGCCGATCCTGGGGTTCGCGACCTTCGTGTTAGCCTTGGCGGTATTGAGCAGCACCCGCGTCGTGCCGATCGTGCCGGCTGACAGCACCACGTTCTCGGCCGCAATCGTCACCGGCACCCCGGGCGGGATGCCGAGATTGGAGGGATCGGTGACGGTGTTCCGGAACTTGGTCCAGGGCACGGTCATGTGCAGGCTGACGCCGGTGGCGCGGAGGCCGCTGGCGTCGAACAGGATCTCGTCGACGGTGGCGTCGGGGATGACGCCCAGCGGGTTGTTGGTGTCGGCAAAGGCCGGATAGAGCAACTGCCGCGCCGCATCGAGCTTGTCGTTCACCGGCGAGGGGGAGGCGCCAACCGGGAAGCGGTTGAGGTGGTAGAGCGATGGATCGGCGCCATAGGCGGCCGCGCCGTCCCACAGCGCCTGGTTGTCGCTGTTGAGCTCGCTCTCGGCCAGCGTGCGCGTGCCGATGGCTTGGCGCACCCATTCGTAGGCGGTGGCAAGGTGCTCGGTCGAATAGTAGGTGCCGTCCATCAGGCCATCGGCGATCCAGCCGTTGATCCGCGTTTGCACCGTCGACTCGAGCGGCGAGAAAGCGAGGTCGATATTGACGGCGGAACCGCCGCCGAGCGTCTCACCGCTGCGGATGATCACCGCGTTGTCGGTCGTTGCGGCGATATCGTTCTTGTACATCAGGGCCGGATAGCTCCGCGTCGTCATCGAACCCCAGACGACAAACGGGCCCTTCTCGATCAATACGACACGCTTCCCCGCGGCCTGCAGCTGGCTCGCCACCGTGGCGCCGCCGGGCCCGCTGCCGATGACGAGATATTCGATCGGCCCATCGGCATGGATGATGGTCTTGTTCGCCGCATCGTAGGTCAGGCGGCTGGGCGCGATCGGCGGGGCGTTGAGCGCCTTGTAGACATCGGGGTTGCTGACGAAGACGGGTGGCGCGATGAAGTTAGCAAGCGGCTGGGCTAGTTTCAGGCCCCAGATCGAGGCGAGGTAGGCCTCGCGCAGGATCGAGGCGACTTCGGTCGACACCGGACCGGCGCTGCCCTCGAAGAGGAACGAGAACAGCGGCGCGCGCAGCGCGGGGGGCATGGCACCAAAGCCGCCTGATGTCTTGATGAACGCCTGCACCGCCTCATTGGGGGCGGTGCGCAAGCCGTCGTAGAAGGGCAGCAGCTGCGGCTTGGTGAAGCCCGTGAGCAGTTGGGCGACGGACATGGCCTCGAACTCGGCCAGCGTGTCGCTGCTGACCTCGGTGGCGAGCGTCGCGATCTCCTGTTCTGCGACCGGCGGCAGGCCGAGTTCGGAGAGTGGAAACCACAGGTCGAACAGCGCCTGGTGCGTCTTCTGGATGTCGGCCGGATTCACAGGCGGCGTCGATTGTGCCCATGAAGTCGACCACGAGGTCGCGGCAATGGCAGCCGCCAGCGACGCCATGAACTGGCGGCGATCGAGTTCGTGCACGCGAAAGTCAGGACGGTCAGCCATAGTCAGCCCCTCAGTTGAAAACCGGCGCGCGCAGAATTGGCGAGGCGCATAGCCACCAGTTCAATCTATCAGGAGCAGTGCTATGGCCTCGTTATGCTGGATGAACGGTTCACCGCTGCCGCTCTACTTCGCTAAAAGTACTTCGATCTTAAACTTCGGCTCCCGGGAATGATGCCGATCTGGTGAGAGGGCACACGAGCGGCAGGAACCGACTGCGAGGGAAGCATCCATCCCACGCCCCATGATCATCTGTGGGGCTGGTCGGTGGCCCTGATCGTCACTTCTAGAACTAGTGCCGGATCGAACTCGCGTCGATATTGCCGCTCAGGGAAGGCGTATCCACGCGGGTTGCTCACTATTCGCGTCGTGCCTCGCTGGTAGTCCACCGGGTCATGAATATGACCGTGCAGCCACAAGTCCGGACCGAAGTCGCCGTCGAACAGGTACTCCATTCTGCTTGCGTAGCACCACGACAGGCGCTTGTTTACATCGACGCTCTCGGCCAACGGTGCATGGTGTGTAACCACCACCGTCGTGCGTGCTGGCTGCTCTTCGAGCCTTGCACTCAAGAAACGGCGGGTATCGAAGTGGGCAGCGATCGTGTCCTCCGGGCGGAGGCTTTTGCGCTTTCCCGGCTGCTTGGTCGACCATCGCTTGATGCTCTTGTAGTCGTTCATGCCTCGACTTCCACGAGCTTCTGCAATGTGAGCGGCGGCCTCTCTGCCGTTACTCTGCAATTCATCGAGAGTGAGAGATGAATCGCCTGGCGCGACGTAGAAGTCATGGTTGCCCGGCACATACACAATCGGAACACCGGCGAAGCGCTCGGCAGCCCAATCGATGGATCGCGACAGCGGAACATCGATGTCGCCTGCTAGCACGACCACGTCGAAATCGTTGGGCGCCACACGCGTGGGGTCAAATCTGGTCAGAGCGTCTGAGCCATACACTGGGTCGCGAAGAAACTCCTGATGCAGATCTGATAATAACCAGATGCGTCTCGACCTTTGCTCCAACTTTTCCATATCTGGCAGTTTGTCAGCAGAGGGCGGACTACCGCAAGCCGTACGCTCACCCACCGCCCTAAACACGGGCGGAGGTAGCAGCGACCGATCGTGCCTCACTCCGCCGGCATCACCCCAGCCTCCGCCCGCTCCGCCTCGGCCAGTTCCCGCTGCAACCGCTCTTCCTCGACCGCCTTGGGCTTCGAGAATCCGCCCAGCAGGATGTACGCCACCGGCGTGAGGTAGAGCGTGGCGACGGCGGCGAGGCTGAGGCCGCCGACCATGATCCAGCCGAGCGCGGCGCGGGCTTCGGAGCCGGCGCCGCCGGCGATGATGAGCGGGACGCCGCCCAGCACCGTGGCGATCATGGTCATCACCACGGGGCGCAGGCGGATGTTGGCGGAGTTCTCCACGGCCTCCCGCACGCCCTGGCCGCGGTCGCGCAGCTGGTTGGCGAACTCGACGATGAGGATGCCGTTCTTGGCCATGATGCCGACGACGAGCACCAGCCCGATCTGGCTGTAGACGTTCATCGAGACGCCGGTGAGCAGCATGGCGAACACCGCGCAGGCGAGGCCGAACGGCACCGTCGCCATGACGATGATGGCGCTCCAGACGCTCTCGAACTGTGCCGCGAGCACCAGCAGGATCACGATCAGGGCGAAGCCGAAGGTGATGAGCAGGCCGTTATTGCTCTCGCCGAGCGTCTTGGCTTCGGCGAGCGGCACGATCGAGGCGCTGTCGGGCAGGAAAGGCTGGGCGATCGGTAGCGCCTCGGTATAGGCGTCGCCGAGGGCGAAGCCGTCACTCAGGGCTGCCGTTACGGTGACGGCGCGGCGCTGCTCCTCGCGGCCGAGCGAGGGGGCGATCGGCGCCTCGGTCATGGTCGCGATGGTCGACATCGGCACGTAGCGGCCGTCAGCAGTCTTGATGAAGATCGATTCGAGGTCGCCGGGGTCGTTCACCGGGTTGGCGGTCGAGACCATGCGGACGGAGTAGCTGGCATCGTTGATGAAGACCGTGCCGACGTTGGAGCCGTCGATCATCGCCTGCATGGTGGTGCCGAGGCCATCGATGTCGATGCCGAGCTGGGCCGCCTTGTCGCGATCGATGCTCAGGGTCATCTGCGGTTGCGTGGTCTCATAGTTGACCGAGACGCGGCCCCACTTTTCGTCCTTCTCCAGCTCGGATTTGATCTTCTGCGCCGCGTCGGCGAGTGTCTGGTAGTTGTCGCCGAGCAGGGCGAACTGCAGGCCCGAACCGCCGCCCCGGACGCCAAGGCTGTTGCCCTGACGGATGTTGGCGCGGACGCCGGGGACGCGGGTCAGGAGCTGCTGGACTTCGGCCGTGATCTGCTGCTGGCTGCGCTCGCGGTGCTCCCAATCGGCCAGCGTCATGATGATGAAGCCGGAGTTTGTGCTCGAGCCGAAGCCGGAGATCGAGAAGATGCTCGTTGCCTCACCGCTCGCCTTGTAGGGCTGCAGCATGTCCTCGATCTTCTGCATCTGCGTGCGGGTGAAATCGAGGCTGACGGTCGCCGGCGCGCTGACATTGATGGCGATCGAGGCGCGATCCTCGGGCGGGGTCAGCTCCTGCTTCAGCGTGCCGAACACGCCCCAGGCGGCGGCCGCGAAAACCACGGCGGCGACGACCACCACCAGCGGGTTATCGAGCGCGAGGTGGAGGGTACGGCGATAGATCCCGGCAAGCACGCCGCCGAAGCGCTCCAGCACATTGGGCGGCCGTTCGACATGCGGCTTCAGCATGCGCGAGGCGAGCATGGGGGCGAGCGACAGCGCCACCACGGCCGACAGGCCGACGGCGATGGCGAGGGTGAAGCCGAACTCCCGGAAGAGCAGGCCCGTCTGTCCCGGCAGGAACGAGATCGGGATGAACACCGCGGCCAGCGTCACGGTGGTGGCGATCACGGCGAAGAACACTTCCTGCGTGCCGAGCACTGCCGCGGCGCGTGGCCCGAGGCCCATGCCTCGTCGCCGGGTGATGTTCTCGAGCACGACGATCGCGTCGTCGACGACGAGGCCGGTGGCGATCACAAGGGCCAGCAAAGTCAGGATGTTGAGCGAGAATCCGAAGGCATAGATTCCGGCCACCGTGCCGATCAGGGCGACCGGCATGGTGAGCGCCGGGATGATTGTCGCGCGCCAGTCAAGCAGGAACAGGAAGATGATGACGATGACGCCAACCACGGCGATCAACAGCGAGCGCTCGACCTCGTGAATGGCGCCGGAGATGAACACCGACTCGTCGGAAGAGATCTTGATATCGACCTGCGGCAGCTGCGCGCGGAGGTCCTCCACCGCCTTGTGCACGCCCTCCGAGATCTGCACCGAGTTCGATTGCGCCTGGCGCACGATGCCCAGCCCGATGCCAGACTTGCCGTCCGAGCGCAGGCCGGAATTGGCGGCGCCGGCGGAAAAGACCACAGTCGCCACGTCGCCGAGCCTGGTGTTGTCCTTGATGACGATGTTCTCGAACTCTTCCGGCGTGTTCACCTCGGCAACGGCGCGGATGGCGATGTTCTGGTTGGCGCCGTTGAGCGAGCCGGCCGGGCTGTCGAAGGCCATGGTCGAGAGCGCGTTGCGGATGTCGCCGACCGTCAGCCCGAGGCTCGCGAGCTTGATCTGGTCGACATCGATGTCGAAGCTCTTGCTCTGAGTGCCGTTGACCTGCACGTCGGCGACGCCCGGAACGGCAGCGAGGCGCTCGGAAATGGTGCCATCGACCAGCTCGGTGAGCTCGTCCTTGCTCAGCGTGGCGGAGGTGACGGCGAGCTGGATGATGGCCTGCGCGTTCGAGTCCGCCTTCACGATAACAGGCGTGTCGGCATTGTCGGGCAGGCGGTTGGCGATGCGGCCGAGCGCGTCGCGGATATCGGAGGTGGCGTTGTCGAGGTTGGTGCCGTCGTTGAAGGTCATCGACACGCGGCTGCGGCCATAGGACGAGTCCGACGAGATCGAGGCTACGCCCTGGATGCGGGCGACGACGCCCTCGACTTCCGAGGTGATCTCGCGGTCGACGGTTTCGGCGGATGCGCCGGTGAAGGTGGTGTTGATCGAGAGGGTAGGGCGCTCGACGCTCGGCAACTCGCGGATTTCGACGCCGAAGAAGGCGGCGAGGCCCGCGACGATGATCAGGCAACTGACGACGATGGCGAGGACCGGCCGCCGCACAAACAGTCCCGCAATGGCGCCACCGCGCTCGTTCTGGGACTGGATGCTCACGACGGATTCCCCTGCGCCGGCTTGCCGCCTTCGCTTGCTGGCTCATCCAGCAAGCGCACGGTCGCGCCGGCGGTGAGCTGCTGCACGCCCTGGGTTACGACCTGGTCGCCCGGCTGCAGCTCGGCCTTGACCATCACGCCATCGGAGTTGCGCTGGATGATCTGCACGGGGACGCGCTCGACCTTGCCGTCGGCGAATTTCCACAGATAGCTGCCGGCGCTCGACCACTGGATGGCGAGCGGGTCGACGGCCGGGAACTGCTCACCGAGGAAACTAAGGCCGACCGAGAACGACATGCCGGGCTTGAGCCGCCCGTCGCCGTTAGGAATCTCGGCCTCGACCTTGAGCGTGCGGCTGGCGGTATCGATGCGGTTGTCGACGGCGCTCACCTCGCCGGCGATGTTCTCGCCCGGCAGCGCCACGGCCGTCGCCGTCAGCGGCATGCCCACAGCGACCGCCGAGGCGTAGCGCTCGGGGACCCAGAAGCTGACGCGAATCTCGGATGTATCCTCGATAGTGGTGACGACCGTCTGCGTGGTCACGGTGTTGCCCGCCGTCACCTGGAACAGGCCGACGGTGCCGGCAATCGGCGTGGTGATGGTGCGCTTCTGCAGCGCCAACTCGGCGTTCTGCTGCTCGAGCCGGGCATTGTTGTAGGCGAGCTGTGCGGCCGCGACCTGTACCGTGGTGGCGTTGTTGGCCTTGGCCAGTTCGTTAGTGCGGTTGAGCGACGTCTCGGCATCGGTGAAGGCGAGGGCGGCGCGCTCGGCGGCAATGCTCTCCGCGTCGGCATCGAGGTGGCCGATCACGGCGCCCGCCGCAACGGCGTCGCCGGGCTTCACCAGCAGCTCGGCGAGCGTGCCGCTGGCGGGCGAAATGACGGTGACCGAGCGGGTGGCGGCGCCTTCGCCGATGGCGGTCAGCTTGTCGTTGATGGTGGCCATCACCACCGGCGCCGTGACGACGACGAGAGCGCGATTGCCGCCGCGACCACCGGCACCGCCGCCCGGGCGCTGCCCGGCCTGAGCCGTCTGGCCACCGGCCGCGCCGGCCGTGGGACCCGGTCCGGTAGCCGCTTCGGCCTGCGGGGCCATGGGCAGGATGATGCCGATCTTGGCGAGGGTTTCCGGCGCGCCGGGGACAAAGAGGACGTAGGCGGCCGCGGCCGCTCCCACGATGACGAGCGAAACCAGCAATTGCCTAATCAAGTCAATATCCTGCGCAATCAGGTCCCGCCGGAAAAGGCGGGCGAACACAGGCGCGACGATAGCATCGGTACTTACCGAAGCACGTTAAATCCCTGTAACGTTGGGGTGATGACCGGCCAAGGGGCATCTCACGGTTTGTCTGAACCATCTCCGGCTGTCATCCCTGCGAACGCAGGGATCCATTTCTCCACCTGTGCCAGCTGCGAGTTGGATCCCAGCCTTCGCTGGGATGACAGCCGGTGGGGAAGGCCTGCTATGTGCCCTTTGCTCTGCTTAGGCATTTCACTGGCTCAACCAAGTAGTGAAACGTTCTGGTTCAGCGCCGAAATCACCAGCCCTTCTGCTGGATGAAGGCGGCAATGGAGCCGGCAACCGCCGACTGGCCGGCGGGGGTGAGTTCCAGTCCATCCGAGCGGGTTGCCGGGTCGGCAAGCGCAGCGGTCACGTCCAGGTAGTTGTCGGGGTATCTGGCTTTCAGCGCATCGTTGATCGCAGCGGTCGTCGCGGCGTCGGCTTCGGCTGGAACGCTCGCACTACCGTCGAGGTCGGCGACGTCGGAGATGACGATGAAGGCTGCAGCGGAGCCCCGGGCCTTTTCAACCATCGGTGCGAGGTCGGCCAGATACTGGTCGGGGCTTTCGTTGTCGGCGTGACGGTCCCAGATCACGGCGATGCGGCCGTCGTAACGGATATCAGCGAGCATGCGGGCGGCGATGGCTTTGCCGTCTTCGCCGGCTACGCCCTGCATGCTGACATGACGGCCGAGCAGCCGCGCGAGGTCGGAACCGAAGGTGCCGGACGAGAGGCTGTCGCCCCAGACCACGATGTTGCAGCGGTCGAAAGCGGAAGGACCCGCCGCCTCGCCGGCATCGATCTTGGTCCAGCGGGCAAGTTCGAGGTTGCGCAGGGTTTCGCCGGACGGGAGCGCCAGCAGGTCGCCCGAAATGAAGCCAGCGCCGGCCGGGGAGGTGACGGCGCAGAAGGCGCCGCGGTCGAAGCAGACCTCGACGGGCACGGTCGTGCCGGCGGGAACGGCGCCGATCTGGGCGAAATTCGGCCCGGGCGCCTGCCGTAGAATCGAGTTGGTGTTGGTCGTAACCGGGCATTCCTGCGCGAGCGCCGGTAATGACAGCAGCGCAAGCGCGGCCGCGCAGAAAAACTTAACCAAGGTGGCCTCCGTAACGGTCGGACCCTAGTTAAGGAACGATCTTGCTTCAATTGCGGACAGGCGATTGGCTGCCCACCGTTTCGCGCAGGACACAGTGGGGCGGTTGTCCTCCCCCGTAAACAGGGGAGTATCACCCCTTACCGATCGAGCCACTCGAGCTTTTCGGCGAGCCAGGTGTGGCCGGCCTTGCGCGCCAGTGCGGCGGCGTCTTCGCCCTTGGTGTTGGTATCGCCGACGCGCGCCCCGGCGAGGAGCAGCAGGCCGGCGATGGCGCCGTCGCCGTGCTGCGCGGCGGCGTGGAGCGGGGTGAAACCGTCGGCCTGCACCTGGTTAGGGTCAGCGCCGGCCAGAAGAAGCTTTTCCACCATGGTGGTGTTCCGCTTGGCGCAGGCGGCATGCAGGGCCGAGACTTTTTGCGGGTTCCGGGCCGCCGCATTGACGTCAGTGGTCAGGGGCAGCAGCAGGTCGAAGGCTTCGGCATTGTCGAAGAAAGCGGCCAGCGACAGGGGGGTGAAGCCGTCCTCCGAACGCTGGTTGGCATCCCAGCCGCCGGCAAGGGCGGCTTCGAGGCGCGCGCCGTCGCGGAGGATGATCGCCTCGTGCGGATCGAGCTGGGGCAGGTTGGCGCGGATGGCCGAGATGGCGCCGACATTGCCCATATAGGCAGCCCAGGCGACCAGCGACGCACCGGAAGGATGGCGTGTACCCACCAGCCCGGGATCGTGCGACAACGCCGCCCTCAGTCCCTCCAGATCGCCCTTTGCTACGAGGTCGAACGGATCGCTCATAGGGCGAGCATAAGCGTAGGCAACGCGCACTGGAAGTCCTCCCGACTGGCGGGAAGAACGCGGTTATGCGCTCGGCGTTCCGTGCGACTGACGCGTGGCGTTTGGCGGGATCGGACTGACCCGCCCCCAGGCGCGCCGCAACTGGCGCGACGAGGCGAAGCCGGCGCGTTCGGCCACCCGTTCCATGTCGAGCCGGGTCTCGGTGACGAGCTGCCGGGCGAGGGCGACGCGCAGGCGGTTGATGTAGTCGGGAATGCTCATGCCGGTGTGGTCGTTGAACAGGCGCGACAGGTGGCGCGGGCTGGCGATGGCGATCGATGCCAGCGTCTCGAGTGACCAGTTGCGCGCCGGCTCGGCCGTGATCGCATCCTGCACGCGGTGGACGGCAGGGTGGATGTGATTGCGCCCTTCGAGCCAGGGCGACAGCTGCGGGTCAGTGCCGGCGCGGCGCACGTAGACGACGAGGTAGCGCGCCACTGCGGCGGCCGTCGCTGGGCTCGTGAGCTGGCCGATGATGTGGAGCATCAAGTCGATGCCGGCGGTGATACCAGCACTGGTGTAGCGCTCGCCGTCCTCGACGTAGAGCCGGTTCTCGAGCACCCGCGCCGATGGATCGATCGCTGCGAGGTCGGCGCAATCGGAAAAGTGCGTGGTGCAGGCCCTGTCGGCGAGGAGGCCCGCACGCGCGGCGAGCAGTGCGCCTGCGCAGATGCAGACTAGGCGAATGCCCGGTCGTACGATCCCGCGTAGCCAGGTGACGATCTCGTCGGAACCCGCCTCCTCCGGCTCGATCGGATTGCCGGCCGAAAGCGGGTATTCGGAATGGCCGGATATGATGACCATGGCATCGGGCTCGATCGCATCGGGCAGGGGCTCGATGCCGGTCAGTCGAAGCCCGACCGAACTGGTCAGCTCGGGCAACGGGCCGACATAGCGGACATCGAACGCCACTTCCGCCTGCACGAGATTGGCGCCGCGCAGGGCCTCCATCGGCCCCGCGACGTCGAGCAGCAGTGTCCGCGCCGGCAGCACGCAATAGACCGGGATTCGGCGCGGCGCAGGGGTCATGCGGCGGCTGCCTTGGGGGCGAGTTCCAGCGCCTCGGCGATGGTGCAGACGCGGGCGAAGCGCCCGTCGAGCACGGCAGCGGTGCGGGCTTTCAGGTCCTCCACCGACCAGGTGCGCCCGGTCGCGTCGGTGAGGGCCATGGTATGGGTGGCTTCGGTCACATAGTCGACCCGCCAGCCGAGATCCGAGGCGTGGCGCGTCGTCGTTTCGCAGCACTGCTCGGTGCGGATGCCGGAGACGATCAGCCGGCGAATGCCATTCTCGGTCAGCCAGACATCGAGGCCCGAGCCGACGAGGGCGGAGTGACGGGTCTTGATGAACTCGGCGTCGACGTGGAGATCGGCGAGTTCGGCAAGCGGACGGACGAAGCCGGAGGCTTTCGAGAAGATGCCCTCGGGCTCAAGGTGCAGCACCCGCACCACCTTGTGGCCTGCGGCGATGGCGCCCTCGATCAGGCGCTTCTGGTTGGCGAGATAGGTCGCGTAGTCGGTCTCGAACCAGTTCTGGCGCTGGCGGAACGATTCCTGGGCGTCGATGATGAGAAGGGCGGTTTCGGTAGGATCACTGGTCATTTGGCGCATGCCTTTCGGTTGAACATGCGGCGAGCTTAGCCGCCGCACGCTATGCCGAAAGGCATGCCGCAGTCAAAGACCGGACAAAAAAGGACAGCCTATTCGATGGCAGTGAGGGCCGCGGCCGCGAAAGCCGGGCTCACTTCGCTGTCCGGCTCCAACGCGCCTCCCGCGGTCTCCTCGGCGAGCTGCCGCTCCGCGAGGAGCCAGAATTCCATATCCTGGTTCTCGGGCTGTCCGGCCTGTTCCCAAAGGGCGCGGGCACGGTCGCGGATCTGGTCGTCGCTGAGAGGTGTCATGGGCTCTTCCTCGGGGAACAAGGGCTGATGGGCTGCGGCCGCTTTGACGGACGCCGCACGGATGCTAGCGTGCTTGTAAGGAGTTCCCATGACTATCGACGACAAGCCCCGCATCGTTGGCGGCGGGCCCAAGAAGCTGCTCTACACGGTCGACACGATCCGCCGGATGGGCGTCGGCAAGGCGGCCAAGGCCCTGACGGCGCGTAATGCCTGCAAGGCCTGCGCCTATGGCATGGGCGGCCAGAGGGGCGGCATGACCAATGAGCTCGGCGAGTTTCCATCGGTCTGCAACAAGTCGGTGCAAGCGCAATCGACCGATATCCAGCCGGCCATCCCGAACGAGGCGTTCCTCCACCCGCTGAGCGACCTGCGCCAATTGAGCGGTCGCGAGATGGAGAAGCTCGGGCGGCTCAATACGCCGCTGTTCAAGGCGGCCGGCGCGGACCGGTTCGAGCCGGTGAACTGGGATTTCGCCATCGCGCACGCTGCGGCCCGGCTCAAGGCCACCGAGCCGGATCGCAGCTTCTTCTATTCCTCCGGCCGCTCGTCCAACGAGGCCGGCTTCGTGTTCCAGCTGCTGGCGCGGACCTGGGGGACCAACAACGTCAACAACTGCTCGTACTATTGCCACCAGGCGACCAGCGAGGGGCTGGCGACCACCATCGGCAAGGGCACGGCGACGGTGGAGCTCGAGGACCTGACCGGCGCCGACCTGATCTTCGTCATTGGCGCAAACCCGTCGTCCAACCACCCGCGCTTCATCCACATGCTGAAGCACTGCCGCGACCGGGGCGGGGACGTGATCGTCATCAACCCGGCGAAGGAACCGGGGCTGGTGAAGTTCGCCGTGCCGAAGTCGCCGACCTCGATGCTGACCGGCGGCACCGAGATCGCGTCCGACTATCTGCAGCCGCGGATCGGCACGGACCTGTGGCTGTTCAAGGGGCTGATGAAGGCCATTCTCGCCATGGGGGCGGAGGATCGCGCCTTCATCGATGCACACGTGGCAGACTTTCACGACCTGAAGGCAGACCTGGACGCACTTTCGATGGAGGAAGTGGCGTCGAGAACCTCGATTTCCATCTCGGCTTTGGAGCGCGTCGCCACCCGCTACGCCAATCGTCAGAACGTCGTCTTTGCCTGGGGCATGGGCATGACGCACCATGTCCACGGGGTCGAAAACGTCGAGGCCATCGCCAACCTGGCATTGCTTAGAGGTATGATCGGCAAGCGCTTTTCCGGCCTGCTGCCGCTGCGCGGTCACTCGAACGTGCAGGGCATCGGCACCATCGGCGTCAAGCCGGTGGTGTCGGAGCAGGTGTTCTCGGCGATGGAGCAGGCGTTCGGAATAAAGCTGAGCCGAAACAAAGGCTTGGACACGATGTCCTGCCTCGAATCCGCAACCCGCGGCGAGGTCGATGCGGCCGTGATCATGGGCGGCAACCTCTGGGGCGCCACCCCCGACACCGCCTTCGCCACCCGCGCCATGGAGGCCATCGGCTTCAAGCTGTTCCTGACGACCACGCTAAACCGCGGACATGTCAATGGGTTAGGCGACGGCGAGGTGCTCATCCTGCCCGTCACGGCGCGCGATGAGGAGTGGTCACCGACGACACAGGAGTCGATGTTCAACTATGTCCGCCTCTCGGACGGCGGCATCGAGCGGCTCGACAACGTCCGGCCCGAAACCGTGATCCTCTGCGACCTCGCGGCGCAACTTATCCCCGACAGCCCGGTACCCTTCGAGCGATTCAAGGAACACCGCCAAGTCCGTGAAGTCATTGCGAAAGTCGTGCCCGGGCTCGAGGAACTGGCGCACATCGACGTGGCCAAACGAGAGTTCCACGTGCGCAACCGGGTGATGCATACGCCGGACTTCTCCACGTCCGACCGCAAGGCACGTTTCGTCGTGACGCCGCTGCCGAAGGAGCCGGGCCAACTCACGCTGGCGACGGTTCGCTCCGAGGGGCAGTTCAACACCATCATCTACGAGGAACAGGACAGCTACCGGCTGAAAGCCGGGCGTGACGCGATCTTCCTCAACCGGACCGACATGCTGGAGTTCGGCGTAGGTGACGGGCAGCGCATCACAATTGCCTCCGATGCCGGGCGGATGGAGGGTGTGGCGACGGCCTTCGACCTGCCGCGAGGGTCGGCGCTGGCCTACTATCCTGAGGCCAACGTGCTGTGCGGTACGGCGGTCGATCCGCGCTCGCGCACGCCGGCGTTCAAATCGGTGCCGATCTGGATCGAGGCGTGACGCGGCGGTAAGATAGGGCAGGGCGTTCGGGGGCAGGCGTGACTGAAGCGGGGGACAGCAAGCCGGCCAAGCCGGATGGCGGCGCGATCGGTCCGGTCGGGCTTTCGATCATCGTCTTCTTCCTCGGCGTGGTCGTCGGCATTCCGGTGGCCAACTTCGGCGCCGACGTGCTGGTGCGTTACGCGGGCGAGGTCTTCGCCATCCTGTTCGCAGTGTTCCTGGTTGCGGTGCTGATTGCCGCCCTTATCGCTTTGTTCCGAAAACAGATTTGGTCGGCAATCTTCAAGCGTGCCGAGTTCGAGGTAGATCGGTTCGCGCGTCCACTGGCGGACGTGGCGCAGTTTGCAGCCGAGCAGAAGGTGCAGGAAGCGACGGGCGCCGCGCGCGACCTCGCCGAGCTGGTACTGGCGCGATACGCGTGGGTCTCCACCCGCCGCTGGCTGATGGCCACCATCACGGCGCTGATCGCGGCCATTGCGGCGCTGGCCGGTTCGGCCCTGTTGTTCCAGCAGAACCAGCTGCTGCGAACCCAGATCGGGCTGATGGGCGACCAGAACAGCCGCATCGAGGAGCAGAACCGCTTCATTCAGAGTCAGATCGAACTGGGCGAAGCGCAACGATCGACGTCGATCGTGCCGGAGATTCTCGAGATTGGCTCGCTGCTGGCCCAGGAAGTGCAGCAATTCCAGGCGGGTGCGGCGCCGTCCATCGCCAGCCTCAGCCCCGGGCTCAGGGCGCGGATCATCGCGGCAACCACGGCGGCGCGACCGTATCGGTACCTCCGCAACCCGCTCACCGATCTCGATGAGCAACTGCTGATGTCGTCGGGCCTGCTGCGCCGCACCGACCTTGCGGCCTCGGCGACGATCCGGCAGCAACTCGACGCCGTGAGCGGCAATGTGCAGTTTGCCGGCGCGCAGAGCGGCGTCATGTCGGACCGGCCGCTTTCGCCGGAGCGGGGGCAGATTCTGGCTCTGCTGATCTACAACGGCCTCACCGATTTCTCGGAATTGAACGGCGCCGATTTCAGCTTCGCCGAGGTGCGCGCCGCGAGTATGGGCAGCAGTCTGCGCTTCCGTTTCGCCTCGCTGCGGTTCTCCAATTTCGACCGACAGCTTCTCGTCGGAGCCGAGTTCGACGGGGCACATCTGGAACATGCGCGGTTCCGCAACGCGAACATCAACTACACTCGGTTCGGCGTCGGCGAGTTGCCATCGATCAGCGGCGGTGAGGGCCTGAAGCAGGGGGCGCAGCTGTCGGGAGCCGACTTTTCGGGCGCCATTCTCAAGCATGTCGCCTTCGACGGCAGCCGGGGCTTCGGCATCAACTTCGATGGCGGTATCGTGCATCAGGTGACGTTCGGCGGCACGTCGATGGCAGGCAGCACATTCCGCGGTACTATCGTCGGCGTGGCGGATTTCACCGGCGCCGACCTCAAGAGCGTCGATCTCGATGGCGCAATCGTCTTCGATGCGGCGTTCCTCGACACGGTTGCCGCCCAGGCTGCCCCGGAGAGTTTCGTTCGGGACCGCTTCGAGATCGCCGCGATCACGCCCGACGAGTTCGCACGGCATCCGCTCTGGTCCGATGCTTGGCTGGATGGCCTAGAGGCGAAGCAGGCCTATCGGATTACGCGCGTGGGAGCATTCGAATGAACCCCTTTCCCAAGGAGACCTTCGCGTTTCTCAACGGCATCGCCGCGCATAACGAGAAGGCCTGGTTCGATGCCAACCGGCCGCTCTATGAGGCCGGCTTCGTCGAGCCGGCCAAGGCGTTTGTCGCCGAACTCGGCCCGCGGCTAAGGCAGATTTCGCCGACGGTGCAGTTCGAGCCCAAGATCAATGGTTCGCTGTCGCGCATCAATCGCGACATCCGGTTCTCGAAGGACAAGCGGCCCTACAAGGAGCATCTTGACCTCTGGTTCTGGCACGGCGAGCGGCGCAGCTGGGATATGCCGGGCTTCTGGTTCAGCCTCACGCCGCAGCGGGTGATGCTGGGCATCGGCATGTACCGGTTCGACAAGGACATGCTCGAGAGCTTCCGCCAGTCGGTGATCCATCCGCGCTCTGGAAAGGCGCTGCTCGCCGCCGTTGCCGAGATGAAGGCCAAGGGCGACTACTGGGTCGGCGAGAAGACGCGCAAGCGCATGCCGCGTGGCTATGAGACCGACCCCGATCGGGCCGAGTATCTGCTCTACGAGGGCCTGACAGCGGGGATCGAGCTGCCGGTCGACATTGCGACGCAGCCGGACTTCGTCGATCGGTGCGTCGAGCACTACGCCAACACCTGGCCGGTCATGCGCTGGCTCATCGCCGAAGTGGCGAACTAGCAAAGCTGCCATGCACTGGGCGCATCCACTTAGTGCGATTGATTTACCTTTTGGACCAACGGCTTGTGCCTATCCTGCTGCCGGGACTGCAGCAGGAATTTACTTAAAGTGTTTTTGGCTCAAAGGGGCGCGGACGCGCCGGATGGCGTGCGCGCCGTAATCGAACAAATCAATGCCGACCTCGAGCGGTACGGTGTCAAGAACCGGCAGGTGGCGACGCAGACCAAGCTCCTGGCCCTCAACGCCGTGATCGAAGCGGCGCGAGCCGGTGAAGCGGGGCGCAGCTTCTCGGTCGTGGCGCACGAGGTGCAGCGGCTGGCCGAGCAGCAGGCCGCCACGGCCGAGAGCTTCACCCGCGACGTGCAGGTCCGGATCGGTGAGAGCCGAAGCCTCGTCGGTACGCTGGAAGGGGCGCGGCTGATCGATCTCGCCGACTCGCTGGTGCAGCTGATCGTGCGCAGCCTCTACGAGCGCACGGCCGACGTGCGCTGGTGGGCGACCGACGCCGCGCTGTGGCAGGCGCTGACCTCGCCGTCACCGGAGGCCGCCGCCTTTGCCTCGGAGCGGCTGGCGGTGATCCATCGCTACTATACCGTTTATTCCGATCTGGTGCTGGTCGATAAGGCGGGCCGGGCGGTGGCCAATGCTAACCCAGGCTTCCGCTCCAAGGTGATGGGGCTCGACTACGAGACGGCAGTCTGGTTCCGCGATGCGCTGGCGACGAGGAGCGGCGACGAGTATGTCGTGGACGAAGTGCGGCAGAGTCGTTCCCAGTCCGGCCGGCAGGTGCTGATCTATGGCACGGCGGTGCGGGCCGGCGGGCTTGCCGATGGCAAGGTGCTGGGGGCGCTCGGCGTCTATTTCGATTGGGAGAAGCAGGGCGCGACGATCGTTTCGGACGAGATCGCGCTGAGCCCGGCGGAGCGGGCGCGCACCACAGTGCTGCTCGTCGACGGCAAGGGGCGGGTCATCGCAACGACCAACCGGGCGCTGCTGTTCCTGCCGTTCACGCTCTCGGCAGACGGGGCACGCGGCAGCTATGTCGATGCCAGTGGCGCCATGGTCGCCTATGCCAGGACGCACGGCTTCCAAGAATATGATGGCATGGGCTGGACCGGCGTGATCATCCAGCAGCCGACTGCCGGCGGGCAGTGGTCCTAGGGCTGACGGACCGGGTAGGCCACATAGGCGAAGCGGCGGCTGTCTGGGGCCCATGAGTTGACATTGATGGTGCCCTGGCCACCGAAGAAGCGGACGATGTCGCGTTGGCCGGTTCCGTCGGGCCGCATGAAGCGGAGGATCACATCTTTGTCCGGCGGGTGGCCCAACGTGCCCTCGGGAAAGCTGAGATAGACCACGGACGCGCCGTCCGGCGACACGTGCGGGAACCAGTTCACTCGCGTGTCGGAGGTGAGCTGCTCGATGCCGGTGCCATCGGGGCGCATGCGGAAGCACTGGGCCTGCCCGGGCTGCGTCGCGGCGCGTTCCGAGTTGAAATAGATCCAGGCGCCGTCGGGCGAGTATTCGGGGCCGTCGTTCGGATAGGTGACGTCCGAGAGACGCGTATCCGCGCCACCTGCGGCGGGGATGGTGAACATGTTGATCCGGCGCCCGGCGCCCCTGTCCTCGATGGCGACGTAGCTGAGCGTCGTGCCATCGGGCGAGATGCCGTGCAGGTAGTAGTGGTGCGGGTGGGGATGCGTGTTCGAGACGCGGCGCGGCGTACCGCCATCGACCGGCAGGGCGTAGAGGTGTCCGTCATCCGAGCTGACATAGATCGTGCGGCCGTCGGGCGACAGAACGTGGTCGTTGTTGAGGTCTCGCAGATGGCCAAAGTCGATTCTGGTCGGGTCACCGGCGCCATCGGCGGCGATGCGCCAGAGCTCGCCGCCGGCGTTGAAGATCAGCGCCTCGCCGTCCGGGGTCCAATTCGGTGCCTCGATGACCTCGTCGGCAACGAAGATCACCATGGTCTTGCCGTCGAGATCGGCGATCGTGAGTTCCGACACCTGGCCCGGCTGCAGGCCGCGGCCACGACGTGCGAAATCGGGCGTGCCCGGCATTGGATGCTCCATGTTGAGCGAGTGCAGTCCGGCGTGCACCGCGACCTTTCGGCAGCGCGGCGTGGAAGCTCAGTCGGGCAGGATTAGTTGGCGGTGTTGGTCGGCAGGGTGAAGCTGGAATCGGCCTCGACGCCGAGCAGCAGGAAGTCGTTGAGCATCCAGTTATAGCCGGCGCTCACGCCGAGCTGGGGCGTGAGTTCGCCGTCGAGCGGGTACTCCGCCACGGGGACCTCGGGCAGTTCCGTCGTTGCGTCGCCTCCTACGGCGATGCCGCCAAGGCTGAGGCCCAGATAGGCGCCGGTCCAGTCGTAGGTCGGCTCCACTGCTGCGGCAGGCGCCAGCATGAGCAGCGAAATCGAGGCAGCGGCGGCAAGCGTCTTCAACATTGGCTGGTCCCTGAGCAAGGCAAATCAGTCGCAGGTCTATCGATACTCTACACGATCCGTACTGTTTGGCGAATTCGTGTCGAAACCTCCAGGTCGGAGGTGGGCAGGGGCGGGTTGCCCGAATGCGCCGCTTCCCCTACATACGGGCACCAATTCCAGCAGACCCAGCAGGACCGTACGCTTCATGGCGCGCCAATTCATCTATCACATGCACGGCATGTCGAAGGCTTATTCCAACGGCAAGAAGGTGCTCGATAACGTCCACCTGAGCTTCTATCCCGATGCCAAAATCGGCGTGCTGGGTCCGAACGGCTCGGGTAAATCGACACTGCTGCGCATCATGGCGGGGATCGACACCGAGTTCACCGGCGAGGCCTGGGCTTCCGAAGGCGCCAAGATCGGCTATCTGCCGCAGGAGCCGCAGCTCGACGAGGCCCTCGACGTCAAGGGCAACGTCATGACCGGCGTCAAGGAGAAGAAGGACATCATCGATCGCTACAACGAGCTGATGATGAACTATTCCGACGAGACCGCCGACGAGGCGACCAAGCTGCAGGATATCATCGATAGCCAGAACCTCTGGGATCTCGACAGCCAGGTCGAGGTGGCCATGGAGGCGCTCGGCTGCCCGCCGGGAGACGCCTCGGTCGACAAGCTCTCCGGCGGCGAGAAGCGCCGCGTGGCGCTGTGCGCGCTGCTGCTGAGCAAGCCCGACCTGATCCTCCTCGACGAGCCGACCAACCATCTCGATGCCGAGACCACGGCCTGGCTCGAAAACCACCTGCGCGAGTTCGAGGGCGCGGTGCTGATCATCACCCACGACCGCTACTTCCTCGACAATGTCACGGGCTGGATCCTCGAGCTCGATCGCGGCCGCGGCATTCCCTACGAGGGCAATTACTCGGCCTATCTCGGCGCCAAGGCCAAGCGCTTCGCGCAGGAGCAGTCGGAAGATGCCGCGCGCGCCAAAGTGCTGGAGCGCGAGCGCGAGTGGATGGGGCAGTCGCCGCAGGCGCGCATGGCCAAGTCCAAGGCGCGTATCCGGGCCTATGACGAACTGGTCAAGGTCAACGAGGCGCGTACGCTCTCCAACACCGCGCAGATCATCATCCCGCCGGGCGAGCGGCTGGGCCAGAACGTCATCGACCTCGAAGGCGTCACCAAGTCCTACGGCGACCGCGTGCTGATCGACAACCTCACGCTGAAGCTGCCGCCGGGCGGCATCGTCGGCGTCATCGGCCCGAACGGCGTCGGCAAGACCACGCTGTTCCGGATGATCACCGGGCAGGAGAAGCCGGACTCGGGCAAGATCACCATCGCCGACAACGTCAACCTCGGCTATGTCGACCAGAGCCGCGACACACTCGCGGCCAACAAGACCGTGTGGGAGGAAATCTCGGGCGGCAACGACATCCTGATGCTGGGCAAGCGCGAAATGAACTCGCGCGCCTATACCTCGGCGTTCAACTTCAAGGGCTCCGACCAGCAGCAGAAGGTGGGCAACCTTTCAGGCGGCCAGCGTAACCGCGTGCACCTCGCCAAGATGCTGAAATCCGGCGCCAACGTCCTGCTCCTCGACGAGCCGACCAACGATCTCGACACGGAAACCCTCGCCGCTCTCGAAGAGGCGCTGGAGGAATTCGCCGGCTGCGCCGTGATCATCAGCCACGACCGCATGTTCCTCGACCGCCTCGCCACACACATGCTGGCCTACGAGGGGGATTCGCACTTCGAGTGGTTCGAGGGCAATTTCCAGGACTACGAGCAGGACAAGATCCGGCGGCTTGGCGCGGACAGCGTGAACAATCACCGGGTGACGTATAAGAAGCTGACGCGGTAGGCGATCACTTCCGAAGTGACCACTGGCTCTTGAGCTTCCACGCGTCGATTGATGCGGCAGGCACGCACCATGGCTTCGGAGTGTGAACAGTCGATGCTTCCGCCGGTCACCGGCACAGCGACCCGCGGACGCCGGCTGACTTCCACACCTGCTATCTCGTCGCGCACCCCCTTCACGCGCTGTTCATGGTTGTTGCCCATTGCCTTTCGGCTCGGCGCCGCTGTCCCAGCTGCCGAGATGGCCATAGATGGCGTCGCGTAGGCGCTTCACGTCGCGGTTGAGCGTAGCTAGCGCCTGCGGCGACTCGTCGGACGCATCGAGCAAGGCGTTGTTGAGACAGCCCGTATCGGGGCGGATTTCGTGGCCTCTCGCCGTCAGCGCGATGACGACCTGACGTTCGTTGCGGGGATTGCGGGTGCGGCTGACGAGGCGAGCCTCCTCGAGGCGCTTCAGCAGCGGTGTCAGCGTGCTCGATTCGAGCGTGAGCCGGCGAGCGAGGCTGCCCACGGTCTGCCCGTCCTCGGCCCATAGCGCGTTCAGCACCAGGTATTGCGGGTAGGTCAGCCCGAGCCCGTCGAGCAGGGGCTTGTAGAGGCGCTGGATCGCCATGCCCGCCGAATACACCGCAAAGCATAGCTGATCATCGAGCGGGACGGGGTTCTCGGCATCGGCCATTGTCGGTCTCCCTTGGTTCGGTTCACTCCCATATAACGAACCTGATCGCAAAAATAAATATCGCGATAAGTTTCGTGTTGACAGACAACGCCTCCGTCCCTAAATAGACATTTATCGCGATAACGATTCATGCGATAAAAATGCAAACCGTAACTGGAGGACCATCGAAATGACCGACCTGACCAACACCAACCAGCCCGCCCGCAACATTGTGCTCGTTCACGGAGCCTTCGTCGATGGTTCCGGCTGGCGCGGCGTCTATGACGATCTATCCTCCCGCGGCTATCGCGTCAGCATCGTGCAGAACCCGTTGACTTCCCTCGCGGACGATGTCGCCGCCACCAAGCGCGTGCTTGATCGGCAGGTTGGCCCAACCGTCCTCGTCGGCCACTCCTGGGGTGGCTCGGCGATCACCGAAGCGGGCGTCGATCCCAAGGTCACCAGCCTCGTTTATGTCGCCGCCCTGGCGCCCGATGCTGGCGAGGACACGTCGTCGCTCTATGTCGGCTTCACCACGCCGCCCGAGTTCGTCATCGACCCGCAGGCCGACGGCTTCGGCTTCCTGTCGCTGGAACAGTTCAAGGCGGGCTTTGCCGCTGACCTGAGCGACGCCGATGCCGCGTTCCTTCGCGACTCGCAGGTGCCGATCGATCTGTCGGCGTTCGCGACGAAGCTCACCCACGCGGCCTGGCGGACCAAGCCCAGTTGGGCCGTGATCGGCACTGAGGACAAGGCCTTCGACCAGAAGATGGTCCTTCACATGGCCGAGCGGATCGGCGCCGACATCACCGAGGTCGCCGCGAGCCACGCGCTCTATGCGAGCCAGCCCAAGGTCGTCGCCGACGTCATCGACCGGGCCGCGCGCGGCGTCCGCAAGTAGCTAGCATTGGGCGGCATGTAAGCAAGGGGCAGGACGTGGCGTTCTGCCCCTTGCATGCAGGCTAGGCCCAACTGCCCATGCTATGCCCCGACTTTCGCGATGAGTCTCCGGAGTTATGGCAGGAGGCTGGCACGGCCTAACACTACTGCCAGCTTCACCCACACCGACCGATAGACTCCCAGGAGCCGGCTCCGCTATCGAGAGACACCACTATTCCCGAGGCACGCGATGGCAGACTGGTCCCCGTCCACCTACCTGAAATTCGAGGACGAGCGGACCCGCCCGTCGCACGACCTGTTGGCGCGGGTGCCGCTCACGGCGCCCAGGCGGGTGGTCGATATGGGCTGCGGCCCGGGCAATTCCACCGAGCTGCTGGTCGAGCGCTATCCGGAGGCCGAGGTGATTGGGCTCGACAACTCGCCCAACATGCTGGCCGAGGCGCGGAAGCGCCTGCCGGGCGTGAGCTTCGCCGAAGCGGATGCCGGGACGTGGGTGCCGGACGCGGACACGCAACTGGTCTTCGCCAACGCGATCTACCAATGGGTGCCCGACCATCTTGCGGTGTTTCCGCGCATCGTCGCGGCATTGCCGGAGGGCGGGGTGCTGGCGGTGCAGATGCCCGACAACATGGCCGAGCCCTCGCATGTGCTGATGCGCAAGGTGGCGGCCGACGGCCCGTGGGCCGAGCGGCTCCGGGATGCGGCGCGGCAGCCGCTGCCGCCGGTGCGCATCTACTACGACGCGCTGCGGCCGGTGGCCCGCCACATCGATATCTGGCACGTGGTCTACAATCACGTGCTCGCCGGGCCCGAGGCGATCGTCGAGTGGGTGAAGGGCACCGGGCTGCGGCCGTTCATCGACCCGCTCGAGGCGGCAGAGCGCGAGGCATTCCTCGCGCGCTATCTCGAGCTGATCGCCGAGGCCTATCCAAGCACGGTTGACGGCAACGTGCTGCTGCGCTTCCCGCGTCTGTTCATCATCGCGGCGCGATAGTCAGACAGCGGCGGCGTTGACCTCGACGACATTGCGGTCGGGATCGAGGACGTAGAGCTGGGCAAAGCCCGCGGCGCCGGTGCGTTTCATCATGATGCGTCGGGGGTCGTCGTTGGGCGCGGTTTGGCTGAAGCCGTGCGCCTCGAGTTTGGCGACGACGGCGTCGAAGTCATCGGTGCGGAAGGCGAAGTGGATGTCGTTGTTGTCGATGTCACCGTTCCGGAACGTGGCGTCTGCGTGCTCGACGAGGTGGACCTGGCGATCGCCACACGCGAGCCATGCGCCACCGATCGGAAAGTTCGGTCGTGGCAGGGGCTGCAGCTCGAAGATATCGCGGTAAAAGGCGAGCGACCGATCGATATTGGTGATCGGGATAGAGACGTGATGCAACATTAGTGACGGCATTACTTCCTCCATTTGAATGCGTTACTTTAGCCGCCCGCGACGACGCCCGATAGCGTGCGGCAGCGCTCGGTCTGGTCTCCGCCGCGCCGTGGTGCTAAGTGCCGCACTTTGACGTTTCGCGAAGCGCGTGAGCCATGTCCTCTCCCTTTGAAATCCCGTTCGATGGTGCCGTGATCCGTGGCGAGGCCGATGGCTTCGGCTATCCGGTGGTGTTCCTCCATTCCGGCGTGACCGACCGCCGGATGTGGAGCGAGCAGATGCAGATGCTGGCCTCAGAGGGCTATCACGTCATCAGCTACGACCGCCGCGGCTATGGCGAGACGGTGACCGAGGACGTGCCGTTCAATCACCTGATCGATCTCGAGGCGGTGCTCGACCGGCTGAGCATCCACGCGGCGATCTTCATCGGCTCGTCGATGGGCGGCGGGCTCGCCATCGATTTCGCGCTGGAGCATCCTGAGCGCACGATTGCGCTGGTGCTGATGGGCACGGCCGTGACCGGCGCCGAGGGTTATGAGGTCGACGAGGAAGTCGAGCAGCTCGAGGAGGCGTTCGAATACGCCAAGCAGCGCGGCAATATCGGCACGGCCAATCGCATCCAGGCGCATGAGTGGCTCGATGGCCCCTATGGCGAGGCGGGGCGGGTCACCGGAAATGCGCGCGAGCTGTTCCTCGCCATGAACGAGATCCACCTCAACCATCCGCCGCTCAAGCACGAAGATCTGCCGGAGCCGGCATTCGACAACGTCCACACCATCATCGCGCCGACGCTGCTGGTGGTGGGTGAGCTCGATTGCTCCGACATCATCGCCATCCACGAGGACCTCAGCGAGGAGATCGAGAATTCCTTCGCCGTGGTGATGGAAGAGACGGCGCATTTCCCCAATCTCGAACGTCCGGACCTGTTCAACCCGATCCTCGGGGAGTTCCTCGAGGCGGTGACGGGGCAGGCGGATGATGACGACGAGGACGAGGAGCAGGACGTCTAGGCGGCTTTGCCGAACGACCGCCGGAATATCGTCGGGCTGACACCGGTGCGCGCCCGGAAGTGATGGCGCAGAGTTTCCTGGGTGCGAAAGCCCGTAGTCGTGGCAATGGCGTCGAGGTCCAGCTCCGTGGTCTCGAGCAGTTCCTTGCAGCGCTCGACGCGTTCGGCGATCAGCCAGTGGAGCGGGCTGAGGCCGGTGCCGTCGTTGAAGTGCCGGATCAAGGTTCGCTCGGAAAGCCTTGCCAGATCGGCCATGCGGGCGATTGACCAATCCTCATCGAGCCGGGCGCGCAGCGTGTCAAGCAGCGGCCCGATGCGGCCGCGACGCTCGCGCGGCACTGGTCGCGCTACGTATTGGGCCTGCCCGCCCTCGCGGTGAGCCGGAAGGACAAGGCGACGGGCCACGGTGTTGGCGACCTGGGCGCCGAAATCCTGGCGAACGATGTGGAGGCAGAGATCGATGCCGGCGGCGGAGCCGGCCGCGGTCAGGAGGCTCCCGTCTTCCACATAGAGGATGTCCGGCTCGACGGTGATATCGGGGTAGTCCGTCCTCAGGGTCTCGGCGTAGCGCCAGTGCGTGGTGGCGCGACGGCCTGAGAGCAGGCCTGCGCCAGCCGGGACGAACACGCCGGAGCAAAGCGTCGCGATGCGGGCGCCGCGGGCATGGGTGGCGCGCAGGGCATCGACAAGCGGTGCGGGCACCGGCTGTTTGGCGCCGCGCCAGCCGGGGACGACGATCAGGCCGGCATGTTCGAGGCGGCTGAGGTCGTGGGTCGCTTCCACTGTGATACCGCCGGTCGAGCGATAAGGACCGGGCTCGATGCCGACGATTTCGTAGCTGTACCAGTCGAGGTCCGCGAATTCCGGACGCGGCAGGCCGAAGATTTCGACGGCGATGCCGAACTCGAACATGCAGAGCTGATCGTAGGCGAGGATGGCGACGTGGCGGTTCGGCGTGCTCATGATGGCGAGATATTACCGCATATTGGCAATCCCGCCACTCCCGCATCCCGCCATTTGCCGGCAAGTTCCCGCCATCCGAACCGATGGAGGGCCAGATGGCCAGCAATGTCTCGATGGTTGAAGCCGCGCCGTCCGCTGAAGCGATGGCGCATTTTGCCCGCCGGCTGTCGTTCGAAACCGACTGCTGGGACGTCCATGATGCCCTGAGCCGCGATGCCCAGGATTTCGTGCTGCTCGATGTGCGCAGCCCAACGCTCTACGCCGCTGGCCACGTGCCGGGCGCGATCAACCTGCCGCATGGCAAGATCACCGAGCGGCGAATGGCGGAGTGGCCGGAGGGGACACTGTTCGTTACCTATTGCGCGGGGCCCCACTGCAACGGCGCCAACAAGGGTGCGCTGCGGCTCGCGCAGCTCGGGCGGCCGGTCAAGGAGATGATCGGCGGCGTAACTGGTTGGCTCGACGAGGGATTCTCGCTCGCCGCGGGAGAGGCGGTAGGCAGCCTCGTGCCCGCGGCGGCTGAATAGTCAGACCGGCAGCAGCCCGGCGAAGTGGCTCTCGAGCTGCGGCGTCGGGATGTTGGTCAGGTCCTTGGGCAGTTCGGCGAGGATGGTGTCCTTAAGGCCTTTGCTGAACGCCGGGCGCAGGTCACCGAGCGCCGTCGGCGCGGCGGCGACGATCAGGCGGGTGAAGGCGTGCTGCTGCAGCTTGCGGTCCAGTTCCTCGGCGACGTTCTCGACGAAGCGGCGCTCGCGCACCGCCACCGGGTCCGACGAGTATTCCATGGCGCTTCGCCCATTGGCGCTGCCAGACGAGAAGCTGCGCCCCGGCCGGTCAGCCATGATCTCGCTGGCCTTGAGCGGGGTCTGCTCGAACATCAGGTCGTCGACGACCCTCAGTCCCTTGCCGGGTCCCAAGTGCTCGAAAACCTTGGCTGTTGCTCCGTCGGCGATCAGGATCCAGGTCACCTTGGCTTTCATGGCACTCTCCATCTGGGTTACGTGAAGGCTAATGCCTGACGTGGCGATTGGTTTGATCACGATCAAGAAGATCACTGGCACGGATCACAAACTCTCATTTGTGTGCGGGCCGGCGTGGCTGCTAAAAGCGCCGGTGCCTGGGCCGCATGGGCCCCGAAAGATTTCCCTTGGCCTCGATCACCACTGCCGAGCAGCGCCGGACCGACAGCGGCCTCGTTGCAGGACTTGCTGCCTATCTGCTCTGGGGCTTCCTGCCGCTGCTGTTCAACCTGATGCGTCATGTCGGGGCGACGACGCTGGTGGCCGACCGCACGCTCTGGTCGCTGCTGCTTGTCGGCGTGATCATGATCGTTGGCGGGCGCACGGCAGAGGTTCGAGCGATCCTCCGCGACTGGAAGGCCGTGAGGTCCATGGCCGTGGCGGCGTTCGTGCTCGCCGGCAACTGGCTGATCTATGTCTACGCGGTCGAGACCAACCAGGTGCTCGAGGCGAGCTTCGGCTATTTCATAAACCCGCTGGTGAATGTGGCGATGGGTGTGGCGCTCCTCGGCGAGCGGCTCAATCGCTGGCAGACCGTGGCGGTGGCGATCGCCGTGGTCGCCATCGGCATCCAGGCTGTCGGACTTGGCGGCGTGCCCTATATCGCGCTCAGCCTGGCGCTGACCTTCGCGCTTTATGGCTATATCCGGAAGACGGCCAAGGCGTCGTCGATAACCGGCCTGTTCGTGGAGACGCTGGTTCTGTCGCCGGTAGCGCTCGCTTACCTGCTGATCACCTTTGCCATCGACGGCAATTTCGGCGTGCATGCCGACCCCTATACGCTGTTCCTGCTGATGCTCACCGGGCCGGCAACGGCGCTGCCGTTGCTGCTGTTCGCGTTCGCGGTGCAGCGGTTGCGGCTGACGACTATCGGGATGCTGCAGTACCTCGCGCCATCGATCCAGTTCGTGCTGGCGATCATGCTGTTCGGCGAGCATCTCAATGGTGTGCGGCTTGCCAGCTTCGCGCTTATCTGGCTCTCGCTGATCGTCTACACCACGGACTCCGTAGTGCGGCGCAGGAGAGTTGAGGCATGAGCGACGAAACACCAGCCCTGACGCTCACTGGTCGCGTCGAGGGTGTGTTTGTCGTCGAGAGCGATGCGGTGGAATCGACACCGCGCGCTGAACTGCAGCTGACCTACGCCGGTATCGTCGGCGACCGGCACGAGGGGCTGGTGCGGCCGAGCGGAGCGCGGGAGCCATGGTATCCGCGCGGCACGAAAATGCGCAACGAGCGGCAGCTGTCGATCCTGTCGGTCGAGGAACTGGCCGAGGTCGCTGCCACGCTGAGCCTGCCTCAACTGCCCGCCGAGTGGATCGGGGGCAATCTTGCGATCTCGGGTATCCCGCATTTCAGCCGGCTGCCGCCGCGCACCATGCTGATGTTCCCGAGCGGTGCAACGATCCGCATCGACGGCGACAACGGGCCGTGCCGGAAGTCGGGCGGTTCCATCGTCGCGCATCACCCTGACCGCAAGGACGTCGAATTCGCCTTCGTCAAGGCGGCGATGAACAAACGCGGGCTCGTCGGCTGGGTCGAGCGCGAAGGCGCCATCCGGCCGGGCGACGAGGTGAAGATCCGCACGTGGCGGCAGCTCGCCTATCCGATCGAGGGCTGAGCCGGCCGTGCTCGCCTGATCGTCTCGGCAATCTCCTTGAACGTGGGGGCGAAGGGCGTCGCCTCGCGCCAGACCAGCGATAGCCGGCGATGGGCGCCGGGCGACTGCAGTTGGTGGATGCGGATGCGCTCGGTCGCCTCCTTGCGTAGCGCGATCTCGGGCAGGAGCGTGATGCCCTGGCCGTTGGCGACGAACTCGACGATCGTCGACAGCGAGGTCGCCGCGAAGGTCCGCCCTGCCGCTTCCTGGTCGAGGCCGCACGCCGCGATGGCCTGGTCGCGGAAGCAATGACCTTCATCGAGTAGCAGGATGCGGCTGCCATCGAGGCCGTTGAGCGGCACCGGGTCGCGCGTTTCGTCGTCGCGGCCGGTGGCGAGCACGAACGCATCGTCGAACAGCGGAGTGCCAGTGAGGCGCGGGCCACCGGGCTTGGGATCGCTGGCGATGAGGGCGAGGTCGAGGCCGCCATCGCCAAGCGCTTCGATCAGCGCGTCGGTGCGGCTTTCGGAGACGATGAAGCTGAGGGCTGGGTGCTCGCGCTGCAGCGCCGGGAAGACGTGCGGCAGCAGGTAGGGCGCGACGGTGGGGATTACGCCCAGCCGCAGCGGCCGGGCAGGGTGGCCGCGCGTTCCCGCGAGGAACAGTTCCAGCGAATCGGTACGCTCGAGGATGGGCCGCACCCGGTCGACGAACTCGCGGCCGAGCGGGGTCGGCCGGACGGACTTGCCCAGCCGATCGAACAGGGCCGCCCCGCACAGCTCCTCGAGCTGCCGGATTTGTTGGCTGAGGCCTGGCTGGGTGACGTGGCAGCGCTCGGCGGCGCGGCCGAAATGCCCTGTTTCCGCCAGCGCGACGGCGTACTGCATCTGTCGTAGCGATATCATAATCCTGACTTATCACACCGAGTAGTGCAATCAATTGGCCTTATGCGAACGCATGGGTCAGAACCCCAGGATCAATCCCAGACTACGGAGAACGACTATGGACGCAGCGACCGAAGGTGGCGCCGACAAATGCCCGGTTCCGCATGGCAAGGCAGGCCGCGCGAATCGTGACTGGTGGCCGAACCAGCTGGACCTCTCGGTGCTGCACCAGCACACCGCGCTGTCGAACCCGCTGGGGCCGATCTTCAACTATGCCGATGAGTTCAAAAAACTCGACTACGAAGGGTTGAAGGCGGATCTGCGCGCGTTGATGACCGACTCGCAGGACTGGTGGCCGGCCGATTTTGGGCATTATGGCCCGCTGTTCATCCGTATGGCCTGGCACAGCGCCGGCACCTACCGTATCGCGGATGGCCGCGGCGGTGGCGGCGAGGGGCAGCAGCGCTTCGCGCCGCTCAACAGCTGGCCCGACAACGTCAATCTCGACAAGGCCCGGCGCCTGCTGTGGCCGATCAAGCAGAAGTACGGCAGCCGGATTTCCTGGGCCGACCTGATGATCCTGACCGGCAACGTCGCTTTGGAGTCGATGGGCTTCAAGACCTTCGGCTTTGCCGGCGGCCGCGCCGACACCTGGGAGCCCGAGCTCGATATCTACTGGGGCAAGGAAGGCGAGTGGCTGGCCGAGGAGCGCTATAGCGGCGAGCGCGACCTCGAGAACCCGCTGGCCGCCGTGCAGATGGGCCTCATCTACGTGAACCCGGAAGGTCCGGCCGGCAATCCCGATCCGCTGGCTTCGGCGCGCGATATTCGCGACACCTTCGCTCGCATGGCGATGAACGACGAAGAAACCGTGGCGCTGATCGCCGGCGGCCACACCTTCGGCAAGACGCACGGCGCGGGCGATGCCTCGCTGGTCGGCCCGGAGCCGGAAGCGGCCGGTATCGAGGAGCAGGGTCTCGGCTGGGCCAGCAAGTTCGGCACCGGCAAGGGCGGCGACGCGATTGGCAGCGGGCTCGAAGTCACCTGGACCTCGACGCCCACCAAGTGGAGCAATAACTTCTTCTGGAACCTGTTCGGCTACGAGTGGGAACTGACCAAGAGCCCGGCAGGCGCGCATCAGTGGACGCCCAAGCACGGCATGGGGGCGAACTCGGTTCCCGATGCGCATGACGCTTCCAAGCGCCACGCGCCGTCGATGCTGACCTCCGACCTCGCCCTGCGTTTCGATCCGATCTACGAGCCGATCGCCCGGCGCTTCTACGAGAACCCGGATCAGTTCGCCGACGCCTTTGCCCGTGCCTGGTTCAAGCTGACCCACCGCGACATGGGTCCCAAGGTTCGCTACATTGGCCCGGAAGTTCCGGCCGAGGATCTGATCTGGCAGGATCCGATCCCGGCGCTCGATCATCCGGTGGTGGATGCGAGCGACATCGCGGTGCTCAAGGACAAGATCGCAGCGACCGGCCTGTCAGTTTCCGAGCTGGTCAGCACGGCCTGGTCTTCGGCCTCGACTTTCCGCGGTTCGGACATGCGCGGCGGCGCCAATGGCGCCCGCATCCGGCTTGCGCCGCAAAAGGATTGGGCGGTCAACCAGCCGGAGCAACTCGCCAAGGTGCTCGGCGCGCTCGAGGCCGTACAGGCCGAGTTCAACGGAGCCCAGACTGGCAATAAGCGGGTATCGCTGGCCGACCTGATAGTCCTGGCCGGCAGCGTCGGCATCGAGAAGGCGGCGCGCGATGCGGGGCTGCAACTCGAAGTGCCGTTCACGCCGGGCCGCAACGATGCGACCGAAGAGCAGACCGACGCGGCGTCGTTCGCGCCGCTGGAGCCGACGGCTGACGGCTTCCGCAACTACTGGCGCGGCCGCCAGCGCCTGACGCCCGAGGAGAACCTCGTCGATCGCGCGCAACTGCTGAAGCTGACGGCGCCGGAACTGACGGTGCTGGTCGGCGGCCTGCGCGTGCTGAAGGCGGGCAACCCCGAGCATGGCGTCTTCACCACCCGCCCCGAGACGCTGACGAATGACTTCTTCGTCAATCTGCTCGACATGGGCACCAAGTGGCGCCCGGCCTCCGAGGACCACAGTGTCTACCAGGGTGTCGACCGGACGACGGGCGAGCCGCGCTGGACTGCCTCCCGCGTCGACCTGATCTTCGGGTCGCACTCGGTGCTGCGGGCCCTCGCCGAGGTCTACGGCCAGTCGGACGCGAGCGAGAAGTTCGCGCACGACTTCGTTGCGGCTTGGGTGAAGGTCATGAACGCGGATCGGTTCGACCTCGCCTGATCGCTGAACTCTCAACCTGCGCCTTCTCCCCTTGTGGGAGAAGGTGCCCGACGGGCGGATGAGGGGTTCTCTCCGCCAACGCCGCCGCTCGTCGCTTCGCTACGGCCGCGCAACCTTCGGTTGCGCACCCCGCTTATCCGGCGCTTCGCGCCACCTTCTCCCACGAGGGGAGAAGGGAGGACGGAGAGGGTGGTTAGCAATAACCTCTCCGATTACCTGCAATTTGAATCAATTCCACCGCCTCGCCTTCAGCGCACGCACTGAACTCCCGGGTCAATCTGCCAGCAAGTCGGCAGAAGCCGGAGGGAAGTGACATGACTGAGATGGAAGAGGGCACGACGAAGGCCTTCTCGACGTTCAGGGTGCTGAACGGGGACTCCAACATCGTGGAACGCGAGCAGCTGTTCCGCAACATGGCCCAGCTCTACTCCTACGTTTCGGATCGCTGCGACGACGAGCAGGTCGCGCAGTACGACGAAGTGCTGTGCCAGCTGGCCGAACTGGTGGAAGCCGAGGCGCGGGCCCATGTGGCCAAGCTCCTTGCGCCGCTCGACCGGGCGCCCGGCAACGTGGTGGTCAGGCTCGCCAATGACGAGATCGAGGTAGCCCAGCCGCTGCTCGAATTCTCGAACGTACTGAGCGACGACGACCTCATCGAGATCATCGCCAAGCAATCCGAGGAACACCGCGTGGCCATCGCCGGCCGCCAGCAGGTGACCGATCGGGTTGGCGAGGCGATCGTCGAACACGGCGAAACCGCTTCGGTGGTTCGCCTGATCCGCAACACCAATGCCGAACTCGGCCAGGAGACGCTCGAGCGTATCGCCGGCCGCGCTGCACAGGATGCAGCTATCGCGGCAGATCTGCGTGGCCGTACCGACATCGACTGGAAGGCCATGAGCGCCGGGATCGATGCCGTCGGCGACAAGGTGCGCGAGACGATCGAACAGCTCGACCCGCGCGTCGATCCGGTTACCGTCGGCAAAGTGCAGGCGGTCGTCTACAACCGCATGCGCAACCGGGCCGGCTTTTCGAGCCAGGACTGGAAAGTCGCCTACAACCAGGTGAAGGCGCTCTCCGATCGCAAGCAGCTCGACGAGCGGGCGCTGATCCGCTTTGCCCGCTTCGGCTACGGCCACCACACCGCCGCGGCACTCACCATGCTGCTGCGCGTCGGCCCCGAAGTTTTCGTGAAGTGGCTCGCCATGCAGGATTATGTGGCAATCACCGTGGCGCTCCGTGCGCTCGGGATCCAGCCCGACCTGTTCGAGGCGATGATCGCTTCCATGCCCTGGCGCGACCTCCCGAGCCAGCCGGACCTGCAGAACGTGCGCAAGCGCTTCGAGGCCCTGAGCCGGGATGAGGCCGTGGGCATTTTCGAACTCTGGCGCACACACGCCTTCCGCCGCCGCCTGCCCAACGAGGACGTCGTCGGCGCCGCCTGAGTATCTGAAGTCTGTCTAACCCAACTCTCACGGCGGCCCGAATGGCCGCCGTTTTTCTGAAGCGCTCAATCCGGAGGACAGAATGTCGCTCGTTCCGCTTGTTGCCCTGATCGTGTTCCTGCTGCCGTTCCTTATCGCGCATGCCGTCCGCGCATCCCTCTCTGCGGCAACTGCCCGCCGGATCGGCCGGGTGTTCGATGCCACTTCTTGGGTGGCCGGCGCCGGCTGCGGTGCGCTCGGGCTCTACTGCCTCTACTCGATGAGCCACAGCCTCGCGCCGTGGAACCAGCTCGGGCTGCTGGGCCTGATGGGCTTCGTGATGCTCGGCTCGCTCGTCTGGACCTCGTTCCACCTCGGCTATCGCGTGCTGGTTCCGGCCAACCGGTTCACCCGCTTCGCCGGGATGACCGTGAATGTCCAGGGCTGGCCCAGCGTCTGACGCTGACAGATTGAATCAAGAAGGCGCGGCAGTGCCTTGATCGGCTAGTGAGCTTCGCGCTCCACAAGTTCGGCGAGCTGGCCTGCGACCGTGCCCCAGCCGTCGTAGAAGCCGAGTTCTTCGTGCATCGCCCTGTCGGCCGGAGTCTTGTGCATCACATAGGCCTGGTAGGCCGTACCCTCGGGGTGGTCGGCCAGCGTGATGATGGCGGTGATGAACGGAGTCTCGGCCGGCCGCCAGCCTGCCACCAGCGAGTTGGTCAAGACCAGCCGCGAGCCCTCATCGAGGGCGAGGTAACAGCCGTCGAAATGCGGGGCGAAGTCGCCGCCGTTCTCGCTGATGCGGGTCACCATCGCGCCGCCGGGCTTGAGGTCCATCCGAGCGACGCGGCAGAGGGCCGGGCGCGGCACCCACCATTGCTCGAAGCTCTTCGGCGTCGTCCAGGCGCTCCAGACGCGATCGCGCGGGGCGCGGATGACGCGGTCGATGGTCAGGTCGAGGTCTGGGTTGCGGGTCATTTCGCGTGGTCCTTGTCTGTATCTCGAAGAAAACTCTCGAGGCGGTCGGTGCGGCCCTCCCAGAGGCGCCGCTGTTCGTCGAGCCAGTCCTCGATCAGGCTCAGCCGGTCGCGGTCGATCTCGCAGGTGCGGACCCGGCCGTGCTTGCTGGTCCGGATCAGTCCGGCGTTCTCGAGCGTCGCGATGTGCTTCATGAATGAGGGCAGCGCCATATCGAACGGGCCCGCAAGCTCGCTGATGCTGGCCGGTCGCTGGCCAAGCCGGGCGATCACCGCGCGGCGGGTCGGATCGGCAAGCGCGAGGAAGACGCTATCGAGAGATGAGTGATACTGAGCCATGCGGCTAAGTATCGTGTGAGGATACTTAGTGCAAGAGATAAGTGTTCTGGCAACACAACGGACTGGACCTATCCGCCGCATCGGATATAAAGATATCTTTATATCTCGTGAGGCTCGATGAACGACACGGCTGACTTGGTGGGGGTGCTGCGCGCGGCGGGGGAAACGACCCGGCTGCGGCTCTTGGCATTGCTCGCCGATGGCGAGCAATCGGTCAAGGACCTCACCGAAATCCTCGGCCAGAGCCAACCGCGTGTGTCGCGCCACCTCAAGCTGCTCGCCGATGCCGGGCTGATCAACCGCAACGCCGAGGGGGCCTGGGCCTACTATGGCCTGGCGCCGGATGGTGCGGGCGGCGACCTGGCGCGCTGGCTGATCAGCCGTTGGTCGGCGGACGATCCGGATCGCCTGCGCGACCGGCAGCGGCTCGAATCCGTCCGCCTGCAGCAGGCCGAGCAGGCCGCCGCTTACTTCGCCAAGGTCGCCGACAGCTGGGACCTGCTGCGCTCGCTGCACGTGCCGGAAGAGGCGGTCGAAGCGGCCATCGTCGAGGCGATGCGGGGCAGGGTGGTCGACACGCTGATCGACCTCGGCACCGGTACCGGACGCATGCTCGAGCTGCTCGCCGGCCACTATCGCCGCGGTATTGGCATCGACGCCAGCCGCGAGATGATCGCCGTGGCCCGCGCCAAGCTGGCGCAGTGCGGCATCGGTCACGCACAGGTGCGGCTGGGTGACATCGTCGATCTCGACGCCAGTGCCGGCCGGGCCGATGTGATCGTCGTCCATCAGGTGCTGCATTATTTCGATGACCCCGGCCGCGTGCTGGCGCAGGCGCGGCGCGCGCTGAAGCCGGGCGGCGAGATGCTGATCGTCGACTTCGCGCCGCACACCCTCGAGTTCCTGCGCTCGCACCATGCCCACCGCCGCCTCGGCCTCAGCGAGGCGCAAATGGCGGGCTGGGCCCGCGCCGCCGGCCTTGCGGTCGCCGACCTCCGCAGCTTTCCACCGACCAATACCGCCGAGGGCCTCACGGTCTGCCTCTGGCGCCTTATCGACGAGACGGAAACATCCCTATGAGCACCGACTACACCGATCGCCCGAGCCGCCGCAGCCCGGACGCCCGGCCCGATTTCCGCGTCTCGTTCGAGTTCTTCCCGCCCAAGACTGACGTGATGGAAGAGCGGTTCTGGGACTCGATCCATAAGCTCGCCCCGCTGCACCCGCGTTTCGTCTCGGTGACCTATGGCGCCGGCGGTTCGACACGTGAGCGCACGCTGCGCATGGTCAAAGAGGTGAAGGCGCAGACCGGCGTCGATGCGGCGGCGCACCTTACCTGCGTCGGGGCGACCCGTGACGAGGTGGACGCGGTGGTGCGCGGCTATCAGGAGGCCGGCGTCTCGCGCATCGTCGCGCTGCGCGGCGATCCGGCCGAGGGCATCGGCAAGCCGTTCACGCCACATCCCGATGGCTACAGGAACGCCGCCGATCTCGTCGCCGGCATCCGCAAGATCGGCGATTTCGACATCTCGGTCGCGGCCTATCCGGAAAAGCACCCGCAGAGCCCCAGCTGGGATGCCGATATCGACAACCTGAAGCGCAAGCTCGATGCGGGGGCGACCCGGGCGATCACGCAGATGTTCTTCGATAACGACGACTACTTCCGCTTCGTCGACCGCGCCCGCGCTGCCGGCGTCACGGCGCCGATCGTCCCCGGCATCCAGCCGATTCACTCGTTCAAGCAGATTTCGGGCTTCGCCGCTCGCTGCGGCGCTTCGATCCCGGGCTGGGTGGCCGACCGGTTCGAGGGGCTCGAGGACGACCCCGAGACCCATGCGCTGGTTGCATCGGCGGTCTCCGCCGAACAGGTGTTGGAACTGGTCGACAACGGGATTACCGAGTTCCACTTCTATACGCTGAACCGGTCCAACCTGGTGCTGGCACTGGCGCGTCTGCTGGGATACCGGCCCGACTGAAGCTACGTGTTCAGCGTCCGTTCAGGTCACCTCTGGCAGGGTCGAGCATAGGGACGATGCTGAGATCGATTCCCGGGCCATCCACAAAATGGCCCTATTAATTGAGTTCCGTCCGGGGCAGGGCGACGGGGCAAGTTGAAGGACAGCAGCCTATGAAACTCGATGGCAAGGTGAAGGGCGGACTGGCTTGGGCCGGTCTGGTCGTTATCCTCGCGGTGCCCGCCGCGGACATGATGTTCGGCAAGTCCGGCGGCAACACCGCTGCGACCGCCGTTACCGCGGATGCGTCTGCCACGGCGACGGGAACCAAGGCCCCGGCGCTGAAGCCGGCGGTCGCCACGGACCCGATTCAGACCGCCAGCGTCCAGGAAGCCCCCGCAGTCGACAAGTTCCTCAAGTCGGGCAAGAAACTGCCGTCCTACATCTCCGATGCCGACGAAGTGCAGCCGGTCGCCACGACCGCGCCGACGACCAAGGCGCCTGCGACCAAGCCGCCAGTCGGCGTGACGGCCCCAACCGCCGTTGCCGCCGCCCCAGCCGAGACGCCGCCGGTGCCGCTGCCGCGCAGCGCGCGCCCGCAGACGACGCAGGTCGCTTCATTGCCGGCTGAAGAGAAGCCGCTGATCATCGACGAGCCGACGGTGAAGCAGCCTCCGCAGCAGGCGGCCGTGGACCCGTTCCCGATGAGCGACCAGGGCGATGTGGTCACCGGCGATCAGCTCGAAGAGTGGGACTCCGGCTCGCTCGCTGAGTATCTCGAGCGCAAGGGCTTAATGAGCGAGGCGTCGCAATCTTCGGGTAATGTCGACGAGGATATCATCTACCTCGACGAAGAGCCGAGAGGGCCAGTCAGGCGGAACCTCGACTTTTTCCTGTTCTGACTTCATCGGCCGCCCCACCAGGCGGCCGAAATTTTCGGGGGCACCGATGCAAACAGCCGCATGCCTGAAGACTATCAATTTCGGATTCGGTGGCTATTGTGCGCCCCGATCGGAGAAGGTCATGTCGGTCTGGGGTCGGCTTGCTGCATTGGTGGGTTCGGTGTCGGAGCGGACGGGTATCGTCGGCTCGCTCGCGAACGTGCTAGATCCGGACAACTGGCTGCCCGGCGGCCGTGACGCGGCCTTCACCCTGGCGCTGATCGCACTCTCGGCCAAGATGGCGGTGTCAGATGGCGTGGTGACGGCCTCCGAGCTCCGTGCCTTCCAGCGCACTGTCGAAATTCCGGCCGGGATCGAGCAGCAGGTCGACAAGCTGTTCCGGCTCGCACAGCAGGATGTGGCCGGCTACGAGGCGTATGCCAAGAAGATCCGCCGGTTCTTCGCCGACAGCCCGGACACGCTCGAGCACGTGCTCGACAGCCTGTTCTTCATCGCTTCGGCCGACGGGATGATTCACGAGAGCGAGCTCGACTATCTCAAGAACGTCAGCGACATCTTCGGCTTCGACGACGCGCGCTTCGAGCAGCTGACCGCCCAGCACGTGCTGTTCGATCACGGTGTCGACCCGTTCGCCGTGCTCGGTCTTGCGCCCACCGCCGACCGCAACGAGGTCAAGCGGGTCTACCGGCTGCTGGTTGCCGAGCACCATCCGGACCGGCTTATTGCCAAGGGCGTACCCGAGGAATTGATCGACATGGCGACGGCCCGCATGGCGTCGATCAACAATGCCTACAACCAGATCATGAAGCGCGCGGCTTGACGGGCCGGGCCCCGGGCCCACATATGCGCCTCGCCAGTTGACCGGGTGGCCGCTCCTGTTTCCGTGGGAGAGGAAAGTCCGGGCTCCATCGAAATACGGTGACGGCTAACGGCCGCCGGGGGCGACCCCAGGGAAAGTGCCACAGAAAGCAAACCGCCTGTGCTTCGGCATCGGTAAGGATGAAAGGGTGCGGTAAGAGCGCACCGCGGACCTGGCAACAGGGACGGCACGGCAAACCCCACCGGGAGCAAGACCAAATAGGGGTGACGCGGGGAAACCCAGCCGATTTCGAGGCCATGTCACCCGGGTTGGTTGCATAAGGCCGGCAGCAATGCCGGTCAAAGATGAATGGTCACCACGTCAGCGCCGTGAGGCGCCGGCCCTACAGAACCCGGCTTATAGGTCAACTGGCACTTCCTTCCCCCGACCGCGCAATCCGATGCGAAGTCCGCTATTTGCGACGTTGTGTATGAAAAACTTGACAAGATGTCGGGTTTGCATTACATCAACTTCAAACGCTAACAGGCCGGAGGCCGGGATGACCTACAAGGAATGGGAAGCTGTGGTGAACATTCTGGGCGCCGTAGTCATCGGCGCCTGGGTGATCTTCGAGGCGGTGACCAGCCCGGCCGGTTCGGTTGCCGAGGTCGCGGCCCGATTGCTGTGGGCCATTCTGTTCGTCGTACTGTTCAACATCATCGCGATGATCATCATGACCATCCTCGTCTCTATCGCCCGGCGCGAGGAGTTCAAGGACGAGCGGGCCGATGAACGGGACAGGGCGGTCGGCCTCAAGGGTATGCGCAACGCGTACGTCGTCGCTTCCGTCCTCGGGGCGGTGAGCCTGTTCCCGCTGGCCTGGGGCTATGACCCGGCGGTCACGATCTATGTTCTGTTCGGCGGGCTGATGCTAGCAGGGGTCGTCGATGCCGCCTCGCGGCTCGTCTACTACCGGATCGGCTGACGCCATGGGCAAGGGACAGGCCCAGATCGCCAACACTATCCGCACGCTGCGGTTCCAGGCTGGCGAAATGACCCAGGCCGCGCTGGCCGAGAAGGTTGGGGTCACCCGCCAGACCATCGTCGCGATCGAGCAGGGGCGCTACTCGCCGTCGCTCGAGGTGGCGTTCCGTATCGCCCGGGTGTTCGGCGCTCCGCTCGAGCAGGTGTTCCAGTACGAGGGCGGCGACAGTTAGCCGCCGAACGAAATTCAGACCCAACGCCTGGCTGCTCGGCAGATCCTCTGCCGGGATGGCCGAACTCACCTCATCGATGGAGACGAACCATGAGGGCAATCGTGCAGGACAGGTACGGGCCGCCCGGAGTGATGCAACTCCGGGAACTGGCGGAGCCGGTTCCGGGCGAGGGCGATGTGCTGATCGAGATGCACGCGACCGTCGCGACGCCATCGGACGTAGCGTTCCGCACCGGCAGCCCCTTCATCGCGCGGCTGTTCTCGGGCCTGTTGAAGCCGAAGACTCCGATCCTCGGGGACAATCTGGCCGGTGTCGTCGTGGCGGTCGGCGCGAACGTGACCCGCTTCAAGCCGGGCGACCGGGTTTATGGCTCGACCGGCACGCTCGCCGGCGCCAACGCCGAGACGACTTGCGTGCCCGAGACCGCAGCGCTGGCGATCATGCCACCCGGCATGAGCTTCGGTGAGGCCGCGGGCCTCGCCGATGGCGGCCTCACCGCGCTGCCGTTCCTGCGCGACACCGGAGAGCTGAAGGCCGGCCAACATGTGCTGATCAATGGCGCGTCGGGCAGCGTAGGCACTGCTGCGGTGCAGTTGGCAAAGCTGCTGGGCGCCGAGGTCACGGGTGTCTGCAGCGGCAGGAACGTCGAGTTGGTGCGCTCTCTCGGCGCCGACCGGGTGATCGACTACGGCGTCGAGGATTTCACCAGGGCCAGCGATGCCTATGACGTCATCTTCGATGCGGTGGGCAAGAGTTCGTTCGCGCACTGCGAAGGCGCGCTCAAGCCGGAGGGCATCTACATGGTGGGTACCGTTCCGACACCGAGCCTGCTGCTCGGAATGTTGCGAAAGCGCGGAAAGCTAGCGCGGTTCGCGGCGACGGGCTTGCGGCCGCCCGCAGACAAGATCCGGGACCTGGCCTTGCTCAGCGCGTATTTCCACGCCGGAAAGCTGCGCACAGTGATCGATCGTCGCTACCCGCTTGAGCAGATCGCCGTCGCGCACGCGTACGTCGAAACCGGACACAAGGTCGGCAGCGTGGTGATAGATATCGAAGCCAGGGCGGACGCTTAAGCTCAACAGAATCTTAATCTGACCCCGTCAGAGTGCGCCGATACCCTATTATGGGGCGGTTGCGTGCCGGCAATGCCGGAGTGGAGTTCGGGCGGAAGATGACCAAGCCGAAGGGCAGCTACAGCCAAGGGCCGCATGTGCCGGTCCTGCTGGCGGAGGTGCTCGAAGCGCTGGCCCCACTCGATGGTGCGCGCATCCTCGATGGTACCTTCGGCGCCGGTGGCTATTCGCGCGCGCTGCTCGAAGCCGGGGCGTCCGTGATCGGGCTCGATCGCGACCCTTCGGTCCTTCCTCATGCCGAAAAACTTGCCGCCGATTATCCGAGTCAATTCAAGTTCGTGCAGGGGACATTTTCCAATCTGGATGAGCTTGCCGGCGAGCCGGTCGATGGCGTCGTTCTGGATATCGGCGTCTCCTCCATGCAGCTCGATCAGGCCGAGCGCGGGTTCTCCTTCATGCAGGAGGGGCCGCTCGATATGCGCATGTCCTCCGAGGGTGAGAGCGCGGCCGATCTCGTCAACGAGCTCGAGGAAGCCGATCTCGCCAACCTGCTGTTTGCCTTCGGTGAAGAGCGGAAATCGCGGCGTATCGCGCACTCGATCGTTGCGGCGCGCACCACCCAGCCGATTACGACGACGACCCAGCTGGCAAGACTGATCGAGAAATCCATTGGCCGGAAGCCAGGCGATGCACACCCGGCGACGCGCAGCTTTCAGGCTTTGCGGATCGCGGTGAACGGTGAGTTCGAGCAGCTGGTCGAGGGTCTGTTCGCCAGCGAGCGGCTGCTGACCGAAGGCGGCCGCCTCGCGGTAGTGACGTTCCATTCGCTGGAAGACCGCATCGTGAAGCGCTTCTTCGATCCCGAGAAGGGCGCGCCGACCCAGTCGCGCCACCTGCCGCAGGTGGTGCAGGATGCGCCGCGCTGGTCGCATGTGGCCAAGGCCCGCAAGGCGTCCGAGGCCGAGATCGGCCGCAATCCCCGGTCGCGTTCGGCGACTATCCGGAGCGGACTTCGCTCCGCTGCCGCAGCTCGCGCGGTCAGCTATGCCGGGCTCGGCGTCCCCATGTCGCGGGGTGCGGCATGATCCGGGTGATCAATCTCGTGCTGTTCTGCATGTGCCTTGCGGCGCTCGTCGGCGTCTACGGGCTCAAGTATTCGGTCGAGGATATCGCCGCCGAGAAGGTGTCGATCGAGCGCAAGATCGACCGGCAGACCGGTGAACTTAGCTTGCTCAAGGCCGACTGGTCCTACCTGAACCAGCCAGCGCATGTCGGCCCGATCGTGACGCGCCATCAGGAGGCGCTGGCGCTGGTTCCAACCAGCCAGGAACAGTTCGGGCGGATGGACAACCTGCCAATGCGCCCGGCGGCGCCGGATACGGCTGCCCTCGATGAACTGCTCAACTCCCTCGATGCGGGCATCGACCCGATCGAGCAACTGATCGAGGCCAACTAGATGGCGATCCTTTCCGTTGGCGCCGAGACCATCTCGCTCGACGGCGGGCGCAAGGCGCGCGGCAACCTGACCAAGGCGCGTATCCGCGTCGTCGTGGCCGCGCTGTTCATCGTCTTTGCCGTTGTCGGCGGCCGCCTCATCCAGCTCGGGTCGACCGTCACCGACTCCACCATCGAGGGCGTCGCGCGCGATGTCATCACCGCCAGCCGCCCGCCGATCCTCGATCGGAACGGGCTGGAGATGGCGGTCGATATCCGCGTGCCGTCGCTCTTTGCCGAGCCTCGCCGGATCATCGATGTCGAGGAAGCGGTGCAGAAGCTGCGCACCGTGTTGCCCGACCTCGACGAGGACTGGCTGCGCAAGCGCCTGACGGGCGACAAGGGTTTCGTCTGGGTGAAGCGCGAGCTGACGCCGGCCATCGAGGAGAAGATCTTCCAGCTCGGCATCCCGGGCATCGAGTTCGTCACCGAGAGCAAGCGCTTCTACCCCTCGGGCAAGGAAGCCTCGCATATCCTGGGTGCCGTCAATATCGACAACCAGGGCACCATGGGCATCGAGAAGCACATGGACGACGACAGCCTTGCGCTGCTGCAGTCGGTGGGTCTCGCGCGCGGCGCCGACCTTGCGCCGGTGAGCCTGTCGGTCGATCTGCGGGTGCAGCATGTCATGTACGAGCAGCTGGCCGACGCGCTCACCCGCTACAAGGCGATCGCTGCTGCCGGTGTGATGCTGGATGTGAGGACTGGCGAAGTCGTTGCGCTCGCATCGCTGCCCGATTTTGACCCGAACAATCCCTCCACCCTGTTCCAGGACTATAACGGGGTGAAGAACGACCGCTTCAACCGCATCACCTCGGGCATCTACGAGCTTGGCTCGACCTTCAAGACGATCACGATGGCCGGCGCGCTGGACAGCGGCAAGGTGAAGATCACCGACCAGTTCGACGCGCGCTTCGGCGTGCGCTTCGGCCGCTTCACCATCGACGATTTCCACGGCAAGCACCGCGTGCTCAGCGTACCGGAGGTGTATAAGTACTCGTCCAACATCGGCACCATCAAGATCATGCAGACGTTGGGCAAGGACGACTTCCGCGCGTTCATAGCCAAGATCGGGATGGACCAGCCGGTGCCCTTCGAGCTGCCCGAGATGCGCAAGCCCAAGGTGCCGGCGAAATTCTCCGAGATCGTCGCCGCCACATCGAGCTTCGGCCACGGCCTCTCGGTATCTCCACTGCATATGGCGCGCGCCGTCGCCGCCTTCGTCAACGACGGCTACATGGTGCCGCCGACCATTTATAAGCGCAGCGAGGAAGAGGCTCGGAAGCTCTACGAGCCGGTGATCTCCCCTGAGACAAGCGCTGAGATTCGCTATCTCATGCGCCTCAACGCGCTCGAGGGCTCGGGTACCCGGATGAACAAGCTCGCCGACGGCTACCGCGTCGGCGGCAAGACCGGCACGGCCGAAAAGGTGGTCGGCAAGGTGTACTCGTCCGACAAGGTGTTCAACGTCTTTGCCTCGGCCTTCCCGCTCGACAATCCGCGCTATGCGATGGTCATTGTCGTCGACGAGCCGGAGGCCGAAAACGCGCAATCCGGCACCACGGCCGGCTGGAATGCGGGTGAAGTTACGGGTCGGATTGTGCAGCGCGTCGCGCCGATGCTTGGAATCGCGCCCGACTTCAGCGACATGTTGGATCAGAACCTTGTCCCATCCCAGCTTCGCTGAAGCGAAGAGAGAAGAAACCAGCGTGCCGTTTGCGCTCAAAGACCTTCTAGAGGGGGCAGAAGCCTCCGTCCCCGATCTCACCGTCGAGGGGATCAATGCCGACAGCCGGGCGATCCGGCCGGGCGACGTGTTCTTCGCCTTGCCCGGCACACGGGTGCACGGCGACGGTTTCGCGGCCCAGGCCATTGGGCTGGGCGCTGTGGCCATGGTGAGCGACCGGGCGCCCGAGATTGCGCCGAGCGTGCCGGTTGTGGTCGTCGAAGACGTCCGAGCCACCTACGCGCAGGCCGCCGCGCGCCAGTTCGCGCCGCAGCCCAAGGTCATGGTCGGGGTCACCGGCACCAACGGCAAGTCATCTATCGTTTCGTTCGTGCGCCAGATCTGGGCCGCTTGCGGCATCGAGGCGGCGAGCCTCGGTACGGTCGGCGTCGAGACCAAGGCGGGCATCGAGAAGCGCGAGCTGACCACGTCCGACGCTCTTTCGCTGCATCGCGATCTCGGCGAACTCCGGGCCGCAGGCGTCGACCACGTGGCGATGGAAGTTTCGAGCCAGGGGCTCGATCAGCGCCGCGCCGATGGCATCCGCTTCAACGCCGTGGCGTTCAGCAATCTGAGCCGCGACCATCTCGACTACCACCTCGATATGGAGACCTATCGCGAGGCGAAGCTCCGGCTGTTCAAGGAGTTGATCGCCGAGGGTGGCGCGGCCGTGGTCAACTCCGACGATCCCGAGCACATGCCGTTCCTCTTCGCCGCGCTCGACCGCGGTGCGACGCCGCTGACGGTCGGCCGGGAGGGCGCCTATCTCGAGCTCACCGACATCCGCAATGAGGGCTATGGCCAGCGTGTCACGGGCCGCCTTGTCGGCGAGCCAGTCAGCTTCCTCCTGCCGCTCACCGGTGAGTTCCAGGTCAGCAACGCCGCCGTCGCGCTGGCACTGGCTGTCGCCACGGGTGCCCCGGCCGAAAAGGCGGTGAAGGCCCTGGAGCATTTGAAGGGCGCCAAGGGGCGGCTGGAACTGGTGGCAGAGCACAACGGCGCCGCGATCTTCGTCGACTATGCCCATAAGCCGGTGGCGCTGGAGACAGCGCTCGGGGCGCTGCGGCCCTATGCGACCAGCAAGCTCAAGGTGGTGTTCGGCGCCGGCGGCGATCGTGACCAGGGCAAGCGCCCGATGATGGGCGACGCGGCAAGCCGCCTGGCCGACGATGTGATCGTCACCGACGACAACCCGCGCACCGAGGATGCGGCGACGATCCGGAAGCAAATCCTGCTTGCCACGTCCGGCGCCCGCGAGATCGGCGACCGCCGGCTCGCCATCGAAACCGCGATCAAGGAATTGCAGCCGGGCGATGTGCTGCTGATTGCGGGCAAGGGGCACGAGGACTATCAGATCATCGGCACCACCAAGCACCACTTCTCCGACCATGAAGTGGTGCTGGAGACGCTGAAAGGACTCTAGCCCATGCGACCGCTCTGGACTGTCGCCGAGGTCGTCAAAGCCACCGGCGGCCACCCGGAGGGAGTGTCGGATGGCCCGATCTCCTCGATTTCCATCGATTCCCGCGAGATCGCCCCCGAGGCGCTGTTCGTCGCCATCAAGGGCGACAAGCTCGACGGGCACGACTACGTCGCCAAGGCGCTCGAGGCCGGCGCGGCCGCGGCCCTCGTCTCCGAGGCGCATTTCAAGGCGCTGGGTGGCGAGCGGGTCATCGTCGTGCCGGATACGCTCAAGGCGCTCGAAGCGCTGGGCATTGCCGCCCGGGCGCGCAACAAGGGCCAGATCGTCGCCGTGACCGGCAGCGCCGGCAAGACGACCACCAAGGAAGCGATCCGCACCGTGCTCGCGGCCTTCGGCGAGACGCACTACTCGATCAAAAGTTTCAACAACCACTGGGGCGTGCCGCTGATGCTGGCGCGGCTGCCGCGCGAGGCGCAGTTCGGCGTATTCGAGATAGGCATGAACCATGCCGGCGAGATCGAGCCGCTGGTGAAGATGGTGCGGCCGCATATTGCGGTGATCACCACAGTCGCGGCAGCTCATCTTGAGTTCTTCAATTCGGTCGCCGACATCGCCGCCGCCAAGGCCGAGATCTTCCTCGGGCTCGAGCCGGGCGGAACGGCGGTGCTCAACACCGACCACGACTACCTGCATGTGCTCTTCGCCCATGCCCGCGCCGCCGGCGTGTCGAAGGTCGTGACCTATGGCTTCGACGACAGTTCCGACTGGCACATCGTCAAGGCCGACAACTCGCCCAAGGGCACGCTGGCCGAGGTGGTGCACGAGGGCGAGCACTACAATTTCCACCTGCAGGTGCCGGGCCGGCACATGGTCGCGAACGCCGTGGCTGCCGTTGCGGTGGCTCAGGCATCGGGTGAAGGAACCCGCGCAGCTATCGGCGCTCTCAGCAAGTTCGGCGTGCCGGAGGGCAGGGGGCTGACGCTGAAGCTCGGGCCGGCGAAGAACCCGCTGCTGCTCGTCGACGAGAGCTACAATGCCAATGTCGCCTCGATGAATGCGGCAATGGACGTCTTCACCAGCATAGAGCCTATCGAGGGCAACAAGGTGCTGGTGCTCGGTGACATGCTCGAGATGGGGCCGCAGGGGCCACAACTGCACGCGGCGCTGCTCGGCGCGGCGCTCAAGACCGGCGCCAGGCAGGTCTTTCTCGTCGGGCCGGCCATGCGCGCGCTCGCCGATGCATTTGCTCGCCTTGCCGAAAGCGACCGGGATGCGCCGACTGTGACGCATATGCCCACGACTGACGAGATCACCGAACAGGTGCTCGCCGCGCTTGCCTATGGCGACGCAGTTATGGTCAAAGGGTCCAACGGCGTCCGGCTCTCTCAGCTTGTGCAGAAGATCCGCGAGCGCTTCGAAAACGCCTAAGGCGACGGGTGGGACACCGGTAGCATGCTGTATTTCCTCGGGCAGTTGGGCGATAGCCTCGCCGCCTTCAACGTGTTCCGCTACATCACCTTCCGCACTGCCGGCGCCGTGATGACGGCCCTATTCTTCGTCTTCCTGTTCGGCCCCGGCATGATTGACGCCCTGCGGATCCGGCAGGGCAAGGATGGCCCGCCAATCCGTACGGACGGTCCGCAAAGTCACCTGACGAGCAAGAAGGGCACGCCCATCATGGGCGGGCTAATGATCCTTTCGGGAGCGGTATTCTCGATCCTGCTCTGGTCGAACCTCAGCAACCTTTACGTCTGGGCCGTGCTGTTCGTGACCATCTCGTTCGGCGCGATCGGCTTTTACGACGACTACCTCAAGGTCACGAAGATGTCCCACAAGGGCTTTTCGGGTCGTCAGAGGCTGATGATCGAGGCCGTCGTCGCACTGATCGCCGCTTATGTCATGGCCTCGGTGACCGACCCGGCGATTGCGACGCAGTTGATGTTCCCCTTCGTGAAGGGGTCCGGCCTGCCTCTGTGGTACTTCTTCTACTTCTTCGCGGCCTTCGTCATCGTGGCCGCTGGCAATTCCGTGAACCTGACCGACGGGCTCGACGGCCTTGCCATCGTGCCGGTGATGGTGGCGGCGGCCTGCTTCGGGCTCATTGCATACCTCGTCGGCTCGTCGAACTTCTCCGAGTATCTGCTGCTGAACTACGTGCCCGGCACGGCCGAGCTTTCGGTGGTGTGCGGTGCGCTCATCGGGGCCGGATTGGGTTTCCTGTGGTTCAACGCGCCGCCGGCTCAGATCTTCATGGGCGATACCGGCTCGCTGGCCTTGGGCGGCGCTCTCGGCGCTATCGCCGTGGCCACCAAGCACGAGATCGTCCTCGCCATCGTGGGCGGCCTCTTCGTGCTCGAAGCGGTGTCGGTGATCGTGCAGGTCGCGTCTTTCAAGCTGACCGGCAAGCGCGTGTTCAAGATGGCGCCGATCCACCATCACTTCGAGATGCTGGGCTGGACGGAAAGCCAGGTCGTAATCCGCTTCTGGATCATCAGCTTCGTGCTGGCGCTGATCGGCCTGAGCTCGCTGAAGCTGCGGTAAGTTCGCCACCCGCGTAGGTTCCACATACACGACAGCTGTTGAGTGGGCGGCAATCGCTCCCCCAAAATTCGCAAAACGCGAATCCGTTCCGACATTGGTAACCAACGGCGCCGTACAATTTGGCTCAAGTTGTGCGTACGGGAGGCTGTCCGGAGTAGGGCGGCGTCGATTGCATGTTTTCACGCGAGCGGAAGACCCCCATTGCCGAGTGGTGGTGGACGATCGACAAGTCGCTTCTCGGCGCCCTCATCCTGCTGCTGCTGGTCGGTATCCTGCTGAGTTTCGCGGCGAGCCCCCCGGTGGCAGAACGTCTCGGGCTCGGCCCTTGGCACTTCATCGTGCGTCAGGCCATGTTCGCGGCGCTGGCCTTGCCGGTGATGTTGGCGACCTCGTTCCTTGCTCAGCGTCCCGCCCGTATCGCGGCGCTTGCGGTGCTTGTCGTCTCCATTGTCATGCTGTGGCTGACCTTGCGGTTCGGTGTCGAGGTAAAGGGCGCCAAGCGCTGGATCTCGATTGCCGGCAACACGGTGCAGCCATCCGAGTTCGTAAAGCCGGCCTATGCCATCATCGGTGCTTGGCTGTTCTCCGAGAGCATGAAGCGGCCCGGCATTCCGGCGCGGATCATCGCCACCGGCATCATGCTAGTGATCGTCGCCGGCCTGCTGCTGCAGCCTGATATCGGGCAGACGGCACTGGTGCTGGCCACCTGGGGCGCGCTGCTATTCCTCTCCGGCATCTCGTGGCTGGTGATCATCGCGCTGGGTGGTGTCGCGGTGGCGCTGTTGTTCGGCGCCTACATGTTCTTCCCGCACTTCGCCAAGCGCATCGACAGCTTTATCAACCCCGAAGGTGGCAACACCTACCAGATCGACAAGGCGCTGAGCTCGCTGCTCGAGGGCGGCTGGTTCGGGCGCGGTCCGGGTGAATCGCTTGCCAACAAGCTGATCCCTGACGCTCATGCCGACTATGTGTTTTCGGCTGCGGCGGGTGAGTTCGGCATCCTCTTCTGCCTCTGCCTCGTTGCGTTGATCGCCTTCATCGTGATCAAGGCGCTGATCGGCGCGCAGCAGCAGTCGAGCCTGTTTTCTCGTCTCGCGGCTTCGACGCTGGCCATCCAGTTCGGACTGCAATGCGCCATCAACCTGGCGGTGAACCTGAGCCTCATTCCGCCCAAGGGCATGACGCTGCCGTTCGTCTCCTATGGTGGTACGTCGATGTTCGCCATCGCCTTCGCCATGGGGTTGATGCTGGCCTTTACCCGCAAGAAGCCGGAGGAGCGCCTCGCGACCGGGCTTCCCGTCTATCGTAGCGGGGTGCTATCCCCCGCCGAATGAGCAGATTCGTCCTTATGGCAGGCGGCACGGGAGGCCATCTCTTCCCGGCCATGGCGCTGGCGCAGGAATTGCGGCGGCGGGGCCATGACATCCAACTCATGACGGACCACCGCGTTGCCGCCTATGGCGACAAGTTCCCGGCCAGCGCGACCCATATCGTGCCGTCGGCGACGCCGTCGGTGAGCAACCCGCTCAAGTTCGTCCTTGCCGGCATCAAGATCGTCTTGGGCATCGGCGTCGCCTGGGGCAAGCTCGGCAGCATCAAGCCGGACGCCGTCGTCGGCTTCGGCGGCTATCCGGTGTTCCCACCCTTTGTCGCGGCCAACCTCCGCGGCATCCCCGGTATCCTGCATGAGCAGAATGCCGTGATGGGGCGGGCCAACCGGGCGCTCGGCAGGATGGCCGAGGTGATCGCGCTGAGCTTTGCCAAGACCGCCAAGGCCGAGGTGTTTGCCGGCAAGAACGAAGTCGTCGGCAACCCGATTCGCGATAGGGCCCGTGGCGTGGCGCGCGTGCCGTATCCGGCGCTCGACGGCGGTTTCGTCCGCATGCTGGTCTTCGGCGGCAGCCAGGGCGCACGGGTCTTTGCCGATCTCGTGCCACCGGCCATCGCCGAACTGCCGGCCGAACTGCGCTCGCGCCTGCTGATCACCCAGCAGTGCCGGCCCGAGGACCTCGATCGCGTCGCCGAGATCTACCGGCAGGCCAAGGTCAACGTAGAGCTGGCGGCGTTCTTCGACGACCTGCCAGAGCGCATGGCCGCCTCGAACCTGATCGTCTCGCGCTCGGGCGCTTCTACCATCGCGGAACTCACGGCCATCGGCCGGCCGGCCATCCTTGTGCCGTTACCCGGTGCGATCGATGCCGACCAGAAGAACAATGCGCTGGTGATGGAGGCTGCCGGTGGCGGCTGGATCGCTGAGCAGGCCACGCTTACGCCCCAATCACTTGGCACTCGACTGGCCTCACTTCTGAGTGATCCGGCGGAATTGCAGAAGGCGGCAGCGGCCGCAAAATCACTCGGACAGCCGGACGCTGTCGTCAAACTCGCGGACGTTGCGGAACGTCTCGCCCAGAAGGGAAAAGCCTCATGAAGATGCCGCGCAATATCGGCCCGGTGCATTTCGTCGGCATCGGCGGCATCGGCATGAGCGGCATCGCCGAAATCCTGCACAACCAGGGCTACAAGGTCCGTGGTTCCGACAGCTCCGAGAACCCCAATGTGCAGCGCCTGCGCGCCATGGGCATCGAGGTCGCCATCGGGCAATCGGCCGACAATCTCAAGGATGCGGCCGTCGTCGTCATCTCGTCCGCGATCAAGAAAGGCAACCCGGAACTGGCTGCCGCCCGTTCGCGCGGTCTGCCGGTGGTGCGTCGTGCCGAAATGCTCGCCGAGATCATGCGGTTCAAGAACGCCATCGCCATCGGTGGCACGCACGGCAAGACGACGACCACGACGCTGGTGGCGACGCTGCTCGATGCGGCGAACTACGACCCGACCGTCATCAACGGCGGCATCATCAATGCCTACGGCACCAACGCCCGCCTCGGGGACGGCGAATGGATGGTGGTCGAGGCCGATGAGTCCGACGGCACCTTCGTGAAGCTGCCGGCCGACGTCGCCATCGTCACCAATGTCGACCCCGAGCATCTCGACTACTACGGCGACTTCGAGAAGGTGAAGCAGGCCTTCATCAACTTCGTCGAGAACGTGCCGTTCTATGGCTTTGCCGTCATGTGCCTCGATCATCCCGAAGTGCAGGCGCTAGTCGGCCAGATCCGCGATCGTCGCGTCATCACCTACGGCCGCAACCCGCAGGCTGATGTGCGCCTCGTCGATCTGGAGAACCGCGACGGCATCCAGCATTTCTCGGTCGAGATCCGCGACCGCATCCGCATGACGCACCTGCGCATCGACGGGCTCGAACTGCCCATGCCTGGCGAGCACAATGCGCTCAACGCCACGGCGGCCATCGCGGTCGCTGACCAGCTGAAGGTGCCGGCCGAAGCGATCCGGAAGGGTCTCAAGAGCTTCTCGGGCGTCAAGCGGCGCTTTACCAAGACGGGGTCGGTCGCCGGCATCACCGTCATCGACGACTACGGGCACCATCCGGTGGAGATTTCGGCCGTGCTCAAGGCGGCCCGGCAGTCGACCCGCCGCGACGTTATCGCCGTGGTGCAGCCGCACCGCTACACCCGCGTGCACGATCTCTTCAACGAGTTCGCCACCTGCTTCAACGATGCCGACACGGTCATCGTCGCCCCGATCTATGCCGCGGGCGAGACGCCGATCGATGGCGTGACGCATGAGGAGCTGGTCAGCCGCATCCGGGCCCGCGGTCATCGCGACGCGCGGGTTATTGACCGGCCGGAAGCGCTGGCGCCGCTGATCGCCAGCCGCGCCGCAGAGGGCGACTACGTCGTCATGCTCGGTGCCGGTAACATCACCCAATGGGCCGCCGCGCTGCCGGGCGAACTCGGCGCGCTGCTGGGCAAGGAGGTCGACCAGCCATGAACGCGCATGTCCCTCAGTGGCCCGACCTGATCCCGACGCTGCAGCCGTGGATTTCCGAGGTGCGCGGCCAGCTCGTCCCGAACCAGCCGCTCGCCGAAATGACGACGCTGCGGGTAGGCGGACCGGCCCAGCTGTTCTTCCGCCCGGTCGACGAGGATGACCTTGCCTTCTTCCTCAAGTATCTGCCCGCGCATATCCGCGTCACTGTGATCGGGCTCGGCTCTAACCTCCTGATACGCGATGGCGGCCTCGATGGCGTCGTGATCCGCCTGCCTGCAAAGGGCTTTGGCGAGATCGCCATTCTCGACGGCCACCGCGTCCGCGCCGGCGCCGCCGTGCCGGACGTGAAGGTCGCCACGGCCACGGCCGAAGCCGGGATCGATGGGCTTTGGTTCTACCGCGGCATTCCCGGCGGCATCGGCGGGGCGCTCTACATGAATGCAGGGTGCTACGGCACCGAGACGCGCAACCGCATGGTCGAGTTGCGCGCCGTGACCCGCCAGGGCGAGATCATCACGCTCACCAACGAGCAGATGGGCTACCTCTATCGCAAGTCGAACGGCCCGCGCGGCGCCGTGTTCGTCTCCGGCACGTACCAGGGCTTTGCCGGCGATCCCGAGAAGATCCTCACCGAGATGCGCACCGTCACCGAGCGGCGCGAGAGTTCGCAGCCGACCCGCGCCAAGACCGCCGGTTCGACCTTCAAGAATCCCGAAGGCCATTCGAGCTGGAAGGTGATCGACGAGGCCGGCGGCCGCGGCTTCACCTTCGGCCGGGCCCAGATGAGCGAGATGCATTCGAACTTCCTCATCAATATGGGCGATGCCGACGCCTTCGAGGTCGAGACCGTCGGCGAGTCCATCCGCCAGAAGGTCCGCGACAAGCACGGCATCGAGCTCAAATGGGAAGTCCGCCGCATGGGCCACTTCCTTCCCGGCCGCGAGGTCAAGGAATTCATGGACGGCCAGCCGTTCACCGGAGCCGTCTGATGACCAAACACGTCGCCGTACTCATGGGCGGGGTCGCCAATGAGCGTCCCGTCTCGCTCAAGTCCGGCGCCGAGTGTTCGCGCGCCTTGCGCAACGCCGGCTACAACGTGACCGAGGTCGATGTCGGCTACGACATCGCCGAGAAGCTGCGCGAGCTGAATCCCGAGGTCGCCTTCAACGCGCTGCATGGCCCCTACGGTGAAGACGGGACGATCCAGGGCGTGCTCGAGTTTCTGCGCATCCCCTACACCCATTCGGGCGTACTCGCTTCGGCGCTGGCGATGAACAAGCACCAGGCCAAGATCATGTTCAAGGCGGCCGGCGTTCCGGTCACCGACCACACGATTGCCAACCGCGCCGAAGTGGCCCGAGCCCATATCATGCCGCCGCCCTATGTGGTGAAGCCGATAGCCGATGGCTCGAGCTTCGGCATCTTTATCGTCAAGGCCGACCAGTCGCACCCGCCGCAGGAACTGCTGCGCGAGGACTGGAACTCGGGCGAGGAGGTGATGGTCGAACGCTACATCCCGGGCCGGGAGCTGACCTGCGCCGTGATGGGGGACGTGGCGCTCGGCGTGACCGAGATCGTCACCGACCTCGCCTTCTACAATTACGAGGCGAAATACGCCATCGGCGGATCACGTCACGTCATACCTGCTGAAATTCAACCGAAAATTTACGACAAAGTGCAGAAGATGGCCCTTAAGGCGCATGCTGCGCTTGGGTGCCGGGGCGTGACGCGGAGCGACTTCCGCTACAACGATCAGGCAGGGCCGGACGGTGAACTCGTCTGTCTCGAAATCAACACCCAGCCGGGCATGACCGAGACGTCACTGGTTCCCGAGCAGGCCCGCCATGCAGGTCACAGCTTCGAGGAGCTGGTTTCCTGGATGGTGGAGGATGCGAGTTGCAACAGGTAGGGGCCAAGAGTTTCGCCAACGCCCAGCCTGTCGATCCTCGCCAGTTTCCCGTCGTCATCCCCGGTAGCCGCACTGCCGTCGTTCGCGCGACGCACCTGTGGGTCCTGCATAAGCAGCTGATCGTCCGTATCGCTGGTGCGATCCTCGCGCTGCTCGTTATCGTCGGCCTCTTTCAGGGCAAGGATCTGATCGGCTCGGCCGGTGTCACGGCCTTTCGCTTCGTGCAGGGCGAGTTCGCCGAGGTCGGCTTCGGCATCGACGGCATCGAGATCACTGGCCAGACGCTGACGGCCGATCGCGACATCATCACGCTGCTGACAGTCGGCACCGGCAATTCAACGCTCACCTTCGACGCCCAGAAAGCCCAGGCGCGGCTCGAGTGGCTGCGCGCCGTGAAGTCGGCGACCGTCCGCAAAGTCTACCCGAACAAGGTCATCGTCTCGATCGTCGAGAAAGTGCCGATAGCGCGCTGGCGCGTCGGCGACACCACTTGGCTGATCGACGACGCCGGCAAGAAGATCGGCACCGACATCGCGTCCTACACCGACCTTCCGCTGGTAATCGGCGAGGGCGCGGCGGACGATGCCGTCGTCATGGTCCGCATCCTCGATCGTCACGAAGGCCTCAAGACGGATATCGCGGCGCTGAGCCGGATCGGCGATCGCCGCTGGGACCTGATCTATCGCAATGGCCTGCGCGTGCAGTTGCCGGAGAGCGGCGTCGCCCAGGCGCTGGACCGGCTCGAGATGTACCAGGCCGACTACCAGCTGCTCGAGCGCGATGTGACGCTGGTCGACCTGCGGGTCCAGGGTATCGTCACGCTGAAGCCCGGCGAGATCGCTGCGGCCCAGATCGCCGAAGGCAAGAAGAAGAGCAAGCATCAGGTCAAGGGCTCGTCGGAATACGAGACCGCGGCCGAGAAGAAGGCCGAAAGCTCGGCGGCGCCGGCTGCTGCCAGCGCTCCCGTCCCTGTCGCGCCTGTAACACGGAACCAGTAGACCATGATGACCGATGCCATGACCGCGCGGCTCAAGCCGGTGCAGCCGGGGCGCACCTCGCTGGTGACTGTCCTCGATATCGGCTCGACCAAGATCTGCTGCGTCATCGCCCGCCTCGTGCCGCGTCCCGAGGGCAAGTCGCTCAAAGGCCGCACCCACAATGTCGAAGTCATCGGCTTCGGCTATGGCCCGTCCTCGGGCATCAAATCAGGGGTCATCACAGATCTCGACAAGGCCGAGCAGGCCGTCCGTACCGTGGTCGGCATCGCCGAGCGCGCCGCGGGGCTCACGGTTGAATCCGTCATCGTCAACGTGACGGCTGGACGGCTTGGTTCCGAGACCTTCTCCGCCGGCGTGAACCTCGGCGGTCAGGAAGTGGAGCGCGCCGACATCCAGCGCGTGCTGCGCGCGGTCAACGAGCGCTCGGTGCGCCCGGAGCGCTCGATCATCCATGCGCTGCCGATCGGCTACGCCCTCGATGGCCAGCGCGGGATCAAGGATCCCAAGAACATGGTGGGCGAGAAGCTTTCCATCGATGTGGCGGTGGTCTCGGCCGAGACGCTCGCCATGCGCAATATCGAGCTGGTGCTGCACCGCTGCCACCTGCAGATCGAGTCGCTGATGGCGACGCCGTATGCCTCGGGCCTCTCGACGCTCGTCGATGATGAAAGCTCGCTTGGTGTCGCCTGCATCGACTTCGGGGGCGCGACGACCACGGTTTCCGTCTTCGCCGACGGCCACCTGGTCTATACCGATGCCATCGCCATCGGCGGACACCACCTGACGCTCGATATCGCCCGTTCGCTTTCGGTCGGCATTGCCGACGCCGAGCGGCTGAAGACGATGTTCGGCTCAGTGCTGCCCGGCCAGGCCGATGAGCGCGAGATGATCTCGATCACCCCGGTCGGCGCCACGCGCGACGAGGCGCCGGGGCAGATTCCGCGCTCGCACATCACCCGCATCATCCGGCCGCGCGTCGAGGAAGTCCTCACCGCGATCAAGGACCGCATGCAGGCCACCGGCATGATGGATGTCTGTGGCCGCCGGTTCGTGCTGACGGGCGGCGCCAGCGAGCTGACCGGCCTGCCGGAAGTGGCGCGGCGCGTGCTCGCCCGCAACGTCCGCAACGGCCGCCCGATGGGTATCTCGGGCTTGCCCGACATGGCCAAGGGCCCGGCCTTCGCGACCGTCGCCGGCATGCTGATCTATCCGCAGATCTGCGGCGGCGAATATGTCGAGCCGCATCGCTCGGTCCGTCTCACCGGCACTGACGGCTACTTCGCCCGAGTCGGCAACTGGCTTCGCACCAGCTTCTAGCCGGAAGTTCACTCGCGCAGCGCTACCGGACTAGCCGCTGCTCGCCGTCATCCCCGGGCTTGACCCGGGGACCCATGCGTAGTGCGGCTCGCATCGAGTTCGGCGTGAGTCCGGCTGGGAGCCCGGGGATGACGGTGGCTGGTTGCTTGGTCGGTGCGAGTCGCAGGTCATCCGGGCAGGGCGGCGCAAAACTGCCCTCATCCTCATGCTTAACGTAACGTAACCAAGCCTTTACGAGCGCTTGCAAATTGCCATCACGTTAACGGATTTGGGTGCATTGTTAGGGTCTGGTTAACGAATTGGCGACTAATACTGGTCCCACACGCACCTCATGGGGCCATCGATGACGATCAACCTCACCATCCCGGACATTCAAGAATTGAAGCCGCGCATCACCGTTTTCGGTGTGGGCGGAGCGGGCGGCAACGCAGTCAACAACATGATCGCGTCCGGTCTCAGCGGGGTGGACTTCGTCTGCGCCAATACCGACGCGCAGGCCCTGGCGCTCTCGAGCGCGCAGCGGATCATTCAGCTCGGTGTTTCGGTCACCGAAGGCCTCGGCGCCGGTTCGCACCCGGAAGTTGGCCGTGCGGCGGCTGAAGAGAGCTACGACGAGATCAACGATCACCTCTCCGGCGCGCACATGGTGTTCATCACCGCCGGCATGGGTGGCGGTACCGGTACCGGTGCAGCGCCCGTCGTGGCACGCGCGGCCCGCGAGCAGGGCATCCTGACCGTCGGCGTCGTCACCAAGCCGTTCCAATTCGAAGGCAACCGCCGCTCGCGTCTCGCCGAAGACGGCATCGACGAGCTGCATCGGCATGTCGATACGCTGATTGTCATCCCGAACCAGAACCTGTTCCGCGTTGCCAACGAGAAGACGACCTTTGCGGACGCCTTCAAGATGGCCGACCAGGTGCTCTACTCAGGCGTTGCCTGCATCACCGACCTGATGGTCAAGGAAGGCCTGATCAACCTCGATTTCGCCGACGTGCGCGCCGTGATGCGCGGCATGGGCAAGGCGATGATGGGTACGGGCGAGGCATCCGGCGAGGATCGTGCGCGTCACGCCGCCGAGGCTGCCATTGCCAACCCGCTGCTCGACGATGTGTCGATGCAGGGTGCCCGCGGTCTGCTGATCTCGATCACCGGCGGTCCGGACCTGACCCTCTACGAAGTCGACGAGGCGGCCAGCCGCATCCGCGAGGAAGTCGACTCGGATGCCAACATCATCCTCGGCGCCACATTCGATCCGGACATGACCGGCACGATCCGTGTCTCGGTCGTCGCGACCGGTACCGATGCCACGATGGTCCAGGCGCTGGAGCCGATGAAGGCCAATCCGGCGCGCGTGCCGCTGCAGGCCGCCGTGATGCGCCAGGCGATGCCGGAGCGTCAGCCGCAGATTACCCAGCAAGAGTCTGAGCCCGAGTTCGAGGCGCACATGCAGGAAGCGGTGGCCGAGGCCATTTCGCATCCGGAGCCGGCTTACACCGACTACCAGGAAGACGACGGCATCACCGTGGAGCCCTACATTCCGCATGCGACTCACACGCAGCTGGAAGAGCCGCCGCGACTCATCGATGCGCCGATCCCGAGTGCTTATGTGCCCTCCAGCGCCGAGCGTCCGGATGGCCAGCGCCGCATGCCGCGGACCGAGGAGTTCCCTGCTGTTGCAAGGCAGTCACTCACGGGCCAAGAAAAGCACGAGGCCGAGCCCCGGAATGCACGTGCGCTGTTCAAGCGTCTCGCCTCGAATGTGGGCCTAAACCTAAAGTCGAATGAGCCTGTTCGGGCCGAGCCTGCGGTCGAGCCGAGCGCCGATGACGCTGCTGCCCGTAGCGCGATCGAAGCTGGAGGCGCCCGGAATGCGCGGGTTTCGGCCGGTACCGACGGCGCCCGTGGCAACTCCGATCAGTACGGTCGGGCCCAGCCGCAGCCGGCCCAGAAAGAGCATATCGAGATCCCCGCATTCCTGCGTAAGCACGGCTAAGAGCCGCGGCGATCCGTTACTTTCCACACCCCCGGCGCGGCTTCCGCGCCGGGATTTTATTGTCTATGACTGCACCGGGCGGCTTACGGGGCTGGAGTCTATAAAGCATGCAGAAACTTTCGGCGCGGCAGCGGACTTTGGCCGATGCGCTCGAATTCAGCGGGTTCGGAGTTCATTCCGGCGCCCCCGTTACCCTGACCCTCGAGCCTGCTGCGCCCGACAGTGGTTACACCATCACCCGTCTGCTCGATGACGGGCGCCGGGTTGGCCCGGTTCCCGTGCATTTCTCGCGCGTTACTCGTACGACGCTCTGCACCACGATCGACCTGGGCGACAGCGTCTCCGTTGCGACCGTCGAGCATGTGATTTCAGCGCTTTCCGGCATGGGCGTCGACAACGCTCACCTCGTACTGACCGGCGCCGAATGCCCCATTCTGGATGGCAGCGCTTCGCCGTTCTCCGACGCTATCGTGGCTGTTGGCCTCGTCGTGCAGCCGGCGCCGCGCCGGTACATCAAGATCATGCGCCAGGTGCTGGTGCGCAATAACGAAGCCTCGGCGGCGCTCGAGCCGTATAACGGCCGCATGCTTGACCTCGAGATCGATTTCGACAGCCGCGTCATCGGCCGTCAGCGGATGATCTTCGACTGGACGCCGCGCAAGTATTACGAGGACGTCTCCCGCGCCCGCACCTTCGGTTTCGTGCGCGATGCCAAGATTCTGCGCCAGGCCGGTTATGCGCTCGGCTCCTCGATGGAGAATTCGATCACGGTCCACGAGGATCGGATCCTCAATCCGGGCGGCCTGCGCTACGAGGACGAGTTCGTCCGCCACAAGCTGCTCGACGCCGTCGGCGACCTGGCCCTCTGTGGCCTTCCGATCTATGGCCGATTCCGGTCGTACAAGGGTGGCCACGCGCTCAACGCCTTGGTTCTCCACGGGCTGTTCGCCAGCGAGGCGAATTACGAGATTGTCACCGCCGACCAGCTGCCGGCGGCCTTCGATGCACTCGATGACGTGCCCGAGGGGCTCAACGTAAGGTCCTACCTGCGCTCGGTCGGCTAAGCCGGCCACAGTTTTGATCTTTTTTGTCAGTAGGCCGCCAGCCGAGTAATTGGTTGGGCGATAAGGGATGGGGCAGGTCGTGACGATCTCTCAGCATGCAGGTTTTTCGGTCCGGTTGGCGCGCTTCGTCGCGCTGGGCGCCGTCGTTGTGATGCTCGCCGGCTGTAACCTGTTCGGCCAGCCCAAGCTCAAGGAAGAAGAGATCATCCCGCCCGACACCCTGTATCAGCAGGCGCTCGGCGAGATGGACAAGCAGCGCTACGTGACTGCTGTCGCCACCCTCGAAAAGCTCGAGCGCCAGCACCCGTTCTCGGAATTCAACGAGAAGGCCAAGCTGATGGAGACCTACGCCAACTACCGCATCGGCAAGTTTGAGGAAGCGATTCTCGCGGCCGACCGGTACCTGGCGCTTTACCCGTCGTCCAAGGAAGTGCCCTACGTCATGTATCTCAAGGGCAACGCCTACTTCGGGCAGATCAAGGACATCACGCGCGACCAGCAGATCAGCCGGGACGCGATCGACACCTATAGCCTCATCGTCTCGAACTACCCCGAGAGCGAGTACGCCAAGGACGCCAAGGACAAGATGGTGATCGCGGTCGATCAGCTCGCGGGCAAGGAAATGTCCGTCGGCCGCTACTATCTCGGCAACGGCAATTACCCGGCCGCCATCAACCGCTTCACCGTGGTGGCGACGCAGTTCCAGACTTCGACTCACATCGAAGAGGCGCTCTATCGCCTCGCCGAGGCGAACCTGGCGCTCGGCCTCATTTCCGAGGCACAGACTGCTGCGGCGGTGCTGGGGCACAACTATCCGCAGTCCAGCTGGTACAAGCAGGCCTTTGACCTGCTCGCCAAGCAGGGCATCAGCCCGCAGTTGAACGAAGGCAGCAAGCTGGCTGAGCTCAAGCAGGGCTAAGCGCTCCGCCGCAATGTCATTCCCGCGAAAGCGGGAATCTCTGTTTACTAAAGCACAGCAGGCAACAAATCCGTTGCCTGTTTGTTCTTGTGTGGTATTTTCTGCGCGCGAGATTGTTCGGCCCTTCCGGCCGGTCGAGAAGAGGGGCCATCCCGAATGCTCAACGCGCTTTCGGTCCGCAACATCGTCCTTATCGATCAGCTCGACCTGACGCTGGAAGAGGGCCTGACGGCGCTCACCGGCGAGACCGGCGCGGGCAAATCCATCCTGCTCGACGCGCTCACGCTGGCGCTGGGCGGCCGTGGCGACGCATCGCTGGTGCGCACGGGCGCCGAAAGCGGGCAGGTGGTGGCGGTGCTGCAGCTGCCGCGTACGCACCCGGCGCGCGAGGCCCTGCGCGAGAACGCCATTGCCGACGACGAGGACATCATCCTCCGCCGCGTGCAGTTTTCCGACGGCCGGACGCGCGCCTTCATCAACGACCAGCCGGTATCGGCGGGCCTGTTACAGGCAGTGGGCCGGCTGATCGTCGAAATCCACGGCCAGCACGATGATCGGGCACTGGTCGACGCCGCCACGCACCGCGCGGCGCTCGATGCTTTCGGTGGGCACGAGTCGCTTGCCGGCGCGGTGTGGAGCACGCACGACGCGCTGGTCGAGGCCGAGGCGGCTGTGGCCGGGCAGCGCTCGATCATCGCCGAGGCTCAGGCGCGCGAGGACTACGCGCGGCATGTGGTCGAGGAACTGGGCGAGCTCCACCTCGAAGCGGGCGAGGAGGAGGTGCTGGCCGAGCGCCGGCAGCGCCTGATGACGCTCGAGAAGGCGGCGGAGGAAGTCCGCGATGCCGATGAAATCCTTAACGGTCCGATGGCTCCCGGCCCCGTGCTCGCCGGCCTGATGCGGCGGTTGATGCGCAAGGCCGATGCCGGCGCTGCCGTGTTCCAGCCGATCGTCGAGGCGCTCGATACGGCACTGGTGTCGCTCGATGCCACCTCCGACGCGCTCGAGGGACTGAAGCGCGACATGGCCTTCGACCCGGCCGATCTCGAAAAGGTCGAGGAGCGGCTCTTCGCCCTTCGCGCCGCAGCCCGCAAGCACCAGACCACTGTCGATGGGCTGGGCGACATCCTCGCCAGGTACGCGAAGGACCTCGAGATGCTGCAGAGCGGCGAGGAATCGCTCAAAGCGCTCGAGAGTGCCGCAGTCGCCGCGCGCGCCGCCTACTCGGCCGCTGCGGCCGCACTGAGCAAGGCGCGCGAGGCGGCCGCTACGGCCCTCGAGAAAGCTGTCGGGGCCGAGCTGCCGGACCTGAAGCTCGGCTCTGCCAAGTTCATCGTCGATCGCCAGGTGGATGAGGCACGCGTCGCCGGTTCCGGCTACGACCAGATCGCCTTCCATGTGCAGACCAATCCCGGCACGCAGGCCGGCCCGATCCTCAAGGTTGCGTCGGGCGGCGAACTCAGCCGCTTCATGCTGGCGCTGAAGGTAGTGCTGGCCGACCGTGGTTCGGCCCCCGTGCTGATCTTCGATGAAATCGACACCGGCGTCGGTGGCGCAGTTGCCGATGCGATCGGGCGGCGGCTCGGCCGGCTCGCCGGCAAGGTGCAGGTGCTCACCGTCACCCATGCTCCGCAGGTTGCGGCACGAGCGCAAAGCCACCTCTTGATCGAGAAGCAGGCAATCGAGGAAGGTGCGTTCGTGCGGACGCATGTGCGCCGTCTCGACGGCAAGGCGCGGCAGGAGGAAGTTGCCCGCATGCTCGCCGGCGCCAAGGTGACGGACGAGGCGCGTGCAGCGGCGGGTAAACTGATTTCGGAGGTATCGTGAGCGGCGACGAACGGGAGATCGAGAGCTTCTCGGAACGTGAGGCGAGGGCGGAGATCGACCGGCTGCATGGGCTTCTGAGCGCAGCCGATCGCGCCTATTTCGAGCAGGATGCGCCCGATATCACCGACGCCGAATACGACGCGATGAAGCGCCGCTACCAGGCGTTCGAGATCGCATTTCCGGCGTTGAAGCGCGATGACAGCCTCTCCGACAAAGTCGCGGGTGCGCCCGTCGAAGGCTTCAACAAGGTGCGCCATGCGGTGCCTATGCTCAGCCTCGCCAAGGCCTATAGCGACGAGGATGTGGCCGATTTCATCGAGCGGGGCCGCCGCTTCTTCGAGCGCGACAAGGACCTGAAGCTCGCCTTCACCGCCGAGCCCAAGATCGATGGCCTCTCGGCCTCGCTGCGCTATGAGAACGGCGTCTTCGTACAGGGCGCGACGCGCGGCGATGGCACGGTGGGCGAAGACATCACCGCCAATCTCAGGACCATCTCGGACATCCCGCACAAGCTCTGGGGCTCCGGCTGGCCGGCGAGTATCGAGATTCGCGGCGAGGTCTATATGACCATGGCCGAGTTCGAGGCGCTGAAGGCGCGCTCGGCAGCGGTCGGCGGGCAGGAATACGTCAACCCGCGCAACACAGCCGCAGGTTCGCTGCGCCAGAAGGATCCGTCCGTCACCGCCAGCCGGAACCTCAAGTTCTTCGCCTACGCCTGGGGCGCGACCACTGCCGATCCGGCGCCGACGCAATATGAGGCTGTGCAGAAATTCGGCGAGTGGGGTTTTGCCATCAGCCCGCTGATGGTGCGCGCCAGCTCAGCGGACGAACTGATCGCGCAATACAAGAAGATCGAGGAACTGCGCTCCTCGCTCGGCTACGACATCGACGGCGTCGTCTACAAGCTCGACAATCTCGAATTGCAGCGGCGCTGGGGCTTTTCTAGCGGCGAGCCGCGCTGGGCCGTGGCGCACAAGTTCCCGGCCGAACAGGCCTTCACTACGGTGCGTGCCATCGACATCCAAGTCGGCCGCACCGGCACGTTGGCACCGGTGGCGCGGCTGGCGCCGGTCGGCGTCGGCGGCGTCGTGGTGGAGAACGTGACGCTCCACAACGAGGACTATATCGCCGGCATCGACAGCAACGGGCTGCCGATCCGCGGCGACGAACCGATCGACGTGCGCATCGGCGATACGGTGGTGATCCAGCGGGCCGGGGACGTGATCCCGCAAATCGTGCGCGTCGTGCTGGAAAAACGCCCGGCCGACGCCGTCCCCTATCAGTTTCCGCATGTCTGCCCGGTCTGCGGCTCGCCGGCGACGCGCGAGATCAACGAGAAGACCGGCAAGGAAGATTCGCGCCGCCGCTGCACCGGCGAGCTGATTTGCGCCGCGCAGGCGGTCGAGCAGCTCAAGCATTTTGTCTCGCGCGGCGCGATGGATATCGAAGGGTTGGGGCAGGAGAATATCGAGCTGCTGTTCAACTCCGGCCTCGTCAAGACAGCCGCCGACATCTTCACGCTACGCGACCGCCGCACCGAGGTGCAGGCCGCCTTCGCGGCGCGGCGCGAGGAGCAGTCGCGCCAGCGCGAGGCGGCATCGGGCAAGACGCGCAAGGCGACACGCTCGGTCGAGGAGCGGAGCTTCGAGGGGCTCGACAAGCTATTCGCCGCCATCGACGCCCGGCGCGAGCCCGAGCTCGACCGGTTCATCTTCGCGCTCGGCATCCGCCATATCGGGGAGACCACCGGAGCGGTGCTGGCCAAGACCTTTTCCAGCATGGCCGCGCTGCGCGAGAGGGGCCTCGAGGCGGCTGCGGCCGGCGGCGAGCTCCACGAAGTGTTCCCGTCGGTCAACGGCCTCGGCGACACGGTCTGGGAAGCGCTGCGCGATTTCTTCGAGAACGAGCGCAATGTCGCCGTGCTCGACAGCCTGCTCGAGCAGGTGAAGCCCAAGGACTATGTCGTCACCGTTTCGGCCACCAGCGAGGTGGCCGGTAAGACCGTGGTGTTCACCGGCTCGCTTGAAAAGCTGACGCGCGGCGAGGCCAAGGCCATGGCCGAGCGGCTCGGCGCCAAGGTGGCGGGGTCGGTGAGCAAGAACACCGATATTCTCGTCGCGGGGCCAGGCGCCGGTTCCAAACTCAAGGATGCGCAGGCGCTGGGCATCCTGGTGGTCGACGAGGACCAGTGGCTTGAGATGGCCGCCAAGTAGCGCCGTCGTTGGAGGAACGTGCCGATGTTGAAACCGCTACTTGCCGCAGTCATCGCACTTATCACAATGCCCGCGCTGGCCGGGGAGGGCGGCGATCTCGCCCGCGAGCACCTCTATGCCGGTACGCTCAAAACCGGCGTGGAGGCACTGCGCCCCCTCGACGAACGCAATGACCAGGAGGGTCGGTTCGGCATCGGGCTCATCGGCTTCGTGACCGCCATCGAGCATTTCGCGCAGGGGCTCTTTCGACACGGCTTCGCCTCACCGGATGTAGGACCGATGGGGCCGGCCATGGCGATGCCCGTGCCGGTCAATCCCAGCCCCGAGCCACTGACCTACGACAAGCTTCGCGATCTGCTCGGCACACTGGTCACCGATATGGATGCTGCCAAAGCGGCGCTGCTCTCGGCCGGCGAGTCTGGCGACTACGTCGTCCCCGTCGACATCTTGAAGATCCGCATCGATGTGGACGGCGACGGAACGGCCAGCGACAACGAGAGTGTCGGCGGCGTGCTGGTGGGGATGTTCGGCGCCGAGATGGGTTCCACGCCGCCCGATACGACCATCGGCTTCGACCGAGCCGATGCGATCTGGCTCGCCGGCTACAGCCAGGTCGTCGCGGCGCAGGCCGATTTCCTGCTGGCCCACGATTTCCACGAGCTGGTCGAGGCGTCGTTCCACCGGCTGTTTCCGCGCGCCGGGCTGCCGATGCAGAATTTCACCCATTCGACTTCGACGCTGATGCTCGATCCGGAGTCCGACAACGCCATCGCCGACGCACTGGCGGCGATCCACACGCTCAACTTCCCGGTGGTCGAGCCGCAGCGGCTCAAAGGCGTGCTGGCGCGCCTGCACGAGATCCTCGCGCTATCCCGCCGCAACTGGCAGGCGATCCTCGCCGAGACCGACGACAATCGCGAACTGGTGCCCAATCCGCGCCAGACGCCCCTGATGCAGGATGCGCCGGTGACCGATGAAACCGTCGCCGCCTGGCGCGCCACGCTCGACACCACCGAGCAGGTGCTCGACGGCGAACTGCTGATCCCGCACTGGCGCTTCCAAAAGGGCTTCGACCTCAAGGCCTATTTCGAGAACGCCACGCGTACCGATTTCGTCATGCTGATCACCGGTCACGACGCGCTGCCGTTCCTCAAGGACGGCCCGATCGCCAGCGCCGACTCCTTCGCCGAAGCCAATCGCGTGTTCGGCGATGCGCTCTGGGGCTATGCGTTCTGGTTCAACTAGGGGCGGGTTGCCGGTAGTTGGCGCATGTGAGCACAGCTCTTTGCTCCTGGCCAACTTCGTGCCCCCCCCACACACACTCCCAACCTCCCCCGTCAAGCGGGAGGTGCCGGCCGGTGGCTCTAGTTGCATTGTGCCACAAACTCGATACCCACCTCCCCCTTAACGGGGGAGGCAACCCGAAGCTTGTGAGCGCAGCGAACTAGCGCAGGTCGGAAGGGTGCGCTGCGCGCAGCGGCGGAAGCCGTGGCCACCGTCCTCCGCATCTCCCGCAAGTCGTTAACGGTCAACGCGTGGGTCACCTGCAAAAGCCGTTTAACTACCGTCGACGGCGATTATTCCGCTTCAACCGTGGATGGACCAAGGTGAGGCCTTCCAGACAAAGGGCGGGTTGCATATGGGTTTGAAAGCGTTGGCTTACGAACAGGCGATGAGCGATCCGATCAACGAGGCACTGGTGCTTTACACGGGCTTCGGCACGTCGCCTTTTCCGCGCGCCAAGACCCCGCACCTGACACAGCGCTTCGGCGAGGCCGATGGCGCCGAGCTCAAGCAGCGCATCCTGGCTCTCCTCGAGGAGCTTCAGCAGCCCGTCGATGGGCTCGAGAAGCGCTCCAGAAAGAGCCTCACCGAGCGGGCCATCGAGCAACTGCAGCCCAGGCACCCCGAACTCGATGATTCCGGGCTGAAGGCCCTTGCCTGGACCTATTCGTTCGGCCTGCGCTGACGCGCCGGGCTTATCACCGTTCATTGATAGCGAACGCTGCATCCGGCGCTTCTGTGCAATTCGGAGCGGCCGAGAGGGCGCTATCGCCCGGAAGCAGCTCAAGGTGCCGGTCCGAGCTTTGCTAACACCGACGTAACCTGGGTTACAGGTCTGTCACCGGGGTAGCCGGATGTGCCCCCGTTGCCTCCGGGTGCCTGCTTGTAGCGGGACACCTTGGTCACTTATCTGCAGCTAGTCACATTTTGATACTGGAGTGCAGCAGAATGACCAAACCCAAGATTGGCGTGATTATCAGCTCGATCCGTCCCACCCGTTTCGGCGACAAGCCGGCCAAGTGGATCGCAGATCACGCAGCCGCCCGTGGCGACGTCGACGTCGAGATCGTAGACCTGAAGGACTATCCGCTCCCGCTGTTCGACGCCGCTGCGTCGGACTTCTGGATGCCGACCCCGAACGAGGTCGCCGCCAAGTGGCAAGCCAAGCTCAATGAGTTCGACGGCTACATCATCGTCACCGCCGAGTACAACCGCTCGATCACCGGCGCGCTGAAGAACGCCATCGACTGGGCCTACAAGCCGTTCATCAAGAAGGCCGTGGCCTTCGTCGGTTACGGTTCGGTGGGCGGCGCCCGTGCGGTCGAGCACCTGCGCAACATCATGGTCGAGCTGCAGGCCGTTCCGGTCCGTCACGCCGTCCACATCGGCGGCTCGGACTTCATCCCCATCATGATGGGCCAGAAGAGCTGGGACGACACCAAGGGCAATTTCGACTTCTTCGTGCCGGAGCTGCTCGACAACCTGGTCTGGTGGACCAACGCCACCAAGACCGCCCGCGAGGCCGATGCGGCCGCCGCCGCGACCAAGGCCGCGTAAGCGACTCGGTAGAGTTCCCGGGGTTCTCCTCCTTTCGCACCCCGGCAGGGCGGCGCTTCCCATGGCGCCGCCCTTTCGATTCGTCCGGGGCAGGCATGCAAGGGGTAAAAGGGCTTCGAGTTGAGTGTGGGCGCTGATAGGTGTAGACAGCGCCCGCCCGTAACCGGAGCTCTTTATGGCCCCCGTGAATAATACTTCCGCCCAGGCCGGCGCCGTCCTTCCCGAAAACGACGAACTGAACAGAGGCCTGCCGGTCCTTGTCATGGGGGCAATCGGTGTGGTGTACGGCGATATCGGCACCAGCCCGCTCTACGCGTTCCGTGAAGCCATGCATGTGTCGGGCGGCGCCGGCGGGGGCGTCGATAGCGCCACCGTACTCGGCATCCTGTCGCTGATCGTGTGGACGCTGATCATCCTCGTCACCGGCAAATACATCGGCATCGTGCTGAGGGCCGACAACAAGGGCGAGGGCGGTACGCTGTCGCTGATGGCGCTGGCGCAGGCGAGCTTCAAGAGCCGGCCGACGTGGGTGCTGACCCTGGGTGTAGTCGGAGCGGCCCTGTTCTACGGCGACGCCATGATCACGCCGGCGATCTCGGTGCTTTCCGCCATCGAGGGCGTGCGCGTCGTCGCGCCCAATCTCGACCAGTTCATCATCCCGGCGACCATCGTCGTGATCATCGGGTTGTTCGCGGTCCAACGGTTTGGCACTAGTGGCGTCGCAGCGGTGTTCGGGCCTATCACGGTGATCTGGTTCCTCGCCATGGGTGGCTTCGGGCTGATGCGAATTGTCGAGGACCCGGCCGTCCTCGCCGCGCTTAATCCACTCTACGGCGTCAATTTCATCGGTACCCACACCGGCATCGCGGCGGCAACGTTCGGCGCGGTGTTCCTCGCGGTGACCGGCGCCGAGGCGCTTTATGCCGACCTCGGTCATTTCGGCCGGCGGCCGATCATCATTGCCTGGTTCGCGCTGGTGTTCCCGTGCCTGCTGCTCAACTATTTCGGCCAGGCGGCCTACGTGCTCGAACACGGCGAGGCGGTGGAAAACCCATTCTACCAGATGCTGCCCGACTGGTCGCAGGTGCCGATGGTGCTGCTCGCGACAGCTGCGACAGTCATCGCCAGCCAGGCGGTAATCACCGGTGCGTTCTCGCTCACCCGGCAGGCGGTGTCGCTCAACATCCTGCCGCGTATGACGGTGCTGCACACCTCGGCGACCCAGCACGGGCAAATCTACATGCCGCTGGTCAACGGCCTGCTGATGATCGCGGTGGTGCTGCTGGTGCTCGGCTTCGGCAGTTCGAGCCATCTCGGCGCAGCCTATGGCATCGCGGTGACGGGCGAGATGCTGGTGACGGTGGCGCTGCTGGTGATCGTGATGATCCGCATCTGGCGCTGGCAGCCGTGGATGATCGCACTCGTGGTAGTGCCGATCGGGATCATCGAGCTCATCTTCTTCTCGTCGAACGCCGCCAAGTTCTTCCAGGGCGGCTGGGTGCCGGTGCTGGTGGCGCTGACGATCGCGGCGACCATTGCGATCTGGATCGTCGGCCGGACGCGGCTTGCCGAGAAGACGCGGCGGGACGAGGTGCCGCTGCAGTTCCTCGTTGAAAACCTCAGCAAGAAGAAGCCCGCTATCGTGCCGGGCACCGCGGTGTTCCTCACCTCCGATATCGAGGGCGCGCCGACGGCGCTGCTACACAGCCTCAAGCACTACAAGGTGCTGCACGAGCACAACGTGATCCTGACCGTCGTCACCTCTTCGGCGCCTCGTGTCGCCGACGACGAGAAGGTGACTATCGATGCCTATAACGACCTGTTCTACCGGGTGGTCGTGACCTTCGGTTACATGGAAACGCCGAACATCCCAAAGGCCCTGGCGCTGGCCCGCAAGCTCGGCTGGAAGTTCGACATCATGAGCACGTCGTTCTTCCTGTCGCGCCGGTCGCTGAAGCCATCGCCGAAGGGTGGAATGCCGTTAGTCGTCGATCGCATCTTCATCGCGCTGGCCCGAAACGCCACCGATGCCACCGAGTACTTCCACATTCCGACCGGTCGTGTGGTTGAAATCGGTACGCAGGTGGTGATCTAGTTCGTTCTCGGGATGCCGGGGACGCAAAGACTGCCGAAATCACTCGACATTGCCATCGCCGGCGCCGGTCCGGGCGGGCTTGCCGCAGCCCTGTTCCTGCACCGGGCGGGGCATCGCGTGCGCCTGTTCGAGCGCTTCGAGGTGCCGCAGCCGGTCGGATCTGGCCTGATGCTGCAGCCGACCGGCCTCGCCGCGCTCGGCGCGCTTGGGCTATCCGGCGCCATCTCGGCCCTCGGGGCGCGTGTCGACCGGCTGGTGGGGACGGACGCCCGCTCCGGCCGTGTTGTGCTCGATGTCGGCTATCGGCCGCTGGGCGCCGGTAGCCATGCCTTGGCGGTGCACCGCGCGGCGCTGTTCCATGTGCTGCACGATGCGGTAGTGGCCGAGAAGCTGCCGATCCGCACAGGATTTACCGTCGCGACCATGGAGCGTGAGGAGACAAGCTGGCTGCGCGGGCCGCGGGGCCTCGAGGGGCCGTTCGACCTCGTCGTCGACGCACTTGGCGCCGGGTCGCCGCTTCGGGTCGCGACTTCGCATCCCGCATCCGTGCGGCAGCTGCCATATGGGGCGATCTGGGGCACCGTGCCGTGGGTTGATCAGGGCTTCGACCGGCGCGCGCTAATGCAGCGCTACCGCAGGGCCAGCGTGATGATCGGCGTGCTGCCGATCGGCCGGCAGCGCCAGGGCGGACCGGACCTTGCGGCGTTCTTCTGGAGCCTCAGGCCGGACCAGTTTGGGGAGCTCAGGCAGCAGGGCATCGAGAGCTGGAAGGATACGGTCAGGGGTCATTGGCCCGAGACGGCGCCACATCTCGACGCGATCGGCAGCTTCGACGATCTGACGCTGGCCCGATATGCCCACCACACCCTGCGCATGCCGGTTGGCAATGGTATCGCCTTCATCGGCGACAGTGCACACGCAACCAGCCCGCAACTGGGGCAGGGCGCCAACATGGCGCTGCTTGATGCCGCGGCCCTCGCTGCCGCGCTCGATCGTACGGAGAGCCTTGCCGACGCCCTGGAGCTCTACGCCCAACTGCGGCGCTGGCACGTGCGGCTCTATCAGTTCCTGTCGTTGACCCTGACCCCGTTCTACCAATCGAACAGCCCCGCGCTGCCGCTGGTGCGCGACTTGCTGGTCTCCGGCCTCGCGCGGGTGCCGCCGATGCCGTGGCTGCTGGCGGCGATGGTTTCGGGGCAATTGCTGAGTCCGCTGAAGGCGTTGGGACTGGAAACGTCAGTGTTGCGCGAGGTGACCGCGTGAGCCGCCCACATGTGCTGATCGTGGGCGGCTGCGGCGTGTTCGGCTCGCGTCTGGCGCGATTGCTGGCGCGACGGCATGCTTTTCGCATCAGCCTCGGCGGGCGCAACGAAAGCCGGGCGGCGGCGCTGCAGCGCGAGTTGCGCGTCATCGACGAACAGGCCGAGTTCGCGTTCGTGCATCTCGATCGCGACAGCATCGGCGTCGAACGGCTCAGGGAGATCGATTGCGAGGTCGTGGTCGATTGTTCTGGGCCGTTTCAATCCAGCGGAACCCAGTTGATCGAGGCGGCGATCGGTGCGCGTTGCCACTATGTCGATATCGCCGACAGCCGAGCGTTCGTCGCCGCGATCAACCGGTTCGATAGTGCGGCGCGAGCGGTGGGGATCAGCGTCATTTCGGGTGCCAGCTCGACGCCGGCATTGTCGCACGCGGTTCTCGACGGGGTGACCAGCGCCTGGCTCAGTGTCGACAGCATCGATGTGGCGATCGTGCCGGGCAACCGGACGCCGAAGGGGCGCTCGGTGATCGAGGCGATCCTGAGCTGGGTCGGGCAGCGGGTGCGTGTGTTTCGCGAGGCCGGCTGGGAGCACCACCGCGGCTGGGGCGATCCGCGCTGGGTGACGATCGAGGGGCTGCCGAGGCGGCGCGCCATGCTGGCCGATGTGCCGGACCTCGACCTGCTCCCGGCGCGATTTGCGCCGCGAGTGCGCGCCGGATTCGATGCCGGGATGGAGCTGCCGATCCTCAACTGGCTGATCGGGCTCGCCGCCCTGCCGGTGAAGTGGGGGGTGATGAAGTCGGCCAAGTCGTTCTCCGGTATTGGAACGATGATCGCCAACTGGCTGGATCGCTTCGGCACGAGCGAGGGCGGCATGCTGATCGAGGCGTCCGGGCAGGATGCTCGCGGCGAGACGCGGGTGGTGCGCTGGTCGCTCAAGGCCGCCGATGGCGACGGTCCGTACGTTCCCGTGGTTCCGGCGGCTGCGACGATCTGGGCACTGTTGATCGACCATCGCATCCGAGGCGGCGCGCGATCGGCGGCGGGGCTGCTGACGCTGGAACAGATCCGGCCGTGGTTCGACGGGCTGGCGATCGAGACCAAGCAGATGGCGTTTCGCGGCGAGAAGCCGCTCTACCGCCGGGTCATGGGCGAAGCGTTCGATCGCCTGCCCGAGGCGACCCGACAGATCCACCGAGGTCGCCCTGCGATCATAGCCGAGGGCGAGGCGGTCGTTGCACCGGCGGACAATGCGGTGGGCCGGCTGGTGGCGCGGCTGATCGGGGTGCCCGCGACAGAGGGGCGCCAACCGCTGCGGGTGGTGATCGAGAGCCGCGACGGGCGAGAGCACTGGACGCGGTTCTTTGCCGATCACCCGATGCGGTCGGTGATGAGCGCGGCACCAGACGGGCTGATCGAGGAACGCTTCGGTGCCGTCGCCATCCGGATGCAGCTTGTGCCGCGCGGGGACGGATTGGACATGGTGCGCGTATCAGGCCGGCTATGGGGCGTACCGCTGCCGGGCTTCCTGCTGCCGACGATCAAGGCTGAGGAGCGCATCGACGAGGGCGGCCGCCACCGCTTCGAGGTAGATATCGGCCTGCCGCTGTTCGGCCGCCTGGTGGCGTATCGGGGCTACCTCGTCGTCTGACCGGGCGCGGCTAGGGAGCCACCGGTGCGCTGCGCTTGCCGTAAGCGCGCAGGAATGTCTTGACGCCATTGCGCGCCGCCCGTTCGAGCTGCTCGTCGTCCACCATCGAGCCGGGCTCGTTGGGCAGGTCGGCGCCGATCAGCGCCATGAACTGGCGGGCGGCGAGATCGGGGTCGTCGGCTTCGATGTCGCCGGACCTCGCAAGCCGCGCGAAGCGCGCGGAGATGGCCGGCCAGTTCCTGCCCGGACCGTAATCCTTCCAGGTTTCGAACAGTTCGGGATAGCGGCCGCCTTCGTTCTCGATCAGCTTGCGCAAGGCGCGCGAATTGCCGTCGCAGAGGCAGTTGCGGGTGAGGCGCATGGCGAAGGCCACGAGGTCCTCGGTGATATCTGCCGGATGATCGGGAAAGGTCGCCAGCGTCGCCACCATGCGGACGCTGCCTTCCTCGGTGATGCCGCGCACGACTTCTGCGAACAGCTTCTCCTTGTCGCCGATCTGGTTGTAGATCGTCTGCCGCGAAACGCTCGCCTCCTCGGCGATCGCATCGATGCTGGCCCCCATGAACCCATCCCGCACGAATACGGCGGTCGCGGCTGCGATGATGGCGCACCGCTTGTTGTAGTTCCCCCGCTGCATAGCGGGGCTGCGAATGAGGTCGGCGACAATCTCCATGGCAGGCAACATAATTCGACTTGACGATTTGGACAAGAGTGTCCAAAAGTGTGTTAGACATGAGTGTCCAAATTTGTAGACGCTCGCGTCGCACAATCGGCAGCTAAGCCGGGTAAACCGGTCATGGGAGGCTCTAGGACGCGCGGGGGTGACACGCGCGCGGCAGGCCTGTGACCGACGACTGACGCAGGCGGAAGCCGGTCAGTTTTACCTATCAGTTAAATACTTGCAGTTCGGGAATCACTGCTATGAACGCAAAACTCATCCGCATGGCCATCGTGCTTGGCCTGTTGTCGGTGATCGGCCCTGTCGCCATCGACATGTATCTGCCGGCTTTGCCGGAAATCGGGGGACAGCTCGGCGCCAGCACTGCATCGGTACAGCTGAGCCTCATGTCCTTCATGGCCGCATTCGCGGTCGGTCAGCTGATCTACGGTCCGATCAGCGACATGGTGGGGCGAAAGCCGCCGCTGTATTTCGGCATTGCGCTGTTCATTGCCGGTTCGATCGGCTGCGCGGTGGCGCCTTCGGTCGAGTGGCTGATCGTCGCCCGCTTCGTCCAGGGGATCGGCGGCTGTGCGGCCATGTCGTTGCCGCGCGCCATCGTGCGCGACGAATACACCGGGGCGGAAGCGGCGCAGCTGTTCAGCCTCATCATGCTGGTGTTCTCGGTCTCGCCGATCCTCGCCCCGCTGGCGGGCAGCGTCGTTATCGCCTTCGGCGACTGGCGGCTGCTGTTCTGGGTGATGGGCACCGTGGGCGTGCTAGGGCTCATTCTCGCGATCGTGGCGCTCAGGGAGACGCGGCCGAAGCATATGCGGACCGAGTCGAGCATCGGCGGCGCCATTCGCGGCTACGGCTCGCTGCTCACGGACTGGAGCTTCATGGGCCTGACCTTTATCGGCGCCTTCGGTATGTCTGCCTTCATGGCCTTCATCGGCAACTCGAGCTTCGTCTTCATCGAGCATTATGGGCTTACGCCGACCGAATACAGCCTCGCTTTTGCGGTCAACGCGATCTCGTTCTTCGCAGTGTCGCAGTCGACCGGCTTCATGGTGAAGCGCTTCGGTCTGCAGCGCGTGGTGCGGGTAGCGGTCGCCGGGTTCGCCATCTCGATGGCGCTGCTGGCTGGCATCTTCCTTGCCGGCATTGACAGCATGTGGATCCTCAGCGGCCTGATGTTCGTCGCCTTCGGCTTCCTCGGCCTCGTTCTGCCGACCACCGGTGTGCTGGCGATGGAAGAGCACGGCGAGTTCGCGGGCACTGCTTCGGCCCTGATGGGGACGCTACAGATGGTTCTGGGCGCCGTGGTGATGGGTATCGTCGGGGCCTTCCACGACGGCACCGCCGTCCCCATGGTGCTCGGCTTCGCGATCTGTGCCGTACTGGCGTTCCTGCTGACGCAGGTCACGATCCGCACCACGGTCACCCCGGTGGTTGGGGCGCCGGCGGAATAAAGCTATCCCATGCAGGGATTGGGCGCGGAAGGAAACGTCCGCGCCTTTCTTTTTCTGTCCAGCCGGGCCGGATCAGCTCTTCGGAATATCCGGGCAGAGGTACGGCACACTCGCCGAGACATACTTTTCCTCGACCGTGTCGCTGCCGAGCTTGAGGTTCAGCACCAACTCGCCATCGCTCAGCGAGACGATATCGGCGGCGATGTCCATGCCGTCCTCGTTCCACTTGAGCGCGGTCTCGGAGGTCAGCTCCCAAGGGCTCAGGCGGTGGGTCTCCCAGCACGAGTCCTGGACGAGCGTGCCGTCCGAGAGGAAGATCTTCATGACGCCGGGCAGGTCGCCGTCGGCTTTGGTCCAGACGCGATCGACGAGACCGGGCTTGCTGGTCTTCGACTCGGTGGCCGATTCTGTGACGGAGTCCTCGGCGAAGGCGGGAAGGCAGGCGGTGGAGCCGACGCCCCACATGGCTAGCAAGGCAAAGACAGCGGCTTTGCTGGTCATTGGTGTCGATCTCCCTGTTCAACCCTCAAATGGGTGCGCGGTGTCTCGGGCGCAATGATGACTGCCGCCGAAAACCCTCGGTGGCAGTCATAGGTTCGGGAGATGAACCGAAGATGAGTGCTCAGGCCGGCTGGTGGCGGCCGAGGGCGCGGTCCCTGTCGCGTATGCGGTTGCGCGCCTGCTTCGGCCAAAGGTCGTAAGTGCCGCCCTCGAGCGCATGAAGGGCGTGGATGGGCCAGTTGGGATCGTCGAGCGCCGTGCGGGCGAAGGCTACGAAATCGGCGTCGCCGTCGGCAATGATCCGCTCGGCATCCTCGGGCGCGTCGATGAGTCCGACGGCAATGGTCGGAAGGCCGGCTTGGCGCACCGCCCTCGCGAACGGGACCTGATAGAGCGGGCCGGGCTTGATGCTGGCGCCGTCGAAGCCGCCGGACGACACATGCACCACGTCGACGCCGCGTGCCTTCAACTCGCCGGCGAGCGCGACGGAATCCTCGATCGACCAGCCGTCGGGACGGCCGTCAGTGGCCGAAATGCGGACGACGAGCGGCTTGTCCTCGGGCCACGCGGCCCGCACTGCGTCGGTGATCTCGAGCAGCAGGCGCATCCGGTTCTCGCGGCTGCCGCCGTACTCGTCGGTGCGGTGGTTGGCGAGCGGCGAGAGGAACTGGTTGATGAGATAGCCGTGCGCGGCGTGGATCTCGATCAGGTCGAACCCCGCCGTTTCGGCCCGGCGCGTGGCGGAGACGAAGTCGGCGATCAGGGCCGCGATGCCGGCCTTGTCGAGCGCGTGAGGAGTCTGGAAGTTCGGATTGGAGGAATGCGCCTCGGCGCTCGGCGCGACCGGCACCCAGGTCTCGTAGGCGTACTCGATCTTGTCGGCCTCGGTCTCATCGAAGCCGTGGCGCCAGGCGATCGGCGTCGCCGCCTTGCGGCCGGCATGCGCCAGCTGGATGCCAGCGGCGGAACCTTCGGCTTTGAGGAAATCGACGATGCGCTTCAGCGGCTCGATCTGGCCGTCTTCCCAAAGGCCGAGGTCGCCATAGGAGATGCGCCCCTCGGGATTGACGCCGGTGGCCTCGAGGATAACGAGGCCGAAGCCACCGATGGCGAAGCGACCGAGATGCACCAGGTGCCAGTCGTTGGCGTAGCCGTGCCGGGCCGTGTACTGGCACATCGGCGCCACGACCGTGCGATTGCGGAGAGTGAGGCCGCGCAATGTGTACGGCGAAAAAAGCTGGGACATATGAGGAGTCTGCTGCAGGTCAACGGAAGACCGAACCATGCACCCATCGCCATCCATCGGCAAGTACCGATGGTAGACGGCTGTGCTACGCCGCGAGCGAAATTGAGATCGAATGCGCCCGTCACTCCGTCGGTGGACGCGATAGGGATAGCACCCCAAGCCAGGCAATGAGCGGCAGATAAAGGAATTTCAACGCCTGCGGCGGCGCTTCGCCTGAGGCCCGAACGGTGAACCCATAGATCTCGGTGCCGACGACCAGGGCGAGCGCCAACAGTCCGACAATCCGCAGTATTCCTACGCTGCGGATGAAACAGATTACCGCGCACCAGGCGATGAACAGGTAGCCAAGCCACTTCTCCAGCACTTGCCCCAGCACGCCGTAGGCTATGCCCTTGATTTCAGTGGAGCGGGCGAGGTCGGCCACCGCCTGCACCAGGAAAATCGCCGCCAGCACACTGATCCCTACCACGAAGATCCAGCGAAGCCATAAGGCCAGTTGGAAGTCAAAGACCGCAACGGCGAACAGGAGGAAGCTCACCGCCAGCGCGACATGGATGATCTCGCTGGCGCCGGCGCCATTGAAGGCGATCGCCGACCCGAGAGCCGCCGGCACCCCGGCAATCAGCACGAGCGCTCCAGCCAAACCCGATTTCGACCGCATGCCCACCCTCTCCAGCGTTAGTCGTCAAGCAGCACTAGGCACATTCCTGTGCCGCGTCGATGGGCCATGCTTGCGAGGACCGGGCGTCCTCAGTCGTGAACGGTGTATTCGGTGATGCCGCCAGCGGCGACGTTGAGGCGCTGGCGTGCCTCACCATAACCGACCGAGCCAGCATCGACGTCCCAGCAGCCGGCCGAGACGGTGAAGCTGTAGCTGTCGCCGGTGCCGAGCGCGACGCCTTCGGGCAGGCGGTCGAGCCCATAGGTCGAGGCACCGCATTCCGACACAAGGATCACGTCGACCACCCGGCTGGTCTGGTTGATGACTGTGAGCGTGCCCGTCGGCTCGCCGGGGCGGATCAGTTCTCCGCCGGTGATCCAGGCGTCGCCGCTACAGGCGGCAAGCGCAGTCAAGCATGCCGCTGTCGCGGCGGCGCGAAATACAGAATTCATGTGCTCCCCCAATGACGAGGCGACGTGACGCGTCGTCATCCCCAGAGCAATTGCTAACAGAGCACCGCACGAGGTCAATCATCGCGCGCCGCTTTTTCAATCACGATCGGAAGGCTGATGGAGTTGTCTTGCTCAGGCCGCTTGCGGGCGGCGATGGCCGGAGACTTCGGAGCCGGCGTTTCGCTCGAGCGTCAGAAGCTGCAGCGAGCAGATGATCACGATCGCGCCCATCACCACGTAGGCGAGCTGGAAGTCGACGACGCCGAGCGCAGGAGCGCCGCGCCACATCTGGCTGAGGTTGAGGCAACCCGCGGCGACGGCGACGCCGAACACCATCGAGAGCTGCTGCGACATGCTGGAAATCGTGGTCGCCGAACTGCGCTGGTTGGCGTCCACGTCCGCGAAAGCAAGGGTCGCGAGGGCAGTGAACTGCATCGAGCGGGTGGCGCCGGCGATGAAGAGGATCGCGGCGGTCAGCGCGTAGGGCAGGGTCGGGCTGAGGACAGCACAGGCGGCGACCGAGAGGCCGGCGATGACGCCGTTGATGGTCAGCACGTTGCGGAAACCGAAGCGGCGAAGGGTCGGCGTGGTGATCGATTTGATCAGCAGGTTGCCAAGGAAGTAGATGACGACCAGCCCACCTGCGCTGAGCGCATCCATGCCATAGGCGACCTGGAACATCAGCGGCAACAGGAAAGGCGTGGCATTGATGGCGATGCGGAGAACCGCGCCGGCCTTGGCGTCGGTGGCCGCGAAGGTGCGGATACGGAGGGTGCGCAGGTCGATCAGTGGATGTTCGACGCGCAGTAGCCAGGTCACCGCCCCCGCGCCGACGATGAAGCCGACGATGATCAGGGCGATGGCGATCCAGCCGGGCAGCGCGCCCTGGACCAGCGAGTCGAAGCCGTAGAGGAGGAAGCCGAGCGTGACGCCCGTGAGCACGAAGCCGGGCGCATCGAAGGGGCGATCCTTGAACTCGGTGTCCTTGGGGACGATCGCGGCGACGAGCACCAGGCCGACGATACCGAGCGGGATGTTGATCCAGAAGTTCCAGTGCCAGGAGACGAACTCGGTGATGAAGCCGCCGAGTGCCGGGCCGAGCACCGGTGCGAACAGGGCCGGCCAGATGGTGAGGCCGATCGCTGGTACGATCTCGGATTTCTTGGCGGTGCGCAGCACGATGATGCGGCCGACCGGGAAGAGCACGGAACTGCCGGCACCCTGCAGCGCACGGGCGATGGCGAACTGCCCGAGATCCTGCGCGAGGCCGCAGGCGATCGAGGTCAGGATGAAGAGGGCAATGGCGACGAGAAAGACGCGGCGGGCGCCGAAGCGATCGGAGAGCCACGCGGCGGCGGGGATGCAGACGGCAACCGCCAGCATATAGATCGTGACGCCGAGGCTCATCTCCAGCGTGCCGACGTGGAAATCGAGCGCCATGCGCGGGAGGGCCGTGACGATGATCACGCCATCGAGAAACTGCATGAACAGGGCGGCGGCGACGACGAGGGCGACGTTACGGGCGTGCGGGCTGAGGGGCGTGGACATCGTCGGTTCGGGCGGAAGGAATAGCTAGTATGGTACCTATATATACCGGCCCGACGCCCCGGGGATATCAGCGATTGGGATGATGCTGACAAAATCCGGTCGGGGTGTCGCGTAAGCTCCTCACATCAACGAAGAGGAGACAAGAAATGACCCACCCTCACCCGCGTGGCCTTTGCACCGTCGCCTACACATCGAACGATCATGAAGCCGCCAAGGCCTGGTTCACCAGGCTGCTCGGCGTCGCGCCGTATTTCGACCGGCCCGGCTATGCCGAGTTCCGCATCGGCGACTACCAGCATGAACTGGGGCTGATGGACGGCAAGTTCGCCGGCTATCTCGGCGGCGAAGTCGTGCCGCCGGATGGGCGGGCAGGAGCGATCGTCTACTGGCACGTCGACGACGTGCGGGGGATGGTGGATCACGCCGTGTCACTCGGCGCCAAGGTTCACCACCTGGTGCGGCAATTCCAGCCGGACAGCGATTTCGTCGGCGGCAGCGTGATCGACCCGTTCGGGAACGTGATCGGGTTCATGCACAACCCGCATTATCTGGAGGTGCTGGGGGAGCGCTAAGCGTGCAGCCCGCGCGATGTCATGCCGGCGAAGGCCGGCATCCATCATGAGATGCTTCCACTCTCACAGCGGGTAGAGAGAGCTCATGATGGACCCCGGCTTTCGCCGGGGTGACCTTGTGAGTGCACATGATCGTGCCAAGCACTCGGTGTCATCCCTGCGCAGGCAGGGATCCATTTCACCGCCGGCGCCAGCTGCGAGTTGGATCCCTGCCTACGCAGGGATGACAGCCGGATGTTGTGGGGCAACCCCAGCTTCAAGGCGGCACTTACCCCTTCACCGCGCCTGCAGTCATCCCCGCCACGATCTGCCGGTTGAAGAACATGTAGACCAGCAGCGGCGGGATGGTGATCAGCAGGATGTTCATGAACAGCAGGTGCAGCGAGGTGTTGAACTGCCCCTGAAAGTTGAACAGGGTCAACTGCACCGTTACATTCTGCTTGCCGGGCAGGTAGTAGAGCGGGTTGGTGAAATCGTTGAAGATCGCCACCGACTGCACGACGATCACCGTCACCACTACGGGCTTAAGCAGCGGCAGCACGACCTGGAAGAACAGGCGGAGCGGCCCGGCACCGTCGATGATGGCGGCCTCGTCCAGCTCGCGCGGGATCGTAGAGACGAAGGCGCGGAAGAGGAGGATCGTGAAGCTCAACCCGTAGGCGACCTCGATCAGGATCATGCCGTGCATGGTCTTGAACAGGCCGACCGACTGCATGACCCAGATGGTGGGCACGACCGCGGGGGGGATGATCAGGCCGGCGAGGACGAGGAAGTTGACGATCGGCGTCCACCGCGACAGCCGGCGCTGCGCCACGAACCCGACCATGGCGCCGAACACCACCAGCAGGGTGACGCTGGCGACGGTTAGGATGATCGAATTGATGAAAGCAGTGACCAGCATGTAGTCCTGCGTCCTCAGGACCTCCATGAGGTTGTCCCAGAAGTGCCAGCTGGTCGGCCAGTCGAACGACCGCGTTGCGGCCGCACGCCGGTCCTTGACGGCGGTCAGGATGATGAAGGCGAAGGGGATCAGGAACACCACGACCGAAGCCGCGATGGCGATCGAGCCATAGATATAGCGCTGGGCGTGCCTCACCGGTCGACCTCCTGGCGATTGAGGAACATCGAGAGCGGCACGATGATGAGCGCCACCATGGCGAACAGCACGACGTTGCCGGCGGTGGAGAGGCCGTAGAAGCCCGCCTGGTACTGCTTGTAGATCACCGAGGCGATGACATCGGAGGTGAAGCCGGGACCGCCCTTGGTCATCGACCAGATCATGTCGAACGAACGCAGGCCGCCGATGAAGCTGAGGATGATGACCGTCGCAGTGGCCGGGTGGACGAGCGGCAGAGTGACGCCCCAGAAGCGCTGCCATGATGTGGCGCCGTCGATGCGGGCGGCCTCGTAATACTCGGTCGGGATCGAGACGATGCCGGCGATATAGATCACCGTTGCAAGGCCGACGCCCTTCCACACATCGACCAGCGCCACCGAGTAGAGCGCGAAACGCGGATCGGTCAGCCAGCCTGGACCCTTGATGCCGATGGCGGCGAGGCTTTCGTTGAGGAGGCCCTGGGTGGGGTGCATCATCGCGGTGAAGGTGATGCCGACGCCGACGGTCGATACTAGGACCGGGAAGAAAACCACGGCGCGCAGGTAGCCGCGGCCGAAGATATCGGAGGTGAGCAGCAGTGCCAGCAGCAGGCCGAGCACGACCTTGAGGCTCGAGGTGACCACGCCGTAGATCAGCGTGTTGACGAGGCCCTGGAACAGGAACGGCTCGCGGAAGAACTGGACGAAATTGTCCAGCCCGATGAAGTCGGCCTTCTGCAGCGTCCAGCGCGTCAGGCTGAAGAACAGCGACGCGAAAGTGGGCAGCATGAACAATACGGCAAAGATGACGGCCGCCGGGATGTAGAACCAGCTCGGATAGAGCCCTGCCGTGCGCGACCTGCGCCCCGGCTTGTCGACGGGCACCGAGCCCTCAGCAACCGCTACTGCCATACCCGTCCCTCCTTCGGATTTGGCGCCCGACCTTGGGCCGGGCGCCAGTCTTCGCATGTGGTCTGGCCGATTACCAGCCGGGCAGACCGAGCTGCTGGGCCTGCTTCTTGACGTCCTCGTCGTAGAGGGCGGCGCCATCGGCGGCCGAGCGGATGCCCGAGCCGACTTCGACGGTGATCTGCTCGAGTGCCGGGCCCTTGATCGGGGAGAGGAACTCAAGGGCAGGGGCGGAGCGGCCACCTTCCTGGAAGTACGGCAACAGGTCGGCGACGACCGGCGGTACGTCGGCCGGCAGCGTGCAGTCCTTCACCAGGTACGGACCGGTGGCGCCGGCCGACTGGGTCTGGATGTCGCAGCCTTCGATGCTGGCGACGAAGGCGACAAATTCCTTCGCTTCGGCCTCGTGCTTGGTGGTCTTGGGGATATAGAGGCCGGCGGGCATCCAGGTGGTGAGGCCGTTCGATGCCGCGTCGTCGCCAGGGATGGCGAAGAAGCCGACATCATTGACGTTCTCAGGCGCCAGTTCCTTGATGTTGGCAACTGCGAACGACAGCATCGGGTAATGCGCGCCTTCACCGGTCGCGACCTTGGTCACGCCGTCCTCGAAGGTCGCCGCCGCAAAGTCCTCATTGAGGTAGCCGGCCTTGAACACTTCTTCCTGGCGCTCGAAGCCCTTCATGGCAGCGGGCGTCGAGGCGTACTTGGCCTTGCCGGCGGTATAGTCGGCGGCAAAGTTCGGCTCGGCGGCGAGCACGTTGTAGAAGTCACCGAGCACGAAGAGCTGGCTGGTCCAGGTGGCACCGAACGTCTGGATCACAGCGGTCTTGCCGGCGGCCTTGATCTTTTCGTTGTTGGCCATGAACTCGGCCCAGGATTTCGGCGGGGTCAGCCCGAGTTCCTTGTAGATCGGGATGTTGTAGAGGATGCCGCCGCCCATGGCAGTGCCGATCGGCGCGCCGTAGACCTTGCCGTCAGTACCGGTGACGACGGTCTTGAAGCTGTCGATCACGTTGGCCTGGAACGCTTCGCCCGTCAGGTCGACAAGGTTCTGCGTCGGGTTCATCGCCTGGAACAGCGAACCCGAGTTGTACAGGAACACGTCGGTCATCTCGCCGGTCGCTAGACGGGTCTTGATGATGTTGTCGCCCTCGCCGCCGCCCGGGCGGCTTTCGGTCTCGACATCGATATTGGGGTGCTTGGCCTCGAAGGCGGCAGCCAGGGCTTCCGCCATGGCGACAGTCGAGGGCGCGTTGTCGAACAGGAAGGTCAGCTTGACCTTGTCCTGGGCGAGCGCGGAGCTCGCCACAGTGGTGAGCAGGATGGCGAGCGTGGCTCGCAGCGCGGTGCGCCTGTGCATGGATAGTCCTCCCTTGGGCCGCCCGACCAGCCGGGCGGCAATTGATGCTTTTCCTTCGGGCTCCTCCGCCGTCAGGGCTTGCTGATCCGGAACGTCACCTTGTGCTTTCCGGGCGCGAGCAGGCTGCGCGCTTTTCCGTCCGTGCCGCGTTCGGCGACGGGCATGCCGTCGACCTTTGCGTCGGTGTAGTTCGCGGCCAGCACAAGGGTGCCGCTCGCGCCATCCGGCACGGTGATGTCGTAGGTCACCTTGTCGCCGTCGACGGTCCAGCTCGCCTCGATGCGGCCGGCCAGCGAGTCATGGGCGGCCGAGACCGGCGACAGGGCCGGGACGATCGTGGGTTCGAAGAAGATGTGCTTGAAGCCGGGCAGGGCGGGGTCGGGGCGGAAGCCCGCGACGCCTTCGAGCAGCCACTGGCATACGGCGCCGTAGGCATAATGGTTGTACGAGTTCATCTGCGGGTCGAACGCCACGCCGTCCTCGTTGAGGGCGTTCCAGCGCTCCCAGATCGTCGTGGCGCCCATCTTCACCTGGAACAGCCAGCCGGGCAGCCCTTCCTGGAGGAAGACCGCGCCGGCGAGGTCGGCTTCGCCGATCTTGACCAGCGCCGGCAGCAGCGCGGGGGTGCCGATGAAACCGGTGCCGATGCGGCCATGAGCGCGCGCCACCGTCTCCTTGAAGTAGCCCTTGGCGGCTTCGTAGTGTTCGGGCGGGATCAGGTCCCAGAGGAAGCCCAGCGCATAGGATGTCTGGTCGTTGTAGCCAGTGCGGCCGGACGCCGTAATGAACTCGCGCTGATAGGCCTTCTTGACGATCTCGGCGCGCTCGTTGAGGCGCTTGGCCTGCGCCTGATCGCCGACGGCTTCGGCGGCTTTGGCGGCAAGGTGCGAGGAGATGTAGAGGTAGATCGTCGCCGCGGCGTCGTCGCCGATGGTCGGATAGGGCTTGGCGAAATCGCCCTGCGGCTGCAGCCAGTCGCCGAAGGTGAAGCCACGTCCGCCCCAGCCCGAGGGTGGGCGGACGATCGGGCCGTCGCTGATCGACCAGACGAAGTCGTTCCACCGGATCATGGCCGGCAGCGCTTCCTCGAGGATCGCGCGGTCGCCGTAGTGGGTGTAGAGCGTCCACGGGATCACGCAGATCGCATCGCCCCAGCCGGTCGAGCCATAAAAGCCCGGCACTTCGTCTTCGTGGTTGCGCGTCGGATCGGGCACCACGTGCGGGATGGCGCCATCGGGGCGCTGGTCGGCGATGAGCTCGCGAACGTACTTCACCAGCATGCCGTGGCTCTCGTGCAGGTAGCAGGCGGTGGGCGCGAAGACCTGCGCGTCGCCCGTCCAGCCCAGCCGCTCGTCGCGCTGCGGGCAGTCGGTCGGCACGTCGATGAAATTGGAGCGCTGGGACCACACCGTGTTCTCGACCAGCCGGTTCACCAGGGCATTGGCGGAACTGAAGGTCGCTGTTCGGGTGATGGCCGAGCTGATCGGAACCATCTCGATCTTGGTGATCGTCGCCTTGCCCTCGATGGCGACGCGGGCGAAGCGGAAGCCGAAGAAGGTGAAGGTTGGACGATAGCTTTCGGGCGCGCCGCCCTTGAGCACGTATTCGACGCGGGACTCGGCCGAGCGCATGCTCTCGCGGTCGAACTGGCCGAGGTGGTTGGTCAGTTCGGCGTGCTCGATGGTGATCTTGGCGCCGGCCTCACCCTGAACCGTGAAGGCGACGTAGCCGCCGGCATTCTGGCCGAAGTCATAGATCGTGCGGCCTTCGGCGTCGGTGAAGGAGTTGACCACCTGTAGCGCCGGTAGTTCATGGACCCCGGCGGTTTCGGCCGGCAGCAATGTCGACTTGTCGAAGCTCGACAGGACGCTGGTTCCACCGCTCACCGGCGCGTTCTCGGCGCGGGCGTCGTAGTTTTCGCCGTAGTAGATGCCGGACTTGAGGATTGGGGCGAGGCCGCTCTGCCAAGTGCTGTCCGTCCCAACAATCAGCTCGCCATTGGCGCCGCGCAGTTCGGCGATGGCGCCTACCTTGTCGCCCCAGGTGTTGATGAGCTGGTTGCGCGGCCACATCATCCGCGAGCGGTACCAGCCGTCGCCCAGCCAGATGTCGACGGTGTTCTCGCCATCCTTGAGCAATCCGGAGACATCGTAGGTCTGGTAGCTGAGGCGGTCCCAGTAGCTGGTCCAGCCGGGCGTCAGGACGTCGTCGCCGACGTGCTGGCCGTTGATGAAGGCACGGTAGAGGCCGAGAGCACTGATCCGCAGCGTCCCGGCCCCACCGCGGGAGGAGAGGTTGAAAGTCTTGCGCAGGAAGGATGATTGCGTGCCGACGCCCTGATCGACGCTGGGATGGATCATCTCGGCGATCCAGGCGTCCTGGCCGGATACGGCTTCACCTGCCCGAATGAGCATGGTCTCGTTCACTGCAAATCCTCCCGTCGGCCCTGTTGCGGCCCGTAGCGGCTGGTTGTCGCCGCCCGCTGTGTCACGTTCTACGTAAACCGTTCTACGCGCCGTGTTCAAGCAGATTCCGCGCAGGATCAACCAAATTTTTGCACATGCATGCATCAATCCGCAGAAACCGCCAAAATCGCTCAAGTTGTGCAGGGCGCTAAGCCTCTGCTAGAAGCGGTGTGAACGGCTTGGGGGGACGATGGCCGACGGTGTGAAATCGGGAACGGGACGGGTCACCATCCGCACGGTGGCGGCCGATGCGGGGGTGTCGACGGCTGCCGTGTCGAAAGTGCTGCGCGATGCCTATGGCGTCAGCGAAGCGCTGCGGGCCAAAGTCCAGGCCTCGATGGAGAAGCTAAACTATCGCCCGCACGCGGCGGCGCGAGGAATGCGGGGGCAGACCTACACGCTGGGCGTGCTGCTGCCCGACATGAGGAACCCGTTCTTTGCCGACATCCTCGACGGGGTGAACCAGGCGCTCGAGCGCACCCAGTACCAGCCGCTGCTCGGGGTGAGCCAGTCGGACGAGCCGATGGAGCAGGCCCTCATCGATGCGATGATGGATCGGCAGATGGACGGCCTGCTGATGATCGGCCCGCGCATGCAGCGCGAAGCGGTGGAGGCCGTGGCGCGCCGGATCCCGACCGCCGTGGTTGGGCTCCACCAGCCCAGCGCGGACTATCTCGATACCGCCAACAATGACGACGTTGCGGGCGCCGAACTCGTGGTGCGGCACCTGGTCGAAGCCGGCTATCGCCGCGTCACCATGGTGTCGCTCATGGCGACAGCGAACTATGACGTCGTGACCGTGCCCCGCGAGCAGGGCTACCGGCAGGCCATGCAGGCCAGCGGCCTCGGCCAGCACATCAACGTGGTGCCGACGCCGCAGACGGCGCGTGAGACGCAGACGATCCTGCGTCACCTGCTGCAGTCGCGGCACCCCCCGGAGGCGCTGTTCTGCTGGACGGACATGGTGGCGCTCCATGCCCTCAGCGTGGCGCGCGACGTGGGCCTAGCCGTACCGAACGACCTCGCCATCGTCGGCTACGACAACACGACCTATTGCGACCTTACGCAGAACTCGCTCACCAGCGTCGATCAGTCCGGGCAGGCGCTCGGGCTGCAGGCGGCGCGGCTGCTGGTGGAGCGGATCAACGGGCGCGAGAAGGGGGAGCACTTCGTCGTGACGCCGCGTCTCGTGGTGCGCGGGAGTTCGCGCCCTCGCCCTTCGTAGGACTTTCCAGCGACTACCATTCCAGCCATTGATTGCCACCCCAACCACAAAGACTTGAGCCATGCCCTTTTTCGACCTGCCGCAGTCCCAGCTCGAAACCTATCGTTCGAGCGCCGTCGCCCCTGCCGACTTCGACAGCTTCTGGGCCGAAACCCTCAGCACTTCGCGCGCGAAACCGCTCGATGCGGTGTTCGAACCGGTCGATGTCGGGCTTAAACTGTTCGACGTGTTCGATGTTACCTTCTCCGGGTTCAACGGGGACAAGATCAAGGGCTGGTACATCAAGCCTGCAGGCGTCGCGCCGCGTGGCACGGTGGTGAAGTTCATCGGCTATGGCGGCGGACGGGCGTTGCCGCACGAGCACCTGCTGTGGCCGGCGACCGGCCGAGCGCTGCTGGTGATGGATACGCGCGGCCAGGGCAGCAGCTGGTCGCGCGGTGATACGCCTGATCCGGCCGGCTCGTTCCCGGCGCATCCCGGGTTCATGACGCGCGGCATCAACGATCCGCACGACTATTACTATCGCCGCGTCTACACTGACGGCGTGCGCGCGGTGGATGTGGCGCTGAGCCGGCCTGAGACCGATCCGAACAAGCTCGCGGTCGTCGGCGGCAGCCAGGGCGGCGGCATAGCGATTGCCGTGGCAGGTCTCCATCCGGGCGTGAAGGCGGCGATGCCGGACGTGCCGTTCCTCCAGGATTTTCCGCGGGCGGTGGGCCTCACGACCCGTGACCCCTATGGCGAGATCGTGCGCTATCTCGGAGTGCATCGCGAAAAGGCGGCGATGGCCTACAACACCATCAACTACTTCGATGGCGTGCACTTTGCGGCGCGCTGCAAGGCGGCGACGCTCTACTCGGTGGCACTGATGGACGACGTTTGCCCGCCGTCGACGGTCTATGCGTCGTTCAATGCCTGGGCCGGCCCCAAGACCATCGAGCAGTACAACTTCAACAATCACGAAGGTGGCGGTACCTGGCAGGAGAAGGCGCAGGTCGCCTGGCTCGACAGGACGATGGCGTGACCACGCTCACCCTTGGCTATGCCGACCGCGACGGGGCCAGTGCCCGTCGCCGGTGGGCTATGTCACGCATCGTGATCTACGCGCTACTGGGGCTGTTCGCACTGGTCTATGCCGTGCCGGCGCTGCTGGTGTTCTTCAATTCCTTCCGCGACGGCGAGGAGGTGTTCCGCAACGGCCTGATCGCCATTCCGGAGAGCTTTTCGTTCAACAACTACCTCAGGGCCTGGAACGACGCCTGCGTGAGCGGCATGTGCCGGGGGCTCGGCGCCAATTTCGTCAACTCGCTGATCATCACGGTGCCGGCCACCGTCATGACGACGATCCTTGGGGCGCTGAACGGCTATGTGCTGAGCAAGTGGAGGTTTCCCGGCTCGGAGTTCATCTTCGTGATGATCTTCCTTGGCATTTTTCTGCCCAGCCAGATCGCGCTGCTGCCCTGGGCCTGGATCATCGGGCAGCTCGGGTTGCAGAACAATGTGCTGGGGCTGCTGCTGATCCACACCGTGATGGGCATCTCGTTCTCCACTCTGTTCTGCCGGAACTTTTATGCCTCGCTTCCCGACGAGATCATCAAGGCGGCGCAGGTCGACGGCGCCGGGTTCTGGCGCATCTTCCTCCGCATCGTCCTGCCGCTGTCGGGGCCGATCCTCGCCGTGACGGTGATCTGGCAGTTCACCTCGATCTGGAACGAGTACCTCTACGGCATGGTGTTCACCTCGGGCGACCAGCAGCCGATCACCGTGGCAATCATGGGCGTTCGCGCCGGCGGCTCGGCTGCGACGGTGATGATGGCGATCATTCCACCGCTGCTGGTGTATCTGATCGGTGGCAAGTATTTTGTGCGCGGACTCACCCTGGGGGCAGTGAAGTAGGCATGACGACGCGCAACTACGTGATCGACGAGATGATCTCGGCCAAGGCCATCGCGGCCCGGGTCGAGGCACTCGCCAAGGAGATTTCGACCCACTATGCCGGCACCGACAAGCTGGTGGTCGTCGGGCTGCTGCGCGGCTCATTCATCTTCATCGCCGATCTCGTCCGTGAGCTCGACTTGCCGGTGGAAGTCGATTTCCTCGAAGTGTCGAGCTACGGCAATTCGACGGAATCGAGCCGCGAAGTGCGCATCCTCAAGGACCTGCGCGGCGAGATCGAGGGGCGCGACGTGCTGCTGGTCGAGGACATCGTCGACACCGGCTACACGCTGAAGCACGTGCTCGAAATCCTCAACACGCGCCACCCCAAGCGGATCGAAGTCTGCGCCCTGCTCGACAAGCCGTCGCGGCGCGAAGTCGAAGTGAAGGCGCGCTGGATCGGCTTCGAAATCCCGGACCGTTTCGTCGTCGGCTACGGCATCGACTACGCACAGCGCAACCGCAATCTCGACCACATCGGGGCCGTGCGTTTCACTGACTGAGGGGTCGGTGAGGAGGGACAAATGGACAGGACGCTGCTCGCAGCGGTGGTCGACCGGATCATGCCGGCCGATCGCGACGGTGGTGCCATCGCGTTCGGTGCGATGGCGTATCTCGACCGGCATTTTGCCGAGCATTCGGCTGATGCGATGGCGACCGAGGCCGGACTGGCCACGCTGCCGGCAGACTTCAGTGACCTATCAGCGCTCGTTCGCGACGCCCTGCTGATCCAGATCGAGACTTCGCCCTGGTTCCAGCGGCTGGTTGAGCTAGTTGCTGAGGGGGTCTACGCCGACCCGGGGAATTGCGGGAATACGGATGCTGCGGCGTGGCGGATGGTGGGCTACGACGCCCGATTGCCGGAGGGACCAAGTGGTCCGAACGCTCGCGACGGCAAGCCGGCCGCGGGATATTCGGGCTCGCTCGACTACGACGTAATCATCGTCGGCGCAGGGGCCGGCGGCGGCGTCGCTGCGGGGGCGCTGGCCGAGGCCGGCAAGCATGTGTTGCTGCTGGAGCGCGGGCTCGAGCGCGACTATGTCGATAGCGGCCACCGCGATCATCTGCGCAATCACCGGCTGGCGCTCTACGGCCACAACACGGGTCCCGATCTCGACGGCAATCCGCGCGTGGTGGTCGATCGCGACGGTACCAGGCACGTGCTGCAACCGCATCAGAACGGCTATCAGAACCTCGCGGCCGCGGTGGGAAGCGGCACGCTGGTCTATGGTGCGCAGGCCTGGCGGTTCCACCGCGATGACTTCCGCATGGCCAGCCTCTATGGCGTGCCGGAGGGCTCATCGCTGGTCGACTGGCCGATCAGCTACGACGAGCTGGCGCCCTGGTATGAACGGGCTGAGTGGGAGATCGGGGTTTCCGGCAGCGGCGCGGCACATGGCCATGAAGCGTCGCGAGCCCGCGACTATCCGATGCCGCCGCTGCCCGAGCAGCCGGCGACTTCGGTGCTGAGGCGCGGGGCGGCAGCGTTGGGGATTTCCACAACGCGCCCGCCCCTCGCGATCAACAGCCAGCGGCGCGATGGGCGCGAAGCCTGCATCGGCTGCGGCAGCTGCGTCGGATTTCCGTGCCCGAGCGATGCCAAGAACGGCACGCAGAACACCATGATCAAGCGGGCACTCGCCACGGGGCGCTGCCATATGGTCACGGGGGCGATGGTCGAGCGGATCGCGACCGACGCGGCCGGCAGGGTCGAGGGCGTGGTGTTCACCGATTGCGAAGGCAGGCGGCACACCGTGCGAGCCAAGGCTGTGGCGCTGGCGGGCGGCGCGATCGAGACGGCCCGGTTGCTGCTGAACTCGCCGTCCTCGCGTGAGCCAGATGGGCTCGGGAACAATCACGATCAGGTCGGCCGGAACCTGCAGGGGCATGTCTATGCCGTGGCCTACGGCATGTTCGACGAGCCGGTGCATGGCTCGGTCGGGCCGGGTGTCAGTATCGCGACAACCCAGTACAGCCACGGCAATCCGGGTGTCATTGGCGGTGGCATGCTGGCCGACGACTTCGTGCAGCCGCCGATCATCTTCTGGAAGAACGTGTTGCCGCCGGACCAGCGACGCTGGGGGCAGGGCGCCAAGGATTTCATGCGCGATCACTTCGAGCATGTGCTCCGCATCGCCGGGCCGATTCATGAGATCCCGAATCCAGAGGCGCGGGTACAGGTGTCAGCCGGCGTTCGCGACAGATGGGGCCTGCCGGTGGCGATGCTCTCCGGTGCGGTGCATCCAGAGACGGTGCGGACGGCGCATCACGTGCATGGCAAGGCACACGACTGGCTGCAAGCGTCCGGCGCATCGCGGACCTGGGGCGAAGCGCCCAATCCGGGGCTATCTGGCGGCCAGCATCAAGCCGGGACGTGCCGGATGGGGACGGACCCTTCGCGGTCGGTCACCGACACGACCGGGCGCGTTTGGGGTCACGACACTCTGTTCGTCTGCGATGGCTCGGTGCATCCCACCAATGGTGGCTTCAACCCGGTGCTGACCATCATGGCGCTGGCGTTCCGCACGGCGGACGGGGCGGCGCGGGCGATATAGCGGACGTGCCGAATACCCGACTGGCTTTCGCCATCAGGGTTTACTGCAGGCTCGCCGCTTCCGGAGGATGCGGCATGGGCGGGACTTCGTACCTGTGGCGGTCGTCCGCCAAACTGTACAAAGGTTGGGACTCTCGCCCCGCCCATTGCGAACGGTCTTTTGGCCCGATGGTGCGCAAAGCGTACGCTTCCACCAGACCCTGGCGAGGACGCCTCCCCGCCAGCCCGAACCCCCACCGCGACGCCGCGTAGCGCCTCGCATCGATGAGGTGCGGGCATTGTACGGCGGGGTAGGGGCGGGGGGACTAGTTTCGCAAAACACCCGATGTATACCGGTGCAGGCCGGCATCCATCGTGAGATATCTCAGCGTTCACAGTGGGTTGCGGCATCTCATGATGGACCCCGGCCTTCGCCGGGGTGACATCGTGGGTGGATGCTCTACTCGACTACGGCCGCGTCGGACCCTGGCCGGCGCCCGTGGTTGCAATCGCCTTGGCGATGGTGTCGAGATCGGCGGCATCGAGCTCGATCGTCGCGGCGTCGATCCAGCCATCCACCTGCGCCGGAGAGCGGGCGCCGACGATGGTGGCGGTAAGGCCAGGCCAAGCGAGCGCCCAGGTCAGGGAGACCGTGGAAATCGAAGTGCCGTGCTTGTCGGCGACCGGTTTCAGGGCTGCCGCCAGAGCCAGGTTGCGGTCGAGACGGTCGCCAATGAATTCCTCGTTGGTCTTGCGCCAATCGTTGTCGGCGAGTGTGGCGGCGCGCTCCCTGGTGAAGCTGCCGGTGAGAAGGCCGGCCTGCATCGGGCTGTAGCAGATGACGCCGGTGCCGTGCGCGGCGCACCAGGGCAGGATCTCCTGGGCCGTCTCGCGCTTGATCATCGAGAAAGGCGGCTGCAGGGTTTCGACATGGCCCATGGCTTCGGCGCGGCCGAGCTGCTCGGCATTGTGGTTGGAGAGCCCGATGTGCTTGACCTTGCCCTCCGATTTCAGCTCCAGCATCGTCGCCCAATAGTCTTCGAGCGGCGCATCGGTCGCCGGCCAATGGACCTGGTAGAGATCAATGGTATCGACCTGCAGGCGGCGAAGCGAGTTCTCGAGTTCGTTGCGGAGGCTTTCGCGGTTGGCGAGCCGTCGCGGGTTCGAACCGTCCGCATCGCGGATCACGCCACCCTTGGTGAAGACGTAGGGGCGTTGGTCGGCCGGGAGCGACTTCAGCGTCTGGCCAATAACCTCCTCGGAGTGGCCGACGCCATAGGCCGCGGCGGTGTCGATCCAGTTGATGCCGAGGTCGATGGCATGACGGATGGCGGCGTCGGACTCGGCGTCGTCCTGCGGACCCCACATGTTGCCGCCCATGGCCCAGGCGCCGACGCCGAGGCGAGTGATCTGCATGCCGGTCTTGCCAAAGGCGCGGGTGGGCAGCGACGTCTTCATCTTCTTCCTCCGATGCTCGTGAACTGCCATACCAGCATTGCGTGACAGTTCCGGCAACCCGCCTTTGGGCGCATGCGGCAATGGTTCAGTAACGTTCAGGAGCCGTTCATCGGCACGGCGATCGTGCGGCAGCCGGGGGCAAAACTAGGGCAATGACGCTGCCACACATTCCTCTTGATCCGAACCGTACGTTACGGTACGGCTTCGCCAACTCATTCAGGGGATGCAAGTGGCCGTCACGGTTGGCCATGGTGAAGAGACGTTCACGCCACGCCAGCAGCAGGTGCTGACGGCGGCGCTGGACCTGCTCGTCGAACAGGGCGACAGGCTCACAATGACGTCGGTGGCCCGCCGCGCCTCGTGCTCAAAAGAGACGCTCTACAAATGGTTTGGCGACCGTGACGGGCTGCTGACGGCGACCGTGCAATGGCAGGCCGCGAAGGTGAAAGCGCCGCATGTCGACCGCTGGCGGCTCGACACCGAGTCGCTGCGCCAGAGCATCGAGCAGTTCGCGCATGACCTCCTTGGCACCATCGTCGGGCAGGTGTCGGTGACGCTCAACCGGCTGGCCATCGGGCACGCCGGGGCGGAGAAACACGGGCTCGGGCAGATCGTGCTCGAGAACGGGCCGCTCGCCATCCGCAAACGCCTGAAGCCGGTGCTGGAAGCCGGGCGGGAAGCGCGGCTGCTGCGCTTCGACAGTTCCGAAGAGGCCTATCGGAGCTTCTTCGGGCTGGTGGTGCGCGACGCGCAGATCCGGCTGCTCTTGGGCGAATCGTACAATCCGAGCGAGGCCGAGGTGTCGCGCGATGCGGCGCGTGCGACGGAACAGTTTTTGAAGATCTACGGGGTGGGGCAGCCGGGCTGACCGGGTGCCGCATCGGGGGCAAGTAACGGCGCGTCGAGCGCCAAATCGAATTGGAAATCGGCCCAGGCGGCCAAACGCACAAAAGGGAGACCACCATGCGCGTCTATTACGATCGGGATGCCGATCTCAACATCATCAAGTCCAAGAAGGTCGCGATCGTCGGCTACGGTTCGCAGGGCCATGCACATACTCTGAACCTGCGTGACTCGGGCGTGCAGAACATCGTCGTCGCCCTGCGCCCGGGTTCGCCGTCGGCCAAGAAGGCCGAAGGCGAGGGCCTCAAGGTCATGTCGGTGGCCGATGCCGCCGCATGGGCCGACGTGATCATGATGCTGACCCCGGACGAGCTGCAGGCCGACATCTACAAGAACGAGATCGAGGCTAACATTCGTGATGGCGCTGCAATCGCTTTCGCGCACGGGCTCAACGTTCACTTCAACCTGATCGAGCCCAAGAAGACCGTCGACGTGATCATGATCGCGCCGAAGGGTCCGGGCCATACCGTGCGTGGCGAATACCAGAAGGGTGGCGGCGTGCCGTGCCTGATCGCCGTGCACCAGGACGCCTCGGGCAATGCCCAGGACATCGCGCTGGCCTACGCCTCGGGCGTCGGCGGCGGCCGTTCGGGCATCATCGAGACCAATTTCCGCGAGGAATGCGAAACGGACCTGTTCGGTGAGCAGGTCGTGCTCTGCGGCGGCCTCGTCGAGCTGATCCGCGCCGGCTTCGAGACGCTGGTGGAAGCCGGCTACGCTCCGGAAATGGCCTATTTCGAGTGCCTGCACGAAGTGAAGCTGATCGTCGACCTGATCTACCAGGGCGGCATCGCCAACATGAACTACTCGATCTCGAACACCGCCGAGTGGGGCGAGTATGTCTCGGGTCCGCGCATCATCACCTCGGAGACCAAGGCCGAGATGAAGCGCGTGCTCAAGGACATCCAGTCGGGCAAGTTCACCTCCGAGTGGATGCAGGAATACAAGGGCGGCGCTTCGCGCTTCAAGGCGACCCGCCGCCTCGCCGACGAACACCAGATCGAGGAAGTCGGCGAGAAGCTTCGCGGCATGATGCCGTGGATCAAGGCCGGCGCGCTGGTCGACAAGGCGAAGAACTAAGTTTCCGTCACAAACGAGTTTGCGAAGGGCCCTGCGGGGCCCTTCTGCTTTTCTATCGGCCGGCGTTGACGACGGTCCCCACCATCAACTCGACAGCGGCTTGCACTTCCAGCCCGGCATCCCGGATGAGGGTGCGCCAGGTGTAAAAGCTAACCGCCACCGTCAGTGCCGCCTGCTGTTTCTCGGTGAGCCCGCTGGCGAGCGAGGCGAAAATCGCGCTGAGCGGCGCGCCGAGGCGCATCTCGGATACCTCGCGCAAGGTTGCGTTCTGCTCGGCATCTCGCAATACGTGCGAGGTAATCGCCTCGTGGCGGGCGAACCACTGGTAGAGCGCAATCAGCGCCGCCCTGAGCCGTGCCTCAGGGTCGTTGAGCTCTGCCCACACCTCGGGCGAGGGCAAAGGGTAGCGCTCGTCGAACAGCCCCGAGCACGCCATGAACGTCGCGCGCTCGTCCGGCAGGTGCGCGTAGACGGTATGCCGCTGCACGCCGGCGCGCTCGGCGATCATGCTGATCGTCGTCTTGGCCGGACCGATTTCGCCATGCAGCGCCAGTGCCGCCTCGACGATGCGCAGCCGCGTGTCGGCCTCCTTGTCGGCCCGCTTTCCCTTGATATAGGTCCTGGTCATATATTCAATGCACGCGCGCGTGCAACCATTCATGTCCGGTTCAGATTTAATTGCACAGTATTGTACCGTCAATTGTGACCGATTGCCAGAGGAGAACTGGACATGGACACCCCAAGCTTCATCGGCGCCAGCAAGGTCGCGCCGGACACGACTTCCTTCCGCAGTTTCGCTCCGATCCCGGGGCTCGGCATCCTACCGATCAATGCGCACCTGATCCACGCCAAGGAGCCCGTGCTGGTCGATACCAGCTGGGTCGGCGTCAGCGAGGCCTATCTCGATGCACTGCAGGAGGTCATCGATCCGGCCGACTTGCGCTGGATCTGGATCAGTCACACCGACCTCGACCACGTGTTCAACCTCGAGGCGGTGATGAAGCTCGCCCCAAACGCCAAGGTCGTCATTGCCGGGTTGGGGGCGGCCAAGTTCGGCCTCCGCGGCGATTTCGACATGACCCGCCTGCACGTGCTCGAGGCCGGACAACGGCTGGATGTCGGTGACCGTGAGCTCGTCTCGGTCAAGCCGGTGATCTACGACGCGCCGGAAACCAACGGCTTCTTCGACACCAAGACCCGCGTGCTGTTCAGCGCCGACGCGTTCGGCGCGCTGCTCGATGGCCCGCGCGAGGAGGTTGCAGACATTCCCGAGAGCGTGCTGCGCGAAGGGCAGACCGCCTGGGCGAGCGTCGATGCGCCCTGGCTCGGTTGGGCGGACAAATCGATGTTCGGCGCGCTGCTGTCGGATATCGAAAAGCTCGATCCGTCGACCATCATCTCGGGCCATCTGCCCGCGACGAGTGGACCAATGATCCACAAGATCCTCGGCAACCTGGTCGGAGCGATGGGTGCGAGCCGGTTTGGTGGTCCCGATCGCGAGACGATTGAAGGGCTGTTCGCCGCCCCGGCGGGGGTGTTGTGATGGGTACGATCGCGAACCTGCCCGGAGCGACCCGGGACAACGCCGGACTGGTCAGCGTGCCGATGTCGACAAAGCCGGGCTGTAAGGGACCTTCGTGTCCGGCGTTCGCACTCTGCCAAGCGCGGTGTGAGGTCCGGCAAGTTCGTGCGCCGGCCGACGGGTATCCGGGTGGTCAGGTGGCAAGGGCGAGTTGAGCATCTCACCGAAAATCGAGAAGGGCTCCGGCAGTGTCGCTCGGAGCCCTTCATTTTGGTCTATCGCCTACCGCGGGATCATTCATGGCCGCGAGAGGGCGACGGGTGGCGGCGGGCACGCATCATCGCGAGGTCGCCTCGAGTGAGGCCGATATCGCGCAGCAGGTGATCATCGAACTTCATCAGATCGGTGAGGACCCGCCTGCGTTCCGCACGCTTGAACAGCGCTCTGAACATTTGCTTCTCCTGGTTGGTGCCGAAATCGGCAGGTGCGGCTTATTGAGCCGCGGTGATGAACCGGTGATGAACCGGTTTAACGGGCTTTGCGGCGGAACCAGCGCTGCTGCCTGGCGGCCTCTTCCGGGGTCAGGCCCATGTCGGCCAGCAGCCGATCGTCGATGCCGTGCGCGTAGCGGTTGCGCAGGCCCAAGGCGGCTGCCAGGATCAGTTGTTCGGGTGTCATCGTCGTCTCTCCTCACTGGTGTGTTCGATGAGTCATATGATGACTTTCGGTTGAACGCGGGCTGAAACGGCAGGTTCATGGAGGCAGGGTGCAGGTGAGCGGGATCAGGTTGCCGGAGTTTCCGGTCGAGGGCGGGTGCCTCTGTGGGGCTGCGCGGTATCGGCTGACGGGCGCACCGCTCGGGTCGTACAATTGCCACTGCAAGGACTGTCAGCGCACGAGCGGGGGCACGCACACGATGTCTATGCCGGTCGCCCGCGAGCGGCTCGAGCATTTGTCAGGCGAGTTGATGCGCTACGACAAGCCGGCGGACAGCGGACGGACGGTGCGGATGGTTGGCTGCGCCAGATGCGGGACGAAGCTTTGGAATGAGCCCCTGGCGAGTCCGCAGATGCTGGTGCTGAAGCCGGGAACGCTCGACGATTCCAGCTGGGCCGTGCCGGTCGGTAATATCTGGACCGACAGCGCGCTGCCATGGGCCGATATCGATCCGGCGCAGGTCAACTTTCCGGGGCAGCCGTCGGATCGGCAGCCGCTCTACGACGCGTGGACAGCCGCTACCACCTGAGCGTGAGAGCAGTCTGAGGTGTTGTGCAAACACGAAATGACCGCGCGTGGGCAGATCAGACCGTGACGGGACATGAGCCATTGCCTACACTCCCTTGAGTTGTGCGGAGATTCATCGGGCCCGTGCTCAACCGGCTATTTATCATCGTCGGGGTCGTCGCGATCCTTGCCATCGCCGCGGCTTTCGTCGTGCCGAGTTTCATCCCGTGGGGGCAGTATCGCGACCGGCTGGCTGCCATCGCCGCCGAGGCACTGGGGACGCCGGTGCGCATCGATGGGGACGTGTCGTTCTCCCTTTTGCCGCAGCCGACGTTGCGTCTTGGCGATGTCAGCGCGGGCCCCGAGGGGGCACCGAACCTGACGGTGCAAGGGGTCGAGGCGGAGTTCTCACTGGTCGACTTCCTGCGCGACAAATACAGCGTCACCCGGCTCGAACTCGAAAGCCCGACGCTGACGATCAACGTGGCGCCGGATGGCGGAGTGGATAGCGGGCTCGCGCTGGCCGAGACGGTGCAAAGCAACATTTCCATCGCCAATGCCGTGATCAGCGGCGGAACCGTGCTGTTGAACGACGGGCGAACCGGGGAGAGCTACCGCGCGACTGACGTCGCCGGGGATGTGCGGCTCGAGGCCCTACGCGGTCCATTCTCGTTCCAGGGCACCGGCGCCGTCGGCGGCAAGAGCTATGCGTTACGAGTTGCCACAGGCGCACTCGAGGCCGATGGGGTCGGCACGCTGTCGATCAATCTGAGGCCGGCGGACAACTCGTTCACGCTGGCGGCGGAAGGGACGCTGAGCACGGGCCTGGCACCGGCCTTTGCCGGAACGGTGACGTGGCGGCAGCCGCCGCCGAAGCCGGCCGAGGGCACGATGGCGGATGCCGGGCAGGGCGACCTCGTGCTGACCAGCAAGGTGGAGGCGACGCCGGGGCGCGTGCTGCTCTCCGACTACATTGTCGTGCCCGACGAGAACCGCGCTACGACGCGCCTGCTGGGCGCGGCCGATGTGACGCTGGGGCAGGGCATGTCGTTCAACGCCGTGGTGTCGGGCGGCGTGCTGGCGCTGCCGCCGCGCGATGCGACGGCCGAGCAGGCGGTCGAGCCGTACGAGCTGCTCCGGCTGCTGCGGGAATTGCCGCTGCCGGCGGTCCCGGGCATTCCGGGTACCATAGGCATGGATATCGCGGAGCTGGACCTGCGGAGCTTCGCGCTGCGCAACGTACGGCTCGATGCGCAGGCGCATGACGGCGGCTGGACGGTGACGGGGTTCAGCGGCTCGCTGCCGGGTGACACGACCGTGTCGCTCTCGGGCGAGGTCACCATGCCGGCTGGGCGGCCAGAGTTTGCCGGGCGGCTGTCGATTGCCGCGCAGCGGCTCGACGCGCTATCGACGCTGTGGCGGAAACCCGCGGAGGGGAACCCGCTGTTCGGGATGCCGGGTACGCTGGATGCACGGGTGGACCTTGTCGGGGACACGCTGTCGCTCAGCGATGCGCATTTCGATCTCGATGGCGAGACGCGGAGCTTTTCGGCGCAGATTGGGCTCAGCGCGCATGACCTGCACCTCTCGGCAAGCCTCGGGAGTCTCGATACGACCCGGAGTGCCGCGCTGTTGGCGCTGCTACCGGACCTGACCAGTGACGCCGCATTCGCGGCGAGCTTCAGCAAGGGCGAGTTCGACGTCGCGGCAGATGCGCTGACAATCGACGGGCTCGATGGCCGCGGGCTGGCGGCGGCAGGATCGTGGGACGGCGGCGTGCTGGTCCTCGATCGGCTTGCGGCCACCGACCTTGGCGGGGTGAAGTTCGACGCCAGGCTCACCGCCTTCGGGTCGTTCCTCAAGCCCGAGTTGTCGGGTTCGGGCACGGTTTCGGCGGCATCGGCCGAGGCTCCGGGGGTGCAGTGGTTGTACCGGACGCTGCGGGCCTCGCCGGGTATGACGCAGTTCCTCGCGCGGTCATTCCCGGCCGAACTCAACCTGCGGCTCGATGCGCCAACCGGGGATGGCGCGCAGAGCCTCTCGGCGACCGGCAAGCTCGCCGCCTCCGATGTCAAAGCCGAGGCCCAAGTGAGCGCGGGCTTCCTGCGGGCCCTCTCCGGGCCGGTGAAGGTGCGGCTCGACCTCAACTCAGCCGACGCAGCGGCGATGACGGCCCAGCTTGGGCTCGGCGATACGCCGCTGTTCGCCGAAGGCGTGCCGGTGCACCTGGTCGGCGTGATCGACGGGAATGTAGCCAACAGCATCGAGACCACTGTGCTCGTCGAGGGGGGCGAGGATGCAATCGGCTTCTCAGGCAACATGCTCGTTACCAATCCGGAGGCATTCAGCGGCAAGGGCACGTTCAAGGCGAAGCTGACCGATCCGTCGGCGCTGGCGAGCTGGCTCGGCGCGGGCGGGATTTCACTGCCGACGCTGTCGGGTTCGGCGACGCTGGCTTTCGAGGGGGCGACCAATCTCACCCTGACGGGCATCGCCGGAAAGTCCGGCGAGGAAGAGTTCAAGGGCAGCATGACGCTGGCCGACAAGGGCGCCGGGCGCGTGGTCACTGGGGCGTTGGAGGTGGGGCGCGTCGATGTAGCGGGCATGCTACGGACGCTGACCGGCCCGGCGGCTCTGCTCACGGGGACGGGGCAGTGGCCGGATGGGCCGCTGTCGAGCGGCGATGTTCCGCGAACGACGAGCGGGCGTGTTGCGGTGACAGCGACCGGGCTTGATGCCGGCGGCCGGGAGGTTGCCAGCAACCTGCGCTTCGACCTCGACTGGGACAAGGCGGCGGTCCGGCTGCGCAACGCAAGTGCCAGCATCGGTGAAGGCAAAGTTGGGTTGGAGCTGGCGGTCTGCTGCGCAGGACCACTCCCAGACAAGCAGGTGACGGGGCGGATCTCGTTGACGGGAGTGCCGATCGACGGCATCGCGCCGGCGGCGGTCGCGGACGCGCTGGAAGGTACGATCGATGCCTCGGGCCGGTTCGACTCCACCGGTGGCAGTGTTGCGGGGATTCTCGCCACGATGACCGGCCAAGGGACGTACGGCATCAGCGGGTTCAGAGTTGAACGGCTGGACCCGCGGGCTCCGGCTGCGATCAATGGCGTGAGCAACCTGCTCGAAATGCAGCCTGAGCAGTTGACCGCGCTGATCGAGGAAAAGCTCGACGGTGGGCCGTTTGTCAGCCCCAGTGTCAGCGGGAACTTCACCATCGCCGGCGGCGTGTTGCGCAGCCCGAACCTCTCAATCGAGGGCGATGGCGGGCAATTGTTCGGCGGCGGATCGATCCGGCTGGGTGACCTCGCTATATCGGGCGACTATGCGCTGACGCCGACGGCGGTCACGCCGGCAGCGCTGGTCGATACGAGTTCGGCGCGCGTGGTGGCCCGGCTGTCCGGGCGGCTGGATGCGCCCGAGCGGGTGTTCGACGTCTCGGGCCTGGTCGATGCGATCATGGTCAAGGCTTATGAGGCCGAGGTGGCACGGCTCGAGAAGCTGCGGGCCGAGGACGAGGCGCGCAAGAAAGCTGCGGAAGCCGAGGCGGCGCGGATCGCGGCCGAGGAGGCGATCCGCAAGGCGGCGGTGGAGGAGGCGATCCGTAAGACCGCTGCCGATGCCGCGGCCAAGAAGGCAGCCGAAGAAGCTGCCGCTGCCAAGGCTGCCGAGGAGGCCGCCGCCAAGCAAGCGGCGGAGGAAGCGGCCGCAAAGAAGGCCGCCGAGGATGCTGCGGCTGAGGAAGCCGCGATCAAGAAGGCGCTGGAAGAGTTCAACAACAAGCCGATGGATATCGGCCTCGGCAACTAGAGCCTCCGATCGCGGTACCAGGCCAGCACCGCGAGGCGAACGGCGGAACTGAGGTTGGCGACCTGGCGCTGTTCGTCGATCTCGCCGATGAGCGCAGCGATGGATTTGCCGGCGTCGGCCGCTATGGCTTCGAGACCGGTCCAGAACTCGGGTTCGATGGCGATGCTGGTGCGATGCCCCGCGATGGTCAGCGAGCGCTTCTCCACCGGGCCGTCACTTCTTGCGGAAACTGTCGAGGCTGACGACTTTTTCGCCCTGCGTTTCGGGTGCAGGTACAGCCTTCGGTGCAGCCGGTGCGTCCTCGGCACCGGTCGAGGCCTCGGCCTCTCCGTCGGGTTCGCCGGCGCGTTCCACGTCGAACTGCAGGCCGAACTGTACGGAAGGATCGAAGAAGCCCTTGAGGGCCGAGAAGGGGATGACCAGCATTTCGGCACGGCCATCGAAGGAGAGGCCGACTTCGAACCCGGTTTCGGTGACCTTGAGGCCATCGAACTGGTTCTGCAGCACGATCGTCATTTCCTTGTCGTACTGCTCGAGCAAACGCTGGCTCAGGCGCACGCCCGGGGCCCGGGTGACGAAGGAAATGAAAAAGTGATGGTCGCCGGGCAGGCCGGTCCGCGCCACTTCCGACAGCACCTTGCGCACCACGCCGCGCAGCGCTTCCTGAGCCAGAATGTCGTAGCGGATGAGGTCTTCAGCCATTGGTTTCCCTGACGTTCGGGGGAATCCCCCGTTCCGGACATAATCACCGCCCATGGGGGTACAATTCAAGGCAAAAGGGCGAGCTTGCCAGATTGTTCGGTCAACTTGTGCGGCGGGGCGGGGAGAAGGTGCAGGCTTCTGTTGCCAGGTGCCTGCGAACCCCGCCTGTCGGACTGCTAGGCCCGGAGGACTTTCAGTTCAGGTGCTGGCGCCGCATTACGCAGCGATAGCAACCTTAGCATAGTTGTCGTTGGCAACTATTAGGATGGCCCGATATCGGTGGTACCATGCCGAGCAAAAGTCTAACCTTTACGCCCTTGTCGATCCTGTTTCGCCCCCATGAGCCCGCCACGACGGGGAGTTCTGGTGGAGGCGCCGGGCACTGCCCCCGGGTCCAATGGGTTTATTACGCTAGCCGTTTATCGCCATAGCCGTTGCCGGCAAGTCCTATATAGGGGCGTTACCGCGTCGATGCAAACGGGCTGTGGACGGTCCGCAGCAGGGCAGAATCGGGTATATTGAATTGGTATGCTGGCCCTTCAGGGCGATCCGCGACGGGAGTATCGAGTGAGCACCGCCACAGCAATAAGGTCCGCCATGATCGAGAGCCCGCCGGAGCATCCCGAGCAGCAGTATCTCGACCTGCTGCGGCGCGTCTGGGAGACGGGCGATGAGCGCAAGGACCGCACGGGCGTGGGGACGCGGTCGGTGTTCGGCGCGACGGTTCGCTATTCGCTGCGCGACGAGTCCGTGCCGCTGCTCACCACCAAGAAGGTGGCGTGGAAGGTGGCGGCGCGGGAGATGCTGTGGTTCTTGACCGGCAACTCCAACATCCGGCCGCTGGTGGAGCAGGGCGTTCATATCTGGACCGACTGGCCGCTGGCGAAGTTCAACAAGGCCACCGGTTCGGCGCTGACGCGCGATGAGTTCGAGGCGAAGATCATCGCCGACGAGGCGTTTGCCGCGCAGTGGGGCGATCTCGGGCCGGTCTATGGCGTGCAGTGGACCAATTGGGACACCTACTCGCCGAGCACCGAGCGGCCGGACCTCTACGAGCGCGATCCGCAGGGGATCAACCAGATCGAACGGCTGGTCGAAGGGTTGAACCGCAACCCAAGTTCGCGGCGGCACATCTTCACGGGCTGGAATGTGGCCCATCTCGACGAGATGGCGCTGCCGCCGTGCCACATGAACTACCAGTTCTATGTCGGCAACGGCGAGCTCTCGTGCATCCTCTACCAGCGCAGCTGCGACTTGGGGTTGGGGTATGCGTTCAATGTATTCTCCGCCGCGATGCTGACGCGGATGATCGCGCAGCAGTGCGACCTCGGCGTAGGCGAGCTGGTGTGGAACGGCGGCGACGTGCACGCCTATCTCAACCACTCGGAGCTGGTGGAAAAGCAGTTGCAGCGGCAGCCGAGCGGCGATCCCAAGCTGCGGATCACGCGTAAGCCGGCCAGCATCTTCGATTATCGGATCGAGGATTTCGAGGTCTACGACTACGAGCCGCAATCGCATCTCTCGGCGCCTGTGGCGGTATAAGGGGGCGATCCCTTTTCGATCTTCCAGTCGAGGGATCAGGCGGTACGAAGCTCCAGGGGCAGCAGGTCGCCATCCATGTCGCGCATCTGTGCGAGCGTGGTCTGGTCGAGCACTTCGGCGATGGCGTTGCGAACCTCGAGCATCATGTGGCGCACCTGGCAGGTGGCGACATCGCAATCCTCGCAGGCCTCGTAGCGGGTGTGGCTGGCACAGGGAATCGGCGCGAGGGGACCATCGAGCACGCGTACTATAGCCCCGACCTTGACCTCTTCGGGCGGGCGGGCGAGCCGATACCCGCCGCCCTTGCCCTTGCGGCTCTGCACAATGCCGGCGTTGCGCAACTCGCCAAGGATGGCGTCCAGGAACTTCTTGGGAATGTTGTTGGCTTCGGCCATCTCGGTGGCGAGCGCCAGCTGGCCCGGCTGCATCTGCGACATGTGCACGAGAGCCTTTAGCCCGTACTTCCCCTTGGCGGTGAGCATCGAAACGATTTTCCAACTTCGGCGACTATCCCGCTTATATATTCTAGCAAGTTACTCGACAAGCAACCGGTCTGTTCGGGGCTTGGCGAATGAACCTGACGCAGTTTCGACTCGCCCGCGATGGCGTTTCGCCCGTAACCTTGGCGGCAGGGACGGGAGCGATTCAGGCTGGGTTCACCCGGCGTCGCGCACCACTTGCCCATGCTCACAATCGAGGCCGAGGTTCGCATGAGACGTTTTGGTTTTGCGCTTGTTGCCGCGCTGCTTGCCGCGCCTGCGGTCGCCAATGACACGATGTCGACGCTCGGCGCAGGTGGACTGATCTTCATCGAGACCGACGAGGTCCGGATGGCGCGGGAGGACCTCTACATCTCGCCTGAGCAGGTCAGGGTTCGCTATGAGTTCCACAACGATAGCGACAAGGACACCGACGCGCTTGTGGCCTTCCCCTTGCCGGACATCAAGGGCGACGGGGACTTTATGGTGGCGATCCCGACCGAGGATCCGGTGAATGTCTTCGGGTTCGAGACGCTGGTGGATGGCGAGCCGGTTGATGCGCAACTGCACCAATACGTGTTCGCGACCAATATCGACTACACGCAGTACCTGACCGATCTCGGCATACCGCTGGCGCCTTTTGGCGAAGCGACGCAGACGGCGATCAACGCGCTCGACGATGCGACCAAAAGGGAGCTTTTCCGGCGGGCGCTGGTGATCCCGATGGAGTATGACGCCGGGCAGGGCCTGCAGACCGATTACGTGCCGGTCTGGACGCTGAAATCGACCTACAGCTGGGAGGCACACTTCCCAGCCGGCGAGACGGTGGTGGTCGAGCACAGCTACAAGCCGAGCGTGGGCGGGACCGTGGCCGTGACGTTCCTGTCGCCGCCATATGAGGATTACGACCCGGCCGCCGACTACAAGAAGCGCTATTGCACCGACGACAGCTTCATCAATGCGGTCAAGAAGACGCTGCCGAAGCCGGACGAGCCCTATGGCGCGCCGTTCACCGAGAGCTGGCTCAGCTACATCTGGTCGACCGGCGCCAACTGGTCGGGGACGATCGGGACCTTCCACCTCACCATCGACAAGGGCCTGCCGCAGAACCTCGTGTCGTTCTGCTGGGATGGCGAGGTGACCAAGACCGGGCCAACGACCTTCGAGATGGAAGCCAAGGACTGGTGGCCGCCCTACGGGCGCGAGCTCGAGGTGCTGATCCTCAACCGGCAGGATCCAGAGCCGAACGTGGGCTGACCCATATGACCATGACCATCCGCAGTGCGGCGCCCGATGACGCCGCGCTGATCATCCAGTTCATCGAAGCGCTGGCCGAATACGAGAAGCTGACACACGAGGCGAAGGCGACCGAGGCCGATATCCTGCGCGACCTGTTCGGCGCCGATCCCAAGGTGTTCTGCGAGATCGCCGAGTGGGAGGGCAAGCCCGTCGGCTTCTCGCTGTGGTTCTACACCTATTCGACCTTCCAGGGCCGGCACGGCATCTGGCTCGAGGATCTGTTCGTCGACCCGGAGGCGCGTGGGCTCGGTGTCGGCAAGGCGCTGCTGGTCAACCTGGCGCAGCGCTGTGTGCGCGAGGGGCTGGGGCGCTTCGAGTGGTGGGTGCTCGACTGGAACGAGCCCTCGATCCAGTTCTACAAATCGCAGGGCGGCGTCATGCAGGACGAGTGGACGAAGGTACGCGTCGATGGTGAGGCGCTCGCCAAGCTGGGTGCCCTGTGAGCGTGCCAGTGGCGATGATCGCGGCCGTCGGCGCCAATGGCGTGATCGGCGCGGAGGGCGAGATTCCGTGGCGGTTGCCGACGGACTTCGCGCACTTCAAGCGCACGACGCTGGGGAAGCCGCTGATCATGGGGCGCAAGACGTTCGAGAGTATCGGAAAACCCCTGCCGGGACGGACGAACATCATCGTGACGCGGCAGGCCGATTATTCGGCCGAGGGTATTCTCGTGGCTCGCAGCCTTGCCGAAGCGCTGGAACGGGCGCAGCAGGTGGCGGTCGCGGACGGCTCGCAAGAAGTATTTATCGGCGGCGGCGGCGAGATTTATCGGGAGGCTATGTCTCTGGCGCAGCGGCTTTACGTCACACATGTGGATGCATCGCCGGCGGGAGATGCTTTCTTCCCGACCATCGACCCCAAGATCTGGGAAGTAGAAGCGGTACTCGATGTGCAAAGGACCGAACGGGACAGCCACGCCTTCACGGTAAAACTCTATCACCGTCGCGAACGACCCGCACGTTGATCGGTGAGGGGGGCTTCCCTATATAGTTCGGCAAACGACAACCCGGCAGGAAAGGTAGCTAATGCCCTGGGACAATAATACGGGCGGGGGAGGCCGCAACTCGAACAGTGGCGGTCCCTGGGGGCAGGCACCACAAGGTGGTGGCGGTGGTAACCGGCGCGGCGGCGGGGGCCCGAACCTCGACGAGCTGCTGTCGCGTGGCCGCGACCAGTTCCGTGGTGGTATTCCGGGCGGGCGCTGGACCATTATCGGCGTCGTCCTGGCGCTCGGCGTGTTCTGGGTAGCCAATTCCGTGTTCACCGTGCAGGAACAGGAGTGGGCTGTGAAGCTCCGCTTCGGCCAGCCGGTCGAGACGGTTCCTGCAGGTCTCCATTTTGCGCTCTGGCCGATCGAGACGGTTGAACGGGCGCCTCGCTCCGAAAATCGAACCACGATTGGTTCGGTCGGTTCGACCCGTGCGCAGTCCGACGAAGGCCTGATGCTTTCGCGCGACCAGAACATCGTCGATGTGAGTTTCTCGGTCCTGTGGTCGGTCAGCGACCCGGTCGCGTACCTGTTCAATGTCCGCGATCCCGACGACATGGTGCGTTCGATCGGGGAAAGCGCCATGCGCGAAGTCGTCGGTCAGCGTCCGGTGCAGGACGTGTTCCGTGACGACCGCGCCGGTATCGCCAACGACGTGCGTGCCATCGTGCAGTCCATCGTGCAGAGCTACGGCATGGGCGTGACCGTGTCGCGCGTTGCCATCGAGCAGGCGGCGCCGCCGACCGAGGTGGCGGACGCGTTTGCCGAAGTGCAGCGCGCCGGGCAGGACGAAGAGCGCTTCCAGGAAGAAGCCCGGCAGTACGCCAACGAACTCCTGGGTAATGCACGCGGCCAGGCGGCCAAGCTTCGCGAAGACGCGGCTGCCTACAAGAACCGTGTTGTGCAGGAAGCAGAAGGCGAGGCGGCACGCTTCCTTTCTGTCTACCAGGAATATGCCAAGGCTCCGGAAGTGACGCGCAAGCGCCTGTTCCTCGAAACGATGGAGCAAGTGCTCGGCGGAACCGAAAAGGTGCTGGTCGAGAATGGGGCAGGTGGTTCGGGCGTGATCCCCTATCTGCCGCTGCCTGAACTGAGGTCCGGCGCAAGCTCGGTCCTTCCCTCCCCGACTACTACCACCGGGGGGCAGTAAGCCATGAACCGTCTAGTCATTCTCGGCATTGCCGCCATCGCGCTGATCTATGTGTTCGTTTCGTCGATCTTCGTGGTCAACGAGCGCGAGCAGGCTATCGTCATGCGCTTCGGTCAGATCACGGACGTGAAGACCGCGCCGGGGCTCTACTTCAAGATCCCGACGGACTTCGTCGATACGGTCCAGATCATCGAGGACCGGTTGCTGCGCTACGACAAGGCCAACATGAGCGTGCAGGTGTCGGACGGTAAGTTCTACATCGTCGACGCTTTCGCTACGTACCGCATCTCGCAGCCGCGGGTGTTCCGTTCGCGTGCGAGCGGCGACCTTCGCGTGGTGGATGACCGCCTTTCGACGCTGTTCGACGACGCGCTCCGCCAGATTTACGGCGTGCGCGACTTCACCGCGGCCCTGTCTGAACAGCGCCCGGAAATGATGCGCGAGGCCCGTGACCTGATCCGTCCGGACATGGAGCAACTGGGCATCGAGATCGTCGATGTGCGCATCCTGCGGACCGACCTCGACCCCAACGTGTCGGCCGATACGTACAACCGCATGAAGGCCGAACGTCTGGCCGAAGCGGCGCTGCTGCGTGCGCGTGGCCAGGAAGTGGCCCAGACGGCGCGTGCCGTCGCGGACCGCCAGGCCGTCGAGGTGCTCGCCGGGGCCCGCCGCGACTCGGAAATCCTCCGAGGCGAGGGCGAAGCCGCGCGCAGCGAGATCTTCGCCGCGGCCTATGGCCGGGATCAGGACTTCTTCGAGTTCTACCGCTCGATGCAGTCGTACCGGGCATCGCTGACGGGCGGCGGCACGACCATGGTGCTGTCGCCGGATTCCGAGTTCTTCCAGTACTTCCAGAACCAGAATCCGAACAATGTCGCCCCGCCGTCGGGTGCTGCTCTGGAGCCGATCCCGCCGACCCCGCTGGTCGAGGAACCGGCCACTGAGTCGCCGATCCTGCTGGACCCGCTGCTGAGCACAACTCCGGCGCCGGAAACGGCGCCGGCTGACGCTGTCACGCCGGCAGATCCGGCCGTAGCGCCGACAGATCCGGTGCCGGCGGCTCCGGCGGAGAACGCGCCAGCGGCGCAGTAAGCGATCGTCGAGGGGTCCCAGCGACTTCCCGATCTGAATAAAGCGAAGCCGGCGTCGATCCAATCGATGCCGGCTTCGCGCATTCGTGCACCCGCGTTGGCTTGCGCCGGGGTCGGACTTGTTCTCTTGTGGAGGCTCCGCGGCCGATCGAGGCTTTGATCGTGGACGGAGTGAGTCGGGAGAAGTTCATGCGTGTTGCCGGTCGGGTATTGGTGTCTCTGGTCCTGGCGCTCACGCTCGCCGTACCGCCGGCATCGGCGCAGGGACCGGAGTCGGTCGCCGGCCTCGCCGAAGAGCTCTCGCCGGCCGTGGTGAATATCGGCACGTCGCGGCGCGTCCCGGGTGGCGGCGGTGTGCCGTTCCCGGACCTGCCGGACGGCTCGCCACTCGAGGAATTCTTCAACGAACACAACCCCAATGACGGGCTAGGCGAGGAGCAGATGCAGGAGGCGCGGAGCCTCGGCTCGGGGTTCATCATTTCCGCTGACGGCATCGTCGTCACCAATAATCACGTGATCGAAGGCGCCGAAGAGATCGACGTCTACCTGACCGACGGCACGCGACTGCCGGCCAAGATCATCGGCGCTGACGCCAAGACCGATCTTGCGGTGCTGAAGGTCGAGGCGGGGCATGATCTGCCCTATGTCGAGTTCGGCAACAGCGATAGCGCCGTGGTCGGTGACTGGGTCATGGCTATCGGCAACCCGTTCGGGCTGGGCGGTTCGGTGACGATCGGCATCGTGTCGGCGCGCAACCGTGACATCCAGTCGGGGCCGTACGACCAGTTCATCCAGACCGACGCGGCGATCAATCAGGGTAATTCCGGTGGCCCGCTGTTCGACATGGACGGCAAGGTGATTGGTATCAACACGGCGATCATCGCCCGCGGCGGCTCGTCGCTTGGCATCGGCTTCGCCGTGCCGGGGAATCTGGCGAAGCCCGTGATCGACCAACTCGCGGAGTTCGGCGAGACGCGGCGCGGCTGGCTCGGCGTGGGCATCCAGGAGGTCAGCGAGGACATCGCTTCGAGCCTCGGCCTTGCCAGCACGGCGGGGGCGCTGGTGATCGATGTGACCAAGGGCGGACCGTCCGAAGGTAAGGTGGTTGAGGGCGACATCATCCTCGAGTTCGACGGCAAGGCAATTGCGCGCATGCGCGATCTGCCGCGGGTGGTGGCGGAGACCGCCGTCGGCAAAGCGGTGCCGGTCAAGATTTTGCGCGACGGCAAGGAAGAGACGCTGGACGTGACGCTTGGGCGGCTCGAACTCGGCGAGCAGTTGATCGCCAGCAATAACGGCAAGGCGGCGCCGGCGCCTGAAGCGGTGCCGCCGGCAGAGCCCACGCCGGAGGAGAGCACGGCCGAGGTCGAGGCGGTCACGCCCGGACTGCCTGATATGGTGGGCTTCGATGTGGCGCCACTCGATGACGCGAAGCGGTCGGAATTCGGCATCGCGCCGGAGCAGGGCGGGATCGTGGTGACCGACGTGAAGAACGGCACCGACGCCTATCAGAAGGGATTCATTCCCGGCCTGATCGTCACCGAGGTCAACCAGAAGGCCATCGGCACCGTGGATGAGCTGACCGCGCTGGTCGGCGAGGCCAAGGAGGCGGGGCGGCCGGCGGTGCTGTTCAAGGTGACCGATCCAACCGGGACCAGCCGGTTCATCGCCGTGCGACTGGGCTAACGCGCTATCCGATAGACGACGTGTGGGCGGAGCGGGTGGCCCAGCTCCAGCCGCGGGTGCTCGAAGTCGGCCGCAGGATCGCGGGTCATGCCGGCCTTCTCCATGACGCGCTGGCTGGGCAGGTTGCCGCGGAAGGTGAAGGCGACGATCTCATCGAGGCCAAGGGTGCCGAAGCCGTAGGCGAGGAGGGCACGGGCACCTTCCGGGGCGAGGCCCTGACCCCAGACCGACCGATCGAACTGCCAGCCGATCTCGATTGCCGGGTTGCCGCGAATGGCGGCGCGAGTCTCGTCCGGGATGTAGCCGAGGCCGATGAGGCCGACGAACTGGCCGGTTGCCTTCAGCTCGGCGGCGCCGAAGTGGAAGCCGACTTCGGCCTGGCGGGCGAGGGCATAATCGAACTGGGCACCCGCCTGCTCGACGGTGAGCACAGTGGGATAGAAGCGACGGACTTCGGGGTCGCCGAGGACGCTCGCGAGGGGAGCGCGATCGCTCTCCTGCCAGGGGCGGAGGACGAGCCGGTCCGTCTCGATCCTCACCGGACGATGTCCTCTTCCTCGTAGCCCTGCAGGTAGAGGAGGGCCGTGAGGTCGCCGTGGTCGATCGTCACATCGGCCTCCGCCGCGACATGCGGCTTGGCGTGGAGGGCGACACCGATGCCGGCGGCCTTGATCATGTCGAGATCGTTGGCGCCATCGCCGACGGCCATGGTGGCCGACATGGGCAGGTTGCGGTCGGCGGCGAGTTCCTGCAGGCGACGGAGCTTGGTGGCCTTGTCGACGATGGGGCTCGCCACCGTGCCGGTGAGCCGGTCGCCTTCGAACTCGAGCACATTGGCGATGGCCTCGTCGAAGCCGATGCGTTTGGCGAAGTAGTCGGCAAAGAAGGTGAAGCCGCCGGAGACCAACGAGGTCACGGCGCCGTAAGCCTTCATGGTGTGGATGAGGGCGCGGCCGCCGGGCGCGAGGGTGATGCGCTCGCGGCGGATCTCCTCCATGACGCGGCGCTCGAGGCCCTTGATCAGGCCGACACGGGTGCGCAGCGCCTGCTCGAAATCGAGCTCACCGTTCATGGCGCGCTCGGTGATGGCGGCGACCTCTGCCTTGATGCCGACCGCGTCGGCGAGCTCATCGATGCATTCCTGCTCGATCATGGTCGAATCCATGTCGGCGACGAGCACCTGCTTGCGGCGGCCTTCCGACGAGACGAGCGCGGCATCGACGGCGCGCCGGCCAATCACGTTGCGGGCGACGCCGACCGGCGCCTGCGCCTTGGGAGAGTGGATCTCGCAGGCGATGCGCTGGTGCAGCCAGTTGATCTCGCCACCCGTCTCGTGCTGGATCGCCGCGACCAGGGTCGAGTCAAGCGCGGGATCGGCCGGGTTGGCGATGAGGCAGAGAATTGTCATGGGAACGGTGGGGGACGCCTGAGAGGAATGGCCAAAGGCCCGGAAAAGCGAGCGGTGTTGATAGCGGGTCCGACTGCCAGCGGCAAGTCGGCGCTGGCTCTGGAGATTGCGCGCGAGCAGGGGGGTGTCGTCGTCAACACCGACGCGCTGCAGGTCTACGAGGTCTTGCGCTTGCTGACGGCCCGGCCCTCGGAGATCGAGATGGCCGGGGTGCCGCATCGGCTTTACGGCGTGGTGGCTCCTTCGGTACGATTTTCGACTGGCGGATGGGCGCGGGCGGCGGCCCAGATCATTGCGGAAGAGGGCGACCGGACGTTGATCTTCGTCGGTGGCACCGGACTCTACTTCGAGGCGCTGACCACCGGGTTTGCCGACGTACCGGAAGTGCCGCCGGAGGCGGTCGCGGCTGCCGAGGCGGACGTAGCGGGGCTCGATCGGGAGGCGCGCGGGCGGCTGATTGCCGCGCGGGATCCGGTAGTCGCGGCGCGGCTCAAGGCGCCCGACCCGCAGCGGGTGATCCGGGCGCTGGCGGTGCTGAATGCGACAGGGCGGTCGCTAGCAAGCTTTCAGGACGAAGCGCAGGCCGGATTGCTCGATGGGTTCGAGATCGAGCGCATGGTGCTCAACCCGGATCGCGACGTGTTGCGGGGACGGATCGCGCGACGGTTCGAGGCGATGTTCGCGCATGGGGCCGCCGAGGAGGTTGAGGCGCTATTGGCTCTCGATCTCGATCCGAGCCTCCCGGCGATGAAGGCGATCGGGGTACCGGAGATCGCGGCCATGCTGCGCGGCGAGATCGAGGAAGACGAGGCGATCGAGCGCGCAGTGATCGCTACCCGGCAATATGCCAAGCGCCAGCGCACCTGGTATCGTAACCGGATGAGCGATTGGAACTGGATTACGCCGTAGCCGCGATACCCTTGAGCAGGCCGAGGCGCTGACGCATGGCGAAGCGGGCAAGCAGCAGGACGGCGACGAAGGCAAGGCCGGTGGCGAGACCAAGCCAGATGCCGGTGCCGCGCCAGTTCAGGACAAAACCGAGCACGTAGGCGGTGGGCAGGCCGACGAACCAGTAGCCGAGGATGGCGAGGAAACTCGGGATCCGTGTGTCGCTCAGGCCGCGCAGGGCGTGGGCGGCAACAACCTGGGCGCCGTCGGCGAGCTGGAACAGGCCGGCGATACCGAGATAGCCCGCTGCAAGCATCAGCGCGGTGGCATTGTCCGGGTTCTGGCTGTCGAGGAACAGGGCCACCATCGTATTCGGGATGATCAGGAACAGCGACGCGGTCAGGGTCATGAAGCCGACACCCAGCGCGATGGCGGTCCAGGCCGCCTTGCGGACGCCTTCGGCATCGCCACGACCATAGGCGAGGCCGACGCGGACCGTCGCGGCCATGCCGAGGCCGAGCGGGACCATGAAGGCCATGGAGGCGAGCTGCAGTGCCACGGCATGTGCCGCCGTCTCGTTGGTGCCGAGGCGGCCCATGAGGATAGCCGCGACCGAGAACAACCCGACTTCGGCGGCGACGGTCAGGCCGATCGGCAGGCCGACACGCAGGATTTCGAAGAAGCGCTGCCAATCGGGCTTGTGGAAGCGGGCAAGGATGTGGAAGCGCTTCAGCTTCCTGTGCGTCACGACATAGCCGAGCAGGGCCAGGAACATGATGACGTTCACAAGGCCGGTGGCGATCGCCGCGCCGCGCAGTTCGAGGCGCGGAAAGCCGAAATGGCCGAAGATCAGCGCGTAGGCGAGGGCGGCATTGGCGATGACGCCGATGATGGTGACGAGCAGGATGACCCGGGTCGCGGCAAAGGCGGAGAGGAACGAGCGCACGACCATGATGCCGAGAACGGGGTAGAGCATCCAGAACCCGGCCTGCATGTAGGATTCGGCCAGTTCCGTAGTGTGCGGGTCCTGCCCGAGCGCGAGATAGATCGGCCGGATGCTGAGAACGATGGGGATCAGCAGGGTAGCGACGGCAATGGCCACCCAGAAGCCCTGCCGCACGATGCGGCGCACGGCCTTGGTGTCGCCGCGACCGCGAGCCTGGGCAACGAGCGGCGCTACGGCGCCGACGATGCCGACACCAGTCAACTGGAACGGGATGAGGAAGGCGCCGGCGAGCGTGCCCGCGGCGAGGTATTGCGGGCCGAGCCAGCCCATCAGCACGACGTCGGTGGTGAACAGCAGGTTCTGGGCGAGCTGCGCAACGATCAACGGCCAGGCCAGCGCGAAGCTGGCCCGGAGCTCGTCAGCCCAGCCTGAGGAAGAGACGCGGGTATCGACGCCGATAGTCGGCATCGCGTGAGGCTCATCCATCTTCGGTATTCCAATCGCGGGCGGGAGCCATAGCCCAATCGCGCCAGGCTCTCAAGCTCGGGAACCATTTGACGTTCCCCGCATTTCGGCTCTCGGGCTCGCGTAACCAAACCTCCCGGAGGGATTATTCATGCGTAAAATTCTGTCCATCGCCGTGGTGCTGACCGCGTCGTTGTCGCTCGCTGCCTGTTCGACCACCGAAAGGGCTGCAAGCACCGGCGCGATCGCAGGTGCCGTGATCGGTGGCGTAACCACCGGTACAGTCGGCGGCGCCGCTGCCGGTGCCGCAATCGGCGGGATCACCGGTGCCGTGGCGGGCGAACTCATCGGTCGCTACGACCGCGACCCGACCAAGTGCGTGTGGGAAGACCGCAACGGCCGTCGCTACATTGCGGAATGCTCGCCGCGCGGCTGAAACGCTCGAGCGAATTGAGGTATGGCCCGGCAGGTTGCCGGGCCGTTTTCGTTTAATCAGGGCTTGAGGCCTGCTGGGACTGGCGGTGCCTCGTATTTCACGACGATCTGCACGCGGCCATTGCCGGCGAGGTAGGGATCGTTGGGAAACAGCGGGTCCGCGGCAGCCTGGCCGATCACCGAGTGGATGCGATCGTCGGAGAGGCCGAACTCACCGAGGATGGAGCGGGCGGCATTGGCGCGGTCGGACGAGAGTTCCCAGGCGCCATAGCGCGGGTTGGGATAGGCGGCGCCGGCGGCGGTATGACCCGAGATTTCGATCTGGCTGGACAGCTTCTGGAGGATCGGGGCGAGGTCGGCGATGGCCTTGCGTGTTGTCTCGTAGGGATATTTCGATCCCTCGGGGAACATCGGCCGGCCTTCCTGGTCGACGATCTGGATGTTGAGGCCTTCCTCGGTCTCCTCGACGAGAAGGCTGTCGGCGACGGTCGTCAGGTCCGGGTTGGCCTGCCAGGCCTGCTTGATGCTGGCGGCGGCGCTGTGGAAGTCCTTGTTGTACTTGGACTGCATGGGGACGGTCGAGGCCAGCATCGCGGCCTTGTCGTTGCCGCCGTCCTCGTCCGTGCCACCGCGCGCTTCGGCTTGTGGGCCGGCTTCGCTGCTCTCGGGAGCAGTCAGCGCATCCTTGCTCGCTTCCTGGCGGATCTTGGCGCCCTCTTCGGCGAGGGCCTGGCCACCCATGACGCCACCGGCGCCGCTCGGGCTCTCACTGACATTGGGCGGGGCGAAGTAATCGGCGAGGCCCTTCTTCTGCTCAGGCGTCGTCATGCTGATGAGCCAGAGCAGCAGGAAGAAGGCCATCATGGCCGTCACGAAGTCGGCATAGGCGATCTTCCAGGCGCCGCCGTGATGGGCATGGGTAGCCTTCTTGACCCGCTTGATGATGATCGGCTGGAGATTGCCGTTGGCCATGGTTCAGGTCCTCAGGTGAGGGCAGGCAGGTTGGCCGTGGCCTCGTCGATCTCCGCGAAGGTCGGACGCACTTCACTCATCAGCGCCTTGCGGGCGAACTCGATGGCGATGGAGGGAGCGTAGCCGGACATGTGGGCGAGCAGCCCCACCTTCATCGAGAGGAAGTACTTGGCCTCGGCGTCGAAGATGTTCTTGAGCGACTGGGCCATGGGGCCGAAGAAGCCGTAGGCGACGAACACGCCGAGGAAGGTGCCGACGAGCGCGCCGCCGATCATGTGGCCGAGCACTTCGGGCGGCTCGCTGATCGAGCCCATGGTCTTGATCACGCCGAGCACGGCCGCGACGATGCCGAGGGCCGGCGTACCGTCGGCAAGCGACTGTACGGCACCGACGAGGCGGTCGTTTTCCTGGTGGTGGGTTTCGAGTTCCTCGTCCATCAAGGATTCCATCTCGTGGACGACGTTGGTGCCCAGCGTCACCATGCGCAGGTAGTCGCACATGAAAACCACGGCGTGATGGTTCTTCATGAACATCGGGAAGCGCGTGAAGATTGAGGATTCCTCTGGATTTTCGATGTGCTGCTCGAGGGCGAGGACGCCTTTGGCCTGCACCAGCTTGAACAGCGTATACTGCAGCCCGAGCAGCTCGACATAGGCTTCCTTGGTGTACCTCGGACCACGGAACAGGATGCCGAAAATGCTGCCGGTCTGCTTAAGGACCGGGCCGGTATTGCCGATGATATATGCACCGAAAGCAGCGCCGAGGATGATGACAGCCTCGAAGGGCTGCATCAGCACCTCGAGGTGCCCACCCATCGCGATGTAGCCGCCGATGACGCTGGCGAAGATAACGACAACACCGATAATAACACGCATGCGGCGCCTGGCCCCGAACTAACACCTGGTCCCGGATGCAATGGCCGTCGCGACTGGCCGATGCCCGGAAACCCAACAAAACCCGCTTCTGCGAGACACCTTCAACATCGCTCCGGACGCTGCTGCCAAATGGCAGGATCGGTGCAGTACGCGCTTCCTGCACTGTCCTATGCCCCGGTTAAGGTTCAGCTAATCGGAGCGTCGCAAGACACCGCTTCGGCGCAGGGCAGATCTGCGGTCGCGGGTGGTGCGGGAAGGGTGCTTGTCGGCGGGGCGACGGACGCCTACGTGTTGGGGGATTTCCGGTGGCAGCGCTGGACCCGCGTGGTCCGGGCGGCCCATACTCCGCTAGAGGAGGCTCCCATGACCTTTGATCCGATCCTGCCCTCCATCGTCACGCTGCGTGCGAACGTCCCCGACGATGCCTTTACCGCACAAGCACTTGGCACCGTCCGCGAAGGCAGCGGCGTGGTAATCCGCGAGAGCGGCCTGGTGCTGACCATCGGCTATCTCATCACCGAGGCCGAGGAAGTGTGGCTCGGCACTCACGACGGCCGGCAGATCCCGGCGCATCCGGTGGCCTATGACCAGACCACCGGCTTCGGCCTCGTGCAGGCGCTGATGCCGCTCGACCTGCCGGCACTGGAGCTGGGCAAATCCTCCAAGACCGACCTCGGCGATTCCGTGGTGTTCGCAGACGGGCAGGGGCGCTCGGTGCGGGCCTCGATCGTCGCCAAGCAGGAATTCGCCGGCTACTGGGAATACTTGCTCGACGAGGCGATCTTCATTGCGCCGGCTCACCCGTCCTGGGGCGGCGCCGGGCTGATCGATGCCGAAGGCAAACTGATCGGTATCGGCTCGCTGCGGCTGCAGATGTCGCGTAATGGCGATGTTGCCGATATCAACATGGCCGTGCCGATCGACCTCCTGCCGCCCATCCTCGATGAACTGCTGACCCGCGGTGGCGTCGAGGGGCCGCCGCGCCCGTGGCTGGGCGTGTTCTCGGCTGAGAGCGACGGCGAAGTGGTGGTGATGAGCGTTTCGGACGGCGGGCCGGCGGACAAGGCCGGTATCCAGCGCGGCGACATCATTTCCGACGTGCGCGATGGCGCCGTGGAAGGGCTGGCCGATTTCTACCGCAAACTCTGGGATAGCGGTCCGGCCGGCTCGGAAGTGCCGATGCGGATCGTCCGCGAGGGCCGCGAGAACTGGGTGCGCGTGAAATCCGCCGACCGGAACGCCTATCTCAAGAAGCCGATGCTGCAGTAGGTCCCGTTGAAGGGCGCCTGCGCCCTTCGTCGGCTTGACGGGATTGGCTGCCGACGGCACCGTCCGGGGAGCGTGGTATAACAGCAACCCGCCGCGCCGGAGGATTCTCAGCCATGACTGCCTCGCATCCCGCGTCCGCGCGCGTGCTCGATCGGTTGCGCACCGAGTACACGTTCCAGATCTCGGTGGATGTCGACAACATCCCGCAGGGGCTCACGGTGGCGCAGGCTGCGCTCGATGCCGGGATCACGCTCGTCGAGATCGGGACGCCACTCTGCAAGTACGAGGGCGTGCGGAACGTCGTGCCGGTGTTCCGGCAGCGCTTCCCCAAGGCGTTGCTGCTGGCCGACATGAAGACGATGGACGGCGGCGGCTTCGAGGCCCGCACCGTCTACGAGGGCGGCGGCAACATCATCGACTTCCTCGCGGCGGCGGGCGTGCCGAGCGCCAAAGCTGTCGCTGCAGTGCGAGACGAGTATCGGCAGCGCTATGCAGATGTGCCGCGGCTGGCTTTCGCCGACATCCTCCTGCCGCTGCAGGGGCCGGCATCGGTCGCGGTCGATGTGGCGGAGAGCATGGTGGAGGCCGGCATGGACGGGGTGGGCCTGCACCTGCAGCTCGATGCGCGGCGCGCCGATCCGGGCCTCTGGGCCTCGAGCTATCTCGCCGATGTAGCGCAGGCCGTGTTCGAGCGGGTCGGCAAGGTGGCATCGGTGCAGGTCGTCGGCGGGCTCAGCATCGAGCAGGCGTCCGCACTGGCGAAAGCCGGGCTCAGGGCGTTCGTGATCAGCGGGAACATGGGCATTGCGGACGCGGGCAGCCGCTACGGGCTGCCGGCCGACGAGATCGGGGCGCTGATCCGGACCTTCATCGCGAAGGTGTCGGCCGCCTGAAACTCGGCGGCGTCGGTCGCCGTTTCTGCCGGTCCAGCCACAAGCGGACGATCATGACCCGTATCAACTGCGTGCCGCCTGCCGAACTGACGGTGAAGCATCTCGTCGCCGAGTACAGGGAATTGCCGCGGGTCTTTGGCCTGGTGCGGCAGGCGATCCTGCGCGGTGAGCGTCCGGACGATGCGCGCAATCCGACCGCTTACACGCTGGGCAAGGGGCATATCCGCTTCTTTTATTCGCGGCTCGGCTATTTGTCGCGGCGGCAGGCCGCGCTGGTCGAGGAGATGTGGCGGCGCGGCTATCAGCCGACATTCGCGGAAGTGCATCTGCTGGTAGCGGAGATTCCGGCCGAGTGGTGCGGCGAGTGGGAGCCGACGCCGGAAGCGGTGGCGCTCAACCGGGCCCGGATCGAGGAACGGACGCGCGGCCGAGCTGGGGAGCCGGCCGCGCCCTAGGTCAGGGCCGCACGATGCTGCCGTCGCGGCGGCGGTCTTCGGCCATGTAGTAGGACTTCCTGGCCTTTTCCGGATCGAGCAGGGCTTCGGCCTTCTTCACATCGATGTCGATGCCGAGGCCGGGCTGGTCGTTGGCGTAGAGATAGCCGGCTTCGAGCAGGGCGTGGCCGGGGAAGAGGTCGTACTCCTCGGGCTTGAAGTTGTTCTCTTCCTGGATGCCGAAGGCGGTCGAGGCGAGGTCGACATGCATGGCGGCCATCTGGTTGACCGGGTCGTTGTCGCCCCCTTCCTGCCAGGCGGTCTGGACGCCGAACCATTCGCACAGCGTCGCGATCTTGCGCGCATTGGTGATGCCGCCGCCCTTGGAGATGCGGACGCGGACGAAATCGATCAGCCGCTCGGTGATCAGCGGCAGATACTCGTGCGGGTTGATGAACAGCTCGCCCATGGCTTGTGGTGTGGCGCATTGCTGGCGGACGAGGCGATACCATTGCACCTGCTCGGGCGAGAGCAGGTCCTCGAGGAAGAACAGACGATAGGGCTCGAGCAGTTTGGCCAGTTGCACCGCATTGTTCGGGGCGAGGTGCTCGTGCACGTCGTGGGTGAATTTCGGGCCCCAGCCGAGTTTGTCCCGCAGGTGGGCGAACGCCTCGGGGATGGCCTGGAGATAGGCGTCGTCGTCGAAGGCCTTGTCCTGCGGCCAGTGGTTCTTGGGCCCACGGGCATTCTCGCGATCGAGGAAGCCGCCGCCGCCATAATTGCCGAGCTGGCAGCGGATGACGGTGTAGCCTTCCTCCCAGTACTTGCGGACATCGTCCTCGAGCTCGGTCAGGGAGTTGCCGGCCGCATGGGCGTAGGCCGCGACGGCGCTGCGGGTCTTGCCGCCGAGGAGCTGATAGACCGGCATGCCGGCTTCCTTGCCCTTGATGTCCCACAGTGCCATGTCGATGCCGGCCTGAACCGTGTTCATCACGGCATCGTTGCGCCAGTAGGCGGAGGTGTGGATCGACTGCCAGATGTCCTCGATGCGGCTGGCGTCGCGGCCGATGATCAGCGGCGCCACGGTCTCGACGGCGGCCTGCACGACCCGCGCGCGATAGTGGTCGCTGGCCGAGCCGATGCCGTAGAGGCCGGGTTGGTCGGTGAGCACTTTCACAAACAGCCATGTGCCATCGGCGCGCGTGCGGATCGTCTCGATCCCGGTGATCTTGGTCATCTCATCCCTTTAAGTATTAGCTCGGTCGCGTGGCGGACCGTTGGACGCAACGGGCGGAGATTTGCAGCGCGAGGGGGCGGAGGCAAGTTGGGCGAAGGGCGGAGAGGCCTAGGCGCCGCGGATTGCCTTGCGACGCACGGCCCTTGGCTCACCGGCAACGGTAGACCTCACGCAGACGGCAGATCGGACGGCATTTGCTCCTCCCGATCCATCCTGCACGTAGGACGGCCTGAATGGGGCGACCCGCCACTCACCCAGCCTCCCCGCACCAACCACTCGTCATGATTTCGCTTCGGCGCGCGGATGAGGGGTTATCGCATGGGGGTTGGGGTGGGGGGATAAAATGAGGACGCCGGGAGGAATTTTTCGCTTGGCCCTGGGCGAACGCTCAAGCGGGTGGCACTGTCAACTGGTGGAGACTGGAGCTGTGGCGTAGGTTGAACGAACCTACCGGCTCGCTAGAGATTAGGATGAGTGTTCATCCCCTCGACAATCATCTCTGGAACGCGCTCAACGGTCCGCTCGCCTCGGAGAGCCGGGCTGTGGGCCGAGTGAGATTGCTTTCGCCGGATATCGGCAGCGTCGCCGCTTTGGAGGTGGTGTCGCGGGCCAATGTGCATGCGCTTGCCTCCGCTATTCCTTTGGGAGCGGAGATCCTGGCGATCGCGCCAGTTTCGCTCGAGAATTCCGGCGAACTCGAAGTGCTGCACGTCAAGCCGGTGCTGCAGATGGTATCAGCGCGTCCCGCGCCGCCCGACGGAGCGATTTCGACCACCAAACTTGGCGCTGCCGATTTCTCCAAAATGCTGGCGCTGGTGGACATCGCACGTCCGGGGCCGCTCGGTCCCCGTGCGATGGAGCTTGGCGGATTTCGCGGGATATTCGACGGCGACGAACTCGTCGCGTTGGCAGGTGAGCGCCTTCGTTTGGAGGGGTATACGGAGGTCGCAACGGTCTGCACGCATCCGGACTACCGAGGAAGAGGGTTGGCTAAGGCTGTGGTTTCAGCCGTTGTGCAGGACATCGTCGACGCTGGGTCGGTGGCATTTCTGGGGGTCGACGATGGCAACACCCCCGCTATCCGGCTCTACGAGCAACTGGGGTTTGTTCATCGATCCACCTTCTATCTGAGTTTGGTAAGGCGCGTCCGCTGAGTGCTGCACCGTCATGCATGAAACGATCCGACGATTCGACATTGGGCACTTCAAGTGCACCGCTATCGCCGACACCGATCAGGGTGGTGCCCGCAACGTTCTGCTGGTGGAAGGCGAGCAGCGCATATTGATCGACACCGGCGCGGGATCACACGATCCAGGCAATCCCGGCCGCTTACTTGCCCGGCTGAAGGATGCTGGCGTAGCTGCCGCATCGATAGATGCCGTCATTCTTACTCACGCAGACTTCGATCATATTGGCGGCGCCGCTGATCGGAACCAAGCTGCGTTTCCTCAGGCACGTCACAGCATCATGAGTTCGGAGGTAAGCTTCTGGAGACAGCAACCCGTCCGCCTCAAGCGTAGTCCTCTATATGACGAAGCGTTTCGGTCGAGGGTCAACGACGTTCCTCCGATGGCCCTGGAGGTGCTCGGCGAAATATTGCACCCGGTGGACGATCAGCTCTCCGAGATCGTCGGTGGCGTCACCATGATTGCTGCTCCAGGACACACTCCGGGGAACTCGGTGGTTCGGATCCAAAGCCAGGGTCACGTTCTGCTTTTCGTTGCCGACCTGTTCTACCAACCCGAAAACCTCACCACTCGCGATTGGGTTTCCCAATATGACTACGATCCGATGCTGGTCGTAGAGACGCGGCGGAGGTTGCTGGACGAAGCGGCCGCGAACAATACCCTGCTGATGGCCTACCATCTGCCTTTCCCAGGCCTCGGACGAGTCAGGCCCAGCGAGGGGGCATGGGAGTGGATCGCGGCGTAGCAGGACCGCATTTGGCTCGAAGCGGACGTGAGTTCGCCCCCTTGACACCCACCCCCGCCACGCTCATAAACGCGCACCTAACGTCCGGAGCACATCCGTGCAGAAGCTTATCGTAGTAGCGGGGCGCATCGAGCGCGTGGGGTAACAGTCCCCGCGACGAGTCGGTGCGCCGAAAACAGGTCCCAAACGGGGCCTTTTTTATTGCCTCCGATTCCTTAGGCCGGTGCGGAGGTGGAACGAAGACAAGACCGGGATACCCGGGGTGGAGTGACTGAGATGGCCGAACAGATGACGGGCGCGGAGATGGTGATCCAGGCGCTGGTGGACCAGGGGGTGGAGCACATCTTCGGGTATCCGGGCGGCGCCGCGCTGCCGATCTATGATGCGATGTTCCAGCAGGACAAGGTGCAGCATATCCTCGTCCGCCACGAGCAGGGCGCCGGCCACATGGCCGAAGGCTATGCGCGCTCCACCGGGAAAGTTGGAGTCGTGCTGGTGACGTCTGGCCCGGGCGCGACCAACGTCGTCACCCCGCTGACCGATGCGCTGATGGACTCGGTCCCGATCGTCGTGCTCTCGGCACAGGTCCCGACGCCGCTGATCGGCTCGGACGCGTTCCAGGAATGCGATACGGTCGGCATCACCCGCTCCTGCACCAAGCACAATTATCTGGTCAAGAACGTCAACGATCTGGCGCGCGTGCTGCACGAGGCGTTCCATGTCGCGAGTTCCGGTCGCCCCGGCCCGGTGCTGGTCGATATCCCCAAGGATGTCCAGTTCGCGATGGGCACCTATCTCGGTCGTGACGAGGTCGGTGTCAGCCGCCACAAGAGCTATCACCCGGCCACGTCCGGCGACGCGGCCGCCATCGCAGCGGCGGTGGACCTGATGCTGCGCGCCGAGCGGCCGATCTTCTACACCGGTGGTGGCGTGGTCAATTCCGGTCCGGAAGCGAGTGAGAAGCTGCGCGAGCTGGCGGAACTGACCGGCTTTCCGGTGACCTCGACGCTGATGGGGCTGGGCTCGTTCCCCGGCTCGAACCCGCAGTGGATGGGCATGCTGGGCATGCACGGCACCTACGAAGCCAACATGGCGATGCATGACTGCGACCTGATGATCAACATCGGTGCGCGTTTCGACGACCGCATCACCGGCCGCATCGATGCGTTCTCGCCGGGCTCGACCAAGATCCACGTCGATATCGATCCGAGCTCGATCAACAAGAACGTCCGCATCGACCTGCCCATCGTCGGCGATTGCGGGCTGGTGCTCGAGGAGATGGTCCGCATCTGGCGCTCCAAGACCAACCAGCCGCGGACCGAGGCGATCGCGCCGTGGTGGAAGCAGATCGAGGGCTGGCGCGCCCGAAATTCGCTCGGCTTCAAGAACTCCGACACCACGATCAAGCCGCAGCACGCGATCCAGCGTCTCTACGCCGCCACCAAGGGGCGTGAGGTCTACATCACGACGGAAGTCGGCCAGCACCAGATGTGGGCGGCGCAGCATTTCCATTTCGAGCAGCCCAACCACTGGATGACCTCGGGCGGTCTCGGGACGATGGGCTATGGGCTGCCGGCCGCGGTCGGGGTGCAGGTTGCGCACCCGGATGCGCTGGTGATCGACATCGCCGGCGAAGCCTCGGTGCAGATGACCATGCAGGAGATTTCGACGGCGGTGCAGTACCGGCTGCCGATCAAGATCTTCATCCTCAACAATGAGCGCATGGGCATGGTCCGCCAGTGGCAGGATTTGCTGCACGGCAGCCGCTACGCTCACAGCTACTCGGAAAGCCTGCCCGATTTCGTCAGGCTGGCCGAGGCCTATGGCGCCAAGGGCATCAAGTGCGATGATCCGGCAAAGCTCGATGCGGCCATCGCCGAGATGCTCGACTACGACGGTCCGGTGCTGTTCGACTGCCTCGTTGAAAAGCACGAGAACTGCCTGCCGATGATCCCGTCGGGTAAGCCGCACAACGAGATGATCCTGCCCGACTTCACCGACGACATTGGCGCCGTGATCGACGCCAAGGGACGCCAGCTGGTCTGAGGAGAGAGACGATGAACGCACACCTTCAGCCGAGCGGATCGGCCTACTTCCTCGCACCGGAGTCGCAGACGCCGGAGCGGCACACGCTTTCGGTGCTGGTCGACAACGAGCCGGGCATTCTCGCCCGGGTGGTCGGGCTGTTCTCGGCGCGCGGCTACAATATTGATAGCCTGACTGTCTCAGAGACCGAGCACGACAAGGGCCTGTCGCGGATCACCGTGGTGACGGTGGCGACGCCCAAGACGCTGGCGCAGATCAAGCTGCAGCTCGAGCGGCTGATCCCGGTCCACCGGGTGCATGACCTGACCGCCGAGGGCAAATCGCTGGAGCGCGAACTGGCTTTGATCAAGGTGGCGGGCTCGGGCGAGCCGCGCGCCGAGGCACTGCGGCTGGCCGATGCGTTCCGGGCGCAGATCGTCGATGCGACGACCGAGAGCTTCGTGTTCGAGGTGACCGGCAAGCCATCCAAGATCGACAGCTTCATCTCGCTGATGGTGCCGCTCGGGCTGGTGGAAGTCGTGCGCACTGGCCTCGCGGCGATATCGCGCGGCGCCGAGGGCATGTAAAAGGCTGGGGCCGGGAGCGATCCCGGCCTTTTCTTGAGGGGATATTCGTGTCGTTCGCCAGCCATCCGTTCCGCGGGCCGTTGTTCATGGTCATCGCGACCGGAACGTATGTGATCAACGACACGATGATGAAGCTGGCGACCGAGGGGCTGCCGCCATACGAGGTGCTGATGCTGCGCGGCGCGATGGCCGCGATCTGGGGCATGCCGTTGCTGTTCGTGCTCGGCTATCGCAAGAACCTGCCGCAACTGTTCGACTGGCGCGTGCTGGCGCGAAACCTGGCCGAGATGGCGGCGATCCTGCTTTATATCGTGGCACTCGCAAATATGCCGATCGCGGATGCGTCGGCGCTCGGGCAGATCACGCCGCTGCTTGTGCTAGTGGGCGTGTCGATCCTATTCGGCGAGAGGATTGGCGCGGTGCGGATGGGGCTGATCGGGCTCGGCTTCGTCGGGGCGCTGATGGTGGCGCAACCGACAATGCAGGGGATCTCAATCTATGCAATGCTGGCGCTGGGGAACGCAGTGTTCTGCGCTGTTCGCGACATCGCTGGACGGCGGATCTCGCATGATGTGCCAGGGCTGATCGTCGCGATGTCGGCGGTGATTGTGGTGCTGGTCGGCTCGGGGATCATGCATGTTGCGACCGAGAGCTGGGTGATGCCGCAGGCGCACCACCTGCTGCTGCTTGCGGGAGCGGCGCTGTTCCTGATCTGCGGCCACTTCTTCATCTTCATGGCCTACCGCATAGGGCCGACGAGCGCCGTGGCGCCGTTCTACTACTTCTTCACGTTCTGGGCCGTGGTTTCGGGGCTGGTGGTGTTTGGACAGCTGCCGAACTGGCTGGCGCTCTGCGGAATCGTTCTGGTCGTGGCGAGCGGGATCACGGTGGTGCTGCTCGACGAGCGGCGCAGGCGGTTGGCGCCAGTGGCGTGAAGGCTCCATCCAACCTCACCGGCATCGCCTATATGGTGCTGGCCAACCTGGCGCTGACGGTCAACAACGCGCTGGTGAAGCTGGCCGTGCTGCATCTGCCGCCGCTGGAGACGATGTTTTTGCGCGCGGTTGCGGCGGTGCTGCTCGGGCTACCGGTTCTGGCGCTCACCGCGTCGCTCGGGAGCCTGCGGCATGTGCTCGACAGGCGCGTGCTGACGCGGAGTCTCGTAGAGTGTGGCGCGTCGATCGCGTTCGTGTTCGCGGTCGCGACGGCGCCACTGGCCGACCTGACCGCGATCCTGCAGCTGACGCCAGTGTTCGTGCTGCTGGGCGCGGTGGTGTTTTTCGGCGATCGCGTTGGCTGGGGGGCATATGCCCTGGTGGCGTTGGCGCTGCTTGGCGCGGTGCTGGTGGCGCAGCCGGGCGGGGCAGGGCTTCAGCCGTACATCCTGCTCGGGCTGCTCAGTGCGCTGCTGAGCGCCGGGCGCGACCTCCTAGGGCGGCGGGTGCATTCTGGCGTGCCGGCACTGGCGGTGGCGGTTGCCGTTTCAGCGGTGAGCGTTGTCGGCATGGGGGTGCCCATGCTGGTGCTGGGCCAGTGGGTGGCGCCAAGTGCGGGGGAACTGCTGCTGATCGTAGGCGCGGCGGCGCTGCTGACGCTGGCGCAACTGCTGCTGTTTCTCGCCTTCCGGGTGGCCGAGACGCGGGCGGTGTTGCCGTTCTTCTATACGGGGACGCTGTGGGCGCTGGTGCTGGGCGCGCTGATCTTCGGGACTTTGCCGAACGCGACGGGGTTCGCCGGCATTGGGATGATCCTCGTCAGTGGGATCGCGGTCGTGATTGCTGAGCGGCGGGCATCGCGCTGAGCGATAGGCTTCATCAAAACGTTCGATTGGCCGCGGCACCGGTGATGGGGTATGCAGCGATACCCAAGTCTTTGAGTTGTCGCGCTTTCGAACTCTTCCTGAAAGCGCTCTGGTGGGCTGCCATGACGCATCTTTCGGTGAACCTCAACGCCATCGCCTTTCTCCGCAACCGGCGCAGCGTGCCGTGGCCGAGCGTTGTCGACATTGCGCGCATCGCGCTCGACGCGGGGGCGGACGGGATCACGGTGCATCCGCGGCCGGACGAGCGACACATCCGGCGGACAGATGTGTTCGAGCTGGTGACGCTGCTGCGGCAGGATTATCCGGGGCGCGAGTTCAACCTCGAGGGCTATCCGAGCGAGGATTTCCTGACGCTGGTCGAGCGGGCGCATCCTGACCAGGTGACGTTCGTGCCGGACGACCCGCTGCAAGCGACGTCGGACCATGGCTGGAACATCGAGGCGAACCGGGCGGTGCTGGCGCCGGCGATATCGAGGATGAAGGCGGCGGGCATCCGGGTGTCGCTGTTCATCAACGCCGATCCGTCGGCGCCGGCGGCGGCGGCGAGTGTCGGGGCGGACCGCGTGGAGCTCTATACCGGGCCGTATGGCGGGGCGCTGAAGGCGGAGGTGCAGGCGGTGCACCTCGCGGCGCTGAAGGAGACTGCCGACGCGGCGCGGGCGGCCGGGCACAATGCGCGGCCGGGGCAGGGCGGGTTGCAGGTGAATGCCGGGCACGACCTCAACCTGATCAACCTGCCGCCGCTGAAGCATGCGATTCCCGATCTGGCCGAGGTATCGATCGGGCATGCGATCACGGCGGATGCGCTGGTGTACGGGATGGCCGAGACGGTGCGGCATTATAAGGTCGCGTGTAGCTGATCGCCTGCGGCTGCGGCGGGGCTTGATCCGCCTCGGCAATCCGCTATTCAGGACGCCTTCCCCGAGTTCAGGCCCGAAATGTTCGATATCAACTGGATCAAAGCCAATCCCGCCGCGTTCGATGCTGCCCTCGCCGGGCGCAAGAATGTGCCGTTCACGGCCTCTCAGTTGATCGAGCTCGACGACTCCCGCCGCGCGGCGATCGTGACGGTCGAGGAGGCACAGGCCCGGCGCAACACGCTGTCGAAGCAGATCGGGCAGGCCAAGGCGCAGAAGGACGAGGCCAAGGCCCAGGCGCTGTTGGATGAAGTGGCGCATCTCAAGGACGTGGTGCAATCGGGCGAAGCGACGCGCAAGGAGGCCGAGGATAAGCTCAGCAAGGCCTTGGCGGTTGTGCCGAACCTGCCGCTCGACGAGGTGCCGCGTGGCGCCGACGAGAGCGACAATGTCGAGTATTTTGGGCGCAATGGCACAGCTGCGACGGCGGCCAAGGACCGGCCGGCCAAGCCAAGCTTCAGCTACAAGCCGAAGGAGCACTTCGAGACCGGCGAAGCGCTGGGGCAGATGGATTTCGAGGTGGCGGCGAAGCTTTCGGGTGCCCGGTTCGTGGTGCTGAAGAGCCATCTGGCGCGGCTCGAGCGGGCGATCGGGCAGTTCATGCTCGACCTGCATGTGGACGAGCATGGCTATACCGAGGCGGAGCCGCCCTACCTTGTCCGCGACGAAGCACTTTACGGTACTAACCAGTTGCCGAAGTTCGAGGAAGACCTGTTTTTCGTGCCGCATGGCGACGGGCGGCTGGCGCTGATCCCGACGGCCGAGGTGCCGCTGACGAACTTCGTGCGGGAGAGCATTCTCAGCGAAGAGCAGTTGCCGATGCGGCTGACGGCGCTGACGCCGTGCTTCCGGTCTGAAGCCGGGTCGGCTGGGCGTGATACGCGCGGGATGCTGCGGCAGCATCAGTTTAACAAGGTGGAGATGGTGGCGATCACCACGCCGGAAGCCTCGGGCGATGAGCATGAGAAGATGCTGTCGGACGCCGAGGACGTGCTGAAGCAGCTGGGGATCCACTATCGGGTGATGCTGCTGTCGACCGGCGACATGGGGTTCGGGGCGCAGAAGACCTACGACCTCGAGGCGTGGCTGCCGGGGCAGGATACCTATCGCGAGATCTCGTCCGTGTCGGTCTGCGGTGATTTCCAGGCGCGGCGCATGGATGCGCGTTTCCGCGACAAGGACGGCAAGGTCCGGCACGTGCACACGCTCAACGGTTCGGGCGTGGCCGTGGGTCGGGCGCTGATCGCGGTGATGGAGAATTACCAGCAGGAGGATGGCTCGGTGCTGGTTCCCGATGTGCTGCAGCCATACATGAAGGGGCTGAAGACCATCGGTGCGCGCTCGTGAGAATCCTGATCACGAACGACGATGGTGTGGATGCACCCGGCATCGCGGTGATGCGCGAGATCGCCGCGGAGATCAGCGACGATGTGTGGGTGGTCGCCCCGGACGGCAACCAGTCGGGCGCGTCGCACCGGTTCACCTTCGGGCGGGAACTGGGGCTCGATAAGCGCGAAGAGCGGGTTTACGCGGTGGTCGGCGGCTCGCCGGCCGACTGCGTCGTCGCGGGCATGACGCATGTCTGCAAGGACTTGCGGCCCGACCTCGTGCTGTCGGGCGTGAACAACGGGCAGAACCTGGGCGATATTCTCAATTGCTCAGGCACGGTCGCGGGTGCGCGCGAGGGGGCGCTGCATGGCGCGCTCGGCATCGGCATCAGCCAGGGCGTCAACTATGCGCTCGGCGACGAGGTGAACTGGACGAACTCGCGGACCTATTCGGCGCGTGTGATCAAGCAGCTGCTGGCCGAGGTGAAGACGCGCGGCGACGCCTATTTCAATGTGAACCTGCCCTATTGCGCGCCGGAGGATGTGAGCGGCGTGCGCGTGGTGCCGTTCCAGCGCTTCTCGCGGTCACCTATGGCGTATTACGCCAGCGACAATGCCGGGAAGTTCTTCATCGCCATTCCCGAGACGCCGACCCCGCTCGATCCGCAGAACGATTTCGGGCTGCTGGTGCACGAGAATGCCATCACGGTGACGCCGCTGATGCTGCAGCATACCCATCACGAGTTGGTGGGCCGGCTGGATGGAGTGGTGGGGATTTGAACGACTGAACGGATTTCGTTCAGGTCGTTCACCGCGCCTGTTTCCGTTGCGATTGCCACAATGCTGTCCCGTCCTCTTTGATCCGGGCGCCAGTTTCGCATGGTCGGATGGGCGCGGGCATAAGTGGACCCATCACCCGGTGTCTTCCCTGCGCAGGCAGGGATCCAAGCTTCCGCTGGCGCTGGCTGTGATTTGGATCCTAGCCTTCGCCGGGATGACGGCTGGTTGGTATGGGCAGGATCGTGGCCGGAAGGTCAGGGTGGCTTCCGCATTTTGGTCGCTCGTCTGCCACGTGGATGAACGGGTTCTGAACCGACGTTCATGGCGCTGCCGCGTCTTAACCCTACCGACTCCTGAATCCGTGATCACATGGTGCTGCAAATTGCTTCGCATTTAAATCACTCTTTACCTTAACGCCCTAACCTCCAGTCCATTGAGTACCTGCGTAGAGTGGACTGATGAGTAATCGCGTGACCGGAAGGGCGTTCAAAACCGCCGCGATTGTGGCTTTCTTCGCGAGTGCCACAGCGCTTTCTGGGTGCAGTTCGCTGGGTGGGCTCGGCTTCGACAGGACCACGACCGGTTCGGTCAATGCTGCCGCGTCGATGCCCGCGTCCCAGCCCATGCCTGGCAGGCTCGCCGAGAGCCGCTTTGTTCCACCTGAGAATATCGGCGGGGGCGGGAGCCCTGGCGGGATGATGGTCGGCTCGGCCTCCATGCCCGTCAGCAGCCAGCCGCTTGGCTCAGTATCGACTGAAGACTTGCCTGTGCTCACCTCGTCAGCCAACGGAAGTAAACCGATGATGCCCGCTGCCCAGCCCCTGAGCCCGGTTCCGTCGACCACCCAGGTGGCGGCGTTGGCACCGGCTCCCCAGTCCAATACGCTCGTTTCCGTTCCTTCGAACGCCTACGTCCACCAGATCGAAAGCGGCGAGAGCCTCTATACGGTGGCGCGCCGCTACAATGTGACGGCGCAGGCGATCATCCAGGCGAACGGCTTCTCGTCGCCGGACAAGATTTATGTCGGCCAGAAGATCGTGATCCCCGGTAAGGCCTCGACACTTGCGGCCCTCGGGCCGAAGCCGAGCGCCTCGCAGGCGGTGGACACTCTTGCTCCGGCCGAGAAGCCGCTGGCCGCGCCGGTCGCTGTCGCTTCGCTGGACCAGCAGCCGAAGACGCCCGCCGCGACGGTGAAGCCGCTGGCTCCGCTTTCCGATGCCGGGCCGGCTCCGGTCGCCGAGGCCAAGCCGCTCGAGCAGCCCAAGAGCGAACCGGTCCTTTCGGGTGCCGACAAGTTCCGCTGGCCGATCTCGGGCCGCGTGATCACCGACTTCGCCAACTCCAAGGGCACCGGCATCAATATCGAGGCGCCGGAAGGCACCGCGGTCCGCGCCGCCGAGAACGGCCAGGTGATCTATGCCGGCTCGGGCGTCGAGGGCTACGGCAACCTGATCCTGATCCGCCACCCGAATGGCTACGTGTCGGCCTATGCCCACCTCAAGGACATGAACGTGGCCAAGGGTACAGTGGTGAACCGCGGCGACAATATCGGCACGGCCGGCAAGACCGGCGGCGTCGCCAAGTCGCAGTTGCACTTCGAGCTGCGCAAGGGCGCGACCCCGGTGGATCCGGTGCCGCTGCTGGCGAGCTGATCGAGCCGACATGAATGCAAGAGGCCCCGGGAGACCGGGGCCTTTCTGTTCTGGGGACGAGGCGTGCCTGACGGCAGTGCGGTGATCCTCCCCTGCGCAGCGGGGGAGGGGGACCAGCGAAGCTGGTGGAGGGGGCGACGGGAAGCGCCTGTGTTTGTGGCCGCCCCCTCCACCGCCTTCGGCGGTCCCCCTCCCCCGTAAACGGGGGAGGATCACGGAGAGGCCGGTGCTACTTCGTCGTGAAGCCGCGCACCGAGTGGTGGATTTCCAGCGGTTTGGCCGGGTCGATATCCACCCAGGTTTTCACGCCGCGGGCGTTGATCGGGTTGGGGCCGGTCGAGACGTCGGTGTGGAAGTCGAAGGTGGAGGCCAGGGGCTCGCAGCCGAGGGCGCGGAACTGGTTGTTCCAGGGCTCGCCGCCGATGCCGCCGTCGGTGTGCCAGAACATCAGCGTGGGGAGCAGGTCGCGATCCCAGTCGAGCTCGAAGCCGGCGCCTTCGTCGAGATAGGTGCCGGTGAGCGGGCTCGTGACGCCGCACATCTGCACGTTGAAATCGGTGCGGGGGCTGAGCGGGACATGCGTCATGTCGACGTGGCCGCCATCCTTGGGGATGGAGGCGAGGGTGGCGAATTCCTGCGCATCGGGTGATGTCGCGCGGCCGGGGTGAACGAGGCCGAAGGCGAACTCGATGTCGAGCTTCAGGCGGCCGGGCTGTTCGGGCAGGCGGAAGTTGGGGTGGAGGCCGCAGGAGATCTGGGCCTTGTGGCGGGCGACGATTTTCAGCGTGAAATCGAGGGCAGGGGACCCGTCACGGGCGGTGATGGTGCGCTCGAGGCGGCGGACGACGGAGTGGGCTTCGTAGTCGAGCGCCAGGGTGACGCTGTGGTCGTCGCCAGAGACGATGGTCCAGTCATAGTGGGCGGATGGGCCGTGGATGGTGCCGTTGGCCGGCTGGGTCATCAGGCGGCTCCACTCGGGCAGGTTCGGGGCCTCGCGGCCGCCGGTGCCGAAGGGTACGCCGACGAAATCGCCGGATAGCACGCGGAGGTGTCCCACGATGGCGGGGTCATCGACCTTGCCGACCCAGGGTGCGCGGGCGAACGGCTGGAATCGGCCGTTGGGCAGGTTGAACGTGAGGTCGGTTACAGTTGCAGCCGTGGTCACGATGGTCGCCTCGCCGTGCGACCACCTCAAATTGTGCGATGAACTCAATTGTCCCCCCTCGGGATGTTTGTTTCTTCTCAATTTGTCGGTCGGCGGGTGGGAGGCGCGTTGCCGTCACACCACTGGCTGTCACCCCAGCGAAAGCTGCGGCCCAATTCTCCTCTTGCACCGGCTGTGGGATGGGTCCCAGCTTTCGCTGGGATGACAGCCGGTAGGTGTTGCCGCCCCCTCCACCGGCTTCGCCGGTCATCCTCCCCCGCCACGCGGGGGAGGATGAGAAAGTCAGATCGCCTTGCCCTGTTCTCCTGCCAGGGCGCGGACGAACTGGATGGCGACGCGGCCGGAACGGGCGCCGCGGGTCATCGACCATTCCACCGCGCGGGCACGAAGGGTCTCGTCGTCGATCGTGAGGCCGTACTCGTCGCAGTAGCCACGGATCATGGCAAGGTAGGTCGGCTGGTCGCAGTTGTGGAAGCCCAACCAAAGTCCGAAGCGGTCGGAGAGCGAGACCTTCTCGTCCACCGCTTCGCCGGGCGTGATGGCGGTCGAGCGCTCGTTCTCGACCATGTCGCGCGGCATCAGGTGGCGGCGGTTGGAGGTGGCGTAGAAGAGGACGTTCTCGGGCCGGCCCTCGAGGCCGCCGTCGAGGATGGTCTTCAGCGATTTGTAGCTGGTCTCGTCCTTGTCGAAGCTCAGGTCGTCGCAGAAGACGATGAAGCGCGCGGCTTCTTCCCTGGCGATCAGCCGCATCAAGCGGGGCAGGGCCTCGATGTCCTCACGGGCGATCTCGATGAGGATCAGGCGCCCAAGACCGGGCTCGTCGAGTGCGGTGATGTGGCCGTGGAGGGCCTTGACCAGCGAGCTCTTGCCCATGCCGCGCGCGCCCCAGAGCAGCGCGTTGTTGGCGGCATAGCCGCGGGCGAACTGCAGGGTGTTCTGCAGCAGGATTTCACGTACGTCGTCGATGCCTTTGAGCATCCCGAGCGGAACGCGCGACACCTTCGGAACGGGCATGAGCGTGCCGGCGGCAGCATCCCAGTGATAGGCGGTGGCGTCGGTAAGGACTGGTCCTGCGGCTTTTGCGCCCGGTTTCAGCGCCTCGAGGGTCTCGGCGATGCGATTGAGGGCGGCTGCGATTGCAGCCGAATTGTCTTCAGACATAAGGCAGTACTCCCGGGTACGCCTACCTTTAGACCCACCCCGATTGGCTTTGCAATCCTTGTGTATGGCCTCTATATTCCGCGCGATTTTTGCCGGGTTGGACTGCCCTTCGCCGGAAACCTGCCCTATATGGGCGACAACGGCCGATCCGACGGGCCGAGACCAACAGAGCTAGGAGCCTCTTTGATGTTCGTGACCCCCGCCTTCGCGCAAGACGCGGCCGCTGCCCCCGGAATGGGCGGCGCAGATCTGCTGATCCAGTTTGCCCCGATCCTGCTGCTGGTGGTGATCTTCTGGCTGCTGATCTTCCGCCCGCAGCAGAAGCGGATGAAGGCGCACCAGGCGATGCTGTCGTCGATTTCGCGCGGCGATACCGTGGTCACCACCGGTGGTCTCGTCGGCAAGGTGACCAAGGCCGTCGACGGCGAGGACCTCGAGGTCGAGATCGCCCAGGGCACTCGCGTCAAGGTCACGCGCGGCGGTGTTTCGGACGTGCGGTCGAAATCGACCCCGGTCAACGACAACAAGGCCTGAGCCACTTTCCAGCCGGTTCACCTGATCGTGGGCCGGCTGACGCATTTCTGACATAGACGCGGAGCCTTCAAGGCTCCGCTTGCCTCAGGACAGCCTGCTGTCCTCGTGGGTGCCCCATCAAGGACGTAAAGCTCGACATGCAGTTCTCGCCCCTCCGCACAGCCATCATCATCATCGTTGCGGTGCTTGGCATTCTGTTCACGATCCCGAGCTTTTTGCCCAAGGATGTTTTGAACAGCTGGCCGGGCGTATTGCCCAAGAACACGGTCGTCCTCGGCCTCGATCTGCAGGGCGGTTCGCACCTGCTGCTTCAGGTCAACCAAGAGTCGATCATCGCGGAGCGCATCAAGTCGCTGCGCCGCGATGTGCGCTCGACGCTGGCCAACGAGAACGGCATCGGCAACCTGATCACGACGGGCACGGACTCGATCACGGTCGAGCTGACCGATCCGACGCAGAAGGATGCTGCCTTCGCAGCGGTGCAGAAGCTGCAGAACAATGTGTCGTCGACGTTCGGCGTCGGCGGCGTGCCGGAGCTGGCATTCTCCGAGACCGCCGACGGAAAGATCGTCGTCACACTCACGCCTGACGGCATCCAGCAGCGCATGGCTTCGCTGGTGGCACAGTCGATGGAAGTGATCCGCAACCGCGTCGACGAGGTGGGTACGACCGAGCCGACGATCCAGCGGCAGGGCACGAACCGCGTGCTGGTGCAGGTGCCAGGCTTTGAGGATTCAACGCGGCTCAAGGAACTGATTTCGCGCACGGCGCGCCTGACCTTCCACCTGGTCCATCCGTCGATGACGGCGGCACAGGCCGAGGCCCAGGGTATTCCGTCGGGCTATATGATCATGCCCAGCCAGGACGGCGGCAGCGAGCTGCTGAACGAGAATATCGAACTCGGCGGCGAAGCGCTGACCAACGCACAGCCCGGATTCGACCAGCAGACCGGGCAGGCGGTGGTGAGCTTCACCTTCGATACGCGCGGCGCCATCACCTTCGGCGACATCACGTCGAAGAATGTCGGCAAGCGCTTTGCGATCGTGCTCGACAACACTGTGATCACGGCGCCGGTCATCAACTCCCCGATCACTGGCGGTTCGGGCCAGATCAGCGGCAACTTCACGACGGCGAGCGCCAATGACCTCGCGGTGCTGCTGCGCGCCGGTGCGTTGCCGGCGACGCTCGACGTGGTGGAAGAGCGGTCGGTTGGTCCGAGCCTTGGTGCAGACTCCATTCGCGCGGGCATCACCGCGGGTGCGGTTGCGTCCGTGCTCGTGGTTGCCTTCATGGTGATCGCCTATGGCATGTTCGGCGTGTTCGCGAACGTGGCGCTGGTCCTCAACGTGATCCTTATTCTCGGCTCGCTCTCGGCGCTCGGCGCGACGCTTACGCTGCCGGGTATCGCCGGTATCGTCCTGACCATCGGCGTGGCGGTGGACGCGAACGTCCTGATCTACGAACGAATGCGAGAAGAGCAGCGATCGGGCAAATCGATCATCGCCTCGCTCGATGCGGGTTTCCACCGCGCGTGGGGCACCATTATCGACTCGCACCTGACGCAGCTCATTGCGGCCATCGTGCTCTATTTCCTCGGCTCCGGTCCGATCCAGGGCTTCGCCGTGACCCTGGCGCTGGGCATCCTGACCTCGCTGTTCACCTCCTACACGGTGACACGCCTGTTCATCTCGGTCTGGTATCGCTGGAAGCGCCCTAAGACACTCAAGATCCAGCATTTCCGGTTCATTCCGGATGGCACCAAGATCGACTTCATGAAGATGTCGCGCTACGCGATCATCCTCTCGATCGTCCTGACCATCGGCGCCATTGGGCTCGCCTTCACCAAGGGCTTCAACCTCGGCATCGACTTCGTCGGCGGTTCGGCCATCGAAGTGCAGCATACGGCCGATGGCGATGCGGACCCGGCCAAGGTGCGCGAGCTGCTCGATCCGCTCGGGCTGGGCGAAGTGCAGGTGCAGAGCTTCGGTACGCCGCAGGACCTGCTCGTCCGTATCCAGCTGCAGCCGGGCGGTGACGCTGAGCAGCAGGTGGCAGTGCAGAAGGTCACGCAGGTTCTCGCGACCGACAACTACGAGGTGCGCCGCACCGAGGCCGTCAGCGGCACTGTGTCGGGCGAACTGGCCATCAACGGTACGCTCGCCGTGGTGGTGTCGCTGATCGCCATCCTGATCTACGTGTGGTTCCGCTTCGAGTGGCAGTTCGGTCTCGCGGCCGTGACGACGACGGCGCACGACGTGATCATGACGGTGGGGTTATTCTCGCTCACCGGATTGGAGTTCAACCTCAGTTCGATCGCGGCGGTGCTGACACTCGTCGGCCTGTCGCTGAACGAGACGGTGGTGATCTCGGATCGCGTCCGAGAGAACTTACGCAAGTACAAGAAGATGACGATCCCCGAGATCATCAACCTGTCGATCAACCAGACGATCGTGCGCACGTCGCTGACGCAGTTCACGGTCCTCTTGGCGCTGTTCCCGCTGGTGTTCTTCGGCGGCGAGGCGATCCGCGGCTTCACCATCGCCATGACCTTCGGCTCGATCTTCGGCATGTATTCGTCGGTGTTCATCGGCGGCCCGATCCTCATCTACTTCGGGCTGAAGCCGCGCAGCGAAGCCGAGGAAGCTAAGGAAAAGAAGGCCAAGGACGCACGGCGCGCCGACGGCGCCGCGGTCTGACATGGCGGAGCCGGGGGCGGGGTTCTACCCCCAGCAGGTCCAGATCGACGCTTATGGCAATGGCGGCTTCCGCTTCGCGGGGATGAGCCATCGCGGCTCGCTGCTGTGCCTGCCGACCGGCATGCAGGCCTGGGCGGTATCGGCGCCGACCGAGCTGACGCTGGAGGCGCTTGCGCCGGTGTTCGCGGTGGCGGACCAGCTCGATGTGCTGCTGATTGGGCTCGGGACCGACATTGCACGGTTCGACCCGGACCTGCGGGCGGCGCTGAAGGCGCAGGGCATCATTGTCGAAGCCATCGCGACGGGCGGGGCGGTGCGGACCTATAACGTGCTGCTGGCCGAGGATCGTGCCGTCGCTGCGGCGCTGATCGCGGTCGAGAACGCCAAGTGAGCGGTGAGGCCGGCGGGCTGGGCGACTACGCGGCGAGCTTCCTCAGGGATGCCGATCGGGACCGGTACTATGCCTCGCTGCTGCTGAAGCAGCCGGAGCAGAAGGCGGTGCAGGCGCTCTACGCCTTTGCGGCCGATGCCGCCTCCATTCGGGATCGGGCGCGTGAACCGGCTGCCGGGGAGATTCGGCTGCAGTGGTGGGCGGATGCACTCAAGGGCGAAGGCTACGGCAACGTGCGGCAGAACCCGCTGGCGGCGGCGCTGCTGGAGGCGATCGAGCAATATCAGCTACCCGCCGGGCCGCTGCTGCGGCTGATCGCGGCGCGGCGGTTCGACCTCTATCATGACGCGATGCCCGACGTGCCGAGCTTCGAGGGCTATGCCGGCGAGACGGTGTCGGTGCTGTACCAACTGGCGGCGATGGTGCTGAACGGCGGCGCTGAGGTCGAAACGGGGGATGCGGCGGGACATCTGGGCGTGGCGCATGCGCTGGCCGGGCACCTGCGGGCTTTCGGTTACAATGCCTCGACCGGGCGGATTTTCCTGCCGATGAGCATTTTTGCGGCCAATGGCGTGACGGAGGGCGAGATTCTCGCCGGGCAGGAGAGCGAGGGGTTGTTCGCGGCGCTGGCTCAGATCAGCGACCTGGCACAGGAGCATCTCGGGAAAGCGCGGACGGCGATTGCTGCTCTGCCCAAGCCATTGCGGCCGGCCTTTGCCCAGGTGGCGATCACCGGCGGGCAGGCGGAGCGGGCGGCACGGTCGCGGACACCGTTCGCGGCGATGCCGGACCTTCCGGAATGGCAGAGAATCGCCAAGATGGCGTGGTGGGCGTGGCGTAGCTGAGGGGTGCGCGATGAATCTCGGGCCTTGGCTGAACAGACTGGCTCCGGATTTCGTCACGACCGGCCGGCGCTTCCCGTTCGCGATCCTGCTGGCGGCGGCCATGACGGCTGTCGCGCTGTTCACGATCAACCCGCCTTCCAACATTGTGGATGGCCTCGAGCCGTGGTTCCGCGGCGTCGCGGGGCTGGCGACCGCGGCCGTGCTGGCGGTGGCCGGCGTGTTCTTCGCCGAGAGCCGGCCGGCGGCGAAGGCGACCGCATTCGTGCTGAAGTATCTGCTGCCGCTCGCGGCGGCCGCGGTGTTCCAGGTGACCAGCACGTTCTGGGTTTTTCCCTGGCTGCTGCCGGGTGTCGCCATCCTGTGGCTCTCGGTCTCGCCGTTCACATCGATCGGGCGGGGACCGGAGCGGGAGGCGCAGCAGAGCCTGTTCTGGTGGGTGAACCATCATGCGGTGGCGACGGCAGCGATTGCTGCGGCGGCGTTTGCGATCATCGCCATCGGGCTGACGGCGATCGAGCGGTCGCTTTCGGTGCTGTTCAACCTCGACGCCAGCCTGATCTTTTATCGCTGGGTGCTGCCGTTCACCGGGCTGTTCCTGACGCCAGTCTACTGGCTATCGACGCTGCCGCGCGCGGCCAATGTGCCTGCAAGCGAGACCGAGAACCCCGATTTCACGTCGAACGCTATCGGATTTCTCGGCCAGTTCGTGCTGGTGCCGCTGCTGCTGATCTATGGCGCGATCCTCTTGGTCTATACCGGGCAGATCGCGATCACCCAGCAGCTGCCGCAGGGGATGATCGGGTGGATGGTGCTCGGCTTTGTCGTCACCGGTGCTGCCACGTGGCTGGTGCTGCATCCGCGCTTCATGCGCGAAAAGCCACTGGTGAGACTGTTCCGCCGCTTCTGGTTCTGGCTGACGCTGATCCCGCTGGCACTGTTCTTCTTTGCGGTCTGGGTCCGTGTCGACGCTTACGGCCTGACGCCGGAGCGCATCCTGCTGCTGGCGGGCGGGCTGTGGGCGAGCATACTCGCTCTGCTGTTCCTGATTGGGCGCGGCGACATCCGGGTGATTCCGGCGCTGGCGTGCGTCATCCTGCTCGTGTTGTCGATCGGGCCGTGGAATGTCGCGCATCTACCGACGAGCCAGCAACTGGGGCGGCTCGATGCGCTGGTGATGAATGCGGGCGCGGACAAATCTGCCAGCCCGCCACGTGGCGACTGGAGCGCCGCTGAGATCGCGGAGGCGCGCGGTATCATCGATTTCCTCGTCGGCACGCGCGAGGGCCGCGAAGGCACGCGCGACGTCATGGGCAAGTATCGGGTGACGTGGGATTCGGGGCAGGACGGATCCTACGCGGTGCTCGAGGCGCTAGGAGTGTCTGTTCCGTCGACGGACGGTGTGCAGCGTTACGCAACGCTGTTCCGCGACTTCGACAATGCGCCGGTCGACGTATCAGCGACGCCGTACCTGATCCGGCCGATCGGGCTCTACGGCAACGGTGCGCTCGATGCGCCGCCGCTGCGGTTCTGGGCGCAGGACGGGGTGGTGCGTGTCGGACTACTAGGCGTTCCGGACCTCGAACTGCCTGTGCTTGAACTGAGCAACTGGTTGGTGGGGCAAACGGGCGGCTTTTTGCAGTCGCCAGTGATCCCATTTGTGGTGGATGGTCGGAACTACAGCCTCGTCGTGCAGTCGGTGACGATCGATCGCGGTGAGGATAACGCCGGGCCGCCGATGCTCAGCAGCATGGAGGGGCAGCTGTTCTCGGACGTGGCTCAGTAGCGCGATGTCATTCCGGCGAAGGCCGGAATCCATCGTGAGGTGACTGCCGCCTGCCGTGAGAGTTGGGAGACCTCGAGATGGACCCCGGCCTTCGCCGGGGTGACACCGCGAATGGCATGTCTCACGCCCAGGCCATGATGTCCGCGAGCGCGCGAGAGGTGATGGCCTCTTTCTTCGCGATCGTCTTCTCGGTGCTTTTCCAGCGGCCGACATGGCCCTCGGGCTTGGTGATCGAGACCGGGGGGAACAGGCCGAAGTTGACGTTCATCGGCTGGAAGCTGCGAGCGCCGGAATAGGCTTCGGCTTCGAGGTGGCCGCCGGTGATGTGGTTGATCAGCGCGCCCATGGCGGTGGTGCCGGCGGGGATGGCCATGGTTTCGCCGCGCGCGTCGGCAGCGGCGAGGCGGCCGGCCATGAGGCCGACGGCGGCGCTCTCGACATAGCCCTCGACGCCGGTGACCTGGCCGGCAAAGCGCAGGCGCGGCATGGCCTTGAGCTTGAGATCGGGGCCGAGCACCTTGGGCGAGTTGAGGAAAGTGTTGCGGTGGAGGCCGCCGAGGCGGGCGAACTGGGCGTTCTCGAGGCCCGGGATCAGCCGGAAGATCTCCGTCTGGATGCCGTAGCGCATCTTGGTCTGGAAGCCGACCATGTTCCAGAGCGTGCCCAGCGCATTGTCCTGCCGGAGCTGGACGATGGCGTGGGCCTTGACGGTCGGGTTGCGCGGATTGGTGAGGCCGACGGGCTTCATCGGGCCCCAGCGCAGGGTGTCGCGGCCGCGCTCGGCCATGACCTCGATGGGCAGGCAGCCGTCGAAATACGGCACCTTCTCCCAATCCTTGAACTCATGCAGTGGGGCTGAGAGCAAGGCGTCGACGAAGCGGTTGTACTGGGCTTCGTCCATCGGGCAGTTGAGATAGTCGCGGCCGTCGCCCATGGGGCCGACCTTGTCGTAGCGGGACTGGGCCCAGACGATGTCCATGTCGATCGAGTCCTTGTGGACGATCGGCGCGATGGCATCGAAGAAGGCGAGCGAGTCTTCGCCGGTCAGCTGCTGGATGGCAGCGGCCAGGGCGGGGGAGGTCAGTGGGCCGGTGGCGACGACGACATTATCCCATTCTTCGGGCGGCAGGCCGGCGACTTCGCCGCGCTCAATGGTGATGTTGGGGTGGTTGTGGATGGCGGCCGTCACGGCATCGGCAAAGCTGGTGCGATCGACCGCCAGGGCTCCGCCGGCCGGCAGCTTGTGTGCGTCGGCCGACCGCATGATCAGCGAGCCGCAGCGGCGCATCTCCTCGTGCAGCAGGCCGACGGCATTGTGCTGGTGATCGTCGGAGCGGAAGCTGTTGGAACAGACAAGCTCGGCAAAGCTCTCCGTCTCGTGTGCGTCGGTCTTCTGGACCGGGCGCATTTCGTGGAGGATGACCTTGGCGCCTGCTTCGGCGGCCTGCCAGGCGGCTTCGGATCCGGCGAGCCCGCCGCCGATGACGTGGATGGGTTGTTTGGACATGCGCGCCAGATAGCAACTGGGGCGGCGCGGTGCAATGCGGCGGTGCGGCGAGCCGGATTGTACCGCGCTACGGCGCGGATATAGTCACGAGGCCGGCGGGGCGCCGGCGCTACCGATACTTATCCATATCAGACTGAAACCCATTGCTTTGCCCATGGAGGGCCGACTCATGAATAAGTCGCCGGCTGAGGTTGCGCGTGGTCTGCAGATCCATGCGATCGTGTTTGTGGCCGTGATGATCGGGCTGATCGTTCTCAACCTGATCCTCGGCGAGCCCTACTGGTTCTGGTGGGTGCTGCTCGGCTGGGGTATCGGGTTGGCCGCGCATTGGTGGTTTACCCGCGACGCAGCCAAGTCCTAGGCCCACCCAACGCCCTAGAGGGGAACATGTCTGGAATTACGCTCTGGGGGCGGTTGAGTTCGTGCAATGTGCAGAAGGTGGTGTGGGCGCTCGAGGAGCTCGAGCTGCCATATGAGCATATTCCCGTCGGCGGCCAGCACGGCGGCAACCGGACGGCGGACTACCTGGCGCTCAACCCGAACGGGCTGGTGCCGACATTGCGCGACCGCGGTCTGGTTGTGTGGGAGAGCCATGCCATCGTGCGCTACCTAGGGGCCGAGTTCGGCAGCGGGCTGATCTATCCCACCGAGCCGCGCGCGCGGGCCCCGGTGGACGAATGGACCGACTGGACAGCGACGACGTTCCAGCCGGCGTGGATCGGGCTGTTCTGGAACCTGGTGAGGACGCCGGAGGCCGAGCGGGACGGGGCGGCTATCGCGAAGTCGCTGGCAGCCGCGGTGCGCTGCTTCGAGCTGATAGAGGACCGATTGGGGCAAGCGCCCTATCTCGGTGGGGCGGAGTTCAGCTACGCCGACATCGTGGCGGGCGTGTCGCTCTATCGGTGGACCACAATGGACGTCGAACGACCGGCATCGCCAAATGTTGCGGCGTGGCATGCTCGACTCAACGAGCGCGCGGCCTTTCGCAAGGCGGTGAATGTCCCCTATGCGGACCTGGTTGGGCGGCTGGCGTTCTGAGGAACTCGTGAGTTATCGGCTGGTGATCTTCGACTTCGACGGCACGTTGGCCGACAGTATCGGCTGGATGGCGGAGCTGTTGAATGCCATGGCCAGCCGGCATGGTTATCGGCAGGTCGGTCCGGAGGAGCTTGAGGAGCTGCGCTCGCTTGGCAACCGCGAGATCATGTCCCGGCTGGGCGTACAACCTTGGCGGCTGCCCTTCATCGCCGCCGATGCCCGAAAGCGCAGCGCCGAGGCGGCCGATCGGATCCGGTTGTTTGACGGGGCGCCGGCCCTGCTGGCCGAATTGGCGGACAGTCGTGTCGAGGTTGCGATCGTAAGCTCGAACAGCGAGGCGACCATCCGGAGGATACTGGGGCCGACGAACGCGGGGCGAGTCGGCCACTACCGCTGCGGCGCGTCACTGTTCGGCAAGGCGCGCAAGTTCAAACAGCTGGTCACCTCGCTGCGGCTGGAATCAAGGAGCGTGCTGTGCGTGGGAGACGAAACCCGGGACATCGACGCGGCTCGGGCGGCGGGTCTGCCAGCGGCGGCCGTTACCTGGGGGTCGGCGAGGGCGGAAATCCTGCGGGCCCATAAGCCTGACTTCGTTGCGGACTCATTCGCGGAACTGAGCGCAATCATCCGGCAGGGACAATGTCGGCCCCAAAAAGGCTGAACGCCCGCTTCTATCAGGAAGCGAGCGTTCTATGATGCCGGCGATGCGCAGGAACCGAGCAGCGGACCGTTAGATGGTCCGGGCATGGTCACGAGCGATGCGCTGGATGTCGGTGCGGGTGATGCCCAGATCGCTCAGCTGACGGTTGTCGAGAGCGGCAAGCTCACGGACGGTCTGCTGGTAGGCGGCCCACTTCTTCAGCGTCGTACGGATACCCATTTGGTAGTCTCCTTTCGTTTCGATGATTGGAAGATAGTGCGCCCCCGCCGGGATGAGCAGAGGGGAATGTCTCAGCGCAGTTATGCGTCTTGTGCATGCCTAATTGTGGCGGCGTTCACTTTGGATTCAGACTCCGGGCCAGGGCGCGGCAGCAAGAAGGCCGCCGGGCGCATCGGCGGCCTTTTCGGCGTGGTTAGCGAATTGTGAAGCTCAGCGGTCGAACAGGCCGCGGATCATTTTTCGGAAGTCCGGTCCGCAAACCCCTAAGTCGTCACGGGTTGTCGGACCGTTCGTCTCCCGCAGCGTCTGTCTCAGGTCGATGAAGCGCCGGTGGCGCCAGACAGCACGTACGAACATCGTGCACTCCTTTATCGGATCACGACGAAAGGAGGATGCGCTGATTTGCCAAGGGGCGCACGCGGTGAAATGTCAGTGCCGGCATGCGCCGCATGCATGGCAAATTCACGTTAGCGTCACGTTGGGGACGCAATGGACCGGGTCGGAAGTCAGCCGGAACTTTGCGGTGCCATTCCGGCAATAGTGCAGGGATAGGCTACGAACTGCTGCTGGACTTCAGCCGATGGTGCGTTCGAGCAGGGACAGCCAGTTGCCGTGGGCGAGCTTTTCGAGCAGCGGCGCATCGTAGCCGTGCTGCGCCAGCGCCTCGAAGAGGCGGGGCAGGCCGGCGGCGTCGCCGATCGGGGCGGGGATCAGAGCGCCGTCGAAATCGGAGCCCATACCAACGCGGGTTTCACCGAGGGCGTCAATGAGAGCATCGAGATGGCGGATCATGTCGTCGATTTCGGTATCGGCGCGCATCTGGCCGTCGGCGCGGAGGAAGCCGGTGGCGAAGTTGAGGCCGACCATGCCGTCGCTGTCGCGGATGGCGCGGAGCTGGTCGGCGGTGAGGTTGCGCGGGCTCGGCGTCACGGTGTGGACGTTGGAGTGGGTGGCGACCAGTGGGGCGGTGGAGAGCTGGGCGACGTCCCAGAAGCCTCTCTCGGTGATGTGGGACAGGTCGATCAGGATGCGTTTTTCGTTACAGGCGCGCACCAGTTGCTTGCCGGCGTCGGTGAGGCCGGGGCCGATATCGGGCGAGTGGGGGAAGCGGAAGGGCACGCCGTGGCCGAAGACATTGGTGCGGCTCCAGACCGGGCCGATGGAGCGGAGGCCGGCGGCATAGAGCACATCGAGGAAGTAGAAATCCTCATCGATGGCCTCGGCGCCCTCGATATGGAGGACCGCAGCGAGAGCGCCGCGCGCCATGGCGGCGCGAATGTCGGCAGCCGAGCGGCAGACGGCGAACTGGCCGTTCGAGGCGGCTTCGAGCCGGAGGAGCAGGCCGATCTGGTGCACGGTCATGCGCCGCGCCAGGTCCATCGGCAGTTCCGGCGGGAGCGGGGTGTTCGACATGTCGCGCGGCGCGGTGAAATCAGGCCGCTCCCCCGGCGAGGGGCAGAACACCGCGAACATGCCGCCGGCGAAATTGCCGGCTCGCGCCTTGGGCAGATCGATATGCCCCGGCCCGCCGCCTTCGAGGAAGCGCGCCACGGGATCGGGCGAGGTGTCCTTCATCAGGCGGAGAAGGACATCGTTGTGGCCGTCGAAGATGGGGGGCGTGGGCAAGGCGGTGGTTCCGGTGGGACGTGCACGCAACTGAGCAGGGGGCGGCGCGTCGGGCAAGCGGTCATGTTGGCGCGGTGCGCAACGACGAAGGTCGAGGGTCGGGCTGCCACGGCGTGGTGGCCGCGGCATCGAGGAACGAAAACGATTTGACTCCAAATATGCATAGACATACATATGCATGATGATGCAACAAAGCGTGTTCCAGACATTGGCCGACCCGACGCGGCTTCGCATCGTCGAAGCGCTGGCGGCAGGCGAGCAGGCGGTGGGCGACCTGGTTCGGGCCGTCGACATCGACCAGTCCGGTGTTTCGCGGCACCTGCGGATCCTTGGCGAAGCCGGTTTCGTCGCGATGCGACCTGATGGGGCGAGACGCCTCTACTCGCTCAGGCCCGAACCGTTCCGGGCGATCGACGACTGGGTTGGGAGCTATCGCAAGCTTTGGGAGAGCCGGCTCGACCGCTTCGACGCAGCCCTGTCGCGACGGCAGCAAGACGAGGGGCAGAAGTGATGGCGCATGCCGGCGAATTGGGCGCGGACAGCATTAGGTTCGAGCGGGTCTACGACGCATCGATCGAGGACGTCTGGGCGCTGTGGACCACGAAGGACGGGCTCGAGGCGTGGTTCGCGCCCGAGGGCATGCGCTTCGAGGTGTCGGCCCTCGAGCTGCGGGTCGGTGGTGCGTTCGATCACGTGATGACGGCGGTGGGCGCCGAGGAGGTCGCCTATCTCGCGAACCTCGACATGCCGCCGACGGCGCGGGTGAGCGGTCGGTTCGTAGAGGTTGTGCGCCACCGTAAGTTGCGCATTCGCTTCGACATGGACTTCGTCCCCGGCGTCGAGTCGTATCCCTACGACATGCTGGTCGAGCTCCACGTCGAGGCCGGGCGCGTTCGGATGGTCCTGACGGCCGATCGCCACCCGGACCCCGAGATGACACGCGGCGCAATCATGGGACTGACCAGCCAGCTGCAACGCTTCGGGCTGGCCATCGCGGCACGAACGACAATGGAGCAGCGACCGTAGTGCGACCTCTTCTCTACTCCATCAACGTGACGCTCGACGGGTGCGTCCACCACAATGCGATACCGGCGGACGAGGTGCTGCAGGAGGAACAACTGCGTGCAACACATCGCCACGCCACCGAGAGCATCGCCCGGGCCGACGCCCTGCTCTTTGGTCGCGTCACCTACGGCATGATGGAAGGGGCGTGGCGGCTGGCGACGCGGACGGCGACGCCGCCTGAGTGGACCGAACCTTTCGCGCGCACCATCGACGCGATGAAGAAATACGTCGTTTCGAGCACGCTCGACCGCGTCGACTGGAACGCCGAACTCGTGAGCGGAAACCTGAATGAGGCCGTCCGGAGGCTCAAGCAGCAGCCGGGCAAGGCGTTGCTCACCGGCGGCGTAAAGCTCCCGCTGGCGCTGGCGGAACTTGACCTGATCGACGAGTACGAATTCGTGGTGCAGCCCAGAATTGCAGGTCATGGACCGACCTTGTTCGCCGGGCTCTCCAAGTACGTCGAGCTGAAGCCCATCGACCGGATAGAGCTCAGCTCAGGCGCCGTGGCGCTGCGCTACGAGCCGAGACGGTAGGTCGTGAGCCTACGACCTTGAAGCTGGCCGTTGCGTCGGTTCCTACTCGCGCCCGACCGGCTTCGTCGAAAAGTTGAACGTACGGGAACAGCTCGGGCACGTGCGAATCCCAGGCGCCGTGGCGTTGAAGCCGGAGAAATCCATGCGGGCGCGTCGAATTGGCGGACTAGGGCGTATCCGGCACAGGGCGCACCCGGCGCGTTCTGCGGGTCAGGGCAAAGATCGCCAGCCCCGCGATGCTGCACGTGACGCCAATCCAAGGCAGCTGGGCGTAGGAGGCGCCCGAGGAGATGGCGACCGAACCCATCGTCGCCCCAACCGCGACACCCAGGTTGAAGGCGCTCGAGCAGAAGGTCGCCGCAAGGCTGGGGGCATCGCGCGCGGCTTCGAGCACCAGAGCCCTAAGCGGCGCCGGGGCGGCCATGCCGACAATGCCGAGCAAGATCATCAGCGCATACATCGCGCCTGCACTGCCGGTGAGGAACCCGAACAGGATGTAGGTAAGCACCTGGGCAACGAGGACGATTACGATCGAGAGGTCCATGCGCCAGTCGGCCAGCCGGCCGCTGAGAACGGTGCCAGCTATCGCACCGATACCAAAGAGCAGGAGTAGCAGCGGCAGTTCTGCCGATGCAAAGCCGCTCACCGTCGTCAGCAGCGGCGCGATGAACGTGAAGAGGCCGAACAGGCCGACGCCGTGCAGAAAGAGCATCAGGAGACCGATCAGGACGCTACGGCGGCCCAGCGTGCGGATTTCGGCCGGCAGGTCCATTGACTTGCCGCCACCGCTTGCCGGTAGCCACAGGACCATGGCGGCGATGGCAATGACACCGGCAATGGAAATCGCCCAGAAGGTCGCTCGCCAGCCAAGTGCCTGGCCAAGGGCCGTTCCGCCCGGCACACCGAGAATATTGGCGGTCATCACCCCCGCGCCGATCAGCGCAATGGCGCTCGCACGGCGCCCATCAGCCACGAGACCAGTAGCGACCACCGTTGCGATGCCGAAAAAGGCGCCATGGGCGAAGGCGGACATGACGCGAGCGGCGAGCGTCGCCGCAAAAGAGGTCGACAACGCGCAGAAGACATTGGCTCCGATGAAGATGGCGACCAATGCGAGCAGCGCTGTCCGCCGGCTTAGCCGAGCCGTCAGTACGGTCATGATCGGCCCGCCGATCACGACACCCATTGCGTAGCCCGAAACGAGGAGACCAGCGGTCGGTATGTCGACGCCCAGATCGATCGAAACCTGTGGCAGCAGGCCCGAGACCACGAATTCGGTAGTTCCTATGGCGCAAGCGGTGATGAACAGCGCAACGAGCGGAAGAGGCATGGGCACGGCACCTTCCGTTGCAACGCGACCTGATCGCGCGACGTGCTCAATCTGTCACCTTTTGCGCGCCGCGGCTATGGTGGGACATCGGGCCTGAGACTGGCTCGCTCAGACTTCCTTGAGTGGTCGGTGACTGCTTCCGGCGTAAAGACGGCCTTCCCATACGCGCCAACGGCGCAAGATGGGGGGTATGCCGTTGCGTCCGGCTGCTACTCGCTCCCCACCGGCTTTGTCGAGAAATGCACATACGGGAACAGTTCGGGCACGTGGGAATCCCACACGCCGTGGGCGTTCACGGCCCAGCCGCCGGAGTCGGTTGCGGGTGGGGCTTCGCGGTAGGCGTTGAAGCGAGAGAAATCCATGCGCCAGGTGTCGCCGTCGCGTGGTGGCAGGGCGCGGTTGTCGGCGCGGGCGAGGACGTCGAGGCTCGACCAAGGGATGGCGATTTCGGCGGTCCAGCCGCGGTCGCGATCGGTGTTGTCGTTGATGGTGCCGTCGACGGAGGCGGCCGCCTTGAGACCGGGCATGTCCCATTTGAAGAAAGCGAGGCGGGGGCCGCGCGGGTGGTTGTCGAAGCCGACGCCGTCCCAGGGCTTGAAACCATCGGCGGTTCGCGAGAACTCGGCGGACTGGCTGTAGCCGCTGCGCTCGTAACCCTCCTCCCAGATGAAGAAGGCTTCGTAGATGGTGCCGAGCGCGTTGAGCTCGAGCTCGTAATAGGCGTCCTTGCCGGCGATGAAGAGCTCGATGTCGTTCTCGCTCCAGATCAGCGAGTCGCGCTCGGTGAGCTTGGCGGCGACGAAGGGCTCTTCGACCCAGAAGCCGACATAGAGATGGGTGTCGTCCCAGAGGACGGCGGCGCGGGTGTCGTGGATGGTCGGCTGGCCGGTGATCAGGTCGACGAAGCGCGGTGAGCGCGGGGCGAGGCGCCAGCTCGGCTCATCGAGCTTGCCGTCGACGGTGAGCGGCGCGAGGGCGCGATAGGCGGTCAGGTGAGCGATGCGCTCTTCGGGCCAGGGGAAGGGGGAGGTGGTCATAGTGGTCTCTGATTGACGGGCCGAAGGCGGCAGCGTTCGGGGGCTAGCGGCTCGAGCGGGCGAGGTCGAGCGCCTCGAAGCCTTCGCGGAGGAAGTCGGTGATGGGCCGGCCGTCGGCGGCCTTGCCCCACGCTTCCACCGCGAGGCGGGAGACGCCGACGGCCTGAACGGCGACGAGGCGCAGCACCATCTCGGGTTGCTGGCTTCTTCGGGCGAGCGCGGCGAACAGGACGTTTTCGCTGCGGGCGTAGCTCGCCTGCTTACTGGCCTGTACCAGAGCGCTCGACCGCATCAGGCGGTCGATGACGAGCATTTCCTCGGGCTGGATGGTGGCGAAGACGGCCAGCATGGCGTTACGCGTCGCTTCGAGGGGCGAGAGGTTCGGCGGCTGGGCCGCGATGGCTGCGGCCACTGCGTCGTCGTAGACGCCCTGCAGCGAGAGCAGGATCTCATCCTTGGTCTTGAAGTAGTGAAAGAAGGTCCGGCGGGAGATGCCTGCCTCGGCGGCGATAGCGTCGACGGTGGTGGCCTCGTAGCCGTTGGCGGTGAACAGGCGCATGCCGGATTCGACGATGCGCCGGAGCGTTTCCCGGTGCTTTCGCTCCCTAAGGCCCTCCGCGTTCGGTGCGTCGCCGGCTTCCATCTCAATCGCCCCTTGAAAAATATGCACTGAGTGCAATATGTGTCTTTGCACTGAGTGCAATAATTGAGGACGGGATAGATGGCAAACTGGACAGCATCCGACATTCCTTCGCAGGCGGGTCGCTCTGCAATAGTGACTGGCACAGGCGGGCTGGGAATTGAAGATGCCCTGGCATTGGCGCGGGCAGGCGCCGAGGTGATCATCGCGGGCCGCAGCCCGGCGAAGGGGGCCGATGCGATGGCGCGGATCCGGCAGGAGGTCGGCGCCGCGGCGAAGGTGCGGTTCGAACCGCTCGATCTCGCCGATCTCGGCTCGGTGCGCGAATTCGGTGCGCGGATGCGCCGGGAGCGCGACGGCCTCGATCTCCTCATCAACAATGCCGGGGTGATGGTGCCGCCTGAGCGCAAGGAGACGGCGGATGGGTTCGAACTGCAGTTCGGTACCAACTATCTCGGCCACTTCGCGCTCACGGCGCAACTGATGCCGCTGCTGCGAAGGAGACGAGGTGCGCGTGTCATTTCGGTCTCGAGCATCGCGGCGCGGCAGGGCCGCATCAATTTCGACGATCTCAACGCGACGGCCAGCTACAAGCCGATGGACGTCTACAGCCAATCCAAGATCGCCTGCCTGATGTTCGCCTTCGAGCTGCAGCGGCGCAGCGAGGCGGGGCGCTGGGGCATCACCAGCGTTGCCGCTCACCCGGGGGTGGCGCGGACCGAGCTGCTCAACAATGCCCCGGGCAAGGGCAGCGCGATGAGCACGGCGCGGTCGCTGTTGTGGTTCCTGTTCCAGCCAGTGTGGCAGGGCGCGCTGCCGACGCTGTACGCGGCGACGGCTCCCGGTGTCGCCGGCGGCTCATATTGGGGGCCGGACAAACTGAGCGAGACACGAGGCTATCCCGCCCCGGCGAAGGTGCCGGCGCAGGCACTGGACCGCGCGGTGGCGGAGCGGCTGTGGGATGAGTCCGAGCGGCTGGCGGGGGTGACGTTCGAGCCCGAGATGGCGGCTTAGCGACCTCCGGCGCTGCGGAGCGGACGCAAAGCAGCGCGTGTGGCCGCCCCCGCCACCATGCTTCGCATGGTCCCCCTCCCCCGTGAACGGGGGAGGACCGGCCGAGAGATCAGTTGCCTGCTGCCACCAGACCACGATCCTCCAGCAGCGGGCCGACATCGGGGTCGCGGCCGCGGAAGAGGCGGTAGGCTTCGGCGAAGTCGCGCTTGCCGCCCGCGGAGTAGATGAACTCGTGGAGGCGCTGGGCGATGGCGGCATCGAAGGGATCGCCGGCATCCTTGAAGGCGCGGAAACCGTCGGCGTCGAGCACTTCGCTCCACAGGTAGCTGTAATAGCCCGCGGCGTAGCCATCGCCCGAGAACAGATGGAGAAAGTGCGCGCTGGCGTGGCGCAGGGCGATCTCGCGCGGCATGTCGATGCTGGCGAGGACGGATGCTTCGAAATCGGCGACAGAGCCGGCCATGGGCTGGGAGTGATAGTCCATGTCGAGGATGGCCGAGGAGACGAACTCGACCGTCTCGAAGCCCGAATTGGCGGTGCGGGCGGCGCGCATGCGCTCGAGCAGGGCTTCGGGGATCGGCTCGCCGGTCTCGAAGTGAGTGAAGCGGGCCAGCACCGGCGCCTCTTCGAGCCAGTGCTCGTAGATCTGGCTGGGCAGCTCGACGAAATCGCGCACGACATTGGTGCCGGAGATGCGCGGGTAGGTGACATCGGAGAGGAGGCCATGGAGGCCGTGGCCCATTTCGTGGAACACGGTGCGGGCTTCGTCGAGCGACAGGAGCGCCGGCTGGCCCTCGGGCGGCTTCACGAAATTGCAGGTGTTGACGATGAAGGGGATCTGCGCGCCATCAAGCTTGTGCTGGTCGCGGAACGAGGTCATCCAGGCGCCGGAGCGCTTGCCGGGGCGGGCGAAGTAATCGCCGTAGAAGAGGCCGATGACCTTGCCGTTGCGGGTGACTTCCCAGACGCGGACATCGGGGCGGTAGCCGGGGATATCGCTGCGCGGGGCGAAGGTGAGGCCGAAGAGCTTTTCGGCGACGAAGAAGGCGGCGTCGACGACCTTGTCGAGCTGGAGATAGGGCTTCAGCTCGTTCTCGTCGAAATCGTAGCGGGAGAGGCGGAGCTTCTCGGCGTAGTAGCGCCAGTCCCAGGCTTCGAGCGGGCCGGACTGGCCGTCGGCCAGGGCAAGATCCTGTAGGGCTTCGCGATCGGCCTCGGCCTTGCTGCGACCGCCGGCCCATACCTCTTCGAGGAGGCCCCGGGCCGCCGTGGGCGTGCCAGCCATCGTGTCGGCGAGCTTGTAATCGGCGTAGCTCGCGTACCCGAGCAGTTTCGCCTGCTCGGCACGGAGGGCGACGATTTCCTCGATGACCTTTGAGTTGTCGTTCTTGTTGCCGTTGGCGCCGCGCTTGACGAAGGCGCGCCAGATCTTTTCGCGCGTGGCCCGATCGGTGGCGAAGTGGAGGATTGGCTCGACGCTGGAGCGCGAGGGGGTGACCGCGAAGGGGGCGTTCAGCTTGCGGTCGCGCGCGGTTTCGGCGGCGGCGGCGCGGGCGAACTCCGGCAGGCCGGCCACTTCGGCTTCAGTGAGGGCGAACACGGTCTCCTGCTCGTCGGCGAGGACGTTCTGGCCGAACTGGGTGCCGAGTGTGGCGAGGCGCTCGACGATCTCCGTGTAGCGCTCGCGCTCGGCGGCGGTCAGGCGCGCGCCGGAACGGACGAAATCGAGATGATAGCGCTCGAGGACGCGGAGGGATTCGGGATCGAGGCCGAGGGTGTCGCGCTGCTGGTAGAGCGCGTCGATGCGAGCGAACAGCTTTGGATCGAGGAAGATGCTGTTCCAGTGGCGCGCCACGAGGACGGCGAGCTCGCGCTCGACCGCCTGCAGCTCGTCATTGGTGGCGGCGGAGGAGAGCTGGCCGAAGACCATCTGGACCCGGGTCAGCGGCCTTCCCGAGCGCTCGAGCGCCGCGACGGTGTTGTCGAAGGTGGGTTCGGCCGGGTTGCCGCCGATTGTGGCGATTTCGGCGCGATGCAACTCAAGGGCCTGGAGGTGGGCCGGCTTGAAATCGGCGGTTTCGATGAGATCGAACGGTGGGGCTTCGTAGGGGGTGGTCCAGGCGGAAAAGAACGGGTTGGTCACGAGCGGCTCCTTGCGTGGTGGCAAGGTGGAGCGGGGAGGCGATTTCGGCAAGGGGCGTGCCGGCTTTCGTCGGCACGCCGAGCGCTGGGGCCGTCTCAGTCGCTGCTGCGCACGGCGAGCGCCAACTCGACCTTGGCGAGGACGATGGGGAAGCGCTCGATATAAGCATCGATGTGCAGCCGCTGGATCATCAGGCACTGCGTCTCGGTGAGCGCCCGGACGCTGGCGACGCGCTCCGTGTGCCTCATGTTGGCGATCTCGCCGAAGAACTCGCCGGCCCCGAGTTCGGCGACGACCTTTTCCTCCGGCTTGCCGAGCGCCTTGATGACCTCGACGCTGCCTGAGACGATGAGGAAGAAAGCGGCGCCAACGCGCCCTTCGCGGAGGATGATCCGTCCCGGCTCATAGCTTTCGAGGCGCGTCGAAGGGACCAGTTCCTCGAGGTCCGCCGTGTTCATCTCGCTGAAGAGCGGTGTCTGCTTCAGCAAATCTACTATTTCCATCGGCGCAAACCCTTCGCGGAACCGGATTGATGAGGACAATTGTTCAACGCACGACACAAGGCATGCTGCAAGGCGCAAGCACCCGGTCACGGGCCGGTTGCCCGGGAGCTGGAGAAGCAACCTGACAGAAGCTGGCTGTAGCAAATACCGCTCTGTTTCAGAGGTCAACGCGCTTGCTGCAACGGCAGGGATTCCCGCTACGATTTTGGGGAAGGCCGTGGCGGCGCTTGCGTTGCTGCGCCACAAGGCTCAGGTACTGCACTCACGGAGAACAATGAAGATGGCGCGCAAGCCCAACTACGATTTCGAACGCAGAGAGCGCGAGCGGCTCAAGAACGAGAAGAATGCCGCCCGGGCCGAGGCGAAGCAGAAGGCGGCCACCGATGAGGCGCCGGCCAAAGTCCCGAACGACGACGCGGACAAGGAATAGGTGAGCGCCAGTCCGGATCGTCTCGACTGGTCTCGCTTCTTCGCTGACCAGGTGCTGGCCGAGGAGGCCGAACTTGTTCCGGCGCGGATCGATGCCGTGCATCGAGCCCGATTGACGGCGCTGACGCCGTCCGGTCAGTTCGATATCGTGCTGCCGGCGCGCTCCGACACGGGGCAATTCGCGGTCGGGGACTGGGTGCTGTGCGACCCGGATACTGGCGCGCTGCATCGCCGTCTGGAGCGGAAAAGCCTGCTGCAGCGGCCGAGCGAGGGCCGGCGGCCGCTCCAGCTGATCGCGTCCAATATCGACACGCTGTTCATCGTTGCTTCGTGCAACGGGGACTTCAACGTGGCGCGGCTCGAGCGCTACCTGGCGCTGGCCAATGAAGCCGGCACCGATCCGGTGATCGTGCTGACCAAGATCGATACGGCGGACGATCCGGCCGAGTTCGAGCGGCAGGCCTCGGCGCTGCAGCGCGGCTTGCCCGTGGTGCTGCTGAATGGGCGCTCGCCGGATGCGGTGGCGGCGCTGCAACCGTGGTGCGGGGCGGGGTCGACGGTGGCGCTGGTCGGCTCGTCGGGTGTGGGGAAATCGACGCTGGTCAACGCACTGATCGGCAGCGGCGGCACGCAGCAGACCGGTGGCATTCGGGAGAGCGACGCCAAGGGGCGTCACGTTACGACCTCCCGGTCGCTGCATGTGATGGCCGGCGGGGGCTGGGTGATCGACACTCCGGGCATGCGGACCCTGCAGATCAAGGACGCGGGGCAGGGGATCGACACGCTGTTCGCCGAGATCACCGAGCTGGCGCCGCAGTGCAAGTTCCGCAACTGCACGCACGACCATGAGCCGGGGTGCGCGGTGCTGGCGGCGGTGGCGGCCGGAACGGTGGATGCGGACCGGCTGGCGCGCTGGCGGAAGCTGCAGGCGGAGAGCGGGGGACGGTGAGGGGCGTAGCCATGGGGCTACGACCGCGACCGGGCCGCAAGCGCTACCGTTGCGACCTCCTGCTCCAGGGTTAGCGGGTAAGTGTGAAGGCCGGCCGGGATGCCTGCAGCGCCGCCAGTGAGCAACCAAAGCAAGCCGCGGATGATCACGCCGGAGAAGGGATCGAACATGCTGGAAGTCGCAGAGCCGCCGGTGAAGGCGAGGTTGATCATGCTGCCGCTGTTGAGCAGGAACAGCGTCCGGCTGCCGATCGTGTAGCGGTCGATGTGCTGCTTCATGGTCCGCTGCTCATGCCCCATGAGCCAGTCGACGTCGATTTCGCGGTTGCTGTGGCCGACGTTGAATACGACGGCACCGTCGCGGCAGAGGGCCAACTCCGCTCCGCCGAGGACGCCATCGCGGCCAGTCGCTGTGACGACGACTTCCGCTTCCGCGAGCGCGGGGCCGAGTGGCAACGTCCGGCAGCCGAAGTGCAGCGCCTCAAGCTGGCGGACAGGATCGCGTTCGGCCACGGTGACGATGCCGCCGAGATCGCGCGCCCTTTCCGCGACGCCGCGCCCTACGGGTCCGAAGCCGACGACCAGGATTTTCCGGCCAAATAGCGAGAGACCGGTGATGCCCTCGAAGGCCGGCCAGGTCTCCGCGCCGACGTGGAAGCGGTTTTCGATCGCGTCCTTGAGGGCGATGCCGTTCCAGTCGAACACCGGAAAGTGCAGATGCAGCGGCCTGATGCGGTGCAGGCCTGTCGTCGTCGCTTCCAGCGCGCCGGCGACGTACGTGCCCGCGAGGGCGGCGGCTTCGATGAGCTCGCCGCCCATGTCGCAGATTGCGTCCAGTGGCCCCGTGGCGAAGGTACGAAGCGTTCCCTCATAAAGATCGCGCGGCTCGCGGCGACCACCGAACACTTCGACGCCGCGGCTGCTGAGATAGTCGACGACGCGTGGATCCGTGCTGTCGGGATTGCAGCCCCCGACACGCACGGACACGCCGGCCTCGACGAAGGGCATGAGGGTAAGGATGGTATCGGGCAACAGGTGCATCCACCCGGCGAGACGCTTGCCGGACAGGTCGGTGCGCCGCACCTGCGCGGCGAAATGTTCGCACACGGGATGCGTGAAGCGGAGCCATTCGAGCGCCGCCTCTATCTTGGCGTCTGCGACTTGCGCGTCATCCATGACTGTCCTGCCTACCGCTCGGCCACCAAGAGAGATGACCGTTGAAGACAGGGTCTCGATCCATAGACGATCAGTTCCCCTAGGAGGACACTACGCCGATTGGTAGCTGGGGCAACCTACTCCGCCGCCGACCTCTGGGGCCGGCGCTCCATAACTTCCTTGAGGAAGCGGCCGGTATAGGACCTCGGATTCTCGGCGATGTCTTCGGGGGTGCCGATGCCGACGACTTCGCCGCCGCCGTCACCGCCTTCGGGGCCCATGTCGATGACCCAGTCGGCGGTCTTGATGACTTCGAGATTGTGCTCGATGACGACGACGGTGTTGCCGGTGTCGACCAGTTCGTGCAGCACTTCCAACAGCTTGGCGATGTCGTGGAAGTGGAGGCCGGTGGTCGGCTCGTCGAGCATGTAGAGCGTGCGGCCGGTGGCGCGGCGGCTGAGTTCCTTGCTCAGCTTCACGCGCTGGGCTTCGCCGCCGGAGAGCGTCGTTGCCGGCTGGCCGACCTTGACGTAGCCGAGGCCGACGCGCTGCAGGGTGAGGAATTTTTCGCGGATCGAGGGGACAGCGGCGAAGAAATCGACGGCTTCGTCGATGGTCATGTCGAGGACGTCGGCGATCGACTTGCCCTTGAACTGCACTTCGAGGGTTTCGCGGTTGTAGCGGTGGCCCTTGCACACTTCGCAGGTGACGTAGACGTCGGGCAGGAAGTGCATCTCGATCTTGATGACGCCGTCGCCTTCGCACTTCTCGCAGCGACCGCCCTTGACGTTGAACGAGAAGCGGCCCGGGCCGTAGCCGCGCGCCTTGGCTTCGGGCAGGCCGGCGAACCACTCGCGCATCGGGCCGAAGGCGCCGGTGTAGGTGGCGGGGTTGGAGCGCGGGGTGCGGCCGATCGGCGACTGGTCGATGTCGATGACCTTGTCGAGATGCTCGAGGCCGGTGAGGTGGTTGTGCGGGGCAGGGTTGACGCGCGCGCCGTTCAGCCGGCGGGCGATGGCCTGGTACATGGTGTCGATCATCAGGGTCGACTTGCCGCCGCCGGAGACGCCGGTGATGGCGACGAAATTGCCCAGGGGCACGTCGACCGAGACGTTCTTCAAATTGTTGCCGGTGGCGCCGTCGATGTGGAGCTTCTTGGTCTTGCTCTGCTTGCGGCGTTCGATCGGCAGGGGGATGGCCAGCTCGCCGGTGAGGTATTTTCCGGTGATCGAGTTGGGGTTGGTCATGATGTCGCGCGGCGTGCCTTCGGCGACGATGTGCCCGCCGTGGACACCGGCGCCGGGGCCGATATCGACGACATAGTCGGCCGTCATGATGGCGTCCTCGTCGTGCTCGACGACGATGACGGTGTTGCCGATGTCGCGCAGGCGCTGCAGCGTTTCGAGCAGGCGCTCGTTGTCGCGCTGATGCAGCCCGATCGAGGGCTCGTCGAGGACGTAGAGCACCCCGGTGAGGCCGGAGCCGATCTGCGACGCGAGCCGGATGCGCTGGCTCTCGCCGCCCGACAGGGTGCCGGAATTGCGGGCGAGCGTCAGGTAGTCGAGGCCGACATCGTTGAGGAAGCCGAGACGCTCCTTGATCTCCTTGAAGATGCGCTCGCCGATCTGGTTCTGCTGGGCGGTGAGCTTGGCCGGCAGCTCGTCGAACCACAGCTTGGCGGCGCGGATCGACTTCTCGGAGACCTGGCCGATGTGGAGGCCGTCGATCTTTACCGCCAGCGCCTCGGGCTTCATGCGATAGCCGTTGCAGGCGAGGCAGGGCGCCTGCGACATGTAGCGCTCGATTTCCTCGCGCATGCCGGCGCTCTCTGTCTCCTTGTAGCGGCGCTCGAGATTGCCGATCACGCCCTCGAACGGTTTTGTGCTTTTGTAGGTGCGCAGCCCGTCATCGTAGACAAACGTGATCTGGGTCGAGCCGGTGCCGAACAGGACGGCGTGCTGGACGTCGAAGGGCAGCTCTTCCCAGGCGGTGCCGGTAGAGGCGCCGAAGTGCTTCACCACGGCCTGGAGGGTCTGCTGGTAGTAGGGAGCGCTGGTCTTGGACCATGGCAGGATGGCACCGTCGCGCAGCGAAAGGGTGACATCGGGGACGATCAGGTTCGGATCGATCTTCTGCTCGGTACCGAGGCCATCGCAGACCGGGCAGGCGCCGAACGGGTTGTTGAACGAGAACAGGCGCGGCTCGATCTCGGGAATGGTGAAGCCGGAGATGGGGTCGGCGAACTTTTCCGAGAAGATCAGGCGCTTTGGCTCGCCTTTCTCATCCACTTCATCAGCGAATTCGGCGAAGGCGATGCCGTCGGCGAGCTTCAGCGCGGTCTCGAAGCTCTCGGCGAGGCGGCCGGCGATATCGGGGCCGGCGACGACGCGATCGACCACGACTTCGATATCGTGCTTGATCTTCTTGTCGAGGGTCGGCGCGTCCTCGATGTCATGGAACTCGCCGTCAATCTTCACGCGCTGGAAGCCCTTGCGCATGAGGTCGTTGAGTTCGCGCTTGTACTCGCCCTTGCGGCCGCGCGCGATGGGGGCGAGCAGATAGAGGCGGGTCTCCTCGGGCAGCGCCATGACGATATCGACCATCTGCGACACGGTCTGGCTCTGGATGGGCAGGCCGGTGACGGGCGAATAGGGGATGCCGACGCGGGCGAAGAGCAGGCGCAGGTAATCGTAGATTTCGGTGACGGTGCCGACGGTGGAGCGCGGGTTGCGGCTGGTGGTTTTCTGCTCGATGGAGATGGCGGGCGAGAGGCCCTCGATCGACTCCACATCCGGCTTCTGCATCATTTCGAGGAACTGGCGGGCATAGGCCGAGAGCGACTCGACGTAGCGGCGCTGGCCCTCGGCATAGATGGTGTCGAAGGCGAGCGAGGACTTGCCGGAGCCAGAGAGGCCGGTCATCACGATGAGGCTGTCGCGGGGCAGCCTCAAGTCGACGTTCTTGAGGTTGTGCTCCTTGGCGCCACGGATGACGAGATCACGGTTCGGGTTGCGCTTGTCGGCCATCTAGACTTTCACCTCACGAGGCGCGCGACCATAGAGCCGCTCTGTGCCAAATCGTGTCAGGGTTTCAAAAATGAGGGGTCGGCTGCTCATCTGGGGATTGGGTGCCGGACTTACAACTTAACCACGCGAGACCGGCCGCTGTCACCATGACGGCAGGCGATTCCATTCACAGCTGGTGTGAACATAAGCGGAACAAAATGGCGTTGGTCAAGCCCCGCCTGACGAAAGGCGGGGCGGACGAAGGGTGTCGCGACGCGGTGGGGGGCTTGTGCCGGCGCGCTCGCTGCGGCTCCCGCATCCAAGCGTAAGTCACAGAACTTGGTGCCGGCCGGCTTGACAAAGCGCGCTGGGAGTAGAACATAAAGAGAACAGTCAAATCTGTGGGCGGGTGCGCATTGGGCGCGCGCCGTCGGAACGATAGCGGTAGGGTACGCGCTTGAGAGTTTCGACCCGGTGCGTATCCGGGAAAGTTGAAAGGAATGTGCCATGGCTGGCAGCGTGAACAAGGTGATCCTCGTAGGCAATCTCGGCAATGACCCCGAGGTGCGGAACCTGCCCAATGGCGGCAAGGTGGTGAACCTGAGCGTCGCCACTTCGGACCAGTGGCGCGACAAGAATACCGGCGAGCGCAAGGAGCGCACCGAGTGGCACCGCGTGGTGATCTTCTCGGAAGGGCTGGTGCGCGTGGCTGAGCAATATCTGCGCAAGGGCGCCAAGGTCTACATCGAGGGCGCGTTGCAGACCCGGAAATGGCAGGACCAGAGCGGGCAGGACAAATACTCCACCGAGATCGTGCTGCAGGGTTTTAACTCGACACTGACGATGCTCGACGGGCGTGGCGACGGCGAGGGTGCCTCGGGCGGCGGCTTCTCGGGCCCGCGCGAGAGCGCTCCGGCGGCTTCGTTCGGCGGCGGGCGGCAGGAGTCGCGGCGGCCGAGCTCGGCGCCGGCCTTCGAGTCCGGCCCGATGGACGACGATATCCCGTTCTGATCGGCTGAGCCGATACGGACAGAGGTTGGAGGGCGCGGTATGACCGCGCCCTTTTTCGTTCAGGCGCTGTAGGCGACTTCGATGTCGAATACCCAGGTGACGCCGAACTGGTCTTTCAGCATGCCGTAGAGTGGCGACCAGACGGCCGGGGCGAGGGGCTGGAGGATGGTGGCGCCGGCCGCGAGCTTTTCCCAACAGCCGGTGATGTCGTCGGCCGCGTCGCCGCGGACCGAGACGAAGAACGGAATCTCGCCGGCATTCCACGACAGGCGCGACGGCACGTCATAGGCCATGATGCGGAAGCCGCTGGTGGCGGCGACCTGGCCCCACATCACCTGATCGGCCTCGGCTGGTGCTCCGACGGCGTTGGCGTCGCGGTAGGTGACGATCACCAGGTCGCCGCCGAAGACGGACTGGTAGAGGCTGAGGGCGGCGCGGGCCTGGCCGCGGAAGTTGAGATGGGTGGTGGCTTTGACGGTCATGGCGGGCTCCTTGTTTGCTGAACCGATGCGGACCGGTATAAGCAGGCCCAACTGCCAGTTTCCGTCAGTTGGGTGATGGCGCGTTCGGATCGACTATTTCGCCTGCTGCAGACGATGCGCGTGATGCCCGCGCCGATAACTGCCTCCCGGCTGACCGAGGAGGTGGGCGTGTCGCTGCGCTCGCTCTATCGCGATATCGACAGCCTGCGCGCGGCGGGCGCTCGCATCGAAGGCGAGCGGGGCTATGGCTACCGGCTGATCGAGGACTATGCGCTGCCGCCGCAGACCTTCGATCGCACCGAGATCGAGGCGATCGCGCTCGGGCTGGCCGAGGTGCGGAACATGGGAGATCCGGCGCTGGCCAAGGCGGCGACCTCCGTGCTGGCGAAGGTGGCGGCGACGCTACCCGACGATCGCGAGCAGCACCTGTTCCACGCCATCTCGCAGGTCTACCGGCCCGAAGGACGCTACGCGCCGACGCCGTTCGTCGACGAGGTTCGGCTCGCCTGCTGGGAGGAACGTGGACTGACGATCCGCTATGCGGACGTGCGGGGCGAGGTCACCTCGAGGACGATCCTGCCGCTGGCGCTGGTCTATGCCGAACGCCGGATGACGGTGCTGGCGTGGTGCTGCCGGCGCGAGGATTATCGGATGTTCCACCTCGACCGGATCAGGACGCTGGAGGCGGGTGGCGAGAGCTTCCGGCCGCGGCGGGCGGCGATGCTGCGGGAGTATCTGGCGCGGCTGCGGGAGCGGGAGGGGACTGGGGACCGGTAGCTTCGATCCTCATTGTTCGAAGCAGCGGCGCTTGATCTATTGCCGGCCGATCACTTTGCATGAGGTAGGTCCGTGGGTTGGGAAGCGTTGGGGCAGTGGGGCGAGGACGCTATCAGGATTGAGCGGCTCACCGGCGGTACCGTCAATGATGTGTGGAGTGTCCGCGTCGGCGGGAAGCTGGCCGTAGGCAGGTTGGGGACGAGGGGCGATGTGGATCTGGCCTGGGAGGCAGAGCTCCTGCAGCATCTCGAGCGCGCGGGGCTGCACGTGCCGGCGCCGGTCCCGACCACGGACGGCCGGCTGTTTGTTGGCGGTCTCACCGTCATGGCCCACATGGAGGGCGGCCCGCCGCGAACGGCGGCTGATTGGAGGCGTGTCGCGGACACGCTTCGTGAGGTGCACCGGCTGACGCAGGGCTGGCCGCAGCGCCCGGGGTGGCGATCCTCGACCGATCTCCTCGCACACGACACCGGAACCAAGATCGACCTTACGGCGATGCCGGCCGAGGCAGTTGCGAGGTGCAGGGCGGCGTGGGCCAGGCTCGCGGGGCGCCAGATGAGCGTCGTCCATGGCAATCCGGACAATCCCGGCAACGTGCGCGTGACGGCGGATCGGGTGGCGCTCATCGACTGGGACGAGGCGCATGTCGATGTCCCCGAGCTCGACCTGGCGCTGCCCTACAATGGGGCGGGCCTCGAAGGCGACATGCGAGACGCTGCCGAGCAAGCAGCGGCAGCGTGGGAGGCGGCTGTCTGCTGGAAGGATGACTACGCCGTCAGGCGACTTTCAGAAGTTCGTCCGGTCTGATCGGCCCATGGTCGCGCTGGTGCGAGGTCATGCCTTGGTCGATCACCCTACCAGCCGCGAGCGCATTACACGCGGTGCCGCGATGGACTGGTTTCGGCCCTGGGCTTTGGCGTCGTAGAGGGCGCGGTCGGCGGTGCTGATCAGCCAGGTGCCGTCGTGGACGGCGTCTTCGTCGTGGGGGTCGATGGTGGCGACGCCGATGCTTACCGTTGCCACTTTCCACGGCAGGTTGCGCGGGTGCGGGATGGAGAGGGCCTGGATCTGGCGGCAGAGATCCTGGGCGATGGTGCGGGCGGCGTCGATGTCGGTATCCGGCAGGAGCAGGACCAGTTCCTCGCCGCCGAAGCGGGCCGCGAGGTCGGCGGGGCGGCGGGCGGCGAGGGCTGTGGCGGAGGCGATGGCCTTGAGGCAGGCGTCGCCGGCGAGGTGGCCGTTGTCGTCGTTGAAGCGCTTGAAGCGGTCCGCGTCGATCATCAGCAGCGAAAGCGGCGAGTGCGTACGGCGAGCGCGGCCGACCTCGCGGGCGAGGGCAGCGTCGAAGGCGCGGCGGTTGGCGAGTTCGGTCAGGCCGTCACGCATGGCCATGGTCTCGAGGCGCTGTTCGAGCTGCTTGCGGTCGGTGATGTCGCGGGTCACGCCGACAACGGCGAGCTGGCCGGACTGCTCGGCGGCGACGCGCAGCGAGGTTTCGAGCCAGATTTCGCGGCCGTCGCGGTGGAGCCGGCGGAAGGCCACGGTTTCCTGTTCGCTGGTGCCCCTGCGCAGGCGCTCGGCGGCGGCCTCGACGCCCGGGCGGTCGTCCTCGTGGACGACGTCGAAGGCGTTGCCCCCGATCAGCTCTTCAGGCCGGTAGCCGGTCAGCCGCTCGAGCGCGGGCGAGATGTAGGTCCGGATGCCCTCGCTGGTGAAGCGTTCGACGAGATCGCTGGCCGACTCGGCGAGGAGGCGGAACTCGCCCTCCTTTTGCGCGAGGACCGCTTCGCTGCGCTGGCGGCGGCGCATCTGATCGACGAGGCGCAGGCCGAGCACCGCCACGACTAGCGCCAGGCCGAGTGTTGCCAGACCGCGGAGGATGGCGCCGCGCCACCACTCGTGCAGGGCTTCGTCGCGCGATACGGCGACCACGGCGGTGACGGGATAGCGCTGGCTGCTGTCATAGCCGGCGATGCGGGCGATGCCATCGCGGCCGGAGGTGAACTCGTAGTGTCCGGCTATCGCGCCCGGGTAACTAGTGCCGAAGAGAGCGGCCGACGGCGCTGCAACGGACGGGAGAGAGTGGCGCTCTCCGGTCACCCGGCGGCCGCTCTGGTCGAACAGGGCTATGCCACCGGCAGAGCCGACATCGACTTTGCTGTGGATGGCATCGAAGTAGCTTGAGTCGATCGTGGCGACGACGATGCCGGCAAAGCCGCCCGCGGAATCGGTGAGCCGCTGGCTGACCGTGGTGATCGACGAGTCTCCGGCGGTAGACGGCGCCGGGGCGCCGAACGCGGCGGAGAGACCGGGGTCGCCGCGGTGACGCTGCACGAGGTCGGCACTGCCAACGATGTCATTGAGAGAGTTGTCCGGCAGCGTCGTCGCGATCCATCTGCCGTCGTGGTCGTAGATGCTGAGGCTGGCGAGGCGGGGCGAGCCCTCCATCAGGTGCAGCATGAAGGCTTCGGCATCGTCGATATCGCGGGGCGCAGGGCCGTGGCTTGAAAGCTCGTACGACACCATGGCGACGGCCTGGGCAGCGATCTCGTAGGTATCCTCGGCGTGCTGGCGGATCGAGCGGGCAAGGTTCTGCGCCTCGTGCTGCGCCTTCTGCAAGGCAGCATCATGCGCCGACCATTCGCGCCAACCTTCGAAGGCGACGATGGCGAGGCAGACAGCGATGACATAGGCAACCGCTGTGCGAGGCAAAGATTTAGGGGCCGGTCGGGCCATGCAATCTTCCGGACAAGTATGCCCCGGATGTGTCGCATGCTCTCGTTAACACGCGGCGAAGCGGACCATTCGTATCGTGCCGCATCGATTCATTAAAAATTGAAGCGGGCGGCCCGTGGAGAGGCCGCCCGCTGGAGCAATACCGCGAGGCAGTTACTTCGTGAACGGCACGGACGCCCTGAGGGAATCGCCGGTGGCGTTGAAGACGACCTGGAACTCGACGGCGATGCTCTCGCCCTTGCCCTTGAGCGCGATGGCGGCGGTGACGGTGAGGTCGTTGCCTTCCTCGTCCTTGTTCCGCTCCTTGAGGTTGAAGATGATGCCGTCGCCGGTCTTCCTGCCGACGGCGAGGCCGGAGAAGGTGACGTTGGAGGTCATGGCCGCCTCGTAGCGCTTGTTCTGGTCGCTATAGGCGAGGGTGCCGTTGACGTTGAGCGTCGTGCCGGCGAGCGAGCAGCGGCCGGAATAGTTGACCTTGTCCGAGTTGCCTTCGCTCAGTGACAGGCGGCAGACCACGGATTCGCTCTCGGCGCCGATCAGCTGGCCGCGGCCCTTCCACGCGCCGATGTAGGACTTGAGCAATGCGACGTCGGCCGGTGCGGCAATAACGGGTGCGGCAGCCATGGGGGTGACGGCAAGCAGACCAGCGAGCGCGACCATTCGCGGCAGGGGTCCGAAGAGCTTCATTTCTTAACGCCTCCAAGCGGATGAAAGAATCGCCCCCCGGCGACGAGCAGAGCCGGCAGGATGAACACATCGCCGATCAATGCAAAGCCGAGAGTTATCACAAACAGGGTACCAAACAAGGCGACTTGCGGCAGGGCGGAGAACATGACGATTGCCATGCCGGAGCAAAGGATCAGCGTGGCGGCAATAATCGCGCCGCCGATGCGCTCCATCGTGTGATGGATAGCATCCATATGTGACCGTCCTTCCTCGCGTCGCGAATGCAGGTAGTGCGAGAGGAAGTGGGTGGTGTCGTCCACCGCGATACCGAAGGCGATGGTGAGTGCCAGCACCGTGGTGAGCTGCAGGCCGGAACCGCTGAAGTAGAGCCAGGCCTCGGTGCCCAGTACCGGGAAGAGGTTGGGGATGGCCGCTGCGACGGCGACGCGCAGCGAGCGGAAGGCCCAGCCGATCAGGAACAGGTTGACGATCACCGACAGCGTCAGGTCGAGCTGCAGGCCGCGCACGATCTGGTCAGTGGCGTAGGTGGTCATCACCCGGAAGCCGCCGACCTCGGCGCCGTCGATGCCGGCCGCCTTGATGTCGGCTTCGATCCCTTCCTTGAGCCGGACGAGCTCCTCGGACGAGATGATGGTCGGCATGAAGCCGGTGACGAGGGCGCGGGTGCCGTCAGGGGTGACGAAGCGGCCCCGGAGGTCGCCGACGGCGTTGAAGATCTGCTCGCGGGTGAAGCCGGACTCCGCGTAGTGCGTGAAGGCGGCGGCCGAGATCACCTTGTTCACGCCGAGATACTTCTCGACGATCTGGTGGACCTTCTTGACCTTCTCGAAATCCTGGTCGCCGACATCGGCGATGCCCTGGTCGAGCGGGACGTTGACGTAGAGCGGCGCCACGCCGCCGACACCCGCGTCGATCTCCTCGGCCGCCGTCAGCGCGGTCGAGTTCTTGGCCATGAAGTCCTCGAACGAGAACCGCGGCTGGATCAGAGCGTAGGGGACCAGCAGCAGGCCGGTGAGGACGATGGCGACGGCCGACAACGGACGACCGAGCTTGCTGGCCACGAACCAGGCGAGCGGGATCGGCGCGGTGATGGCGTAGCTTGGCTTGGGCGCTTTGAAGCCGAGCCGGACGGCGAGCTTCAGCATCAGCGGCAGGAACGTCATCAGGCAGATGAAGTTGGTCAGCGAGGCGATGGTACCGGCCCAGGAGAATTCCTGGATGCCCTGGCCGGCAGTCAGCGACAGCGAGGCGAAGGACACCAGCGTCGTCAGCATGGTGAGGCCGCTGGCGGGGCCGACGACGCGGACGGTTTCGTCCACGGCCTTGTAGGGATCCATGCCCTCGCGCCAATAGGCGAGCCAGTTGAAGATGAAGAACAGGCTTTCGGCGAAGGCGATCACCAGGACGATCGTGGTGACGATGATGGTGAGGAAGGAGAACGATCCGAAAAGGGCGATGATGGTGCCCATCACCCAGACGACGGCGACGAACGGCGTCGCGGCGACGAGGATGGCGCCCCAGAAGGAGCGCAAGGTGAACAGCGCGATCAGCGCGCCGAGCACGAAGCCGTAGATGGTGAAGGTGATCTGGTCGTCGACCGCTGCGTTCAGCATTTCGCTGGTCCAGATCGGCGGACCGGTCAGTTCGACCTGAACTGTGTCGGACTTGTAGTCGTCGACCAGCGAGCGGAGGTCGGCGATCATGGCGCGAGTGCCGCCGCCCCTGGTCATTTCCGGATTGGGGAACACGATGATGACCACACCCGACAGGTCGGGGTTGATCAGGTTCTTCATCATCGGGTCGTTGTTGTAGAGGTCGGTCAGCGCCTTGCTGACCTCCTCCTTGGTCTGCATGCCTTCGGGGACGGCGGGCAGGGTGGTGCCGTCGGGACCTGGAACGCGCAACGTGAACGCCGACATGGTGCCGGTGATGTAGTCGCTGTTCGAGAGATCGAGCGCCATGGCGCGGATGGTCTCGATGGTCTCGGGGTTAGTCAGGTCGGGGGAACTGACGAGCAGGTAGATGTCGTTCTCGAAGGTGCCGAAAGTGTCGGCGAGGTGCTCGTAGGCGGTGTATTCTTCGCCCGAGTGGGCAAACACGCGCAGCATGTCGCCATCGACACTGGCGCGCGGAATCTGGGTTACGGAGAAGACCGTCATCAGCAGGACGAGTGCGGCGACGATGCGTGGCCACCGGAGCGTGGTGTGGCCAATTGTTTCGAGGCCGAAGCCAATGGAGCGGTCGTGCCCGAAGGACCAGTTCCAGATCCGGCCCAGCAGAGTATCCTTATTCAATAGAATCTTCCCTTGGTCCTGCGCCCCGCATTCAGGCGCGGATCAATAAGGGCTGGGCAACTGCCCGTCCAGCCGTTTGACCCGGAAGCACGGGCCCGGAAGCCGCGTCTGAACCGATTTTTGGCTCAAAGTTGCCGCAAACCCACGTCATTGTGGCGGTTGAAGCGTTCGGCGTCGTGCCAATCCGTGGACATCTCCCCTCCCAGCCCCTCGGCCATTGGTTTCCCGTGCGGGAATCGCCTAAAGCTTCCCCAGTTTCCATAGTTCGAAAACGGCCCCGTGGCAGACAATAACGAAGACGCGACCGGCACACCGATGCCGTCCGACATTGCCCCGACTTCGCTAACCGAGGAAATGCGCAGGTCCTATCTCGATTACGCCATGAGCGTGATCGTGAGCCGAGCGCTGCCCGACGTGCGCGACGGGCTGAAGCCCGTTCATCGCCGCATCCTGCATTCGATGAACGAGCAGGGCTATTCGTGGAACCGGCCCTATCGCAAATCGGCCCGCGTGGTCGGCGACGTGATCGGTAAGTACCACCCGCACTCGAACGACGCGGTGTACTTCTCGCTGGTCCGCATGGCGCAGGAATTCTCGCTGCGCGTGACGCTGATCGACGGCCAGGGCAATTTCGGCTCGGTCGACGGCGATATGCCGGCCGCCATGCGCTACACCGAAGTGCGCATGGAGAAGGTGACCGAGAGCCTGCTCGAGGACATCGACAAGGACACGGTCGACTTCAAGGACAACTACGACGCGTCCGAACGCGAACCGACGGTGCTGCCGGCGCGGTTCCCGAACCTGCTCGTCAACGGCGGCAGTGGTATCGCCGTCGGCATGGCGACGAATATCCCGACGCACAATCTCGGCGAAGTCATCGACGCCGTGCTGATGCTGATGGAGAATCCGGACGCGCTGACCGAAGACCTGATGACGGTGCTGCCGGGGCCGGATTTCCCGACCGCCGGTATCATCCTCGGCCGTTCGGGCATCCGCCAGGCCTACGAGACCGGTCGCGGCGGCATCATGATCCGCGGGCGCGTCCATATCGAGGAAATGCGCAAGGAGCGCGAGGCGCTCATCGTCACCGAGATCCCGTTCCAGGTGAACAAGGCGGTGATGATCGAGAAGATCGCCGAGCTGGTGCGCGACAAGCGCATCGAAGGCATCTCCGATATCCGCGACGAGTCCGATCGCAACGGTATGCGCGTGGTGATCGAGCTGAAGCGCGACGCGGTGCCGGATGTAGTGCTGAACCAGCTCTACCGGTTCACGCCGCTGCAGGGCTCGTTCGGCTGCAATTTCGTGGCGCTCAATGGCGGCAAGCCGGAGCTGATGAGCCTCAAGACGATGCTCTCGGCGTTCATCGAGTTCCAGGAAGTCGTCGTCACACGGCGCACGCGGTTCCTGCTCAACAAGGCGCGCGATCGCGCGCATATCCTCGTCGGCCTCGCCGTGGCGGTGGCCAATATCGACGAAGTCATCGCGCTGATCCGCACGTCGCCCGACTCCGGCGTCGCCCGCGAGCGGCTGATGGAGCGCGATTGGCCGGCCAGGGATGTGGCGCCGCTGATCGCGCTGATCGACGATCCGCGTCACCGGATGAGCGAGGACGGCACGTTCAAGCTGTCCGACGAGCAGGCCCGCGCTATCCTCGCGCTGACGCTCAGCCGCCTGACGGCGCTCGGCGTCAACGAGATCGGCGAAGAGCTCAACGGGCACGGCAAGGATATCTCGGAGTATCTCGACATCCTGCGCTCGCGCGAGCGGGTGATGCAGATCGTCCGGGACCAGCTCAGCGAGATCAAGGAGCAGTTCAACACGCCGCGCAAGACCACAATCGACGATGCGGCCGGGGACTTCGAGGACGAAGACCTGATCGCGCGCGAGGATATGGTGGTGACCGTCACCCATGGCGGATACATCAAGCGCGTGCCGCTCTCGGCCTATCGGTCGCAGCGGCGCGGCGGCAAGGGCCGCTCGGGCATGGCGACGCGAGACGAGGATTTCGTCTCGCGCCTGTTCATCGCCAATACGCATACGCCGGTGCTGTTCTTCTCGTCGGCCGGCCAGGTCTACAAGATGAAGGTCTGGCGGCTGCCGATCGGCGAGCCGCAGGCGCGTGGCCGGGCTCTCATCAACATGCTGCCGCTCGAGGAAAACGAGCGGATCACCTCGATCATGCCGTTGCCCGAGGACGAGGGCAGCTGGAAGCAGCTCGACGTGATGTTCTCGACGATCCGCGGCACGGTGCGGCGCAACTCGCTGGCCGATTTCGTCGAGATAAACAAGAACGGCAAGATCGCGATGAAGCTGGACGAGGGCGACGGCATCGTCGATGTCGCCACCTGCACGGCGAACGACGACGTGCTGCTGACCACGGCGCTGGGGCAGGCGATCCGCTTCCAGGTGGACGAGGTCCGCGTGTTCAAGGGCCGCGACTCGACGGGCGTGCGCGGCATCAGCCTCGCCGAGGGCGACCGCATCATCTCGATGGCGATCATCCACCACTTCGACGCCGACTCTTCCGAGCGGGCGGCCTACCTCAAGATGAGCCGCGCGGTGCGGGGCGAGGCCGACACCGAGGATGCAGTATCCGAGGATGCCGAGGATGCGGTGCCGGCGGGCGAGTTGAGCCAGGAGCGCTACGCCGCGATGTCGGCGGCGGAGCAGTTCATCCTTACCATCTCGGAGAATGGCTACGGCAAGCGCACTTCGAGCCACGAGTACCGGATCACCGGACGCGGCGGCAAAGGCATCGTCGCGATGGCGGTGAACAAGCGCAACGGCCCGCTGATCGGCTCCTTCCCGGTGGACGACGGCGACCAGATCATGCTGGTGACCAATGGTGGCCAGGTGATCCGCGTGCCGGTCGATGCCGGCCCCGAGAACCGGATCCGCATCGTCGGCCGTTCGTCGCAGGGTGTCACCGTGTTCAACACGGCGGACGGCGAGCGCGTGGTGTCGGTGGAGCGGATCTCCGAGCCGGAGGGCGACGAGCCCGATGAGCCGGAGACGGATGCGCCTGAGGGCAACGAGCCCGACGCATAACGGAGCTGCGCATGCCGGGTGGGCAGGGCTATCGCCAACTGCTCGGCATGCCGATGCCGCGACGGCTGGCACTCGCCGCCCTGCCGGCGGATTTCGCCGACTGGCTCGACTATGCCGCCGTGGTGGCGTTGCTGGTCTTTGCGTGGGGCGAGGGGCCGCTGACGCTGGCGCTGTTCGCCGTGGCGCTGTCATCACCCTACGTGATCATCGGCCCGGCCCTCGCGGTGCTGGTCGACCGCCTGCCGCTGGGGCGCGTCATGCTGTGGAGCAACCTGGGGCGGGCGGCAGCGACCTTCCTGCTCATCATTGCGCCCAATAGCGCGGTGGTGCTGGCCTTGGTCTTCGTCCGGGCCGCGATCGACTCGGCCTTCGGTCCGGCGCGGCAATCGGCGATCAAGGCGACGACGCCGGTTGAATTGCTTGGCGTCGCCAATGGCATGCACCAGGCCATCAACCAGATCTCGAAGATCGTGGGTCCGGCGCTGGGCGGGGCGTTGCTGGCGTTCATGCCGGCGCAATCTGTGTTCGCGGTGAATGGCGGGCTCAGCATTGTCGCCGCTGCGCTGGTGATCGGGATCAGGCTGCCGCGGGCCGAGCGCGAGGTCGAGGATCGGAAGGGCGGCTTCCTCGGTGAAGCCATGGCTGGATTTGCCGAGTTCGGGCGCAGTCGCCTGCTGCTGGTGGCGCTGGTGTTTTCGTCGGTCGCGTACTTTTCCATGTTTCTCTACGACGCGCTCATCGCTCTGCTGATGACCGAACTCGGTCTCGATGCGACGGCGTTCGGCCTGTCGATCAGCGCGTCGGGTCTCGGCGGGCTCATTGGCGCCTTGCTGGCGGGCCGGGTCGCGGGGTGGAATCCGCTGCTCTGGATGGGCGCAGCGGCGCTCTTCGGTGGGCTGGTCACGATCGCAGTGGCCGTGGCCGCCCTGGCCGGGTTGTCGATCGACATCGCCCTGTTCTGCGCCGCGATGCTGCTGATGGGCGGGAGCAGCGCGTTCATGCTGGTGCCCTACCGCACCGCGATCCAGTCCCAGACACATCCCGACCGGCTGGCGCGGGTTGTTGCCGCCGGCGAGGCGGTGACCACGGTGGTGATGCTGACTGCGCCATTCATCGGCAGTGTGGTTGCAACCCGGTGGGGAACGCCGACCGCGTTCATTGTAGGTGGCATCGGCCTCGCGGTGCTGGGGCTGGTCACGGTGGTGGTGCGGTTGATCCGACGCAACTGACCGCGCACGGGCTTGCACTCCGCCACGCGGTGTGGCTGGGTCGCTCTAGCTGAGGAGCAAACCATGATCAACGCCGCCATCCTTCTCCCCTACATTGCCGCCTGTTTCCTGTTCTCGATCGTCCCCGGCCCGTCGGTGACGGTTGTCGTGGCAAACTCGTTGGCGCGAGGGACCAAGGCGGGGCTGCTGACGATCCTCGGTACCGAGATCGCCATGCTCAGCATGGTGTTCATCGTGGCGGTCGGCCTCGATGCGGTGATGGCCCTGGTGTCGGAGGCGTTCACGATCATCAAGCTGGTGGGCGCGGCCTATCTCGTCTGGATCGGCTTCAAGATGTTCACCTCGTCGGGGAAGCTCGAGATGGGGCAGCCGGGCGAACGGCTGCCGCTCGGCCGCTATGTCTGGCAGGGGGCGCTGATCAACTGGTCGAACCCCAAGACGCTGCTGTTCCTCGGGGCGTTCCTGCCGCAGTTCGTCGACATGAGCCGGCCGGCCTTCGACCAGATCATGGTGCTGGGGCTGATCGTGATGGCCGTCGCGACGGCGACCGACTGCATTTACGCGGTCCTCGCCGGCAGCGCCCGGCAGCTGCTGACGCAGGCGCGGGTGCGGATGATGAACCGGGTCTCCGGCATCGTCCTGATGTGCGGCGGCGTGTGGTTGGCGTTCCAGCGGCGGGGGTAGGGGCGCCGCGCTACTGGCTTCGGCCGGTGGGCTTTCCCCGTGCTGGAAGACGCAGTCCTGCTGGCCTGCTATCGTGCGCGTGTGGGAGGGGGTCCACATGACCGGTAGCGAAGCCGAGGACCGAGCCGCGATCGTAGATCTGCTCAACCGCAGCCGCATCGCCATCTGGACGCACGATTTCGACTCCTATGCATCGTGCTTCGTCCACGCCGACTACGTGACGCGATGGCATGCGTCGCCCAGCGTCGGCATCTTCAGGCGGATCGGATGGGATGACATCGCGGCGCGGGTGCGAAAGCTCTGCGATAACGACGAACTCCGCATCGAGCGCTACGCCTACGACACGGTAATCGAGAACCTGAACCTGCGCATCGAAGGAGACATGGCCTGGGCCACCTTCGACCAGGTCTATCCTTCGATCGGCAAGGATCAGCTCTACTACTACGGCGGTGTAAGCCACGAAGCCCGAGTTCTGGAGCGACACAACGGCATCTGGCTGATCGTGTTCCTGGGGGTGATGCATGGCAGTGTCGGCCACTACGACACCCCAATCCTGCAGGTCACCGCCGATGGCGAAGTGACGTGGAAAAGCCCGACCGCTCCGGCAGCTCTCGAGGATGATGACGACCTGACCATCCGCAACGGTCGAGTGCGCTTCCGCGACAGCAAGGCCAATCAGAAGCTGCAGGCGGCTCTTCGGTGGGCCGCCGCGCGCGACACGAGCCTCTTGCCGCAGCGTGGTACGCATCCGATTGTCATCGAGGCCGGCGAGGGCCTGCCGACGAAGGTCTATTGGGTCTTCGCCGAAGGCGGGCAGATTCTTCTCAGCCTTTCGGTTCCCGGTATCGATGCGGATCGGCTCAAAGTCGCGGCGGCCATCTTTGGACTGTCACCCGCGCAAAAGCAGGTCGCAGGGCTGGTCGTCGAGGGGCTGTCGCATCGCGAAATCGCCGAGAGAGCGGGGATTAGCCAGGCCACCGTCCGCACCCACGTCAACCGTGTGTTCGAGAAGACGGGCGTCCGGACCCAACCGGCTCTCGTGCGGGTGCTCCTATCGTCGGCGCCGCCGGTGTAGGCCTTTTTGAGGACAGTCCCCGGTCATCCGTCGCGATGACAAAGTCGCCCGCCAATAACCCGTACCGTGATGTCCATCGAAGACCGATGGAGACGGATCATGGCTACCGAAGCTCTCGACTTTTCTAGCAGCACTCAGGGATTTCGCCCCGCGGCGCACGCTCCCGCGCACGGTCTGGTCGGACACCTGCGGGTGCATTTCCGGCTGTGGCGCCGTCAGCAGCGGCGTCGGCACGTGCTGGCGCTGGTCCTGGCAGAAACGAGCAACCCGCGCCTTGTCGCCGAGGCTGGCTGCAGGATGCCCGGGCCGAGCATGATGGATCACTGGGCCCAGGCCTTGCTGCGCAGCAGGTAACGGCTTAGCTCCGGAGCCCCGGCGCTTCCTGGCCGGTGCTCTGCACGTACTCGGTGTAACCCCCGCCGTAGCTGTGGATGCCTCCGGGGGTGAGTTCGAGGACGCGGTTGGAGAGGGCGGCGAGGAAATGGCGGTCGTGGGAGACGAAGAGCATGGTGCCTTCGTAGGCGGCCAGCGCCGAGATCAGCATCTGCTTGGTGGCGATGTCGAGGTGGTTGGTCGGCTCGTCGAGGACCAGCAGGTTCGGCGGATCGAACAGGAGGAGGGCCATCACCAGACGGGCCTTCTCGCCGCCTGAGAGCACGCGGCACTTCTTGTCGATCTCGTCGCCGGGGAAGCCGAAGCAGCCGGCGAGGGCGCGGAGCGGGGCCTGGCCGGCCTGCGGGAAGGCATCCTGCAGGGTTTCGAATACGGTGCGGTCGCCATCGAGGACATCCATGGCGTGCTGGGCGAAGTAGCCCATCTTGACGCTCGGGCCGCGCTTGACGGTGCCATCGTCCGGGTCGGCGGCGCCGGCGACGAGCTTCAGCAGCGTCGATTTGCCGGCGCCGTTGATGCCCATGATGCACCAGCGCTCCTGGCGGCGGATGTGGAAATCGAAGCCGTCGTAGATGGCGCGGCTGCCATAGCGCTTACTGACTGATTTCAGCATCACCACGTCCTCGCCCGAGCGGGGGGCGGGGCGGAATTCGAAAGCGATGGTCTGCTGGCGCTTGGGCGGCTCGACGCGGTCGATCTTGTCGAGCTTTTTCACCCGGCTCTGGACCTGCGCGGCGTGGCTGGCGCGGGCCTTGAAGCGCTCGATGAAGGCGATTTCCTTGGCCAGCATGGCCTGTTGGCGCTCGAACTGGGCCTGCTGCTGCTTGTCCGAAAGGGCGCGCTGCTGCTGATAGAAATCGTAGTCGCCGGTGTAGGAGGTGAGGGAACCGCCATCGATCTCCACGATCTTGTTGACGATGCGGTTCATGAACTCACGATCGTGCGAGGTCATCAGGATGGCGCCCTGGTAGCCCTTGAGGAAGGACTCGAGCCAGATCAGGCTTTCGAGATCGAGGTGGTTGCTCGGCTCGTCGAGCAGCAGCACGTCCGGCGCCATGAGCAGGATACGGGCGAGGGCGACGCGCATCTTCCAGCCGCCGGAGAGCGCGCCGACATCGCCATCCATCATCTCCTGGGAGAAACCGAGGCCGTCGAGCACTTCACGGGCGCGGCCATCGAGAGAGTAGCCGTCGAGCTCCTGGAAGCGGCCCTGCACATCGCCGTAGCGGACGATAATGTCGTCCATCTGGTCGGCCTGATCGGGATCGGCCATGGCAGCCTCGAGCACGGCCATCTCGGCCATCAGCTCGCTGACCGGCCCGGCGCCGTCCATGACTTCGGCGACGACCGAGCGGCCGCTCATCTCGCCGACATCCTGGCTGAAATAGCCGACGGAGATGCCGCGATCGAGGGAGACCTGGCCCTCATCGGGCTGCTCCTCGCCGATGATCATGCGGAACAGGGTGGTCTTGCCGGCGCCGTTCGGGCCCACGAGGCCGGCCTTCTCTCCCCGGAGCAGCCCGGCGGACGCTTCGATGAAGACGATCTGCTTGCCGTTCTGCTTGCTGATATTTTCGAGGCGGATCATGAGCATTCCGAAATGGGCAACGCCGCCTGCCGGGGCGGCGAAATAATGTGGAGCGGACGAGTTACATGAGAGTGACGCGGGGAGGAAGGCGCTTGTATGCATGGCACGGCTGCCAGCCGGACTGCGGAGGGCCGCGTCAGGCCCGCCAGATGATCTTCGGCATCGCGCGCGGCGTGCCGGTGGGCGCGCCCGACGGGTATCCCAGCGTGAATGCGGCGTACGGGGTGTAGTCGGCCGGGACGCCAAGGGCGGCGTGGGTGGCCGGATCGCGCAGCCATGGCATCGGCGAGCCGATCCAGCAGGTTCCGAGCCCGCGGGCGTGGGCCGACAGCATGAGGTTCTGGCCGGCGCGGTTGCAGTCCTGGATCGCCTGCCCGTAGGCGTCGTCGAAGCCGCAGATGATGACGGCGGTCGGGGCGTTGAAGAAAACGGTGAAGCCGGGCTTGTCGACCCAATCATAGGAAGCGCCGGGCTTGCGGTGCTCCCTGGCGTAGGCGAGTGCGGCGGCGCCATATTCGGCGAGACGCTCAAGGCCTTCGACGACGATGAAGACGAATGGCGGGGTGCCGCTCACCGGTGGGGTCGGGGCTTGCGCGGCATCATGCAGGATCGCCTCGATGAGCGAACGCGCAACCGGGCGAGGCTCATAGTTCCGTATCGAACGGCGACCGTGGATGGCTGCAATCGTGTCCATGCCGAAGCCGCCCTGTGCGATTTTCCCGTGGAGCTACTGTAGCAAAGCAAGGCGGCGTGGTCACCGGTCGGGACCAGCCGCGGGAAGTGGGCATCGAGCCTCGGGCTTACCCCCCGAGCCCCTCGCAAAAAAGGGGAAGGGCGCAGCCGGGGAAGCTGCGCCCTTGGGCGGGTTCTATTCTGGAACCAGCCAGTAGCCGACGGCACCGATTGGGGGAATGTGCCGGCGGCTGGGGACTGAACTAGAAGGGCAGGATGGCGTCGGCGATCTGCTGGCCGTAGCGCGGCTGCTGCATCTGGGTGATCTGGCCGCGGCCGCCGTACGAGATGCGGGCTTCGGCGATCTTGGTGGAGGGGATGGTGTTGTCGGCGCCGATGTCCTCGGGACGGACGATGCCAACGACGATCAGTTCACGGACTTCGAAGTTGACGCGCACTTCCGAGCGGCCCTCGATGACGAGGTTGCCGTTGGGGAGGACCTGCACGACCACGGCCGCGACCTGGGTTTCGAGGCTTTCCTTGCGGTCCACCGAGCCCGAACCGCCGTCAGCGAGGCTGCCGCTGGTGGAAACCGAGCCGCTGGCCTCGACATCGGCGAGCGGGACGTTGCCGCCGAAGATCGAGCCGAGGACGCCGCCGATGCTGCCTTCCGAGGTGGAGCTGCGTTCGCGATCGGTGGAGTTGCTCATTTTGGCGCTGTCGTCGATGGTGACCATGATGGTGAGGATGTCGCCGACCTTGTGGGCGCGCTGGTCCTTGAAGAAGCCCCGCGCCTCGGTCGAGAACAGCGAGTTCGGCTGGTAGGACGCCACCACCGGCTCGGGCATCGGCATCTGCACCGGGCGATAGCCGGCCTGTGCCGTAGGATCGGCGATGGCGGTGAGCTTGGGCGTCTCGCCGACTGAGGCGAGGTTGTCGAGGGTCGAGCAGCCGGCGAGCAGCGCGGTGAGGGCGAGGGCGGCGGTGAGCTTGAGCATGTTCATTGTCGTGTCCTTGCCTCTCAGAGACCGGCGAGCTTGAGCTGGGCGGCAGCGGTGGTGATTTCCACGGAGCCGTTGGCGCTGGCGACGCCGCTGAGGATTTTCCGCGTCACGGTGTTCATCACCTGCACCGACTGGCCGGCCACGGCATCGCCGAGTGACTGGCCGATGACGGTGAGGGTCATCGGGCCGTTGTGGAGCAGCACGCTGACCTGGGTGTTGCGGTGCACCACCAGCGGCTCGGTGATATCGGCGGCCTTCAGCATGACGCCGGCGCGCGAGGTGCGGCGGAGCTGCTTGCCGACGAGCTGGTCGAGAGACTGGATGCCGCTGCGGTCGGCGAAATCGAGCGGCACGCGCTTCATCTCGATGTCGGACGGCGTGATGGTGTCACCGGCCTTGAGCGAGGTGGCGAGGTGCGGCGCTTCGACCATCAGGTCGAGGCGGCCGCGGACGTCGACCGGCAGGTCGAGGCCGGCGATGTTGAAGCGGGCGGTAAAGCCGGCGGCGCCGGGCTGGTACTGCAGGGTGGCGAGCGCGGCCGGCACCGGCACGTTCTCGGCGTTGAAGGAGAGGCCGGGTGTCTCGAAGCGGGTTTCGACTTCGACGCCGGCGGCGAGGAGGCCGCGGCTTTCGAGATCGGCGCGGATGAGGGCGGTGAGGGCCGTGGCATCGATGATGGTTGCCTGGCGCTCGACGCGGACGTTGAGGATGCCTTCCTGCGTGTAGTCGAGGAGGCCGGCGCGGGCCGCGGCGGTGCGGACGGCGTCGAGGCTGACGATGCCGGTGGTGCCGGGCAGAGGGGCGCGGAACAGCGCCTTCTCGGCCAGGAGGCCCGCGTCCTCGAACATGTCGCCCACGGTGATAACCGGGCGATTGACCGAGACCTCGGCTCGCAGTGCCGGCGCCGCATAGGCGGTGGTGGTGAGCAGGGCGAAGAGGGCGGGAAGCAGGATCTTATGCATCTATTATCTCCCGATCAGCGCAACTGGCTCGTCGCCTGCATCATCTCGTCGGCACCGGAGATGACTCGGGCGTTCATCTCGTAGGCGCGCTGGGCGGCGATGAGGTCGGCGATTTCGGTGACGGAGTTGACGTTCGAGGCTTCGAGGTAGCCCTGCAGCAGGTCGCCCATGCCGTCGCCGTTGGGAGTGCCGACCTGGGCCTGGCCGCTGGAAGCGGTTTCGACGAAGAGGTTGTTGCCGGCCGAGGCGAGGCCCGCCTTGTTGACGAAACGAGCGAGCTGCAGCTGGCCGACCTGGGTCGGGCTGGTGTCGTTGTCGAGATAGACCTCGACGAGGCCGTCGGCGCTGATCTGGATCTGGTTGGCGTTGCCCGGAATGGTGATCTCGGGCTGCAGGGCGTAGCCATCCACCGTGACCAACTGGCCGTCGGGGCCGCGCTCGAACGAGCCGTCGCGGGTGTAGCCGGTGCGGCCATCGGGCATCTGGACGACGAAGAAGCCTTCGCCGCGGACGGCGAGATCGAGTTCCTTCTCGGTGAGTTCGGGCGTGCCCTGGCTCATCATGCGCGGGGTCGCGGCAGTGCGGACGCCGGAGCCGATTTCGATGGCGACCGGTGCCATGGTGCCGGTTTCCGAGGTGGTCGAGCCGGCCTGGCGGTAGGACTGGTAGAGCAGGTCCTGGAACTCGGCGCGCGCCTTCTTGTAGCCGGTGGTGCGCATGTTCGCGATGTTGTTGGAAATGACTTCGACGTTGCGCTCCTGCGCGGCCATTCCCGATGAAGCGATGTAGAGGGCTTTCATGGTGTCTCCGATCAGGCGTTGAGGCTGCCGAGTTTCTGGATGGCGGTGCGGCGCTGGTCGTCCTGCTTCTGGATGAGCGAGGCAACGCTCTCGTAGGCGCGCTGCACGCGGATCATTTCGCTCATCTCGGCAATGCCCGAGACGTTGGATTTCTCGATCGAGCCCTGGACGATCCGGGTGGCGGTGGCGGGAACGGGGGTGCCGCCGGTCCAGAGGTTGTTGCCGAAGCGCTCGACGGTCTGCGGGTCGGCGAACTCGACCATGCGCAGGGTGCCCTTGGTGCCGGCGCTGGATGAGACGATGCCGTCGGCGCTGATCGAAATGTCGATTTCGGAGGCGTCGAACTGGATGGGGCCGCCGGTGCCGAGGATCGGGTTGCCGCTCGGGTCCATGAGCGTGCCGTCGGGACCGATGCCAAGGCTGCCTGCCTTGGTGTAGCGCTCGCCCTCGGGCGTCTCGACGACGAGGAAACCCTCGCCCTGCAATGCGACGTCGAGAGGGTTGTCGGTATCGAGCAGCGGACCGCTCGACAGGTCGTGGACGGTGCCCCAGTCGTTGGTGTAGCTCAGCGGCTGGTCGGGGTAGAAGAAGTCACGGTCGCGGGCGACCGGCATCTTGTACTCTTCGAACAGCAGGTTCTCGGCCTTGAAGCCCGAGGTGTTGAGGTTGGCCATGTTGTTGGCCACCACGTCCATCTGTCGCTGCAAGCCGATCTGGCGCGACAAACCTATAAGCTGCGCATTTTCCATGGCGCACGGTCCCCGGTTGGAGCAGTTCTTCGCTTCTTCGAAGCGGCGACCTACTCCGGTCTCTGTTCCCGCGCCTTCGAACCGGAAAAGTCTGCAACTTTTCCTGAAGGCGCTTATCCCCGAACCGTCCGACCTCCCCAGGCCGTCAGGCTCGCCATTAACGTTGCAGCAACCATGCCAAGTCGCATGCGCTATGTATTTCAACGGGTTACGGTGGTTGTTGGCACGGCAATTCGTTCCGCGCCCTGTCGCGGTGGCAAAATCTGCCCGGCAAAATCTGCCCGCTTTGGTACAGTTCGTAACCAATCGTTAACCCTCAGCCGATTAGCTCGAAGCTGACCGGAATCGTCCGGCGGGGCAGGGGTTTGGGGCATGGCTGCGGAAGCCGATATCGAGAGTGGCGAAGTCGCCGCGCCCGAGAAGAAGAAGCTGCCCGTGATGCTGATCGCCATGGTCGCAGCGGTAGTCGTACTGCTGGGTGGCGGTGCCGGCGCCTACTTCATGTTCTTTTCTGCGCCCGCGGAAGACCAGCACATCGCCGCACTGCCCGAGACCTTCATCTTCAACCTGCCGACCATGACGGTGAACCTCCGCGGTGAAGGCGAGCGCGAGCAGTTCATGAAGCTGACGGTGGCGCTCGAAGTCGCCAATGAAGAGGTGATGGAGGAAATCCAGCCGCGCATGGCCAAGGTGGTCGATGCGTTCCAGGTCTACCTGCGCGAACTCAGGAAATCCGATCTTGAGGGCTCGGCCGGGATCTACCGGCTGAAGGAAGAGCTCCGCCGCCGCGTCAACATCGCGATCTTCCCGGCACAGGTGGAATCGATCCTGTTCAAGGAAATCCTGGTGCAGTGATGCCGGGCGAACAGGACAAGCTCACCGACGACTGGGGCCTCGGCGAGGCCGGTGCTGCACCCGCCGCAGCCAGCGAAGAGGCCATGGGCGCCGAATGGGCGGCCATGCTGCAGCAGGATGGCGGTGACCCTGCGGCCGATCGCGTGCTGAACCAGGACGAGATCGACAGCCTCCTCGGCTTCGACCCCAGCGCCGGTGGCAGTGCCGAGCTCTCGGGCGTGCAGGCGCTGATCAACTCGGCGCTGGTCTCGTACGAGCGCCTGCCGATGCTCGAAATCGTGTTCGACCGGCTGGTCCGGCTGGCGACGACGAGCCTCAGAAACTTCACCTCCGACAACGTCGAAGTGGCGATGGATTCCATCTCCTCGGTGCGTTTCGGCGACTATCTCAATTCGATCCCGCTGCCGGCGATCCTCTCGGTCATCAAGGCCGAGGAGTGGGATAATTACGGGCTGCTGACGGTCGACTCGTCGCTGATCTACTCGATGATCGACGTGCTGCTGGGTGGCCGCCGCATGGGCGGGCAGATCCGCATCGAGGGGCGGCCGTATACGACGATCGAGATGGCGCTCGCGCGGCGGATGATCGAGATCATCCTCGAGGACACGCATCGGGCGTTCGAGCCGGTGACGGATGTCAACTTCCGCATCGAGCGGCTCGAGACCAACCCGCGCTTCGCGGCGATCTCGCGGCCGGCCAATGCGGCGATCCTGATCGAGCTGCGCATCGAAATGGACGATCGCGGCGGCAAGATCGAGATCCTCTTGCCCTATGCCACCATCGAGCCCATCCGCGAGCAGCTGCTCCAGATGTACATGGGCGAGAAGTTCGGCCGCGACCCGATCTGGGAAGGGCATCTGGCGACGGAAATCTATGCGGCCGATGTCGAAGTGACGGCCGTACTGCACGAGATGGACCTGCCGCTCAACCGGGTGCTGAACCTGCAGCCGGGCGAGACGGTGATGTTCGACCGGACGCCGTCCGATCCGGTGCGGCTGCGCTGCGGCGATATCGAGCTCACCGACGCTGTGATGGGGCATATCGGCAATAACGTGTCGGTGCGCGTGGCGCGCCCGCTCAACCCACCCAAAGTGACGATGGCCAGCTTCGAAGCCATTGATGAGAACAAGATGGAGCAACGCTGATGTTCGGGCTGCCGCTGGGGATCGTGGTCGAGACGTTGGTCGCGATTTTGCTCGCTACCACAATCGGCTATTGTGTGATCCTCAACCAAAGGCTGAAGCGCCTGCACTCCGATCGCGGTGAGCTGCGGCAGATGGTGGCGGACCTGGTGCAGGCCACCGGGCTTGCGCAATCGGCGATCAAGGAGCTGAAGGCGACGGCGCAGGAAGCCGAAGCCGGGCTGGAATCGCGGCTGAGCGATGCCGAGACTTTCGGTGTTCAGCTCGCCAACCACGTCAGCGCCGGCCAGCAGATCATGGAGCGGCTGGCGCGCATCACCAATGCGGCGCGCACGCAGCCGCTGGATGACGACCGGCTCGAGCCGGAGCCGAACAAGGTGCAATCGGCGCTGCAGCAGCTCAGTATGCGGCCGCGCATTCGCGGCAACGCCGCCTGATGAAGACGCCCCGCCTCCTGCCAGTCGTCATAGCCGCGGCCACGGCCCTGCTGCTCTTCAAGGGCTTCGGGCTCGTGACCGATGGCGGCTATGTGCTGAGTGGCACGACGCAGGCGGTGGCGGCGGGTGGCGGTGGCGAGCATGCGGCGCCAGCCACAGCGGGCACGGCGGTCGATCCGACGATGGACTTGCCGGCCGAAGCGACGATGGCGGACACGAGTCCGACGCTTGAGGACAAGTCGCCAGTGCTGCCGCTCGAGGCCGAAGGTACCGCGCATGGGGTTCCAGCCGCCGAAGAGGGGCATGGCGAGGAGACGGCTGTGGCGGAAGCGGAGCCGGCAGTGCCGGAAGATCCGGTGACCGTCGACGACGACTACCAGTTGCAGGCAGCGTGTCCCCCGGAGGCGCCGACGCTCGCAGAGGCAGGTGCCGAGCAGAGCGAGGTTCCGGCCGACGCTGCCGCCAAGGCGCCGAAGCCCAATTGCATCCCGATCCCGGTGAACGAGCACGGCGACGCCATCCCGCTCGAAGTGAACAGCGACGGCAAACTGGCTCCCGTGGCCGCCGACGAGGGCAGCGCCGCCGAGCTCACCGGACGGTTGGGCGAGCGGCGCGCCGACCTCGATGCGCGCGAGAAGGAACTCGACATGCGCCTGGCGCTGGTCGAGGCGGCCGAGAAGCGGATCGAGGAGCGGACGGCGGTGCTGAAGTCGCTCGAAGCGCAGATCAATGCGCTGGTCGAAGAGAAGAAATCCGACGAGAAGGAGCAGTTCGTCGGCATCGTCGCGATGTACGAGACGATGAAGCCCAAGGAAGCGGCGACGATCTTCAACGCGCTCGACAACGAGGTGTTGCTGCGCGTGGCCCGGGCGATGAGCCCACGCAAGATGGCGCCGATCCTGGCGAAGATGGATCCGATGAAGGCGAAGACTCTGACCGCCGGGCTGGCGCGGCAGGAGGCCGAGCCGACGGCGGCGCCGGGGACGGTGGAGGATCTGGCGAGCTTGCCGCAGATCGTGGGACAGTAGGCGGCAGGCCGCGGCGGCGCACTTTGCGTGGCCCCCCTCACAGGGATGACACCGGGTTTGTGGTGCGGTTAGGGCTCAGCCGCCACCGCCCCAATTCCCTCGACATCTCCGCGGTTTGCGCCTCTGGGTTAGTCCGCCGTTAAGCCCCGCTGCCTATGCTCGCGACACCAGAAGTGTACAAGGCGGGCAGAAGCCGGCATGTCAGCGCGCATCGCAGATTGGCGCGGGATCATCGTGTCCCCGTTGCGCAGGGTTGCGCTGGTGCTGCTCATCGCGTGGGCGTGCCTTGCCGTACCGGCTCTCGCCGAGGACAAGGCGCAGATCCTTGCCACCGCCGAAAACGGCTTTGCGCGCATCGTGCTCAGTTTTCCCGAGCGCATGGACCTGCCGAAGTACCGGGTGAATTACGAGAACGGTGTGCTCGCGATCAATTTCGACGAGCCGATCTCGATCCTCCTCCCCGATATCGCACTGGCGCTGCCGAAATACGCGACGATCGCGCGGATCGACCCCGACAATCGCGGCATCCGCATCGGGCTGCGCTCGACGTTCAACATCAACCGTATGGATGCCGGAGAGTCGCTCTATATCGATCTGTTGCCGGAAAACTGGTCCGGCCTGCCGCCGTCCTTGCCGCCGCAGGTGATCGAAGCGCTGGCGGAGCGCTCCATGCGCCTGGCCGAAGAGGCCGAGCAGGCGCGCAAGGCCGACGAGGCCAAGCGCATCAATCCGGTGGCGAGCATCCGCGTCGGCCGCAGCCCGACCTTCGTGCGGCTGCAGTTCGACTGGAGCGTCGAGACCAAGGGCGAGTTCTCGCTGAAGCCGGGCGTGGGCACGGTGACCTTCGACTGGCCGGTGCCGCTCGACCTCACGGGGCTTAGCGAGGAACTGCCTGAGGGGGTCAAGAGCGCCAAGAATGTCGTCGCCAAGGCCGGCTCGAAGGTGGAGTTGGCGGTGAACGAGGGGGTGATCCCGCGCTTCTACCAGATGTCGCCGACGCAGTTCATTCTCGATATCGACATCGCGCCGGCCGAGGGGCTGAAGGCGGCCCTCGCGGCCGAAGCGCAGGTCACGGCGGCACGCGAGGCGGGCGATCTGGCGGCCAAGGAGCAGGAGCAGCAGCTTGCGGCAAAGCTCGGGCTGCAGGTAGATCCGCATATCGGCAGCAGCGCCGGGCCCAGCAGCGGTGGCACGGTGACGCCAAGCGTCACGACGGTGGGCAGCACGGTGCGCATCGCGTTCCCGTTCGACGGCGACACGCCTGCGGCGGTGTTCCGGCGCGGCGACGTGGTGTGGATGGTGTTCGACAGCGCGCAGCCGGTGGCGGTGCCGCCGAAGTCCGATGCGCTCGCCAGCGTGGCGAGCAGCTTTGAGGTCGTGTCGGCGGGTGAGACCAAGGTCATTCGCATGGACCTCGCGTCCGACCGGCTGGCGACGCTCGGCTCGGAGGGGCGCGCCTGGGTGCTGTCGCTGGGCGATACGCTGCTCGGCGCGGCTGAGCCGATGACGCTCGAGCGCGACCGGGACGAGCAGGGGCGCTTCGAGATCGCGGCCAATCTCGAACGGCCGGGGCATGTGCATGTGCTGCGCGATCCGGTGGTGGGCGACACGCTGCGCGTCGTGACAGTAATGCCGCCGGCGCGTGGGCTGACGCGCAACATGAGCTTTGTCGATTTCGACGCGCTGCGCACGGCGCATGGACTGGTGATCAAGCCGCTGACCGATGAGCTCGACGTCGCGATCGAGGGCAAGGTGGCGCTGATCTCGTCGCGCGCCGGCCTGTCGCTCTCGACCGCCGAGGCGTCGCGCAAGCTCGATGCCGGCAGCGCGCCGGCATTTCGCGAGAGCTATCTCGATCTCGGCATGTGGCGCGAGACCAATCCCGAAGCCTTCACGAAGCGCCGCGAAGAGGCGATGGCCAAGGCCGCCTCGGCGGAAGGCCGGTTGCGCGACGTGGCGCGGCTCGACCTGGCGCAGTTCTATCTGGGCAACGATTTCTCCTATGAAGCACTCGGCGTCCTGGATGTGCTCGAGAGCGAGCTCAAGAGCGACGACCTGCGCAAGAAGATCCAGCTGGTGCGGGCCATCGCCTCGACGCTGGCAGGGCGGCCCAAGGATGCGCTGAGCATTCTCGGCAGCGGCACTTTCCCCGAGGAGAGCGACGCGCTGCTGTGGCGGACGATCGCGCGGACCGATGCCGGCGACTATCGTGGCGCACGGACCGACGCGATTGCGGCCGAGGGGATCGCTTCGGCCTATCCCGTGTGGGTGCAGACCAAGTTTCTCTTCGCCGGCCTTCGCGCCGCGGTGGAGGACGACGACCAGGAGCTGGCGCTGCGGCTTGCGGCCCTCGTTGATTTCCCCAAGCTGGAGCCGGAGCAAGTGAGCTTCTTCCAGCTGATGCAGGGGCGGACTGCCGAGCTTGGCGAGCATGACGACGATGCGCTCGATGCCTATGGCACGGTGATTGCGGCCGACTTCCGGCCGACACGTGCCGAAGCGGTCTACCGGACGCTGCTGCTGCTCAAGAAGAGCGGCAAGGTCGACCTCGCCAAGGCGACGGATACGCTGGCGGCGGAGGTGCTGACCTGGCGCGGTTCGGCGCTCGAAGCCGATATGCAGAAGCTCTTGGCCGAACTCTATTTCGACCATGCCGACTATCGCGAGGGGTTCATCACCGTGCGCGAGGCGGCGGCGAGTTTCCCGGACAACATGAAGATCGACCAGCTGCTCAGCGAGGCACAGGCGACGTTCGAGGATCTCTATCTTAACGGTGAGGCGGACAAGCTCAGCGACCTTGATGCGCTGGCGCTCTACTACGATTTCCGCCAGTTGACGCCGCCGGGAACCCGGGGCGACGAGATGATCCGCAACCTCGCCCGCCGGCTGGTGAAGGTGGACCTCCTGGCGCAGGCCGGCGACCTACTTGAATACCAGATCGACAGCCGGCTTACCGGCGTGGCGCAGGCGCAGGTGGCGGCAGACCTGGCGCTAATCCGGATCGCCGACCGGCATCCGGAGGAGGCGCTGAAGGTGCTGGGCCGGACGCGGCTTGCCGAGCTGCCGCCGCTGCTCGAGCGGCAGCGCCGCATTCTCGAGGCGCGCTCGCTGATCGATGCGGGGCGCTCGGAACTGGCGCTCGACCTGATCTCCAAGCTCAAGGGCAAGGACGCGGACTACCTGCGCGTTGATGGGTACTGGAAATCGAAGAACTATGCCCTCGCCTCGGAACTGCTCGAGGTGCTGAGCACGCCGGGCACGGCGACGACGCAGATGACGCAGGACGGGCGGATGAGTGTGGTGAAGGCCGCGGTCGGGTTCGTCTTGGCCGGCGACAAAATGGGCCTGTCACGGCTGCGCTCGAAATTCTCGGACCAGATGGCGAAATCGGCGGAGTGGCCGCTGTTCGAATACGTGACGCGCGACATCGCTCCGCAATCGCTGGAGTTCCGCAAGCTGGCGCAGGAAGTCGCGAGCGCGGATTCGCTGGATGCCTTCATCTCGTCGTATCGCGAGTTGTATAGCGGGGCGGCGGAACTGGTGCCCGATGCGGCGGCAGTGCCAGGGGCGGCCTAACTCCCCGTAAAACTCCGCACGAGCGAGCCGGCGACCAGGTGCCAGCCGTCGACCAGCACGAAGAAGATCAACTTGAACGGCAGTGAGATCACCACTGGCGGCAGCATCATCATGCCCATGGACATGAGGACTGAAGCGACCACCATGTCGATGATGACGAAGGGCAGGAACAAGAGGAACCCGATCTCGAAGGCGCGGCGGAGTTCCGAGATCATGAAGGCCGGGACCAGCGTCTGCAGCGGGGTTGCCGCCGGATCAGTGGGCGGCTGGGTCTGCGACATGTCGAAGAACAGCTGCAGGTCCTGCTCGCGGACATTGGCGAGCATGAAGGCGTGGACCGGGCCGGCAGTGCGGGTGAAGGCTTCCTCGATCGGGATGGTGCCTGCGATCAGCGGGGCGATGCCGTTGTCGTAGCTCTGCTGCAGGGTCGGGCCCATGACGAACAGGGTGAGGAACAGCGCGAGGCTGACCATCACCGAGTTCGGCGGCGCGGTCTGAAGGCCGATGGCGGTTCGCAGCAGCGACAGCACGACGACGATGCGGGTGAAGCTCGTGACCATCACGAGGATGGAGGGGGCGAGCGAGAGCAGGGTGATGAGCCCGACGATCTGGACCGCACGCTCGGTGATCGTGGTGTCGTCGCCGAAATCGATGGAGACGTCCTGGCTGAAGGCCAGCGTAGGCAGGAGGATGGCGGCGATCAGGCCGAGGAGCGTGAGGACGCGGCGCAGCGTAGCGCGGTCAGGCCGTGCCCTTGTCTCCGAGATTGCGTTGAGCCCCAAGCGCCGTCCGCCCGTTATCCGTGCCTTGGGGCGTTGTAGCTGAGTCTGTTCGGGCCCGGCCGGAGTTATCCCCAGTCATCGGCGTCATCGGGATAATAGCGGGTTCCATGGTGCTCACCGGGCGCAAGAGGCCGGTGTGGCGCAGCGAAGTCGGTTTGCGGTTGGCGGCGCCGGGGCGGACGAACTGGCGGAGCTTGTCGATTTCGCCCTGGGTGAGCGTGGGCGTCGGCGGTGGCGGGACTTCGTGCTGGGCAGGACGGTGCGCCGGCATGGGCGGGCGCTCGACCGGGATGCCAGTTTCGACGACGAGGTCCTGTGGGCCACCAGTGAGGATCAGGTGTTCGACATTGTCGCGGCGGACGATCAGCAGCTGACGCTTAGCGTCGACCTGCATGTGGTCGATGACGCTGAGGCGGCGGTTTCGGCCGCGGCCGACGGCGACGGTGGAGCGGGCGAAGAGCTTCAGCACCCACAGGCCCAGCACGATCAGCACCAGGACGATGCCGAGCGCGAGCACGGAAGTGACGATGGCCCCGGCCGATTCGCCGAGGAGACTGGTCATCAATTGCATCGCCGCCTACTCCCAAAGCTGGTTCGGGGTGGCCACCCAAACACGCAACAGTGGAACTTCTTGCCTATCAATGCGCCCCTATTATGCAAAATGCGAGACATCTCCCCGCTCAAAGCTTCGTGGTTAACGGCTCGTTAACGGTTGCCCGGCAGGATTTGCCTAGTTTTACGGGGATTCTCGGCGCCATGAAAATCGGGCTGCTCGATGCGCTAGGCGAAAAGATGCGCTGGCACCAGGCACGGCAGACCTTGCTGGCCGAGAATGTCGCCAATGCCGATACGCCCGGATACCGCGGCCGCGACCTCGCGGCGTTTGGTTTCGAAGAGCACATGCAGCAGAAGTCGGCCGTGCAGATCGCGACGGTGGCGACGCAGCCTGGGCATATCGCGGTCGCGGGCAGCGATGCGGACGGCTTCGGGTCGCGCGCGCTGAACAGCTTCGAGATCACGCCTGAGGGCAACGGCGTCACGCTCGAGGACGAGATGATGAAGGTCGCCGGCAACCAGATGGACTACCAGGCGATCACGGCGCTCTACACGCGCTCGATGAAGCTGATCAAGACAGCGCTCGGCAAGCAGGCATAAGCGATGAACGACTTTCTTTCGTCCCTGAAGATTGCGGCCACGGGCCTGCATGCGCAGCAGGCGCGCATGCGGGTGATCGCCGAAAACCTCGCCAACGTTGACTCGGCCGGCAAGACCCCGGAGGAGGACCCGTACCGGCGCAAAATCCCGACCTTCAAGGCGGTGATGGACAGGGAACTCGGCGGCAGCAAGGTCGAGATCGGCCGCTTGGCCTACGACCAGTCCGACTTCACGTCGCGCTACGAGCCGGGTCACCCGGCGGCGGATGCCAGTGGCTACGTGAAGTATCCCAACGTCAATTCGCTGATCGAAACGATGGACATGCGGGAGGCCCAGCGCAGCTACGAGGCCAACCTCAACGTGGTCACCGTGACCCGGCAGATGCTGGGTTCGACCCTCGATATCCTACGCGGCTAAGGCCGCTTCCCGCCTAGCCGGAGACTCCTGAATGGCTATCCCAATCAATGCCGCCACTTCGGCCTATGCCAATGCGGCCAAGCTCCTCAACCAGGGGGCGAAGCCGCAGGCATTGAACCAATTGGCCGAGGCGGGGCAGGGGAGCGATTTCGCCAAGCTGCTCGGGCAGGCGGTGCAGGGCGTCGTCGACAGCGGCAAGGTCGCCGACACCAAGGCCATGGACATGGTCAACGGGCGGGGCGACATGATCGACGTGGTGACGGCGATAAGCCAGACCGAGCTGGCCATGGACACCATGGTGGCGGTGCGCGACCGGGTGATCTCGGCGTATGAGGAAATCATGCGGATGCCGATCTGAGGGATCGGCGACTCGCTGTAGGTCTAGCGGACAGAAGGTCCGGACGATGCACTCCACCCACACCTCAAGACTCGACTGGGCCGCCGCATGACTGGTGACCTCGTCCTCGACATTGCTCGCGAGGGCATCTGGGTGATGATCCTGATCGGCGGGCCGGTCATGATCGTGGGCCTCATCGTCGGCGTGGTGATCGCGCTGTTCCAGGCGCTGACGCAGATCCAGGAACAGACGCTGATCTTCGTGCCGAAGATCCTCGCCATCTTCATCACCATGCTGCTGACGCTGCCGTTCATGGGCGCGATCCTCGGCGGCTACATGAACCGGATCGCCGACATGATCATGGTCGGCGGCTGACGATGGTCTCGCTCAACTGGCTGCCGCTGACCGCCTATGTCTACCTCGTGATCTTCGCCCGCATCGGCTCGATGCTGATGCTGATCCCCGCGCTGGGCGAGGCGACGATCCCGGCGCGCATGCGGCTGGGCTTCGCACTCGCCTTCGCGGCAGTGCTCTATCCATTCGTTTCGGACCAGATCCCCGCCTTTCCGAACGAGCTGCTCGGGATCGTCGCGATCGTCGTGCATGAAGTCGTGGTTGGCCTGATCCTCGGCGGCATCGCGCGGCTGGCGGTATCGGGGACGCAGACGGCCGGCGCCGTCATCGCGCAGGCCTCGGGCCTCGCGCTGGCCCAGGCCGCCGACCCGACCAATGGCGGCACGCAGGGCGTGCTGATCGGGGCGTTTCTCTCGATGCTCGGTATCACACTCATCTTTGCCACAGACCTCCACCACGTGGCGCTGTCGGCCATCCACGACAGCTACATGATCATGCCGCCGAGCGAGCCGCTGATGTTCGGCGACACGGCGCAGACGGTGATCGACGTGGTGTCGGGGGCGTTCGTTGTCGGCGTGCAGATGTCGGCGCCGTTCATCGTGTTCGGGCTGGTGTTCAACCTCGGCATGGGCATCCTCAGCCGGCTGATGCCGCAGCTGCAGGTTTACTTTCTCGCCATGCCGGCGACGGTCGGCGTCGGGCTCATCCTGATGGCGCTGCTGATCACCATGATGATGGGCCTGTACCTCACCCACTTCGAGGGCGTGCTTGCGACGCTGCGTGGCGTCTAGGTGAGCGACGAGGCCCCCGAACAGGAATCGAAAACCGAAGACCCTTCGGAACGAAAACTCCGCGACGCCCAGGAGAAGGGCAACGTCGTCAAGAGCCAGGAGGTCAACACCTGGTTCATCCTATCGGGTTCGGCGCTGGTGTTCGCGATGATGGCGGGGCCGACCAGCCAGAGCCTCGTCGGTACGCTGAAGATACTCCTGGAGAATGCCGAGAAGTTCGAGGTCGGTAGCCAGGCGCTGACACAGTTCTGGAGCGATCTCGCCGGCTCGATCCTGCTGGTGGCGATCTTGCCGTCGATCGTGCTGATGGTCTTCGGCATTGCCGCGAACCTGATCCAGCACCGGCCGCTGATCTCGCTCGAGCCGATCAAGCCGAAATTCGCCAAGATCAATCCGATGGAGGGCGCCAAGCGGCTGTTCGGCGTCGAGGCGCTGGTCAATTTCGGCAAGGGCCTGCTGAAGCTGGCGGTGGTCTCGGGCGTGCTGTGGTTCGTCTTGGCACCCGAAGTCGACAGCCTCGAGAACATGATCAATCTCGAGCCGGGGATGATCGCCCAGGACTTCATGGACCTGAGCCTCAAGATCTTCGGGGCTGTGTTGGCGGTGGTCACGATCATCGCGATCGCGGACTACGCCTACCAGCGCAGCCGCTGGTGGAACCGGTTGAAGATGACGGTTCAGGAGACGCGCGACGAGTACAAGCAGCAGGAAGGCGATCCCAAGGTCAAGGGACGCATCCGGCAGGTGCGGATGGAGCGCAGCCGCAAGCGGATGATGGCGGCTGTGCCGCAGGCAACGGTGGTGATCACCAACCCGACCCACTTTGCCGTGGCGCTCAAGTACGACCGCGACATGGCGGCGCCGAAATGCGTGGCCAAGGGCGCCGACGCCATCGCCTTCCGCATCCGCGAACTGGCCAAGAAGAACAATGTGCCGATTGTCGAGAACCCGCCGCTGGCGCGCGCGCTTTATGCCTCGATGGATATCGACGATACGATCCCGGCCGAGCACTTCAAGGCAGTGGCCGAGGTGATCGGGTTCGTGATGCGGCTAAAGCAGAAGCGTGGGTGGCGGGCGGCGAACTAGGGACGCTATCCTCCCCTGCGTAGCGGGGGAGGATCAAGGTGCCTCAAGGCAACAAAAAAGGCCCCGTGAGGGGCCTTTTCGGTGTCGGACCGTCCCGAGGGACGGCAAGACATCAGAGCGCGCGGAGGTTCGTCGCCGAAACCTTGCCGTCGCGGCCCTTCTCGAGCTCGTACGAGACCTTCTGGCCCTCGGAGAGGGTCGACAGGCCCGAACGCTCAACGGCGGAGATGTGGACGAACGCGTCCTTCGAGCCATCGTTCGGCTGAATGAAGCCGAAGCCCTTGGTGGTGTTGAAGAATTTCACGGTGCCTTCGATCACGATGGCGGCCTTTCTATTGTCGTGCGCGGGATCTTCCCGAGTTCGCACGTGCGTTCCGGCTACGGCGACATGCCGCACCCGGTCTAAACGTTCACAATATCAAGGTAGCCAGAAGGACCAGTGCGGTCCCGTGGGGTAGCGCGTGATGTCAGCGAAACGTACCCAGTACCTATGTGACATCAATGTGCCTTAATCAAGGCTATTAGCGCATCGGCGCCAGATCAACCTCGTCGACGATGCGCTCGAAGCTCTCGGTATCACTGCGTACGCGATAGAGGAGCGGTCCGGTCTCATGCGGCACGATGGCGGTAATCTGGCAGCTCGCGGCGGGCCGTGCGATGTCCCGTGAACCGCGCGCCATGGCGAGGCGCTGGCCGACGCGATACTGGTGGTGGGGCTTGGCCGCGGTGGGCTGCGGCTGACGGCGGAATTCAACGGCCAGGGCGGCGTCTTCGCTGTCATCGGACGGCCTGGCGCGGTGGCTCTTGCGCGCCTTGGCGATAGCATCTCGCCGCGTCACCGGCACGGCGATGCTCTTCAACTTTTCCACGACGATCCTTGGGATGCGAGTCCGGCACTACGGGTGTGGCGCCGGTCGATGCGGTGTGAGCCTGCCATACATCCTAGCACAACCGCGCTGCCGACGATACCCGAAGCGGGGAAACCGCCGATCCGGGTGCCGCAAAAACGCCGCTGCGGGCGGGGATAACGCCATTGTCGCTACCCAAGCGACAAACCCATTTGCTAGACCTCTTGGAAGGCCGATTCGGCGCGATTTCCCCTGGGGCTCAACCAGCGCATGGCACCTCTGCCGCTCGACGAGGACAACTATCCGACCCCGCTGCTGAACAAGGGCCGCCCAGCGGCCGGATTGTGGCGGGTAGTAGCGCTGGCTGCGTTCTTCATCCTCTTGGCCGTGCTGATCGCGACGGTGGGCGACCAGATCCCGTCGGACCTGATCCTCGTCTTCCTCGGGCTGCTCGCGGTGGTCGGTGTCTTCTGCCTGTTCGCGATCGCAGCGGGCCTGTTCCGGTTTTCGGCGAGCGAGGACACGCAGACGCTGAGCAAGGCGGTGGTCGACAGCCTGCCGTTCGGCGCGCTGGTGACCGACCGCGAGGGCAAGATCAGTTACGTCAACGCGCATTACGGCGAGTTCCCCGGCGGGGTCACCGACGGCGTCCCCGTCTCCGTGCCGCGGCTGTTTGCCGGCGAGCCCGAGGCGGCCGAGGCGATCTACCGGCTGGCTCGTGCGGCGCGCGACGGGCGACCGGCGCTCGAAGATATCCGCATCATTGGCGGACTGGGCGGCTCGATCGGCGGCTCGACCAAGCCGTTCTGGTATCGCGTCGGCGTGCGGGCGCTGCCGTCGACCGGCGAGGGTGGCAAGCCGCTGGTGCTGTGGACGGTCGAGGACATCACCCGCGACCGCGAGCGGCAGGATCACGCCTTCGTCGAGCTGCAGCGCGCCATCGACTACCTCGACCACGCTCCGGCCGGTTTCTTCTCGGCCGACGCGCAGGGCAGGGTGCAGTACCTCAATTCGACCTTAGCCGACTGGCTCGGCTACGACCTCGCCGAATTCGAGGCGACGGCGATCCGGCTGGACGACATCGTCCGCGGCGACGGCGCCAGCCTCCTGATGCGCGGCCGGGCGGATGGGGAAATCCGCACCGAGATCATTGATATCGATCTGGTGCGACGCAACGGCACGACCTTCCCGGTGCGCCTGATGCATCGCGCGGCCCGCCTCGCCGATGGCGAGCTGGGCGAGACGCGGACGCTGGTACTCGACCGGCGGCAGGGGGCGGACAAGGAAGAGGCGCTGCGTGCTTCCGAAGTGCGGTTCTCGCGCTTCTTCAACGACACCCCGTTCGCCATCGCGACACTGGACCAGGCCGGACGGATCGTGCGCACCAATGCGCCGTTCAGCCGGATTTTCGACTGGCATGGCGGCGACAAGTCGATCGACATGCAGCCGATGGTCGAGCTCCTGGCTGAGGGCAATCGCGAAGCCTTCGAGAAGGCGGTGGCGGCAGTGCTGGCCAGCCGGTCGGAGATCGATCCGGTCGATGCGATGCTGGCCGGCACCAGCGACCACGCGGTGCGGCTCTACGTCTCCAGCTCCGAAGGCGGCGAGGGCGGGGAGGAGCGGATCAACCTCTACGCGCTCGATATGACCGAGCAGCGCAAGCTGGAGGCGCAATTCGCGCAGGGCCAGAAGATGCAGGCCGTGGGCCAGCTGGCGGGCGGCGTGGCGCATGATTTCAACAACGTGCTGACCGCCATCATCGGCTTCTCCGATCTGCTGCTCCTGAAGCACAAGCCCGGCGACCCGTCGTTCGCCGACCTGATGTCGATCAAGAATAGCGCCAATCGCGCCGCCGGCCTGACGCGGCAGTTGCTTGCCTTCTCGCGCCGCCAGACGCTGCGGCCGCAGGTGCTGGAGGTGCCGGGGCATCTCGACGACCTGACCGTGCTGCTGAAGCGCCTGATTGGCGAGCAGATCACGCTGGGGGTTGAGCACGGCGCCAATGTCTGGCCGGTTAAGGCCGACCTCGTGCAACTCGAGCAGGTGGTGGTGAACCTCGTCGTCAATGCGCGCGATGCCATGCCGAACGGCGGCGCGATCACCATCCGGACGCGCGACGTGACCGAGGCCGAGGCGGCAGGCTTCACCTATCGCGGCATGCCGCCGGCGGACTACGTGCTGATCGAGGTCGAGGATACCGGCACCGGCATGCCGCCCGAGATCATGGAGAAGATCTTCGAGCCGTTCTTTTCGACCAAGGAACTGGGCAAGGGCACCGGCCTCGGTCTGTCGACGGTTTACGGCATCGTCAAGCAGAGCTCGGGCTTCATCTATGTCGACTCCGTGGTCGGCAAGGGCACGACGTTCCGCATCTTCCTGCCGCGCTACATCCCGACCGAGGGCGAGGCGCCGGTCAAAGTGCTGGCGGCGCCGGTGCGCGACCTTACCGGGCACGAGCGTATTCTTATCGTCGAGGACGAGGACTCCGTCCGTTCTTTCTCGGCCCGGGCGTTGCGGACCACCGGCTACGAGGTGTTCGAGGCGGATTCGGGCGACGAGGCGCTCGATGTGCTCGACGAGCTCGACTACAAGATCGACCTGATGATCTCGGACGTGGTGATGCCGGAGATGGACGGGCCGACGCTGCTGACCCACGTGCGGGAGCGCATGCCGGAGCTCAAGGTGATCTTCGTTTCCGGTTATGCCGAGGAGAATGTCCGCCAGGACATCGCCGACAATACCAGCGTCGAGTTCCTGCCCAAGCCGTACTCGCTCGACCAGATCAATTCCAAGGTGAAGGAAGTGCTCGGCAAAGTGGCGGAGTAGCGTTTCGCCGCTGGCGGGCCTATATGGCGGGAATGGATACCAGCCTTCCCAAGATAGATCAGTTCCTCGCCGCGCTCGAAGCTGCCGTCGCCGATGGCACGCTGGTGCGCGTGGCGCTGCGGATGCCGTTCGGCGCGGATGAGACGCTGAAGAGCGTCGACATCAAGCCGGCGACGATCCGCGATGCGCTGAAGCTCAGCTTCACCTTCCACCACCAGACGCGCGATCTCACGCAGAACCATCCGCCGGCGGGCGCGATCGGCCAGTTGCGGCGGCTGATCGACAAGGACTTCCGGCAAGCCTTCCTGTTCACGACGGCGTTCGACCTGCAGTACGACGCGCAGGGCAAGGCGCCACGGCTGAAGCAGACCGCGGCGACCAGTAAGGAAGCTGCGACGCTGGCGCATGATCGCGCCAAGGTGCGGCCTATCGAGGCCGAGGGCAGGCCCTGGCTAGCGGCGCTGGGCGTCACCGGCGCCGATGGGCAGGTGCTCAAGGCATCCGGCGACAAGTTCCGGCAGATCAATCGCTATGTCGAGATTCTCGGGCCGCTGCTGAAGGCCATCCCGGAGGATCGGTTGCGCAAGGTCGTCGATATGGGTGCCGGCAAGGGCTACCTGACCTTCGCCGTGGCCGACTATCTGAAGCAGACGTTGCACCGGCCTACCGAAGTCGTGGGCGTTGAGTTCCGCCCGGACCTCGTCGAGTTCTGCAACACGACCGCGGGCGAGACGGGGACCGACAATCTCAGCTTCGCACAGGGGACGATCGAGAGCTTCGACTCGACTGGCGCCGATGCGCTGATCGCGCTCCATGCCTGCGACACGGCCACCGACGATGCGATCGCCAAGGGGATTGCGGCGGGGTCCGAGCTCATCGTCGTGGCGCCGTGCTGCCACAAGCAAATCCGGCGCGAGATGGAGACGTCGAACGCCGGCAACGCGCTCGATTTCGTTACCCGCCACGGCATCTTCCTCGAGCGCCAGGCCGAGATGGTCACCGACGCCATGCGCGCCATGATCCTCGAGCATTTCGGCTACTCGACCAAGGTGTTCGAGTTCATCTCGGATGTGCACACGCCCAAGAACGTGCTGATCGTTGCGACGAAGACCAAGCGCGGCAAGGATGCCGGGGCGCTGAAGAAGCTCCTCGATGCCAAGGAGTTCTTCGGGATCAGGAAGCACTATCTCGAGGACGCGGTGGGCTTGAAGCCTGAGCTGCAACCTTAGCAGCCTGCACCGTCATCCCCGGGCTTGACCCGGGGAACCAGCGATCTCTCCGCATGAGCCAGCTTTGGCGGCACCATCCGAGTGTCCCGGGTCAAGCCCGGCGGCGTAGACGAGCTTGTCGCGAGAGTGGCTTAAGCTACCCGCCCATTCGGCAGCGGTGTGCCCGGGGCGACCAGTTTCTGGTCGGCCAGGGCGTCCCAGAAGCCGCCGGGGATGGGGGTGTTCCACCACTTGAGGATACCGTCGAGCTCGGCTGGGGACTTGGGGCCGGTGAGGACGGAGACGACGGTGGGGTGGGCGACGCCGAACTGCAGGGCGGCGGCTCCAAGCGGGATGTTGTGGGTCTGGCAGACGGCCTGCAGCGCCTTCACCTTCTCGATGATATGCGGCGGGGCGGCCTGATACTGGCCGGTGTCCGGCCCCCAGACATTGGTGCCGGCGAGGATGCCGGCGGCAAACGGGCCGGCCGCGATGACCGACGTGCCGTTCTTCGCGCAGGTGGGAAAGAGCGACTCGAGCGGGGACTGCTCGAGCAGGTTGTAACGGTTGGCGAGCAGGAAGATGTCCCAGCTGCCGATCTCGAACGACTGGAGCAGGATCGGCACCTCGTTGACGCCGAGGCCGATCGCCTTGACGTCGCCGTTGCGGCGCAGTTCGTCGAGCGCGCGATAGCCGCCGTTGGCGAGGTCGGCCCAGTGCTTCTTGTAGCCCTCGTCGCCATGCGATTTCGTGCCGATGTCGTGGACGAGCAGGATTTCGACATGCCCCAGGCCCAGCCGCTGCAGGCTGTGCTCGTAGGAGCGCATCACCCCATCATAGGTGTAGTCGTACTTGATCTCGAACGGGAACGGGTAGGTCCAGCCGCGCGGTACGGTACGCTCGGCCTCCGAGCGGACGGGGCGTAGCAGTCGCCCGACCTTGGTGGAGATGGCGACGCCGTCCTGCCGGTAGCGCAGCGCATCGCCCATCAGGTGCTCGGAGCGGCCGTCGCCATAATGCGGGGCGGTGTCATAGTAGCCGATGCCGGCATCGAGCGCGGCAGTCACCACGGCCCGGGCCTGCTCGTCGGGGACCTCGGTGTTGCCCATTCCCGCGAGGGTGGCACCGCCGAGGCCGAGCTCGGTGAGTTCGAGGTCGGTGCGGCCCACGCGGCGCGTCTTGAAGGCTGTTGCGCTCATTGCAGAATTCTCCCTGGACCGGCCGCTCATAAGTGGCGGGCGGAAACTGACATGTTAGTTGCACGGGGTAAACCAGCCAAAGGTGCTAGGGCAAGGGGGCGCTGGCGGGAAAAGCGCACGAGGCGTAGGCTTTTGGGAGGAGGAGCCAGATGATCAAGCTCGGCGCACGCCATGCTGCTGGATTTCGCCGAGGGAGAGCAGCGGCGGCGGCCCCGCCTCGCGGATGGCCTCTTGCTGGCGCTGGCGCCGTTCGATAGCGGGCTGATGCTGTTGCGGCTGGTGCAACGTCTTGGCGTGCTGGATGCGGCGCAGGTGGCGTATCTCAGCCGGTTCGAGCGGACCGACGAGGCCGAGGTGGGCGTTCGCTAAGGGTTAGGAATAGTTACTGGCCGACCGAGAAGTCTCTGTTCCCTAAACAGGGTGGCGTCATGGCTGTGGGCTACTTTGCTCGCCATCGCGGTCAGGGTGTAACGATGCTGCGTCTTGTACTCACAGCGATCCTGGCGGGCCTGTCTGGTGCCGCCCTGGCGCAAGGCGTGCGCTGCGACACCCCGCGGCCGATGGCGAGCGACGAGGTGGTGATGATCGGCGCCTATGAGGGCGTCGCCTATGCGACCAGCCATGTCGGCGCGCAGGACGAAGCCACCTATGTCGTCGAAGTGAAGGTTGAAGATGGCGAGAAGCCGCTTTTCGTGATGGCGGGGGCGTACGAGTCGATTATCTGGAAGTTCACGGGAGCCACTGGGCGGGTGAGGCAGGCGGTGCTGGCCGGATATGAGCAGCAGGCGGCAACAGGTCTGCCGAAGAGCGCGGTGACGTTCGCCGGATATCGCGATTGCTTTCGCGTCGCCTATGAGTTCGGCAAGGGCTTCAAGGCGCTGACTGCCGCCGCATCCATCACCGCCTTTGCCGGACGCGAGGACGTTCCCGCCGGCGGCAGTTATAGGCTCTTTGGCATCACCGTGCCGTCCATGACGCTGACGCCGGAACCCAAGACCGGTCCTTTCGAGAACCCGGTGATCGAGGTGGATGCGGCTACGGTGGTGTCACCGTTCCCGGTCGAGGCCTACGCGGTGATGCCGGGCCGTGCAGGCCTCGCGCAACTGCTGGCCAACGGCTCGATCGTGCCGATCGAGGATGGCGCGTTCCGCATCGTCAAACCGATCCCGCACTTTCCGGCAGACCTGGCGGGCGCACATTCAGTGCGGTTCCTGCTGGGGAAGGGGGTTCCGATGCCGGCGGGCAGTCCGGGCCACTCCTGCGTCGTATCGGAGGAGACCGGGCAGCCGGTCGGCATGGAGGTTCTCTGCCGCTTCTAGCTGGCGGGCAGAAAAAGGGGCGCTCCAGCGCCCCTTTCGGTTTCCACGTTGAGCCGAGGCTCAGAGCTGCCTGATCACCACCGCGCGCTCGGCGTCCCAGGCCACGGCGTTGCGGAGCGGCAGGCCGAACTGGCTTTCCTCGATCTCGAACACGTCGCCGGGCTCGGTCTTGATGCCGTCGGCGAAGCTCAGCGTCGCAGTGCCAAACATGTGCACGTGGATGTCGCCGGGCTGGCGGAACAGGTCGTACTTGAAGTGGTGGTGCTCGAGGTTGGCGATGGTGTGGCTCATGTTGTCCTCACCCGAGAGGAACGGCTTTTCCCAGATCACCTTGCCGTCGCGCAGGATTCGCGACATGCCCGCGACGTTGCGCGGCAGCTCGCCGACGCGCAGTTCCGGCCCATAGGAGCACCAGCGAAGCTTGGAGTGCGCGAGGAACAGGTAGTTCACCCGCTCGGTCACGTGATCGGAGAACTCGTTGCCGAGTGCGAAGCCGAGGCGGAAGGGCGTGCCGTCCTTGCCGATATAGTAGATGCCGGCGATCTCGGGCTCTTCGCCGGCGTCCTTGGCGAAGGCGGGCGACGGAATCGGCCTGCCCGGCGCGGCGACGATATTGCCGTTGCCCTTGTAGAACCACTCGGGCTGCACGCCGACCTGGCCCGGCGCGGGCTTGCCGCCTTCGAGGCCCATGCGGAACATCTTCATCGAGTCGGTCAGCGGCGCTTCGGCCTGCTGCTGGTTCGACTTGTGCATCGCGTCGCGGGTCGAGGCCGAACCGAGATGGGTGAGGCCGGTGCCGGTGACATAGAGATGGGCCGCATCGGGGTGGTCGACGGGCGAGAGCAGGCGGCCTTCGGCGGCGAGCTTTGCCTTGTCGACGGTGGCGCCGAGGCCCTTCTCGATGACGATTTCGCGCAGGCTGAGGCCGCGCTCCGCCGCCTCGGCTGCGAGGGCGTAGACGCTGGTGACACCGACGACGGTGCTCGTCGTGCCGCCTTCGGTGGCGGCAACGGCGCGGGCGCCCTTGTCGTCGGTGAACTGGATGAGATGCATAAGCGGGTCCCCCTCGGATGCGAGAATGCCGGCCTTCCGCCGTTTGGCGGGCATTGAACTGAAGGGCGGGCAAAAGGCAAGGGTCCAATAGTACTACTTATGTCGGCGGCGGTGCCCGCGTGGCGAATCGGGCACTTTGCAGATGCAGGGCACATGGAATTTACCCTCTTGACGTTTTGGAAACGAAATGAGAACAAACTACGTACATTAGATGCACATCAATCGGTTTGCGCCGCGCCGACCGAAGTGGAATAAGGGGACACCATTATGGCTGCTGCTGTGACGCCTCTGCGCGTGGTTGAGGGATCGATGGATAAGGATAAGGCGCTCGCTGCAGCGCTGAGCCAGATCGAACGGAGTTTCGGTAAGGGCACGGTGATGCGGTTCGGCGAGGGCGCGATCGCCCAGGTCGAAGCGATCTCCACCGGCTCGCTGGGTCTCGATATTGCGCTGGGCATCGGCGGATTACCTCGCGGCCGTATCGTCGAGATCTTCGGGCCGGAAAGCTCGGGCAAGACGACGCTGGCGCTGCATGTGATTGCCGAGGCGCAGAAGAACGGCGGCATCGCCGCGTTCGTTGATGCCGAGCATGCGCTCGATCCGATCTATGCGAGGAAGCTCGGCGTGAAGGTCGATGAGCTGCTGATCTCGCAGCCCGATACCGGCGAGCAGGCGCTCGAGATTGCCGATACGCTGGTGCGCTCGGGCGCCATCGACGTGCTGGTGGTCGATTCGGTGGCGGCGCTGACGCCCAAGGCCGAACTCGAAGGCGAGATGGGCGATTCGATGCCGGGCCTGCAGGCCCGCCTGATGAGCCAGGCGATGCGCAAGCTGACCGGCTCGATTTCGAAGTCGAAGGCCATGGTGATCTTCATCAACCAGATCCGCATGAAGATCGGTGTGATGTACGGTTCGCCCGAAACGACGACGGGCGGCAACGCGCTGAAGTTCTACTCCTCGGTGCGCCTCGATATCCGCCGTATCGGCGCGATCAAGGAGCGTGAGGAAGTCATCGGCAACCAGACCCGCGTCAAGGTGGTCAAGAACAAGCTGGCCCCGCCGTTCCGGCAGGTCGAGTTCGACATCATGTATGGCGAGGGGATCTCGAAGACCGGCGAGCTGCTCGATCTCGGCGTCAAATCGGGCATCGTCGAGAAGTCAGGTGCGTGGTTCTCGTTCGATAGCCAGCGGCTGGGTCAGGGGCGCGAGAACTCGCGGCAGTTCCTCAAGGACAATCCGCAGATCGCCGACATCATCGAGAAGAGCGTTCGCGAGAGTTCTGGCGTACTCGCCGAGGCGCTGCTCACGGGTCCGGAAGGCGATGAGGGCGACGAAGGCGAGCCGTGATCGGGTCGAGGTCGGTTACGAATTGAAGGGCGCCTCGGGCGCCCTTTGCTTTGTGAGTGCTTTGCCGATCTACGGAGTGCGGCCGGATGTGGCCGTGTACGGTCTGTGACCTCTCCATGCCAAATATGAACGTGTCCGCGCCCCTGTGCTGGACATCACGGCGAGGCCCGCGATAGAAGGCGTTTCCTGTTGTTGCTGGCGGGGCCGAGGCCTCGCCTTTTGTCTGTAAGAGACCCGTCATGACGAGCGTGAACGATATCCGGTCGAGCTTCCTCGGTTACTTCGAGAAGAACGGTCACGAGCATGTCGCCTCGAGCCCCCTGGTGCCGCGGAACGACCCGACGCTGATGTTCACCAATGCCGGCATGGTGCAGTTCAAGAACGTCTTTACCGGCGTCGAGAAGCGCGATTATGCGCGGGCGACGACCTCGCAGAAGTGCGTCCGCGCCGGCGGCAAGCACAACGATCTCGACAATGTCGGCTTCACGGCGCGGCATCACACGTTCTTTGAGATGCTCGGCAATTTCTCGTTCGGCGACTACTTCAAGGAGCACGCGATCGATCTGGCCTGGAACCTGCTCACCAAGGAGTGGGGCCTGCCCAAGGCGAAGCTGACCGCGACGATCTACGAGGACGACGACGAGGCGTTCGAGCTCTGGAAGAAGATCGCCGGCCTGCCCGAGGATCGCATCGTGCGGCTCGGCGCCAAGTCGAACTTCTGGCAGATGGGCGATACCGGGCCGTGCGGTCCGTGCTCGGAAATCTTCTACGACCACGGCGACAAGTACTGGGGCGGCCCTCCGGGTTCGCCCGAGGAAGATGGCGACCGGTTCGTCGAGATCTGGAACCTCGTGTTCATGCAGTTCGAGCAGTACGCGGACGGCTCGCGCACCAAGCTGCCGAAGCCGTCGGTCGATACCGGCGCCGGCCTCGAGCGTGTCGCCGCGGTGATGCAGGGAACGAACAACAACTACGAGATCGACCTGTTCAAGTCGCTCGTCAGCTCGACGATGCAGGCAACCGGATTTGACGGCGATCCGACGACGCCGAGCCTGCGCGTCATTGCCGATCACCTGCGCTCGATGAGCTTCCTCATCGCCGAGGGCGTGCTGCCCTCGAACGAAGGCCGCGGCTATGTGCTGCGCCGCATCATGCGCCGCGCCATGCGCCACGCGACGCTGCTGGGCGCGACCGATCCGGTGATCCATCGCATCGTGCCGACGCTGGTGCGGGAGATGGGCCAGGCCTATCCCGAGCTGGTGCGCGGCGAGCAGATGATTGAGGAGACAGTGCGGCTCGAGGAGCAGCGCTTCCTCAAGACGCTGAGCCGGGGCCTGACGCTGCTGGACGAGGCTTCGGCCTCGCTGAAGGAAGGCGACATGCTCGAGGGCGTCACCGCCTTCAAGCTCTACGACACCTACGGTTTCCCGCTCGATCTGACGCAGGATGCGCTGCGCACCCGCGGCATCAATGTCGACCTCTCGGGTTTCGAAGATGCCATGGCCAAGCAGCGCGCCGAGGCGCGGAAGAGCTGGGCCGGCTCGGGCGAAGTCGGAGAGGACAAGGTGTGGTTCGCGGTGGCCGACCAGGTCGGGCCGACCGAGTTCCTCGGCTACGAAACCGAGACCGCCGAAGGCGCGGTGACCGCGCTCGTCAAGGGCGGCGCGATCGTCGACGAACTCAAGGCCGGCGACGAGGGCTATGTCGTCCTCAACCAGACGCCGTTCTATGGCGAAAGCGGCGGCCAGGTGGGTGACACCGGCGAGTTGACCGGCGAGAGCATCGCGGCCACCGTGCTCGACACGGTCAAGAACAACGGCGTCTTCGGGCACAAGGTGAAGGTGACCGACGGGACGATCAAGGTTGGCTCGGCGCTGGCGCTGATCGTCGATCATGACCGGCGCTCGGCGATCCGCGCCAACCATTCGGCGACACACATCCTGCATGAGGCGCTGCGACTGGTGCTGGGCGACCATGTGGCGCAGAAGGGCTCACTGGTTTCACCGGACCGCCTGCGCTTCGATTTCGTGCATACCAAGCCGATCACGCCGCAGGAGCTGGCGCAGGTCGAAGAGATCGCCAACGATATCGTGCTGCAGAACTCCGCCGTCGAGACGCGCCTGATGGGCGTCGAGGAGGCCAAGGAGTCCGGTGCGCGCGCGCTGTTCGGCGAGAAATATGGCGACGAAGTGCGCGTGGTCTCGATGGGCGACCCGACCGGCAATGCAGTCGGCTGGTCGGTCGAGCTCTGCGGCGGCACTCATGTGCGCCGGACGGGCGATATCGGGCTGATCACGGTGCTTGGCGATTCCGGCGTTGCGGCCGGTGTGCGCCGCCTCGAGGCGCTGACGGCCAAGGGTGCGCGCAACCATGCGCGTACCAATGCCAACATCGTCTCTGGCGTCGCTGATGCGCTGCATGTGGGCCCGCAGGAGGTGTTCACCCGCATCGAAGCGCTGCAGGAGAGCCTCAAGAAAGCCGAGCGCGCGCTTAGTGATGCTAACAAGAAGTTGGCGCTCGGTGGCGGCGGTTCGGCTTCGGCCTCGGCTGACGAGACGGTCAACGGCGTCACCTATGTCGGGCGCGCCGTCGAAGGCATTTCGGCCAAGGACGTGAAGGGCCTCGTCGATGCGGAAAAGAAGCGCATCGGCTCGGGTGTGGTTACGGTTGTGCTGAAGGGCGACGACGGGCGCGGCACGGTCGCGGTTGGCGTCACCGACGACCTGACGGGCAAGTACGCGGCCGGCGACCTGATCAAGCTCGCGACGGCGGCGCTTGGCGGCCAGGGCGGCGGCGGCCGTCCGGACATGGCCCAAGGTGGCGGGCCGGATGGTGCCAAGGGCGCCGAGGCAATTGCCGCGGTGCGCGGCGGGCTGTAGGCGCGCCGCGCGATCAGCTAGTGCCGGTGCGTGTGCTCCGGCAATTCCTTCAGTTCGTCCTTGGTCCAGTTCGTAACTGCGTGGACGTCGCCGTTCTCGTCGCGCATGAATTCGAGCTGCGTGGCGAGGACCGCAACTGGCTTGGCGCCGATGCCGAGGAAACCGCCGACATCGACGATGATCTCGCTGGCTGGGCCCGAGCCGTGAACATGGGACACCTTGCCGACCTCATGGCCATCGGCGTCATAGATGGTGGCGCCTTCGAGCACGGTCGGGCTGTATTCGCTGGCGTTCACACGGATGTGGTTGGAGTGGTCCATTCTGGCCTCCTCTTGCTGAGCCGTAGGCATGACCAACCCACAAGCGGCGCAGATGTTCCCCGATCTATCTAGACTGGATCCGGCCCGGGACCCTTGAAGTCGTCGGGCGACGGGTTGTCCCGCCGCGCGCGATATTCGGCCCAGCGGCCGGCAATGCGGGTACGGGCGCCGTCGGCGAAGATGTTGGCGAGGCCGGCGGCGACGATCACGCCCAGGCCGGCGAGGCTGATGGCGTCGGGGACTTCGGAGAAAAACAGCGCGCCGTAAAGCAGGGCCCAGATGATCTGGCTGTACTGCATCGGCGCGACGCGGCTCGCCGGCGCGAGGGCGACACCCTTGAGCTGCAGCATGTAGCCGATGCCGCCGAGCACGCCGCAAATGATCAGGCCGCCGATCAGCGTGAGGCTCGGCCAGCTGAAGCCGATGATCAAAAGCCCGACAATGTTGGCGGTGAGGGTGAGCAGACCGGGCAAGACAAACAGCGTGACGCGTCGCTCGGCACCCGAGATCAGGCGGATTGTCGTCAGTGACACGGCAGCCGAGACTGCGCTGACGAAGGCGGCGACGTGGCCGAGCTCGATCTCGCGGAAGCCGGGGCGCACGACGAGGAGCACGCCGAGGAAACTGATCACCACCAGCGCCCAGCGATCGAGTGACACCTGCTCCTTGAGGACAATGACGGAGAGGATCGTGGCCAGCACCGGGATGAGGAAGACGAGGCAGTAGGCCTCGGCCAACGGAATGGTGACGAAGGCATAAGTGATCATGATCGCACTCACCGTGCGACAAACCGCGACGAGGAGCATCAACGCCGGTCGGTTGAGCTTGAACGTGTCGCGCCAGCGTTCCGCACGGGGCTTGGTGAATACCGCCGGCAGGAACGAGAAGATGGTGGTGAAAAAGCCGATCTCGAAGGTGCTGAGCGAGGTGCCCAGCGCCTTGACCAGGGCGTCGCCGGTGGAGAAAGCGGCCATGGCGCCCAGCGCGCAGAGCACACCGAGCGAGATGGGCGAGAGGGTGCGGAGCATCTACTTGCCGGCCACCGCCTGATGGTGCGGCGGATCGGCCGGGGTCAAGGCATCGTCGCCCAACGGGGGACTGATTTCGGCTGCCGCACTGGCAGGGCCGAACACCGACAGCCGCGAGAAGATGCGGATGCGGGTCTCGTCCGACATGACGTTCAGGATGCCGCCGAAGGCCACGACCACGAGGCCGCAATAGGCGATGGCATCGGGATACTCATGGAAGAAGATGAAGCCGAAGATGATGGCCCAGAGGATCTGGCTATATTGCGCCGGCGCGATCTGGCTGACCGGGGAGCGGCGGGTGGCGGCGATGAACACGATGTTGCCGGTACCGCCGAGGCCGCCGATGGCGAGCAGCAGCGCGAATTCTTCGGGCGTCGGCCAGTGGAATGTCGGCAGCATCAGGATGCCGTTGACGATCACGATATAGCCGAGGGGGAAACCCAGGAGGCTCACGCGCTTTTCGACCGGAGCAACCTTGCGCAGCGTCGTGGTGGTGATGCCGCCCATGAGGGCCGCGCCGAGCGCCAGCAGATGACCGAGCTGGAGCTCGCGGAAGCCGGGACGGACGACGAGCAGCACGCCGAGGAAACTGGCGCCGAGAAAGAACCAGCGCTGCCAGGTGACATCCTCGTGGAGGAACATGCGCGACAGCGCGACCACGAAGATCGGTGCGAGGAAAGCGATCGAATAGGCTTCGGCCAGCGGGATGTGGGTGAAGGCGTAGATGATGCAGAGGTTGCCGATCACGCCGGTGACGCTGCGCAGATGCACCAGCCAGGGGTGGCGCATGTGGTGCAGCTGGCGCCAGTGCTCGCCCTTGGGCTTGGTGAAGATCGCCGGAAGGAACGAGAAGAGGGCCGTCCAGAAGGCGATCTCGAACACCGTCAGGCTGGTGCCGAAGCCTTTGATGATGGCGTCGCAACACGAATAGAGCAGATAGGCGAGCAGGGAAAAGGCGACGCCGACGGGCATCTGAAGGGGAATCCGAGGAAAGAGAGCTAACTAGTATGTTAGTTGGGATCGTATACGCTTGCTCCCCTGCGTCGTCGATGGGTGCGAATGCCACACCGGCTAGTTATTTCGTCTCTATTTCCGATCTGGCCAAGTCTTCAGTTCAGTCGCAGCCGAGCTTCATTCCGTTGAAGTCGAACTCGCAGCCGACGCGCAGCAGCGTCGCGATGTCGGCTTCGGTCGCCGTAGCGCTGCCATCTTCCGGCAGGACGATGGCCTCGACCACCAGCGCGCTGTCGCCATTGAGGATGCCGTACCAGCTGAAACTGATGCCGGTGTCGTCGTAGGTGCCGGAGCGGACGAAGCTGACCTCGTTGCTCGTATCATTGGTGAAGGTCCGACCGAGCGTCGGCTTGTCGCGGGCGCTTTCGAACAGGCTTGGAGGGCCGACGCGCTCGAAGACGAAGACGTTATCGAGGTGGGAGATGCGCGAGGTCGGGTTGGTGGCATCGAGCACAAAGTCGGCGGGCGTCACTGGCAGGACCGGCGGCGCGGCGACGTTGAAGCGGTTGGCGTCGATGTCGGCTTCGCCGGGCAGATCGAGGCTGTCGATATCCTGGTCGAGCGGCAGGAAGTAGCTGTTGAGCGGACCTTTGGTGAGGATGCGCTTGGCGGGGACGCGGCCCACGCCAGCGGTAGACCAGCCCTTCTGCCGGTTGAAGAGGCCAGTTGCGGCGCCGCTGTAGCCGTCGATGCCAGGTGTGAAGTAGAGGGCGATTTCGTAGTCGCCGTCGGTGGCGAGGGATTGTTCGGTAACGGCGCAGTTGCCGAAATCGAGCAGGCGGTCACCCAGCACGTAGCCGGAGAGCGCGCCGGAGTACTCGGCCTTGCCGATGTTCTCGGTGAAACCGGAGGGGACGCGCAAGGACATATCCAGCGGATCGCCACGCTCATCGATGGCAAGGAGGCGCAGGCAGGCGTTGCGCACGGCGCTGGCGGTGTCGATGACCCAGCCGGAGGTGCGGGTCGGGGGCAGGGCTACGCGGGCGAGGTAGAGGTCTTCGGCGGTCTTCAGGTCATAGGATTCGTCGGGGCCCATGCCGACCATCTTGAAGATGACTTCGGGGTCGACGTTCCACTTGACCAGTTCCTTGACCATGATCGAGAGGGCATCACGGGTCTGGCCCTGGGCGGCCATGCCGCCGTTCGCCTCCACCGCTGCGCGGAACGACTCTTCGTCGGCATAAGGCGCGTGGAAGCCGACGGTGGAGCCGGGCTCGATCATGCGGTCGATATAGGTGCCCATGCCCTCCTGGCTCGACCAGGCCGAACCGCCCAGGAAGGCGAAAGCGCAGGCGGAGTAGCAGTAGGAGCCGCGCTCGACGACGGTGGCGATGTGGTGCTGGCGCAGGAAATCGGCGAGGCCGAGGCCTTCAAGATAGCTGCCGCCGGGGCCGTTCATGGTGAGGACGGCGGTCGGCATGCCGTCGGGGCCGCTGCAGCTCTCGCGACAATTGACGAAGCTGTTGTAGAGGCCCTCCAGGGCGGCGATGTCGCCGACCGCGGTGTCGCCTTCGTAATGGAGATGGGGGACCGGGTGGGTCGCCGAATACTGCATCGAGATGATGGAGATTTCGGCGGCGCAGGTGGGAAATACGGCGATCGATAGAAAAGCGATCGCGATCGTCAACAGGCGCATGCGTTAGTCTCCCCCAAGTCTAGAAGTTCTAAGGGGTTTGACGGCGGCCGGGCAAGGTTCCTTGGGGGGCGATGGAGCAAATGTGAGCGCGGCAGTTATGGCTGCCGCGCCCGCGCGATCACCAGCGGGAGAGACCGAGCAGTTTCTCACCCAGCGGCGTCAGTTTTGCGGTCTCGGCATTGTGTCTTTCCCACGCGCGCGGATCGCCGGGGAAGGCGTCGCGCTTGGGGTGATCAAGTTCGCGCCAGAGCCGGATGCGCTCCATGCGCTCGGCAGTGTTGTCCCACTCGGCGGGGTGCATCGAGATGTACTGCGCCATGCGGACCCGGTTGTCCGAGTGGTTGGGGCGGACGCCATGGGCGAGGAGCGAGTTGAAGATCATCAGGTCGCCCGGCTCAAGATCGACGTTGACCGTCGACAGCCCGGTCATATCCGGATGCATCGGGTCGCGGTCGGCCGGCTGAGTCTTCACCCATTCGTCGAACTGTTCGAAGAGATACGGCACGCTCTGGAAGCCGCCGACGTCGCCATCCTGCTTCTTGAGGCTGAGCACGCCCTGCACGCCGATCGGCGGCGGCTGGATCGAGGTGTCGACATCCCAGTGGATGAAGCCGTTGGGGTTACCCTTCACCTTCTTGGGCGGGTTCAGATTGGCCCGATCGATGGTGACCCACAGGTCCTCGCGGTCCCAGATGTCGACGAACGCGTCGTAGACGCGCTGCTCCATGCGGTTGTCCCAGAGCGCCTGGTGATTGTAGATCTCCAGCATGCCGGTGCCGTTCAGCTCCTTCATGATGTGATCGCGGCGCTGCGGCGCGTACCAGGTCGACTGGTCAGCCGGGTCCTTCTCGTCAAAGCGCCAGAGCACTTCCGCAAGCCGCTCGACATTGGCTGCAGGCACCGCCTGACGGACAATCACGTAGCCCTTCGTCGTCCAGTGCTCCCAGTCGGCCTTCGACAGAACCCTGAGCGGCAAAGTCTTCCGTATGTCCTTGAGCTGCGTCGTAGCCGACGTGGTCGGATGGCTGTCCCGCTTCACTGCTGCGGCCATGCTCATGCTGTTCTCCCATTGCTGCCTCCTCCGAGGTGATGGGTAGAGGTTAGCGGCCTGGTGCCCGGCGTGTTGTCGGCGGCTGGCAATTGCTGATACTATTCTGGCGTCCTGTGTGATGAGGCAGCTGGATGCGGCCCTTTCTAGAGAAGCTGCCGTTCACTGCGGAGTCGTCGCTGGCTATCCTCAACCGGCGGCTCGACGACGCGATACCGTTCCAGTGGCACCACCACCCGGAGTTCGAGCTCACGCTGACGCTCAATTCGGTCGGCCAGCGCTTCGTCGGCGACCACGTCGGCGAGTATGGCGATGGCGACCTGGTGCTGGTGGGGCCGGATTTGCCGCACACCTGGGCATCGCGCGACAAGGTCGCAGCGGACGCGCCGCATGTGGCGCTGGTGATGTGGTTTCACCCCGACTGGGCGAGGCTGGTCGTCGACGGATTTGCCGAGCTTGGGGCCGTGGGGGCTCTGCTGAAGCGGGCAAGGAACGGGCTGGGTTTTTCAACGAGCACGGCCGCTGCGGTTCGATCAAGGTTCGAGCAGTTGTTTGTGGCGCCACCGGCGGCGCGGTTGCTCGGTTTGTTGAGTGTGCTGGATGAGTTGGCGCGGGACACGGATGCGGCGGTGTTGTCGAGCCATGCGGTGGATGGCCTCAAGGCCGGCGAGAGCCGGGAGCGGATCGACCGGGTGCTGCTGCATATCCACATGCACTACGCGCGCCCGCTGCCGCTCGAGGAACTGGCGGAGGTCGGCGCGCTGAGCCTTTCGGGGCTGCACCGGATGTTCGTGAAACATACAGGGGTGACGGTGTCGGACTACCTGATCCGCATGCGGATCGGCGATGCCTGCGCCCGCCTCTCGGGCACGGACCAGCCCATCGGGCATGTCGCCGACGCGGTGGGCTACGCCTCGCTCGCGAACTTCAACCGGCAGTTCCGGGCACTGAAGGGGATGACGCCGCGCGACTATCGGCGGCGGTTTCGCGGAGGGTAGGCTGCCGACAAAAGGAAAGGGGCCGCGGTTGGCGCGGCCCCTTCCCGAATCCGCGTGGTCGAGCCAGATCAGGCCGCCATGGCCTTCTGCAGGTTGGCGTCGATGGCGTCGAGGAAGCCGAGGGTCGAGAGCCACTTCTGGTCCGGGCCGACGAGCAGCGCGAGGTCCTTGGTCATCAGACCGGACTCGACGGTGTCGATGCAGACCTTCTCGAGCAGTTCGGAGAAGCGGGCCAGTTCGGCATTGTTGTCGAGCTTGGCGCGGTGAGCGAGGCCACGCGTCCAGGCGAAGATCGAGGCGATGGAGTTTGTCGAGGTCTCCTTGCCCTGCTGGTGCTGGCGGTAATGGCGAGTGACGGTGCCGTGTGCGGCCTCGGCCTCGACGATCTTGCCATCGGGCGTCATCAGCACCGAGGTCATCAAGCCGAGCGAGCCAAAGCCCTGGGCCACGATGTCGGACTGCACGTCGCCGTCATAGTTCTTGCAAGCCCAGACGTAGCCGCCGGACCACTTCAGTGCCGAGGCGACCATGTCGTCGATCAGGCGGTGTTCGTACCAGATCTTCAGTTCCTCGAACTTGGCCTTGTAGTCGCGGTCGAAGATCTCCTGGAAGATGTCCTTGAAGCGACCGTCATAGGCCTTGAGGATGGTGTTCTTGGTCGAGAGGTAGCACGGGACCTTGCGGTTGATGGCGTAGTTGAACGAGGCGTGCGCGAAGTCGGCGATCGAGTCGTCGAGGTTGTACATGCCCATGGCGACGCCGGCCGACGGCGCGTCGAACACGTCGTATTCCTGCACGGTACCGTCATCGCCGACGAACTTCATCGTCAGCTTGCCCTTGCCGGGGAACCTGAAGTCGGTGGCGCGATACTGGTCGCCGAAGGCATGGCGGCCGACGATGATCGGCTGGGTCCAGCCGGGGACGAGCCGCGGCACGTTGCTCATGATGATCGGCTCGCGGAAGATCACGCCGCCGAGGATGTTGCGGATGGTGCCGTTGGGCGACTTCCACATCTTCTTGAGCTTGAACTCTTCGACGCGGGCTTCGTCGGGAGTGATGGTCGCGCACTTGATGCCGACGCCGTGCTTTTTGATGGCGTTCGCCGCATCGACGGTCACCTGGTCGTTGGTGGCGTCGCGGTTTTGCACGGAGAGGTCGTAGTACTCGATGTCGAGATCGAGGTAGGGGAGGATCAGCTTGTCCTTGATCGCCTGCCAGATGATGCGGGTCATCTCATCGCCGTCGAGATCGACGACGGGGTTGGCAACTTTGATCTTGGCCATGCTTCAAGCTCCTCGGGCAGCGAATGATCGATGCCGGGGCTAATAGCATGAAATCGCGCGCGCGAAAGCCGGTGCCAGCTACGGTTTGGCGATCAGCTCTTGCCGCAGGACTGCTTGAGCTGGCGGATGGCGGCGGTGGAGCCTTTGGTGGAGAAATTGTCCGCCCGGGCGACGTCGTCGCTGTCGATGATGGCGATGCGCAGATCGAACCCGGCCGCCTCCGCTACCCCCACCATCTTGTCGACGCCCTCGCCGGAAATGAGCATGGTCCGATCGTCGAGCGGCGGATCCACCATGCCCTCGATGATGGCGCCGCCCTTGCCGCTTTTCGGATCGTGCAGCTCGCCGAACAGGATGTGGACGGTCTTGGCCTGCCGCACGATCTCGGGGAAGGGCACACTGGCCCGGTAGATCATGGCGAAGCCGACATCGGGGAAGCAGAGGAACGCGAGGGAAGCCTCAGCATCCGAGATGCCGGCAGCCGGAGCGCCCTGTTCCTCGAAATTGGTCCAGGTGCCCTTGACGGTCCGCACTGCGGCGTCGGGGCCGGGAGGCGGCGCCGGCGAATCCTGGGCGAGGGTGTTGGCCACCGGCATCGCCAGGGCAAGGATCAGGGACAGGATCGAGACCCGCACGGCATACTCCCACTCGGAATTGCCGGAATATGTGCGAACCGCCAGCGCGGCGCAATCGGGTGGATACATGCCATCCACCGTTGACACCGTGCATATACACACTATCTATCGGCCATGCGCGACGACTTCAGCCAATGCATGGTTTCGAATACTCGTATGGCGGCCCGGGCGATCACCCGGCGCTACGATGCCTATGCGCGGAAATTCGGAATCACCGCGACGCAGTTTTCGCTGCTCGGCGTAATCGTTGCGTCCGGCCCGCAGACGGTCAGCGAACTGGCCGAGGCGCGGGGTTTCGAGCGTACGACTCTGACGCGCAATCTCGACCGGCTGGAGAAGATGGGGCTGATCCAGTCCCGGCCTGCCGAACAGGGCAACGGCCGTATCTGCAGCCTCACCGAAGCGGGCGATGCCGTGGTCGAGCAGTTGCTGCCCTACTGGCGAAAGGCGCAGGCCGAGGTTCGCGAGGAACTCGGCGCCGACGCATTCGATACGACGCTCAGCACCCTGAAGCGGCTCGCCGCCATCTGAACCGACACAAACGCGGCACAGTTGCCGCTACAACCGTGTATCTACACGAGGAGCATAACATGAGCACACAGAGCGATCCCATCGTCGTCACCGGCATGGGCGTGGTCAGCCCCCTGGGCACCGGCGTCGAGACGACCTGGTCGCGGCTGATCGCCGGCAAGAGCGGCATCGTGAAGAACACCCGCTTCGACGTCACCAACTACTCGGCCAAGATCGCCGGGCTGGTGCCGACCAGAGAGACCGATCCCGAGGGGTTCGATCCGCTGGTGGCGATCGACCCCAAGGACATCAAGAAGATGGACCTGTTCATCCAATACGGCCTCGTTGCCGCGCAAGAGGCACTGAAGCAGGCCAACTGGTTCCCCGAGACCGAGGATGAGAAGGCGGCGACGGCGACGATCATCGGTACGGGCGTCGGCGGTTCGCCGGTGATGGCGCAAGCTGTCGAGACGATCATCGAGAAGGGGCCGCGGCGGTTGTCGCCGTTCACAGTGCCGAGCTTCCTCGCCAATCTCGCGGCCGGCTGGATTTCGATCAAGTACGGCTTCAAGGGCCCGATCGGTGCGCCGGTTACGGCCTGCGCCGCCTCCGGGCAGGCGATCGGCGATGGGATGCGGCTGATCCTCACCGGCGAGGCGGATGTCGCCGTAGTCGGCGGGGCCGAGGGTTCGGTCGATCCGATCTCGGTGGGCGGGTTCGGCGCGGCGCGGGCGCTGGCGACGGCGTTCAACGATGACCCCGAGGCGGCATCACGGCCGTTCGACCGGAAGCGCGATGGGTTCGTGCTGGCAGAAGGCGCGGCGGTTCTCGTGATCGAGCGGCTGAGCCACGCGCAGGCCCGCGGTGCGACCCCGCTCGCGATACTCGCGGGTTACGGGACGTCGGCCGATGCCTACCACCTGACGGCAGGCGAGCCGACCGGCGCGGGGGCGCAGGTGGCGATGCGGAATGCGCTGAAGATGGCCGGCGTATCGCCAGGCGAGATCGACTACATCAACGCGCACTCGACCTCGACCAGTGTCGGCGACGCGGCGGAGCTGGCCGGTATCGGCTCGGTGTTCGCCAATCGCGGCAAGGATCTCGCCATCTCCTCGACCAAGTCGGCGACCGGACACCTGATGGGCGCGGCCGGTGCCATCGAGGCGGTGTTCTCGATCCTCGCGATCCGCAACGGCATCGTGCCGCCGACGCGTAACCTCGAGGACCCGGATGTGGGCGAGCGCTTCGACCTCGTGCCGAAGGTGGCCAAGGAGAAGACGGTGCGCCACGCGCTCTCCAATGCCTTCGGCTTCGGCGGGGTCAACGCCTCGCTGGTGTTTTCGGCGATTTAGCTGCGGCGGGCTTCTTCGGCTTTTCGATCTTGAGAGGGCGCTGGGCGACGGCCGCTTCCGCGAAGCGAAGCCAGTCTTCCAGTGTCTCTTCGTCCTCGATGGCATCGCCGTCGATCCAGAAGAAGCCGGACATCACCCGGCCGCCATGCACCATCTCGGTGGTGCCGGGCCGGGCCTTCGCCGCCTCGTGGTTGTCCTTGCCAACAGAAATCAGGATGCCGCCGTCCTTCTTGCAGCCGACGAGGATATGGCCATTGAGCAGGAAGGTCAGGCCGCCGAACATGTATTTCTCGGTGATGCGCGGATCGTCGCCCACCAGCATGCGGACGCGCTCCGCCAGATGGGTCATGGTTTCGGACTTCATTTCGGGGGCAGGGTCTCCGCATAGCTGAGTGAATAGGCGAGCCAATCGGCGAGCGCGGCGTCGTCGAGATGGTCGGCAGCGACGGCGATGAAGCCGGTCATCGGGCGTGGACCCATGTGCATCTGGTAGGCGCCGGATCGGGCGAGGGCTTCGGCCTGCCGGGTCGGGTCGATGCGGACAAGCAGGTCGCCCTTGGCGGTGGTGCCGATCGCCATGTTTCTATTGAGCATGAAGCCGATGCCGCCGAACATCTTCTTTTCGACGAGCGGCCGGGAGGCGAGCAGCGGGCGCAGGCGGGCACCGAGCGCGTCGGATTGGGCGGACACTAGCGGGCCTCCTCGTCTCGATATGTGGCGTGGCGGGGCAGGTGATCGTCTACCACGTCCCAGTCGTGATGGCTGCGGGCGAAGATCAGCTGGTTGGGCGCGAACCAGGCGGCGTCGGCGCCAAACAGGCCGACCGGCAGCATGGCGAGTGCCTCCGCCCGGCTCGATCGGGCATAGAGCGGCGTGCCGCAGGACGGGCAGAACCAGCGGGTCAGCGTGGCGCCGGAATGGGCGGACCGGGCAAAGCTGCGCGTCTCACCGGTAACCGAGAGGTCACCGATGGCGACGAGCGCAACCGTGGCGTGGCCGGTGCCGGTCGAGCGCTGGCAATCCTCGCAGGAGCAGAGGAACATCGAGCGGACCCGGCCGGCGACCCGGACCGTCACCTGACCGCAGGCGCAGCGGGCGGTCAGATCGATTTCCGGTTTGAGTGCGGAGGCCATGCGCAAACTGACTACAGCCGACCATAACGCGCAAGCTTGATCGCTGCGGCCTGCGCCTCTAGGACGAAGCATGGTCTATGCTCCGGAATTTCCCATAGAGACCGAGAGGCTTCGCCTGCGCCCGTTCACGCGCGGGGACGTCGACGCCGTCTACGATTACCGCCGGCGCGAGGATGTGGCGCGCTACCTGTTCGATGGGCCGATGTCGCATGAGAGCGTCGCCGAGGCGCTGCAGATGCGAGTGGGGCACGAGGCACTGGATGGGGAGGGATCGAAGATCTTCCTCGCCGTCGAGCTCAAGGCCACTCATGCCCTGATCGGCGAGGTTTCGCTGATCCTTCGGGACGCCACCAACCGACAGGGGGAAGTGGGCTACATCTTCCACCCCGATCATCATGGCATGGGCTATGCGACCGAGGCGGCCCGGGCGGTGCTGGGACTCGGTTTCGGTGGCGCGGGCCTGCATCGTGTCTATGCCCGTTGTGCCGCGGCCAACCTAGCGTCCTGGCGCGTAATGGAGCGGCTGGGGATGCGGCGCGAGGCGCATTTCCGCGAACACATCTTTGTAAAAGGCGCCTGGGATGAAGAACTCGTCTACGCCATGCTCGAGGACGAATGGCGAAGCCGGGCAGGGGCTTGAGCTGCCAAATAGTGACGCCGTTTCTCGAGCCGTACCTGTGCTGGCAATTTATTCCAGTGCGCATCCCGGAACTGCCATCCAGCCGCAACGTTGCCGTTCCATACTTCGATCTCGGGGAGGAGCGGAGATGATCGTGCAAGATTTTCCGATTGAAACCAAAAGACTTATTCTCAGGCCTTTTCAGAAGTCCGACCTCGATGCCGTGATGGGCTATCACGCACTTCCGGAGGTGCAGCGCTATCTCGAGTGGAAGGCGCGCGACCGGGTCGAGGTCAAGTCGGCGCTCGATGCCATGGTGCTGCAGCACCGTCTGCAGCGCCCCGGCGATGCGCTGGTGCTGGCGGTGGTCCGCCGGTCCGATGACGCCCTGATCGGGCAGGTTTCACTGCGCTGGACAGATGCGACGGCCGGGCAGGCGGAACTCCGCTTCATCATCGCTCCGGCCCAGCAGCGGCAGGGCTATGCCCGCGAGGCAGTGCGCGAAATGCTCGATATCGGTTTCGAGCGCTATGGCCTGCATCGCATCTTTGCCCGCTGTGCCGCCCGCAACCAGGCGTCGGCCAGCCTGCTGCGCAATCTCGGCCTGCGGCTCGAGGCGCATTACCGCGAGCATGCGCTGTTCCAGGGTGAGTGGGACGAGGAACTGCACTTCGCCATTCTCGATCGGGAGTGGCTGCGCGGCACCAAGGTGAAAGAGCTTCACCGCAACATGGTCGCCTGACGACCTCCTAAGGACCAGTTCGCCGGCGGGCGTCGCCGGAAGTAGTTTCGCTTGCCGACCATGCGATGTATGAGGCCGGCACGCAGGGCGCAGCCGGGTGACGGTTCGGGAGCTCTGGCGCTTCCGAGAACCTACCCGAAAGGCGCTGGCATATGGCCGGAACCGACAAATCGCAGGCGTTCGAATTCCGGCCGAGCCCGGCGGTTATCCTCTGCGAACCGCAACTGGGCGAGAATGTCGGCACCACGGCGCGCGCCATGGCCAATTTCGGCCTGTGGGACCTGCGGCTGGTCAATCCGCGCGACGGCTGGCCGAACGAGCGGGCCATCGCGGCTGCGTCACGGGCCGATCATGTGATCGAGCAGGTCCGGGTGTTCGCGACCGTCGAAGAGGCGATTGCCGACTTGTCGATGGTGTTCGCGACGACGGCCCGCCGGCGCGACATGCAGAAGGTGGTCTATGGGCCGGAGGAAGGCGCGCAACGCCTGATCTCGCATATCGCGGGTGGAGCCAAGGCCGGGCTGCTGTTCGGCCGCGAGCGCTGGGGTCTCTACAACGAAGAGGTGGCGCTATCGGACGCCATCGTCACCTTCCCGGTTGAGGCGGCATTCGCCTCGCTGAACATCGCGCAGGCGGTGCTGCTGATGGCCTACGAGTGGCGCCGGCAGTTCGATAAGGGCGAGGTGCTGCCGTTCGAGGGCGGGCTGGACCCGGTGGCGCCACGAGAGGAACTGGTAGGTCTGTTCCTGCACCTTGAGCAGACGCTGGATAACACGGGCTTCTTCAAGACCGCGGACAAGCGGCCGACCATGGTCGACAATCTCAGGAACGCTTTCACCCGAGCTCAGCTCTCGACCCAGGAGATTCGCACGCTGCGCGGCGTGATCTCGTCGATCGACCGGGCCCATCTTCGGCATGGACGGCTCGGCAAGAAGGACTAAACGACACCCAGGAGATTGGACGCATGGCGCTCAGGATGGACAACGTAGGAATCGTCGTCGAAGACCTCGAAGGGACAATTGATTTCTTTCGCGAACTCGGCCTCGAGCTCGAAGGAAGGGCCACGATCGAAGGAGAGTGGGCCGGACGTGTCACTGGCCTCGGCGATCAGCATGTCGAGATTGCCATGATGCGTACGCCAGACGGCCACAGCCGGCTCGAGCTCTCCCGCTTCCTCACGCCGCCTGTCGTTGCGGATCACCGCAACGCCCCCGTCAATGCTCTCGGCTACCTCCGCGTCATGTTCGCGGTGGACGACATCGACGAGACGCTTGCAAGGCTCCGCAATCGCGGCGCGCAACTCGTAGGCGAAGTCGTCAACTACAAGGACGTGTATCGGCTCTGCTACATCCGCGGGCCTGAAGGGGTTCTCATCGGACTCGCCGAAGAACTCAGCTGAGTGCAACGACGATCTAACGCCCAAGGAGCATGCCGAGCCGTGCCGTGACGAGCTTCAGGACGAAGCGCAGCGGAAAGTGGCGGTAGCTTGGCACATCGTGCGGCTGGGGCAGGCTGTCCGGGATGTAGCGCGTGTTGACGCGCATCTTGAGGGGCGGTGCCGCGTCGCGTATCAGAGCGGAATAGACCGGGATCCAGTGCAGCGTGTTGTCGAAAGTCACCATGAGGGGCGTGTTGCAGCAGTCCGCGATGTCGCGATTGGTCGGCGAATCCGGCTGTAGTTTCAGCCGCTTCAGGCGCTCACCACCACGGCGGACGTGAACGCGGTCCTTTCGGTAAAGCACCGAGGGCGTGCCGGCATAAGCGTCGAGCACCGGTGTTGCGCCCGGCAGGGCTTCGATCATGGCTGCGCCGGCCTGGCAATCGTCGCAATGGCAGGCAGCGACAAGGATCGGCGGTCCCGCAAGTTCGATCTCAACCTCTCCGCAGCGGCAGTGGACGATACGGCTCTCAAGCTGTGGCTTCGACATGCTGGCTCGTATCCTCATGGGCGGGTCGCAGCATTGCTACGTAGCTCGACGCCGTCGATCAACCCGTGCCAGTCGGGTGCAGGTCTCCCGACATCGGACGGGCGAAACCGGGGCCTGCTCCGACCGAAGTAGGCTTTGACCCGCGGCGACTGGACGTGCGACATGGCGTCGCCATGACCGAACCTGCCGCAACCGAGCCGTCCAAGCTCGCCTTCACCTACCGCAATTTCCGCTTCTTCTGGGCCACCACGCTGCTCGTGAGCTTCGGCGTGCAGATCATGTCGGTCTCAATCGCCTGGCAGATCTACGACGTCACCGGGGAGCCGTTCCTGCTTGGCCTGGTCGGTCTCTGCCTATTCCTGCCATCGCTGCTGCTGATCCTCGTCACCGGACTTGCCGCTGACCGGTTCAACCGGCGTGCGATCATGGCCGTCTGCCTCTCGGTCGAACTGCTGTGCGCGCTGGGCTTCCTCGCGTTCGTCAATGCGCAGGCGCACGAAGTCTGGCCCATCTTCGGCATTCTCGTCGTGCTCGGCACGGCGCGGGCCTTCTGGGGGCCGGCAGCGCAATCGCTGGCGCCGAACCTCGTACCGCCTGAGGCCCTGTCCAACGCGATCACCGTCAACGCTTCGGCCTGGCAGTTCGCGTCGATCATGGGGCCGGCGGCGGGTGGACTGCTCTATGGCATCGCGCCGTCCGTGGCGTTCGGCACCGGGGCGGTGCTGCTGGTCATCGCTGTCGGCTCGGTGCTGATGATCTCGAAACCGCCCAAGCGGGAGTCGCATCAGGCCACCAGCCTCTCGACCATGCTGGCGGGGTTCCGCTACATCTTCTCGAACAGGGTCGTGCTGGGCGCCATCTCGCTCGACATGTTCGCGGTGCTGATGGGCGGCGCGGTGGCGCTGCTGCCGGTCTACGCCAAGGACATCCTCCATGCCGGGCCGGCCGAACTGGGCTATCTCCGCGCCGCGCCGGGCGTTGGCGCGATCCTCATGGCGCTGGTCCTGACCCGGTTCCCGATCCGCGACCATGCGGGGCGCCTCCTGTTCCTCTTCGTAGGGCTGTTCGGCGCTTTCACCGTGGTGTTCGGGCTATCGACGACCGTGTGGGTGAGCGTCGTCGCTCTCGCGCTGGTCGGTGCTTCCGACATGGTGAGCGTCACTATCCGTGAAACGATCATGCAGCTCTGGACGCCGGAAGAAGTGCGCGGCCGGGTGAATGCGGTGAACTCGGTGTTCATCGGCGCCAGCAACGAGCTCGGCGAATTCCGCGCCGGTACGGTGGCGCACCTGATCGGACCGGTTCCTGCCGTCGTCATGGGCGGCATCGGCTCGATCGCCATCGCGGTGATCTGGAGTCAGACATTCCCAGGGCTGCGCGAGCAGCGCACGCTGGACAGAAGAATGGCCTAAGCCCGGCGAATTCGGCCGAAACGCTTGACTCCCGGCTGTCACGCAACTATCACGCGGCCACTTGTCGAGCCCCAGGGCTCCTCGAGCGCACCCGGGATTCCCAAAATCAGTGGAATCTGTCGGTCCGTTCCGCAAGGACGGGCAGAGGAGGGCGCAATCACTTTCGACGTTCTGAAAGGATTACGATGTCGAAGCGCATTCAGTCTAAGCACAAGATCGATCGCCGTCTTGGCGAAAACCTGTGGGGCCGTCCGTCCTCGCCGCTGAACAACCGTGCCTATGGCCCCGGCCAGCACGGCCAGCGCCGCAAGGGCAAGACCTCGGACTACGGCCTGCAGCTCCGGGCCAAGCAGAAGCTCAAGGGCTACTACGGCTCGATCACCGAGAAGGCCTTCAAGAAGCTCTACACCGAAGCTTCGCGCGTGAAGGGTGACACCGGCGAGCGCTTGATCGGCCTGCTCGAGAGCCGTCTCGACGCGATCGTCTACCGCGCCAAGTTCGTGGCCACCGTGTTCGCCGCGCGCCAGTTCGTGTCGCACGGCCACATCCTGGTCAACGGCAAGCGCGTGAACATTCCGTCGTACCAGGTCAAGGTCGGCGACAAGGTCGAGATCAAGGAACGCTCGAAGCAGCTTGGCATCGTGCTCGAGGCCAACCAGCTCGCCGAGCGTGACGTGCCCGAGTACGTCGAAGTCGATCACCACAAGCAGGTCGCGACCTATGTGCGCGTGCCGGCTCTGTCTGATGTGCCGTACCCAGTCCAGATGGAACCGAACCTCGTGGTCGAATTCTACTCGCGCTAATCGCGCCACCGACCACCGAATTCGAGGAAGGCCGTCCGTTTGGGCGGCCTTTTGTTTTGTCGGCGTGACAGAATGTGGCGCGGGTTGGTATCTCAGCCTGATCTGGTTTCTGTGGGTACATCATGGGTTTTGTTGCGCGGCTGCGCGAGCACGGCGCGAGAGCTGGCCGGGCGGCCATCGTTGCGGATGGCAAGTCGCTGGACTGGCCCGCCCTGGTCGTACGGGTGGGACGGGAGACCGCGGCACTACGCGCGGCCGGGATCGGGCCCGGCACGACGGTCGGCATCAGCATCGCCGACGAGGTCGAGCATTTCGTCGCTTCGCTGGCCCTGATCGGGGCAGGGGCCTGGCAGATCGCGCTCGCCACGCACGACACGGAGCAGGAGCGCGAGGAAGTTGCTGACAGGGCGCGCGTGACGCATGTCCTCCTCGGACAGCAGGGAGAACCCCGCACGGGCAGCGGCCCGCACCTGAGCTGGCCGCTGGATCCTGGAGTGGACATTCCGGACGGGCCCGAGGGCGGCGTGTTCCTTCGTACGTCGGGAACGACCGGTTCGTCCAACATCGTGCCGCTGACGGCCGCCGACCTGCTGGTGCAGGCAGCGCGAAACCTCGAATATGCCGACGGGCGACTGCTGCGGCCGGCCTCGATCGAGCACAATAATTCCAAACGCCACCGGCTCTATTGCGCCGCGATGGGCGGAACGAACATCTTCCGCCCAGAGGGCAAATACGATGTCGCCGAGTTCTGCCGGCGCAGCAATGTCACGACGCTGGACCTCGCCCTGATGCAGGCCGCCGACCTCGCGTCGATGCCTCGATCGGGGCTCGAGGGCGTTGACGTGCGCGTCAGCGGATCCGCCATCCCTTACGGGGTGCGCGCGAAAATCGAACAGAACCTCACGCGGCGGCTCTATGTGCGCTACGGCTCGACGGAGTCTGGCACCGTGTCGGTCGCGGGGCCTGGTGAGCATGATGACACGGAGTCCGTCGGCCGGGTGGTCGCCGGGCTGGAGCTCGAGATTGTGGACGGCGACGGCAGGCCTCTGCCCCGGGGGGACGCCGGCCAGATCAGGATGCGGGGAGAAGGGATCGCTCCGGGCTATTTCGAGGGGCCCGAGCAGACGGCGAAACGCTATCGCGACGGCTGGTACTGGCCGGGGGACCTCGGTACGTTCCGTCCGGATGGATCGCTGCAGATACTCGGCCGCGCCGACGACATGATCAACCTCAACGGCATCAATATCTTTCCCTCGGAAATCGAGCGCGTTCTCGAGCAGCATCCCGACGTTCGTGTTGCTGCCGCTCTGCCGCTGTCGTCTGCCGTTCATGGGCAGATTCCCGTTGCCGCGGTGGAACTCCATGAAGGTGGGCTAGTCACGGACCGCGAACTCGTGGCATACGCGCGCGAACACTTGGCGTTGCGGGCCCCCCGGCGCATCATCATTCTGGGTAAACTGCCCCGGAACAGCCAAGGTAAGATATTGAGGCGCGAGATCGTCGCCGCGTTTTCGACTGGAAGAGGGTAAAGCCGTGACTGAACTTGAGATTCGCGAAGTTATTGCCGACGCGCTCGACTATGCCGCGGTGCCGCGTTTTCGCGGCAGCGAGCTGCGTAACCAGTTCGTAGCCGGTGCAACCGACATCTTGTTCGATGACCTGGAGATCGACAGCCTCGCTGCTATGGAACTCTGCATCGCGCTCGAGACGAACTCGGGTGTGTCTATCCTGCCGGCCGAATTGCCCGAGTTCGGCACACTCGGTGCCCTCGTGAAGCGTGTGGAGAGCGCGCTTGCTGCTTGAGACGTACTACCGGCACGTCAGCCAGGTCAGGTCGATTAACAGCATAAACCAGATCAACATCGCCTTCGGCAACACCATTACGCCGCAGGAAGTTGTTGACCTCGAGGGGGCACTCTTCACTCCCGGGCATGTCGTTCCAGAACTACGCGGGGACCGATTCTTCTCCGACGAAGAGCTGAAGGCGACAGCGAGGGAGTGGATCGAAGACGCGTTCGCGCACCTCCAGTTAGTAGGCAAGGCCGAAGCCGAACCCTTCCTCCGGCGAGACCTGCGCAAGAGCATGACGTTCTACACCGACGGCGGGCAAGCCAACGGCAAGACTCTTGTCGTCGCGTTTCCGGGTGCAAACAACCGGCTGATGATGCCGGTGGCTACCCTGCTTCAAGCGCTCGATGCGTCGAAAGTGGACATCGTCCTCATCCGCGATCCGACTCATTCGGCCTATCTCAAGGGGTTAGAGGACTTTGCTGATAGCCGGGATGGATTATTTGACGCGTTGCCGTCGTACCTGAACTTCGCAGCCTATGCGCGCGTGTCATCCCTTGGCGTAAGTGCGGGAGGGCTGCCCGCCCTGTTGCTCGCGTCACGCCTTGGGCTGACAGCTGTGCTGGCCTGCGGGGCCGATAGTCCACTAGATCCGCGCCTCCATGAGAAGGGCGGCGCTGCCGCTGCGGCAGCCCTTCGAAGCGCCGCCGAGAGCAATCATCGCTCGCATGTGGCTATTGTCTTTGGGGCGCAGCACCCGGAGGACCGCGAGGCGGCCACGGAGATAGGCGGGATTCTTGGGGTAGAGCCTCTCGAGATCAGCAACGCCGCGCACGACGTAAGGCACAACGTCCTTGTTCCCCTGGCCGAGGAAGGACGACTTTCGTCCTTCCTCGCGGAGCATTTACGGCTGTAGCTGCCCGCCCCTTGGGGCGGCCGTCGCGAGCTTATGACGTAGCTGCTGACAGCGATTCCTTGATCGGTTCCTGATCGTGAGGGATGAAGCTCTCGAAGCGACGTAGGCGCTGGTACACGGAAATCAACTCGACGATTGTCGTCCAGGCCCGGGCAAAGAACTGGAATGAGCTCGAAACCTGGCCGAAGGCGTTCTGCACCTGTTGGTAAATGCCGAGCGTCAGGGTGCCGGCGAGGATAGACGGCGCCATGGCCAGCAGCGGGATGTACCCGGCCAGTTGCAGGTACCCATATCGAGCAAGATTGAAATAGGTGTAGTGGAAGTACAGGCGGAAATAGTTCCTCTGCACGCCCGCGAACAGCTCCCTCACTGTCGGAGGATCGGCTCTGGTGGGGTTGTCCTCGCCGTACACCAGTTCCTTTCGATAAGCGGCTTCGACCAGCTGGTTCTGGAACTGCAGGCCTGGCAGCTTGAACCCCACGACGCCCAGGAGGACCGTGCCGAGCGCGGCAGAAATCAGGGCAACGAAAACGAGGCTGCCCGGAACGGCCCCTAGAATCGGCAGTTGTGTGATGTGGTGCGAAAGACCCCAGAGGATGGGAAGGAAAACTACGAGGGTGATCAGCGAACTGAAGAAGCTCGTTCCGAGATCCTCGAGAATCTGGGCCAGCCGCATCGTGTCCTCCTGGACGCGCTGGGCAGCGCCCTCGGTCATCCGGATGTTCTGCCAGTAGGCCATGTAGTAGGAGTTCATCGCCTTGCGCCAACGGAACACATAGTGCGACGTGAAGAAGGCGAGCATGACCAGGAACAGGATGTTGGGCACGGTCACGGCGATGATGGTGACCACGTAGGGCCAGAAGACCTCCGGCGTCACTGACCCCGGCTGCGAGAGGGCCTGCTGCAGCACGTTGAAGAACTCACCTTGCCAGTCGTTGACCCAAGCGTCGACCTGCACCTGCGCGTATATGGCGAGCAGGATGGCAGTCGTTGAAACGACCGACCACCAGTACCAGTCGTTGCGCTTGTAGAAATACCAGAAGACACAGAACAGCACCGCGACCATCAGGATGTACTGGTACTCCCAGAGCTTGGCGCCATTGAGGAAGTTGGGATCCTCCGCAACACAGGCGGCCGTCGCTGAAGGCGGCGGGACAGCGCTGTCCGCGGCGCTTCCCGCGCTGGGGTCAATGTCGGGGGCGCCGGTCGCCTCCGGCGTGGGCGTAGAGGGTTGCGCCTCAGGGGCCGGCGTTGCCTCGCCGGGCGCGCAGATCGCCGGGGCAAAGAAGCGATCCAGGCTTATCGCCGAACGGAGCGGCCCCCCGATGGCGAAGAACAAGAGGGTCGTCGCCAGCATCCAGACGATGGCCGACGTGAAGAACAATCTGGGTTCAGGGAAGAACGAGCGGAACAAGGGAGACTCCTCGGGGTTCCGTGAGGTCGCGTCATCTAACTGACTAAATCCGCGACCCGCAAGAAATCCGGTGGAACCTTGCCGCGAGTTAAAATCGCCGCAAGCTTCCGGTAAGGCGTGGGGTCTGGTATCAGCGGGCCATGAACGAGATCGCGCCCACCCACCAGTTCGAAGCAGATGCCGAGGAGCTTTCCGGCGCGCATCCGCTATTCGCCAATGCGCCGCGGTCGGTGGAGTTCAACAAGCTGCGCAAGCGCCTGATGCGCAATATGCGCGAGGCGATCGAGAGGTTCGGCATGGCGCGAGCCGGCGAGCGCTGGCTGGTGGCCATTTCGGGCGGCAAGGACAGCTACGGCATGCTGGCGCTGCTGCTCGATCTCAAGTGGCGGGGACTGCTGCCGGTTGAGCTTCTCGCCTGCAATCTCGACCAGGGGCAGCCGAACTTTCCCAAGCACATCCTGCCGGAGTGGCTCACCGCCAACGGCATCGAGCATCGCATCGAGTACCGGGACACCTATTCGATCGTCACCGACAAGCTGCCGGTTGGGGCGACCTATTGCTCGCTCTGCTCGCGGCTGCGGCGCGGCAACCTCTATCGCGTCGCGCGGGAGGAGGGGTGTTCGGCGCTGGTGCTGGGCCACCATCGCGAGGACAGCCTCGAGACGTTCTTCATGAACATGTTCCATGGCGGCAAGCTCGCCGCGATGCCGCCGCGGCTGATGAACGACGACGGCAACGTCGAGGTGCTGCGCCCGATGATCTACTGCGCCGAGCCGGACCTCGCGAAGTTCGCCGAGCATATGCAGTTCCCGATCATTCCGTGCGACCTCTGCGGCTCGCAGGAAGGGCTCGAGCGCAACGCCATGAAGGCGATGCTCGACGACATCGAGAAGCGCATGCCGGGCCGCAAGGATGTGATGATCCGGGCGCTGGGCAACGTGAACCCGAGCCACCTGCTCGATCCCAAGCTGTTCGATTTCCTCGGGCTTCAGAAGGCCCAACGCTAGGGCCGGGGCTGGCCACTGGCGATCGCCCCACCAAACAGGCAGTGGGCGCTGCTTCGTCACAAACGACTAAATCTGCAGTGAGCGTGTCGCACCCGTCCGGCTATAGTCCGTCCTGACCCTTGGACGATTCCGGACGATTATGCCCACCTTCGACATCACCCGCCTTGCCAACATCCTCCGAGACGCTGCCGTGGCGGAAGTGCTGCCGCGCTTTCGGCGCCTCGATCCTGCGACGGTTCGGCAGAAATCTGAGGCCATCGACCTCGTGACGGAGGCGGACGAGGCGGCAGAGCGCTGGATCAAGGCCGCCGTGACGGCGGCGTGGCCGGAAGCTCTGTTCGTCGGCGAGGAGTCGGTGGCCGCCGATCCTTCGCTCCTCGACCGGCTCGACGAGGCCGATTTCGCCATCGTGGTCGATCCGGTCGACGGGACCGCCAATTTCGCTGCCGGCCTGCCGCTGTACGCGACCATGGCGTCGGTGGTGTCGAAGGGCGAAACCATTGCCGGAATCATCTACGATCCGATGGGTGACGACTGGGTACTGGCCGAGAAGGGTGGCGGTGCATGGCAGCGGCGGCCCGACGGATCGACCTGGAAACTGCAGGTCGCGACCTCGCCGGGCCTCGGCCAGATGGTCGGGCATGTCTCGATCACCTTCCTGCCGGCCGAGAGCAAGCCGAAGGTGCTGGCCAATCTCGCCAAGGTGCGGGTCGCCGCCAACTATCGTGTCGCGGGACACGACTACCGAACCTTCGCGACCGGCCATTCGCACTTTATCGCCTTCAACAAGTTGATGCCGTGGGACCATCTCGGCGGCACGCTGATCTCTGAGGAGGCCGGCGGCTATGTCGCCCGCTTCGACGGCAGCCCCTACCTGCCGCGCCATCGCGGAGGCGGGTTGATCGTTGCCACCGACAAGGATAGCTGGAATTTGCTGCGCCGAGAGGTGTTTACGGTATAGTCGAGACTTCAACCGTCGAGGGGAGGCGGGGCTTGGATCCGTTGAATTACTGGGCGATCGCCGAGCGCGATATCGAAATCCAGAACCCGATTACCGACCGCAAGCTGCGGCTGCTCAGCGACTATTGCGATATCCGCGATGGGCTCAGCGTACTGGATATCGGCTGCGGCAAGGCCTGGCTGATGCGGCAATGGGCCGAGCAGCACGCGATAGAAGGCGTCGGCATCGACATCAATGCCCGCTTTCTCGAGGTGGCGCGGCGCAAGTCCCCGGCGAAGGGGCGGCTCACGTTCCACAATGCGGCGGTGAAGGGCTTTCCCGTCGCAGTGGAGAGCCATGACGTGGTGCTCTGCCTCGGCGCCTCTTTCGCTCTTGGCGAGCCGCCGGACGCGCTCGAATGGATGGCGCGCGTCACCAAGCCGGGTGGTACGATGGTGCTGGGCGACATGGTGCTGAAGCACCCGCCGGCCGTGCCCAAGGGCGATATCCTGCCTCCCGACACGGTGGGCATGATGGGTGTGGTCGAGCGGCACGGGGCGGAAGTATCGGCAACGATCAGCGCATCCGAGGCGGATTTCGAGCGCTATGCCAGCCACCACCGGCACGCGACGCTCACCTGGGCGCGCGAGAACCCGGACCATCCCGATCATGCCGCGGTGCTCCGGAAGAGCCGCGAGGACTGGATGTACTATCAGCGCACCATCCGGCCCATGCTGGGCTGGACGATCTTCGTGGGGCGCAAGAAGGGCTAGGCGGGCTCAGTGCCCGCCGTCGCCGTGGCTCTCGTGGGCATATTGCGGGCTGACGCCGAACAGCTTGCCTTTCTCGGCGATCAGGATGCAGGTCAGCACCGCTGCGCCCATCGTCGCGTAGCCCAGCGCGTTGGGGACGAGCGTGCCGTCGTAGTGCTGGCCGATGAAGGTGCCGATCAACGCGCCGCCCACCGTCTGGGTAAAGCCGAACACCGACGCAGCGGTGCCGGCGACCGCGCCGAGCGGCTCCATCGACAGCGAGTTCATGTTCGATGCGGCCCAGCCGAACATCCATTGGATGACGACGAACAGGCCGAAGAACAACGGGAACGGGACCGGTCCCATCAGCGCCAGAATGAGCCAGATCACCGCGCCGGCGAAATAGATCAGGACCGCCGTGTGGCTGATGCGGCGCATGCCATAGGTACGCACGACCCGCGAATTCACGAACTGCGCAATGGCGATGGCGCCGGCCATGACGGCGAAGGCCACCGGGAAGTACGGCCCGAGCCCGTAGATCTCGACGAAGATCTGTTGGCTGGCCGAGACGAAGCCGAACATGGCGCCGAACAGGAACGTGCCGGCGAGGCTGTAGAACAGCGCCTGCCGGTTGGTGACGACGATGCGGAAGCCGTCGATGACCGAGCGGACGCTGAGGGGGCGACGAAACTCCGGATGCAAGGTCTCGGGGAGGCGGAAGTAGGCCCAGATGGCGAACACCGCCGCCAGGCCTGTCATGAACAGGAAGATGTACTGCCATGGGCCGGCCAAGAGGATCACCTGGCCGATGCCCGGCGCAAGAATTGGGATGGCCATGAACACCATGAAGGTCAGCGACATGACCTCGGCCATGGCGCGGCCCGAGAACTTGTCGCGGACGACGGCGACGGCGATTACGCGCGTGCCGGCGGCCCCGAGGCCCTGCACAAAGCGCAGCGCCAGCAGCGCGCCGAAATTCGGTGCGAAGGTCGCGGCGAAAGCGCAGACCAGGTAGATCATCAGCCCGACCAGAAGCGGCCCACGTCGGCCGAACCGATCGGTTAGCGGGCCGAAGGCCAGCTGGGCAAAGCCGAAGCCGAACATGTAGACGCCGACGACGAGCTGGCGCTCGTTCTCGTGGCTGACGCCCAGCGCTTCGCCCATATAGGGCAGGGCGGGCAGCATCACGTCGATGGCAAGAGCGTTGAGCGCCATCAGCGCAGCAACAAGTGCAATGAATTCGACCCGGGAGAGCTCCCGCGACGTATGGGCAGAACTGGACATGTAATAGCTCGTGGGGCCGGGGGGGCGGCCAGGGAAGGCCGGCAACATGCCCCCGCTGCCGGCCCTTGGCAATCCGACAAAGGATAATGTTACCGAGAGGCTGGCGCTATTCTGCCGGCTTCAGCTGGAACGAGGGCGCGCTGCGCTCCTTGATCGGCAGGTGGATCGCCGCCGAGGCGAGGCCGAGCAGGATGCCGAGATACCACACTAGGCTGTAGGAACCGGTGTGATCGTAGACGACGCCACCGAGCCACACGCCGAGGAACGAGCCGACCTGGTGGCTGAAGAAGGCCACGCCGTAGAGCATGCCCATGTGGCGCGCGCCGAAGAACAGGGTGACGAGCCCGGCAGTGGGCGGCACGGTCGAGAGCCAGAGCAGGCCCATCGCGCCGGCAAAGATGTAAGCGCTGAGCTCGGTGACCGGCAGGAAGACGAACAGGGCGATGGCTACGGCGCGGGTGAAGTAGATCGTCGCAAGCAGCAGTTGCTTGGGCACGCGTCCGCCGAGATAGCCCGCGAGCAGCGAGCCGACGATGTTGAACAGCCCGATCACCGCGATGGCCCAGCTGCCGGTTTCGGGCGAGAGGCCGCACTGCACCAGGTAGGCCGGCATGTGCACGTTGATGAAGGCGAGATGGAAGCCGCAGACGAAGAAGCCGATGACCAGCAGGCGGTACGAATTGTGGCCCCAGGCCCGCCGGATCGCTTCGCCGAAGGGCATCTCGACCTGGCCGGCGGCGCGCTCGGTGCGGCCGCGCAGCGTGTAGGTTAGCGGGATGATGAGCAGCAGCAGCGCGCCGGCATAGAGCAGGGTGGTCGCCCAGCCAAAACTGGAAATGAAGGCCTGCCCGATTGGCGCGAAGGCGAACTGGCCGAAGGATGAGGCGGCCGTGGCGATGCCGAAGACCAGCGTCCGCTTTTCCTGCGGCACGCTGCGCCCGAAGGCCACCATGACGATGGAGAAAGACGACGTAGCAATGCCGACGCCGGTGATGACACCGGCCGTCAGGTTGAGCAGTGTCCCCGTCGGCGACACCACCATCAGCGCCAGGCCGATGGCATAGATGATGAGGCCGCCGATGATCACCCTGGCGGTGCCGTACTTGTCCGCGAGCCCGCCAGCGAATGGCTGGGCGATGCCCCAGGCGAGGTTCTGGATGGCCATCGCCATGCCCCAGGCCTCGCGGGTCAGCCCGAGATCGGTGGTCATCGGCAGGGTCAGCAGGCCGAAGCTGGTGCGGATGCCGTTAGTCACCGCGGCGACCAGGCAGCCGCCGATGATCAGCGCAAGGAGCGGCACGGCAACGGAGTTGCGTGAGATGGCGATCGAGGACATGGGGAGACTCGAAGAAGGGCGGGGAGACTCGAAGAAGGTGGGACTGTGTAGTTACACCCCACGGGTCGGTTCGCGGAAATGCATTTGCGTGATGGCTGCCATCACCTGATGTGATCGCGGGACCGCATGCCGCAGTTGATTGGCCGCATTGTCCGACTATGTACGATGAGAAACCGGAGCCTTGGCGTGATCCGTCACATCGTCTTCTTCACCGCACCGCCGGAAAACCTAGACGCCGTCGTTGCGGGCCTCGAACTGCTCGGCAAGATCCCGCTTGCGCTGCACTTCGAAGTGGTGCGGAACAGCAAGGTCGACCTGTTCGCCAACGACGTAGATGTCGTCGTCTACGCCGAGTTCCCCGACGAGGCAGCGCTCGCCGCCTACAAGGCGCATCCGATCTATGCCGAGGCTACCAAACGCGTTCGGCCGCTGCGGGAGCTCCGCTACGCGGCCGATTTCGAGGCACAGGAAAAGGTGGCGCTCAGGCGGTCTGCTTGACCGCGATGCCCTTGTCGGCGAGGTGCGTCTGCAGTTCGCCGGCCTGGAACATCTCGGTGACGATATCGGCGCCGCCGATGAATTCGCCCTTGATGTAGAGCTGGGGAATGGTCGGCCAGTTGGTATAGGCCTTGATGCCCTCGCGCAGTTCCTGGTTTTCCAGCACGTTGGCGCTGTTGTAGTCGACGCCGAGATACCCGAGGATCTGGACGATGCGGCCGGAGAAGCCGCACATCGGGAAGTCCGGCGTGCCCTTCATGTAGAGGAACACGTCGTTGTTCTTCACCTGCTCGTCGATCAGCGCGTTGATGTCGCTCATGTGAATGCCTTTCATACCGCCGGGGAGGAGCGCCGGCGCGTCAGAGACGTAAATAGTCCTGACGGGCGGCGCTGTCGAGGGTCAGTCATCGGTATTTGACGATGAAGGTCGGTCGAGGCGGGCTCGGGGTGACTCGGATCAGCCGAGGGGCTTGTGGAGCCGAACGCTGGGCAGGATCAGACCGCCGCGGCTGGTATGAGTCGTGCGCTCAACCTCGCGGTAGCCGTGCCGTTCATAGAAAGCCTGCGATGAGAGCGAGGCGTGGACCTTGGCAAGCACGGTGCCCGCCTCCCGCATGCGGTCTTCGGCCTGACCGAGCAGGGCGCTGCCAATGCCGCGGCCCTGAAAGTCGGGATCGATGTACAGCCCGATCACTTCATCCGGTCCGTGGTCGCAGAAGGCCACGACGACGTTGTCCACTTCGGCGACGTCGAAGTGACCGTCCACTGGCCTCACGTACTGGTCGGCACGGAGCCCGAAGGCCCAGCTTTCGCGCTCATCGAGCGAGTAATAGTCGCCGGAGGTGGCCATGATGGCTCGACGGTGCAGCCGCTGCATCTGCTCACCGTCCCCCGGACGCATAGGCCGGATCGTCCAACTCATGCCAGCCGGCTCGCGATCCACGGGTGGCGGGTGACGTCCTCGAGGTTATCGTACTGCACTGCTTCCCAGCCATAGGCACGGGCGCCCTTCACCACGTCCTCGCTGTCATCGAAGAACAGCGGCGGCTCCGCTTGCGGCCCGATACGATTGCTGACCCAGTCGAAATAGGGCTTGTGCGGCTTGGTGGCGCCGACACGGGCCGAATGGAACATGTCCTCGAAGACGTCGCCGAACTTCAACTGCTGCCACAGCCATTGAGCCCGCATGTGCTCCTGGTTCGTCGCGACGTAGAGCCGGCTGTCGCCGCGCGCCTTCAGCTTGCCGACGACATCGAGCAGCGGCTGGTTAACGTTGCTGTCGTGGCTCAGCCAGTAGCCGGCGAAGGCCATGCTCGGCCCACGATAGCCGAGCCGGGGCAGGGTGCGATCCAGCGCCTCGAGCAGCGACATCTGTCCGACGATCACCTTCTTGACGAAGATGTCGTAGATGAACTCCTTGCGGAAAACATCGGGGTCGATGCCCAGATCGGCCAACAGGTTCTCATCCCACCGGATCTGCTTTTCTGGCTTGGCATGGTAGCCGTGGACGAGCACGCCATCGACATCGAAGAGGACTGCGCGGGTCATGGTCATTTGCCGAGGGCAAATGCTCTAGCCAGGCGATTGTGAACCTCAGTCAGCGCTTCGCTCTCCGAAACGAACCAGCGGCGATCCTGCTCAAGTCCGCGCTCCGAGTAGTACACCACCCAAGTTGATCCTTGCTGATCCAGCACGACTGCCTCGGACGGATGACCCCCGTCCAGCGCACAAGCGTCGGACGGGACGCCAAGTGCTTCGCTCGCGCCAAGAACTCGTCCCTAGTCAATCCGGCGCCTTGGTCTGCAGGGCCAGCGAGTGCAGCACGGTGCCCATATCCGCCCCGAATGCCGCGTTCACCATCTGGTGCTGCTGGACGCGGCTCTTGCCGCGGAACTGCTCGGAAATCACCGTGGCGGCGTAGTGGTCGCCGTCGCCGGCGAGGTCGCGGATTTCGACCTTGGCGTCGGGAAGCGCCTTGAGGATGCGTTTTTCGATTTCGTTAGCGGCCATGCCCATGACGGGTCTCCCGGGTGAGTCAGTCTCATTGATATGGCACGCGGGCGGGGGCGCTTCAACGGAAGCGGGCGCCGGTTTCCCGGCGCCCGCGGCAGTTTCGGCCTAATTAGGCAGCCTGGCGCTTGGGCAGCTTCCAGTTGGGCCGCACCCAGTGGCAGGTGTAGCCGTTGGGGATGCGCTGCAGGTAGTCCTGGTGCTCGGGCTCAGCCTGCCAGAACGGGCCGACCGGCTGCAGCTCGGTTACCACCTTGCCGGGCCACAGGCCGGAGGCGTCGACATCCTTGATGGTGTCCTCGGCCACGGCCTTCTGCTCGGCGTTCTCGTAAAAGATCGCGGAACGATAGGCGCGGCCGACATCGTTGCCCTGCCGGTTCCTGGTCGACGGATCGTGGATCTGGAAGAAGAACTCCAGGATGTCACGATAGCTGATGCGGGTCGGATCGAAGACGATCTCGACCGCCTCGGCATGGTCGCCATGGTCGCGATAGGTGGCGTTGGCCTTGTGGTCGTCGCCCGAGTAACCGACGCGGGTGGAGATAATCCCGTCCTTGTGGCGCAGCAGTTCCTGCGCGCCCCAGAAACACCCGCCAGCGAGAACCGCACGCTCGGTATTGGTCGTCATGTTGAGCTCTCCAATTTGGGATACGCCCTATATACGCATGCCCGGCGCGGAATGTTACATCGGGTCACGGATTTGGGAGTGGTCTGCTGTGAACGAGGTAGTAGTCGCCGAGGAGTTCGACGATGCGATCCAGGAGCCTGTACTGAGGGCGATGACCGGGGGACCCGAACTAATTGCGATGTTCGGCTTCGTGCCATGGTTCCACGACGACGAGATCGAACGACTGGACTTGGTGAGTCCGGGCAGGAGCAGGTTGGTGCTCAAGGCAACGACCCGTAACTCGCATGTCGAATGGAGTTCGTGCCGGGTGATCTTCGAGATCGAGGAAATCGTCGAGCTGGGGCTTCAGCACTTCCACAAGCAGAATGCGTTATTCGCGCTGAGGCTGCGTCCCGCTGGCGAGATGGCCGGGCTGGAGCGCTACGGCGCCGAGCCGTCTCCGGACGATATCGAGATCGTCCTTGAGCCGGCCGTGGGCATGGAGGGCGTGATCCGCTGTCGCGGTGTTTCAGTCGCTTTCCATGAGATGCGCTCTAGGTGCGCAAAGCTCCGCTCGGCAGACTGGCCCTAGTCGATGACTTCACCCGCCATGAACTCCGGGAACCAGCCTTCGTGCGCCTTGCGCAGTTCGGCCAGTGGAACCGGACGCGCTTCGCCCAGCTTCAGCGCGGTGCCGCCGGTTGTCCCGATCCACGGCGCGAACACGCCGGCGTAGGGATAGACCTCGGCGTAGAACTTCTCGAGGTTTTCGCGGGTCATGGTGACGAGGTAGCGGCCCTGGTCTTCGCCGAAGAACAGCGGGATCGGGTCGCCGCCGTCGAGCTGGTTCACCGTGGCGCCGATGCCGGAGGCGAGCGCCATTTCCGCTAGGCCGATGGCGAGGCCGCCATCCGAGAGATCGTGCACGGCCGTGGCGACGCCGTCGCGGATCAGGATGCGGACGAGGTCGCCGACTTTGCGCTCGTGGCCAAGATCGACTGGCGGGGGCGTGCCGTCCTTGCGGGCGAAAAGCTCACGCAGGTAGATCGACTGGCCCAGATGCGTGCCCCACCAGTCCGGAGCGCCGAACAGCAGGATGGCTTGATCCTCGCCGGCAAAGCCGGTGCGGGCCATCTTGCTCCAGTCGGGGATCAGGCCGACGCCTCCGATGGTGGGGGTCGGCAGGATGCCGCGGCCGTTGGTCTCGTTGTAGAGCGAGACGTTGCCCGAGACGATCGGGAAGCCCAGCGCGCGGCAGGCGTCGCCGATGCCCTTCACGGCATGAACCAGCTGGCCCATGATCTCGGGGCGTTCGGGATTGCCGAAGTTCAGATTATCGGTTGCAGCCAGTGGATCGGCACCGGTAGCCGTGAGGTTACGCCAGCACTCTGCCACGGCCTGCTTGCCGCCTTCGTAGGCGTCGGCCTCGCAATAGCGCGGTGTGACGTCGGAGGTGAAGGCGAGCGCCTTGGTGGGATGGCCCTCGACGCGGATGACGCCGGCATCGCCGCCCGGGCGCTGCAGCGAGTTGCCCTGGATCAGGGTGTCGTATTGCTCATAGACCCAGCGACGCGATGAGAGCGCGGGCGAGTTGAGCAGGCGGAGCAGGGCATCGGCCACGTCCATCTGCGGGATGTCGTCGGCGGCGAGCGGCTGCTGCAGCACGGGCGCGGTCCACGGCCGGTCGTATTCGGGTGCTTCGTCGCCGAGGTCCTTGATCGGAAGGTTCGCGACTTCCTCACCCTTCCAGATGACGCGGAAGCGGAGGTCGTCGGTGGTGTAGCCGACGGTGGCGAAATCGAGCTCCCACTTCTCGAAGACGGCGCGGGCTTCCGGTTCCTTCTCGGGATGTAGCACCATGAGCATGCGCTCCTGGCTTTCGCTGAGCATCATCTCGTAGGGCGTCATCGCTTCTTCGCGGACCGGTACGTTGTCGAGGTTCAGCTCGATGCCGAGGTCGCCCTTGGCGCCCATCTCGACGGCCGAGCAGGTGAGGCCGGCCGCGCCCATGTCCTGGATGGCGATCACCGCGCCCGTCGCCATCAGCTCGAGGCACGCCTCGAGCAGGCGCTTTTCGGTGAAGGGGTCGCCAACCTGCACGGTCGGGCGTTTCTCCTCGATGTCGTCGCCGAACTCGGCCGACGCCATGGTGGCGCCACCGACGCCGTCACGGCCGGTCTTGGCCCCGAGGTAGACGACGGGCAGACCGACGCCCTCGGCCTTGGAGTAGAAGATCTTGTCGGTGTCGGCGAGGCCGGCCGCGAAGGCGTTGACGAGGATGTTGCCGTTGTAGCGCTCATCGAACTCGACCTCGCCGCCCACCGTGGGGACGCCGAAGGAGTTGCCGTAGCCGCCGACACCGGCTACGACGCCGGCGACGAGGTGCTTGGTTTTTTCGTGCTTGGGGTCGCCGAAGCGCAGCGCGTTCATCGCTGCCACCGGGCGGGCACCCATGGTGAAGACGTCGCGGAGGATGCCGCCCACGCCTGTCGCCGCACCTTGATAGGGCTCGATGTAGCTGGGGTGGTTGTGCGATTCCATCTTGAAGACGATCGCCTGGTCGTCGCCGATATCGACGACGCCGGCGTTCTCGCCCGGGCCCTGGATCACCAGCTGGCCAGTGGTCGGGAGCGTCCGCAGCCACTTCTTCGAGCTCTTGTACGAGCAGTGCTCGTTCCACATCGCCGAGAAGATGCCGAGCTCGGTGTAGGTCGGAGCCCGGCCGATCAACTGCAGGATCTTCTGGTACTCGTCGAGCTTCAGTCCGTGGTCGGCAACGAGCTCGGGGGTGATGGTGACGTGGTTGTTGAAGGTCATGCGATTCCGGCCTTGATCCGCGTGCTGCCGCTATAGCGGAACAGCGCGTGGGATGACACCGAAAATGGGCTAGATTTCCCCGCCCACCAGCATGGCGAGGCTGGAATTGTAGTATTGCGGGTTGCCGGTCACTTCGTCGCCCAGCCAGCTCGGCAGCTCGAGCGGTGCGGTCGGGCTTTCGAGCTCGACTTCGGCGATCACGAGGCCGCGGTGGCGGCCGAGAAATTCGTCCACCACCCAGTCGCCGCCGGGAAGATCGAGCAGGTGGCGGGTCTTTTCGATCTGCGCGCCCCGGCTCAAGCCAAGCATCTGCCGTGCATCGCTGATCGGCACCTCGTACTCGAACTCGGCGCGGGCCAGGGCCGACCCACCGCTCTTGATGGTAATGAAGCCATGCCTGTCGTTGACGCTGCGGACGCGCACGGTAACGCCCGACCCGCCAGTGCTGAGATAGCCCTGCCGCAGAGTTTGGCTTTCGCGGACCAGTGCCCTCCAGCCGTCGGAGGCGAGGAGGAATTTTCGCTCGATCTCGATCGCCATCTACTCGGCCGCCTCACGCGCCGTCCAGCCTGACAGATAAGCGTCGAACCGCGACTTGAGGGCCTTGGGACGTTCGGCGAAGACCTGCTGCCCAAGGCTCGCGATGCGCGCTTCGAGCTCGGCCTGACGTCCTGCTATCGCGGCGCGTGTGGCGCCCACATCGACGTCGTCGCCGACCTCGGCCGGCGATGTGTCGAGCACGTGCCCAAGCACCGCCAGGTCGTGGTGCAGGCCGAGCGCTTCGGCCAGTTCTCCCGCCGACTTGTGCGCCGACGGCAGGATGTCGACGGCGCATTCTTCGAGCAGGCCGAGCTGGTTCCAGTGGTATTTGGCGTATTTGCGCCACTCGTGGAACGCCTCATCCGTCCGGTGGCGTTCGGCGAAGCGTCGCGTCCAGCGGGCCCGCTGGTAGGTCTGCTTGAGGCCGCTGGTCAGTGTGCCGAGTCCGATGTCGTCGACTTTCCAGGTGGTGCTGCGGGCATAGAGCTCGCGCATGTGGCCGGCGAACTCGCGCAGCGCTGCCTCTTCGGTTGCCGGATCGACCGCCTCGGGCGGGATCGTGGTCACCGGGCGTCCGGCCCAGGCCATCAAATCTTCGAACGTCTGGCGGGCGACGCGTGTATCGCGCGACTGCGACAGGCCTTTGGCGGCGTCGCGGACGAAGGCATTCTCGCGCTTGTAGGCGCCGAAATCGGTGCGGACCAGGCGGAAGAGTGCCCTCAGCTTCTTGCAGCGGCGCCGGGTTTCGTGCACCCGCCGCTCGGGCGAATCCTGCACACTCTCCGCCTCGGTGATGGCCTTGCCGATCTGCTCACGGGCGATCCGCAAGAAGCCCACACCGATATCGCCATCGGTACGCGACCACTGAAAACTCATAACGCTCCTGCCGGACGCCATACCCGTTGGAGAACTCTACGGGCGGCTCAGTGTCATAAACAAGTCATACCGCCCGCAGGGCACGCCGGCCGAGCCAGCGATCGACTCCGATAACGATGACGTAGAGCAGCACGAATCCCGCGAGGATGACGGCGCCGTTGACGATGACCTGGGGATAGCCGAGCCGATTGGCGGCGAGGAAGGGGTAGGGGTACTCGTTGACCACCGCCCCGCGCGTCATAGCCCAGATCACGTAGAGCAGCGGATAGACCAGCATCTTGGGCAGGTCCCCCCACACAAGGGCGCCGTGCCGCTGGAACAGCAGCCACCATAGGGCATACATGACCGGGTCGACATAGTGCAGCGTCCGGTCGGCGATGACGAACCAGATGTTGATGTCGGCGAGGCCGAACAGCAGGAAATGCACGACGATCATCACGAGCACGATGGCTGCGGCCATCATGCCGCGCACCCATGGCGTGCGCCACCACTCGAGCCAGCGCCAGGCAACGAGATCGGACAGGTAGATCAGCGCCACCATGATGTTGCTGAGGATGGTGAAGAAGCTGAAATAGTAGACCAGCGCGCCGACGAGGCTGTCGCCATTGCCCAGGCGGTGTTCGACGGTGAGGACGATCTGCAGCACCAGGGCAGCGGCCGTGATGGCAAATCCGGCCTGGGTCGCGGCCCGCTTCCAGTTCATGCCGGCTCGCTCCTCTGCGAAAGCCACCCGTCGGCGGCGACGATGATGGCCGAAAACACCGATACCGCGATGATCAGCACGCCGACGCCGATCGCCACGGCGCCGTAGCCGAACTTGCCAGCATCCAGGATGTCGTAGGGATACTCGTTCACCACCGCGCCGCGTGCCAGGGCCCAGGCGACGTAGCCGATGCCGGGCAGCAGCATCAGCGGGATGGAACTCCAGCGCAGCGTGCCGTGCGGCGCGAACAGCGCCCACCAGGCGAGGTAGATCAGCGGCGCGACGTAGTGGAGGAGGTAGGTCGCGACCAGCAGGGCACCCTCCATCTTCAGGGTCGGGGCCAGCATGAAGTGATAGTAGAGCATCACCAGCGTGATGAACGCTGCCGCCGAAGCCATGATGACCGGCCGGCGGAACCAGCCGATCCCGCTCCAGCGGGTCAGCACGGCGGCGTAGGTCACCAGCAGCCACAGGTTGGTGAGGTGGGTGAAGAACGTCCAGAAGTAGATGAACGCGTCGGGAAACGAGCGCGCCACCGAATTGGTGGCGCTCACCGACATCACAGAGGGAAAGATCGACCAGCCGTCGAGGGCCAGTCCGACTAGGCCGGCGGCAATGCCGGTGAAAGCGAGGAGGTTCCGCAATGCATTATCTCGACTGGCGAGTGGCAATGCGCCCAAGCTAGCTGGTCGCGCCGAACGCGGCCATGCCCCCTTCGATCAAGTCTTGTCGCCGGCTACTTGAGGAGCCACCAGTCGGCGCTCAGCGAGTCCGGCTGGATGGCGCTCGCCTGCAGCTTGCCTTCGGCGACGTTGATGTAGAGTTCAGGATTGCCGACGTTGCGGAAGCGCACATAGAAGCCCTTGCCGATCGGCTCCATCGTCCATTGCGCCGACGCCGACTCAGGTGGCACGGCGCCCGAGTTCAGCGCCCCCCCTTCGACGTTGAGGTACTGGTCCTGTAGCCAGACGCTGCGGATGCGTACCCGGTCGCCCTCGATCGGGTCGATGGTCCACATGGAACTGACCCAGCCGAGCTGGATTACGCTGTTCTGCAGCTTGCCGCCTTCGTTATTGAGGAAGGTGCTGGCGATCCAGCGGCTGCCGATACGAACCGGCGGCGCGTTCGTGGTGACGACCTTCACGCCACCAGCGTCGGCCGCAGGCTGCTCCTGGGCGAACGCGGCCGAGGAAAGCCCCAAGGCCATCGCCAGCGCCAGGGCAAGCCCGAGCATAATGTGCCAGACGTTGCCGGATTTTGCCGTTCGCATGCGCATTCGTCCCTCCGCCCGGATTCGGCCCAGGCCTATGATGCTATGCTGCCAGGAGCCCGGCGAACAGTGCCCGCCCGTCAGTGCCCCCATGCGCGGATTCGATCAGGTTTTCGGGGTGCGGCATCAGGCCCAGTACATTCTTTTGCGTATTGAACACGCCGGCAATGTCGTTGATCGAGCCGTTCGGGTTGGTGCCATCGGCGTAGCGGAACGCCACCTGGCCGTTGCCCTCCAGCGCCTTCAGCGTCTCGGCGTCGGCGAAATAGTTGCCGTCGTGGTGGGCGACCGGACAGCTGATCACCTGGCCGGCGGCGTAGCCGCGGGTGAAGGCAGTGTCGGCGTTGGCGACCGACAGGCGGACTTCGCGGCAGACGAATTTCAGCGAGGCGTTGCGCATCAGCACGCCGGGCACCAGCCCGGCCTCGCTCAGAATCTGGAAGCCGTTGCAGACGCCCATCACCTTGACGCCGGCCGCGGCGCGTTCGCGGATCGTCTGCATCACAGGCGAGCGCGCCGCGATGGCGCCGACACGAAGGTAGTCGCCGTAAGAGAAGCCGCCCGGGATGACGATCAGGTCGACCTTGGGGATGTCGGCATCCTTGTGCCATACGATCGCGGGCGCCTCGCCGCCGATCTTGGTCAGCGCAGCGATCATGTCGCGATCGCGGTTGAGACCGGGGAACACGACAACGGCGGCTTTCATCGGCAGCTCCAAATCCTTCCCGAAAAGTCTGCTACTTTTCGGGGGTCATGCTGGGGGTTGCCGATCCTTTGATGAGTCTTGGTGGCAAAAGCAAGGGCCGCGGCATCCGGCGCCTGTGAGTTACTCTGCCGGGACAGCCACCGGGCGCTTGGCGTAGCCGATACTTCCCGGCGTACCCGGGATGTGGGCCCAGGCCGGCCGCTCGAACAGGAACCTGCCATAGCCGGTCTTTTCGATCAGCCAGTAGAGGATCAGCGGCGAGACGAGGGCGATGGCCATCACCGCGATGCTCACGACGCTGACATCGTCGGTGACGCCGCTCTTGAGGATCAGCATGCGGCTTGCGGCCATGGGGATCGAGAAGCTCAGGTAGACCACGATCGAGTGCTCGCCCAGCCAGCGCAGCCAATCCATGTGCGGCAGCTTGATGAGCAGCGCGGCGGTCAGGCACACCAGGAGCGAACCGGCGAAGCCGAGCGCGAGGTGGACGAAGGGCAGGGCGGCATAGCCCATGGTGATGCTGCGCGGATGCATTTCCGAGCCGCCGGCGAAGACGAGGACGCCTTCGAGCACGGCGTAGGCGATGAGGCAGACGACGGCGAGGCCGGTCCGGCCACGCGCGACCTCGGCGATCCGAAACACCGTCGGCGCGAAGGCGTAGCCGGCGTAGAAGTAGACGAAATACATGGCGAAGTGATCGACCAGCGCGATGTCGGTTTTCACCTCCAGCACCTGCAGGGCGACGCCGACCGCCAGCGCCAGCCAATGAGGCACCCGCGCGGCGAACAGCAGCTTGGTGACCAACGAGTAGACCGCCAGCATGTAGATGAACCACAGCACGCCATAGGGCTCGATGACCGCCCGTGCGACTTGGGCGAGCGCTTCGCCGAAGTCGCCGGTGCCCAGCCCCACTTTGAAGGCGATCTGCAGCACGGCCCACAGCAGGTAAAAATAGAGATAGTGGACGACGCGGCGATCGGCATAGTGCGCCCATGGACGGGCAATCACCTGGCCGAGGAACAGCCCGGAGATGAGGAAGAACTCCGGCATGCGGAAGGGCGTAGCCCAGCCGATGATGTAGTGGAGGACGCCGGTGCCGTTCAGGTCCTCGCCGACCCCGTAGGCCGAGTGCATCATCACCACGAGGATGATGGACAGCCCCTTGGCGGCATCGACCCAGGAGAGGCGTTCTGTGGAGGTGGCAGCAGGCATGGCAAAAAGTCCCGTTGGGGCGTCTCTACTTAGCTCCGGGCAGCCGCTCGCGATCATTAATGGTGAAAACAGGCTTAACCGGCTTGGTAAATGCTGTTTCGTTCCGATGCAGCTCGGGCGATGCACCGCACGAATCTTCTGCTATTAGCGTCCGCGCGTCGGCGATGGCCGGCGCATAGTGGCGGAGTTGGTCAGGTGACACGTATCGTCGGCATCGTGCTGGTGCAGAACGAAGAGAACTTCGTCGTCTGGGCGATCAGCAATGTGCTCGAGTTCTGCGACGAGATCATCGTGCTCGAGAACAACTCGACGGATGCGACCTGGCGGCGGATCCAGGGGCTCGCGCAGAAGCACCCCAAGATAAGCGCGCACCGTGTCGCTCGCGCCGACCGTACCAACGAGTATGTCGCGCCCTATGTGTCAAAGGATGTGTGGATGTTCGGCGTCGACGGCGACGAGATCTACGACCCGGCGGGACTGGCGCGTCTCCGGGGGAGAATCCTGAGCGGCGAGTTCCGCGATGCGCGCGAACTGCATGGGCACTCGGTCCATGCCCGGACCATCGATCTCGAACGGCAAACCGCCACGGGGTTCGTAACCCCGGCGGCCAAGCCGGCAACCAAGCTATACAACCTTTCGACGATGGAGGCGTGGCACGGCAGTACCCAGCGGCTCCATGGCAAGCCTGACTACAAACCGGGTTGGGACACTCGGAAGGCTATCCGCCTGCTCCAACCCGACTTGTGGGAGCAAGGCGACCTGCGGATGCTGCACCTGTGCTTTTTCCCACGTTCTCCGATCAACCCGGAGGTCGCCGTGCGGCAGAACATCACCGACCGGAGCTTCCGCAATGTCTGGCGGCGTCCCGTCTTTTCAGTGTTGGCATGGCTGGGGCTCAGCCGCGGGCGCCTTGGCGCCTATGTACGGCGCGTTGCGGGTATCCGCAAGCCGCAGCAATACGCGATTGGTGAACTGGAGCAGCGTTCAATCGCAGGGTTTGGACGTCCCGCCGACTTCAATTTGCCCGGCGCCGACGCCGTCGAGGCTCAGGTGACCGCGATCTCGGCGCGGCGCCTCGCCGACCCGAACGAACTGGTCAGAACGGCAGCGACGTATGTGTCGCGAGCAACATCCCGACGGACAGGAAAAACAGGGCGGACAGCGAAAAGGTCTTGATCATCTTGGGCAAGGCGCCTTGGCGCCGGGGGTGTTCGAGTACGGAAAGGCTCGCGCGGCTTGGTCCGCGCCGTTCGCGGGTTCCAATGCACCCCGATGGCTGAATGGAGTCTGAACCGGCACGGTTAATCCGGTCAGTGATGCCAGAGCTGCGGCGGATTCGTGGCCGAACTAGCGCCGGTGCCGTGCGACTTTCGACGCAGCACCGAGCGTGGCTCAGGTGCCACCGCTTGAATGTGCAAGTGTCCGGAGACTCAGACCGGGACCGAAGCGTAGGCCGCGAAGAGCAACCCGAGCGCGAGGAAGAAGGCGATCGACAGCGAGAATGTCTTGAGCATCGGACTGGTCTTTACTGGTACTGGCTCAGTTACGCGAGCGGCCTGTACCTTAGTCGGTGAATCTTAAGGCGTGATTTCGATCGTGTAGTTTTCGATGACCGTGTTGGCGAGCAGCTTCTCGCACATCGCGCGCACGTTGGCCTCGGCCTGTGACAAATCGGAGTCACCGAGGTCGAGGTCGAACACCTTGCCCTGCCGGACCGCGCCGACGCCGCCAAAGCCAAGGCTCTTGAGCGAGCCCTGGATGGCCTGACCCTGAGGGTCGAGGACGCCGGATTTGAGCGTGACGGTGACGCGGGCCTTCATCGATAAATTCCCGAGAAAAAGCGGGGCCCGCGGCCCCGCGGAACCGCTATTGCACGAGTCGCGGGCCGGTGGTCAACGCGTTGTCGGTTTCCACCAGAATCCCGAGGCGCTGGGCCACTTCGCGGTAAGCATCGACGAGGCCGCCGAGGTTCTCGCGGAAGCGATCCTTGTCGAGCTTGTTGCGGGTCTTGATGTCCCACAGCCGGCAATTGTCCGGGCTGATCTCGTCGGCCAGCACGATGCGCATCAGGTCGCCATCATAGAGGCGGCCGCACTCGATCTTGAAGTCGACGAGCTGGATGCCGACGCCCATGAACAGGCCTGTGAGGAAGTCGTTGACGCGGATGGCGAGCGCCATGATGTCGTCGAGCTCCTGGGGCGTGGCCCAGCCAAAGGCGGTAATGTGCTCTTCCGACACCATCGGGTCGTTGAGCGCGTCGTCCTTGTAGTAGAACTCGATGATCGAGCGCGGCAGCTGCGTGCCGGGCTCGAGGCCGAGGCGCTTGGTCAGTGAGCCGGCAGCGACGTTGCGGACCACCACCTCGAGCGGGATGATCTCGACTTCCTTGATCAGCTGCTCGCGCATGTTGAGCCGGCGGATGAAGTGAGTCGGGATGCCGAGGCCGTTGAGCTTCGAGAAGATGTACTCGGAGATCCGGTTGTTCAGCACGCCCTTGCCGTCGATGATCTCGTGCTTGGCGCCGTTGCCGGCGGTCGCGTCGTCCTTGAAATACTGGATCAGCGTGCCCGGCTCCGGGCCCTCGTAGAGGGTCTTGGCCTTGCCGTCATAGATCTTGCGGCGACGGTTCATATGAGCCCAGCCTATCGCATGTGTGGGGAAGTTGGGGCCTAATGCGCCAGAACGGTCGCAAAAAGCAAGTTCTTTCGCCGGTCATCGGCCCGTGCCGAGGCATCTCCACCGCATCCTTTCGGCGCTCTGTCCGTTGCCTATGCTGACCAAATGCCGCGACGGCAGCCGTTGATTTGGGCCGCCCGGCAGCTTATGTCCAACCCAATCGAGGGCGCCCGGCAAGCGGGCCGAAGAGCGGAGAGCATCATGTCGGGTTTCAGCGATCGCGAAAAAGGCCAGGAAGCCAAGTTTGCCCTGGATTCGGAACTTCGTTTCAGGGCCGAGGCGCGCCGCAACAAGCTGCTCGGCCTGTGGGCCGCAGAGCACATGGGCCTTAGCGAAGAGCATGCCAAGCAGTATGCCGCCGAGGTCGTGGCCTCCGATTTCGAGGAAGCCGGTGACGAGGACGTGTTCCGCAAGATTTCGGGCGACCTTAAAGCCAAGGGCGCCTCGGTCTCCGACGACATGATTCGCCAGAAGATGGCCGAGCTGGTCGGCGTCGCCCGCGAGCAGGTGCTCAGCGAGGGCTGATCCCAGCCAAAACTGTGAGTTAAGGACCGTGAGAGCGGCGGCGTGCCGCTCTCACGGTCTTTTGTTATTCCGCGGCCGCGGCCTGCACGCCCGAGGCCTGCAGGGCCTGGTCGAGGTCGGCGAGGATATCGTCGATGTGCTCGATGCCGATGGCGAGGCGGACGTAACCCGGCGTCACGCCGGCCGACAGCTGTTCGGCAGGCGAGAGCTGCGAGTGAGTGGTCGTCGCCGGATGGATCGCGAGCGACCGGGCGTCACCGATATTGGCGGCGTGATAGACCAGTTGCAGCGCATCGATGAAGCGCGCGCCGGCCTCGCGTCCGTTGGCGAGCTCGAAGCCAATCAATGCGCCATAGCCGCGCGTCAGGTACTTGTCGGCGGTCTTGCGCAAATCACCGGTCTGCAGGCCCGGATAGTTCACCGAGACCACTTCCGGCCGCTTCTGCAGCCAGGCGGCAACCTTGGCGCCATTCTCGAAATGCCGGTCGACGCGTAGCGCCAGAGTCTCGACACCCTGGATGGTAAGGAAGGCGTTGAACGGCGAAAGCGCCGCGCCATGCGTGCGGAGCAGGGTGGTGCGGGCTTTGAGGATGTAGGCGATCGGACCGAGCGGCTTGGCCGCTTCGACCCAGACCGCACCATGGTAGGCCTGATCCGGCGTGTTCAGCAGCGGCTGGCGCTCGGGCTTCGCGGCCCAATCGAAATTGCCACCGTCGACGATCAGGCCGCCAATCGAGTTGCCGTGGCCGCCGAGATACTTGGTCGACGAGTACACCACCACGGCTGCTCCGTGCTCGAACGGCCGTGCCGACAGCGGAGCTGCGGTGTTGTCGACGATCAGCGGGATGCCGAATTCACGCCCGATCGAAGCGATCTCGCCGATCTTGAGCACGGCCAGCTTCGGGTTGGGCAGCGTCTCGGCATAGTAGGCCCGCGTCTTGGCGTCGGTGGCACGGCGGAAGTTCTCGGGATCGGCCGGGTCGACGAAGCGGACCTCGATGCCGGCTTCGCGCAGCGTGTTCTTGAACAGGTTGTAGGTGCCGCCGTAGAGATCGGTCGAAGCGACAATATTGTCGCCGGCCACCGCCAGGTTCTGCACCGAGTAGGCGGTCGCCGCCTGTCCGGAGGCTACGGCGAGCGCCGCGACACCGCCTTCGAGGGCGGCCACGCGCTTTTCCAGCACATCGGTCGTGGGGTTGCCGAGGCGGGTATAGATATTGCCGAGCCGCTTCAGCGCAAACAGATCGGCCGCGTGCTCGCTATTTTCGAACTCGTATGAAGTGGTCTGATAAATCGGAACTGCCACCGCCCCAGTAGCGGGATCGGATCGCCAGCCGGCGTGCAGGCCCTGAGTTTCGGGATTCTTGCTGTTTACTGACATCTCTGCCTCTTGTTACCCCTCGCAACGCCGCCATCGTAGGCGCGTAACTGTGTCGAGGGCGAGGCTTCTGCTGCCAAAGTTGTGGAGCTGGCGCGGAAGAGTTTTCGGCGCCGGCTGCAGTTCGTGGAACGATAAGTCTCAGATGCGCTGCATCAGCCGGGTGAACATCAGCAGTCCTTCGGGCCACGGACCATGCCCCGAGGCGACGTTGATGTGGCCGGCCTCGCCGGCGAAATGCAGCTCCGAGCCCCAGGCGGCTGCCATCTGGGCGGCGCGCTCGAGCGAGACCAGTTCGTCGTTGTTGGAGACCACCAGCAGCGAGGGGAAGGGCAGGGGATCGAGCGGCACGTTGGCGAAGCTTTGTGCCTCGCGGGGGACGGCCTTGCCCTCATGATCGGGTGGCGAGACGAGGAACGCGCCCTTCACCTTGCCCTCGGGGAAGCGCGGCGCGGCATGCACCAGCGCCGATACCGCGAGCGAGTGGGCGATGATCACCACCGGCTTTTCGGCCAGCTCGGCGGCCTCGACGATCGTCGCCGTCCAGTCGCGGATGTCCGGGTTATCCCACTCGTCCTGCTCGACGATCTTGCCAGTCGAGAACCGCTCGCCCCAGCGCCGCTGCCAGTGGCCGGCCCCGGAATTGCCCAGCCCGGGCAGAATGAGGATGTCTGCGTCCGCTATTCTCATACGCCGCGTGTCCGCTTCATGAAGTAGGCGTGGCCATAGGGGTGCAGGTCGACGGACGGGCCGTGCCGGTCATAAAAGCCGACGGCTTCCGGAACAGAAAGCAGCGCCATGCCGACGTCGTCGCCGAGCAACTCCTTGCAGGCTTCGAGCAAGCCCTTGCCGATGCCGCGCCCCTGGAAGTCGCTGTGTACGGCAAGATCACCGCAATAGGCGACCCAGGCGAAATCGGTAAGGCAGCGGGCTAGGCCGATGCAGCGGCCGTTGAGCCGGGCGCTCACGATCAAGTCGGCGCCGGCGATCATTTCGGCGACGCGGTCGCGATCGTTGATCGGCCGGGTTGGCCCGAGCGCGCTGTTGCCGACGACCTCGATGTAGTCGTCGATGGGCAGGGCGGCTTCGCGAGCGTAGACAACAGCCATCACACCTCCGGCCCGAAGACGCGCTCGAACAGGGCGTCGACATGCTTCAGATGGTAGAAATCGTCGAACATGGCGTCGATGTCGCTGGCCGAGAGTTTGGCGGAGACCTCGGGGTCGGCCTTCAGCAGTTGCGCGAACAGCCCGGCGCGGTCGCCCCGGTGCTGCCAGACCTGCATGGCGTTGCGCTGAACGGCTGCGTAGGAATCCTCGCGACTCATGCCGGCCTGGGTCAGCGCCAGCAGCACGCGCTGCGAATTGTGCAGCCCGCCCAGCAGATCGAGGTTGCGCTTCATGTTCTCGGGATAGACCAGCAGGTCGTCGATCAGCCCGACGAGGCGGTTCAGCGCGAAATCGAGGGTGATCGTGCCATCCGGCCCGATCATGCGTTCGACCGAAGAATGCGAGATATCGCGCTCGTGCCAGAGGGCTACGTTCTCGAGGGCGGGAGTCACCATGCCGCGCACGATGCGGGCGAGGCCGGTGAGGTTCTCGCTCAACACCGGGTTGCGCTTGTGCGGCATGGCCGACGAGCCCTTCTGGCCGGGCGAGAAGAACTCCTCGGCCTCCAGCACTTCGGTGCGCTGCAGGTGGCGGATCTCGGTGGCGATGCGCTCGATCGACGAGGCGATAACGCCGAGCGTGGCGAAGAACATCGCGTGCCGGTCGCGCGGGATCACCTGGGTCGAGATCGGCTCGACGGTGAGGCCCATCTGCTCTGCGACGTAGGCTTCGACGCGCGGATCTATATTGGCGAAGGTGCCGATAGCGCCTGAGATGGCGGCCGTGGCGATCTCGGCCCGCGCGGCGACGAGGCGGGCCCGGTTGCGGGCGAACTCGGCATAGGCCTCGGCGAGCTTGATGCCGAAGGTGGTCGGCTCGGCATGGATGCCGTGGCTGCGGCCGATGGTGATAGTGTACTTGTGCTCCTTGGCCCGCTTCTTGATCGCCGTGAGCAGCCGGTCGATATCGCCGAGCAGGATGTCCGACGCCCGCGCCAGTTGCACGGCGAGGCAGGTGTCGAGCACGTCGGACGAGGTCATGCCCTGGTGCAAGAACCGCGCCTCGGGGCCGACGATCTCGGAGACGTGGGTCAGGAAGGCGATGACGTCATGCTTGGTGGTGCGCTCGATCTCGTCGATGCGCTCGACATCGAAGGTCGCATCCTTGCCCTTCAACCAGATCGTGTCCGCCGCTTCCTGCGGCACGACGCCGAGTTCGGCGAGCTTGGTCGTCGCGTGTGCCTCGATTTCGAACCAGATCTTGAAACGGGTCTCGGGAGACCAGATGGCGACCATTTCGGGGCGGGAATAGCGCGGGATCATAGGCTTATGGCTCGTTGTTCGCGTAACAGGTACTTTACGCGGTGACTGTCGTGGCAGCGTTGCGGATGGCCGCGATGCGGCCGGCATAGGTGGTCGGGTCGTTGCCGGCGAAAACCGAAGTGCCAGCGACATAGAGATCGACGCCGGCCTCAGCCAGAGCCCTGGAGTTCTCGACAGAGACGCCGCCATCAACCTCGAGATCGATCGGCCGGTTGCCGATCAGGGCGCGGACCTGGCGGATCTTGTTGAGGCTCTCCGGGATGAACTTCTGCCCGCCGAAGCCGGGGTTCACGCTCATCACCAGCACCAGGTCGACATCGCCGATCACATGCTCGATGGCCGAGACCGGTGTCGCCGGATTGATGGCCACCCCGGCGCGCTTGCCCTCGGCGCGGATCGCCTGCAGCGAGCGGTGCAGATGCGGGCCGGCCTCGGCGTGCACGGTGATCGAATCTGCACCGGCCTTGGCGAAGGCGTGGAGGTACGGGTCGGCCGGGGCGATCATCAGGTGCACGTCGATGATCTTCTTGGTCAGCGGCCGGATGGCCGAGACGATCAGCGGCCCGATGGTGATATTGGGGACGAAGTGGCCGTCCATCACGTCGACATGGATGTAGTCAGCACCGCCCGAATCGATGGCGCGAATCTCGTCGCCCAGCCGGGTGAAATCGGCCGAGAGGATGGACGGAGCGATGCGGATCGGGCGGGGCATGGGCAGGCGCCTCTGCGGTTGTTCAGTGGCTGATACCCCGCCCCAACCCCGATGTCATCCCTGCGAAAGCAGGGAGCCGGGTTTCCACCGGCTATGGCGTCGGCCAGTACGCCCTTCACAACCCGGCGAGCGCCACCCCGCCGCATTGCCTTCCGCACTCAACCCGCTATGACTTCGCGCGGATCGCCGGAGGCGTGATGGATCAGATTTCGTTGTGGCTGGTGTTCGGGGCAGGGGTGCTGAGTTTCCTCAGCCCGTGCGTGCTGCCGCTGGTGCCGCCCTACCTGACCTATATGAGCGGGGCGAGCTTCGACCAGCTGCGCGCCGATGGCGCCACCGCCGGTACGCTGTGGCGTAAGAGCGTCTTCACCTCGCTGTTCTTCATCGCCGGCTTCTCGGTCGTCTTCATCCTCTTCGGCATCACCGCCACCGCGCTGGGGCAGGCGTTCCGGCAGGCGCTGCCGGTACTGACGCCGCTGGCCGGCATTTTCATCATCGCGATGGGGCTGCATTTCCTCGGCGTCTACCGCATCGGCTTCCTCGATCGGCAGTTGCGCCACAACGGGCCCGGCGTGGCCAGCGGCCCGATCGGCGGATTCCTGCTCGGCCTTGCCTTCGCCATCGGCTGGACCCCGTGCATCGGACCGGTGCTGGCAGCGATCCTCGCCGTCGCCTCCAGCAAGCAGACCGCTCTCGATGGAGCCGCGCTGCTCGGGCTCTATTCGCTCGGGCTCGGCGTGCCGTTCCTGCTCGCCGGCATCGCCATCGGCCCGTTCCTCAGCTTCTTCTCCGGCTTCAAGAAGCACCTCGGTGTGGTCGAAAAGATCATGGGAGGGCTGCTGGTGGTCACGGGCCTGCTGTTCCTCACCGGCCAGTTCACTCGGATTTCGTACTGGTTCCTCGAGACGTTCCCGGTGCTGCAGCAGTTCGGCTGAGCTAGATCAGCTTCAGCCCGCGCATCGAGGCGTGCCCGGCCTTGCCGATGATGATGTGGTCGTGCACCGTGATCCCCAGCGGCCGCGCCACGTCGTTGATCTGACGGGTCATCTGCACGTCGGCACTCGATGGCGCCGGATCGCCCGAGGGGTGGTTGTGCACGAGGATGATGGCGGTGGCGCTCAGCTCCAACGTGCGCTTGATCACCTCTCGCGGGTAGACCGGGGTATGGTCCACGGTTCCCGTCTGCTGGACCTCGTCAGCGATCAGACGGTTCTTCTTGTCGAGGAAGAGGATGCGGAACTGCTCGACATTGTTGAAGGCCATCTGGGCGGTGCAGTAGTCGATCAGCGCCGCCCATGAGCTGAGGATCGGCTTGTCCGGCACCATGCGGTCACGCGCGAAACGCTGCGCCGCGGCCTGGATGATCTTGAGGTTGGCAGCCGAGACGAGGCCGAGGCCCTTCACGTCGTCGAGCTGCTGTGGCGTCGCCGAGAACACGCCCGAGAACGAGCCGAACTTCTGGATCAGCTCCTTGGCGAGGGGCTTGGTATCCTTGCGGGGGATGACGATCTGCAGGATTAGCTCCAGCAGCTCGTAATCCTCGATATGCTGCTCGCCCAATTGCAGGAAGCGCTGGCGGGCCCGCTCGCGATGGCCGGCATAGTGCGGGGTGGCTGCCTCGCCGAGTCCGTCCGGCGATGGCTTGGCCCCCCGCGCCATGATCTAGCGGCGGGCCTCGAGCGGGTTGAACAGGCCCCGCGGCGAGGTGGTGAAGATCTCGGCGCCGGTCTCGGTGATGCCGATCGAATGCTCCGCCTGGGCCGAAAGCGTCCGATCGCGGGTGACGGCGGTCCAGCCGTCGGCAAGGATTTTCACATGCGGGCGGCCGAGGTTGATCATCGGTTCGATAGTGAAGATCATGCCCGGCTTCAACGGCACGCCGGTGCCCGGCACGCCGAAATGCATGATGTTGGGCTCGTCGTGGAAGAGCTGGCCGACGCCGTGGCCGACGAAATCGCGCACCACGCTCATGCGTTCCGCTTCCGCCAGCTCCTGGATGGCGGCGCCGATGTCGCCGGTGGTGTTGCCGGGCTTTGCCGCGGCGATGCCCGCAGCGAGACCCTCGTAGGTCACCTCGATCAGCCGCTCCGCCTTCCGGCTGATCTCGCCGACCGGGTACATGCGGGAACTATCCCCGTACCAGCCGTCGACGATCAGAGTGAGATCGATATTGACGATGTCGCCCTCGCGCAGCGGCCGGTCTTCCGGCATGCCGTGGCAGACGACGTGGTTGATCGAGGTGCAGGTGGAGTAGCGGTAGCCCTTATAGAACAGCGTCGCCGGAATGGCGTTGTGGTCGCGGGCGAACTCGTAGGCCATCCTGTCGAGCGCCGCAGTGGTGACCCCCGGCTTCACGGCGTCGACCAGCAGGTCGAGAGCTTCGGCGGTCAGCTGTCCGGCCTTGCGCATGCCGGCGAACCCGGCCTCGCCATGCAGCGGAATCACCCCCTGCGTGCGGCGGGTCTTGGTCTCGGCTTCGACAAAGGTGATCATCAGGGGCTCCGTTCAGACTTGCGAAAGTAGGCGTTCATCGGCGTTTCGAAAAGGGCGTTCACAAGGTCAGCTATGCTGTGGCATTCGCCCCGGATTGCTTGACCATTCGGGCTTGGGTGAGGCAATGCATTATGCCTCGCATTTCCGGGGCACCCATGCCGTCTGAAACCGCCGTCACCGCAGCCCTCGTCGTCATCGGCGATGAAATCCTGTCCGGCCGGACCAAGGACGTGAATATCGGCGCGACTGCCGATTTCTGCACCGAGCTCGGGATCGACCTGCGCGAAGTCCGCGTCGTGTCGGATGTCGAGGACGAGATCATCGCCGCGGTGAATGCCGTAAGGTCCCGCTACACCTACGTTTTTACCACCGGCGGCATCGGCCCGACCCACGACGACATCACCGCCGACGCGGTGGCGAAGGCCTTCGGCGTCGCCTTGCCGATCAACGCTGAAGCGCGCGCCATGCTCGAAGCGCGCTGGATGCAGACCGGCACTGAAGTCAACGAAGCGCGCCTGCGCATGGCCCGCATCCCCGAAGGCGGCTCGCTGATCGTCAATTCGGTCAGCGCCGCGCCGGGGTTCCGCATCGGCAATGTCCACGTCATGGCGGGCGTACCCAAGATCATGCTGGCGATGCTGGAGTCGATCGCGCCGACCCTAAAGGGCGGCCGCAAGGTGAAGTCCGTCACCATCCGCTGCCGGGTCGGTGAAGGCACGATCAGCGCGCCTTTCGGCGCCATCCAGGCCGAGTTCCCCGATGTGAAGATGGGCAGCTATCCCCAGATGGGGCAAACGGCTGTCATGACCGAGCTGGTGCTCCGCTCGCCGGACGAGGTGCGCCTCGAAGAGGCTGCCGGCCGGGTCCGCGCGATGGTCACCGAGGCGCACCGCGCCGCCGGGCTGCCGCTCGAGGTCGAGGTCTACTAGAGTTTCCGGGCCGTACGGTCCACAACGAACGAAGCGGCGCTGCCGCGACAGGAGAATGAAGTGACGAGCCCGCAGAAATCCTTCCCCGTGACCTGGGACCAGTTCCACCGCGACAGCCGTGCGCTCGCCTGGCGCCTGCAGGCGCTCGGCCCGTTCGATGCGCTGGTGGCGATCACCCGCGGCGGCCTCGTGCCGGCGGCGATCGTGGCGCGTGAGCTGAACATCCGCGTGGTCGAGAGCGTCGCGGTGAAGAGCTACGACCACCAGAGCCAGAGCGGCATCAAGGTGCTGAAGCCGATCACCGACGAGCTGCTGCAGAAGGCCAAGACCGGCGGCAAGATCCTGATCGTCGACGACCTGGTCGATACCGGAGCCACGGCCCGCGTGGTCCGCGAGATGCTGCCCGGCGCCCATTTCGCCACCGTCTACGCCAAGCCCAAGGGCCGCGAGATGGTCGACACCTTCATCACCGAAGTGAGCCAGGACACCTGGATCTTCTTCCCGTGGGACCTCGACGTGGCCTACGTGCCACCTATCTCCGGTGCCACGGACTGACGACTGGGGAGGCTCCGAGCTTCTGGCGCGCAGTCAAACACCTGACGGCGCGCTGACGCTGCGCGTGCATCGAACGGTCGAGAACGGCGAACCTTTGGTCTCCATGGGCTTTGAAGAGGGTGCCTGGCACTTTCACCCCACGGCCGACGAGGCGATCCAAATCTTCGATGCGGTCGACCTAGCCTTCGAGCTCGATGGATCGTCTAACGACATAGCTCACCAGTTCAGGCTCTGGAGTGGGCCGGTCAGTTTCGAGGACCTTGTCGATGGCAAGGCCCCCTACGTTTCGCTTGACCATTTGTGGAACTGGCGCACCTAGGTCAAAGCTGCTGCACCACGTTGATCCACAGCCCCGATGGGTCCTTCAGGCTGAACCTGCGCTGGCCGAAGGGTTCGTCGGTGAGGGGATAGTCCGGCTCCTTGCCGGAGGCACGGACCTCTGCGAGCGCGGCCTCCGCATCCTTCACCTCGAGCTCCATGCTGGTGCCGGCGGTGTAAGCCTCCGGCCCGGGCGGCCAGGACGGGTGTTCGGGCGACATGAAGGCGATGCTGGCGCCGTCGGCCTGCATGTAGACAAACCAGTCGTTTTCAAACACGACGGCAAAGCCGAGGTGCCGGGCCCAGAAGTCGCGGCACTGCGGGAAGGCGTCGGTGACGATGATAGGGTAGCGATCGACATACTGCATTCTGGCCTCCTTGAGCGTGAGGTCAGGCTTAGCGCAGGTCGCTGACAGCGGATGTCAGGGTTATAACTCCCGCAACCGTTTGAGTTTTTGCCACATCTGTGGGAAACGGCGTGTCGCGTGCGGGCGTGATGGAATGGTAGACATACGGGACTTAAAATCCCGAGGGTGTACACCCGTGTGGGTTCGAGTCCCACCGCCCGCACCAAGTCGAGGAGATCGCCGGTGTTGCTGAAGCTCGAAGTGCTCGAGGCCATCAAGCGGGGCGACATCAGCCTGCAGTTTCGGCGCTGGACGCGGCCGACGGTCAAACCGGGCGGGACGCTGAAGACCAAGGTCGGACTGCTGAAGATCGGGCGGATCGACGACATGTCGCCCGACGATGTCACCGAGGCCGATGCGAAGAAGGCCGGTTTTCGGGATGTCGCCGAGTTCCGGCGCTGGCTCGACACCATGAAACAGGGGCCGCTGTTCCAGCGCATCGAGGTCAGCTACCTCGGAGACGGCCAGTGATCCGCGCCGGCAGTCTTGCGTTGCTGCTACTCGCGTCGCCATCGGCGTTCGCGCAGGAGGAAGAGGCGGACCAACCGCCGGCCTGCAGCGTCTGGACGGCGCAGATGCAGGAGGACGAGGGCGGTTCGGTGTTCACTGCCTCGGCCTGCGCAGAGGATCGCCCGGATGCGTACTTGCTGCTGACCTGCTCGGCCGGCCGGGTGTTCATCAGGTACGACATGGCAGCCGGGGCCGAGCGCTCGCCAGGGCTGGCGGAGAAGGCCGGCGTGGATTTCACCATCGGGCTTTCGACGCAACGGGTCGCCATGCAGCACCAGGAAATGGACGGGATGTTTGCCGCCGATGTGGTTGCAAACGGGCCGCTGATCGCTCTGATGGCATCTGGCGAGAACCTGCGCATCTCGGATGGCGACGGTATCTACCCCGAGCATAGGTTCGGCCTCAGCGGCTCGTCGACGGCGCTGACCGAGCTGCTGGCGCGCTGCAGCTAGGCGCGCATCCGTTCGAATACCCAGGGCTGCTCCTCGAGGCTGGGTCCGGTGACGCGATAGTTCGTGAGTGCTCCATCGAGCGTGCGTTGCAGCACCACAAGTGCGCGTACCCACTCGGTGTATATGCGGCGCGAGCGGCGTACCGCATCGAGCGAGACGCAGCGGCCGCGGCCGGCATGCCAATCGGGGCGGCGGGCTTCGCGGGCAAAGCGGCGGATCAGCGTGGCGTGGGGCGTGGGCAACGCGAGTACGGCCCAGTAGACGGTGAGCGCGTCGATATCGGCCTGTGACCGAGACTCGACGGATTCAGTGCGAAAGGCCCAGATCAGCAGATCCTGGATGTCGATGCGGTGCTGCATTGCGTCCCTCGTTTCGCGCCTAGGGCATTTCACCGTTTCGTCGAAACGGTGAAGTGCTTCAGGTTGCTGGTCTGTCGCGCTTTCGAACCGGAAAAGTCTGCAACTCTTGCTGAAAACGCTCTTAGCTATGCCGAGAAGAACGGCGGGCGAAATACCGGGTTTCCACAGTTCCCATGCTTACCGCAGGCACTGGTTGACGCGCTGTAAAGCACGTCGTCGCAGCTTTCGCGCAAATCGATATTGAACCGCGCGTATGCGGATTTCGAGAGTGTGGGGAACGCTTAGCGCAATGAGGACGTTCTGTCCGGCGATCAACAACAAGGGTGCCTCACATGCACAAGGACGAAGTAAAGGGCGCTGCCAAAGAGGCTCGCGGCCACGTCAAGGATGCCATCGGCAAAGCGACCGGTGACGGCAAGCTTCGTGCAGACGGAGCAGCGGACAAGGTCGAGGGCAAGGTCCAGAACGCTGCCGGCAAGATCAAGGAAGCTGCCCGCGACGCGCTCAAGCGCTAGCGCCGGAGCAGCCCCGGCTCTCGCACAAGGAAGGCCGCCTCAGGGCGGCCTTCTTGCGTTAGGATTAGGCCGACAAGGAGTCGGCGATGATCGGAAACATTCTCACGGGCGTCGTGGCGCTCATCCACTGCTACATTCTCGTGCTCGAGATGTTCCTGTGGGACAAGCCGCAGGGCATGAAGGCATTCGGGAGCACGCCTCAGTTCGCGACCGAGACCAAGGTGCTGGCGGCAAACCAGGGACTCTACAACGGCTTCCTTGCTGCTGGGCTGTTCTGGGGCATCTGGCTGGGCGAGGCAGGCGATCCGATCAAGGTGTTCTTCCTCCTCTGCGTTGCTGTCGCCGGCGTGTTCGGTGCCGTGACCGCGAGCCGCAAGATCCTGTTTGTGCAGACCATTCCGGCAGTCGTGGCGTTGTTCGCGGTTTGGCTCGCCTGAGCTTTTGCACAGCCCCGGTGAACAAGGCGCTGCAATAATTGCCGGGTGTGGCAATGTTGGATAACGTCCTCACGACGGCGTGATCTGCCTGAGCTTTGACGGACTCTCGTTCGATCGAAGCGGTGGCTGGACCAGGCAGCGGTGAGCTTCCGATTGTTTCGGTTTCGCTGCGCCGTTCGACAAACGAGGCGGGGCCCGCGAGTTGTGGCGCGGACCTGGCAACCGGGTTCGCAGGAGGCGAACCAGCTCCGGCGCGGTCAGAGGCCAGGACCATTCTCCGGGGCGTGAACGGTCGTATTTCTGGCGCATCGCGCGGTACTTAATGGGCATAGTCAGACAGTTGTCCCATGAGGGGACACAGGCAGCGCCGCAAGGGGGGTGGGCGTCTCGGCAGAGCGGAGGCCAACCTGCGGTGAAACAGGTCGTATTCCGGGTCGATTACGGGATGGTCAGCCACGGCCTCGCGCCGCTGTTCGTCGATGGGCATCCCACCGAGCTGGCGTTCTGGGGGCTGTCCTCCGACATCGTACGGCGGCTCAAGCGGCTGAACGAGCTGTATGACCGGCAGGTCAATTGGGACAATCCCACCGATCCCGCCTGGCGTATTTCCGAGCGGGACCGGAACGAGTTCAACGCGCTGCTGCCGTTCGTGGTCTCCGAGCTTCAGATCGCGCTGGGCGACCGGTGGCTGATCGAGGTCGAGAGCGAGCCGATCTAGGCTGCTGCAGCTTCGAAGCTATAGTGCAGGCGAACGCAGCCGGCACCCAGCGATGTCGCGGACAACAGCCTGATGCTCTTGGCGAATCCGGTTGGCGGGAAGAGCGGATAGCCGCCGCCAAGCAAGTGCGAGATCACGTAGATCTCGATCTCGTCGAGTGCGCCGCGCTCGATAAAGGCCATCTGTAACTGCCCGCCGCCGAGCATCCAGATGTCTCCGTCATTGTAGCCGCGAAGCTCGGCTATGAGGGCGTCGATGTCGGTGCGGGTTTCGAGCGCGCCGATCGGGTCGAGCAGGGCGCGCGAGGTGACGACGATGGTGCGCTGGTCGGCGTAGGGCCAGGGGATGTTCTGCTTGACGAGCCAGTCGTAGGTGGTGCGGCCCATGACGACGGTGCGGATGCGCTTGATGAACAGGTTGTAGTCGTACTCGCCAAGTTCCATGTCGCGCCGCGTGGTAAGCCATTCCAGCGTCTCGCCGGGGTCGGCGATGAAGCCGTCGAGGCTGGTTGCGATGTAACCGATGATCCGCGCCATAGGTCTATCCTCCATGGGTAGTTTATAAACGAATGTTCATTTATAATCGTCGCCATGTCCAGACCCAAGAAGATTCCTGACGAAGATATCGTCGAGGCCGTCGCCGAACTCCTCGGGCGCGAGGGACCGGCAGGACTGACGTTTGCCGCGGCTTCCGCCGCGACAGGCCTCTCGCCTGCTACGCTGGTGCAGCGCTACGGCAACCGCGAGGCGCTGATGCGGGCGGCGCTGCTGTGGATGTGGGACATCGTCGACCGGCAGACCGCCGAGGCGGACGCGACACAGCCGATCGATCCGGATGGGGCGATCGCACTGCTGGTGCGCCTCTCCGCTGGCTACGGCAGCGGCGACGAGGCCGCACAGGGCCTGTTGCTGCTGCGCGAGGATTTTCGCGATCCGGTGCTGAGGGCGCGCGGTGTTGCCTGGCACAAGGCGCTGGCGACGGCGCTGGGGCGCCGTCTCAGCACGGATCCGGAGACGCAGGCACGGCTTGGTCAACTGATGGCGGCGCAATGGCAGGGCATCGTGCTCTGGTGGGGTTTTTCGCGCGAAGGTACGCTCCGCGGCCACTTGCGGCGCGAGTTGCATGCGTGGATGGAGAGCCTGCGCTCCGCCTGACAGTCGTTTTCGGGTTCAATCGACCGGCGTGAACGCCTAGTCTATGGGGATGCGCTACCGCCTGTTCGACACAGATCTCGGCCCCATGGCCGTCGGCTGGACCGACGCCGCCGTTTCGCGCGTGCTGTTGCCGGGTGACGAGGTGGCAGCGATGCGTGAGCGGCTGGAAAGGGCCGGCGGCGTCGAGGACGCGGGAGGGCAGGCGGAGCTTGTCGCGCGCATCGTCGCCTATGCGGAGGGGGCGAACGACAACTTCGCCGATGTCGGGCTCGACCTCAGCGGTGTCCCCGAAACGAACAAGCTCATCTACGAGCATATCCGCGAACTCGCTTGGGGCGAGACGACCACTTACGGCGCCATCGCGCGCTGGCTGGGCGATGTCGCGCTATCGCGTGCGGTCGGGGCAGCCATGGGTGCCAATCCCATTCCGCTGATCGTGCCGTGCCATCGCGTGCTGGCGGCTGACGGGCGGGCTGGGGGATTCTCATCGCCGCGCGGCGTGCAGGCGAAGATGGAGATGCTCGCGCTCGAGAAGGCGGCGTCGCCGACGGGGCAGTTCTCGTTTGGATTCTAGACCGAGCCGGTGCAGATGTTGCGCTCAGCCTCGACGCCCTTGAGCATGTCCTTGATCGAGGATGGCACACCCATGCCCATGAAGGCACCAAAGTCGCTCTGGGTGACGACGCCGTCGCGGACCAGCGCGCGGATGGCCGCGACCACCTTCCTGTGGTGCACGCGCATGGCGGCGAACGTGCCTTCCTTCTGCATGTCGTAGACCGCCGAGCCGAAGGCGACCTCGCCACCGAACGCCTCGCCGAGGATTGCCATTGGCGCGCCCTGCACACCCATGCCAAGGACGAGCAGGTCCATGCGGTCGAGGTAGTCTTGCACGGCGGCAACCAGGGTGGCTTTACCCTCGGGAGCGCAGAAGCGCTTGACCTTGCTGGTGATGCTGCACTCGACCTGCGTAGCGAGCCCGGCAAAGCCTTCCGTGACGGTGCGTTCCACCAAGATGGCTTCGGCCGGGGGCGGCTCAGCTGCGGCGGCCAGCGCCTCGGCCTTGCAGCGGGAGGCGTCGACATCCGTCCAGGCGAGATCAGTCTCCACCGCAGCGGGGGCGGACTGGCGCGCGGGTGGCTTTGACTGGGGCGTTGGCTGCGAGGCTGGGGAGGCAAGCGCTACCTTGGCATGTGCCGGGGCGACGCGTGGCGCCAGCCATGTCGCGTAGCCGAAGTAGCCAAAGCTGGCGACCGCGACCACGGCGACGAACGCGATCAGCAGGTCGACAATATTGCCGCGTTGGGCTTGTTTGGGCGCTGGAGTGTCGACACTCCGCAGCCCACGCACCAGATCGCGCCCCGACATTTCGCCCTGCCCAGATTGCTATTCCCAGGCAGAGGTTAGCCGAAAGCAATGAATAGACGATTTCGCAGAAGCGAAAGATTGTCCGCCGACAATACTTGCCCGGCTATTGCCCGCGCTTGAACACTTTGAGGTGGGTCAGCTCTTTGACCACCTTCGTCGCGATGGTTTCGACCGGGTCCGCGACATCAACGCTCAGTACATTCTCATCCGCGGCCGGCCGCTCCAAAGTCGCGAACTGGCTGTCGAGCAGCTTTGGGTTCATGAACTCGTGCTGGCGCGCCTCGATGCGCTTGCGGATAACTTCGATGTCACCGTCGAGGAAGACGAACAGGATAGGTTCGCCAGCCTTTTCAGTGAGATAGTCCCGATATGCACGCTTCAGGGCCGAGCAGGCGCCGACCGCGACGCCCTTCTGGCCGGCGGCCTCAGCCAGCGCCTTGGCAAGCGTTTCGAGCCAGGGCCAGCGGTCGTCGTCGTTCAGTGGAATGCCCGCCCGCATCTTCTCCTTGTTCGCCGGCGGATGGTAGCCGTCACCATCGAGGAACGGGGCGTGCAGGCGCCGCCCGAGCGCCGCACCGACGGCCGATTTGCCCGAGGACGCAACGCCCATGACGATGATGATGCGCGCCGGTTCAGACCGTCGCGGTGAAGGCGCCGTCGACATAGAGGATGTGTCCATTGACGAAAGAAGATGCCTTGGAGGCGAGAAAGACCGCGGCGCCGCCGAGCTCGGCGGGATCGCCCCAGCGTCCCATCGGGGTGCGCTTCTCGACCCAGGCGTTGAAGTCCTGGTTCTGCAGCAGGGCTTCGTTCAGCTCGGTGGCGATGTAGCCCGGGGCGATTCCGTTCACGTTCAGCCCGTACTTGGCCCAGTCGACCGCCATGCCGCGGGTGAGATTTGCGATGGCCGCTTTCGAGGCAGAGTAGGGCGCAACCGACTGCCGCGCGAAATTGCTGAGCACCGAGCAGATGTTGATGATCTTGCCGGATTTCCGCGCGATCATTCCGCGCACAACGGCCCGGCTGACAAGGAATGCCGAGGTCACGTTGGTGTCCATGACCTGCTGGAACTTGTCGAGCGTCCATTCCTCGAGCGGCTGGCGATGCTGCATTCCGGCATTGTTGACGAGGATGTCGATGGGACCGATCTCGTTCTCGGCGTGGGCGATTGCATCCTCAACGCTGTCTTCGCTGGCCACATCGAAGGCGAGTGCCCTGACGACGGTACCACCTTCGGCAAGGCGCGCGGCGGCGGCACCAAGCGCCTCGGGGTTACGCGAGTTGATGATGATCTCGGCGCCGGCGCCTGCCAGTGCTTCCGCGATGCCGTAGCCGATGCCGCGGCTTGAACCCGTCACGAGAGCCCGCTTGCCCTCGAGGCTGAACATAGAAATCGAATCCAACAGATGCTCCTCCCGAGCCAATGGCGCCGGAGACTAGTGCAAGCCGGACGGCTTGGTAAGGCAGCAAAAGGTGGGTGGGCAAGGACGCGCGGCGCGCCTTTCGAGGGGTGGCTTTCGCCAGCCCGCCATGCCAAAAAGCCGCCCACGAAATCGTAATAACTCCCATAGGAGAATGTTGATGGCGTCTGCCGATATCGGCCTGATCGGGCTTGCGGTCATGGGTTCCAACCTGGCCCTCAATATTGCCGAGAAAGGCTACAGCATCGCCGTCCACAACCGGACCGCTTCGCGCATCGACGAGTTCGTCGAGATGGCCAAGGAACAGGGCCTGAACGACAAGGTCGTTCCGGAAGCCGACCTCGTGAAGTTCATCCAGTCGGTGAAGCGTCCGCGCTCGATCATCATCATGGTCAAGGCCGGAAAGCCGGTCGACGAGATGATCGAGCAGCTGCTGCCGCATCTCGAGAAGGGCGACGCCATCCTCGAATGCGGCAACTCGCTCTATACCGATAGCCAGCGCCGCTTCGAGTACCTGCGCGACAAGGGCATCGGCTTCCTCGGCATCGGCGTGTCCGGTGGTGAAGAAGGCGCGCGCCACGGTCCTTCGATCATGGTCGGCGGTCCGGAAGCGCAGTGGAAGAACGCTCAGCCGATCCTCGAGGCGATCTCGGCCAAGTTCAACGGCGAGCCGTGCTGCGCCTATCTGGGCGAAGGCGGTGCGGGCCACTTCGTCAAGATGATCCACAACGGCATCGAATACGGCGACATGCAGATGATCGCCGAGGTCTATGGCGTGATGCGCGATGGCCTCGGCATGGACACCAAGGCTTCCGCCAAGGTATTCAAGGACTGGGATAAGGGCCAGCTCAACTCCTACCTGATCGAGATCACCGGCTACGTGCTCGAAGCGGTAGAGCCAAAGACCGGCAAGCCGCTGGTCGACCTGATCCTCGACAAGGCGGGCCAGAAGGGCACCGGCACCTGGACCGCCATCGCGGCACAGCAACTGGCCGTGCCCGCTACCGCCATCGAAGGTGCTGTCGCCGCCCGTTCGATCTCGTCGCGCAAGGAAGAGCGCGTCGCTGCCGAGGCCGTCTACGGCAAGCCGGCAGGCGGCAAGGCCGATGTGTCACTGACCGACCTCGAGCAGGCGCTGCTGGCCGGCAAGATCGTCTCCTACGCCCAGGGCTTCGCGGTGCTGTCCAAGGCATCCGAGGAGTTCGGCTGGAACCTGCCGCTTGCCACCATTGCCAAGATCTGGCGTGCCGGCTGCATCATCCGCTCGCGCTTCCTCGACCAGATGTCGGCCGCATATGCCAAGGGCGAGGCGGTCAACCTGCTGATGGTGCCGGATTTTGTGACCATCATGAAGACGGCCAACAAGTCGCTGCGCAAGGTCGTGGCGGCTGCGGCGCTCGGCGAGTTCCCGCTGATCTGCCTTTCGGCTTCGCTGGCCTATTTCGACAGCTATCGCCAGGCGCAGGGCACGGCGAACCTCACCCAGGGCCAGCGCGACTTCTTCGGCGCGCACGGCTTTATCCTCACCGATCGCGAGGGCGAACAGCACGGTACCTGGCCGAGCACGTTGGGGAAATAAGGGCAGGGCTGGCGCGTAGGCTCCACCCCACCCAGTTGCGCTAGGACCTCGCTGACGCGAGGATCAAGCTTCACCACCCTCCCCATCAAGGGGAGGGAGACGAGAGTGCCGAGACCATCAGTCGGGTATCCCGCCCCCTTGTGGGGAGGGTGCGCAGCCAGGCGAAGCCGTAGCGAAACTGGGTGGGGGTGGCCACGCGCTCCGGCGCCGCTATTCCTCGTCGTCGTCGATGATCTCGATCTCGATGACGCCCTTTTTGCTGGCGGCGAGGCCGAGCTTGCCGTGCTTGATCGCCAGCGCCTTGTCGCCGAACAGCTTCCGCCGCCAGCCCTTCAGCGCCGCGACGTCCGCATCGTCGTCGAGCACGATCGCGTCGATGTCGTCTGAGGTGGCGATGATGCGCGAGGCGACGCCGTTGTCTTCCGACACCGACTTCAACAGCACGCGCAGCAGGTCGCCGACGGCGCCCTTGGGCGAGGGACCGCGCGCCCGGTCGGGTAGCTTGGGCAGCTCATTCTTGGGCAGCGCCTCGACGTCCTTGAGGATCGAGATGACCTCGGCGGCGCCGGCGGAGCGCCCATAGCCGCGCTGCACGGCGCGGAGCTTATCGAATGCCTCGGGCGTCAGCGGGTGCTGCATGGCCAGTTCGATCAGCGCGTCGTCCTTGAGGACGCGGCTGCGAGGCTGGTCGGTGTCCTGCGCCTTCTGCTCGCGCCAGGCGGCCAGTGCCTTGAGGGCGGCAACGTCGCGGGGCTTGTTGAGCTTGGCCTTGAGACGCTCCCAGGCGTGCTCGGGCTGGACGACATAGGTGTGGATCGACTCGAGGATGGCGAGCTCATCCTCCACCCAGTCCCAGCGGCCGGCATCGTCGACCTGCTTCAGCAGTGCGCGGTAGACGTCGCGCAGGTGGGTCACGTCGGCGAGCGCGTAGGTCTTCTGCTTTTCGCTGAGCGGTCGGGCCGACCAGTCGGTGAAACGGGAGGATTTGTCGAGCTCGACCTTGGTGATCGAGCGCACGAGATTGTCGTAGCTGACGCTGTCGCCAAAGCCGCAGACCGAAGCGGCGACCTGGGTGTCGAAGATATTCTCCGGCACCTTGCCGCTGAGCTTGACGAATATTTCGATGTCCTGCCGGGCCGCGTGGAAGACCTTGCGCACCTTGTCGTTGGCGAGGAGCTTGAAGAACGGCGACAAATCGATGCCGGGGGCGAGCGGGTCGATCAGGACCGCTTCGTCGTCGGTGGCTGCCTGCAGCAGGCACAGTTTCGGCCAGTAGGTCGTTTCGCGGAGAAACTCGGTATCGACCGTCACGAATTCGAAACCGGCGGCACGCTTGCAGAATGCGGCGAGCGCATCGGTCGTAGTGATCAGCTCCATAAGACTCTTTCGTCACAAGGCTTTGCGTTCTGAATAACAGGCGAATCCAAGTGCTGCCAGTATCGAATCAAGGTCGCGGATCATCGCCCACCCAGAAATCTTGACAATCGGGGGCTTGCATGCGCTTGTCCGGCCCCTGAATCCGCCTGCCTGCAACAATGAGAGATGAACAAATGCACCGCTATCGCACACATACCTGCGCCGCCCTTCGCCAGGGTGATGTGGGCAATAATGTGCGCCTCTCGGGCTGGGTGCACCGTGTCCGCGATCACGGCGGCCTGCTGTTCATCGACCTACGCGATCACTACGGCATGACCCAGCTCGTGATCGACCCCGATTCTGCGGCGTTCAGCGCGGCCGAACTGGTGCGCTCGGAGTGGGTGATCCGCGTCGATGGCGAGGTCAAGCAGCGTACACCCGAGACCGTGAACGCCAAGCAGCCGACCGGCCAGGTGGAAGTGTTTATCCGCGAACTCGAGGTTCTGAGCGTCGCACACGAACTGCCGCTGCCGGTGTTCGGCGAGCCGGACTATCCGGAAGACATCCGCCTCAAGTACCGCTTTCTCGACCTGCGCCGTGAGACGCTGCACGCCAACATCGTCAAGCGCACCAAGGTGATCTCGTCGATGCGTCGGCGCATGGGCGATATCGGTTTTGCCGAGTACTCGACGCCGATCCTGACGGCCTCGTCGCCGGAAGGCGCGCGCGATTTTCTCGTGCCGAGCCGTATTCACCCGGGCAAGTTCTTCGCCCTGCCGCAGGCGCCGCAGCAGTATAAGCAGCTGCTGATGGTAGCCGGCTTCGACCGCTACTTCCAGATCGCGCCGTGCTTCCGCGACGAGGACCCGCGCGCCGACCGCCTGCCGGGCGAGTTCTACCAGCTCGACCTCGAGATGAGCTTCGTCACACAGGAAGAGATCTGGGACACGATGCAGCCGGTGATCACCTCGGTGTTCGAGGAGTTTGCGGACGGCAAGCCGGTGACCAAGGAATGGCCGCGCATCCCGTATGACACGGCGATCCGTACCTATGGCTCCGACAAGCCGGACCTGCGCAACCCGATCGAGATGCAGGCCGTCACCGACCACTTCCGCGGCTCGGGATTCGGCGTCTTCGCCAACCAGATCGCCACAGACGACAAGGTCGAGGTCTGGGCCATCCCGGCCAAGACCGGCGGCAGCCGCGCGTTCTGTGACCGCATGAATGCCTGGGCGCAGGGGCAGGGCCAGCCGGGTCTCGGCTACATCTTCTTCAAGGACGGTGCCGGTTCGGGCCCGATCGCCAAGAACATCGGCGAGGAGCGCACCGCCGCGATCCGCGAGCAACTCGGTCTTGCCGATGGCGACGCCGTGTTCTTCGTGCTCGGCCGTCCGGACAAGATGTACAAGTTCGCCGGCGAGGCGCGGGTGAAAGTCGGGCTCGACCTGAACCTGACCCAGCTCGATCAGTACAAGCTGTGCTGGATCGTCGATTTCCCGTTCTATGAGTGGAGCGAGGAAGAAAAGCGCGTCGACTTCGCGCACAACCCCTTCTCCATGCCGCAGGGCGGGATCGACGCGCTGAACAGCCAGGATCCGCTGACGATCAAAGCTTACCAGTACGACGCGGTCTGCAACGGCTTCGAAATCGCGTCGGGCTCGATCCGTAACCAGCTGCCCGAGACCATGGTCAAGGCGTTCGAGATCACCGGCAAGTCGCGCGCCGAGGTCGAGGAGCAGTTCGGCGGCATGTACCGGGCCTTCCAGTTCGGCGCTCCGCCGCACGGTGGTGCGGCCTTCGGTATAGACCGCATCGTGATGCTGCTGTGCGGGGCGCAGAACCTCCGCGAGATCACGCTGTTCCCGATGAACCAGCAGGCCGAAGACCTGCTGATGGGAGCGCCGAGCCCGGCTTCGCCCAAGCAGCTCCGCGAACTGAGCATCCGGCTCAACGTGCAGTCGTAAGGAAGGGCGCTTCGGCGCATCCTCCCCTGCGCAGCGGGGGAGGATGCGCCGACTGCACCAGTTTGGCACTCCCGCGACGCCGTCGTTAACACTCCGTAAACCATGCGGCCGCTAGGCAGATGTTGCCTAGTTCCGTGGGGTTCGGATTCGGTCGGTGAAGTCGAAGTACTCGCATGCACTGATGCTGCTTGCGGCCATCGCGGCGTTCCTGCCCGTGCTGGCGGTGGACTTCGTTCTCGATTCCTATGTGCGGGTCCGTGAGCGGGCCGTGCTGCAGCAGTCGGCCGATGCTATCGCGTCGCGTGTCCAGGCGACAGCCTATGAGGCGACTTCGGCGCTGCGCTGGGTGCTAGCCGATAGCCCTTCGCTCTGCACGCCGAGCTTTACCGCCAATGTGCATCGCCAGATGGAGCAGAGCCTCTACCTCAAGCAGGTGCTGGTCGAGAACGGCGACGGGGTGCAGTACTGCGACGCCATCGGCAAGGACGTGAAATACTCGACCCTGACCAAGCCGCTGACCGTCCCCAACCAGACCGAGACGATCGAGGTGGTCAAATATGGCGACCTGCGGATGCCGGCGCTCAAGGTCACGCAAGCCTTCGGCACGACGCGTAAGGTCTCGGCCTTCGTCCCGCTGCTGGCCGCCGAGGCCGAGAGCCTGCTGAGCGGGCTCAAGCCGACCTCGATGGTGCGCATCTCGCTGACCGACGGCACCGAGGTCATCACTGTCGGCGACCCCAAAGCATACGACCAGCGCGAACGCACGGAGTTCGTCGTCACCCAGAGCTTCGCCGGCGAGCTGCCGATCCGCGTCACGGCCGCCGTGCCCTTCGCCATGGTGCGGGCCGACTATGGCGATCTCGATGCAAGCTTCACCATCGTCGCGGCGCTGATGGCCGGCGCCTTCCTGGTGTTGGCGTTGCAATATGTGCGGCGCTCGGACCTCCCCGCCTTCGACCTTGAGCGGGCGATCGCGGCGGGTGAGCTCAAGCCCTACTACCAGCCCGTGATCAATCTCAGGAGCGGAGCCCTTGCCGGTTGCGAGGTGCTGTGCCGGTGGGAGAAGCGGAACGGTGAGGTGGTTCCGCCGGGGGCGTTCATCGACTACGCCGAGGTTACCGGGCTGGCGCTGCCGATGACGGTGAGCCTGATGCAGCAGGTGAAGGCCGACCTCAACGAGCTCTGCCACCAGATGCCGGAGCTGAAGGTCTCGATCAACCTGTTCGAGGGGCACTTCCGCGACGGCAACGTCGTCGACGACGTGCATACTATCTTCTCGAATTCCTCGATCGCTTTCCGGCAGCTCGTGTTCGAGGTCACGGAACGCAAGCCGATCGAGAAGATGCAGCAGGCGCAGAGCGTCATCGCCGGCCTCCACGCGCTCGGCTGCCGTATCGCGATGGATGACACCGGCACCGGGCACTCCAATCTCGCCTATCTGCAGACGCTCGGTGTTGACATCGTCAAGATCGACCGGGTGTTCGTGGACATGATCAAGCCTGGGACCGACCATGTGCCCGTGCTCGACGGCCTGATCACCATGGCGCACGATCTCGGCACCGAGGTCGTCGCCGAGGGCGTCGAGACCGAAGCGCAGGCGCTCTACCTGCGCGGACGCGGCGTCGTCCATGCCCAGGGATACCTGTTCGCTCCGGCGCTGAAGTCGGGCGCGTTCAAGGAACTCGCGGTCGCGCTGAACGGCGCGGGGAAAGTCGAAACGGCCATCGATATGCGAGTCGTTGCCGCCTGAGGACGGCTGCCGCTTAATCGTACTTTTCATAACCCGCGATTAGTGGCACTCACACACTCCGTTTCCGGAGGGTTCGATGTCGTCCGATATGACAGAGCAGAAGAAGGCGCTGCGCGAGGCCGCGCTGCATTTCCACCAGTTCCCCAAGCCCGGAAAGCTTGAGATTCAGGCGACGAAGCCGCTGGGCAACCAGCGCGACTTGTCGCTGGCCTATTCGCCGGGCGTCGCGGCGCCTTGCGAGGAGATCGCGGGGGATCCCGATGCGGTGTTCAAATACACCGCGCGCGGCAATCTGGTGGCGGTGATCTCGAACGGTACCGCCGTGCTCGGCCTCGGCAATATTGGCGCGCTGGCATCGAAGCCGGTGATGGAGGGCAAGGCAGTGCTCTTCAAGAAATTCGCCGGTATCGACGTGTTCGACATCGAGATCGACGAGACCGATCCGCTGAAGTTCATCGAGGTGGTGCGGCCACTGGAGCCGACCTTCGGCGGCATCAACCTCGAGGACATCAAGGCGCCGGAGTGCTTCGCCATCGAGGAAGCGCTGCGCGAGCGCATGAAGATTCCGGTCTTCCACGACGACCAGCATGGTACGGCCATCATCGTTGGCGCGGCGGTGCTGAACGGGCTGGAGCTGGCGGGCAAAAAGATCGAGGACGTGAAGATCTGCACGTCCGGCGCCGGTGCCGCCGCCATCGCTTGCCTCAACATCCTGCTGGCTCTCGGCGCCAAGCTCGAGAACATCTGGGTGGCCGATAAGGACGGGCTGCTCACCTACCGTCGCAACGACGTGAACGACAAATGGCGGGGCAAGTTCTGCCGGCCGGACAGCGAGGCAACCTCGCTGGCTGAGGTCATCGACGGCGCGGATATTTTCCTTGGGCTTTCGGCAGCGGGCGCGCTGAAGCCTGAAATGCTCAAGAAGATGGGGCCCAAGCCGCTGATCCTGGCGCTGGCCAATCCCAACCCCGAAATCATGCCTGAGGTGGCCAAGGAAATCCGTCCGGACGCCATGGTCTGCACCGGGCGCTCGGACTATCCGAACCAGGTCAACAACGTCCTCTGCTTCCCCTTCATCTTCCGCGGTGCGCTCGATGTGGGTGCGACGACCATCAACGAGGAGATGAAGCTCGCGGCGGCGCAGGCGATTGCCAAGCTGGCGCACGATCCCGGCCTCGAGGTGTCGCCCTCGGGCCAGCCGGCGGTCTACGGGCCGGATCACATCATTCCGAACCCGTTCGACCAGCGCCTGATCCTGCGCATCGCGCCGGCGGTGGCCAGGGCGGCGATGGCCTCCGGCGTAGCTAAGCGGCCGATCATTGATTTCCAAGCCTATCACGATAGCCTGAACCGCTTCGTGTTCCGCTCGGGCCTAGTGATGAAGCCGGTGATCGACCGGGTGGTGGGGCAAGCCAAGCGCGTCGCTTTTGCCGATGGCGAGGATGAGCGAGTGCTGCGCGCCGCCCAGGTGCTGATCGAAGACCGGATGGCGCAGCCGATCCTCATCGGTCGCCCGCAGGTGATCGAGAGCCGGCTGCAGCGCTTCGGCCTCACCATCCGGCCGGGCCGCGACTTCGAGGTGATCAACCCCGAGGACGATCCGCGCTATCGCGATTACGTGACGCTGTTCCACTCGCTGGTCGGCCGCAACGGCGTGACGCCCGACATCGCTCGCACGATCGTGCGCACCAATACGACGGTCATCGCCGCCCTGGCGGTGAAGCGGGGCGATGCCGACGCCATGCTCTGCGGCTTCCAGGGCCGCTACATCAAGCATGTGCGCGACATTCGCTCGATCATCGGACTGCAAGACAATGTGAAGGACGCTTCGGCGCTCTCCATGCTGATCATGCCGCGCGGGGTGTTCTTTCTTGCCGATACCTACGTGAACATGGACCCGACGCCCGACGAGCTGGTGTCGATCGCCTTGCAGGCGCGCGACCACCTCAAGCGCTTCAACATCGAGGCGCGGGCGGCACTGCTCAGTTACTCTAACTTCGGTTCGCGCGACGGCGACACGGCGTTCAAGATGCGCGAGGCGTACAAGAAGCTGAAGGCCATCGCCCCCGACATGATCCTCGAAGGCGAGATGCAGGGCGACGTGGCGCTCAACGAGGACCTGCGCAGCCGCTACATCCCGGAGTCGGTGCTCAGCGGCGAAGCGAACCTGCTCCTGTTCCCGAACCTCGACAGCGCCAACCTGTCGATGACGCTGCTCAAGGAAATGAACAACGCCCTTGCCGTCGGCCCGATCCTGATGGGACCGCGTGCGCCGGCGCACATTCTCGCCCCCTCGACCACCAGCCGCGGAATCGTCAATATGACGGCAATTGCCGCCAGCGAAGCGGTTGCGTTGGGAGAGAGGGCCGCATGATCAGACATACTGTCGTATTCAATTTGAAGCACGCACATGGTTCGTTGATGGAGAAGGCCTTTCTCCGCGATGCGCTGGTGCTCAAGGAAATCCCCGGCGTCAAAAAGTTCGAGCAGCTGCGCCAGGTCTCAAAGAAGAACGACTACGAGTTCGGCTTCTCCATGGAGTTCGCCGACCAGGCCGCCTACGACGGCTACAACGTGCATCCCAAGCACGTGAAGTTCGTCGAGGAGCGCTGGAAGCGCGAGGTAGAGCGGTTCCTGGAGATTGATTACGTGCCGGTTTGAAGATCCGGTCGACTGGGCGCGAAGCCAAAGTCCGAGTTGCCCTCAAACGAGAAGCAGAAGCACCACGCGCCGCTGGCCGCAGCGAGGTAGTGATGCTGGGGCACCTCGAGCAAAGAGGGCAGCAGGGGGATCAACTCGTCCAGTTCGCCCCTAATCGTCATCTCGGTCAGAGCATCGCCAGCGTAGGCGACTGGTCCGACAAGATGATGGCGTCGGCGGATCGCCGATACGAACGAGATGTGCACGTCGCCGCTAGTGACTGGGCCGAGGCGGCCGATTGCGCCCGGCACTTTGCTCCAGTCAATCTTTGAGCTGCTGGTAGGGAAGCCCCCCGTTAGCCGATCAAAGAATTCGGCAGTGGACGGTTCGACGATGATTCGTCCGGCCTCCTCGGCTTCTTTCAGCACCGAGGCCAAAAGCTCGGAGTGAAATCCGCCGGCGCTCCTGGTCACTGGAACGCCGTCTCGGCAAAGCTCCTGAGCTTCCGCGAATGCAGCCGCTCCGGCGGCTGATCGCGTAGAATCTCCATCGCCCTAAGCCCGATCTGGAAATGCCGGGCCACCTGCGTGCGGTAGAAGTCCGAGGCCATGCCGGGGAGTTTCAGTTCGCCGTGCAGCGGCTTGTCGCTGACGCACAGTAGCGTGCCGTACGGGACGCGGAAGCGGAAGCCGTTGGCGGCGATGGTGGCCGACTCCATGTCAAGGGCCACGGCGCGGCTTTGCGACAGCTGGCGGGTGATCTCGGCCTGGTCGCGCAGCTCCCAGTTGCGGTTGTCGAAGGTGGCGACGGTACCGGTTCGCATGATGCGCTTGGTCTCGATGCCATGGAGGTGGGTGATCTCGCCCACCGCCTGCTCGAGCGCCACCTGCACTTCGGCCAGCGCCGGGATCGGCACCGTGACCGGCAGGTCGGCATCGAGCACGTGATCCTCACGGAGATAGGCGTGGGCGAGAACGTAATCGCCCAGTTCCTGGCTGTTGCGAAGGCCGGCGCAGTGGCCGAGCATGATCCAGGCATGCGGGCGGAGCACGGCGATATGGTCGGTGATCGTCTTGGCGTTGGAGGGGCCGACGCCGATGTTGACGATGGTGATGCCGCGGTTCTTGGGCAGGGTCAGGTGGAGCGCCGGCATCTGCGGGATGCGCGTGGCGCGGACGCCGGAGTTGCCGCCGCCCAGCCGGCTGTTGTGCGTCACGTATCCGCCCGGCTCGACAAAGCTCTCGTACTCCGGATGACCCTCGGTCATGTACCGCTCCGCCACGCGGGCGAACTCGTCCATGTAGAAGCCGTAGTTGGTGAAGATCACGAAATTCTGGAAGTGATCGGGCTCGGTGCCGGTGTAGTGCGCGAGGCGCTGCAGCGAGTAGTCGACGCGCGGCGCGGTGAAATGCGCGAGCGGGTAGGGGCCGCCGGGCGGGGGCACGAAAGTGCCGTTGGCGATCTCGTCGTCGGTGTCCTGCAGATCGGGCACGTCGAACAGGTCACGCAGCGGAATGGGCAGGGCGTTGATGGCTTCGCCGTCGATGCGCTCGGTGGTCGGGATGGCGAAGTGGAGGGGAATGCGGGTGGTCGACTCCCCGACTTCGATAGCGCCGCCGTGGTTGCGCAGGATCACATCGAACTGCTCGATCAGGTACGACTTGAACAGCTCGGGCGCCGTCACCGTCGTGCGGTAGATGCCGGGGGTGTGCAGATAGCCGTAGGGCAGGGTGCTGGCCGTCTTGCCGTAGCTGCGCGAGGTGACCTGGACTTCCGGGTAGAACGCCCGGACGCGGCCCTTGGGCACCTGGCCGCGGGTCAGCGCCAGCAGCTGGTCGCGAATGAAGCCGGTGTTGCGGCTGTAGATTTCGGCGACATAGGCCCAGGCGGCATGCGGATCGGTGAAGGCCTTCTGCGGCATCGCCGCAGGCGTGATGGTGTCCATCGTGTTCTCGTTGGCAATGCGGGGCGATGCACCGCTTTGCAAGCCATCCTTAGGGGAGCGGAAGGGGTTCGGCAATCGGGTCACCTTACCGGTCGTTCATCAAGTTCAAGTTCCGGTGAAGGGGGCTGTTTATGTCGGGTCGATGTCCCATCTTAATTGCAGTTCACTGGAATTCTGCAAACGACCCATGCACCGGTGAACCGCGAGGAGCTATCTGCCGCTGCCCCCAAGCCCTCAACAGTGCGGCGGGTACTTCTCAGGGCCACGAACCAGAAATGGTTCGTGGCCCTCTTGTTTTGTCCCGATGACGGCCGGGTGACAGGGCGGCGTTACCCTCACGTCTTGCTCATGGAGCTCTGTCGAAGACACTTTCGACCAAGCGACCTAGTGGCTATGGTTTGCCTCCGACAAGGAGGATTCATGCGGCGGATTGCCATCGGAGCAGCACTGTTGGGGGTGGCCGCGAGCATTGGATCGGCGCCGGGCGCCGAACTGCTCGAATCCGTGTTCCAGGTGACGTTCCGGTACGCCGGCACGGACGAAGTGCTGAACGATACCGTCGTGCCGCTCCTCCCCGACAATGCCTGCTACAACTGGTATGTCCATCTCGGCGACGGCGAACCGCCGAAGGCAGCCACGGAGATACTGACCTTGCCGGTGGCTCTGGCCGATTGGGGCACGCTCGCCACCGATCCCAACGACGGCATCGACATCTCGGTCGACGGCAAAGTCGCGACCCGCAGCTTTGCGCCCGAACTCGATGCCGACGGCTGGTTCAGCCACACCTGGTGCGTCGCCGTGGGGGATCCGGTTGGCGCGCATTCGATCGAAGTTGCCGTCGACGGCACCTCGTTGACACGGTTCGACTTTACGGTCGTCCTGCCCGAGGACTACTACTGGCCCGCCATCGCACAGCTCCAGCCGCACGAAAGGTCCGTGGACCACAGCTGGTGAGTTTCGCCTTCCGACCAAACCGAGGATATTGATGTCCATTTCCATGTACGCGATCACCGTTCCGGTGTTCACGCGCTATCTCAACAATCTCGACGCCATACTGGTAAAGGCGGAGGCCTTCGCGGCTGCTCGCAAGATCAGGCCCGAAGTGCTGGTCGCGTCCCGTCTGGCGCCGGATATGCATCCGCTGGCCTTCCAGGTGCAATCGAGCACCGACCGCATCAAGTTCGCCTTGTCGCGCCTGACTGGCCGGACACCGCCGAGCTGGGAAGACAACGAGACGACGCTGGCCGACCTGCGCAACCGGGTGAAGAAGGGGCTGGATTTCGTCGCGACATTTTCCGAGGCAGACCTCGCGGGGAGCGAGAGCAAGGTGCTTACGCTCAAGGTGCGCGGCGAGGACAAGCAGGTGCCGGCCGTCGAGCACATCACGCTGAACGCGGTGCCGCAGATATTCTTCCACATCTCGGCGGCCTATCTGATCCTGCGCCACAACGGCGTCGAGGTCGGCAAGCGCGACTTCACCGGCTGATCCCCCTGCGAAGCGGGGGAGGGCAACATTCATCAGTTCCTGCACTTCAGGAGTAGCGCTCTTCCTTCCAGGGATCGGCGTGATTGTGATAGCCGCGGACTTCCCAGAAGCCGCGGTGATCGCGCTGGGCGAACTCGATGCGGCGCAGCCATTTCGGGCTCTTCCAGAAATAGAGGTGCGGCACCACGAGCCGCACCGGCCCGCCGTGATCGAGTGTCAGCGGTTGGCCTTCCCAGCTATGGACGATCATCGCCTCAGGCGAGGCGAAGTCCTCGATGGCCATGTTGGTCGTGTAGCCGTCGTTCGAGGTGAGGAGCACGAACCGCGCCTCGGGCTTGACCCCGACGGCATCCATGAGTTCGTGCGTGGTGACGCCTTTCCAGTGGTTGTCGTATCGCGACCAGCTCGTGACGCAGTGGATGTCGTTCACCTTCTCGACCTGGGGTTTCGCGATCAGGTCCTCGAAGCTCCAGCTCTGCGGGTGCTCCACCTCGCCGGCGACGTCGAGGCGCCAGACCTCCTTTGGCACGTTCGGTGTCTGGCCCAGGTCGAGAACCGGCCAGTTCTTCACGAGATGCTGTCCCGGCGGGAGGCGGGCATCCTCGGGGCGGGATAGCTGCCCCGTCAGGAACTTGCCGAGCTCGGCCCAGCGAGACTTCGTCTTGGTCAGTTTGCTGTCTTCGGGAAGGTCGTCGGACATTTTCGGCCTCTCTTGAGCTTAGTGCTGAGCTTCTCCCGCCCGGCGTGCAAGTCAATGGATGATCTTGCGGTTCGCTGCTGCACGGGGCGCATGTCCGATTTTGCCGGCCTTACCCATTGTGGGGGCCCGCATCGGTCCCCACGTGATGGGTCGTCGTTCAACATTGGAGAACCGAAATGCTGAACCCCGAAGACCGCCGCGCTATCGACGGCCTGTTTGATCGCCTGGCCGCAGCCGAGCAGAAGGCTCCGGACCGCGATCGCGACGCCGTGGAGCTGATCGAGCGCGAGATCGCCCGGCAGCCGGCCGCGCCGTACTACATGGCCCAGACCATCCTCGTGCAGCAGCATGCCCTTGAGGTCGCCGAGCGACGCATCGAAGAACTCGAGCGGCAGAGCCACCAAGAGGAGCGCCGCCCGGTGCCGCAGCGCGGGCCTTGGGACCGGCAGGATGATACTCAGAACAATGCCGGCTTCCAGCGCGGCTTTGGCGGTGGCGGCTTCCTCGCTGGGGCGATGCAGACCGCTCTGGGCGTCGCCGGTGGCGTGTTGCTTGGCAGCGCGATCGGCTCGCTGCTCGGTGCGGGTAGTGCCCAGGCGTCGGATGCGCCTGCCAACGACCAGCCGCCGGAGGATGCCGGTAACGACAATGTCAACGATCAGGACCAGGGGGCCGACCAGGACGCCGGAGGTGATTCCGGCGGGGATTGGGGCGATTTCGGCGGCGGCGACGGTGGCTTCGACATGGGCGGCGACTTCTAGCAATCACCCCGAAGCGCTTGCCCCGTCACGGAATCGCTGCATGATCCGCGTCGATGACAGAGCCACACGTTGAGATCGACCTCTCGAAGGTAGACAAGGCCGAGGGCGCGGACCGCCTCTCGGCCATCCTTTTAGCCATTGCGGCTGCCGAGGACCGCGACCGCATTTCCATCGGCGACCTGCTGGAAGCGTTGAAGCGTCGGGCGCTGGGCGCGCTGATGTTCATCTTCGCCATCATCACCGCATTGCCGATGCCGCCCGGCGTATCCGCGATCGTGGGCGCGCCGCTGGTGTTCCTGAGCGCTCAGCTGATGCTGGGGATGAACGCCTGGCTTCCGAGGATCATCACAGATCGCTCGCTCAGCCGTGTCGACTTTCACCGGGTGATGAAGGTTGCGTCGCCGTGGCTTGCCCGTGCCGAAGGCATCATGAAGCCGCGCTTCGAGTTTCTCGCCAAGCGCCCAGCGGTCTATTTCGCCGGCTTCGTCGCCTTTGTCATGTCGCTGCTGGTTCTGCTGCCGATCCCGGGTGCCAACATGGCCCCGTCGATTGCCATCTGCATCATTGCCCTTGGTCTGCTCGAGCGCGACGGCATCTGGATCGTCCTGGGAGCCCTGGTGGGAATCGTCTCCACGGTGATCCTTGCCGGCATCTACTGGGTGCTGATCAGCTGGACGATCAGCATTGTGATGAGCTTCTTCGGTTGGGGCGCCTCGCCGCCACCGCTCCCGCCGGTCTGAGTCTGAGCTGCCTACCAGTAGGCCAGTGCCGCAAACGGGTCGTTGGAGAACGTCCCGGCCTTGAGCTTCTCGTAGAAATTGTTCCCGCCGGCTTCGAGCACGTAGAACATGTTGTTGTACGAGAACCGGTAGCCGGCCGTATGGAAGTGCTTGACGTTCTTGCTCAACGTCGGATGCCGGGCGCCGCGCAGGACCTTGTCCGCCACGGAGTAGGCGCGTGCAGCCGAGCGCTTCTCGCTCATCGGCTTCGACAGGACGCCGGGGGCGAACTGGTTCTTCTGGCCGACGACGCCGCATATCGACTGGGGGTACTTCTTGTCGGCGACGCGGTTCATCACCACCGTACCCACCGCCAGCATGCCGTCTTCGCTAAAGCGGTTCGACTCGAAATACATCGCGCGGGCGAGGCAATCGCGCGATGAGAGGCCGAACGGGGAGAAGGTGGCGCAGCCGGCCATGCTCAACAGCAACGGCGCCGCGAGGAGCAGCTTCAGGGACCCTGCCAACGATGACTCCAGAACGCAGATACAACTAAGGAGCCGGGCTGACGCACGCCCGTGTTCCCTAGAATGCACGTCATGGAGTTAAGACCGCGTTGAGGATGTCAGCGCCGCCGCGAGCCGGACGACATCACCAGAGTGACAAGGCACGCGATGCCGACAATAGCGGCGACGGTCGGTGCAGGATCGCGGCGCACGGCCTTACCGGCCTTCCATGCCTGCTTGCCGAGTACGCGCGCCGCGACTGCGCCCTGATGCAACGCGTCATCAGCGAAATCATGCGCAAAGTGACCGAGGTCGCGGCCGGCGTGATCGGTGTAGCGGGAGAGGGCATCCGAGAGATGCCGGGCGTCGCGAGCGAGGCTCGAGAACTGGTTGCCGAAGCGTTGCTGTGCGCTGTCGGTGAAATGCGAAAGGTCGAAACTGGCCATGATCGGGCGCTCCTGATGGGTATCATGGAGCTAACGCGGCCGGAGTTTATGGGGTTCCAGATACTGGGCGAGGGCAGGGCCACCTCAGGTGGCGTCGTCCTGCCCTCTACTTAAGCCCGATCAGATTGAGACGAAGTTGTTAACGAGTCGTTAACGCGTCTCGCCCGGCGGGACCACCGCCTTGCGGTAGAGGTGCCAGGTCGCGTGACCCAGGACCGGCACCACGATCGCGAGCCCGACCAGCAGCGGTATAGCGCCGATGACCAGCAGGGCGGCGACCATCAGGCCCCAGATCGCAATCGTCACCGGGTTCTTCAGCGTGACGCGCAACGACGTCATCACCGCCACTGCCGCACCGACGTCGCGGTCGAGGAGTAGTGGGATCGAGATCACCATGCTGGCGAGGACGCCCGCGGCAAAGAGGAACCCGACGAGGTTGCCCCAGATCATCAGCGATGTGCCTTGTGGGGTGGTGAACACCTCGTTGATGAAAGCCATGAGCGTCGGCGGCGATCCCGGCCCGAAATGCGCTTCGTAGATGAACTGCGCCACCATCAGCCAGACGGTGAAGGCGATCAGCATCATCACGCCGAGGGCGGCGATCGAAGCGAAGGCCGGGGTGCGGAATACGTCGAACGCAGCGCGCCAATGGGTATCGAGACCCATCTCCTCGCGGCGGCTCATTTCGTAGATGGGAAGGGCCAGGAACGGGCCGACAAGCGCGAAGCCCGAGATCAGCGGAAAGAGCAGGGGCCAGGCATTGTTGCCCGACGACCAGACGGCGATGATGGCGCCGCAAAGCGGGTAGATCAGGCCAAGAAACGCCAGGTGTGACGGCTTCTCCCAGAAGTCCCGCCATCCGTGCCTGAGCGCATCGAAAAGGTCCGCTACGCCGATGGTGCGGACAGCCGGAATATCCAGCCGCTCGCCGGGATTCGTAAGCACGTGAAACTGCGTCATTCCCATCCTCCTCCGATCGGGAGGCGGAAAATCGCCGCGGGCGCCGAAACGCCGGGCGGTGACCGCCTCTGCGTCGTATTGTCACTGTAGCGCTGTTCGCGACGGATGTCGAAGGGGGCCGGCAGCAGTGTCGGAACGGTGTTCCAGGCTTGATTTCAAGGGCTATTCGGGCGGCTTCCGGGGTTGATTGTCGGGCGATGGTTCCCAAATGCTCCCTATCGAGCGAAGGAAGCACCGATGAGCAAGGACGAGGCCCGACTTCACCGCCAGTTTGACCGGATCGGCCGGGCCGTGCCCGCGAGCTCGGGATTTCTCGCGTGGATCCGCCGGCCGAGTTCGCGCCTGATCCGCATTCCGCTCGGCATCCTGCTGATCCTTGGCAGCATCTTCAGCATCCTGCCGTTCCTCGGCATATGGATGCTGCCGCTCGGCCTGTTCCTGATCGCCATCGACCTGCCGTTCCTGCAGGGGCCGATCAATCGCCTCAGCTTCTGGGTGCAGCGCAAGTGGACGACTTGGCAGCGGGATCGCAAGGCGAAGAAGGGCAACTGAGCCTATTCTAGCGTGCCGTTCGCGATCGCCGCCTCGAGCAGGTCGACCGCGTGGGCGAGCTTCTTGTCGACGATATGCAGGTAGCGCGTCCAATCCGCGATATGGCCGAGTTCGGCATCGCCATCCGAGATACCGCGCAGCGCGATCAGCGGCACGTTGAAGCGCTGGCAGGCGCGCAGCACCGCGTAGGTTTCCATATCCACCGTGTCCGCCTTGATGCGCCGGTATGCAGCGCCGGAGACGATGTTGGCCCCGGTCGAGAGCGTGGCCTTCTCCACGCCCGGAATGAACGGCCCGAGCGGGATGACCGCCGGCTGATCGAGGAACGGCGTGAGACCGGGCTCGAAGCCTAGCGCCGAAGCGTCCATATCGCGATAACCCACCGACACGGCCTGGTAGACGCCGGTCTGTTCTAGGCTCGCCGAGCCGGCTGAGCCGAGGGACACGACAAGAGCAGGGAGCTTACCCTGCTGCTCCAGCTTCGCCAGCGCGTGCGTGACCACTATTGCCGCTTCCACCGGACCGACACCGGTCATCAGCGGTGTGATCCGCGACTTCAGGTGCGGGCCGTACTCGTTGTCGACCGCCATCACGTAGAGAATATCGGCGGAACCGGGTTTGCGAACGGCGAAGGGCATGGGGCCTCGGGTCTGGATTTTCAGCGGCTGGCGAGAGGCGTAGACTGCGCCCCGGGCTTGGGCAATGGAGGACCACCATGCTGCTATCCGACCACCGCGCCTATCCGACCATCCCCGTGTCGAACATGAGCCGTGCGAAGTCGTGGTACCACGACAAACTCGGCCTCGATCCGGCCGAGGAGCACCCGACCGGCACCATCTATCGCCTTGCGGGCGGCACCGCCTTCCAGCTCTACGAGACGCAGTTCGCCGGCACGGCCAAGAACACCGCGATGTTCTTCACCTCCGACGACGTCCGCAGCGACATGAAGGAAATGCGGGCGCACGGCGTGAAGTTCGAGGACTACGACATGCCCGGTCTCAAGACCGACGACGGCATGGCGACGATGGGGCCCTATCACGGTGCCTGGTTCAAGGATTCCGAGGGCAATATCCTTGCCATCGGCGACGAGCCGAACTAGGCGCCTCGCTTGCTGCATTGACAGGGCGCGCGGCGGCCAACAGTCTGCCGCGCCATGACCACCATTGTTTCCGCAGCGGCCGAATTGAAGCCGCGCCTCACCGCCGAGATCGATGCCCGGCGTGACGATCTCATCGCCCTGACGCGGGACTTGATTCGCATCCCGACGGTCAATCCGCCGGGCGAGAACTATCTCGAGGTTTGCGAGTACCTAAAGCAACGCTTGAGCAAACACGGCTATGCCGTTGAACTTGTGCGCGGTGAAGGCAAGCCTGGTGATAGTGATCGTTACCCGCGCTGGAACGTCGTGGCCCGTCGCGAAGGCCAGCAGCCAGGCGAGACGGTGCATTTCAACTCGCACCACGATGTCGTCGAGGTCGGCCGCGGCTGGACCTTCGATCCATTCGGCGGCGAGCTCAGGGACGGCAGGATCTACGGTCGCGGCACCTGCGACATGAAGGGCGGGCTTGCAGCATCGATCATCGCTGCCGAGGCGTTCGCCGACATCGTGCCCGATTATCACGGCGCTATCGAGATTTCCGGCACGGCGGATGAAGAGACCGGCGGCTTCGGCGGCGTTGCCTACCTCGCCGAGCAGGGCTATTTCTCGCCCGAGCGGGTGCAGCACGTTATCATCCCCGAGCCGCTGAACAAGGATCGCATCTGCCTCGGCCATCGCGGCGTGTGGTGGGCGGAGATTGAGACCTACGGCCGGATCGCGCACGGTTCGATGCCGTTCCTCGGCGACAGCGCCATCCGCCACATGGCCGCCGTACTGCGCGAGTTCGAGGAGGTGCTCTATCCGGCGCTGTCGCAGAAGCACACGGCCATGCCGGTGGTACCGCCCGGTGCGCGCCAATCGACCATGAACATCAACTCGATTCACGGTGGCCAGGCCGAGCCGGAGGGCGGTTTCACCGGCTTTCCGGCTCCAGTCGTGGCGCACTCGGCGCGCATCGTGATCGACCGGCGCTACTTGATCGAGGAAAGCCCGGCTGCGGTGCGGCAGGAGGTTGTCGACCTGCTTGAGAAGCTTAGGGCAGAGCGGCAGGGGTTCAGCTACGAAATCCGCGATCTCTGGACGATCTCGCCGACGATGACCGACAAGGAGGCGCCAGTGGTGCGGTCCGTTGCCAAGGCCATCGGCGAGGTCATGGGAGTGTCACCCGAGTACGTTGTCTCGCCCGGTACGTACGACCAGAAACATATCGACCGCATCGGCCGGCTCAAGAACTGCATCGCCTACGGCCCGGGGATCCTCGATCTCGCGCACCAGCCCGACGAGTGGGTGGGCGTCGACGACATGCTGGACTCCGCTAAGGTTATGGCGCTGACGCTGCTGGACCTCTTGGGGCCAGATCGCGTGGCGTAAGCGTTTGGTGGAAAGGCGTTTCTCCCTGCGACGAGAGGTGGCGATAATCCGGTCACGCAACCGGTTCACCTCCAGGCGGAACCGTCCTAAGCTCACTCCAAGGCCGCGGGGGTAAGCGGCTCAATCAGAAGGGATAATCATGCGCAAATCTCTGGTCGTGCTGGCACTTGCCGGCGCCCTGGCTATGACCACCGCGATGACGCCGGCTTTCGCGCAGGCGCGGACCGACGTGAAGATCGGCCTCGTGCTCGAGCCCCCAAGCCTCGATCCGACTGCCGAAGCCGCTGCGGCAGTGGACGAAGTGCTCTACTCCAACGTCTTCGAGGGCCTGACCAAGTTCGCCGCCGACGGCTCGATCGTCCCGGGTCTCGCCGAGAGCTGGACTATCTCCGACGACGGGCTGACCTACACGTTCAAGCTGCACGACGGCGTGACCTTCCACGACGGCTCGGCCTTCGACGCCAATGACGTGAAGTTCTCCCTCGATCGCATCAATGCCGAAGGCTCGCTGAACGCCCAGAAGGCGCTCTACACCTCGATCGAGTCCGTCACCGTGGTTGATCCGCTGACCGTCGAGATCAAGCTCAAGCAGCCCGACGGCAACCTGATCTACAATCTCGCCTGGGGTGATGCGGTGATCGTTGCGCCGGAGAGCGCCGACGCAAACAAGACCAACCCGATCGGCACGGGTCCGTTCTCCTTCGCCAGCCGCGTCGAAGGCGACAGCATCACGCTCGAGAAGAACCAGGCTTACTGGGGGACGCCGGTGAAGCTCGAAGGTGCGACCTTCCGCTTCATCTCCGATCCCACGGCCGCCTTTGCGGCCCTGCAGGCCGGCGACGTCGATGCATTCCCGAACTTCCCGGCCCCGGAAACCGTCGCGCAGTTCCAGAGCGATCCGCGCTTCCGCGTGGTGATCGGCTCCACGGAAGGCGAGACTATCCTCGCCTTCAACAATGCCAAGGCGCCGCTCGACAACGTGAAGGTGCGCGAGGCCATTGCCCATGCCATCGACCGACAGGCGATCATCGATGGTGCCATGTTCGGTTACGGTACGCCGATCGGCACGTTCCTGTCGCCGGCCAACCCCGACTATGTCGACCTCACCGCCCAATCCAACTACGACCCGGAAAAGTCGAAGGCGCTGCTGGCGGAAGCCGGAATCACCGACCTGACCCTGTCGCTGAAGCTGCCGCCGGTCGAAGGCTATGCCCGTCGCGGCGGTGAGATCATCGCCAACCAGCTGGCGGCGGTCGGCATCAAGACCGAAGTCACGAACCTCGAGTGGGCGCAGTGGCTGAGCGAGGTGTTCACCGACAAGAACTTCGACCTCACCATCATCTCGCATACCGAGCCGAACGACATCGGGATTTTCGCCCGGCCGGACTACTACTTCCAGTACCACAATGCCGACTTCGACAAGCTGATCGCCGATCTGGCTGTGACCTCCGATCCGGCCAAGCGCTCGGAGCTCATCAAGGCAGCCGAGAAGAACCTCGCCGACAACTATGCGGTGGGCTTCCTGTTCGAGCTGGCCAAGGTCGGTGTCGAGAATGCCAAGCTCACCGGCCTGTGGGAGAACGCGCCGACCCAGGCGACCGATCTCACCGCCGTATCCTGGACCGAATGAGCTACAAGGGGCGGGTGAAAACCCGCCCCGATTCCGTTTTGACCACCAGCCAGCCCAACACACTCGGTGTCATCCCTGCGAACGCAGGGATCCATTTCTCAGCCAGAGCCAGCTGCGAGTTGGATCCCTGCCTTCGCAGGGATGACACCTGTGTTTGGGGAGGACGCAACGTGTCGACAAGGGCCGCCTGATGACCTCGTTCCTCCTCGGCCGCATCGTCTCACTCGTGCTCAGCCTGATCGCCGCTTCGATCGTCATCTTCCTAGTGCTCGAAGTCGTGCCCGGCGATCCCGCCCAGTTTATGCTGGGCCTCAATGCCACGCCCGAAGCCGTCGCCAACCTGCGCCAGACGCTCGGGCTAGATGGGCCGCTGCTCGAGCGCTACTTCACCTGGGTGCTCGGGCTGCTGCGTGGCGATTTCGGCATCAGCTACACCTACAAGGTTCCAGTTTCGGGCCTAATCGCCGACCGCATCTGGATTTCCCTGCCGCTCGCCATTTACGCGCTGGCGCTGTCGACGCTCATCGCCTTCCCGGTCGGCATCCTTGCCGCCGTTCGCCGCAACTCCACGGCCGACGTCTCCATCATAGGCGCGACGCAGGTCGGCCTCGCCGTGCCGAATTTCTGGTTCGCCATGCTGCTGGTGCTGTTGTTCTCGATCACGCTGCGCTGGTTCTCGGCCGGTGGTTTTCCCGGCTGGCAGGATCCGCTGATGGCGCTGAAGGCACTCAGCCTGCCGGCCATCGCGCTCGCTCTGCCGCAGGCCTCGATCCTGGCGCGTGTTATGCGCTCGTCGTTGCTCGATACGCTGGGCGAGGACTACATCCGCTCTGCCCGCGCCAAGGGGCTCAGCCAAGGCCAGACGCTGTGGCGCCATGCGCTCCGCAACGCGCTGATTCCGGTGCTCACCATCATCGGCCTGCAGTTCTCATTCCTTCTCGCCGGGGCGATCATCATCGAGAACGTGTTCTTTCTGCCCGGCCTCGGCCGCCTCGTCTTCCAGGGCATCACCTCGCGCGACCTGATCGTGGTGAAGTCGGTGGTGATGCTCCTCGTCTTCGCCGTGATCCTCGTCACCTTCCTCGTCGACGTGACCTACGCCCTCGTCGACCCCCGGCTGCGGAGGGCGATGCGATGAGCTCAATCGCAACCGCGCCTCGCAACGACAGCCTGATCCGCGCCGCCTTGCGTTCGCCGAATTTCACGATTGGTGCGACCATCACGCTGGTGTTCGTGCTGGCGGCGCTGATCTCCTTCGTCTGGACGCCTTACGACGTGGGGCTGCAGAACATCCCCAACAAGCTGAAGCCGCCATCGGCCGAGCACTGGTTCGGCACCGATCATTTCGGCCGAGATATCTTCTCGATGATCATGGTCGGCGCCCGCACCTCGATCGCCGTCGCCTTCATCGCGGTGACGGTCGCGATGGTGATCGGCGTGCCGATCGGGCTCTGGGCCGCCGCCAATCGCGGCACGTTGCTCGATGATGTGCTGATGCGCGCCAACGACCTGGTGTTCGCTTTCCCGGCGCTGTTGATCGCCATCCTGATCACCGCCGTGTTCGGGCCGGGCGCCATCAACGCCATCATCGCGGTAGGCCTCTACAATATGCCGGTGTTCGCCCGCCTGTCGCGGGCAGGGGCACTAAGCCTGTGGAACCGCGAGTTCATCATGGCGGCACGCGTGGCGGGCAAGGGCGCCGCCCGCATCTCCTGGGAGCACATCCTTCCCAACATCTTCAACACGCTGATGGTCCAGGCGACGATCCAGTTCGCCCTCGGCATCCTCGCCGAAGCAGCGCTCGCTTATGTCGGCCTCGGCGTCCAGCCGCCGACCCCGAGCTGGGGCAAAATGCTGGCCGACAGCCAGACCATGATCTCGCTCGCCCCGCACGTTGCGCTGGTCCCCGGCCTCACAATCGTCCTGATGGTGCTCGGCGTGAATCTCCTTGGTGACGGGCTGCGCGACATTTTCGACCCGCGCCTGAGGCGGAGCCGCTGATGCCGCTGCTCGAGATCAAGAACCTGTCGCTGGACATCGGCCCGTTCCCGATCCTCAGGGACATCGACCTCACCGTCGATGCCGGCGAGATCGTCGGCGTCATCGGCGAGAGTGGTTCGGGCAAATCGATGACGGCGCTGACCGTGATGCAGCTCTTGCCCGGGGGCGCTGTTACCAAGGGTTCCGTGACGCTCGAAGGCCGCGAGGTCCTGAACCTGCCGGATGCCGAAATGCGGAAAATCCGCGGCGGCACGGTCGGCATGGTGTTCCAGGAGCCGATGACGGCGCTGAACCCGGTCAAGACCATCGGCGACCAGGTGGCCGAGACCGCCATGGTCCACGGTGGCCTCAATCGCGCCGACGCGCTCAAGGTCGCCCGGCAGACGCTTAATCGCGTTGAACTCCCGGCCGATCGCTTCCCGCTCGATCGCTACCCGCATGAACTCAGCGGCGGCCAGCGCCAGCGCGTCGTCATCGCCATGGCCATCGCCATGCGGCCAAAGCTGCTGATCGCGGACGAACCGACCACAGCGCTCGACGTCACGACGCAAGCGCAAATCCTCAAGCTCCTGCAGCGCCTCGTCGACGAGGACGGCATGGGGATGATGTTCATCACCCACGATCTCGGCGTCATCGCCGGCATCGCCGACAAGGTCGCCATCATGCAGCGCGGGGTGGTGGTCGAGGCGGGGCCAACGATCCAGCTCTTCCGCAACCTGCAGCACCCATACTCGAAGGCGCTGTTCGAAGCCTCATCACACGTTCCGACGCGTGTCCCGCCGGCAGTGTCGGGTGGCACACCAGTGCTGGCCGTCGAGGATGTGGTGCGCGAGTACCCGCTGCCCCGACGCGGCTTGTTCGGCCAGCGCAAGGTGCTGCGAGCTGTGGATGGTGTCAGCCTGCGCATCGAGCGCGGCGAGAATGTCGGGCTGGTCGGTGAGAGCGGCTGCGGCAAGTCCACGCTGGCGCGGGCGATCATGGCACTGGAGCCGACACAGGGTGGGCGGATTGCCATCTCGGGCGAGCCGATCGATCCTAGACGTGGCGCGACATTCGCGACACGCCGCCATTTGCAGGTGGTGTTCCAGGACCCCTATGGATCGTTCAATCCGCGGCACCGGGTCGACCGGCTGGTCACCGAGCCGTTCCATCTGCTGGGATCGGCTGCGCCAACTGGTGCCGAGCGCGAGAAGCGTATTTCGAGGGCACTCGAGGAGGTCGGGCTGACTGCCTCCGATGCCGACAAATATGTCCATGAATTCTCGGGCGGGCAGCGCCAGCGCATCGCCATAGCCCGGGCGCTCATCATCGAGCCCAGCCTGATCATCCTCGACGAGGCCGTTTCGGCCCTCGACGTCTCGGTCCGCGCCCAGGTGCTCGACCTCCTCGCCGATCTCTCCGATCGGCTGCAGCTGAGCTACCTGTTCATCTCACATGACCTCTCGGTGGTTCGCTCGATCACCGACCGCGTGCTGGTGATGCGGGCCGGCAAGATCGTCGAGGAGGGGGAGACCGAAGCGGTGTTCCAGAACCCACAGCACCCGTACACACGAGAGCTGATCGCAGCGACGCCGAACCTCGAGGGTGCGCTTGCCAAGCGCGAGGCAGCGGGCGCATAGCCTGACGCCAAACGACGACCGAGTTGCCAATGACCGACCTCAACCTGTTCTTCGATTCCACCAAGTGCTTCATCGGCGGCCGCTGGGTCGCGCCGCTGTCGGGCGACTACCTGCCGATCGAGAACCCCTCGACCGGCGAGACCATCGGGCAAATCCCGCGCGGCAATGCCGCCGATGTGGATGCCGCTGTCGGCGCTGCCAAAGCTGCGCTCACCGGCGATTGGGGCCGCATGCCCGTGGCCGAACGCGGCCGGCTGCTGAGCAAGATCGGTCGGGCTGTTCTGGAGCGTGTCGATGACCTTGCCCGCATCGAGGCGATGGATGTCGGCAAGCCGCTGAAGCAGGCGCGGGCCGATGCGGTCGCTCTCGCCCGATATCTCGAGTTCTATGGGGGAGCCTGCGACAAGATCCATGGCGAGACCATCCCCTATCTCGACGGCTACACGGTCTACACGCTGCGCGAGCCGCATGGTGTTACCGCGCACATCATCCCGTGGAACTACCCGATGCAGATCATCGGGCGCTCGGTAACTGGTGCGCTGGCGATGGGCAATGCCGCCGTGTTGAAGCCAGCCGAGGAGGCCTGCCTCACCGCCATTGCCTTCGCCAAGATCGCCGAGGAAGCCGGCTTGCCCTCCGGGGCACTGAACGTCGTGCCGGGGCTTGGCGAGGAAGCCGGCGCGGCACTGACGGCGCATCCAGGCGTCAACCACATCTCGTTCACCGGCTCGGTGGGTGTCGGCAAACTGATCCAGCATGCCGCGGCCGAGAATGTCGTGCCGGTGACGCTGGAGCTGGGCGGGAAGTCGCCGCAGGTGGTGTTCGAGGATGCCGATCTTGAGCGCGCGCTGCCGTTTCTCATTAACGCCGGTATCCAGAATGCCGGCCAGACCTGCTCGGCCAGCTCGCGCATCCTCGTGCATCGCTCGATCCATGACGAAGTCCTGGACCGGATGTCGGTCCGCTACCGTGCGCTGAAGGTCGGGCCGGCGATCGCCGATCTCGACCTCGGGCCGCTCGTCTCCGAGCGGCAGAAGGAGATTGTCGTCGGGTTCCTGTCCGATCTCGCTGGCGGCGAAATCGCGGGGCAGGGGACCATTCTGGGCGATGCGCCCAGGGGTGGGCACTACCAGGCGCCGACGCTCGTCGCCAACGTCCGCCCCGACAACCGATTGGCGCAGGACGAGATCTTCGGGCCGGTTCAGGTGGTGATCCCGTTCGAAGATGAGGCAGAGGCGGTAGCAATAGCCAACGGCACGGATTTCGGCCTCGTCGCCGGCGTGTGGACCCGGGACGGTGGCCGGCAGATGCGCATGGCCAAGGCCATCAAGACTGGCCAGGTGTTCCTCAACAACTATGGCGCCGGCGGCGGTGTGGAGCTGCCGTTCGGCGGAGTCGGCAAGTCGGGCCATGGCCGCGAGAAGGGATTCGAGGCGCTGTATGGCTTCTCGGTTTTGAAGACGGTGGCCGCGTGGCATGGGTGAAATCATGAGACTGGACGGCAAGGTAGCAATCGTCACCGGCGGCGCTTCGGGATTCGGCGCAGGCATCGTGCGGAAGTTCGCCGCCGAGGGCGCGCGCGTACTGATCGCCGATATCAATGTCGAGGGTGCGGAGGCATTGGCCCGCGAACTCGGCCAGAAGGCCGCGCATGTCGATGTCAGCAAGGATGCGAGCGTCAACCAGTTGTCGGCCGCGGCGCTGATGGCCTTTGGCAAGGTCGACATCCTCGTCAACAATGCCGGTGTGACGCACCTGCCGGCAGCGCTCGAGGACATCTCCGAAGCAGACTTCGACCGCGTGTTCAACGTCAACATGAAGTCGGTCTACCTGACCGCCCGGCACCTCGTGCCGCACTTCAAGGCGCGGAAAACCGGCGCGATCCTCAACGTCGCCTCGACCGCGGCCGTCAGCCCGCGTCCGCGCCTCAACTGGTACAATGCGTCGAAGGGCTGGATGGTCACCGCGACCAAGTCGATGGCTGTGGAGCTTGCGCCGTTCGGGGTGCGGGTGAACGCCATCAATCCGGTGGCCGGCGAAACGCCGCTGCTCAAGACCTTCATGGGCGAGGACACGCCGGAGATGCGGGCGAAATTCCTCGCCACCATCCCGCTCGGCCGCTTCTCGACGCCCGAGGACATGGGCAACGCCGCCTGCTTCCTCTGCTCGGACGAAGCCTCGATGGTCACCGGCGTCGCCCTCGAGGTCGATGGCGGGCGGGTGATCTAGCGGTACTGGGGGGACTGGTGCCGGCAGCAAGAATCGAACTCGCGACCCACTGATTACAAATCAGTTGCTCTACCAACTGAGCTATGCCGGCGCCGGCGCCCGGATAGCATCATGGCCGGTAGGGCGCAAGCGCTGGTGGACTGCTGCTGCCACGATGGGACGGCGCGCCGGGGATGTGCGATCATCGGAGGGTTGATCGTCGAGGCGACGATTGCGGAGGTGCGGTTGGCGAGGCGGCGGAAGATCGAAGGCTTGAAGGGCAAACTGCCAAGACACGCGGCCTTCTACATCGCGCTGGCCGTGGGCGGGGCGGTCTGCGTCGGTTTCCTGTTTGTTGCCCCCGCGTATGCGATCGCCGTCGGTGCGAACGTCATGTTTGCATGCTACCTGGCGTTCGCCTTCTTGGAACTGCCCGTCCTCACTGCCGACTACCTGATGCAACGGCCGGACGATGCCGATTCGCCGGTGGTGGCGATCTTTGGTGTCACGGGGATCGTGGTCGTGGTGGCGGTGGGATCGCTGTTTCTCACCCTCAACGATGGCGGGCACGCGGACGGCCTGCAGATCGCGCTCAGTGTCGTGTCGCTGTTACTCGGATGGTTCACGGTGCACACCATGGCGGGGCTGCACTACGCGCACGAGTACTATGTCGACGACCAGCCGGGGAGCAGCCGGGCCGTGGTCGGTGGGCTCGACTTTCCCGGTGGCAAGGACCCGGACGGCTTCGATTTTCTCTATTTCGCCTATGTCATCGGCATGACGGCGCAGGTTGCGGACGTGGCGATCACGTCGGCGCCGATGCGACGGCGCGTGACGCTGCACGGGGTGTTCTCGTTCCTGTTCAACACCGTGATCGTTGCCGCGACCGTCAACGTCATCGTCACGGTGACAGGCGGTTGAATGCCGGCGGCCAGCGATTGCCGGGTGGCCGGGCTGGTGGTCTACTTGGGTCGGGCCGCGCTGCGACGCGCCAAGTCTTTTGTGAGGGAACATCATGAGACGAACTCGCCTTCTGGCTCTGCCGGTGGCTCTGTCGCTGGGCCTGCTGCTCGCGGCGTGCGACAACAATCAAGCGCCGCCGCCCGCGCCGCCTGCCGCCTCGACGACAGCTACAACGCCGGCGCCGGCGACGCCAACGGCTGAGGAAAAGGCCGCGGCCGACGCCGCAGCCGCTGCGAAAGCCGAGGAAGAAAAGAAGGCGGCCGAGGCCGCCGCTGCCGCCAAGGCTGCGGAAGAAAAGAAGGCGGCTGAGGCTGCCGCTGCTGCGAAGGCCGAGGAAGAGAAGAAGGCCGCTGAGGCTGCCGCCGCTGCGAAGGCCGAGGAAGAGAAGAAGACTGCTGAGGCCGCAGCCGCTGCGAAAGCCGCAGAGGAGAAGAAAGCTGCTGAGGCCGCCGCTGCCGCCAAGGCCGCTGAAGAGAAGAAGGCGGCTGAGGCAGCCGCTGCGGCTGAGGCTGCAGAGGAGAAGAAGGCAGCTGAGGCTGCTGCCGCGGCGAAGGCTGCGGAAGAGAAGAAAGCTGCCGAGGCTGCGGCCGCCGCTGGAAAGGCCGAGGCCGAGAAGGCTGCGGCTTTGGCGGCTGCCGCGGCGAAGGGGAAGGCTGATGCCGAGGCGGCCATCGCCGCAGCGGCGAAGTCAGCTCCGGCTGCTCCCGAGCCCGCGAAGACGGGGACGGCGGCGGCGGTCAAGGGGGCGAGCGATGCAGCAGCCGCGGTTGCTGCCGCTGCTGAGCCCGCAGCGACCGCACCTGCGGCAGCCGAACCGGCTTCCTCTGCCGAATCCAAGGGCGCTGCGGATGCCGCTGCGGCGGTTGCCGAAGGTGCCAAGGAACCGGTGGTGACCTTGCCGGCCATGGGCATCCTGCCGGCCGAGGGGCTGAAGCCGGATACGCGCATCGCTGCCGCCGCCGACCGCAGCAGCATCACGTACCTGGGCGTCTGGGCGCCGGACTTCCTGTCGTGTGGTGAGGTCGACCAGACCGATGTGGCTGACTACCTGGTGGTGACGTCGGTCAGCATTCGTCGCGGCCCCGGCCTGCCTGATATCGTCAACACCGTGCCGGCCACCGACGGCAAGGTGACGGTGAAGGCGGGCGACAGGAGCTTCGAGATCGTCCAGCTGGGCTCGGACACGATCACGCTCAACGGCGAGCAGTTCGTGCGCTGCACCACGCCCTGATGCGAACAAGGCGGCCGTGGCAGCAGCCGCGGCCTCTATGCGGTCGGCCGACCCGCCGTCGCGGCGAAAAGGGCGATCGCCGCCGCGTTCGAGACGTTCAGCGATTTGATCGGGCCAGGCATGTCGAGCCGGACCATCTCGTCGCAGAGTTCGCGCGTCCGCTGCCGCAGGCCCTTGCCTTCGGCGCCGAGGACGATCGCAAGCGGCACGTCGTCGGTGCGCGGGCGCAATGGGGCAGGGGCTTCGGAATCAAAGCCAATCACGTGCAGCCCGCGCTCTTTCAGCTTCTCGATGGCATCGCCGAGATTGCGGACCTCGATCATCGGAACAAGGTCGAGCGCGCCCGATGCAGCCTTGGCCATCACGCCGGTTTCGCTGGGCGAATGACGCGAGGTCGTTACCACCGCATCCGCGCCGAACGCGCAGGCGGTGCGGAGGATCGCACCGACATTGTGCGGGTCGGTCAGCTGGTCGAGGATGACGATGAGCCGGGGGTTAGGCACGTCGTTGAGGCCGAAGCGGCTCACCGGCTCGACCTCGAGCGCCACGCCCTGGTGCACCGCGTCGGCGCCCAGCAACCGGTCGAGCTCCCTGGGCGTCGTCTCGGTGTAGCGCATCTCCACCTTGCTGCCGTCTTCCTGCAGCCGCATGAGCGCATTCGGCGTCACCAGCAGTGCGCGCTTGTCGCGGAGCGGATTCGCCAGCGCGGCGCGGACGGTGTGCAGCCCGTAGAGATAGACGGGGCCGGTATCCGGATCGTACTTGGGCTTGGGCGGAAACTTGTTGCGGCTCATGCGGATGCGGTAGCCGTTTTGAACAAGTGCGGCAAGTGAGCGAAGCCGTCATATTCGGTGTTGACAGGTTCGGCTCGCGTCAGCATAAACCGCACGCGCTCCGGACCTCGGTCCATGCGCCCGGCGAAAGCCGGCGGTTCCCAAGGGACCGGGAGAGTGTCCCGAGTGGCAAAGGGGGCGGACTGTAAATCCGCTGGCTACGCCTTCGTAGGTTCGAGTCCTACCTCTCCCACCACCCCCCTCCTGCACATTCATGCAAGACCAGGCGCTGCTGATCCGTCGCGAACAGTGGCGGCATGACTTCTATTTGCATCGCATTTGCGCCAAACGGCCAAATTGCTATCCGGGTTATTCGGTGCTTTGCTGTACTGGGCCGCGTCGCGATCATCGTGACGCCACAAGTGTATTCGGAGACAGATATGGCGTTGCTCGGCAGGTGCCTGACGGCACTGTGTTTGTTGATGTTTGCAGTCTCTAGTGCGGCCGCAGAGTCGGCGGGGTCCGCCATAGGCGTCGATCCCGAGGCGGGAATCACTGCTGATGGGGCATTGACGACTTTGGTGGTCGGGCAGGATGTCTTCCTCGGCGATCGGGTGCAGACGAGTTCGGGAGGCCGGGCCGAACTCCAGTTCAGGGACGGAACCAAGCTGGTCGTGGGCCCGCGCTCGGCGCTGGTCATCGAGGATTACCTGCTGCGCGATGACGGCAGTGCCGGCAATTTCGCGATCAACGCCTTGTCGGGCACCTTCAGGTTCGTGACTGGTGACGCGGCCAAGGACCGGTACCGCATCACGACACCGACGGGCACGATGGGCGTGCGAGGCACCGAGTTCGATTTCGTCGTCGATGGGCGACGAGCGACGGAAGTGCTGATGTACTCGGGCGCTACGGAGCTTTGTGCGGCGTCTGGCGAATGCACCGTGTTTGCCGATACCTGCGAGCTCGCGCAGATGACCAGCGAGGCAGCGGTCTCCCTGGGGCTCACCAGCAAGCTGCCGCGGGCCGAGCGCTCAAAGCTGCGGGGCATGTTCCTTTACGGCGGCTCGCAGCAGTTGCTCGCAGGAGATTTCAGGCTGCCACAGGCCGCCAAGTGCCTGACCGGCTCGCTCTCGGCCCGCGACGCCGCCGCGGCATCGGCGAAGAGCGCCGAAGCACGGGCCTCGACCTCTAGTGGCTCTACGTCAGCTCCCACTGCACCCGGTGTCGATGGCGCCGAGCCGCCGCCGGTGGACACGCCGCCACCCCCTCCGGCGCCGGTGCCTGACGACGACGGAGGCGACTGCGCGGGCCACAGCGGCCATAACCCCGGCAATTCCCAAAATTGCAGCTAGCGGAAGGTTGCAGGAGGATAGGGCAACCCCTCGCGGCATAGCTGCCGCCTGGGGTAGCCAAGTCGCGGAAAATGTGTAGAAGACGGGCAATCGGTGCGGGTGTAGCTCAATGGTAGAGCAGAAGCCTTCCAAGCTTATGACGAGGGTTCGATTCCCTTCACCCGCTCCAGCTCTCCTCACGCTGCCGGTTTCCCCGCTTCCTCGACGATCCAGTCGCGGAAGGCCTTGATTTTGCGCACGTTGCGGCGGCTCTCGGGGTAGGCGAGCCAGTAGCCGGTGCCTTCATCGATGATGCGGTCGAATGGCCGGATGAGGCGACCTTCGGCGAGTTCGCGCTCGAAGTACTCCGGCGTGAGCAGGGCTACGCCATGTCCGGCCATCGCTGCGATCGCGTCGAAAGTCTGCAGGTTCATCGACGGCGCAGTCTGGCGCTCCAGAACGTCGTGCGGCAGGCCATAGGCGTCGAGCCACGTGATCCACCATGGATCCTCGGAATCGAGCAGGGGCAGCTTGAGGATATCTGCCGGCTCCTTGATGCCGCCGACTGAAGCGGCAAGTGCCGGGGAGAGCATTGGGGTGAAGCGTACGTCGAGCAGTTTGGTGGCCGCCAGCCCTGGCCATTGGCCCTTGCCGGCCCGGACGACCACGTCCACTTCCTCGCGCGAAAAATCGACGAGCCGTTGCGTGGTCTCAAGCCGGACCGCGATCTCGGGGTGGCGCAGGTGGAAGATGCCGAGCCGCGGCGCCAGCCATTGCGCCGCGAAAGTGTGCATGGTGTTGACGATCAGCGTGCCGCCTTCGCTCTGGCCGAGATCGGAGAAGGCCTCGCGCATGATGTCGAATGCGCGGTTGATTTCCGGGGCGAGGCGCTGGCCTGCCTCGGTCAGCGCGACTTCGCGCGGCCGGCGCAGGAACAAGGGCGCGCCGACGCGCTCCTCCAGCACCTTGATCTGGTAGCTGACCGCAGCCTGGGTCATGCCCAGTTCGGCAGCCGCTCTGGTGAAGCTCAGGAGCCGGGCCGCAGCCTCGAAGACACGGATCGCGGCGAGCGGTGGAAGGTAATCCGACATAAGGCCTCCTTATGCACGGTACTCGCGCTTTGGTTGGAAATCAAAGGCTTCGTGGTGCAAATAGACATCCAACGCATCGAAGCGATGGAGATACCGATGCTCTACCAGACCAAGAAGACGCCGTTTTCCCTGTCACGCTGGCTGCGGCGTGTGGCTTTGCCTCTCAGGGCGCGGCAGGTGACCGATATCCGCGAACTCAGCCCCTATCTCAGGGACGATATCGGGGCGCGCGACCTGCACGATCCATGTTTTCGTTGAACGCGAGCGGCAGCGCCTGATGTGAAAGGGGCCCGTTGCCGGGCCCCTTGGCTATTCAGCAGTCGAGGAGATGCCCCGACCCTTTGGGTGCAGCGGTGCACTTCCACCAGAGCGGCAGGCGGGTTTCCTCGGCGGCGGTTTCAGTGGCGGTCGCCACGGACTGGCCAACGGACTTCGCTACCTCAGCGCCTTTCTCCCAGCACTCCTTCTTGAGCATCGGGAAGATCAGGCAATTGGCATGGTCATCGGTGAGCATGGTCGCCGCATTCGCGGGCAGGACGGGCACGGCAAAACTCGACGCGACGAGGGTCGCGAGTACCAGAAGCTTCTTCATGATGTTCCCCTGTACCTCCAAACGCGGACGAAGCCGCGCCAGGGAAGCCTAGCCCCATCCCCGCGGGCCGAGCAACTGGTCGCGAAAGGTTGCCCCCTTGCCACTTGCGGAGCACCGGTCTTTTCAGTAGAGGGAGGGCCGCAGGTTTTAGGGGTATAGCTCAGTTGGTAGAGCATCGGTCTCCAAAACCGAGGGTCGAGGGTTCAAGTCCTTCTGCCCCTGCCACCTGCCTAGCCTGATCACTCGCACATTTTCAGCCGGTTCCGTCGGGTCCATATGAATGGTCCATGGCGGATCAGTGCGTATCTCCATCGTGAGCGGCGGGGATGTCGAGGCCTCGGCTCGCGTATTCGCGCAGCTTGTAGCGCAGCGCGCGGATGCTGATATCGAGTATTGCTGCAGCATGGGTGCGGTTGCCGCCGGTGGCCTGCAGCGTGGCGATGATCAATTCGCGTTCGACTTCAGAAGCGCGGAGGCCGACAAGGTCGGCCGCCGCCGTGGGATCGGGGTGAAGGTCGTAGGTTGCGTGCATCTGCCCCTCGACGCCGGGAATCAGTCGTAATCATCAGGCTAGGGCGCCAAAGCTGACCAATAGCTGACACCGGCCTAAGCGTTGACACGCGGCTGTCATTGGGGCTTGCAATAGCTGGGCCAAGCCATTAGATACCGCTTCCCAGCCGCCCGGGGTGACTCGCGCGGTTATTGCTTTTTGGCCGAAAGGCCTCACTGAAAGAAGAGCTGATGGCTGGCGTCAACCCCCTGAAGTTTCTGCAAGAGGTTCGCCAGGAAGTCGGCAAGGTCACTTGGCCGACACGTCAGGAAACGCTGATTTCCACCGTCATGGTGCTGATCTTCGTCGTGCTCGCCAGCGTGTTTTTTCTGGCTGCGGACCAGGTGATCGCCTGGCTCGTGCAGCTGATGCTGTCAATCCGCTAAGCGGCAACGGATCTAGGAGCTACGGCGCGGCATGGCCAAACGCTGGTACATCGTTCAGGCTTACTCGAACTTCGAGCGCAAGGTCGCTGAGGACATCAAGCAGAAGGTCGCTCAGAAGAAGCTCGAGGAGCTGTTCGACGACGTGATCGTCCCGACCGAGAAGGTCGTGGAGATGCGCCGCGGCCGCAAGGTCGATGCCGAGCGCAAGTTCTTCCCGGGCTACGTGCTGGTGAAGATGGAAATGACCGACCAGGCGTTCCACCTCATCAAGAACACGCCCAAGGTTACCGGCTTCCTCGGCTCGGGCGACAAGCCCATGCCGATCTCGGAAAAGGAAGCCATGGCCATCCTGCAGCAGGTGCAGGAAGGCGTCGAGCACCCGAAGCCCTCCGTCTCGTTCGAGGTTGGCGAGCAGGTGCGCGTTTCGGACGGCCCGTTCGCCAGCTTCAACGGCGTGGTGGAAGAGGTCGACGAGGAACGCTCGCGCCTCAAGGTGGAAGTTTCGATCTTCGGGCGTCCGACGCCTGTCGAGCTCGAATACGGTCAGGTCGAGAAGGTCTGATTCATTGCGTCGGCGTGAGCTGATGCGCGAGTTGAAGAATTCGGCGTAAGCCGATGCGGTAGCTGCAAGGTTACCGAAAAACCGTGGGAGGGCAGGGCGGTAGCCAACCGCTCGTAAAGCCCGGACCACGGCGTCTCACAGATCCGGTGACGCGGATCACCCGCCCGCTCGTGGGCAAGTATGGAGATTGAACCATGGCAAAGAAAATCACTGGCTACCTGAAGCTTCAGGTTCCCGCCGGTTCGGCGACCCCGTCGCCGCCGATCGGTCCCGCGCTCGGCCAGCGCGGCCTCAACATCATGGAATTCTGCAAGGCGTTCAACGCCAAGACCGCAGACCAGGAAAAGGGTGCTCCGACCCCGGTCGTGATCACCATCTATGCGGACAAGAGCTTCACGTTCGAGACCCGCCTGCCGCCCGTGACCTACCTGATCAAGAAGGCCGTGAACCTGAAGTCCGGTTCCAAGCTTCCGGGCAAGGAATCGGCCGGTACCATCACGCAGAAGCAGATCCGTGCGATCGCTGAAGCGAAGATGAAGGATCTCAACGCCTATGACGTCGACCAGGCGGCGAGCATGATTGCTGGCTCTGCCCGTTCGATGGGCCTGCAGGTGGAGGGCTAACCATGACCAAGCTCGGTAAGCGTACCACTGCAATCCGCGAAGGCGTCGACCGCAAGAAGCTTTACGGCATCGAAGAAGCCGTGAAGATGGTGCGGGCACGTGCCAAGGCCAAGTTCGACGAGACCGTCGAAGTTGCGTTCAACTTGGGTGTCGATCCGCGTCACGCCGATCAGATGGTCCGCGGCGTGGTGAACCTGCCCAATGGCACCGGCAAGACCGTTCGCGTCGCCGTGTTCGCCAAGGACGCCAAGGCAGACGAGGCCCGCAAGGCCGGCGCCGACATCGTCGGTGCGGAAGACCTGGTCGAGATCGTCCAGTCGGGCAAGATCGAGTTCGATCGCGTTATCGCGACCCCGGACATGATGCCGCTCGTTGGCCGTCTCGGTAAGATCCTCGGCCCGCGCAACCTGATGCCGAACCCCAAGGTCGGCACCGTGACTCCTGATGTCGCCGGTGCGGTCAAGGCCGCCAAGGGCGGCGCGGTGGAGTTCCGCGTCGAGAAGGCCGGCATCCTGCACGCCGGCGTCGGCAAGGCTTCCTTCACCGAAGAAGCCCTGCTGCAGAACATCAAGGCGTTCGCGGACGCCGTGAACAAGGCGAAGCCGGCCGGTGCCAAGGGCACCTACGTAAAGCGCGTCGCCGTTTCGTCGACCATGGGCCCTGGCGTCCATGTCGATCCATCGTCGGTCCACTAAGACCGATCCAGTTTCCGGCGGGTTCGCCCGCCGGAATTGCTGACCGAGAGGCCAGCAAAAGTCCTGTCCGAGACTGCGGGTACGCCGCAAGGCGCCTAAACTTTAAGAGGCCCGCATAGATGGGGTGAAGACCGGAATTCGTTCCGGTTCGAACCAGGCCAGTTGCCGCCAAGGGGCATTTCGCCCTCCAACGGTCAGCCGGTTGACAGGCATCAACCGCTGCACTCCTGACGGAGGGCAGCAATTGGCAAAGGTCCGGGACCTACCTCCGGACCATATGTGGAGACTAGCAGTGGAAAGAGCGGAAAAGGCTGAGCTCATCACCTCGCTCCAGGCGTCGTTCGCGACGGCTGGCTCGATCGTGGTTGCTCAGAACGCCGGCCTGACCGTTGCCGACCTGGAGAATCTGCGCAGGCAGATGAAGCAGGCCGGTGGCACGATCAAGGTCGCCAAGAACCGCCTTGCCAAGCTTGCTCTTAAGGAAACCGACAACGCCGACATCTCGGCCCTGTTCACAGGTCCGACCGTCGTCGCCTTCGCAACGGATCCCATGACCGCGCCGAAAGTCGCGGCCGCTTTCGCCGACAAGAACCAGAAGTTCGTGGTTCTCGGTGGCGCAATGGGGAAGACCGGGCTCGACGCCAACAACGTCAAGGCGCTCGCCACGATGCCGTCGCTGGATCAGCTCCGCGCCACGCTTGCTGGGATGCTCAAGCAGCCCGCCACGCGTATCGCGTCTGTCCTGCAGGCTCCTGGTGGTGCGGTTGCACGGGTCATCTCGGCTCACGCCGAGAAGAGCAATGCAGCATAGGCAAACTACCCACGTGGGGCCGTCGCGGCCCTCCACGGTTCGAACTGAAACAGAAAACACGAAAGTGAACTCAAATGGCTGATCTCGCCAAACTCGTAGACGACCTCTCGGCTCTCACCGTCCTCGAGGCTTCGGAACTGTCGAAGCTTCTGGAAGAGAAGTGGGGCGTCTCGGCTGCTGCTCCGGTCGCTGTTGCGGCCGCTGCTCCGGGTGCCGCTGCTGCTGCCCCGGCCGAAGAGAAGACTGAATTCGACGTGATCCTCGCCTCGTTCGGCGAGAACAAGATCAACGTCATCAAGGAAGTCCGCGCCATCACCGGCCTGGGTCTCGGCGAAGCCAAGGCTCTGGTCGAGAGCGCTCCGAAGGCCATCAAGGAAGCTGCCACCAAGGCAGAGGCCGAGGATATCAAGAAGAAGCTGGAAGCTGCCGGCGCCAAGGTCGAACTCAAGTAAGTTCGCCTGCCAAACTCCGGGGCAGCGCCAGTGGCGCTGCCTCATTCCCGCCCCGTTGTCGACTACAAGGGGCGTCGTCACCCGACGATTGGATGGTCGGGCAGGGACGCAAGCAGCGGCGCCGGGATGCAGATTCCGAGCAAGCCGCGAAAGTTTTGAGTTGCGGAACTGAGGGCCTCCCTCCCATCGAGGCCTGGACTAACAACAAACAAGGCTGATGTCCTGATGCCCGACGGCTGATAGTCGGGCCTTTGGACATCTGCCTCCGAGACATCGAGAGAAACAGGAGCTGGTATGGCTACCACGTTCAACGGCCGCCGTAAGGTACGCAAATCTTTCGGCAGCATTCGCGAAGTCACGGAGATGCCCAATCTGATCGAGGTCCAGAAGGCCTCCTATGATCAGTTCCTCATCGTGGACGAGCCCAAGGGCGGTCGTTCCGACGAGGGGCTTCAATCCGTTTTCCGGTCGGTCTTCCCGATCACCGATTTTTCGAACACCGCTTCCCTCGAATTCGTGAAGTACGAGTTCGAGCAGCCGAAGTATGACGTCGACGAGTGCCGTCAGCGCGACATGACGTTCGCAGCGCCGCTCAAGGTCACGCTTCGCCTCATCGTGTTCGAAGTCGACGAGGAAACCGGCGCCCGTTCGGTCAAGGACATCAAGGAGCAGGACGTCTACATGGGCGACATGCCCTTCATGACGTCCAACGGTACCTTCATCGTGAACGGCACCGAGCGCGTGATCGTGTCCCAGATGCACCGTTCGCCTGGCGTGTTTTTCGACCACGACAAGGGCAAGACCCATTCGTCGGGCAAGCTGCTCTTCGCCGCCCGCATCATCCCGTACCGCGGCTCGTGGCTCGATATCGAGTTCGACGCCAAGGACATCGTCTACGCCCGTATCGACCGCCGCCGTAAGATCCCGGTGACCTCGCTGCTCAAGGCCCTCGGCCTCGATGCCGAGGAGATTCTCGACACCTATTACGACACCGTGTCGTTCGAGAAGACCAAGACCGGCTGGAAGAAGCCGTTCGACGCCGAGAAGATGAAGAACGCCAAGCCGACGTTCGACCTCATCGACGCCAATACCGGCGACGTGGTCCACGAAGGCGGCAAGAAGCTCTCCCCGCGGCAGGCCAAGAAGCTCGCCACGGACGGCCTCACGCACCTCGCGGTGGTCGAAGAGGATCTCTACGGCCAGTTCATCGCCCAGGACCTCGTGGACCTGAAGACCGGTGAGATTTTTGCCGAAGCCGGCGACGAGCTCGACGAGAAGCTGGTCACCAAGCTCAAGGACAAGGGCTTCGACGAGCTCCCGATCCTCGACATCGACCACGTCAACGTGGGCGCCTACATCCGCAACACGCTCGCCGTCGACAAGAACGAGTCCCGCGAGGACGCGCTGTTCGACATCTACCGCGTGATGCGTCCGGGTGAGCCGCCGACCGTCGAAACCGCCGAAGCCATGTTCAAGTCGCTGTTCTTCGACAGCGAGCGCTACGACCTCTCGGCCGTTGGTCGCGTGAAGATGAACATGCGTCTCGACCTCAATGTCGATGACACCGTTCGTATCCTCCGCAAGGAAGACATCGTCGAGGTCATTCGTACCCTCGTCGACCTCCGCGACGGCAAGGGCGAGATCGACGACATCGACAATCTCGGCAACCGCCGGGTGCGTTCGGTCGGCGAGCTGATGGAGAACCACTACCGGCTCGGGCTGCTCCGCATGGAGCGCGCGATCAAGGAGCGCATGTCGTCGGTCGAGATCGACACCGTCATGCCGCAGGACCTGATCAACGCCAAGCCGGCGGCCGCCGCAGTGCGCGAGTTCTTCGGCTCATCGCAGTTGTCGCAGTTCATGGACCAGACCAATCCGCTCTCGGAAGTCTCGCACAAGCGCCGCCTCTCGGCGCTCGGGCCTGGCGGTCTTACCCGTGAGCGCGCCGGCTTCGAAGTCCGTGACGTGCATCCGACCCACTACGGCCGTATCTGCCCGATCGAGACGCCGGAAGGCCCGAACATCGGCCTGATCAACAACCTCGCGACCTACGCCCACGTCAACAAGTACGGCTTCATCGAGACGCCGTACCGCAAGATCGTGGACGGCCACGTCACTGACGAGGTCGTCTATCTGTCGGCAATGGAGGAGGCCAAGCACTACGTTGCCCAGGCCAATGCCAAGCTGACCAAGAAGGGCGAGTTCGTCGACGACCTCGTCGTTGCCCGCCATGCCGGCGACAACGGCCTGACGCCGAAAGAGACGATCGACCTGATGGACGTTTCGCCCAAGCAGGTCATCTCGGTCGCTGCCTCGCTGATCCCGTTCCTCGAGAACGACGACGCCAACCGCGCCCTGATGGGCTCGAACATGCAGAAGCAGGCTGTGCCGCTGCTGCGTGCCGAGGCTCCCTTCGTGGGCACGGGCATGGAGTCGGTGGTGGCTCGTGACTCGGGTGCCGCCATCGTCGCCAAGCGCAAGGGTATCGTCGACCAGGTTGACGCGACCCGTATCGTTATCCGCGCGACGGAAGAGACCGATCCTGGCAAGCCGGGCGTCGACATCTACAACCTGATGAAGTTCCAGCGTTCGAACCAGTCGACCTGCATCAACCAGCGTCCGCTGGTGGTTGTGGGTGACCACATTGACGCCGGCGACATCGTTGCGGATGGTCCGTCGACCGACCTGGGCGACTTGGCTCTCGGCCGGAACGTTCTCGTCGCGTTCATGCCGTGGAACGGCTACAACTTCGAAGACTCGATCCTGCTGAGCGAAAAGATCGCCATGCAGGACGTGTTCACCTCGATCCATATCGAGGAATACGAAGTGATGGCCCGTGACACCAAGCTCGGTCCTGAGGAAATCACCCGCGACATCCCGAACGTCTCGGAAGAGGCGCTCAAGAACCTCGACGAAGCCGGTATCGTGCATATCGGTGCGGAGGTCGCAGCCGGTGACATCCTCGTCGGCAAGATCACGCCGAAGGGCGAAAGTCCGATGACGCCGGAAGAAAAGCTCCTCCGCGCCATCTTCGGCGAGAAGGCCTCGGACGTCCGTGATACCTCGCTCCGCGTTCCGCCGGGCGATGCTGGTACTGTCGTTGAAGTGCGCGTGTTCAACCGCCACGGCATCGACAAGGACGAGCGCGCCATGGCCATCGAGCGCGAGGAAATCGAGCGTCTCGCGAAGGACCGTGATGACGAGCAGTCGATCCTCGATCGCAACGTCTATGCGCGCCTGAAGGAAATGCTGTTCGGCAAGACCGCCACGACCGGCCCGAAGGGCTATGTCGCCGGCTCCAAGCTGAACGATGCGACCTTCGACGCCCAGCCGCGGTCCAAGTGGTGGCAGTTCGCCCTCGAGGACGACAAGGTCATGGCCGAGATGGAGGCCCTCCACGCTCAGTACGAGGAGAGCCGCAAGCTGCTCGAGCAGCGCTTCATCGACAAGGTCGACAAGCTGCAGCGCGGTGACGAACTTCCGCCGGGCGTGATGAAGATGGTCAAGGTCTTCGTTGCGACCAAGCGCAAGATCCAGCCGGGCGACAAGATGGCCGGCCGTCACGGCAACAAGGGTGTGGTTTCCCGCATCGTGCCGATCGAGGACATGCCGTATCTGGAAGACGGCACCCACGTCGACATCGTGCTGAACCCGCTCGGCGTGCCGTCGCGCATGAACGTCGGTCAGATCCTCGAAACCCACCTTGGCTGGGCATGCCGCGGCGTGGGCAAGAAGATCGACGAGATGATGAAGATCTACCAGCAGAAGGGTGATCTGACTCCGCTCAAGAAGGAGATCAGCGCGCTCTATGACGGTGACGACTACGTCGCCGGTCTCGACGACGACTCGATCGCCCGTCTCGGCGAGCACCTGTCGAAGGGTGTTCCGATCGCGACGCCGGTGTTCGACGGCGCCAAGGAGACCGACATCGTCGATATGCTGAACCGCGCGGGGCTCAAGACCTCGGGCCAGTCCAGTGTGTTCGACGGCCGTACCGGTGAGCAGTTCGATCGCCAGGTGACTGTGGGCTACATCTATATGCTGAAGCTCCACCACCTCGTGGACGACAAGATCCACGCGCGTTCGATCGGCCCGTACTCGCTCGTTACCCAGCAGCCGCTCGGTGGCAAGGCGCAGTTCGGCGGTCAGCGCTTCGGCGAAATGGAAGTGTGGGCGCTCGAGGCTTACGGCGCGGCGTACACCCTCCAGGAAATGCTGACGATCAAGTCGGACGACGTTGCCGGTCGTACCAAGGTCTACGAGGCGATCGTCCGCGGCGACGACACCTTCGAAGCGGGCATCCCCGAGAGCTTCAACGTTCTCGTCAAGGAAATCCGTTCGCTGGGCCTCAATGTCGAGCTGGATACTTTCGAAGGCGAGGCTCTGCCCCAGGGCGGCCCGGCCGACCAGCTTGCCCCTCCTCAGAACGCGGCGGAATAAGGCTGCCACGTTCACCCCAACACCACTTCGGTGCGCTCCGGGCCAGAAACCCGGAGCCATCGAGAAGAGGAGCTAAATACTGATGACCACTCATCACCACGTTATGGACCCGTTCAATCCGCAGGTCCCGGTTCAGATGTTCGATCAGATGAAGATCAGCATCGCGAGCCCCGAGAAGATCCTCAGCTGGTCCTACGGCGAGATCAAGAAGCCGGAAACCATCAACTACCGTACGTTCAAGCCCGAGCGTGACGGCCTGTTCTGTGCGCGCATCTTCGGGCCCGTGAAGGACTACGAGTGCCTGTGCGGCAAGTACAAGCGCATGAAGTTCAAGGGCGTCATCTGCGAGAAGTGCGGCGTCGAAGTCACGCTGAGCCGCGTCCGTCGCGAGCGCATGGGCCACATCGAGCTCGCGGCTCCCGTTGCGCACATCTGGTTCCTCAAGTCGCTGCCGTCGCGCATCGCGCTGCTGCTCGACATGACGCTGAAGGACATCGAGCGCATCCTCTACTTCGAGCAGTACGTCGTGCTGGACCCGGGTCTGACCCCGTTCGGCGTAAACGAGCTGGTCACCGAGGAGCAGTATCTCGACGCGCAGGACCAGTACGGCGCCGACACCTTCACCGCCAAGATCGGCGCTGAGGCCATCCGCGACCTGCTGCTCTCGCTCGACCTCGAGAAGATCGCTGCCGATCTCCGCGTCGAGATCGCCGAGGCTACCACCGAGCTGAAGCCGAAGAAGCTGGCCAAGCGCCTAAAGATCGTCGAGCAGTTCATCGTCTCGGGCAACAAGCCCGAGTGGATGATCATGACCGTCATTCCGGTCATTCCGCCCGAGCTTCGTCCGCTCGTCCCGCTGGACGGCGGCCGCTTTGCGACGTCCGATCTGAACGACCTCTACCGTCGCGTGATCAACCGCAACAACCGTCTGAAGCGCCTCATCGAGCTTCGTGCGCCGGACATCATCATCCGCAACGAGAAGCGCATGCTTCAGGAAGCGGTGGATGCGCTGTTCGACAACGGTCGCCGTGGCCGCACCATCACTGGTGCGAACAAGCGTCCGCTGAAGTCGCTCTCCGACATGCTCAAGGGCAAGCAGGGCCGGTTCCGCCAGAACCTGCTCGGCAAGCGCGTGGACTATTCCGGCCGTTCGGTGATCACCGTGGGTCCGGAGCTCAAGCTGCACCAGTGCGGCCTGCCCAAGAAGATGGCGCTCGAGCTGTTCAAGCCGTTCATCTACTCGCGTCTCGAGGCCAAGGGTCTGTCGTCGACCGTCAAGCAGGCCAAGAAGCTCGTCGAGAAGGAGAAGCCCGAGGTCTGGGATATCCTCGATGAAGTGATCCGCGAGCACCCGGTTCTGCTGAACCGCGCTCCGACCCTTCACCGCCTGGGCATCCAGGCGTTCGAGCCGCACCTGATCGAAGGCAAGGCGATCCAGCTGCATCCGCTCGTCTGTGCGGCGTTCAACGCCGACTTCGACGGTGACCAGATGGCAGTGCACGTCCCGCTGTCGCTCGAAGCGCAGCTGGAAGCGCGCGTGCTGATGATGTCGACCAACAACATCCTGCATCCCGCCAACGGCCAGCCGATCATCGTGCCGAGCCAGGACATCGTGCTGGGTCTCTACCACCTCTCCCTCATGAACGAGGGTGAGCCGGGGCAGGGCATGGCCTTCTCGGACATGGGCGAGCTCGAGCATGCTCTCTCGTCCGGCACCGTGACGATGCACACCAAGATCAAGGGCCGCGTCGACGTCTACGACGAGGATGGCAAGCATTCGACCGAGATCGTGGAAACGACCCCGGGCCGCATGATCCTCGGCAAGCTGCTGCCCAAGTCGGTCAAGGTTCCGTACGCCACGGCCAACCAGCTGATGACCAAGAAGATGATCTCCAAGATGATCGACACCGTGTATCGCGGTTGCGGTCAGAAGGAGACGGTCATTTTCTGTGACCGCATCATGGACCTGGGCTTCAAGCACGCTGCCCGCGCCGGCATCTCGTTCGGCAAGGACGACATGGTTATCCCGGCCTCGAAGTACAAAATCGTCGAGGACACCCGGAAGCTGGTCGAGGAATTCGAGCAGCAGTACAACGACGGCCTGATCACTCAGGGCGAGAAGTACAACAAGGTCGTCGACGCCTGGGCCAAGTGCGGTGACAAGGTCGCCGAGGAAATGATGAAGGGTATCGCCGCGGTCAAGTTCGACCCGGAGACCGGCCGTCAGCTTCCGATCAACTCGGTCTACATGATGAGCCACTCGGGCGCCCGCGGTTCGCCGGCGCAGATGAAGCAGCTCGCCGGTATGCGCGGCCTGATGGCGCGTCCGGATGGCTCGATCATCGAGACCCCGATCACGGCCAACTTCAAGGAAGGCCTGAACGTTCTCGAGTACTTCAACTCGACCCACGGCGCCCGTAAGGGTCTCGCGGACACCGCGCTGAAGACCGCGAACTCGGGGTACCTGACCCGTCGTCTCGTCGACGTGGCCCAGGACTCGATCATCACCGAGATCGACTGCGGTACCGATCGCGGCCTGACGATGGAACCCATCGTCGATGCCGGCCAGATCGTGGCCTCGCTGGGTCAGCGCATTCTCGGCCGTACCACGGCTGACGATGTGGTGAACCCCGAGAACGGCGACGTCATCGTTCCCAAGGGCACGCTGCTCACCGAAAAGGACGTGGAGCTCATCGAGAGCTACAAGGTCCAGTCGATGCGCATCCGCTCGCCGCTGACCTGCGATCTCCGCCAGGGCTGCTGCGCCGCGTGCTACGGCCGCGATCTCGCTCGCGGTACTCCGGTCAACATCGGCGAAGCGGTTGGCGTTATCGCCGCCCAGTCAATCGGCGAGCCGGGCACTCAGCTCACCATGCGCACGTTCCACATCGGTGGCACGGCACAGGTGGTTGACTCGTCCTACCTCGAGGCTGGTGCCGAGGGTAAGATCGAGATCCGCAACCGCAACGTCGCCAAGATCGAAGGCGGCCAGCTGGTCGCCATGGGCCGCAACGTGACGATCGCCATCCTCGACCCCGAGGGCAAGGACCGGGCCACGCACCGCGTGACCTATGGTGCCAAGCTCCGTGTCGATGATGGTGCTGAAGTGAAGCGCGGCCAGCGTATCGCCGAATGGGACCCCTACACCCGTCCGGTGCTCGCGGAAGTCGAAGGCGAAGTGGCCTTCGAGGATCTGGTCGATGGTGCCTCGGTTGCCGAAACCACTGACGAGACGACGGGCTTCACCAAGCGCGTCGTGTCCGATTGGCGCGGCAGCCAGCGCAACGACAGCCTGAAGCCGGCCATCACGATCAAGCGCGGCGACACCGTCGTTAAGCTCGATCGCGGCGGTGAGGCCCGGTACCTGCTCTCGGTGGACGCGGTTATTGCCGTCGAGCCCGGTGAGAAGGTGTCGCCTGGTGACGTGTTGGCGCGTATTCCGCTGGAAAGCGCCAAGACCAAGGACATCACCGGCGGTCTGCCGCGTGTGGCCGAACTGTTCGAGGCTCGTCGTCCGAAGGATCACGCGATCATTGCCGAAATCACCGGCACGATCCGCTTCGGTCGCGACTACAAGAACAAGCGCCGCATCATCATCGAGGCATCCGAAGAGGGCGCCGAGGCAGTCGAGTACCTGATCCCGAAGGGCAAGCCGTTCCATCTCCAGGAAGGCGACACCATCGAGAAGGGCGAGTACATCCTCGACGGCAATCCGGCACCGCACGACATCCTGGCCATCAAGGGCGTGGAGGAGCTTGCTCGCTACCTCGTCAATGAGATCCAGGAGGTCTACCGGCTCCAGGGCGTGCTGATCAACGACAAGCACATCGAGGTGATCGTTCGCCAGATGCTGCAGAAGGTCGAGATCGTGAACCCGGGTGACTCGGGCATGCTCAAGGACGAGCAGCTCGACAAGCTCGACTTCGATGAGCTCAACGATCAGCTGGTGGCCGACGGCAAGACGCCGGCGACTGCCAACCCGGTGCTGCTCGGCATCACCAAGGCCTCGCTGCAGACCCGCTCGTTCGTGTCGGCCGCGTCCTTCCAGGAAACCACCCGCGTCCTCACCGAGGCGGCAGTTTCCGGCAAGGCCGACCTGCTCGAAGGTCTCAAGGAGAACGTCATCGTCGGCCGCCTCATCCCGGCGGGTACCGGTGCCGGTACCTCGAAGGCCAAGGGCATCGCGGCTCGCCGCGATGAGATGATCCTCGACGAGCGTCGCCGCCAGGCCGAAGCCGTCGCCATCCCGGCCCCGGACGCAGTGCCGTCCGAGCCGGCCGAGTAAGCGGCTCGCTAGCTACGAAGTTCGAAAGGGCCCTCCGGGGCCCTTTCTTTTTGCTGCCAAGAGACTAGTCGTTTCGTCATCGAAGTGTCGCGCTGTGCGCCATAGAAGCGCGGCGTGAATGGAGGGACGGCGATGTCGGATGTCTGGGGTAGGGTGGACGACTACATCGTCGACAAGCTGGTCAACGAGGATGAGGCGCTGGCCGGGGCATTATCCGCGAACAGTGCTGCCGGACTTCGGCCGATCGACGTTTCCGCTGCCCAGGGCAAGTTCCTGCATCTGCTGGTGCGCATGAGCGGGGCGAAGCGCATCCTCGAGATCGGGACGCTGGGTGCCTACTCGACGATCTGGATGGCGAAGGCGCTTCCCGCCGGCGGCAAGGTCGTGACGCTCGAGTATGACCCGCACCATGCCGAGGTCGCCCGTGGCAACATCGAGCGGGCAGGGCTCTCGGGCACAATAGAGGTCCGCGTCGGCGCCGCGGCCGACACGCTGCCGGTGCTAGCGGCGGAGAAGCCGGCGCCGTTCGACTTCGTCTTCATCGATGCGGACAAGCCGAGCAATACGATCTACCTCGACTGGGCCATCAAGCTCGGCCGGCCGGGTACGGTGATCGTCCTCGACAATGTCGTCCGCGATGGAGAAGTGGCCAATGCCGCGAGCACCGATCCCAACGTCCGGGGCAGCCGTGGCGCATTTGAGCTCATCGCCAACAACCCGCGGCTGTCGGCGACGGCGCTGCAGACCGTTGGCGGTAAGGGCTATGACGGCTTCGCGGTGATGATCCTCGACTGAGGCTTACTCGGCCTTGTAGCCGACATAGGCGATGTACTCCTCGAGGATCACCGACCAGACGCCGAAGGCGGCGTCGAGGTTCTGGCGACTGACGCCGTATTCGAGGTTCACGTCGTACTCGATCGCGGCATCGAGGTCGGAGTCGAGGTAGGCGTTGCCGAAGCGCTTGTCGCGGTTCCAGGCGTTGATCGCATCGAGCGTTGGCTTGATGTTGGCGAAGCCGGCATAGAAGTTTAGGTCCTCGCAGACGCCGCTGTCGCAGTTCATGAGGAACACGTAGTAGGGCACGCCCTTGATCTTGCCGGTGATGCGCGGGTTGCCGTCGGACTGGGATTCGAGCGCGGCGGTGCCATAGGCACGGGCCAGTTCGACGATCGCATCGACCTTGCTGCCATCGACTAGGTCCTGGGCGAGGGCAGGGCCGGCAGCCAGCGTTGCAGCAATGGCGAGCCAGGCAAATCTCATCGACGCGGTCCTCCCGGTAGTGCCGGCGACAGTACACGCCGAGTCGTGATCGGCCAATGGCAGGGGCGGGCAGGGGACGATTCTTCAAAAATCGAGGAAAACTCGGCCTCACTACTGGCCAAAGCCATGCAGCGGGGACAGATTAGCATTGTCTCGTGGCCCGGCTCTGCCCAAGAGCTGAAATTCCCCGGATTTGCGGGGAGGTGAGCATTCGTTTCCCCGCAAAGAATCCTTGACGGGGGGACTCACTGCCCATATAGAGGCGCAACCTTAGCGGTCGGTCGTGAAGTTCACGCGGGTATCTGCCACCTTGTGCGGGCATCCAGGGACTTCAAACACATCGCCAAAGGCATGAGACGACGACAAATCTTTGTGCGCATGAACGCCGGCTAGCCGGTGGTCCGCTGCAATGAGAGGCGCCGCTGCCCTATCGGGTGGAATTGGCGCCCCTTTGGTTTGCCATTGTCTTTCGCAATGAATTCGGACCGATGGAAAGAGCGCAATGCCGACCATTAATCAGTTGATCCGCAAGCCTCGGGTTTCCAAGCCCAAGCGGAACAAAGTACCGGCGATGGAAGCAAACCCGCAGAAGCGCGGCGTGTGCTCTCGCGTCTATACGACTACCCCCAAGAAGCCCAACTCGGCTCTGCGTAAGGTCGCCAAGGTCCGGCTGACCACGTCCCGTGAAGTCATTTCCTACATCCCCGGCGAAGGCCACAACCTCCAGGAGCACTCGGTTGTGCTGATCCGTGGCGGTCGTGTGCGCGACCTGCCGGGTGTGCGCTACCACGTGCTGCGCGGCGTTCTCGACACCCAGTCGGTGAAGGATCGCAAGCAGCGCCGTTCGAAGTACGGCGCGAAGCGGCCGAAGTAAGGAGCAGATCCAATGTCCCGTCGTCACGCTGCTGAAAAGCGCGAAGTCAATCCCGATCCGAAGTTTGGCGATCTCGTCGTCAGCAAGTTCATGAACTCGCTGATGGAAGACGGCAAGAAGTCGGTCGCCGAGACCATCGTCTACGGTGCCTTCGACATCGTGCAGACCAAGCTGAAGCAGGATCCGGTCACCGTGTTCCACACGGCGCTCGACAACATCCGCCCGGCCGTCGAAGTTCGTTCGCGCCGCGTTGGTGGTGCGACCTACCAGGTTCCGGTCGAGGTCCGTACGGACCGTCAGCAGGCCCTGGCCATCCGCTGGCTCATCGAGTCTGCCCGCAAGCGTGGCGAGCACACCATGAAGGAGCGCCTGTCGGGCGAACTCATGGATGCCGTCAACGGCCGCGGTCAGGCCGTCAAGAAACGCGAAGACACGCACCGTATGGCTGACGCCAACCGTGCCTTCTCGCACTACCGCTGGTAACGGAAGGCTCCTCCCAAATGGCCCGCGAATACCCGATCAATCATTACCGTAACTTCGGCATCATGGCTCACATTGATGCTGGCAAGACCACCACGACCGAGCGCGTGCTCTACTACACCGGTAAGAGCCACAAGATCGGCGAAGTGCATGATGGCGCTGCCACTATGGACTGGATGGAGCAGGAGCAGGAGCGCGGGATCACCATTACGTCGGCGGCAACGACGACGTTCTGGAAGGGCCGCGACGGTTCGCAGTACCGCTTCAATATCATCGACACCCCCGGCCACGTGGACTTCACCATTGAAGTCGAGCGTTCGCTGCGTGTGCTCGACGGCGCCATTGCGTTGCTCGACGGCAACCAGGGTGTGGAGCCGCAGACGGAGACCGTCTGGCGCCAGGCCGACAAGTACAATGTTCCGCGTCTCATCTTCGTCAACAAGATGGACAAGACCGGTGCCGATTTCTACTTCTGCCTCGATACGCTGGACAAGCGCCTCGGCATCAAGCCGGTCGTGATGCAGCTGCCGATCGGCGCCGAGACCGAGTTCAAGGGCGTCGTCGACCTGATCGAGATGAACGCACTCGTCTGGCGCAACGAAGAGCTCGGTGCCCAGTGGGATGTCGTCGAGATCCCCGAGGACCTCAAGGCCAAGGCCGTCGAGTACCGTGAGAAGCTGGTCGAGACCGCCGTCGAGATGGACGATGCGGCCACCGAGGCTTACCTCAACGGTGAGATGCCAGACAATGACACGCTGCGCCGCCTGATCCGCAAGGGTACGGTCGAAGTGAAGCTGTACCCGGTGTTCTGTGGCTCGGCCTTCAAGAACAAGGGCGTCCAGCCCCTGCTGGACGGCGTCATCGACTTCCTGCCGGCCCCGACCGACATTCCCGCTATCCAGGGTATCGACGTCAAGACCGACAAGCCGATCGAGCGTCACGCGACCGACAACGAGCCGCTGTCGATGCTGGCCTTCAAGATCGCCAACGACCCGCACATGGGCTCGCTGACCTTCTGCCGCATCTACTCGGGTCACCTCGAGGCCGGTGCGATGCTTGAGAACACCGTCAAGGAAAAGAAGGAACGCGTCGGTCGCATGTTCCAGATGCACGCGAACTCTCGCGAGCAGATCAACGAAGCCTATGCCGGCGACATCGTCGCTATCGTTGGCCTCAAGGACACGACCACGGGCGATACGCTCTCGGATCCCAACAACAGGGTGATCCTCGAGCGCATGGAGTTCCCGGAGCCGGTTATCGACATCGCCGTCGAGCCGAAGTCGAAGGCCGACCAGGAGAAGATGGGCCTCGCCCTAGCTCGCCTGGCCGCCGAAGACCCGTCGTTCCGCGTCAAGACCGACGAAGAATCCGGCCAGACGATCATCTCGGGCATGGGCGAGCTTCACCTCGACATTCTCGTCGATCGCATGAAGCGCGAATTCAAGGTGGAAGCCAATATCGGTGCGCCCCAGGTGGCTTACCGCGAGGCAATCACCCGTACCGTCGAGCACGACTACACCCACAAGAAGCAGTCGGGTGGTTCGGGCCAGTTCGCTCGCATCAAGTTCCGCATCGAGCCGAATGAGCCGGGCGCGGGTTTCGAGTTCGTCTCGGAAGTCGTCGGCGGCAACGTGCCGAAGGAATATGTGCCGGGCGTGCAGAAGGGTGTTGCTTCCGTCATGGGTTCGGGTCCGATCATCGGCTTCCCGATCGTGGACGTGAAGTTCGCGCTGACCGATGGTGCCTACCACGACGTCGACTCCTCGGTTCTCGCCTTCGAAATCGCTGGCCGTGCGGGTTTCCGCGAAGCCATCGAAAAGGCCGCTCCGAAGATCCTCGAGCCGATCATGCGGGTTGAAGTTCTGACCCCGGAAGACTATGTGGGCGACGTCATCGGCGATCTGAACTCCCGCCGCGGTCAGATCCGCGGTACCGAAGCCCGGGGTATTGCCCAGGTGATCGACGCGATGGTGCCACTGGCCAATATGTTCGGCTACGTGAACTCGCTGCGTTCCATGTCTCAGGGACGTGCGCAGTACACCATGACCTTCGACCACTATGAGCAGGTCCCTACTGCGGTGGCCCAGGAAGTCCAGGCCAAGTACGCCTAACAAGCAAACCAAGGCCGACCCGGGACCCTGAGCCACCAAGGTTCTCACCCGGATCGCCGAAAGCAGACAACGACAACTGAGATCCTACTGCCGGCAAGCCAAGCTGGCACTCAATGGAGAATACGATGGGCAAGGAAAAGTTTTCCCGCAATAAGCCTCACTGCAACATCGGCACCATTGGTCACGTCGACCATGGCAAGACCTCGCTGACAGCAGCGATCACCAAGGTCCTCGCCGAAACCGGTGGCGCCACGTTCAAGGCGTACGACCAGATCGACGCAGCGCCGGAAGAGAAGGCTCGCGGGATCACCATCAATACCGCCCACGTCGAGTACGAGACGACCAACCGTCACTACGCGCACGTCGACTGCCCCGGCCACGCCGACTATGTGAAGAACATGATCACCGGCGCTGCCCAGATGGACGGCGCGATCCTGGTCGTGTCGGCTGCCGACGGCCCGATGCCGCAGACCCGCGAGCACATCCTGCTCGCTCGTCAGGTTGGCGTGCCGGCTCTCGTCGTGTTCCTGAACAAGTGCGACATGGTCGACGATCCGGAGCTCCTCGAGCTCGTCGAGCTCGAAGTTCGCGAACTGCTGTCGTCCTACGAATTCCCAGGCGACGACGTTCCGATCATCAAGGGCTCGGCTACCGAAGCTCTGAACGACGGCAACAAGGAGCTCGGCCACGACGCCGTCCTCAAGCTGATGGCCGCCGTTGACGAGTACATCCCGCAGCCGGCTCGTCCGATCGACCAGCCGTTCCTGATGCCGATCGAAGACGTGTTCTCGATCTCTGGCCGTGGCACCGTGGTGACCGGCCGTGTCGAGCGCGGCATCGTGAAGGTGGGCGAGGAAGTCGAGATCGTCGGCATCAAGGCGACGCAGAAGACGACCGTGACCGGCGTTGAAATGTTCCGCAAGCTGCTCGATCAGGGCCAGGCTGGCGACAACATCGGCGCGCTGATCCGTGGTATCGACCGTACTCAGGTCGAGCGCGGCCAGGTCCTCTGCAAGCCCGGTTCGGTTACGCCGCACACCGACTTCGTGGCTGAGGCCTACATCCTCACCAAGGAAGAGGGTGGCCGTCACACGCCGTTCTTCGCCAACTACCGTCCGCAGTTCTACTTCCGCACCACCGACGTGACCGGTGTGGTTACGCTGCCGGAAGGCACCGAAATGGTGATGCCGGGCGACAACGTGAATATCTCGGTTCAGCTGATCGTGCCGATCGCCATGGAAGAGAAGCTCCGCTTCGCTATCCGTGAGGGTGGCCGCACCGTTGGTTCGGGCGTCGTCGCCAAGATCCTGAAGTAAGCCTGGTAATCCAGGGCGCGGCGCGCGTACAGCGTGCGCCGCGTTCCATTTTTCGCTGGGAAAGCAAGATGAACGGTCAAAACATTCGCATCCGGCTCAAAGCCTTTGACCACCGTGTGCTCGACAACTCCACTCGGGAGATCGTGAACACGGCCAAGCGTACGGGTGCGCAGGTGCGCGGGCCGATCCCGCTGCCCACGCAGATTGAAAAATTCACGGTCAACCGTTCGCCGCACATCGACAAGAAGTCGCGTGAGCAGTTCGAGATCCGGACTCACAAGCGTCTTCTCGACATTGTGGATCCGACTCCGCAGACCGTCGATGCACTGATGAAGCTCGATCTCGCCGCCGGCGTCGACGTCGAAATCAAGCTCTAACAAGTACTTCGCGCTGATCACCTAAAGGGTCCTCTTAAAAAATGACCCGGTCAGCCGCCAAAGAGAGAAGGTAACAACCGATGCGTTCTGGTTTGATCGCACAGAAGGTGGGGATGACCCGACTGTTCCTGGATGACGGCACGCACGTCCCAGTGACCGTCCTCAGCCTCGAGAACTGCCAGGTCGTGGGTCAGCGCACGCAGGAGAAGGATGGCTACACCGCCCTCCAGCTCGGCGCCGGCACCGTCAAGGCGAAGAACATTACCAAGGCAGACCGCGGCCAGTTCGCTGTCGCCAAGGTCGAACCGAAGCGTCAGATAACCGAGTTTCGTGTCGATCCTGCGAACCTCATCGAAGTGGGCGCCACTTTCCAGGCCGACCATTTCGTCGAAGGCCAGCTGGTCGACGTGACCGGCACCTCGATCGGTAAGGGCTTCGCCGGCGGCATGAAGCGTTGGAACTTCGGCGGCCTGCGTGCAACGCACGGTGTGTCGGTGTCCCACCGCTCGCATGGTTCGACCGGCCAGCGCCAGGACCCGGGTAAGGTGTTCAAGGGAAAGAAGATGGCCGGCCACATGGGCGACCGTCGCATCACGACCCAGAACCTGAAAGTCGTGCGCACCGACGTGGAGCGCGGGCTGATCATGGTCGAGGGTGCTGTTCCGGGCGCCAAGGGCGGCTGGATCCAGATCAAGGACGCGGTCAAAAAGGCCGCTCCGAAGGGCGCCGCGGTGCCCGGTTCGTTCAAGGCGGCTGTTGCAGCCGTGGCCGAGGAGGCGAAATAATGGAACTCCAGGTCACAACTCTGGACGGCAAGGCCGACGGTTCGGTCACGCTGAAGGACGAGATTTTCGGTCTTGAAGTCCGCCAGGACATCCTGCACCGCATGGTCCGTTACCAGCAGCTCAAGGCGATGGCCGGCACCCACAAGGTGAAGCATCGCTCGGAGATCGCCTACACTTCGAAGAAGTCGGTGAAGCAGAAGGGTTCGGGCGGTGCTCGTCACGGCGCGAAGTCTGCTCCGCAGTTCCGTGGTGGTGGTCGTGCGTTCGGTCCCGAGCCGCGCAGCCATGCGATCGAGCTTCCCAAGAAGGTCCGCGCTCTGGCCCTCAAGCACGCCCTGTCGGCCAAGGCCGCCGCCGGCGAGCTCGTCGTGGTCCAGAACGTCACCACCAAGGAGCCCAAGACTGCAGCGCTCGTCGCTCAGTTCGGCAAGCTGGAGTGGACGAGCGCGCTGATCATCGACGGTGCCGAAGTGGACAAGAACTTCGCCCACGCCGCTCGCAACATTCCGCAGATCGACGTGCTTCCGGTGCAGGGGATCAATGTCGCCGACATTCTCCGTCGCCATAAGCTCGTTCTGACCAAAGCAGCGCTCGAAGCGCTCGAGGCACGGTTCGCATGAGCAAGTTCACCAACTACGACGTGATCCGCAGTCCGATCGTCACCGAAAAGTCGACCATGGCGTCCGAGCACGGCCAGGTCGTGTTCGAAGTCGCGATCGACGCCACCAAGACCCAGATCAAGGAAGCCGTCGAGGCTCTCTTCTCGGTCAAGGTCAAGGCCGTCAACACCCTGGTCCGCAAGGGCAAGGTGAAGCGCTTCCGTCAGGAACTTGGCACCCGCAAGGACGTCAAGAAGGCAATTGTCACCCTGGTCGATGGCCAGACGATCGATATTTCGACCGGCATCTGAGGGGGAGAGTAGAAAATGGGTTTGAAGACTTACAATCCGACCTCTCCTGGCCGCCGCCAGCTCATCACGACCGATCGGTCGGAGCTGTGGAAGGGCAAGCCGGTCAAGACGCTGACCGAAGGTCTCAGCCAGTCGGGCGGGCGCAACAACTCGGGCCGTATCACCGCGTACCATCGTGGTGGTGGTCACAAGCGCACCTACCGCATCGTCGACTTCCGCCGCACTCGGTGGGATGACGTCGCGACGGTCGAGCGCCTCGAGTACGATCCGAACCGCACGGCCTGGATCGCGCTGCTGAAGTACGAGGACGGCGAGCTCGCCTACATCGTGGCTCCCCAGCGTCTCGCCGCCGGTGACAAGGTCGTTTCGACCCTTGGCTCCGCCGACGTGAAGCCGGGCAACGCCATGCCGCTCGAGCGCATGCCGGTCGGCACGATCGTCCACAACGTCGAGATGAAGCCCCGCAAGGGCGGTCAGATCGCACGTTCGGCCGGTACCTACGCCCAGTACGTGGGTCGTGACGCCGGGTGGGCGATCCTGCGCCTCAACTCGGGTGAGCAGCGCCGTGTGCACGGCACCTGCCTCGCCACGGTTGGCGCGGTGTCGAACCAGGACCACTCCAATATCTCGATCGGCAAGGCCGGTCGTAACCGTTGGCTCGGCAAGAAGCCGGTCAACCGTGGTGTTACCATGAACCCGGTCGATCACCCGCATGGTGGTGGTGAAGGCCGTACCTCGGGTGGCCGCCACCCGGTGAGCCCGTGGGGCAAGCCGACCAAGGGCAAGAAGACCCGTTCCAACAAGTCGACGGACAAGTTCATCGTCCGCTCGCGTCACGTGAAGAAGGGCCGCTAAGCCATGTCGCGTTCAGTCTGGAAAGGCCCGTTCGTCGACGGCTACCTGCTCAAGAAGGCAGAGACCAGCCGTGCGAGCGGTCGCAACGAAGTCATCAAGATCTGGAGCCGTCGTTCCACGATCCTGCCGCAGTTCGTCGGTCTCACCTTCGGCGTTCACAATGGCCACAAGCATGTGCCGGTGAACGTCCAGGAAGAAATGATCGGCCACAAGTTCGGCGAGTTCGCCCCGACCCGTACCTACTACGGGCACGCGGCCGACAAGAAGGCCAAGAGGAAGTAAGATGAGCAAGCCGAAAACTCAGCGCGCGCTCAAGGACAACGAGGCAAAGGCGGTTCTCCGCATGCTTCGCACCTCGGGCCAGAAGCTCAACCTCGTGGCAGCGATGATCCGCGGCAAGAAGGTCGACAAGGCCCTGGCCGAGCTCGAGTTCTCGCGCAAGCGCGTCGCCGGCCCGGTGAAGAAGACGCTCGAGAGCGCCATCGCCAATGCCGAAAACAACCACGGTCTCGATCCGGACAGCCTGATCGTTGCCGAGGCCTATGTCGGCGACGGCCTGATCATGAAGCGCTTCATGGCGCGTGGTCGTGGCCATGCCGCTCGTCTCGAGCACACGTTCTCGAACCTCACGATCGTGGTTCGCCAAGTTGAGGAGACCGCATAATGGGTCAGAAGATCAACCCGATCGGTCTGCGCCTCGGCATCAACCGCACCTGGGACTCTCGTTGGTACGCCGACGGCGCCGAGTACGGTAACCTGCTGCAGGAAGACCTGAAGATCCGCGAGACCCTGCTCGAGGACCTCAAGCAGGCCGCCGTCTCCAAGATCGTCATCGAGCGTCCGCACCGCAAGTGCCGCGTGTCGATCCACACTGCTCGTCCGGGCATCGTGATCGGCAAGAAGGGCGCTGACATCGACAAGATCCGCGCCAAGGTGAAGAAGTTCACCGACAGCGAAGTGCACATCAACATCGTTGAAGTGCGCAAGCCGGAAACCGATGCAAACCTCGTCGCCCAGGGCATTGCCCAGCAGCTCGAGCGTCGCGTGGCGTTCCGCCGTGCGATGAAGCGTGCCGTGCAGACCGCGATCCGCATGGGCGCCGGTGGCATCCGTGTGAACGTTGGTGGCCGTCTCGGCGGTGCCGATATCGCGCGTACCGAGTGGTACCGCGAAGGTCGCGTTCCGCTGCATACGCTGCGCGCCGATATCGACTACGGCACTGCCGAAGCCCGTACGACCTACGGCATCATCGGCATCAAGGTGTGGGTGTTCAAGGGCGAAGTCCTCGAGCACGATCCGTCGGCGCACGAGCGCCGTGCAACGGAAGCCGCGCCGAACGATGGCCAGCGCCGCGAGCGTGGCGACCGTGACGATCGTGGCGATCGCCCGAACCGTCGCGATCGCGAAGCTGCGAACTGAGAAGGCATAGACAAAAATGCTGCAGCCAAAACGTACCAAGTTCCGCAAGGCTCATAAGGGCCGCATCCATGGCAATGCCAAGGGTGGCACGGAGCTGGCTTTCGGTCAGTTCGGCCTGAAGTCCCAGGAGCCCGAGCGCGTCACTGCTCGCCAGATCGAAGCGGCCCGCCGCGCAATCACCCGCGAGATGAAGCGCGCCGGCCGCGTCTGGATCCGTGTCTTCCCGGACCTGCCGGTTTCCAAGAAGCCGACCGAAGTCCGCATGGGTAAGGGCAAGGGTTCGGTCGAGTTCTGGGCGGCTCGCGTAAAGCCGGGTCGCATCCTGTTCGAAATCGACGGCGTCCCCGAGGACGTCGCCAAGGAAGCCCTGCGCCTCGGCGCCATGAAGCTTCCAATCATCACGCGGGTCGTCACCCGCATTGCGGATTGATAGCCATGGCCCGTGCACCCAAGAAGACGGAAGTGAAGAGCGGCGGTGCCGCCGACCTTCGCGCCAAGACCCCCGATGAGCTGAAGGATCAGCTCCTCGGGCTGAAGAAAGAGCAATTCAACCTTCGCTTCCAGCGCGCTACCCAGCAGCTGGAAAAGCCGGGTCGGGTTCGTGAGGTCCGCCGCGAGATCGCGCGGGTCAAGACGATCCTCGGCCAAAAGGCCGAAGCGAAGTAAGGAGACACAGATGCCCAAGCGCGTACTGCAGGGGACCGTGGTCTCCGATACGAATGAAAAGACTGTGGTGGTGCGGGTCGACCGCGCGTTCACCCACCCGGTGATGAAGAAGACCGTGCGCCGGTCGAAGAAGTACCACGCCCACGACGAGGCCAATGCGGCCAAGGTTGGGGATGTCGTGTGGATCGAAGAGTCGGCGCCGATTTCGAAAAACAAGCGTTGGGTCCTAAAGCCCTCCGCGTAAACCGGAATTTAGGGCTCGCCGGGTAGGCAGACCCCGAAACTTAGAAGGCATCAAGCCATGATCCAGATGCAGTCCAATCTCGACGTAGCCGACAATTCGGGTGCGCGTCGTGTCATGTGCATCAAGGTGCTCGGCGGTTCGCACCGCAAGTACGCTTCGGTGGGCGACATCATCGTCGTCTCCGTGAAGGATGCGATCCCGCGTGGTCGCGTGAAGAAGGGCCAGGTGATGAAGGCCGTTGTCGTGCGCACCGCATTCCCGGTTCGCCGCACCGATGGCACCGTCATCCGGTTCGACCGCAACGCAGCTGTGCTGATCAACAATCAGTCCGAGCCGATCGGCACCCGTATCTTCGGGCCAGTGCCGCGCGAGCTGCGTTCCAAGAACCACATGAAGATCATTTCGCTTGCTCCGGAGGTGCTGTGATGGCTTCCAAGATCAAGAAGGGCGACAAGGTCGTCGTTCTCGCCGGCAAGGACAAGGGCAAGACCGGTACGGTCGAGCGCGTCATGCCTGACGAGACCCGCGCCGTGGTTACCGGCATCAATCTCGTGCGTCGCCACACCAAGCAGACCGCGAGCCAGGATGCCGGCATCTTCACCAAGGCCGCGCCGATTCACCTGAGCAACCTCGCGGTGGCCGATGCCAATGGCAAGGCGACCCGCGTTGGTTTCAAGATCAATGCCGACGGCACCAAGGTGCGCGTGGCCAAGTCGACCGGAGACTCGATCGATGGCTGATACCGCCTATATCCCGCGTCTCCGTACCCAGTACGACGAGACCATCAAAGCCAACCTCATCAAAGAGTTCGGCTACAAGAACGTCATGCAGGCGCCCAAGCTCGACAAGATCGTGCTGAACATGGGTGTCGGCGAGGCCGTGAACGACACCAAGAAGGTGAAGGCCGCTGCTGCCGATCTCGAGCGGATCGCCGGCCAGAAGGTCGTCATCACTCACGCCCGCAAGTCCATCGCCGGCTTCAAGGTCCGCGAAGAGATGCCGCTGGGCGTGAAGGTGACCCTTCGCAAGGTCCGCATGTACGAGTTCCTGGATCGCCTGGTGAACATCGCACTGCCGCGCGTTCGTGACTTCCGTGGCCTGAACCCGAATTCGTTCGACGGCAACGGCAACTACGCCATGGGCATCAAAGAGCACATCATCTTCCCCGAGATCAATTTCGATCAGATCGATCAGACCTGGGGCATGGATATCATCGTGTGCACGACGGCCCGCACGGACGACGAAGCCCGGGCTCTGCTCAAGGCTTTCAATTTCCCCTTCCGGCAGTAACGGAAGAGACGAGGTAGGACATGGCAAAGACCAGCTCCATCGAGAAGAACAACAAGCGCAAGCGCCTTGCTAAGCAGCTCGCTCCCAAGCGTGCGAAGCTCAAGGCGACTGTTATGGACCAGAAGCTGTCGCTCGAAGAGCGCTTCGCTGCCCAGCTCAAGCTGGCTGCGCTGCCGCGCAATTCGGCCGAGAACCGCGTCCACAACCGTTGCGAAGTCAGCGGTCGTCCGCGTGGCTATTACCGCAAGCTCAAGATGAGCCGTATTGCCCTGCGTCAGCTTGGCAGCCTCGGGCTCATCCCGGGCATGGTCAAGTCGAGCTGGTAAGGAGAAACAGATATGTCCCTCTCTGATCCGATCGGCGATATGCTGACCCGCATCCGCAACGCGCAGCTGCGCCGTCGCGATGTGGTCACCACCCCGGCCTCGACCCTGCGCGGCCGTGTCCTCGACGTGCTGAAGTCGGAAGGCTTCATCCGCGGGTACTCGGAGTCGCACATGGACAACGGCGTCCTTCAGTACGACATCGAACTGAAGTACTCCGACAGCGAGCCGGTGATCCGTACTATCGAGCGCGTCTCGCGCCCGGGCCGTCGCGTTTACGCGTCGGTGAAGAATATCCCGTCCGTCGCGAACGGTCTCGGTGTGTCGATCCTGTCGACCCCGAAGGGCGTGATGGCCGACCACGAAGCTAAAGCCCAGAACCTGGGTGGCGAGGTACTCTGCCGCGTCTTCTAAGGCTGATGCCTTGAAGCCGTCGGTGTGACGATTACTCCGAAGGAAGTAAGAACAGAATGTCCCGTACAGGCAAAAAGCCGGTCGCAAAGGTCAGTGGCGTTACCGTCACGATCTCCGATCGCACGGTCACCGCGAAGGGGCCGAAGGGCGAGCAGTCGCTGACGCTCATGGATATCGTGAACGCCAAGCAGACCGATGACGGCATCGTCATCGAGCCCGCCAACGACACCAAGGAAGCTCGCGCTGCCTGGGGGACGACCCGTGCGCTAATCAACAACATGGTTGTTGGCGTCGACAAGGGTTTCGAGAAGAAGCTGCAGATCCAGGGCGTCGGTTACCGCGCCGCCATGCAGGGCAAGGATCTCAAGCTCTCGCTCGGTTTCAGCCACGAAGTGGTGTTCGAGACTCCCAAGGGGATCACGATCGCTACGCCGACGCAGACGGAAGTCGTCGTCACCGGCGTGGACAAGCAACAGGTCGGTCAGGTTGCTGCCGATATCCGCGGCTGGCGTCCGCCGGAGCCCTACAAGGGCAAGGGCGTGCGCTATGTGGGCGAATACATCGCCCGCAAAGAAGGCAAGAAGAAGTAAGGAAGCGCCGAGATGCAGACCAAGCTCAAAGGTGCGGATCGCCGCAAGGCCCGCGTCCGCAAGGCGCTCAAGGCCAATTCCGCCGGCCGCCCGCGTCTGTCCGTGCACCGCACGGGCAAGAATATCTACGCCCAGATCATTGACGACGCTTCGGGCCGTACGCTCGCTGCCGCCTCGACGATCGACAAGGACGTGAAGTCGTCGCTCAAGACCGGCTCGACCGCGGAGGCTGCTGCCACCGTGGGCAAGCTGATCGCCGAGCGTGGCATTGCCGCCAAGGTCTCCGAGGTCGTGTTCGATCGTGGTGCCTACCTGTACCACGGCCGTGTGAAGGCCCTGGGCGACGCGGCTCGCGAAGCCGGCCTCCAGTTCTGATCGCGTAAAGGAAAAGACAATGAGAGACGTTCAAGAGCGCGATAGCGAATTCGTCGACCGGCTGGTGCACATCAACCGCGTCGCCAAAGTGGTGAAGGGTGGCCGTCGTTTCGGCTTCGCTGCACTCGTCGTTGTCGGCGACCAGAAGGGCCGCGTTGGCTTCGGTCATGGCAAGGCGCGTGAAGTGCCCGAGGCCATCCGCAAGGCCACCGAGCAGGCCAAGCGCCAGATGATCCGCGTGCCGCTGCGGGATGCCCGTACGCTGCACCACGACGTCGTGGGTCACCACGGCGCCGGCAAGGTCATCCTCCGCGCTGCCGTTCCCGGTACCGGCATCATCGCCGGCGGCCCGATGCGCGCCGTGTTCGAGACCCTCGGGGTCAACGACATCGTCGCCAAGTCGCAGGGCACCGCCAATCCGTACAACATGGTGCGGGCCACCTTCGATGCGCTGAAGCGCGTTGATAGCCCGCGTTCGGTCGCCGCCCGTCGCGGCCTGAAGGTCTCCGACCTCCAGGCTCGCCGTGGCGAGACCGTCGAAGCCTGATCCGGAGTAGTTGGAAATGGCCGATAAGACCGTCACCATCGAGCAGATTGCGAGCCCGTCGCGCCGTCCGGCCGACCAGCGGGCCACGCTGATCGGGCTCGGCCTCAACAAGGTGCGCAAGCAGTCGACCCTCAAGGACACCCCCGAGGTCCGCGGCATGATCCGTAAGATCCCGCACCTCGTGCGCGTCGTCGACGCCAAATAAGGAACGAGAACAATGACTCGTTTGAACGAACTCCGGGATAACCCGGGTGCCAACAAGAAGCGCGTGCGCGTTGGCCGCGGCATCGGCTCGGGCGTCGGCAAGACCGGCGGTCGTGGCGGCAAGGGCCAGACGGCACGCTCCGGCGTCGCCATCAACGGCTTCGAAGGCGGCCAGATGCCGCTGCACATGCGTATGCCGAAGCGCGGCTTCAACGCCCTGAATCCGGGCGACTGGAACGAAGTGCGTATCGATCGTCTCCAGGCCTACATCGATAGCGGCAAGCTCGATGCCAAGGGCGTGATCGACGCCGACGCGCTGATCGCTGCCCGCGTCATCCGTCGCGTCAAGGACGGCGTGCGCCTCATCGGTTCGTCCGGCTTCAAGGCGTCCAAGGTCACCTTCAAGGTGAACTACGCGACTGCCGGTGCTACTGCCGCTATTGAATCGGCCGGTGGCAAGATCGATATCATCCCGGCCAAGGCGACCTGGAAGAAGACTCCACACGCCGGCTAATAGTCGGCCCGGGCGCACTCGGCTGACCAGCCGAGTGCGCTTTTTTCTGGTTTGTAGCGCCGGGAAGCGGAGTTCTCCCTCCCGTACGCTTCGAGCGCACCTGGCCTTGAAGCCTTAGGGAGCGATTATGGCGTCCGCAGCCGAACAGCTGGCCAAGAATCTGAACTTCGGGACCTTCGCGAAGGCGAAGGCCCTTCAGCAGCGCATCTGGTTCACACTGGGTGCGCTTCTCGTTTATCGCCTCGGGACCTACATCCCGGTGCCCGGTATCGACCCCGATGCCTATGCGCTGACGTTCCAGAACGCCTCGCAGGGCATTTTCGGCATGTTCGACATGTTCGCCGGCGGTGCCGTGCAGCGCATGGCGATCTTTGCCCTGAACCTTATTCCCTACATCACGGCCTCGATCGTCGTGCAGGTCATCACCACCGCGTCGCCGCGGCTGGAAGCCCTGCGCAAGGAAGGCGAGAGCGGCCGGCGCAAGATCAACCAGTACACGCGCTATCTCGCGGTCGTGTTCTGCGCTGTGCAGGCCTACGGCATTGCCGTCGGGCTCGAGAGCAGCCAGGGCGTGGTGATCAATCCGGGCTGGTTCTTCCGTATCTCGACGGTGATCACCCTCGTTGGCGGCACCATGTTCCTGATGTGGCTGGGTGAGCAGATCACCTCGCGCGGCATCGGCAACGGTATCTCGCTGATCATCTTCGCCGGTATCGTGGCGAACCTGCCGGCGACGATCATCCAGACCCTCGAGCTGACCCGCACGGGCGGTATCGCGGGCTATTGGGGCCTGCTGCTGCCGGTCATCGCGATCGTCGTGATTGCCACGATCGTCTTCTTCGAGCGGGCACAGCGACGGCTGCTGATCCAGTATCCGAAGCGCCAGGTCGGCAACAAGATGTTCCAGGGCGACACGTCGCACCTGCCGCTGAAGCTCAACACCTCGGGCGTTATCCCGGTGATCTTCGGCTCGTCGCTGCTGCTGCTGCCTGCCACCATTGCGTCCTTCGCGGCGCAGGGTGACGCACCGCAGTGGCTGCAGGTGACCGCGGCTCTGCTCGGACGAGGCCAGCCGGCCTATCTGATCCTGTTCGCGGTGCTGATCATCTTCTTTGCGTTCTTCTACACCTCGATCGTGTTCAACCCCGCCGATACCGCCGACAATCTGAAGCGGTCGGGCGGGTTCATTCCGGGCATCCGCCCGGGTGAGCGTACGGCTCAGTACATCGACTACGTGCTGACCCGCATCACCGTGATCGGTGCGCTGTACCTGACGGTCATTGCCCTGATCCCCGAGCTGATCCATAGCCAGTTGAACGTCAGCCAGTTCATCGGCGGCACTTCGCTGCTGATTATCGTGACGGTCACTCTCGACACTGTGACGCAGATCCAGAGCCATCTGATTGCGCAACAGTACGAGGGTCTGGTGAAGCGTTCGCGGCTTGGGAGCAAGCGTAAATGAGGTTGATCCTCCTCGGCCCTCCGGGTGCCGGCAAGGGTACACAGGCCAAGGTGCTGATCGATAGCTACGGGATCCCGCAGCTCTCGACCGGCGACATCCTTCGGTCGGCCATCGCGGCCAAGACTCCGATGGGCCTCGCGGCCAAGGAAGTCATGGATCGCGGTGACTTGGTGTCTGACGCCATCGTCAACGGCATCGTGTCGGAGCGGCTGGACCAGGAAGACTGCAAGGCCGGCTTCATCCTCGACGGCTTTCCGCGGACCATTCCGCAGGCCGAGGCGCTGGATGGAATGCTCACGGAGAAGGGCATGGAGCTCGATGCCGTGATCGAGATCACCGCCGACCCGGACGTGCTTGTGCAGCGTATTGCCAAGCGGGCCAAGGAATCGGGCGTTGCCCGCGGTGACGACAATGAGGAGGTTCTGCGTAACCGCCTCAACGTCTATCGCGAGCAGACCGCGCCGCTTGTTGAGTTCTATCGCGGCAAGGGGCTGCTGAAGTCTGTCGACGGCACGCAGCCGGTAGATGATGTGACGGCAGCGATCCGCAGGGCCGTGCATAACTAGTATGACCGGGGCAGGGGCCTTGGCAGTTGACTCTGCCGGTCCGTGTCCTTATGAACCGCGCCAGTCTCATGGATTATCGGGCTGGATTCGGTTCCTCGCACACTGAGGGGTCGGACTCCGGTCCCTTGTCGTTATCAAACGGGTGGCTTCGGCTACCGACTAAAGGAGAGCGGACGTGGCTCGTATTGCTGGCGTCAATATCCCGACCAACAAGCGCGTTGTCATTGCGCTTCAGTACATCCACGGCATCGGCCCGAAGTTCGCCCAGGACATCACCACCAAGGTTGGTATCCCGGTCGAGCGTCGCGTCAACGACCTGACCGACGCCGAGGTGATCCAGATCCGCGAAGCCATCGACCGCGACTATGTCGTGGAGGGTGATCTCCGCCGGAACGTCGCGATGAACATCAAGCGGCTCATGGACCTCGGTAACTACCGTGGCCTGCGTCACCGCAAGGGTCTGCCGGTCCATGGCCAGCGCACCCACACCAATGCCCGCACCCGCAAGGGTCCGGCCAAGCCGATCGCCGGCAAGAAGAAGTAATTCGGGTCGCGGAGCACCTCTCCGCTGTCCTGATGTAGCTGCTGGAATTACGGCAGCGTCGATATCGAACTGAAGGAAGAAAATTGGCAAAGCCAGAAGTCGCGCGCGTAAAGCGCAAAGAGCGTAAGAACATCACCAACGGTGTGGCGCATGTGAATGCGTCGTTCAACAACACCATGGTCACCATCACCGACGTGCAGGGCAACACCATCTCGTGGTCGTCCTCGGGTGTGATGGGTTTCAAGGGTTCGCGTAAGTCGACCCCATATGCCGCCCAGGTTGCGGCGGAAGATGCGGCCCGCAAGGCCCAGGAACACGGCATGAAGACTCTCGAGGTCGAAGTTCGTGGTCCCGGTTCGGGTCGTGAATCGGCGCTCCGTGCGCTGCAGGCTGCTGGCTTCAACGTCACCAGCATCCGCGATGTCACCTCGATCCCGCACAATGGCTGCCGGCCGCGCAAGCGTCGCCGCGTCTGATTTGTCACGGTAGATCTCCCGGCGCGCGCACTCGCGCCGGGATAGGGACATTGCTTTGGACAGGCGGTTAGGCGGACCGCCCATTTGAAAGGACAATACCGTGACCATCCAGCGGAACTGGCAGGAACTCATCAAGCCGACCAAACTGGACATCGTTTCGGACAGCGGTAACGTGCGCGTCGCCTCGGTCGTGGCCGAGCCGCTTGAGCGCGGCTACGGCCTGACGCTTGGCAATGCTTTGCGCCGCGTGCTGCTTTCGTCACTCCAGGGTGCGGCTGTTACCGCAATCCAGATCGACGGCATCCTGCACGAGTTCTCCTCGTTGCCGGGTGTTCGCGAGGACATTACCGACCTGGTGCTGAACGTCAAGGAAATCGCCGTCAAGATGGCTGGCGAAGGTCCGAAGCGGCTGACGCTGACCAAGCAGGGCCCCGCGGCCGTGACGGCCGGCGACATCAAGGTGACCGGCGATATCGAAGTGCTGAACCCCGAGCTGGTGATCTGCCACCTCGACGATGGCGCCGAGATCAATATCGAGTTCACCGTCAACACCGGCAAGGGCTACGTCCCCGCCGCGAAGAACCGTCCCGAGGACGCTCCGATCGGCTATATCCCGGTCGATGCGCTGTTCTCCCCGGTCCGCCGCGTCTCCTACAAGGTCGACGCGACCCGTGCCGGCGAGAGCCTCGACAAGGACAAGCTGACGCTGACCGTCGAAACCAATGGCGGCATCTCGCCGGAAGACGCCGTGGCTTACGCCGCGCGTATCCTGCAAGACCAGCTGTCGGTCTTCGTCAACTTCGAAGAGCCTACCAAGGAGAAGGCCCAGGACTCCGTCCCGGAACTCGCCTTCAACCCGGCGCTGCTCAAGAAGGTCGACGAGCTCGAGCTCTCGGTCCGTTCGGCCAACTGCCTCAAGAACGACAACATCGTCTACATCGGCGATCTCATCCAGAAGACCGAAGCCGAGATGCTCCGCACCCCGAACTTCGGCCGCAAGTCGCTCAACGAGATCAAGGAAGTACTGGCTCAGATGGGCCTGCACCTTGGTATGGACGTGCCGAACTGGCCGCCTGAGAACATCGACGATCTGGCCAAGCGCTACGAAGATCACTATTAAGCTGGCCAACACCAGCCGCTAACCGCCCGTCGTGAGACGCCCGGGCCTTAGGGAGTAACAAAATGCGCCACGGTAATGCGAACCGTAAGCTCAACCGGACCTCGGCCCATCGCAAGGCCATGTTCGCCAACATGTCTGCCTCGCTGATCAAGCACGAGCAGATCGTGACCACCTTGCCCAAGGCCAAGGAACTGCGTCCGATCGTCGAGAAGCTGATCACGCTGGGCAAGCGTGGCGATCTGCATGCTCGCCGCCAGGCGATCGCACAGATGCGCGACGAGACCCAGGTGCAGAAGCTGTTCGGCGTTCTGGGCCCGCGTTATCAGGAGCGTCAGGGCGGTTACATCCGCATCCTCAAGGCCGGTTTCCGCTACGGCGACAATGCCGCTCTAGCGGTCATCGAGCTGGTCGATCGCGATCCCGATGCCAAGGGCAAGGACTCCGGTCCGGTGAATGTCGAGAGCGAGTCCGAGGCGGCATAAGCTGCTGCCCTCAGGCACACATTTCAAAGGCGGTCCGGTTGATCCGGGCCGCCTTTTTGTTTGACCGCGGAATTTAATGCGGGCCGTATAGCTACTCGTCTTGGGGAGAGTGAGCATGACTGAGCAGGGGCTGATCCTCGTCACCGGTGCAACCGGGTTCGTCGGCAAGTGGACGATCCTCGAGCTGCTGCGCAAAGGCTATCGGGTGCGCGGGACGGTGCGGTCGCTCACGCGCGCGGGGGAGGTCACGGACACGCTGGCCCGGGAGCTGGGGCAGGGGGCTCTCAGCAATCTCGAACTCGTCGAGGCTGATCTGCTCGACGACAAGGGCTGGGCCAAAGCCATGGCCGGCGTCAGCACGGTGCAGCACATCGCCACCGCCATCCGTGCCGATGAACCCAAGGACCAGGATCTCGTCATCCGGCCGGCCCTCGAGGGTACGCAGCGGGTGTTCCGCTTCGCCGACGCCGCCGGCATTAAGCGCATCATCATGACGTCCTCGATCGCCACCGTCGGCTATGGCCACGGCCAGACCAGCGGGCGGCGCGTGTACGACGAGACCTACTTCACCAACCTCGACAATATGAAGTGGACCTGGGCTTATTGCGTCGGCAAGACCCGGGCCGAGCAGTTCGCCTGGGCTTTCGCCAAGGAACACGGGATCGACCTGACCACGATCCATCCCGGTGCCATCATCGGTCCGGCGCTCGACGAGCATGCCAGCATCTCGCTGGGCATGGTCACGGGGCTGCTGGAGGGCAAGGTGCCGGCGACGCCGAGCAACGGCTTCTCGATCATCGATGTCCGCGATGTTGCCGCCCTGCATGTCGAAGCGCAGGAGAATCCGGAGACCTTCGGCCAGCGCTATCTCGCCACTGCCGAGTACACGCCGTTCCCGAAAGTGGCCGACATCGTGCGCGAGGCCTATCCGGACTGGGGGATCACGACGAAACGGGTGCCCGACTGGATCATCAAGTTGATCGCCAGCTTCGGCGGGCCGGCGCGGCAGATCATCAACGATATCGGCAACGAGAAGGTGTTCGACGGCGCCAAGGCCGAGAAGCTTCTCGGCCGGAAGTTCATCGGCGCCAGGGAGGCGATCCTCGCCACGGCGGAAAGCGTGATCAAGCTGGGGCTGGTAACAAAGCCCGTCCCGAAATAGCAGCCACTGCAAAACGCCTCCGCTTCAGAGCTTGAGCCAGATCAAGACCTGTGACGCCTGTGCCGTGCCAAGGTGACGCGAAGTCAAGCTGGAGCGATCACATGGCAACGATGAAGGCAGCGGTTGTACGGGAATTCGGCAAGCCACTGGTTATTGAAGAGCGGACAGTACCGACGCCCGGGGCGGGCGAGATTCTCGTCAAGTTCGAGGCGACCGGCGTCTGCCACACCGACCTGCACGCCGCCAATGGCGACTGGCCGGTGAAGCCAAGCCCGCCCTTCATCCCCGGGCACGAAGGCGTCGGCTATGTCGCTGCGGTGGGCGAGGGGGTGAAGCGCGTGAAGGAAGGCGACCGCGTAGGTGTGCCATGGCTGCACTCGGCCTGCGGCTACTGCCCCTACTGCCGGACCGGCTGGGAGACCCTGTGCGGGGCTCAGTCCAATACCGGCTACTCGGTGAACGGCAGCTTTGCCGGCTATGGTCTCGCCGATCCCGATTTTGTTGGACGTATTCCCGACGGGCTCGAGTTCGGACCGGCGGCGCCGGTGCTGTGCGCCGGGGTCACGGTCTACAAGGGTCTCAAGGAGACCGAAGTCCGGCCGGGCGAATGGGTGATCGTCTCGGGCATCGGCGGCCTCGGCCATATGGCGGTCCAGTATGCCAAGGCCATGGGCATGCACGTGGCCGCCGTCGATGTGCACGAGGACAAGCTTGACCTCGCGCGGTCCCTTGGTGCCGATCTCGCCATCAACGCCATAGCTCCGGATGCCGTGAGCCAGATGATCCGCGAGACCGGCGGCGGTGCGCACGGGGTGCTGGTTACCGCCGTCAGCCCGAAAGCCTTCGGACAGGCCTTCGGCATGCTGCGATCCAAGGGCACCATGGCAGTGGTCGGCCTGCCGCCGGGCGACATGGAACTGCCCATCTTTGCCACCGTGCTGAAGCGCATCACCGTGCGTGGTTCCATCGTCGGCACGCGGCAGGATCTCGAGGAGGCCCTTGAGTTCGCCGGCGAAGGCAAGGTGGCCCCACATTTCTCCTGGGACAAGCTCGAGAACATCAACGACATCTTCGCCCGCATGGAGCAAGGCAAGATCGACGGCCGGATCGTCCTCGACATGCACTGACGCCGCGGCAGCCACAGCTGGCTGCTTAGCCGCGGTCCAGTCCCCACGCGGCGTAAAGCTGATTGAGCTCGGCCATCGAGTCGAGCTCGATCATGGGCAGGCCTGCACTGCGCAGGTAGGTCCTGTCTCGCTCGCGCAGCTTGGGTTGCCGGACCAGGATCCAGCGCACCATTTCCCATTTGATGCTGTCTTTGTCGCCTGCGAGCGAGCCGATACGGCCGCGCTTCTCGAACAGCGTCCGCCACAGGTAGCGGCGGAAGTTGGCGAGGCGATTGTCCCCTAGCAGGATGATGCCGGTGGCGCGGGCGAAGCGCTTCGGCATAAGTCGGCTGTAGTTGCCCTCCATTACCCAGCGCTCCCCCAGGACGGCCTGGTCGTGGAGCGCGGCGAACTCCTCGTTCGATCGCTCCACCCAATCGGTGTCGGGCAGGTGACGAAACAGGTCGAGGTGATACGGCTCAGCCTCAAGCTTGTTCGCTAGCGCAACGGCGAGCGTCGACTTGCCGGCATTGGAGGGGCCGCAGATCATGATGCGCTCGCCCAGCGCCGACAATGGCAGCGTTTCCATGGACTTCCCCCTTCTTATCCCCTCGCACCGGGCGGGCCTTATACTGCACTCACCTCATCGATGCGAGATGCTACGCGGCATCGCGGTGAGGGTTCGGGCTGGAGGGGAGGCGTCTCGTCCAGGGTTTGGTGGAAGCGTCCGCTTTGCGCACCATCGGGGCCAAAAGACCGTTCGCTATGGGCGGGGCGAGAGTCCCAACCTTGTACAGTTTGGCGGACGACCGCCACAGGGACGAAGTCCCGCCCATGCCGCATCCTTGGAAGCGGCGAGACTGCACAAACCCCGATGGCAACAGCCAGTCGGGCCGTCGGTGTTTCGGCTTTCCTGCCATCGCCAGCCGCACTAAGTTGCGCGCCAAGTGGAGGAAGCCAGCATGTCGAAAGTCGTCATCATCGGTGGCAGCGGCCATGTCGGCACCTATCTGGTGCCCCGACTGGTCGAGGCCGGGCATCAGGTCGTCAATGTCGCCCGTGGTCACAAGCAGCCCTACCGTCCGCACGCCGCCTGGAAGCAGGTTGAAACGGTGATCCTCGATCGCGATGCGGCCGAGCATGAGCAGAGGTTCGGCTCAGCCATCGCGGCGCTCGAGGCCGATGTCGTCATCGACATGATCTCGTTCGTCCTGCCGCGCACGCAGCACCTCGTCGAAGCGCTCCGTGGCCGTATCCAGCACTTCATCCATTGCGGCACCATCTGGGTCTACGGCCACAACGCCACGGTACCGGCGACCGAGGACCAGCCGCTAAACCCCTTCGGCGAGTACGGCACGCAGAAGGCGGCAATGGAGACCTGGCTGCTCGGCGAGGCGCGGCGGGCGGGCTTTCCGGCCACCGTGTTCCGCCCCGGCCATATCGTCGGTCCCGGCTGGGATCCGCTCAACCCGGCCGGCCACTTCAACTCCGAGGTCTTCTCCAGCATCGCGCGGGGCGAACCGCTGGTGCTGCCGAACTTCGGCCTCGAGACCGTCCACCACGTCCATGCCGACGACCTGGCGCGGCTGGTCATGGCGATCATCGACAACCGCTCTGCCGCCGTGGGAGAGGCCTTCAACGCGGTGTCGCCGCAGGCCTTGAACCTGCGCGGCTATGCCGAGGCGATGTATCGCTGGTTCGGGCATGAGCCCCAGTTGCGCTACCTGCCGTTCGACCAGTGGCAGGCCATGCAGAGCCCCGACGAAGCCGCCGCGACCTGGGAGCACATCATCCGCAGCCCTAGCCATTCGATGGAGAAGGCGAAGCGCCTGCTCGGCTTCGTGCCGCGCTACTCCTCGCTAGAAGCGGTGCAGGAGGCGGTCAGCTGGCTCATCGCCAACGGCCGCGTCGCAAGTCCGCAAGACTAGTGAAATCGGCCCATGGCACCTCCTCGGCATCAGCAAAGAGGGAAAGCCATGTCGCTCCAGAGCTACGAGACGCGCGTCAACCGCGTCACCGCCTTCATCTATGATCACCTCGACGAGGCGCTCGATCTCGATCGTCTCGCCGATGTCGCCGCCATGTCCCGCTGGCACTGGCACCGCGTCTATTCCGCCATGCGCGGCGAAACCGTCGCCGCGGCGGTGCGCCGGTTGCGGCTGCAGCGAGCCGCGGCACTCCTCGTCAACGGCGAGGACAGCGTCGAGGATGTCGCCCGCCGCTCCGGCTACGACAACTTGCAGTCCTTCACCCGCATCTTCTCGGATGCCTACGGCATGCCGCCGGCGCGCTATCGCAAGGAAGGCAGCCATGCCGCCTTCAATCCGGCGCACAACGGCGCGCCGACGCTGCACTACGACATAGAGGTCCGGCACGTGCCAGCCAGGCGCCTTGTCGTGCAGCCGCATACCGGCAGCTACATGAACATCGGCAAGGCCTTTGGCGAGCTGTTCGGGCGGCTGGGGATGCTGGGCCTAGTCACCGGGAACTCCCGAATGATCGGCGCCTATCTCGACGATCCGAGCGCGGTCGAAGAGGGCAAGCTTCGCTCCCTCGCCGGTGCGCTCATCGAGGGGCCGGCTCCGGTCGGCATGGAAACCTACGACGTCGAAGCACGCGATTACGCGGTGCTTCGCTATAAGGGGCCGTATAGCGACATGCGCGCCGCCTACAACTGGATGTTCGGCACCTGGCTGCCGCAGTCGGGCCGGGAGGCCGCCGATGTACCGGTGCTGGAGGAGTATCTCAACAATCCCCGCGACACGCCGCCGGCAGAGCTGCTGACCGATCTCTACCTGCCGCTGGTGTGAAATCGCAGGCGCGGGGCAACGAAATTAATCCCCGCGCCCCCTTCACTGTGTCATTGGCCTTGTCTAACAAGGGCCAAGCAAACGATTGCAGAGAGGGTCAGCGCTCATGTCCACCATCATCGACGTCACCGGCCGGCAGGTCTTCGATAGCCGTGGCAATCCGACGGTTGAAGTCGACGTGGTTCTCGACGATGGCAGCTTCGGTCGTGCCATCGTCCCGTCGGGCGCCTCGACCGGTGCCCACGAGGCGGTGGAATTGCGCGATGGCGGCAAGCCGTTCCTCGGCAAGGGCGTGACCAAGGCGGTGGATTTCGTCAACACCGAGATATTCGCCGAGATTCAGGGCCTCGACGCCCTCGACCAGATCGGCGTCGATCGCACGCTCATCGAACTCGACGGCACGCCGAACAAGTCGCGGCTGGGCGCCAACGCCATCCTCGGCGTCTCGCTCGCCGTCGCCAAGGCGGCGGCCGACTCGAGCTCGCTGCCGCTCTACAAGTATGTCGGTGGCCCGAACGCCCACATTCTGCCGGTTCCGATGATGAACATCATCAATGGCGGCGCCCATGCCGACAACCCGATCGACATGCAGGAGTTCATGATCCTGCCGGTCGGCGCTGAGAGCATCGCTCATGCCGTGCAGATCGGCTCGGAAATCTTCCACACCCTCAAGAAGGGCCTCGCGGCAGACGGGCACAACACCAATGTCGGCGACGAGGGCGGCTTCGCGCCGAACCTGAAGTCGGCCGAGGCGGCGCTCGAGTACATCGTGAAGTCGATCGAGAAGGCCGGCTACTCCGCCGGCAAGGATGTCTATCTGGGCCTCGACTGTGCCTCCACTGAGTACTTCAAGGGCGGCAAGTATGAGATGGAAGGGGAGGGCAAGTCGCTGTCGTCGGAAGACAATGCGCGCTTCCTCGCCGGCCTCGTCGACAAGTTCCCGATCATCACCATCGAAGACGGCATGGCCGAGGACGACTGGGAGGGCTGGAAGTTCCTCACCGACCTTCTCGGCAAGACGACCCAGCTCGTCGGCGACGACCTGTTTGTCACCAACACCGAGCGCCTCAAGTCCGGCATCAAGATGGGCGTCGCCAACTCGATCCTCGTCAAGGTGAACCAGATCGGTTCGCTCTCCGAGACGCTCGACGCCGTCGATACCGCGCACCGCGCCGCGTACACTTCTGTGATGTCGCACCGCTCCGGCGAAACCGAGGACTCGACGATCGCCGACCTCGCCGTCGCCTGCAACTCGGGCCAGATCAAGACCGGCTCGCTCAGCCGCTCGGATCGGCTGGCGAAGTACAACCAGCTCATCCGCATCGAAGAGCAGCTGGGCTCGGCCGCCAGATACGCCGGCCGCTCGATCCTCAAGGGCTGAGGGTTCAACAGATGATGCGGGCCCTCGTCTACGAACGATACGGCCCGCCAGAAGCTCTGCGGCTGGAGCAGGTGCCCCGGCCGCAGCCTGGCCCCGGCGAGGTGCTGGTGCGCGTTCGCGCCGCCTCGGTGAACTCCCGGGACTGGGATCTGCTCACCGGCACCTTGATGGGCCGCATAGGCTCGCCGTTCCGCCCGCCACACAAGATTCTCGGCGCCGATATCGCCGGCACGATCGAGGCCGTGGGGCAGGGTGTCAGCCAGTTCAGCCCAGGTGATGCCGTGTTCGGCGACCTGTCCGGAGGCAGCTGGGGCGGCTTTGCCGACTATGTCAGCGCCGTCGCCGCCGCTCTCGCGCCTGTCCCTTCTGGCCTCGATTTTGTGAAGGCGGCCGCCCTGCCGCAGGCCGGCGCCCTTGCACTGCAGGGCCTGCGCTGCCGCCCATCGCTGGGCGCTGGCGACGCCGTCCTGCTCAATGGTGCCGGGGGCGGCGTCGGCACGGTAGCTCTCCAGATCGCCAAGGGGCTAGGCGCCACGGTGACGGCGGTCGACAGGAGTGAGAAGCGGGAGCGCCTTCTGGCGCTCGGCGCGGACGCTTTCATCGACTATCGCGAAGCCGACTTCATCACCGATCCGGATCGCTACGATCTCATCCTCGATGTCGTGGCCAGACACTCGCCGAACGCTTTTTCGCGCTGCCTCCGCGATCGCGGCAACCTGGTGGTGATCGGCGGGACGCTGTCCAGCATCCTAGGCGTTGCGGCGCTCGGCCCCCTGGTTGGCCGGAAGCGCGACCAGCGCCTCGAACTTCTCATTCATCGCCCGTCGACTGCGGACTTCACCGATCTGGCCGAGCGGTGCCTCGCGGGTACTCTGACGCCGGTCATCGACAGCGTCTATCCGCTGGCTGATGGGGCAGAGGCGCTGCGCCGGCTCGGCAGCGGCCTCGCCTTCGGAAAGGTGATCATCACGCCCGATGGCTGACCGTTCGCGAGGGGGGTAGGTAGTCTTGCCCGCAACCACCCGTTAAGTTCCCCTGAACTATGTTGGGTGGGTTCATCAAACGGTCCCGTCCATGCCCACCCGCCTCAAACGCCCTGCCTTCTGGCGCCACGTCGCCGTGGCTCTCGGCCTGATCGCGTTCCAGGGCTATCTGGGCTATAGCGTGGTCACCGGCCAGTTCGGCATCGAGAGCCAGGATGCGCTCGAGGCAGAGATCGACGAACTCAATGCCAAGTCCGGTGCGCTGCAGGCCGAGATCGATTCCTACCGGCATCGGATCGACCTGTTCCAGACCACCAAGCTCGACCCGGATCTCGTCTCCGAACGGGCGAGGGCGCTGTTGTCGATGGCCCAGGCGAACGACATCGTGGTGATGATCGACCCACGAACCGGAAAACCTATTTCTGGTTCATCTGCGCCGTCAACCGCGGGTGAGTTAACCGGAATTATCGAAGACGGCATAGACTGATAGCGCCGTTTCCTAGAGTCATTCCAGGATTCGCTTCCGTCACATTATTGCGCTAACATTCCTCGGTTCGCGAGCTTCCGCCGCGGACACGATGCGGCATACCCATATTTCGGAGCTTCGCCCATGGCGCGTAAAGCGGTGGCCAAAACGGCCCAGTCCAACGTCCCCGAACTGACCAAGGAACAGGAACTCTCCGCTTACCGCGACATGCTGCTGATCCGCCGCTTTGAGGAGAAGGCCGGCCAGATGTATGGCATGGGCCTGATCGGCGGCTTCTGTCACCTCTATATCGGTCAGGAAGCCGTGGTCACCGGAATCACTATGGCGTCCAAGAAGGGCGAGGACGCCCAGATCACCGGATACCGCGATCACGGCCACATGCTGGTCATGGGCCTCGATCCCAAGGGTGTGATGGCCGAACTCACCGGACGCCAGGGCGGCCTGTCGAAGGGTAAGGGCGGCTCGATGCACATGTTCTCCAACGAGCATCGCTTCTACGGCGGCAACGGCATCGTCGGCGCACAGGTGTCTCTCGGCACCGGCCTCGCCTTTGCCAGCAAATACCGCAACGACGGCACGGTTTCGATCTCGTATTTCGGTGACGGCGCGGCCAACCAGGGTCAGGTCTATGAGAGCTTCAACATGGCCAAGCTCTGGAACCTGCCGGCCGTCTACATCGTCGAGAACAACCGCTACGGCATGGGCACCTCGGTCGAGCGCGCCTCCGGCCAGCCCGATTTCAGTAAGCGCGGCATCTCCTTCGGCATCGAGGGTGAGCAGGTCGACGGCATGGATGTCCGCCTCGTGCACGACGCCGCCAAGCGCGCCATCGAGCACGCCCGCTCCGGCAAGGGGCCGTACATCCTCGAGATGCTGACCTACCGCTACCGCGGCCACTCCATGTCCGATCCGGCCAAGTACCGTTCGAAGGACGAAGTCTCGACCATGCGCGCCGAGCGCGATCCGATCGAGCAGGTGAAGGCGCGGATCCTTGAGAAGCGCTACGGCACCGAAGAGTGGCTCAAGGAAGTCGAGACCGAGATCCGTGCCATCGTCACCGAGGCGGCAGATTTCGCGACCTCCGATCCGGAGCCGGCCGCGTCCGAGCTCTGGACCGATATCTACGCTCCGGCGTGAGGACCGGCTGGTGCTCGGCATCCTCATTGCGTTGGTCGCCGCTGCAATCCTCGGCGCCTGGGCGGTGGCTTTGATGTCGGCCGTGCAAATCATCGGGCTGGTGCCGGCAGGGCAGCGCCTGAAGAGCTGGTTCGCCCTCGGCGGCTGGCGCTTTGGCGAGATCCGCGCCGCCGGCGGCCCTTCGGTGGAGCCGCATCTGCGGCGCTACCAGATGGCCTTCCTGGCCTTCATCGTCGCCGTGATCGGCGTTGCGGTGCTCGGCATCGTCCTTGGCGCCGCGCAGCAGAACAATTTACATGAGGACCCGACGGTCCTCGCCAATCCATCCTCCAGTTCGGAGAGCTGAATGCCCACGATCCTCATGCCCGCGCTGTCGCCGACCATGGAGGAGGGGAAACTCTCCAAGTGGCTGGTCAAGGAAGGCGACACGGTAAAACCCGGCGACGTATTGGCCGAGATCGAGACCGACAAGGCGACAATGGAAGTCGAGAGCGTCGACACCGGCGTCGTCAACAAGATCATCGTGCCCGAGGGTACCGAGGGCGTGAAGGTGAATGCACCGATCGCCATCGTGCTTGGTGAAGGGGAAGAGCCCGGCGAGGTCAATGCCGAACCCGCCCAGCGCCTGCCTGAGCCGGTATCCGCCGCAGCGGTTGCGGAGGCCGTGGCGTCGCCGACGCCGGTCGCTCCCGCCGGCGTTGCTCCCGTCGCGATCCTCGAAGTTGCCTCCGACCCCGACCTGCCGGAAGGCGTCGAGATGGTCGAAATGACGGTGCGCCAGGCGCTCAACGAGGCCATGGCCGAAGAGATGCGCCGCGACCCAGACATCTTCCTTATGGGCGAGGAAGTGGCCGAGTACCAGGGCGCCTACAAGATCAGCCAGAACCTGCTGCAGGAGTTCGGCTCCAAGCGCGTCATCGACACCCCGATCACTGAGCACGGCTTTGCCGGCCTCGCCGTCGGCGCAGCCTTCGCCGGTCTTCGCCCCATCGTCGAGTTCATGACCTGGAACTTCGCCATGCAGGCGATCGACCAGATCATCAACTCCGCCGCCAAGCAGCTCTACATGTCGGGTGGCCAGGTCTCGGCGCCGATCGTCTTCCGTGGCCCGAACGGAGCGGCGGCCCGCGTCGGCGCGCAGCACAGCCAGGACTACTCGGCCTGGTACAGCCATGTTCCCGGCCTTCACGTCGTCGCGCCGTTCTCGGCCGCCGACGCCAAGGGCCTGCTCAAGGCGGCGATCCGCTCGAACACGCCGATCGTCTTCCTCGAGAACGAAATCCTCTACGGCTCGACCGGCCTCGTGCCCAAGGTCGACGACTACGTGCTGCCAATCGGCAAGGCGCGCATCGCCCGCCAGGGCAAGGACGTGACCATCGTCTCGTTCTCGATGGGCATGCGCTACGCCACTCAGGCCACAGAGAAGCTGGTCGCCGCCGGCGTCGATGTCGAGCTGATCGACCTCCGCACCCTGCGTCCGATGGACACCAAGACCGTCATCGAGTCGGTCAAGAAGACCGGGCGCCTGGTCACCGTTGAGGAAGGCTGGCCGCAGGGCGGCATCGGTGCCGAACTGGCCGCCGTGGTGGTCGCCGAGGCGTTCGACTATCTCGACGCCCCGCCGACCCGCGTCACCGGCAAGGACGTGCCGATGCCCTACGCCGCCAACCTCGAAAAGCTGGCGCTCCCGAGCGTCGACGAGGTCATCGCGGCGGTGAATGCCGTGACGTATCGGAGTTAAGGCGATGGCGGATGAGGTTCCAATTCCGGAACAAGCGCTGTCCGACCCTGCGGCTTTCGAGGTCTTTCGGGTCTGGTTTGCGCACAACTCCATGTTTATGGGGCTCGGACGTCGCTTTGATGACCCAGCGTTGTGGGGCGTGATCCTGGCCCAGGTAGCCAAAGAGGCTGCAAAACTCTACGCCAACGACCTGGGAATGTCCCAGGTCAGCGCGCTTCTTGCCATGAAGCAGCAGTTCGATGAGGAGTGGATTGCCTTCAGCTCCACTATCGTGAAATGAGCATGGACACGGAAGACCAGAAGTTCCTCGATGCCGCCTATGCGGAGGCTCAGCTCGGGCTCTCCGAGGGCGGTATTCCGATTGGCTCGGTGCTTGTCCGCAACGGCGAGATCATCGGGCGCGGGCATAACCGGCGGGTGCAGAAGGGTGATCCGATCCTGCATGGCGAGATGGATGCGATCCAGAACGCCGGCCGGCAGCGCACCTACAAGGATGTCACCTGCTACACCACGCTCAGCCCCTGCATGATGTGCACCGGCACCATCATCCAGTTCGGCATCTCCCGTGTGGTCGTAGCGGAGAGCAAGAATTTCAAAGGGTTCCAGGATGTCATGACGCTGGCAGGCGTCGACGTGGTCGACTACCACGAAGAGCGCTGCGAGCACATGATGGCGGATTTCATCGCCGCGCATCCGGAACTCTGGAACGAAGATATCGGCGAGTAAGGCACCATGAGCATCAACATCACCATGCCCGCGCTCTCTCCCACGATGGAGGAGGGCAAGCTCGCCAAGTGGCACGTCAAGGAGGGCGATAAAGTCTCCTCCGGCGACGTGATCGCAGAGATCGAGACCGACAAGGCGACCATGGAAGTCGAGTCGATCGACGAGGGTACGGTCGGCAAGATCGTCGTGCCCGAGGGTACCGAAGGCGTGAAGGTCAACGCCGTGATCGCCATCATCCTCACGGAAGGCGAGAGCGCAGCGGATGTGAAGGCCCCGCCCGCTCCGGCCGCAGCGCCCGCTCCGGCTCCGGTCGCCAAAGCTCCAGAAGCGGCGCCTGCCGCAGCCCCGGCTCCCGCCGCCGCTGCTCCCGTGGCGGCCAAGCCCGCGGCTGCTCCGGCTTCCGCGGCAGCTCCCGCCCCCGCAGCAGCAAACGGCACACGCGTCTTCGCCTCGCCGCTGGCCAAGCGGCTCGCCAAGGAAGCGGGCATCGAACTCTCTGCCGTCTCCGGTACCGGCCCGCACGGCCGCGTGGTGAAGGCCGACATCGAAGCCGCCAAGTCGGGCAAGACGCCGCTCAAGGCCGCTCCGGCTCCCGCGGCAGCCGCGGCTACCGGCGGCGCTGCACTCGCTGGCGGCATGACCAAGGCGCAGGTGCTCGCACTCTATCCCGAGGGGAGCTACGAGCTCGTGCCGAACGACGGCATGCGCAAGGTCGTCGCCGCGCGCCTCACCGAGAGCAAGCAGACCGTTCCGCACTTCTACCTGTCGCTCGATTGCAAGATCGACGCGCTGCTGGAAGCGCGCGAGCAGATCAATGCTGCGGCGCCCAAATCCAAGGACGGCAAGCCCGAGTACAAGCTTTCGGTCAACGACTTCGTCATGAAGGCCTGGGCGGCCGCCTTGATGAAGGTGCCGACCGCCAACGCCACCTGGGCCGGGGACTCGATCCTCTACCACAAGCATGCCGACGTGGCGGTTGCCGTTGCGGTGCCGGGCGGCCTCTTCACCCCGGTGGTCAAGGCCTGCGATACGAAGTCGCTGCGCAAAATCTCCGAGGAAGTGAAGGACCTCGCCACCCGTGCTCGCGGCAAGAAGCTGGCGCCGCACGAGTACCAGGGCGGTTCGTCGTCCGTGTCCAATCTCGGCATGTACGGCATCAAGAACTTCCAGGCGGTGATCAACCCGCCGCACGGCACGATCCTCGCGGTCGGCGCCGGAGAAGAGCGTGTCTATGTCGAGAAGGGCCAGATCAAGACCGGCAACTTCATGACCGTGACGCTCAGCTGTGACCACCGCTCGGTCGACGGAGCGCTGGGCGCCGAAGTTCTTGCCGCGTTCAAGGGCCTGATCGAAACCCCCGTGATGATGCTGGCTTGAGGCCGAGATGAGCAAGCTCCTCGCGGCTATGTTGCTGGCTGTCGCTGTGTCTGTCGCGGCGACCGGTGCACAGGCCGAGATTGCTGTTGAGAAGGTGGGCGCGTCGGGCATCAAGAAGGTCGCCGCCGCGTCTGGCGCCGAGATCAAGGCGTTTTTCTCCGATCACACTTTCATCATGAGATCGCGGAATTCCACCGCGGCGTATCCGTTCAACGGTGCGTCATTTGTCTATTTTGCTCCGAGTGGCCGCTTGGCCCTGTGGCGCGGTCTGGCGGGCGACCTGACGGTCAAAGGCGGAACCTGGGAAGCTGGCTGGCTAGGCGACAACGAAACGTTGCTGTGCATGGACTTTGACGGGATCAACCAGGGCGGCTCCTGTGTCGTTCTGGAATCCGCACGAACTTTGATCGAGCAGCGCGCGGCTGGAAACGTGTTCGGTTTGAAGGCTGGAGCCACCGGCCCAATCCCGCTGCGGGGCGGGCAGGTCGACTTTAAGTTCGTCGCAAAGCAATTGGGGCTCTGAGATGAAAACCATCCTCGCCTTCGGCGACAGCCTGACGTTCGGCGCCAACCCGATCCCGGGCGGTGCGCGCCATGCCTATGAAGATCGCTGGCCGACAGCGCTCGAGAAGGCGCTCGGCGGCAAGGCACGCGTGATCGCCGAGGGTCTTGGCGGCCGGACCACGGTCCACGACGACTGGTGGGATGCGGCGGATCGCAACGGCTCGCGCATCTTGCCGACGCTGCTCTCGTCGCACTCGCCGCTCGATCTCGTCATCATCATGCTCGGCACTAACGACCTGAAGCCGTTCCACGGCCGTACCGCGCAAGAAGCGGCCAACGGCATGCGCCGGCTGGTCCAGATCGTGCGCGGGCACTACCAGAAGCCCGGCGACATCGCCCCCGAGATCATCCTCGTCGCCCCGCCGCATCTCAGCGAGACGGACCATCCTGAGATGATGCTTCATTTCGGCGACGACGCGATCCTGCAGTCGAAGCTCTTCGCCCGCTGGTACAAGCAGCGCGCCGAGGAATACGGCACCGGCTTCTTCGACGCGTCGACTGTTGCGCAGCCCCATCCGGCCGATGGCGTCCATCTTGACCCCGAGAATACCCGCAAGATCGGCGAGGGCATTGCCCCGCTGGTGAAAGAGGTGCTGGGCCTGTGACCGCGCCGATCACCATCCGCCCGGCCATCAAGGCCGATGCGACCGAGGTGGCGCTGCTGGTCAACATCGCGACCCATGGCGGTGTCGGCATGGGCTGGCGTAACGATGCCCGGGCCGAGGGCACATACGATCCGGCGGAAGTCGGGCGTCTGGATATGCTGGACGAGAGCAGCGATCTCAACTGGCGCAATGCCTACATGGCGGAGAGTGACGGCGAGATCGTTGGCATGGTGCTTGGCTATCCAGAACCCGACGTCATGCCGCCGATGCCGCCGGTTCCGAGGGCCGCGACCTTCCTGAGGCCGATTGTCGAGCTCGAGTGGCTCGCCGGGGGCAAGTGGTTCCTCTCCATGCTCGCGGTCCACACGACCTGGCGCGGCAAGGGGATCGGCGGAAAGCTCATCGCACTCGCTGAGGAAAAGCGGGCCGAAACCGGACGATCGGGTCTCGCCCTGATCGTCGAAGACAAGAACACCGGCGCGCGCCAACTCTATGAGCGCGACGGCTTCTCGGTCGCCGCTGCGCGACCGATGCAGCAATATCCGGATGGAACGCAGCCGGGCAAAGACTGGCTCTTGATGGTGAAGGACATTTAGCATGGCTGACCAATACGATCTCATCGTCATCGGCGCCGGCCCCGGCGGCTATGTCGCGGCGATCCGCGCGGCACAGCTGGGCCTCAAGACTGCAATCGTCGAGCGCGAGCACATGGCCGGCATCTGCTCCAACTGGGGCTGCATCCCAACCAAGGCCCTGCTGCGCACGGCCGAGGTTTATGGCCATATGGCGCACGCCAAAGACTACGGGCTGATGGCTGAACAGTTCGGCTTCGACCTCGACGCCATCGTCAAGCGCTCGCGCGGTATTGCGGCGCAGATGAACAATGGCGTCCAGTTCCTGATGAAGAAGAACAAGGTCGACATCATCTGGGGCGAGGCGGTGCTGACCTCGCCGACCGAGATCAAGGTAGCGCCGACTAAGAAAGCCATCGTGCAGCCGCAGGGCCCAATCCCCAAGAACGCGCTGGGTGAGGGCACCTACAAGGCCAAGAACATCATCATAGCCACCGGGGCGCGACCGCGCGTGCTGCCGGGCATCGAGCCCGATGGCGAGAAGATCTGGACTTACTTCGAGGCGATGAAGCCGGCGAAGTTCCCGAAATCGCTAGTGATCATGGGCTCTGGGGCCATCGGCATGGAGTTCGCGAGCTTCTACCGCTCGCTCGGCGCCGAGGTGACGGTGGTCGAGCTGCTGCCGACCATCCTGCCGGTCGAGGATGCCGAGATCGCCGCGCATGTGAAAAAGCGCTTCGAGAAGCGCGGCATCAAGATCATCACCGATGCCAAGGTGTCGAAGGTCGAAAAGACCAAGGACGGCATCGTTGCGCATATCGAACCCAAGACCGGCGAGAAATCGCAAATCGCAGCCGATGCTCTGATCTCCGCCGTGGGCGTGCAGTGCAACTCCGAGAACCTCGGCCTCGAGGCGCTGGGCGTGAAGATCGACCGTGGCGCCATCTCCATCGACCACTATGGCCGCACCAATGTGCCGAGCATCTGGGCCATCGGCGATGTGGCCGGCCCGCCGATGCTGGCGCACAAGGCCGAGCACGAGGCTGTCATCACCGTTGAGACCATCGCTGGCCTCAAGGGCGTGCACGGGCTCAACAAGCTGCAGGTGCCCGGCTGTACCTATTGCGAGCCGCAGATTGCCAGCGTCGGACTGACCGAGGCCAAGGCCAAGGAAGCCGGTCGGGAGATCAAGGTCGGCCGCTTCCCGTTCGTCGGTAACGGCAAAGCCATCGCGCTGGGGGAGCCCGAGGGTCTCGTAAAGACCATCTTCGATGCCAAGACTGGCGAGCTCCTGGGCGCGCACATGGTCGGTGCGGAAGTCACCGAGCTGATCCAGGGCTTCGTCGTCGCCATGGGCCTCGAGACCACCGAGGAAGACCTGATGCACACGATCTTCCCGCATCCGACGTTGTCGGAAACGATGAAGGAAAGCGTGCTCGATGCCTACGGCCGTGCCCTGAACATCTAGCAATGGACCACCCGATCCCTCCCGAGGACATCCCGCTCATGTCGCCTGAGATCACCTCACTCCTCATCTTCCTCGCCATTGGCCTTCTAGCCGGCTGGATCGCGAGCCTGATCCTCGGTGGCGGCGGGCTACTGCGGAACCTGATCGTCGGCGTCATCGGTTCTTTCGTCGGCGGCTACCTGCTCACGCTGGCCAAGGTGGAACTGCCGATCGGTAACGCCCTCGTCAGCCAGATCGTCACGGCCACCATTGGTGCTATCGTTGTGATCCTCGTGGCACGACTCGTCGCCAAGTAGGGGTGCGCCGGGGTTGAACCAGCGATGTCGCAACGCGATATCGAGGCTGGGTCAATCGAGGGTAAGATGATGGGTCTGCCGCAGAAGCAATTTGGGGGAGAAGTTCAAATGGGTCGCATGGATACACGTTCACTGCTGATTTTCCTCGTCATCGGCATCGTGGCTGGTTTTCTCGCCAGCCTGATCGTCGGTGGCGGCGGACTGATCACCTATCTCGTGAGCGGCATTATCGGTTCGTTCGTGGGCGGTTACCTGTTCACTGCCCTCAATATCAACCTCGGCATCAAAAGCCCCATCGTCAGCCAGATCATCACGTCGACTGTCGGGGCCATCATCGTTGTCGTCATCGCCAGGCTCATTGCCGGCTAGGAACGCTCCGTGGTTACTCTCATCGACAGCCTGGATACCCGTCCGCGCCATCCCGAAAAGGCCAACCGGCCCGAAAACGAGATGCTGCGCAAACCGGACTGGATCCGCGTCAAGGCGCCGGGTTCTCCCATCTACAAGGAGACCCATCAGATCGTGCGCGAGAACAATCTCGTCACGGTGTGCGAGGAAGCGGGCTGTCCCAATATCGGCGAGTGCTGGTCCAAGAAGCACGCGACCATGATGATCATGGGCGAGATCTGCACCCGCGCTTGCGCGTTCTGCAATGTGCGCACCGGCCTGCCGACGGCGCTCGATCCGATGGAGCCCGAGAACGTCGCCAATGCCGTGGCCAAGCTCGGCCTCGCGCATGTGGTGATCACCTCAGTCGATCGCGACGATCTCCCGGATGGCGGCGCCGAGCACTTCGCCCAGGTCATCCGCGCCATCCGCGCCAAGACGCCCAAGACCACGATCGAAATCCTGACGCCCGACTTCCTCCGCAAGGAAGGCGCACTCGAGATCGTCGTCGCGGCAAAGCCCGACGTCTTCAACCACAACCTCGAGACGGTGCCGTCGAAATACCTCAAGGTCCGCCCCGGCGCCCGCTACTTCCACTCCATCCGCCTCCTACAGCGGGTGAAGGAACTCGATCCGACCATGTTCACCAAGTCCGGCATCATGGTCGGCCTCGGCGAGGAGCGGAACGAAGTCCTGCAGCTGATGGACGACCTGCGCTCGGCCGATGTGGATTTCCTCACCATCGGCCAGTACCTGGCGCCGACCAAGAAGCACATCGCGGTCAACCGGTTCGTCACGCCGGAAGAGTTCAAGTCCTACGCTACCGTCGCGACGACGAAGGGCTTCCTGCTGGTCTCGTCGAGCCCGCTGACCCGCTCATCGCACCACGCCGGCGAGGATTTCGAGAAGCTTCGCGCAGCACGGATGGCCAAACTCGCCCATGCCTGATCTCTTCATCGAGCGGCACTCGCCGCACCTGCCGCAGCGGATGTTCGACCTCATATCGGATCTCGAGGCCTACCCGCGCTTCATCCCGAACTGCAAGGCGATGGAAGTCCGTGACGACGCAAGCGGTGCCACCCTGGCGCGCATGACCATCAGCTTCGGACCGGTCACTCAGGCCTATACCAGTCGCGTTGTGGCCGACCCGCAGGCGCTCACCATCACCGCCAAGGCTACCGACGGTCCCTTCGCCTATCTCGACAGCAAGTGGACGATCACGCCGGAAGGTGAGGGCTCGCGCATCCGGTTCGACATCGACTTCAAGATCTCGAACCCACTGATTGCCGCCGTGGCCGAGCCGGCCTTCGCGGCGAAGCAGGGCGAGATCATCGATGCGTTCGAGGATGAGGCTGACCGCCGGTTCGGCTGACTGCCCGGCACGGTGGCGTGCTGCCTCAGACTTGTGCGGTCCATCGGTTAAGCGACGGGTCAGACGGGCCTTTAGGGGCTTCCGGAGCGGCACGGCGCTTGCTTTGATGAGGTGACCTCACCTCCGACAAGGCGCCACCCGTGACCGACCAACCTCTGCACTACCGCTCCGCCAAGGAGCTGGCGCAACTCGTCGCCACCGGCGAGATCTCCGCTGTCGAGGTGATGCGGGCATTCCTCGCACGCATCGAGGAGGCCAACCCCAAGCTCAACACGATCGTGTCGATGTTGCCGGCAAGCGAGGCACTCGCGCACGCCGAGGCCGCCGACCGGTCACGGGCATCGGGCGATACGCTCGGCGTCCTGCATGGCTTGCCGATTGCGATCAAGGACCTGAACCACGTAAGGGGCTTTCCCACGAGCTTCGGATCGCGTGCCCACCTCGACGATCCCCTAGCGGATCGCGATGTCGCCATGGTCGCCAAGATCAGGGCCGCTGGTGCCTTGATCATCGGCAAGACCAACGCACCGGCTTATGGCGTCGGCACGCTGACCTTCAACGATGTGTTCGGCGTCACCCGCAACCCGTGGGACACTAGCAAGCATGCCGGCGGCTCGAGCGGGGGTGGTGCCGCAGTGGCGGCAGGCCTGCTGCCGTTCGCCGATGGCGGCGACAGCGGCGGGTCGATCCGCTACCCGCCGTCGTTCTGCAACATCGTGGGACTGCGCACCTCTCCCGGCCGCGTGCCGCTCGAGGGCTTCGGTGACGCCTGGACGCCGCATGTCGTGCTGGGTCCGATGGCTCGCTCATCGGAGGATGCCGGCCTGCTGCTGGCCGCCATGTCGGGGGTGTCAGATATCAGTGCCACGTCCATCGACCAGGACCCGTCGATCTTCCTGCGCCTCGCCGACGTCGACCTGTCCGACATCCGCATTGCCTGGAGCAAGGATGCCGGGGGATTGCCGATCGATCCCGAGGTCCGGGCGGGGTATGCGCGGGCCCGCGAGACGCTCGAACGCCTCGGCTGCAAGATCGAGGATGTCGACTTCGACCTTTCGACCGCCGACCGGGCTTGGGAAGTGATCGAAATGTTCGGTTTCTTCATGGACGCGCCGAAAGCGGCTTGGGAGAAACCTGAGCTTCTCAGGCCCGACTACCTGCGGAACATCCGGCAGGGTGCCGCGACACCGCCCGAGGAGCTGGCCTGGGGCATCAGGGAGCGTACGGCTATCTTCCTGCGCATGGCGGCGCTGCTGCGCGACTACGATGTGTTCGTGACGCCAGCCACGCCTGTGACCGCTCCACCCGCCGAAGTCGAGTGGGTCAGTGAGATCGATGGCGTGAATCTCGATCGCTACTTCAAGTGGCAGCGCATGGCCTGCCGCCTGACGATGACCGCGCATCCAATCCTCGTCACGCCCGGCGGCTTCACCGACAGCGGCATGCCATTCGGCCTGCAGATCGTCGGGCCGATGCGCGGCGAGCACAGGCTGCTGTCGCTCGGTAATGCCATCGAGAGGGCGACGGGCTGGATCAATAGGCGGCCGGCCGGAGTCTAGGCCACAGCCTTCAGCACGAGCCTGAGCGCCTGGACCACGGTTGCGTGCCGGACCTCGTCGCGGTTGCCGGGAAACACCTGGCGCAGATGCGTGGTGCCGTCCTCGGTCGCGACGGCGAAATGCACCAGCCCCACCGGCTTGTCGTCGCTGCCGCCATTCGGCCCCGCGATCCCTGTCACCGCCACCGCCACGTGCGTCCCAGCCGCCGTCAGCGCGCCGTCCGCCATCGCGATGGCGACTTCTTCGGACACGGCACCGAACTGCCGCAACATTCCGAAGGGCACGCCGATCATGGCGATCTTGGCCTCGTTGGAATAGGTGACGAACCCGCCATAGACCACGTCCGATGATCCGGAGATCGACGTCAGCGCGCCGGCGATCAGTCCGCCGGTGCAGCTCTCGGCCGTCGCGATGGTCAGGCCCGCATCCTTGAGGGCGGCAATGGTTTCGGCGGCGAGTGCAGCAATGTCCTCGGGCAGCTTCATCTCAATCCTCCCGCGGCAGCTCTACGCTTGCCGTTGCCATGGCCACGATACCTTCGCGGCGACCGGTGAAGCCGAGTTCTTCGCTTGTCGTCGCCTTGATGGCGACGCGGCGCGGCGAGATCGAGCAGGCTCCAGCGATCGCGGCCTTCATCGCTTCGACATGCGGCCCGATGCGGGGCGCCTCGCAGACGATGGTGACGTCGAGGTTGACGATCCGGCCGCCGCGCTCGGCGACGAGGCCAGCGGCGTGTATGAGGAAGATCGACGATGCAGCGCCCTTCCATTGCGGATCGGAGGGCGGGAAATGCTTGCCGATATCGCCTTCGCCGAGCGCGCCATAGATGGCGTCCGTCAGGGCGTGCAGCGCTACATCGGCATCGGAGTGCCCCTTGAGCTTATGCGTGTGCGGGATCTCGACGCCGCCCAGCCACACGGCGTTACCCACGTCAAACGGATGGACGTCGAACCCGCTGCCGACCCGCGTTTCCATGGGCGCCTCCTGGGCCAGGAGGCGCTCCGCGCGGGCGAAATCCTCCGGGTGTGTGATCTTGATGTTGGTCGTGCTGCCGGGGGTGAGGGCTACCGTGAGCCCTGCCCATTCGGCGATGGCCGCATCGTCGGTGAACTCTCGCGGCATGCGTCCGGCGCGCAGGTGGGCGCTGAGGATCTGCGGAAAGCGGAACCCCTGCGGGGTCTGCGCCGCGAACAGCGTGCTACGGTCTTCCGTGGCCGTTACCGTCTTGCCGTCGATCGATCGCTTGATCGTGTCCGTCACCGGCACGGTCGGCAGCGCCGCTTCCGCCCCGGCCAAGGCCTTGATCACGCCGTCGATCACTTCGCCAGGGACCAGTGGTCGCGCCGCGTCCTGGATCAGCACCAGGTCCGGCCGCTTGGGCCCCAGCGCTGTCAGCCCCGCCAGCACCGATGCCTGACGATTGGCGCCGCCATGAACCGGTGGCAGCAGGCGCGGATCAGCAAGCCCGAGGGCCTCGTAGCGCTCGGCGTGTTCGGCGTTGATCACCGGTACGATCCAGCTAATGTCGGCCCGATCGAGGAATGCGCCCATCGTCCTCGACAACACTGCTATGCCCGCAAGCTTGCGGTATTGCTTCGGCCTCGCGTCTCCGCTAGCAGTGGCGCGTTCGCCGCGACCTGCCGCGACAACGATGACGGCGATGCTGCGCGGACCTGTCATAGTCGTTTCACAAGAGCCCCTTAGCTGGCGCGGCAAGCTCTATCGGTGGCCCTCCGGCACTGCAAGTGGCCTCGCCAAACAGGCGCTTACGTCGCGCTTTACGTGGTTGCGCCCCGGCGATTTTTGACTATTCTGCAGGCACTTTTTCTAAATGAGCAAATCTGGGGCAGGGATTGTCTGAGTTTGCCTGCACGATGAGCATTGCTGGTCACCTTTTGCCCAACCGAGCCTTTTTGGCGCCGATGGCCGGAATCACTGACGCCCCGATGCGCCGGCTGGCGGAGCGGTTTGGCGCTGGTCTGGTCGTGTCCGAGATGATCGCGAGCAACGCCCTTGCCACCGGCCAGGAAGAGATGGTGCGCAAGCTCCACAAATCCGGCTCGCTGCCGCATGTCGTGCAACTGGCAGGCTGCGAGGCCGAGTGGATGAAGAAGGGCGCCGAGATCGCCTATGCGGCGGGGGCCGACATCATCGACATCAACATGGGCTGCCCGGCCAAGCGCGTCACCAATGGCTATGCTGGCTCCGCGCTGATGCGCGTGCCCGACGAGGCGCTCAAGCTCATCGATGCGGTCGTTGCGGCGACACCGCTGCCCGTGACCGTGAAGATGCGTCTCGGCTGGGACGAGGACAGCATGAACGCCGCCGATCTGGCGCGCCGCGCTGTCGATGCCGGAGCCCAGATGATCACGGTCCATGGGCGGACTCGGCAGCAGTTCTACAAGGGCGAGGCGCGCTGGCACCTTGTGCGGCCCGTCGTGGAGGCCGTCGACGTTCCCGTTGTCGTCAACGGCGACATCACCGACCTGGCGGCTGCACGAGCAGCGCTCGATCAGTCCGGTGCTGCCGCCGTGATGATCGGGCGTGGAGCGCAGGGGCAGCCGTGGAAGGTCGGCCAGATCGGCGCCGCTCTCGACGGCGGGGAAGGGGCGGCCAGCCCGACCGGAGCCGAGCTCAGCGCCATCGTCGCCGAGCACTATGACGCGATCCTCGTCACCTACGGAACGCACGTAGGTCTCCGCGCCGCGCGCAAGCACCTCGACTGGTACCTGGAGGCCGCCGGTATCGCGCTGGACAAGCCGACGCGTAACCGCCTCCTCAACGCCGAAGACCCGGCCGAAGTCCATTCCATGATCCCCGATATCTACGAAAGCGGCTGGAGGCTCGCTGCATGAGCAAGGTTCCGCCGCCGGCGCTCAGCACGGCAGTGCTGCAGGCGCTGCCGCAGCCCATCATCGTGTGTGGCGAGGATCGGAGCATCGTCTTCGTCAACTACGCCGCCGAGGCCTTCTTCGGCGCATCGCTCAGCGTGCTGATGCGACAGAAACTTGACGACCTGATCGCCTTTGGTTCGCCCATCATCGGGCTCCTCGATGCCGTGGTCGATCGGCGCGGGCCGATGACCGAGTATCGTGTCCGGGTTGGTTCGTCGCGCTTCAGCGAAGCAAACGACGACCGGATCGTCGACGTGTTCGCCTCGCCGCTGTCGGAGGCCGACGGTCGCATCGCGCTCCTCTTCCAGGAGCGCACCATGGCGGACAAGATCGACCGCCAGTTGGTCAGCCGCGGTGCGGCACGCTCGGTCACCGGCCTTGCGTCGATGCTGGCGCACGAAATCAAGAACCCGTTGTCCGGCATACGTGGTGCGGCGCAGCTGCTCGAGCAGAGCGTGACGCCGGACGAGCTGCCGCTTGCACGGCTGGTCCGCGACGAGGTCGACCGGATCGTCGACCTGATCGACCGCGTCGAGGTGTTCGGCGACGACCGTCCCGTCGAGCGTGAGGCGATCAACATCCACGTCATCCTCGATCGGGTGAAGCTGCTGGCCAAGAACGGCGTTGCGCGGGGCATCACCTTCTCGGAGGAGTATGATCCGTCGCTTCCACCCGTCGGCGGCAACCGCGATCAGCTCATCCAGGTCTTCCTAAACCTCGTGAAAAACGCCGCTGAAGCCCTTGAGCGGACGCCGAAAGCCGAGATCAAGTTCTCGACGGCATTCCGTCCCGGCATCCGTATTTCAGTGCAGGGCGTATCCGAGCGTATCTCGCTGCCGATCGAAATCGTGATCGAGGACAACGGCCCGGGCGTGCCGCCCGACATCATGCCGATCCTGTTCGATCCGTTCGTCACCACCAAGTCGAACGGCTCGGGCCTGGGGCTGGCGCTCGTCGCCAAGATCATCGGCGATCACGGCGGCGTCGTCGACATGGACAGCCGCCCCGGCCGCACCCGTTTCCGCATCCTTCTGCCCGTCGCCGCCAAGTCGACGGTGATCGAGACCGAGTCCGAAGAGGTTCTGGCGAAATGAGCCACACTGTGCTGCTTGCCGATGACGATGCCGCCATCCGCATGGTGCTGAACCAGGCGCTGACCCGCGCCGGCTACGAGGTCCGCCCGACGGGCAACATGTCCACTATGTGGAACTGGGTGAGCCGCGGGGAAGGGGACCTGCTGATCACCGACGTATCGATGCCGGACGGCAATGCCTTTGACATCATGCCCAAGATCAAGAAGCTGCGCCCCGACCTGCCCATGGTGGTGATGAGCGCGCAGAACACCTTCATGACGGCCATCCGAGCCAACGAGGTCGGCGCCTACGAATACCTGCCCAAGCCTTTCGACATCACCGAGGTGCTGTCGGTCGTCGCCCGGGCGCTCGCCGACGCCAAGAAGTCGCCGTCGGCCGAGAAGAAGGCGGATGAGCCGGGCGAGACCATGCCGCTCGTCGGCCGTTCGCCGGCGATGCAGGACATTTACCGGGCCCTTGCTCGTCTGATGCAGACCGACCTCACGGTGATGATCACCGGCGAGAGCGGCACCGGCAAGGAACTGGTGGCACGGGCGCTGCACAATTTCGGCAAGCGCCGGAACGGGCCGTTCGTCGCCATCAACATGGCTGCGATCCCGCGCGACCTGATCGAAGCCGAACTGTTCGGCCACGAGAAGGGCGCCTTCACCGGCGCCACCGCAAGGTCCTCCGGCCGCTTCGAGCAGGCTGAGGGCGGCACGCTCTTCCTCGACGAAATCGGCGACATGCCGATGGATGCCCAGACCCGCCTGCTGCGCGTGCTGCAGGAGGGCGAGTACACGATGGTCGGCGGCCGTACGCCGATCAAGTCGAACGTTCGCATCGTTGCTGCGACGCACCGCGATCTCAGCCAGATGATCCGGCAGGGCCTGTTCCGCGAGGATCTCTACTACCGCCTCAACGTGGTGCCGATCCGCCTGCCGCCGCTGCGCGAGCGCATCGACGACGTCAACGACCTGGTGCAGCACTTCCTGCGTGCGGCGCAGCGCGAGGGCGAGCCGGTCAAGACCATCTCGCCCGACGCCATCCGGCTGATGCAGAACTATTCGTGGCCGGGCAACATCCGCGAACTCGAGAACCTCGTCCGGCGCCTTTCGGCGCTCTACGCTGACGAGAACATCTCGCTCGAGATCGTGCAGAGCGAACTGAACCTCTCGGACCGACAGCCGGTCGCAACGGCGTCCGGGCCCGTGGATGTCTCGACCGCTGTGGAGACGCATGTCGCGCAACTGCTGCGCGAGTACGAGCCCAACCTGCCGCCGGCCGGGCTTTACCAGCGGGTCATCGACAAAGTCGAGGCGCCGCTCATCGCCATGGCGCTGAATGCCTGCGGCGGCAACCAGATCCGGGCTGCCGACCTGCTCGGGCTGAACCGCAACACGCTGCGCAAGAAGATCCGCGCCCACTCGATCGAGATCGTCAAGCAATCGCGCCGGCAGGGCTGACGCGATCACATTGCTTCCGGCCGGGCAGGGACCTGTTGCTATTTTGCACCAATGGGCCTAGGCAGGGTCATCTTGGCGTAATGGCCGAGTGTCACATTTTTGCACCAATTTGACTTGAGGGTCCTCGTGGGTAGGGAGCCCACCGAGTCCCCGACATTGGCCACTGGATGCACGACGCAACGCTCGCAAGCGACGCACTGCCTGAGCCAACCCTGACGCCCGCCGTAGCGCGGACGCGACCGGTGCTGTTCGGCGATGCGGGCCGGCGGACCATCCGGACAATCGGGCTCATCGTCGTGCTGCTGTCGGTTTTCGTGTCGTCGGGCTCGTTCCTGATCATGACCGGGGCCAGCGATATCGAGCCGACGCCCGAGGTCTGGACGATCATCTGGATCGTCAACGGCCTGCTGGTGCTGTCGGTGATCGCACTCGTCCTCACTGAGGCGACGCTCCTGATCCAGTCGCGCATGCGCGGAGCGCCAGGTGCGGGGCTACAGGTCCGCATGGTGACCATGTTTGCCATGGTGGCCGCCGTACCGGCGCTGCTCGTCGCTGTGGTCGCCATGATTTCGCTCAACCAGGGCCTCGACCAGTGGTTCTCGGAGCGGACCCGGACGATGGTCGAGAGCTCGCGGCTCGTGGCGCGCTCCTACATGCTGGAGCACTCCCAGGTGCTGCGCGACGACATCATCTGGGTCGCCAACGAGCTCGAGCAGGCGCGCGGCACGTTCGAGACCGACCGCGTCAAGTTCCAGCGCATCCTCACCGCACTCGCCGTCACCCGCTCGCTGCCGTTCACGTCGCTGATCTCGGCCGATGGCGACACGCTGATGAAGGCGCAGATCAACGCCCCTGGCACCGCGCCGCGAGTCCCGCCCGGCCTCACGCAGGGCGTGGTCGAGGGCAGGCCGACCGAAATAGCTCCCGGCCGGACCAATCTTGTCGGCTCCGTGGTGAAGCTTCGCGGCTACGAGAATACCTACCTGTTCGTGGCGCGCCCGGTGGATCCGGAAGTGCTCGAATTCACCCGCCTCACCGATCAGAACATCACCGAGTACCGCAACTACGAGAGCAACCGGCTGGTCTTCCAGATCACCTTTACGCTCATGTATGTCGGCCTCGCGCTGGTGCTGCTGCTGGCGGCGGTGTGGATCGGCATCGCTCTCGCCAACCGCTTCGTCGACCCGATCCGGAACCTGATGATCGCTTCCAGCCGCGTTTCCGGCGGCGACCTCGACGTGCGCATCCCAGTGCAGGAAGGCAAGGGCGACCTGCGCGACCTGACCAACCGCTTCAACACCATGACGCAGCAGCTCAAGACGCAGCGCGTCGCCCTGGTCGAAGCCAACGAAACCAATGAGAAGCGGCGGCAGTTTACCGAGGCGGTGGTGGAGGGCGTGTCGGCCGGCATTGTCGGGCTCGACCCGTTCGGGGCCATCACGCTCGTCAATCTCAGGGCGGCCGAAATGGTTGGCGCGAACGAAATCGAGCTGGTCGGCAAGCGTATCGACGAGGTGATCCCGGCACTCGCACCGATCATCGAGCGAGCAAAGTCGGCGCGGCGCGGGACAATCCGCGACCAGGTCGAGATCGGCTCCGGGCCGGATTATCGCACCTATCAGGTACAGCTGACCCGCGAGGGGGCGATGACGGAGAGCAAGGGCTTCGTCGTCACGCTCGACGACATCACGGACCTGCTGTCGGCGCAGCGCACCGGCGCCTGGGCCGACGTGGCGCGCCGCATCGCGCACGAGATAAAGAACCCGCTGACGCCGATCCAGCTCAGCGCCGAGCGCCTGCGCCGGCGCTATGCGAGCAAGCTGGCCGATGATTTCGACGTGTTCGACAAGTGCATCAACACCATCATCCGCCAGGTTGGCGATATCGGCCGCATGGTCGACGAGTTCTCGTCGTTCGCGCGCATGCCGGAGGCAAAGCTCGAGAAGGGCAGCCTAACGGATTCGGTGCGGCAGGCGGTGTTCCTCGAGAGCGTCCGGCTCCCCGAAGTGCAGATCAAGGTCGAACTGCCGGATGAGCCGATCATCGCCTGGTTCGACAACCGGCTGATCAGCCAGGTGCTCACCAACCTGATCAAGAACGCGGTCGAGGCGATCGAAGGTGCTGGGCTCGAAGCGATCAAGAGCCCGGTGATCACGGTAGCTGCGGCGCCCGAGGGCGAGATGGTCCGGATCTCGGTCTCCGACAACGGCAAGGGCTGGCCGAAGGAGAACCGCAACCGGCTGCTCGAGCCTTATGTGACGACGCGCGAGAAAGGCACGGGCCTTGGTCTCGCGATTGTCGCAAAAATCATTGAACAGCACGGCGGCAAGGTCGACCTGATCGATGCCGAACCGGACGAGAACGGGCGCATCGGCGCCTGCTTTACCTTCACTCTGCCGCTCAAGCGGGCAGATGAAGCAGACGACGGGGAGCCAGCAGCTCCCGAGACGGTTGCGGAGCAGCAGGCCGCTACCGAGATAACGAGCGACGCAGCGGGTGGGGCAAAACCTGACAGCGGACAGCAAGAGGAGCCGCAATTGCAAGCGGTCGACAATACCTGATGGCCCTCGACATTCTGATTATCGATGACGAGGACGATATCCGCGACCTGATCGCGGGTATTCTTGAGGACGAGGGTTACCAGACACGGCAGGCTCACGACGCGGATTCCGGTCTCAACGAGATCGCACGGCGGCGTCCAAGCCTGGTGTTTCTGGATATCTGGATGCAGGGCAGCCGGTTGGACGGCCTGCAACTGCTCGACGAGTTCCAGAGCCAGCACCCCGACATGCCGGTGGTGATGATCTCGGGTCACGGCAACGTGGAGACGGCGGTCAGTGCCATCCGCCGCGGTGCCTACGACTATATCGAGAAGCCGTTCAAGGTGGACCGGCTGCTGCTCATCACGCAGCGGGCGATGGAGGCGGCCCGGCTGAAGAACGAGGTCGCCGATCTGCGCGAACGCTCGAGCAAGACGGTCGAGCTTGTCGGCAACTCCCCGGCGATGCAGGGGGTCAGGGGCGTGATCGAAAAATCGGCCCCGACCAACTCCCGCATCTTCATCTCCGGCTCCTCCGGCACCGGAAAGGGCCTGTCCGCCCGCCTGATCCACCAAAAGAGCACGCGCGCGGATTCCCCGTTCGTCGAGATCAACTGCTCGCTCTACTCACCCGATGAAGTCGGGGTCGTGCTCTTCGGCCGCGAGACACGCGAGAAGACGGGCATCCTCCGCACCGAAGTCGGCGCGCTCGAAAAGGCGCACGGCGGTACGCTGTACCTCTCCGAGGTCGCGACGTTGCCGGCGCAGGCTCAGCAGGCGTTGCTGCGCACGCTCGTCGAGAGCAAGTTCAACCGTGTCGGCGGCGCCGTGGCGGTGCCCATCGATGTGCGCATCATCTCATCCAGCTCCCAGAATGTCGGCCCGCTCATCGAGTCCGGGCAGTTCCGCTCGGATCTGTTCCACCGCCTGTCGATCGTGCCGCTGCAGCTGACGCCGCTCAAGGAGCGGCGTGAGGATATCCCGCCGCTGGTAAGTACCTTCATCGATCAGGTTTGCCGCCTCCATAACCTGAGGAGCATGTCGGTCGGCGAGGACGCCGTGGCGGTGCTGCAGGCGCAGGATTGGCCAGGCAATGCCCGCCAGCTGCGCAACTCGATCGAGCGGCTGCTCATCCTCGTGAAGGACCAGGCTCCCGCCGATGGAGTCATCACCGCCGCGCTGTTGCCGCCAGATATCGGCGAAGTCCTGCCGACAGTGGGTGACAGCGATTCCTCGGCCCACCTGATGAGCCTGCCGCTGCGGGATGCCCGCGAGGTGTTCGAGCGGCAGTATTTGATGGCGCAGATCGAGCGGTTCGGCGGGAATATCTCCAAGACGGCCGAATTCGTCGGCATGGAGCGCAGTGCGCTTCACCGAAAGATCAAGTCGCTCGGCCTGTAGCGGGGCTTGCTCCGCCGGGTAGGCACTCACTATCTTCTGTGCCATAGTTTCTCCCGCGATGGGAAAACAACGGCGAATAGGGTAGCAGCGGTGGCGGCTGCTGCTGAGACAGGGCGATCGGCTTTTGCCGGTCAGCCTCCACATGACAAGAGGCCAGAGAATGCCCAGCGAAAAGACTCAGAACCTTCAGGACGCGTTCCTCAACCACGTCCGTAAGCAGAAAGTCCCGGTGACTATCTTCCTGGTCAATGGGGTAAAGCTGCAGGGGGTCATCACCTGGTTCGACAACTTCTGCCTGCTTCTAAGGCGCGATGCCCAATCGCAACTGGTCTACAAGCACGCGATTTCGACGATCATGCCGGGTGCTCCGATCCAGCTGTTCGATCCCGAGCACGCGACCGAGGACTGACGTAGCCTGATGAGTGACGAGCACGACGACGAGGCCGCCCAGCAGGGCGGCCCAAAGGCATTCATAGATCACCGCACTGCACCGACGCGCGTGGGCCTGATTGTGCCGGACGTAAGGGGCAGGGCGACCAACCACTCGATCGAGGCCCGCAAGGCGGAGTTCGAGGGGCTGGCGAGTGCGATCAATGTCGAGATCCTGTTCTCCGAGATCGCCAAGGTTCGCGAGATCAAGCCGGCGACCTTCATCGGCGGCGGTCATGTCGCGGACTTCGCTGAGCGCGTGAAGGCGGACAAGATCGAGCTGCTGCTCGTCGATACCGCGCTGCATCCGATCCAGCAGCGCAATCTCGAGAAGGAAACCGGTGCCAAGGTCCTCGACCGCACTGGTCTCATCCTGGAAATCTTCGGCGAGCGCGCGGCCACCCGCGAAGGTGTGCTGCAGGTTGAACTCGCCCATCTGAACTACCAGAAGAGCCGGCTGGTGCGCAGCTGGACGCACCTTGAGCGGCAGCGCGGCTCGGGCGGCTTCGGCTTCATGGGAGGCCCTGGCGAGACGCAGCTGGAAAGCGATCGACGTCAGCTCCAGGATCGCATCAAGATGCTGGAAGAACGCATTGAAAAGGTTAGACAAACACGCGGTCAGCAGAAGGGTAGGCGCGATGCTGTGCCGTTCCAGGTGGTGGCGCTCGTCGGCTACACCAACGCCGGAAAGTCGAGCCTGTTCAATACCTTGACCGGGGCAGGGGTGTTCGCCCAGGATTTGCTCTTCGCGACCCTCGACACCACGGTTCGCAAGATCGCGCTACGTCACGGCCGTGAGGTCATGTTGTCCGACACGGTCGGCTTCGTTTCCGAGCTACCGACGGATCTCGTCGCGGCGTTCCGGGCGACGCTCGAAGAGGTGCTGGAAGCCAACATCATCCTGCATGTGCGCGACGTCGCCAATCCGGACCATGCAGCGCAGGCAGTCGACGTGCTCAAGGTGCTCGAAGAGCTAGGCGTTTCGGCCGATGCAACGCCGATCATCGAGGTCTGGAACAAAGTCGACCTGTTGGAGCGCGATGCCGACGGCAGCATTCCGGCGCTCGCGACGCTGACACCGGCCGGCAAGGTCGCAGCCTCGGTTCCCGTCTCGGCGCAGACCGGCGAGGGTCTGGACCGGCTGCTTGATACGGTCGAGAAGGTCCTGGCCGGGCAGGGGCGCACCTACCGGGTCCGCGTGCCGCATACTGCCGGCGCCGATGTCGGTTGGCTCTATGGCCACGCCGAGATCATCGGCAAGGATGAGGCGGACGACGAGGCGCAGGTCTACGAAGTGCGGGTCGAGGCCCGGCACAAGAACGCCTTCACGTCACGTTTTGCCGGCCGCATCGAGGGCTCAGACGCTGCCTGAGCGGTCCTTGGTGCGGATCTCGTTCCAGTAGCCATCGAGACGCTCGAGCCCAGCCTCGGCCAGCGGTACCGCGTCCTCGGTCGCGCGTGCTTCGACGTAGCGGAAGCGCCGATCGAACTTGGCGTTGGCGTCGCGCAGGGCCGCTTCGGGTTCGATACCCAACTTGCGGGCAAGGTTTGCCGCAGCGAACAGCAGGTCGCCCAGCTCCTCCTGGACCTTTGCCGAATTATCGAGTTCTGCCGCCTCGGCGACCTCGTCCAGTTCCTCGCGAACCTTGGCAAGAGTCTCGCGCCAGTCCGGCCAGTCGAACTGGACGGATGCGGCGCGCCGGCTCAGCTTTTCGGCTCGGGCGAGGGCTGGGAGCACGCGGGGGACATCGTCGAGGATGGACGTCTGCGTCTGCTTGCGGGCGGCCTTTTTCGCACGCTCCTCCGCCTTCACCTCATCCCACTTGGCCTTGGCGCCGCCGGCGTTGCGAGCCGCTTCCTCGCCAAAGACGTGCGGGTGGCGCCGGATGAGCTTCTCGGTGATGGCGTAGACGACATCGCCGATGTCGAACAGGCCTTCCTCCGACGCCATCTGGGCGTGGTAGACCGGCTGGAGCAGGAGGTCGCCCAACTCCTCGCGCAGGTCCGAGAAGTCCTTGCGCTCGATGGCATCGGCGACTTCGTAGGCTTCCTCGATCGTGTAGTTGCTGATCGAGGCGAAGTCCTGCTCGAGGTCCCAGGGGCAGCCGCCATTGGGGTTGCGAAGCGCCGCCATGATCTCGATGAGGCGGGAAATGTCGCGCGACGGCTGCATGGGACCTCCAATCAGACGATATCGAACTCGACGCCATAGCTGCCGAGCTGGCCCGCGACATGGCCGGTTCCCATGATGGGAACAAGGCCGCAGAGCGAGCCCGTGGTGACGATGGTGCCGGCCTTCAGGGGGAAGTCAGGCCGCTGGTTCTTGGCATAGGCGATGAACGAGGCGAGCACCGTGCCGAACGAGTGCTTGGCAGGGGCGGCGTAGATCTGCTCACCAGCAAAGTTCAGCGTGACCTCGAAATCGTCGATCTCGGCGCCCAGCTCGCGATGCGCCGGGTTCATGACGTAGCCCAGTGCCGACATGCCGTCGGCGAGCCCGCCATTGTAGCCGGCGATCGTGCGGTCGGCGTAGCGCGTGCCGCAGATCTCGATACCGACGAAATAGTAGTCGATGGCCTCGACGATATCGATCTCGTCGCGGCGCGCCGTCTCGACGTCGAGATCGCGATCGAGCACCAGGCCGACCTCGAGCTCGAGCCCGGTGATGTTAGCCGACGGCAGCTTGAACGCACCGGACCGGCCGAAGCGCGACTTGTAGATCGGCGCGACAGCGCCAACGCCATCCGGCGCGACCGCGGTCTTGTAGAGGCCGGGCGTCTCGCCGAGCAATTGCATGACGCGCAGTTGCACATCGAAGGCCGCGGCGCGGTCCAGCTCGGAATAGGGCTTGGCATCGACATCATGCCGGCCAACCTTGTGGGCTTCAGCAAGCTGATGGGCGAGGTCCTCGACAAGGCTCATCTGCGCGTATCCTCCATTCGCATAAGATATATTATGGAACTGAAATCTATCAGTTTGGCCGTGCGTTTGCGGGTCTGGTGTTGCTCACGGTGATCGCACCCACTTTGACACGTCGATAACGGTGACCGTGGCAAATCGTACGTTAGTTCCGGTGATTGTCATGTGGCAGCCGACTCGGCTCGGTCAGTTCCGACGGCAACCTAATCGCGAGTTGTGTGTATTGCCACCGCGGGCAATTACAACGAATGGGCGAGCTCTTTGCATGCTGGCGAAACGCGGGCTTGCGAACCTTCGACGTGGCGAGCGACGCTTGCCCTCCGATGACCTGTGGAGACGTATCACGCGTATCCGATCTCTTTCAGAAACCCATCGACGAGCGCAAAGGACTCGGCGTCGTGACCGATGCCGATGTGGCCGCCATCGGGATAGATGTGCGCTCTCGCACCGGGGACACGCTCTCCGATGTATCGGGCCGCTGCCGCAGTCCCAAAGCCGTCGTCTTCGTAGGACACTGCCAGTGTTGGTGCGGTGATCGTCTCGATCGCCATCGGCGCCGGGTTGCCTGCGAGCCGCGCGTCATTGAGCAAGCCGTCAGCACGGCGGCTGACCGGCAGAATGGAGTCGAGGATGTGTCGCGCCCTCGCCTGTTCCGTCGAATCTGCCGCCTTGACCAACGCAGGCTTGGTGGCCAGCAGGGCTTCGGTCAGAAGGTCTGGCACCGTGGCGATCGCCAGCCAGAAGAGAAAGTCCGATCGGAGCGCGGCCATGGCCATTTGCATCTGGTCGGGTGGTACCGACTGGACCGGCGTCTGGCGGGGGACGTAGCTGGCTGGGACCAGCGGCAGCAGTGCCGCACAGCGCGTGGGGTGCCGAATGGCGAAGGCCAAGGCAGACAGTGCTCCCGCGGAGCCACCGGCGACGGCGATTCTGTCGATATGGAGCGCGTCCAGAAGGTCCACGAAGGCATCTGCCTGGTTTTCCGATGATGGGTCTTCGGGAAATGCGGTACGCAGGTAGCCGAAGCGTGACGGGGCGATTACGCGATAGCCCGCGTCGCTGAAGCGGTTGGCGAAGAACAATCCCTGATCGAAACCACCCCCGGTGCCGTGCACCATAAGGAACGGCGTTCCGGCCCCGGCCTCGGCATACTCGAGGTCACCGAAACGGGACGGGATAACTTTGCTCAGTTCGGGTGCCACCAAGGCACGGGCCTTGGCGATTCCACTGCCGTAGGCTAACGCGGTGGCGCCTCCCGCGACAACCAGCCCTGCCCCGACTGCGCCCAGCCCTAGAACTGCTCTTCGTGAAACCATCACGAAACCTCCCTGTGGTTCTCCATGCTACTCAGCTCCGTCGATCCACGGCTCTCTCCGTTGTTCATGGTTGGTCGGCGAGGGCTACCTCGCCTCCTCGACATGCCAGATCACATCGGTTCGGATTTCGTTCGGAGGCGTGTCTGGGGGACTGAGGTAGCTCTCCCACATATCCTTGGTCCCCGAGAGGCCCTGCTCTTTCATCGCTGCGGCCATGAGGTCATAGGTCTTGGCGACAGTGTCGTAAGGACCGATGTGGGTGGCAGTCATGCTCGTTCCACTGGGGGTTTCTCCAATGGAGAGACCGGCAGTGCGCAATGCGGGAACATCGTTGGCCAGCACCGGGAAACCCAGGTCGAAGCTGGCCGAGGTCTCATCGAAATCGGTGTAGTGGGCGAGTGGGTTGCCGGCCATCTGTGCCTTTGCTTTCGCAAACAACTGACCGAGGGTCGCAAAACCCTGTCCGATGGTCGCCGGCATCTCTGGCAGTGTTGAGCGCAAGCTGACGTAAGCGAAAGGCCTGGGCGTCAGTTCGACAATGAGCGGATCAGGCATCGTCACCTCCTGTTGTTTGACCCCAACCTAGCTCCGCCGTCCGACCCCCAATTTGATCCAGGTCAGATGCATGCCGTCAGCGTCAAGCGCTGGCCGGGGCGGCAGGCCGCGCCAAGTATGTGGCTTTGCCCGTCTCGTTGTAGAACCGCTCGGTGCTCGTTCGTTCACAGAGCTGCGTTGCCTCCCGGGTGACCGCAGAAGCCGCCGCGGCAACACCGAAGCGGTTGGCAGACTCGAGGGACCACCCTCGCGCCATGGCCAGGGTCAACGCCGCAACGTAGCTGTCGCCGGCACCCACCATGCTGTGCACCGTCACCTCCGGCGGTGCGATGGTGAACTGGGCGTCACGGGTGGTGACCAGCGATCCCTGCTCGCCCATGGCAAAGACAGCAACTTCTGCTGCCCCCGATGCGACCAGTTGTGCTGCAACATCTGCAGGGGAGCCGGGAGCGGAGGCCTCCGCCGCCAGCTCCTCGGCTTCCAGCTGATTCAGCCGGATCAGGAACGGGCGGCCGGCGAGGCCCCTCTTCAGGGCTGCACCGTGAGTATCAAGGATCAGCTTTGCGTTGTTCCAGCGGACGAGATCGCCCAGGCGGGCGTAAAAGTCCTCCGCGATGCCGGGCAGCAGGCTGCCGCTGGCGACCACGTAACCAACCCCGCCGCCAATGACGCGACCGAGTTCGGCAAGGATCTCTTCGCCATGCCGCGGCTCTTGTGGCGGTCCAGGCAGCACGAAACGATAGTGGAGCCCGGTTTCTTCCTCCATCACGGTCAGAGAAGAACGAGTCTCGCCACTCAGTGGGTACTCAATGCAGTCGACGCCGGCTCCTCGCAGCAGATCGCGGTATTCGTGGCCAGTGTGACCGCCAAGCGCGACAAAGGCGCGGCTGCTTCCCCCCAGCTCGCGGATCGCCCGCGATACATTTGCGCCCCCTCCCCCCGGATGCAGGACCGCAGGGCCACATCTCAGCTTGCGCTGCGGTTCGAGCCGGGGAACCGAGGTGGTTGTGTCGAGCGCCGGATTGAGGGTGACCGTCAGGATGGGCAACTGAGTCATGGCTGCGATCCCGCGGAGCCCGCTGCAACATGGATGGCCGCGATCCGCCTGAGCATCGCCAGCGCCTCGGCGCGGGGGCGCTGGAACGTATTCCTGCCAACGATCGAACCGTGCCCACCACCGGCAGCGATGGACGTGATCTCGGCGTAGACCGCGTCGATGTCCTTGGCCGGACCGCCGGAGAATACGACCAGCCGGCGCTTGCCGAACGCAGCCTCCAAGACGTGGGAGACGCGGCTCTTGAGGGTCGAGAGATCGCAGCCCGGCGCCTCGTACGCCGACTTCGCCTGGGCCGTCTCGATGCGATCCGTGGGTGGTTTGACCTTGATGATATGGGCCCCGAGTTGCGCGGCGATCTGTGCGCCATAGGCCACAACGTCGATTGCGGTCTCGCCCTCATGAGAGAGGGACCCGCCGCGCGGGTAGGCCCAGATGACAACTGCAAGGCCATGGGCCTTCGCCTCGGCGGCCCCTGCCCTTACCTCTTCGAACATTTCGTATTGGCGGTCCGACCCCGGGTAGATGGTGTAACCGATGGCGCTGCAGCCGAGCTCCAGTGCATCGCGGACGGTCGCGGTGATCGCCTCGTCTTTGATCGAACCGAGCCCGTTGGCACAATTGGCTTTGAGGATAAGCGGCACGGCGCCGGCATAGCGGTCAGCGCCGACCGTCAGAAACCCGAGCGGCGCCGCCAGGGCACTGACCCCGGCCTCAATCGCGAGTTCGAAATGATAGCGCGGGTCGTAGCCGGCGGGATTGGGTGCAAAGCTCACCGCTGGCCCGTGTTCAAATCCCTGGTCGACCGGGAGGATCAGCAGCCGCCCGCTGCCGCCCGTAAGTCCATGCATCAGCATGCGGGCCAGATTTGCCTTCACGCCGGGCCTCTCGCCATCGTACCAGCTGAGCACCTCGCGCACCGGGCCAGTGATCTGCATGTCACCGCTCCGTCAGGATGTCGCCCGCGCGGTCGGACGGGATGCCGCGGGGTGAGACGGCAGAGAGCGGGCCATGGCGATGGCGGCACCGCGCAGGCCGGCGTCGGCAGCGGTCTTGATCACTCTCACCGGAACCTTGGCGATATAAGCCGAGCGCTCGCCCCGGCTCTCGAAGGCCTCGCGGAAATGGCCGGTCTGCAACGCCGGAATGATGTTGGCAACGAGGCCACCGCCCATGTAGAGGCCGCCGCGTGCGCCGTACAGGAGCGCGATGTCGCCCGCCACCCGCCCCAGCCAGGTCGCCATGATCTGCAGGGCGCGCATGGCCACTGGGTCCTCACCGGACAGGCCAAAGGCGGCAATCTGCCTGGCGCCGCTGGATTTGGCCTTCACCTTCGCTTTTGCAACGAGCGCCTCGTAGAGCTCTGCAAGCCCCGCTCCGGTGAAGACTTCATCGCAGGCGACGTAGCGCTCCGCGAGGAAGTCCGTGCCGAGTTCGGCCAGATCCTCCTTGGTCAGGACGAAGCGCAGGGAGCCGCCCTCGCCAACGACGGGCACCCAATCCTTGCCGGCCCGGACGAGCCCCGCGATGCCCAGGGCGGCGCCGGCCACCAGCACGGCCTTGTTACCATATGGAACGGCCGCACCGGCATGCAGCTCCTGCAGGTCGTATGCCGACAGGTTCGGCAACACGAGGGCACTGGCCTCGATATCGTTGATTAGGCAGACATGGTCCGCGCGAGTCGCGGCACGGACATCGTTGCGGGTCAGCTTCCAGTTACGGTGGGTGAAGGTCGCGGCGTCGCCCTCGACCGTTCCCGCGAGGGCGATGGATACCTTGTTGGGGCAGCGGGGAACGGACGCGAGGTAGCGCTCGACGGCCTGCATCGGCTCTTCGAAGTCCGCTGTGCTGAGTAGCGCGAAGTTGGACACCGACAACTCGTCGATGTCAGCGATGGCGAGGCTGACGTATCTGGCGCCAAAAGCGCCAACCAGTGCTTGACGCGAGTGCTCGATCATCTGGGTGCTCCCTACTTGGTCTCGACGCAGCATGGCGCTGATCGAGCGGGGTGCGTTTGATCTGGATCATCCGACCACACGTTTGATGCGGATCAAGGAACGGGGGCATCAGACGGGAGAGCATCAACGGCAAACGGCCCCTCGGGTCTCGTCCAACGGGAGCACTACCGATGTCGCAACACGCCAATCAGATTGCCTGGTTCGAAACGCTTCGCCGCACCGATGTCGGGCGTGTGGGAGGCAAGAACGCCTCGTTGGGTGAGATGGTGCAGATCCTCTCACCGATGGGCATTCAGGTGCCGCCCGGCTTCGCGACGACGGCGGATGCCTATTGGCGGTTCGTAGAGGCCAACGACCTGAGGAGCCGGATAGCCAGTCACCTGGCCGCGTGGGAGGAACACCGTGCCACCCTCCCGGAGACTGGCCAGGCCATCCGGAGCTTGATCCTGCAAGGCACATGGCCGGAGACCACGGCCGAGGCGATACGGTCCGCCTATCGCGAGCTCTGCCGGCGAGGCGCGGGCAACGATATCGATGTGGCAGTCCGCTCGAGTGCCACGGCCGAGGACCTGCCAGACGCGAGTTTTGCCGGCCAGCAGGAAACCTTTCTCAACATCAGGGGTGAGGATGCGCTCCTCGCTGCTTGCCGACGCTGCTTCGCTTCGCTCTTCACGGACCGGGCCATCAGCTACCGCAAGGCCAAGGGTTTCGACCACATGAAGGTTGCCCTCTCGATCGGGGTGCAACGCATGGTGCGGTCCGATCTCGGCGGCTCGGGCGTGATGTTCTCGATCGACACGGAAACCGGGTTCGACAAGATCGTGCTGATCAACGGTGCCTGGGGCCTGGGCGAAAACGTCGTGCAGGGCGCCGTCGACCCAGACGAGTACGTGGTCTTCAAGCCGTTCCTCGAGCGGCCTGGCGTCGTACCGATCATCGAAAAGAAGCGCGGTACCAAGACGATCAAGATGATCTACTCCGGAGGCGAGACGCCGACCCGGAATGTCCCGACTTCAAAGGCGGAGCGGTCTGCGTTCCTCCTGGGCGACCGCGAGATCGTCACGCTCGCGAAATGGGCTGTCGCCATTGAACAGCACTATGGCTGCCCAATGGACATGGAGTGGGCTAAGGACGGCGCCACCGGAGAGATGTTCATCGTGCAGGCGCGCCCGGAAACGGTGCAGGCGCGGCGCGAGGTTGGGGCGATGAAGTCCTATCGGGTGCAGCAGCATGGCCGCCGGTTGCTTTTCGGCCTCGCCATCGGCGATGCCGCCGTCAGTGCGCCGGTATGCCTGCTCGAGAGCGCGGCGGACATCGAGCAGTTCGTGGACGGCTCGGTGCTGGTGACCTCGACGACCGATCCGGATTGGGTTCCAATCATGAAGCGGGCTGCGGCGATCGTCACTGACCATGGCGGGCGGACGTCGCATGCGGCGATCGTCAGCCGCGAGCTTGGGCTGCCGGCCATCGTCGGCACCGGCAACGCGACTGAACTTCTGCACAGCGGCCAGGACATCACCGTCAGCTGCGCCGAGGGCGACGAAGGCGCGATCTACGAAGGCCAGGCGGAGATCGAAGTTCAAACGCTCGACCTCGAGCACCTGCCCCCAAGCACGACCAAGGTGATGTTGAACCTCGCAAATCCAGGCGCCGCGTTCCGCTGGTGGCGGCTGCCGGCGGACGGGGTCGGCCTCGCACGCATGGAGTTCGTGATCAGCAACGCCATCCGCATACATCCGATGGCACTCGTCCGCTTCGATGATCTTCGCGACGATCAGGCAAGGCAAGAAATCGAACGGCTTACCGCCGGCTACGACAGCAAGCCCGAGTTCTTTGTTGACCAGCTGTCACGCGGCCTGGCGCGGATCGCGGCCGCCTCATATCCGAAACCGGTCATCATCCGCATGAGCGACTTCAAGACCAACGAATACGCCGGCCTGATCGGAGGTGCAGGGTTCGAACCCCTGGAAGAGAACCCCATGATCGGCTTCCGCGGCGCATCTCGCTACTACTCTCCGCAATACAGGGAAGGCTTTGCCCTAGAATGCCAGGCCATCGCCCGACTGAGGACAGAGCTCGGCTTCGACAATGTTGTCGTCATGATCCCGTTCTGCCGGTCAGTTGTTGAAGCGGACCGTGTCCTCGAGGTGATGGCCGAGTATGGCCTCAAGCGAGGTAAGGATGGCCTGCAGGTCTATGTGATGTGCGAAGTGCCGTCGAACGTCGTGCTGGCCAAGGAGTTCGCCCGGCGCTTTGATGGCTTCTCGATCGGCTCCAACGATCTGACCCAACTCACCTTGGGCGTAGACAGGGACTCCGAGGAACTGGCCGCACTTTTCGACGAACAGGATCCGGCGGTCAAATGGATGATCGGCAACGTAATCGCCGAGGCGCACAAGGCCGGCGCAAGAATAGGGCTCTGCGGCCAGGCGCCGAGCGACCACCCGGAATTCGCACGGTTCCTAGTCGAATGCGAAATCGACTCTATCTCCGTCAGCCCCGATAGCTTTGTGGCCGTCAAACACCAAGTCGCTGCCGCAGAGGCGGCGAAACGATCAGCAGCCTGAGGATCAAGAAATGAACGATCTCGACCACCGCGAGCAGGCCCAGCTGGGCCTAAAATACATCGAAGACTCAGTCGTCAACTTGCTAACGCGGCACCCCAAAGGGCTCAGCTCCCCCGCAATAGCGGAGGTGCTTGGCCTAAGCTCGGACCTCGAGCCGAAGCACCGCGAGATGATCGCCTCCGGCATCCTGGAACTGCTCGTCCGCTCGGGGCGTATCCTCTGGGACGAAGCCAGCCGCACCTATGTCGACAACCCGGACAAGTCCTGAGCAGAGACGCATGTCACAGGAACGCAAAGCGGTCTGCCTGGTGCCATGTCAGCGGCAAGGATCCTGGGTCGCCGATCGCTTCGCTTACACTAGCTAGGGCTGGCAGCCGCAATCGGCGGCATGCCGAAGATGCCAGGCTATCGCCTCGTCACCGGAGGCGAGCGGTAGCAGCGGATGGTTCCGGTGCCAGGCATGGTTCCGTCCCATCGTTCCCTCCTAGTGCATTCGATCCTGTGTTCGAAACCACGAACGAGCCTCGGCCACGATCTGGGCATCGCTTGGATGGTCGGTGGTCCGCACGTCCCAAACCCTGTGGGCAACCTCGGGAAAGTGTTCATCGAGGTACCCCTTGAACACCGTCTTTGCCTTACCCGGCCCCATGATCAGGATGGCTTCCGCGCTGCGGAGATTCTCGGCGATTCCCCGCATCAGGTCATGATCCATCTCCACCGTGCCCAGTCCCACGTGATTGGCCTTGCGATGCAGATGGTGCTCCGGTCTGTCGTCGCTGACAGATTGCATATCGGCCGTCATGGCACCGATGCGGAAGATCTTGGCGTGGCGCTGGTCGATCCAGACGCAGGCGTGAAAGCTCATGAGCGAACTCCTAGAGAACGGTGATCTGGTTGGTGACCTGGGACACGCCGGGAACGCACCAGGCGGTACTTTCCGCGAGGCCCTTTTCGTGCCAGGACGTGACTTCGCCGGAGAGCGTTACCTCGCTGCCGTTTGCGGTTACGTCGATACGCTCTGCATCGAGCGGGGCAACGCTCGCCAGCGCCTGCTTGATCTTTTCGTGCACTTGGTCCGCCTGAACGGGCGGCCGGATCTGAGCGTCGCTGTGGATCTCGCGCACCCCCTCGAGCAGCTCCAGGTCGTGGATCGCTGCCTGCAGTTGGAAGTGCCAGTCGACGTCCCCGTGAAGAGTGACAGTGCCATCCTTGACGGCGAGATGGAGCCGATCCAGCGGGACCGACACGTTGGACGCCAATCGTGCGTAGGCCCGTTCGGCAATCTCCTCGTCAGAGGTTCGGTTGATGCCCGGAAGCTCGACCAAGAGCTCATTGATTACGGCCCGCACCCCCTTCACCTGCCCCGCCCCCCGTTCCGCCGAGGAGCGTTCGAGCAGGCTCGGCACATGCCCGGAAATCGTGACGATCCCCTCCCTGGCACTGACGCCGATATGGCTCGAGTTGATTGAGGGATCCAAGTCAAGACGCGACTGGACGGCGGCCTGCAACTGGTGATCCTCACGCATTTGATGCTCCTCGGGCATGTTTAGAAGCCATACTACCACGTGCCCCGGGGCCGGCTTTGACTCAGCTCAAACGGCGCCGCGACGGGACTGCCGGCTAAGGGCAAGGTAGGCGGCGGCGAGCGAACCGGCCGGCAGCCACCGGAATGATCACCAACGCGGAGCCGCCGTCACCCGACGACGGCCATCGACCGGTGTGAGCCTTGCCGTTCTTGCACCGGAGTCTCGATCAATTCGAACGCTCCTTCAGTGTGACATCAGAATTGGAAGAAGCCGGTTAGCCAATACCGTCCTGGTGGCGCCGCCGAGCACGAACTCACGGATGCGACTGTGTCCGTACGCCCCCATTACGAGCAGACCGGCCCCACGTTCGATTGCTGCCTGCTGTAGCGCCTCGCCGATGGAGTGCTCAGATCGGCTGAACAGATGGGCTTCGGCTGCGATCCCGTGGTGCCTCAGGTAGTCCTGCAGGGCACCAACGGAAGCAGGCTCGACAACCTTGTCATCGGTCGCACAAAGGATGGTCACATGCTTGACGACTGAGAGGATGGGCAACGCATCACGCACCGCCCGTGCCGCGGCCCGGCCGCCGTCCCAGGCGATCGCGGCCGATGCCAGATGCGACGTGACCTCACCTTCAGGAAACAGCCATGCGGGGCCCCCTGATCCGAACAGCACGGCCTCCGCGATCGCCGCCTGGTTGTCGCTGCTCGCTGTCGGCGTGAGTAGTGAACAGTCGAAGGTCCTGGCCTGTGCCGCGAAGAAACCCGCAGCAGCCTCGGGTCGGGTCTTGGCACTGCGCACGGTCAGGTTGATCTGAAACCGATTGGCCAGGTGGTTGACCTCGTCAATCAAAGTCTGAGCTGTGGTGTGGCTCCTCGCTTCGGCGGCAGCAATCATGCCCGACACGTTGACGAGTGCATCCCCCAGGACATTGTGAACCTCGCCTATCTCCACCTCATGAGCGAGAGCGGTCACCTCGCCGCCGAGCGTCGCGGCCATGTCGAAGGCACGCAACAGGCTGCCCTTCGGCGTGGGATCTGGATAGGTGCTGAGCGGCAGGAAGAAGCTCAGGGACATCGCATGCTCCTCAAACGGCTTCCGGCGTCTGCGCCACAGCGGCTGCAATGGCCGGCCGATCCGATGCAGCAAGCCTGCCCATGATGACGGCAGCGATGGCGCCGAAGCCAAAGCAGAGCACCACAAGCGTGAGCAGCCAGCCAATGACGGGGATCATTCCCAGCAAGCCCATCACCACGATCGAAGCCGCGAGAACGCCGACCCGCTTGACGTTGCTGTCGACCGATGTCAGCGCAAGCGCGATGCGAACGCCCAGGAGGTAGGTTCCCGTCAGGTGGGCGAGTGCGCAGGCCAGCACGACGAACACCAGTGCGAACGGCACCAGGAAGATGCCGAAGATGGTCAGCACCAAGACTGGTACCAGGCCGACGACGGCGGCGAATGTTACGAGCCCTGCTCCGATGCGGCGAAATGGGCGCGTTGCCCCCGTTGACTGCAGCGACTGGGTCAGTTGCGGCAACAACGTGATGACAACGACCCCCACGACGAGGAGCAGCAGCCACCACAGGCCGATCCCCCACACGGCGGGCCATATGTTGCGCACCGCATGCTCGGCGGTCTTGCCCGCCTCGGAAGCATAATCGGGGGCCACCAGTTGCTCGAACTTCACCCGGTCGGCTGCGGCCACCGATACCGGTACGGCAATCTGCCGCGGCGCACGTACCGTAACCGTGCCATCCACCCGGGCGCCGGGGCCGAAGGCAAGGTTCTCGCCGACGAAGCTCAGGTCGCCCTTCACCGCCGAGGCCAAGGTCGCCGTCTGGGCGGTGATCAGGGCCGCGCCCCCGATTTCCGATGATACGGTGACGGTCTGGCCGGCAACACGCAGGTTGCCGGCAACCGGCTGCGACGAGGCCACCGACACCGTATTGCCCATAGCGGTGACGTCGCCGCCAACCTTGCCGGTGACCGAGATCGAGAAGCCCGCGGCATACAGGTCACCTGCTACGTCGGCGCTCTGCGTGATGTTGAAGCCCGCGAGATGTGCGTCGCCGCTGACAGGAGCGCGAACCACAACGTCGTAGCCGGCGGCGAACACATCACGCGCCACGGCTGCGTCGATCTGAGCCGATTGGCCGGCCGTGAACTGATCGCCTCCGAAGGTGAGACGGCCGTCCTGCGCCAGCGCTTGGGCCGGCAGGAACAGCAGAGAAACGGCAAGCAGTCTTGCAACGGGGTGCATAGTTACCTCCACGGGATCACGAGGGTTCGGGTCGGGTGTCCGGGGCTCCGAGTTCAGCCGGCGCCATGACAGGCGCCGACGGATGCGCGCGCCACGGCCGAAAATCGGACGGACGAAAGGTCTGCCAGGTGAGCGATGGGCCGCCTTCGGGCAGCCGCGCGCCGACACTGAGGACCTCTTCGAGATCGCCGCCCGGCAGTATTTCGATCATCGGGCCCGACGGCGTCAGTCCGGCGAAGACTTCGCCAGCAGCGGCGTTCGCGATGCGCTGATCCACGGGAAAGCCGATCTGCAGCGTTACGGCACCCGGCAGTCGGTTTCGGTAGACGATGACAAGCTCACTGGGCTCATCGGCCCCCTGTCGTTGAAGGAAGCTATCCAGCACCCCGATTCCCTGCCGGATTGCGGAAGCGACGGACGACTCTTCCGTGCCGCAGAAGCGGACAACATAGACAAGGGGCCGGCCTTGATAGTCTGTCGCCTCTCCAGTCCGGGCCGGTTGCGGAATGGGGGACATCGGACGCTCCGATACTGCCGCCTGGTTGGGTGCCACCTACCCCTCCTCTGCTGTGCTGGCTCGTTTGTAGGCCTGCGCAGGGGTGCCTGATTTGACCGAGGTCAAACGCCAGAGCGTCGATCAGCGACGAGATGCTGCGGCGGTGGCCCCGGCCGACGCTCAGGTCGTCCGACACCGGGCGAAGGCGCCGGATCCGGCGTCCAGACCACTTGACGAGGATCAAAGCGGTCCGAGCTGGTTCGTGCAGGCTACCTCGCGTTAGCAACGGAGGTTGTTCATGAGCGACGAAGCTAAGGATTCCTGGAAGACGTTCACCGAAGAAGTCGAGGTGGCTGGACACCATCTGGTAGACGAGGTCAACCGCCTGCTGGCGGAAGGAAGTGTTCGGAAGCTCGAGATCCGGTCCGAAGAGGGCGATGTGTACTTGTCGGTGCCATTGACCGCCGGCGCCGTGGCGGGTGGCGTAGTCGCCCTTGCGGCGCCGTGGCTGGCCGTCATAGCGGCGATCGCGGGCCTGCTCGGCAAGGTGAAGCTCGAGATCGTTCGAACTGAGCCGCCAAAGACCGAACCGGGCGATAGTCCGCCGCCGACAAGTTGAGAAAGAAAGAGGGCCGGAGTGAACCGGCCCTCTTCGACTACTGGGCCACGTATCCGCCATCGACGAGATGGTAGCTTCCAGTAATGAACGAAGCTTCGTCAGAGAGCAGGAACTCGGTGAGGGCTGCCACTTCCTCAGAGGTCCCAAGGCGCCCAACCGGATGCAGGCCTCGGATCACCGTCAACGCCGCCTCGTCGAGATGCTTGGAAAGCAGCGGCGTATCAATGAAGCCCGGACCAATTGAGTTGATGCGGACGCCATGCTTGGCATACTCGATCGCTGCAACCTTGGTCAGTCCGACGACGCCATGCTTGGCTGCCACGTAAGCCGAAGCCGTGGCAAAGCCAACGGTCCCCAGTATGGATGCCATGTTGACGATGGCGCCACCGCCTGAAGCAACGATTGCCGGCAGCTCGTAGCGCATGCCGTAGAAGACGCCGTTGAGGTTTGTGTCGATAACCTTGTGCCAGCCGTCCAGCGGGTATTCGCCTGTAGGAGCAGCCGGTCCGCCGATGCCGGCGTTGTTGACGGCCAGGTGCAGCCCCCCAAAGGCTGCCTTTGCGGCATCGACCATTGCCTCCACCTCGACAGCATCGGCGACGTTGACTTTATGTGCCTCAGCAGTGCCGCCGGAGGCCTTGATGGCACTTGCCACACCTTCCGCTCCCGCGAGGTCCAGATCGGCCACCAGCACCTTGGCGCCATGGGCGGCCAGAGCACGGGCGACTGCTGCGCCAATTCCCGATGCCGCGCCGGTGACGACAGCGGCTCTTCCTTCAAAATCGTAGCTCATTGTCAGCTCCATCATGTTCGGATGAGCCACTGAACCCGATGTACCAGGCAGGTGCTTTGACTTGGCTCAACCGGCCATACGCCTGATTGATCTACCTCAACGTCGATCCGCACCGATGCTGTCATTTGAAGTTCGTTCAACGGAGCAAAAGACAATGGCCAGGATTTCGCACATCACGCTCGAACTGGCTCGCGAGCCGGACCACCCGCATGGGGATCGCAGCCACGGATATCACCTCTATCTTCCCCTGACCGAAGAAGGGCGCATCGATCTCGCGGCTTGGGACAAGATGCGGAACGCCTGCCGCGTACGCCGCTTCCGCCCAGGGGAGGACGATCTGCATGGCTGGATTCGTCGTGGCCCAGGCGGCAAGTGGAGCTTCGACTATGACGACCGCACCGATTTCGATGACGAAATTGGGTTCCGGCTCACCGACGAGAGCTTCGTGCCTGGCGAGTACGTTTCGGTACTCGAGGACGACGGTCGGATGCACACGTTCCAGGTGGTTGCCGTCCGGCCTGAATGATCGGGCCGGACGCGTCAGTCGCTCAGCGCAACCAAAGCCGCGGCATCCACGATCTCGATGCGATCGATCGAAGGGACCTTGATAATCCCGTTATCCTTGAGATTGCGCAGCACGCGAGAGACGGTCTCGAAGGTGAGGCCCAGGTAGTCGGCAATGTCGCAACGCTGCATTTGCAGGGCAACGACATTGTCCGATGCTTGGCGGTCGAGCAGATCAACCAGGAAGGAAGCAAGCTTCTCGACCGCACTCATCCGCCCCAGCCTGAGCAAATGGTGCTGCGCATCGGCGAAGCTCGAGAGAGCAAGCCGCAGCAGACGGTGTGGCGGAACGCCTGAAGCATCCGTATGCACAATCCGTATCCCAGCCCCATCGACGCTCTCGGCGTAGCACTGACGCTCGTCGCCAGCCTCGAAGCCGAAGACATCGCCGGCGAAATGGAAGCTGTTGATCTGGCGCCGGCCATCGCTGGTCACGCGGCAAATGCGCACTGTGCCGAACTCGACCACATACACGGGTCCAGCTTGGTCGCCCTGCGCGAAGATCGTGGAGTCGGTTGGATAGAAGGTCACCGGACCTGCCTCTGCCTTGGCTACAAGGGCGGGGTTCAGGGCAGTTCCCTGCCGCAACGTTGCGGCGGAAGCGTTAGCAAGAAACATCGGCACGCTGGACATCTCGACACCTCGATCTTGGATGTCTGAGCCTCGCTCATCCAGTCACGGCGCGAAATTCCGGTCGGTGTACTAGGGATTCTACTACGTGGCGGTACGTGTGGCGATTGCCGACCTCACTGCATCTGACAGCGCCGGCCCCAGGGTTGGCTTGGTAAGTGTTCGAAAGCTCAAGGCGGCCATCGGGTGCGCCGGGCTGTTGGCCAGGAACACCACCGGCTCAAACTCTGCCAGAATCCGGCGGCTCTCGGAGCCGGCATCGTCCAGCGCGTGATGATCCAGGACTGTGCAGGCGAAGGACGATGAAGGCTGGTCGACGTCGTGCATCGAGGCAGCGGCCGTCACATCGTAGCCCTCCGCCTCGAGTGCGAACCGGAGGGAGTTCCGAAAGGTGGAGCTTGGCGCAACAACGAGCAGGTGGACCATCTACTGTTCTTTCTGCATAGAGCGCTGTCGATGCATCTGAACAGTATGGCGAGCCGCTGCGCTGTTTCTTGCTCTAGATCAAGCCTCCCCGTGTTGGTCGGATAGATCCACGTCCATGGCCATTCTTACCAGCTCGGCGTGGCTGCGCGCCTGCATCTTGCCCGGCGGTGCCTCAAACCGCCTCAATGCGCCACCAGGACAGGCACTGCCGCCGATTTCAGAACATCGCGTGTCACGCCGCCCAGCATCCACTCGCGCAGGCGCGAGTGCCCATAAGCCCCCATGACGACAAGATCTGCGGCTGTTCTCACAGCCTCGTTCAGGATGGCAGCGCCGGGGCTGGTCCATCCGTCGACGACGTGCACCTCCGCATTGATACCATGGCGGCTCATATAGCGCCCGATATCCGCGTCAGGGGCCCTGCCCTGCTCTTCCGCAGCACCAAGGTCTTCATCAACTATGGCGACCACGACGGACTTCGCCTTCTTCAGCAGCGGCATCGCATCGGCGACAGCGCGTGCCGCCTCACGGGTGTTCTTCCAGGCAACGAGCACGTTCCTGTATACGGAGTAACCCTGGAACGCGGGCGGCAGGAAGAGGCATGGCCGGCCTGACTGGAACAGCACCGCCTCCTCGATCCACTGTCCCTTGTTCGGATCTCCATATGGCCGCGTACCAACAAAGAGATCGGACTGACGCGCTTCACTGGAAAGGATGTGGCCGACCTGACGCGGATAGACGTCCAGGCGCCTGATCTCGTAGGTCAAGCCGAGCTGGCGGAACTCGCAGTCAAGCGCCTCGGTCGTAGCCTCGGCCTGCGCAACCGACTGCTCCACCAGCCTCTGCAGGAAGGCTGACCCGCTGGGGTCGGTGATGGAGAGCACGTCCGGCAGCTGGTGCAGATAGATCCCCGTGAGATGGGCATCCAAAGTCCGTGCAACGGCTGCGGCGTGGGCGATGCGGATCTTGTCCTCGCTCGAGCCAGTCAGGTGGACGGCAATATCCTTGATCACGGTGATCCCCTATTGTGCGACGAAGTGGCTGCCCAGGAAGTACGGCCAGATGAAGAGGCCCAGCAGGCCCATCCAGAACTGGAGCTTCAGAAACCCGATAGTGAAGAGCCAACCGGCAAACCAGAAGGCGCCCAGAGAAGTATGTTGCGTGATTTGTATGCGTTCCATCTGTGCCGCTCCGATGTGTTCGAGGCATGTTGCCCGGGTCTGGCTCTGCCAACTTGATTTGCGTCAAGCCTGGACTTTGCCCTGCAGCCGCTCCACCAACTCTGTGAGCCTCTGACCCAGCATCGGACCGCCAATTTCGTCCTCGCGGAAAATCTGGCTCGCGATTGCTGGCGATGGGGCCGCAGCCTTCATTTCCGCCAGGGCCGGCTCCGGTGGCGAATTCGGGCTTGTGCCCGCACAGGTGACGAATACCGCCGCAGCATCTGCCTCCGGGAGCATCTCGAAGGCGCTCATGACCGGCGGCGCGGCGCGCGCTGCCCATACGGGGCCGCCGACTATGACCAGGTCATAATGCGCATGCTGCGGGGCAACGATGCTCACCTTGGGGTGATGCCGGGTGAAGACGTCCCACGCAATGGCCAACGGCCTGTACCAGGTCAGGTATGTCTGGCAGGTTATCTCAGCCAGATCGGCACCCAATCGCTCGGCCAGGGCCTTGGCGACCTTCTGAGTGTTTCCGGTATTGGAATAGTAGAGAACCAGCGCTCTCATTCTCAGTCTCCCAAATGCTCCAGGTGAGATGAGCACGAGCACGCGTCCGCCAGTTGATCTGGCTCAAGTTGCGCGCTGGCCGCCGTGGGATCCTGTTTCGAGTTCGCGCAACCGAGGGCGGCAGTCCCTCCCCTCCCCCTTCCTTCCCGTTGGCAGATATGACCGTTCGCAACCTCGACCAGTGCTTTCGTCCCAAGTCTGTCGCGATCGTGGGAGCCTCGCAGCGGCCCCACTCTGTCGGGGCGATCGTGCTCCGAAACATCCGCTCGGGCGGGTTCCAGGGCGCGATCTACCCGATCAACCCCAAGTATGACCGGATCGACGACATCGCCTGTTACCGCAACGCCGCCCAGCTGCCGGATGCGCCCGACCTTGCTGTTGTCGTCACCCCACCTCACGCCGTACCCGGTGTCATTAGCGAACTTGGTGCCCGTGGATGCAAGACTGCGGTCGTGATCACGGCGGGTGTCGGCGCGACCAACGGCCTCCGACAGGCGATGCTGGATGCCGCGCAGCCGCATGTGATGCGCATCGTCGGCCCCAACACGATCGGCATGCTGTCACCGCTGGTATCGCTCAACGCCAGCTTCGCCCATCTGCCGGCGAAGCCCGGCAAACTGGGGCTCATCTCCCAATCGGGTGCAATCGTCAGTTCGATTGTTGACTGGGCGGCCGCCGAGGGAGTGGGCTTCTCGCAGCTGATCTCGCTGGGCGACATGGCCGACGTCGACGTAGGCGATTGCCTCAACTGGCTGGCGATGGATGCGTCGACCTCCACCATCCTCATGTACCTGGAGTCGGTTCCGGAACCGCGCAAGTTCATGTCCGCCGCCCGCGCGGCGGCACGGATCAAGCCGGTGATCGCGGTCAAACCCGGCCGACATGGCGAGGCTGCCCGGGCTGCGATGACCCACACGGGCGCCCTCACCGGTTCTGATACAGTGATCGAGGCCGCGCTCCGTCGCGCGGGCGTCATCCGGGTTCGCAACCTCGAGCAGCTGTTCTACGCCGCCGAGGTCACGACGCGCTTCCGTCCTCTCAAGTTAGGCCGTCTTGGGATCGTGACCAATGGCGGCGGGGCCGGTGTACTCGCGGTCGACGACCTGCTCGATCTTGACGGCAGCATGGCCTCGCTTGATCCGGAGACGTTGGCGAGCCTGGACGCTTCGCTGCCGGCGACGTGGTCTCGTGCGAACCCGGTCGACATTATTGGAGACGCCCCTCCTGAACGCTACACCGCCGCCGTTTCAACCGTGGCGGCGGACGCATCTGTCGATGTCGTGCTCGCGATGAACTGCCCGACGGCGCTTTCCTCCTCGCTGGACGCTGCGCTTGCCGTCGCCGGACTCGCGACGAGCGGGATGATTGCCGGCAAGCCGACGATCGGGTGTTGGCTTGGCAAGGAGACGGCCGAACCAGCTAGGATAGCTCTGCGTCGGACGGGCATCGTCGCGGTTGATACACCGGCAGCAGGGGCCCAGGCGGTCGACTTCCTCACCCGCTGGTCCAGGCTGCGTGAGCGACTGGAACGCGTGCCGCCTAGCGCGGGCGCCGTGCAGACCGATGCCCCGCGCGTGCAGAGCATCCTCAAGGAAGTAGCGCACGAGGGCCGAACCGTGCTGACCGAACCGGAGGCCAAGGCGGTGCTCGCCGCGTATGGTATTCCGGTACCCGAGACACGCACCGCGGCCAGCGAACTGGAAGTCGGCGCCGTTGCGGCCGAGCTGCTCGAGCGGCACGATGCTCTGGTAGTGAAGCTTCTGGCCAAACAGGTTACCCACAAGTCGGACATCGGCGGCGTCGTCCTCGACCTTACCAGCCCCGAGTTGGCCCAAAAGGCCGCCGCAGACATACGGGCCAGGGCGTTGGCCGCAGGGCTCGAAGAGTTCGAAGGCTTCACGATCCAGCCTATGATCCGTCGGAAGCACGCGCATGAGCTGCTTCTAGGTCTCAACACCGATCCGAGTTTTGGGCCGGTGGTCGTCTTCGGAGCCGGAGGCGTTTCGGTCGAGGTCGTGCGCGACACGGCGACCGGACTCGTGCCCCTCGACGAGGTTCTCGCGGGCGACCTTGTCGACGCCACCCGCATCTCGCGCGTTATGGCCGGCTATCGCGACCGGCCGCCGGCAGCGAGGCAGGCAGTCATATCTGCGATGCTGTCGCTATCCCAATTGGCAATTGAGCAGCCGGGCATCGTGGCGATCGACATAAATCCGCTACTGGTCGACGACCACGGGACAATAGCCCTCGATGCCCGTATCGAGATCGCGGCCGAGCGACTGAGGGAGGCGAGCCCCAACCGAAGGCTGGCAGTTCGCCCCTACCCGTCGGGTTGGGAGCAGCAGATCCGCTCCAACGGGCAGACATTCGACATTCGCCCTATGCGACCGGCAGACGCGGCGCTCTATCCCCGGTTCCTGGAACGAGTGACAGCTGAGGACATGCGACTCCGGTTCCTAACGCCCACGCGGTCGCTCTCGCACGAGATGATCGTACGCCTGAGCCAACTCGACTATGACCGCGACATCGCGTTTGTCGCGCTCGAGGCCGAAACGGGGGATCTCGCCGGCATCGGTCGGTTCGCCTCGGATCCCGACCATGAAAGCGCAGAGTTCGGCATCATGGTACGGAGCGACCTCCAGGGGCTGGGGCTCGGTACCGCTCTGATGCGCCAATTGCTCGACTATGCCCGGGCGGATGGACTCGCCCGGATCGATGGCCTGATCCTCAGGGAGAATGGCGCGATGCTCGATCTTGCCGCCCGCATGGGATTCTTCCGCGTCCCTGAGACAGATGCAAGCGAAGCCGTCAGAGTGAGGCTGGTGCTTCGCTAGCGCCTTCACCGCCTATGGTCGGGCGCTCCGCGGCAGCAGCGGGTCATCATATTCCTTATCGCAACGGCGAGTGCGTCGAGGTCCGTTGCCGTGCTGGTGCCGTCACCGACGATGTCTCCGGTCTTCTCGGCTGCCTGACGCAGCATACGAGCGCCGAGATTCTCCTCGGGGTTCTTTAGACTGAACTCCTTGGCGATGGTGACGCCGTCATTGCAGACGATCGGGGCGCCCCATTTCCCCCTCTTAGGGCCGACGGCCAGTGTGGCGTCGCCCGCGTCGGGGCGTCTTGATTCGCGTCAATTCGCGTCCAGATTGACCTGTATCAATCGGCACCTCATTGCATCCCGATAGCCTCCGGCAACCGACCGTTCCCTGGAGCCATAGAGTGCAAGCGGCGCCGATCGACATGGAACTCCAATCCGGCCTCACCAGCATTGAGGCACGGCGCCGGCTGGAAGTGTTCGGGCCCAACAGCCTGCCTTCGGGCAAGCCACCAACTGTGTGGGATCGGCTGTTGCGTCTCGCCCGGGAGCCCATGCTGATCCTGCTCTTGCTGGCGGCGGCGATCTATTTCGTGCTGGGCAGCATGGCTGAGGGCACGATGCTGATGCTGTTTGCCCTGTTCAGCATCTCACTGATGCTCATTCAGGAGCGACGAAGCGAAGATGCACTCGCAGCGCTGAAGCAGCTCTCCGCACCCATTGCACGGGTGCGGCGCGATGGTGAGGATGTTCGCCTTCTTTCAGCAGATCTGGTTCCCGGCGATCTGGTCATTCTCAACGAGGGTGAGCGCGTGCCCGCCGACGGCGTCCTGTTGGCCGCCGCCCATCTGTCCATCGACGAGTCGCTGCTCACCGGCGAAGCCGTGCCGGTGGACAAGGCCGCATCGCCGACCGGAATGCTGCCCCCGCCAAATCGGGTGTTCGGCAGTACGCTCGTCGTCAACGGCCACGGCGTCGCCCGCGTGACCGAGACCGGTCCACGCACCGAGACCGGCAAGCTCGGGGCCTCGCTGGCGGCCATCGCTCCTGAGGAAACGCACTTGCAGCAGGCGACCGGCCGGCTCGTCCGCGTGTTCGGCATCCTCGCGCTCTTCGTGTGCGGGGGCCTCGCGGTCTATTACGGGCTGGTGATGCAGGATTGGCTGCAAGGAATCCTCTCCGGCATCGCCCTCGGCATGGCGATGCTGCCAGAGGAGTTTCCCGTGGCACTCGCCATATTCCTCGCAATAGGCAGCTGGCGACTTGCACAGGTAGGGGTGTTGGTTCGTCGCGCGGCGGCAGTCGAGGCGCTCGGCGCAACGACCTGTCTGTGCGTCGACAAAACCGGCACCATCACGGAGAACAGGATGCAGTTGCGCTATCTCGACGATGGCGCAACGCGGCTTGACGTTCGGCAGACAGAGGTATTGCCGGCCGGCTTCGTGCCGCTGCTAAGGGGTGCCTGCTACGCCTCCCGCCGCGGCGGCTATGACCCAATGGATCTCGCGGTATTCGATCTGGCTGACAATGTGCTGGCATCTGACCTCGATGAAGGCCTCGGGCTGGCACGAGAATACGGTCTCACCACCACTCTGCTTGCCATTTCTCAGGTTTGGCGCGACAGCACTGGAAGCCTGTTCGTTGCGACCAAGGGGGCTCCGGAAGCGGTTATCGGCATGTGCCCCATGAGCGCCGGCGACGCGGCAGCCATGATCGACCGTGCCCATGATTTGGCGACCGAGGGACTGCGGGTGCTCGCGGTAGCGGAGGCTGCTTGGGACACAGAGGTGCTGCCCGACGACCCCCGCCAGTTTGCGTTCCGCTACCTTGGCCTTCTCGCCTTCGAGGATCCGGTGCGAGCCAGTGTGCCTGCCGCCGTGACGGCGGCCCATGCGGCTGGGGTCGAAGTGAAGATGATCACTGGCGACTTTCCAGCCACGGCCCGCACCGTCGCCGCCGAAGCCGGAATTCCCAGTTCAGAAGTCGTGACGGGAGAGGACCTGCGAGGCGCCGGCCCCGATCTTATGCAGAAGTGGGCCCGGACGGTGAGTGTGTTCGCTCGGGTCAGGCCAGAGCAGAAGCTCCAGCTGGTCGATGCGCTGCAGGCCGTTGGCGAGACCGTCGCGATGACCGGGGACGGCGTCAATGACGCACCAGCGCTCAAGTCCGCCGACATCGGCATCGCCATGGGCAAGCGTGGTACAGACGTGGCTCGCGAGGCCGCCGGAATTGTCCTGCTGGAGGAGGATTTCGGCAGCATCATCGAGGGTATCAGACTGGGACGCCGGATATTCGACAACCTGCGCAAGGTCATCATCTATATTGCCGCGGTACACATTCCCATTGCCGGGCTGGGATTTCTCCCCGTGGTGTTCGGCATGCCGATCGCAATTTGGCCACTGCACGTGGTGGTTCTGGAGATGGTCGTTGACTCGATGTCCTCCCTTGCGTTTGAGGACACGCCGGCTGAGCCCGACATCATGCGCCGTCCGCCGCGCCGGCGCAGCGAAAGCGTCGCGTCCCTGCCGCAACTGCTTTATGGCCTCGCGCAGGGCACAGCGGTCCTTGCTGCCGCATTTGGGATCTTCGCAGGTGCGTTGGCGGTAGGGGTCGACGACGACGTCGCTCGGGCCATGACGATCGTGACGACGATCATCGGCAACCTCGGGCTGGTGCTCAGCAATTCGAGCCAGCATTCGGTCTTCGAAGGCGCCCTGCCCCGACCGCAGCCGTTGTTCCTGCCCATCGCCGCCGCTACGCTGACGCTGATCCTCCTTGCGATCTATGTTCCGGCTCTGCGCGAGATCTTCCATTTCGGCGTCCCCTCGGGACTAGAGCTGGCTGTCGCATCCGCCGCCGCTCTCGGCTCCTGGGTCCTGGTGGAGGCCAGCAAGCTCCTGGCGCCAGTGCGGCGCATCGCCGGGGCATTTTGATCGAGGGGGACAGGCAATGCGAGCCATGAGGTTGCACCGGGCCGGAATTCCGCTCATGCTCGACGAGATTCCCGTTCCTGCCCCTGAACCAGGCGAGTTGCTGATCAGGGTCACGGCCTGTGGCGTGTGCCGCACCGATCTGCATATCGTCGACGGCGACCTGCCCGCGCACCGGCTGCCCCTCGTGCCGGGGCACGAGGTCGTCGGGATTGTGGCCGAGAGCGCTGAGGGCTTCACTGTCGGGGGCCGCGTTGGCGTCCCCTGGCTCGGAGCGACATGCGGCGAGTGCAGCTATTGCCTCGCCGGGCAGGAGAACCTATGCGACCGGCCGCAGTTCACCGGCTACGATCGCGATGGCGGATATGCGGAGTTCTGTGTCGCGCGGGCCGCCAACTGCGTTCGCCTGCCGGCCGGAGGTGACGACGCGCACCTTGCTCCCCTGCTCTGCGCCGGCCTGATCGGCTTTCGTTCGTACCGGCGAGCCGGCAAGCCAAGACGGCTGGGGCTGATGGGGTTCGGGGCTGCGGCCCACATTATCACCCAGCTGGCCCGTGCCGACGGTGTCGCGGTCTACGCATTCACCAAGCCGGGAGACGCGAGCGGCCAGGCGTTTGCCCGCAGTCTCGGGGCCGTCTGGGCAGGTGGGACCAACGAACAGCCGCCGGAGCAAATGGACGCCATCATCATCTTTGCGCCGGCGGGCGAGCTCGTTCCGTTGGCGTTGCGGCTCGTACACAAGGGCGGCCGGGTCGTCTGTGCTGGCATCCATATGAGCGACATCCCTGCATTTCCGTACGCTGACCTCTGGGGTGAGCGAGAGATCGCCTCAGTGGCAAACCTGACAACTGCAGATGCAACCGACTTCTTCGCCCGGCTGGGATCGCTGACTGTCGCGACAACGGTGACAACGTATCCGCTGGAAGCCGCGAATGAGGCGCTTGGGGACCTGCGGTCCGGGGCCATCAACGGTGCCGCGGTGCTGTTGCCTTAGTCGAGCCGAGGTGCTTCGAGGCATGAGGTGGAGGCCGCCTGAAGAGACCGTCCGGCGCTTGATCGAGATCAACCGCTAGGGCCTCGATGACGTCCAAGATCAGGCATGCATGACAAACGCACCAGCGACGAATCCCGTGGGCTGCTCCTCACCGAGGGGCTGACCAAGATCTATCGCATGGGCGAAGTCGAGGTTCAGGCACTCAAGGGCGTCGATTTCGCCGCGTCTCCGGGCGAGTTCATCGTCATCCTTGGGCCGTCCGGTTCCGGCAAGTCCACGTTCCTCAACATCGTCGGCGGCCTCGATACTCCGACAGCAGGCGACGTCTGGTTCCGTGGTGATCCCTTGACCCGGGCCTCCGAGGGGCGCCTCACCCGCTATCGCCGCGATCACGTCGGCTTCGTCTTCCAGTTCTACAACCTCGTCCCTAGCCTCACCGCCAAGGAGAACGTGCAACTCGTCACTGAGATCGCCGGCAATCCGATGCGGCCCGAGGAGGCGCTCGAGATGGTCGGCCTTGGGGACCGCCTCGATCATTTCCCGGCGCAGCTTTCCGGCGGTGAACAGCAGCGGGTTGCGATCGCTCGTGCCATCGCCAAGCGTCCTGACCTGCTGTTGTGTGACGAGCCGACAGGGGCACTCGACTCCAAGACGGGCGTGTTGGTGCTTGAAGCGCTCACCAAGGTGAACGAGGAGCTCGGGACGACCACGCTCGTCATCACGCACAACGTAGCGATCAGGCAAATTGCCCACCGGGTCGTACAGTTCGCCGACGGCCGGATCGCCACGACGGAAGTCAACGCCACCCGCAAGTCTCCCGCAGAAGTGAGCTGGTGACCGATGCGCGCCCTTCACATCAAGCTGCTGCGGGAGTTGAGGCGTTTGTGGGCGCAGGTGATCGCCATTGCGCTCGTAATGGCGGCGGGCGTTGCGACCATGACAATCGGCGTCGGCACCTACCAGTCGCTCGCCAACACCCGGGACGCCTACTACGAGACGCACCGCTTCGCCGACGTCTTTGCCGCCGTGACCCGGGCGCCGCGCCCGCTGCTCGCCCGGATCGCCGAGATTGACGGGGTACTATCGGCCGAGGGACGGATCGAGCGGGTGGCGACGGCCGATATCGAGGGGGTCTCCGCGCCGGCATCGGTCCTCCTCGTCTCCCTGCCGCGGATCGGTGAGCCAGTGCTCAACCGCCTGTACCTGCGCAACGGTAGGTTGCCAGAAGGACCGGGCGAAGCCGTGATTAGCGAGGTTTTTGCCAAGGCAAACGCCCTGGTACCTGGCTCGTCCGTCAAGGTGCTGATCAATGGCACTCTGCGCACCATCGCGGTGACAGGTATCGCCCTCTCGCCGGACTTCATCTACGCGATGGCGCCAGGCGAGATGCTGCCCGACGAGCACCGCTTCGGCATATTGTGGATGCAGGAAGCGGAGCTGGCAGCTGCGTATGGCCTCGAGGGTGCGTTCTCGAACGTATCGCTCCGACTGCTGCCCGGCGCTTCGGAAGCGCAAGCGATCGAGGCGCTCGACGAGTTGCTGGCGCCCTACGGCGGACGCGGAGCCTATGGGCGCGACCAGCAAATCTCCCACGTGTTCCTGGAGTCGGAACTCATCGGATTGCAGGCGATGAGCCAGATGCTGCCGCCGGTGTTCCTGCTGGTAGCGGCTTTTTTGGTCAACATCACCTTGTCGCGGCTGATTTCACTCGAGCGCGAGCAGATTGGGCTCATGAAAGCGCTCGGGTACTCCTCCTGGGCCGTCGCCCGACATTACATCGAGCTTGTGCTGCTGATCGCGCTGGTTGGGTGCGCCATCGGCTTTGCCGGCGGCTACTGGCTGGGAACCCAGCTGACCCTTGTTTACGCCAAGTTCTACAGCTTCCCGCTGCTGATCTTCAGCCGTGATCCAAGCACCTATGTCCTTGCCGCTGGAACGACCATGGGCGCCGGCGTGATTGGGGCAATGAACGCAGTCCGCAAGGCTGCCTGGCTGCCACCAGCCGTTGCTATGTCGCCGCCGGCACCGCCTGACTACCGCAAGGTTCTCGGACGCGGGCTGAGACAAGTCGTTCGCTTGCGGCAGACCTCGGTGATCGCGCTCCGGCACCTGCTGAGATGGCCGTGGCGAAGTGCTGGTGGCGTCCTCGGCGTTGCCCTCTCGGTCGCAATTCTCGTGGGCTCGCTGTGGACGGTCGGTGCCATGGAGCACATGATCCAGCTGACCTTCAATCGGGCTGACCGGCAGGATGCCACCCTGGCGTTCCAGAGCCAGAACACGCTGTCGGCGCTCTTTGCGGTGGAGCGCCTGCCCGGAGTGATCCGTGCCGAGCCCTACCGGGCCGTCGGCGTGGAGATCAGCAGCGGCCAGGTGAGCCGGCGTGTCGCCATTGTCGGCCGCCCGCTCGACGCCGATCTCAGCCGCGTCATCGACGAGAACGGACGCACTGTCCCGCTCCCTGGGAGCGGACTGGTCCTGTCGAAGGCGCTCGCTGATATCCTCGACGTACCGGCCGGCGGCACGGTTTGGATCAGATTGCTTGAAGGTGACCGCCGTGAGTTCGCGGTTCCCATAAGCGATGTGGTGGAGGGCTTCATGGGGCTCGGCGCCTACATGGAACTCGACGCGCTGAACCGGCTGGTCGGTGACGACACTGCGATATCCGGGGCAAACCTGACGATCGACCCGGCGCAGCAGGCGAACCTCTTCTCGGTGCTCAAGCGCACTCCCTCGGCCGGCTACATCGCCCTGCAGTCGATCGCTCTGAAGCAGTTCCGAAACACGCAGGTCCAGAACCTCTTCGTCATGATTGGGGTACTCGCCGGCCTGGCGGCGCTGATTGCCTTTGGGGTCGTCTACAACTTCGCGCGCATCTCGCTCTCCGAACAGGGGCGGGAGATGGCCAGTCTTCGGGTCCTCGGCTTCACGCGTGGCGAGGTCTCGTCCCTGCTCCTGGGCGAGATCGCCATCGTCACCCTCTTGGCCCAACCGCTCGGCTGGGCGATCGGCTACCTGATCGCGCTGGCCATGGTCGCCGGGTTCTCCAATGAGGTCTATCGGATGGCCCTGATCCTCGGGCCGGAGGTCTACGCCTACTCGAGCCTGATCGTCTGCCTCGCGGCAGTCGTGTCTGGCCTCGTTGTTCGCCGTCGGGTCGATCGCCTCGACATGATCGCAGTGCTCAAGACCAGGGAGTGACACCCATGTTCGGTCGCATAGTCATCGTGATTGCTACGCTCTTCATCGGAGCCGGGCTGGCATGGGCCTTGTGGCCCCGCCCTATCGAGGTTGAGACGGCCAGGGTCGAACGCGGCAGCTTCGACGTGATGGTCGAGGAGGAAGGTCAAAGCCGGATTCGCGAAGTCTTCACCGTATCGGCGCCGGTCACCGGCCAGTTGCAGCGTCTGAGCCTCCATGCGGGCGACACCGTGTTGGCCAACGAAACGGTCATCGCGATCATCAGGCCCGCCGGTCCAGGCCTCCTCGACGAGCGTTCGCGGCGCATCGCCCAGGCCACAGCCGAGACGGCGCGTGCTGCGGTTGAATTCGCGTCAACTCAGCTAACTCAAGCCGAGAAGCAGCTCGACTTCGCTGAACGGGCGCTCGAGCGCACTATCTCGTTATCGCAGCGTGGCCTGGTATCGGCGCAGGTTCTCGAAAAAGCCCAGTATGACCTCGACGTCGCCACTTCCGCACTGCAGAGCGCCAAAGCGAGCCTTGGAGTGCGCGAGAGTGAGCTCCAAAGCGCCGAGGCGGCCCTCATCGAGGGAGTCGGCGGCAGCGGAACCGACGCATGCTGCGTCGAGCTGAAGGCACCCGTTTCGGGCCGGATCCTGCAGGTACTGACCGAGAGTGAACAGGTCGTCCAGGCCGGCACGCCGCTCCTCAACATTGGCGATCCGGCCGACCTCGAGATCGCCGCGGAGCTCTCGTCGCGCGACGCCGTGCAACTTCAGCCCGGGGCGAAGGCGTCAATCGATGGCTGGGGTGGTCCGCCACTCGCTGCCGAACTCGTCAGGATCGAGCCCATGGCCGTCACCAAGGTCTCGGCTCTCGGCATCGAGGAGCAGCGAACGACGGCGACCCTCAAGCTCTTGGCCCCGCCCACTGAGTGGCAGCGTCTCGGCCACGGATTTCGCGTCGTGGCGCACATTGTCCGCTGGCGCGGCGAGGACCTGCTTACGATCCCCATCGGGGCGCTGTTTCGCCTCGGTGGCGACTGGGCCACCTTCGTTGTCGAGGATGGCAAGGCCACAGCGAGGCGCATCGAACTCGGCGAGCGAAACGCAGAGCTCGCCGAGGTGGTCGCCGGGCTCAAGGCTGGTGACGAAGTCATCCTCCACCCAGCCGACACGATCGTCTCCGGCACCGCTGTCGTCGTGTCGGTGCCCGCAGGCGAACAACTCTAGATGTTGTGAGACCTACGATGCCACCTCCTCGGGCGCACGGTATGGCAGCTTGAGCCAGATCAAGTCCAAGGACCGGGACAAGGTGCCAACTGGGATTTTCCCATAGCGGAGGAAGAAATGAACGACAGCGCACTTCGGCAAGACATTCTCGATGAACTCGAGTTCGAGCCGTCTATCGACGCGAACGATATCGGCGTGGCGGTGGAGGATGGTATCGTCACACTGACCGGCCATGTCTCCAGCTACAGCCAGAGGGAAGCGGTTGCGCGCGCCGTCTCGCACGTCAAGGGCGTGCGCGCGATTGCCCAGGAGATTGAGGTCCGTCTTCCGTCAATTACGGGCGATGCCGACGACGAAATTGCCAGGCGCGTGATCGACACCCTCAAGTGGAGCACACTGGTGCCGGACAACCGGGTCCAGGTCATGGTGCAAGACGGGTGGGTTACACTGACCGGTACCCTCGAATGGCACTATCAGAAGACAGGAGCCGGCGAGGCTATCCGCCACATCGACGGCGTACGCGGTGTCACCAACCTCATCACACTGGCCCCCAAACCCGCCTTCGGTGACGTCAGGAAACGCATCGAAGATGCATTGAGGCGCCGTGCCGAGGTCGAGGCTGACCAGATCCAGGTGGACGTTTCGGGCAACAAGGTGACGCTGACCGGCACGGTGCGCACCCTAAGCGAACGATCGGCGGTTGAGGAAGCCGCTTGGGCGACGCCTGGGGTACATTCGGTCGAAGACCGTCTCATCGTCTCCTAAGGACGACGCCACTGCGAGCGACGCGGGCGGGTCCGTCTCCCCTGCCCGAGGTCGAACCAAACTTGCCCGCGGCTGCCTCGCCGGACAGTTAAGCGCGCCGGCTGGTGCATCCTCTCAGGTGGCTCCCTGCGCTCCCGCCGGCCCGGCCTGCCATTGACCGGCAGGGTCGCTCTCGAGAACGGCCATAACGTTGCCCTCGGTATCCTTGAACGTGACCAATTGGCCCACGCCGGGGATCCGTGTCTTGGGTATGACGATCGACCCCCCTGCCTCGACAATCGTGGCGGCGGCTTTGTCTGCGTTGGCGACATCGATAGTGGGTACGGTCGTCTGCCAGGGCTCTGTCCGTTGCCCGATCCCGGCTCCCATAGCATTGGGGTCGGCGGAATCCACCGCCACGAGCCAATACGGCACCGGTCCATCGAGCCGAGTCACCGTCCAGCCGAAGGCTTGCCTGTAAAAGGCGGCTGCCCTTTCCGGCCGATCCGCCGAGATGTCGATGTGGACGAACCTGGGCATCATACGCTCCCGCAGCTGAAGCGGCGTCGCACAGGCGCCGCCCTGCTACGGTTACGCCACGTCCGGTTGAAGCGCTTGACCTGGGTCAAGCGGCAACTCGACGTGCCGTACTACCTTCCTGTCGAGGCAACACTCGACTTAGGGCGACTAATCCCGGGCGTCAGCACGCGTTTCCAGCGGCATGCAATAGATGCGGTGCAGCGTCTTCAGGATGCTCGCCACGCCGGCAGAGGCAAGGCGGTACTTGATCATCTGGCCATCGCGTCGGGTCGCCACCAGCCGCAAGGCGCGGAGTTTCGACAGGTGTTGCGACAGCGGGGATTGCGCAAGCTGCACGCGCTCCGAGAGCTCGCCGACACTGAGTTCCTCGTCGAGCAGATGACAAAGGATCAACAGCCGCTTGGGATTGGCCATAGCGGCAAGCAGTTCGGCGGCCTCGTCGGCCCGCGGCTCAAGTTCTGCGATATTCATGTTGACATATTAGAATATTCGAATATGTATGTCAACGAAGATGCACGTGCATCTCGCGGCACCCGAGAGGACAGTATGTCGAACGTCGGAAACCTGGATCGCATCATCCGCTTCATCCTTGGCGCAGTTCTCGCCGTCGCGCCCTTTGTCACCGGCTGGCCGATATGGTCGGACAGCCTGGCATTCTGGGGCGCCATCATCGCCGGCGCAGTTCTGGTCGCAACCTCTGCCCTAGGCTTCTGCCCGATCTACGCAGCATTGCGTCTCAGCAGCAAGCGCCAGCGCACCTGACCATTGGGAGAGACCTCATGACCGTCAAGCCAATTCCGTTCGCCGCCGAACTCACCGTCCGGCCCGAAGTGGTACCGTTCTTCGATCCGGCCACCAACACCATCAGCTACATCGTCCGCGATCCCAGTTCGACCGCCTGCGCCGTCGTCGATTCCGTTATGGATTTCGACTACGCGTCCGGCCACATCAGTTTCGAACACGCCGACGCCATCATCGCCCATATCCGGGACAAGGGCTGGACGCTGGAGTGGCTGATCGAGACGCACGCCCATGCCGATCACCTATCAGCCGCGCCCTACATCCAGCGGCACCTGGGCGGCAAGCTCGGGATCGGCGAGAACATCAAGGCCGTGCAGGAAGTGTTCGGCAAGGTCTTCAACGAAGGCACCGAGTTCCAGCGCGACGGCAGCCAGTTCGACCGGCTGTTCCAGGATGGCGACAGCTATGCGATCGGCGCGATGACGGTGCATGTGATGGCCACCCCCGGCCACACGCCCGCCTGCATGACGCATGTGGTCGGCGATGCCGCGTTCGTCGGCGACACCCTTTTCATGCCCGACGGCGGCTCGGCTCGGGCCGATTTCCCGGGCGGCGATGCGGCAACGCTCTTTCGCTCGATCAGGCGCATCCTGAGCCTCCCCGACCAAACGCGCCTCTTCATGTGCCACGACTACGGTCCGAACGGCCGTGAGATCCGCTGGGAGACCACCGTCGGCGACGAGCGCAAGCACAACATCCATGTCCATGACGGGGTGACCGAGGCGGAGTTCGTCCGGCTCCGCACCGCTCGCGATGCGACCCTGGCCATGCCCGCGCTGATCATCCCGTCGCTACAGGTGAACATCCGCGGCGGCGAGTTGCCACCCAAGGACGAGAGCGGTCGCACCTTCCTCAAGGTGCCCGTGAACGCCCTCTGACCCGCCCCTCAACCAACGAGACCTCAACCATGTGGCCCTTCTCCTCCCCTAGTACGAAAGACAAAACCGTGAACCACCGCAAGCTCGACGCCGACTTTGCTATTGCCGGCCAGATTACGCCCGAACACGTGCAGGCAATCGCCGATGCCGGCTTCAAGTCGATCCTCTGTGCCCGCCCCGACCAGGAGGAGCCCGGCCAGCCGAGCTTCGCCTCGATCGCCAGCGCGGCGGAACGGGCCGGCCTGTTCGCTGTGCATATCCCCGTTTCCGGCGGACTCACCGAAGGAGCGCTGATCCGGGCCGAGCAGGCGTTCAAGGAACTGCCCAAGCCCATGTTCGGCTATTGCCGTTCCGGCGCGCGCGCTGGTTCGCTGTACAGCGCCATCAAGAGCGCCGTCCGCTGATCCCTGCCAACAGGCCCGGCTCGGCCGGCCCCCCCGATTCTCGAGGCTATGCTGCTCGAACCGTTCCAGTACCTGCTCGGCGCCCTTTCCGGAGGGCTCGTTGGCTTGACGCTCGGGCTCTTCGGCGGCGGCGGTTCCATCCTGGCCGTGCCGCTGATGGTCTATCTGGTCGGGGTGCCCAGCCCGCATCTGGCGCTAGGCACCAGCGCCGTCGCGGTCGCGGCGAATGCCCTCGCCAACCTCTTCAGCCACGCCCGCCGCGGCAACGTCCGCTGGCGCTGCGCTGCGATCTACACTTCCGCCGGCGTTGCTGGCGCCTATCTCGGCTCGAGCCTGGGCAAACTGATCGATGGCGAGAAGCTGCTGTTCCTGTTTGCCTTGCTGATGCTGGTTGTGGGCGGTCTGATGCTGCGAACTCGCGCGAGGATTGCCAACCCTGCCCCCGCCTGCACGCTGGAGAACGCCCCCAAGACAGTCGGATACGGAGCCGCAACCGGTGTGTTCTCCGGCTTTTTCGGCATCGGCGGTGGCTTTCTCATCGTTCCCGGGCTGATCGCCGCAACCGGCATGCCGATCCTCTCGGCGGTCGGATCTTCGCTCGTAGCCGTCGCCGCCTTCGGGCTGACCACAGCGCTCAATTATGCCGCTTCTGGTCTCGTCGACTGGCCGCTGGCGGCCGTGTTCGTCGGCGGGGGCATTGGGGGCGGCATGCTCGGCGCCTTTGCGGCAGATCAAATCTCCAGAAGTCGCGGCCTGCTAAACACCCTGTTCGCGACGCTCATCTTCGGCGTGGCTTTGTATATGCTGTGGCGCTCTGCGGCGGCCTTGGGCGCTGCATAGCAACCGACACCCGCGCCACGGTCCAAACAGCGTCGAGATACGGCGTCGGCCGCCACAGCAAGCGCGAGAACGAAACCTCATGACCAGGATGAAGACCCATACGGAAGATCACCAGGTCGGGCGTATCGGTTGGCTCAGGGCCGCCGTGCTCGGAGCCAATGACGGCATCGTGTCGACGGCGAGCCTGATCATCGGTGTTGCAGCGGCCTCGGGGGACAAGGGCGCGCTTGTTGTCGCGGGGGTAGCCGGGCTTGTCGCCGGCGCCATGTCGATGGCGGCGGGTGAGTACGTTTCCGTGAGCTCGCAGTCGGATACCGAGGCTGCGAGCCTTGCCAAGGAGACGTGGGAGCTCGCGAACGCGCCCGCCTCGGAGCACGCTGAACTGACCGCCATCTATGTTGCTCGAGGACTCGAAGAATCGCTCGCCGGTCAGGTTGCCACGCAACTCATGGCCAAGGATGCGCTGGGCGCCCATGCTCGCGACGAGCTGGGCCTGTCGGAGATATCCGCCGCGCGGCCGGTGCAGGCAGCGCTCACCTCGGCCGTGACCTTCGCCATTGGTGCGGCGTTGCCCCTGCTCGCCGTCCTTGTGTCGCCGAGCGAGTGGATGATCTGGATCGTCGCCCTGGCATCACTGGCGTTCCTGGGCGCTCTTGGGGCAACTGGAGCCGCCGCGGGCGGGGCTTCGCCGTGGAAGCCGACCGTCCGCGTCGTGTTCTGGGGTGCCCTGGCGATGCTGATTACTGCCGCCATCGGCGCACTGTTCGGCACCGTCGTCTAGGGGCAGCCCGCAGCCGGCAAGGCTCCGCTTGTCGTCCGGTCAGGCTTCGTAGCCGTCGTTCTCTTGCTCCTCGTCCTCATCGTCGTCGTCCTCATCGTCATCGTGTTGGCGCGACGGTTTGGCCTTGGCAACAACGAGGTCTTCGGCAGTACAGAGCACGGTGCCGGTGACACGACGGCCGCCCGGCAGCATGAAGATGCCTTCAGTCTCGCTGCCCACGCCCGCCGCGAGGCAGTGGTCGTAGATGAGGTCGGGCGAAAGCTCGCTCCGGACGTCAGCAGCAGATGCCGGTACCGCGGCGAGTACGCAGATACCGCATGCCGTGGCAGCGATGGTAACGATGGTCTTGGTCATGATAGCTCCTCCTTTCAGGGGCTGGGGTAGTGGGCGAAACGGGCTGGGGTCATGGGGCGCGGAACATCGGTTACGCGCTCGGCGAACAAGACTTCGAGGCCAAGTGTGGATGCCAGTTCGCTGCCGCGCTTGGGACCGAGGACCATCAGGGCTGTGGCCCAAGCATCCGCCTGCATGCTGCTTCCGGCGCGAACGGTCACAGAAGATGGCCCGTCGCGGAGAGGTGCCTGCTTGAGCGGGTCGATCGTGTGGCCGGCGCGGGCATGACCGTGCTCGACGAAGTGCCGATAGTCGCCGGACGTAGCGAGTGCTGCATCGACGATTTCGATGACGCCGGCGGCCGCCCGGCGCCCGAACTCGGGGCTCTCCACAGCGACGCGCCAGTGCGATCCATCCGGCTTTGGCTGTCCCGCGCGCACTTCGCCGTCGATCGATACGAGGTAGCTCGATATGCCTCCTGTCTCGAGCACGCGAGCCAACTCGTCGACCCCGTAGCCCTTGGCGATGCTGGAAAGATCGAGTGTGATCGGAGCGTGTTTGCATACGCGTTTTCTGATCGGATCAAGCTCGAGGGCGAGATACGCTGGCGTTCGTCGCCTTGAACTGGCCGTTGCGATGGCGTCGGGATCGGGAACGCCGGCACCGGGCCCGAAGCCCCAGGCAGACACGAGGTCGCCGACGCCGATGTCGAAGGCCCCCTCGGAAAGCCGACCGACGTCCAGAGCAGACGCCAAGACGGTTGCCAGTTGGTCGGGCACGTCCAACCATGTCCCGGTCGGCTCGCGATTGAGCCGCATGAGATCGGAGTCCGGCTTCCAGGTGGACATCTGGCTGTCGACAGCATCCACGGCCCGTTGAAGGGCAATGTGCAGGTCAGCTAGAGGTCGTTCCTCCCGCGCGAAGAACACCGCCGAATAGCGTGTCCCCATCGTGGGACCATTGATTGCTCGCCGGACCAGGTTGGTTTCAGTACGCATCTTCGAGGTAAAGTCCCTTGCGTTTGAGGCCGTCGACGGAGAGGCCGGCCGGGGCGAGGCAGGCGTCTATCGCTTCACGCACTCCGCTCGCCATCTCGCGACCGCCGCAAACCATGATCTGGGCGCCTCGCGCGACCAGTTCCTGGATGGCAGCGCCTTCGTCGAGCAGACGATCCTGGACGTAGCCACCGCCTAGAACCCGCGAGAACGCAGTGGTGAGGGAAGCGAGGCGACCGTCGGCCAGCGCATCGCGCATCTCGTCGCGATAGAGGAAGTCCGATCCCGGATCGCGGGCTCCGAAGAACAGATGGACTGGGCGATGCCGGTTATTGCGGACGAACCCGGCGAGCGGTGCAACACCGGCGCCCGCGCCGATAAGGATCAGCGGTCGGCGGGTACGGTTGGGGCGGAAAACGGGGTTGGGCCGGATGAAGGCTTCCACCGCGTCGCCCGGGGCGAGTGCATGCAGGAATTCCGAGCAAATGCCGCTCGCCTGCTTGCGAACGCAGATCTCGAGCACGCCGTCCCTCGATGAACTGGCGAGCGAGTAGTAGCGCGGTACGTCGCTGCCTGGCGGCAGAATCCCCACGAGGTCGCCAGCCTCGAAATGCGGTAAGGTCCGTCCTCCGAGCCAACGGGGAAGACCTGGACGGCGATCCGGTACCGCGAAGCGCAACATCGCAACCGGGGCCTGCACCTCCACGCCGTAAAGCGTACGTTCTTGCAGAACGAGCCTCTGGGTGCGTGGGCGCGGGGGCACGTGGGAAAGCGCAAGCTCGATGCCCAGCCGTTCGCCTAGAATGCTGCCCCAGGCGGCGAAGTCCGCAGAGGACTGGCGGACGATGCCATAGAGAGGCAGGAGCGGCTGAAGCCCGCGATCGGCCAGCGCGGCCTCGACTTCCAACGCATAGCCGCAGAACTGCGGGAAGCTCTGGTCGCCGAAGCCGAGCACAGCGAAATCGAGGCGCGAGCCGAACGACCTGAGCCGGGTCAGGAACTGCCGGGCCGAGGCAGGCGCCGCACCGTCGCCATAGGTGGCGGTGAGGACAAGCAGGCGGCTCGCCTTGGGGTAGGCGCGACGGAGGTCGTTCATCGCGGCCAGGTGCACGCGGTGGCCATGAGCGCCGAGCGTCTCGTGAAGGCTCGCGGCGAAGCCCCAGGTGCTGCCGGACTCGCTGCCAACGAGAATAACTGTATCTGCATCGCGCGGCGACGCGTTGTGCGCAATGCGCGGCATGCTACGCCGGCGCAACCACCAGATCGCCGAACCGGTCACCGCCAGCGCCGGCGCGGCGAGAGCCCCGAGGCCGAGCAGCACCGCCAGAATCCAGGCCCCCTGCCCTGTGTGGAGCATGTAGATGAGCTCGTAGGCCTGCTGCCATGCGCTGTTGGGCGTATAGGAGATCAGTGCCCCCGTCGCCTGATCGACATAGCCCTGGCCGGTGCTGGTGGTGACGGTGAAGACGTCGCTGGCGTCGTCTGCAACGGGAAACACCAGCTCGCGCAGGTCGTTGAGCGAAATACCTGCCAGCCCGGAGAGCGAGGCAATGGGGGCCGGCGCCCCGTCGGCACCGGTCGGCGCGAAGGAGAACTCCGAACCGGAGCTGGGCACGAGCTCGAAATAGGCTGCCGACATGTAGATGCCGGTGGATGCGGTGATGAACAGCGCCAGCACTGCAGCCCGGGCGAGGTTGGTGTGCAATCGTTGCGCCCCGGTGCCGCGGGGCGCGACCAGGAGCTGACGCCAACCGCCCATCTTGCGGACCAGCAAACCGATGCCGCTCACCGAAAGTATCAGGATGGCGAGCGAGCCAAGGCCAGCGATGCCATGACCGGCCGAGCCGAGAAACAGCGAACGATGCAACTCGGAGATGAAGGAGAACACTGGCGAAGGCGCATAGGCGCCGATGACCGACCCGCTCGACGGGTCGATGATATCGGCTGTTCGGGTCGCCCCGTCCCGGCCATAGGCGACGAGCTCACCTGATGCCAGCCGCACGAGCCGCTCGGCGCCAGGCACTGCGTCGGTTACCCGCGCCGCGACTGCGGCGACACTCGGCGTGCCGACGCCCGGCGCGGCGGTGACCGTCTCGAGCACCGGCTGCAGCGACAACACGAAGCCGGTAATGGCCATGAAGATGACAAGAGCCAGGCCCGAGAGGCCTGCCAGGGCGTGCAGGCGGCGCATCTAACTGACCTACATGGTGATCGAGAGCTTGCTGAGATAGCCAGTGCCATCGACCGTAGTCGGGGTGGCGGTGACCGCGATCACGGCATCGTCGGCGTATTCTCCACCATCTTCGACTGCCGTATCGACATGCACCTGATAGCCGGCGTCGATCAGTGCATCAGCCAGATTGGCGTGCACGGTCAGCGTCTCGCCACCGCCGACGCTGGCACCGGTGATGCCGTCCAGGTTGAGCGCGCCGGCCTGAGACACCCCCTGAACCCAGCCACGCAGCGTGCCGTAATATTTGGTCTTGTGGCCAGAAACCCAAAGCGTTGAGTGATAGGCCCCGGACGGATCGGTGAGATAAACGGCCAAATAGGCCGCCCGACCCGAGTAGCGCACCATCTGTGCCTCCATTGTCACGTCCCTGGCCCAGGCCGTGGCGGGCGCGACCAGCGCAGTCGCCAGCATCAGCATCGCGGCAAGCTTCTTCATCTGCCAATCTCCATCGTATGCAATCCTGATGGGCGTTCGAACATGCCAACCTGACGTCAGGCTGAAGCTGCAGAGGTTTCTCGTTCAGGTTGGCGTAAGGTTGCGGGCCTAGGTGCAGACAAGGAGCTCGGGACCCTCTTTGCGCGTATTGCTGATCGAGGACGACCACGTATTAGGCGCGGCCATCCGCGACTACATGCTGTCGGCTGGCCATGCCGTGGATTGGATGCGGCGAATCGACGACGCCCGGCTTGCGCTCAGCGGCGTTCCGTATGAGTTGGTCCTGCTTGACCTTGGGCTGCCGGACGGCCGCGGGCTCGACCTGTTGCGCGAGCTGAGGAGAGTCGGGAACACGGTGCCGGTGATCATCACGACGGCGCAGGATCAGGTCGCCGTCCGCATCGAAGGACTCAATGCCGGGGCCGATGACTACTTGGTCAAGCCCTTCGATCTGGCCGAGATGAGCGCCCGCATCGCTGCAGTCGCCCGCCGCTACGGTGGTAACCCAATACCCACCGTCGTCTCTGCCGGGGTCGCCGTCGACCTTGCGCACCGCAAGGCCAGCGTCCACGGCGGGCCAGTCAGCCTTACGGCCCGCGAGTGGGCCGTACTAGAGCGGCTGTTGTCACGCCGCGGGGCGGTCGTGACAAAGTCGGAGATTGAGGATTCGCTTTACGCTTTTGGCGCTGAGATCGAGAGCAATGCCGTGGAGGTCTATATTAGCCGGTTGCGCAAGAAGCTGGGGCGCGAGTTCATTCACACCAGTCGTGGACTTGGCTACCAGGTGCAGGAGTGAAGCATCGACCCTCCATCGCCTCGCGGCTTGCGCTCGGCCTGAGCGCTGGAATGGCACTACTGTGGGCCGGCGCTGCCACGATCTCCGTATCTGTGATGCAGCACGAGCTCAACGAAGCCTATGATGACAGCCTGCGCGCGAGTGCGCTGCGGCTCCTGCCGCTGGCCGTTCATGACCTGAGAGAGCGCGACCACGGCGTGGACCGGTTGATAGTCAGCGGTGACCGGGAAGACGGCGATGGCGACGAGGACGACTTCCCCCGGGACGGCGTCAAGCACGACGCGAGCTTCACCTATTTCGTCCGGGACCAGGCCGGAACTCTGGTGCTGCGCGACGAGCACGCTCGTGACGACATCCCCGCCGGTGAGCCGCCGGAGGGTTTCGGCGAACTCGACGGGCAACGAACCTTCGCGCTCGATGATCTGCGATCCGGCTACTCGATCGTCATCATCGAGTTGAGTGATCGACGCGTCACGGCATTGCGGGACAGCGTCGCGGCTCTCGGCTTGCCGCTACTTGCCCTTATCCCTTTGATCGCCGGAGGTGTGTGGTTGGCTATGCGGCTTGCCTTGCGCCCGCTTGAGGCGCTCCGCCACGACATCGCACAACGGGACAGCCGCAACCTAGAGCCGCTGCATTCCGACCGCCATCCGGCCGAACTCGCACCCATTGCCGATGCGGTCGGGGCGCTCCTCGGACGGCTGAAATCTGCGCTCGACGCCGAGCGGGCCTTTGCAGCGCGCGGAGCCCATGAGCTGCGGACCCCCATCGCAGGTGCGCTCGCCCAGACGCAGCAGCTGGCAGACGAGCTTGCCGGGAAGCCCGAGATCGGGCGCGTACGCGAGATCGAGGCCGCGCTCAAGCGCCTGTCACAACTCTCTGAGAAGCTGCTGCAACTGGCCCGCATCGAAGCGGGCTTCGCGAAGGCCGACAGCGAGATCGACCAGTTGCCCGCACTGAAGATGGTCGTTCGCGACATAAACGCCAGCACGGCATGGCGCGATCGTGTGCGGTTCGACCCAGGCGCTGCAGAGACCCTTCCCGCAGCCATGGACCCGGACGGATTCGCCATCGTCTTGCGCAATCTCATCGAGAACGGCTTGAAGCACGGTGCGCCAACAGCGCCGGTGCGAGTGCTCGTCGGGCCGGCCAACACGTTGCACATCCAGAATGAGGGGGCTCCCCTCGATCCCGCAGAGCTCGCCCAGCTCGGCCGGCCCTTTGTGCGCGGTGGAACCACCGCCGATGGCAGCGGCCTCGGCCTCTCGATCGCAAGAGGGATCATTGAACAGGCGGGAGGAAGTTTGGCCCTGAGTTCCCCGGTTCCTGGCACGACCAGCGGTGTTGAAGCGGTGATCAAACTGCCGCGACGAGAGGCACAATGACCGACACGACAACCCTGCCCCAGTCGCCATGGATCGCGGCCCTTCCATTCTCGCCGCGACTGGGTCTTGTCGTGCTGGCCCTTGCCGGTCTTGCCACCGGCGGCGTAGCGGCAATGGCCGGATCGACCGATGCGTCGCGTGTGATCTGGTCAGGAGCGACACTGCCGATCCTGCTGGTACTGCTCGTGGAGATCGTCACCAGCTTGCGTAAAGGCTCGGTCGGGCTCGATCTCGTGGCCGCGCTGTCGATGACTGCGGCGCTGCTGTTCGGCGAGGCCCTCGCCGCCAATGTGGTGGGGCTCATGTATGCCGGCGGCCAGCTGCTCGAGCAGTTCGCCGAGGGGCGGGCTAAGCGCGAGCTGACGGCGCTGCTGGGCCGCGTTCCCCGTACTGCCATGCGCAAGCGTGACGGCACATTGGAGGAGGTGCCGATCGGCGAGCTTGTTCCCGGCGACCTCATTTTGCTCAGGGCCGGCGACACGTTGCCAGTGGACGGCAAGGTCGTTGGGACAACGGCCATTGTGGACGAGTCTGCCCTGACGGGCGAGCCGCTGCCGGTCAGCCGCATGGCGGACGAAGCGGTGTTGAGCGGCTCGATCAATGCCGGCGACGCCTTCGAGATGACGGTCACGCACCCCGCGGACGAGAGCACCTATGCGCACATTGTCCGCCTGGTGGAGCAAGCTCAACAAAGCAAAGCTCCCGTGGTCCGAGTAGCCGACCGCCTCGCCGTGTGGTTCCTGCTGGTGACTGTGGTGATCGCCGGCGCCGCGTGGTGGTCGAGCGGCGACCACCTGCGTGCCCTGGCGGTGCTCGTGGTCGCGACCCCGTGCCCCTTGATCCTCGCCCTACCGGTGGCCCTGATCTCCGGCATATCGAGAGCCGCCGGTCAGGGCATTCTCATCAAGAATGGCGGGGCGCTCGAAGCGTTGACCCGAGTGCGCACAGTCATCATCGACAAGACCGGCACGCTTACGCACGGAGTGGCCCATGTCGCTGATATCCGCACCTTCGACGGATGGCTGGGCGCAAACGAGTTGTTGCGCCTCGTCGCCTCGCTCGACCAGGCCTCCAACCACGTCATCGCGCAGGCGCTGGTCGCCGAGGCCCGCCGTCGGAAGTTGGTGCTTGAACCACCGTTGGCGGTGACCGAAGAGACTGGCGCCGGAATTTCGGGCCGCGTCGACGGGTACGAGGTGACCGCCGGGGGGAGCCGGTACGTAGCCGCCCGCAGCGAAGGCGATCCCTATGCCTTGCGGGCCGGACTGGAGTCTGGCGCCGCTGTCGTCGCAGCTGCTGTCAACGGCAGGCTCGCCGGCATCATCGTCCTGCACGACCCACTGCGAGACGACGCTGCCGACGTCATTGAGGGCTTCACGCGGCATGGCGTTCAGCGGATCGTGCTCGCCTCAGGCGACCGACAGGAAGTTGTGGATGCCTTGGCAACGCGAATACGCGTGACCGCCGCAATCGGCGATCTCACACCTGAGGCCAAGCTCGACGTAGTGCGGCGGGAGGCCGCGCATGCCCCCACGATGATGGTGGGCGACGGCGTTAACGATGCACCGGCGCTGGCAGCGGCCACGGTCGGTGTGGCGATGGGCGCACTCGGTTCGGCTGCGTCGTCGCAAACGGCCGGAGTCGTGATCCTGGTCGACCGCCTCGACCGCGCGTTGGGCGCACTCGAGATCGCAGCCCGTACTCGAGCAATCGCCACGCAGAGCGTCGCTGGCGGCTTGCTTCTATCGCTTGCAGGAATGCTGTTCGCGGCGTTCGGTTTCCTGCCGCCAGTGGCCGGAGCCCTGTTTCAGGAAGCCATCGATATTGTGGTCATCCTAAACGCCCTCAGGGCTTTGCGGTGATTTGAGGCGCACCTCGTCTGTCGTTGCTTGTCGGGGGACCCATCTCAACACCCGTAGTGCCAATAGCGTATTCCACCGGCTGGGTTGGCCCGCCGTCTCCATGGCAAAGTGCGTTTCTCCCGGGTGAGCGCTTGCCAACAACCACCGCCCGTCTTCACGCTGCCTCGATACCAGTTCAGCGACGGCGTCTGACATGCGCGGGTCCCAAAGGGAGCCCGAGGCGCGAAAGTAGTCGAGGGCTCGGAGGATGTTGTACTTCCATCGCGGGGGGTAGCTCAGCCGCAGGAAGTCCTGTCGGATAATGAGGCTCGTCCGATCTGATTTGAACAGCCGGTGCCGAAGGAGGAACTCTCGCCCCTCCTCGGCAGCGTGCTGCAACTCCGTGATCCGGTAGTTGTAGCCGTTCTGAGCATATTCGCTGATGCCCTCGAGCACGGATAGCGTGGAGTGCATGGAGCTGTGGTGCGCGCCGGAGCGGTTCAACCGGCAGTTGAAGCCACCATCGGTCATCCGCTGCGCGAGAATGAAGTCGACTACGCTTTCGAGCTCGTTCTCGGGTACGCCAAAGTAGCTTGCGTAGTTGAGAAACATGCCGTTCACGCATACGTCGCTTACCGGGATCGATCTCCCGGGACCAATGCCACCGTCGGCCTTCTTTTCCTCGGAGACTATCTTGCGGACGCTTGCTCGAATGAGCGGATGCACTGGCGAGATCGCCAGCATCTTCAGGTCGAGCAGTGTGTAATGAGAACTCGTCCACTTGGGCTGGTAGAAGCCACGCCCCCAGGACTGGTCGGCATTCCTCCGCGCCAGAAAGGCCGCCCCCCAGCCTTCCGTTGCGATCCTGCTTTGCAGTGCTGCATCGGCATGGCCTTCCAGATCGCGTCGAGCCTGATACTGAACCGAGACATCTCCTGCTTCGAGCCAAGCGATGGTCGTGGCTGAGGGGGTAACTGGTGAGGGCGAGAGGGAGGCCGGGGGCGACACATTGGCGAAGCTGTGTCGGCGGTCGGCCCCGTCCGGACCGACATGACCCAACTGCGGCTTTGTCTCAACCCGTGACAAGATGAACTCGACCCGCTGCTCAACCGGGAGGACGGGCACGCGCTCGACGGGATAGCCAAGGCCCTCGTAAACCTCGATCAGCATCGCATGAATCTCGCGCTGAGCGACGGAACTCTCGGTTCTTGCATAGTCCTCCGCAAGCGGCAGCAGATCGAGCACGAATACCTTTCGGTACGACGTCGTCTTCAGCGCTGCCAGCAATTCCGGTTCGGGCTTGAGCCCTAAGTACCGATAGTAGGCCAGGGAATCGGGAAGAGCACGGTCCAGAAAGTACAGCTCGTCAGGATCAAGTGCTTGCTCCTGCTTCAGCTGCATCATCAGCACAGATCTTTGAAACTCACGCTGGTTCGCACGAATTTCAGCTACGCTTTTGCCTGTGACCCGCTGGGTGTCGATGAAGTGGCGAGCGTGTTCGATGGTCGTGCGATAGCCGCGCTGAGCCAGCAGGCGGATCATCGTTGTCTTGCCCGAACTAGGGCCACCGGTGATGACATGCCAGTTCGTCATTGTCGCACCATGCCACGCCGGCATTCCGCCGAGCGCAAGAATCCTCAAGCATCCCCGCGATCAAGGTGAGGATCGCCCTAATCGACGAAGTGCGGGTGTTTAAAATCAATGGGTTAGCGGGAAACGGAGTCACCGTAACTCGCGGAGGGTACCCCCGGCCAGTCGGTTACCCACCATTGGCTGCGCTTGCGACGTGACGCACGACTGCCGGCAGGCTCATGTTGGTCGGTCCCCGCGCGCTTGTGATCGTCAGCCTGAGTTGGCGCGTTGTCACGGCGTCGAACGATCTGATGCGGCGGTAGCCGATCGACTGCAGCTCTGCCATCTCGACCCAGCGGCCGTCCACGAGCTGGGCTTCGACCAGCAGCCCGTCGATCTGCTGGCCATCGGCGATATCTTCGGCGACGATGACCCCATCGATCACGATCGGCTGGTCCCAGGCGAGCACCAAGGACGGTCGGTCGGCAGCGCCGGCAGTTCGCCAGCTGCGCGCGGTCAGCTGGCCGCCAGACACCGACAGCTGCGCTTCTGAGGCAACGTCGCGCGCCGTAAGGCTTTCGATGCGTTGTCCGAGCGCTGCCAGCGTCCGGCGATCCGGGTCGGCGATCCGGCCATTGGCATCGGGCGGCACGTTGAGCAGGAACGTCGCGTTGCCGCCGACGCTGCTGCAGTAGATATCGAACAACTCGTCGACTGATCGTACGTGGTCGTCCTCGCTCGCGTGATAGAACCACCCATGGCGGATCGAGGTGTTCACCTCGGCCGGATACCAGACGAGCGGATCACTGCTGGCAAGGATGGCCTCACGGCTGCCGAGGTCCTCCTCATCGGAACGCACCTGGCGCGAGAAGCCGCCATCATCGGCCTTCTGCGATCGCGATGCTGTCCGCTCGGCGTCGCGCAACGATGCCGGCACGACGCTCCATTCGTTCTGCCGCGTATGTCCAGCCTCGTTGCCGCACCAGCGGACGTCCGGGCCACAGACGCTGATCACGGCATCAGGCTGCAGTTCGCGCACCGCTGAGAAGTAGCGGTCCCAGTCGTAGAGCTGGGTCTTGCCGTTCGGGCCTTCGCCATTGGCGCCGTCGAACCAGACGGAGAACACCGGTCCATAGCCGGTCAGCAGCTCCCGCAACTGGCCGACGAAGAAATCATCGTAAACCGTTCCAGCGCCATAGCTTTGCTCGGTCCGATCCCAAGGCGAGAGATAGACGCCAAACTTCAGGCCGTGAGCAGAGCAGGCCGCTGCCACCACGGCGACGACATCGCCCCTGCCCTGTTTCCACGGGCTCGAAGCGACGGAGTGCGAGGTGAGCGCGCTCGGCCACAGGCAGAAGCCGTCATGGTGCTTGCAGGTGAGGATCACGCCCCTCATGCCGGCGGATTTCAGGCTCTCCACCCACTGGTAGGCGTCCAGCTGTGCCGGGTTGAACAGCGCCGGGTCCTCGTGCCCGAGGCCCCATTCGCGATCGGTCATGGTGTTCATGCCGAAATGGATGAAGCCGTAGAACTCAAGTTGCTGCCACGCGAGCTGGCGCGGCGTGGGCCGCACTGCGGATGCCTCTGCAATGCGGTCGATCTGGGTGGTCAATTGTGGTTCCGAACGAAGGCGCTGGCGGGAATCTGGACGCCACCATCCACATACGGGACGTCGATGGCAACCGTTCCTAGAACAGCCCGCCGCGGCCCAGCGTCATATCCGTTGCGGCCGGGTCCTGGCCCTGCTGGATGGCCTGGAAGGCGTTCGAGTCGACGCCGATCACCGAGGTCACGAGGTTCGGGCCGGTGCCCGGCTTGAACGCCTCGTAGATCGCCTGGTCACCACCATTGGCCTTCACGCCGGTGCCCGGATCGATCCAGACCTGCGCCATGCCGCCGGGCATGTTGAACGGGGTCGGCGGCTTGCCCTTGAGTGCCTCGGCGACGAAGTCGGTGAAGATCGGCACGGCCATCTCGCCGCCGGTGGCCTGCCTGCCCATGTTGCGCGGCGTGTCGAAGCCGACATAGACGCCCACCGCCAGTTCCGGCGTGAAACCGATGAACCACGCGTCCTTGTAGTCGTTCGAGGTACCGGTCTTGCCTGCTACGGGACGGCCCAACGACTTGGCGCCGGTACCGGTGCCGCGCTGCACGACACCTTCCATCATCGAGGTGATCTGGTAGGCCGTCATCGGGTCGAGCACCTGCTCGCGATTGTCGATGATCAGCGGCTCGCCCTGGCTGTGCCAGCCGTCCGCCACGCAGCCGTCGCAGACGCGCTCATCGTGCTTGTAGATGGTCTTGCCGTAGCGATCCTGGATGCGGTCGATCAGCGTCGGCACGATCTTGCGGCCGCCGTTGGCGATCGTTGCGTAGGCTGAAGTCATGCGCATGTCGGTCGTCTCGCCGGCGCCGAGCGCCATGGCGAGCACCGGGTTCAGGTCGTCGTAGATGCCGAACATCTTGGCGTAGTCGGAAATCAGCGGCATCCCGAGATCTTGCGCTAGGCGCACGGTCATGACGTTCCGGCTGCGCTCGATGCCGCGCCGCAGCGTCTGCGGGCCGTAGAACTCCTGCGCGTAGTTTTCCGGCCGCCAGATCGAGCCGTCGGCGTTCACAACTTCGACCGGCGCATCGAGAACGACCGAGGCCGGCGTATAGCCATTGTCCAGCGCCGCCGAATAGACGATCGGCTTGAACGACGAACCAGGCTGGCGCATCGCCTGGGTGGCGCGGTTGAACTCAGATTCGGCGTAGGAGAAGCCGCCCACCATGGCGAGCACGCGGCCGGTGCGCGGGTCCATGGCGACGAGGGCGCCTTCCAGCTCCGGCACCTGTTCGAGGGTGTAGGCCCCTTCCCTATCGGCGAGCTTCGAGACGTAGATCACGTCGCCGGGCTTGAGGAGCGAGCCGAGCTTCTTGCTGACCCACTTCACGTCCGGACCGGACAGCGTGCCCGTGGCACGGTCGGCCACGACCTTGCCCTCGACATCGGTCTCGGGCCTGAGCCCGATGCGGGCATCGTTGTCGCCCATCTGGAGCACCACGGCCAACTGCCACTCCGGGACGTCGCTGAGCGGCTTGACCGCATTCACCGCCACGCCCCAGTCGCCGGAGATATCAACGGTGGCCACCGGACCGCGGAAGCCTTCGCCGTGGTCGTAGCTCGTGAGGCCATGCATGAGCGCCTTGCGGGCAAATTCCTGCAGGTGCGGGTCCAGCGTCGTGCGCACGCTCAGACCGCCGCCATAGAGTTCGGCCTCGCCATAGAGCTTGCCGAGCTGCCGCCGGACTTCCTCGGTAAAGTACTCTGCCGAGTAAACCTGGCTGCCCGAGGTGCGCGGCTTGACGTTCAGCGGTTCGGCCTTGGCCTTTTCAGCATCCGCGGTCGTGACATAGCCATTCTCGACCATGCGATCGATCACCCAGTTGCGGCGCTCGATCGCCTGCTCGGTGCGGCGGAACGGGTGGTAGTTGTTCGGGCCCTTGGGCAGCGCCGCGAGGTAGGCCGCTTCACTGAGGGTCAGCTCGTATAGCGCCTTGTCGAAATAGTTGAGCGCGGCCGCGGCGACACCGTAGGAGTTCAGACCGAGGAAGATCTCGTTGAGGTAGAGCTCGAGGATCTTGTTCTTCGAGAACGTCGACTCGATGCGGAGCGCCAGGATCGCTTCCTGGATCTTGCGGTCCCAGGTCTGCTCCGAGGTGAGCAGGAAGTTCTTTGCCACCTGCTGGGTGATGGTCGAACCGCCACCCTGAATGGAATCGTTGCCGTCGATGCGGGCCATGACGTTGTCGCGCAGCGCGCGGATCACGCCGTCCACGGCAATGCCGGAGTGCTGGTAGAAGTCCTTGTCCTCGGCCGAAATGAAGGCGTCGATCAGCAGCGGCGGGATCGTCTCGATGGGCTGGAACAAGCGGCGCTCGCGCGCATACTCGGCCAGCAGCGTGCCATCGGCGGCGTGGACGCGCGTCGTCACCGGCGGCTGATAGTCCTTCAGCACCGTATAGTCGGGCAGGCTCGCGTTGAGCTGGTTGAGATACACGGCGCCCACCGCGACAGCTCCGAGCGCACAGAACACGCCGAAACCGAACAGCCAGCCGAGAAGTCTGAGCATCAGTACCTGAACCTTGGAGCGAGCGCCTCCGGAGAGGCCGGATCAGGCGCGATAGACTGCGGCATTATACCAGACAAGGGCGGAAATGTGGACAAAGCCGTCTTTTCAAGAACTTGCGAGCACCGGCTCGGCCCCGCCGTTGCCATTTCGTCACTGCGGCGCCGCGGCCGTCTTCTGCGTCTGGTCGAAATAATCGGCCACGCCGCGCGCCAGCGCATCGACCACCCGGTCGCGCCAATCCGACTTCTGCAGGTTGGCAATGTCGGAGGCGTTCGACAGGAAGCCGAGTTCGACGAGGATGGACGGCACGTCCGGCGCCTGCAGCACGAAGAAGTCGGCCTGCCGGACCGGGAATCGCCGCAGCGCCACGCTCGGTTCGAGCTGGTGGATGATGGCCTCGGCGGCGAGGAAACTCGATTTGCGCATCTCGCGGCGCATCAGGTCGACGAGAATATCCATCACCGCCGGAGTGGCCTGGGGCACCGCAAATCCCGCGACGATGTCGTAGCGGTTCTCGCCGTCCGCCAGCACCTTGTCGAGCACGTCGGTGGCATTCTCGTCGCGGGTATAGACGCTGGCGCCGCGGATATCTGGCTCCTGGAAGCTGTCGGCGTGCAGCGACAGGAACAGGTCCGCCTTGTTGGCCCGGGCAAGATCCACCCGCTCGTTGAGGGTGAGATAGGTGTCGTCCTCGCGCGTCAGGGCGACGTCGAACCGTCCGGAGTCGATCAGGATCTTCTGCAGCTGCAGCGCGAAAGCGAGCGTGATGTCCTTTTCGTGCACACCGTTCGGGGCCGAAGCGCCGTTGTCGACGCCGCCGTGACCGGGGTCGATCACGACCAGCGGGCGGGTCGTTGCCGCCTCGATATGAGTGCCCGGGTTGGTCGATTGCGTCGGCGGCGGTGCGCCCTGGTTGGCAATGGAAGCGGCAAGGTCGGCCGCGACCTTCATCTCGAATTCCTGCTGCGTGGCAGGGATGATGTCCACCACGAGCCGGGCCGGCTGGTCCGCCACCGCGTCGAGGATATAGGCCTGCTGCACCTGCGCCGGCGCGCTCAGGGTCAGGGAGGTACGCGCCCTCCCCTTCTCCGCCATCTCGATGCTGTAGCTTGAAACAATGCCTTTCCCCGCCACGTCGGCCGGGGCCAGGATCTTGAGGTCGAACGCCTTGACGTCGATTGCGATGCGGTTCGGACCATCAAGGGAAGCGATGGCGAACTCCGTGGGGCCGCTGAGATCGATGATCAGGCGTGCCCGATCCGCCGTCGAGGTCACGCGGGCGTCGATGACATCCGGGTAATCCTCGATTGATTCGAGCTGCGCATAAGCCGGCAGGGCGGCAAACAGACTGAGGATCAGCACCAGCAATACGCTGGCAACATTCGTAAATCCGCCGGAATGGCCGTCGGAACCGGCAGACTTCAACAAGGCGACGATGCTCCCCTGAACCACGTCCATACACCAGACCAGTCCGGCGATTCTGCGGCGTTACGATCCGGAAGTCGATATTGCAACAATGTGATCACGTCCGAACCCGGGCGTACGCGAGCGTTTGGAGTTTCCTGTTGCCAATTTGCGGCAACAACCCTAAAGCGATCTTGAGGCGGCCTGCTGCCCCCACCATATGCTGGAGCGGCGCAATCGGCGCCCCCGGCCCCTGAGGGTGGCAGCGGCGGACCAGAGTAGTTGGTCCGAAGTGCGGCACATTTGGCGCCTCGCATATGAATCTCGATCCCCTTGGGGATCGAAGGACCGGTGGCAGTAGGCTGGCCGGTTCTCAAGGAAGAGGTCTGATGACGACCGGACAGGCAAAGAGTGACGCGATCCCGAATAGCGGTTGCGCTTTTGTCATAGAGGTTCCGGCTGCTGTCGCTCTCCAGTCTCGCCGCGGCGTTCTCGCCGCAGCTTTTGCCGGCGCCAGTCGCGCCACTTTCCTAGAACCATTCGCCTCGCATGGCGCCACGCTAGGAGGACCGGCTCGCCGGTCTATCCGCGTCGGCGCGCGAAGGCGCGGAGATTACTATGGCTGCAAAGCGTATGTTGGTGGATGCCATCCACCCGGAAGAAACACGGATCGTCGTCACCAGCGGTAACCGGCTCGAAGAGTTCGATTTCGAATCCGCCACCCGGCGCCAGCTCAGGGGTAACATCTACCTCGCAAAGGTGACGCGCGTTGAGCCGTCGCTGCAGGCGGCATTCATCGAGTATGGCGGCAACCGTCACGGTTTCCTCGCCTTCTCGGAAATCCATCCCGACTACTACCAGATCCCGGTCGCCGACCGTGAAGCTCTGCTGCGCGACGAAGAGGGCCACGACGACGACGAGCATGAGCACGCCGCAGCGGCTGCTCCGGCCGAGACCGTCGCCGACGACGATCATGGCGATGACGGCGACGAGGCCAGCCACATCGAACAGGCGCCGACCAGCAACGAGCCGGTCGAGAGCGTCGGCGGCAGCGATGCCATGGACGACGTGCAGGAGCGTCGCCGCCCCTCGCAGCGCCGTCACCAGTACAAGATCCAGGAAGTGATCAAGCGCCGGCAGGTGATGCTGGTGCAGGTCGTCAAGGAGGAGCGCGGCAACAAGGGCGCGGCTCTCACCACCTACCTGTCGCTCGCCGGCCGCTACTCCGTGCTGATGCCGAACACCGCTCGTGGTGGCGGCATTTCGCGCAAGATCACCAACGCCGCCGACCGCAAGCGCCTCAAGGATATCGTGGGCGATCTCGAGGTGCCGCAGGGCCAGGGGATCATCCTTCGCACCGCCGGTGCTTCGCGCACCAAGGCCGAGGTGAAGCGCGATTTCGAGTACCTGCAGCGCCTGTGGGAGAATGTTCGCACGCTGACGCTGAAGTCGCAGGCGCCGTGCCTCGTCTATGAGGAAGGTTCGCTGATCAAGCGCACCATCCGCGACCTATATAACAAGGATATCGACGAGCTTTTCGTGGCCGGCGACGACGCCTACCGCGAAGCCAAAGACTTCATGCGCATGATCATGCCGAGCCACGCCAAGAACGTGCAGCTCTACAAGGAAGATGCGCCGATATTCTCGAAGTTCAACGTCGAGGGCCAGCTCGACCAGATGTTCTCGCCGCAGGTCACCCTGCCGTCGGGCGGCTATCTGGTGATCAACCCGACCGAGGCGCTGGTCTCGATAGACGTGAACTCCGGCCGTGCCACCAAAGAGCACAATATCGAGGACACGGCGCTCCAGACCAACCTCGAAGCCGCTGAGGAAGTTGCGCGCCAGCTGCGCCTGCGCGACCTCGCCGGTCTGATTGTCATCGACTTCATCGACATGGTCGAGAACCGCTCCAACCGGGCGGTCGAGCGTAAGCTCAAGGACGCGCTGAAGAACGATCGCGCCCGCATCCAGGTCGGCCGGATCAGCCATTTCGGCCTGCTCGAGATGAGCCGCCAGCGCATCCGCTTCGGCGTCGTCGAAAGCTCGACCCACAAGTGCCCGACCTGCAACGGCACCGGCATCGTCCGTTCGGTCGAGAGCCTCGCGCTCATGGTCATGCGCAATGTCGAGGACCATGTCCTCCGAAAGCCCGGCCAGTCGATCAACGTCCGCGTTCCGACCGATGTGGCGCTCTACATCCTCAACACCAAGCGCGGTACGCTGAACAATCTCGAGGCCAAGTACGGCCTGTCGATCACCATCGTTGCCGATGACCATGTCGGTCCCTCGCACTTTGCCATCGAGCGTGGCGAGGCCCGCCAGCTCGAGCGTGGGGAGACTGCCGGCGCGCATGTCCGCGTTGACACCGCCACCCTGATCGATGCCGAAGCCGAGGCTGCCGACCTGGCGGTCGACGATGAGGACGAAGAGGAAGAAGAAGCGAGCAGCGGTAGCGAGCGCCCTGCCCGCGCCTCCGAAGAAGGTGGGGAGCGCAGCGGCCGCCGCCGCCGTCGCCGCCGTCGCGGCGGTGATCGTGGCGAGGAGCGTCCGGCCCAGCAGCAGCGCCAGCCGGTAGCGGCAGCGCCCGCTGCGGCGGATGGCGAAGACGAGGATGCCGACGAGGCCGCCGAAGGTGAAGTGACCGCAGACGGCGCGCCGCGTAGCGAGGATGGCGAGCCGCGTCGTCGCCGCCGTCGTGGTCGTCGCGGTGGTCGTCGCAGCCGTCGTCCCGAGGATGGCGCCGAGCAGCCGTCCGAGGTCGCAACCGAGTCCACTGTCCCGGCCGCCGAGGACGTCGCCGAGGTGATGGCTGTCGCTACGCCGATCGAGACTGTCGTTGCCGAAGCGCCGGCTGCAGCCGAGGAAGCCCCGGCAAAGCCGAAGCGTGGCCGCCGCAAGAAGGCCGAGCCTGTGACCGAAGAAGCGGCTGCGGTCGTCGAGTCGGCGCCAGTCGCCGAAGCGCCGGCAGCAGAGGCTCCGGTCGCCGAAGAGGCTCCATCCGAGAAGCCGAAGCGCACGCGGGTCCGCAAGCCCAAGGCAGCGGTGGCCGAGGAGGCAGCTCCCGCTGCCACCGTCGCCGAGGCGCCGGTCGAAGCTGCGCCTGCGCCGGAGCCCGAAGCGAAGGCCGCTTCGCGTCGTCGCAAGAAGGAAATTCCGGAAGGTGAGATCCTCACCAGCTCGACCGTTGCTGCTGAAGAGCAGGCCGTCGAAGACGGCAAGCCCAAGAAGGTCGGCTGGTGGCAGCGCCGGCTGGGTCTCGGCGGCTAAGCCGGACCGAAATAAATGACAGAGCGGCGGTCCATGTGGCCGCCGCTTCTGTTTTCGGGTCCGTTATGCCAGCGCGGCGGTCGCGGGGGCGACCTTGGCGATGCGGTCTCCGCGCAGCACGATCACGCCCAGTGCAAGTACCCAAAGTGCCCAGAGTGTGTAGCTGATCGAGTTGATGGCGCCGGTTGCCGGCACGCCGAAAGGCTCAGCCATTCCGGCCAGTACCCCGAGCGCGATCATGGCACCGGTTAGCGCGAGAATCTTGTGCCGACGCCAGATCAAGCCGCTCACGGCCAGCGTCCAACCGGCAGTGAAGAAGTAACCGAAGTGCTCGCCCACACCCATGCCGAGATAGTGATTGGCCGCATCGAACAGTGCAACCGCCACCTGCCGGCTGATCTCGCTCGCGTCGGGTGCCACGTAGCTCTGGGCCAGCATCGGCACCAGCAGCACCCAGCGCAGCAGCCCGAGGGCCTGCACCAGCCCAGCCAGCACCCCTGCCCCGATGGACAGAGCGGCGAGGAGGTGATCGCGCTCCCATAGTTTGAGGCCAAGGCCGATGACCGTGGGGATCAGCGCCAGCGCCGAAGCCATCATGGCGTACCAGTAGAGGTGGAGGTCGGCCCCCGCCGCGGCGAAGCGCGTCAGCACTTCGCCCGCCGGATGGCGGAGGATATCGGGGTAGTCGAACGTCATCTGCAGGCCGGTGAAGCCGGCCGTGAAGACGAGCGGGATCGCGACCAGCAGCGAGCCGGTCGTGCGGGTTATGGTGGTCATTTCAGTGTCCTTTGAGGTATGGGGCGAGGATGCGCCGGAACATCCGGACGCCGTGGTCACTGTCGGCCTGCGTGAACGGCGCGCCGCCGACATCCTTGAAGACAAGCCAGAAATCGCCCACCAGCCAGAGCAACTGGGCGAGATCGTCTACGGCGTCGGCGTCGCCCGGGCTTTCGATCACCCCGGCTTCGACGAAGAGCCGCACTAGAAACACGGTATTGGCGATTCCCTCCTGGCGATTGGCGCGATAGGCCGCCGCCAGTTCGGGGTCGGAGTTGAGCAGCAGGGTCAGGTCGCGAAAGAAGAACCGGTAGCGCGCCTGGATCGCGAAGTTGCCGGCAAGCATGGTTTCCATCATCTTGATCGATGGCGTGCTGCCCTCCGGCATGGCGTAGTTGCCAGCCCACTCGTCCTGGATGCGCACGAACAGCGCCCGTACGATCTCGGCCTTGTTACGATAGTGGTAGTAGAGGTTGCCCGGGCTCATCCCGAGCGCCTCGGCAATGTGGTTGGTGGTGACGTTGTCGGTGCCCCGCTCATTGAAGAGCACCAACGCGGCGTCGAGAATGCGGTCCTTGGTCGTCGACATCACACCATCCGATTAGAGTATTAACTCTACGAAGGGTGTTTAGAGTTATTGCTCTAATGTGTCAAGCGGATGATTTGCGAGTTTCGTGCAACGCAAACGGCCGGGCGGTTGGTCGGTTTCGCCAGCACCAATATCTCCTGATGCCTAAGCGGCGCGGCGGTGCGCGTTGGCCCGACGCAGGCGGTGGGCCAGGGTCCGGATCACCGCGAGCGAGAAGCTGGGCGCGTATTCCACCATCGCGAGGAACTGCTTTTCGCTGATCGGCACGACCGCGCAGTCCGTCTCCGCCACGACCGTGGCGCTGCGCGGCTTGGCCTCCACCAGAGCCATCTCGCCAAAGATTTCGGATGAGCCGAGGCGCTCGATGATCGCGCCGTTGACGTCGACGGCCACCGTACCCTCGCGGACAACGAAGAACTCGTTGGCTGACTCACCGGCGCGGAAGATGATCTCTCCCGCCCGATATTCGCGGCGCTCACCGCCGAGGCGGCTCAAAACCTGGAAGTCGATGCTTTCGGGCTTCAAGCGAGCCTCCATCCCAACTTTGTCGGGAGAGAATCTCGCGAGCTGGGCTGGAAGTCAAAAGCGCGTCCGTATTTGCCCTAATTCTATCTAAAGCCGCTGGACGACTTTCACCCCGCCGACCGCAACTCCGCCGCGGTGACGATTGCCGATACCTGCGCGAGCAATGCCAGCCCGACTTCGGGAACGAACTGGGGCTGATAGTGGGCCCCGTCCAGCAGCGCGACTGCAGGACCGGTGTCGAGGACCAGGTCGGTCGGGTCGAAGAAGTTTATGCCATAGCGCCGGCGCGCCTGTCCCATCGCGTCGACGATCGTCTGCCGCTGTTCTATCGGCTCGCTTTCGGCATCGGTGTTGAAGTGCGAGACGAACAGCACGGGGCCCGGCAGCGCGTCGCGGATGGCGCGGATGTCCTTGACGATCTCCGCGGTCGACTGCTCGGCGCACACCAGCTCCTGCATCACCTCGCGATGCACCGGTTCCATCTGCGCAAGCGTGTTCGCCAGAAGGTAGGCCAGAGGTTCGTTGCGGCCCAGTCGCACAAGCGGTTGCCACCAGCGCTTCTCGATCGCCTCGTTGGTCACCAGCAATTCGCGCGTGCGGTTGAGCTGCAGATACATCGCCTTGAAACGAATGGCGCGGATCGAGGAGATTTCGACTACGAAACAATCGGTTGCCGCGAAGAGATCACCCAGCTCGAACGCCTCGTCCTGCGGCAGCCACTTCCAGTGGGAGGGAACGTTCAGGAACGGCCGCAGCCGGCCAGCCAGCGGCATCTCGCCGGTCATCAGCCGCAGTTGCTGCAGCACCTCGCGGGTATTGTGCACGTAGCCGAACACGCGCTGCTGGTTGAGCTGCGCCCGGCCCTCTAGTTCCATGGCCCTGATCGGATCGTACACCCGGCAACTGCCGATCGCGGTGATCACGGGACTCGGGTCAGGCATGGGCACTCCGGCAGACGGCGACTCAATCATGCGGAGGGTGAACGAAAGCTCTGCTTCTCGCCAGAACCTCGAACACGCGGGACATGCAAACGGTCGCTGCCGACGCAAAATCCTGTAGGCTTCCGCCATGTCTCGCGCCGAACGGCTTCTCGACCTGATCCAGCTGCTCCGCCGCCACCGGGCGCCCGTTTCCGGCCCGGCCCTCGCGAGCGAGCTCGGGATCTCCATTCGTACCCTCTATCGGGACATTGCTACGCTGCAGGCGCAGGGGGCCGATATCCAGGGCGAACCGGGTCTTGGCTATGTCCTCCGGCCCGGCTTCACGCTGCCGCCGCTGATGTTCACAGCCGATGAGATCGAGGCCCTGGTCCTCGGCAGCCGCTGGGTTGCGCGTCGCGCCGAGGACGCGCGGCTGGGCGATGCGGCGGCGAACGCCATTGCCAAGATCACGTCGGTCCTGCCCGAGGATCTGCGCCAGTCGGTGGAGGGGGCGGCCCTCCTCGTTGGCGCCGGCGAGGTCACTCCGGCCGTGGTCGATCTCGGCGCGATCCGACTCGCCATCCGAAGCGAGCGCAAACTCGCTATCGCCTATCGCAATGCCGATGGCTCAGCTACGGAACGCGCGGTCTGGCCCTTCGCTATCGGCTTCTTCGACCGTGTCCGCGTCGTCGCCGCCTGGTGCGAATTGCGGCAGGACTACCGCACCTTCCGGCTCGATCGCATCTCGCGGATGGAAGCCCTGCCCGACCGTTATCCGCGTCGCCGGGCCGTGATGCTCAAGGAGTGGCGTGAGCGCGAAGGCATCCGTCCCAGCTGACCACTGCCGAAAACTGTCAGTCACCGCCGCTAGACCGTCTCCATCGACAACAGGAGACGCCCATGCGCACCCTCAACTACATCCTCCTCGCCGTCCGCGACCCGCTGAAAAGCGCGGACCTTTACACTCCACTGCTTGGCCGCGAGCCGGTCGAGAAGGCGACGACCTTTGTGCTCTACGTGCTCCCGACCGGCCTCAAGATCGGGCTGTGGCTAGCCGATGAAATGGAGCCCAGGCCGAACGCCGCCGGCGGCGTCGAGATCTCCTTCACCGAAGACAGCAAGGACGCCGTCCGTGCAAGCTTTGAGGAATGGAAGACGCTCGGCCTGAAGATCGTCCAGGAGCCCACGGACATGGACTTTGGCTACACCTTTGTCGCCGAGGACCTGGATGGCCATCGCCTGCGTCCGTTCGTGCCGGCCGACAACCCGCGCTGATGACGGCAACCGGCACGGGCGGCTATCGAGCTGGCCGCCTGTACCGGAACACCAGATCCTCTGGATCCTGCCTCACGGCGTCCGGATCGAGCACGGCCCCCAACCGCTGCGCCACGGCAGCAGAGGCTGTATTGTTCGGGTCCACATAGCTAACGAGGCTCGTGAGCCCGAGCGCCTCGAAGGCCCAATCGCGTAGCCCCGCTGCCGCCTCGGTCGCGTAGCCCTGCCTCTCGAACCCATCGTAGAGCATCCAGCCCAGTTCCTTCTCGGGGAACAGCGGCCCGTGGTTGATGCTCACCTCGCCGACGCGCACGCCATCGTCGCGCCTGTCGACCATCAGCCCACCGTGCCCGAACAGCGCCCAGCTGGCGATATCGTGGCAGAACATGCCCCAGGCGCCCCATTGGTCGAACGGCCCGCCCATGTATTTTGCTCGATCGGACATCATGATCCGCTCGAAGGTCGGAAAGTCGTCGAGCGCGGGCGCGCGTAACCGCAGCCGGGATGTCTCGATAGTCGGAATCGCAAGCCCGATCATGGCTGCCCTATCTTCCTTTGAGAAACCTCTCGATCCGGTTCAGCCCCTCGTCGATCGTCTGCCTCGTGCCAGCATAGGAGAAGCGCACGAAGCGGTTGCCGCTGAGGCGGTCGAAGTCGATGCCCGGCGTCGCCGCGACGCCGACCTGTTCCAGCATCTCGATGCAGAAGCTCAGCGAGTCGTTAGTGTAGCGGGAGAAATCGACATAGGCGTAGAAGGCGCCGTCGCCCTCGCCGGCGGTCGCGAGGCCGAACTGAGCGAGGCCTTCGGCCAGCGCATGCCGGTTCACCGCGTACTGCGCCTTCTGCTCCTCCGAGTAATCGCGCTCGCCCAGTGCCACGCGGCCGGCAATCTGGCTCAGGGTCGGCGCCGCGATGAACAGGTTCTGCTGAAGCATGTAGGTGCGCTGAATGATGTCCTCGGGCAGCACCATCCAGCCAATACGCCAGCCGGTCATGCAGTAGTATTTGCTGAAGCTATTGATGACGATCGCGTCGCGGGTGAACTCGAGCGCCGATACGGACGGGGCCCGGTAGTCGAGCCCGTGATAGATCTCATCGGAGATGAAGCGGACGCCCAGCCGGGCACAGGTCGCGACGATCTCTTCGAGCCCCTCGCGCGTCACCGCGGCACCGGTCGGGTTGGCGGGAGAAGCGAACAGCAGCCCGTCGAACTTCTCGCGCCGGTAGGCTGCTTCGATATCCGCCGCCGTCAACCGCCAGCCCGCGGCGGCCGTTACGGGGATCTCCACCGCCTGCATGCCCAGGCCATCGAGGGTGTTGAGATAGGCCGGATAGCCCGGCCGGGTCACGGCAATCTTCGCCCCTCGTCCGAATGCCGCGAGGAAGGCGAGGATGAAGCCCGAGGACGAGCCCATGGTCACCATCAGGCTCTCCGGATCGACCCCAGCCCGGTGTTGCGTCTGGTAGTAATCGACCAAGGCCCGCCGCAGTTCGATCTGTCCGGCCGAATGGGTGTACTTCTGCGGCTCGTCCAGCGCTGCCGCCACGGCCTGTCGAACCCTTGGCGCCGGCGGCGCCCCGGGTTCGCCCGACTCCATATGCATGACGGTTCGACCACTCGCCTCGACCTGCTTCGAGCGCGCGGTGATTTCCATCACGTAGAACGGCCGGAGGCCGGTGAGCTTTTCGTCCTGCATGGCGCCTTGGCTATGGGAAATGGGCTGGGGGCTCAACTAGAATTGCGCGGGGCCGGCAATGCCAAATTCACCACCGTCTGCTAGAGCTTGCCGACAACGGGCCGCTTCGGAGCTTTCATGTCTCGCTTCACGACCACCCTCGTTCTCCTTGTCGGCGTCCTCGCCGGTGGCCTGGGTGTGTCAATCGCCACGCGCCCGACGGTGGACGTAAGCCAGGTGCGGGCCATTGCCGAAGACGTCGTGGCCCAGGCGCCCAAGTCCACGGTCGGGCTTACGGAGTCCGCCGTCGAGACCATTGTCGCCGACCTTGTCGCGCGCCAGCCGAAGCAGAATCACCCCGGCGAAGGCGTGATCGACGCCGCGACGATCAACCCGATGATCGAGGATTACCTCCTCAAGAACCCTCGCATCCTGCAGCGCGTCACAGTTGCGCTCAATGCCGAGCTTACCGCCGAGCGCATTGCCGAGACCAAGGCGGCTATCGCCGAACTCAGGCTTACCCTGTTCGAGTCGCCCGGCCAGATCGTTCTCGGCAACCCGCAGGGTGACGTCACCCTGGTCGAGATGTTCGACTACAACTGCGGCTATTGTCGCCAGTCCCTGCCCGATATCGCGGCGCTGCTCGACGAGGACAAGAATCTTAAGATCGTCCTCAAGGAGTTCCCGATCCTGTCGCAAGACTCGATCGAAGCGGCGCGTGTCGCAGTGCAGGTCGCTGAAGCCGATGTCGACTACTGGAGCTTCCACCAGGCGCTGTTCACCAGCCGCGGCCAGGTCGACAAGGCCGCCGCGCTCAAGGCAGCGAGCGATCTCGGGCTCAACCCGATCACCCTCGAAATGGGCATGGCGACGCCCAAGGTCGATGCGGTGCTGCAGGAGAGCTACAAGATCGCCGACCAGCTCAAGATCACTGGCACGCCGACCTTCATCATCGGCGAAGAAGTCATCCCCGGCGCCATTGGCCTCGACGGGCTGAGGCAGCGCATCGCCAACATGCGGGCGTGCGGGGCCACCGCGTGCCCGGCCCCGACCGACCAGCCGGGCTGACAGACCAGTCTCCCGCCCCAAATCCGCCCTTTTTCGTGCATTACTCCGCGCCGCGCTTGCGCCCGTTGGGGGGGCCGGTGCACAAGGCACGGACCATGGCTCACCGCGTACTCATCCTCAACGGCCCGAACCTCAATATGCTCGGCACCCGCGAGCCGCAGACCTACGGCACGCAGACGCTCGCCGACATCGAGAAGATGGCCGTTGCCGAGGGCAAGGCACTCGGTCTCGAGGTCACCTGCCGGCAGTCTAACATCGAAGGCGAGCTTGTCACCTGGATCCAGCAGGCGATGGGGCAATTCGACGCCATCATTATCAATCCGGGCGCCTATTCGCACACCTCGATTGCCATCCACGACGCCTTTCGGGCCGTCGGGTTGCCGGTGATCGAAGTCCACCTGTCCAACATCTACACCCGTGAGCCCTTCCGCCATCATTCCTATGTGTCGCCGGTGGCGACCGGGGTGATTTGCGGGCTGGGGGCGACTGGCTATAAGCTGGCCCTCCACGCACTGGCCGAAAAACTATAAGAGGCACAACATGACCAAGGCGCCCCCGAGTTCCGACCAGGCCCTCATCGAGGCCATCGCCAAACTGCTCAACGAACAGAACCTCGCCGAAATCGAGATTGAGCGCGAAGACGTGCGCGTGCGCGTCACCCGCAGCTACCCCTCTCAGGGCGTGCAGCAGGTGAGCGTGCCGGCCTACGCTCCGGCTCCGGCCGCCGCGCCGGCCCCTCAGGCGTCGACCGTGCCGGCAGGCGCCGCGGCGGCAGCTGTGACGGCGTCGGATGATCTCTCGTCCAACCCGGGCACGCTGACCTCTCCTATGGTCGGCACCGCGTATCTTTCGCCCGAGCCCGGCAAGCCGGCTTTCGCTACCGTTGGGTCGAAAGTATCCGAGGGCCAGACCGTCCTCATCATCGAGGCGATGAAGACGATGAACCAGATCCCGGCCCATCGCTCTGGCACCATCACCCGCATCCTCGTCGAGGACGCTGCCCCGGTCGAATACGGCCAGCCGCTCGTCGTCATCGAGTAACCCCGCATGTTCCAGAAGGTCCTCATCGCCAATCGCGGCGAGATCGCGCTCCGCATCCTCAGGGCGTGCAAGGAGCTCGGTATCCAGACCGTCGCGATCCATTCGACCGCCGATTCCAACGCCATGCATGTGCGCCTCGCCGACGAGAGCGTCTGCATCGGCCCGCCGCCGGCCAAGGACAGCTATCTCAACATCCCGTCGATCATGGCGGCCTGCGAGATCACCGGCGCCGACGCCGTACATCCCGGCTACGGTTTCCTCTCGGAGAACGCGCGCTTCGCCCGCATCCTGAGCGAACACAAGATCACCTTCATCGGCCCCTCGTCGCACCATATCGAGATCATGGGCGACAAGATCACCGCCAAGAAGACGGCGGTGGAGCTCGGCATTCCCGTGGTCCCCGGCTCGGCGGGCGAGGTGAAGACCGACGCCGAGGCCAAGGCGACTGCGCTCGAGATCGGCTACCCGGTCCTGATCAAGGCTACTGCCGGTGGCGGTGGTCGCGGCATGAAGGTCGCGCACACCGAGGCCGACGTCCTGACCGCCTGGTCGACCGCCCGCGCCGAGGCCAAGGCCGCCTTCGGCAACGAGTCGGTCTACATGGAGAAGTACCTCGGCCAGCCCCGGCATATCGAAGTGCAGGTACTCGGCGACGGCCAGGGCAACGCCGTGCACCTCGGTACCCGCGATTGCTCGCTGCAGCGCCGCCACCAGAAGGTCTGGGAGGAGGCCCCTGCCCCGACCGTGCCGCTCAACGAGCAGCTCGAGATCGGCGAGATCTGCGCCGCCGCCATGCGCAAGCTGAAATACTCCGGCGCCGGCACGATCGAATTTCTATACGAGAACGGCAAGTTCTACTTCATCGAGATGAACACCCGCTTGCAGGTGGAGCACCCGGTCACCGAACGCATCACCGGCGTCGACATCGTCTACGAGCAGATCCGCGTCGCCTCGGGCGAGAAGCTGAGCCTCCGCCAGGATCAGGTGGTGTTCAACGGCCACGCCATCGAGGTCCGTATCAACGCCGAGGACCCGCAGACCTTCGCCCCGTCGCCCGGCAAGATCCAGTTCTACCACCCTGCCGGTGGCGTCGGCGTGCGCGTCGATAGCGCTGTCTACCAGGGCTATACGATCCCGCCGTACTACGACTCGCTGATCGGCAAGCTGATCGTTTACGGCCGCACCCGCGAGGAGTGCCTGCAGCGCCTGCGCCGCGCCGTGGACGAGTTCGTCATCGACGGCATCAAGACCACCCTGCCCCTGTTCCAGCGCCTGATCCAGAACAAGGACATCGCTGCCGCGAACTACGACATCCACTGGCTTGAAAAGTTCCTCAGGGACAACAAGGCCTGACGGCGGCCTTCAATTCGTTAACGATTTCTGAACGAGCGCTCCAGCGCCCGTTCAGTTGCGTTGCTGCATGTTCCCCTCACACCCGTGAGGAACTGCCATGTTGCACTTCATCGATTACCTCGACGCCATCGTCATCATGCTTCCCGTCGTCGCCGCCGCGATCAGCCTGCCGTTCCTCGTCCGAATCGTCGTTCGCTGATCAGTCGCCGAGACTGCGGAGCCAGCCCAGCATCTCCTCGCGATAGCGCGCGGGGTTCTCCTTGTAGGAGAGCAGATGGTTGGCGCTGGTCCTGAGATAGGTGATGGGCCCGACCCGCTCTGCCACCAGCCGATCGCTGGTCGTGATCGGCACCAGCGTGTCCGCCGTGCCGTGCGCCAGGAAAACCGGCCCGGGAGACTTCGCCACCGTATCGAGGCTCACGGCGTCGCTCAGCCTGGCACCGCGGTAGAGATCGAACACTCCGACCCCGGCGGCCGCCAGCGTCCGTGCAAACGGCAGCGCCCGTGCCCCCAGTTTGTCAGCCACCACTTCGTTGAAATCCAGCGCCGGGGCATCGAGCGCCAGCGCCACGACCCTGTCGGCCTGCTGCGAGTGCTGGAGGAACTGTCCGGCAATCGCCCCGCCCATCGACTCCGCCGCGACGATCACGTTCGGCGCGCCTTGCGTAAGTACCCAGCTCACCGCCGCATCGAGGTCGCGCCATTCGGTCATGCCGAAGCTGAAGAGCGGGTTCGGATCGGCGGGCGCTCCGCGGTCGTTGCGATAGGTGATCATCAGCGTCGGGATGCCGGCCTCGTGGAGGATCGACAGCTGCCGATAGCCATTCTCGCGCGTGCCGCCGACGCCGTGGACATAGATCGCCCACGGCCCATCCACGTTCGCCGCCGGCACGAACCACGCCTCCGCCGGTCCAAGATCGGTGTCGTAGTGCACGGTCTCGAACGGCAGCCCGAGCGCCGCCTGCGGATCGCCGAAATAACCGAGCTCGAACGGGTCCTTGGGCGGATTGGGATTGCTATACCCGCCCCAGTCGATGCTACCCGGGGTCAGCAGATGGTTCAGCAGCGCCGAGGTGAAGATCGCGCCGGCGAGCACGTATAGCCCCGCCAGGACGACAAGCCCGATACCGACCCGCTTCACCCACCTACCCATATGTGCCCCCGATTCAGTGGGCGGACCATCGCCTAATCCATTTGACGCGACAACTGTCGCCATTGTCGGCCGGCGCGGGGCGGCCCATATTCGCGCCATGTCTCGCAAGACCGATCCCTTCGCCATCGAGCTCACGCCGGAACTCATCGTCCGGGCCTACCAGGCCGGGATTTTCCCCATGGCGGAGGACGCGGATTCACCTGACCTGTTCTGGGTCAGCCCGCAAAAGCGCGGTATTATCCCGCTCGACGACTTTCACATCTCGCGCACCCTGCGAAAGACGCTGCGGAGCCACCCGTATGAGGTGAAAGTCGATACCGACTTCGCCGCCACCATCGAGGGCTGCGCCACGGCGGGCGTCGATCGCGAGAGCACCTGGATCAACCCGGAGATCCGGCGCCTATATGGCGCCCTGTTCGAGCGCCGCTTTGTCCACACCGTCGAGGTCTGGGATGGTCCGGACCTTGTCGGCGGCCTCTACGGCGTTTCGCTCGGCGCGGCCTTCTTCGGCGAATCGATGTTCCACCGGAAGACCGATTGCTCCAAGATCGCCATGGCTCACCTGCTGCACCGGCTGGTCGCTGGCGGCTATCGGCTGCTCGACACCCAGTTCGTCACCGACCACCTCCGCACCTTTGGCGGCATCGAGATTCCGCGCGAGGACTACGAGGCGCGCCTGGCGGAGGCGCTGAAGCACAGCGCCGATTTCCGCGCCATCGACACTCAGTCGATCTGAGCCCCACCGGTGGCGTTGGCCATCGTCATGGTCATGCCCGCCGCGAGATCGGACGCAAGGAGCACGGCCGCATCGGCTACCTGGGCCAGGCGCGTCACCCGGCGGAGCGGAGTGTCCTTGCTGAACTCCTTCTCCACCGCGTCCCAGGTCCATCCCCATTCGTCGGCCCGCAACTGCCAGGCGGCGCGCACGCCGGGGGCATCGGGCGACCCGGGCGAGCGGACCCAGACCACGCGAACCTGCTGCGGACCGTTCTCGACCGCCAGCTGCCGCAGGTAGTGCTCCACTGCCGCACAGGCGATGCCGAAGCCGCGACATGGCTGAAGGCCTCGCGCCCGGCATTGGCGGTGATGCCAACGATCACCCCACCGCCATTCTGCGCCATGTGCCGCGCCAGCGCAGTGCCGGTGTGGAACCAGGTGGTCAGCGAGGTCTGCATTGGGCGCAGGAAGCGGGCGATGTCCATCTCGACCAACGGCTGGCCCTGCGTGTCGCCCCAGTCGATAGCATTGAACATCAGCCTGACCGGCCCTGCGCGGTCGACGACGCCAGCGAGGTGCGCTTCCACCGCGTCCTTGTCGGTTGCATCCACCGCAGCGAACTCGGCGCGACCGCCGGCCGCGGCAATCTCGCCGGCCACCACCTGCAGCCGCTCGAGCTTCCGCGCCGCGAGAAACACCTGCGCACCTTCCCGTGCGAAGGCCTTGGCGACGGCGCCGCCCACCGCGCCGCTGCCGCCATAGACAATTGCCGTCTTGCCCTCGAGCAGCATGGCATCAGTCCCTGAGCTTGATCTCGATGATGGTTTCCCACTTGTCCGGATCGGGCTCGTCGTGCGGCCCGTTGGGGTAAGTCTCCAGCCGCGACACAAACGTATCGCCCTCCGGGGTCTCGATCGCGTCCCAGCGGATGCCCTGCTCCCGCGCCCAGCGGATCAGGAAGCCCGTCGCGTCGATCAGCCTGTCGTAGTGACCGAAATGAATGAGCTGGACATAGCGCCCTGCCGGCAGCACGCCGGCGACGAGTTCGCCTGCCGCCTCCACCTGCCTGGCGAGAGGGACACCAAAATCGATCTCGAGCTCAGGCATGTTGATGAAGTTGTACTTGAAGAACACAGGTCCATCTGGTTGCAGACGCTTCTTATTCACTTCAGCGAACAGCTTCTCCATGATCCCGGGTATCACCTCCCCGAAGGGAATCGTCACCGCCCTTCGCACCGCCACATACGGCGTGGCGGCCCGCTCAACGATCTTCGGCTCTATCGCCATTCCGGCTTTCCTCCGTTGCCTGCCTCTGCCGCTCCCGCGCCTCGGCAATGTCCTCGGTCACTCCGTCGCTGCGCGGTCGCCCTTTCGGGCGCCAGTCATCATCCTCAAACAGCAGCAAATAGCTGGCGAATGTATTGAACCCGCTGTTCCAGCCCCAGCCGTGACCGTCGCGTTCCTCGCGGTTGAGGAATGGGGTCTGCTCGAACAACATGCGTGTCCGGCCGCCCTCGGCTTCGAGGAACTCCATCGTTACGACGGTCTCGAACCCATCGGCGTCGTTGATGTAGGTGAAGCTGAGGCGGCCCGGCTCGTCGATCTCGAGATACTCGCCGTGGATCCAGTGCTGGTGCCCCGGCCCGTTGCTCATGCAGCGGCGCCACTTACCGCCGACCCGGAAGTCGATTTCGCATTCGAGCAGGGCATAGCCCTCCGGCCCGTGCCAGCGGATCATGTGCTCTGGATCGCGCCAGAGCCGCCACACCAGCTCCCGCGGTGCGTCGAACACCCGGTCGATGTTCAGCACCAGGGCGAGCTGTTCCGCCGTCGCGCTACTGTTTCGGGCCATCCGGGTCCCCTGCCTGCAGCTCCGCCAGATAGGCATCCATGCGCGCGAAATTCTGCTCCCAGTGCCGCCGGTAGCGCTCAACCCAGCCCGACACCTCCGCGAGCGGCGCCGCGTTCAGCTGCACCGGTCGCCACTGCGCCTGCCGTGTCCGCACCACCAGCCCCGCATGTTCCAGCACTTTGAGATGCCGGGAAATGGCGGGCATGGAAATATCGAACGGCTCGGTGAGCTCGCTCACCGATGCCTCGCCTTGGCTCAGGCGCTCGAGGATGGCGAGGCGCGTCGGATCTGCCAAGGCAGCAAAGGTCTGGGCGAGTTGAGTTGAAGTCATATTTCACGCATACGTTAAATAACGCGAATGTTAAATACGTGCCACGTGCGCTTGTCAACGAGGTACGGGCGGAAGTTGATTGGTCTGGGCAGGCGCCCCCCGCTCGGTATCATCCCTGCGAAGGCAGGGATCCAAGCCGCCGCAGGCGCTGGCTGAGAGTTGGATCCCTGCCTGCGCAGGGATGACATCTTTGGTGATTGCGCCACCGCGCATCGAAGGCCTAGCCGCGGTTGTCCGGCTGTCCCTCGGCCGGCGGTGCGGCTGGCGCATCCGGTGGTGGCACGTCGGAGCTCTGCTTACAGTCGAGCAGCCAGATATCGTAGACCGCGTGGTCGATGGCATTGAGCGCCGGGCTGTCGGCAAACATCCAGCCTGTGAATATCCGCTCGATCTTGCCGGTCAGCGCCACCTGGTCCACCTCTACGAACACGCTGGTGCGCTGCGTTTCGGTCGGTGGCCGCGTGTAGCAGGCGCGCGGCGTGATCTGCAGGGCGCCGAACTGCACCGTCTCGTTGATATAGACGTCAAAGCCGGTGATCCGGCCCGTGATCTTGTCGAGGCCGGAGAACTGCGCCACCGGATTGGCGATCGTCTCCGCCATCGCGGGCGCCACGAGGGCGAGCACGGCGATGAAGGCGGCAAGTGCCTTGCGGACCATAAGCATGGGCTTCCCGATAGAGGTCGGACTTACTCGGGCGACCAGGCGTCGTAGTCGGCGCTGACGCGCGGACGCTCGCCCTTGCTGAGGAGGCTCCCATCCGGACGATAGGCCGCCGCCGTGCCGGTCAGGTTCGGCTGGTGCGGCTGCTCCCACGCGCGCGGCTGGTACTCGGTCTCGGTCGGCGGGGTATTGGTGCGGTAGTGCATCCAGCCATACCAGCCGGGCGGAATGGTCGAGGATTCGGCGTAGCCGCCGGCATAGGCCACCATGCGGCGCTCGTAGCCGTTCGGGCCGGGCTTGGCGCCCTTCCTCGAGCGGTAGTAGCGGTTGCCCACCTCGTCGGTGCCGACATACTCGCCCTTGGTCGCGATCCAGAACCGGGTGCCCCACGTATTGCCCCGCCACCAGGTGAGAATTTCGAGCAGGAAATCCTTCCAGCTGAACTCGTCGCGATTGTCGCGTGCCATGCCGTCCGTCCGTATTCGGCGGGCCAAATCGCCCGTCTGCCAAGGTCGTCTGCCTCTAGCATGCAGGCGTTGCGACGCCTAGGGGCATTCCCGCTACGAAGGGACATCCCGGCAACTACCTATTGTGTGCCGCACCTCCCCCAGGGGCCGTCTATGGTCATCGCGTTTGTGACGGAAATATTGCGCTTGACACGTTGCGCACCGAAATCGGCCCTTCGCTTAGCGCCCGATGCTCACCTTCGCGCGTCGCTCAAAGATGGCAAAAGAGTGGCTAATTTCCTGAGGTTTACGACCGATTCCGGCAGTACCATCTGGGCCTGAAGTACACAAAATTGACCTTCACCGGCGCCGAATCGTGCTTGGAACTTTTCCCCGCAATCCACATATGAGATACTGGATTTAGACGTCGGAGTAAGGCAATGCCACTACCGGTTGTGTGTTGTGATCATGCCTCGGCATTGACCGACTCGATGAGACGGGTGAACCCTATAGAGGTTGCGCCGGGCTCATCGAGACGGCGCGACGGACGATCGGGACCAAGCGGCGGCGGCAGTTCGCTGAAGGTCCCAAACGGGGCTCCTTGGCTGTTTTTCACGGCCGTTAGACAGCGTCATACGAAGAGGCAGAGACCGTCATTGGCGGTCCGCGGGCTTTCCTGTCCGCTCATTTTGGGAAATGTATAGCAAATGCGCATCGAACGCCGGTTCACGAAAGCCAACGACAGCGCCTATGCGGGGATCGATTTTCGCTCGGTGACGAGTGAGATCAAGAACCCCGACGGCTCGATCGTGTTCAAGCTCGAAGGCATGCAGGTCCCCTCGACCTGGTCGCAGGTCGCTGCCGACATCATCGCCCAGAAGTATTTCCGCAAGGCCGGCGTCGCCAAGATCCTGAGACGCGTCGAGGAAAACGACGTTCCCTCCTGGCTGTGGCGTTCGGTCCCCGACGAGAAGGCCCTGGCAAAACTCCCCGAGGCTGAGCGCTACGGTTCGGAAACCGACAGCCGCCAGGTCTTCGAGCGTCTCGCCGGCACCTGGACCTACTGGGGCTGGAAGGGCAAGTATTTCGCCACCGAGGAGGATGCGCGCGCCTTCTTCGATGAGCTCTGCTTCATGCTGGCGACGCAGCGCGTGGCGCCGAATTCCCCGCAGTGGTTCAACACCGGCCTGCACTGGGCCTATGGCATCGATGGCCCCGGCCAGGGCCACTTCTATGTCGACCCCTTCAGCGGCAAGCTCGTCTCGTCGAAATCGGCCTACGAGCATCCGCAGCCGCATGCCTGTTTCATCCAGTCGGTGAGCGACGACCTCGTCAACGAGGGCGGCATCATGGACCTGTGGGTGCGTGAGGCGCGTCTGTTCAAGTATGGTTCGGGCACCGGCTCGAACTTCTCGAAACTCCGCGGCGAAGGCGAGCGCCTCTCGGGCGGCGGCAAGTCGTCGGGCCTGATGAGCTTTTTGAAGATCGGCGACCGCGCTGCCGGCGCCATCAAGTCGGGCGGCACCACCCGTCGCGCCGCCAAGATGGTGGTGATCGATATCGATCACCCCGATATCGAGGACTACATCAACTGGAAGGTGAAGGAGGAGCAGAAGGTCGCTGCTCTCGTCACCGGCTCCAAGGTCGTGTCGAAGGCCCTCAAGGCCATCATGAAGGCCGCCGTCAATTGCGAAGGCAATGGCGACGACTGCTTCGACGTCACCAGGAACCCGGCGCTGAAGCGCGAAGTCCGCGCCGCGAAGAAAGCGCTCGTGCCGGAGAACTACATCCAGCGCGTCATCCAGTTCGCCCGCCAGGGCTACACGGACATCGATTTCCCGGTCTACGACACCGACTGGGACAGCGAGGCGTACCTCACCGTCTCGGGCCAGAACTCGAACAACTCCGTCCGCGTCACCGACGATTTCCTCAAGGCCGTCGAGACCGATGGCGACTGGAACCTCCTCAGCCGCACCAAGGCCGGCAAGGTCGTGAAGACCGTCAAGGCCCGCGACCTGTGGGAGCAGATCGGCTACGCCGCCTGGGCCTCGGCCGATCCGGGCATCCATTTCCACACCACCATCAACGAGTGGCACACCAGCCCGGAAGCCGGCGAGATCGTCGCCTCGAACCCGTGCTCGGAATACATGTTCCTCGACGACACGGCCTGTAACCTCGCGTCGGTGAACCTGCTCCCCTACCGCAACGCCGACTCGTCCTTCGACGTCGCCGCGTTCGAGCACACCTGCCGCCTGTGGACCGTCGTCCTCGAGGTCTCGGTGATGATGGCGCAGTTCCCGTCCAAGGCCATCGCCGAGCGCAGCTACATCTACCGCACGCTGGGCATCGGCTACGCCAATATCGGCGGCCTGCTGATGACCTCCGGCATTCCGTATGACTCGGCCCAGGGCCGCGCCATTGCCGGCGCCATCACCGCCGTCATGACCGGCGTCTCCTATGCCACCTCCGCCGAAATGGCCGGCGAGCTCGGGGCGTTCCAGGATTATCCGCGCAACGCCAAGCACATGCTTCGCGTCATCCGTAACCACCGCACCGCCGCCTATGGCCGTACCGAGGGCTACGAGGGCCTGTCGATCAACCCTGTCGCCCTCGACCACGGCTCGATCGGCGACGACGTGCTCTCCACCCGCGCCAAGGCCGTGTGGGACGATGCCCTGTCGCTCGGCGAAAAGCACGGCTACCGCAACGCGCAGGTCTCGGTGATCGCCCCCACCGGCACGATCGGCCTCGTCATGGATTGCGACACCACCGGCATCGAGCCCGATTTCGCCCTGGTGAAGTTCAAGAAGCTGGCCGGTGGCGGCTACTTCAAGATCATCAACAATGCGGTGCCCCCGGCGCTGCGCACCCTCGGCTATTCCGAGAGCCAGATCGCCGAGATCGAGGCTTATGCGGTCGGCCACGGCAACCTGAACCAGGCGCCGGGCATCAATCCCTCGACGCTCCGCGCCAAGGGCTTTACCGACGACAAGATTGCCGCGCTCAACGCCGCGACCAAGTCGGCCTTCGACATCAAGTTCATCTTCAACCAGTGGACGCTCGGCGCCGATTTCCTCAAGAGCCTCGGCGTCACCGATGCCCAGCTCGGCGACATGACGTTCGACCTGCTGGCCTTCCTCGGCTTCTCCAAGAAGGACATCGAGGCCGCCAACATCCATGTCTGCGGCTCGATGACGCTCGAGGGCGCGCCCTTCCTCAAAGACGAGCACCTGCCCGTCTTCGATTGCGCCAATCCCTGCGGCAAGACCGGCAAGCGCTATCTCTCGGTCGAGAGCCACATCCTGATGATGGCGGCCGCGCAGCCGTTCATCTCGGGCGCGATCTCCAAGACCATCAACATGCCGAACGACGCCACGGTCGCCGACGCCAAGGAGGCTTACCAGCTCAGCTGGCGCCTGGCGCTCAAGGCCAACGCGCTCTACCGCGATGGCTCCAAGCTTTCGCAGCCGCTCAATTCCTCGATCCTCGCCGATGAAGAGGATGACGAGGACGAGGATGCGGCCGAGACGCTGCTCGCCGCCAACCAGATGGCGCGCGTGCCGCAGATCACCGAAAAGATCGTCGAGCGCATCGTCGAGCGCGTCTCGCGCGAGCGCGAAAAGCTGCCGAACCGCCGCAAGGGCTACACCCAGAAAGCCAATATCGGCGGCCACAAGGTCTACCTGCGCACCGGCGAGTTCGACGACGGGCGCCTGGGCGAAATCTTCATCGACATGCACAAGGAAGGCGCCGCCTTCCGCGCCATGATGAACAACTTTGCCATCTCGATCTCGCTCGGCCTGCAGTATGGCGTGCCGCTCGACGAGTACGTGGAGGCCTTCACCTTCACCCGGTTCGAGCCGGCCGGCATGGTGATGGGCAACGACCGGATCAAGAACGCCACCTCGATCCTCGACTACATCTTCCGCGAGCTGGCCGTGAGCTATCTCGACCGCGAGGATCTGGCCCATGTCCACACCGACACCCCCACGGCCCTCGCCCCGACCGGCGAAGGCCAGCGCCCTGCCCCGGTCCCGGCCCAGAACCTCGTCTCCCGCGGCATGACCCGCGGCAAGATGAAGGACCAGAACCTGATGCTGGTCTCGGGAGGCCTCTCGGCCGCGACGGCCTACAACCCAGTCGCTTCGATGCAGACGAGCACCGTCACGGCCCTCAAGGCCGCCACTGCCCTCAAGATCGAAACGAGCCCCACCGTCCTCAACGAAGCCGAACTCAACCCCATCCCAAGCCCGCCGACCCAGCAGGACGCGGGTCAGCTACGGGCCCAGGCCCTGATGCAGGGCTATACGGGCGACCAGTGCAGCAACTGCAATTCGATGCGGATGAAGGTGAGCGGCCACTGCATGGTTTGTGAGGATTGTGGGACAACGACTGGGTGCAGTTGAGTTAACGGCCGCCGCCGCCGCCGCAACGGCCACTGGCTCACACTGGAAAATAAGGTCCCGAACACGGGACCTTATTTTACGTTGTATGATCGCGCTTCAGCAGCAATGAACGCCCCCTAGCTCGCCGTCCGACTCTCCGCCGACTCAGCCAAGCTGGCGAGAGTACTTTTGGGATGCCTATCGTACGAGGATCGGCCTTCCAGCATCTGGACAAACGCCTCGTTGCGATTGCTTGCTCGATCGACGAGCCGGTCAAAGGCCACCACTTCCAACATAAGGTTGAGAGCCTTGTAGTAGCGGTAGGCCATCTGTCCTCCGTAGTTCGTGACGGTGAAGTCCTCTAGCTCAAGGTAGCTTTCCAGATTCTCGTTCCAGTCGGCCAACACATACCCCCTCACCATCCGGCCAGCGGGAATGATAATTTCTCTACCGCTTGACGTCTTGACCCGCCCTTTCTTGCGAATATCGGCGATCTGCTTTTTCAACTGATCGACGGGGTCGTTGGTGTGGCTATCACTGTCGGACGCATACCCGGTCTTTTGTGGCCGCTTCATCTCAACAACCATCAACTCGTTTTCATTGTTGACCAGGAGATCGTGCGCGTACTGTCCCTTTGCGCGATGAGATCCGTCCGGCGTGCGGTCGCTAGAAATATACTGCGCGTAAGCGAGATCGTCATCCAGCAGCCACAGGTTGTGTGAACTGTAATCGATCTCTTCGCTATCCTTATAGCGCGGGTAGATAAGCTGATGGACCTTGTCCTCGGTCGCCAACCGATCATCGTGTCGTTTCAACAACTCCCTAAATATGCGTATTACGTGATTGCGATATGCCACATAGACCGCTAGCGCTTCCTTTGCGTCAGCAGGAATTTGGGTTTTGACCAGATTAACCAACTCTTCGATGCTCGCATCTTTGTCTAGTTTGGTGAAATCAAACTTTCTACGGAACCTCTCGACGAAAAGATCTTGAGCCAATTGCTCCTTACTTTCTGTTATCGAGCGTTTCTCCACAAACTCTGTTGCGGACTTATCACCGAGGCCGCGCCTGAGGAGCGGGTCCACGGCAATTAGGTGCTCAACATCAGCGACCATCTTTGCCCTACGATCGGCGGTGTAGGCCCGCTCAATCTCTAGTATGTGCTGTTTGGCCAAGGCGATCAGATGATCCTTGATCGACTTCTTTTTTCCCTGAAGCTCGATCTTGCCGTGAAGATTAGTGATCCGATCGCGAGATTGAGATGAAACGAAGAAGTCACTGGAGACGGCCACAAGATAGTAGTACCGCCCTCTCTCGCCTTCGCCTTTCTCGCCGAAAGGCTTGTCGTTCAGTCCGGAGGATATGTTTTCAAGCTCACTTGCCGCTCTATTGTTGGCGTAAAAGTACAGTCGATGCTTCTTCGCTTGATCCTCACCGACGCGAAAATAGCTAAACTCGAACGCCCATTTGGTCTTTCCAATTTCAAGGTGCTCGGTCTTGGTGCCACCAAGCGAGAGAGACTGATGGAACTGGTCAAACAGGTTCACGGAAGCGCCCTGGACCGCCAGCAATAGCCGTTTCGGCACCTTCCTCTGGATGAACTCTATCAAGAAGTGGTCGACAATAGCCTTGGCTATAGCGTCCTGAGGGAACTCACCGGCATATACGTCGCTGCCTGGCTCGAACATTGGCAGCGCAACCGATAGGGGGCGGGTTAAGACGACCGTGAGGCCACTCGCGAAGCGATGCCGGCCCGCGCCTGTCTCCGGAGGGACGTCGATAAGGTTGTCTTCTTCAGCAAAGGGTTCGTACCGGTATGAGCCACCCGATGGAACACCGCCAGCGCGTGCTTCGCTCGACGAATAGTACACCTCGTTGAAGAGCTTGAACGCGATAAAGCGTCCAAAGCCCTTTCCTCCCCGCTCATATTTGTTGCCGGTTAGAGGCGTTAGGAATGCCGACAGGTTCTTTTCGTCAAAGCCCACACCGTTGTCTGTGACCGATATACGTCGAGCTTCAAAATCAAACTCGATACTGATGCTTCCCTCGTCCTCAAGGGTATCACCCCATCGCTCCTCGACGGAATGGAACGAGTTGGAAACCGCTTCGAACACCGGAAACAATAAGCCGTACAAGCCGTCTGGCAGAGTCGCCCTCTTTACTTCCGCTGCCAGATCGATGGATTTGTGTTTCACTGCCCCTCACAGTCGTACGATGTGTACGCGACACTGCGCGCCGATCTACCTTAACGAAGGCCACATTGCGGCCTGACTTGGCTCGTCGCAATAGCACTTCTGCTTATGCCAGCATCTAGAGTCTTGTGTTCTGCTTTCATCGTCTGCTGCACTGAAAGCTGCTGGGCAAGAGCAGCAGGCTGGCCGATTCGTCGGCACGCCCTTGCGCTGCCGCTTACTGCTGACCTCCGGGTGTGTAGTCCTCAAAGTACTTCGCGATTTCTGTACACCGCTCAGCCACGTAGTACGCCTCCTCAAGCACGCAGCCAGCGGCAGTTATCAACTCGACGTCTCGCTGCGACATCGTTGCCTTTTCTCCGTGGAAGAAATTGTTCCTGATACGGCGCACCTGGACGATTAGCTCGACTCCATTGGTGGGCGTTGGCATTTCCTTCCACTCTAGTACGCCATCAACCTGCACTAGCTTGCCGGCGGGCTTGCGAAACAGCACATCAACTTCCTTTCTTTGACGTGATGCCTTGAAAAACTGGTCGCCGATGACGCCTGCAAATGCGTCCCAATTGGGGTCGGCTTTATCGGTTAGGTAGCCAGCACGCTTCAGCGCAAACTCAAAGCGACCGAACAGCGCGAAGAACTCGAGCGCTTCATCGCGTCCGTAAGAAAGGTTGAAATACCTAGCCAAAAACATCGCACGCTCCTCCCGAGAAACAATCATAGGCAAACTTATGCCCGCGCCTCCACCCCATGTCACACTCCCCTCGTCCGCTGCACCGAAGCGAGATCATGACGAGTGGTTGGTGCGGTGGAGGTTGGGTGGGTCGGCTGTCGGGTCGGTCCAGGCCAAAAGCACATCGGCACGATCCGGTTCGCCGGGGCGCCGCTACCCCTGCCCGCTCGAGTAAGCACGCCGTCCCGTAAGCACTTGTTTCCCTGCGCTATTCATGGCACTCGCAAATGCAGTGTTGGGGACAGTCTTATGCGCGCAACGTTATTTGCAGTACTCTTGCTGCTGACGGCAATATCTTCGGCATCGGCGGCCTCGCTCGCCAACAGGACCCAGCAGAGTTTTGCGCCAGGTCACGGCATGCAGGTCGAGTATCTGGCGGCCGATGGCGCCACCTGGCTGTGGTACCCCGGCAACACAAGAATCCTGCCCGGCAGCTGGAAGACTGAAGGCAGCGATATCTGCTTCCGCTACGGCAAACAGAGCCGCAATCCGGTCACTGGGACACGCGGCGGTGACTGGGAGTGTGAGCCGCTGGCAGTCTACAACAACACCCTCGTCGAATCCGTCAAGGGCGACATGTTCGGTCTCGCCGGCCGCAAGAAAGTGCCGTTCGACCCGCCCAAAAAGCTCCTGCCGCTGCACCAGCTGCAGGCCATCGCCGATCCCACCATCGTCGAGCGCGAGCTGGCCAAGCTACCGACCTGCGAGCAGATCCTTGCCAATGCCGACAAGAGCCGCAGCGGCAAGATCCAGGCGGCGCTGCTCTACTTCCACGGCATGCGGATGGGCAAGACCTGCCTCAAGACCGACTACGTCAAGGCGATCACCATGCTGGTCGAGGTCGGGGACACCAGCGACGCGGCATCGCTGCTCAAGGTTCTCGACGCCAGGGCCAATGGCGGCAACCCCAAGGCCATAACCGCGCTGAACAAGCTCGAGAAACTTGGATTGATCAAGTCCGTCAAGGGCCAGTAGCCAGCCACCCCACCGGCGTCAACCCCGCGAAAGCGGGGACCCAGTGGGATATCTCCGCACTCACCAAACTCGCCCCCCTGTCACCGTCATCCCCGGGCTCGACCCGGGGACCCATGGGATGCCGCAGCCATCGCTGGGTCCGCGGATCAAGTCCGCGGATGACGACTGAGAGAACGGAGGCTGTGCGGCCTGGGCACAATCAGCCCCACCCACCGGCTGTCATCCCTGCGCAGGCAGGGATCCAACTCTCAGCTGGCGCGGGCGGTGAAATGGATCCCTGCCTGCGCAGGGATGACACCGGGTTGGTGGCACGCAGCGCCCTCACGATTTTTATCCCCCTCCCCTCCAACCCATGCGATTCTCCCCCCGTCCGCTGCACCGAAGCGAGATCATGACGAGTGGTTGGTGCGGTGGAGGTTGGGTGGTGGTGGAGTCGTTCGCCATCAGGCCGAAAGCACGACGGCATGATCCGGTTCGCCGGGGACGCCGCTAGCACGCGCGAGCTTTCCGATGCGGGAGGGCCCAAGGGGACAAGGCTGCCACGCATGAGGCAGCTGCAGAGGCGGGGCGGTATCCGGTGGATTCCGGCCGTTCGCAGCCGGCAGGTTCCTCGCGATGCGGCACGGGATGCGCCCGAGCCTTCGTGCCATACGCCCAAAACCCCGATCGGCCGGCGAGGCGTGAGCCTCACTTACATTGCGGACTACCCGCGAGGGGCAAACGCCTCGCCGGCACGTCGCTTACCCCTTGATCAGGGGGAGAGCTCTTTGACACCCTCCGGGGCCACTGGCCGCCGGATGCACCGGCATGCCGACTGCTTCCGCCCTATCACGGTTCGGCACACCCTCCACTTGCGCGCCAGCCGCCGCTCACTGCGTCAGAAACGCCGTCGCCACCTCCGTGAGCATCGGCGACGCGATCAGGTTGTAGTGCGTGGTGCCGGGAATGATGGCGAGCTGGCTCCTGGGCCGCTGGGAGCCGTCGAACCCCGCGTCATGCTGGCCGCCGCCGAGCAGCTTCCAGAATTCGACCATGTGCTCGGGCCGGATCGAATCCGCATCGGCGAAGACCAGCAGCACCGGCGCGGTGATCCCCTTGACGCCCTCTGTCCAGTCGTACTCGGGCTCGCCCATTTCTCCGGACTTGCGAAACACCCTCTCCCAGTCGACGTCTGGATAGAGTTCTCCGAGGGGAGAACTGGCGAGTTGTTGCCCGTATGCCGCCGCATTGGCCGGCAATTGCCGGAAGGCCTCGCGGACTTCGGGATAGTCGTCGTCGGTGCGGTAATCCACAGCGACCGACACCAGTTTCTCGACCAGCTCCGGATGCCGGAACGCAACCTGCAGCGCCACGCCGGCGCCGAGCGAATAGCCCATGAAGCGCGCCTTGCCGATGCCCAGCTGCCGGAGCACCACCGCGACATCGTCCGCCATCACCTCGGCGGACCAGGGCGCGTCGGTATCCGTGCTGAAACCGTGGCCGCGCATATGGATGGCGATCACCTTGTGGGTTTTCGCCATCGCGGCGAGCGGCGCGCCAAGAGTCTGGGACGGGTCGACGCCGCCATGCAGCAGCACCAACGGCGGGCCGGCGCCGTGGATCTCGTAGTAGATCTCGGCGCCGCCGACCGGGACCTTTCCCGTGCTCGAGGGGGTGCTCATCGGACTATCTCCTGCGGTTTGGGCCAGGACGGGGGCAACGGCGGGCGCCGCGACAAGGGCCGCAGCGACAAAGGCAAGGATCACGAGGCTGCGTCTCAGCATGATGGTTCCTCCCGAAATCAGGACGTCGCGAGCTGCCGCTCGAGCTTGTCGAAGGCCTGGTTCGTGCCCTCGTAGAAGCCGCCGGTCATCGCCACCGCGAGGTTCGCGGCGCTCTCGAACTCGGCGCGCATGGTGAACACCGTTTCCCTGCCGAGCGCTTCAAAGGTGAGGGTCGCGAGATAGGTCGGCGGCGGGTTGACCGCATCGGGCGGGCGCACCGGCCGGTAGACGATGCGCTCGGGCGCAACGATCTCGACGAACTGGTAGCGCACCGGATGCTCCCCACCATCGGGCCGATGCATAATGACGTGCCACTCGCCCCCGGCGCGGAACTCGAGCTTGCTGATGGTGGAAGTAAAATTCTCCGGCCCCCACCACTGCGCCAGCAGGTACGGATCCTCGAACGTCCGCCACACCAGCTCGCGCGGCGCCCTGAGACGGCGGGTGATGACGAGCTCGCGCTGTTCCAGCGGATCGCGGTCCATGGCTCAGTTCTTCCTGACCGCCGGATCGGCCGACTGCAGCCGCTCGAGCAGCCCATCAAGCCGGTTGAGGCTCGTGTCCCAGTGTTTCGAGAACTCCTCGATCCACCCCACGGCCTCCCGCAACGGCTGCGCCTCGAGCCGGCAGGGCCGAAGCTGGGCGTTGCGCCCGCGGCTGATGAGGCCAGCGCCTTCGAGCACCTTCAGGTGCTTGCAGATCGCCGGGATGCTCATCTCGAACGGCGCCGCGAGCTCCTTCACCGACGCCTCCCCATCCATCAGCCGCATCAGGATGGCCCGGCGGGTGGGATCGGCGATAGCCGAGAGGGTGAGGCTGAGCTGGTCGGGCTGCACGTCCGTTCCTAACTTATCGGTTAGCTAACTGATTGGTTAGGTACGCCCGGTGGGAGGTGGGTGTCAAGGAGGGGGCCGTGGGGTAGAACAGCGAGAGCACCATGCGTCGCCCGACAGCCATGACCCCGCGAGCCGACATGACCTTCACCGCCTCCTGCCTCTGCGGCGATGTCCGCGTCACCGTCACGGGTACACCCTATCGGGTCGGCATCTGCCACTGCCTCGATTGCCGAAAGCAATCCGGCTCGCTCTTCCAGACCTTCGCCATCTTCCCCGAGGCGGCCGTCACCATCGAGGGCGTCACGCACGACTACCGCGGCCGGAATTTCTGCCCCCGCTGCGGCTCGTCGGTGTTCTCGCGCTCCGAAGACGAGATCGAACTGCATCTCGGCGCCCTCGATGCTCCCGACCAGCTGACGCCGACCTACGAGCTCTGGACCATCCGCCGCGAATCCTGGCTCCCGCCCTTCCCGCTCAAGCACGGCTACGAGGGCAACCGCGAGGGCACGGGGCGAACGGAGGATTAGCCCGCCCTGCCGGATGGTCGCGTCCGGCAACAGTGGCAGGCCCGCTTCCGTACCATCGGTACACTTGATCCGGAGGCCCGCCTCCGTCATATCCCCCTCACTCGCGGGGGGCGCCGCAGAGGAGATGGACGATGCCTGCCCCTCGTCCCCACATGGCGCTGACCGCCGAGCTCGTCGCCCGCGTCGAGCGCTTCGAACCCGATCCGGGCCCCCTGCCCGGACAGCGTGAGCCGACAGAGGCCGAACTGCATGCGGTTGCCACCCGCCTGCTCGCCGCCCGTCCCAGCGGTCCGCTCTGGCTCTTCGCCTATGGCTCGCTGATCTGGAAGCCCGAGCTCGAGCATCTCGAAACCCGCCCTGCCCTCGCCCGCGGCTGGCACCGGCGCTTCTGCATGCGCCTCACCCGCTGGCGGGGCACGCGCGAAGTCCCGGGCCTGATGATGGCGCTCGAGCGCGGCGGGTCCTGCGCCGGCCTCGCCTATCGCCTGCCGGATGACGATCCGCACAGCCAGGTGATGCGCCTTCTCGCCCGCGAGACCGACGACGTCCAGGCCACCAACGTGCCGCGCTGGGTCACCCTGCGGACGCCGGATGGTCCGCTCACTGCGCTCGCCTTCGTCGCTTCGCCGCTCGGCGCGAACTATGCCGGCCGCCTGCCCATTGCCGACGTCGCCCGCACCCTCGCCCGGGCCGCCGGTCACTGGGGTTCCGGGGCGCAGTACCTCTACAACACCGTCGAGCGCCTCGACGCCCACGGCATCCGCGATCGCAACCTCTGGACCCTGCAGGCCCTCGTGGCCGACGAAATCCGCACCCTCACGCTACCATTGGCCGCGTGACGCTCAAAGGTCGGGCTCACGCGGAGCCCGGCCGACGACCATCTCGACCTCGACCACATCGCCGACCGTCACGCCTATGCGCCTTCGCACTACGTCCTTGAGCGGCAGCAGGTAGCTCCCGTCCCGCGGGAACAGTGATGTCTCGAAGCGTATGCCATCGATCGTCGCCACTACCGGGATCACCCCCCAGCCGTAGGTCACCGACTTGCGGATGCGGCTGATCTCGGCGCTTTCGCCGGGCGGGATCACCGCATAGAAGAACGGCGCCGGTCCCCGCCACTCGATTATCGTGGCCGTGAAACTGAGCTCCATCCCCCCGACCCTCGGCTTGGCCTATGCTGTCCCGGAACTAGGCCACCGGGTAGCGGACTGGTCAATGCCGCGTCTTGTTGCGGTCATGGTGGGCCAATAGCGTCTGCGCATTTTGGAGAAGGAGGATCTCGAATGCCGTCACGTCTGAACCCCTATCTCAACTTCAACGGCAATGCGCGCGAGGCCATGGAATTCTACAAGTCCGTCTTCGGCGGCGAGCTGACTGTCAGCACATTCGGCGAGGGCGGCATGCCGCACGACCCGGCCGACAAGGACAAGATCATGCATGCCCAGCTAGTGGGGCCCAACGGCTACTGGCTGATGGGTTCCGACAGCCCGCCGGGCATGCCGTTCACGCCGGGCAACACGATGACAGTGTCTCTCAGCGGCGACGCTGAGGCGGAACTCCGCGGCTACTGGGACAAGCTGGCGGCAGGCGGCACGGTCATGGTGCCACTCGAGAAGGCGCCCTGGGGCGACAGCTTCGGCATGCTCACCGACAAGTTCGGTACGCCGTGGATGGTGAACATCGGTGCAGCCGGTAACGGCTGATCCGCGCCTGTCGAGAGGGCCGACGCGGCCCTCTCACTGTCGCACCGCGTGCCTCCACGAAATGCCCCATCCACCCTCTCGATAGTGAAGCGTTGACTTAAGCATGCTCGTCGGTTAATTCATCGCTTAAGCGAATTCTGGTTGGCAGTCTGTCGATTCCGTCGCCCGCCGTTCGTCAAGGTTGCAGCGTGCCAATCGGAGGGACGGCAAATGGGAAATCGTTACGGCTGGGTCATCGTCGCCGCGGGCGCAGTCATTACCTGCATCGCTATGGGCACAATGTTCGCGCTGCCCGTCTATCTGCAACCTATCGCAGAGGAGACTGGCTGGACGCGCGCGGGCATTTCCGGCGCCATGACAGTCGGTTTCATTGTAATGGGCATTGCTGGCTTTGGCTGGGGTACGCTCAGCGATCGCATCGGCGCTCGCCCCGTGGTGCTTATCGCAGTGGTTCTGCTTGGCGCGGGCCTGGTGCTCGCAAGCCAGGCGCGCGACCTGCTGGTCTTTCAGTTCGCTTACGGCGGACTTGTCGGTGCCTCTGGCGGCGCGTTCTTCGCTCCTATCATCTCGACCACGCTCGGCTGGTTCGACAAGAACCGCAGTTTGGCCGTTTCGCTCGTGTCGGTGGGGGGCGGCATCGCGCCGATGACGCTGAGCCCGCTCGCCGGCTATCTCATCGAGCAGATCGGGTGGCGCGCGTCCATGTTCTGGATCGCGCTTGGCGCCATCGTGGTTCTGCTCCCGGTTGCCATGCTCATTCGCAGTGCCCCCGCCGTCGCGGAGGCTCCGCCTCCTGCCGCCAGCGGCCAGGCTGCACCGGCAAAGCACAGCTCCGGCTTTGCCGTGCTGCGCACGCCGCAGTTCATCGTTCTCGCCGTGACGTTCTTTTTGTGCTGCGGCGCCCACTCGGGCCCGATTTTTCACACCGTGAGCTACGCGATGATCTGCGGCGCCTCGCTGACCGCTGCTACCGGCATTTACGCCATCGAGGGCGTCGCGGGTCTGTTCGGACGCGTGCTGTTCGGCACGCTGGCCGACCGGATCGGGGTGCGCAAGGTGATTGTCGCCGGCCTCGCGCTGCAGGCAGTCGGCATCTACGCCTACATCTACATGAGCGAAATCAGCCAGTTCTACCTGCTGGCCTCGGTGCTCGGGCTGGTCTATGGCGGGGTTATGCCGCTCTATTCCGTGCTGGCGCGCGAGTACTTCCCGCCCCGCCTGCTCGGTACCGTGCTGGGGGCCGCCACCATGACTTCGAGCATCGGCATGGCCTTCGGACCGTTGGGTGGTGGCTGGCTCTACGACACGTTTGGCAGCTACCACTGGCTGTACATCGCGTCGGCGGTCGTCGGCCTCGCCGCTGCCGCGATGGCCCTCGCCTTCCCGCCGGCCAAGCGGGGCGAAGATCAGCAGCCGACCGCCTTGCAGCCAGCCTAGTCAAGTGGGCTCCCGGGGCCGGCCCGGGAGCCGTTTCGTCAGGCGACTTCTTCGAGAATCTCGACCGCTTCTTCGACGATGACGATCTCTTCGTTGCCGTCGATGAAGTCCTCGAACAGGACGGTGGTCCGATCCTCGGTGCCGATGACAACCGCCATCTGGCCCGGGCCCTTGAGCCGGCGGAACGGAACCTGCGGCTGATCGACGTTGAAGCTGACCGAATAGTGGCCGCCCGCGAGGGTGGTGAACGGTAATCCCCGGTAGCTGGCGGTCGAGGTAAGATGCACGTGGCCGGCGATCACCTGGCGCACGTCCGGGTGCGTCTTCAGTGCTTCGACGAAGGCATCGGGTTCGAGGATGCGGATGCTGTCGGAGTTGATGTGCAGGGCGTTGGCGTTGTGATGGAGAATCACGATCACCGGGCGGTCCGCGGCTTCCGCAAGGCGCGCCATCAGCCACTCGATCTGGTTCGCCTCCAGTACCCCGTCGACTCGCCCCGGCTCGGAGCTGTCGAGCAGGATGACCCGGTACCCCCTGGCGTCGATGACCTTGTCCACCTTGCCAGTTTCGGCCGCATAATGGGCGCCGAACACGTCGAAGAAGGTGGAACGATCATCATGGTTGCCGAGAGTGATGAAGACCGGGATCGGCAGGCGCGCGATGATCTTCTGCAGCCGCTCGTAGGCGGCAGGCTGGCCGAGGTCCGCCAGATCGCCGGCGAGCACGCAGAAGTCGGCGTCGCCGTAGCGGGCGACGACGGCGTCCACAGCGGCCTCGAGCCGGGTGCCGGTATCGAGCGTCATCGACAGTTCGCCCTCTGGAACAAGGTGCAGATCGCTCATCACGATGAATTTCAGGGTCATGGTGTGCCTCCGTTAGCTTGCCCGGTGCCTAGCGCGAGCAAGTGACTGGCGCGTGACAGCTCGTCACCGGACTTGTAGGTGGCGCGAAACTGGAGAATGGAGTACCCGCGTGACTTTCTGCTTCCACCTGTTTGCGGCGATACGCTCATGAAAAAGATCGGGTTTCTATCCTTCGGCCATTGGTCGCCCTCGCCGCACTCCGGCACGCGATCGGCATCCGACGCGCTGCTGCAGTCGATCGATCTCGCCGTCGCGGCCGAGGAAGTCGGCGCCGACGGCGCGTATTTCCGCGTGCACCATTTCGCCCGCCAGCTCGCCTCGCCGTTTCCGCTGCTGGCGGCCGCCGGGGCCAGGACCAGCCGCATTGAACTCGGCACCGCCGTCATCGATATGCGTTACGAGAATCCGCTCTACATGGCCGAGGACGCCGGTGCGGCCGACCTGATCGTCGGCGGTCGCCTGCAGCTCGGCATCAGCCGCGGCTCGCCCGAGCAGGTGATCGATGGCTGGCGCTACTTTGGTTACGCCCCCGACGAAGGGCAGACCGACGCGGACATGGCGCGCAGCCATGCCGAGGTGTTCCTCGATGTGCTGCAGGGAAAGGGCTTTGCGCAGCCGAATCCGCGCCCGATGTTCCCGAATCCACCCGGCCTGCTCCGGGTGGAGCCGCATTCGCCGGGCCTGCGCGAGCGCATCTGGTGGGGCGCTGCGACCACGGCGACGGCGCAGTGGACGGGCAAGCTGGGCATGAACCTGCAGAGCTCGACCCTCGTTATGGCCGAATCGGAAAAGCCCTTCCATATCCAGCAGGCCGAGCAGATCGCCGCCTATCGCGCGGCCTGGAAGGAAGCGGGGCATGAGCGCACACCGCGTGTTTCGGTCAGCCGCAGCATCTTTGCCATAGTGAACGATCTCGACCGCCAGTATTTTGGTGGCGAGGGCGCGAGCGAGGATCATTTCGGCTACATCGAGCCGGGCAAGCAGGCGGTGTTCGGCCGCAGCTATGCCGCCGAGCCGGACAAGTTGATCGAGCAGCTACGTGGAGACGAGGCCATCGCCGCAGCCGATACGCTGCTGCTCACGGTGCCGAACCAGCTCGGTGTCGACTACAATGCCCACGTGATCGAGAGCGTCCTCAAGCACGTCGCTCCCGCGCTGGGGTGGCGCTGACCTCCCATGTGCAACGCCTACGAGCAGCAGGTCACCGAGGCCCAGTATCGCGAAGCGATCCGCGCTGCGGAACTGCAGGCTGCTGCGTCGGATAGCGCAATGGAGTTTCCGCCGGCGAGCGAGGTCCGGATCGGCGATTTCGGGCCGGTGCTCCGTGCAGCCGGCAACGGCGTCGAATTGATCCTGATGCGTTTTGGCTGGCCGGCGCCACGCCCCAAGGCTCCGCCGGTGTTCAACTTCCGCTCGGACGGCCGGCATTTCGAGAACTCGAGACGCTGCGTCATCGTGCTCTCCGGCTTCTTCGAGTTCACCGGTACGAAATCGCCCAAGACCAAGCACCGCTTCCGGCTGAAGGATTCTCCCGTCATGGGGATTGCCGGCCTCTGGAGCGAGGACGATGAGGGAGGCCTCAGCTTCACGATGCTGACCACTGCGCCGGGGCCTGACATCGCTCCGATTCACGACCGCCAGGTCTGCGTGCTGCGGCCCGACCAATGGGCGGATTGGCTGTTCCTCGAAAAGCCGGAAGCGGAACTGCTTGTCCCGCTTCCTGAGGGTACGTTGATCGTGGAGACGGTGCGACCCTAGGGCTCGAGCCGGCCCTGCTCGGGCTTTTGCTCGAAGCTCACGTCACTCTCTCCCCGCGTCTTCCACAGCGAGTAGATTACGCCGCCCGCCAGCACGGCCACCGTCACAACCAGGGAGAGGAATGTATCGATCTTCACTCCGAACGGCACCAACGCAACCTTGGCGCCGATCAATACCAGCACGATCGCGAGCGACACCTGCAGGTAGCGGAACCGGTTCATGGCGGCGGCCAGCGCGAAATAGAGCGCTCGCAGCCCGAGAATGGCGAAGATGTTCGAGGTGTAGACGATGAAAGTGTCCTGCGTGACCGCGAACACGGCCGGGACGGAGTCGACTGCGAAGATCAGGTCCACCGTCTCAACCATGATCAGGGCCACGCCGAGCGGCGTGAGATAGGTCACGATCTTGCCTGTCTTGCTGTCGGGGAGCTTGGTCAGGAAGTGCTTGCCGGCCAGCTGGTTGGAGATCCGGAAGTGCCGACGCAGGAACTTGAGGATCGGGTTGGCTTCGATATCCGGCTCCTCGTCCTTGTGCGAGAACAGCCGGATGCCGGTGAAGATCAGGAAGGCGCCGAACAGCACGAGCACCCAGCTGAACGAATGCACCAGCGCAGCGCCGAGCCCGATCAGGATGGCGCGGAATACGATGACACCCAGAACGCCCCAGAACAGCACCCGGTGCTGGTAGAGCCGCGGGATCGCGAGGAAGCCGAAAATGGTCGCGATGACGAACATGTTGTCCATCGCCAGGCTCTGCTCGATCAGGTAGCCGGTGTAGAACTCAAGCCCGGCTTCCGCTCCGCGACTGAACCAGACCCAGAGGCCGAACAGCACCGCAACGAAGACGTAGCCAGCATAGAGCGTCAGGCTCTCTCTGGCAGAGATCTCATGCTCGTGGCGATTGAGGATGCCGAGGTCGAAGACCAGCAGGCCAATGACGATCGCGAGGAACGCGACCCAGAAATAGACGGGAGTACCGAGGAAATCGCCCATAAGGGCGCTGAGCAGCATATCCATATGCCGGACCTTCTCCATGTGAACATTGGAGCAGTTCCGACATCACGGAGCGCAAGAAACGCCGCCGTCAGAGGGGCCCGGTACCGCATGGGTAACGTAGCGTGCCATTGATCGGCTTCAAGTCCCTCCGCAGCGACAAAATGCAGCGGCTACATGAAGCGTGTCGCGGAGAACGCCGCGGGATCGATGAACGGTGTGTCGCCTGTCACCATTTCCGCGATCAGCCGTCCGGTCGCAGGGCCGAGCGTCATGCCATGGTGAGCGTGCCCGATAGCGAACCACAGTCCCTTGTGTTTGGGCGCGGGTCCGATGATGGGCATCATGTCCGGCGTGATTGGGCGGGCGCCCTTCCATGGCTCTGCGTCGACCCGGGTTCCCAATCCGGGAAAGAGTTCGCGCGCCCAGGGTTCATCCCGGTCGACCTGCACTGGCGTCGACGGTGCATCTCGCAGCGCGAACTCGGCGCCAGTGGTGAGTCGGACGCCGCGCACCATCGGGGTCAGCAGGTAACCGTACTTGGAATCCAGCACCCAACTGGTCAGCGGGTTCGCTGCGGGCTGGGCATAGTGCATGTGGTAGCCGCGCTTCACAGCCAGCGGGAGCGAATAGCCGAGCCGATCGGTCAAGTCGCCGGCCCACGGACCAAGGGCAACCACGGCATCCTTGGCCTCGATCACTCCCGAAGCAACGGGCAGTTGCCAGCCGGCGCCCGACGAGCGTTGCTGCAGGGCCATCGCGTCGGCATTGACGAATGTGCCGCCCAGCGACTCGAACAGCGCAAGGTAGCGCTTCACCAAGCCTCCGGGATCGCGGATGCTCCACGGATCGGCCCAGTGGAGGGCGCCAGCCACGTCGATGCCGAGGCCGGGCTCCTTGCGCCGTATCTCGTCGTTGCGGACGACGTCGTGATTGATCCCGAAGTCGCGTTCCAGCCGTTCGGCTTTGCGGAAGGCTTCGTCGCGCTCCTGCTCCTCGCGGAAGAGCAGATACCAGCCCTGGCGAACGATCAGGTCGTCCGCCCCCGCCTTCTCGATCAGGGGGGCGTGCTCGGTGACTGCGGCCGCGATCAGCGGGGCATAAGCAGTGACGACCTTGCGGTAGTTCTCCGGACGCGAATGCCACCAGTAGCGCGCGAGGAAAGGCGCGATCCGCGGCAGCGCCGCCAGATGGTAGTGCATGTCGGTACGGTCGTTGACGCCGTAGCGCAGCAAGTCGGCAAGACCCTGCGGGAACGCATGGGGCATCACGCCTTCACGCTGGATCAACCCGGCGTTGCCATAGGAGGTTTCCTCCCCTGCTCCACGCCGGTCCACCAGCACCGTGCTGAGACCCCGCATTTGCAGGTGAAGCGCGATCGAGACGCCCACGATGCCCGCGCCCAGAACGATGCTATCAGCCTGCATAACCAGCGAATCCCGTTTGATCGCCGCATACTAGCCAGACCCGTCCTGCTCGTCGCTGCGTCAGATGGGCAGCACGCGCGAGTATTTGACCTGGCCGAGCGAGAAGCTGGACTCGATCGAGCTGACGCCGGCCACTTGCGTGAGCTTCAGGCGCAGGAACTGCTCGTAGGCGGCAAGATCGGCGCAGACGACGCGCAGCAGGAAATCGAACTGCCCGGTCATCAAATAGCACTCCATCACCTCGGGCCACCCGGCGATCGCCTCGCCGAAGCGATCGAGCTCCTCCGCGCGCTGCCGCTCAAGCTTGATCGAGATGAACACCGAGACAGGCAGGCCGACGGACTTCTGTTCCACCACGGCGCTGTAGCCGGAGATAATGCCCGCGTCCTCCATCTGGCGTATCCTGCGCAGGCAGGGAGAGGCAGAAAGACCGACCCGATCGGCGATAGCCTGGATGGTCATCCGGCCATCCTCCTGCAGGGCACGCAGGATGCGCCGGTCGATGCTCGTCAATTCGGTTTTAGCAGAAGCCACCAGCTTGGCCGCCTAATCGTGGAGAAAGTTGCGCGAAATCACGTCAGAGGCGTCACAATAGGCAGGAAACGCCGCTTCGGCTAGCGCATCGTGATTGTCAGACATTTGGTAGCCACGGAGGGGAAATGGCAGCGGACAGGATCGCAGCTATAGAGGCTCTTGCCAGCAAGGCCCTCTGGCTATCGAGCTGGATGATCCACCACGCCAACCATATCAGGCCCAACCCGGACGGGCTCAAGGTCGGCGGCCACCAGGCATCCTCTGCCTCGATGACGGCAATCCTCTCGGCACTCTATTTCGGCATCCTTCGACCCGAGGATCGGGTGGCGGTCAAACCGCATGCCGGCCCGGTCTTCCACGCCATCCAGTACCTGTTCGGCAAGCAGACCCTCGAGAAGCTCGAGGCATTTCGCGGCTACCACGGCGCCCAGTCCTACCCTTCCCGGACCAAGGACACCGACGACGTCGATTTCTCCACTGGCTCGGTCGGCCTCGGCGTCGCCTTCACCGCGTTCGTCTCGATGATCCAGGACTATGTTCGCGCCAAGCCATGGGCGAAGAAGCGGCCGGAGGGCCGTATGATCGCCCTTGTCGGCGATGCGGAACTCGACGAGGGCAATGTCTACGAGTGCCTGCTGGAAGGCTGGAAGCACGACCTGCGCAATTGCTGGTGGATCATCGACTACAATCGCCAGAGCCTCGACGGCGTCGTCCGAGAGGGTCTGTATCAGCGCATCGAAGCCATCTTCACCGCCTTCGAGTGGAACGTTGTCACGCTGAAGTATGGCGCCAAACAGCGCCGCGCCTTTGCCGAGCCCGGTGGCGAGAAGCTGCGCGAATGGATCGACGCCTGCCCTAACGACCTCTACTCCGCCCTGATGTTCCGTGGCGGTGCGGCGTGGCGGGAGCGGCTGACCGACGAGATCAGCGACCAGGGGGACGTCACGGCGTTGCTCGGACGCCGGAGCGATGCCGAGCTATCCGACCTGATGGCGAACCTCGGCGGCCATTGCATTGAGAGCCTGCTCGAGCAGTTCGAGGCCATCAAGGATGATCGCCCCACCGTTTTCATTGCCTATACCGTCAAGGGCTGGGGTACGCCCCTCGCCGGCCACAAGGACAACCACGCCGGACAGATGACGGGGTCGCAGATCGAAAGCCTCAAGGTGTCGTTGGGGATCCGGGAGGGCCACGAATGGGAGCGCTTCGAGGGGCTGACGCTTGGCTCCGGGGAGCTCGAGGCCTTTCTGGCGCAGGTGCCATTCAACACGCCTCAGGCCCGGCGCCTGACCTCGCCCGCTATTCCCGCCATTGGGCCGCAGTTTGTCGGCACGGCTCCGACTTCGACGCAGACGGCGTTTGGCAAGATTCTCGACGCTGTCGCCAAGACCGATAGCCAACTGGCCCGCCGGATCGTCACCACCTCGCCTGACGTGACGGTCTCGACCAATCTCGGCACCTGGGTAAACCGGCGGCACCTGTTCGGCCGTGAGATGGCTGATGTGTTTCAGAAGGAGCGCATCCCGAGCGCGCAGAAGTGGCAATTCACCCCCGAGGGGCAGCACATCGAACTCGGCATCGCCGAGATGAACCTGTTCCTGCTGCTGGGCGCAGCGGGCCTCAGCCACTCGCTGTTCGGCGAGCGCCTGCTGCCGATCGGCACGCTCTACGATCCCTTCATCGCCCGCGGTCTCGATGCGCTGAACTATGCCTGCTACCAGGACGCTCGTTTCCTGCTGGTCGCGACGCCCTCCGGCGTCTCGCTGGCCGGAGAGGGCGGAGCGCACCAGTCGATCAGCTCGCCGCTCATCGGCATCGCCCAGGATGGCCTCGCCGCCTTCGAGCCGGGCTTTGCCGACGAGCTGTCGGTTATCATGGATTGGGCCTTCGACTACATGCAGCGCGACGGCAGCGAACGTGCCGATCTTGCCGACTGGCCGCGGGACGTCTCCGGCGGTTCGGTCTACCTGCGGCTCTCGACCCGGGTGATCGAGCAGCTCCCCCGTAGCGTCACCCCTGCCCTCACCGACGACATCATCCGCGGCGGCTACTGGCTGGTTCCACCGACCCCGAACTGCGAGGCGATCATCGCCTACCAGGGCGTTCTTGCCAGCGAGGCCATCGCCGCAGCCGGCATGGTCGGAGGCGACCGCCGGAACGTTGCGGTGCTCGCAGTCACATCGGCCGATCGGCTGAATGCCGGCTGGCATGGTGCCCAGCGCGCGCGCCTGCACGGGGACGCCAATGCGACCTGTCACGTCGAAGCGCTCCTGGCGCAGGCCCCGGACACCGCGGCGCTGGTGACGGCGATCGATGGACACCCGGCAACCCTCGCCTGGCTCGGCAGCGTCGGCGGTCACCGCGCCATCACTCTGGGCGTCGAACACTTCGGCCAGACCGGCACTGTTAGCGATCTCTACCGCCATTTCGGCATCGACGCCGAGGCCATTGCCAACGCCTGCCGCAGCCTCTTCGGGGGGCGTCGGTGAGCAAACGCTGCCCAAGATTTCGGCGAAACATAGCAGCGGATAATCTTTATCCACTGGCTGGCGAAAACGGCTTGCCAAGCGAAATGGGAGTTGTCAGACATATGTCATATGGCAGTTTTTCGAGGGAAGAAGGCTGCCACGAACCGACACTCGGCAGGGGCGTCTAGGCTCGAATGTCGCGCTTTCGACCTCGCAGCGAACCTCCATCATGCACTGGTTCAAGCGGGTACAGGGGACGTCAAAGCAAACCGGCTCTACACAAGGAGGGAGCTTCATGAACGCGTTGCTGAAATTCGTCGGCGCGGTCGCGTTGGCGGCGGGATTGACCGCCGCGCCAGCGCTGGCGCAGACAAAACTCACGGTACCGGGCGGGTCTACCACCGGTACCTACATGGACTATATGAAAACGGTCTACGCGCGTGCATCGGGCTCCGAGCTGCTGCAGGTGCCACTGACCAGCTTCGACAACGAGTACCAGCTGACGCCGCTCGCGGCCGAGAGCTGGGAGCAGTCGGCTGATGGCCTCACCTGGACCTTCAAGCTGCGTGACGGGCTCGTCTGGAGCGACGGCCAGCCGCTGACCGCGGGCGACTACGTGTTCGCCCTGCAGCATGCCGCGACCTCCGGTTACGATTTCGCCTGGTACTGGGACTTTGCCGGCGGCATCAAGAACTGGAAGGAAGTCACTGAGGGCAAGGCCGACGCCTCGACGCTCGGCTTGGCTGCCATTGACGAGAAGACCCTGTCGATCACCTCCACCGCTCCGAAGCCCTATATGCCGAGTGTCGTTTCGCTCTGGTATCCGGTGCCGAAGCATCAGTTCGACAAGTTCGGCGACGACTGGTCAACTGCCGTCGAGAACGTCGTGTCCTCGGGCCCGTTCAAGCTACAGTCCTGGGAGAAGTCGAACAACTCGGCGACTCTCGTGAAGAACGAGACCTACACAGGGCCGTGGCAGGCTGAGGTGGACGAACTCACGATCGATCCGTCGCTCGGCGCTCCGGAAGTCGGCATGCCGGCCTTCCTCGCTGGCGATGCGGCTTTCACCTGGCTCAACGCCGGTCAGATACCGGTCGTGAAGCAGCGCTTCCCGGACGCGATCCGCACCAACACGGTGTTCGCGACGTCGTACATCTCGTTCGACCTCGAGTCTCCGCCGTTCGACAACGTCGACGTGCGCCGCGCCTTCTACTACGCGGTCAATCGCGACGAACTGACCAAGACCGTGCTCAAGGATATCGCTATCCCCGCAGGTTCGATCCTCGCACCGGGTTATCCTGGGTACAGCGAGAACGTGGCCAAGCAGGCCGTGTTCGATCCCGCCAAGGCCAAGGAATTCATGGCCAAGGCCGGCTATCCGAACGGCGAGGGCTTCCCGACCGTCGAAGTCTGGTTCCGTGAGGAAGGCGGCTATAACGGCGCCATCCTGCCCCCGATGGCTCAGTACCTGCAGGCCCAGTTCAAGGACATCCTGGGAATCACCATGAATATCAAGGTGATGCCGGGCAAGGACTGGATGGAAGGCATGCTGGCGCGCAAGAACAACCTCTACATCGCGCCCTACGAGTACGACTACCTCGACCCGTCGAACTTCTACGGCATCTTCTACAATGGTGGCCGTCACAGCTACCACGTGCCGGAATACGACAAGCTCGTCGCCGAAGCCGACTCGAACCCGAACTGGGAAGAGCGCGTGAAGCTTTACGAGCAGGCCGAGCAGGTGATGATCGACCAGGGCCTTATCGTGCCGCTGGTGCATCCGATCATCATGGCCGCGGTCAGCGACACTATCTCGGGCGCCGGCGTCTCGCCGAACAGCCAGGGGTTCACGCCGCTCGATCGTATCGGCAACTTCCTCTACTCGCACATCTCTGTGAAGTAGTTCGATCCCGCTCCCCGGCCGTCGTGCCGGGGAGCACCTCCCAACGCCCGGGGAACCGCATGAGACTAGTCGATATCAAGGGCCTCAAGGTGAGCTTCGCCCAGCATGGTGGCACCGTAGACGCCGTCCGCGGCGTCAGCCTCCACGTCGAGGAAGGCGAGAGCCTGGGGATTGTCGGCGAGTCCGGGTCGGGCAAGTCCGTCACCTGCATGGCGCTGATGCGCCTTCTGCCCCCGACTGCCAAGATTTCCGCCGACGTTATGACGCTCGACGATGTCGATGTCCTCTCCGCCAACAAGCGAAGAATGTCGGAGTTGCGCGGCCGGTCTGCCGCCATGATTTTCCAGGATCCGATGACCGCGTTCGATCCGGTCTTCACCATCGGTCACCAGATTGTCGAAACGATCCAGACACATCGCCGAGCCTCCAAGGCCGAGTCCTGGGCCGAAGCGGAGCAATTGCTGCGCCGGGTCGAGATCGGCAACGCCAAGGATGTTCTCGCCTATTACCCGCACCAGCTTTCCGGCGGCATGCTGCAGCGCGCGATGATCGCGATGGCGCTGTCGTGCAGGCCGAAACTCCTCATCGCGGACGAGCCGACGACCGCTCTCGACGTCACTATCCAGGCCCAGATCCTGCAGCTGATCAAGCAGCTCCAAGCCGAGTTCGGCATGGCGCTGATCATGATCACCCACGACCTCGGCGTCATTGCCGAAACGGTCGACCGGGTGGTGGTGATGTATGGCGGCCGTGTTATGGAAGAAGGCCCGGTGCAGCAGATCTTCGATGCGCCAAAGCACAGCTATACCCAGCAGCTGCTGGGCAGCCTGATCGCAGGGGCGACCAAGGCCCCTGCTCGCGACGAGCCACCCGTCGCGCCGGCCCTGGAACTGCGCGACCTGTCCAAAGTGTACAAATTGCGCCGCCAGGGCCGGATCTTTTCCAGCTACTCGGACCACCATGCCGTGCGCGGCGTGAACCTCGTGCTGCCGCAGAACAAGATCGTCGGCCTTGTCGGCGAGTCTGGGTCCGGCAAAAGCACGACCGGGATGATGGCTCTGCGGCTCGTCGAGCCGACTGGCGGTCGCATCCTCGTCGACGGGACCGACGTCAGCGATCTCGATGTTACGGCTCTCAAGACCTATCGGCGGCGCATGCAGGTGGTGTTCCAGGACAGCTACTCGGCGCTGGACCCGATGATGACGCTGACCGAGATCATCACCGAGCCCCTCCACATCCACGGGATGATGACGCAGCGGCAGCGCGATAGTCTCGCGCTCGACTGGCTTGAGAAGGTCGGGCTCGATCGGAGCTTCGGCACCCGCTATCCGCACGAGCTGTCGGGTGGCCAGCGCCAGCGCGTTGCCATTGCGAGGGCCCTGATCCTCGAGCCGTCGGTGCTCGTGGCCGACGAGCCTACCTCGGCGCTCGACGTATCGGTGAAGGCCCAGATCATCGGCCTGTTGAAGTCGCTGCAGAGGGAGATGGGCCTCTCGATGCTGTTCATCAGCCATGACCTCAGCGTTGTCCGTTCGCTCACCGACACCGTGATGGTGATGTATCGTGGGCGTGTGGTTGAGCAGGCCCCGACCGCCTCGCTGTTCGAAACCCCCCGGCACCCGTATACGCGTGCGTTGCTGGACGCGATCCCGGCCACTAACCCGCGCGATCGGCGGCAGCGCAGCTTTCTCAAGGCCGGCGACATAGAGGCGGCGTTGCCGCGGGTATCCGCGTCGTCTCTCGCCTCTCCCGCGACTGTGGGCGAACTCCCGCAGCTGGTCAGCGTGGCCCCCGGCCACCTGGTCGAAGCGATCGTGACCCAGTAGGAGCGCGAAATGGTCCTCTACATTCTCCGTCGCCTCCTCTCCATCGCCTTCACCTTCTTCGTGGTGTCGGTGATCGTCTTCTTGATGATGCACGCCGTGCCTGGTGGCCCGTTCGACGGCAACGACATGCCGGTCTCGAAGGCCGTGCGCGACACGCTGATGGCCAAGCTCGGGCTCGATCAGCCGCTCTGGGTCCAGTACGTCAACTACATGAAGGGTGTGCTGACCTTCGACTTCGGCTTCCCCTATCAGGCCCCGGGCGAGACCGTGATCAGCCTGCTCGCCGACGCGTGGCCACCCAGTCTCCTCCTCGGCGGTCTCGGGGTCATCATCGGCGCCCCGCTTGGCATCCTGCTCGGCATGGCAGCTGCGCTGAACCGCAACACCTGGATAGACTACCTTGCGTCGGCCCTCGCGACACTCGGCCTGACGATCCCGGTCTTCGTGATCTCGATGCTGTTGATCCTCGTGTTCGCCGTGTGGCTGCAGTGGCTGCCAGCGAGCGGCTGGGGCAAGCCGGAGCGGTGGATCCTGCCAATCATCGCATATGCCGCCATTCCGGTCGCGACCTACGCCCGCTACACGCGCTCGGCGATGCTCGACAACCTGAACCGGCCGTTCGTCACGGCCCTACGCGCCAAGGGGCTGAGCGAGAATCGGATCATCTTCCAGCACGTGCTGCGCAACTCGGCCATCCCGATGGTCGCGGTGTTCCTCCCCATGTTCATCGGCACCGCGACCGGGTCGATCTTCGTCGAGGCCATGTTCCGGGTCCCCGGGCTTGGTTCGTACTTCGTGTCCTCCATTGAAAACCGCGACTATCCACTTGAAATGGCGCTTGTTCTCATGGTGACGCTGGCCTTCTGCTTCGCCTACCTGATTAGTGACGTCGCCTATGCCTGGCTGAACCCGCGCATCCGACTCGGAGATCAGCCGCGATGACCACTGAGCTCGAGACCGTGGCCGAACTGGCCGTACCTGCAACCGCCAAGCAGCGCAGTCCGGCCTACTTCGCCTGGCGCCGCTTTGTCGCCAACAAGGCGGCCGTCGGCGGTGGCGTGATCCTCGTCATCCTGATCCTCGCTGCAATCTTCGCACCGTTGTTCACCAAGACTGATCCGGCGACCCAGGCCTTCCTCACGCAGTCGCTCGCCTTCCCGTCGGCCGAGTTCTGGTTCGGGGTTGATGACCTCGGCCGCGACTTCTTCACCCGTATCGTCTACGGCGCCCGCGTGTCGCTCACCATCGGCTTTGCCGCGGCGGCATTCAGCGTCGTGATCGGCATTCCGCTGGGCGCGCTTGCCGGCTATTTCGGCGGCCGGACCGACTGGGTGATCATGCGCATCATCGAGCTGTTCTCGGTGGTGCCGTCACTGCTTGCGGCGTTGCTGCTCGGCGCCATCACCGGTGGCGGCTTTCTCACCATCATTGTGATCTCGGCGCTGTTCGGCTGGGTGAACGTGTGCCTGCTGGTCCGCGCGCAGGTGAAAGCGCTGCGCGAGAAGGAGTTCATCCGGGCCGCACAGGCGCTCGGTGCGTCGCCTTGGTACATCATCCGTCGCCACCTGATCCCGAACGCGATCTCGCCGATCATCGTCGGCTTCGTGCTCGCCATCCCGCTCGCCATGATGCTGGAGGCGTCGCTCAGCTTCCTTGGCATCGGCGTTCCGCCGCCGACCCCCAGCTGGGGCCAGATGATCAACGTCGGCATGAATTTCATGTTTTTCTACTGGCACATGGCGGTGTTCCCCACCGCCGCGCTCGCCATCACCGTGCTCGCGACCACGCTGTTCGGCGATGGCCTGCGCGATGCACTCGACCCAACGCTGAAAGGGCGCTGACTTGTCCTCGAACCTAGCCAAGCACTTCCTCCTGCGCGAGGACGTGACGTTTCTCAACCACGGCTCGTTCGGCGCCTGCCCTCGACCGGTGTTCGAGACCTACCAGCGCTTCCAGCTCGAGCTTGAGAGTGAGCCGGTGGATTTCCTCGGCCGCCGGCTGACCGAACTGATGCGCGAGCCGCGCGTTGCCCTCGGCGAGTTCCTCGGCACCAGCTCGGAGAATGTCGTCGGCGTCGTGAACGCCACGGGTGGCCTCAACATCGTGGCGCAGTCGCTCGCCCTCAAGGAAGGCGACGAGATCCTTACGACCGACCACGAGTACTCGGCGCTCGAGAAGACCTGGGCCTACGTGGCCCGTCGTACCAGCGCGAAGATCGTAGTCGTCAAGGTGCCGATGCCGCTAGTCTCCGAGCAAGCGTTCACCGACACGATCGTCGCTGGGATGACCGAGCGTACACGGGTGCTGTTCCTGTCGCACATTACCTCGCCCACGGCCCTCGTCTTTCCAATTGAGCAGGCTATCGCCGAGGCACGTAAGCGCGGCATCTGGAGCGTCATCGATGGCGCCCATACGCCGGGCCATATCCCGTTGAATCTCGACGGGATGGGCGTCGATTTCTACTCGGGAAATTGCCACAAGTGGATGATGACCCCGAAGGGCTCGGCCTTCCTCTACGCCAGGCCGGAACTCCAGGGGTTGCTGAATCCGCTGATTATCAGCCACGGCTGGACGGCCGAGAGCAAGGAACCCGGCGCAAAGGGCGCGTTCGGCAATTCGCCGTTCATCGACGAGATCGAGATGCAGGGCACGCGCGATCCCTCTGCGATGCTCGCAGTTCCTTCCGCAATTGCCTTCCGCAATGAGCATGACTGGACATCCGTCCAGCGCGCCTGCACCGCCCTGGCGCAGGAGACCGCTCAGCGCCTCGGCGAGCTGACGGGCTTGCCGCCGCTGTCGGCGCCGGAATTCTCCGCGCCGCAGATGGTGGCGATGCCGATCCCGGAATGCGACCCGCAGGAAGTCCACAAGCAGTTGTGGGAGCGCTTCAAGATCGAGATTCCGGTGTTCAAGTGGCAAGATCACTACATCGCGCGACTCTCGGTGCAGGGCTACAACAGCAAGCCGCAGATGGACTATCTGATCGAAGCTCTTACTGAGCTGTTGAATCTCAATGCCGAACCGGAGCTGAAACGTCAGCACGGCTGACAAAGCTGCGGAACTGTGATGAAGGTGCGTCGAACATGGGTCCTGGGGCCCGAGGAGCCGGCGTGGCACGCGACGGAGCACTGGATTATCTCGAACCGCTTGAGACCCGGACGCGTGGCGTGGCGGTGCTGGATGCGCTTGCCGACATGATCGAGCGCGCCGGGCTGACGGTCGGTGACCGCCTGCCGCCTGAAATTTCGCTGGCAAGCACACTCGGCGTCGGTCGCTCGACCATCCGCGAGGCGCTGAACCGCTGGGAGGGCCTGGGGCTCATCAAGCGGCGGCGCGGCGACGGCACCTATCTCGCCGCCCGCGTGCAGACCTCGAAGGGCCTCGTTCCCACGATGATCCGGCTGGAGGGTGAGGCGCTGCTTCGCCTGATCGAGGTGCGGCGGGCTCTCGAGAACGACGTGGTGCGCAAGGCGACGGTCAACGCTACCGCATCACAGCGGGCCGAAATCTCGCGGCTGTGCGATATCCTGATTGCAAAGGTTGACGCGCGCCGGAACTGGCACGATGCCGACCACGCCTTCCACGGCGCCATCTACGAGGCGTCGGGCAATCCGATGTTCGGGCAGATCCTACACCGGCTCGACGATGCGCTCGAGCGCTCGAACGAGTCGCCCTTTGGCCGCGACGACTTCGGCCTCGACTCGTTCCCGCCGCATCGCGAACTCGCCGATGCGATCGGGGCGGCTGACGTCGGGGCGGCACTGGCGGCAATCAACAAGATCCTAGATCTCGTCGAAGCCGACGTCCGTGCCATCATTACGGCTTAGCTTTGGCACGTTGTACCGCGGAATCGAACTGCTGCAGGAAGTTCGAGCGGTCCTTCGCGGTGTAGCCGGCGTTGAAGCCCCTGCTCTCGCCAGTCTCGCGCAGGTGCTGGTTAAGCTCCCGCATGGCCAGCGCCATGCCGATCGATTGCTCGGTGAAGGGCTTGCCGGTCGGACCCATGACTATCGCGCCCTTGGCGAGTGACCGGCTCGCCAGCGGGATGTCGGAGGTGACGACGAGATCGCTGGTCGAAACATGCTCGACGATCCAGTCGTCCGCCGCATCAGCGCCCTGGGCCACCATGACGTTTCGGATCATCGGATCGCGCGAAGGCCGGAGGCCGAAATTGGCGACGAAAGTTACGACGAGACCGTGGCGTTCGGCGATCCGCACGATCTCATCCTTCACTGGACAAGCGTCGGCATCGACAAAGATCTGAGGGGCAGCCAAACGTGAACTCCGGAATGCACAATCGCGCCGCAATGGCGGCGCACCGATGGCCAGACAATACAACGACACCGGGATTCGCCGATGCGCCTCGCTAAACTCAGCCTTCTCCTCGTTCTGCCTCTGCTCGCCGCCTGTGACAGTTCGCCAAAGGCGCCTGCGGGTGGTGGAGCGAGTGCGGCTCCCAGCAAGCCGGTGGCGACCAAGCCCGTGGCGGCCGTGCCGGCCAGCTTCCCGATCGGCGCCCGGCCAATGCTCGGCACTTGGGCTGCCGACGCGGCGGCGTGCACGGATGCCGCAAAGGTTACGACCGTGTCTGCCGCCAGCTACGATGTCGGCGGCAAAGCGTGCGAACTTTCGCTCAAGGACAACAAGGACGGCACGTTCGCGGCCACCTGCGGCAAGCAGAACATGACGCTGACGCCGATCTTCGGGCCGAGCGGCGAGGGCATCCGAGTTGCGGTGGATGACGCCAAGCCAACCAATGTCTTCCGCTGCGGCCGGTAGCTACATCCCTTCGACGAAGCCGAGGATGTTGCCTTCTGAGTCTTTGGCCCACGCGTTCTTGACCGGGCCGAAAACGGCGACGCCGTTCTCGGTCTTGAGGTCTGGCAGGTCGTAGTCGAGGAAGACGACGCCCCTGCCCCTCAGAGCCGTCATGTCGGCTGCGAGGTTGGACGTGTCGAAGGACAGTAGTGTGTGTTCCGCCGTACCGGCGTAGTCGGATTTGTAGAGGAACGCCGAGAGGCCATTGAACGCATAGGTTGCGCCATAATCGTCGTTGCGGGCCGGCTTGAAGCCGAGCTTTTCCTCGTACCATCGAACGGCGCGCTCGACGTCGTGTGCCGGGATCATGGCGGTGACCTTGGTGTCGGATTTCATAGCTTCCTCCATTGCTTAGTGCGGCAACGCATCAGCCGCACCAGGGTTTCCCTCTCCGGTCGATCCTGCCATCATTGCGCGAGCAAGGAGGACCGGCCAATGACCCCGTTCGAGCGCATCAGCACACAGGTTCAGGCCCAGATTCCGCTGGTACGCGCCATGGAAGCAGCGATGGGCAAGGAGGCGGCGCACAAGCTTGTCCGCGAAGCCCTGGACAAGGCCAATCGCGCCATCGTTGCGCAGCGTGGCTCGCTCCTCGACATCCCGACGCTCGCCATTGAGTTCGCGGCCTTTGGCGAAGGTATCCGCTACGAGTTCGAGACGCTGGAGCGGACCGACACGCTGCTACGGAACCAGGTCAACCACTGCGACTATGCCGAGTTCATGGAGCAGATCGGCGCACGCGATCTGGGCGAACTGCTGATCTGCAACTCGGATTTCGCCATGGCCGACGAGCTGGGGCTAAAGCTCGAGCGCAGCAAGACCTGCATGAACGGCGATGGCATGTGCGACTTCTGCTACCGCGTGAAGGCGGCGCAGCCACCCAGCGTTGGCGTCTAGCGCCCCCATTTCTCCTGCCAGGTCGGCACGACATCGTTCGGGACCGGTGTCGCGAGATAGATGGCCCGGGCCATCGCGCGGCTCAGGCAGACGGCAGCGGCGTGGCCCAGCTGCAGGGCGTTCAGTATGGGCGTCGTGATCGGCTTGGCGCCGGTCGATACCGAGAAGATGAGGTCGCCGTCGACCTGGGTGTGAGCCGGGCTGGCGCCTCTGGCGATGCCGTCCTGTGCCGCAACGGCGAGCCGCTTGAGCTGGGCTTTGGTCAAGTCGGCGTCGGTGGCGACGATAGCGATGGTGGTGTTCGAGATGGGCGTCACCCAGTCGCGCTTGGAGCGGGATGTCTGCTCGAACGGCATCGGTGTCGTGAGCGGTCCGAGACCGCCGAACTCGTTACCGGCTTCGAATGGGGACGCCCAGAAGTGGCGACTGTCGCCCATGGTGACGCTGCCAGTCGGGTTGGCAACGACAAGGGCGCCGACCGTGAAGCCGCCTGGAATGACCAGGGAAGCCGATCCGAGGCCGCCCTTGAGGTTGGCGGTCAGCGCTCCTACGCCGGCGCCGGCGGTGCCCAGGGCGAAGTCGGTGGCAGCTTTGGCGAGTGCCTGGACGCCAAGCGCCCGGTACGGGTTTTCGTCCCAGTCCTTGTCGCCCTTGTTGAGCAGGTCGAAGATGATGGCGCCGGGGACGATGGGAACTGTTGCGGTCTCGACCCGGAAGCCGCGGCCCAGCTTTCGCAGGGCATCGGTGACGCCGGATGCGGCTTCCAGTCCAAAGGCGGAGCCGCCGGATAGAACGAGGGCGTCGATTTCCTCGACCAGCTTGTCGGGCGCCAACAGCTCGGTCTCGCGCGAGCCGGGCGAACCGCCCATGACGTCGACGGAGGCGCGGAACGGACGGTCGGCCACCAGCACGGTAGTGCCGGTCTTGATCCGGTGGTCCTCGGCGTTGCCGACGCGGAGGCCTTCGACGTCGGTGATGAGGTTGCGTGGTCCGGTTTGCATCCGGGCTCCTTGTCTAGGCGGCGGCTCCCAGTTGCTGGTCCACCAGTTTCAGGGCGGCATTGAGAGGGACACCGTCGGGGTCCCAGATGCGTCGCATCTCAAGCATCTGCTGTGCAATGGCCCAGTTGCCGAGCTTCAGATGCGCATCGAGCAGCAGCTGGCCGAACAGGTCCCGTTGGGCGTGGCTACCGCCGATCTCCGTCATCCGGGGATTCGCGACGGAAAGCCACTTTGCCGTGGCTCCGTGGTCGCCGCGGGCGTGTGCGAGCACGCCGCGGGCTGCCGGTAGCGCGACTTCCTGCCAGACGACGCGGTCCCAGTTGGCCGAAGTGGCGGCGCGGTCCTCGATGGCCTGCATCAGGTGGTTCGCCTCAATGCGATCGGCGCGGGCGAGGCCATAGAGGTATTGCAGCGTCAGGAAGGGCAGCGTTGTGTCGCGCGCCCTGCCCTTCATGTGATCGGCCACCTCCTCCCAGCGGTTGCCGACGTCCATGCCCGCGACCTCCATGCGGGCGAGCAGCGAGACGGCGCCCACCTGGTCCTGCGGCAGGTCCGGCTCGATGCCCCAGACGTGGTTGTCGTAGGCGTCGAACACGGCGGCGTTGTCGCCCTGGCTGATGTGGAAGAGCGCCTTGTGCCACCAGTTGTGGGTGTACATGAAGGAGTTGAGGTCGACCCAGGTCTTCTGGGCTTCGCCGAGGAACTCGACGCCTTCGGCGACGCGTCCGGTGCCCAGCATGACGTGAGCCAAGGCGTGCTGCGCCCATGGCTCCTTGATCTTGAGCCTCAGCGCAAGGCGGGCCTCGCGCTCGGCAGCCTCGAGGTCGTGCATCTGCTCGTAGCCGAAAGCGAGCATGCCATGGAGGTAGGGATTGTCGACATTCTGGGCCTCGGCGACTTTGGCGATGCGGAGCATGTTGGCGGCATCGCCACGGTTGAAGCTGAAATACTGGTGCAGCTTCACCGAGGCCATATCGCGAGGGTATCTTGCGACGAGCTCGTCGCCGATCGCCTGCACGGCGGGGACGTCGCCGGCGATCCAGCGGTCGAGCTGGGCGACTAGCATCCGCTCGCGATCGTTTGCACCCGCTGCCGCGGCCGTGGCGCGCTTGAGGTAGCGCGAAGCCATGCGGGTGGCGCCGTCGGTTTCGAGCAGCATCCAGATGAAGCCGGCATAGGCGTTGGCCAGCACCGAGTCCGGCTCGCCGTCGGCGGCTGCGATGATGTTGGTGGCCTTCTTCTCGTAGCCGAGGAAGCCGCTGACGAAATCGTCGATGCCTTTGAGCGTCGCGTCCGACGCCCGGCTTACTTCATTTCCAAGGGCATCCTGTGCCATGTTCGCAATGCCGATTTGTCCAATCGGTCAAACATATACCTGCCGCAAGGCGTGTCCACGCTGCGGCCCGACAAATCCTCTCAGGATTCCAACATGCCGCAGTTCCAGAATGGCGCCGCCAGCGTGCATTTCGAAATCACCGGCTCGGGGCGGCCGCTGCTGCTGATTGCGGGGACGGCCAGCGATGGCGCCAGCTGGGGGCCACTGTTGCCGTTGCTGCCGGACAGGCAATTGATTCTGATCGACAATCGCGGCTCGGGGCGGACGAAGGTCGAGGGCCCGATCGAGTTGGCGGACATGGTGAGTGATTGCGCGGCGCTGATCGACCACCTTGGCGTGGGTCCGGTCGATCTGGTTGGCCACTCGCTGGGAGGCTTCCTTGGGCTGGCGCTTGCGGCTCTGCGTCCGGACAGGGTGTCGCGGCTGGTGACGCTTGCGTCGGCGGGGATGAGTCCGAAGACACGTAGCGTTTTCAACGACTTGTCGCGGATGTACTTCGTGCTGCCACCGGAGGACTGGTTCCGGTTGCTGTACCCCTGGCTGTTCTCGGACCCGTTCTTCGCCGATGAGGCGAATATCGCGGCGGCCGCCGCGGCGAGCACGAACTACGAGTACCGCCAGTCTCCCGGTGACTTCGCTCGCCAGATTGCCGCGCTCAATCGCGGCCTGTCGGTCGATCTGTCTAAAGTCGCGTGCCGCGTGCTTGCCGTCGCCGGCGATCTCGACCTCTTGGCCCCGCCTGGCGCGGTCGAAGCTTTGCACGCGAAGGTGCCCGACTTCACCCGCCATTCGATCCCCTATGCCGCGCATTCCCTGCATTGGGAGGCGCCGCAGGCCGTGGCGGCCGAGATTCGGAGCTTCTTGAGTTAGGGCTCGACCACCGCAGTTGCCGTCAGTTCGATCTTGAGGCCCTTGGCCAGCAGCTCCTTGACCACGACCGTGGCCCGGATCGGATAGGGCTTCACGTTGAAGAACTCGGCGTAGACCCGGTTCATGCCGGGCGCGTCGGCGCTGTCAGTGAGGAAAATCTGCACCTGGACGATGTTCGTGAGCTCGCCGCCGGCGGCGGTTACGGCCTGGCGCAGGTTCTTCAGGGTCTGGCGCGTTTGCACCTCGATGTCGCCGGCGACGATTTCACCTGTCTTCGGGTCCTCGGAGAGGACGACCATCCAGACGTGATTGCCGGCGCGCACGCAGTCGTTGATTGGTCCGCTGGACGGCGCGATGCCGGTGTCGATGACTTCAATCACTGTGGTCCTCCCATGAATGGCCAGATTACCACGGCCGCGATCAGCGGGGACTGATGATCTCGCCGTTGGTGATATCGACCTGCAAGCCGTCAAAGCCGGGCCGCACGTTGTCCGGGGTCATCGCATCAGTCTGGGCGTAGTCGAGGTCGATGTGCAGGTTGGTGAGGACAGCATGACGGGGCGTCATTTCCTCAACCAGTTCAAGCGCTTCGGAGAGGCTGAGATGGCTCGGATGCGGCGCCGGGCGCAAGGCATCGAGCACCCAGGTATCGAGGCCGCTCACCGCGGAGCGGGACGCCTCGGGGATGCCGCTCAGGTCACACGAATAGGCGAAGCCGCCGACGCGGAAGCCGAGCGAGATGATGTCGCCATGCTCCTGCGCGAAGGGCAGCACGGTGATCGACCCTCCGGGGCCGTCGATCGTGATCGGCCGGTCTGCCTCGATCAAATGCTGGTTGAGGATGGGCGGATAGCCGGAGCCGGGCGGCGCGGTGAAGCAGTAGGCAAAGCTCGGGACGATGCGGTTGGCCGCTTCCTGGCTGAAGTAGACGTCGACGCGCCTGCGGTTGTTCAGCGCCAGAACCCGGAGGTCATCGATGCCATGGGTGTGGTCGGCGTGTTCGTGGGTGTAGAGCACCGCCTCGACCCGATCGACCTCCGCCGCGAGCAGTTGTTCGCGCAGGTCGCAGCCGGTGTCGACGATGATGCGGGTGGGCTGGTCGGAGCCTTCGGTGAAGCCTTCGATCAGCAGCGAGCAGCGAGTGCGGCGGTTCTTGGGGTTATTGGGGTCGCAAACGCCCCAGTGGCCGCCGATGCGCGGGACGCCGCCGGAGGAGCCGCAACCCATGATTGTGGCGATGATGCGCGTTGCCTCGGGCATCACGCCTTGGCCTTTGAAAACAAACGGAAAAAGTTGGTCGTGGTCTCTTCGCCCAGCTGCTCCACCGGAATGCCTTTGACTTCGGCGACCTTGGCGGCGGTGTGGGCGACGAAGCTGGGCTCGTTGGTGGCGCCGCGATGCGGGATCGGGGCGAGATAAGGTGCATCGGTTTCAACGAGATAGCGGTCGGCCGGGACAAATTTGGCGACCTCGCGGATCTCTTCGGCGTTCTTGAAGGTGATGATGCCGGAGAATGAGATGTAGCCGCCCAGATCGAGAGCTGTGCGAGCCAGATCTGCGCCGCCGGTGAAGCAGTGGAGCAGGAAAGGGAAGGCCCCCTGCCCCATTTCTTCCCTCAGAATGTCACCCATATGAACGTCGGCTGAACGAGAATGAATGACCAGTGGCAGGCCGGTGATGCGTGCCGCGGCGATGTGGCGGCGGAAGCCGGTCTCCTGCGCGTCCTTCGGAGCGTTGTCGTAGAAGTAATCGAGGCCGGCTTCGCCGATGGCGACGCAGCGGGGGTGCTGACTCAGCCGGACGAGATCGTCGGCGAAGATGTCGAGCTCTTCATCGGCGTGGTGCGGGTGGGTGCCGACCGAGCACCAGACTTCCGGGTGCGCCTCTGCAATGGCCTTGATCTCGTCGAAGCGTTTTACGCGGGTGGAGATCGTGACCATACCGTCGATACCCGCCGCTTTGGCGCGGGCGAGCACGCCGGCGCGATCGGCGGCGAGCTCGGGAAAATCGAGATGGCAGTGACTATCGATCAGCATGGTCTCACGCTGCCGGCTTGGCGATCTCGAACTTCTTGAACACCGGCTCAGGCGGCGGCAAGGCAGTACCGGCGGATACACCCGATGCGCCGAGCGCATGACTGAGCAAACGCTGGTCGGTGGGGACCGCGAGCGCGTCGAGGAACTTCGCTGCGGAACCCGGCACGAAGGCCTGCGCGGCGATGGCGGCGCGGCGGACGATGTCGGCGGTTGTCGCGAGAATCGTGCCCATGCGCCGCAGGTCGGCTTTCAGGCCCCACGGCGCCTGGTCGGCGAAATAGAGGTTGGCGGCGTTGAGCAGAGATACCAGTTCGCCCGCGGCGTCGTGGATCTGCTGGGTCTTCATGGCGAGATCCATCTTGCCGATGGTTTCGACGGCGGTAGCGACGATGGTGCGTTCGGCGTCGGTCGGCTGTGCCTCGGGGAGCAGGCCGCCGAAATTCTTCTGGATCATCGACAGCGAGCGCTGCGCCAGGTTGCCGAAGTTGTTGGCGAGGTCGGAATTGTTGCGGTTGATGAACTTCTCGCGACCCCAGTCGCCATCGCTGCCGAAGCTGATCTCGCGCAGGCAGTACCAGCGGACCGGATCGGTGCCGTAGAGATCGAGCTGCTCATGCGGATCGACGATGTTGCCGACCGACTTCGACATCTTCTTGCCTTCGGAGGTCAGGAAGCCGTGGGCGAAGACCCGCTTCTGCACCGGGATGCCGGCGCTCATCAGGAAGGCGGGCCAGTAGACGGTGTGGAAGCGGATGATGTCCTTGCCGATGACGTGCAGATTCGCCGGCCAGAACTTCTTGAACTGCTCGGAGTTGGCATCGGGGTAGCCAACGCCGGTGATGTAGTTGGTGAGGGCGTCGACCCAGACATACATGACGTGGCCGGCGGCGCCCGGAACCGGGATGCCCCAATCGAAGGTGGTGCGCGAGATCGAGACGTCGCGCAGGCCCGACTTCACGAACGAGATGATCTCGTTGCGGCGTTCCTCGGGGGCGATGAAATCCGGGTTGTCCTCGTAGAGCTTGAGGAGGCGATCCTGATAGGCGGAGAGGCGGAAGAAGTAGCTGTCTTCCTCGACCCAGTTCACCTCGGCGCCCGTCGGCGCGAGCTTCTTGCCGTTCTCGCCGTCGGTGAGCTCGTCCTCGTCGAAATAGGCTTCGTCGCGCACCGAGTACCAGCCCTTGTAGGTGGACTGGTAGATATCGCCATTGTTGCTGGCGGCCATCTTGCGCCAGATTTCCTGGCTCGCCTCGTAATGGCGCGGCTCGGTGGTGCGGATGAAGTCGTCGTTCGAGATGTCGAGGCGCCCGGCCAGCTCCTTGAAGCGGGCGGCGTTGCGATCGGCGAGTTCGCGCGCGGTGATGCCTTCTGCCGCTGCCGTCTGCACCATCTTGATGCCGTGCTCGTCGGTGCCGGTGAGGAAGAAGGTCTCCTTCCCCTGCAGGCGGGCCCAGCGGGCGATGGCATCGGTCACGATCATCTCGTAGGCGTGGCCGATATGCGGCGCGCCGTTCGGATAGGCGATGGCGGTGGTGACGTAGAAGGTCTCGGTCATGATGCGGACGGGGCGACGCTCAACTGATGGTGTTTGCGGATCGCGTCGAGGATAGCGACCAGGGTCTGCCGCATGTCGAGGTTGTATTCATCGGCATCGGCGAGTGAAAGCCGGGCCTTGTCCCATAGCTCGTTGGCAGAGGCAAGACGGACGCGGTCGCCGGAGGCCGCGGCGTCGCGGGCGGCGGCGGCGATCCAGTCGTTGATGATGTCGCGGGCGAAGCGGAGTTCTGAGGAGTCGCGGTCACCGCCGAGGAGGTCGGCGATGGCGAGGCGTTGGGCGGCGGCGCCGGATGGGTTGGCAAGCCAGCCTTGGAGGAGCGATAGCGGACCGCCATCGCCCAGCAGCATGGCCTCGAAGGCACGGCGGGGCCTGCCGCCCGCCAGCGATACGGCGCGGTCAATCAGGGTCGGATCGGCTTCGTTGCGCTCGAGGACCTGCCGCACATCGGCATCGTCGATCGGACGCAGGGCGACCTGGAAGCAGCGTGACTTGATCGTTGGGAGCAGCGAGCCGGGACGGTGGGAGACGAGGAGGAAGGTCGTATCGGCCGGCGGTTCCTCAAGGATCTTGAGGAGCGCATTGGCGGACGAGGCGTTGCAGTCATCGATCGGGTCGACGATGGCGATGCGGTGCCCTGCCCGGCCGCGGGTCATGCGCATTTCTTCGATGAAGCGGCGAACTTCCTCGACGCGGATGGCGGTGTAGTAGCCCTTGCCGGTGTCGCGCGGCGACTTCCGCATGACAAAGAGGTTCGGGTAGGCGCCGGCGGCGACCTGGGCCGCGATGTGCGCGGGAGATTCGTCGCCGGTGCGCTCGAAGATGCGGCGGGCGATGTCGAAGGCGAGCGTCGCCTTGCCGATGCCGAGCGGACCGTGGATCAGGATGCCACCCGGCAGGCGCCCGGCGTCGAGGCGATCGAGCAGCGCGGCGCTGGCGGCGGAATGGCCGAGAACAGCGTGCTGGAACTCGGGAGGCGGGACGCCCTCGAGCTGGTCGGGCTCACGTTCGGGGTAGTCCAATTCAGCCCGCCTTCCGCTCGGCGAGCTCGGGGTAACGCCGGGTCAGGGTGTCCCAGATCTCTTCTTCGAGCGAGTCTTCGGACTGGCTGGCGGGGAGGACGACGCAGCGATCTGGATTGGCCTTGGCGATGGCGAGGAAAGCCTGCCGGAGCCGGCGGTGCCACTCGAGATCTTCCTTCTCGAAGCGGTCGCCAGTCTGCGCCAGGGCCTTTTCGAGTTCGCGGGATTCGACGCGGGCGAAGGCGGTGCTGGGATCCATGTCGAGGACGAAGGTCAGGTCGGGTTGGTGACCGTCGAGTGCGAGTTCCTCAAGTCCTTGAATCAGCTTGTCATTTACGCCGCCAGTCAGGCCCTGGTAGGCGCGGGTGGAGTCGTGGAAGCGGTCGGAGATGACCCATTTGCCGCTCTTGAGGCTGGGGGCGATGAGGGAGCTGACGTGATCGTAGCGGGCGGCGGCGAAGAGCACCGCTTCAGCGCCGGGGCCCCAGCTTTCGGAGCGGCCCTGGAGGATAAAGGCGCGCACCGCCTCGGCTTTTGGCGTTCCACCGGGTTCGCGGGTGCGGACGGCTTCGATGTCCATGCGGTTCAGGCGGACGAGCAGGCGCTTGACCTGGGTCGATTTGCCGACGCCCTCGCCGCCTTCAAAGGTGATGAAACGCGCAGCGGGCTTGGCTGGAACATCGAGCATTCGGCTATCCCTGTTCGCGGTAGAGTCTGCAGAAAAGCCGTGAACTTCTGCCAGACAATCGGTTCGCTACAGCCAACCGAGCGCGAGTTCCTTCAACGCATCGGTCGCCTTGCGGACGATATCGCCCTCGCCGACGTCCTCGCCAGCGTAGAGCGGCGTGACCTGTACCACAGCACCGTTGCACATGACATTGAGTTGGCCGAGTTGCTGGCCCTTCTGCACAGGCGGACGGATGGGGGCGCGAAAGCTCACCGTGGCGGTGGGACAGTTCTGGGCGCCCTTGGGCAGGAACAGGTCGATAGCGGTCTTGCCGACCAGGGCGACCTGGGCGGCGCTGCCACCGTATACGTCGGCGTGGGCTACGGCCTCACCCTCGGCGAAGACGGGGACCAGTTCGAAGCCGCGGGTGCCCCAAGTGACGAGCTTGCGGGCCTCCTCGGTGCGCTCGCTCATCGACTTGAGGCCGTGGAGCACGGCGATCAGGCGACGACCAGTGGCGGCGGTGGAGACGACCTCGCCGTAGCCGGCGGCTTCGGTGTGGCCGGTCTTCAGGCCATCGACGCCGATGCCAATCTCGAGCAGCGAATTGCGGTTCATCTGGCGGATCTTGTTCCAGGTGAACTCCTTCTCGGAGAAGATCGGGTAGTACTCGGGGAACTGCGCGATGATGAAGCGGGCAATGGTGGCAAGGTCGCGGGCGGTCGAGTACTGCGCCGGGTCCGGCAGGCCGGTGGAGTTGACGAAATTGGACCCGGTGAGGCCGATCTCCTGACCGAGCCGGTTCATCAGCTGGGCGAAGCTGAGTTCGCTGCCGGCGATGCCTTCGGCGAGCGCGATGGCTGCGTCGTTGCCGGACTGGATGATGACCGAGCGGACGAGGTCCATCACTGGGATCTTCGAATTGAGCTCGGCGAACATGGTCGAGCCGCCGGAAGCGGCGCCGCCGTCGCGCCAGGCGTGCTCGGAGATGAAGAACTCGTCGGTGGGCTTGAGCTTGCCGGTCTGGAGCTGGTCGAAGACAACGGCGAGCGTCATCAGTTTGGCCATGCTGGCCGGCTCGAGTTGCTCGTCGCCGGCCTTATTGAAGAGGATGGTGCCGGACTCGTAGTCCATCAGCACGGCGAAAGGCGCCTTGGTGTCGAATTCCTGCGCCTGTACAGGCGCGAGGGCCGCCACGAAGACGGCGAAGGCGAGGCCCAAGACTTTCAGGCTGAAGTTCCGCACGATTCAACCCCGATTCCGGCCACTGCCCGGCCGACGTCCGACTAATAGAGCACGAGGTCCTTTAGGCCAAGTTCCTGTGCGAGCATCATGACGTCATTGCGGGCGACACCCGGCTTGAGATGCGTCAGCGTCAGGCGGGTGGCATCGGCGCCTGGAACGCGGACGGCGTCCTGGTCGACGGCGCCGAGGAAGGCGAAGCGGAGCGCGATCTCTTCGGCTGCGGCCGGGTCGGTGAAGACGCCGAGTTCGAGCTTGATGGCGCGCTTGTCCTCGTCGACGGTGGCGACCCAGGGCTCGAGCGCATCGGCGCGGGTGGCCATGGCGTTGACGGCGGCGTGGGCGCTGTTGATGTCGGCGGTAGCTTCGCCACTTTCGGCATAGCCGAAGAGATTCTCCATGAAATCGCCGAGCACGTCGGGGCGATCGGCCGCAGGCTGGGCGCCGCCGAAATCGCCGAAGCTGAGGCGGCCGCCCGAGATGCCGACGGGCTTCGCGGGATCGGCCATGGCGAGGCGGGTGTTGCCCTGCATTTCCATGTTGGTGAGGCGATCGACGCTGGCTAGCAGCATGCGGGTGTCATCGCCGTTCAGCGGCGCCGGGCCGATGTATTGCACCTGGATCTGGCCGACGCCCTTGCCGGCATAGCCGAGGATATCGGCGGTGCGGTAGCTGAGGTCCATCACCCGGCCGTGGAGGTACGGGCCGCGATCGTTGACGCGGCAGACGACCGAGCGGCCGTTCTCGATGTTGGTGACGCGAACGTAGCTGGGGAGCGGCAGCACCGGGCTGGCGCAGGAAATGCCGTTGGCGGAGAAGATCTCGCCGTTGGCGGTCATGCGGCCGTGAAAGTCGTTGCCGTACCAGGAGGCGCTGCCGGCGGCGACATAGCCGGTCGGGTCAGCTAGTGGCGTATAGGTTTCACCGCGAACGGTGTAGGCCTTGCCGACGAGAAGGCGTCCGCCGCCCTTAGGCGGGTTCTTCGCGGTGCTGACCCGGGGGCTGACCGCGACGCCGAATTCCTTGGAGGTGAAGGCGGCGCGCTTGACGTGTGGAACGCCGCTCCCTGCCCCACAGGCAGCGATGATCGGCGCTACGAGCGCTGCAAGCACAAGCAGCCGGGCGGCCGCGCGGAGGTCGCGAGAGTTAGGCAAGTCGTGGTCAACCCATGCTGATTTGGCGCGGAGTTTAGCGGAGGGCGTCCACGCATGGGCTTAGGGAAGCGCATCGTGGTTGAGGTGCGGTTAATTTGAATGAAATGTGAGGGGGTTGGGGGCGGCGGCGGCAAGCGATGCTCCACATTCACTCGGCCGTCATCCCGGCGAAAGCCGGGACCCAGTGCACGGACCGACCCTCACGCTTGATGGTGCCGATCTGGCAGTGACGGACCGGTGACGCGCCATCACCCGGATATTCTGTCCGAGCAATGGGTCCCGGCTTTCGCCGGGATGACGGCCGGTGGGGAGGTAGCTATTCGGTTTGAAGCCGCTCCAGCCAATCCACCATCGCCGTCGTCACCACTTCCGGTTGCTCGGCGAGCGCCATATGGCCTGCTTTGGGAACAGTAACCAGCTCTGCACCACTGATGCCCGCAGCCATCTCGCGCGCCGCTTCTGGAACCGTGATTGCGTCGGCATCACCCACAACCACCAATGTCGGCACCTTGACACCCGCCAGGTCCGGACGGGAGTCCGGGCGGGTGATGATGGCTTGCTGCTGGCGGATGTAGGTTTCGGAGCCGACGGCTTTGGACATGCGGATGTGGAGGGACTTGAGGTCGGCGTTGTCGAGGTGATCGGGGTGGACGGCGTTGGGGAAGGATTGCTGGATGGCGAGGGTGAATTTGCCCTGCTCGGCCAGTGCGACGGCGGCGCGGCGCTTTTCGGTGGCTTCGGGAGAGTCCGGGCGGGCCGAGGTGTCGAGCAGCGCGAGGGCGAGGACGCGGTCAGGTGCCCGGCGCAGGATTTCGAACGCGATGTAGCCCCCCATGGAGAAACCGGCGAGCGCGAACTTCGGTGGGGCGTCGGCGAGGATCGAGCGGGCGATCTCGGCCATGCTCGCGCCCTGCGTGTGGTTGCCGACGGTGACCGGGCCAAAGTGCCAGAGGGCGGGCAGCTGGCCGCGGTAGATCTCCGCGGTGCAGTTGAGGCCGGGGATGAGGAGGATGGGGATTGCCATATCGGGTAACGTCTCGGGCGATTGTTTCGGTTCCACAGGGGCGCGCGAAAGCGGCTTGCTTGCCCGGCGAAGGGCTATCATATAAAGATATCTTTATATCCCGCGTGCGATAGCTATGCGGGTCTGCCGTATTGTGGCGGCACTTGCACTGGAAAGTCGAGCTATGACCACCGCTCAAACCATTGAGATCGATAGAAATTCCTTGCCGGATGGCGAGGAAGTGCGGGCAGCGCTTGTCGCGGCTGCCGCGGAACGCATCCTGATCCTCGATGGCGCCATGGGCACGATGATTCAGCAGCTGAAGCTGGATGAGGCGGCTTATCGCGGCGAGCGGTTCAAGGATTGGCACAGGGACGTGCGGGGCAATAACGACCTGCTTAACCTGACGCAGCCGGACGCGATCCGGGCGATTCATCTCGAATACTACCTCGCGGGCGCCGACCTCGTGGAGACGAACACGTTTTCGTCGACCGATATCGTGATGGCCGATTACGGAATGCAAGAGCTTGCCTACGAGCTGAACCTTAGTGGTGCGCGGCTGGCGCGCGAGGCGGCGGAGCTGGCGTTCGAGAAGGACGGCAAGCGGCGATTTGTTGCTGGTGCCCTTGGCCCTCTCAATAAGACGGCGTCGATGTCGACGGACGTGAACTCGCCTGGACATCGGGCGATCACCTTCGACCAGATCGTCAAGGGCTATGCCGAGGCGATCAACGGGCTGATTGATGGTGGCGCGGACGTGCTGCTGTTCGAGACGATCACCGATACGCTCAACACCAAGGCCGGCATCTTTGCGGCGCAGCGGATCTTCGCGGAGCGCGGCAACGAGTTGCCGGTGATGATTTCGGGAACGATCACGGATCTGTCGGGGCGCACGCTCTCGGGGCAGACGCCGACGGCGTTCTGGTACTCGGTGCGGCATGCGAAGCCCTTCACGATCGGGCTCAACTGCGCGCTCGGCGCCAATGCGATGCGGGCGCATATCAACGAGCTGAGCGACGTGGCCGACACGTTCATTTGCGCCTACCCCAATGCCGGGCTGCCGAACGAGTTCGGCGGCTATGACGAAACACCGGAATTCATGGCACGCCAGCTCGAGGGCTTTGCGCGCGATGGGTTCCTGAACATCGTCGGCGGCTGCTGCGGTTCGACGCCGGACCATATCCGGGCGATCAAGGAGGCGGTGAGCAAGTACAAGCCGCGCAAGGTGCCCGAGGTGCCGACGTTCCTGCGGTTGAGTGGGCTCGAGCCGTTCACGCTGACCGACGACATTCCGTTCGTGAACATCGGCGAGCGCACCAATGTCACGGGGTCGGCGCGGTTTCGGAAACTGATCACGGCCGGCGACTACACGGCGGCGCTCGAAGTGGCGCGCGACCAGGTGCAGAACGGCGCGCAAGTCATCGACATCAACATGGATGAGGGCCTGATCGACAGCGAGAAGGTGATGACGGAGTTCTTGAACCTCCTCGCCGCCGAGCCGGATATCGCCCGCGTGCCGCTGATGATCGACAGCTCGAAATTCTCGGTGATCGAGGCGGGGCTCAAGTGCGTGCAGGGCAAGGCACTGGTCAACTCGATCTCCATGAAGGAAGGCGTCGAGAAGTTCCTCGAAAGTGCCCGGCTGGTGCGCGCATATGGCGCGGCCGTGGTGGTGATGGCGTTCGACGAACAGGGCCAGGCCGACACGTATGAGCGCAAGGTCGAGATCTGTTCGAAGGCCTACAAGCTCCTGACCGAGGAAGTCGGGTTCCCGCCTGAAGACATCGTGTTCGACCCGAACATCTTCGCGGTGGCGACGGGCATCGAGGAACATGCCGGTTACGGGATCGCCTTCATCGAGGCGACGCGGACGATCCGCGAGACGCTGCCGCATGCCCATATCTCGGGCGGCGTGTCGAACCTCAGCTTCTCGTTCCGCGGCAATGAGCCGGTGCGCGAGGCGATGCACTCGGTGTTCCTCTACCACGCCATCCAGGCGGGGATGGACATGGGCATCGTCAATGCCGGCCAGCTGGCGGTGTACGACACGCTAGAGCCGGGGCTGCGGGAGGCCTGCGAGGATGTGATCTTCAACCGGCGGTCGGATTCGACCGAGCGGCTGCTGGACATTGCCGAGCAGTTCAAAGGCCAAGCCGGCGGCGAGCAGAAGGCCAAGGACCTGACCTGGCGTCAGGGGCCGGTGGCAGACCGCATTTCGCATGCGCTGGTCAACGGCATCACCGAGTTCATCGACGCGGACACCGAGGAAGCACGGCTTGCCTCGGAACGGCCACTGCATGTGATCGAAGGCCCGTTGATGGCCGGCATGAGCGTCGTCGGCGACCTGTTCGGCTCGGGCAAGATGTTCCTGCCACAGGTGGTGAAATCGGCGCGGGTGATGAAGCAGGCGGTGGCGCACCTTCTCCCCTTCATGGAGGCGGAGAAGAACGCCGACGGCAATGCGACCGGCCGGAAGTCGGCCGGCAAGATCCTGATGGCGACGGTGAAAGGCGATGTGCACGACATCGGCAAGAACATCGTCGGCGTCGTGTTGAGCTGCAACAATTACGAGATCATTGATCTAGGCGTGATGGTGCCGACGGCGAAAATCCTGGAGACGGCCAAGGCCGAGAAGGTCGATGTGATCGGGCTTTCGGGGCTGATTACGCCGTCGCTCGACGAGATGGTGCATGTCGCAGAGGAGATGGAGCGCGAGGGCTTCACCGTGCCGTTGCTGATCGGCGGGGCGACGACGTCGCGCGTGCACACGGCGGTGAAGATCCACCCGCAGTATCACGGCGGGCCGACGGTGCATGTGCATGACGCGAGCCGCGCGGTGGGTGTGGTGTCGTCGCTGCTCTCGGGCGAGCAGCGGCCGGCCTATGTCGCCGACGTGAAGGCGGAATACGAGCGGCTGGCGGAAAAGCACCGGCAGAGCGAGGCCGAGAAGCAGCGGACGTCGCTGGCGGCGGCACGGGTCAACCGGTTCGTGCCGAAGTGGGACGGCTACCAGCCGCCGAGGCCGAGCTTCCTCGGCACGCGGGTGTTCGAGAACTACGACCTCGGCGAGATCGCCAAGTACATCGATTGGACGCCGTTCTTCCAGGCCTGGGAACTGAAGGGTCGCTATCCGGCGATCCTCGAGGACAAGGACCAGGGTCCGGCGGCGCGGCAACTGTGGGACGATGCGCAGCAGATGCTGCGTGAAGTCATCCAGAAGAACTGGTTCCGGCCCAAGGCGGTGATCGGGTTCTGGCATGCCAACCAAGTGGGCGACGATATCCGGCTGTTCACCGACGAGGACCGCAAGGACCAGCTGGCGACGTTCTTCACGCTGCGCCAGCAATTGTCGAAGACCGGGAACAAGCCTCACATGGCGCTGGCCGATTTCGTCGCGCCGGAGGGCATTCCAGACTATCTCGGGGGCTTCGTCGTGACGGCGGGGCTCGAGGAGAATGTCATTGCCGAGCGGTTCGAACGGCGGAACGACGACTATTCCTCGATCCTGATCAAGGCGCTGGCCGATCGGTTTGCCGAGGCGTTCGCGGAGCTGATGCACGAGCGGGTGCGCAAGGAGTTCTGGGGCTACGGGGCCACGGAGACGTTCCAGCCGAACGAGCTGGTGGGCGAGCCGTACAAGGGCATCCGCCCTGCCCCGGGCTATCCGGCGCAGCCCGACCATACCGAGAAGACGACGCTGTTCCACCTGCTCAACGCCAAGCAGCGGATCGGGGTGGAGCTGACGGAGAGCTACGCGATGTGGCCGGGTTCGTCCGTGTCGGGCATCTATCTCAGCCATCCCGAGAGCTTTTATTTCGGCGTGGCCAAGGTGGAGCGCGACCAGGTCGAGGACTATGCGCGTCGCAAGGGCATGGCGGTGCGGGAGGTCGAGCGCTGGCTCGGGCCGATCCTCAACTACACGCCGAGCGCGGAAAAGGGGGCGGCATGACGTCCGGTCTTCAGTCCCCTGCTCCATATGCCCGCCGCGCGCGCTCCGTGCCGGTGACGGTGGTCACCGACAAGGCGGCGCTGGCGCGGTTTGGTGGACGGGATACGGCCGTGGTGCATCTCGATGCCCCGCTCCATGCGCATGCGCCGGGGACCGAGTGCATTGCGTGCGAGAGCCGGGGCAACGTGCGGGTGCTGCTGTTCGAGCTGCAGGAGAAGCTGAGCCGAGGGATGGTGGAGCCGTTCGTGCGGGTGGTGGTGGATGCGACGGATGCGCCGGACAGCGCGGCGGTCGCCGATGCCATCGTGCCGGGCAAGCTGCCGGCGTTCGGGCTCCGCGACCATGCGGTGGCGCGGAATTTTCATCTTGAGGAAGTCATCTGACGGCGATCATGGATCTGTTCTTTCCGCCGCGGCCGGTGAAGCGGCCGGCGCCGGCGCCGCAGCCACAGGGCAAGCCGGCGGCCAAGTAGTAGCCACGACCAAAGCCGTCGTTGGAATCGCTCCGGCTGCGCGGTAAGCTGTTGATGCGCTGGAGGAGGCGTATCCATGGAAGGTCACGATCCGTTTTCGCGCAATGTCGGCAGCAAGCTATTGTTCCTGGCGCTGATGCTGCTGGTGTTCGGGGTTATTGCGCTGGTGCTGATGCCGCTTGGCTCGATGTTCGCGCCGCCGCCTGCGGCGGGTGCGGAGCCGGGGCCGGGCCTTTTCGGCGCGATTATGCCGGGGCTTATACTGATCGTGGTTGCGGCGGTCGTTGCGGGGCTGGCTGGATTGCTGCTCGGGTATGACAAGGCTCGGCACGAGCAGAGCGTGGAATAGACAGAGATACCGACTGAGGTTTTGGCCGCCCCCTCCACCGCCTACGGCGGTCCCCCTCCCCCGCTTCGCAGGGGAGGATAAGATCAGTGCACGTGTTCGGCGGTGCACTGGCTGTGGTCGGCCAGGACTTCGATGATGCGGCAGTCGCAGATGCGGCCGTGGTGGCATTCGTCGACCATGCGCGAGAGCTCGGTGCGGAGCGCAGTGAGGCTGGCGATGCGGCGGTCGATTTCGCTCAGGTGATTGCGGGCGATGCTGTCGGCCTGGTGGCATGAGGCCTGCGGCTTGCCGGACATGTCGAGCAGCTCGCGGATATCACCGACTTCGAAGCCGAGTTCGCGGGCGTGGCGGATGAAATTGAGCCGGTCGACCTCCGGCTTGCCGTAGCGGCGCTGATTGCCATCGGTACGCGGCGGAGCCTCGATTAGACCGATCTGCTCGTAGAAGCGGATGGTGGGGACTTTTACCCCGGTCAACCGAGACAATTCGCCGATCGGAAGATTCATTGCGCGCGCCTCTTGATCCTCTAGTGGCTAGAGGTCCTAGATGTAGGCGGAGGTGATGAAGATTCCAAGGAAAATGCCATGTCCGAGGCCGCCGAGAAGCTGAAATTCCGTGTCGGTGGAATGGATTGCGCCGCCTGCGTGACCAAAATCGAGAACGCGGTCGGCCGCTTGCCGGGTGTGTCGACGGTGGGTGTTTCGCTATCGGCGGGGACACTGACGGTTGAGACCGCCGCGCCGGTCGCCAAGGGGGCGATCGAGCGGGAGGTCAAGGCGCTCGGGTACTCGATCGGGAGGACGGGGGCAGGAGCGCCGGCGGGTGCTGCTCGTGACCACGACCATGACCATGATCATGAGGAACACGCCGCGCCGATCGACGGGCCCTGGTGGCGGACGCGGAAGGCGTTGCTGACGTTTGCCTGCGGTGGCGCATTGGTGGCGGCCTATCTCGTCGGCCTTGCCGTGCCGGCGATCGGGCACTGGGCTTTCCTTGTGGCGATGCTGGTCGGGCTGGTGCCAGTGGCGCAGCGGGCGCTGGCGGCGGCGCTGCGCGGGACGCCGTTATCGATCGAGACGCTGATGACGGTTGCCGCGGTGGGCGCGGTGTTCATCGGGGCGACGGAGGAGGCGGCGACGGTGGTGCTGCTGTTCCTCGTCGGTGAATTGCTCGAAGGCGTTGCGGCCGGGCGGGCTCGCGCGAGCATCAAGGGGCTGGCCAATCTCGTGCCGAAGCTGGCGCTCGTCGAAAAGGATGGCGGAACGGTCGAGGTGCCGGCGGAACAGCTGGCCGTGGGGGCGATCATTCTCGTGCGGCCGGGCGATCGGGTGGCGGCGGATGGCGTGATCCTCGAGGGGCACTCGTCGCTCGATGAGGCGCCGGTGACCGGCGAGAGCGTGCCCAAGGCCAAGGGTATCGGCGACGACGTGTTCGCCGGGACGATCAATGGCGAGGCGGTGCTGCGGGTGCGCGTCACGGCGGCCGCGGCGGACAATACGATTGGCCGGGTGGTCCGGCTAGTCGAAGAGGCGCAGGAGAGCAAGGCGCCGACCGAGCGGTTCATCGACCGGTTCTCGCGCTACTACACGCCTGGCGTGCTGGTGGTCGGCGCACTGGTTGCGATCGTGCCGCCGCTGCTATTTGCCGGCCAGTGGAGCGAGTGGATCTACAAGGGTCTCGCGATCCTCCTCATCGGGTGCCCCTGCGCACTGGTGATTTCGACGCCGGCGGCGATTGCGGCGGGGCTATCGGCGGGCGCGCGGCGCGGGCTGCTGATGAAGGGCGGCTCGGTGCTCGAGGCGTTGCGCGGGATCGATACCGTCGTGCTCGATAAGACCGGCACGCTGACCGAGGGCAAGCCCGTGGTGACGGACGTGGTCGGGATCGGACGGAGTGAGGCCCAGGTGCTGTCGCTGGCGGCGGCGCTCGAGACGGGCTCGAGCCATCCGCTGGCGCTTGCCATTCTGGCGCGGGCGAAAGCAGATCGCGTGCCCCTGCCCCCCGCAGCGGGTGCCAAGGCCGTGGCGGGCAAGGGCGTGACCGGACGCGTCGGTGGCGTGGAGCTGTTCCTCGCCTCACCGAGCGCAGCTGCAGCCATGGCGCCGTTCGATGCGGGCCTGCGGACGCGGATCGATGGGCTCAATGACGAGGGCAAGACCGTGTCCGTGCTGCTGGCGGGCGGCGAGATCGCCGGGTTGCTGGCGATCCGCGACGAGCCGCGGGCCGATGCGGCAGAGGCGCTGCAGCGGCTCAAGGCGGATGGGATCCGGACGGTGATGCTGACCGGTGACAACGCCCGGACGGCGCGGGCGATCGGCGCCTGGCTCGGGATCGAGGTCATGGCCAACATGTTGCCGGAGGACAAGCAGCGGATCGTGCGCACGCTGCAAGCCGACGGTCGCAAGGTGGCCAAGGTGGGCGATGGGATCAACGACGCCCCTGCCCTCGCGGCGGCCGATATCGGCATCGCCTTGGGTGGCGGGACCGACGTGGCGCTGGAGACGGCCGATGCGGCAATCCTCCATGGCCGTGTCGGTGATGTCGCCAACATGATCGCACTGTCGAAGGCGACGATGGGTAATATCTGGCAGAACATCACTGTCGCCCTCGGACTGAAGGCGGTGTTCCTGGTTACAACCATCATCGGTATTACCGGGCTGTGGCCGGCGATTCTTGCGGACACCGGCGCAACAGTTCTGGTGACGCTCAATGCCATGCGGTTGCTTGGTTGGAAGGGGCGCTAGGTCGATAAAAGCTGTCAGCCGGCTGTCAGCTTGGCTCTTCTATTGTTCCAGGCAAGAGGAGGCCAGTCATGGTGCGGTGGAACCTTGCCCTCGGAATGCTGGTCGCCTGCGAAAGCCTTGTCATGTTGGCGCTTATCGCAGCGGCACTTTAGGCGGATCTATCCCTGAATCGGCGGGCGCCGCGGCATCGCGGCGAGTGTTGCGTAGTGCTGCGCCGCTTATCTCTCGAAAGCTGCAGTTGGCTGCAATCGACGCCAGGTTCCGAGACCGCTCTGTATCGGCACAGGCAACCGACTTTCCTAGTCCTTCTCACGCTGACCATTGACTCCCGCATCGCTCAATCGTAAATGACATCGGTGTCATGACATCGGTGTCAGAACCCGAAGCGTGATACGGGAGGAGCGAATGGCAACCATTTACGACGTGGCGAAAGCCGCGAGTGTCTCGCCCAAGACAGTGAGCCGGGTACTGAACGGGGACGCACCCGTCGGCAAGAAGACGCGTGAGGCCGTGAATGCCGCGATCGCGGCGCTCGGCTATGTCCCTTCCAATGCCGCGCAGATGATGCGCTCCAATAAGTCCGGCCTTATCGGACTGATCACCGGGGCAATCTCAGCGACGACGGAAAACGTCCAGGTTGCCGGCCTGCCGGAACTGCTGCTGGTTCAGGGTATCCAGCAGACGATCGCGCTGAGCGGCAAGACGCTGATGATCGCCGATTCCGGCGGCCATCGGGATCGCGTCCCCAATCTGCTCGAGACCTTCGTGCGCCATCGCGTCGAGGGGCTGATCTATGTCGCCGAGTACCACCAGCAGGTGCAACTGCCGCGACTTCCCCACGACATCCCCATGGTCCTGACCAACTGCTTCGATACGGCCGGGACGCCCGCCGTGCTGCCCGACGATCGGCGCGGCCAGCACGATCTGGTCAAGCGCCTGATCGAGGCCGGCCATGAACGCATCGCCTATCTGACGCTGCGCGACGACATCGTCGCGACCGGGCTGCGCAAGGCGGGTTACCGCGATGCATTAGGCGAAGCGGCCCTGCCCTACGACGCGGCCCTGGTGCAGTGCTGCGAGCTCGCAAACGCTGACGGCGAAACCCAGGTGCTGTGGGATGCGATCGATCGCATGCTGCGGCTGCCCTCGCCGCCAACCGTATTCTGCTGCGGCAACGACCGGTTGGCGCTCAAAGTCTACGGCATCCTGCGGTCACGCGGTCTCAAGGTGCCCGACGAGATCTCGGTCGCCGGCTACGACAACTATCGCATCATCGCCGAAACGCTCTACCCGCCGCTGACCACGGTGGAACTCCCCTACACGGCCATGGGCGTGCGCGCGGCGCAGCGCCTGCTCGGCCTGATCTCCGGCGAGAGCCGGGACGACCCAAGTCCGGTGATTGTCGCAGGACCGGTCCATTGGCGCGGTTCGGTAACCGAGCGGCGCCCGTCAAACGTCTCAAAACTCAAGCTCATCAGGGAGGACTAAAGATGAGAATACTCGCCTACGCCGCAGGCATTGTGCTCGGCACGACGCTGCTCACGGGGACGGCCTTCGCCCAGACCACGCTCTCGATGTGGTACCATGGCGCCGGCAACGAAGTTGAATCCAAGATCGTCAACCAGATCATCTCGGACTTCAACGCCAGCCAGGCCGACTGGAAGGTCGAGCTGCAGAGCTTCCCGCAGGCCGCCTATAACGACAGCGTCGTCGCCGGCGCGCTGGCCGGTAACCTGCCCGACATTCTCGACGTCGACGGCCCGGTGATGCCCAACTGGGCGTGGTCGGGCTACATGCAGCCGCTCAAGATCGACGAGAGCAAGATCGCCAATTTCCTGCCCGGCACGAAGGGCGTCTGGAACGGCCAGCTCTATTCGATCGGCCTGTGGGACGCGGCCGTGGCCCTCGTCACCCGTAAGTCGATCCTCGATGAGCTCGGGCTCCGGCAGCCGACCCTCGACCAGCCCTGGACCAAGGACGAATTCATGGACGCCCTGGCCAAGGCCAAGGCTTCCGGCAAATACGAGTTCGCCTTCGACCCCGGCATGGCGTGGACCGGCGAATGGTATCCTTATGCGTTCTCGCCGTTCCTGCAGAGCTTCGGCGGCGATATCGTCGACCGCTCGACCTACAAGACTGCCGAAGGCGTGCTCAACGGCGAAGCCGCGGTGGCGTTCGGCGAATGGTGGCAGAGCCTGTTCAAGGACGGCTATGCCCAGCCGACGCAGGATCCTGCAGACCGCGACAACGGCTTTGCCGCCGGCAAGTACGCCTTCTCGTGGAACGGCAACTGGGCAGCGCTGAACACGCTCAAGCAGTTCCCGGACACCGTCTTCCTGCCGGCTCCCGATTTCGGCAATGGGCCCAAGATCGGCGCGGCGTCGTGGCAGTTTGGCGTCTCGGCCAAGTCAGCTCACCCTGACGGGGCGGCCAAGTTCATCGAGTTCGCCCTACAGGACAAGTATCTCGCGGCCTTCACCGACGGCATCGGCCTGATCCCGGCCACTCCGACGGCAGCCCAGTTGACGGAGCACTACAAGGACGGCGGCGACATGGCCGTGTTCTTCGAGCTCTCGTCCAAGCAGGCGCTCGTCCGTCCGGTGACCCCGGGCTACGTCGTGGCCGCCAAGGTGTTCGAGAAGGCCATTGCCGATATCGCCAACGGCGCCGAGGTCAGTGCGACGCTCGATGCCGCGGTCGACGAGATTGACGCCGATATCGCCAAGAACGGCAACTACGGCTTCTAGGGCCCAACCCCCTCAGGCCCCAGGAGGGATCCCGGCTCCGGCCGGGATCCCACGTCCCGGGCATCCGCGAGATCAATATGGCTTCCAAGTTCACGCGCTCAAATCGGGTTGGATGGCTCATGGCGGGGCCGGCGGCGTTCCTCATCGCGGTGTTCGTGGTCCTGCCGTTCATCTTCGCGATTGTCCTCAGCTTCACCAACCAGCGGCTGATATCGCCCAACCCGACCCAGTTCGTCGGGCTGGCCAACTACGAGCAACTGCTCGGCATCGGCCTCCTGACACTCGAGGCTGAGCGCGACGAGGCGGGCGCGGTAGTGCGCGACGAGACCGGGGCGCCGAAATATCCGCCATTGCGGAGCTTCACCCGCAACAACCCCGACTTCCCGCAGTTCGACGGCATGCGCGAGTGGTTCAGCTTCCGGCTGGGCGACAACCCCACTTATGTGCTGGCCCGCGACGTCGTGTTCATGAAGGCGATCGTCAACACGTTCATCTTCGTCCTGGTCGTCGCCCCGGTGCAGGCGGGCCTAGCGCTGGTGCTGGCGCTGCTGATCAACCAGCGGCTCAGGGGCATCAACCTGTTCCGCGCCATCTATTTCATGCCGGTCGTGGTCTCGATCGTCGTCGTCTCGCTGCTCTGGCGCTTCATCTACGACGGCAGCAGCGGGCTCTTGAACAACCTGCTGGGTGCGCTGAGTTTCGGTGCCTTCCCCACGGTGGACTGGCTCGGCAACCCCTCGACGGCGCTCGGCGCCATCATTGCCATGTCGATCTGGCAGGCGGTCGGCTTTCACATGATCATCTGGCTTTCGGGCCTCCAGACCATCAGCCCATCGCTCTACGAAGCCGCGGCGATCGAGGGCTCGAGCAAGTGGCAGGTGTTCCGCTACGTCACCTGGCCGGGGCTGCGCAACACGGCGGTGCTGATCCTCATCGTCATCACCATGCAGGCCTTCTCGCTGTTCTCGCAGATCGACGTGATGACCGGCGGCGGGCCGCTCGATTCCACCCAGACCATCGTCTTCCAGGCGGTCGAGCGCGGTTACGGCAAGCAGGACATTTCCGGCGGCTCTACTATCTCGGTGGTCCTGTTCGTCATCGTGCTGTCGATCTCGCTGCTGCAGCGCTGGCTTACCCGGGAGAAGAACTGATGGCCATGATCGCTTCCGACAATCGCGGCCTGCGCCTCGCGGTGCGCTATGCCGTACTGATCCTGATCGCGGTGATCTTCATCTTCCCGCTGGTCTTCATGGTGGTGTCGAGCCTCAAGCCGGACCAGCAGCTGCTGGGAGATACCGGCAGCCTCGCGGCATTCCTGCCGGTGGGCGACATCTCGCTCGACAACTATTCGGACGCGTTCAAGCGGGCGCCAGTGGGGTTGTTCATCTTCAATTCGGTGCTGGTCACCGGGGTGACGGTGGTGCTGTCGCTGCTGATCTGCTCCGCAGCCGCCTTCGCCTTCGTGTTCGTCGACTGGCGCGGGCGCGAACTGGTGCTGACGGCGATCCTCGCGACGCTGATCGTGCCGTTCGAGACGATCGCCATCCCGTTGCTGCTGATCGCGTCGAAGCTGCCGTGGCTTGGGCTGGAAGGGCTGACCTTCGGCTGGCTCAATTCATACCAGGTGCAGATCGTCCCCTTCATTGCGGACGGGCTGACGATCTTTCTGTTCGTGCAATACTTCAAGGATCTGCCGGGTGAACTGATCGAGGCGGCGCGCGTCGAAGGCGCCACTTGGGGCCAGGTCTACCGCAAGGTGGTGATGCCGCTCGCCGGTCCGGTACTGGCGACGGCCGCGATCCTAAAATTCCTCGTTATGTACAACCAGTACCTGTGGCCGCTGATGGTGGTGCAGGAGGAAGGCTACCGGCCGGTGATGGTCGGGCTGCAGTACTTCTTCCAGCTCAACCGGGCCTGGGGCGAGATCATGGCGTACCTGTCGCTGATCACCGTGCCGGTGCTCGCCTTCTACCTCTTCCTGCAACGCGCATTCATCGCCTCGATCGCCTCGACCGGCGTCAAGGGCTGACGGAGTCTATTATGGTCATCGCACTCGAGAAAAAATGGATCTGGGACAGCTGGTACGTGAATGACGGCACCCGCTGGCACGGGTTCTTCCTGCAGGCCGACAAGAGCCTGGGCGATCCCGATCTCAGGCACTTCAATGTCTCGCAGGGCCATGCGGTTTCCGACGATCTCGTCAACTGGACGCATCTCGGGACCTTTCTCTCCCCGAGCGCCGGGCCGGCCTGGGACGACTACACGACCTGGACCGGCTCGGTGCTGCGGGGCGACGACGGCCTCTGGCATCTGTTCTACACCGGCTCGCGCCATTCCGAGGATGGCCTCTACCAGCGCGTCGGCCATGCCACCTCGACGGACCTGCACAACTGGCAGCGCGTCGGCACCGGCTTCTGTCTCGATCTCGAGGGGCCAGCCGCCGCGCACTACGAGGCGCAGCATGCGATCGGCCACTGGCATGATCGCGCCATGCGCGATCCGTGGGTGATGCGCGATCCGGCTGGAGATGGCTGGCTGATGTACTTCACGGCCCGCGTGCCCGGTGTCGCCGAGCCCAATGCCGGCGGTGCAATCGGCTTTGCCACCTCGCCGGATCTGATGACCTGGACCCTGCAGCCGCCGGTGTTCTCAGGCGGTTTCGGTCAACTCGAAGTGCCGCAGGTCTTTGAGCAGAACGGCAAATGGTACTGCCTCTTCTGCACCTCCAGCACCCACTGGTCCGAGGCCTACAAGCGCTTCAACCCGCAAAGCCCGGTGACCGGCACGCACTACCTCATCGCCGATGATCCGCGCGGCCCCTGGCAGGTCGCGCCGGGTCCCTTCCTCGACGGCGCCGAGCCTTGCCGACGCTATGCGGCGCGTATCGTCGAAACGGCCGATGGCCTGCGCATTCTCGGCTTTGCCGACAACGGCAAGGCGCAGTTCGGCGGATATGTCATGGACCCGGAGCCGGTGGTCGTCGGCACCGACGGCCTGCTTTCGGTGGTCCCCATCAGAGACGCAGCGGAGTAGCAACAATGGCACGCGTGTCGCTCAAAGGTATCGAGAAGGTCTACGGCTCGACCGAGGTCATCAAGGGTGTCGACATCGACATCGCGGACGGTGAGTTCTGCGTGTTTGTCGGCCCCTCAGGCTGCGGCAAGTCTACGCTGCTGCGGATGATTGCCGGGCTCGAGGACATTTCCGGCGGCACGCTGACCATCGGCGACCGGGTGGTCAATGACCTGCCGCCCAAGGACCGGTCGATCGCCATGGTGTTCCAGAGCTACGCGATCTTCCCGCACATGACGGTGCGCGAGAACCTCGCCTTTGGCCTCACCATCGCCAGGGCACCCAAGGCGGAGAAGGATGCCAAGGTGGCCGAGGCCGCACGGATCCTGCAGATGGAGCACCTGCTCGACCGCCGCCCGAGCCAGCTTTCGGGCGGGCAACGGCAGCGCGTCGCCATCGGCCGCGCTATTGTCAGGCATCCTGGCGTGTTCCTCTTCGACGAGCCGCTTTCGAACCTCGATGCGGCGCTGCGCGTCGACATGCGCATGGAGCTGGCAAAGCTCCATGACGACCTCGGGGCGACGATGATCTACGTCACGCACGACCAGGTCGAAGCCATGACGCTCGCCGACAAGATCGTCGTGCTCAACGCCGGCGTGGTGCAGCAGATCGGCTCGCCGCTCGAACTCTATCACCGGCCGGCGAACCTCTTCGTTGCCGGCTTCATCGGGTCGCCGAAGATGAACCTGCTCAAGGCACGGGTCGAAGGTGTCGATTCAACTAGCGTCAAGCTGTCGTCGGGCGACATCGGCACGTTGGTTCTTCCGCGCGCGAACGCCGCTGTCAGCAGCGGCGACGAGGTCACCATCGGTCTGAGGCCACATCACCTGGGCACCACGGGCGACCAGCGATTTGGCGGCAAGGTGAAGCTCGTCGAGCGGCTCGGCAACGAAACGCTGGCAGCCATGACGCTGGCATCCGGCCAGCAGATCGTCGTGGCGCTTCCGGGCGATGTGGAGGTCGCAGTCGGCGAGGACCTGAGCCTAGCGCCGCAACCGGAGCGAGCCAGCCTGTTCCTCGCCTCGGGAGCGGCGGTGCAGTAGCGGCGATCGTGCCGCTCAGTGCGGCAGCATGACTCGCAGCCGGCCTGCGATTTCCTCGATGACGTCGTCGACCGTGCGCGTGGCGTTGATCGTAGCGGCCATGCTGATGAACATGATTGCAGAGGCGATCTGCGCTAGCGTACCGGCCTCGTCGGGCTTGATGCGCTCGTCGCGACACAGCACGGCGGTCAACGCCGCCTCGGTCTCGATGGTGAGGGCCAGAGCGTCACGGTGGTGTGGTTCCTCGGGATCACCGAAGACGAGTTCGCGCAGGTAGGTCCGTCCGTTCTCCACGTGGCTGCGGTTGCATTCGACGACCGGGCGGATGATCGCCATCAGGGCTTCAATCACCCCGGGGATGTTCTCGGCCGCCGCCATGCCCTGCTCCAGGGCGGCAACATAGCCGGAGTTCTGGACGAGCAGGAACAACTCGCTCTTGCTCTTGGCGTAGAGGAACAGGGTTCCGGTGCCGATGTCGGCCTTGTCGGCGATCTGCTGCGTGGTGACCGCATCGACGCCGTAGGTGTCGAAGAGTTCACCTGCGGCGGCAATGATGCGCTCCAGCTTGACCTGCTTGTTGCGCTCGCGACGTCCGAGTGGCTGGGCGGCGAGAGGCATGGCAGGCTGTGCTTGTGGGGTCTTCACCCGCTACTCCTCATAGTGCGGCAGGATGGTGCCGTCCTTCACATAGGTCAGCGCCGCCGAGACGTCGTAAGCATGGACGGCGGAGGCGAACCGGCCCAACTCAGCCGACAGGCCGCCGATCGCACGGCTCTCGAAGAACTCGGCCTGCGCCGCCGCGTCGGTGAAACCAAGCATCACCGAGGCGTGGAACCGCTGATCGGCCGGATTGTCGTGCGCGACATTCGGCGTATCCCACAGCCCCTTGCTCCAGGGCAAGAATGCCTGAGTTCGCAGTTCCTTCAAGACACCGGCGCCAGCAAGGGCGGGGGCCAGATCATCGTTGATGAACTTGCGAAACGTGCCCCCGCTCACCCCATCCCGTCGCCTGAGATAGACGAGCACCCGGGTGCCGACCCTCTCGCCGGGTCGCGCGACGTCGTACCAGCGGGACCAGTCTGGCAGGCCCAGATAGAGTAGCGTGCGCCTGAACACGTTGATCTCGTCCTTGAACGCCAGCTTGTTCTGCTCGCGCCCGGCCAGCACCGAGAACACCGACTGGAACGCGACCTGGGCGACGCCGTCGATCTTGCGCCCGGCGGGGATCTCCGTTTCGACACCAGGGGTCGCCGGCCACAGCCCGGAGTTTGTCTCGGCAAGGTGAGTCTGCCGGTATTCATAGAGGCCTGGGCTGGCCGAGATGATCTTGGAATGCGGCCCCTTCCAGTAGTTCATTCCGGCTTCCCGGGGCTTGTCGGTGCGCATCCACAAGAGGATCGATGACGAGAAGCGTTTTCTGAACTTCGGCGATGTCGTGCCCATCTTCTCTTACCCTCAACGATCGAGGAACGCGACGGCGACAGGCGCGAACTTCTGGTGGAACTGGAAGATGCCGCCATGGCCGGAGTCGGGATAGATGATCAGCTCGGATCCCTTTATCCGGCGGTGCAGGTCCGTTGAGAGCACCGAGGGCACCATCCGGTCGTTGTCGCCGTTGGCGATCAGGGTTGGCTGGGTGATCTTCGACAGGTCCTGTGGAGCCGAGCGTCCCCACTTCGCAATTGCCTTGAGCTGTGTACCGAACGCCTTGAGCGTCACAGGTACATCGCGGTCCCTCGTACGTTCCTTCAGCCGGTTGACGAAGGCCCGGGCTGCGGGTCTGCCGCTGGCGTTGCGGTTGAAGAACAGGAACTCCTTCGGGTCTGACCGCGTCAGGGTAGCGCGGAGGATGTCGAAATAGGTGACGCCCGCGACCTTATCGATGTCCTTGCCGCCGGCAGGGCCGGTGCCGGTGAGGATGAGCTTGCGGACGAGGCCGGGGTACTTGGCCACAAGTGCCTGGGCGACCATGCCGCCGAGGGAAAAGGAAAAGATGTCGATCTGTTCGAAGCCGAGCGCCTTGATGAAGGTGGCGGCATCGTCTGCCATCGCCTCGACACTGTCGGGGACCTGGCCGCTGGAGGCGCCGAGGCCGCGGTTGTCGAAGGTGATGACGTGGTGGCCCTTGGCGATCGGGTCGACGATGCGCGGGTCCCAGTTGTCGAGGTTCGCGGCGAGGTGGACGAAGAAGACGACGGGGATTCCGCCTCTCGGCCCTAGTTCGCGATAGGCGTAGGTGACACCGCCGGCGGTGATCGTGCGCGCCGGGGCGTCCTTGTAGGAGGTGATGATGGTTTCGTTCGAGGCGAAGTGCGCGTTCATGGCGTTGTTGCTCCTTTGATGGCGGTGCGGAAAAGGTCCGCACGGCAGTGGTGAACTCCTGTGGATCACCTAAGGCTGAACATACTCAAATATGAGCGTGCTCAGGTTTGTTGTCAAGGGAGACGCATCACCCTGCCGAGATCACCGCGAGCTTGCACATTGTTTGACCTTGCGAGGGGGGAGCCAAAAAAATAGGCTCAGCACGGGGTGGAGGCGCTCGACAGTTGGAATCACTCGGCAAATGGCCGAGACACAAAGGAATTTTCAGTGATGCGAAAGACTCTCGCCCGCTCCGTGGCGCTAGCAGTTTCCACCGCGGCGATGATGATGGCCGCACCCGCCATGGCGCAGACCAAGACGCTCACCATCTCATGGTGGGGCTTCAACGGCGAGAAGCTCGATGCGCTGCTGATCCAGCCGTTCAAGGCAGTGTGCGGATGCGAAGTTGCGTTCGAAACCGGCAATGCCGGAGAGCGGCTTAACAAGCTACAGATTCGCAATGGCGAAGGCGTCGACGTGATCTATCTGTCGGACAGCTTCAGCCAGACCGGCATTGAGGCGGGCCTGTTCCAGAAGATCGACGCCACAAAGATTCCGAACCTCGCTGGCCTCTACGACCTCGCCAAGGATCCGCAGGGCGGCTACGGCCCGGCCTACACACTGGGCCGCGTCGGTATTGTCTATGACAGCGCGAAGGTGACGACGCCGATCGCCTCGTGGAATGATCTCTGGCGGGCCGATCTCGCCGGCTCACTATCGCTGCCGGGCATCACCACCACCGCCGGGCCGATGGTGGTGCTCAAGGCCGGCGATCATGCCGGCGTCGATGCCTATGCCGACACCGACGGGGCTTTCGCCGCGCTCGCGGAACTGAAGCCCAACGTGGTCAAGAACTACAATACCGGCTCCGAGATGATCAACCTGTTCTCGACCGGCGAGATCACCACCGCCATCGCACAGGATTTCACGCTGGCCCAGATCAAGGCAGCGGTGCCGACCGCCGTGTGGGCCGACCTTTCGGAAGGCGCGATCGCCACGGTCAACACGGTCAATATCCCGGTCGGCGCGCCCGAGCCGGAGCTGGCGTATCAGTTCATCAACTTCCTCCTCACTCCCGAAATCCAGCAGAAGCTGGCCGAGGAAGGTGTCGATGCGCCGGCCGTCAAGTCGGTCACGTTGACCCCCGAGCAAGCGGCGCTCTGGACCTATGGCGCCGACATGATCGCCGGCCTGAAGCGCGTCGACTACGTCAAGATGAATGCAGCGAAGCCGGGCTGGATCGAAAAGTGGAATGAGTTGTTCGGCGGCTAATCGCCCCGCACGCGATCGGTCTCCTCCCGCTCAGCGGGGGAGACCCACTCCGCTCCTGGAAACCGGCTGGCCCGGCTTCCGCGTATGAAGGCCGCCTGATGAAACGCTTCGCCGGCTGGATCCTGACGTCGCCCGCAACCCTGTTGGTCGTCGTCTTCCTCGTCCTGCCCGTCCTCGCCACGATCCTCACGACGTTCGCGACGCCGGCCGGCCCGCTCGCGCCCTATATCGGGTTCCTGAGCAGCGGCTTTCGGCGCACCGTGCTGTGGAGGACTATCCAGGTATCGCTGGCCACCACCGCCATTGCCTTGGTGATCGGGTTTCTCACTGCCTACGTCGTGTCGCGCTCGCCCGGCTGGCTCAAGTCCATCCTGATCATCGCCGCGGTGTTTCCACTCCTGACCGGTGTCGTGGTGCGCTCGTTCGCGTGGCTGATCATCCTCGGCAAGAACGGCATCCTCAACTCGGCGCTCATCTCCACCGGACTGATTTCCGAGCCGCTGACCATGCTCTACACCCAGGGCGCGGTGATCACCGCCATGGTCTATCTGTTCGTGCCGCTGATGGTGCTCACGCTCGTGGGCGTGCTCGAATCCATCCCGGACGACCTGCTGCAGGCGTCGGCCTCGCTGGGCGCCACGCCGTCCGCTACCTTCATGCAGGTTATCCTGCCCCTGGCGTTTCCCGGCCTGATCGTCGGCGCGGTGCTGGTGTTCACCGGCAGCTTCACCGCCTATGCCACTCCGCAACTCCTCGGCGGTGAAAGCCAGATGGTGATGGGCACGCTGATGTATCAGCAGGCCATGGTCACTTTCGACTGGGTCAGTGCTTCGACGATCGCGGCGATCATGGTGGTGATCACCATCGCCATAGTGCTGCTGATGACCCACCTCGCCCGCCGCCTCAACCCGATGGCCGTGTGATGACCCGCAGCATCCACCCACTGCTGATTGCACTGACCGTTCTGGTGTTCATCTTCCTTGTCGGCCCGCTGGTCATCGTGCTCGGCGCCGCACTCAGCGACACCACCTACCTGACCTTCCCGCCGCAGGGCCTGTCGCTGCGCTGGTTCCAGAACATCTTCGAGATCGACGCGTTCCGCCGCACTATCGTCACCAGCCTTCAGATCGCGTTCCTGTCGACCGGCATCGCCCTCGTCATCGGTATTCCCGCCGCCTATGCGCTGAACCGGTACCGCGTCCAGTTGCCGGGCTGGCTGTCGACACTGTTCATCCTGCCGGTGCTGGTACCCGAGCTGGTGCTCGGCTTCTCGCTGCTGAAGAACGTCGCGACGCAGTTTCACGCGCCGATCTTCGTCTCGCTGGTGGTTGGCCATTCGCTGCTGGTGCTGCCTTACGTGGTGCGCGTCATCAGCGCGTCGCTGGCCTCGTTCGACTTCTCGATCGAGGAAGCGGCGATCAGCCTCGGCTCGCCGCGGCTCAAGACCTTCTTCACCATCCTTCTGCCCAATGTCCGCTCCGGCGTCATCGCCGCGTTCATCCTCGCCTTCATCACCTCGATCAACGACGTGTCGATCTCGATCTTCCTGACCGGGCCCGGCATGTCGACGCTGCCGATCCAGATACTCGCCCATATGGAGCAGTTCTTCGATCCGACCGTTGCGTCGGTATCGGTGCTGCTTATGGCGCTCACCGTCGCGGTCATGGCCGTGGTGGAGCGGACGCTCGGGCTGACCTTCTTTGCCAAATAGAGTAGCGCCGTGACCCAATCCCTCTCGATCCAGTCGATCACCGCGCATTACGGCGCCACCAAAGTGCTCGAGGACCTGTCGCTGGAGATTGCCGAGGGCGAGCTGGTGTCGCTGCTCGGCGCCAGCGGCTGCGGCAAGACCACGACGCTCCGCCTCGTCGCCGGCTTTCTCGAGCCGACGTCCGGCACCATCTCTCTCGGCGGCAAGGACCTGACCCGGCTCCAGGCCCACCAGCGCAATATCGGCCTCGTGTTCCAGAACTATGCGCTGTTCCCGCATCTGTCGGTCGCCGACAATGTCGGCTTCGGCTTGAAGCAGCGCGGCATCTCCGGTGACGCCAAATCGAAGCGTGTCGCCGCCATGCTGGAACGCGTCGGCCTCGCGCCGCTCGCCGATCGCCTGCCGGGGGCGCTGTCGGGCGGCCAGAAACAACGTGTCGCACTGGCGCGCGCCCTCGTTATCGAACCGCCGCTGCTGATGTTCGACGAGCCGCTGTCCAATCTCGACGCGAAGCTGCGTGTCGACATGCGGGTCGAGATCCGCCAGCTGCAGCGCGCCAATGGCACCACCTCGGTCTATGTCACGCACGACCAGGAGGAGGCGTTCTCGATCTCGGATCGCGTCGCCATCATGCACCAGGGCCGCATCATGCAGCTCGATACGCCGGAGGTGCTGTACCAGCGGCCGGCCAACGCCTTCGTCGCCCGCTTCGTCGGCTTCGAAAACCTTATCCCGATGCGGGTCGTGGCGCGTGGCGGCGCGACGGTGACGGCGGAGGCGGAGGGTGGCGTTCGGCTGGCGTTATCTGCTGGGCGGTTCGGGAACATCCCGGACCGGTTCATTCTCGCTTGCCGCGCCGACGGGCTGGCGGTCAGCAGCGATCCGATGGCCGAGGGCATCCCCGCGACGCTGGGACTGCGGACGTATCTGGGCCGGGCATATCAATACCAGTGCGAGACATCCATCGGACACCTGACCGCCAACGGACCACTGACCCAGCCACTGGCGCCGGGAGACCAGGCGAAGCTCGTGCCGGTGGCCGAGCAGTGCGCGATCCTCAAGCCCGAATGAGCACGATCCTTCTCACCAACGCGTGGGTGCTGACACTCGACGGCGCGCTGACCCAGCACGAAACCGGCTGGGTGCAGATCGATGGCGACCTCATCACCGCCCTGGGTGCGGGTGTTCCGCCGGTGATCGCGAAGGCCGAAATTGTCGATTGTGGCGGCGACATCGTCATGCCCGGCATGGTCAACACCCACTGCCACATGGGCATGTCTGTATTCCGCGGGCTCGGCGAGGACGTGGACGACCGGCTCTACCGCTACATCCTGCCGCTCGAGCGCAAGTTCGTCACCGCCGAAATGGTGCGCGCGGGCTCAGCTCTCTCGGCGCTGGAGATGATCGCGGGCGGAGTGACCACCGTCGCCGACATGTATTACTTCGAGACCGAGGTCGGCCGGGTCGTCGCCGAAGCAGGCATGCGAGGTGTCGTGGGGCAGACGCTCGCCGATTTCGCCCCGCCCGACCACAGGGATTTCGACGAAGGGTTCGCGCTGGTCGAGGCTCTCGTCGCCGAGTTCGCGGGCCATCCGCTCGTCACCCCCTCCATCGCGCCCCACGCCCCCTACTCCACTGGCCTTGCTGCAATGGAGCGTGTCGCCGCCTGGTCGGCCGACCATCCAGACGTGCCGGTGCAGATGCATCTGGCGGAGAGCGATCTCGAGGTCGCCTGGGCGCGCGACAATCACGGCACCAGCACGGTGGAGGTGGTCAGGCGCGCCGGACTGCTCAAGCCCGGACTGATCTGCGCCCACTGCCTGCATCTCGATGACGTCGACATCGCGCACATGGCCGAAGCCCAGGTTTGCGTCGCCACCAATCCGCGCTCCAACGGCAAGGCAGGCCGTGGCATCGCGCCGGTGGAGAAACTGCGCCAGGCCGGCATCCCGGTGGGGATCGGTAGCGATGGGCCGATGAGCGGCAATACGCTCGACCTGTTCTCACAGTTCGCGCCGGTTTCGATGTTCGCCAAACTCCTCGGCAAATCGCGGAGGCCGCTGCCGGCGGTCGAGGTGGTGCGCATGGCGACCATCGAGGGTGCACGTGTGCTTGGCATGGACAGAAAGATCGGTTCGCTCGAGGCCGGCAAACAGGCCGACCTGATCCGCATCGAGCTGAGCGCTGCGCGCCTCCACCCGATCTACGACGCCTATTCGATGCTGGTGTTTGCCGCTCTGCCCACCGATGTGCGCGACGTCATGGTGGCCGGCCGCTGGCTGCTGCGCGATCGGCAGGTGCAGACGCTCGACCCGAAAAAGACACTGCGCGACGCGCTACAGATCGCCACCGCGTTCAAGGCAGAGATGGCGCGCATAGACCAGGACAGCCAATGACGACCGATATTGACGCCGTTCTTGACTATGTCGATGCCCAGCTCGACGCGAGCCTCGCACGCCTGTTCGAGTTCATCCGCATCCCATCGATCTCGACCGATCCGGCCTACGCCGACGATTGCCGCCGCGCCGCGCAATGGCTTTCGTCGCAGCTAGGGGACTTGGGCTTCGATGCATCGGTGCGCGATACCACCGGCCACCCGATGGTCGTTGCCCATGGCGAGGCTGTTGCCGGCCCGCATGTGCTGTTCTACGGCCACTACGACGTCCAGCCGGTTGATCCGCTGGCACTCTGGGCCACGCCACCGTTCGAGCCATCGCTCTCCCCCCAACCGGACGGCGAGACCCACATCCTCGGCCGCGGCGCCTCCGACGACAAAGGCCAGTTGCTGACCTTTATCGAGGCTTGCCGGGCGTTCAAGGCGGTGACCGGCAAGTTGCCGATCCGGATTTCGATGCTGTTCGAGGGCGAGGAGGAAGCGGGCAGTCCGAGCCTCGGGCCCTTCCTCGAGGCAACGGCGGAGGAATTGAGAGCCGACACCATCCTCGTGTGCGATACCGACATGTGGGACCGCGACACGCCCGCCATCACCACCATGTGGCGCGGCCTCGTGGGCGAGGAAATCGAGATCACCGCCGCCGACCGCGACCTCCATTCGGGCATGTTCGGCAATGCCGCGCGCAACGCGTTGCAGGTGCTGGGGACGATTGTCGGCCGCCTCCGCAACGACGACGGGAGCGTCGCTATCCCCGGCTTTTACGACGGCGTCACCGAACTCCCCGATGCTATCAAGGCGCAGTGGCAGCGGCTGCCGTTCGATGCCGAGAAATTCCTTGCCGATATCGGGCTCTCGATCCCCGCCGGGGAAAGCGGGCGAAGCGTCCTCGAACAGATCTGGGCCCGACCAACCTGCGAGATCAACGGCATGATCGGCGGCTACACGGGCGAGGGTTTCAAGACGGTGATCCCGGCCAAGGCGAGCGCCAAGATCTCGTTCCGGCTGGTGGCTGGCCAGGATCCGGCAAGGATCCGCGAGAGTTTTCGCGCCTTCGTCAGTTCGTTGGTGCCCGCCGATTGCTCGGTGCGCTTAACCGCGCATGGCACGGCCCCGGCCGAAATGATGCCGCTCGATGGTGTGCTGCTCAACCAGGCGCGGCTGGCGCTCGGTGAGGAATGGAACCGGGAGGCGGCGCTCGCCGGCACCGGCGGCTCGATCCCCATTCTAGGGGAATTCAAACGGCGGCTGGGCATGGATTCGCTGCTCATCGGCTTTGCCCGCTTCGACAACCGCATCCACAGCCCCAATGAGAAGTACGACCTCACGAGCTTCCATAAGGGCATCCGCTCCTGGGTGCGCATCCTCGCTGCCTTCGCGCAATGAGGCGCGCGCGGCGCGTCATCATCGACACCGACCCGGGGCTCGATGACGCGGTCGCGATCCTCTTTGCGCTCAGTTGCGGACGGTTTGAGATCGTCGGGCTGACCACGGTCGCCGGCAATATCGGTATCGAAACAACGACCCGAAACGCCGGGCGGCTGCTTGCGCTGATGGGACGCGCCGATGTTCCCGTAGTTGCCGGAGCGTCGGCGCCATTGCGGCGTGGCGGTATCGAGGAACGCGCCATCCACGGTGACGACGGCCTCGGCGGCGTCATGCTCCCGGCGCCTCAGGCGAGCCCGCTGGAGGGCGCCGCGGCCTGGATGGCGAAGGTACTGACTGAGGGTGCCGCTCACTCGATCGACGTGCTGGCGCTGGGGCCGCTGACCAATATTGCGCGGCTGGTGCTCGATCACCCGGAGGCCGCGGGCCGGATCGGCCGGCTGATCGTCATGGGCGGCGCGATCGATGAGCCCGGTAATGTCGGCCCGCGTTCGGAGTTCAACCTCGCCTGCGATCCGGAGGCCGCCGACATCGTGCTGCGCGCCGGCCTCGACACCACGCTGATCCCCCTCGATGTAACCCGGAAGGTGCGGGCCGGCCGCGACTGGCTGTCCGCGCTGCGCGCCTCCGGCGGTCGGGCGGCCGGCACCTGCGCGGATCTGATCGAAGCCTACTTCGCGAGCAGCGGCGGGCGCGAAAGCCGGCCGCTGCATGACCCCTGCGTGATGCTTTTCGCGCTGCAGCCGGCGCTGTTTGCGATCGACACCCGGGATGTCTCGGTCGAGCTCGGTGCTGGCGCAGACGCCGGAGCATTGCTCACCGGCCGGCAGGATGGAGTAGCCCTGAGGGTTGCCTTGCGGGTCGATGCGGCTGGCGCCCTCAGGCTGCTCGCCGATGGGCTGCGTTAGCGCAGTTCCTGCTCGACCAGGCTGGTCCAGAATCGGGCGCCGGTGAGGATCGCTTCGTCGTTGAAGTCGTAGCGCGAGTTGTGATGCAGAGCGCCCTCTACGGCCGGACCGTTGCCCAGCCATACGTAAGCCCCCGGAACCTCGGCGCTGAAGAACGCGAAGTCGTCGCCCGCCGTCGATGGCGGGAAGTCCGTGACCACCGAACGCGATCCTGTCGCAGCCTGCGCAGCGGCAAAAGCCCGCCGGGTTGCGTCGGCATCGTTGACGACCGGCGGGATGCGGCGGGTGAAGCGGTACTCGGCGTCGATGCCGAAGGTCGTGGCGACGCCTCGCGCCAGCGTACCGATTTCCGCCTCGAGCTGGTCTCGGACCGCTGTAGAATAGGCGCGTGCCGTGCCGCCGATCCGTACCTCGTCTGGAATGACGTTGAGCGCCCGGAAGTCGCCGCCGGCGATCGCGCAGGCGCTGACCACGGCGGGCTGCAGCGGATCGATCCGCCGGGCAACGATGGTGTGGATCATGGCCAGGAAATGCGCCGCCGCGGTCATCGCATCACGGCCCAGATGCGGCTTGGCGCCATGCGTGCCGACGCCGCGGAACAGCACCTCCCAACTGTCCGAAGAGGCCAGCTGCGGCCCGGCGACCACCGCCATCTCGTCGGTGGCGAGGCCGGGCATGTTGTGGAGCCCATACACGGCGTCGACCGGAAAGCGGGCAAAGAACCCGTCCTCAATCATCGCCCGGGCCCCGCCGCGCCCCTCCTCCGCCGGCTGGAAGACGAAGTGTACGGTGCCTGAAAAGCCGGGATTGCGCGCCAGATGCCGCGCGGCAGCCAGCAGCATCACGGTGTGCCCGTCGTGCCCGCAGGCGTGCATGGCGTTGGCCGTGGTCGATTTGTACGGCCGCTCCGCGAGCTCGGGCATCGCGAGGGCATCCATATCGGCGCGCAACGCGATCGCGCGTGTGCCCTCGCCGACCTTGAGGGTACCGACGACGCCGGTCTGCCCCAGGCCGCGATGGACGGTGATCCCTGCCTCTTCGAGCATCCGGGCAACGATGCCGCTGGTGCGAACCTCTTCGAAGCCCAGCTCCGGGTGCGCATGCAGATCGCGCCGCAGCGCAACCATTTTCTCGATCTCGAAGGGGTCGTTGTCGCCTACGTGCATCACGTGCTGCCTTGGATGGAGGGCACGCTGCCCAACATCGGGCAGTTTGGCATCGGACCGGTCATCTGTGGTGCCCCTTTGCAGCGATGGGCAACCGCACCCCACCGAAGGGGCTGAGCTATTTGGCCTTGCAGGGTCAATGAGAAACCCTGGTGCGGTCGAGAAGACTCGAACTTCCACGCCTTGCGGCACAGCGACCTCAACGCTGCGCGTCTACCAATTCCGCCACGACCGCACGCCGAGGTAGAAGCGACGCCTTTCGGCGAAGCGAGGCAGCGTGTAGCAACGCCCGCCGCATGGCGCAAGCGATTAATTCCGCTTTTGCCACAGGTGGGAACGCGTTGACACGAACGGCCCGGATTAGGCGGGGCGGCGGACCTTTTCGGTGAGCTCGACGCTCAGCCGGCCGTCTTCCACTTTCACTTCGCCGCGGGCGATGAGGGTGTTGTTGGCGTAGACGCGGAGCGGGTCGTTTTCGGTGGTGTCGAGTTCGATCACGGCGCCACGGCCCATGCGCAGCAGGTGGTGCACCGGCATGATAGCCGCGCCCAGTTCGACCGTGATATCCACTTCAATAGTGTCTAGGGTGTTCATACATACCACGACGACCGCCCAGGCTGAATCGCCGGGCCCTGCGGAATGAGCATTGGATGGCGTTGCTTACCGAAGCGTTAACGAGTGAACCAATCTGCGACACCGGCACCAAGCTGATGCGTGCGGATGGGGTGCCGGTCGAGTGGAAAATTGCCGATGGGCTGGTGCCCTACCCCGAGGCGCTCGAGATGATGCGTGCGCGGGCTGCAGCGGTTGCCGACGGAATGGCGGCCGAGCAGGTGTGGCTGCTAGAGCATCCGCCGCTCTATACGGCCGGGACCTCGGCCTCGCCGGGCGACCTGCTCGCGCCGAACCGGTTCCCGGTCTACGACGCCGGGCGCGGCGGGCAGTATACCTACCACGGGCCGGGACAGCGGGTGGTGTACTTCATGCTCGATCTGCGCCAGCGCGGGCGCGATGTGCGTTGCCTCGTGCAGGGACTCGAGGGGCTGATCATCGATACGCTGGCGGCGTTCAACATTCGGGGTGAGCGGCGCGAGGGTCGGATCGGGGTTTGGGTGCAGCGGCCCGACAAGGGGCCGGGGCGCGAGGACAAGATCGCGGCGATCGGGGTGCGAGTGAGCCGCTGGGTGACGTTCCACGGCATCGCCATCAATGTGTCGCCGACGCTGAGCCATTTCGACGGCATCGTGCCGTGCGGCATTTCCGACCAGGGCGTGACGAGTTTCGAGGACCTGGGGCAACTGGCATCGATGGGTGAAGTCGACTCGGCGCTGCGGGCAGCATTCGAGCGGCGGTTCGGCGCGACTATCAGTCTTGCGCCGGAAGCCCTTGTAAGCGCCGCGTGACGCACGCATTTTCTGGGTGACCGATTCCATTCTGGGGGTAAGGCCATGACGCTGGACGATCTCAAGAAAATCTTCCTTTCGCCGACGCTGTTCCGGCTGGAGACCATCCTGTCGCCGCGGCTGGTGCCGGTGCTCTATGGCACCGGGCTCGCAGCGCTACTGCTGTGGTCGGTGGGGCACCTGTTCGCGAGCTTCGGCCGCAATTTCGGCGATGGGCTCTGGGGCCTGCTCGAGATCGCGGTGTTTGGCGCGCTGTTCCTGATCGTGCTGCGCGTGGTGTGCGAAGTGCTGTTGGTATTCTTCAAGGCCAACGAAGCGACGACACGGGCGGTGAGCCTCAGCCGGGTGCCGGCCTCGCTGATCGACGAGGTGCGTGATGCGATCCACGACATCGCCGAGGATGACGGGCACTACGAGGACGGTGAGACGTCGACCGATGTGACGACGACAACGCCGGCGCCAAGGCGGACCGCAAGGCGGTCTCCGCCGCCGGCGAGCAAGCCGGATATCTGATGTGCGAAGGCCGCCCGGTGGGCGGCCTTTTTGCTTGGGGGAAGCGCAGAGCTTGGGGTCGCCCCCTCCACCGGCTTCGCCGGCCTTTCGAGCATAGCTCTCAAGGCCTTCTCATTTCAAATCGCTCCACTGGAGCGATTTGCCCTGCGGGACGGCTCGAAGCCCCGCGGGGGAGGATAAGGCGGCGAGCTAGGATGCTAGGCCGTCGCTACGTTGCCGCTGCGAGTCTTGAGGGCTTCGTCGAGGCTCCAGGCGCCGGGGCCGGCGAAGACCAGGTAGAGGAAGATGAAGCAGAAGAGCACGGCGCCGTCGCCACCGTTGGCGACCGGGATGATGTTGCCCTGGCCCATCATCGGGACATGGACGAACCAGAACGCGTAGGCCATCTGCCCAGCGAGGATGAAGGCGACCGGGCGGGTGAAGACGCCGAGCAGGATGGCGAGGCCGCCGAAGACTTCGAGGATGCCGGCAAGTCCCATCAACGAGAAGAGCTCGAAGCCGCCACCGCCCATCTGCGAGGCCGGGAAGCCGAACATCTTCTGTGTGCCGTGGGCCATAAAGGCGAGCGCGGTGACGATACGCAGCACGGCCAGGGCCTGCGGCTGGTACTTGTTGAGGATCTCGAGATTCATCAGTGTTCTTTCCTGCTGCACGCCCGGGAGGTAGGCGCATAGGGAAAGAAGAGCCCCAGGCTCAGGATTCGGGTCAACTTACAGGTTGGTAACCTGACGCGCTCGTGATCGGCCGTGATCAGGGCTGGGTTGCTTCCATCGCAGGTTGCCGATCATTGCCTTTTCGGGGTGATTGGCGTATGGCCACCGCCCAATGACACAAGCTCCCAAAATCGGCCTCGTCAGCCTCGGCTGCCCCAAGGCTCTCGTCGATTCCGAACGCATCATGACGACCCTGCGCTCGCAGGGTTACTCGTTCTCGCGCGACTACGCGGGCGCGGACGTGGTGCTGGTGAATACCTGCGGGTTTCTCGACAGCGCCAAGAAGGAAAGCCTCGAGGCGATCGGCGAGGCGGTTGGCGCCAATGGGCGGGTGATCGTCACCGGGTGCCTCGGCGTCGAGGAAGACCTGATCCGCGCGACCCATCCGAGCGTGCTCGCGGTGACCGGCCCGCACCAGTACGAGGATGTGGTCAACGCGGTGAACCTGCATCTGCCGCCGGTGCCGAACAAGTTCGTCGACCTCGTGCCGGAAGCTGGGCTGAAGCTGACGCCGCGGCACTACGCCTACATGAAGATTTCCGAGGGCTGCAACAACCGCTGCACCTTCTGCATCATCCCGCAGATCCGGGGTGACCTGGTCTCGCGCCCGATCGCTTCGGTGCTGTACGAAGCGGAGCGGCTGGTGGCGACGGGCGTCAAGGAGATCATGGTGATCTCGCAGGACACCTCGGCCTATGGCGTTGACGTGAAGTACGCGTCGAGCAAGTTCCGCGGCCGCGATATCGAAGCGCGCTTCCAGACGCTCGCCGAGGAGCTCGGCAAGATGGACGTGTGGACGCGGCTCCACTACGTTTACCCCTACCCGCATGTCGACGGCGTCATTCCGCTGATGGCGGAGGGCAAGATCCTCCCCTACCTCGATATTCCGTTCCAGCATGCTTCGCCGTCGGTGCTGAAGCTGATGCGGCGTCCCGCCAACCAGGTGAAGACGCTCGACCGGATCAAGAGCTGGCGCGCCGTGGCGCCGGACCTCGCTATTCGCTCCAACTTCATCGTCGGCTTTCCGGGCGAGACCGAGGAGGACTTCGAGTTCCTGCTCGACTGGCTGGAAGAGGCCGAGATCGACCGGATCGGCTGCTTCGAGTATGAGCCCGTGACCGGTGCGCCCGCCAACGACATCGAGGGTATCGTCCCCGATGAAGTGAAGCGCGAGCGCTACGAGCGACTGATGGAAGTGGCGCAGGACATTTCGGCACATGTGTTGTCGAAGAAGGTCGGCCGGACCATCGACGTGATCGTCGACGACGTGCAGCCCGAGATGGGCCGCGCTATCGGCCGCAGCCAGTGGGATGCGCCGGAGATCGACGGCACCGTGATCATCCACGAAGCCGATGGCATCAAGCCGGGCGACATGGTGTCGGTGACGGTGACGGATTCGGACGAGTATGACCTGTTTGGCGTGCCGGCAGCGCTTGCCGCAATGGATGCGCCGGCGGTGAAAGTTTCGGCTTAGCAATACCTGACTGATAGAGACGGCCCCTCCCGACCCCCCCATAAAGGGGGAGGTGAAGAGTCGAGCTTTGTTCCGCTATCGAGCCTGACGCACCGGAGGGCACCTCCCCCTTTATGGGGGGAGGATGGGAGGGGGCCGTCTGCCAGCTTATTGGCGCACGATCCCCAAGACCTTCACCCCCGCATCGAACTCCAGCCGGCGCTTCTCTCGCCGTTCGGTGGCTTCGTGGACTTCGCCCCAGAGGCGGATGTTGTAGTCTTCGTCGACGTGAGCGGCGGTCCAGATTTCTTCGGCGTCCATGAGCTTTTCGCGCAGGGCGATGCTGAGGAGGCCTGAGCCGGAGAGGCCCGTCAGGGAGTTTAGCGTGACGGCCTCGATGAGGCTGGTGTCGGCAAGCGAGGTGGCGAGACGGTCCAGTGTGGTCTGAGGCTGCGGCTGGTGGACGATGCCGATGGTGGGCTGAAAGGCGATGTCGAAGTGGCGGGCGAGCTTGACGAGCACCGCGTCCCAAACGCGCTCCTGCTCGGCGACCAGCTCGCGCGGGGTGTCGGCGCGATAGAGCAGCAGGTCGTTGCCGGCGTATTTGACGATCTCGGCGCGGAGGGCGTCGTGGCGCTCCTCACCGGCTTCGATGGCGGAGTTGACCAGCCGGACGGCCGGCATGGTCTTGGGATCGATGAACTCGGCCTGTGCAGCCCATTCGGCCGCCATGAGCTCAGCCAGGGCCTGCTGTGGCACGACGACCGGCTTCTGGCCGGGCGTGCGCGGGCTCTTGCCGTCTAGGGTGACGGCAAAGCCTCCGGCAGCGGAGCCGACGCCGACGTCCTTGTAGAAGCGCTTGGGCAGCTCGACCTTGTTGAGGTGCTGGGCGCGGCCGTACCCGTCGTCGCGGTGGGCTTCGGCGTCTTCGAGGAATTCGCGCATCAGGTCTCCAGCAGTTTGTCGATGGTGTCGACCAGGTCGTCCATCCGGTCGATGACGATGTGGGCGCCCGCCGCCTCGAGTTCCGGGACGGTGTGGTAGCCCCAGGCGACGCCCAGCGCCTTTACGCCGGCGGCGCGGGCCATCTTCATGTCGTGCGACGTATCGCCGATCATTACGGTGGCCTCGCGGCCGATGCCTGCGCGATCCATCGCAGTCTCGATCATCTGCGGATCGGGCTTGCCGCGATTGTGGGCCGGGGTCTGGATGGAGTGAAAGCGGCCGATGATGTCGTGGCGCTCGAGCAGCGTGATGGCCCCGGCGTGACCCTTGCCGGTGGCGACGGCGAGGATGGTTTCGGGTTGCGCCTGCAGGCGATCAAGCGCGGCGAGCGCGCCATCGAACAGCGGTTCGCGGGCGAGGCCGGCGCGCTGCTGGTAGTGGGCGCGGTAGGAGTTGAGGATCACGTCGATGCGGTCCTCGTCGACACCCGGCGCGAGGATGCCCATGGCCTCGCGGGCGGTGATGCCGGAGATAGAGCGGATCGCGGCGTCGCTCGGGATCGCCTGCCCGACGGCGCCGAAGGACTCGCGGACGGTCTCGATGATCAGCGCTTCGGAGTTGATGAGAGTGCCATCTAGATCGAAGACGACGAGCCGCATAGGGAGAACTCCTGTTAGGCCCGCTCAGAACCATAAATCGCGGGGCGTGTCACGCCCCGCGAAGGCATAGGTCATTTCGCCGCGAAGCAGTACAGGAACCCGGCGCCGCCGGTGCCGACGAGGTTTTCCTGGCTGCAGCCGCGTGAGGGGTGGGCGGCGTTCCACGAGGTCGCTGTGGCGAGCGTGTCGGGGCCCATGCGGTCGTTGTGGCCGAGCATGGCGGTGCCTTCGCCGTTGAGGGTCCAGTCCCCACAGGTCTGGCCGGCTGCGAGCGTGCCGTCGGCGTTCGTGCCGGTGAGGATGTCGTGCTGGTTCGGATCGTCGCCGCGGCCGTTGACCACAGCGCCCTTCTCGGTGAGCGCAGTCTGTTTGGTGATGTTGTTGGCGTCGGAGTGGAGGTTGGCGACATCGGTGGCGATGACCTCGCCCTTGAAGTTCTGCCACGGGCCGGCGCCGATGCGATCCTTGGCGTTGACGCCTTCGGCGCTGAGGTAGGCGGCCCAGGTCTTGCCGGTCGAGCCGGCGGCTTCGGCGAGCTTCTGGCAGTGCGCATCGGCGCCGGCAAGGCCGCCGAGATTGGCTCCATCGCCGAGGCCGACCGAAGTGACGAAGAACGTCATAGTGGAGGCGTCCTGCGCGATGGCAGGGGCGGCAGCAATGGCGAGGCCGGCCGCGGTGATGGCGGCAAGTACGATCGTTTTCATTGTTATCTCCCTATGGGCCCACAACGGGCGCCGGGAGGAAAACACGCGAGAGCGGCATTGCATCCACCGCTCGCGTGGTTTTGATCACGCGTCCTCGGGGTCGATGTCCTGCACGTCGTAGCGATCGGCATCGAAGCCAAGCGCGTCGAAGGTGGCGAGCATGTGCGGGGGCAGCGGAGCGGAGACATCGAGATAGCCGCCATCGCGCAGCGGCAGGCGAATGCGGCGGGCGTGGAGGTGGAGGCCCTTCGAAATCTGCTCGGGAGCTTCCCAGTTCTGGATGTTGAAGTAGCGCGGATCGCCCATGATCGGGTTGCCGAGCTGGGCCATGTGGACGCGCAGCTGGTGTGTGCGGCCGGTGACGGGCTTGAGCGTGACCCAGGCGAAGCGGCGGGCGGCCGTATCGGTGGTCGAGTAGTAGCTCATCGAATGCTGCGAGCCGGGCGTGCCCTGCGGGACGACGACCATCTGCTCGCCGTCCGTGGTCGCCTGCTTGGCGAGGAAGCAGGAGATCGAGCCCTGCTTGGGGTGTGGATTGCCCCAGACGACGGCCCAGTAGATCTTTCGCGCCTGGCGGGAGCTGAACACCGTGCCGAAATAGGTGGCGGCGGCCTTGGTCTTGGCGACGACCAGGCAGCCGGAGGTGTCGCGATCGAGGCGGTGGACGAGGCGCGGGGCTTCGCCCTTCTTGTTGGGCAGGCTCTTCAGCAGGCCATCCATGTGGCGCTTGGTGCCGGAACCGCCCTGCGACGCGAGGCCATGCGGCTTGTTGAAGACGTAGAGGTCGTCGTCCTCGTAGAGGATGATCGAGCGCAGGAACTCGGCATCCTTGGAATTGACGGCACCTCCGGGCTTATCCGGTGCGGCTTCGATGGGCGGGACGCGGACGACCTGGCCGGCGGTGAGGCGGGCATTGGTCTTCACGCGACCGGAATCGACGCGCACCTGGCCCGAGCGCAGCAGCTTCTGCAGGTGACCGAAGGTGACGTGCGGGAAATGGGTCTGGAACCAGCGGTCGAGCCGCATGCCGTCTTCGTCGCGCGCGACGACCTGTTGGCGAACGCCGCTCATGCGATCACCCGCATGGCCGTGAGACCCATCCAGAGACCCGCGACCGAGAGCAGGACCGAGCCGACAATGTAGACGCCGGCCTGCAGGATGTCGCCGCGCTCGATCAAGACGATGGCGTCGAGCGAGAAGCTCGAGAAGGTGGTGAAGCCGCCGAAAATGCCGACCGCGACGAAGAGGCGGATCTCGTTCTGGTACTGCGGCGTGAACTTCGCCAGCAGGCCGATGAGCACGCCCATGGCGACAGAACCGACGATGTTGATGAGGAAGGTCGAGACGGGAAAGCCGTTCGGCAGATTGCCGATGGCAACCTGCGCACCGTAACGGAGCATCGCGCCAAGCGCGCCGCCTATGCCGACGAGGAGATAAGGGGTCATGGGCGTGTAATACGGAGGGATACGGCCGTTGGAAAGGGGGCTGGTGCGTGTGGCCGCCCCCTCCCCCGCCCCGCGGGGGAGGATAACGGAGAGATCGAGCGCTACTTCTGTTCGACGTCTTCTTCCTCGGTCTCGTCGATCTCGAGAGCCGGAGCAACCGCCGAGGCGACGAGGCCATTGAGGGAGCCGCCCTTGAGGCCGAGTTCGGCGAGGAGTGCATCGATCAACGGGGCCTGGCTGCGGTAGCGGAGGGCGGAGTCGACGGCCTGGTCGGCGATGCCGCCGGCGTGGCCGTTGGCGTAACCGCCACCGTTGCGGCCGCCGCCGGACAGGCCGTCGACATGGAGGATCTTGATGCCCTCGATGTTTTCCATCGGCTTGACGGATTCGGCGATGATCTGCGGCAGCGCCTGGATCAGGGCCATGCGGACATTCATGGCGATCTGCTCGGGCGAGAGCTGGTTGGCGGCTTCGTTGAGCGCCTGCTTGCCGGCGGCCTCGACCTTGTAGCTGACGTCGGTCGCCTCGGCACGGATCTTCTCGGCTGCCGCCTCGCCCTCGGCGAGCACGCGGGCCGCCTCGGCGCGGTTCTTGGCAGCCTGCTTCTCGGCGTCGGCAGCGACGACGATGTTGATCGAGGCCTTCTCGGCTTCCTGCTGGGCTTCGATCAGCTGGATGCGCTTGGTGCGCTCGGCGATTTCGGTGAGGCGCGCGGTCTCGACCTCTTCGGCGGCCTTCGCGGCGAGGGCACGGGCGACGTTTGCCTTGGCATCGGCCTTCGACTGCTCCTCGGACTTGGCGGCGACGGCGATGGCGCTCGTCTGCTCGGAGATGGCGATCGACTGGTCGGCCTTGATCGCTGCCTCGCGGATCTGCTGCCTGCTGACGGTGCGGGCGGCCTCGGATTCGGTGGCGCGCTCGGCGCGGAGGCTCTCGATCTCGGCGTTCTGCTGGTCGACGCGGATGGCGATTTCGCGCTCGTTGTTGAGACGGGCGTATTCGGTGTCGCGGCTGATCTGGAACTGTTCCTGCTGCGCTTCGAGGTTCTTCCTCGCGATGGCGACCTGGGTGTTCTGTTCGATGTCGTTGCGGGTCTTGCGACGGTCCTCGATCGACTGGGTCATCTTGGTGAGACCCTCGGCGTCGAAGACGTTGTTGGGGTTGAAGAACTCGCGATTGGTCTGGTCGAGGCCGGTCAGCGACACGGATTCGAGCTCGAGGCCGTTCTTGAGGATGTCCTCGGAGACGGCGGCCTGCACCTTCTGGACGAAGCTGACGCGCTGTTCGTGCAGTTCCTCCATGGCCATTTCGGCGGCGACGGCGCGGAGGGCATCGACGAACTTGCCTTCGACCAGTTCCTTCAGCGCCTGCGGCTCCATGGTGCGGCGACCGAGAGTCTGGGCGGCGTCGGCGATGGCTTCGGCAGTGGGCTGAACACGCACGTAGAACTCGGCCTGCACGTCGACGCGCATGCGGTCCTTGGTGATGAGGGCCTGCTCGGCGGTGCGGACCACCTCGAGCCGGAGGGTATTCATGTTGACCGGGATGGTCTCGTGCAGGACCGGCAGCACCAGGGCGCCGCCGTTCATGATCACCTTTTGGCCGCCAAAACCGGTGCGGACGAAGGAGACTTCCTTGCTGGCCCGGCGGTAGAGCCGCGCGATGATCATGCCGATCACAAAGATGGCGATGAGAATAATGCCGGCAATGATCAGTGTCGAAATGAGCTGGTCGAACATGCGGGGCTATTCCTGTGGCGGTGTGAGGCGGGTGATGGCGCGGTAGATGTTCTTGTCGCGGCCGGTGAGGAAGACGCGGTCGCCGGCGGCATAGGTCGTGCCGGGGTCGCCCGGCTCGAGCAGGATGTAGTGGGTGCGGCCGCGGAGATCGGTGGTCTTGGCTTCGGCGGGCTGGCCCTGGCGGGCTTCGCCGCGGATGATGGTGGCGTAGCTACCGATGAGATCGGAGCGGCTGGCGGCCTCGGACTGATCGCGCGGGAAGATATCGCCGAGCCAGCGGCCGAGATGGCGAGTGGCGAAGCTGGCACCGATGAGGGCGGGAACCGAGGCGAGCCAGGGGCTGAGCGCGGTGCCGATGGCGGCGATGGCGGCCCACTGGACGATGTAGCCGGAGAGCGCGAAGCCGGTGAGGAAGATGACCAGCAGCGCAAGGAACGGCAGCCGGCCGACGGAGAACCAGCTCAGTACGTGGGAGAGCGGGCCGACTTCGGCGCCACTGAGTTCGGGCGCTTCGAGGTCGGGCACTTCCATGCCGGGGAGCGCCGCCTCGATCGAGGCGGAGGGTGAGAAGCCGATGAGGAGCGATAGCAACTCGATCACGCCGATCGCCAGCATTACGATCAATGCCACGGTGAACGGTGCGAACTCTGGCGCGAACAGTTCTATCTGGCCCCTCCCCTTGTCCCAGTTTTCGTATGGGACTGTTGTGACAGTTTTCCATGGGGCGCAAGGACTTCGGGGGATGAAACTGGATATGGCTAATCTTGGCGTCATTGGAGTGCGGCTGTAACGGGCCGCATGCGCGGACTCATGTCGGCGCGCCTCGTAGAACGCGGCCCCCTCCACCAGCTTCGCTGGTCCCCCAGGGGGAGGATATTGGAAGGCCGGCGCCTAGTTGTCGCCCTCTTCTTCGCGGCGCTGTTCGCGGCGGGTGGCCCAGAAGTCGAGGCGTTTGAGGACTTCACGTTCGAAGCCGCGTTCGTTGGGCTTGTAGAATTCGGGGCGGTGGTCGCCGGCCATTTCGTCGGGGAAGAACTCCTGGCCGGAGAAGGCGTCGGGCCAGTCGTGGTCGTAGCGGTAGCCCTTGTTGTAGCCGAGCTCTTTCATCAGCTTGGTGGGCGCGTTGAGGATGTGCTTGGGCGGGGCGAGCGAGCCAGTCTGCATCGCCAGCTGCTTGGCGGCGGCGAAGCCGACCATCGCGGCGTTGGATTTTGGGGCCGTGGCGACGTAGGCGATGGCTTGCGCCATGAACAGTTCGCCCTCGGGCAGGCCAGTGCGCTCGAAGGCGTTCCAGGCGGTGATGACCTGGACCATGGCCTGCGGGTCGGCCATGCCGACATCCTCGGAGGCGGCGCAGGCGAGGCGTCGGAAGATGGTGTCGGGGTGTTCGCCACCGACCAGCATGCGCTGGGCCCAGTACATGGCGGCCTGGACGTCCGAGCCGCGCAGCGATTTATGGAAGCAGCTGAGGAGGTTGTAGTGCTCCTCCTGACCCTTGTCGTAGACCGGCGCGCGCTTCTGGACGGTTTCGGCGAGGCCGGCGATGTCGAGCGTCGTGCCCTCGGGTAGCGCGAACAGCTCCTCGCAGAGGCCGATCAGGTAGCGGCCATCGCCGTCGGCCATTTCGAGCATGGCGTCGCGTGCTTCGTCGGTTACCGGCAACTTCTTGCCGACGAACTCCTCAGCGCGTTCCGCGAGGATGGCGAGGTCGGGCTTTTCAAAGCGTCGGAGGGTGTAGACCTTGGCCCGCGAGAGGAGCGCCGCGACCATCGAGAAACTGGGGTTTTCGGTGGTGGCGCCGATGAGAATGACCGTGCCGTCCTCGACATGGGGCAGCAGCGCGTCCTGCACATTGCGGTTGAAGCGGTGGAGCTCGTCGACGAACATCACCGTCTGGCGCCCTGCCCCGGCACGCAGGGCCTTTGCATCGGCAATCACTTTGCGGAGGTCGGCAACACCGGAGAGGACCGCGCTCAGCTGGACGAAATCGAGGCCGACTTCCTTGGCGACCAGCCGCGCAATGGTGGTCTTGCCGACGCCGGGAGGGCCCCAGAGGATGAAGGACGAGACACGGCCGGCGGCGACCATGCGGCCGATCGGACCGTTCGGGCCGAGCAGGTGATCCTGCCCGATGACGTCGGCGAGGCGGGTCGGCCGCAGCGCCTCAGCGAGCGGGCGCGGTGCTGCTTCGTCGAACAGGGATTGCATTCAGCCACTGACCTCGGCGCGGATGGTGCGACCGCCCCGCTGTAGCACGACACGCCAGCTGCGCGGACGGTCATTGGCGAGTTTGCCAAAGGTTTCCGCGTCGGAAATGGCCTGTCCGTTCAGCGATAGGATGAGGTCGCCGGCGCGCAAGCCCATATCATCGGCGGGCGAGTTGGGTTCGATGTTGCGGACGACGACGGCGCGGACGTCGTAGGGCAGTCCAAGCTCCTGCGCGACGGCGGCTGTGACGGTTTCAACCGAGGTGCCGGCGAAGCGGGTGTTGCCGGAGACGGTGACCGGATTGTCGGCGGAGGGTGGCGCCTCGAGCGTGATGGTCTTGTCCTCGGACTTGCCGTTGCGGAAGTACTGGATGTCGGCGGTGGCGCCGACCGGCTTGGTGGCGAGGCGGAAATCGAAGGCGCTGGGCTGCTCGATGGCGAAGCCGTCGACGGTGAGGATCACGTCACCATCCTCGAAGCCCGCCTTCTGGGCCGGACCATCGGGAGCAAGTTCGCTGATCAGCGCGCCGCGGGCGTGACCGAGACCGAGGCTGTCTGCGAGATCGGAGGTGACGGCCTGCAGGCGGGCGCCGAACCACGGACGGATGAGCGCACCGCCGGCGATGCCGGTCTCGGCGACGAGTTTCGCCATGTTGGCGGGGATAGCGAAGCCGATGCCGACCGAGCCGCCCGAACGCGAGACGATAGCGGTGTTGACGCCAACGAGGTGGCCGTTGAGATCGACCAACGCGCCGCCGGAATTGCCCGGATTGATGGCGGCGTCGGTCTGGATGAAGAACTCGTAGTTGTCGCTCTCGACACCGGTGCGGGCGAGCGCCGAGACGATGCCGGAGGTGACAGTCTGGCCGACGCCGAACGGGTTGCCGATGGCGAGGACGAGGTCGCCGACTTCGAGCTGGTCGGAATCGGCGAAGCTGAGGGCCGGGAAGGTGGCGCCCTTGGCGTCCTTGACGCGGAGGACGGCGAGATCGGTCTTGGGGTCATCGAGGACGAGATCGACGGGGTACTCGTCGCCGGCCGTGGTGGCGATGCGGATGTCGGTGGCGCCCTCGATGACGTGGTGATTGGTGAGGATGACGCCGGCGCCGTCGACGATGACGCCCGAACCGAGCGACTGCGACTTTCGCGGGCGGCTCTGCATGAAGGGGCCGCCGTCGCCGCCGAAGAAGCGCTGGAAGAACGGATCGGACATGAAGGGCGAATTGGTGCCCTGCTGGATGGTGGTGGCGTAGACGTTGACCACCGAGGGGGTGACGGCCTTCACCACGGGAGCGAAGCTCATCTGCATTTCGGTGCGGGAACTGGGCACGGCCTTGGCTGGCGCGGCGTCCTGCGCGACCGCCGATGATACGACCGATGTGGCTGCGGCGATCGGCGGGGCGGTATCCGGCGTTCGACTCGATATTTCGGCATAGCCGACGACAATTGCCGCACCGACGATGGCGCCGGCGAGCGCCATGAACCAACCCTTGTTCGACATCACTAATCCCAGGACGAATCCATTGATGGAGACGTTGGACAAACGCCCTGAATCCGGCGCCTTTTTGGCCTCAGGATTACACGTTGGCAATCCTCGAAATATGACGTTGCGACGGGGGGGTATTGGCCCTATATGCAGCGCTCGTTTTTACCCGCAACCCGAGGTTTTTCCCCCGGACCCCTGAAAGGTTAGCCGCCAATGACTGAGCCGACCACGGTCTTCGCCAACACCTCCGCACTGATTGCAACGGAAGAGCCGGATTTCCCGAGCTTCCTGTTCAGCTCCAGGGAGCTGCACAAATCGGTCAAGGTGTTCAAGAAGGGGTTCGACGGGCTGCTGACCTATGCGGTGAAGTGCAATCCGTCGCCGCACATCATCAAGCAGCTGCACGAGGAGGGCCTCAAGGCTTTCGACGTCGCCTCCAACATGGAGATGGAGCTGGTACGCGACTACGCGCCCGGCGCGGCGATGCACTACAACAACCCGATCAAGAACAAGCGCGAGATCGAGCGTGCCTACGAGGAATTCGGGGTCCGCTCGTTCACCATCGACCATCCGCAGCAGCTCGACCAGCTCGCCGCCGTGGTGTCGCCGAGCAAGGACATCGAGGTGACGACGCGCTTCAAGGCGGGCAAGGCGCTGAAGAGCTATGACTTCGGCATCAAGTTCGGCGTGATGCAGGACGGCGCGGCCGAGATCGTGAAGCTGGTGGAGCAGATGGGCTATACGCCCTCGCTCTGTTTCCATGTCGGCTCGCAGTGCGAGGACGTCTACGCCTACGAGCGGCATATCGCGGCGGCGGCGAAGATTGCCGAGGAATCGGGGATTACACTCAAGCGGCTCAATATCGGTGGCGGCTATCCGGCGCCCTACCCGACCAGCGAAGCGCCGCCGATGGACTACTATTTCGAGACCATCTCGCAGGCGGTGAAGGACAACTTCGGGGGTCACAAACCGGAGCTGATCATCGAGCCGGGCCGCGCGCTCGTGACTTCGTCGACCTCGCTGCTGCTGCGGGTGAAGCACCAGCGCGGCGGACAGTCGGTTTATCTCAACGACGGCGCCTACGGCTCGCTGATGGAAGTGAAGTTCATGCACTTCACCCCGCCGACCCGCGTCTGGCGCGGACCGCGCCTGCACGACAATGACGGCGATTTCTCGGACTTCACCGTATGGGGCCCGACCTGCGACAGCTACGACGTGCTGCCGCAGATCTTCACCCTGCCCTCGGACGTGGACGAGGACGACTGGATCGAGTTCGGCCTGATGGGCGCCTATACCCAGGCCTCGCTGACCCCGTTCAACGGCTTCTGGCGGCGCGACCAGTATTCGGTGGAAGAGGTTTACACCGGCAAGGATATGGCACCGGCGGAGTAAGGCCGAGTCTGCTCAGGATAGCCTGATGGCCCGGTAGTACTGCCGGGCCATCAGTTTTCCGAGTGGACAGGTGACGGGCCGACCTTGCAACTATTACCCATACTTTGAGCGATTCGAGGCGTGCGGAGCGGCGTGCCCGACTGCGATTTGTCGAAGGCGGGGTATAATGGCAGTTACGTTTTTCACCTGTGCTGATCGGGCCTATGAGCCATTTGTTCTGCCTTACGCCGCGAGCGCACTTATTGCGAACCCCGATGATACTGTTGTCGAGTTCTGCCTCGAGCGACCGCGACAGTTCGAACTTGCGAATGCTGATGCGATTGGTCTTCTGAGCGACAAATTCGGACCGCACCGGGTTCGGTTCAAGCGAGGAAACTTCGAGGGATGGCCGGCCAACAGCGTCCGGTTCCTTGAGACGCCGACAACGCTCACCGAGTTCACCTACATTGGTGACATCGACATACTGTTGCTGGAGCCGACGGCTCGGCCGCACCTGGCGCAGATGGCCAAGACCGGGCTGCCGTACAGCAACGTCGTGCGACCGACGCCGCCGGCACGGCTATCCGGGCTGCATTTCACCCGCTCGGATGTTCACTACCCCCTGCCGGTGATCACGGACAGCACAGCGCTGCGGATCGACGAGCACCTGCTCTACCTGCAGGTCGAGGCCAAGGGCCTGCCCCTGCCGGATCCGGCGGAGCGTTTCAGGCCGGCGCACGGCATCCACTTCAGTTTGAACCGGCCGGTGAAGCGGCAGGGGCGTACGGATTGGGGCGTAAGCCTGCCGTTGGCCCAAGGGTATCTCAAACTGCGCAAGAACCCCACATGGCGTTCGCTGCTGCCGCTATTCGACCGGCGATACCTGACGCTGCTGACGCTTCTCGAAACGGCCATGGAAGCTCACTTCCCCGACCTGGATGTCGAGACCGATCGCCCCAAGGAATACTCGCTGAGGCGGTTGTTGGACTGATCGAGCGCCGGGCTGGCTACAGGGGTCGGAGAGGTCTAGACTGATTTGCATCTGCCTTGGAGGAGGGTCAGATGTCAGGGTTCTGGTTGGGCGCGATCGTGCTTGTCGGCTTTGCGCTATGGGGTGCGACGCTGTTCTGGCGTGGGCGGATCGTTGATCGCGAGGATCGGCATGAGACGCGCGCGGAGAAGCGGCGGCTGCACCACAAGATCAAGAGTTCCGCGCCGCACCAGTAGGCGTTCGCAGTCCTAAAGCAGTTTCTCGATTGCCTCTGCGATGTCGGCCGGCTCCACCGCCGAGGCGAAGCGTTGTACTTTGGTGCCGCTGCGATCGACGAGGAACTTGGTGAAGTTCCACGGGACCAGCTGCACGCCGAGCAGGCCCGGTGCCTTGCGTTTCAGCCAGGTGTAGAGCGGCAGTGACTGGCGGCCGTTGACACGCACCTTGGCGAAGATCGGGAAGGTGACGTTGTAGTTGAGGTCGCAGAAGGCGGCGATTTCCGCCTCCGTGCCCGGCTCCTGCTCGCCGAACTGGTTGCAGGGGAAGCCGAGGACGACAAGGCCGCGGTCTTTGTAGGTCTCGTAGAGCTTCTCGAGCCCGGCATATTGCGGGGTGAAGCCGCATTTGCTGGCGACGTTGACGACGAGGACGACCTTGTCCCGATAGTCGGAAAGCGGCTGCGGCGCCCCGTCGAGGAGCGGGGCCGAGAAGTCATAAAACGTGGTCAAGACAAAGGCTCCGGAACAGGCAATACCCCTGCCCTATTCCTCACGCTTCAAATCGTCCAGTCGCTTTTCGGAGAGATTTCTTACGGCTTCCACATGTTGCCGTTCGGCCTTGGTGCGGCCGAACTTCGTCCGGTTCTCGGCGGCAGCCTGCTCCTTGGCGGCGCGGGCCTTGGCCTTGCGGGCTTTGGAGAGGGAGAGGATTTCGGCCATGGTGCTCTTCCGGATCAGGCTGGGCGTGGCAGGCTGAGATAGATGCTGTCGTACCAGATGCCGCCGATGAGGAACGTCTTCTCGGCGCGGCTGGTTTCGGTGAAGCCGAGCTTGGTGAGCAGGTTCAGCGAGGCCTCGTTGCGCGGGTCGACGTCGGCCGTGATGGCATCGATGGCGTAGGTTGCAAAGGCGTAGTCGATGAAAGCCCTTGCGGCCTCGCTGCCGATGCCCCGCCCCCACACATCCGGGTGCAGGATGAAACCGAATTCGGGCATGTTCCAGATGCCGATATTGCCGACGACGCGGCCATCATGCTCGATGACCCATTCGTCGCGGACGGGGTCGCCGCTGAAGAACTGCTGCTCGAACCAGGTCTCGGTGACCGCCATCGACTCGTGCGGCAGCGTAGCCCAGTAGCGCATGGCGGCAGGCGACGACATGATCGTGTGGAAGGCGCGGACGTCCGTGGGGACCGCGCGGCGCAGGAGGAGCCGCGCCGTGCGGATTTCCATCAGACCAACCGGCTCTGGGCTTTCGCGGCTTCGACGAAGCTGGCGAAGAGCGGGTGGGGCTCGAAGGGCTTGGATTTCAGTTCGGGGTGGAACTGGACGCCGATGAACCACGGGTGGTCGGTGCGCTCGACGATCTCGGGCAGCTTGCCGTCGGGCGAGACGCCGGAGAAGAGGAGGCCGTTCGCCTCGAGCACCTTGCGGTAGTTCATGTTCACTTCGTAGCGGTGGCGGTGCCGCTCGTTGATGCGGGTCGAGCCGTAGATGTCGGCGACGCGCGAGCCCTTGGCGAGCTGGGCAGGGTACGAGCCGAGGCGCATGGTGCCGCCTAGGTCGCCTTCGGCCGATCGGCTTTCCTTCTCGTTGCCCTTGGTCCACTCGGTCATGATGCCGACGACAGGCTCCTTGGTGGGGCCGAACTCGGAGGAATTGGCGTTCTTGATGCCGGCGGTGTTCCGGGCGGCCTCGATGCAGGCCATCTGCATGCCGAAGCAGATGCCGAAATACGGCACGTCCTTCAAACGAGCGAAGCGTGCAGCCTGGATCTTGCCGGCTGAGCCGCGCTCGCCGAAGCCGCCGGGGACAAGGATGCCGTGAATGTGCTCGAGATAGGGCGCGGGGTCCTCGCGCTCGAAGATCTCGCTGTCGATCCAGTTGAGGTTGACCTTCACCCGGTTGGCGATGCCGCCGTGGACCAGCGCTTCGGAGAGCGACTTGTAGGCGTCCTTGAGGCCGGTGTACTTGCCGACGATGGCGATGTTGACCTCGCCCTCGGGGTTGTGGAGGCGGGTCGAGACCTCTTCCCACTGGCTGAGATCGGGCGCCGGCGCGTCGGTGATGCCGAAGGCGGCGAGGACTTCGGCGTCGAGGCCCTCTTTGTGGTAGGCGAGCGGCACGTCGTAGATCGAGGCGACGTCAAGGCCCTGGATGACGGCGCTTTCACGCACGTTGCAGAACAGCGCGAGCTTCTTGCGTTCGGAATGCGGGATCGGGCGATCGCAGCGGACGAGCAGCAGGTCGGGCGAGATGCCGATGGAGCGGAGCGTTGCCACCGAGTGCTGGGTCGGCTTGGTCTTGAGCTCGCCGGCCGAAGGAATGAACGGCATCAGCGTCAGGTGCATGTAGACGGCGTGGCCGCGCGGCAGGTCGTTGCCGAACTGGCGGATGGCCTCGAAGAACGGCAGGCCCTCGATATCGCCGACGGTGCCGCCGACTTCGACGAGGACGAAATCGAAGTCCTCGTTGCCGTCGCGGATGAAGTCCTTGATGGCATCGGTGACGTGCGGGATGACCTGCACGGTGGCGCCGAGGAACTCGCCCTTACGCTCCTTGGCGATCAGGTCGGAATAGATTCGGCCGGTGGTGATGTTGTCGCGCTTGTTGGCGTGGCGGCCGGTGAAGCGCTCGTAGTGGCCGAGATCGAGGTCGGTCTCGGCGCCGTCGTCGGTGACGAATACCTCGCCGTGCTGGGTGGGCGACATCGTGCCGGGATCGACGTTGAGATAGGGGTCTAGCTTCCTGAGACGGACCTTGTAGCCACGCGCCTGCAGCACCGCGCCGAGCGCCGCGGATGCAAGGCCTTTGCCCAAAGAGGAAACCACGCCACCGGTGATGAAAACGTACCGAGCCATGGGCCTTTATCCTATTCGGTGGAAGTTCTGATTCTCAAGGGCGCTGCCGATCACGATCCACACCCCACACAAAAAGAAGAAGGGGATGTTGCCATCCCCTTCCCTGGTTCGCTGTCGCGGCGGCCTCAGTTGGCGGGCGCCGCTGGTTGTTCTGTCGTCGTCGGAGTCGTTTCAGCGGCTGGCGCCGTGGGCACCGGCAGATCGGAGCCGGCGGCGGGGGCGGCGGTGGTCGTCGTCCCTTCGACCGGAGTCGGTGCCGTAGTCGTGGTGTCGGCGGGGACCGGCAGGTCGCCCGAGGTCTGCTGCTGCATCTGCTCGAGCGCGTCGAGGACCGTGGCCGGAGTCTCCCCGCCCTGGCTGGCACGCTCGAGGATGGTGCTCGTGCCGCGATCGAGTTCGGTGAGGATGGTGAGGCCGATGGCCGCCGCGAAGAACAGCGCCGCGAGGATGGCCGTGGTGCGGGTCAAGAGGTTTGCCGAGCCGCGAACGGAGATGAGGCCGTTGGAGCTGCTCGTGCCCATGCCGAGCCCGCCGCCCTCGGAACGCTGCAGCAGGATGACTGCGATTAGCGCGAGCACGATCAGGAGATAGGCGACGATCAATACGTTGGCCATTGAACCCAGGCTTTCGATTTCGGTTTGGCGGGCTTCTACACGCGCGCAAACACAAATGCCAGCATCATCCGCTGCCAAACCGTGTGGCGGCGGACGTGTCTATCAGACCGCGGAGATAATGGCGTGGAAGTCGTTTGCCAAGAGGCTTGCGCCGCCGACCAGCCCGCCATTCACATTGGAGATGCGGAGAATCTCGGCGGCGTTGGAGGGTTTCATCGAGCCGCCGTAGAGAATGGCCGTCGCTGCGCCCCGTTCGCCGAAGCGGGATTCGAGGTCGCGGCGGATGGTATCGTGCATCTGGGCGATGTCGGCGGAGGTGGGGGTGCGGCCGGTGCCGATGGCCCACACCGGCTCGTAGGCAATGACAATCCCGTGCCCCGGCCACTCCGCAGGAATCGAGCCCTGAAGCTGTGTCAGGACCACGGCCTCTGCCTTGCCGGCATCGCGCTCGGATTCGGTTTCGCCGACGCAGATGATGGGGATGAGGCCAGCCGAGAGGGCGGCCACGGACTTGGCGCGGACGGTTTCGTCGGTCTCGCCGTGGTTGGTGCGGCGCTCGGAGTGGCCGACGATCACATACTGGGCACCGGCATCGACGAGCATCTGGGCGCTGACGTCGCCGGTGTGAGCGCCAGAAGCTGCGGAGTGGCAGTCCTGGCCGCCGGTGACGATGCCGGCGGGGGCCGCGATCTCGCTGAGACGCTCGAGCAAGGTGGCCGGCGGGCAGATGACGACGGTACAGCGCGGGGCACTTTCGGCGAGTTTCGCCGCGAGGTTGCGGACCTCGCCCAGCGCCAGGCTGGTGCCGTTCATTTTCCAGTTGCCGGCGATCAGCGGGGTGATCGATGCCATGCCCAAGACTCCTTCTGCTTGCCTATTGCGGGAGTTTCCCATAACCCGCCTTCGATGTGCCTTGCGGCACAAACTTGACCCTGTCTAGTATCCGCCGCCCGCCGGGTAGGCGGAAATTGTTGGAATTGTCTCGATGCTCGACGGTTTGCGCCATCTTACGACTACCTGGTTCGGCAAGATCCTGGGGGTCTTTCTGCTGATCGGCCTGGCCGGTTTCGGTATCTCGAACGTCATCACGCAGTTCGGCTCCAGCACCGTGGGTACGGTGGCAGGGCAGGATATTTCGGTCCGAGACTACCAGCGGGCCTATGACACCCAGATCAACGCCATCTCCCAGCAGTTCGGCCGCGTGCCGACGCTCGAGGAAGCGATTGCGCTGGGCGTGCCGGGCGCGGTGATCGACCGGCTGGCGGGCGAAGCGGCGGTGAACAAGTTCGGCATGGACCTGGGGCTGGGCGTTTCGGAAGAGCGCCTGAGCAAGATGCTGCGCGAGGATCCGACATTCTCGAGCGCGCTGGGCGCCTTCGATCGCGGCACCTTTACGCGCGTGCTGCAGCAGAGCGGGCTGACCGAGGCTGAGTACTTCGAGCTGCAGACCAAGGCGGCGCGGCGGCAGCAGGTGATCGCCGGCCTTTTGGGTGGCGTGCCGGTGTCGAGCACGGCCAAGGACATCATCAACCGATATGCGGCCGATACCCGCACGGTCGACTATTTCGTGCTGAACGCGCAGATGATGCCGCCGGTGGCTGAGCCGACCGAGGAAGATCTCGCGGCCTATCTCACGGCCAACCAGGCGAACTTCCGCACCAAGCCGACGCGCAACGTCGAATTGCTGGCACTGTCGCCGGATGTGATTGCCAGCACCAAGACCATCACCGACGAGCAGGTCGCCGCCGAGTACGAGCGGACCAAGGATAGTCGCGTGAAGATCGAGAAGCGCACCATCCAGCAGATAGCGCTGACGACGCCGGAGCTCGAGAAGGCTTTCACCGACGGCCAGGCTGCCGGCACGCCGCTCGCCGACGTGCTGGCCGCGACCGCGGCGACGCCGCAGGATCTCGGAACGCTCGGCCGCGCCGAGGTCACCGACAGCTCGCTGGCCGAGGCCGCGTTCGGGCTGCCCGCCAACGGCTACGCTGTCATCGAGGGCATCGGGTCGAAGCGTGCCGTGATCGTGACCGCGATCGAAGCCGGCGGGCAGATTTCGCTCGAGGACTCGAAGGAAGCGATCCGCAAGCAGCTGGCTTTGGCCGAAGCGCGCAACGATTTCGGCGATATCCTCGACCAGATCGAGGAACTGCGGGCTGCCTTCCGGCCGCTGAGCGAAATTGCGGAGCGCTTCAAGCTCAACACGTTCACCGTGGCCCTGACGCCGGGTGGGCCGGAGCTGCCCGTGTCACCGGACCTTTCCGCCGACGACATCGCCAAGATCGCGACAACTATTTTCGGCGCGACGCAGGGCGAACTCGCTCCGACCATCACGCTGAGCTCAAACCGGGCGATGTTCTTTGATCTGAAGAGCGTCGAGGAAGCGCGCGACCAGACGCTCGCCGAGGTGCGCGACGCCGTCGTGACGGCCTGGACCAACGCCAAGACGGACGAGGCGCTCAACGCCCAGGTGGCGAGCATCCTCGAGCAGTTGAAGGCGGGACAGGCCTTTGCCGATGTTGCCGTCGCGGCGGGGCAATTCCCTGTCCTCAGCCAGCCGCTGAAGCGTTCGGGCGATGGCACGACGGTGCTGAACCAGACAGTCGCCAATGAGATCTTCAACGGCGGTCCGGAGCATTTCGGCAGCGCGGTGAACGGCGACGGCGACCATGTGCTGTTCAAGGTGGCGGAAGTCACCGAGGCGGCGCCCGATGCCACGCCGCAGGTGTCGCAGTATGTCGAGGACGGGATGCGCGAGAGCCTCTATTCGGACCTGCTCGCGGGTCTCAAGGCGGACGGCCAGCTGCGCATCAACAACCAGGTCATGAATCAGCTCCTGGATACCGGCGCAATCCAATGAGTAGCGACGACCCGTTCAGCAGCTTTGCGGCCGGATACGATTCCGGCCGCGCCCAGATCGTATTCCGCCGCGTCGTAGCGGATCTCGAGACGCCGATCGGGGCGTATCTGAAGCTCGCCGAAGGTCGGAAGAATACGTTCCTTCTCGAAAGCGTGCAGGACGGGGCGACGGTCGGCCGCTACTCTATGATCGGGTTCGATCCCGACATCATCCTGAAGGTCGAAAAAGGCCAGGCGAGCATCAATCGCAACGCCGGCCTGACGCCCGAGGCGTTCGAGCCGGTGAGCGAGGCGCCGCTCGATGTGCTGCGCGCGCTCGTCGCCGAAAGCCAGGCCGACGTGCCGCCCGGGCTGCCGTCGACCGCAGCGGGCATTTACGGCTATCTCGGCTACGATATGGTCCGGCAGATGGAAGTTCTGCCCGATCGGCACGTGGACCCGCTGGGGTTCCCGGAATCGATCCTGATGCGGCCGTCGGTGCTGGCGGTGTTCGATACGCTGAAGGACGAGCTGTACTTGACCGCGCCGGTCTATGTGCGGTCGGGCGTGACCGCTCGGCAGTCATGGGAAGCGGCGCAGTCGCGCATCGACGATGCCGTGGCGCGGCTGGCGCGGACCCTGCCCTATACGTCGACGCCGCCGGAACTCGACAAGATCGAGGTCAAATCCAACACCAGCGTCGCCGAGTACGCGCGGATGGTCGAGGATGCCAAGGAATACATCCGGGCGGGCGACATCTTCCAGGTGGTGCTGAGCCAGCGGTTCGAGGCGGAGTTCACCCTGCCCCCGACGGCGCTCTATCGCGCGCTTCGCAGAACCAATCCGTCGCCCTACATGTACATGCTGGATTTCGGCGATTTCGCAGTGGCGGGGTCGAGCCCGGAAATCCTGGTGAAGGTAGAGCACAGCAAGGTCAACATCCGCCCCATCGCCGGCACCCGCAAGCGCGGCGCGACACCGACGCGCGACAAGGAACTGGCGGACGAGCTACTCAGCGATCCCAAGGAACTCGCCGAGCACCTGATGCTGCTCGACCTGGGGCGTAACGATGTCGGCCGGGTGGCCAAGATCGGTAGCGTCAAGGTTACGGACAAGTTCTTCCTCGAATACTACTCGCACGTCATGCACATCGTTTCGAACGTGGTGGGCGACCTCGATCCGAAGTACGATTTCGTCGATGCGCTGGCCGCGGGCTTCCCGGCGGGCACCGTATCGGGTGCGCCGAAGGTGCGGGCGATGGAGATCATCGACGAGCTCGAGAAATCGCGGCGCGGCATCTATGGCGGGTGCGTGGGTTATTTCGGCGCCGACGGGACGATGGATACCTGTATCGTATTGCGCACGGCGATCGTGTCGAAGGGCAAGATCTACGTGCAGGCGGGCGCCGGCATCGTCGCCGACAGCAAGGCCGAGCTCGAGCAGCTCGAGTGCGAGAACAAGGCGCGTGCCCTGTTCAGCGCGGCCGAGGAAGCGCTGCGGTATGCCGGCGAGGCGAGGATCGGGCAATGAGCATGACGAGGCGATGGCGGAGCTGACTTGAGACAGGGCTTCCCGCTTCCGCGGGAATGACTCCGGTGGGTAGACCGGGAATGACCCGGTGTTTACAAAGCTTCTCGAGCTGGAACCTCAGACATGCGCCTCCTCGTCATCGATAACTACGACAGCTTCACCTACAACCTCGTCCACTTCCTTGGGGAACTGGGCGCGGAATCCGAGGTGAAGCGGAACGACAAGATCACAATCGAAGAGATCGCCGAGATGGCGCCGGAGGCGATCGTGCTGTCGCCCGGGCCGGCGACGCCCGATACGGCTGGCATCTGCCTCAGGCTGATCGACGCCTACGCGCCGACGACGCCGATCCTCGGGGTGTGCCTTGGGCATCAGGCCCTGGGACAGGCGTTTGGCGGCGACGTGATCCGCGCGCCGGAGCTGATGCACGGTAAGACATCCAAGATCAGCCATACCGGCAAGGGGTTGTTCCGCGGGCTCAATTCGGGCTTCGAGGCGACCCGCTACCACTCGCTGATCGTGAAACCGGAAACGCTGCCGGATGCGCTGGAAGTGACGGCGAAGACCGATGACGGGCTGATCATGGGCATGCAGCACAGGCGCTATCCGAGCCACGGGGTGCAGTTCCATCCCGAGAGCATCGCCAGCGAGAACGGGCACGCGATCCTGCAGAATTTCCTGAACCTTGCCCGCGACTTCAACCGGAAGGTGGCGGCGTGATGGATATCAAGGGGGCTCTCAACAAGATCGCATCGCGCCAGGACCTCACCGGCGAGGAGATGCGCTCGGTGATGACGACGATCATGGATGGCGGCGCGACGCCGAGCCAGATCGGCGCGTTCCTGATGGGGATGCGGGTGAAGGGCGAGACCGTAGGCGAGATCGCTGCGGCGGTATCGATCCTCCGCGAAAAGATGGTGCCGGTGTCGGTCGATGCGCCGGACAGCGTGATCGACATTGTCGGCACGGGCGGCGACGGGGCCGAGACGCTCAACATCTCGACCGCGACGGCAATCGTCGTGGCCGGCGCCGGTGTGCCGGTGGCGAAGCACGGCAACCGGGCCCTGAGCTCGAAATCCGGTGCTTCGGATGTGCTGCAGGCGCTCGGGATCAAGATCGATATCGGGCCTGAAAAGATCAGCCAGTGCATCCAGGAGGCCGGCATCGGCTTCATGTTCGCAGTAGCGCATCATCCGGCCATGAAGCATGTGGGTCCCAGCCGCATGGAGATCGGCACACGCACCATGTTCAACCTGCTGGGACCGCAGTCGAACCCGGCCGGCGCGCGGCGCTACCTGCTGGGCGTCTACGATAAGAAGTGGGTAGAGCCTGTGGCCGCAGCCCTGCTCGCCAATCGGGCGGTTTCGGCCTGGGTCGTGCACGGTGCCGATGGCATCGACGAGCTCTCGACCACCGGGCCGAGCTTCGTGGCTTCAATCAAGGGCGGTGATCTTCGTAGCTTCGAGATCACGCCGGAGGATGCGGGCCTGCCGCGTGCGACGCTGGCCGACCTCAAGGGCGCCGATCCCGCCTACAACGCATCGCGGCTGCGCGCCCTGCTCGATGGGGTCAAGGACCCCTATCGTGACGTGGTGCTGCTCAATGCTGCTGCTGCCTTCATCGTCGCCGGACGGGCTGACACGCTCAAGCTCGGCGCGGATCTCGCGGCGCGCGAGATCGATTCCGGCCGTGCCAAAGCGACCCTCGATAAACTCATAGCGGTTTCCAACAGCTGATGTCCGACATCCTCTCCCAGATCGAAGTCTACAAACGCGAGGAAATCGCGGCGGCGAAGACACTGCGCCCTTGGGCCGACGTGGTGGCCGAGGCCCATGATGCGCCGCCGGTGCGCCGGTTCCTCTCGGCACTGAAGATGAAGCGCGAGGAACACCAGTTCGCGCTGATCGCCGAGGTGAAGAAGGCGAGCCCGTCGAAGGGGCTGATCCGGCCGGATTTCAACCCGGCGGAGATCGCGCGCTCGTATGAGCTGGGCGGGGCGGCGTGCCTCTCGGTGCTGACCGATCGACCGAGCTTCCAGGGCGCGCCGGGGTACCTGATCGAGGCGCGCAATGCCACGAAACTCCCGGTGCTCCGCAAGGACTTCCTGTTCGAGACCTATCAGGTGGCCGAGAGCCGCGCCTGGGGGGCAGACTGTATCCTGGTGATCCTCGCCGCGGTCACCGACGATACAGCGCGCTACCTGCTCGATGCCGCCGAGGAATGGCGGATGGATGCGCTCGTCGAGGTGCACGACCAGATCGAGCTGGACCGGGCGCTCGGGCTCAATGCCGAGTTCATCGGCATCAACAACCGGAACCTCCGCACGTTCGAGACGACGCTCAATACGTCGATCACGCTGGCGGGCGGCGTGCCGGAGGGCGTGCACCTCGTCTCGGAATCGGGGGTCAACACCCATGACGATCTGGTACGGCTCGAAAAGGCGGGCATCGGCACGTTCCTCGTCGGCGAGAGCCTGATGCGGCAGGACGACGTTACCGCTGCGACCCTCAAGCTGCTGCGCGGCTGAGATGGCGCTCACCCACCTCGATCAGCGTGGGCAGGCGCATATCGTCGATATCGGCGACAAGGCGATCACGCATCGGCGCGCCGTGGCGACGGCGCGGCTCGAGGCGCAGCCTGAGACGATTCGTCTGATCATGGGCGGTGAGCTCAAGAAGGGTGACGCGCTGACGGTCGCGCGGATTGCCGGGATTATGGCGGCCAAGAAGACGTCCGAGCTGATCCCGCTCTGCCATCCCATTCCGCTGACCAAGGTGTCCGTCGAGATCACCGAAGACGGCCCTGCCCTGCTCGTGACGGCCACCGCCGAGACTACTGCGCAGACCGGCGTCGAGATGGAAGCGATGACGGCGGCCTCCGTCGCGGCGCTGACGCTCTACGACATGGCGAAATCGCATGACCGGGCGATGCGGATCACATCGGTCCAGCTCGAGGAGAAGTCGGGCGGCAAATCGGGTGATTTCCACCGATGATGCCGGTGGATGAAGCGATCCAGCGGATCTTCCGCAAGCTGCCGAAACTGGGCAGCGAGCCGGTGCACCTGACCAAGGCGCATGGGCGCGTGCTGGCAAAGCCACTGGTGGCGACGCATAGCCAGCCACCGTTCGACGCCAGTGCCATGGACGGCTATGCCGTACGTGCCGCCGAGGTGTCGCCGGGCCGGCCGCTGAAGATGGCGGGTACGTCGCAGGCCGGGGCGCGGTTCGTCGGCATGATGGAGCATGGCCAGTGCGTTCGCATCTTCACGGGCGCACCGATGCCGATCGGGGCCGACGCCGTGATCATGCAGGAGGAAGCGACCGCCAAGGGCAACCAGATCAGCTTCGAGAAGGTGCCGACGCCGGGCCAAAGCGTGCGGAAGCAGGGTTTTGACTTCATGCGCGGGGCCGAACTGCTGCCGGCCGGCGTCGGACTGACGCCGGCGATGCTCAATCTCGCCGCCTCCGCTAACCGGCCGGAACTGGTGGTGACGAAGCGGCCGCGGATCGCCGTGGTAGCGACGGGCGATGAGCTCGTGGCCCCGGGCGGCATGCTCGGGCCGGACCAGATCATCGCCTCGAACTCGTACGGGCTGGTGCCCATGTTCTCGCCCTATGCCGAGGAGATCGTGGACCTCGGCATCGTGCCGGACGGGAAGGACAAGATCGACGCGGCCCTGCTCGGCGCATTCGACAGCGGCGTCGACGTGCTGGTGACCACCGGCGGGGCGAGCGTCGGTGACCGCGACTATGTGCAGGACGTGCTGCGCGACCTGGGCGTCGAGCTGGATTTCTGGAAGCTCAGGATGCGGCCGGGCAAGCCCCTGATGTTCGGGACGCGCGGGCGAACGCTGGTGTTCGGGCTGCCGGGCAACCCGGTTTCGGCGCTCGTGACCGCGACGATCATCCTCAAGCCGATGCTGCGGGCACTGACGGGGCACATCGACCCGTTCTGGCCGCGGATCGGTGTGCCGACCCTGCTCGGACTGCCCGCTAACGGCCCGCGCCGGCATTTCATGCGTGCCAATCTCAGCCGCAACGACATCGGCTACATGCAGGTGACGCCAATCTTCGAGACCGATTCCAGCCATTCGACCTCGCTGGCGCTGGCCGACGCGCTGATCGTCGTGCCCGAGGATTCGCCGGGCGTGCCGCCGGGCGAGATCGTCGACGTGATCCCGCTGAACTGGGGCTGATCGCCTTCGCGCTAACGCGATCTTTACCGCGATGTTGCAGAACATAACTGGAACGGATACAACTACGTTCAGTCTTTGTTCCGATTCTGCTCACGGGGCCGCCATGCTGACGCGCAAGCAACACGAACTTCTGATGTTCATTCACGAGCGGATGAAAGAGTCCGGTATTCCGCCATCCTTCGATGAGATGAAGGATGCGCTCGACCTGCGCAGTAAATCGGGCATTCACCGCCTGATCACGGCGCTCGAGGAGCGCGGCTTCATCCGCCGGTTGCCCAACCGGGCGCGGGCGCTGGAAGTAATCAAGCTGCCGGACTCGATGAACCCCTCGCTCGGCGGCCGCAAGGCGCGGTTCGAGCCGTCGGTCATCGAGGGCAATCTCGGCAAGGTATCGACGCCCCCTTCCCGCTCGGCCGCGGTGACATCGGTCAGCGACTATCGCGCGGTGACCATCCCGGTGATGGGCCGGATCGCAGCCGGTACGCCGATCGAGGCTATTCAGACACACAGCCACACCATCATGGTACCGCCAGAGATGCTTGGGCCAGGCGAACATTTCGCGCTCGAAGTGCGCGGCGACTCAATGATCGATGCCGGAATTTTTGACGGCGACACGGTGCTGATCAAGAAGCAGGACGCGGCCTCGACGGGCGAGATCGTCGTGGCGCTTGTCGATGACGAGGAAGCAACGCTGAAGCGGCTGCGCCGGCGCGGCAATTCGGTGGCTCTCGAGGCCGCCAACCCGGCTTACGAGACGCGCATCTTCCCGCCCGACCGGGTGAAGGTGCAGGGCCGCCTCGTCGGCCTGCTGCGCAAGTACTGAGTTTCGACCCCACCGCCAATCGGGTCACTGGGCCGGCTGACGCCGGCCCTTTTTCTTTGAGTGTGGGCAGGTTGTGGGACATTTTGCCTTTGGCGGGCGCGACAAAGACGTAGGAGCACTTTGTCGCGCTTTCGAACCGGAAAAGTCTGCAACTTTTCCTGAAAACGCTTTAGGGTCCGCGCCGCCGCCTGGGGCACATTTTTCTCGGTACCATACTAAGCGAGTGGATGAGCTTCCCGATTGTGCGCCATGAGGGCGCGCCGGCGAAATATCGCCTGCAAGGGAGAGGGTATTGTCTGGTCAAGTCGAGTGGGTCGCGGTCGATTGGGGGACATCCAATCTGCGCGCCTGGGGAATTGATTCCGACGGTGAGATCGCTTTCGCGCGCTCGTCGCCGGATGGCATGGGACGGCTGAGCCGGGAGCAGTATCCCGATGTGCTGACGGGCCTGCTTCAGGGCGTCGCCGACGAGGTCAGCGAAGTGTTGATCTGTGGCATGGCCGGGGCGCGGCAGGGCTGGATGGAGGCGCCGTATCTCGACGCACCGGCCGAGCTCGGCAATCTCGCTGCCGGTGCCGTGTCGCCGGACATGCCGGGCGAACTCGATCCGCGCATCCTGCCGGGCGTGTGCCTCAGGGATGTCGGCGCGGAAGATGTGATGCGCGGCGAAGAGACCCAGTTGCTCGGGCTCTCGGCGCTCGTTCCCGGCTTCTCCGGCCTTGTGGTCATGCCGGGCACGCACAGCAAGTGGGCGCTGCTCGACGGGACGCGGCTGACGCGCTTTTCGAGCGCCATGACCGGGGAAGTGTTCGAGCTGTTGCGAACCCATTCGGTGCTGCGGCACTCGCTCAACGGCGAGCTCGAGGGCGAGGATCGCGATCTCGGCTTTTCGGCCGGCCTCGACCAGGGGCTGGAACACCCCGAGCGACTGACGGCGACGCTGTTCAAGGTTCGCGCCGGCTCGCTCCTTTCGGGACGCAACGCGGCCTGGTGCGCCGGCTTCCTCTCCGGGCTGCTGATCGGCGCTGAGATTGGCGGACAACGCGACTGGATCGGCAACGCTGAGATCCCCTTGATCGGCAGCGTGGGGCTCTGCGGCCTCTATCAGATCGGCTTCGACCGGCTGGGTGCGAAGACCCGGGTCGTCGACGCGACCGACGCAACGCTCGCCGGCCTCAAGGCCGCAAGACAAGGATAGAGAAATGAAGCATCGCCACATCATCGCGATCCTCCGCGGTATCATGCCCGAAGAGACCGTGCCCGTCTGCTCCGCCCTGGCCGAAGCCGGCATCACCATGATCGAAGTGCCGCTCAACTCGCCCGAGCCGCTGCGCTCGATCGGCGATGCCGCCAAGGCCTTCGACGGCCGTGCCATGATCGGCGCCGGCACCGTGCTGGCGCGGTTCGAAGTCGACGAAGTCGCCGATGCGGGCGGCCAGTTCATCGTCTCGCCCGACACAAATCCGGCGGTGATCGGGGCGACGATCGAGCGCGGGCTCGAGTCCTATCCGGGCGTGTTCACGCCGAGCGACGCGTTCACCGCCATTCGGTCGGGCGCGACGGGGCTCAAGTTCTTCCCGGCCGAGGTGCTTGGCCCCAAGGGCATCAAGGCGATGAAGGCCGTGCTGCCGCCGACCATCCCGCTCTATGCGGTGGGCGGGGCGAACCCCGACAATTTCGGGGAGTATTTCGCGGCCGGCTGCGCTGGCTTCGGGCTCGGGACCTACATCTACAAGCCGGGCATGAGCGCAACCGAGGTGGCGCAGCGCGCTGCCGCTGCCGTTTCCGCCTACGATCAGGGAAAGCCGCAATGAACCGCCAGGCCGAGCTTTTTGTCGATAGCCGCTGCGAACTGGGCGAAGGCCCGTTCTGGCACCCGCTGCTCGAGCGGCTGTTCTGGTTCGACATCCTCAACCACACCATGCTGAGCGCCGGCACCGACGGGCACATCGTCGACCGCATCGTGTTCAAGGACACGGTGAGCGCGGCGGCGGTGATCGATCGCGACACGCTGGCCGTGGCGCAGTCGGGCACCCTGCTCCGCTACGATTTCGTCTCGGACAGTTCGACCCCGATTATCGAAGTCGAGGGCGACGTTCCGACCAACCGCACCAATGACAGCCGCATGGACCGCTCCGGCGGGTTCTGGATCGGCACGATGGGGCGCAAGGGCGAAGCCGGCGTCGGCGGTGTCTACCAGTATCGCGCCGGGAAGCTGACCAAGGTCATCGACAAGATTCGCATACCGAACTCCATCTGCTTTTCGCCGGACGGGCGGACGGCGTATTTCACCGACGCCGGCAAGATGATCGTCAGGTGCCCGCTCGATCTCGAGACCGGGCTGCCGATCGGACCGTGGGAAGACTTCTACACCATGGAAGGGCTCGGTGGCGCCGATGGCTCGGTGGTCGATTCCGAGGGCTTTGTCTGGAACGCCCGCTGGGGCGGCGGTGCCGTGATCCGCATCTCGCCGGATGGCAAGCTCGACCAGGTGGTCGAAGTTCCCGGCGTCACACGGGTCAGCTGCCCTGCGTTCGGCGGCAAGGACATGAAGACGCTGTACCTCACCACCGCGCGCGAAAACATGACGCCCGAGGAAATCGACGCCCAGCCGCATGCGGGCAGCGTGTTCGCCATCGACGTCGACGTCCCCGGTCTCACCGAACCCTTCATCAAGCTCTGAGTTATTGCACGTGTCCTTTCCCGCTATCGGCGTCTGCTACTACCCCGAACACTGGCCGGTCGAATGGTGGGAGGAGGATGCCCGCCGCATGGCCGAGGCCGGCATCAAGTATGTCCGCATCGGCGAGTTCGCCTGGTCGAAGCTGGAGCCTACGCCCGGCGAGTTGCATTTCGACTGGCTGGTGCAGTCCATGGATGTGCTGGACCGGCACGGACTCAAGGTCATCGTTGGCACGCCGACGGCGACGCCGCCGCGGTGGATGATCGACAAACATCCGGACATGCTGGCGGTAGACAAGGAAGGGAGGCGTCGCGGCTTCGGTTCGCGCCGGCACTACGATTTCTCACATCTCGGCTATCGCGAGGAATGCGCCCGGATCACGCAGCTCTTGATCGACAAGGTGGGGCAGCACCCTGCCCTTGCCGGGTGGCAGACGGATAACGAGTACGCCTGCCACGACACGGTCCTGTCGTACTCCGACGCGGCGCTGCAGGGGTTCCGTGCCTGGCTTGCGGCGCGCTACGGCACGGTCGAGGCGCTCAACGAGGCCTGGGGCGGCGTGTTCTGGTCGATGGACTACAACCGGTTCGACCAGATCGAGCTGCCCAACCTCACCGTCACCGAGGCGGCGCCGGCGCACTGGCTCGACTTCCGCCGCTACTCCTCGGCGCAGGTGGCGGCGTTCAACAAGGTGCAGTTCGACCTGATGAAGGCGGCTCGTCCGGATCTGCCGGTGATCCACAATTTCATGTCGCGCTCCACCGAGTTCGACCACTACGAACTGGCCGAGACGCTGGACGTCGCGAGTTGGGACTCCTATCCGCTGGGGCATCTGGAGGGCGTGCCCGAGCCGGCCGAGAGCAAGCTGCCCTATCTCCGGCAGGGCGACCCCGACAATTCAGGCCTGCATCATGACCTCTACCGCGCGGTCGGTCATGGACGCTGGTGGATCATGGAACAGCAGCCGGGGCCGGTGAACTGGGCCGACTACAACCCCGACCCGCTGCCGGGCATGGCGCGGCTCTGGGCCTGGGAGGCGTTCGCGCACGGCGCCGAGGTGGTGAGCTACTTCCGCTGGCGGCAGGCGCCGTTTGCGCAGGAGCAGATGCATGCCGGCCTGTTACGGCCGGACAGCAAGGAAGCGCCGGGCTATTTCGAGGCCCGCCAGGTGGCCGAGGAACTGGCGCAGCTCGGGTTCGGCGGTGAGGCGCGCAAGGGCCGCGTCGCGATCGTCTTTGACTACCAGAGCGAGTGGGCGTGGAAGATCCAGCCGCAGGCAGCGGGGTTCTCGCACCAGCAGCACGTGCGAAACTGCTACGTGCCGCTGCGGAAGCGCGGTGTGGATGTGGATATCCTGTCGCCGTCGACGAGCGACTTCTCAGGCTATGATCTCGTGATCATTCCGGCGCTGTTCGCCTGGAACGATGCGTTGCGCACGGCGATTGCCGGGTTCGACGGGCATCTGCTGATCGGGCCGCGGTCGGGATCGAAGACCGAGAACTTCGCCATTCCGGCGGCGCTTGGCCCGGATCTGCCGCAGAACCTCCTCGACGCCAAGGTGGCGCGCATCGACAGCACCGATCCGCGCCAGACGGTGTCGGTGAAGGGCGGCGGTGCCGTTGGGCATTGGCGCGAAAGGCTCGAGACGCGGGCCGAGGTGGTGATCGAGGACGAGGAAGATTTCCCCGTGCTCGTAGCGCAGGGCCGGCTCAACTATCTCGCCGCGAGCGGTGACCGGGCCCTAATGCAGCGCATCATCGATCGCATGCTGGATGAGGCGGACGTGCCTACACTGGCGCTGCCGGCCGGGGTGCGGTGCCGCGTTCGTGGTAAGTGGCGCGTTTACTTTAACTACGGCGACACTGCGGCACGTCTGGTTCCGGCAGCCGATGAGGCCGGTTACGTGCTCGGCGGGGCCGAAATTCCGGCGGCCGGCGTCACGGTGGCGGCACTCGCCACGGCCGGCTGACAGCGGGGATGGCGGGCCGGACCTCGAAGGTGCGGCTCGCTTCGTTCCAGGCGAACCAGTGGACACCACCGCGGGCAAGATCATCGGCGTCGATCACGGTGGCAGCGCCGCAAGAGGCCGGTGCCTCGCGACGGGTGATGACGAGGTCGGCGAGCCCGCAATCCTCGTAGAAGCCGGCGGGGTCACGGATCAGCGCAAGCGTGAATCCGCGCGGGCTTTTGCCGATGCAGCCGATGTTGTCGCATTGCAGCGGTGAAGCGGCCTCGATCGGATCGGTGTAGGTCTCGCGCCAGACATCGACTGCGAAGCTGTTCCCCTTGCCGGCGATCAGCGCCATGTCGCCATCGACGCGCATGGCTGTGGCCTGGGTGGTGTCGGCGATCAGCACATCCGGCGAACGGTCGAAGGCAAAGAGGCAGATCAGCACGACCGCGACGGCCGGGCCAATGAGGCGATGCCAGGTCGGCAGGAACGTGAACCAGGCGAAGGCGGCGAGGCCGATGCCTAGGGCCAGGGGCGTGAGCAGCGGGCTGTAGTTGAAGCCGACGCTCAGGTTGGCGACGAACTGGCCGATGGCGAGCATGCCGTCGATGGACCAGCCCATGACGGCGAGAGCCGGGCCTTCCCAGCCGAGCGGCATCAGCAACGTCGCGATGACGGCAGCCGGCATCATGACGAAGCCGACGAGCGGCAGCGAGAGCAGGTTGCCGAGAACGCCGAGGGGCGAAGTCTGCTGGAAGTGGTAGACCGAGAAGAGCAGCGTCGCGAGGCCAGCGATGAGGCTGGTCAGCACGATGCCCCAGAGGTAGCCGGCGACGCGGCGCGGGATCGAGCGCTCGTTGGTGTCAGGCGGTCGCATCAGCTCCCAAGTGGCGATCAGGGCGACGACGGCGGCGAAGGAGAGTTGGAAGCTCGGCGGAAGATGCTGGCCGGATCGGTGAGGATCACCAGCAATGCAGCGAGCGCGACGTTCCGCATGGTGAGCGCGCGGCGACCGAAGACGATGGCGCCGAGAACCAGCACAAGCATGATGGTCGAGCGCAGCGCTGCGACATTGCCGCCGGAGATGGCGAAATAGCCGAGCGCGGCGAGGATGGCGACGCCGGCGGCAATGCGCTTCACCGCGACGCGGCCGTGGATGCCCGGGAGCATGGCGAGGCCGATGCGCAGCGTAACCAGCACAAGGCCGGCGACGATGGTGAGGTGCAGGCCCGAGACGGAGAGGACATGCGCCAGGCCGGCGGTGGCCATGGTGTCGCGGGCTTCGTCGGAGACAGCGCTCTGGTCGCCGTTGATCAGGGCGCGGGCCACGCCGGCGGCAGGTTGTGGAAGGGCGGCATCGATCCGCTCGGCAATGGTGCGGCGGATGCCGTCGATGATGCGCTCGGGGGCGGACAGGTCGCCGGTGGTCAGCGTCTCAACCGTGCCGGTCGTGTTGCCGTAGGCGCCGACGCCGTCGAAATAGGCGTGGAACTGGGTATCGAAGCCGTTGGGCACGACCGGGCCAGGCACGGCATAGAAGCGGACGGGGGCGCGGATGATGTCCCCGGGGGCGAGGCTGGTGCCGGCGCGAACGACGATACGGGCGCGGCGGATCGGTAACGAGCGCGTATCCGGTCCGGGCGTGATCTGCGAGACGATGGCCCGGACATCGCCGTCTATGGTCGAGACAATCTCGTCGACCCGTATCTCGTAGGTGCCATAGGCCGGACGCGACAGCATCTGGGTGCCGAACAGCGCGCCGTGGAGCGGCAGCAGGCAGAAGCCGAGCCAGAAGGCAGTGAGGAGGCCGAAGAGGCGTAGCAGGTTCAGCCGGTTGAGGGTGACGATTAGCGCCAGAACGAGCGCGGCGCCGATCGCCGGAAGCGCAAATGGCGGCAGTTCGGGCAGGTTCGCAGAGGTGATGAGGCCGGCGATGATGGCGTAGGGCCAGAGCAGGAACAGGCGGCGGTGTTCGAGGGCCGATGCGACGCTGGCAGCCAGCCCGGCCAGCGGCAGGCGCTTCGGCTCGGCCAGTGCCGGCTGGCGCGGCGGCATGGGTCGCGGGCGCGACTGCGCCGGACTGTGCTCGACAGTTGTCTCAGTGATGGCCATGAGGCGCCCCGCCCTCGGGCCATGTTACACGGCGCGGCGCAGGCGGCTAGGCCCTCGTGAGCCAGCGGATGGCGTTGGCAAAGAAGGTGGCGTTGGCACCCGAGGCGAACATGTCCTTGCCGGTATCGTCGGAGCTGGCGATGAAGCCGGAATCGCCGGTGGCGAGCACCCTGCCCTTGCCGGCCTCGGTGGCGACGGCGAACAGGTGGCGACGGTCAGCGTTGAAGCGCGCAATGGGGATAGCCGGGTCGCGGGCGACCATGGAGGTCGAGTTGCGGACGACGATCTGTTCGCAGCCGGCGGTGATCGGGTGCGCCGCCAGCTCGATCGGCGGAAAGCCGGCAATGGTGCCGTCGATAAAGCCCAGTGGCAGGTCAAGTGCGAGAGACACCTGCTGCTGCGGCATGATGAAATGCTGGTGGTTGGCCATCAGCAGCAGCCCACCCCCGGCGAGGACGAAATCGCGGATGGCGGCAAGTTCGATGTCGCTGAATATCACCGTCTGCGAGCGGCTGGCGACGATGAGGACGGCAGCATCGGCCAGCGCGATGGCGTCGGGCCGGGAGAAGGCCAGCGTGTGGCCTGCGTCCTCGAGGGAGCGCTCGAGGCCGGTGAGGCGCTTGCCGCGCCACAGCCCGACGCGTTCGGGCGGGTGGCGGTAGTGTTCCGCCTCGGTGCCGAGGGCCCGGATGGCCTGGTGGCTGAGCGCATCCATGACGACTTTTGGCATTGCGATCCCGGCGGGCGACAGAGGCGAGGCAGCCAAGCCCGGCCGGTGCGGACGTGTCAACCGCACCCTGCCCTTGCACTTGCCTCGCCGGGTGCTTACACACCGCCAATTGGCGGGTGAGGACACATCGCCAAACGCCTGTTCTGAGGGATGTTACACCTGATATGGCCACCCCCGTCGTCACCCGCTTCGCCCCCTCTCCCACCGGCTACCTCCATATCGGTGGTGCGCGCACGGCCCTGTTCAACTGGGCTTTCTCGCGCCACACCGGCGGCAAGATGCTGCTGCGCATCGAGGACACCGACCGGGAACGCTCGACCGAAGGGGCGGTGCAGGCGATCTTCGACGGACTGAAGTGGCTCGGCCTCGACTGGGACGGCGAGCCGTTCATGCAGTTTTCGCGCGCCGCTCGGCACGCCGAAGTGGCCAACGAACTGCTGGCCCGTGGGCAGGCCTATTACTGCTACTGCTCGCCGGAGGAACTGGCCGAGATGCGCGAGACGGCGCGGGCGAACGGCCTGCCGCCCCGCTACAACGGCTATTGGCGCGACCGCGACCCATCCGAGGCGCCGGCCGGTGTTGCGCCGGTGATCCGCATCAAGGCCCCGCCATCGGGCGAGATCCGGGTGCAGGACCATGTGCAGGGCGAGGTGGTGTTCAAGGCCGAGAACCTCGACGACTTCATCATCCTGCGCTCGGACGGCACGCCGACCTATATGCTCGCAGTGGTGGTGGATGACCATGACATGGGCGTGACCCATATAATCCGCGGCGACGATCACCTGACCAACGCGGCGCGGCAGATCATCATCTACAACGGCATGGGCTGGGATGTGCCGGAGATGAGCCACATCCCGCTGATCCACGGGCCGGACGGAGCCAAGCTCAGCAAGCGCCACGGTGCGCTCGGGGTCGAGGCTTACCGGCAGATGGGCTACCTGCCGGAGGCGCTGCGCAACTATCTGGCGCGGCTGGGTTGGAGCCACGGCGACGACGAGATCTTCTCGACCGAACAGATGGTCGAGTGGTTCAGCCTCGATGCGCTCAACAAGGGTGCGGCACGGTTCGATTTCGTCAAGCTCGAGAATATCAACGGCCACTACATCCGCGAGGCGGCGCCGGCACGGCTCTACGAGGTGATGCTGGCGACGGCGCGTGAAGTGGGCCGCGAGGTTGACGTCGCCGGGCTTGCCGCCAATGCCGACACGGTGCTCGCCGCGCTGCCGGAGCTGCAGCCGCGCGCCAAGACCGTGCTCGAGCTGATCGACCTCGCCCAGTTCATTTATGCGGTGCGCCCGCTGACCATCGACCAGGCGGCCTCCGACCAGCTGACCACCGATGCGCGGGCCAATGTCGGCGCCTTCGCCGAGGTGCTGAAGGGGCTCAACGACTGGTCGGTCGAAGCGATCGACGGCGCGGCTCGTGCCTTCGCCGAAGCCAGGGGGCTGAAGCTCGGCAAAGTGGCCCAGCCGCTGCGCGCGGCCCTCACCGGACGTACGGTTTCGCCGGGCATTTTCGAGGTCATGGTGTTGATTGGGCGCGAGGAAACACTGGCCCGGCTTGGTGATCAGGCCGCCTGATGCATATTGGGAAAGGTGATTAGGTCAGCCGTGTTCACCCACCTGTTGCGCAGGTGGGGTATATGGGTTACGCCACTTTTACCTGCCTCTTAACGACGCTTGGCCGGCCCGCTTCCTACCCTCTTTGGCGGGCGCCTAACGGCCCAATATGGAGAGCGATTCATGAGCGATACCGTCGCCAAACTTACCATCGGGGACCAGACTTTCGAGTTCCCGGTGCTGTCGGGCTCCGTCGGCCCCGATGTCATCGACATCCGATCGCTCTACGCCAAGACCGGCATGTTTACCTATGACCCGGGCTTCACTTCGACCGCAGCCACCGACAGCGCCATCACCTATATCGACGGCGACAAGGGCGAGCTGATGTATCGGGGTTACCCGATCGAGCAGCTGGCCGAGAAATCGAACTACCTCGAGGTCTGCTACCTGCTGCTCTACGGCGAGCTGCCGAACAAGGCGCAACTTGCTGATTTCACCGACCGCGTGACCAAGCACACCATGGTCCACGAGCAGATGCACTATTTCTATCGGGGCTTCCGCCGCGATGCGCACCCGATGGCGATCGTGTGCGGTGTGGTCGGCGCCATGGCGGCGTTCTATCACGACTCCACCGACATCAACGATGCGCAGCAGCGCGAGATCGCCTCGATCCGCATGATCGCCAAGGTCCCGACGATCGTCGCGATGGCCTACAAATACTCGGTGGGCCAGCCCTTCGTGTACCCGCGCAACGACCTCGACTACGCGTCGAATTTCCTCCGCATGTGCTTCTCGGTTCCGGCCGAGGACTATGTGGTGAACCCGGTCGTGGCGCGCGCCATGGACCTGATCTTCACCCTCCATGCCGACCACGAACAGAACGCCTCGACCTCGACGGTGCGGCTGGCCGGCTCGTCCGACGCCAACCCGTTCGCCTGTATCGCGGCGGGCGTTGCCTGCCTCTGGGGCCCCGCCCACGGCGGCGCCAACGAGGCGGCGCTGAACATGCTCAAGGAGATCGGCACCGTCGACCGGATCCCCGAGTTCATCGCCAAGGCCAAAGACAAGACCTCCGGCACCCGCCTGATGGGTTTCGGCCACCGCGTCTACAAGAACTATGACCCGCGCGCCAAGGTGATGCAGCAGGCGGCCAACGAGGTGCTGGCGCAGCTTGGCGCCGACAACCTGTCGCCGACGCTGCAGGTGGCCAAGGAACTCGAGCGCATCGCGCTCTCGGACCAGTATTTCATCGATCGCAAGCTCTATCCGAACGTCGACTTCTACTCGGGCATCATTCTCGACGCGATCGGCTTCCCGACCTCGATGTTCACGGCCATTTTCGCGCTCAGCCGTACCGTGGGCTGGATCGCGCAGTGGAAGGAAATGATCGCCGACCCGCAGAAGAAGATCGGCCGCCCGCGCCAGCTCTACAACGGCGCGCCGGTGCGCGACTACGAGCCGATCAACAGCCGCTGAGGCGCGTGCGCCAGGACGCGATCGGCAACATCTGCAAGGGGCGCCTCGGGCGCCCCTTTTTGCATCAGGGTACGGACTTCCTCAAAGGCGGCGAGCTGGGCGGCGGCGATCGCCGGATCATCCAGCAAGGCACGCAGGGCCGACAGATCGTGCGGTGGTTCGCTGCTGCGGAGTTGGAGCTCCGGCACTGCATCGCGGCCGAGGATGATGCTAGGGAGCGCCAGCGTCACGGTGTGACCGAGCTTGTCGTAGTTCCGGGCTTGGTGGGAATCGGCGACGTAGGTTACGACCATCTGGATGCGGCTCATCGCCAGTTCCAGCGTGACGGTGCCGCTGACCGCGAAGGCGGCGATGGCGGCGTTCCACGCCTCGCGACGCGCCTCGCCGGTGACGAGCGCCACCGGCGCGGGCCAATCGGCAACTTCCTTCCGCAGGACCGGCACGAGGCTTTCGAGCGTGGGAATTGCGAAGCCGGTGACGCGTGGGTGATTGTGGAACTGCTCGACGGCTGAACGCATCAGCGGCAGGTGGCGCCGAAGCTCGCCGCGGCGACTGCCGGGCAGTAGCAGCAACGGACCGCTATCGGGCATCTCGGAGCGGCCGGGGAAACGGGTTGCAGCCGGATGGCCTACAAAATGGGTCTGGGGGCCGCCGAGTTGCGTCATGACCTGCGGCTCGAACGGCAGGATGGCGAGTACCTCGTCGAACAAGCCGCGCAGCGCCGGGGCGCGCTCTGGGCGCCAGGCCCAGACGGTTGGCGCAACATAGAGCAGGATCGGGGTAGTAAGCCCGGCTTTCCGCACCCGCTGGGCCACGGCTTTGCTGAAGACCTGGGAGTCGATGAGAACGACGAGGTCCGGGCGCGAGCGGATGATGGCGTTGGCGACCTGCCGCACGCGCCACAGCAGCAGCGGCAGGCGGCGGAGCACGTCGCTCCAGCCCATGACGGCGAGATCCGACATCGGGAACAGGCTCTTCAGGCCCTCCGCCTCCAGCTCCGGGCCGCCGACGCCGCTGACCTCGAGCGTCACGCGCTGCTTCAGGCGGCGCACCATGTCGCTGCCGAGGCGATCGCCTGAGGCCTCGCCGGCGAGGACGAAGAGGCGCAGCGGATCAGACACGGGCGAGACCAATGATGGTGATGCCGTGCCGCTCCGCGGCAGCAACCAGCGTCGCGCGCTCGAGCAAAAGCGCCCGGCCCGGCTCTACGACTATAACGGTGATCCCGGCCCCAGCGGCCTTGGCGACCGTGTCCGGGCCAATGGCGGGCAGATCGATGGACAGCGGCTGCTTCGGTTTCGCCGCCTTGGCGAGGACCAGCGGACCGCTGCCGTCGCCGATGCGGCCCTGCCGGCGGTGTTCGGCAACGCGCTGCAGCAGCTCGTCGGTGCCGCCGACATCTTCCGCAGCAACGACGCGGATGCCTGCGACGACGACGGCCTGCCCAAGGTCGAGGCGACCGACCTCGCGAGCGGCCTTCAGCGCCAGGCGGGCCGATCGGCTCTGGGCATCGCTGAGCGCCGGGCCGGCGATGATGCCCTTCGGTGCCAGCAGGTCTCGCGCGATCTCGTGGGCGCCGACAACCTTGGCGCCGGTCATGGCGCGCACCACGCCCGACATCCTGGAGAGCGCGGCATCGCCGGCAGAAGCGGCGGAGCCGGTGGCGAACTGGGTGAGGCCCTCACGGGCCCGGTCGCCCAGCGTCACGCCGCCAGCGAGGGTCACGTGCGTGCTGCGGAAGGCCTTGATGGTCCGGATTATGGACATCGGGTCGCGCGTGTCGCCCTGCAGCAGAGCGATCCCGGCCCGCTCCGGTTGTGGGGTCAGTGCGATTACCTGGATGTCGTCGCCGGCCCGTTGGGCCGCCGCGATGACGTGCGAAACGAGGGTGCCGGAGCCTGCCAGAATGCTCAGGCGCCGTGGCATTACTCTTCGGTTCCGACGTTGTCCGGCAAGGTCAGGCCGCCCTGGGCCGAACTGATGAAGCGGACGAGATCCTGGACGAGCGGCTCGTCGGCGAAGAGCTGGGAGGCATCGATGACGCGCTCGCGCAGGGTGCCTTCGCTGGCAAAGATCATACGGTAGGCGGCGCGTAGCTGGTGGATCGCCTCGCGATCGAAGCCGCGACGCTTGAGGCCGACGAGGTTGATGCCGGAGAGCACGCCCGGGTTGCCGTTGACCATGCCGTAGGGGATGACGTCCTTCTCGACCTTGGTCATGCCGCCGACAAAGGCGTGGGCACCCACATGCACGAACTGCACGGTGCCGGCGTGGCCGCTCAGGATGGCGTAGTCGTCGACCCGGCAGTGGCCGGCGAGGCCGGCATTGTTGGACAGGATGACGTTGTCGCCGACGTGGCAATCGTGGCCGATATGCGAGCCGATCATGATCAGGCAGCGGTCGCCCACCACGGTTTCCATGCCGCCGCCGGCAGTGCCCGGATTGATCGTCGCGTGCTCGCGGATGTTGCAGTCGGCGCCGATGCGCAGGGTCGACAGCTCACCGGCGTATTTGAGGTCCTGCGGCTGGTGGCCGATCGAGGCGAAGGGATAGATGCGCGTGCGCGGGCCGATGGTGGTGCGGCCAGTCACGACGGCGTGCGAGATGATCTCGACCCCGTCACCAAGGACGACATCCTTGCCGACAAGGCTATAGGGACCGATCTTGACGCCGGCGCCCAGGCGAGCGCCGTCCTCGACTATGGCCGTGGGATGGATGGTCATTTCCCGGTGACGCTGACCATTGCGCCGACCTCGGCCTCGGCGATGACGACACCATCGACGATCGCCTTGGCTTCGAACCAGCCCATGGTCATGCGGTGACGGATCTTCCTGATGTGGTACTCGATCCGGTCGCCGGGGCGTGCCGGCTTGCGGAATTTGCATTTGTCGACCGTCAGCAGGTAGACGATGTGATCCTGGCCGGCGCCAGTCCCGGCGGCGATCGCGATCGCGCCGGCGGTCTGCGCCATGCCTTCGATAATGAGGACGCCGGGAAACACCGGCTCACCCGGAAAGTGCCCCTGGAAAATCGGCTCGTTGAACGTGACGTTCTTGATGCCAATCGCGGACTCGTTGCCGTTCACCTCGATGATCCGGTCGATCATCAGGAACGGGTAGCGATGCGGCAGATGCCGCAGGATTTCCTGGATATCCATCGTCGTCAGCTCGCGAGCCGACTCCGCTGGCGCATCACTCTTCACGTCCACTCTTGACCCCTTTGCTAAGCCGCCGCAGCGTGGCCAGTTCCTGCCACCATTTGCGCGTGTCCTGGGCTGGGAATCCTCCAACCTTCGAACCCGGCGCAATAGACTTGGTGACGCCGCCCCAACCCATGACCACGGTGCCGCGGCCGATCGTCAAATGCCCTGCAGTCGAGGCCCCACCGCCCAGCAGAACCGAATCTTCAAGTACAGTCGAACCGGATAGACCGCAATGCGCCGCGATCAGGCAGTACCGACCGATGCGGCAATTGTGGCCGATCTGCACGAGATTGTCGATTTTGGTGCCTTCGCCGATGACCGTGTCGCCGAGCGCTCCGCGATCGACGGTGGTGTTCGCACCGATCTCGACTGAGTCCTGGATGATCACGCGGCCGAGCTGCGGGATCTTGCGGTTGGTCTGCGCGAGGCCCAGCCAGCCGAATCCTTCGGTGCCGATGCGTGCGCCGGCGTGGACGACGACGTTGTTGCCGAGATAGGCGCATTCGACGGAGACGTTCGGCCCGATCACCGCGTTGCGGCCGATAGTGACGCCGCGACCGATGACGGTGTTCGGTCCGATCACGGTGTTGCGTCCGATCTCGACGCCGGCACCGAGGACGACATTGGCGCCGAGCCGCACGCCCTCTTCGAGATGCGGGGCAGTACCAGACGCCTCGAACAGCGCCTTGGCCATGCCGCGCGTGCCCGAGGGATACAACCGATCCAGAAGGTCGGCGAATAGATCGTGGGGGCGCTCGCAAACAATGGCGACGGCGCTGGCCGGCACTTCGGCACGGAACTTCGGGTGCACGATGACCGCACCCGCCTTGGTCTCGACGAGGGCCGGTACGTACTCGGCCTGTGCGGCGAGCGCCAGGTGGCGGGGCCCCGCGAGGCCAAGCTCGTCGGCGCCCTCGATCATCAGCGCGGCGCCGCGGGGGTCGTCGACAACGACTTCGCGCCCAATCGCCGAGAGGACGGCGCCGAGCGCCAGAGGCCCTGCAGAAGAATGGAAACGCGTATCGACCATGACCGTCATTACACAACAAAGAGGCCGCGGGGCAACCGCGCCGCGGCCTCGAAGACAGGGAGGCCGGCGTTTCCGCCGGCCATCCGATTAGAGCAGCTGCTGCATCGTCAGCGTGAAGACCTGAGTCTTGTCGTCCGTCGCCTTGTTCAGCACATAGGCGATATCGCCACGGAGCGGACCGAACGGGCTGTCCCAGATGACCGAGGCACCCACCGACGACTTGAAGTTGTCGTCGATGCTGTTGGGGTCCACGGGGCTCATGCCAGCTGCGGCACCGTTGCCATCGATCAGGGCAGCATCAGCCCAGATCGAGCCACGGACACCATAGGTCTCCGGCAGGATCGGGATCGGGAACTCGATCTCGGCCGAGCCGGCGATGTACGCCGTGTAGCCAAGCCGCTCACCCGAGTCGGTCGTCTTCGGCCCGAAGCTGCTGCCCATGAAACCACGGACGATCGACGAGCTGCGGAACGACTCCAGCGGGAAGACGTCGCCACCATCTAGCGCCATGATGTACCCGGCCTGGGCCTTGACGCTACCGATCACGTTCCAGTCCGACATCAGTGGCATGAAGTAGCGGGCCTTGGCCTCGGTCTTCAGCAGGTTGTAGTCCCAGCCAATGTACGACTGCGAGAACGTTGCATAGAGGCCTTCGGTCGGACGCTTGGCGTCGTCGAGCGTGCTGTAGGTCAACCCATAACCAACCCAGGCCTTGTCGTAGGTTTCGCCGTCCACAACGATCTCGGAGCGTTTGCACGCTTCTTCGAAGTCATCGGCCTCGTTGTCGGGCGTGCCGTTATCGTTGGTGCACATCGAGGCGTCCTCGATGGTCTTCTGCTCGAGGCCGACGAACACGGAGCCGTTCAGATCGGTGGTGATCGGAGCGCCGAAGCGGAGCTGGCCGCCAACCGCGGTAGTTCCATAGATGTTGGAGTCGGTCTCGGCGTTGATGCGGTAATAGGCATCGACACCTGCCGACACGCGCAAACCCATGAAGCGCGGCTCGGTGAACGAGAAGTCGAAGTTCTGACTCGATTCCGAGGCGCTCACCGCGGCGCGGACATACTGGCCGCGACCGAGGAAGTTACGCTCGGTGATCGACACTTCACCCAGGAGACCCGCATTGGTGTCGTAGCCGGCAGTGATGCCATAGTCGCCGGTGGACTGCTCTTCGACGGTGATGTTGATGATGACCTTGTCAGGGGCGCTGCCCTGCTGCAGGTCGACATTGACCACCTTGAAGAAGCCGAGACCTTCGATCTTGGTCTTGCCGCGCGACATCATGGAACGGTTGAAGGGGTCGCCTTCACCGAAATCCAGCTCACGGCGGATGATGGCGTCGCGGGTCTTGGTATTGCCCGAGATATTGATGCGCTCGACGTAGACGCGGGCACCGTCATCGACCAGGTAAGTGACGTTGAAGGTGCTGTTGGCGACGTCGCGATCAACCCGCGGACGTACGTCGGCAAAGGCATAACCCTGGGCAGTTGCCTCGAAGGCCATGTCTTCCTGCGAACGCTGCAGGTCAGCGAGCGAGTAGGTGCCACCCTTGCCGGTCTTGATCGTGCCCTTGAGCAGTTCCGGATTGAGGTCCGGGATTGACGTCTCGACGCCGATCTCGCCGAAGCGGTAGCGCTCACCCTCTGCGATGGTGAAGTTCACGAAATACGCGTTGCGCGAGCTATCGAACTCGCCGACGGCGGCAGTCACCTGCGCGTCGGGGTAGCCGTGGTTCATGTAGTAGAGCTCGATCAGGCTCTTGTCGATCTGCAGCTGCTCCTCGCTGAACGCGTCATCACGGAACAGCCAGCTCAGCAGGTTCGTCTCATGCGTGCGGATGATCGACTTGAGAGTGCCCGAGTTGATCGAATTGTTGCCGGCGAAGTTGATAGCGGCAATGCCCGTGCGGACGCCCTCGGTCACCACGAAGGTGATCACCGCGCGACCATTCTGTGTGGACTGCTCGACCCGCGGCGTCACGGTGACGCCTACGTAGCCCTTGGCCACGTAGGCCTGCCGGATCGACTCGGCATCGGCAGCGAGGCTCGCCTCAGTGAAGGTGCTGCGCGCGCCGACGTTGACCATCGCGAGCAACTGAGCGTCGGAGAAACCGTTGTTGCCCTCGAACAGGACCGCAGAAACGAGCTGCTCCTGCTGGGCCTGGGCCGCATCGACCCCGAGAAGAGTACCGCCGATCACGCCTGCAGGCGCTGCCAACACGAGGGCGAGCGCCATATACAGTCCGCGCATCAGCTTTTTCGGGTTTGTCATAGTTCTTGTTGCCTCGTGCGACCTACGCCGGGGAATCGCAATGCACACGCTCCCCAGCTAACTCCATCAAAAGCTTTTACTGGATTTTTAACCACGGACAAGCCGCGACGGGCTTCGAGGTTAGCGAAAGATTGGGCCCCGTGCATTCCTGCAACACCTAGAAAACCAAGCTTATCCAAGGGTTAACGGAGAAGCGACGGTTCAGGGCAAATGCGGTGAAGGTGCGGCCGGAATGTGGTTTAGGGGCCTAAAAAGAACCCTGCCCCACGCCGGAATCGCTCAGAGCAGATCGTTGATGAGCGTGAAGATCATCAGACTGAACACCACCGCCAGGCCGAAGCGATAGCCGATCTCCTGCACCCGCTGCGGCAGGGGCCGGCCGCGGATCGCCTCGGCGAGGTAATAGATCAGGTGGCCACCATCGAGCATGGGAATCGGCAGGAGGTTGAAGATGCCGATGTTGAGCGAGAGCAGCGCCATAAGGTTGATAAGCGGAATGATTCCAAGGCTCGCCACCTGCTGCGAAACCGTCGCAACCTTGATCGGGCCGCCGAGCTGGTCGACATCGCCGCGGCCGACGAAGAAATCGCCGAGGAACGCCACGGTGCGATCGACGATGAAGCGGACCTCCTCGAAGGTCATGCCTATCGCCTCGACCGGGCCCGGCCGGTAGAGCACAAGATCCGTCTGCTCGACATGATTAGTAACGCCCATGCGGCCGATGCGGTGGCGATTGCCAAAGCGGTCGGTTGTTTCCACGGCATCGGGCGTAGCAGTGAGGGTGCGGGTTTCCCCGTCACGCTCGAGTGTAATGGTGATGGTGCGTTCCGGGGCGGTGGCGACCAGGCGCTGGAAATCCTCGAAGCCGCGGACTTCGTAGCCATCGACCGAAATCACCCGGTCGCCGCTGTGGAGGCCGGCCGCCATGGCCGGCGACCACGGGCCGACGGTACCGACGACCGGCGGCAGCGTGTAACGGCCGTAGCCGAGCAGCAGCGCGTAGAGCACCAGCAAGGTGAAAATGATGTTGGCGATCGGCCCGGCGGCCACTACGGCGATGCGTTGCCAGACGTTTTTGTTGACGAAGAGCTGTTTGCTGAGCTCGGGCCCGGCCCGCTCGATGAACTCTTCATCCGGCACGCTGGCGGCGTTCATGTCGCCGACGAAACGCACGTAGCCGCCAAGCGGGATGGCCGACAGCCGCCAGCGCGTGCCGTGCCGGTCGTTGAAGCCAATGAGTTCCGGGCCGAAGCCCAGCGAGAAGGTCTGGATCGCGACGCCGTTCCAGCGCGCCACCAGGTAGTGCCCCATCTCGTGCACGAACACGATGATGGTGAGCACCACGAGGAACGGTACAACGTAGGAGAGCAGCCAGAAGATAAAGTCCATGTCGTCCGTTCCGTCCGCCCCCTCAGGGTCGACCTGACCTAGAGCCTGAATGCGTTAAGAATGCGATATGGTGCGGCGTCGCAGCCTTCACCAGAAGAGAAACCCAGCCGCGATGGCGCCAAGCCCGGCATGGATGGCGCCGACGGCGAACAGGAAGATCACGCCGAAGGTCAGGCTGTCGAGCCGATCCATCAGGCCGCCATGGCCGGGAATGATGTCGCCCGAATCCTTGATGCGAAAGCGCCGCTTGATGGCGCTTTCCGCGAGGTCGCCGACTTGGCCGACGATGCTGAGTGCGGCTGCGAGCGCGAGGCCGATCCACCAGGGCGATTGCGGCACGACGAGGAGCCACAGCACCAGCCCGACCAGCGTCCCGAGCGCAAAGCCGCCGATGGCGCCGGACCAGGTCTTGCCCGGCGAAATGTCGGGCGCCAGCTTCTCGCCGCCGACCTGGCGACCGGTGAAGTAGGCGCCGGTATCGGTGGCCCAGATGACGCAGCCCAGCATCAAGCCGGCCCACATTCCCGCATCCAGCGCGCCCGGCTGCATCCAGGTCGCATCGCCGCGGATCATCATCAGCATCACGATCACGATGCCGTAAAAGACCACGCCGCCAACGCGCCAGGTGCGCACGCCTTCGCTGCCAGAGGTCACGGCAGCGACAATGGCCGCAACGGCCACGAACCCCAGCGAAACGAGCGGACCGAAGGCCGGAAACACTAGTGCGCTGAGGCCGAGAAGGCCGATCAGCACGGCGCCCGGTGTCGCCAGCGGCCTGAGCGTGACCATCCGCTCCCATTCGCGGTAGCAGCCGGCGAACACCGCACCAACGAGGGCGGCAAAGACGTAGCTGCCGACATAGAGCCCTACGACAGCGAGGAGCAGGAGGACGATCGCAGACGCGAAGCGCGGCCCCAGGTCGGTCCAGGACCGGCGGGCCAGCGGGTTGAACCGGGGACGCCCGTTCTCACGTGCGCTCACGGGCTCCTCGACTCGATCCCGCCGAAGCGCCGGTTGCGAGACGAATATTCGTCGAGCGCGCGCAGGAAGACCTGCTCGTTGAAATCCGGCCAGTGCTCTTCGACGAAGACCAGCTCCGAATACGCGCCCTGCCAGATGAGGAAGTTCGAGACCCGCTGTTCGCCGCTGGTGCGGATGATCATATCGGGATCCGGGATGCCGGAGGTGTAGAGCGCACGCTCGACCGTGGCCTCGGTGATGTCCTCCGGCTTCAGGCGCCCGGCCGCGACCTCGGCGGCGATGCTCTGCACGGCTTCGGTGAGCTCGGACTTGCCGCCATAGTTGAAGGCGACGATCAGCTCGAGCCCGGTATTGTTCGCCGTCTTCGACTGCACTTCGGCGATCAGCCGGCGGAGCGGCTCATCCAGCCCCTTGCTGCTGCCGATGATGCGGATACGAACGTTGTTCTGGATCAGCGTGGCGAGATCGGAGGCGACGAACCGGTGCAGCAGGCCGAAGATGAAGTTGACCTCGTCGCGCGGGCGACGCCAGTTCTCGGACGAAAAGCTGAACACCGTCAGGTGCTTGATGCCGTAGCGGATCGACAGATCGACGAGGCGGCGGAGCGCCTTGACGCCCTCGACATGCCCTTCGGTGCGGACCTTGCCGCGGGCCTGGGCCCAGCGGCCATTGCCGTCCATGATGACCGCCAGATGACCGGGAATCCTGAGCCCGCTCGTGGCAGCTGGCGTAGTGGCAATGGCAGTTTCGACGGACATCGGTGCCCTCCGGGGGCGGCGAATTGCGGGCCTATCTTAGACCTGCATGATTTCCTGTTCCTTGACGGCAAGCACCTTGTCGATCTCGGTGACGGCGGCATCGGTGGCCTGCTGCACGAGGTCGCCCTGCTTGCGGCTGTCGTCCTGGCTCAGGTCGCCGTCTTTCTCGAGCTTCTTGAGCAGGTCCATGCCGTCGCGGCGAATGTGGCGCACGGCGACGCGCGCCGCTTCGGCGTAGTTGTGCGCGACCTTGGTCAACTCGCGACGACGCTCTTCGTTCAGTTCCGGCAGCGGCACGCGGATGACCTGGCCTTCGGCGGCGGGATTGAGCCCGAGGCCGGAGTTGCGGATCGCCTTCTCGACGGCGCCGGCGAGGGTGCGGTCCCATACCTGCACGCTCAGCATGCGCGACTCCGGCACGGTGACGGTTGCCACCTGGTTGAGCGGCATGCGACCGCCATACGCTTCGACCGTGACCGGCTCGAGCAGGCTGGCGCTGGCGCGGCCCGTACGAAGGCCGGCAAGCTCATCGCGCAGAGACGTTATCGACTTCTGCATGCGTTCCTTGAGGGCGGGCAGCGAAAATGCCTCGGCCATGGGACTTCTCCTTCAAATGCCGCGTCTTAGCCGACGCGGGTACTCCTCACTTTGCCGGCAAGGACGCCCTTGAGGCCTTCCTTGTCGTCAAGCGAATAGACAATTATGGGCAAGCCGTTGTCACGAGCAAGCGCGAAGGCGGCCGTATCCATGACGCGCAGGTCGCGCGAGATGACCTCTTCGTGGCTGATCGTCTCGAAGCGTTGGGCCTTGGGGTTCTTCTTGGGGTCTTCGGCATAGACGCCATCGACCTTGGTGCCCTTGAGCAGCACGTCGCAGCGGAGCTCGATGGCCTTCAGCGCGGCGGCCGTATCGGTGGTGAAAAACGGGCTGCCGGTACCGCCGGCGCAAATTACGACGTAGCCATCCGAGAGGGCGAGATTGGCATCGCGGGCGGTGAAGGTGTCGGCCACCGTTTCCATGGGAACGTTGGAATAGACCTTTACTTTCAAGCCCTTCTGCTCGATTGCATCGCCCAGAGCGAGCGAGTTGATCACTGTGCCGAGCATGCCCATCAGGTCGGAGGTGACGCGGTCGCCGCCCTTGGCCGCCACGGCCATGCCGCGGAAGATGTTGCCGGCGCCGATGACGATCGCCACTTCGATGCCGGTCCTCGCGACTTCGGCGATCTGCTCGGCCATGTGGTGGAGGAATTTCGGCTCGATGCCGAAGGACTGGTCACCGGCAAGCACTTCGCCCGAGACTTTCAGCAGAATCCGTTTGTAGGCGGATTTGGCCATCCGTAAGTCTCCCGAGTGCGCCTGGTGTAGATAGGGCGCCGAATCCGACGCCGCAGGCGGTTATGGCATATTCGGGCGGGCTTGGAAGAGCCCGCCCGAAATAGTTCAGATCAGTTGGCGTTGGCCGGAGCCTGCGGCACGCCCGACGTCGCAGCCACTTCAGCGGCGAAGTCGGTGACTTCCTTCTCGATGCCTTCGCCGAGCGAGTAGGCGACGAAGCCCGTCACCTTGATCGGGGCGCCGACATCCTTCTCGGCATTCTTGATCACGTCGGCAATCTTGGTTTCGCCATCGATCACGAAGACCTGCGACAGCAGCGTGACTTCCTCGTAGAACTTGCGCACGCGGCCTTCGATCATCTTCTCGATGACGGCTTCCGGCTTGCCGGATTCCTTGGCCTGCTCGGTGAAGATGGCACGCTCGCGGGCCACCACGTCCTGATCGATGTCGTCGGGCGACACGCTCAGCGGGCGGGTGTTGGCGATGTGCATGGCGAGCTGCTTGCCCAGGGCATTCAGCGCGGCCTTGTCACCGGTCGACTCGAGGCCGACGATCACGCCCAGACGGCCGAGGCCCGGCTTGACAGAGTTGTGCACGTAGGAACCGATCACGCCATCCGACACGGCGAGCGTGCCGGTGCGACGCAGGTTCATGTTTTCGCCGATCTTGGCGATCGCATCGGTCAGTTCGGCCGAGACGGAGCGACCCGAGCCCGGGTACGGCATCTCGGAGAGCTTGCCCACGTCGCCGGCAGCGTCGAGCGCGAGCTTCGCTGCATTGTCGACGATCGACTGGAACTGATCGTTGCGAGCGACGAAGTCGGTCTCGGAGTTCACTTCGACGATCGCAGCGCGGGTGCCGTCGATGGCAACCCCGACCAGACCTTCGGCAGCGACGCGGCCGGCCTTCTTAGCGGCCTTGGCGAGGCCACGGGTGCGCAGCCAGTCGATTGCGGCTTCCATGTCGCCGCCGGTCTCCTCCAGCGCCTTCTTGCAGTCCATCATGCCCACGCCAGTCGCCTCGCGGAGCTCTTTAACCTGCTGAGCGGTAACAGCCATTTCAAATCACCTTTCCGCGGCCCCAACCCGGAGCCGCGCCATTGTTCGGAATGCGTAACCCGGAGCGAACCGGATTAGTTGGCGGCGGACGTCGCGTCGGCATCGTCAGCGCTGAGCGCCGGCTCTTCCGGAGCGGTCTCGGAGGCGCCGAGGTCGGCACCACGGCCGGCGGCCGAACGGCCGATGCCGTCGATGGCGGCGCGCGACACCAGCGTGCAGTACAGCTCGAGGGCGCGGGCGGCGTCGTCATTGCCCGGAATGGCGTAGTCGACGAGGTCCGGATCCGAGTTGGAGTCGACGATGGCGATCACCGGAATGCCGAGGCGCTTGGCTTCCTTGATGGCGTTCGCTTCCTTGTTGGTGTCGATCACGAACAGCAGGTTCGGCAGGTTGCCCATGTCCTTGATGCCGCCGAGGTCGCGCTCGAGGCGGTCCTTCTCACGCGACAGGAGCAGGGCTTCCTTCTTGGTGATGCCGACGGCACCCTCGGAAAGCAGGCCTTCGAGTTCGCGCAAGCGATTGATCGAGTGCGAAATGGTCTGCCAGTTGGTCAGCGTGCCGCCGAGCCAGCGGGAGTTCACGTAGTACTGGGCGGACTGGCGGGCAGCCTCGGCGACCAGCGGAGCGGCCTGGCGCTTGGTGCCGACGAGCAGGACGCGGCCGCCGTCAGCGACGGTGTCCGAGATCAGCTGCAGGGCGCGCGACAGGGCCGGGACGGTCTGGCTCAGGTCGAGGATGTGGATGTCGTTGCGGACGCCGAAGATGTGGCGTTCCATCTTGGGGTTCCAGCGGTGCTTCTGGTGACCAAAGTGAACACCTGCTTCGAGCAGCTGGCGCATGGAAAAATCGGGCAATGCCATGGAAGGCTTCCTTTACCGGTTATTGCCTCCGCGAGTGTTTGCAGCGGGTTTCCCGCCACCGGTTGGAGCCAGCGACCTCAATGTCGCAGCGCCACGCCTCGCGTGTGAATTACGCCCGGTTTTCCGGACGCGTCGCGCATATAGGGGGTTTTGCTGTCATAGGCAAGGGCGCTAGGCTACCTCCGGACCATGGCCGCCCACTCATCCCGGGCGCGACCAGCCTCGACGCTTGCTGTCGCACACTATAGCCTGCCTCCGTTCATGCCGATCGCTTCGACGGCCTTGCCGGTCGCGAAGCTCGGCTTCGCCTGCTGCAAGCGAGGTGTGACGTGGGCCTTCCCTCCGATCGAGCTTTCGAGGCACTTAGGCGGGACTTCGCCGGTGACGTGGTGACCCCGGACAGCGTGTCGTACGACGATGCACGCACCGTCTTCAACGCCATGATCCAACGCCGGCCTGCTGCCCTCGCGCAATGCGCATCGCCCGAGGACGTCGCGGCGGCACTGGCGTTCGCACAGCAGCACGGGCTGGAGATTGCGATCCGCGGCGGCGGACACAGCGTGGCCGGCAAGGGCGTCACTGAAGGTGGCCTGGTGATCGACCTGAGGCGGATGAATACAGTGTCGGTCGACCCCACCGCCATGACGGCCAGGATCGGCGGCGGCGCGACCATGAGCCATCTGGATCGCGCGACCCAACCTCACGGACTGGCGACCACCGGTGGCCGTGTTTCAACCACAGGCGTTGGCGGCTTCACATTGGGTGGCGGAACGGGCTGGCTCGACCGCAAGTTCGGGCTGGCCTGCGACAATCTCGTATCGGTTGACCTTGTCACCGCCGAGGGCAAGCAGATTACCGCCTCAGGGGCCGAGAATCGCGAGCTGTTCTGGGCCCTCCATGGCGGAGGAGGCAATTTCGGCGTCGCGACCTCGCTGACGCTTCGCCTCTACCCGCTGGCATCGATCACCGCCGCCCTGCTGTTCTGGCCGGCGGAGAATGGCCCGTCGGTGCTTCGCGCGTTCCGCGACTACGTCGAGAACGCTCCCGACGAAGTCGGCGGTGGCGCGATCTACCTCACCGGACCGGAAGCGGAGTTCGTACCCCCGGCACTGGTCGGACAGCTCGCCTTTGCCCTGCTGGTGGTATTTGCGGGCGGGGAGGACGAAGCTCGGAGGGCAATTGCTCCGATGCTGGAGCTTGGCCACCTGGGAGGCATGGTTGCCGAGATGCCCTATGCAGATCTTCAGTCCATGCTCGACGATCCGCCCGGCTATCGCAACTACTGGTCGGCGGAATACCTGATGGCCCTCCCCGACGAGGCAGTCGACCTGTTCTGCGCCAGGGCCGCCGACATGATCGTCCCCTCGGCTTCACAGCACGTCCTCTTCCCCGGCGGGGGGCGTGTGAGGCGGGAGACTGCCGACTGGCCGGTGCCCTGGCGTACGGCTCCCTGGTGCGCCCATCCCTTCGGGCTCTGGTCCGACCCTGCCGATGACGACCGTGGCCAAAGCTGGGCACGGAACATCCTCACCGACCTGAAACCCTGGTCGGCTGGCAACGTCTATCTCAACTTCATCGGAGACGAAGGCGCCGACCGTGTTGTCGCTGGCTTCGGGGCGGAAAACTACCGGCGGCTGGCACGAGTGAAGCGCGACTACGATCCGGGTAACGTGTTCCAACTCAACCACAATATCCGGCCGGCATGACCAACCGGCAGATCGCTAGCTCAACCGCACATCCACCACGCCTTCCATCGCCTTGATGCTGCCGGCGATCTCCGGGGTGAGGCGGTAGCCGCCCTTTAGTTCGATCTCGTATTCCTTCGCGCCCGCGTCGCGAATGACGATGAAGCTGACCATGCCTTCGCCGCCGGATTTGAGCTGGCTGCTGATCGGGGCGAGGCATTTGGCGTCGCCGGCGAAAACGGTAAGGCGCCGGCCGATCTTTGCGGCGAGGCCGTCGATGGGTTCGGCGTTGATGAGGCGCAGGCTGATGCCATCGGGGCGCTCGTCGGCTTCGACGCTGAGCACGACGGATTTGCCGGGCTGCAGCACGTCCGAGAACTGGCTGACCTGCTCGGAGAAGGCGATCACCTCGTAGCCGCCGCTAGCGTCCGAGAGGCTGATGATGGCCATCGGAGTGCCTTTCTTGGTACGCCGGTCGTTACGGGTCGCGATGGTGCCGGCCAGGCGCCCTGCCCTCGCGTCGGCCTCCTTCACGGCACGCTCGAAATCTGCGTAGGGCTGGACGCGTAGCCGATCGAACAACTCGGCATACTGGTCGAGTGGGTGGCCCGACAGGTGGAAGCCGATCGCACTGTGCTCGCGGGCCAACCGGTCGGCCGGTAGCCAGTTGGTTACGGACTGGCTGAGCGTGATGGGCGGCGGCCCATCAAAGTCCAGCAGGCCGAGCTGACCGGTGTCGCGGTCGCTGTTGAGCGACGATGCGGTCGCAACGACCGCATCGATGGCGGCGAAGGCCTGCTCGCGACGCGGCACCAACTGATCGAAGGCTCCGGCGTTGACCAGGGCTTCGAGTGTCCTGCGGTTGATGATGCGGGCATCCACCCGGGCGGCAAAGTCGCTCAGGTCCTTGAACGGGGTGTCGCCGCGCGCTTCCATGATGTGCTCGGCGACCGCCTGCCCTACGCCCTTCACGGCGCCGATGGCGTAGAACACCTTGCCGTCGTGGGTGTTGAACACTGCGTCCGAACGGTTGACGCAGGGCGGCACGATCTCGATGCCGTGCTTCTTGGCGTCCTGGCGGAATTCGTTGAGCTTGTCGGTGTTGCCCATATCGAGTGTCATGGTCGCCGCGAAGAATTCGTGCGGGTAGTGCGCCTTGAGATAGGCCGTCTGGTAGCTGACCAGGGCGTAGGTTGCGGCGTGCGACTTGTTGAAGCCGTAGTTGGCGAACTTGGCGAGCAGGTCGAAAATGGTGTCGGCGAGGCCCTTCTTCAGGCCGTAGCGAATGCAGCCTTCCTGGAAGCGGGCACGCTGGGCGTCCATCTCGGCCTTGATCTTCTTGCCCATGGCGCGGCGCAGCATGTCGGCTTCGCCGAGCGAATAGCCCGACAGGATCTGGGCGATCTGCATCACCTGTTCCTGGTAGACGATGATGCCGTAGGTCTCGTCGAGGACCTCGCTCAGCGCCTCGTGCGGATATTCCACATCCTCGCGACCGTGCTTGCGGTCGTTGAAGAGCGGGATGTTCTCCATTGGGCCGGGGCGATAGAGCGCGACGAGGGCGATGATGTCCTCGAAATGGTCGGGCTTCATGTCGATAAGGGCGCGGCGCATGCCCTGGCCTTCCACCTGGAACACGCCGGCCGTGTCACCCATGGCGTAGAGCTTGTAGGTCTCGGCGTCGTCGAGCGGGATGTCCTCGATGCGGAATTTGCCGTCGCCGTCGCGGTTGATCATGTCGACCGCGCGCTTGATGGTGGTCAGCGTCTTCAGCCCGAGGAAGTCGAACTTCACGAGGCCGGCCGATTCCGACCACTTCATGTTGTACTGGCTGACCGGCATGTCGGAGCGCGGATCGCGATAGAGCGGCGCCAGCTGCTGGAGCGGCCGGTCGCCGATGACGATGCCGGCGGCATGGGTCGAGGCGTGGCGATAGAGGCCCTCGAGCTTCTGGCCGATGGTGAGCAGTTCGCCGACCTGCTCGTCCTCGTCGGCCAGCTGCCGCAGTTGCGGCACTTCCTTCAACGAGCGCTCGAGCGTCCACGGATCGGCCGGGTTGGCCGGCACGAGCTTTGCGATACGATCGACCTGGCCGTAGGGCATCTGCAGCACGCGGCCGACGTCGCGCAGCACGGCGCGGGCCTGGAGCGTACCGAAGGTGATGATCTGGGCGACCTGCGCCTCGCCGTATTTCTGCTGGACGTAGCGGATCACCTCTTCGCGCCGGTCCTGGCAGAAGTCGATGTCGAAGTCCGGCATCGAAACGCGTTCGGGATTGAGGAAGCGCTCGAACAGCAGGTTGTAACGGAGCGGGTCGAGGTCGGTGATCGTCGTCGCATAGGCGACGAGCGAACCGGCGCCCGAGCCGCGGCCTGGGCCCACCGGGATGTCGTGCGCCTTGGCCCATTGGATGAAGTCGGCGACGATGAGGAAGTAGCCCGGATACTTCATGCGCTCGATGATCCCGAGCTCGTATTCCAGCCGCTCGCGATAGATCTGCTCGGTCTTGCCGTGACCGACGCCGACTTCCCTCAGCCGGCGATCGAGGCCGGCGCGCGCCATTTCGGCCAGCGCCAATGCCTCGGCCGCCACGGCTTCCTCGGCGGACAGCCCAGGCGTTGCTGCGAAGGTGGGGAGGACCGGGTCGCGCTTCTTGGGCCGGTAACTGATGCGTTGCGCGATTTCCACCGTGCTGTCGAGGGCTTCTGGCAGATCGGCGAAGAGCGCCTGCATCTCCTCGCGGGTCTTGAAATAGTGCTGGTCGGAGAGCTTTCGACGATCGGTCTGGGCCAACACGGTGCCGCCGGCAATGGCGAGCAGCGCGTCGTGCGCTTCGTAATCGGCCGGACCGGGGTAGAACGGCTCGTTGGTCGCTACCAGCGGCACGTTATTCTCGTAAGCGTAGTCGATCAGCCGCGGCTCCGTCGCCGCTTCCTGCGGGCGCCCGTGGCGCTGCAGCTCGATGTAGAGCCGGTCGCCGAACAGCTCGCGCAGCCGGTCGAGCCGGGCAAGCGCAAGCGTATCCATGTTGTTACCGAATAGTGGATCGATGGCCCCTTCCGGCCCGCCGGTGAGGCAGATGATGCCGTCGACGGTCTCAGGCGTGAGCCAGTCGAGCTTGGCGGCGGCGCGGCCGTTCTCGCCTTCGAGATGGGCGCGGCTGACGAGGGTCGAGAGATTGGCAAAGCCGTTGCTGGTCGCGGCGAACAGGACCAGCCCCCCCTTCCCCAAGCGATCGCGGCCATGGCCACGATCCTGCATGCGGTCCTGGGTATCCTCAGTGGCCGAGAAATCCACCGCGAGCTCGACGCCGACGAGCGGCTGGATGCCCTTGCCGGCGGCCTTCTCTGAAAACTCAAGCGCGCCGAACAGGTTGTTGGTATCGGCTATCCCCAGCGCCGGCTGTTTATCGGCCTTGGCGAGGTCGAGGAGCTTGGCAAGTGGCAGCGCCCCCTCGAGCAGCGAGTAGGCCGAATGAACGTGCAGATGGATGAAGCCGGGACCAGACATGTGTCGTTCCTACCCCCGTGCCGCCAGTGCGGCCATCGACGGGGGTGTTTCTCCACAGTCTCGTCACACGAGTCGGGAGGCGATATCCATCCAGGTGAGCGAGGCGACAGAGAAGCCGCAGATGGTGGCGAAAGCGAGCAGATCCTTGACGAACGAGAGCATCTCTATCTCCGTGTTTCCGGTTCGTTCTTATATGTTCCTTTTTCGTTCCTGTCCACAAAACGCGATATAGGACCGAGTACGTGGTTAATTTGAGAATCGGCCAAAGGGAGAACAGGTGATGAACCAACGTGAAAAGGGCGAGGCTTTCCGGGCCCTCCATCGGGGGCCGCTGTTCGTGATGCCCAACCCGTGGGACGCTGGTAGCGCGCGGCTGCTTGCCGGGCTTGGGGCCAAGGCGCTGGCGACGACGAGCGCCGGTTTCGCGTGGACGCTGGGTCGCCGTGATGGCGGCATCACGCGGGAAGAAGCCCTGCGCAATGCCGCCGAGATCGCGGCGGCTGTCGACCTGCCAGTGAGTGGCGATCTCGAGAACGGCTATGGCGAAGCGCCGGAGCATGCCGCCGAGACCATTCGGTTTGCGGCGGAGGCCGGACTTGTGGGCGGCTCCATCGAGGATGCGAGCGGCGATGCGGATGCGCCGATTTATGAGTTCGAGCTTTCGGTACGGCGGGTAGAGGCGGCGGCGAAGGTGGCGCACGCCCTGCCCTTCCCGTTCACGTTAGTGGCGCGGGCCGAGAACTTCCTGCACGGACGTCCGGACCTCGCCGACACGATCCGGCGACTGCAGGCTTATGAGGCGGCGGGGGCGGACGTGCTGTTTGCGCCCGGACTGCCTGATCTCGAGGCGATCCGCAAAGTGGTGGCTGCGGTCAGCAAGCCGCTGAATGTGGTGCTGTGGCAGAAGCAGTCGCCCTACACGATCGCAGATCTCGCTGGCGCAGGCGTGCAGCGCGTCAGCACCGGTGGCTCTCTTGCGCGGGCCGCGCTGTCCGGGCTGAGGGACGCGGCGCTGGAGGTGCTGGGATCGGGCACGCTGACCTATCTCGACGATGCGATCACTACTGCCGAGGTGCACCGGTACATGCCGCCGAAGCAGTAGGGCTGGATTTAGCCCTATCCGACCGCTACGCCTTAGCAATGCCCCTCGCCGCTCGTGAACGCACCAAACTCATCCGCATCCTCAAGCTGCTTGGCTCCGACCAGCCGGGCGAGCGGGCCTCTGCGGCATTGGCGGCGCAACGGCTCGTGGATGCGTCCGGGCTGACGTGGGACGAGATCCTGGCGGAGCGCGCGGCCCAGGTGGTGGTGCAGCGGGTCCGCGAGTGGGACATCAACCACGCCGATGCGGCGGAAGCACGGATCCGGCAGCTCAAGGACACGACCGAGCGGCAGGAACGGCAGATCCGGGCGTTGCGTACACGGGTGAATACGCTGACCGAGCGGGAACGGCTGCGGCGGATATCTGAGGAGGCCAACAGTCCATTTGACGGGTAGTCGGGACTGACACCAATATCTGTCGCATGATATACTGTTGTTACGTCTTGAATGTGACTGCGAGGGCAAGCACATGACGGCAAACGACAAAACGACGCCCGACGCTCATCCGACTGCTGATGCCTCCACGGTCTCTGTATTCCAGGATACCTGGGCGGTTTACCGCAAGGTAGTCGACAACAATTACCTTTTTCATCGCGAAGCATACGCCGCGCTTCGAGCCCAGCTCACCGGGGCCGGCGTCTTTCCGTTCCGCTTCCTCGACATTGCGTGTGGAGATGCCACCGCCAGTGTTGATGCACTACGCGGCACGCAGCTCACCCACTATCACGGTATCGACTTCTCCAGCCACGCCCTGCAACTGGCTGCGGCCGCCCTCGGCGAACTCGGCTGTTCGGTCAAACTCGAGGAAGGCGACTTCCTCGACCTCGTGCCCGAGCGGAAAGACATCGCCGACATCATCTGGATGGGACTGTCGCTGCATCACCTGCAGCAAGCCGACAAGCTAAACTTCATGCGGGACATCCGCTCGGCGCTTGAAGCCGGCGGCGCATTCCTGATTTACGAGAACTCGCTACGCGGTGCAGAAGATCGCGATAGCTGGATGCGGCGGTGGGACGAGCAACGCCCCGCCTGGACCGCGTTTTCGGATGCCGAGTGGGTCACCATAAGCAACCATGTGCATGCGGCGGATTACCCCGAGAGCCACGAAACCTGGCATCGGCTCGGGCGAGAGGCCGGTTTCCGCAGCTCAGCCCATTTGCTGACGACACCGACGGAACTATTCAGCCTCTATCGGTTCGACGCCTAGAGCGTCGTGTCCTCGATCAGCCCGTTCCGCAGCGTGACGATGCGGTTGGCGCGGCGGGCGAGATCGTGGTTGTGGGTGGCGATCAGGGCGGCAGCGCCCTCTTCGCGGATGAGGCCGGCGAGGGCTTCGAAGACGACATCGCTGGTCGCGGGGTCGAGATTGCCCGTCGGCTCGTCGGCGAGGATGATGCGTGGGTTGTTGGCGGCGGCGCGGGCGATGGCGACGCGCTGCTGTTCGCCGCCGGAAAGTTCGGCAGGCCGGTGGAGCGCGCGGGGGCCGACGCCGAGGATTTCCAGCAGTTGCATTGAGCGTTTGTTCGCCGTGCCCTGGTCGCGGCCGGCGATGAGTTGCGGCATCGTGACGTTTTCGAGCGCCGAGAACTCGGGCAGCAGGTGGTGGAACTGGTAGACGTAGCCGATGGTGTTGCGGCGCAGCAGCGTGCGACCGCGCTCGCTGAGCTTGCTGGTGGCAACGCCGGTGACGGTTACCTCGCCACCCTGAGGACGCTCAAGCAGGCCGGAAATGTGCAGCAGTGTCGATTTGCCGGCGCCCGACGGGGCGACGATGGCGACCAGTTCGCCGCCGCGCACAGTGAGATCGGCGGCTTCGAGCACGCGCACCAGCGTCTCGCCCTCGCCGAAGTGGCGGTGCACCTTGGACAGCTGCAGGTGGACGTCACTCATAGCGCAGGGCCTCGACGGGATCGTATTGGGCGGCGCGCCAGGCGGGATAGAGCGTCGCGAGGAAGCTGAGCACCATGGCCACCGTCACGATGGCGGCGACTTCGGACGGATTGGTCCGGCTGGGCAGCGAGGAGAGGAAGAAGACCTCGGGCGGGAAGATGGTGAAGCCGAGGACGCTCGAGAGAAAGGCCCGGATCGATTCCGCATTGGCTGATATCACGAGGCCGAGCGCCAGGCCGATCAGCGTGCCGCCGACGCCGATGGCGACGCCCGCAATGCCGAAAATCCGCATGATCGAACCGCGGGTGGCGCCCATGGTGCGGAGCACGGCGATGTCGGTGCCCTTGTCCTTCACCAGCATGATGAGGCTCGAGATGATATTGAAGGCGGCGACGACGATGATCATCGAGAGGATCACGAACATCACGGAACCCTGGGTCTGCAGGGCATCGAAGAAATTCTGATGCTGCTGGCGCCAGTCCGAGAGGATCAGCGGGCGCTCGATCTGCTGGCCGATCCTCAGCCGCATCGCATCGAGTGCGTTGGGGTCGGAGATGAAGACCTCGATGGCGGTGGCGCGGTAGATGCGGTCGTAGGCGGCCTCGCGGTCCTCCTCGGTGGCATCCAGCGGGGGCACCGAAGCATTTGGCTTCAGCACCCGATCGAACATGTCGAGATAGTCCTGAGCGGGCTGCATCGGCATGTAGAGGTAGAAGCTATCGAACTCGGTCATGCCGAGGTCGAAGATCACCCTGACGGGATACGAGCGGGTCCGCGGCCTCGCGCCGCCCTCGAGGCTGCCGGGATCAGGGCTCAGCAGCGTGACTGCGTCGCCGATATTGACCTTGAGCTTTTCGGCCAGCCGGCGGCCGATGGCGACGCCGTTGCTCTCGTCCCAGCCGTCCCAGTGGCCGAGGATGGCGCCGTCATGCAGGAGCTCGAGCTGCTCGACCGAGGCCAGCGACATGCCACGGAGGATGACGCCGGTGGCATCGGCGCGAACACCCGAGGCGAGCGCCTGCCCCTCGACGAACGGGATGGCCGAAACGACGCCGTCGACGTTGCGGATCTCGAAGGCGGACTGATCGTAGTCGGTGAAGCGCGCCTCGATCGGATAGGCGGAGAAGTGGCCGTTGAGGCCGAGTAGTTTCGAGACGATTTCGGAGTTGAAGCCGTTCATCACCGAGGTAACGACGATCAGCGCCGCGACGCCGAGGGCGATGCCGGTGAGGGTAAGGGCGGCGATCACCGAGACGAAGCGGTCGCGGCGGCGAGCGCGCAGGTAGCGCCAGGCGACGAGGAACTCGAAGCGCGAGAACGGGCCTGGATCGGCGGCGGGCTGCGTGGTGCTCACTGGTGCAGCCCCGCGATCGGATCGAGCTTTGCGGCACGCCAGGCCGGATAGAGCGAGGCGAGGAAGGTGAGGACGAGCGACAGCAGTACAACGACGGTCACCTCGACGGGATCGATGCGCGACGGCAGGCCGGCCATCAGGAACAGCTCAGGCGGGAAGATCGGGATGTTGAGGAGGTTCGAGACGAACGCCCGGATCGGCTCGACATTGATGGCGACGACGAGGCCGAGGATCAGCCCGAGAAGCGTGCCGGCGAGGCCGATAGCGAAGCCGGTCATCGAGAAGATGCGGAGGATCGAGGAGCGCGTCGCACCCATGGTGCGGAGGATGGCGATATCCGGCCCCTTGTCCTTCACCAGCATCACGAGGCTGGCGATGATGTTGAAGGCGGCGACGAGGATGATCAGCGAGAGGATGACGAACATCACGACGCGCTCGACCTGCAGAGCCGAGAAGAAGGTGGCGTTGCGCTGCTGCCAGTCGGCGATGGCTAAGGGGCGGTCGAGCGCCGCCTGCAGCTTGTCGCGCATGCCGGCGATGTTGTCGGGGTCCTTGACGAAAACCTCGACGCCGGTCGCTTGGTAGGCGCGCTCGTAGGAGGCGTCGATTTCCTCGTCGGTGGCCATCACGCTCGGCATAGCGAGGCCGGGCTTCAGCCGGTCCTCGTAGAGCTTGAAATAGACCTGCGCTTCCTGCATCGGCAGGTAGATGTAGAAGCTGTCGTATTCGGGCATGCCGAGGTTGAAGATGACGTTGACCGGGAGCGTGCGCTCGGCCGGTGTGCGCCCGAACGGGGTCAGCGTGCCGTTGGGATTGATGATGGTGATCTCGTCGCCGATGGTGACGCCCAGCCGCTCGGCGAGGCGCTGGCCGATGGCGACACCCTGCCCCGCATCCCACTGGTCCCAGCCGCCAAGGACGGCAGCGTCGCGCAGGGCCGGCAGCTTGGCGATCGAGACAGCGTCGATGCCGCGCACCGCAACGCCGGTGGCGCTCGACGTGCCGGAGGCAAGCGCCTGACCTTCGACATAGGGGATGGCGTAGAGCACGCCATCGACCGTTTCGAGGCGCGTCGTGACATCGGCATAGTCGGTGAGGCCTGTCGCATCGACGTTCTGGACGACGAAGTGGCCGTTGGCGCCGAGGATCTTGCCGAGGAGTTCGGTGCGAAAGCCGTTCATCACCGACATGACGACGATAAGCGTCGCGACGCCGAGCACGACGCCAACGAGGGTCAGGCCGGTGATCACCGAGACGAAGCGCTCCTTGCGCCGGGCGCGCAAGTAGCGCCCCGCGACGAGGAATTCGAAGCGCGAGAAGGCGCCCGGTGCCTTGCCGGCGGTGGGCGCTGCGTTGGTCAAACGCTATCCCGACGCTGCGGGACGATGAGGCCCTTGAGGCGGCCGACGGCCTCCTCGATCGACAACGTCTCGCGCTCACCGGATTTGCGGTGCTTGATCTCGACCATGCCTTCTTTCAGGCCGCGCGGACCGACGATCAACTGGTACGGGATGCCGATCAGGTCGGCGGTGGCGAATTTGCCGCCGGCGCCTTGGTCGCGATCGTCGTAAGCCGCATCGATGCCCTCCTGCTGCAGGTCGGCGTAGAGGCGTTCGGCTGCGGCGTCGCTGTCGGCATCACCGACCTTGAGGTTGATGACCACAGCCTCGAACGGCGCGACGCTGACCGGCCAGATGATGCCGGCATCGTCATGGCTGGCTTCGATGATGGCCGGCACGAGGCGGGTCGGGCCGATGCCGTAGCTGCCCATGTGAACTTCGACGGCCTGACCGTCCTGGCTGGTGACGGTTGCCTTCATCGGCTTCGAGTAGGTGGTGCCGAAATAGAAGATGTGGCCGACTTCGATGCCGCGCGCTGCGAGCTGATGCTCCTGCTCGACGGCGGCCTTGAACGCGGCCTCGTCGGTCATCTCGTCGGTCGCGGCGAAGAGCGAGGTCCAGTCCTTGAAGATCGGCGTCAGGTCGGAGCGGAAGTCGACATCGATATCCGGGATCGGCTTGTCGACGAGGCGCTTGTCGAGGAACACCGCGCTCTCGCCGGTATCGGCCAGCACGTGGAACTCGTAGCTCATGTCCCCACCGATCGGGCCCGTATCGGCGCGCATCGGCACGCCGACGAGGCCCATGCGGTGGAAGGTGCGGAGATAGGCGACGAACATGCGGTAGAAGGCCTGCATGGCGCCGGCCTCGTCGAGGTCGAACGAGTATGCGTCCTTCATCAGGAATTCGCGCGAGCGCATGGTGCCGAAGCGCGGGCGCACCTCGTCACGGAACTTCCACTGCACGTGGTAGAGGTTCAACGGCAGGTCCTTGTAAGACTTCACGTAGGTCCGGAAGATATCGGTGACGACCTCTTCGTTGGTCGGACCGAACAGCATGTCGCGCTCGTGGCGATCCTCGATGCGCAGCATCTCCTTGCCGTAGGCATCGTAGCGGCCCGACTCTTTCCACAGATCGGCCGACTGCACGATGGGCATCAACAGCTGGATGGCGCCGGAGCGGTTCTGCTCTTCTTCGATGATGCGGACGATCTTGTTCAAGACCTTGAAGCCGAGTGGCAACCAGACATAGCTGCCCGCCGCCTGCTGCTTGATCATGCCGGCGCGCAGCATCAGCTGGTGCGAAACGATCTCGGCTTCCTTCGGCGTCTCCTTGAGGACGGGGAGGAAGTAACGGCTCAGGCGCATGATTGTCCCTTCTCGCGCGGGATTCGGTTGCCATCCCTATAGCGCATACGTGGCGAAAGTGGAGCCTGCAAAAGCGCGCGAAACTTGGGCAAACGCTTGGGAGTGCGTCGCTTTTAAGCACCCAAATAGCCGCCCGAACCCGTATGTAAAAATGCAATGGCTGCCATGCAGAATCCGCTTGGCAGCCCTGAAATCAGTTGTTAGGGTCCGGCTCCATAAGAACACAGGCAACCACAAGTTGCCGGACGTCGACAACGTCAAGGGAGGAGCGTTGGCAGCCACCTAACCGTGTGCCTAAGACCAGCGTATTGTCGAGAAACTCTTCAAAGCAGGGCCTTGGCCCTGCTTTTTTCATTGGTGGATGAAGAACGCATGACAACGTCTTCTGAATTCAGAGCAATCGCGCTGTCACTGCTGGGCACCACCGAGGCGCCGCATTTCGACCGGGCGGCGTTCAAGGTCAAACGCATCTACGCCACGCTTGGGGCGGATGGGCTGAGCGCGAACCTCAAGCTGACGCCGGATGAGCAGGAGCTCAAGGCGATGCTGGCGCCGGAGGCGTTCCGGCCGGTCGACAACGCCTGGGGACGCCAGGGCTGGACTACCGTGACGCTCGCGACCATCAATGAAGCTGAACTACGCGCAGCGCTGGAGATGGCGCACGCACATGCGGCGGGGAAAGCGCGCTGAGCTTTCTCTAGGCTCAGCCGGTGTGCGTGGTTATGTCAGTGACCTACCAGCCTAGCGCCAGTATTCCTGCAGCCAGGACGCACTGAGCCCCCAGAGCAGCAGCCCGGTGACGACGGCCGCCAGCACCGTGGTGATCAGCAGCTTGGGCCATAGCCGGACGATGCCTGCCGGTGCGCCGGGATCGGTGCCCTTCGTCCATTGCCCCTCGTCCACCTGGTTTCGGACCTTGAACGGCAAGACGACGAACAGGCAGAGCCACCAGACGACGAAGTAGATGGCGATGTAGGTGCCGACTTGCATGGCCGAGCTCAGATGCGGTGGACGAAGATGGTTACGTTGGGTTTGCGGCCCCAGTAGGACGTAACCTCGCTCCGCACCGCACGCTGCAGCGCCGTCTGCACCAGTTCGGGATCGTTGCGGCGCTTGGGCGGGATCGACTTGAGCGTCCCCGTCACCGCGCGCTTGACGATGTTGGGCAAGGATTCGCCTTCGTCATCGACATCGGGGAGTCCCTCGATGGCGAGATCCGGGCCAGCCAGGACCTGGCCGCTCGAATTGACGCAGACGCTGACGACAATGTGGCCACCGAAGCTCAGGCGACGGCGGCCCTTCACGCCGCTCTCCTCGGGCGTGCAGAGTACGTTGCCGTCGAGATAGAGCTCGCCGACGCGGACTTCGCCGGGGAAGTGCGTGGTTTCCGGGAAGAGGCGGACCATGTCGCCATTGCGGGCGTGCACGACCGTGTCGATGCCGTGCTGACGACCGAGCAGCGCGTGTGCTTCGAGATGGGCTGCCTCGCCGTGGACGGGCACCAGCACGTCGGGCTTCAGCAGGTCGTATAGGCGCTTCAGTTCCTCGCGACGAGGGTGGCCGGTGGTGTGAACGAGGCCGTGGTCGCGGGTGATGATGTCGATGCCGCGATCGATCAGCAGGTTCTGGATGTCGATGACTTCGCGCTCGTTGCCCGGGATAGCCCAGGACGAGAAAATGACGCGGTCGCCGGCGTTCAGCGAGATCTCGGGGTGTTCCTCGCGAGCGATGCGGGCGATGGCCGCACGGGCCTCGCCCTGGCTGCCAGTGCAGAGCAGCACGACATCCTTGCGGGCCAACGTCTTGTATTCGTTCTGGTCGAGGAAGGGGTCGATCCCTTCCAGCATGCCGAGTTCGCGTGCGATGCCGGAGATGCGGTGCATCGCCCGGCCCGACATCACCACCTTGCGGCCGGCCTTCTGCGCAGCGCGGGCGACCGAGATGACGCGGCCGACATTCGAGGCGAAGGTGGTGACGGCGACACGATGCGGCGATTCCGCGATCAGCGCCTCAAGCGTCGATGCCACTTCGTCCTCGGACGGGCTGGTGCCGTCCTTCTGGGCATTGGTGGAATCGCAGATCAGCGCGATGGGGGTTGAGCGGTCAGCGCCGATGGCACCGAAGCGCGCGACGTCGGTGGGCGCGCCGCCTACCGGGTTGGGATCGAGCTTCCAGTCGCCGGTGTGGATCACGCGGCCCACCGGTGTCGTGATCAGCAGTGCGCAGCTCTCGGGGATTGAGTGGGCGACGTTGATCGCCTCGATGGTGAAGGGGCCGACGGTAAAGGGTTTGCCGACATACATCGGCTTCACCTCGACATCCTCGACGATGCCCTCGGATTCCTGCTTGGCACTCAGCATGGAGGCGGTGAAGGCCGTGGCGTAGACCGGGCGATCGAAGGCCGGCCAGAGGTCGAGCACCGCGCCGTAGTGATCTTCATGGCTATGTGTGAGGATCAGCGCCAGGACGTCATCGGCATGCTGCTCGAGGAAGGCTGGATCGGGGAGGATCAGCTCGACGCCAGGCTCGTTCGGCCCGGCAAAGGTCACGCCGCAATCGACGACGATCCATTTGCGGCTACGAGCCGGGCCGAAGCCGTAGGCGCCCATGTTCATCCCGATTTCGCCCACGCCGCCGAGCGGCACGAAGACCAGTTCGTCGGGTCCTGCTTTGGCCATCTTCAGCTCCTGAGACTTGCGGTGGTGCCGAAGTGCACGTCACCGGCGGTGATGGCAATGCGACTATTATCGTTGGCGCGGACGATCAGTCGTCCGGCCTCGTCAATGGTTTCAAAGATGCCGCGGACGACATCGCCGTCGCGGTTCACGGCCACTTCGGCGCCAATGCCGGCGGCGACGGTGCGCCACTGCTCGAGAACTTGCGGGATGCCCCTGCCCCGGTCCCAGATCTCGATGGCATCAACCCAGGCATCGGAGAGCGCGGCGAATACGGTTCCGGCGGTCACATCGATGCCGAGGGCGTGCAGCGATGTTGCTGGATACGGCAGGCCTTCGGGTGCGGCTACCACGTTGACGCCCATGCCGATGACGATCGCCATCGAACCATCAGGACGCTTCTGAGCTTCGAGCAGGATGCCGGCGAGCTTGGCGCCATCGGCCAGCACATCGTTGGGCCATTTGAGGGCGATGCGACCGTCGGCGTGATCGGCACCGTCGATGCCGGTCTTGAGGCGGGCAGCCGGGACGAGCTCGCTCAGCGCATGATCGAGCGCGACGCCTGCGACGAAACCAAGAGTGGCCGAGATGGCCGGATCGGAATCCGGCACGATCAGCAGGCTTGCCGCCATGTTGCCGTGGGGGCTCTGCCAGGGGCGGCCGCGGCGACCACGGCCGGCGGTCTGCTGCAGGGCGCAGAACCAGACATCGCCGACATCGCCAGCCTGAGCGGCCCTGGCCGCTTCGGTGGAGGTGGAACCCACGGTGTCATAGCCGTGGAGCCGGTAGCCGCGCGAAACTGCCTTCGGCCCGAGCCAGAAATCGGCCACTAGAACAGGCTTCCGGCCGCTGTATGGGCGGCGGCCGTCAGGGGCGCGCCCACCGTGACGAAATAGGTGACGATGAGGAAACCGACGCCGGCCATGACGACGTTGAGCTCGCCCGGCACGGCAGCGAACTTCGCCACCGGCTCGTCGAAATACATCACCTTGATGATGCGCAGATAGTAGAACGCGCTTACCGCCGAGGCGAGGACGCCGATGACGGCGAGCACGAACAGGCCCTGCTCTACGGCGGCGAGGAATACCTGCCACTTGGCGAAGAAGCCGGCGAGCGGCGGCAGGCCGATCAGCGAGAACATCAGGATGGCGATGATCGCGGCGACGAACGGCTTACGCTGGGCCAGGCCGGCGAGGCCGGTGATGGTCTCGACCGGCTGGCCGTCCTCGGTGCGGAGCGCGAGCACGCAGGCGAAGATGCCGACGGTCATGGCGACATAGATCGCCATGTAGACGGCGACGCCTTCGACGCCGACCGCGGTGCCGGCCGAGAGGCCGACAAGAGCGAAACCGACATGGCCGATCGACGAATAGGCCAGCAGGCGCTTGAGGTTGTTCTGGCCGATGGCGGCGAACGAGGCGAGCACCATCGAGGCGATCGACAGGAAGATGACGATCTGCTGCCAGTCCTTGGTGATCGGGCCGAAACTGACCGTGGTGACGCGGATGAAGAGCGCCATGGCCGCGACCTTCGGGGCCGCCGCGAAGAAGGCAGTGACCGGCGTCGGCGCGCCCTCGTAGACGTCCGGCGTCCACATGTGGAACGGCACTGCGGAAATCTTGAAGGCGACGCCCGCCAGCAGGAAGACCATGCCGAAGATCAGACCGATCGAGCGGGTTTCGAGCGTGATTGCCGCGACGATCTGGTCGAGCTGGGTGGTGCCGGTGAAGCCGTAGACCAGCGAAGCGCCGTAGAGCAGCATGCCCGACGAGAGCGCGCCGAGGACAAAGTACTTGATGCCGGCTTCGGTGGCCTTCGTATCGTCGCGCTTCATCGCGGCGACGACATAGAGCGCGAGGCTCTGCAGTTCGAGGCCGATATAGAGGCTCATGAGGTCATTGGCCGAGACCATGACCATCATGCCCAGCGTCGCGAGCAGGACGAGGATCGAGTACTCGAACTTGTCGATGCCGTGTTCCTTGCTGTTCGACAGCGAGATCAGCACGGTTGCGGCGGCGCCGCCGAGGACGAGCGCCTTCATGTAGCGGGCGAAGCCGTCGACGATGAACACACCGTTGAACAGCACACCGGCCGCGGGCTGGAGCACGAGCACGGCGAGCGCAGCGATCAGCAGCGCGATTGCAGCGACCGCGATCACGTTGGAGCGCACGCCCTTCCAGAACAGCGAGACAAGCAGGATCACGATGGCGCCAGCGGCCATCAGGAGCTCGGGATAGACAGGGGCGAGCGAAGCGAAGCTCGTGACGTCGGACTGCATGCCCGTCTCCTAGTGGCCGGCCGCCGCGGCGACTGCCTGCGGGGCAGCGCCGATGGCGTTGGCAAAGTTATCCGCAACGAGGCCCACCGATGCCGCGGTCGCATCGAGGATCGGCGCCGGGTAGAAGCCGAAGAGGATGGTGAGGACGATCAGCGGGACCAGCACCGCGATCTCGCGCTTGTCGAGATCGAGGATGCCCTTGAGCGACTCCTTGGTCAGCGCTCCGAAGATCACCCGGCGATAGAGCCAGAGCGCGTAGGCGGCCGAGAGGATCACGCCGAAGGCCGCGAAGAATGCCACCCAGGTGTTGACCTGGAACACCGCCAGCATGGTGAGGAATTCACCGACGAACCCGGACGTGCCCGGCAGGCCAACGTTCGCCATGGTGAAGACCATGAAGGCGAAGGCGTAGCGCGGCATGCGCTCGACGAGGCCGCCATAGGCCGCGATCTCGCGGGTGTGCATGCGGTCGTAGATCACGCCGACGCAGAGGAAGAGCGCGGCGGAGACGATACCGTGCGAGATCATCTGGAAGATCGCGCCGTGGATGCCGTAGATGTTGCCGGCAAAGATACCCATGGTCACAAAGCCCATGTGCGCCACCGACGAGTAGGCGATCAGCTTCTTCATGTCGGTCTGCACGAGCGCGATCAGCGACGTGATGATGATCGCCGCGATCGACAGCACGAACACGAAGTTCGCGAACTGGTGCGAGGCATCGGGGAACATCGAGATCGAGAAGCGGATGAAGCCATAGCCGCCAAGCTTCAGGAGGATCGCGGCCAGGATCACCGAGCCGCCCGTCGGTGCTTCGACGTGCGCTTCCGGCAGCCAGCGGTGGAACGGCCACATCGGCATTTTCACCGCAAACGAGGCGAAGAACCCGATCCAGAGCCAGGTCTGTACTTCCGGCGGGAAGCGGAACTTCAACAGCTGCTGGATATCGAGCGTGCCGGCCTGCCAGAACATCGCCATGATGGCGATGAGCATCAGCACCGTGCCGGTGAAGCTGTAGAAGAAGAACTTGTAGGTCGCCTGGATGCGACGCGCCCCGCCCCAGATGCCGATGATCAGGAACATCGGGATCAGCGTGCCCTCGAAGAACACGTAGAACATGGCCAGGTCGAGCGTCGCGAAAGCGCCAATCATGAAGGTTTCGAGGACGAGGAATACGACGAGGTATTCCTTCACCCGCTTGGTGATCGAGCCCCAACTGGTCAGCACCACGGCCGGCATCAGCACGGCCGTGAGCGGGATGAACAGCACCGAGATGCCGTCGACGCCCATGCGGTAGCCGATCGAGTCGCTGAACGCCCACTCCTCGACGAACTGGAAGTTCGTGTTGGCCGGGTCGAACAGGTACCAGAGCCAGAGGCTCAGAGCGGCCGTCACGATGGTGAAGCCGAGCGCGATCCAGCGGGACATGTTGTCCGCAGCCTCGCCCTTGCCGCCGATGATGAGCAGCACGAGTGCGCCCAGCGTCGGCAGGAAGGTAATGACCGTCAGAAGGTGGTCACTGAAGATCATCCGAGAAGTCCCCCAGAGGCGATGGCCCAGGTGAGCAGCGCCGCGATGCCGATGAGCATGGCGAATGCATAGTGGTAGAGGTAGCCCGACTGCAGCTTGACGACGCGGCCGGTGATGTAGCGCACGCGATTGCCGAGGCCTTCGGTGATGGTCTTGTCGACCAGCATGTCGTCAAAGCCCTTCCACAGCGCGTTGCCGAGCCAGAAGGCCGGCTTGACGAAGATGCGGTCGTAGAGCTCGTCGAAGTACCACTTGTTCAAGAGGAACAAGTACAGCCCCGGGTTCTGGTGCGCGAGACGCTTCGGCGCCGCCGGATCGCGGATGTACATCTGGTAGGCCGCGCCGAAGCCGAGGACCATGGCCACGGTCGCCGACCACTTGACCCAGAGCGGCACGCCGTGGGCGGCCTCGAGCAGTTCCTCGGAGACGACAACCGAGCCCTGGAAGAAGTGCTCGATGTGTTCGGCATGGCCGAAGAACAGGTCGTTGAACAGCACACCGGCCACAACCGCGCCGAAGGCGAGGATGTAGAGCGGCACCATCATCACATTGGGGCTCTCGTGGGCGTTGTCGTAAGCGCTGCCGTGGTGACCGTGGTCATCGTGGCTGTGGTCATCGTGCGCCGCGTGGGCGCCGTGGCCGTGATGGGCTTCGCGCGGCTTGCCGTGGAAGGTCAGGTGGATCAGGCGCCACGAGTAGAAGCTCGTGAACATGGCCGCGATCACCAGGGCCCAGAAGGCGATGTACCCGGTCGAGGCACCCGCCGCGTAGGCGACTTCAATGATGCCGTCCTTCGAGAAGAAGCCGGCGAAGCCAAACGGCGTGCCCGGGATGCCGACACCGGTCAGCGCCAGCGTGCCGATGATCATCATCGCGTAGGTGACGGGGATCTTGTGGCGCAGGCCGCCCATGTTCCGCATGTCCTGCTCGTGGTGCATCGCATGGATCACGGAGCCGGCGCCGAGGAACAGCAGGGCCTTGAAGAAGGCGTGGGTGAACAGGTGGAAGATGCCCGCCGAGTAGACCCCTGCCCCGAGCGCCACGAACATGTAGCCGAGCTGCGAACAGGTCGAGTAGGCGATCACGCGCTTGATGTCGTTCTGGACGAGGCCGACCGTGGCCGCAAAGAACGCCGTCATCGCGCCAACCAGCATCACCACGGTCAGGGCGACCGGTGAGGCCTCGAACAGCGGTGAAAGCCGCGCGACCATGAATACGCCGGCGGTCACCATGGTGGCGGCGTGGATGAGCGCGGAAACCGGCGTCGGGCCTTCCATGGCGTCCGGCAACCAGGTGTGGAGCAGGAACTGAGCCGACTTGCCCATGGCGCCCATGAAGAGCAGCAGGCAGACGACGGTCATCGCGTCGAGGTCCCAGCTCAGGAACCGGATGGTGTGGCCGGCGACTTCCGGCACGGCGTGGAACGCGCCATCGAAATCGAGGTGGCCGAGCACCATGAAGGCGCCGAAGATGCCGAGCGCGAAGCCGAAATCGCCGACGCGGTTGACGACGAAGGCCTTGATGGCGGCCGCGCTGGCGGAGGGGCGCGTGTACCAGAAGCCGATGAGCAGATAGGACGCGAGGCCTACGCCTTCCCAGCCGAAGAACATCTGCAGGAAGTTGTCGGCCGTCACCAGCATCAGCATGGCGAAGGTAAAGAGCGATAGGTAGGCGAAGAAGCGCGCGCGGTGCGGATCGTCGGCCATATAGCCGATCGAATAGACGTGGACGAGACTCGAGACGGTGGTGACCACCACCAGCATCACGGCCGTCAGCCCGTCGACCCGCAGCACCCAGTCGAGCTGCATCGGGCCCGAATGGATCCAGCTCAAGACGAGGACCTTGGTCGCCTCGGCGTGGCCGGCGCCTTCGGCGGCGGCCGGCGCGAACCAGAAGTCGCTGGCGAAGACGATCCAGCTCAGCACCGCTGCGACGATCAGCAGGCCCGAGGTGATGTACTCGCTGGTCCGGTGTCCGATGACCCGGCCGAGCAACCCTGCGATCAGTGCCCCGACGAGGGGCAGGAAGACGATAGCCTGGATCACGTGGTCAGCCCTTCAGCGAGTTGACGTCTTCCACGGCGATGGAGCCGCGGTTGCGATAGTAGACGACGAGGATGGCGAGGCCGATGGCCGCTTCCGCCGCCGCGACCGTGAGGATCAACAGCGCGAAGATCTGCCCGGCGAGATCGCCAAGCTGCGAGGAGAACGCCACGAAGTTGATGTTCACCGCGAGCAGGATCAGTTCCACCGACATCAGAATGACGATGATGTTCTTCCTGTTGAGGAAGATACCGAACACGCCCAGCGTGAACAGGATTGCGCCTACCGCGAGATAGTGGCCGATGCCGATACCGGTTGCTGCCAGCATTTAGAGCCCCTGCCCCGATTTGACTTTGACCACTTCGACGCCTTCCGAGCGCTTGCGCCCGGTCTGACGGAACACGTCCTGGCGTTTGACGTTCGGCTTATGCCGCAGCGTCAAAACGATCGCGCCGATCATGGCGACGAGCAGGATCGCTGCCGCGCCCTGGAACAGAAAGACGTAGCGCGTGTAGAGCAACAGGCCGATGGCCTTCGTGTTCTGAACCCCGGCCTCGATCGGCACCATCGCCGTCGCCTCGACGCCCGTTGGCAGTACGAAGCTGCCCCCTACCAGCAGCAGCTCGAGCAGCAGGATGACGCCGACCACGACGCCAACCGGCGCGTATTGCAGCATCCCTGAGCGCAGCGACGCGAAATCAACGTCGAGCATCATGGTGACGAACAGGAACAGCACCGCGACCGCGCCGACATAGACGACGATCAGGATCAGCGCGAGGAACTCGGCGCCGGCCAGCATGAACAGGCCCGCCGAGTTCACGAATGCGAGGATCAGGAACAGCACCGAGTGCACGGGGTTACGCGCCGCGATCACCATGAGCGCCGAAGCGACGGTGATCACCGAGAACACGTAGAAGAAGAAGAGCGGCAGCGTCATCTCGATTCCTTACCGATACGGCGCGTCGGCGGCGAGGTTGGCGGCGATCTCTCGCTCCCAACGGTCGCCATTGGCGAGCAGCTTCTCTTTGGAGAAGTACAGTTCCTCGCGGGTTTCAGTCGCGAACTCGAAGTTCGGGCCCTCGACGATGGCATCCACCGGACAGGCTTCCTGGCAGAAGCCGCAATAGATGCACTTCACCATGTCGATGTCGTAGCGGATGGTGCGGCGGGTGCCGTCGTTCTGGCGCGGGCCGGCTTCGATAGTGATGGCCTGGGCCGGGCAGATCGCTTCGCAGAGCTTGCAGGCGATGCAGCGCTCTTCGCCATTCGGATAGCGGCGCAGCGCGTGCTCACCGCGGAAGCGCGGCGAGTACGGGATCTTCTCGAACGGGTAGTTGATGGTCTTCTTCGGGGCGAAGAAGTAGCGCATCGCCGTGAAGAAGGCGTCGACGAACTCGCGGAGCAACAGGCCGTTGAGGAACTGGGTGAAACGCATCAGACAGCACCCCCGTGCCAGCCCCAGCCGGTGAGCTGGAGAACGAACGCCACGACGACAACCATCAGCAGCGAGATGGGCAGGAACACCTTCCAGCCGATACGCATCAGCTGGTCGTAGCGGTAGCGCGGTACGATCGCCTTTGCCATCGCGAACATGAAGAACACCGCGCAGAGCTTCAGGCCGAACCAGACGAGGCCCGGGATCCAGTTGAACGGCGGCAGATCGATAGGCGAAGCCCAGCCTCCGAGGAAGAGGATCGTGGTCATCGCGCACATCAGGATGATGGCGATGTACTCACCCAGCATGAACAGCAGGTACGGGGTCGAGCCGTATTCCACCATGTAGCCGGCGACCAGCTCGGACTCGCCTTCCGGCAGGTCGAAGGGTGGGCGGTTGGTTTCCGCGAGGGCCGAGATGTAGAAGATCACGAACATCGGGAATAGCGGCAGCCAGTACCAGTTGAGGACACTGAGCCACGGAACGCCGAGCATGTGGGCGATGCCGCCCGACTGCTGAGCCGTGACGATGTCGGTGAGGTTGAGCGAGCCCGCGACCAGCAGCACCGTGATGATCACGAGGCCGATCGAGACTTCATACGACACCATCTGCGCGGCTGAACGCAACGCGCCGAGGAAGGCGTATTTGCTGTTCGACGACCAGCCGCCGATGATGATGCCGTACACGCCGAGCGAGGAAATCGCGAAGATGTAGAGGACGCCGATATTGATATTGGCCAGCGCCCAGCCCTTGTCGAACGGGATCACGGCGTAAGCCGAGAGCGCGAGGATCGAGGTGACGAGCGGGGCCAGCAGGAACAGCGCCTTGTCGGAACTCGCTGGGATAACAGGCTCTTTGAAGACGAACTTCAACAAGTCCGCGAAGGACTGCAGCAGACCGAACGGGCCGACCACGTTGGGGCCGCGACGCACCTGCACGGCCGCCCAGATCTTGCGGTCGGCGAGTAGGATGTAAGCGGTGAAAATCAGCAGCGCGACGAGGAGTAGCAGCCCCTTGTAGATAAAACCGATCTGCGTACCCCAACCGAAAATCGGGATACCGAGCAGGTAGTCCAGCGCTGAAACGACGAAATCCATCGGGGTCCCTTACTCTGCAGCCTGGCGGAGGCCGGCCTGCAGCGCGGCGCATTCACCCATCGTCGCCGACGAGCGGGCGATGGGGTTGGTGAGGTAGAAATCGGCCACCGGCGAGGTGAAGGTGGCGGACTTGGTCTTGATCGCCGCACCGGCGAGCTTCTTCACATCATCGACCGAGCTGTTGGCGATCTGGTCGAGACGACCGAGGTGCGGGAACTCGGCATAGAGCTTCGCGCGCAGTTGGCTCAGCGAGTTGAAGGGCAGCGCCTGGCCAAGGACGGCAGAGATGGCACGGAAAATCGCCCAGTCTTCCTTCGCCTCGCCCGGCGGGAACACGGCGCGCTCGGCGAGCTGCACGCGACCCTCGGTGTTGACGTAGGTGCCCGACTTCTCGGTGTAGGTCGCCGACGGCAGGATCACGTCGGCGCGGTGCGCGCCGGCATCGCCGTGCGTGCCGACATATACGACGAACGCTTTGCCCATGGCTGCGGTGTCGTGCTCGTCGGCGCCGAGCAGGAACAGCACGTCGAGCTTGCCTTCGCCGGCGAGACCGATCTGGTCCGCGGAGCAGACGCCGCCGTCATGCGGCACGAAGCCGATATCGAGGCCGCCGACGCGGCCGGCGGCGTTGTGCAGCAGCGCAAAGCCGTTCCAGCCCTCGGCGACATTGGCGCCGGTCGCGAGCTTGGCTGCGAGAGCGATGGTGTCGCGGCCGATCTGCTTGGACTTGGCGGCGCCGTGCGACACGGCTCCCTCGCCCACTATGATCAGCGGCTTCTTGGCATTAGCCAGCACGTCGGCAAAGCTGCCCTTGCCGGCGGCGAGATCGGCGAGAGTGCTGAAGCCGTTGCCGAGATAGGTGTAGTTGTAGGTGAGGTCGGCCTGGTCGCCGATCACGGCGATCGGGGTGCCCTTGCCGCGCCAGGCCTTGCGGATGCGGGCGTTGAGCACCGAGGCCTCCTTACGCGGGTTGGAACCCACGATCAGGATGGCGTCGGCTTCCTCGATCCCGGCAATGGTCGGGTTGAAGATGTAGGCCGAGCGCGGCATGGACGGGTCGATCCCCGACATCGCCGGACGGCTGTCGGTCATGCCCGAGCCGAGCGAGGTCATCAGGGCCTTCAGCGCGTACATGTCCTCGACAGAAGCGAGATCGCCGGCGATGGCGCCGACCTTGTTGCCGCCGCCCGAGGCCTTGATCGCCTTGGAGATGGCGGCGAATGCCTCGTCCCAAGACGCGGGCTTCAGCTTGCCGCCGCTGCGGACGTAAGGACGATCCAAGCGCTGGGCCTTGAGGCCGTCCCAGATGAAGCGGGTCTTGTCGGAAATCCACTCTTCGTTGATGGCCTCGTTGACGCGCGGCAGGATGCGCATCACTTCGCGGCCACGGCTGTCGACGCGGATGTTGGAGCCAACCGCATCCATCACGTCGATGGACTCGGTCTTCACCAGCTCCCACGGACGCGCGTGGAAGGCGTAGGGCTTCGACGTCAGCGCGCCGACCGGGCAGAGGTCGATCACATTGCCCTGCAGTTCGCTGGTCAGCGCCTGCTCGAGGTAAGACGTGATCTCGGCATCCTCGCCGCGGCCGAGGAGGCCCATTTCGCTGATACCAGCAACTTCGGTGGTGAAGCGGACGCAGCGCGTGCAGTGGATGCAGCGGTTCATCTCGGTCTTCACGAGCGGCCCGAGATACTTGTCCTCGACGGCGCGCTTGTTCTCGACATAGCGGTTCTTGTCCACGCCATAGGCCATGGCCTGGTCCTGCAGGTCGCACTCACCGCCCTGATCGCAGATCGGGCAATCGAGCGGATGGTTGATCAGCAGGAACTCCATCACGCCTTCGCGGGCCTTCTTGACCATCGGCGTGTTGGTGAACATCTCGGGCGGCTCGCCGTTCGGTCCGGGACGCAGGTCCTTGACCGACATGGCGCAGCTGGCCTGGGGCTTCGGCGGCCCGCCCTTCACCTCGACGAGGCACATGCGGCAGTTGCCGGCGACCGACAGGCGCTCATGGTAGCAGAAGCGCGGGATCTCGGCGCCCGCGGCCTCAGCCGCCTGCATCAGCGTGTAGTAGTCCGGGACTTCGACGAGTGTGCCGTCGACCTTGATGCTGGCCATCGCCCTTACTCCGCCGCGATCGAGGGCACGGCGCCCTCGCTGGTCGAGGACCAGGTGTATTGATCGATCCGCGCCTCGATGACGTCGCGGAAATTGCGGATCAGGCCCTGGATCGGCCAGGCCGCCGCATCGCCGAGGGCGCAGATGGTGTGCCCTTCGATCTGCTTGGTGACTTCGAACAGCATGTCGATTTCGCGCTTCTGGGCGCGGCCTTCGACCATGCGCTCCATCACGCGCATCATCCAGCCGGTGCCTTCGCGGCACGGCGTGCACTGGCCGCAGCTCTCGTGCTTGAAGAAGGCCGCGATGCGCCAGATGGCCTTGATGATGTCGGTCGACTTGTCCATCACGATCATGCCGCCGGTGCCGAACGAGCTCTTCTTGTCGCGCAACCCGTCGAAATCCATGATGGCGGTGCGCATATCTTCGCCGCGCACAACCGGGCAGGACGCGCCGCCCGGGATCACCGCGAGCAGGTTGTCCCAGCCGCCACGGATGCCGCCGCAGTGCTTTTCGATCAGTTCTTCGAAGGTGCAGCCGAGGGCATCCTCGAACAGGGCCGGCTTGTTCACGTGGCCGGAGACCATGAACAGCTTGGTGCCGGTGTTGTTCGGGCGGCCGATGCCGGCGAACCAGGCGCCGCCACGGCGAAGAATCTCCGGCACGACGGCGATCGACTCGACGTTGTTGACGGTAGTCGGGTTGCCGTAGACGCCCATCGCTGCCGGGAACGGCGGCTTCAGGCGCGGCTGGCCCTTCTTGCCCTCGAGCGACTCCATCAGCGCGGTCTCTTCGCCGCAGATGTAGGCGCCGGCGCCATGGTGGACGACGATCTCGAAGTCCCAGCCGTGGATGTTGTCCTTGCCGATCAGGCGGGCATCATAGGCCTGCTGCACGGCGGCTTCGAAGTTCTGCCGCTCGCGGATGAATTCGCCGCGGATGTAGACGTAGGCGATATGCGCGCCCATGGCGCGGCCGGCGAGGAGGCAGCCCTCGATCAGGTGGTGCGGATCGTGGCGCAGGATCTCGCGGTCCTTGCAGGTGCCGGGCTCGGACTCGTCGGCATTGACGAGAAGCTGGCTCGGGCGGCCATCGTTGACGCCCTCTTTCGGCATGAAGGTCCACTTCAGCGCGGTCGGGAAACCGGCGCCGCCGCGACCACGCAGGCCCGAGCCCTTCACTTCGTTGACGATCCAGTCGCGACCGTTGTCGATGAACTTCTTGGTATCGACCCAGCCGCCACGGGCGCGAGCCCCTTCGAGGCCCCAGTCGCCGGTGCCGTAGAGGTTGGTGAAGATGCGGTCTTTGTCTTCGAGCATCAGGTGTCACCCTTCTTGCCGCGCGGCTTGCCCGGCGCCTTGCCTGCATCGATCTTGCCGGCCGGCGATTCAGCACCGGTCGCGTCTTCACGCATGGCCTTGTTCGGCTTGCCGTCGGCCTTGGCCGCGGCATCAACGGCCTTCCGCTCTGCTTCCGCGGTCGCCGTCGACATTTTCTCCGGCGATGGGGACTTGAGCGCAGGCGCAGTCTCTTCGGTCGTCTTCCGTTTGCGGCCGGGGGCGGTCGGTTCAGTCGCCGCAGCTGATGGCGCGGGGGCTGGGGCCGCGGCGGCAGAAGCCGGCGCGGGCTCGGGGGGCGGCGGGAACGGCTTGTAGGTGCGCTTGGCGGTCGGTTTTTCGAGCAGCGTGGTCTGCCCACCTTCGGCCGCGCCATACTGGCGTCCGACCTGCGGGCCCGGCTTCACTTCGGCGCCCTTGCCCGCGGCGAACTTGTCGAGGATGGTCTCGAGGCTCTCGGGCGTGAGGTCCTCGTAGGTGTCGCTGCCGATCATTACGAGCGGGGCGTTCACGCAGGCGCCGAGGCACTCGACCTCCTCCCAGCTGAACTTGCCGTCGGGGGTCACTTCGAACGCGCTGTGGCTGATCTTGCGCTCGCAGACGTGGCGGAGGTCTTCGGCGCCGCGCAGCATGCACGGCGTCGTGCCGCAGACCTGAACGTGGGCGACGGTGCCGACCGGCTTCAGCTGGAACTGGGTGTAGAAGGTCGCGACTTCGAGCACGCGTATGTACGGCATGCTGAGGAGGTTCGCGACAGCCTCGATGATGGCGCGGCTGATCCAGCCTTCCTGCTCCTGGGCGCGGAACAGCACCGGGATCACGGCGGACTGCTGACGGCCCGGCGGATACTCGGCCATCTTCTTTTCGGCCCAGGCCTGGTTCGCCTTCGTGAATGCGAAGGTGGCCGGCTGGATCGCCTCATCTGCTAAACGGCGGACGGACATTACCGATCGACCTCACCAAACACGATATCGAGCGAACCGAGGATAGCGGCGACGTCCGCCAGCATGTGCCCTCGGCAAAGGAAATCCATGGCCTGCAGGTGTGCGAAACCCGGCGCGCGGATATGGCAGCGGTATGGCTTATTGGTGCCGTCCGAGACCAGGTATACGCCGAACTCGCCCTTGGGCGCCTCGACGGCAGCGTAGACCTCGCCGGCAGGAACCTTGTAGCCTTCGGTGTAGAGCTTGAAGTGATGGATCAGCGCTTCCATCGACTGCTTCATCTCGTCGCGCTTGGGCGGCACGACCTTGCCGTCGGTCGAGGCCACCGGCCCCTGCCCTTCGGGCGAATTCAGCAGCGCAATCGCCTGCTTCATGATGCGGATCGACTGGCGCATCTCTTCCATGCGGACGAGATAGCGATCGTAGCAGTCGCCGTTCTTGCCGACTGGCACGTCGAAATCAAAGCGGTCGTAGCACTCGTAGGGCTGCGCCTTGCGGAGGTCCCAGGCGGCGCCGGAGCCACGCACCATCACGCCCGAGAAGCCCCACTTCCAGGCGTCCTCAGCCGACACCACGCCGATATCGGCGTTGCGCTGCATATAGATGCGGTTGCCAGTCAGCAGCTTCTCGAGGTCGTCGAGGACGAGTAGGAACGGATCGCAGAACGCCTCGATGTCGTCGACAAGTGCCTGCGGCAGGTCCTGGTGCACTCCGCCCGGACGGAAATAGGCCGCGTGCATGCGGCTGCCCGAGGCGCGCTCGTAGAAGATCATGAGCTTTTCGCGCTCATCGAAGCCCCAGAGCGGCGGCGTCAGCGCGCCGACGTCCATGGCCTGCGTCGTGCAGTTCAGGATGTGGGACAAGAGTCGCCCGATCTCGGCGTAAAGCACGCGGATCAGCTGGCCGCGCATCGGCACTTCTAGCCCGAGCAGCTTTTCCACCGCGAGGCAGAAGGCGTGCTCCTGGTTCATCGGCGACACATAGTCGAGCCGGTCGAAATAGGGCACGGCCTGCAGGTAGGTCTTGGTCTCGATCAGCTTTTCGGTGCCGCGATGCAGCAGGCCAATATGCGGATCGACGCGCTCGACGACTTCGCCATCGAGCTCGAGGATGAGCCGCAGCACACCGTGCGCCGAAGGGTGGATCGGGCCGAAGTTGATCGTGAAGTTTCTTACATCGACTTCGGACATCAGTTCTTCGCCTTCTCGTCACCAGGCAGCACGTAATCCGTACCCTCCCAAGGTGACAGGTAATCGAATTGCCGGAATTCCTGCGCGAGCTTTACCGGCTCGTAGACGACGCGCTTGCGTTCTTCGTCGTAGCGCACCTGCACATAGCCGGTGGTCGGGAAGTCCTTGCGCAGCGGATAGCCGTCGAAGCCGTAGTCGGTCAGGAGGCGGCGGAGATCCGGATGCCCGGTGAACAGGACGCCGTAGAGATCGTAGGTCTCGCGCTCGAACCAGTCGGCGCCCGGGAACATGGCGGTGATCGAAGGAACCGTCTGTTCGGTGTCGGTGGTCAGCTTCAAGCGCACGCGCAGGTTCTGGCGGGGGCTGAGCAGGTGGTAGACCACGTCGAAGCGCTGCTCGCGATCGGGATAATCGGCGCCGCAGACGCTGATGATCGAGATGAAGGCCTCGTGGTCGTGCAGGAACGTCGTCACATCGACGATGGCGTCGCGCTCTACGTGCAGGGTCAACTCGCCGAAGGCCAGCGTATGGTCGAGCACCTTGTCGCCGAGTGCGTTGCGCACGCGTTCGGCGAGCGCCGCGAGCGGTGAAGGAATGGGGCCGTCAGTCATGGCCGGTCCTATCGTTCGATCGTGCCGGTGCGGCGGATCTTTTTCTGCAGGAGCAGGATGCCGTACAACAAAGCTTCAGCGGTCGGCGGGCAGCCCGGGACATAAATGTCCACCGGCATGACGCGGTCGCAGCCGCGCACCACCGAATAGGAATAGTGGTAGTAGCCGCCCCCATTGGCGCAGCTGCCCATCGAGATGACGTAGCGGGGCTCCGGCATCTGGTCGTAGACCTTGCGCAGCGCCGGGGCCATCTTGTTGGTCAGGGTGCCAGCAACGATCAGCACGTCGGCCTGGCGCGGCGAGGCGCGCGGTGCGGTGCCGAATCGCTCGATGTCGTAGCGCGGCATCGACATCTGGATCATCTCGACGGCGCAGCAGGCGAGGCCCGTTTGCATCCACATCAGCGAGCCGGTACGGGCCCAGGTGATCAGCTGCGACGCGGTCGTGGCGAGGAAGCCCTTGTCGGCCAACTCGGCATTGACTTCGAGCATGAACGGATCGTCGGCACCAACAGGCTTGTTGGTCTTCGGATCGATGACGCCCTTGGGCTGGGGAGCGACAAGCGTCCCTTCGGTCAATCCCATTCCAGCGCGCCTTTCTTCCACTCGTAGATAAAGCCGATGGTCAGGACGCCGAGGAAGATCATGACCGACCAGAAGCCGAACCAGCCGACCTCGCGGAACGCTACTGCCCATGGGAACAGCAGCGCCACTTCGAGGTCGAAGACGATGAACAGGATCGACACCAGGTAGAAGCGCACATCGAACTTCATGCGCGCGTCGTCGAACGCCTCAAAACCGGCCTCGAATGCCGAGACCTTCTCAGGATCCGGCTTCTTGTAGGCAACGATAAAGGGGGCAACCATGAGGGCCAGGGCGATAACCGCAGCCAGACCGACGAAGATAAGGATCGGCAGGTAGTTGCTGAGCAACTCGTTCATTGTGCAGCCTAATGGTCTGCCGGTGGGAGGTACCGGCATCGCGCGGCCAAATGGGCAATTGTGGGCCCCCGAGACGACGCGACTTCGTGTGGCACGGGCTTAGCCCACGCCAAAAACCGTTTCAAGGAAAACTAATGTTGATCATTGCGCTCATATTAGCGAACGATTGCGCCTGAGACGCCCGGCGCGCAAGGGGCTACGCAGCATTTTCGCCAATGTGGAGTCCCATACCTCAACACAATTCAGAGAATGGGCTGCCGCGGACAGCAGTACAGCCGCGGACTCATGCCAGCGACAGCTGCTCGCAGTGCTGGTTTGTGGTACGGCGGGGCTAGAAGTGGAAGCGCGCGCCCAGCGTGAGCTGGTCCTTGGAATTGTCGCCCTCGACCGAGAAGCTGCGCGTGTATTCGGCATTGAGGGACAGCGAGTCGTTGACCGCGAACTCGACGCCGCCACCGGCCAGCACATCGCTTTCACCGGTGCCGGTAAGCTCCATACCGTAGCCGGCCGAAGCGTATGCGAGCACATCGGGGGTGATCAGTACGCCGCCGCGGCCGGTGATCTTGCCATAGGCAGTATCGATGGTGTCGCTGGTGAGCCCCTGCAGGGCAACCTCGCCGCCGACGAGGAAGAAATCGAACTGGGCGTTGACGCCCGCTTCGACGCCAGCGCCGACTTCGGTACCGCGCAACTCGCTCGACTGCACGACCCCATAGACGCCAGTATAGAAGCCATTCCAGTCGAACGCGCCATCGCTCACCGGAACGGCGATCTCGGAAGACTCGACGGGAACCGTAATAACGTCAGAGGCCAGCGAGGGCCCTGCCCCGCCAGCCAGCAATGCACCCGAAACCGCTATCAGCAGACGTTGCGACATCCGCATATGGCTTCTCCTTGGTCGCCTCCCAGCGTCCCAATGCACTCGACACGCCTGCGGTTCCGCTTGGCGTCAGCTTTGAATGTGGTTCTTCCCTCGCGCGAAGCAAGGGCGACCTTGGAATGTTGCTAACGGAATTTGTCTGAATGGGGGCTGAGTGCCCTTCGCCACCTAAGAAAAGGTGGCGCGAGAGACGGGGCTCGAACCCGCGACCTCCGGCGTGACAGGCCGGCGCTCTAACCAACTGAGCTACTCCCGCAGCGCTTGCGAACAAGTCGTCCGCGCAACGTGGCGTCCGTTTAGAGGGGGTTCCGGGGAGTGTCAAGCGTCGAAGGCGAGGTTTTTCGGAACGGGCAAACTTGGCGTCGCAAACCGGTCATGCACGCGGCAGAACTCGCGACCAAAAGTTTGAATTTCTTGGGAAAGTGGTGGGCGGTGACGGTCTCGAACCGCCGACCCTCTCGGTGTAAACGAGATGCTCTACCAACTGAGCTAACCGCCCATCGTGCCGGCTGCGCGGGCGCACAGCGGCGATGAGGCGCCCTAACTAGGGTTTCGCCTTGCAGGCGTCAACCCATCCACCGATCGGGCAAGTCTGGGCCTAAAACAGACAATGGCCCCGGCGACCAGCGCACGGGGCCATGTTGGTCAGAAGACCGGTAGGCGCGAACCTTAGTTGATCGCGTCCTTCAGGCCCTTGCCGGGCTTGAACTTGGCCTGGTTGGAAGCCGGGATCTTGATCTCGGCGCCAGTGGCCGGGTTGCGGCCGACAGAGGCTTTGCGCTTGGACACGGCGAACGTGCCGAAGCCAACCAGACGGACCTCGTCACCCTTCTTCAGCGAAGACGTGATGGCGTCAAACACGGCATCGACAGCCTCGCCGGCCTGGGCCTTGGTCAGGCCCGCCTTGTCGGCGACGACGCCGATCAGATCGTTCTTGTTAGACATAGCGTTTCCTCACTGTGGGATGCCCGCCTTCGGTGGCGAACCAAAACGCCGAGACCCTTCTTCGATTCTGACCGGAACGCAAGGAAATCCGGGCTTCTCCGCCGCTTGGCCTCAGCAATTCTGTTAATGACCCGTCAATTTTGGCCCAACTTTGTCAACCTTCGGGCGCTGGTGTGGCAATCGGCGTCCTGCGAATCCCCAGAAGCAGCGGCAAGGCCAGCAGATATACGGCGCCTCCGACGATCCAGATCAGGCCCGGCCAGGTCGGTTGCAGCAGGAAATACACGTAGGAGAAGAACAGCGGCCCGAACACGGCCGAGAGGCTGACGAGGCTCGCCAGTACGCCTTGGAGCTTGCCCTGATTATCGCCATCGACCTGCCGCGTGGTCAGCGATTGCAGCGCCGGCATGCCGATGCCGCCGAGGGCAAAGAGCGGCGCCAGCGCGAACAGGATCCAGCCCTGCATGGCAAAGCCGAGAATCACCAGCGCGGTCAGTTCGCACGCCATGCCGAGCACGAGAGCCCAGCGCTCGCCGAGCCGGGCGGCGGCCGGCCCGGTTAGCAGCGCCTGCGCACCGGCGTGGAACAGTCCGAAGGCGCCGAGCGAGAGCCCGATCATCAGTCCGTTCCACTGGAACATATCCTGGCCGAACAGCGCCCAGACGGTGCCGTACATGGTGCCGACGAAGTTCATGATGACGAAGATTGCCATCAGCGGCAGCAAGCTCGCGAAGCTGAAGGCCCAGCCGAGCGGGCGGAACGGGTTGAGCGCGGCGAAATCGAACTTCGTCGCTGCATCGCCCTTGCGCGATTCGGGGAGAACGAAGAGCGCAAGCGCAAAGTTCAGCGCGTTGAGTCCGGCGGCGACGAGGAACGGTGCCCGCACCCAGATATCACCGAGAATGCCGCCAATCACCGGGCCGATGATGAAGCCGATGCCGAACATGGCATGGAAATAGCCAAAACGCCGGGCGCGGTCCTCCTCGGCCGAGATGTCGGTGATGTAGGCCGTCGCCACCGACATGTTGGCGCTGGTGATGCCGGCAATGGCGCGGCCGACCACCAGCATCCAGAGTTCGGGTGCGAAGGCCATCACGAGATAGTCGATCGCCGCACCCGCGAGCGAAATAAGCAGCACCGGCCGGCGGCCATAGCGATCGCTCAGCACCCCAAGCACCGGCGAGAACAGGAACTGCATCGCCGAATAGAGCGCGAGCATGATGCCCATCAGCGTCGCCACCTCATGGGTGTGGGCAACGTCCTCGAGCAGGCGGGGCAGAATCGGGAAGATCAGGCCGATGCCGATCGCATCGAGCGTGACGGCGGCCAGGATGACGATGAGTGCACGATTCAAAGCGGGTCCCTCAACTCCGTCCGACGCGGGTTGCGTTCTATATTCGTTCTCATTTGCCGTGGCAAACGGAAACCGTCAGGTGGGGTGCCACCCGACGGTTCACCAGTAGACGATTGAGATAATGACTAGAGGTAGCGCCGACCCGCTACCCAGGCGCCGCGTATGACCGGCTGACCATTGACGATCCGCACCTGCAGCACATCGGCACGCAGGCCCGGCTCGAGACGACCGCGATCGGCGAAGCCGAGCAGTTCCGCCGGTTTGCTGGTGACGGTCGCGAGGCCCTTGCCGAGGTCGCCCAGTTGCTCGCCGACGAGGAACGCCGCCGGCAGGAGGCTGGCTGGGACGTAATCGGAGGTCAGCACGTCGAGCAGCCCCTCCTCCGCCAGTGCCATGGCGCCGACATTGCCTGAGTGCGAGCCGCCGAGAACGACGTTGGGCGCGCCCATGACGATCTTCTGGCCGAGTTCGCGGCCCCGGCGGGCGGCGTGGAGCGTCGTCGGGAACTCGCTGATCGAGATGCCGTCGGCATGCGACTGCGCAACATCCTCAATGGTGGTGTCGTCGTGACTGGCGAGCCGGATCTGCTTGTCGCGGCCGTGATTCGAGATGATCTCGCGGGCCTCGGGCACGAAGCGCGCCTGCTGGGCCAGCCGGTCGTCGAGATAGGCCTGCCATTCGGCGTCTTCCCAGACGCGGTTGTTCTTCTTGCGGCGGAACTCGCGGTAGAGGGCGACGTCGTGCCACTGCCGCTGGCCCGGCGTGTGGTCCATCATCGACATCAGCCGCAGGCGCGGATTGTCGACATGCTCCTCGATGATCGGCAGCAGGCCGCCATCGGACAGTTCGCAGCGGAAGTGGAAGTGATGGTCGACGCGCAGCAGGCCCGCGTCGAAGGCCTCGTCAAGCCCGCCAATCGCCGAATGCAGCATGCGGGTCCGCGCACCGGCGCTGTCGTAGTCACCAAGCGAGAGCGAATCGAGGACGGTGGTGATGCCCGATGACAGCATCTGCGCATCGTGCGCGAGGGCCGCGGCGAGCGCCGACGGCCAGGTCACGCCCGGCCGCGGATGGAAATGGTGCTCGATATTGTCGGTGTGGAGGTCGATCAGCCCCGGGATGAGGAAATCGCCCTCGCAGTCGATGGTTGACGCGCTCGTCGCCGCGGCGACGTCAGTAATGACGCCGTCGCGCATGCTGAGCGCGGTGGCGCCCGTATCGGCCGGCGACAGCACGCGCGCATTCATCAACCGCAGTTCGCGTACCCAGTCCGCTCCGTCCATCACCGACTCCTCTAGCCATCAAAAGTGCTGGCGATAGCTACGCCGTGTGACGGTCTTGCGACAGGCGTGGCACAAATGGAGACGGCGCCCGAGGGCGCCGTCTCCGTATACAGCGATGGGTCGCCGCTCAGTGCGGCAGGCCCGAGGTGGCCTCGTCGCCTTCCGGCGTCTCGATCGCAGGAGCCGGGGTGGCGGCCGGCTTGTCGTCGTCGTACTGCCACTCGATCGGCTCGGGCTGGCGGATCAGGGCGCGGCTCAGCACCTCGTCCATCCGGGTAACCGGGATGATCTCCATCCCCTCGGTCACGTTCTTCGGGATCTCCTTGAGATCACGCGTGTTCTCCTCGGGAATGAGCACGGTCTTGATGCCCGAGCGGAGCGCTGCAAGGAGCTTTTCCTTGAGCCCGCCAATCGGCAGCACCCTGCCCCGCAGCGTCACTTCGCCGGTCATGGCGATGTCGTGCCGGACCGGAATGCCGGTCATCAGCGAGACGATCGCCGTGGCCATGCCGATGCCGGCCGACGGACCATCCTTCGGTGTCGCGCCTTCCGGCACGTGCAGGTGGATGTCACGCGTGTCGAACAGCGGCGGCTTGATGCCGAGGTCGACGGCCCGCGAGCGCACGTAACCCGAAGCGGCAGTGATGGATTCCTTCATCACTTCCTTGAGGTTACCCGTAACGGTCATGCGCCCCTTGCCGTGCGTCATCACGCCTTCGATCGTCAGGATCTCGCCGCCAACCGAAGTCCAGGCTAGGCCCGTCACCGCGCCGACCTGCGGCTCGGCGTCGATCTTGTCGTTCCGGAAGAATGCCGGCCCGAGATATTCCTCGAGCAGTTCCGGAGTGATGACCACCTTGGTCGACTTCTTGACCAGGATGTCGCGCACGGCCTTCCGCATGAGCTTGCTCAGCTCACGCTTGAGGTTACGGACGCCGGCTTCACGGGTGTAGTTGCGGACCACTGCCATCAGTTGCTCGTCATCGATGACGAACTCCTTGGGCTGCAGGCCGTTTTCCTTCAGCGTCTCAGGGATCAGGTGACGGCGCGCGATCTCGAACTTCTCGTCCTCGGTGTAGCCCGACAGACGGATGATCTCCATGCGGTCCATCAGCGGAGCCGGGATGTTGAGCGTGTTCGACGTGGTCACGAACATCACGTCGCTCAGGTCGAAATCGACCTCGAGGTAGTGGTCGTTGAACGTCGAGTTCTGCTCCGGATCCAGCACTTCGAGCAGCGCCGACGACGGATCGCCGCGGAAGTCCTGGCCCATCTTGTCGATCTCGTCGAGCAGGAAGAGCGGATTGGACTTGCCGGCCTTCTTCAGCGACTGGATGACCTTGCCAGGCATGGAGCCGATATAGGTCCGGCGGTGACCGCGGATCTCGGCTTCGTCACGGACGCCGCCGAGCGCCATGCGCACGAACTCACGGCCGGTGGCCTTGGCGATCGACTTGCCGAGCGAGGTCTTGCCGACGCCCGGGGGGCCGACGAGGCAGAGGATGGGGCCCTTGAGCTTGCCGGTGCGCGATTGCACGGCAAGGTACTCGAGGATGCGTTCCTTGACCTTCTCGAGGCCATAGTGATCCTCGTCCAGCACCTGCTCGGCGTAGACTAGGTCGCGCTTGACCTTGCTCTTCTTGCCCCAGGGGAGCGTCAGCAGCCAGTCGAGATAGTTGCGGACGACCGTGGCTTCGGCCGACATCGGGCTCATGGTCTTGAGCTTCTTCAGCTCGCCATCCGCCTTCGTCCGCGCTTCCTTCGAAAGTCGGGTCTTCTTGATCTTCTCTTCGAGCTCGGTCAGCTCGTTCGAGCCTTCCTCGCCGTCGCCCAGCTCGCGCTGGATCGCCTTCATCTGCTCGTTGAGATAGTACTCGCGCTGCGTCTTCTCCATCTGCCGCTTGACGCGGCTGCGGATGCGCTTTTCCACCTGCAGCACACCGATCTCGCCCTCCATGAGGCCAAGGATCTTCTGGATGCGTTCGGCGATCGAGACGGTCCCGAGCAGATCTTCCTTCTGCTCGATCTTGATCACGAGGTGGCTGGCGATGGTGTCGGCAAGCTTTGAATGGTTGGTGATCTGGCTGACGGCGTTGACCACCTCGGCCGAGATCTTCTTGTTCAGCTTGACGTAGTTCTCGAACTCGTTCTGCGCCGAGCGGGCCAGGGCCTCGAGCTCGGTGGCGTCCTCCTCGGGCTCGTCGAGGTTGGTGGCCTCGGCCTCGAAGTAGTCGACGGTCTGCAGATACTTGTCGATCTTGGCGCGGCGCAGGCCTTCCACCAGCACCTTCACGGTACCGTCGGGAAGCTTGAGCAGCTGCAGCACGGAGGCAATGGTGCCCGTGGCGTAAATCTCTTCAGGCGACGGATCGTCGTCCTGGGCGTTCTTCTGGGTGACGACCAGAATGTGCTTGTCGTCGCGCATCACCTCTTCGAGGGCCTTCACCGATTTCTCGCGGCCGACGAACAGGGGCACGATCATGCCCGGAAAGACAACGATATCGCGTAGGGGCAGCACCGGGTAAACCCGATCGCGATCGAATGCGGCGCCGCCTTGGGTCGTGTCCGACATATTTGGTCCTTTCCTGGGACGCGGGGCTCAAGGGAGGATTTGCGAGCCCGCGCCCGCCTAGCAATCGGGCCGGTCCCCAAGATGGGCGGCGAGCCTGATTCTGCTGATTAAATAGGGCGTCGGTACCAAAGGGCAAGTCACCCTACCCGTTATGGTGGGTATGTCACCAATGCGGCACCAGTGTGTGCTGCGAACGCATCAGCTCGCGGTCACGATCGGCGGTCCCACGTAGCGCGCGCGGGGCCGGATCAATTGACCCGATGTGGCCTGCTCGATGCCGTGGGCGAGCCAGCCGACGGAGCGGGCGAGTGCGAAGATCGTGGCCGGGGCCTCGCGGGGGAGATCGTAGGCGGAAGCCAGGACCGCAAGGGCGAAGTCGACATTCGGCTCCTCGTCGAGAATAGCGCGTCCGGCTTCAGCCAGTCGCACAAAGGCCGGCGGAAGGTCGATGGCCGCGAGCAGCGCGCGGCAGCGGATGTCGCCGCGTGGATAGAGCGGGTGGCCGAAACCGGGGACGGCACGGCGCTCACCCAGCCAGTCGCGCAGCGCTTCCTCGGCCGCTTCGGGATGGGCGTCGATATCCTCGGCGAGAGCCAGTACCTCCGGGGCGGCATTGCCGTGTCGGGGGCCGCCGAGCGCGGCGAGGCCGGCGAGGGCCCCGGCTGATAGGGCGGCGCCGGTCGAGACGGTGACGCGCGCGGCAAAGGTCGAGGCGTTCAGCTCGTGGTCGGCCAGCAGGACTAGCGCCCGGCGCAGGGCATCGGCTGCATCGGGGCGGCCAAAGGCGGCTGCCAACTGGATGTGGGCGGGGCCCTGCCCTCGCCCCGCCAGTGCGGACAGCGCGGTCGCGAACACCGATAATGCATCCTCGCGTAACAGGACGGTTCCGCGACCGGCGCTCGACGGGTCATCTGAAATCCGCGCCGCAAGGGCGGAAAGAAGTGTTTGTATCGAAGGTTGTGCCTCGATCGGTTGCCCGCTCGACCGGTACGGCGTGCCCCACAGCAACTCGGCGATGTCCTCGAGGGTGGCATCCTCGGCGAGTTCGGTGGCGTCTTTGCCCCGGTAGTAGAGACGTCCGCCGCTGACGGTGGAGATCGCCGAGGCCAGCACCGGCTCGCCCCAGCTGATCGCCTCCGACGCCGTCGCGACCGCACTGCGCCGGCCGCGCGAGCGGTGCGCGACGCGATCCACGTCCTCCTCGCGATAGAGGCTGCGGCGGCTGTCGGAGGGGTCGGGCTTGGCGCGTATCCGACCGCGACTGACATTGGCGTAGAGCGACTGCGGCTTCGAACCGAGCCGGGCAAGCGCGTCGGCGGCGCTGAGCCACATGTTGAACCTCACATTGATCATATTGATCAAGATTGACGTCAATATTAGCGCGCTTACCTTCCGCTGCAAACAGCCAAGGAGGCTCGAATGAGCAACGGACTCGAAGATGTCGTCGCAGCGGAAACCATCCTTTCGGATGTCGATGGGCTCGCTGGCCGACTGATCATTCGCGGTCAGCCGCTCGAGACGCTGGCCGGCCGCATGACCTACGAAGACATGCTGGGATTGCTGTGGGACGGATTTTTCCCCGACCTGCCGAGCGACCTGAGCCAGCCGCTCGCCAAGGCCCGGCTGGACGTCTATCGCGCGATCGAGCGCGAGCTGCCCTTCTTTGCCGATCGGCCGATCTATGACGGCATTCGGGCGCTGATGGCCCGGCTGCCGGACGGTACGGAGCTCGACACCGCCCTGCTCCTCGCGGCCGCCCCGTCGGTGCTGCTGCCGGCGCTGGTCCGGCTTCACACCGGCAAGCCGCCGCGCGTCCCGGATACCTCACTCGGCCATGCGGCTGACATGCTCAGCATGCTCGGGGATGCCGCGCCGGCGCCGGCAAGGGCCGCCGCGCTCGATGCCTACCTAGTCACGGTCGTCGACCATGGGCTCAACGCGTCGACCTTCGCCGCCCGCGTGGTCGCCTCGACGCTCGCCGGGCTCAACTCGTCGGCGCTGGCCGCTCTCGGCGCGCTGAAGGGGCCGCGGCATGGCGGGGCGCTTGGACCGGTACTCGATATGCTGGATGCGATCGGTAAGCCCGAGAACGCTGCGGCATGGATCGAAAACGAGCTCACCAGCGGACGCCGGCTGATGGGCTTTGGCCATCGCATTTATCGCGTCCGCGATCCCCGCGCCGATGCGCTCAAGGCAGCGCTCGATCGGCTGGCCCAGTCCGGTGCGGTCGACACGACGCGCATCGCGCTCGCCACGCATGTCGAGGCGGCGGCTCTGGCGGCGCTGGCGCGTCACAAGCCTGGCCGCGTGCTGGCGACCAATGTCGAGTTCTACCCCGCCTTGCTGCTCGAGGCGCTCGGCTTCCCGCGTGAAACGTTCACCGCCATCTTCGCCGCCAGCCGGATTGGTGGTTGGATCGCGCATGCAAAGGAGGAAGCGGCGACAGGCAAGCTCATCCGGCCGCAATCGCGCTATGTGGGGCCGGGACCAAGGCAGGCAGCCTAGGCGTCTGCCTTCTTGCGTCGCCCACGCGTCTCGAGCTGTTCCGCAACCTCGTCCTCAACCACCTCCTCGATGGCGGTGAGGGCCTTCTTTTCGAGCTCTGCGCGCTCAGCCTCGATCTCCGACACCTGCTTGTGCTCGATGCCGACGGACTTGTTGGGCGCCTTCGAGGCTTCGATCAGGTAGTCGAGCTTGACGTGCAGTGCGGCTTCGCTGCGCGCACCGGCGACAAGGATCACACCCGAGATCACGATCGCCGCGACCGACAGGAAGATGTTGAAGCCGAACATGAAGCTGTCGTTGAACTGCAGGAACGCGCCAAGGGCGATGCCCAGCAGCAGAGCGACGAAGGTCGCGATGAACCCCGTCGCCGTCGACAGGAAGTCGGCGACGCGGTTGATGATCCGACTTGGAAAATGGCGATCGAAACGCATGATGCCTAGAAACGTGGCATCACGCCTTTGGATGCAAAGAGGGCCCCTCTCGGGGCCCTCTGCTACTGTCAGGCTGCAACTCTAGGTGGCAACTGCTGGCCGGGCGTCGAGGTCGAGATCGCCTCCTCCTCGGGCGTCATGTCGGCCGGCACGTCGGCAAACAGCGGTGTCGAGAGGTAGCGCTCGCCGGTGTCGGGCAGCATGGCGAGGATGGTCGAACCCTCGGGCGCCGTTTCGGCGAGCTTGAGGGCGGCCGCGAAGGTGGCACCGGCGGTGATGCCGACGAAAATGCCTTCCTTCTGCGCCAGGTCCATCGATGCCTTCATCCCGTCCGGCGGGGCAATGGTCAGGATCTGGTCGAACAGCTTCTCGGTGACCGCCTCGCTGGTGATCCACGGAATGAAGTCAGGGCTCCAGCCCTGGAACGGATGCGGCTTCCACACTGGATGGCTGCCGGTCGCCGCGTGATCGGCGCGGCGTTCCGGCTGGCTCTCGCCGCTGGTGAGCATCGGGGCACCTTCGGGCTCGGCGACGATGATCTTGGTGTTGGGCATCTTGTCACGCAGCACCCGGCCGACGCCGGTCAGCGTGCCGCCGGTGCCGAAGCCGGTGACCCAGTAGTCGAGCTTCTCGTCGGCGAAATCGCGCAGGATTTCCTGCGCGGTCGTCCGCGAGTGCATCTCGGGGTTGGCTTCGTTCTCGAACTGTCGGGTCTGGAACCAGCCATTCTGTGCAGCCAGGGCCTCGGCCTTGCGGATCATGCCGTTGGCGCGCTCCGATGCTGGGGTCAGCACCACCTTGGCGCCGAGGAAACGCATCAGCTTCCGCCGCTCGACCGAAAAGCTCTCGGCCATGGTTACGACGAGCGGATAGCCCTTGGCGGCGCAGACCATGGCGAGACCGATGCCGGTGTTGCCGCTGGTCGCTTCGATGACGGTCTGGCCCGGTTTGAGCGCGCCGGACTTTTCCGCCGCTTCGATCACGCCGAGCGCCAGCCGGTCCTTGACCGAGCCGAGCGGGTTGAAGGCCTCGATCTTGACGTAGAGCTTTACGTGCTTCGGACCCAGTTTGTTGATCCGCACAACCGGCGTATTGCCGACGGTGCCGAGAATGTCTTTGAACTTCATTGGTTCTTCCTCTTGGTGCCCCGCTTGCGCGCAAGGTACTCCGGGCGCGGAAGGGCGACAAGTGAACCTATGGTACAGATTCATATGATGACTAGCGCGAGACCTAAACCGCGTCGCCCCAGTCCAGCTTCTTCGCCGCCTTGAACGCCGGCTTGTCGCGGCTCGGCACGACCCGCTGCTCAAGTCCCTCTTTGCAGCACACGGCGAGCGTCACCGAGAATTTGTTCTCGTCCGGCTTGCGGAGGACGCGGCCTGGCGCCCGCGTGCCGATGCCAGGACGTGCGACGATCAGATAGCTGAACTTTTCGTCCTCGTAGCCGAGCGTGCCGCCCTTCATCCGCATGTGATCGCGGCTGCGGTTGAGGCGCACGGAGAAATGGCACCAGTCCGGCTCGACCAGCGGGCAGGGGCGCTCATGCGGGCACGGCGCCAGGACGGTCGCCCCCTGCCCGATCAGTCGGTCTCGGACCTGCATCAGCCGTTGGTAATCGCGCGGCCGACCCGGCTCAACGAGAACAAGCAGGCCGCTGCAGTGGCGCCAGATCCGTTCAGCCACTGCTGGCATCTCATCGTCGTTGAGCTCGGTCAGCGCATAGGCGCAGGTCACGAGGTCGAAGGAGCGGCCCAGTTCGAACACTCCGAGTTCCCCCCGGCGGAGGTCGATCGTCCCTACCGTGGTACTGGGCGCCAGCGCCCCGGCCATGGCGAGGAAGGCCTCGTTGTGGTCGAGCAGAGTGGCGGCCACGCCAGGGAACGTCTCGGCGACCGCCCAGGCCGCCGTCCCAGGTCCCGCGCCGAGGTCCAGCGCTCCCTCCGGGGTGAATTCATGGGCCCGCAGTTGCAGTTCGCCCAGCACAGCCGACACCGCCGCGTAGGTAGCGGGCATGCGACTCAACGCATAGGCGAATACGTCGGTACTGCCGCCGATGACATCACGCGATGCGCCGCTTTGCCGGTAGTGGGCGGAGATGCGCCCGGCGCTCTCCTTCAGGCCCTGCTGGCCGGCGGCCAAGTCGCGCACGGCCAGGGCGAGCCCCTGCGGCATGCCGGTCATTGCAGGCGTCTCTCCCGCAACTGCACTATGGCCATCGCGCCATCGACCGCCTTCTTGAAGCGGTCCTTGTCCTTGGACGCGTGCTCGACGATCTCCCGCACCCGCCAGAACTCGGTGCCGCCGAACGGCCCGACATCGGCATGGACGAAGACATCGGGATGATACTTGGCCACGGTCGCATCAACGATTCGCTGCGACATGATTTCGGTGGCCACGACCGCGCTGTCGAACGGGCTGGGCTCTTTCATCGCCAGCGTTGGATCGGGCGACCGCTGCACGTCGATGCCGATCGTCAGGTCGCACCGGCCCACCAGTTGCGCCAGCGGCAGCGGGTTGGTGACGCCGCCATCGATAAAATAGCTGCCGTTCAGGCTCACCGGCCGGAATAGGCTCGGGATTGCCATCGACGCTGCGATCGCCGGTCGGATGGGACCGGTCTCGAAGATCACTTCCTTCCAGGCATAGAAGTCGGTCGATACGACATGGAACGGCACCTTGAGCTCGGCGAAGTCATCGGGAAATCCATCCGGCAGGAAGGCGTGCGCCACGCCCTCGCCATCCACCTGCATTGAGATGCCGTTGGCGAAGAGCTTGGTCAGGCTGGGCATGCCCCGGTTCCACAACGTGGTCGCGATCAACTGCAGGCTGCCGAGAACCCCGAACGCATGCTCGCGCAGCTCGGCTCCGGTCATGCCGTTCGCCCAGCCCGACCCGATCAGTGCGCCGATGGACGAACCGGCGATCACCGACGGCTGCAGCCCGAGCTCATCCATCGCCTCGATATAGGGAATGTGCGCCAGCCCCCGTGCCGCGCCGCTACCCAATGCCACGCCGATCCGCATTGCTCGCCTCCTCGTCAGCGCGTTATGCGATACGCCGCGCCTCAAAGCAAAGGCCCCGCAGGTTCAACCCGCGGGGCCTCGCAATTCACTCGGCGATCCGAGGATCAGGCGCTGGCGGGCGCCTCTTCCTTCTTGCGCTCGGCGTAGATGTAGAGCGGGCGCGCGTCCTTGCCGTTCACGACTTCTTCGCTGATCACCACCTCTTCCACGCCGTCGAGCGACGGGAGGTCGTACATGGTGTCGAGCAGGATGCCTTCCATGATCGAGCGGAGGCCACGGGCACCGGTTTTGCGCTCGATGGCGTGCTTGGCAATGGCCTTCAGCGCATCCTCGTGGAAGGTCAGCTCCACGTCTTCCATCGAGAACAGACGCTGGTACTGGCGCACCAGGGCGTTCTTCGGCTCGGTGAGGATCTGGATGAGCGCGGGCTCGTCGAGGTCCTCGAGCGTCGCCAGCACCGGCAGGCGGCCGATGAACTCGGGGATGAGGCCGAACTTCACCAGATCTTCCGGCTGCACGTCCTTGAGCAGGTCGCCGACGCGGCGATCGCGCGGGTCCTTCACCACGGCCGAGAAGCCGATGCCCGAGCCTTCGCCGCGGGCGGCGATCAGGCGTTCGAGGCCGGCAAAGGCGCCGCCGCAGATGAACAGGATGTTGGTCGTGTCCACCTGCAGGAACTCCTGCTGCGGATGCTTGCGGCCGCCTTGGGGCGGAACCGAAGCCACGGTGCCTTCCATGATCTTCAGCAGAGCCTGCTGCACGCCCTCGCCCGACACGTCGCGGGTGATCGACGGGTTGTCGGACTTGCGGCTGATCTTGTCGACTTCGTCGATGTAAACGATGCCGCGCTGCGCCTTCTCGACATTGTAGTCGGCCGACTGCAGCAGCTTGAGGATGATGTTCTCGACGTCCTCGCCGACATAGCCGGCTTCGGTCAGGGTCGTCGCATCCGCCATGGTGAACGGCACGTCGAGGATACGGGCCAGCGTCTGCGCGAGCAGCGTCTTGCCGGTACCGGTCGGACCGATCAGCAGGATGTTCGACTTCGAGAGCTCGATGTCCTGATTCTTGGTGGCGTGGTGCAGGCGCTTGTAGTGATTGTGCACCGCAACCGACAGCACGCGCTTGGCGCGATACTGGCCGATGACGTAGTCGTCCAGCACCTTGCAGATTTCGGCCGGCGTGGGCACACCGTCCGAGGACTTCACCATCGAGGTTTTGTTTTCCTCGCGGATGATGTCCATGCACAGCTCCACGCATTCATCGCAGATGAATACGGTAGGCCCGGCAATGAGCTTGCGGACCTCATGCTGCGATTTCCCGCAGAACGAGCAGTAAAGCGTGTTCTTGGAGGATTCGCCGCTGGTCGTGTCCTTGGACATCCTGTCACTCCTGGGAGGTTGGGCTCCCATTCCCGGCTAGAATAGAACGCTAGCCCCGCTATCCTGAACAAAAGGTAAGTCCGACCGACCTTAATGGCCAGCCGGACCCTGCACAATCACACAAGTGTCACACTGAGGTGTGGCCTTGCTGTTCACCTTAATGCGTAAAAGGCTCACGAAGCCTCCGGTTCCGCCCGCTTCGCGTAGATGGAGTCGATCAGGCCGAATTCCTTGGCCTCTTCGGCGCTGAGGAAACGATCGCGCTCGAGGGCGTTGTGGATCGCCTCATAGGACTGGCCGGTGTGCTTGACGTAGATCTCGTTGAGCCGGCGCTTCAGCTTCTCGGTGAACTGGGCGTGGATCAGGATGTCGGTCGCCTGACCCTGATAGCCGCCGGACGGTTGGTGGACCATGATCGAGGCGTTCGGCAGCGTGCCGCGCATGCCTGCCGCGCCGCCGGCGAGGAGGAGCGAGCCCATCGAAGCGGCCTGGCCAGTGCAGAGCGTCGCCACGGGTGGGCGGATGAACTGCATCGTGTCGTAGATCGCGAGGCCCGACGTCACCACACCACCGGGCGAGTTGATATAGAGCGAGATCTCTTTCTTCGGGTTCTCGGACTCGAGGAACAGCAACTGCGCCACGATCAGGGAGGCCATGGTGTCCTCGACCTGACCGGTCACGAAGATGATGCGCTCCTTGAGCAGGCGCGAGTAGATATCGAAGGCGCGCTCGCCCCGGTTGGTCTGCTCGATGACCGTCGGCACGAGGTAGTTGGTGAAGGTATCGACCGGATCTCTCATTGAGATTGCCCCTGGAGGTAAGAAGAATCAGCGTTCGCGGCCGACTGAAGGCGATGCCCTGTTAAGGGCGCGTAAAGCGACAGATAGGCGCCAGTGTGGCAGGCCGCAATACTTGTGAGTTTCGCGCAATCCGATGGATTCACGGAAGCTGCCCGGATGGGGAGGGAGGCGCGTGTGCCTCAGGCGCTGAACGTCACCGTCACGCCGCGCTTCTTGAAATAGGACTGCATCATCTTGCGGCCCTGGCGGTTGTTCTGCGCGAGCTTCGTTGGATCGAACACCGCTTCCTTGACGCCCTGGGCAGCCAGTGCGCCCTTCAGCGCGGCGATGTGGGTGTCGATGTCCTCGTTGTTCGCCCTGAGCGAGGCGTAAACGTTGTCGATGGCTTGGGCGAGCGTCAGGTCGGCCACGGGCTTGCTCCGCTTGGTTTTTGTTCGGGCTATGCACTACCCGGATTTTGCGGCCGGACAAGAGGCAATCGGCGGCGTGATAATCGTGCCACGCGGCCACGCCCATAGAAGCTGTCATCCGAACTTTACTTTACGACTGCGCTGCTCTTGGGCAAGCATGGCAACGGTTGCGTTTGGGGCGCAATTTCCGGAGGTTTTGCTATGAAGCTACTACCCGCACTCGCCGCCGCTGCGGCGATGTTCGCTACTGCCGGTACGTCGCTGGCTGCCGATGTCACTGCACGGGACCCGCAGACGGTGCTCGATGCCCTGAGTACATTGGGCTACCGGGGTACGCTCGAGAAGATGGATAACGGGCGCGCGTCCATCGCGGTGACGATCTCGGGGCTCAACACCTTCATCGACTTCTACGACTGCGACGACAAGATGGAGGATTGCTACACGCTCCTCTTCGTCGTGCTGCTCGACCTGAAGGAAGGCGCGACGCTTACCAAGGCAAACCAGTGGAACCAGACCGAGATCACCGGTCGCTTGTCGCTCGACGAAAATGGCGACCCGCAGCTCGATTACGCCTTGTCGACATTCGAGGGAATCTCGGGAAGTGTATTCGAGCAGTCCCTTAAGCGATGGGACCAGAAGATCGGCGACATGAAGGACTACTTCGATTTCTGAGGCATTCCGACTGACGGCGGACACGAGGCAGGCCGATGCTGCGCCTCGTGAACCCGCCTTCTTCCGCGACCCGTACGCGTTCTACGACGCGGTGCACGCCACCTCCCCCGCCTTCTTCTGGAACGACTACGGCCACTGGTGCTTCGCCGGTTTCAAGGACGTGAGCGCGCTGCTGCGCGACAAGCGCTTCGGCCGGCAGATCCTGCACAAGATGAGCCGCGAAGAGCTCGGCATGCCGCCACCCAAGGCGCATACCACCGCCTTCGACCAGACCGAGAAATACTCGCTGTTGACACTCGAGCCGCCCAGCCACACGCGGCTGCGCTCGCTGGTCAACCGCGCCTTCGTCTCCCGCAATGTCGAGCAGCTCCGCCCGCGCATCGAACGGCTCGCCAACGAGCTGATCGACGGCTTCGAGGCGGACGGCGGCGCCGAGCTGCTGCGCGGCTATGCGGTGCCGATCCCGGCCATCGTCATCGCCGAGATGATCGGCCTACCGGCCGACATGGCGATGCAACTGGTCGATTGGTCCAACCGCATGGTCGCCATGTACATGCATGGCGTCAGCTACGAGACCGAGCTCGATGCCAACCAGGCCTCGATCGAGTTCATGGACTATGTCCGTGCGATGATCGCCGAGCGCCGCCGGCAGCCGAAGGAAGACCTCCTCACCCACATGCTGACCGCCGAGATCGACGGCGAGAAGCTGACCGAGGACGAGGTGATCTCGACCACGATCCTGCTGCTCAATGCCGGCCACGAGGCGACGGTCCACACCACCGGCAACACTCTGAAGTCGATCCTCGAAAGCGGCCTCGACCCCACGGCGATCCTTGCCGACGAAAAGCAGATCGAGGCGACCGTGGAAGAGGGTCTGCGCTTCGATGCGCCACTCCACATGTTCACCCGCTATGCGATGCAGGACGTGACACTCGACAACGGGCTCAGCTTCAAGCAGGGCGAGACTGTCGGCCTGATGCTTGGCGCCGCCAACCGCGACCCGGCCCGGTTCGCCGACGCCAACAGGTTCGACCCGTTCCGCACCGACGGAGCCAATGTCAGCTTCGGCGCCGGCATCCACTTCTGCATCGGCGCACCATTGGCGCGGATCGAGCTCCAGGCATCTCTGAAGACGCTGTTCGATCGACTGCCGGGGCTACGGCTGAAGAGCGAGCCGCAGTACAAGAATATCTATCACTTCCATGGGCTGGAGAGGCTGGAGGTGGAGTGGTGATCAGCGATCCGAATCTGGTGCAAGCGGAATTCCGAGCGCCGTGCTGATCTCGTCGTCAATTCTCAGGTAACTGGCGAGACCCCAGGTTCCGCAAGGCTCGGAGCGTTTCGGCAACGGCTCACCACGTTCGTTCCGATACCGCACTCCAAATTGCGGCACGGCGTCCCAAAAGCAATGCGTTCGTAGCAAGTCAAACCTGCTCAGCGGCCGATGGTCGACGGTGAGGAACACCCCCATCGTCCACCCCCTCCGATTGGTCCAAACAGGTGGAATGAGCAAGTTGTTCGGAGTCAGCTTCGAGTAGTCCGGGCTATCCGCACTACGAATATATCGCCAGGCACAGGCTTGTGCACCGATCGCTCTAGTCGCTGCAGGTTAGTGATCGGCGGCATCATCTGAGTTCACCAAGCCCGGCCAGCACCTCCGGCACCAACCCCGGCAAATCCCCCGCGATCAGCCCCGGCCTGCCCCAGCGGTTCGCGGCCTCACCGTGTATCCAGACGCCTGCACAGGCGGCATCGAACCCGTCGATTCCCTGTGCCAGCAGCCCGGCGACAATGCCGGCCAACACATCGCCCGAGCCTGCCGTGCCGAGTGTCGGCGGTGCGTTATCGTTGATCACGGCGCGGCCATCAGGTGCGGCCACGACCGTATCGCTGCCCTTGAGTACGACCACGGCGCCCGAGCGTGCGGCCGCTGTCCGGGCCCGTTCGACCTTCGATCCCCCGATCTTGCCGAACAGCCGCTCGAACTCGCCCTCGTGCGGAGTCATCACCACCGGCCGGTCCCAGTGCTGGCGGATGGCCGCGAACAGCGTCTCCGGATCATCCTTGAAGCTGGTGAGTGCGTCCGCATCGAGCACTGTCGCGGGGCCGCCGCCGAGGATGGCCTGCACGTTCGCGCGGGTCGCTTCCCCCACGCTGGCCGCTGGACCGATGGCGAAGGACCTCACCTTGTGCTCCTCGATCAGCAGGGACAGGCTTGCCGCACCCTCCGACGGCTTCAGCATGATGGCGGTGACGTGGTTGGCGTGGACGAGCAGCGACTGGTGCGAGCCGGTGAGGGACACCAACCCCGCCCCTGCCCGCAGCGCCGCCGTCGCCGTCAGCCTGCTGGCGCCGGTCTGCAACGGACCGCCGGACATGACCATGCAGTGGCCGCGGGTGAACTTGTGCCCCTCCGGATCGGGCCGCGGAATTTGCCAAAGCCCGGGACTGTTGCGCCATAGGCGCGGCGCGATCTCGTCGAGCACGCGTTCGGGGATGCCGATCTGCGCCAGCACGACCTCGCCGCACCGCACCCGTCCGGGCAGCAGGAAATGCCCCGGCTTGAGGCGAAAGAACGTCACCGACGCATCTGCCTTTATCGCCGTGCCCCGCACCTGCCCGCTCGCCCCGTCGATCCCGGAGGGCATGTCCACGGCGACCACCGGCACCCCGGACGCGTTCACGGCCTCGATGAGTTCGGCCAGTTCTCCAGTGACATCGCGATCGAGCCCCGCGCCGAGCAGTGCGTCGACGATCACAATTGCCGGCTGCAGGCCGGTTGGGTCCGCCTGCTCGATCCGCCCCTTCCACAGGTCGGCGAACAGGGCTGCGTCGCCCTTCAACCTTTCCTTGTCCGCGAACAGGGCCAGCCGCACCTCGCGCCCCGCCTGCCGGAGCTTCTCGGCCGCAACGAAACCGTCGCCGCCATTATTTCCCGGCCCGCAGAGGACGAGAATGTGCCCCTCCGGGTAGCGCGCAGCCACGAAGTCGGCCACGGCCACCCCTGCGGCCTCCATCAGCTTGAACGACTGGATGCCCGACACGACCGCCAATTGGTCGGCGCGGGACATTTCGGCGGGAGTGAGGAGGATGTGCTCAGTGCTCATGCCGGCACCCTACCCGGCGGTTGCGTAGACAGAAAGCCGTCGGCGGTGCGCAGAGAACACCCCCCAAACAAAAGGCCGCCCCGGAGGGCGGCCTCGAATTCGTCGGATCACTCACCCTTAGTGGTGGTGCTCCTCCGGGACCTCGTCCTCTTCCGAAGCGATGAGCTTCGAAAGCTCGGCCCGGGTCATGGTCTTGTCGGTCTTCTTGGCCTGCGCCGTGACGAACTCGACGACCTTGTTCTCGAACACCGGAGCGCGGAGGCCGGCGAGGGCCTGCGGGTTCTTGCGGTAGTAGTCGTAGACCTGCTGTTCCTGGCCCGGGAAACGACGGACCTCGGCGATGAGAGCCTGCTGGTGCTCGTCCTCGGTCACTTCGACCTTGTTTACGTTGCCGATCTCGGCGACGACCAGGCCCAGGCGCACGCGGCGCTCGGCGATCTTCTTGTACTGCTCCCTGGCGGCTTCCTCGGTCGTGCCCTCGTCCTCGAAGGAACGGCCGTGATGCTCGACCTCGTGCACGACGCGCTGCCAGATGGTGTCGAACTCGGCGTCGACCAACTGCTGGGGCACTTCAAACTTGTGGCCCTCGTCGAGCTGATCGAGAATCTGGCGCTTCACCGCCTGACGGCTCATCGAATCGAGCGCGGCGCGCATCTGGTCCTTGACCGCGTTGCGGAGCCCGGCGACGTCCTCGAGCCCGAGGCTCTTCGCGAACTCGTCGTTCAGCTCACCGGCCTTGGGGCCGTCGATGTGGAGGATCGTGGTCTCGAAGTCGGCCTTCTTGCCGGCCAGTTCTTCCTGCGCATAGTCCTTGGGGAACGTGACCTTCACGGTCTTGGTCTCGTTCTTCTTCATGCCCACGAGCTGTTCTTCGAAGCCGGGGATGAACTCGCCCGAGCCGACGGTGAGGTGCGCATGGTCGGTCGAACCGCCTGCAAAGGCCTCGCCCTTGATCGTGCCCTTGAACGAGAGGCCGAGACGGTCACCGGTCTCGACAACGCCATCCTCGCCCTTCTCTTCATAACCGCGCTGCTGCGCGAAGACGCGCTGCACTTCGGTGTCGAGGTCCTTCTCGTCGATCTCGACGACCGGGGTCTCGACCGCAAGGCTCGAGAAGTCCATCAGCGCAACCGGCGGCAAGATTTCGTAGCTGACCTCGAAATTGAGATCGGCGGCGCCATCCAGCACCTTGTTGATGACGTCCTGGTCTTCCGGCAGGTCGACCTTCGGCTGCGTCGCGGCGCGCTCGGAGCGATCGTCCAGGGTCTTGGAGACGGTGGAGTTGATGGCGTCGGACAGCACTTCCGACATGGCCGAACGGCCATAGACCTTCTTGAGGTGCGCTGCCGGCACCTTACCCGGGCGGAAGCCCTTGATGTTGGCGGTGGACTTCATCTCATCGAGGCGTGCATCGAGGCGCTCGCTCAGGTCCTTGGCCGGGATGACCACGGAGAGTTTGCGCTTGAGGCCCTCGTTGAGGGTTTCTGTGACCTGCATTGGGGTATCCCGTTGTCTCTTCAAAACTCGTGTGGCCGGGGGTTCCGCGGCGGATTGGTGCGGGTGAGAGGGCTCGAACCTCCACGCCTTGCGGCGCTGGAACCTAAATCCAGTGCGTCTACCAGTTCCGCCACACCCGCAAGGTGCCCCGTCGGCCGGGTCGCGTGCATATATGGCAAGAAACGGGGAAGGTCAAAGGCTCAGATGGGACCGGGCCCAGCGTCGACCGTACTTGTGTCGCGGCGGTGCCCGCCGCGCCGCCACGCCCCCGGCGGCACACCGACGAACTTCTTGAATGCGCGGTTGAATGCCGCCTCGGACTCATAGCCCACATCGGCGGCGGCCTGGCCGATACTGACATGCGGATCTTCGAGGCGACGTGCAGCCAGATGCATGCGCCAGCGGGCGAGGTACTGCATTGGCGACACCTCCATCTTGGCGGAGAAGCGGCTTGCGAGGACAGAGCGCGACATGCCGGCCGCCCGCGCCAGGCTGTCGATCGTCCACGCCTCGGCGGGCCGGCTGTGCAGCAATCGCAGCACTTCCCCGAGGTGGCTGTCGCCCAGGCCGGCGAGCCAGCCTCGTGCGTCCTCCGGCAGATCCTCGATATGCCGTCGCAGGACCTCGACGAACATTAGTTCGCTGAGCTTGGCGAGTACCGTCTCCGAGCCCGCCCGCGCGCCCTTGCCCTCGGCCAGAGCCATCGCGAACAGATCGCTGATCCCGAGTGCGCCGGCCGACTGGGGAATGCACAGTAGCGGGGGGAGCGCCGATAGCAGCGGATTGAAGGGCCGCGAGTCGCAGCCGAGAAAACCGCACACGAAACGGGTCCGATCGGGCCCGTCGCCGCCATGGATCACCTCGAACGGCAGGTGCTCATCGACAGGACGGTAGTACATGGACAGCGGGTTGGGCCTCCCCCGCGCTCCCCGCGCAGAGCTGAGGACATTCGGGGCGCCGCTGGGGAAGACCACCACGTCACCGGCGTCCAGCCACACCGGCGGCACCGAGCCATCAGCCATGGCCGCCCAGCATCCCCCCGCGAGCACGATGTGGAACGAGATGATGTGCTCGGCGGTGGGCATGATCGCAGCGGCGATTGCCGCGGTACCCGGGGACTCGCCGACCCACGGGTTACCAGCGTCGATATCGAAGTAGATGGCGCCGGTCAGCCTGACTGCGCTCAGCACGTCGGAGAGAACGTCCATCGCGCGTTCCTCCTCGCCGACGGTCCTCAGGGTCACACTAACCCGGTGGCGGCGCTCGCGCAAATGAGACCGGCGATCGACCGAGCAAAAGAGCCGGACGCCTGAGCATTCCAGCACAAGTCCTTGCTGCCTACCGTCCGCCGGTCAGACTCGAGGGAGTACAGCCATGAACGAGACAATCTTCACCGACTTCGCGGCCGGCCTACGTGGGCCGGTGATCCGCCCCACCGACGCCGAATACGAGGACGCACGCAGCCTCTACAACGGAATGATTGACAAGCACCCGATGGCAATTGCCCGCTGTACGGACGCCGCCGACGTGATCGCCGCGGTCAACTTCGGACGGATCAACAAGCTGCCGATCGCAATCCGCGGCGGCGGACACAACGGGCCGGGGCTGGGCAGCGTCGACGATGGCCTCGTGATCGATCTCAGCGGCATGAAGGGTGTTCGGGTCGACCCAGCAGCCCGCACCGTGCGGGTCGGCGCCGGCTGCACGACCGGTGACGTGGACCATGCCACTCATGCCTTCGGCCAGGCCGTACCTTTCGGCATTATTTCCACCACCGGCGTCGCAGGGCTGACGCTAAGCGGCGGGCATGGCTATCTCAGCCGGCAATACGGCCTCGCGATCGACAACCTGCTCGAGGCGGATGTCGTGCTGGCCGACGGCCGGTTTGTCACCGCCAGCGAAACGCAGAACGCCGATCTGTTCTGGGCCCTGCGGGGTGGAGGCGGCAATTTCGGTGTAGTTACCAGTTTCCTGTTCCGGACGAACCCGGCCAAGATTCTCTACGGCGGACCGATCGCCTATGCCATTGAGGACGCCGAAGCCATCATGCGGTGGTATCGCGACTTCCAGCTCAAGGCGCCGCCGGAATTCTATGTCTTCCTTGGCCTCCAGGGCATCCCGCCGACCGCGCCTTTCCCGGAGGAGCACTGGAACAAGATCATGTGCGTGCTGCTCGTCGCCCACAATGGCGAAGGTGGCGAAGCCGCTGTGAACGAGATCCGCAGCGAACTGCCGACGCCGCTCTTCGACTGGTGCGGCCCCATTCCGTACACTGGGCTGCAGACGCTGTTCGATCCCTTCTATCCCAAAGGTCTCCAGTGGTACTGGAAGGGCGACTTCGTGAAGACACTGCCCGATGCCGCGATCCGCGCCCATGTCGCCCACGCCAGCAAGGCCAATATCTTCTCGGCCATGCACCTCTACCCCATCGATTGCGCCGTTCATGCCAAGAAGCCGACAGACACGGCGTGGAACACCCGCGATGCCTTGTGGTCGATGGTGATCGTCGGCCTCAGTCCCGATCCGGCCGACCGGCAGGCGATCCGGGACTGGGCCACGGGTTATTGGAAGGACGTTCACCCGCACGATCTGGCGGGCGCCTACCCGAACTTCATGATGACCGATGAAGGCGAAGGACGCCTCCACGCGACCTTTGGCAGCAACTATGCGAAGCTCGCCTCGATAAAGCGGGCCTACGACCCGGACAACCTGTTCCGCGTCAACCACAACATCCCTCCCGCGCACTGACGGCGGAGGTCAACCGACGGCGCGGGGTTCAGCCTCGCGCCGCCGCCAAACTTCGAACTGCACAGGGCGTGCTGCGCGATGCCGCGTCGGTGGGCAGCGTGGATACCGGTTACGTCTAACTAATAGCCGCCATGCCTACTTTTTACCCATTCAAACATATCCGTCCCTCGCCTGCCTTCTTAGGTCTTTGGCGTAGCCTATTGCTGGTCCGATGCTTTTTGCCATTGGCACGCGCTGGCACGTCCCCTGCATACATTCGGGCGGCACCCGACCGGTGCTGGAGTGGAGGCCTGAATGAAAAAGATCGAGGCTATCGTAAAGCCGTTCAAGCTCGACGAAGTGAAGGAAGCGCTGCAGGAAGTTGGCCTGCAGGGCATCACCGTGACCGAGGCCAAGGGTTTTGGCCGGCAGAAAGGCCATACCGAGCTTTATCGGGGTGCCGAGTATGTCGTGGACTTTCTGCCCAAGGTGAAGGTCGAAGTGGTGTGCCCGGACGAACTCGCCGAAAAGGCGATCGAGGCAATCCGCACGGCCGCGCAAACCGGTCGCATCGGCGACGGCAAGATCTTCGTCTATTCGATCGAACAGGCTATCCGCATCCGCACCGGCGAATTCGGCGACGACGCGCTCTAGGGCGCCTGGGCCCGTCATGCCCGCCTAAAAGCATCAACCCAGACTTACACAGGGGAACTGAATGACCACTGCAGCCGACATCCTCAAGCGCATCAAAGATGAGGACATCAAATACGTAGACCTTCGTTTCACCGACATGCGCGGCAAGCTGCAGCATGTCACCTTCGACCAGACCATGGTCGATGAAGACCTGTTCGAAGAAGGCACGATGTTCGACGGCTCGTCGATCGCCGGCTGGAAGGCCATCAACGAGTCTGACATGGTGCTGATGCCCGATCCGGATTCGGCTTACATGGATCCGTTCTTCGGCGCCTCGACCCTTGCCATCAACTGCGACATTCTCGAGCCGCTGACCTACCAGCCCTATTCCCGCGACCCGCGCACCACGGCCAAGAAGGCCGAGGCCTACGTCAAGGAACTCGGGATCGGCGACTCGGTCTATTTCGGCCCCGAGCCCGAATTCTTCATCTTCGACGACGTGCGCTACTCGAACACCACGTACAAGGTGGGCTTCTCGGTCGACTCGACCGAACTGCCGACCAACAACGATACTGAGTACGAGTCGGGCAACACCGGCCACCACATCGCGCTGAAGAAGGGCTACTTCCCGGTTCCGCCGCTCGACAGCGCGCAGGACATCCGCGGTGAAATGCTGGCAGCCATGGGCGCCATGGGCGTGCCGATCGAAAAGCACCACCACGAAGTGGCCTCGGCCCAGCACGAACTCGGCATCAAGTTCTGCCCGATCATCAAGGCAGCGGACTCGGTTCAGATCTACAAGTACGTGATCCAGCAGGTGGCGCAGGCCTACGGCAAGACCGCCACGTTCATGCCGAAGCCGGTCTATGGCGACAACGGCTCGGGCATGCACTGCCACCAGTCGATCTGGAAGGACGGCAAGCCGCTCTTCGCCGGCGACCAGTATGCTGGCCTGTCGATGGACGCGCTTTACTACATCGGCGGCATCATCAAGCACGCCAAGGCCATCAACGCCTTCACCAACCCGACCACCAACTCCTACAAGCGCCTGGTCCCCGGCTTCGAAGCCCCCGTGCTGCTCGCCTACTCGGCCCGCAACCGTTCGGCCTCCTGTCGTATTCCCTTCGGCCAGTCGCCGAAGGCCAAGCGCGTCGAAGTCCGCTTCCCCGATCCGCTGGCGAACCCGTATCTCGGCTTTGCCGCGATGCTGATGGCCGGCCTCGACGGCATCAAGAACAAGATCCACCCGGGAGACCCGATGGACAAGGATCTGTACGAGCTGCCGAAGGAAGAGCTCAAGGAGATCCCGACCGTCTGTGGTTCGCTCCGCGAAGCCCTCGAGTCGCTCGACAAGGACCGCGAGTTCCTGAAGGCCGGCAGCGTGTTCACCGACGACCAGATCGACAGCTATATCGAGCTGAAGATGACGGAAGTGATCAAGTTCGAGCACACCCCGCACCCGGTCGAGTACGAGATGTACTACTCGGCGTAAGCGCCGGACGAGTGACATGAAATTGAAAGGGCCCCGCGGGGCCCTTTCTCTTTTCAGGCCTTCGTCGCCACCCATATCACGTGCCTTGCGCCCTTCCCCCCATGCGCCCGGGCCTTCAACTCTTCGACCTTCAGGCCCGATTGTCCCAGCCGCTTGGCGAAGTGTGGATCTGGCGCGACCGACCAGACCGCGAGCATGCCGCCGGGGCGGAGGGCGGACTTGGCCTTGGCAATGCCACCATGGCTGTAGAGGGCATCGTTGCCGGGGCGGGAGAGGCCCTCGGGACCGTTGTCGACATCGAGCAGGATCGCGTCGAACTTCTGCGTGTCGCTTGTCATTACGTCGCCGACGTCACCCACTCGGACCGTCAGGCGCGGATCGTCGAGGCCCTCGCCGTGGATATGGGCCAGCGGCCCTCGCGCCCAGGCGCCGGCAATCTCGGGCACCAGTTCGGCGACGACGATCTCAGCATCGGGGCGGAACTGCGCCAGTGCAGCGCGGAGCGTGAAACCCATGCCGAGTCCACCGATCAGCACTCGCGCCTTTGGCTTCCCGCCGATCCGTACGGCGGCGATATTGGACATCGCTTCTTCCGACCCGGCCTGCCGGCTGCTCATCAGGCCGATGGTGCCGGCGAAGATGGTGAACTCGGTGCCGCGCTGCATCAGCCGGAACTCGCCGCCACCGGGCACCTTGGCACGACCGAGTTCAACCCAGGGCAGCATCGCAGTCTCCTTGTGGCTTGCCGGGCAGCTTTAGCGCCACATCCGCGTTGATGACAGCCTGTGCCGGCTGTTTGCGCCGGGCGAGCGGGCTGGCATGGTGTCAGCCAAACCAGAGGATTCGTGATGAGTGTTGGCCTGCTCGGATTGCTCGACGACGTGACGGCGCTCGCCAAGGTCGCGGCCGCGTCGATCGACGATGTCGCGGGCCAGGCGGCCAAGGCCGGGCTCAAGGCGGCCGGCGCGGTGATCGACGATGCCGCGGTGACGCCGAACTACGTCACCGGCTTCAAGGCCGACCGCGAGTTGCCGATCGTGTGGCAGATCGCGGTCGGCTCGATCCGCAACAAGCTGTTGTTCCTGCTGCCGGCGGCCATCGCGCTCAGCTTGTTCGTGCCGTGGCTGATCACTCCGCTGCTGATGATCGGCGGCGCTTATCTCTGCTACGAGGGCGCGGAGAAGGTGTTCGAAGCGCTGTTCCCCCATGCCGCGCACGAGCATGAACATGAGGCCGACGCCCCTGAACATCCCGACCCCAGCAAGCTCGAGGAAGAGCGGGTCGCCGGCGCCATCCAGACCGACTTCATCCTCTCTGCCGAGATCATGACCATTGCGCTCGCCGCCCTGCCCGGTCTGCCGCTCTGGGAGACGATCGTGATTCTGATCGTCGTCGCTTTCGGCATCACAGCGGCCGTGTATGGTGCCGTGGCGCTGATCGTTAAGGCCGATGACATCGGGCTCGCCCTCGCCACGAAGGGCCGTACGGGCGCGGGTCGGGCCCTTGGCCGCGGCATCCTCGTTGCCATGCCTTGGGTCATGCAGACCCTCAGCGTTGTCGGTACGGCCGCGATGATCTGGGTCGGCGGCGGCATCGTCGCCCATGGTCTTGCCGGGTTCGGCCTCGGCTTCATCGAGCATGGCATCGAGGCGTTCGCGCATTGGGCAGAGGAACTGGTGCCGCAGATCGGCGGGTTCCTCGGCGAACTTGCCACCATTGCCGCCGACCTCGTGCTCGGCTTGGTGCTGGGCTTGGTGCTGATCCCGATCGTCGGTAAGGTCATCGCACCTGCCTGGCGAGCGATCCGTGGCCTGTTCAAGCGCGACGCGGCTCCGGGCCATTGAGGAGGAAGCGGTGAGCCTCGAATTCCTGATCACCACGCTGGTCATCGTCGCATCACCCGGGACGGGTGTGCTCTACACCCTCGCCGCCGGGCTCACTCGCGGCACGCGGGCGAGCCTTCTCGCCGCCTTTGCCTGCACGCTCGGCATCATCCCGCACATCGCGGCTGCGGTGACAGGGCTGGCGGCCCTGCTCCATACGAGCGCCCTCGCCTTCGAGATCATCAGATATCTCGGCGTCGCCTACCTGCTTTACATCGCCTGGCAGACGCTGCGGGAGAAGGGCGCTCTCAGCGTCGGCACGGACGCCGCGCCACAATCGATCCGGCAGGTCCTGGTTTCGGGCGTGCTGGTGAACATCCTCAACCCAAAGCTGTCGATCTTCTTCTTCGCGTTCCTGCCGCAGTTCGTTCCCGCGAACAGTGCTACCGCCCTGCCGCAGATGCTGGAGCTCAGTGCCGTGTTCATGGCGGTGACGTTCGTGGTGTTCGCGATCTACGGGGTGTTCGCTGCTGCGGTGCGCTCGCATGTGGTGAGCCGGCCACGTATCCTGACCTGGATGCGCCGTACGTTCGCGGCTGCCTTTGTCGCGCTCGGCGCCAAGCTGGCGTTCACCGAGCGCTAGTTCTCGCCCGCGAGCCCGAGCCGTTCGGCGGCAAGGGAGCGGTTCTGGCTGGTCTTGAGCGTCAGCAGTGCCTCGAGTTGGGCGAGTTCCTGCAGTTCGGCGAACTGCACCGCAAAGCCGGCCTCGACATAGCGCACCACCCTGCCCGGCACCGCACCCACCCCGGCCAGCGCGCCGAGCGGCGGCAGTACGTCGGCTGATACAGCGACGCCCGATTGCGACATGTCGATGATGAAGCAATCGTACTTCGTGCCGTCGCCGAGGACGAGCTTCGATTTGGTCTCGCGCGGCAGTACGCGCTTGTGGGCACGGCGGTCGCTTACCGTCTTGAGCGTCTTGCGCTTGAGCCAGTCGATGCGCGAGGCGAGCAGCGATCGCTCGGTGTCTGTGCAATCGAAGCCGGCAACGAACCCGCCATCCACTGCCCGGGCGATGCGACCGCGCAGGATGCCGAGGCCCTGGAAGGTGACCGTGAACGTCTCGCCGGGGGTGCCGGCTACGGGCGCGTTGATCACCGCCTCATAGGCCGAGATGCTGCGGGCGCGGCAGGCGAAGACCTGCACGGCGCCTTGCCCCTGGGCCCGGCTGGCGAGCACGTAGCTCCCCATCACATCGCCGATGAAGCGCGTATCTTTGCGGCCCGAGGCGCCTGGCGCGGCGCCAATGGAGCCCTTCTGGGCCACTGATGGCATGTCGTTCTTCCCAAAGAACTCGTGGTGGCGTCCACTCCATCCACGCGCAAACACTACTGTCCGATCCTGAATCAGAAGTTACCCGTGTGACGATACGTGAGTATTCGTGCAGATATCGTCGCCGTCTAGGCAATCTAACTCATGTATGTATCGCAGAGATTGACTTCCGCGATCAGTCCGTCTCCAACATCATCTCCTCGAAGAACGTCTCCGGGCCATCGACTTCGCGCAGTCTCCGACCGTCGATCAACAGGTAGCGATTGCCGACATTCCGCACGAAGCTGCGGTCGTGCGATACGAGCACTGCGGTCGCCTCGTGCAGCAGGATTTCGCTCTCCAGTGCCTCGCGACCCGGGATGTCGACGTGGTTGGTCGGCTCGTCCATCAGGTAGAAATTCGGCTCGGTCAGCCGCAGGGCGAGCAGGCCCAGCCGGGCGCGCTGGCCGAAGCTGAGCTGGCCGATCGGCTTGCCCTGCTTCTCGATGGTGAAGCCGGCCGCCGCGAGGAGGCTCCGCACACGCGCGTCGGGTTGCTTGAACCCTACCGAGATGAAGTTCTCCGGCGTGTCGCGCACGGGCAGTTGCGACATGTCCTGGTCGGTGTAACCGAGAACCAGCGAGGGCGTGACCTTGATACCGGGCACGCTGTCGGGCTGGGTCATGGCGCGGTGGATGAGCTTCACCAATTGCGACTTGCCGGCGCCGTTGCGGCCGAGCAGCACGACGCGATCACCCTGGAAGATGTGGAGCTTGTCGATCTGGAACAGCGCTTCGCCCGGCGGCGTTGTCACCGTGACGTTCTCGATGCCGACGAGGAGCTTGGCGTGCGTTCCACGGTTGGCGAGGCGGATCTCGCCCGAGCGATCCTTGTGGGTCGGCCGGACCGCGTCCTCGATCTTCGCAGCGCGTTCACGCAGCTGCTTGGTTTTCACCACCAGCAGGTCACTGCCCGAGTTAATGCCGATATTGTTGAGCTTGGCCGCCTGCTTCCTGAGTTTGGCCGCTTCCTTCAGGTCACGTTCGTTCTGCGCGTCCTGCGAGGCATCTTCGCGCTCGAGTTCCTTGCGCGCCGCCGAATAGGCCAGCGCGAAATAGCGCGAGACCTCCGGTCGCAGGAACAGGGTGCGGTTGGTGACGGCATCGAGAAAGTCGCGGTCGTGGCTGGCAATCACCAGCGGCACGTTGCGGGCGTCGCGGTTGAGCCACTCCTCGAGCCGGAACAGCTTGCTGAGATCGAGATGGTTGGTCGGCTCATCCATCAGCAGCGCGTCGGGGTCGGTCACCCATACGCGGGCGATGAGCATCAGGCGTTGCCAGCCGCCACTGAGTTCGGACACTTTGCGGTCGCGCAGCTCGTAGGGCGTCTCGAAGCCGTCGAGGGCGACATCTGCGCGCCAGGCGTCGGTCTCGCGATCTGTTGGCGGCAACGCATCGAGCACAGCGTCGCGCAGCGTCAGCGGCATCAGCGCGGCAGGGACATCCTGCTCGACATAGCCCATGCGCAGGCCGCGAGACCGCACCACCTCGCCCGCGGTCGGCTCGGCGAGGCCGGCCATAATGCGCAGCAGCGTGGTCTTGCCGAGGCCGTTGCCCGCGACGAGGCCAACCCGGTCGCCGTCGGCGATGACGACGCTCAACCCGGTGAACAACGGGTCGGTCGCAATTGTGGAAAGGTTCTGGAGGCTGATCGAGCCCATTTTCATCTCTTCCGCTAGTCATGGCGCAACAGAAGGCGCCTTGCCGTCAATGGCTCACGCGATGCGGAGCCGGCTTGGGCAGACCAGAATTGGATGAGACGAAACTGTCGTCCGGACCCGCTCGGTCAGCCCTGCAACTCAAGCTGCAGGGCGAAAACAGGGCCACGGCTGCGGTGCTGGTCATGACGAAAACCCACGCGACCCTCCTGTTTGTTGGTGCGGCGGATGAAGGCTCAATAGCGCAGCCGACCGATGCTGGCAATCACGCCAGGTAGAACAGGGCGGTGACAGCGGCGATGATCATGGGACGGGGAAAAGCAAGATGGGCAAGCCGGTACGCAAAACTAGGAAATCCGGCTTGCTGCCATCCGCTATTTCGGTGCGCCCGAAACTTGGCCTCAGGGTACGCGAGACCACCCTCGTTTCGGGTACGCATACGGCTACTCCAGACACAAAAACCGTATGTGAAAGTTATATCGGCGGGCGCTTAAGAAAGTGCTTCGATAAAGCAAACGAAGTCTAAACGGAGTGCTCCAAAACAACGCGTCCTGCGCGTTTGTACGGAAACGGACGCATTGAAATCGTTTGCAAATCTGTCAGCTTCGGCGCAGCCGGTCGCGGTCGAGGATGGTGCCGGTGCAGGTCGAAACCCTGAGCAGGTAGACCCAGTCGCCGCGCGTGGCGCGAACCTGGATGCGCCGGTCGTTCCGCACGTTCAGGAATATGTTGGTGTAGCCCTGGTCGCGCACGGCGTTGCGGATCTGCCGGTCGGTCAGCTCTATGCAGACGAGCGGCCGGCGGAAGCCGAAGCCGTCGGTGCCGAAGCCGAAGTGGAACTGCGCCGCGCTGGCCGGGACAGTCGCAGCAGCCAGCGTGAGGCCAAGGACGGCGGCGCGGAGGTATGAACTGGTGGTCATGGTGTTCTCCTGTTGGTCATTGTGCCGAAGATGCAAAACCCCGGCCCGTTGCGGGGCCGGGGTGCGGCGGAGCCAGAGGGAGGAGGTTCCGGCTCCGCCGGATGTCGGGTCAGAAGTTGAACTGGAAGCGGAAGCCCGGGCCGAACGGGCGGCGCAGCCGTTCGACATCCGACACGCGACCAGTGCACTTGTTGATGGTCATCGCGTAGGTGCGGCGGCCCCAGTCGGCGACGACTTTCACGCGGACGCCCTTGCGGTCGACGAAGCGGATGTCCTCCCAGCCGAGCCGGCGCAGGCCACGACGGACTTCGTTGTTGGTCAGGCAGTCACGCTTGAAGCGCTTGCCGTTGTCGAAGCGGTACGAGAAGCCATCGCCACCACCCTGGATGCCGAACTGGAAGTTGAAGGTCGGATTGCCAGACTGTGCCTGGACCGGCATGGCCGTGAACGCCGCGGCGCCGAGCGTCACTGCAATGATCGCAGCACGGCCGGTCTTCATCACGCGGGAAAGGATCGGGGTCATGGTAGTCTCCTTTTGGGGTAGTCTTCTGTGGTGCCAGGTCCACTAGCGTTGCATGACCCTAAAGGTTGCTTCCTTAACCAATGCGGTATCGCCCGTTCATCCTCCGTTCATGTTGCGGGCAACACGGCGGCGGAATTCCGAGTGATATCAGGCGCACATCTGGTGAGATTGCCGAACACCAGGCCCGGGCACTGCCTACTGGCCCCAGCCGGGCGCTCTGCAATCTCGCGGGCCGAAATAGGGCAGCTGCCTTGAATGCTCGCGGAACCGTGCGTTCACTTGGCGTTCACAGCTGGTTGACAGCCGCCGTGACGCGCCTTACCTCCCGCCTTAACCCACCCAACCCGGCAGATATGCTAGAGCTTGAGAGGCGCCGATTCGCGCCTCGGACGGAGATTTCATGGCGGCGATCGAAGACCTGTTCGGCCCGGAAGACGATGCGCCCCGCGTGCCCAAGCCGGTCGCGGCGCCCACCCCTGCCCCCGCCGCTGCACGCCCGACTCCGAGCGTCGCCCACTCCTACTCCGCCGCCGACATCGAAGTGCTCGAAGGCCTCGAGCCCGTCCGTCGTCGCCCGGGCATGTATATCGGCGGCACCGACGCCAACGCGCTTCATCACCTGTTCGCCGAAATCATCGACAACTGCATGGACGAGGCGATCGCCGGCCATGCCAGCCGGATCGAAGTGCATTACGGCGAGGACGGCTTCCTGACCGTCACGGACAACGGCCGCGGCATCCCGGTCGAACCGCACCCGAAGTTCCCCGGCGTCTCGACGCTCGAGATCGTCATGACGCGCCTCCATGCCGGCGGCAAGTTCGACGGCAAGGCCTACGAAACCTCTGGCGGTCTCCACGGCGTGGGCGTTTCGGTGGTCAACGCGCTCTCCGACCTCCTCGTCACCGAGGTCGCCCGCGACCAGCAGCTCTATCGGCAGACTTTCTCCCGCGGTAAACCGCAGGGTGGCGTCCAACAGCTGGGCAAGGTGCAGAACCGCCGCGGAACCACGCAGCGTTTCCATCCCGATCCCGAAATCTTCGGCGAGCACAAGTTCTCTGCAGCCCGCCTGTTCAAGATGACGCGCTCCAAGGCCTACCTCTTCGGTGGCGTCGAAATCCGCTGGAGCTGTGACGAGAGCCTCGCCAAGGACGACGTGCCGGCCAAGGCCACCTTCCACTTCCCAGGCGGCCTCAAGGACTTCCTCGCCAACCGCATCGAAGGCGAGCCGCGCATCACCGAGGACATCTTCTCGGGCATCGTCGGCAAGCCCGGTACCCACGGCGCGGTCGAATGGGCCATCGCCTGGTGCCTCGGCGACGGCTTCGTCAATTCATACTGCAACACTGTGCCGACCGGCGACGGCGGCACGCACGAACAGGGCCTGCGCGTCGCCCTGCTCCGCGGCCTCCGTAACTATGCCGAGCTCTCGGGCAACAAGCGCGCGGCGCAACTGACGGCCGACGACGTGTTCGTGCAGTGCTCGGCCATGCTCTCGGTGTTCATCCGCGAGCCGGAGTTCGTCGGCCAGACCAAGGACAAGCTCAGCTCGCCGGAAGCGACCCGCATCGTCGACAAGGCGCTGTCGGACGCTTTCGACCACTGGCTCGCCGCCTCGCCCAACCAGGCCTCCAAGCTCCTCGACTGGGCCATCGAGCGCGCCGAGGAGCGGCTGCGGCGCAAGAAGGAAAAGGAAGTCGACCGGCAGAGCGCGACGCGCAAGCTTCGCTTGCCGGGCAAGCTCGCCGATTGCACGCAGTCGGCAGCCCAGGGCGCAGAAATCTTCATCGTCGAGGGTGACTCGGCTGGTGGCAGCGCCAAATCGGCACGGGACCGCGCCAGCCAGGCCGTGCTGCCGCTGCGCGGCAAGATCCTCAACGTCGCCGGTCTCAGCCGCGACAAGGTGCAGGCGAGCCAGGCCATTGCCGACCTGATCCAGGCACTCGGCTGTGGTACGCGCGACCGCTATCGCGATGACGACCTGCGCTACGACAAGATCATCCTGATGACCGACGCCGACGTCGACGGCGCCCACATCGCTTCGCTGCTGATGACCTTCTTCTTCCAGGAGATGCCGGGGCTGATCGAAGGCGGGCACCTCTACCTCGCCATGCCGCCGCTCTATCGCATCAGCGCCGGACCCAAGGTCGCGTACGCGATGAACGAGGTTGATCGCGACGAGATCATCGCCACCGAGTTCAAGGGCAAGAAGCCGGACATCACCCGCTTCAAGGGCCTTGGTGAGATGCCCTACACGCACCTGCGTGAAACGACGATGGACAAGAAGTCCCGCACCCTGCTGCAGGTCCGTGTCAAGGAAGACCTCGAGGGCACCAAGCTGACAGTTGATCGCCTGATGGGCAACCGCCCGGAAGCCCGCTTCGACTTCATCCAGGAAAACGCCGCATTCGTCACCGATCTGGATATCTAGAGGCGCGAGGCGAGCCTCTGGACAGCACCGGGGACGAGGGTGATCACGAGGCGTCGATTTCTGCAGTTGGCGGGCGCAGGTGTGCTTGGTGGGCTCGCGATCGCGGCCTACCCCTTCGTGGAGGCGTTGGCGCAACCCCAGGTGACGCGCTACGCTCTTACGCCGCAGCGGTGGACGCCGGGACTCCATCTGCGTATCGCCGTCATCGCCGATATCCATGCGTGCGAACCCTGGATGGGGGTCAGCCGCATCGAGGGCATTTGCGCCCAGGCACAGGCGCTCGAGCCTGACGTAGTGCTGCTGCTCGGCGACTACACCACCGGTATGGGCCTGGTGCTTGAGCAGGTCCACTCCGCCGACTGGGCCCGCGCGCTGGGTAAACTGAGCGCACCGCTCGGTATCCATGCAGTGCTGGGCAATCATGACTACTGGGAGGACCTCGCATTCCAACTGGACCAGAGCGCCACGCCTCTCGCCCTGAGAGCCCTGCGCGATGTCGGCATTCGCACCTACCGCAACGAGGCGATCCGCCTCGAAAAGAACGGCATACCGTTTTGGCTCGCCGGCCTCGACGATCAGATGGCTCTTCTGCCAGGCCGACGATTCGACCGCCCACGGTTGCTCAGTATCGGTGATCTCGACGCCACGCTCGCCCAAGTCACCGACGACGCGCCCGTGGTCCTTATGGCGCACGAACCAGACATCTTTCCATCCGTGCCCGATCGCATCGGCCTCACTCTCAGCGGTCACACCCATGGCGGGCAAATCAACCTGTTCGGCTGGCGCCCGTGGTCAGCCTCACTCGGTTCGCGCCGCTTCCCCGCTGGCCAATATGTAGCAGGAAAGCGGCAACTGATCGTGTCGCGCGGGCTTGGTTGTTCAGCCATTCCATTGCGGTTAGGCAGCTGGCCGGAAATACTTCTAGTCGAACTTGGAACAGCGTGAGATCAGCACACTCTCTGCATTAACTCCTCCCCCGTGAATCCCGTTGACTCGGAAAGGGTTTCCACTATGTTCCGGGCGCGTTGCGCGCGCTTCCGGACAGGGCGGAGTCCGGATGGGTTGCTGCGAGTGCAGTTGACGTTGAGCGACTGTGCCCCGCGACGAATTGTCGACCCGCTGTTCCTCAAGTAGCTGCCTGTCGACCTGCCTTCCTACTTGAGCGGACCTTTTGATTTGGCAGACGATTTTTCCGGGCTCGGCCTTAGCGCCAAGGTAATCGATGCGGTTGCCGCATCCGGCTACACCAAGCCCACCGATATTCAGGCGCAGGCGATTCCGCATGTTCTTCAGAAGAAGGACATCATCGGCATTGCGCAGACGGGTACCGGCAAGACCGCCTCATTCGTGCTGCCGATGCTCACGCTGCTCGAGAGCGGTCGGGCCCGGGCCCGCATGCCCCGCACGCTGATCCTCGAGCCGACCCGCGAACTCGCGGCGCAGGTGCACGAGAATTTCGAGAAGTACGGCAAGAACCACAAGCTCAACGTGGCGCTGCTGATCGGCGGCGTATCGTTCGAGGACCAGAACAAGGTCCTGGATCGCGGTGCGGACGTGCTGATCGCGACGCCGGGTCGCATGCTCGACCAGTTCGAGCGCGGCCGCATCCTGCTCACCGGCGTCGACATCCTCGTAATCGACGAAGCCGACCGCATGCTCGACATGGGTTTCATTCCCGATATCGAGCGCATCTGCGGCCTGCTCCCGCCGCGCCGGCAAACGCTGTTCTTCTCGGCGACCATGCCGCCGGAAATCCAGCGGCTCACCGCCCGCTTCCTGCGCGATCCGATCAGGATCGAGGTCGCCCGGCAGAACTCGGTGGTCGAGACCATCGAACAGCGCCTCGTCCGGGTCTCGGGCAAGCCGGAGGAAAAGCGCGACGCGCTGCGCCGGCTTATCCGCGCCGAGCCGAACCTCAAGAACGCGATCATCTTTTCCAACCGCAAGCGCGACGTGGCGACCCTCGCCCGCTCGCTCGAGAAGCACGGCTTCTCCGCCGCCGGGCTCCATGGCGACATGGACCAGAAGAGCCGCATGGAGACGCTCGACGCCTTCAAGACCGACAAGCTGCAGCTGCTCGTTGCCAGCGACGTGGCAGCGCGCGGGCTCGACATTCCGGCGGTGAGCCACGTCTTCAACTTCGACGTCCCCACCCACGCCGAAGACTACGTGCATCGCATCGGCCGCACCGGTCGTGCCGGCCGTTCGGGCGTTGCCGTCACGTTGATGGCGCCGTCGGATGGCAAGTATATCGATGCCATTACCAAGTTGATCGGCAAGGATATTCCGGAGACGAAGCTGGGTGGCGCCGCCGAGGCGCCGGCCAAGCCGAATGGCGAAGCTCGCCCGGAACGGACGGAAGCCGCGCCCCGTCGCGAACGTCAAGAGCGTTCCGAGCGCCCGCGTCGCGGTGCCCGCCGGCCGGTCGAGACGGATGAGACACCGGCGCGTGCGTCGGCCGGCAAGCCCATCGAGGGCATCGTCGCCGATTCGCCGTTTGGCACGGATGGGCCGGTTCCAGCCTTCCTTCTCCGTCGCTGACACCCCGATAGACAGAAAAACCGGCCGGTTCTGCGTAGAAGTGCTAGCAGAATGGCGTGTTTTTACGTGCCATTAATGCTGAAGGACTGAAAGTACGGGTTATAGAGGCGCTGGACGAGCCTTTGGGGGAACCGTGTCGGAACCGGAATTCAGACGCGCGATGGGCTATGCCACGTCGGCGCTGGAAGTGCTGAAACGGGCGCTGATCCCTCCCTATCCGCAATTCTATGAACTGCTCTACACCTACGCGACCGGCGTGAACCCGGCGCTGAACGCCCGCATCAACGAGATCTTCCGCAACGGGCACGTGACTGCCGATATCGCCGAGCGGCTCTACAACGAGTTTCTCAAGGCCCAGGACACCAACGCCCGCATGTCAGGCGTGTCCGAGCGCATGTCGAAGCGGATCGTCGCGGTGCACGACGCCATCGACACGGCGATGACGACGGCAAGCGCCTATTCGGCCTCGCTGCAGATTGCCAGCGGCGACCTTGGCGCTGCCGATCTTGAGGCAGCAGAACTGCGCAAACTCGCCGGCGAGCTCCTGGCCGAGACGCGCCGAATGCAGGATGCCAACCACCAGCTCGAAATGAGCCTGCAAGCCTCCCGCGACGATCTAGACGCCTTGCAGCGCGATCTCGACGATGTGCGCCGCGAAGCGCTGCTCGATCCGCTCACCAAGATCTACAACCGCAAGGCCTTCGACGACGGCCTCACCCGGGCGGTCATCCGCGCCCGCGAGACCGGCAATCACCTCTGCCTGCTGTTGGTCGATATCGACTATTTCAAGCGCTTCAACGACACCTGGGGCCACCAGACCGGCGACCAGGTGCTGCGCCTCGTGGCGATGACGCTGAAATCGAACATCAAGGGCAAGGATATCGCGGCGCGCTACGGCGGTGAGGAATTCGCGGCCATCCTGCCCGACACCGACCTCGAAGGCGCGGTGACGCTGGCGGACAACATCCGCAAGGCGATCCAGGCCAAGGAACTGCTGAAGCGCTCGACCAACGAGAAGCTGGGCCGGGTCACGGCCTCGTTCGGCGTCGCGATGTTCAGGCCCGACGATAACCCGTCGACCCTGATCGAGCGCGCCGATCGCTGCCTCTATGCGGCCAAGCACCAGGGCCGCAACAAGGTGATCAGCGAAACGGAACTCAGCGAACTCGACGACATCGCGGCCCTGGGCGTCGCCTAGTCGATGAGTTCCACTCCCAGCGAGCGCAGCGCATTCCAATAGCCGGGATAGGTCTTGCCGACGCAATCGGGGTCGAGGATCGAGATGCCCCCGATCTTGAGCCCGGCGAGTGCGAAGCTCATGGCGATACGGTGGTCCTCGTAAGTCTCGATGCTGGCCGGCAGCACCTGCTCGACAAGGCCCGGGTCGGAACTGACGACGAGATCATCGCCCTCCTCGTGCGCGAGACCCGGCCTGATGCGGCTCAACTCTGTCGAGAGCGCCGAGATGCGGTCGCATTCCTTGACGCGCAGGTTGGCGATGCCGATGAAGCGCACCGGCGCCTCATTGAACGCCGCGAGCACCGCCAGCGTGGGCACCGCATCCTGCATCTGCGAGCCATCGATCACGGCCGGCATATGTGGGAACATGCGGATCAGCTTCGCAGCCTCGGCATCGGGCTGGGTAAAGGCATCCATCGGCACGCCGAGATCGATCTTGCCGCCGGTGAGCGCCTCGGCGGCCCAGAGATAGGTCGCCGCCGAGGCATCCGGCTCGATGTGGAAGTCGGTGGCGCGGTAGCCGGTCGGCTCGACGCGCCAGGTCATCTCGTCGAGCTGTTCGACCCTCGCGCCAAACGCCCGCATCGCCGCCAAGGTCAGGTTCACGTAGCCGCGCGCGTCGAGATCCTTGCCGGTCAGGGCGACTTCGATGGCGCCCTCGCCATAGGGCGCCGCCATCAGCAGGGCCGAGACGTACTGGCTCGACAAGCCACCGTCGATCTCGACGCGGCCGCTGCCAAACGTGCCGGTGCCGTTGATCACCACCGGCGGGCAGCCGGTCTCGCTGCTCGCATCGATGCCGAGCGATCGCAGCGCCACCAGCAGCGGCTCGATCGGGCGCTTGCGCATGGCCTCGTCGCCGTCGACCACCACCCTGCCCTCAACCAGCGACACCGCCGCCGTAAGGAACCGCGTCGCTGTACCGGCATTGCCGAGCATCAGCGGCTCGACTGGCGCCTTCAGCGTGCCGTTGCTGGTCACGATGAACGTCGTCGCATCGGGTTCCTCGACCGTCACGCCCATCTGCCCGAGCGCCCGCGCCATCAACTGCGTGTCGCGGCTCTTCAGCGCGCCGGTCAGCCGGCTGGTCCCCTTGGCAAGCGCAGCCAGCAGCAGCGCGCGATTGGTGATGGATTTCGATCCCGGCGGAGTTACGCGACCGACGAGCGGGTGCGCAGGCGGGACGATCGTCAAAGCCTTGAGCTTTGCGTGGGAAGCGGCGGTCACTGGAAGACTCCGTCAATCAGGCGGCAAACGCCGCTCTCACTCCGGCCGTGCCGGACACATCGAGATTTCGATTGGCCCGGACGTGCCGGGGGTGAGGTTGAAGCAGCCCGATGGGTGTAGCGGAAATCGCTACGGCGATGCAACACCCACCAATTGCCAGCTTCAGGCGTGCTCGGCCGACCGCGCGTCCGCCAGCGCCTTCAGGTCCGCGGGCTTCAGCTGCACGCTTTCGCCGCAGCCGCATTCGCCAGTCTGGTTCGGGTTCTTGAAGGTGAAGCCGGATTTGAGGATATCTTCCTCGAAATCCATCACCGTGCCCAAAAGGAACAGCGTCGCCTTGGGCTCGACATAAACGTGGACGCCCTTGTCCTCGACATGGTCGTCGCCGGCAATCGCCTCGCCCACATAGTCGAGCGTATAGGCCTGCCCCGCACAGCCGGCATTCTTGATGCCGACGCGCACGCCGACGACCGGCTTGTCGCTGTCTTCGATGATCTCGTTGATGCGCTCGGCGGCGGCATCGGTGAGGCTCATGATCTTCAGGGGCATCGGATTCGGACCTTCATCGTAACAAGACGATATATAGACCTAACGCTTCGAACTTACCACCAGTTCAGCGCGACCTGGGCCTCTTCGCTCATGCGCGAAGCGTCCCACGGCGGATCGTAGACCATGTTGACGGTGACGTTCTGGATGCCTTCGACACCCATGGCGGCGTTTTCTACCCAGCCCGGCATCTCGCCAGCCACGGGGCAGCCCGGGGCGGTCAGCGTCATGTCGATGGCAAGGTTGCGGTCATCGTCGAGGTCGACCTTGTAGATGAGGCCGAGCTCATAGATGTCGACCGGGATCTCCGGATCGTAGACGGTCTTCAGCGCCCCGATCAGGTCGCGGGTGATCCGCTCCACCTCGTCGGCCGGCAGCGAGCCGGCAACGTTGGGTGTGATGCGGGGCGCATCGCCGGCGTTGGGCTCGGGCATTTCGACCGCAGGGGCCAGTTCTTTGGCTTCGTCCGTCATATCAGTTCCTTACCCGAAGAAGCTTCGAGCTTTTTCGATGCCCTCGACGAGGGCGTCGATATCGTCTTTTCCGGTATATAGGCCGAAGGAGGCCCGGCAGGTAGAGGTGACGCCAAAGCGTTTCAGCAGCGGCATAGCGCAATGCGTCCCCGCCCGCACGGCGATGCCGTAGCGATCGAGGATGGTCGAAACGTCATGGGCATGCGCGCCCTTGAGCTCGAACGAGAAGATACCGCCCTTGCCCGGCGCCGTGCCGATGAGGCGCAGCGAGTTGATCCGGCCGAGTCGCTCCAGAGCGTAGGCTGTCATCTCGGCTTCGTGAGCCTCGGCGTCGGCATGCCCGATACCCTCGACATATTCGATCGCCGCCCCGAGGCCGATCGCTTGGACGATTGGCGGCGTGCCCGCCTCGAAGCGGTGCGGTGGCTCGTTGTAGGTGACGGTATCCATCGTCACGACATCGATCATCTCGCCGCCCCCCTGGTAAGGCTGCATGTCGGCGAGGAGCTCGTATTTGCCGTAGAGCACGCCAATGCCGGTCGGGCCGTAGAGCTTGTGGCCGGTGAAGACGTAGAAATCGGCGCCGAGGTCCTGCACGTCCACCTTCCGGTGTACAGCGCCCTGGCTGCCGTCGACCAGCACGGGAATGCCGCGCGCATGGGCGATCTCGACGATCTGCTTGATCGGCGTCACCGTGCCCAGCACGTTCGACATGTGGGTGATGGCGACCATCTTGGTCTTGGGCGACAGGGCCTGCTCGAACGCATCGAGCGAGAAGCTGCCATCGTCGCCGACATCGACCCATTTCAGCACGGCGCCCTTGCGCTCGCGGTGGAAGTGCCAGGGCACGACGTTGGAGTGATGCTCCATGATCGAGAGCACGATCTCGTCGCCCTCCCCGATCCGCGGGCCGAGGAAGGACGACGCCACGAGGTTGATCGCTTCGGTGGCCGAGCGGGCGAAGATGATCTCTTCCTCCCGCGCCGCGTTGAGGAAGCGCTTCACCGCCTTGCGGCCGTCCTCGTAGGCCTCTGTGGCGCGGTTCGCCAGCGTGTGGAGGCCGCGGTGGACGTTGGCATAGGCGTGCCGATGCGCCCAATCCATCTTGTCGAGCACCGCGTTCGGCTTTTGCGCCGATGCGCCACTATCGAGGTAGACCAGCCGATGCCCGTGGATCTTCTCCTCGAGGATCGGGAAATCAGCACGGACTTTGGAGAGGTCGAAGGTCATCGTGTCTACCGTTTGGGGCGGCGCGGGATCAGCCCCGCGCCAGCCAGTCCTCGACCACCGCGGTCAGCGCCTCATTGAGCGCTTCGTCCTCGATGGGGTCGATCAGTTCGGCGAGGAACGCCCGGACCAGCATCGTCTCGGCCTCGGCCTTCGGGATGCCGCGGCTGAGCAGGTAGAACATCGAGTCCTCGTCGAGCTGGCCGCAGGTCGAGCCGTGGCCGCAGACGACGTCGTCGGCATAGATCTCGAGCTCGGGCTTCACGAGGATTTCTGCCTCGTCGGAGAGCATCAGGCCCTGGCTCATCAGCTTGGCGTCGGTCTTCTGCGCGTCGCGCGCCACCACAAGCCGGCCCTGCACTACGGCCTTCGAGCGGCCACGGGCGATCGACTTGAACAGCGGCTTGCTCGACGTGTTCGGCACGGCGTGCAGTGCGTCCATGGTGATATCGGTGTGCTGGCCGTCACCAACGAGGTTGAGGCCCGTCACATCGGCGTGGGCGCCCGAGCCTTCGTAGCGCGGGAACAGCTGCGTGCGGCTCAGCGCGGCGCCGGCATTGATCACCAGCGTACGCAGCTGCGCACCCTCTGCGAGATGGTACTCGTTCGAGGCAAAGTGCGTGGCCTTGGCGGCGGCCAGGTTGACCGTGATGTGGGTCACCCTGGCGTTCTTGCCGATCGCGAGGTAGGTCGCGTGATTACCGAGATGCCCTTCCTCGGAGCCCGAATAGGTCTCGAGGATCACCACGCTGCTGTCGTCGCCGACGTAGATCTTGGCGGCGCTGGCCGAATGACCGGCGGCGCCCTCGGTGCGGCGGTCGATCTGGATCACCGGATCGACCGAACCGTCGAGATCGAGGGTCAGAGCTTGTTTGACCAGCGCGTTATTGAGACGTGTCACCACGTCGTCACGCGTCGTCAGCACGCCGCCCTCGGTCTTGCCGACGATGACCCCGGCCGGAGCCGTGCCCGTATCCTGGACGACGCCATTGGCGATCATCAGCTGGTAGGCGCCGGCGACGCGCAACGCCGGGGCGCTGGCAGCCTCCGCAGCACCGGCCAGCTCGGGAACCGAGCGCAGCAGCTGCTTCAGGTCGGTGTAGTGATAGGCCTCGACACGGCGGGTCGGCAGGCCAGAACCGCCGAGGCGCTCGGCCTCATCCATGGCGCCAGCCGCCGTCAGCTGCTCGATGAGCGTCGTTTCGGCGGGGCCGAGACGTACGGGAACGTGGATGCTCACGCCGCCTTCTCCCCGTCGAAATCGGCATAGCCCTTGGCTTCGAGTTCGAGCGCCAGCTCCTTGCCGCCGCTCTCGACGACCTTGCCGTCCGAGAACACGTGCACGACGTCGGGCACGATGTGGTTCAGCAGCCGCTGGTAGTGGGTGATGACCAGCATCGAGCGGGTGCCGTCGCGCAGCGCGTTGACGCCCTTCGACACCACCTGCAGCGCATCGATGTCGAGGCCGGAATCGGTCTCGTCGAGGATACACATCTTGGGCTTCAGCAGCGCCATCTGCAGGATCTCGGCGCGCTTCTTCTCGCCGCCGGAGAAGCCCACGTTCAGCGCGCGCTTCAGCATGTCGCTGTCGATATGCAACGTCGCGCCGGCTTCCTTGACCGCCTTCATGAAGTCCGGGGTCGAGATCTCACCTTCGCCGCGCGCCTTGCGCTGGGCGTTCAGTGCCGCCTTGAGGAAGGTCATGGTGGCGACGCCGGGGATTTCGATCGGGTACTGGAAGGCAAGGAACAGGCCGGCCACGGCGCGCTCGTTCGGCTCCATCTCGAGGATGTTCTCGCCGTCGAGCAGCACTTCGCCCTCGGTGATCTCGTAGTCTTCCTTGCCGGCGAGCACATAGCTCAGCGTCGATTTGCCCGAACCGTTGCGGCCCATGATGGCGTGCACTTCGCCGCGCGGCACCACGAGGTTCACGCCCTTGAGGATTTCGCGCTCCTCGATGCGGACATGCAGGTTGCGGATTTCGAGCATTGGGGTCGTCATTGTCTTCTCCATTCTTCGCACCGCGGTTCAAGGTCGCGGGCGGAGCCAGTTTCTTGGGGCGTCAGGTGTTCTGCACCCGGCCCGATTCGTAATCTTCGACGGTGTGCTGGTGGTCGCCGTGGCTCTGAGCCGCCGCGATGAACTTCCACGCGCCGTATGCCGCACAGCCGACGAAGGCGATAAGCGCCAGTACCCAGCCGAACGGCAGCACGGTGAAGCCGACGATCAGCAGAATCACGGCCGCGATCGCACCGCCTGCCATCCACACGATGAAGTCGCGCACGACGGCATGCCCCTCGGCCGAGACAGGCGACATCGCGTTCCTCGGATGCCCGACCGGGAATCGTCGTGCGAACCAGAAGCGGCTAGCCATCGCACCCGTCCATGTTGCGACCTGGGACCATACCGATCAGCCAACGCTGCCTTCGAGCGAGATCGAGATCAGTTTCTGCGTCTCGACCATAAACTCCATCGGCAGGTGCTGCAGCACGTCGCGCACGAAGCCGTTGACGATCAGCGCCACCGCTTCCTCTTCCGAGAGGCCGCGCTGCATGGCGTAGAACATCTGGTCGTCCGAGATCTTGCTGGTCGTCGCTTCGTGCTCGAATACGGCAGTGGCGTTGCGGCTCTCGATGTACGGCACCGTATGTGCACCGCATTTGTCGCCGATCAGCAGGCTGTCGCACTGGGTGAAGTTGCGGGCGCCCTTGGCCTTGGCGTGGGCCGAGACCTGGCCGCGATAGGTGTTGTCGGAAAAGCCCGCCGCGATGCCCTTGGAGATGATCCGGCTCGTGGTGTTCTTGCCCAGGTGAATCATCTTGGTGCCGCTATCGACCTGCTGGTAGCCGTTCGAAATGGCGATCGAGTAGAACTCGCCCGACGAGTTGTCGCCGCGGAGGATGCAGCTGGGGTACTTCCAGGTGATGGCTGAGCCGGTCTCGACCTGTGTCCAGCTGATCTTGGAATTGTCGCCGCGGCAGTCGCCGCGCTTGGTGACGAAGTTGTAGACGCCGCCCTTGCCGTTCTTGTCGCCCGGGAACCAGTTCTGGACCGTCGAGTACTTGATTTCGGCGTCCTTCATGGCGACCAGCTCGACCACCGCGGCATGCAGCTGGTGCTCGTTGCGGGCGGGGGCTGTGCAGCCTTCGAGGTACGAGACGTAGGCGCCTTCGTCGGCGATCAGGAGCGTCCGCTCGAACTGGCCGGTCTTGGCCTCGTTGATGCGGAAATAGGTCGAGAGCTCCATCGGGCAGCGAACGCCCTTGGGGATGTAGCAGAACGAACCGTCGGTGAAGACGGCCGAATTCAGCGTCGCGTAGTAGTTGTCGGACACCGGAACGACCGAGCCGAGGTACTGCTTGACGAGATCCGGGTACTCGCGGATCGCCTCCGAGATCGAGCAAAAGATGATGCCCATCTTGTTCAGCTCGGCGCGGAACGTGGTCGCGACCGACACCGAGTCGATCACCGCGTCCACGGCTACCCTCGGCTGCTCGACGCCGGCCAGCAGCTCGCGCTCCTTCAGCGGCACGCCCAGCTTCTCGTACATCTCGAGCAGCGCGGGATCGACATCGGCCAGCGACTTCGGCCGGTTCGAGCTCTTTGGCGCCGCGTAGTAGTACATGTCCTGGAAGTCGATCTTTGGGTAGTGCACCTTGGCCCAGTTCGGCTCATCCATGGTGAGCCAGCGCTTATAGGCCTCGAGCCGCCACTCGAGCATCCACTCGGGCTCTTCCTTCTTGGCCGAGATAAAGCGGATGACCTCCTCGCTCAGCCCCTTTGGCGCGCGTTCGACTTCGAATTTGGTTTCGAACCCGTACTTGTATTTCTCGACATCGAGCGCGAGCACCTTCTCTACGGTGTCGTCTTCGATCTCTTCCTTCAAAGTCGGGATGTCGTAACGGGCCATCGTCTTCTTCCTATGCTGCGACGCCGTGGCGGGCGCGATGACGCCCGACGACTTCGCTAAAACCCTTGAGATAAGCCTCGACGTCCGCTTTGGTAGAGGACCAGCCGAAACTCACACGCATTGCACATTCGCCGAGCGCTGCCGGCACGCCCATGGCATCGAGCACATGGCTCGGGCCGACCTTGCCGGAGGAGCAGGCGGAACCCGAGGACACCGAGAGTCCGGCGAGATCGAGCCCCATCATCGCGACCGAGTTCTTTATCCCCGGCACGGCGAAATTCGAGACATTGCCGATGCGGTCGGCCTTCTCGCCGAAAACGATGAGATCGGGCGCTACGGCGCGCATCCCATCCTCAGCCAAATGCACCAACTCGGTCGTATTGGCATCGTAGAAGCGCGTCGGGAACGCCTCCGCTGCAGCACCGAAGCCGGCGATCACTGCAGTATTCTCCGTGCCGCCGCGCCGGCCGCTCTCCTGCCCGCCGCCGGGGATGAGCCGCACCTGATCGGCATGGCCCTTCATCAGCAACGCGCCGATTCCGGCCGGACCACCGATTTTGTGGCCGCTCACCGCCATCATATCGGGTGCGCGCGAGGCAAATTCCAGTTCCACCTTGCCGAAGGCCTGCACGGCATCGACGAACAGGTAGTGCGGGCTCGGGCCGACCAGCATCTCGATCCGGTCGACCGGCTGGATCACGCCCGTCTCATTGTTGACGAGGTGCACGGCCACGAGCAGCCGCATGCCAACCGTGTCGGCCGACGCTACCGCCGCGGCGATCTCCTCGACTTTGATCAGGCCATCAGCATCAAGACCCACCTTCTTCACCGGCAGCCCAGTCGCCTCGGCCGCCTTGAGCACCGCGGCGTGGTCGCCGGCAGACACGACAATTGCGTCCACGCCAAACGCCTTGGCGCCGCCGACGATCGCCTGCGTGATCGCTTCGGTGGCCGAACCGGTGAACACCACCTGGTCGCGCTCGGCTCCGGCGAGCTTTGCCACCTGGGCGCGCGCATTATCGATCAGGCCACGAAGCGCCCGGCCCTGGGCATGAACGGATGATGGGTTCCCGACCAGATCGAGCGCAGCCACAAGCGCTTCGCGCGCCTCCGGCAGGAGTGGCGCGGACGCATTGTGATCGAGATAGATCGACTGTCGCGTCATTGAACCCAGGTCTTTTTTGCTTCGAATGACCGGCTGAGACGCGGCTGCGCGTGCTGACACCCGAAACAAATCTTGAAATCGGGCGCTCACTTTCTCTACAAGGAGCGCTCACAAACAACCGGAAGCGGTTGGAACACCAACTGCCGCCTTGGAAACTCAGTTTAGAACTATTCGAAACTGGAGTTTTCGGCCCATGTTTTAGGCAGCGGCACGTCATTCGTCAAGCCGACAGACCGGCCCGCGCGCGAGGCATGAGCCCAGCGCATAGAGGTCGGCGAGGCCAAGGAAACGACCTAATGCCAGAAGTGATCTTCAACGGACCCGAAGGACGCCTCGAGGGGCGCTACCAGCAGGGCAAGGATCCGAACGCACCTATCGCGATCGTGCTTCATCCGCATCCGCAGTTCGGCGGCACGATGAACAACCAGATCGTCTACAACCTGTTCTACATGTTCGCGAACCGTGGATTTTCGGTGTTGCGTTTCAATTCGCGCGGCGTCGGCCGCTCGCAGGGCATGTTCGACCACGGCATCGGCGAACTCAGCGACGCCGCGGCGGCGCTCGACTGGCTGCAGAGCCTCAACCGCGAATCGCGCGGCTGCTGGATCGGCGGCTTCTCGTTCGGCGCCTGGATCGGCATGCAGCTGCTGATGCGCCGTCCCGAGGTCGAAGGCTTCATCTCGGTGACTCCGCCGGAAAACCTCTACGACTTCTCGTTCCTCGCCCCCTGCCCGTCTTCGGGCCTGATCATCCATGGCGACAAGGACCGCGTGGCCCCGCCTGCCTCGGTCCAGAAGCTGGTGGACAAGCTTAAGACGCAGAAGGGCATCACCATCGAGCAGCAGATCGTCGAAGGTGCCAATCACTTCTACGAAGGCAAGATCGAAGAGCTGACCGAGCGCTGCTCCGACTATCTCGACCGGCGCCGCGCGGAAATCGCGGCGGGCAAGGGGCGATAGCCAGACGCCCCGGACCTCTTCCTTCAGAAGGCTCGGGATGAGGTCCTCATGAGGGTGCAATCGCCCTCATGACGAGCCGGTCGATTCATGGGGCAAGCCGATGGCAGCCAAGTACAAGTCCGATTTTCTCAACGTCCTCGATCAGCGTGGCTTCATCCACCAGATCTCCGATCCAGAGGGGCTCGACGCCAAGGCGTCGAAGGAGGTCATCACCGGCTATGTCGGTTACGACGCGACGGCGACCTCGATCCATATCGGCAACCTGATCACCGTCACCCTGCTCTACTGGCTGCAGGAGACCGGCCATCGCCCCATCAGCCTGATGGGCGGTGGCACCTCCATGGTCGGCGATCCGACTGGTCGCGAAGCCGAGCGCCAGGTGCTGACCGTCGAAAAGATCAACTCGAACATCGAGAGTATCAAGAAGGTCTACAGCCGCATCCTGCGTTACGGTGACGGCCCGACCGATGCAATCATGGTGAACAATGCCGACTGGCTGCTGAAGCTGAACTATGTCGAGTTCCTGCGCGAGGTCGGCCGCTATTTCTCGGTCAACCGGATGCTGAGCTTCGACTCGGTGAAGATGCGGCTCGAGCGCGAGCAGTCGCTGACCTTCCTTGAGTTCAACTACATGATCATGCAGGGCTACGACTTCACCGTGCTCAGCAAAGAGTATGGCGCGACGCTGCAGATGGGCGGCTCGGACCAGTGGGGCAACATCATCAATGGCGTCGACCTCAGCCACAAGATGGGCGGTCCGCAGCTCTACGCTCTGACGACGCCGCTGCTTACCAAGGCGTCCGGCGAGAAGATGGGCAAGTCGGCCTCGGGCGCCGTCTGGCTCAACGGCGACCTCTTCAGCCCCTACGACTTCTGGCAGTATTTTCGGAACACCGAAGACGCCGATGTCGGCAAGTGGCTGAAGATCTTCACCCGCCTGCCGCTCGCCGAGATCGCCAAACTCGAAGCGCTGGGCGGCTCGGAGCTCAACGAGGCGAAGAAGATCCTCGCCACCGAGGTGACGGCGATCGTCCATGGCCGCGAAGCCGCCGACAAGGCCGCCGCAACGGCTTCGGCGACGTTCGAAGTCGGTGCGATCGACCTGTCACTGCCGACCACCGAGGTGCCCAAGGGCGATCTCGCCACCGGGCTCGGGCTGCTGAACGCGCTGGTCGCCGTCGGCCTCGCCGGGTCGAACGGCGAAGCCCGCCGTCACGTCCAGTCAGGCGCCGTCCGGATCAACGACGAGATCACGACGGACGACCGTGCCACCCTTGGCACCGCCGCGGTGCTGTCCGAAGGGGTGATCAAGCTGTCCGTAGGCAAGAAGAAGCATGCACTGCTGAAGCCGGTCTAAGGACCGGCTTCACGCCTCGCACCTCAGCGCGTCACCAGCACCGGCACCTTGGTATGAGCGAGCACGTTGCTGGTCTGGCTGCCGAGCAGCAGCCGGCCGAGACCGCGGCGGCCGTGCGAGCCCATGACGATAAGGTCGGCGCCAACAGAATTGGCCGTGCCGATGATGCCTTCGGCGGGAAAGCTGTCGTTCACGTAGGCGGTCTTGGCGTCGATGCCGGCCGCCTTCGCGACCTCGACGGCCTTGGCGAGCAGCCCTTTGGCCGCCTCTTCCTGCGCTTCGATCAGTTCGGGGATCGGATCGAATGCGGTGCCGGCCACGGCGCCGTAGCCACCGCCAACCAAGGCCGCCGGTTCGGTGACAGTGACGATCGTCACCTGCGAGCCGAGATCCTTGGCCAGGCCCAGAGCGTGGTCCAGCGCACGCCCGGCCAGTTCCGAGCCATCCGTCGCAACGAGAATATGTGCATACATTTCAAATACCTCCGCACCAGATGTGGGAAGGGTATGCCCAAACGCCAAGCCGTGTCTTGACCGAAATCAAGCCTATTCGACGCGCGGGATTTCCTTGGCACGGTACTCGAACATCCGCCGGAAGGCACCAGGCACGAGCGCCGACATCGGGTTGATCTTGAACTGCGGATTGTCGAGTGGGCCCTTCACCGCGAAGGTTACGCCGTAGAGCCCCTCGCCCTCGCGGCCAGCCAGCGGCCCGAGCAGCTTGGCGAAGGCATTGTTCAGCCCGAACAGCGGCACGTAGGTGCCGGTCAGGTCGAACTGCCGGTTGTCGGTGTAGATGAAGCCGCGGGCCGTACCGCCGACGGTGGACCCGGCCAGCACTGCGTCGGTGATCTCGACGCGATCCTTGCGGCGGATGAAGTCGGCCTCGGCGCTCTTGAACTCGAGCTTGTTCGAGCGCGCGATCATGGCTTTCGACTCGTTGTGATTGCCGAGAATCTGCGCGACGTTGCCCTCGTTGACGAAGGCGAAGTTGTTCAGGTTGAACACGCCCTGGTCGATCTTCTGATCCTTGATCGTCTCGACGACAAGGCTGCCCTGCCCGCCTTCCATGTTAGGATAGACGTTCATCAACCGCAGCAACGTGCCCAGGTCGTTGAAGGCCACCGACATCACCTTGCCGCCGGGCGTCGGATTGGTCGTGACCGAGACATTGCGATCCCCACCAAGATTGGCCTGCAGGTTGACCTTCTGCAGGTCGGCGCCGCGCAGCACGAGGTCGAGATTCACGTTGTAGGCCGTGGTCTTGTAGAAGCCGAGCGCGCGTTTCAGTTCGAGATCAACCGCGATGGTCTGGTCGATTGCCGTCGCCTGCGGGCCGCCGGTGGAATCCCCGGTCAGGCTGAAGAAGCGCTGCAGCATCGGCTTCAGGTCGAGCTGATCACCGCGCAGCCTGATCTCGTAGCCGTTGCGGATCGGGGTCAGCGAGATCTGCGCCTGGTCGCCGGGGCTCAGAGCGAAGTTGGTGAACTCGGCCGACTGGAGGCCCTTCTTCACGTCGTAGCCGAGACTGCCTTCAAGCTTCACGGCGGCAAAGCCCACGGTCAGCGAACTGATGTCCACCACGTCGCCGGACATCTTGATCTGCGCCTCAGCGTTGCCCGCGACCCCGGCCGCCTTGCTGATGCCGAGGTCCTTGATATTGAGGCTGGCCGCCCCGAGGTCGGCGACAAGCTGCACGCTACCATCGGTCAGTGGCCTCGCGGCAACGGTCAGCGGTCCGTTCAGGAAGGCGGACGTATCGACGCCGAACTTCTTGAAGGCATCGGAATCGACCTTGGCCGTGACCACCACATCGGGCTTCTTGGCATCGAGCGTGCCCTTGGCCATAATCTCGGTCGACACCCCATCGAGCTCGGTGGTGCCGCTAACATTGAACCCGGCCGGAGTAACCCGGAACGCCAGTTGCCCCTTGCCGAGCGAGTGGCCCTCGATCGGAGAGGCTGTCCCGAGGTCCTGGAGCGTGCCGTTGATGGCATAGTCCATGCTGACGGGCTTGTTGGTCCCCTTCTCCGTGACAATGGTCGCGACCAGCCCCAGGGACACCTGTCCTTCCAGCACGTCGAGATTGATCGGCAACGCCCCCTGCTTCAGCGCGTCCGGCTGGTTCTCCTTGGTCCAGGCGATGAGCGCCGGGATGCCCCCGGAGAGGTCGCCCGAGATCTCGTAAACTGCCTCGGTGTCGCTGTTGGAGCCGATGATGAAGCCGGCATTGGCAATCGAGATATTGCCCTTCGGCGTCGGGATCGTCGCGCCATCGCCCGAGATTTCAATGTCGCTGTCATGGAGGCTCAGCTTCATCTCGCCTTCGATGGTGATCGGATCCATCGTGTCGAGCGCCTTGATCTGCACGCCGGTACCGGTGATTTCGATCGCCATGGCGTTCTTGGGCATCGGCTTGTTCTCGCCTGGCTGGCCGAGCGAGCCCACCGGGAACGAGTAGCGCATCGTCGACTTCTTGATGCGCCCGCCCACCACGTTCTTGACGAACCAGTCGCGCGACTCAGATGCGAGGAACGCCGGCCATAGCCGCTTCAGATCGTCCGCCGACAGCCCGTCACCGGCGATATTCATCTCGAAGCCGGTGCCGCGCTTGACCATATCGATGCGGCCAGTCGAAACCAGAACCGAGCCGTCGGCCTTCCTGGCTTCGAACTGGTCGATGCCGGTGGCGCCGTAGAGCGGTGCGGACCAGCCCTGGAAGTTGACCTCGCTGAACGGCTGCTCCGGCGCGCCCAGTTCGTTGTGAATCGACACGTCGCGCGCAGCGATCTTGATGCCCACGATGGGGCCGTAAAGCGGATCGAGGCCGAGCTTGAACACGCCGCTGACGAACCCCGTGCTCCCGGCCACGCTGACCTGCGTTTCCCCCATGGTGAACTGGCCGATCACTGGGTCCCAGACCACCTCGGCGATCGACGTCGCGATCGGGAAATACTGCCCGCTTGCCTTCACATCCATGCCGGTCAGGTCGACGTGGAACAGCCCGTCGGTGATCTTGCTCTCCGGGGTGAAGCCGACGTCGATCGACACCGAGGCAGTGCCGACGATACCGATCGGCTGCTCCTGCTCGCCCACGAACGGCGCAAAGGCGCCCGGGTCGAGGTTGGTGATCGACATCTTCATGCGGGCATTGCCGCTGTCGTCTTCCACCCATTCGATGATGCCGTTCATCACCGACCCACTGATCTCGGCCGAGAACCGGCCGGAGGCCGTCTTCGAGTCCGGGCTCGGGGCAATGTCGAGTTCGATATTGGTGAAGTGGCGCAGGATGCCGTATAGCGCGTCGTTCATGTCGAGCGCGCCCTCGCGCACCACGAGGCGCGAGAAATTGCCGAGCTTGGCCTGCTGCACGATGCCGGCGATGCCCTTGGCCGCGGCCTCGAGATTATAGACCAGCCAGTCATTATCCGAGCGAATGCCGAGGCTTGAATCCGGCACGTCTCCAGTCACTGCCACGCCACCCGAAGAAAGGTTTACCTCAGGGAACTTGCTCTCGCCCTCGATCACGCGGACGGTCCGCTCGCCGTTCGGCGCGTCGACATACTCGAATTTGGCCAGCCGCGGCCCGAACAGGTCCTGGTTCACCTGCAGGTGCGGGCCGACCACCGTCACCGTCGCGCCGGGCTGCCCGACCAGCATGCGGACAGGTGAGAAGCCCACCTCCAGCGCATCCATTCTGACCGTGCCGCCGGTCTTCAAATCGGTGAAGGTCACCGGCGTGAACCGGATCACCGGCCAGACGAAGCCTTCGAGCGCCAGCGCCATGTCGCCGAGTTCGAGCTGGCTGCCCTCGGGCATCGAGGCCAGCACGGCGTTGCGCACCTGCGAGTTGACGAAGGGCAGAGGGATCGGGGTGACCAGGAGCACAGCGTACATGACGACGAGCAACAGCACGGGCGCTGCAACTGCCGCTGCCGCTATCCTACCCAGAATGCGCCATGCCGAGCGCTTGCGGAGCGTGCCAGGAGCTGGAGTAGGTTTCACTGTTTTCCGACTTGAGGCTGCGCGGTTTGTCGCCCTAATCTAGAATCAAACCGAGCAGGCGTTCACTGCCTGATGATACCGGCTGCAATATGGCACTAACACCCCTTGGCAGCGCTGTTTTCTGGCGCTCCCGTGACTTTGGCGCGACCACAACATGACACTACCAGCTGTGGGCACGCTCGCACCAGATTTTGCACTGACGACCGACAGATATGAGACGTTCCGCCTGTCCGATCATCGCGGGCATCCGGTTGTCCTCTACTTCTACCCGCAGGACGATACTGAGGGCTGCACGCTCGAGAACATCGAGTTCACCGACCAGATGCCGGAGTTCCGCAAGCTTGGCGCGCGGGTCGTCGGCATCTCGCCCGACAGCATCGAGAAGCACTGCTCGTTTCGCGACAAATACAATCTCGGCGTCACCCTCGCGGCCGATCCGGAGCGCAAGGCGATCGAGGCCTATGGCATCTGGCAGCTCAAGAAGCTTTGGGGCACCGAGTTCATGGGCGTGAAGCGGGTCACCGTCCTCGTCGGCCCCGATGGCAATGTCGCCGGCGTCTTCCACGCCACGCGGATCAAGGGCCATGCCGAAAAGGTGCTGGCCGCGACCCGCGAACTGGTCGCGAAAGCCGGCGCCGCCCCGGCAAAAAGAAGTGCCAGGACCCGCTGACGCCCAGCCAGCCGGCACTTTTTGCGTTTGTTAACCTTAACGGACCATGATCGGACGCAGTTGAGTTGCGTCCGGAGTAGCAGTTGTGAGTCCCCACAAGGGTAATGTTCACAAAGTGTTCGGCGCGCCCCCGAAGAAGGCGCCCAAGCAGCGCAGCGGCGGCATCCGCCCCTCGCTCTTCTATCTCAGCTTCACCCTCCTCTTCGGGACCAATGTCCTGACGCTCGTCGGCTTCCTGATGGCGCCGGACATCACTGCCCTGCTCAACGGGCAGAGCGAACAGGTCGTCGCCGCCTACGAGGACCGGATCGCGCAGTTGCGCGTCGAGGTCGATCGGCTGCACTCCCGCCAATACGCCCAGACCGGCGACATCAACCTGCAGCTGCAGGAACTTACCCAGCAGCAGGAAGTGCTGCTCGAGCAGCACCAACTGGTGAAGCAGCTGGCGCAGAAGGCGGCCGAAATGGGCCTCGAGCCCGCGACGCCTGCCGCTGGCGACGACGCGCCCATTGCCGCCGTGACGCCTGCCGCCCTGACGCCTGCCGCCGCGACGCCCGACGACCTCGCCGAGGTCAGCTCCTCTATGACCCAGATGATGACCGACAGCCGGCTGGCTCTCGCGTCGCTCTCTGCATCTGCCACTGAATCGACCGACACCATCCTCGACGCCCTGCGCGGAATCGGGATCAAACCCAGGATGCCGGACGACCTCGACGAGGGTGTCGGCGGCCCGCTCCTGCCGCCATCGACGGACGCGCTAGATTCGAGCGGCATCGTCGACGACGCCAACGAAGCCTACCTGGCCCTCGCCCGTTTCAAGGCGGCTCGCAGCGCCATCGATTTGGCGCCAATTCACAAGCCGATGGATGCCCTTACGCGGATGAGTTCAACCTTCGGCAACCGCAAGGACCCATTCACCGGCGGCCGTGCCTTCCATGCGGGCATCGATTTCCCCGCCCCCAAGGGCACAGCGGTGCTCAGCGCCGGCTATGGCAAGGTGACGTTCGCGGGCGAGAAGTCCGGCTACGGCAATCTCGTCGAGATCACCCACAGCACCGGCCTCGTCACCCGCTACGGGCATCTCAGCGCGTTCCTCGTCAAAGAGGGCCAGATCGTCGACACCGGCACGCCGATCGCCCGGGTCGGTTCCACCGGCCGCTCGACCGGGCCGCACCTCCATTTCGAGGTCCGGCTGGGCGACGCTGCGGTCGATCCCTCGAAGTACCTGGCGGTCGGCAAACGGCTTGCGCGGTTCCTCGGCGCCTGAGGGTGCAGCGCGGCAACGCCCTGTGGCAAATCAGCCATGCATTGTCACAAAGCCACGTAGTTGTTCTGGTTTTTAGTTATTTGCGGGTCTAGGGTCACACCGCAATGCTGATGACTTCGGACATTCCGACGATGCTGCGGCTCCACCGGGCGATGTTTCTTGCCCGCGAGATCGACCGCGTCGAACAAGACCTCGTCAAGCAGGGCCTCGCCCATTTCCATGTCTCCGGCGCCGGCCACGAGTCGTCCGCACTGATCGCCGACTATCTCGGCGCCGAGGACTGGCTGCACCTCCATTATCGTGACAAGGCGCTGCTGGTGGCGCGCGGCATGCCGGTGCGCGAGTTCTTCTCGAGCCTGCTCGCGACGTCGCAATCACACTCCGGCGGCCGCCAGATGAGCGCCCACTATTCGGCGCGCGGCCTCAAGGTCGCCTCGATGGTCGGCCCGGTCGGCAACAACGCGCTGCAGGCCGTCGGTAATGCGCAGGCGGTGAAATCCCATCCGGATGCACCGGTCGTCATCTGCTGCGTCGGTGACGGCACGACCCAGCAGGGCGAGTTCCTCGAAGCGGTGGGCGAGGCGGTACGCACCGCGGCTCCGGTGGTGTTCGTCATCCAGAACAACAACTGGGCCATCTCGACCAAAACTCCCGGTCAGACCTTCTTCGACCTGCCCGGCGGCCCTGCCGACAGTTTCCTCGGCCTGCCGATCCGCCGCGTCGATGGCGTCGATCTCGGCTCGACCCGGGCGGTATTCGAGGCTGCGGTCACCCACACCCGCGCCACGCGCGGTCCCTCCATCGTCCTGATGGAGCTGGAGCGGCTCTCCGACCACACCAATGCCGACGACCAGGCGCTTTACCGCACCGCAGACGACCTGAAAGCTGGCAAGGTCCGCGACCCGCTCGAAGCCATCCGCCAGTCGCTGCGCGAGTCGCAGATGGGCGAGGCGGCGCTGACGCAGCTCGAAACCAGCCTCATCGGCGAGGTCGCCGCGGCGGCTGCGGAAGCCCGCGGCGAGAGTGCCCCCACCACGGCGGGCACGGCGAAAGCCCCCTACCCGACCGGTTTTGCGCAGGCCAAGGAGTATCGCGGCGACACACAAACCGCGACGCTCACCATGCGCGAGGCGCTCAACCGGGTGCTGCGCGAGCAGCTGGCGGCCAACCGCGAAGTGCAGCTACTCGGCCAGGACATCGAGGATCCCAAGGGCGACGTGTTCGGCGTCACCAAGGGCCTGTCCACGGCCTTCCCCGGCCGCGTGCGCAATGCGCCGCTGTCGGAATCGACCATCGTCGGCACGTCGATCGGGCGCGCCCTAACCGGAGAGCGTCCGGTCGCTTTCCTGCAGTTCGCCGATTTCCTGCCGCTCGCCTTCAACCAGATCATCTCCGAACTCGGCTCTATGTACTGGCGTACCGACGGGGCCTGGCAGGCGCCGGTGATCCTGATGGTCAGCTGCGGCGGTTACAAGGCCGGCCTCGGCCCGTTCCACGCGCAAACCCTGGAATCGGTGCTGGCCCACATCCCTGGCATCGATGTTGTCATGCCTTCGAGCGCCGGTGATGCTGCGGGCCTGCTCAACGCCGCATTCCAGAGCAAGCGGCCCACGGTTTTCCTCTACCCCAAGAGCGCGCTGAACCTCTCGGACCGTCGGACCTCCGAAGATATCGCGAAGCACTTCGTGCTCCCCGGCCGCGCGCGCACCGTTCGCACCGGCAACGACCTGACGCTCGTCACCTGGGGCAACCCGCTGGCCCAGTCGCAGCTCGCCGCCGAGACGCTCTCCGGCGCTGGCGCCGAGGTCGACCTCATCGACCTGCGCTCGATCTCGCCGTGGGACGAGGAAGCGGTGCTCCGCTCAGTACGCCGCACCAAGCGCCTGCTCGTCGTCCATGAGGACAATCACACCGCCGGCTTCGGCGCCGAAGTCATGGCGACGGTGATGGAGAAGACCGGTATCCCAGTCCTCGCCAAGCGCGTGACGCGCGACGACATCCACGTGCCGTTCCAGTTTGAACGCCAGATCGACACCCTTCCCTCCTATCGCCGGATCATGGAAGCCGCGGCGGCGCTGCTCGAATTCGATCTCGAGTGGGAAGCGCCGAAGGCCGATACCGGTCCCGCCGCCATCACAGCGATCGGCTCCGGCCCGGCGGACGATGAAGTCGAGATCGTCGAGCTCCTCGTGAAGCCCGGCGACCTGATCAAGACCGGCGATCTTGTCGCCGTCGTCGAGGCCACGAAGGCTGCCGTCGACGTGCAGGCGACGGTGACCGGCAAGGTCCTGTCCATCCCAGTCGCGCCCAAGGACAAGGTCGCCGTGGGCGCGCCGCTGATGTTCGTCGAGGCCGACGCCAGTGCGGCGCCACGGCAGGCAACCGTCACCGCCGAACGTATCGACAAGGCCATCCTTAAGCGCCGTGCCCTTGCCGCTGCTGCGCCAGCCACTATTGGTCGCGCCAAGGTGGCTGTCGGCGTTGCAGGCATTGCGGGTGTTACCGGCGGCCGGAAGGTCAACAATTCCGACCTGCGCGGCAACTGGCAGACGCGCGACTCCGCCGATATTGTCAAGCTCACCGGAATCGAGAGCAGGCGCTGGGTGCAGCCGGGGGAGACGGTGTTCTCGCTGGCGACCGCCGCGACGCAGAAACTGCTCGACGAGCAGCAGCTCGCCATCACCGACATTGATCTCGTCATCGCCGCGACCGGCACGCCCGACGTGATCACCCCGTCGCTGGCCTGCCGCGTCGCCGATGCCGTGAGCAAGGTTGGCCGGGTGAGCCTGCCGGCCTACGACATCAACGCCGCCTGCTCGGGCTATCTCTATGCCCTCGCCCAGGCGCGCGACTTCGTTACCAATAATCCGGCGGCGCGCGTCCTCGTGGTCACCTCCGAGGTGCTGTCACCACTGCTCGACCAGAACGATTTCACCACGGCAGTGCTGTTCGGCGATGCCGCGACGGCCTCGCTGGTCCAGGGACCGGACCACGAGCAGCCGACCCTTTTCACTTTCGCCCAGCCGACGATCGCCGGCTCCCCCGAATCCGGCGAGTTGCTGAGCGTGCCGCGCGCCGGCGAGGGCTACATCCACATGAACGGCCGTGAAGTGTTCACCGATGCGGTTCGCGCTATGACCGCGACGCTGACCTCGGCCTGCGCGGCCGAAGGCATCAGCATGGATGACATCGACCTGATGGTGCCGCACCAGGCCAACCAGCGGATCATCGACGCCATCGCCCGCCGGTCGGGACGGCCAGCCCACTCGATCATCCGCACCTTCGGCAATACCAGCTCGTCGACCATCCCGCTGGCGCTGATGGATGCACTGCCGACTACCAAGCCGGGCGACCGGCTCGGCCTTGTCGCCTTCGGCGGCGGCATCACCTATGCGGCGGCGGTCGCCACCGTTGGCACGCCGCGCTGATCGATCACATATTCCGGATAGTGGAACGAGTTAGTGCGAATGCATCATGCGGACGTTACGCATTGTTGCTAGCAACAATGCGTTGGGCGTCGAGGTGGCACTAGGCGCCAACGATCCTGATTTTTGGGACCTCTAGGGTCGGCCGGCGGAGGGTTCTTGCCGGCCGATCGCTTTGTGAGGGCCTTAGTCGACGTCCGCGACCGTGTCGGCATAGCCGGTGACGCGGGCCGCCAGCGACGCTTCCATGAAGTCATCGAGATCGCCGTCCAGCACCGCGGCGGTGTTCGACGTCTCGTGGCCGGTGCGCAGGTCCTTGACCATCTGGTAGGGCTGCAGCACGTAGCTGCGGATCTGGTGACCCCAGCCGACATCGGTCTTCGCGGCCGACTCGGCGTTCGCCGCCTCTTCGCGCTTCTGCAACTCGATCTCGTAGAGCCGCGCCTTCAGCATCTGCATCGCCGTCGCACGGTTCTTGTGCTGGCTGCGCTCCTGCTGACAGGCCACAACCACGCCACTTGGAATGTGGGTGATGCGGATCGCCGAGTCGGTGGTGTTCACGTGCTGGCCGCCGGCGCCCGACGAACGGTAGGTGTCCACCTTGAGATCGGACTCGTTGATCTCGATGTTGATGGTGTCGTCGACCACCGGATAGACCCAAGCGCTCGAAAAGCTGGTGTGCCGCCGCGCTGCGCTGTCATAGGGCGAGATACGGACGAGGCGGTGCACGCCGCTCTCGGTCTTCAACCAGCCATAGGCATTGTGACCGGACACCTTGATGGTCGCGGACTTGATCCCGGCCTCTTCGCCGTCATGCATTTCCATGACTTCGATCTTGAACTTCCGCCGCTCCGCCCAGCGCGTGTACATGCGCAGGAGGATATTGGCCCAGTCCTGGCTCTCGGTACCGCCGGCGCCCGAGTGGATTTCGAGATAGGCGTCGTTGCCGTCGGCTTCGCCGGACAGCAGCGTCTCGACCTGGGCCGAGCGCGCGTCCTTCAGGGTTTCCTGCAGGGCCTGTTCCGCTTCCTTGACGATTTCGGCGTCGTTCTCGGCCTCCCCCATCTCGATGAGCTCGGAATTGTCGCGGATCGAGGCTTCGAGCGCCCGAACAGCCGCGATCTGGCTATCCAGTTCGTCGCGCTTCTGCATGATCGGGCGCGCCTTTTCCGGATCGGCCCAAAACTCCGGGTGCTCGGTGCGGGCGTTAAGGTCGTCTAGTCGTGCCTGGGCTGTATCCCAGTCAAAGATGCCTCCTCAGCAGGCTTATGACCTGCTCGATTTCAGCGATGACCTTGGTGATTTCGGCGCGCATTTCTATCCTCAAACTCGTTGGGGCTCATGTAGTTGAGACTAAGGGCTGGATCAACCCGTTCTTCCCCGCGTCACCCACGCATGCTAGGCAGCGGGCTCACCGCGCGGGCGGCAAAGGGGCGGCAAGTGACTGAGCGCATCGAGGGAGTGAGCTTCGTGTCGAGCGGCACGCCCGAGGCGGATCGCGCCGCGGACATGCTGCGCGAGCGCTACGGCGACTGCGGTTTCGACAGTGCCCGGGTCGTCGTGGCGCTGGGCGGCGATGGCCTTATGCTGCAGACGCTGCACCGCAAGATGGGCAAGTCGGTCCCGGTCTACGGCATGAACTTCGGCAGCGTCGGCTTCCTCATGAACGAGTTCGCCGCCGACGGCCTGGCGGCACGACTCGAGGCGGCCATCCCGACCGACATCTATCCCCTGCAGATGCACGTGCGGCTCGCCGACGGCTCCGAGCGCACCGCGCTGGCGCTCAACGAAGTGTCGCTGTTCCGCATGACCTACCAGGCGGTGAAGGTGCAGATCGTCGTCGATGGCCACGTCCGGCTCGAGGAACTCATCTGCGATGGTGTGCTGCTGGCCACGCCCGCCGGCTCGACCGCCTACAACCTTTCGGCCCACGGCCCGATCCTGCCGATCGATGCGCCGCTGCTCGCGCTCACGCCGATCTCCCCGTTCCGTCCCCGGCGCTGGCGCGGCGCCATCCTCAATAACCACGCTGAGGTCAAATTTGTCACGCGCGAAGCCGACAAGCGTCCGGTCAGCGCCGTGGCCGACAACGTCGAGTTCCAGCGGGTAATCGAGGTGACGGTACGCGAGGATCGCAAGCAGAAGGTCACGCTGCTGTTCGATCCCGGCACCGGGCTCGAGGAACGCGTGCTCAGCGAGCAGTTCAGGTACTAGGCCGCTGGCAGCGCCAGCCGGTCTTCCTGTGCGATCCGCGGCAGATCCATCTCGGCATCGGTCGAGCCGGCAAATCCCGCCATGACACCGCGCGCGGCCCGGCGGGCGAGGATCACATTCTGCTCGCTGAGATAGGCAAAGGCCTCTTCGAGCTCGGGAGGGATGGTCCCGCGATGGTCGAAGATCAGTTCTTCCGTCATCGCCGTCACGACGAAATGGCGCGCCGCCAGATCGTCGGCGAGATCAGCGGCACGGGCATGGAAGATCAATCGCGCCAGCATGTTGCGCACCGGCGCGGACAGCCCGCAACGGCTGAACAGCGCATTCAGCGCTGCCCGGCTGCCGCTCTCCAGCAGCGTGAACACTTTCTGGCGTGGGACCTCGGAGAGCGTCGCCACGCAATCGGCGAAGAACAGCACGTGCCCCTGCACGATCGCGTGCAGCATGACACGTGTGGAGACCCGCTCTGAATCGACTAGCGTAGCTGCATAGGGCGCCCTGCCCGCGGCGGCCTCCTGTTCGCCAATCGAGGTCAGCGCCGTGTCGGTTGCATCGCGCAGCAGCCGGTCAAGCCGGTGCGCCGCCACCGCGCCGCTGACGATACGGGTGGCGCGTAACGCGGCGGCGACAGCCTGCACCAGGATCAACCTGGAATCGGCGGGGAGGTCGTCACGGTCGAGCAGCAGCCCGCGCAGTTCAGCGTCGTCGCTGGCCTCGTTGGCGGCGATGCGGCGGAGCATGGCTTCCGTGAACGGGACGCCGGTCCGGGACAGAAGCGCGAGGATCAGCGGCCGCCCGCCGCGATCCACCAAGGCCTCTACGATGCGCGACGTAAGGCGCTCGCGCATCGCCACGGCGAGCAGCATCGCCTCGTCGCCGTCGCGGATCACGCCCATGATGTCGGCATCGACGAGGGCCGGCGAGTACTGCACAACCGCGCGAGAGATCACCGCGCTATCCTGCAGCAAGGCGAGGAGGATTGGACGCGGCGCTTCGAGCGCGTGCAGCAGGCCATAGGCCAGCGCACCGCGGACTCGGACGGACGGATCGTCGAGGAAGCCGATCAGCGCCGCATAGAGCGCAGCATGCTCGTCGGCCGGGCCATAGTGGTTGAGATAGGCCATCGCCGCGAGGTGGGCAGCCTGCCCCCTTTCCTCGCTGTCACGCGACTGGCTCAGCGCGACAAAATCCTGGTACGCAACCATCAAGCTCTCCGGCAGGCGTCGAGACTGACGCTACCGGGGAAGGCTTAATAACCGGTTCACCATAATTGTTCAGCCAGGCCAGCTACTTGCCCTGGCCATAGAGTTGGGTGAACAGCGCCGCTCCCTGCGCTTCCGAGGCGGGACTCAGGAGCACCCTACCCTGCACTTCACCCTCGTTTGAGAAAAGCGAGGTGAACGACATGTCGTCCGCCGAAAACCGCGACGGGATTGTCGCCGCTGCGGGCCATTTGCCTGTCGGGTCCGAGGCCATCTGCTGAGCGGAGAACAGCGGATCGAACTGGCCGTCGTGCTTGTCAACCAGCGCCCGGTAGACCTCACGGATCGTCCGCGGCGTGCCGTTCTCGTAGAAGATCGCCCGGTTCGCCTTGGCCTGCTTGGGGAACAGGTCCGCCGCGATCTGATCCGGATCCGACAGCCCGGCGTTGAACATCTTCTCGGCGCCCTGCGGGCCGAGGAAGTGGGCGATGTACAGCTCTCCGGGGCTCGGCATGCGGCCGAACTTCTCGAACAGGTACTCCCCGTTGCTACGCGTGAATGCCGCGGCCAAGTCGGCAGAGACCTGAGGATCCTCACGCAGTGCGAGAATGTCCGCCCGCAGCGCTTTGTCGGCTATGTAATAGTCGCCGTCCTTGTCGACCCTGATGGCGTCCGCGTACTGCTGGTAACCGAGGCGCGGTCCCTCCTGCCTCATCACCTGCAGCCAAGTGCTGTCGAGGAACTGGAACAGTCCGGTAGCGCTCGAAGTCTGCGCCTTGGCCTCGGGATTCAGGCTGCTTTCGCGGATCGCCGTCTGCAGCAGGTAATCGAAGTCGACATCGCTCTTGGCCCCTGCCGTGTCGATGGCATAGGCGAGCGGCTGCGGCACCGATATCGGCTTCACGCCCATCGACTCGAAGGGTCCGTTGCTAACGTTCGGTTAACCAATCGCCCGCCGCGGGTTAACAAAACGTTACTCGCCCCACCAGGTGGCGATGCGATCGAGGTTCGGTCGGTCGCGATCTTCGATCACCGTGGTCGGTGTCCCGATATGGACAAAACCGACGAAGCGCTCACCACCCCGCGCTCCAAGCATGGTCTGCGCCTCGGGGTCGAACCCATACCAGCGGTTGGTCCAGCTGGCGGCAAACCCCAGCGCAAAGGCGGCATGCGAGAGGTTGAAGCAGACGAGGCCCGCCGACAGCAACTGCTCCATCTCAGGCGCCTTGGGGTTCGGCTTGGGCGAGAGCAGCACGCCCACAGTCACGGGCGCCGGCAGGAACTGGCGCCGCTCGATGTCGAGACCGGCTTCGTCCAGATCGGGACGGCGGCGCCTCATGATTTCGGCCAGCTTCTCGCCGGCCTTCTCGCGCGCCTCGCCCTCGATAACGATCAGGCGCCACGGCTCGAACTTGCCGTGGTCAGGCACGCGGGTGCCGATCGTGAGGATTTCCCGCAGCTCCTCCGGGGTCGGACCCGGATCCTTGAGGAAGCCGATGCCGACCGAGCGGCGGGTCTTGAGATAGTCGCGCAGTGCGGCGTTGATGGGCATGGTCTGGTCCTTGCGAGAGTGAGGACCTTATGACACAGCTTTTCCCCAATCCAAGCGTAGGCACGCGTCGACTTTAGGCCGACGCGCCAGCCGGCGCAGTTGCGGGGACGACGGGTGAGACTGAAGCACTGGATCGGCGTGTTCGTACTCGCGGCGCTGCTGGCTCCGCTGGCGGCGACTGCCGAGGATCCCCCCATCCCCCTGCCCCGTCGTGCCGACCGCATGCCGGCCGGCGTTGCCGCTCCCGCGCCAGCCCCTGCCGTGACCGAAGAGGCTGCGCCGGACGACCAGGCTGCACTGCAGCCCGAGATCGATCCCGCCGAGGCTATGAAGGCCGCGGCCCAGGCCGCCGCCGCGGCCGCTGCCGTCGCTTCGGTGAACGCGACGCCGCAGCCGGTGACCCTCAGCGCCAAGATCACCGAAGACAGCGGTGACCTGCCCGATGGCGTCACCTGGCGGGTGTTCGAGACCAAGACCGATTCGCAGGGCGACCTGATCCTTGCGCAGAAATCCGACGACGCGACCGCTCATCTCGAACTGACGCCGGGCAACTATGTCGTCCACGTCGCCTATGGCCGGGCCCAGACCACCGAGACGCTGACGGTCGCCGAGGGCGACAACAGCAAGGAACTGGTGCTGGACGCCGGCGCCATGCGACTCAGTGCGGCGGTGGCTGGCGACGTGCCGATCCCGATCAACCTGCTCCGCTTCGATATCTACACCGCCGGCGACGAGGCCGACCGGACGCTGGTGGCGCAGAACCTCAGCCCCAACGACATCGTGACGCTCAACGGCGGCACGTATCACATCATCTCGTATTTCGGCGATGTGAACGCCGTGGTGCGCGCCGATCTGCGGGTCGAACCGGGCCAGCTCACCGACGCGACGCTTTATCACAAGGCGGCGCAGGTCTCGTTCAAGCTGGTGAGCGAAGCGGGTGGCGAAGCGATCGCCGATATCGACTGGACCGTGAAAACCGCCGACGGGCAGACGGTGTTCACCAATATCGGCGCTTTCCCCTCGACCGTTCTCGCCGAGGGCGACTACCTCGTCTTGGCCAAGCGCGGCGAGCAGGTCTACAACCGCGAGTTCCAGGTGCAACCCGGTCCGGCGCGCGAAATCGAAGTCCTGACCACGGTCTACTGACGATCGCGAAGAATCTTTCGGCGCCGTGTCGATTCCGCGCTGGTCCGTTCGTTGTGTCATTGAGGCAGCGCAACTGCTGCGACACACGAGGAGAACGGCCATGCGTTTCATGATCATCGTCAAGTCGACCCCCGACAGCGAAGCGGGTGTCATGCCCAAGCCCGAAGCCTTCGAGGCGATGGGCAAGTTCAATGAAGAGCTGATCGATGCGGGCGTGCTGCTCGCCGCGGAGGGACTGCATCCCTCCAGCAAGGGTGCGCGCGTCACCTTCAAGGGTGGCAAGCATGTCGTCCAGGATGGCCCGTTCGCGGAAACCAAGGAGTTGATCGCAGGCTTCTGGATCATCACCGCCAAGTCCCAGGACGAGGCGCTCGAGTGGGTCAAGCGCGTGCCGTTGGACGAAGGCGAAACGATCGAGCTCCGCCGAGTGTTCGAAGCTGCCGATTTCGCCGACGTCGTGTCGGCCGAAGAGGTCGCGAAGGAACAGGCCTGGCGCGACGCCAACCAGAAGCCCATCACCAACTGACGAGAGGGAGAACACCATGCAGTTCATCATCTTCCGCAAGGCCGACGCCGAGACAGAGGCGGAAACAAGCGCCGATCTGGTGGCGAGCCCTCAGCTGATCGCGGACATGACCACCTTCCACGACGAAGGCGCCAAGGCGGGCATCGTCATCGGTGGAGCCGGCCTGCACCCGACGCGCAATGGGGCCCGGGTGAAGTTCAGGGACGGAAACCCCACGGTGATTGACGGTCCGTTCACCGAGGCGAAAGAACTGATCGCCGGCTACACGCTGATCGAGGCGCCGTCACTGGAGGCCGCGCTCGACTGGGTGAGGCAGTGGCCGAAACTGGACGGGCACGGAAACGTCGAGCTCGAAGTGCGCCAGCTCTACACCGAGGCGGACTTCGGCGAGGCCTACACCGAGGCCATGTCCCTGAAGGACGCTGCCCGCGAGGCCCTCGCGACGCCGAAATGACCGGGTTGCCCAGGCGGATCGGATTTGGTCTGATCCGCCACCATGACGGACAGGGATACGCAGCGCGCCATCGAGGCGGTTTTCCGCATCGAGCAGGCGAGGGTAATTGCCGGCCTGACGCGGATCGTTCGCGATGTCGGGCTCGCCGAGGAACTGGCGCAGGACGCCCTGCTGGTCGCCCTCAAGCACTGGCCGGAGAGCGGCGTGCCGCGCAATCCGGGCGCCTGGCTGATGCAGACGGCCAAGCACCGTGCCATCGACTATTTCCGGCGTAACAAGATGGCCGCCCGCAAGCTCGACGAACTCGGCCACGACCTGCGCGAGATCGAGTCGACCGCCCCCGACCTCGATACCCCGCTCGACGACGATGTCGGCGATGACCTGTTGAAGCTGATCTTCACCTCCTGCCACCCCGCGATCTCGCAGGAGGCCCGCGTCGCGCTGACCCTGCGTCTGCTCGGCGGGCTCACCACCGACGAGATCGCCCGTGCCTTCCTCGTCCCCGAACCGACGATCGCGCAACGCATCGTGCGCGCCAAGAAGAGCCTCGCCGAGGCCGGACTGCCCTTCGAAGTCCCCCGAGCCGAAGAGCGGGACGCCCGCCTCGGCTCAGTGCTCGAGGTTCTCTATCTCGTCTTCAACGAAGGCTATTCCGCTACCGCCGGCGATGACTGGACGCGGCCGGCCCTCTGCGAGGAGGCCATGCGCCTTGGCCGCATCCTTGCCGGCCTCGCCCCGCGCGACGCCGAGGTCCATGGCCTCGTCGCGCTGATGGAGATCCAGGCCTCGCGCCTCAGGGCCCGCACGGCCCACGATGGGACGCCCATCCTGCTGCTCGATCAGAATCGCGGCTTGTGGGATCAGCTGCTGATCCGGCGCGGCCTTGCCGCGCTTGAAGTGGCAGAAGATCTCGGCGGTCGGGGTCCCTACGCCCTGCAGGCGGCAATAGCTGCCTGCCACGCCCGCGCCCGTAAGGGCGAAGACACCGACTGGCCCAGAATCGCCGCGCTCTACGACGCCCTGGCGATCACGACCCCAAATCCGGTGATCGAGCTCAACCGTGCAGTCGCCCATTCGATGGCCTTCGGACCAGCGGATGGGCTGGCAATTCTCGATGGCATCGCACACGCCCCTGCCCTCAAGAGCTACCACCTGCTCCCCAGCGTGCGCGGGGACTTCCTGATGAAACTCGGCCGCCGCGACGAGGCCCGGCTTGAGTTCGACCGTGCCGCCGGGCTTACCCGCAACCAGCGCGAGCGCGACCTGCTACTGGCTCGCGCCGCCGAATGCGCCGCACCGGCCTGATTCCAAGGACGCAGCTGCATGCGTGCCATGTCGCGATTTGTTTCGGCGCGCGGCTCGCGGCGCTATCTCCGTCACATTCGGCAATGCTATAGAGCGGCTAGCGCAGCAGAAGACTTGAATGGCTCAGCCCGACCGTAGACTGGTCCCAATCGTATCGCTGGACGTGGTGGGGTATTCCCGGCTCGTCGAACGCAATGAGCGTCAGACCTTGCGCCTCGTGCAGCGGGTCTACGAGCGCCTGATTTCACGCACCATCGGCGAGGCTGGCGGCAAGGTCTTCAAGACAATGGGCGATGGCCTGCTCGCCGAATTCAGCAGTGTCGTCGCCGCCGTGCAATGGACGGCGCAGCTGCAGCGCGAAATCCACGAGCGCAAGATCCACGCGCCGGGCGGCGAGATGTTCCAGGTCCGTGCCGGCATCGTGCTGGCCGACGTGCTCGTCGCGGGCAACGATCTCTACGGCTCCGGCATCAACCTCGCGGTGCGGGTGCAGGGGCACTCGCCGCCGGGCGGGATATGCATCACCAAGTGGATGTACCAGTATCTCGACGGCACGATCGACCTGCCCTTCACCGATATGGGCCCGACCGAGCTCAAGAACATTTCGAAGACGGTGCGCATCTACACTTGGCACCCGGCCGGCATCTCGCGCCCGCAGCCGACCGATGCGCCGCTACCGGCGCCGCCGAGCAACCGGCCGTCCGTCGTCGTGCTGCCGTTCGACAATCTCTCGGGCGAGGCCGACCAGAGTTATTTCGCCGATGCCGTGGTCGAGGAGATCACCGCGACGCTGAGCCGGGTGAAGGACTTCTTCGTCATCGCCCGCAACTCGGCCTTCACCTACAAGGGCCGCGCTGGCATCGACATCCGCCAGATCGGCCGCGATCTCGGCGTGCGCTACGTCGTCGAGGGCTCGGTCCGCCGCGTCGGCGAGAAAGTGCGCATCACGGCACAGCTCGTCGAAACCGACACCGGCAGCCACATCTGGTCGAACAAGGTCGATGGCGCGGTCGCCGATCTCTTCGACCTGCAGGATCGCATGGCCGCCGAGGTCGCGAGCGCCATCCAGCCCTCCATCCGCCGCGCCGAGATCGAGCGCGCTAGGAAGAAGCGGCCGGACACCCTCGCTGCCTATGATCTCGTCATGCGGGCCTTCCCGCATCTCTGGGCCCATAACCCCACGGACAACGCCGAAGCCATTGCCCTGCTCAAGCGCGCGCTCCAGCTCGACCCCGACTACGCGCTCGCCGCCGCGCTGGCCGGCTGGGCGCACGGTCAACAGGTCGTCTACAACTGGACTACCGACTATGCCACCGAGCGCCTCGAGGCCGGCAGCCTGATCGAGACGGCCGTTCGCACCATCGGCGAGGATCCCACCGCCCTCACCGCGCTCGCCTCCGCCATGATGATGCTCGGCCTCGACGTGCCGCAGGCCGCTGCGCTTGCCGACCGGGCCCTGGCGCTCGATCCCAACCATGCCTGGGCCTGGATGCGGCGCGGCTGGGGCCAGGTCTACCTCAGCAACCCGGAGGAAGGGCTCGTCGCCTTCGAGCGCGCCATGCGGCTCTCGCCGATGGATCCGTTCGCCTTCAACATCCACATCGGCGTGGGCCTTGCCCACTTCGCTGCCGGCCGGCCGCAGCAGGCGATCATCTGGGCCCAACGCGCGCTGTCCGAACGTCCGGGCCTCACCTGGCCACATCGCGACCTCGCGACCTACTACGCCCATCACGGCGACCTGGCTGCCGCCCGCGACGCGCTCGAGCGCTTCCGCCGCGTGCATCCGGGTGTGAGCATCGCCAGCATCGGCGACGGCTTGCGCTTCATGTATCCCTCGCTTTTGGCGCGATATCTCCAGGGATTGCGGCTCGCCGGCCTCGAATGAGTGCCTGCTTACGCAATTTTATGCATCTCCTCAGTATTTCTCCAACCTGAACCCGTCATTGTCAGGCTTGGTTTTAGGGGGCAGTGCCTTGGATATCCGGCTCGAAAAGCGTCAATCTGCGCGTCGCAACACTATGATCCAGGCGAGCCTGGTCTATGACGGCGGCCGTTCCCGCATGCCGTGCGTCATCCGCAACCTGTCGGATACCGGCGCCAAGATCGAAGTCTCCTCGGTCACCAAGATTCCCCGCACCTTCGACCTCGTCGTCGACCGGGTCCGCCCGCAGAGCTGCGTCGTTGTGTGGCGCGCCGTCAAAGAACTCGGCGTTCAGTTCCAGAGCTGACAAGTCCGTGAACCCCTGCTGAACGCCCAGTTCGGGATCGGTTCAAATCGCCTCTCCTATCAGACCGGCCATCGACGGCGAGCGCAACGTTCGCCTTCCAACGTTCCGCCATTCTGCGGAACTGCCGTCTAACAGGAGTGGATTATGAAGAATTTCATTGCTCTGGCGCTTGTCGCTGCTTCGCTGACCGCGTTTCCCGTCGCGACCCCGGCCTTCGCCGTTGATACCAGCATTTCCGCCCTTTGCGGCCCTGACGGTCCGGAATCCTACAAGCGGCCCGGCGGCTATTGCGAGCAGATCGGCTCGAACAACTCGCTGGTCGAGCCGAAGGATGGCTGCACCTACTACTACCTTCCCGCCAGCATCGACCTTCTGAAGCCGCTGGAGGAGACCGCCCTGGTTGCCGACAACTGCTACTACTACCAAGACGCCGCGCCGGCTGAAACGCTCTGACGCCAAGCGGGAGCGACGATCACCGTCGCTCCCCTTGCATCCTATATTCGTTCAAGCCCCGTTCAGCCGGTTGTGCTAACGTGCAAGACAGGATCCGGGGGACACCTCCCATGACCAAGCACGCCTTCTTCATCGCCGACGATCGTGTCATCCACGTCGCCAACCCGGCCGGCGCCGGCTTCCAGTATCGCGCGCTGCCGCATGTGCTGCCGCCCAGCGTCCAGTCCGGCCCGTTCCAGCATGAGGGCGCCGAGACCGTGATCGTCGTTGCCGGTGGAATCGTCGAAGTCATGATCAACGGCGCGGCTGCCATGGTCGGCGCAGGTGGCTTTGTCCGGGTCCCTCCGAACGCGGTCTTTGCCTATCGCAACGCCGGCGATGACGTGGCACACCTGCTTTGCCGTACCGCACCGGCCAACCGTGCGCGGCAGTCCTGCAAGGTGACCATCCACCTCACTGCGGCCTGACTAGCCGACATCCCGATCTTGAACAAGGCGGCCCAAGTGGCCGCCTTTCGTTTTTTGGCGACTGGTTCCGGCGGCTGAACTGCGGGTGAACGTCAGGTTCGGCGCCCCTTCACGTCCTCTGGCGCAATCATCCGTTCATTCAACGGAAATCGTCATTCTTTTCCGAATCTATGACGCTACAGAAAGATAGACAAATGCGCTCCCTTCTCACCATCACCCTTCTTGCCCTTATCTCCTCCACCTCGTTCGCTCTCTCCCCCGCCATCGCTGTCGATGCGTCGATCAGCGCCAAGTGCAACCCGGACGCCCCAGAAGACTACAAGCGTCCCGGCGGGTACTGCGAGCAGATCGGAGCCAACAGCCTGCTTTCCGGCGGCGACTCAAAGGGCGCCGAACACAACGGCCCGGACGACGGCCCCGAGGATCAGTGACTCAACTGTCATAAGTCATCATATGACTATGAACCCGGGTTGAACGACAAGTTCGGCCTGGGTTCAGTGCGTCGCCATTAGTTCTTCCTGCCATCGCTGCGGACGTTGCTCCGCCGCAAGATACGGCCAGTTCCTGGCCTCAGGAGAGAACCATGAAGAACATCATCGCCCTCACCCTCATGCTTGCCATGGCCGCCCCGTTTGGCGGCGTCACCACCGCCCTCGCCGACTCGTCGACCGACCGCCTGTGCGGCCCCGATGCGCCGGAGGGCTACAAGCGGCCCGGCGGCTACTGCGACCAGATCGACAGCAAGGGCTCGTTGATGGACCACAAGGAAGGCTGCGACTACCTGCCGCTCAATATCAGCATGCTGCTGCCGACAGAACGGCTGCTCGTCGCCGACTGTTACCAGGCGTCGAAAGAGCTCGCAGTCGCGGTCTGACCATCAGCGGGGTCGCGACTCAGCCGTCTCGTCTCATTCGGCTTTGACCGAGATTCCATCACATTGGCCAGTCCCTGGCCTCAGGAGAGAACTATGAAGAGCATCCTCGCCCTCACCCTCATGCTTGCCATGGCAACCCCGTTCGGCGGCGTCACCACAGCTTTCGCCGACTCGTCGACCGACCGCCTGTGCGGCCCCGATGCGCCGGAGGGCTACAAGCGGCCCGGCGGCTACTGCGACCAGATCGACAGCAAGGGCTCGTTGATGGACCACAAGGAAGGCTGCGACTACCAGATGGTTGAAGCGCTGCTCACATCGCTCGCACCGGGCGAGAGGTTGCTTGTTGCCGACGACTGTCTGCCCGCGGACTGATCCGCCGACCATGTGAGTGGGGCCGCATCGCTGCGGCCCCACTCAATTCGCTCAGGCTGCGGCCTGCTGCTTCAGGTCTGGCGGAACGGCTTCCGCCATCAGTTCGACGATGGCGTCGGTCGCCGGAATGACGTTCTGGCCCTCGGTGCCGAGACGGCGCACCGACACGGTGCCTTCCTCAGCCTCGCGCTTACCGACCACGAACATCAGCGGCACCTTCTGCACCGAGTGCTCGCGCACCTTGTAGTTGATCTTCTCGTTGCGCGCGTCGAGTTCGGCCCGAATGCCGCCGGCCCGCAGCTTGTCGACCAGCTTCTGGGCGTAGTCATCCGCTTCCGAGACGATGGTCGCGACCACTACCTGTACCGGCGCGAGCCACATCGGCATCTTGCCGGCGTAGTGCTCGATCATCATGCCGATGAAGCGCTCGAGCGAGCCGAGGATCGCGCGGTGCAGCATCACCGCATACTTCTTGGTCCCGTCTTCGGCGACATACATGGCACCGAGCCGCTCGGGCAGCACGTAGTCGAGCTGGAGCGTTCCCACCTGCCACGAACGCCCGATGGCGTCCTTGAGGTGAAATTCGAGCTTGGGTGCATAGAACGCCCCCTCGCCCTCAGCAATGACGAAGTCATAGCCGGTCGCCTTCAGCGCGTCGCCCAGGGCCTTCTCGGCCGCGTCCCAGCGCTCGATCGTGCCCCCGAACTTCTCCGGCCGCGTCGCGAGCTTGATGACGACATTCTCGAAGCCCATGTGCCCGTACACCGAATAGAGCAAGTGCACGAAACGCTCGGTCTCGGCCTGGATCTGGTCCTCGGTGCAGAAGATGTGGGCGTCGTCCTGGGTCATCTGCCGCACGCGCAGCAGGCCATGCAGCGCGCCGTGGGCCTCGTTGCGGTGGCAGCAACCGAATTCCGCCATGCGCAGAGGCAGATCGCGGTAAGACTTGATCCCCTGGTTGAAGATCTGGATATGGGCCGGGCAGTTCATCGGCTTGAGCGCCATCAGCTCCGCCTTGCCCGAGAGCACCGGACCTTCTTCCTCGGTCCCGGGTACCTCGTCAGGCACCACGAACATGTTTTCGCGGTACTTGCCCCAGTGCCCGGAGGCTTCCCAGAACTTGGACGACATCAGCTGGGGGGTTTTCACCTCGTTGTAGCCGTTGGCGTTCACGCGCCGGCGGATATAGGCCTCCATCTGGTTGTAGAGGACATAACCCTTCGGGTGCCAGAACACCGAGCCCTGAGCTTCTTCCTGCAGATGGAACAGGTCGAGGTCGCGGCCGATCTTGCGATGGTCGCGCTTCTCGGCCTCCTCGATCATGTGGAGGTACTCGTCGAGTTCCTTCTGGTTGGCGAAAGCCGTGCCGTAGATGCGGCTCAGCACGGGATTGTTGCTGTCGCCGCGCCAATAGGCGCCCGCCACCTTGGTCAGCTTGAAGGCCGTGCCGACATCCTTGGTCGAGCGCATGTGCGGACCGCGGCAGAGGTCGAACCACTGACCCTGCTTGTAGATCTTGATCGACTGGTCCTCAGGGATCGCGTCGACGAGCTCGACCTTGAACTCCTCGCCCTTGGACTTGAACACCTTCTTGGCCTGGTCGCGGGTCCAGATTTCCTTGGTGAAGGCGGCGCCGCGCGCGATGATCTCGGCCATCTTCTTCTCGATGGTCGGGAAGTCATCCTCGCTGAACGGCGTGTCGCGTTTGAAGTCGTAGTAGAAGCCGTTCTCGATCACCGGACCGATCGTGACCTGCGTCGACGGCCACAGCTCCTGCACGGCCTCAGCGAGCACGTGCGCGGCATCGTGCCGGATGAGCCCGAGGCCATCGGGACTGTCGCGCATCACGAACTCGATCTTGCCATCTGCCTCGAGCGGATCGGAAAGGTCGCTGAGGACCCCGTTCCACTTCATCGCGACAGTCTTCTTGGCCAGACTCGGGGAGATGGACTCGACCACGGTGGTCCCGGTGGTGCCACGCGCATAGTCGCGTACTGCACCGTCGGGGAACGTCACCTTGATCATTTTCATCTCCAATGGGAAATCGCCGGCGGAATACCGGCAAGGCGGGGTGTCTAGCACGCGGCAAAGCCCCGCGCCAAGGGAGCGGCCGTATCGGCCTCGCCAGCCACGATCCCGGCATGGTGCTCGTCTGTTGCTCCGCTCTCGCCCAGTCCGAATGCTTGGCAAGGATAGCTGATCCCCCAAGAATGCAGTTCTTTACTGTTCTTCTCTCGTATACGCTCGCTCGGCTGCGCAGGAGGGGGATGTGCTCAGGGGCTTTGGACTTCTCGTATTTTTGGTTTGTCTGCTTGGCGGCCCGGCAGTTGCTGAGACCGGGCAAGCGGTGGCCGTAATTACCGATGCGCATGCCACTATTGCCGGCACGACGCGAGTATTGCGGGCTGGCAGCGACCTCGCGATTGGCGAAACCGTGACCACGGACGCCAATGGCCAGGTCCAGGTATTGTTCTCGGACAACACCGAGCTGGTGATCGGGCCGAACTCGTCGCTGGTGCTCGAAGACTATCTGCTCCGAAACGACGGTTCCGTCGGCAAGCTGGCGGTGAATGCCCTCAACGGCACGTTCCGGTTCATCACCGGCGACTCCGCCAAGGACCGTTACGCGATCAAGACTCCAACCGGCACGATCGGCGTCCGGGGAACCGCCTTCGATTTCTTTATCTTCAACGGCATCACCTATCTCATCATGTACCACGGGAGCACCGCGCTGTGCGGCGTTTCCGGCCAGTGCGTGGAGGTCAGCGAGAGCTGCCAGATCGGCACGACCGACGGCGCCAGCGCCAGCGTGGTCGGCCTTTCGATGAACGCCACCGACGAGGAACGGGCCTCTCTCCGCGCCGGCTTCCGCTATGCCGACAATCAGTCCCCGCTCGAGGAGAGCTTCCGCCTGGCCGAGGTTCCGGCCTGTCAGTTGGCCGGTCCCGGCAAACTCCTTCCCGTCAGCATCGCCGGCGTGCTTGCGACCTGCAGCCCCGTCATTGCCGAACAGTATCAGGGAACTCTCAGCCGCTGGGGTGAGTGCGGCGCGGCCGTCGCCGGCTATGTCGGATCCCTCGATCCCAACACACCTGAGGGCGTAGAGGCCATTGCGGAGCTGATCGTCCAGCTTGCGGAGCTGTTCAAGCCTGGCGAGGAGTGCGACGAGCGCCCGACCGAGTTGCCAGATGCCATTACTTTTGCCGGCAACACCATCCTCGATGAGGTGCGCCGCCTGGCGAGCCTCGGGATCGCCAAGACCATCGAGGATTGCGTGATCACCAGGACCGCGGTCATCAACCCTCGAATCGTCAGCCCGAGCTGACGGCGGCCAAAGCTACTTCCACCGTCCATACGTCCACGGCACATACCAGTGCGCCGTGGGAGGCACCACGTCAGGCACGGGATCATAGCCATGCGTGCCGCCCGGCCGGCACCGGACAATTCGCGCCAATCCCATCCAGCCACCCGGCCAGAAGCCGTGGCGCCAGATGGCGTCGCGTGTGAATTCCGAGCAGGTCGGCGCGTGCCGGCAGTTGCGGCCGACGAACATGCTGAGCGAATAGCGGTAGCCCTGGATGAGGACGTACGAGGCAAGCTTGAAGGGCCAGTCGATGATGGTCCAGAACAGGCGGACGGCGTCGGACATTACCCCGCCGCCGCGACTCGTGGTGCTTCGATCCGGTCTAGCGCCTCGCAGACGGCGTCGAAGACCAGCAGTGTAGAGGTGTGGCGCGGGCGGTACTCGCGCACCGGCTCGAGATACTTGAGGTCCACCCACTTGTCGCCCGAGGGCGGCGGGCCGTCGGCCTTGAGCATCGCCGTCATCTGGTCACGCACGCGGCGAAACTCGGCAATCGGAGTGCCGACGACATGCGCCGCGACCACCGCTGCCGAGGTCTGACCCAATGCGCAGGCCTGGATGTCATGGCCGTAGCCCGTGATCACACCGTCCTCGACGTTGATGTCGACCTCGATCGTCGAGCCGCAAACGCGGCTCACCCGGCGGGCGCTGGCATCGGGATTGATTAGGCGACCCGGACGCGGCTGATTGCCGGCGAGTTCGAGTATCCGGTCGGAATAAAGATCGCTGAGTTCCATGATTGTCGCGAAACTGTTCCTTGGCCGCCTGCGTTTCCACTCCTATATAGTAACGGAATGTCCGCAAGTCAGGGGCGTCCACGTCGCTGACAAACCGTGAACCGCTAGGCGACCTATTGCGTCGGTCGCCGGAAATTGACCGGAAGAGAGAAAAATGGACGCCCGCGCGAAGCAGCAAGAGTCTGCCCCCATTGTTGCCGACTATCCCCGGCCCAGCCGCGAAGAGGCCGAGGCGGCCGTTCGCACGCTGATCGCGTGGGCGGGCGACAATCCAAATCGCGAAGGCCTGCTGGACACGCCAAGCCGCGTGACCAAGGCCTATGGCGAGTTCTTCGGCGGCTACCAGCAAGCCGCCTCCGAGGTGCTCGACACGACCTTCAAGGAGGTTGGCGGTTACGACGACATCGTCCTGGTCAAGGACATCCCGTTCGCCTCGCATTGCGAGCACCACATGGTGCCGTTCTTCGGCAAGGCGCATATCGCTTACCTGCCGAGCGACGGGGTTGTCGGGCTGAGCAAGCTCGCCCGGCTGGTCGACGTCTATGCCCGGCGCCTGCAGGTTCAGGAGAACATGACCCAGCAGGTCATCGACGCGATCAACGAGGAGCTCGAGCCTCACGGGGCGGCCGTCATGCTCGAGGCAGAGCACATGTGCATGTCGATGCGCGGCGTCCGCGCCCACGGCGCCCAGACCACCACGCTGCGCTTCACCGGCAAGTTCGCCGAAGAGCGCGACCTGCAGGATCGCTTCTTCGCCCTGATCGCACGGCGCGGCTGATCTGGCACATTGCTCGGCGGGCGGCTACAACCGCCCGCATGAGCAAACTATTCGCCGACCCCAGCACCCTCACGCATGCCGAGCAGGAAGAAGGCACACTGTTCGCGCCGAAATTCGACGCGCACGGCCTCGTCACTGCCGTAGCGCAGGAGGCGGGCAGCAACCGCGTGCTGATGGTCGCGCACATGAACGCCGAGGCGCTCCAGCTCACGCTCGAGACCGGCACGGTCCACTACTACTCGCGCTCGCGCCAGAAGATCTGGAAGAAAGGCGAAAGCTCGGGAGAACTCCAGAAGCTCATCGAGATGCGCACCGATTGCGACCAGGACGTCATCCTGATGTCCGTTGAGCAAACCGGCCGCGGCGCCGCCTGCCACACCGGCCGCAAGAGCTGCTTCTACCGCATCGTCATCGACGGCCAGACTCTACGCCAAACGGGCGAGCCGAGACTGTTCGACCCGGACGAGGTCTACTAGGCTCAGTAGTGCGGCGGAGGCGGTTCGAGACCCGGCGCCAGTGCCGGGTGCGATTCCACTTCCTTGAGTTGCGAGCCGAGGTTGTGGACCTCGCGCGTCAGTGCCTCAATTTCCTTGAAGTGCAGCGCCAAGGCCTGGTTCAATTCCTCGATCGCCTGGTCCTGGAAGGCGATCGTTGTCTCCAGCGCCTCGATCCGAGCGGCGAGGTTGCTGCGGGCTTCGGTCTCAATCGTCATGACACGTTCTCCTTGGGCCGGCGTTCGAACAGTGGGGCGAGGAACAGGCCGGCGAGGAAGCCGCCCAGGTGCGCCTGCCACGCGATACCGACCGATTGCCCGACCAGCATGGGCAGGAACGGCACGGCAGCGTTCAGTACGAGCCATATACCAATGAAGAAGGCGGCCCGCTGGTTGCGCGCCAGGTCGCGGAGAGTCGCGCTGCGCCGCCCGAGCACCCGTGTTGCGCCCGTCTCGGGATCGCGCGCCACGATCACCGGCTGGAAGATGAAGCGGCAGGCCGCCCCGGTCAGTCCGGCGATGCCGCCAGACGCCCCGATGAGCAGTTGTAGTTCCGGCAGCGTCGTCGCGGCAAAGAACGCGGCGCCGGCCACCGCGCTGGCGGCGAAGAGAATCAGCGTGGGAATCACCCCGTAGCGACGGGCCACCGGGGTGCCGAAAATGGCCAACCAGGCGCAATTGATTAAAAGGTGCTCCCATCCGGCGTGCAAAAAGGCATGCGAAAGCGGGGTCCAGAGCAGCGGTATCCACCCCCCGACGAACTCCTGCGGCAGCATCCCGCGGAGGGGAATAAAGCCGAACCAGTAGAGCAGCTCGGCGTCGCCAGACTCGTTAAGAACGAAGGTTCTGGCGAGGTGTACGGCCAGCATGGCACCCAGCATGAGGGTCACCACGCCCGGCAGCAGGATCGCCGGTTGGTGCTCCCCTATCCCTTGATTTTGCTGGCCTTTATCGTCGTCAGACATGAAAACTCCCGGATTTCCGGGCTTTGTAGCCCATTCCCCCGACTTATCCACACGGCACCTGCCGCGTTAACCCTAACAATTGATTAAGGGCGATTTCGTCTACGTGTTTTGCCACTCTACTGACCTGCGGCGGTCGCCCCTTCCCCGGGATGCGGCTTTCGGGGTTTGGGAAAAGGCAAAGAAGACTATGCAAAAGGCCAGCACCAAGGCGCTGTTCGACTATTGGAATGCGCTTCGTGGCTCCCGCAGCGCGCCAGACCGGCGCGACATCGACCCTACCCGTATCCGCTCGGCGCTTGCGAATACCTTTATTCTCGAGCTCAACGAGCGCCGCGAGTTCGACTTCCGCCTCGCCGGCTCGCATCTTTGCTCGGCCTATGCCCGCGAGCTCAAAGGCCGCTCTTTTACGCGTCTGTGGCACGACCGTGACCGCGACGCCATCGACACCCTGATCCGCGCCGTCACCGAGGATCATGCGGTTGCCCTCGTCACATTCCAGGGCACGACAGCGGTGCACACCCGCCTGTCGGTCGAGACCATTCTGCTGCCGCTGCGTCACAACGGCAGCACCGAGACACGCCTGCTCGGCGCCATGACCTCCATCGACGAGCCCTACTGGTTCGGCGTGCAACCAATCCTCGAGCAGCGCATTACCGGCCTGCGCCTGATCTGGCCGGACGATGTTGCGCTGTCCGACATGGGCAAGGACGTGATGGCAGCCGTTCCGGCCGAGGATCTCGCCTTTGCCACCGGCGGTTCGCCCGTCCCTGCCCCGATGTCGGCGACCGTATTCGGCCGTTCGGCACGTCGCTATGCCCACCTTGCCGTCATCGATGGCGGTCGGCGCTAATAAATCGACATCTGCGGGCAATTGGCGCCGCAGACCTTACCTTCGATTAACCAAGCCTGGATTAGCGTACGAGGGTCAATAGCTTGGCCCGGCTGGTCCGCAAGATGCTCACCGAAGATTCCCGTCTGGCGAGACCCGCGCGCAGCTATGCGCAGATGCCGCAGTTCCAGCGCGTGCGGGCGTCCCTGCTCGGCCGCTACATGCTGACCGACCGGCGCGAGTTTCCGTGCCAGGTCCTCGAGATGTCCCCCGGTGATGCGGTGGTGATCGCGCCCGTGTCCGGCGTCGCCGGCGAGCGCGTCATTGCTTATCTCGATCATATCGGCCGCGTCGAAGGCGATATCAGCGAAATCATCGATGGCGGCTTCCGCATGGCGATCGCCGCCACGTCGCGCAAGCGCGACAAGATGGCGGCACAGCTCACCTGGCTCGCCAACAAAGACATCCTCAACCTGCCCGAGGATCGCCGCCACGAGCGTGTCGTGCCCGACAACCGGCATTCCACCGTCGTCCTCGATGACGGCCGCCGCTACAACTGCAAGATCATCGACATCTCGCTCTCGGGCGCGGCGATCGAGCTCGCCGTGCGCCCGGCCATGGGTACGCCGGTTACGCTGGGCCGCATGCGCGCGAAGGTCGTCCGCCACTTCGGCGACGGCGTCGCCGTGGAGTTCGTCTCCGCGCAGGAAATGCTGACCGTCGTCCAGCAGAACCTCCGGATCAACTGATCCGTTCACCCGTTTCTCATGCCTAACAAGTCCTCACCGGGACTGTTCAAACTTGCATAAAAACTAGCTTGCAGTTTTTCGGTCGGGGCAATTCGCCCCCGGCATCTTGGTTCCCAACAAGGGGCCTCCAAGATGTCGAGCCAGATCAAGTCGTACTTCAGCGTTGCAATGGTGTTCGCGATGGCGCTGTTCATCCTCGCCATGCCGGCCCGTGCCGACCAGGTAGACTTCGCCAACGCGGCCTTCGCCCCCGCCGGCAAAACCACCAGCATCCCGGTCGGCGCTTCCGAGTTCTGCAAGACCCATCGTGCCGAGTGCAAGGCCAACTCGGGCGCCGTTTCGGCGACCGTGCTGACCGATGCGCGCTGGAACGAGCTGGTCGATACCAACAACCTTATCAACGCCGCCGTTGTCCCCGTCTCCGACCAGGATCTCTACCGCGTCTCCGAGTACTGGGCCTATCCCGACGGCTACGGCGACTGCGAGGATTTCGCCCTCGCCAAGCGCAAGGAACTGATCGCGCGCGGCTGGAACCCCTCGACGCTGCTGATGACCGTGGTGCGCCAGCCCAATGGCGAGGGCCATGCGGTGCTGATGGCCCGCACCGATCGCGGCGACCTCGTCCTCGACAACCAGAACGGCCAGATTCTGCTCTGGAACCAGACCGAATACACCTACCTCAAGCGTCAGTCGCAGGCCGATGCCGGCAAGTGGGTCGACCTGCTGGATGACCGCGCCACCTTCGTTGCGTCGAAGTAAGCTGCTCTAGGCGACGACAGCGAAATAGCTGCCGACAAAGATCAGCCCGGTCACGAAGGCCCAGCCGAAGGCCACGAACGCGGCCACGAGCGCCAGCGTCAGCGACAGCGTGCCGTTGCGATCGCTTTTCCAGCCCATCTGCAGCATGATGTAGGGGCCGCACACAAAGCTCATCGCGAGGTGGCCGAGCGTGTGGAGGAAGGTTTTGCCGTCGTATCGCAGCATGGCCTGGGTCTTGGCGAAGCCCTGGTACAGGTGCGTGCCCATGCCGGCGATGGTGAGCCCGGTCGCCATGATCAGTCCGGCCAACAGCAATTCACGCAACATTACTCAAGCCCCAGATAGCAACCTTAACCCTTTGTTAAGCATACCGGGCGCCCATTCGGCTGTCACGTCGTCCCGCGCGCAGTTGGTTAATTCCCACAATGGCCGGCCAAGCTGAGGCCCACGGGCCACACCAAAACCTCGGGTTCAACCTCGCCGCCATCGCCGTCCTGATGGCATTGTTGGGCCTTGGCGGCGCCTATCTCTTGGATGGCGCCGGTCGCAGCGCGCGCACGCAGCCGCACCGGCTCGATGCCGAAACCACCCTCACCCGCACGCTCGGCGGCGCCGATCTCGAAATTCCGCGCTCCTGGTTCCGCTACGAAGAGCAGCGGATCGAGGGGTTTGCGAAGGAAATCGACCTCAGGCTCGAGCTGCCGCTGGCCGACAACGGCAAGCTCGTCGCCATCGACGTGACGCTCTTGCCGCGCAGCCGCGTTCGCCCAAGCGCCTCGCTGCTCGATGGCGTCTACCTGCACCAGTTCGTGCCGGAGCAATTGAGCGGTCCGCCCGGCCTCGTCGGCAAGCCGCTCAAGCCGACCGAGGGTTATGCCGACGAGACGGTCTGGTACGACCCGCTGTCGGCCGAGCCGTTCGTCACCAAGTGCTCATCGGCGATATCAGGGAAATCCGGGGGGCAGTGCCTGCGCACGGTCTATCTCGGCCCCGGCATCGCGGCGATCTACGCCTTCCCGGAAGCCGCGCTGATGCACTGGCGCGACTTCGATCCGATGCTGGGCGACAGGCTGAAACAGATCGGGGCGCTCTAGGCGCCCCGTATCCTTATTGAATCTCGTCGAGATCGACGTCGAGGATGGCCATCTGGAAGTTGTAGGACCGGTCGCCGTCCTCATCGTCCACATAGATCAGGCCGAGAAACTCCTCGCCGAGGTAGACCTCGACGCTGTCGTTCTGCTTGTTGCGCGGACGGACGTCGATATTCCGGTTGCCGAATTTCTGCTGCAGGAACTTCTGGAGCTTGATGATCTCGGGGTGGTTCATGGCTGCCGCCTTCTAAGGGGTCGATTTGGGATCGCCACAATAGGCATTGCGACCCCCGGAGCAATCCCGGAGCGACGATTTTTTCGGCCAGCCCTGCGGCAGATCAGCCGGTGACGTCCTTGACCACGCCGAGCTGGTCCATCACCGAAGCCGGGTGCGGAGTGCCCGCTTCGCCGATCACCTTGGCCGGAACGCCGGCCACGGTCACCCGCGGCGGCACTTCCTTCACGACGACGGAACCGGCGCCGATGCGAGCGCAGTCACCGACCTTGATGTTGCCGAGCACCACGGCATGGGCGCCGATCAGCACGCCGTTGCCGATCTTGGGATGCCGGTCTTCCTCGGACTTGCCGGTACCGCCGAGGGTCACGCCCTGAAGGATCGAGACATTGTCGCCGATCGTCGCCGTCTCGCCGACGACGAAGCCGGTCGCATGGTCGAGCATGATACCCTTGCCGATTCGCGCAGCCGGATTGATGTCCACCTGGAACACGGCGCTCGAGCGGCTCTGCAGATAGAGCGCAAAATCCTTGCGGCCGTTTGTCCACAGCGCATGCGCAAAGCGATGCGTCTGGATGGCGTGGTAGCCCTTGAAATAGAGGAAGCAGTCCACCGCCTTGTGCAGGGCGGGATCGCGCTCGAGCGTCGCAGCGAGATCCGCGCGCGCTTCCATGCCGATCTCGGGTCGAGCCTCCAGCGCATCCTGGAACGCCTGGCGGATCAGGTCGGCCGAAACATCAGGGTGATCGAGACGCTCAGCGAGCCGGTGCGCCAGCGCGTCCTCGAACGCAGAGTGATTGAGGATGTTGGAGTAGATCAGGTTGGTCAGGGACGGTTCGCTGGCCACGATCTGGCGCGCACCGGAAACCACTGCATCCCATACGGGGTCGATCGCCGTGACCCCTGCCGTCTTCAAGTTCGAGCTCATCCGTGTCTCCATCGGCGGATGCCGATATAAGCCAACCCGTTCTCAGATACCAACCCTTAGCGCGTAAAAATGTTCGCCGCGCGTCCGGTCGCGTCCAATGGTTACTCCCTGAAGCGCCCTCAGGAGAAGTTGCAGACGTCTCCGGTTCGAGAGCGCGACAGCTCAAACCCCGTGCTGTGCGAGGAACTCCAGTGCCGCGGCCTTGAACTGCTTGTCCCCGGTCGCCCGCATGTGATCGCGGCGGTCAATGGTGAAAGCCTCGCCGTGCGGCAGCAACTCCGCCAGCGCATCCGCCGAGCCGGCCATGTCGTCCTCGCTGCCGACGGCAACCAGCACCGGCGCCTCGATCCTGCGGACGTCCGACTCGCGCATCGGCTCGCGTGAACTGATCATGCAGGCGGCGAGCGCGGCGCGGTCGGCCTTGTTGTGGTCGGCGAAGATGCGGAACTGCCGTCCGGACCGGCCAGTGACGTGCTCGAGCGACTCGGCCGTCAGCGCCGCGATGATCTCCTCGCTGTTCTCGAGCCCGGTAATGAGGTTCCGCCCCATGCCGCCCCAGACGGCGCAACTCACGAGCGACGGATGGTTCAGCATCAGGTAGGCGGTGATCCGCGCACCCATCGAGTAGCCCATCACCGGCGCGCGCGTGATGCCGAGATGCGCCAGCAGCCGCCGTGCGTCCTCGGCCATCTCATGGGCGAAATAGAGCTGCGGATCGTAGACCTTGCGCGAGGCGCCGTGGCCGCGGTTGTCGAAGGTGATCGGCTGGTACCCGGCGCCGCTCAGCGTCTCCACCCAGCCGGTGTCGATCCAGTTGATCTTGCCCGACGAGGCGAAGCCATGGATCAGGAGGATCGGCCGGCCCTCGCCATGCACCTCGTAGTCGATGGCAATGCCGGCGGAATTGAACTGGGGCATGGATATTCCTCGGCAAAGCCAGAGTGGCACATTCGAGCCTCATACACAGGCTGTCATCCCTGCGAAAGCAGGGACCCAACTCATCGCCCGCGCCGGCTGACAGCTGGGTCCCTGCTTTCGCAGGGATGACAGCCGGTTGTTGTGCAGTCACCGAGCACTTGTCGCACCAGTACGCCGCCGCTATGTTCGCGCCGAATTCGAACCGAGGATCAACCGATGGCCCACGAGAGCACCCCGCACTTCCACAATACCGAAGGGCTGCGGAGTATTCGGATCGGGTCAAAGGAATTCCAGTGCGTCGGCGCCCTGCCCCCGTTCGATCACCCACACATCTATCTGGACATGGGCAAGGATAACGAGATCGTCTGTCCGTACTGCTCGACGCTGTACCAGTTCGACGGCACGCTGGCCGCCGGCACGTCCGAGCCGCTCTCGGCCATCTATCACTCCGAAGCCGCCTGATTCCCCGCCATGTCCGGTAACGGACGCACCGTCTACATCGCCGGTGCTGGCATCGCCGGCATGACGCTCGCCCTGGCGCTCGCCAAGTTCGGCGCGACGGTCGTCGTGCTCGAAAAGCGCGATGCGGTGCAGGAAGTCGGGGCCGGGCTGCAGCTCAGCCCGAATGCCCGCAAGATCCTCAACCGCCTCGGCCTCGATCGCGCCATTGCGGCACGGGCGTTCGAGCCTGCCGGCATCGACGTCTACCCCTATGGCGCCACCCAGCCGCTCATCACCCTCGAGCTTGGTGACATAGTCGAGCAGCAGTTCGGCGCCCCCTATGCCGTGATGCATCGCGCCGACCTCGCGGACCTGCTCTACAAGGCCTGCAAGCGCTTCGCGAATATCGACATGCTGTTCGGCGTCCGTGCCTATGACGTGGTCAGCCATGCCCGCGGCGTCTCGGTCACTGTCGACGAAGCCGATGGCAAATCGCGCTCGGCCCGCGCTTTCGCCTTCATCGGAGCGGATGGGGTGAACTCACGGACCCGCACTGGAATCCTGATGGGCCCCGAAGCCACCTATTCCGGCATGGTCGCCTGGCGCATCACCCTGCCCCAGAACGCGCTCGACCGCGTACTGGCCCCCAATCGCACCGGCCTGCTCTGGGGGCCCGGCTACCATGCCGTCACCTATCCGCTGCCCTACCGCCAGCAGGTGAACATCGCGCTCTTTGCCAAGGTGAAGGAGCAACTGGCGTTCGGCGAGAACCCGCCCCGCGCGCCCGAACTTCCCTGGGCGGCCCGCAAGAGCCGGCAGTTCGACGTTATCCGAGAAGCCGCCGGCAACGATTGGGGCTATTGGCCGATGTCGACTGTCGCAACCCCGACTTGGACAGAAGGCGGCGTCGGCCTCATCGGAGACGCGGCTCACGCCATGATGCCGTTCCAGGCCCAAGGCGCGGTCATGGCCATTGAGGATGCTGCCATCCTTGCGCCGCTGCTGATGACCGAGGCAGAGGCCGAAACGGCGCTGAAGCGTTACGCCGCTCTGCGCCAGCCGCGCGTGGACCGCGTGCGAAAGCTTTCGAACTCGAACGGCTTCGCCTTCCACCTCGAGTGGCCGTTTACGCTGGCCCGCAACGCCGTTGTGAAGCTCCAGGGAACGCGCGGGCATTTGAAGCGGTTGAGCTGGCTCTACGGCTACGACGCGGCCCCCGATCCGGACACGGTCCCCGCCCTGCCGAGACCGCCGCGACAGGACGTCCACTAATCTCCTCGGCGCTTGCCTTCACCAAGGCCGATGTGTCAACTGCCGCCCACCACAAGGGATTAACCCCCGCGCATGCCCGTATCACCCCAGTCCAACCTCACCCTTATCTGCGTGCTGGTCACGATCTTCCTGGACATGCTGGGCTACGGCATCATCCTGCCCGTGCTGCCCGAGCTGATCGGCCAGCTCTCGGGCGGCAGCGTGGCGCAGGCGGCCGTCATCGGCGGCTACCTCGTCTTCGCCTATTCGCTGATGCAGTTCCTGTTCGGGCCGGCGCTCGGCAATCTCAGCGACCGGTTCGGCCGCCGCCCGATCATCCTGGTCGCGCTGGCGGGCCTCACCATCGACTACACCATCATGGGCTTCGCCAATACGATGGTGCTGATCTTCATCGGCCACACCATCGCCGGCATTTCCGGTGCCTCGGTGGCAACGGCGACCGCCTACATCGCCGACATCACGCCCAAGGATAAGCGCGCCCACCGCTTCGGTCTGATTGGCGCCGCCTTCGGCCTCGGCTTCATTTTTGGCCCGGTGGTCGGTGGCCTCCTCGGCGAAATCGGCCCGCGCTGGCCGTTCTATGCCGCTGCGGCGCTTGCCGGCGCGAACCTGCTGTTCGGCTTCTTCGTGCTCCCCGAGAGCCTTGCGAAGGAAAAGCGCCGTCCCTTCGACATCCGGCGCGCCAACCCGTTCGGCGTGCTGTTCAGCCTCGGCCGGAACAGTCCGGTGGTGCTGTGGCTGCTCGCCGCACTCGGCCTCTTCGTCCTTGCCAGCCAGTCCTTTCCGTCGGTCTGGAACTTCTTCACCATCGAGGTGCTGAGCTTCTCGTCCGCCCAGATCGGTATCGCCTTGGGCACCTTCGGCATCGGCTTCGCGCTGAGCCAGGCGCTGCTGATCGCTCCGGTGACGAAGAAAATCGGCGAGTGGTCTACCGTGCTCCTCGGCATGCTAGCGGCTGCCATTGCCTTCACCGGCACGGCCTTCATCCATTCCGAGATCCCGCTCTACGGCTTCCTGATCCTCGGCTCGCTCGCCGGCCTCGCCGGCCCGGCCATCAACTCGCTGATGTCACGGCAGGTATCGGACGATGCGCAGGGCGAACTGCAGGGCGCCATCAACGCGGTGAACTCGCTGGCCTCGATCCTCGGGCCGCTCGCGGCGACGCAGCTGTTCAGCTACTTCACCCAGGCGCCGAAGGGGGCGTCCGGGTATTTCCCCGGTGCGCCGTTCCTCGGCGCCGGTATCCTTGTCCTCGCCGCGGCCGGCGTGTTTATCTACACGGTGCGCCGCTTCGACCTTATGCACCGCCCGTCAGTGTCCAAGAAGCCGCATGTGCATGAAATGGCCCAGCCCGGCCAGCAAGCGACGCCTCCGCACGACGAAAACGGCAACGGCAGCTCGAAGTAGCCGGCAGCTCGCCCGCTAGCGCGCCACGATATCGGTAAGTTTGTAGCCTGCAACGCCGGCCAGTTGGTCGAGCCGGCCGCGCAAATGCTCGCCATCGAGGAATGCCAGGTCCTGCGGCAGGATGAGCTTCAGGATCGGGCCATCCACCTCGAAGCTCACTCGCGACAGGATACCGGGCATCGCCGCCGACATCGGGTAGCCGACTCGGAAGATGGCACCCAGCAGCCGGGCGCGAGCGCTGAGCGCCGCCCCTGATAACGCCAGTACGTCGGCGCTGATCGACTTCTGCTTGAGTCCCATGTAGCGGACCGCCAGCACCTCGGCGAGGAACGCGCGGCCCGGATGGTCGATGCCGGTCGCGGCGCCATAGGCCACCATGTCTACCGCCTGCTCGCCGCGATAGTCGGGATGGCCGCGCCAGCCGATATCGGCGAGATAACAAGCGGCGCGACGCAGGCGCTCTTCCTCGGCCGTCTCCTTGACGCCGAGAATGCCGAGCAGCTTCGCCGAGAACGCGACGAGATCCTCGGCATGCTCCGGCGAGCGCGAGCGCAGCACGTTCACGTCCTCGGCCATCTGCATCAGCGGGTCGATCGCGCGCTCGTCCGGGTCGAGCAGGCCGAAGAGATAGCCCTCGCGCACCCCGAGAGCGGAGAACACGACGGTCGAGAACTTGCCCGCCCTAAGCACTTCGGCCATCACCGCGGCGCCGTAGGGCACCAGATCGCGCCGGCTGTTGCTGGCCAGCTCTGAGCCCGGATAGGTCTTGGCCGATCCCGTCGCGGCAACGATCTGCTCGCAGAGCTCGAGCATGTCGGCGGCCCCGACTTCGTAGTGCTGGATCATGTGCAGCGGGTAGTTGCGCAGCACCTGATGGATCTTGGCGAGCGACCGCCACGTCCCACCGATCGCGCAGAAGCTGCCGCCTTTGCCCTCGAGCAGCTTGGATTTCTTCAGCCGCCGCTTGGCGAGGGCCGCGGCCTTGCCCGGCGACCCCTCCGAATCGTCCTGCAGACGGATCACGCCGAGTTCGTGCGTTTCGCCGGTCGAGTCGGTTCCGCCGGCGATCGAGGACAACTCGAGGCTGCCGCCACCGAGATCGCCCACGACACCGCCGAAACTCGGCATCCCCGAAATGGCGCCCAGCGCCGCGAAATGCGCCTCCTCGGCCCCCGACAGCACGGTGACCTTGGCCCCCATGATCTCTTCGACGGCATCGACGAAGGCCTTGGAATTGCTGGCCTCGCGCACGGCCGAGGTGGCGAGGATGTGCGTCGTCCCCACCCGCATCAGCCGCGACACCAGCGCGAAGCGCTGGATGGCCGTTAGCGCGCGATCGATATTCTCGTAGGCGATCTTGCCCGTCTGCGCGAGGCCACGGCCCAGCGCACACGCCGTCTTCTCGTTGTAGAGCGGCGTCAGCGAGCGGGCATGACGTTCATAGACGACCAGACGCACCGAGTTGGACCCGATGTCGAGCACGGCAACAGGGCGCGCACCTTTGATGCGGCCCTGTGCGGTGGGGTCGGCGTCAACGCCCCAATATTGGTTCACTCAGTTCTCTCTTCGGTTTCGCGCTTCAGCGCGGTTCCGCGGCCGGAGAGGCTCGCATGCGTCATAAAGTAGTCGTGCGCGTTGTAGGGCTCCTCGCCCTCCTTCGGCTTTATCCTATCGGAACTGCCGTCGGGAAGCACCTCCCAGCTCTGCTCGTTGTCCTTCAAATACGCAACCATCGTGCGATCGAGGATCTGTTCGTGCACCGTGGGGTTGAGAATCGGCACCATCACCTCGACGCGCCAGTCGAGGTTACGCTGCATGATGTCGGCCGAGCTCATGTAGATCTTGGCTCGGCGCGACGGGAGCGGCGCGCCGTTGCCGAAGCAGAAGATACGGGAGTGCTCAAGGAACCGGCCGACCACCGACTTCACCCGGATGTTCTCCGAGAAGCCCGGTATCCCCGGCCGTAGGCAGCAGATGCCGCGCACGATCAGCTCGATCTTCACGCCCTTGTGGCTCGCGTCGTAGAGCGCATCGATGATCTCGGGATCGACCAGCGCGTTCATCTTGAGCCAGATATTGGCCGGCTCGCCGCGCTCGGCAAACTCCACCTCCTGCGCGATCGAATTGAGCAGCGTCTGGCGCAGCGTCACTGGCGAATATGCGATGCCCTCCATCTCGGCAGGCCGCGCGTAGCCGGTGATGAAGTTGAACACGCGCGCCACGTCGCGGGTGATCGCCGGCTCGGTCGTGAAGTAGCTGAGGTCGGTGTAAATCTTGGCCGTGATCGGGTGGTAGTTGCCCGTCCCGAGGTGGCAGTAACTCACCAGCTTGCCGGCCTCGCGCCGCACTACCTGGCTCATCTTGGCGTGCGTCTTCAGCTCGATGAAGCCGAACACCACCTGCGCCCCGGCCCGCTCGAGGTCGCGGGCCCAGCGGATATTGGCCTCCTCGTCGAAGCGGGCCTTGAGCTCCACCAGTGCGGTCACCGTCTTACCCGCCTCGGCCGCCTGCACCAGCGCCTTGACGATTGGGCTGTCGCGCGAGGTGCGATAGAGCGTCTGCTTGATTGCCACCACATCAGGGTCGCGCGCCGCCTGCATCAGGAACTGCGCAACGACGTCGAAGCTTTCGAACGGGTGGTGGACCAAGAGGTCCTTGGCGCGGATGGCCGCGAAGATATCGCCGTTGTAGTCGCGGATGCGCTCGGGGAAGCGCGGCAGGTAGGGCGGGAACCGCAGGTCCGGGCGGTCGATCGAGCAGATCCAGCTCGCATCGGCGAGACCGAGGAAGCCCTGGACCTCGAAAGTGTCGGTCGGTCCGATCCCGAGCCGCTCGGAAATGTGCCGCCGCAGGGCGCGCGGCATTTTCTTCTCGATCTCAAGGCGGATCACCATGCCGCGGCGGCGCTGGCGCAGGGCGGATTCATACTCGACCACCAGGTCGGCGGCTTCGTCGTCGATTTCGATTTCGCTGTCGCGGATGATGCGGAAGGCGCCCGAGCCCGAGACTGTGTAACCCGGGAACATCTTGTTGATGAACAGGTTGATCAGCGTGTCGATGGTCACGACCTCGACCCGCCCACCGGCCGTCAGGTCGGACGGCAGGCTGATGAAGCGATCGAGATTGGACGGCACGCGAACGAGCGCAGTCAGCGTCTGGGTCGAGCCATCGCGTACCATCTCGAAGGCGAGGGTGAAACCGAGGTTCGGGATGAACGGGAACGGGTGCGCCGGATCGACCGCGATCGGCGTCAGCACCGGGAAGATCTCCTCGCGGAACAGCTTCTGCAGGTACTTCACCTGATCGGCCGTCAGGTCGTCCGCCTCATGGATCACCACGTCCTGGGCGAACAGCTCCTCGCGCAGCTGCTGCCAGTGGTCCTGCTGCTCGAGATGCAAATGCTGCGCCAGCGTCGCGATCTCCTCGAGCTGCTCGGCCGGCGTCAGCCCATCGGCGCTCTTCGAGCCGAGCCCGGCGCGAAGCTGGCCCTTGAGGCCCGCGACACGCACCATGAAGAATTCGTCGAGGTTGGTCGCCGAGATCGAGACGAAGCGCAGCCGCTCGAGCAGCGGGTGGTGGACGTTGCCCGCCTCCTCCAGCACGCGCATGTTGAACTGCAGCCAGCTGACCTCGCGGTTGACGAACCGCGCCGGGCTCTGGCGCAGCTCCGCGACATCGGGCGCCTCGCTGGCCTCTTCCACGATCTCGCTCATCTCATTCATCGTCGTCGGCTCCCCAATCGAGCGCCAGTTCCATTTGGCCCTCGTCGCGCGTGGCGCCGCGCTGCTGCAGGGCTTCGTTTGCAATCGCGCGGGTGATCGCCGTACCACGTTCAAGCGCCGCGCGGTCCATCAGTTCCACCAGAGCCACCGCCTCTTCAGCGGAGCGCTCCATGCGGGCGACCAGATAGGCGATGATCCGGGGGTCGACCGCCACCTGGCGATCATCGAACAACTTCACGAACATCTGTGACAACTGGATGTCGTCGCTCAATGACACGCCGAAATGGGCCGCGAGTCGGGCCCGCGACTTCAGATCATTGGTCGCGAAGGGCCAGTTTGCAACGGGCTCGCGCGCCGTCAGCAGCAGCGGCCGCCGGTCGCGCATCGACTGGTTGAGCAGGTGGAACAGCGCCGCCTCGTCATAGCCGGCCCGATCGGCATCCTCGACCACCAGTGGCTGCGTGCCGCCGAGGCGCGAAAGCTCTTCCGCCGTCTCCGGCGTTGCATACCCGGCCCTGGTCAGCTCCGACCAAATCCGGGCCAGGTGCGACTTGCCGGCACTCGCCGGCCCCTCGATCAGCGTCAGCGGTCCGGGCCAACTGGCAAAGCCGAGGATATGCGCGTGCGCCAACCGATTGCCTTCACCGATGATGAAATCGTGCTCGGCATGAGAAGGCTCGTGGCCAAGCTCCAGGGCGAGCTGGCCGGATCGAGGCGCGACAGGTCCGGGGATACTCATTTCTCCGCGACGACACGGGTCCGGCGTGCCGGCTTCTCCACAGCGACCGCAGCGTCGGCAGGCGACTCCGTGCCCAGATAGAGGCTCGACTGCTGGTACTTCTGCAGCGCGTAGCGCGTCAGCACGCCGGTAATGGCGGCAAGTGGCACGGCGAGCAGCAGGCCGACAAAGCCGAACAGCAGCGCGAAGGCGAACAAGGCGAACATCAACCAGACCGGGTTGATGTTGATGCTCTGGCCGACAAGCTTGGGGTAGAGGATGTTGGCCTCGAGGAACTGGCCCACCGTGTAGATCGCCAGGATGATCAGCACGAATATCCACTGGTCGGGCCAGAACTGGACCAGTGCGATGGTCATCGACAGCGCGAAGCCGATCAGGAAGCCGACATAGGGCACGAAGCTCAGCAATCCACCGATCAGGCCGATGGCGAGACCGTAGTTAAGCCCGGCGACCGTCAGCGCTGTACAGTAGTAGACGCAGAGTACGAGTATCACGCCGCCCTGCCCGCGGATCACGCCGGCCATGGCGTTGTCGATATCGCGCAGCACGCCACGAATCTCGTCGCGGTAATTGCGGGGCAGCAGCTCGTCGCCACGTTTCAGCATGCCCTCCCAGTCGACCAGCAGGTAGAACGCGACGACGGGCGTGATGAACAGCACACCGATTGTACTGACCACGGTCAGGCCGCTGCTGGCCAGGGTCGCCGTCAGCAATCCGGCAAATTCGACCCCGCGGCCAATCATGTCGGCGAGGCTGCCCTCGAGCTGCGCCGCCCGCTCTGGCCCGATCCATTCGGTGAACTGCGGCATCCATTCACGCAGCAGCGCCTGCAGGTCGCTGACATAGCTCGGCAGCCGCGACACCAGCCCGCCAATCTGCGCGCCAACGAGCGGCACAAGGGCCAGCAGCAGGCCGACAAGCAGCACGAGCACACCGGTCAGCGACAGCATGGCGCCCCAGCTGCGACCGATCCCGACCTTCTGCAGCCAATTGACCACAGGGTTCAGCAGATAGGCCAGCGTCAACCCGACCACGAAGGGCAGAAGGATCGAACGGAACACCCACAGCAACAGGATGGCGCCCACGAACAGCGCCGCCCACACCAGAACCTGATTTCTGAGGCTCATCGTCTTGGGCGACGCTTGCGTCACCGAGGTGGAGCGGTTATCAGCGCTCGACAAATCCGCTACCCCTGAAATATGGCGAACAAGCCCATGTCCGACGCGCAAAACGTGCCATCAAACGGGCTCTCGTACAAGCAGGCCGGCGTCGACATAGACGCGGGCAACGCGCTTGTCGAGGCTATCAAGCCCGCCGTCCGCTCGACACGACGCTCCGGCGCCGATGCAGAGATCGGCGGCTTCGGCGGGCTGTTCGACCTCAAGGCGGCTGGTTTCACCGATCCCATCCTCGTTGCCGCCAATGACGGCGTCGGCACCAAGCTCAAGATCGCAATCGAAACCGGCAATAACGCGACCATCGGCCAGGACCTCGTGGCCATGTGCGTCAACGACATCATCGTCCAGGGCGCCGAGCCGCTGTTCTTCCTCGATTACTTCGCCACCGGCAAGCTCGACGTTACCACCGGCATCGCTATCGTCGAGGGCATCGCCGAGGGCTGCCGCATCGCCGGCTGCGCCCTCATCGGCGGCGAGACGGCCGAAATGCCGGGCATGTATCACGGCAAGGACTACGACCTCGCCGGCTTCGCCGTCGGCGCAGCCGAGCGTGGCACCCTGCTCCCGCGCGCCGATATCGCTGCCGGCGACGTACTGGTCGCCATCGCCTCGTCCGGTGTCCATTCCAACGGCTATTCGCTCGTCCGCAAGATCGTCGAGCTCTCGGGCATCGACTGGTACCTGCCGGCACCGTTCGAGCCGGGCAAATCGCTCTCGGACGCCCTGCTCGTCCCCACCCGCATCTACGTGAAGCCCCTGCTCTCGGCGCTGAAGGCCGGCATCGGCATCAAGGCCCTCGCCCACATCACCGGCGGCGGCTTCATCGACAATATCCCGCGCGTCCTGCCCGATGAGCTCGCCGCCCACGTCCAGCTCGACCGCATCCGCGTGCCCAAGGTGTTTGCCTGGCTTGCCCGCGTCGGCGGCATGAACGAGCGCGAGATGCTCCGTACCTTCAACTGCGGCGTCGGCATGCTGTGCGCCGTGGCCAAGGACGATGCGACCAGGCTCGTCGAGCACCTCGCCGCTGCCGGGGAAACCGCCGCCATCGTTGGCGAACTCCGCCCCCGTGCCGGCGAGCCCGTCACCTTCGAAGGCACGCTGGCGCTGTGAGCGAACCTCGCAAACGTGTCGCGATCCTGATCTCCGGCCGCGGCTCGAACATGTCGGCCTTGATCGAAGCCGCCAAGGCGCCCGACTATCCGGCGCAGATCGTCGGCGTGTTCTCCAACCAGCCCGATGCCGGCGGCCTGCAGGTGGCGGCCAGCCATGGCATCGCCACTGCCTGGCGCTGGCACAAGGACTATCCGAGCCGCACCGGCTTCGAGCTTGCCATTGCCGACGTGCTGAAGCTCTGGCGCCCCGACATCATCGCGCTCGCCGGTTTCATGCGCATCCTGACGCCCGAGTTCACCGAGAAGTGGAAGGGCCGGATGATCAACATCCACCCCTCGCTGCTGCCGTTGCACCGGGGCCTCCACACGCACGAAGCCGCTATCGCCGCCGGCGACAAGGAGCATGGCTGCACGGTGCATTTCGTCACGCCCGGGATGGATGAGGGCCCGACCATCCTCCAGGCCCGCGTCCCCATCCTCCCCGGCGATACGCCCGACACACTTGCCGAACGCGTCCTTGCCGAAGAGCACCGGATCTATCCGGAAGCGCTGGCGCTCGTCGCGCGCGGCGCGGCGACGTTCTCGGGCTAGGCTTCGTAATCTGGCGCATAGACCGCCAGCACCTTCCCTGACCCCGGCCAGCTTTCCGAGCGGAGCAGCCGCAGCGGCACTCTTGGTCGCTTGGCGAACATGGGTAAGCCCTCGCCACCGACGATCGGGAAGAAGGTGATGTGGATTTCGTCCACCAGCCGCTTCGCCAGGAGGTCCTGCCACAGCAGCCGGCTCAGCAGCACAAGCATGTCGCCATCGCCGCCTGCCTTGAGCGCCGCGATCCGCGATGCCGCATCGGCCCGCGCGATAACCTCCGTGTTCTCCCACGGCGCCAGCTCATCAGCGCCCAGCTTGTCGGAGATCACCAGCTTTGGTCGCTCGGCGATCAACCCCGCGAACTCCCGGCGCACCGGCGTCGCCTCGGGGTTGTCGCGCATGCCCGGCCAATAGCCTTTGTTGCCGAGGAAGGCCTTGCGGCTCAGCAGCAGGTAGTCCGCCGCCTTCAGCAGGTCGCGATTGTAGAAGTCGAAGCTCGCATCGGCCTGATAGTCCGGATGGAAGTAGCGGAACAGCGACCCGATATCTCCGTCCGGCCCATCGAAGAGCCCATCAAGCGTAGCGAAGTTGCTGACCACGACCTTGCGCATGCCGCCTCCCGAACCTATCCCCGCCAGATCATATAGACGTTCGCCCGCGAATAGTGCGTGCCCGCGCGAACGGCCGGCTGATGCTCGAACCCACTGCTTTCGTAGAGCCGGATCGCCGTCTGCAGCTTTGTGTTGGTCTCCAGGTACAACTGGTGCCCACCCAGTCGCTTGAACTCGGCGATCGCCGCCTCAATCAGCTTTCGCCCGATGCCCAGGCCCTGCGCCGAGGGGTCGACGCCCATCTTGGTCAGCTCGTACTCGCCGGGGCTCACCTGCATCAGCGCACAGGTGCCCACCACCTCGTCGCCGAGCATGGCAAAGAAGATCGTGCCACCCGATGACAGGATCACCCGCTCCGGATTCGAGAGCACCTCGATGTCGTAGGGTTCGAGCTCGAAGTAACGCTGCACCCAGTCGGCATTGAGCCGGTAGAAATGCTCCCTCAGCTCCGGCGCGAACGGCACAATCCGCACGCCCTCGTCGCGGTAGGCCGCAGCGCGCGCGAGGATCGTCTCCGCCAGTTCCGGCCCCGGCACCCGCGCCAGTGCCTCGAGCGTCGTCACATCGAGGCCGTTGGCCTGCACCCGCTGTTCCAGCCCCTCGCGCATGGCACGCCACAATGGCTTCGCTGCGCGGATCGCCGCCTGCGATTTGGCATTCAGCGACAGCCGTCGCGTTCGCCGATCGTCGGCATCGCTCGCGGCACTCAGCCAGCCGTCGCGCACCAGCCGCGTCGCAATCTGGCTGATCGCCGAATGCGTCTGCCCCACCGCCGCCGCGATCTCGCCCACCGTCATCGGCCCGCGGTCGTGCAGCAGACGCAGGATCGGGAACCAGCGTCCCTGCAGCTCGATGCCGTGGCGGGCGTAGACATCGTCAGCCATGGCATAGAGCTGGTCGCTGATCGCCTTCAGCTGGCTGCCGAGCGAAAGCAGCCCCATCTCGGACAAATAGCTCATGTCGCACCTCCGAATGCATTTATGTAAGTGCTAACATATCTGCCGGCACGGCGCCAAGTCATCACGGGAATCGATCGCAGCCATCGTCAAAAACGGTTCGACGCGGCCTCTTTACGCCCCTACCTTGCGCACAAACGGAGAACACGGATGCCTGCGACTCGCATCGAAACCCGCGCCGGCTGGATCGGCGACCGCCACGAGGCGTTGCGTCGGGAGAACCAGAGCCTGCACTGCTTGATGGCACTCGGCTTCAAGGTCGAGGTCTGATCATGCCGTTGCGCTACTGGCTGCTCATCATCCTGCTCGGCGCCGTCTGGGGCTGTTCGTTCCTGTTCAACGCCGTGCTGATCCGCGAAATCAGCCCGCTCTGGGTCGCGGCCGGCCGGGTTACCATCGGCGCCGCGATCTGCTGGCTGGTGTTCTTCGCCACCCGCAAAAGGCTGCCGACCGACCTCAGGCTCTACCCGCAGTTCCTGGTCCTCGGCATCCTCAACTACGCCATCCCCTTCGCGCTCTTTCCCTTCGCCGAAGTCACCGTCGCCAGCAGCATCGTCGGCGTCATCAACGGCATGACGCCGATGACCACCGTAATCATCTCGCAAATGTGGCCGGGTGGAGAGAAAGCGAGCTGGAACAAGGTCGCGGGCGTACTGATCGGTTTCACCGGCGCGACCATCCTCGCCCTGCCCTCGTTCAGTGAAGGCGCCTCAGCGCAGGTCATCGGCCTCCTCGCCGCCTTCGTCGCCACCTGCTGCTACGCGATCACGCTCAACTACGCCCGCCGTTTCGCCAAGGTGGAGCCCTATGCGGTCGCCTCGAGTTCCTTGACCGGCGCCGCGCTCGTCTCGGTTCCCGTGGCGCTTATCTTCTCGGGCATTCCGGTCATTACCCTGCCCGAGACCTGGGGGGCGCTATTCGGCATTTCGGTGTTCTCGACCAGCTTCAGCTTCCTCCTGGTCTACTGGTTGCTGCCGCGGGTTGGCGCGACGAACCTGTCGCTCAACACCTTCATCACCCCGATCTCGGCGATCCTCCTGGGCGTGCTGGTGCTGCACGAGCGCTTCGAGCTCGTCCACATCCTCGGCATCATCGTGATTTTCTTTGGCCTCATCTTCATCGACGGCCGACTGGTGAAGCGCTTCCGGCGCGCCCCGGCTTAGAAGAACGGCCGCGCCGTATCGCCGGGGCGGCCTTCGTCGATCATCGTGTCGCGGTCGGCGAAGTCGATGCCGTCCTCCTCGCGCGCCGCCAGCAGTTCGGTCGGCGTCGAAATGTCGATGACCATGCCGTTCTTGTCGCGGATCAGCCCGCGCGTCTGGCCGTAGTCGAGTGCAACCGCCTCGGACACGATATCGGCGCCCATGGCGCGGGCGCGGTCCATCACATCCATGACGTCATCCACCACGAAGGTGAGATAGGTGCCCTCGTGCATGCCCCAGGCATGGCGCGGCGTATATTCACTGACCTGGTCGATCAGGCCGATCTGCACGTTCGGCTGGCCGGCAGGGCTGAGGATCACAAACCAATCGCTGTCGTAAACCGTCTCGAGCCCGAACAGCTCCCGATAGAAGGCGACACTGTCGCCGAGGTCCTTGCACAACACGTTGAAGAGGACGCGGTTGAGTACGGGCATGGTGGCCTCCACTGAAAATCGCTCAAATTGAACGAACGGCGGGAACAGCGGTTCCCGCCTGCCTCACTTCACACCGGCACCGTCGCAGGGCAGTGTGGCGTCATTGAAGTGGAGATGTGGCCGCAAATGTACCTCAAGACCATTTCGGACGACGAAGCCATCGGCGAGGTCGCCGAGCTGTTCGCGGCCGAGCGCCAATCGATGGGCACGGTGATGGAGGCCACCCGCTGCTGGTCGGCCCGGCCGGACATGCTCCTGCCTGTCGAGCGCCTGCTGCATCAGATGCGGAACGAATTCTCCCTCGGGCTACTCAACTTCCGACTGATCACCTTCATCGCTGCCAAGCACGTGCCCTCGAGCTACTGCTCGCACGTCTATTTCCGCAGCCTCTCCAACATGATCGGCCGCGAGCAGGTACTCGCCGTCCATCGCGACTACCGCAACGCCGGGCTCACCGAGCAGCAGGTCGAGATGCTCGCCTATGCCGAGCAGATCACGAAGGATGCGAGCAAGATCACCGAAGCGAACATCGCCCGGCTCCGTGCCGTCGGCTTCACCGATCTCAACATCGCGGACATCGCGCTGGCCGCGTCCTACCGCAACTTCATGAGCCGCTATTTCGACGCCGTCGGCGCCACCGCCGAGGCGAGCTTCCTCGACGAGGATCCGGACGTTCGCGCGGAAATGGCGGTTGGGAAGTAACAGAGCGCGATGCTCGCCCGCCTCGCGCCCTTCGCCCCGCCGCACCCACCGCCGTCATCCCCGCGAAAGCGGGGACCTAGTGGGATGCTTCAGCGGGCAGGTGAGCAACTCTACCCTTGCCATCCGCGTCTATGACGCCTATGTGACAGCTGCTGACGGGCTTCGCCGCCCGTTGGTTTGGGCCCGTCCGGAGTTTCCACCTCCTGGTCGGGCCCTCTTATTTTCTGACACCAGCATGGCGAGCCGCAGTACCAACCCGCCAATGGCGAACGCGTCCCGGCGCTTCTTGGTATTGTTCAGCACGCCGCTTGAAGGCCGCTACTCATCCTCATCGCCGGGGTAACGGTCGAGGTGGACGATATCTCGGTTTCCGATCAAAGCCACCAACGACATAAAATACTGGGCGGCTTGGTCAAACTGAGCCAACGGCAGTTGATCAAGCGTGGCGTCCGGCATTCTCCGCCCGTCAGGCTTTCGCCGTCGGACAATGACATAAGCGCTGTTCTCGTCAGCGGTGGGCTGGAGAACCGCCAACGTGGCCGAGTGATTGGCCAACGTGGTGTAGGTTACGTACCAGTCCTTCTCGAAGCGGACGCCCTTCATTATCAGACCGCCCTTGTCCCTGAAGACAACTGGCTTCTTGGCAGGCAGCAGTTTCATCTCGCGAATCTCGCTGGCGAACTGCTCCATCCGTGTCCTTACTTGGTCGAGATCCACACTACTCTCCAGCCGATCTAATCACGTACGAATGCAGCGAGTATCGCTCTGAGCAACGCCAACTACTCGATCCCGAGCTTCTTCTTCAGCAGCTCATTCAGCGCCTGCGGGTTGGCCTTGCCGCCGCTCGCCTTCATCGCCTGCCCGACGAACCAGCCGAGCACGGTCGGCTTCGCCTTCACGGCTGCGACCTGCCCCGGATTGGCGGCGATGATCTCATCGATCACCGCCTCGATGGCGCCGAGGTCGGTCACCTGCTTCAGGCCGCGACGCTCGACGATATCGGCCGGGTCGCCCTCGGGTTCCTCGGCGATGATGATCTGCAGCACGTCCTTGGCGCCCTTTGACGAGATCGTGCCGGCCGCAACAAGGTCGACGATCCCGGCGATCTGGCCCGGCTTGATTTGCGTTTCGAAGACGCTCAGCCCCTGGCTGTTGGCGAACGCCGCGATGTCGCCGTTGACGAGGTTGGCCACAGCCTTGCCGTCGCGCTTGGCTCCGCCGAACTTCACCGCCGCTTCGTAGTAATCCGCCGACTCCCGCTCGAGCGTCAGCACCATCGCGTCGTACGGCGTCACGCCGTACTCCTTGATGAAACGCGCCTGCTTGTCGTCCGGCAGCTCCGGCAGGTGCTGGGCCAGCTCGTCGATGAAAGCCTGATCGAACTCCAGCGGCAAGAGGTCCGGATCGGGGAAGTAGCGATAGTCGTGCGCCTCTTCCTTGGAACGCATCGAGCGCGTTTCGCCAGTCTTGGGGTCGTAGAGCCGCGTCTCCTGGTCGATCTTGCCACCATCCTCGAGGATGTCGATCTGGCGGCGCGCCTCGAACTCGATGGCCTGGCCGGCGAAGCGGATCGAGTTGACGTTCTTGATCTCGCAGCGCGTGCCGAACTCACCGCCGGGCTTCCGCACGGACACGTTGATGTCGGCACGCATGGAGCCTTCTTCCATATTGCCGTCACAGGTGCCGAGGTAGCGCAGGATCGTCCGCAGCTTGCTCAGGTACGCCTTGGCCTCGTCCGAGTTGCGGAGGTCCGGCTTCGAAACGATTTCCATAAGCGCCACGCCCGACCGGTTCAGGTCGACGAAGCTCATGTTCGGATGCTGGTCGTGGATCGACTTGCCGGCGTCCTGCTCGAGGTGAAGCCGCTCGATGCCGATCTCGATATGCTCATCGCCGCCCATGTCGAGGAATACCGAGCCCTCGCCCACGATCGGGTCCTTGAACTGGCTGATCTGGTAGCCCTGCGGCAGGTCCGGATAGAAGTAGTTCTTGCGGTCGAAGATCGACCGCTTGTTGATCTTGGCCTTGAGCCCCAGTCCCGTGCGCACGGCCTGCCGCACGCACTCGGCATTGATCACCGGCAGCATGCCTGGCATCGCCGCATCGACAAACGACACGTTCGCATTCGGCGGCGAGCCGAACTCGGTCGAGGAGCCTGAGAACAGCTTGCTCTCAGACGTCACCTGGGCATGCACTTCCATGCCGATAACAATCTCCCAATCCCCTCTCGCACCCTTGATGAAGCTCTTGGGGTTGGGGGTCCTGGTATCGATGAGGGTCAAGTGGGCGTTCCTATTCTTCTTCTTCGTCGGCCAGCGAGCCGCGGTATGGGGAGAGGCGTTTTTCGAGCCGCACGCTCAAATGCGCATCGCTCGATTGTGGCCCCTCGCGCTTCAGCACCAGGATCCTGTAGCCCTGATGCTGGTAGAAATTCACTGCCCGCACGTTGTCGCTGAGCGTGTCGAGCTGCACCCGGTCGTTACCCTCGAGTTCGAGCAGCGACTCCATCCGGCGCAGCAGCAGCTTGCCGATGCCCTGGTTCTGCAGCGACGGCGTTACGAACAGGTACGGGATGTAGGCCCGGCTGCGGGCCCGGGCGCACCAGCCGACCGGCTTGCCGTCGATCTCGGCGACGATCGTGCGGTCCAGCAGCTCGTGCACGGCGTTGCCGAGGCGGTGCTTCTCGCTCTGCCGGCTCGCCGCCTCACCCGAGAGGAACGGGCGCAGGTCGCGCTCCCAGGCGAGCAGCGCCAAATCGGCCAGCCTCTCGGCTTCGCTTGCCACTGCCTTCCTGACGATGATCTCGGACGACGTCATCTCTATCGATCTCGTTGGCTCCGGTACGCCGCCAGCCTAACTCAGCCGTGGCGCTTGCGGGCAGCGATAATGCCCTTTTCGTAGTTCACATTCCAGTTGATCAGCGTGCGCCAGATCAACTCGGCTTGGTCCTCGTCGAGCTCCAGTTCCTCGGCGCGCTTGCGCTGCTTGGAAATGATCGCTTCGATGCGGGTCGGGTCATAGGCCTCGTGCGGATCGGTCTTGATCTCGGCCATGCGCGTCACATAGGCGTGGCGCTCGGCCAGCAGCGAGAGCAGCCCCTGATCGATGCGGTCGATCTCGGCACGCACGTCTTCCTTGCTCTGGCATTCGGCGGGGGTCTTGGTCACGGGAGGCACTCGGCAAGAGAACGAAACAGAGGTGAGAGTTGCTGGTTTGCACCGCCACGCCGGCGTTTGCAACCGGGGGCTTGGCACCCACGGCGTTCAGTCGCTATTCATGACCTGTTCATCGGCGCCGCGTCATTGGGACAGCTGCACTGACGGAGAACGTCGTATGTCTAGCCTGCCGGAGATTGCGTAACACCCCCGACCGCCTGATTGCACGATGCAATCAGTGAGCTGGCTCGGGGTCTGAACCAGGCAGCTGCCAAGCGAGATGCTGGCGGCGGCTCGCTTCGACGCATCCCCAAGGCACTGACATTCCATGGATATTTCCCGCGAAGAACAGCGGGTGCTGCACGCCCTCGCGCAGGGCGGCGCTATTCACGCACTCAAATCCGAGAACGGCAAGATCACCGGCATCGAGCTCTTCAGCCGTGACGGCTGGCTCATGCCCTGCACCCTCGGCATGTTCAAAAAACTCAAGAACAAGAAGGCCATAGCCTCCAGTGACAGCCGCCCCTACCGCATCACGCGACGCGGCCTGGAGCTGGTACGGGCGGAGGTGGACAACCGGTAGGGGGTGCTCGCCGCCCAACCACGGTGTCGCCCCGGCGAAGGCCCGGGGGCTGTCATGAGATGCCGCAACCTACTGAGGAGGCTGAGGTATCTTGTGATGGATGCCGGCCTGCGCCGGCATGACATTGCGCATTATGCAAAACTAATCCCCCTACCTCCGCACCGGCCGTATTCTCCCCCCATCCCACCGATGCGAGGCGCTCCGCGGCGTCGCGGTGGGGGTTCGGGCTAGCGGGGGGCGTCCTCGTCAGGGTCAGTCGGTTCCTGCATCGCTTCGTGGTGCCGGCAGGCCAAAAGACCGTTCGCAATGGGCGGGGCGAGAGTCCCAACCTTTGTACAGTTTGGCGGACGACCGCCACAGGGACGAAGTCCCGCCCATGCCGCATCCTCGGATGCGGCAATACTGCAGCAAATCCCGATGGCGCGAGCCAGTCGGGCTTCTAGTGCTGCGTCATGCCGCTCAGTTCGCGGGCGATGTGCTCCCACTCGGAGGAGACGCTGGCGGTGGCGCGCTTGCGACCGGCCTGGCGATACCAGTAGTCGGCATTGCCCATGTCGGCTTCGATCCAGTGCAGCAGGGCGTGCACCCAGTCGAACTCGAAGGTGCCTTCCATGGCCTGGACGATGCGATGCGCCTCTTCCCACTCGGGACCGACGCGCAGTTCACCCTTCTTCATCCACCACAGGGCCTGCAGCGGCTTGGACAGGTCCTTGGGCGGAGCCGACCAGTCGAGGGTCGTGAAAACGTCGGCCATGGAGCCAATCCTCTGATACGAAACCACCGGGCGGACCGGCAGATCGACAAGTCTCAATTTGCGCATGCGCGGCAAATAGTGCCGAAACCGCTAGTCTTCAAGCGGTTTTGACGTTCCGTGGTTATCACCACCACTTGTCGGGGCTGAAATCGATGCTCGCCGAACGCTCGATGACGCGACCGGCAGCGAACAGGGTTTCCTCGTCGAACGGCTTGCCGATGAGCTGCAGGCCGAGCGGCAGCCCCGCCCCGTCCTTGCCCGCCGGCACCGCGATTCCCGGCAGGCCGGCCATGTTCACGGTCACCGTGAACACGTCGTTGAGATACATCTTCACCGGATCGGCCTTCATGTCCTCGTCGCCAATACCGAAGGCTGCGGAGGGCGTTGCCGGCGTCAGGATGGCGTCGACGCCGTCGTTGAAGACGATCTCGAAGTCGCGCTTGATCAGGGTACGGACCTTCTGGGCCTGCACGTAGTAGGCGTCGTAGTAGCCAGCCGACAGCACATAGGTGCCGATCATGATGCGGCGCTTCACCTCGCGGCCGAAACCATCGGCGCGGGTCAGCTCGTAGAGGTCGGTGATGTCCTTGCCGGTATCGCGCAGCCCGTACTTCACGCCGTCATAGCGGGCGAGGTTCGACGACGCCTCAGCCGGCGCCACGATATAATAGGCCGGCAGGGCATACTTGGTGTGCGGCAGCGAGATATCGCGAACCGTCGCGCCCTCGGCCTTGAGCCATTCGATACCGTGCTGCCAGAGAGCCTCGATCTCCGCTGGCATGCCGTCCATGCGATACTCGCGCGGAATGCCAATCACGAGGCCCTTCACGCCGCGTTCGACGGCTGCGGCAAAGTCCGGCACTGCCAGCTCCACCGAGGTCGAGTCCTTGGGGTCGAACCCGGACATCGAGGTCATCATTATCGCTGCATCCTCAACGGTGCGAGCGATCGGCCCAGCTTGATCCAGCGAGGATGCGAAAGCGACGATGCCCCAGCGCGAGCAGCGGCCGTAAGTCGGCTTGATCCCAACCGTGCCAGTCAGCGCCGCCGGCTGGCGGATCGAGCCGCCGGTATCGGTCGCGGTCGCCGCGGCGCAGAGCCACGCCGAAACGGCCGCAGCCGAGCCACCAGACGAGCCACCCGGCACCAGCAGCGCATTCGAGTTCGAGGCGCGCCAGGGGTTGATCACCGGGCCGTAGTAGGAAGTCTCGTTCGACGAGCCCATGGCGAACTCGTCCATATTGAGCTTGCCCAGCATCACTGCGCCATCGCGCCAGAGATTCGACGTCACCGTCGACTCGTACTCGGGCTTGAAACCATCGAGGATGTGGCTCGCCGCCTGGGTGTGCACGCCCTTGGTGCCGAACAGGTCCTTGATGCCCAGCGGGATACCCTCGAGCGCGCCACCCTGACCGGCTGCCAGCTTGAGGTCGCTGGCCTTGGCCTGCGCCTGAGCCTGTTCCCCGGTCACCGCCACGTAGGCGTTGAGCTTGGGATTGGCGACCTCGATCGCCTTGAGATAGGCGCCGGTAAGTTCGCTGGAAGTAAAATCCTTGCGCTTCAGCCCGTCACGGGCAGCAGCAAGGGTTAGGCGGGTAAGATCGGACAAGGCAAGCTCGCGGGAATGACGCGGGAATATCGACCGCCGTTCCTACAGAGGTGCGGCGTTTCCCGCAACCTCAGGCGACGGCAGGCTGATCGAGCCGCTTTTCAAAGAAGGCCGACCACTCGCTGTCCGGGTAGTCGAGGAACGGCCCGCGGGGTGTGAAGCCGCTGCGGGTATAGAGGCGATGAGCCTCGGCCATGCCGTCGCCGGTACCGGTCTCGAGCAGCAGATGGCCGATCCCCTTCTGCCGCGCTAGCTCGGTGATTGCTTCGAGCAGGGCCGAGCCGACTCGCTGACCGCGCACGGACGGTCTGGTGTACATCCGCTTCACTTCGCCCTCGCCGGCAGAAATCACCTTGAGCGCCCCGCACCCCACGGCCTCACCGGCCTCGTTGCGCGCTACGAACAGCGTGGTGTCGGCGCCTGCCATCTGCTCGACCGTCATCTTGAACTGGAATTCGATGGGCGAGAGCGGCAGCAGGTGGTCGTTCAACTCGCTCACCAACTGGCGAACGTCGTCCTGCAGCGGCGTTTCAATGGCGATCGTGATAGCCATGACAGCTTACTCGACGACCTTCGGGACCATGAAGAAGTTGTCTTCGCTCAGCGGTGAATTGGCGACGATCTTCTCGGGGTAGCCGCCGTCGGTCACTTTGTCCTCGCGCAGTCGCAGCTTCATCGGCATCACCGAGGTCATCGGCTCGACACCGGTCACGTCCACTTCGCCCAGTTGCTCGACGAATCCGAGAATGGTGTTGAGCTCGTTCTGGTAGGTCTCGACTTCGCCCTCCTCGATGCGGATGCGGGCAAGGCGGCCAATACGCTTCACGGTGGCGGCATCAACAGACATTGGGCACTCCGAAAGTCACGATTTTGCGCGTTCTAGCAACGCCGCGGCGCAACGCAAAACGAAAAGCCTTGATGGTCGCCATCAAATTTCCAGTGCCAATCCGACTTCGAGCGAGGTCAGGCCGGTCCCGTTGAGGCGATTCCGCAGGGCCGAGAAAGTCTTGTCGACAACCCTTTCCGGCGCGGCCACCGCGATCAATTTCGGTCCAACCGCGTCGAGCACATCGGCCGCCAGCTGATCGGCCACATCGCCAAACGCGACAACCACCGAATCCCTGCCCCACCGACCAAGCCTTGGCGGCGTCGCCGTCGTCAGCACCAGCGGCGGCTCGCCCGGTGCCGCAACAATCGCGCCCCCCTCGATGCCATGAACGGAAACCTCGCCGACCTCATCCAGCATCGACCCAGCCCGCCCCGGCTGCCATGTCGCCGCATCGACCCTGTCGAGCTCGCCCATCGAGAATACCCGGTCCGCCCCGGACACCAGCTCATCCGGATCCACCCCGCCAATCCCCGCGGGATCACAGACGAGTATACTGCCGCCGATATGAATGCGGATCGTCGTGCCGCCGAACCAGGTGAGTTTCATCGCTTGCCTCTTTGAAGTGGCACAGGTAGCCAGAACCGAGCTTTCTGCAAAGGGCATCGCTTGACCGACCCGGACAACAATCCCCTTTCCGCCCTCCCTCCCACGGGCAAACTGCTCGGCCTCGATCTCGGGACCAAGACCATCGGCGTCGCGATCTCCGACGGCATGCGCTACTCCGCCACCCCGCTCGAAACCATCAAGCGCACCAAGTTCACCCAGGACTCGGCACGGCTGATCGAGCTGATTGCCGAAAATGACGCGGTTGGCTTCGTCCTCGGGCTGCCGCTCAACATGGATGGCTCGGAAGGCCCACGCGTCCAGTCCACCCGCGCCTTTGCCCGCAACCTCGCGACCAAGGTCTCGATCCCCATCGTCTTCTGGGACGAGCGCCTCTCTACCTCCGCCGTCACCCGTACGCTGATCGAGGCCGATGTGCGTCGCGACAAGCGGGCCGAGGTCGTCGACAAGCTTGCGGCGAGCTACATCCTGCAGGGCGCACTGGAGCGGCTCCGGCGGGGATAATCCCTTCGGCCGCTTGCGAGTCTTGCCCCTACGGGGTAGACCCCCGCGAACATTCGGAACGGAGCGGCATGGCTACTTCCTCGCCAGCATCGGTCACCCCGGGCCAGCCGGCCCTAGGATCGCCATCAAGACCCCCATTCCGCCATCGGCATCTGCTCGGCATCAGCCAGCTGAACCAGTACGAAATCGTCGAACTGCTCGATCGCGCCGAGGCGATGATCCCGATCTCGCGCCAGCCCCGGAAGATCCTCCCCAGCCTCTCGGGCAAGACCCAGATCAACCTGTTCTTCGAGAACTCGACCCGTACGCAGTCGAGTTTCGAGATCGCCGGCAAGCGCCTTGGCGCCCAGGTCACCAACATGTCGGTGAAAACCTCGTCGGTGGCCAAGGGCGAGACGCTGATCGACACTGCCGCGACGCTCAATGCCATGCGCCCGGACGTCATCATCGTCCGCCATGCCGCCTCCGGCGCGGTCGAACTCCTCAGCCAGAAGGTCGGCTGCTCTGTGATCAATGCCGGCGACGGTGCGCATGAGCACCCGACGCAGGCGCTGCTCGACGCACTGACGATCCGCCAGCACAAGGGCTATCTCGCGGGCCTCACCGTCGCCATCTGCGGCGATATCGCCAATTCGCGCGTGGCCCGCTCGAACCTGTTGTTGCTCGGCGCCATGCAGGTCCGCACCCGCGTCGTCGCGCCCCGGACCCTCATCCCCCGCGGCATCGAGGCGCTGACCTCCGAGGTTTACACCGACATGCGCAAGGGCCTCGAAGGCGCCGACGTGGTGATGATGCTCCGCCTGCAGCACGAGCGCGCCAGCGGCCGGATGATCCCGTCGATCCGCGAGTACTACCACTTCTACGGCCTCGACGCCGAGAAGCTCAGCTATGCCAAGCCCGACGCCATCGTCATGCATCCGGGCCCGATGAACCGCGGCGTCGAGATCGATCCGGCCATCGCCGACGGGCCGCGTTCGGTGATCAACGAGCAGGTCGAGATGGGCGTCGCCGTCCGCATGGCCGTGCTCGATACCCTCCTCGCCGACCGCGAGGTCGACGCATGAGCAAGCCCGTCGTCATCTCCAACGCCCGCATCGTCGACCCCGCGAGCGATCGCGACTCAGCTGGCGCTATCCTCGTCGAGGACGGCAAGATCGCCGGCATCACCAACGGCGCCCCACAGGGCGTGCCCGACGGTGCCCAGGTCTATGACGCCAAGGGGCTGATCGTCGCGCCGGGCCTCATCGACATGCGCGTTTTCACCGGCGAGCCCGGTCACGAGTATCGCGAGACGCTGCAGAGCGCCGCCGAGGCCGCCGCTGCCGGTGGCGTCACCAGCTTCGTGCTGATGCCCGACACCATGCCGGTCATCGACGATGGCGCCTTGGTCGACTTCCTCCTGCGCCGCGCCGGCGCCACCGCTTCGGTCAACATCCTCCCGGCCGCCGCGATCACCCGAGGTCTCAGGGGCGAGGAGATCACCGAGTTCGGCCTGCTCAAGGAAACGGGCGCCGTCGCTCTGACCGACGGCCGCCACTCGATCCAGTCTGCCGCCCTGCTCCGCGCCGCATTCACCTACGCGGCGAACTTCGACATGCCGGTGATCCACCATGTCGCGGACTATTCCCTGGTCGGCGAAGGGGTGATGAACGAGGGCACGCTTGCCACCGTCTCCGGCCTCAAGGGTATTCCCATCGAGGCCGAGACCATCCCCCTTGCCCGCGACCTGCAACTCGCTGCCCTCACCGGTGTGCGCTACCACGCCGCGCAGGTATCGACCGGCGCAGCGGTCGAACTCCTCGCCACCGCCAAACGTCGCAGCGGCACTGTCTCGGCCGGCATCTCCATCAACAATCTGGCGCTTAACGAAAACGACGTCGCGCCCTACCGCACCTTCTTCAAGCTCTCGCCGCCGCTCCGTTCCGAGGACGACCGGCGGGCCGTGATCGAGGGCCTCAAGTCCGGCGCCATTGACACCATCCATTCGGCTCACGACCCGCAGGACAGCGAGGTGAAGCGCCAGCCCTTCGCCGAAGCCTCCGATGGCGCCGTTGGGCTCGAGACTCTGCTCGCCGCGGCGCTCCGCCTCGTCCACTCCGGCGACGTACCGCTGCTGACGATCCTGCGCGCCATGACCAGCCGGCCGGCCGAAATCCTTGGCCTCGCTTCCGGCCGCCTCGCTGTCGGTGCCCCTGGCGACATCATCATCCTCGATCTGGAATTCCCGTGGGTGGTGAAAGATAGCGAGCTTCGCTCCCGCTCCCGCAACACCGCCTTCGAAGGGGCACGCATGCAGGGCGCGGTGATGCACAGCTTCGTTGCGGGCAAGCCGGTCTTCAGCCATGTTGCGACCCGGGAGGGCGCCACCGCATGAATTTCCTGATCGCAGCCGTCATCGGCTACATCCTCGGTTCCATCCCGTTCGGCCTGTTGCTGACGCGGGCCGTCGGCATCGACATTCGCGCCGTCGGCTCGGGCAATATCGGCGCCACCAACGTCTTGCGCACCGGCAACCGCTGGCTCGCCGCAGCGACGCTCATTCTCGACGCCGGCAAGGGCGCCGCCGCGGTGCTGATCGCGCGCTACTTCTTGGCGCCCGGGGCCGAGTCGCCCCTCGCCGCCGATTTCATCATCTACGGCGCAGGCATCGCTGCCTTCTTCGGCCATGTCTTCCCGGTGTGGCTGGGGTTCAAGGGCGGCAAGGGCGTCGCCACCTATATCGGCGTGCTGCTCGCCTGGAATTGGGTCGTCGGCCTGATCTTCTGCGGGGTCTGGCTGCTGATCGCTGTCGCCCGTCGCTTCTCGTCGCTCGCGGCCCTCACCGCCGCCGCCACCGCACCGATCTTCGCCTACTCCCTCGCGGGGTCGGACACCCAGGGCTACACCTTCGCTGCCGCCTGCGCGCTGCTGAGCTTCGTGCTCTACTTCAAGCACTGGGAAAACATCCGGCGCCTGTGGAACGGCACCGAACCTAAGATCGGCTCCGAGAAGAAGGCCGGCTGATTCCATGGCGCGTGACGGCATCGAACTGACGCCGTCGCAACGCACTGCGTGGCTCCGGCTCATCCGGACCGACAATGTCGGGCCGCAGACCTTCCGTCAGATGATCAATCGCGAGGGCTCGGCCGAGGCGGCGCTCGAGGCCCTGCCCGGCCTGCTTCGCCGCATCGGCACGCCTGCCCGTATCCCATCGCTCGCCGAAGCCGAAGAAGAGATCGCGCGGACGGCAAAGCTCGGCGGCCGGCTGGTCGGCTCCGGCGAACCGGACTATCCGCCGCTCCTCCGTTACATCTCCGGCGCCCCGCCGATGGTGACGATCGCTGGAGGTGACAACCTCGAGTGGCGCCGCACCGTCGCCATCGTCGGCGCCCGCAACGCCTCCACGGCCGGGCAGAAGTTTGCCCGCATGCTCGCCGCCGATCTCGGCGACGCTCGCTACACCGTCGTCTCCGGCCTGGCCCGGGGCATCGACAGCGCAGCCCACGCCGCCTCGCTCCATACAGGCACGGTGGCAGTCCTCGCCGGCGGCCTCGACCAGATCTATCCGAGCGAGAACCTCCCGCTCGCCCGCGAAATCGTTGCCAACGGCGGTGCCCTTCTATCGGAGATGCCGCTTGGCTGGGAGCCTCGGGCCCGCGACTTCCCGAGGCGTAACCGGCTTGTATCGGGTCTGTCGCTCGGCACGGTCGTCGTCGAAGCCGCCAAGCGCTCCGGTTCGCTGATCACCGCGCGCCTTGCCCTCGAACAGAACCGCGAGGTCTTCGCCGTCCCCGGCTCACCGCTCGATCCGCGCGCCGAGGGCGGCAATGCCCTGATCCAGCAGGGCGCCAAGCTCATCACCGGCGCGGCCGACATCATCGAGACCCTGCGCGAAGCCGACCCGTCCCGCACCAGCTTGCTAGAACCGGACTGGCTGCCCGATGCAGAAGTGTTCGACGCCGCGCCGCCCTCGACCGACGAGCGTTCGCGCCTCATCGAGGCATTGAGCGTCACGCCGGTGCCGGTCGACGACGTGATCAAGACCACCGGCATCGGCATCGGCCGCGTCCAGACCCTGTTGCTGGAGCTCGACCTCGACGGCCGGATCGAATGGTCAAGCGGCCAGCTCGTGGCGCTCCGGCCCTGATCGATCCCTAAGCAACAGCAGCGCGGCGAACGCCACCCAGTGCAGCAGCACAGGCGCAGCATTCGCTAGCCCGGCGGGGGTCAGGAACTCCGGCAGCAGCACGTCGATCAGCGGGTTGGCAAAGCCGGCATTGGCGAACATCTCCGTGCTCGCCGCAATCAGCGACAGCACAAGGCTCACGGCGAGCAGCGCCAGGACGACAACGCGCTGCCACACCCCGGCAGGCCAGGTGAAGGCCAGTGCGACCGCGGCCAGCGGCAGCATCGCTACCAGGTGGCGCGGCCCGGTGGATGAGCCGCCATCCCAGTAGTGATAGCCGGAGTTGATCAGCAGGTAGCTGAGGATCGTGCCGGCAACCACGATCGTCAGGCCACGCAGATCGGCCCGCCACATAGCCAGCAGGCCGAATGGCACCAGCACCAGCACCGGCGCCATCGGCAGCAGCCCGCGGAAATGGCCGAACAGGAGCTCGCCCAGCACGACCGGATTCGGCACCGACACGCCGAACAGTCCGGACTTCATCCCTTCGAAGCCGACGACCTGCGCATAGCCCAGCCGGAATGGCGAACCGAATGCCAGCCCGTTGTAGATGAGCAGCGGTGCGATGCCGATGGCGCCGCCAATGACCAACGCACTGAACGTCTGCCCGCGGGTCGGAGCGCGCAGCACGGCCCACACGCCGACCAGCACCGCGGCGGGCGCAGCGGTCAGGTCGATGACCATGAGATATCCCAGCACAAGCCCCGCGACTGCCGGGCGCCAGACCGAGGGCCGATCGACCCATCCTATGATCGCCACGGCGAACAACAGCAGGCTGCCGGTTGCGGCGTGGGCGAAGAACGTTGCCGACCAGCCGAAGAAAGGCGTCCCCAGCGCCAACGCCGCCGAGCCGAACAGGGCCGCCGCATCGCTCACACCGAGCCGCCGGGTGAAAAGGTACAGCACGGCGGCCGCCAACGCCGCCAGCAGGCTCACCGTGCTTGCCGTCGCCACCGTTACGTAACGCACGAACACGACGATATCGTCCGGGTTGTCATTGCCGCCCGCCGCCATCACCTGCCGCGCCAGCGCTACGGCCGGCACGGCCAGCAGCGACAGACCCGGCGGCTTGTCAGCGTAGAAGTGGCCGTCATGCTCCGCCTTGTCGACCGTCAGCGGCGCGAAGCGGTCGATGTCGAGGCGGCCCTCGGTGATCGAGATCGCCAAGGCGGTGCGGGTGATATGCTGCGGATTGCGGCCGTCCTCTGGCGCATAGCGGATGAACGCCACCAGTGCGACAAAGAAGATGATGAGCGCCTTGATCGTGCGCATTCCGCGAGCTCCCAGACGGCGTCAGCCATAGCAGGCCCCGGTTAACGGCGAGGCTATCGCACCGAAATCTTCCCCGAAGGGGAATGGCCGCAGGAGGATTTGGCACGGTTGACAGCCCCTAGGCGGTTCACCATGTTGCGCCGCGTTTGCAAGCCACTCCCGAAAGCGTTGTCCGATGAAGCTCGTCATCGTTGAAAGTCCGGCTAAGGCCAAGACAATCAACAATTATCTCGGCAAGGACTATGAGGTTCTGGCGAGCTTTGGCCATGTCCGCGACCTGCCGGCCAAGGATGGCTCGGTGTTGCCGGACGATGACTTCGCCATGACCTGGGAGGTTGATACCGCCTCCAAGAAGCGGCTTTCGGATATCGGGAACGCGCTCAAGAACGCCGATGAACTGATCCTTGCGACCGACCCGGATCGCGAAGGCGAGGCGATCAGCTGGCACGTGCTCGACGTGCTCAGGCAGAAGAAGCTGATCAAGGACAAGCCGGTCAGCCGCGTTGTGTTCAATGCCATTACCAAGGCCGCTATCACCGAGGCGATGCTGCATCCGCGTGCCATCGACGAGCCGCTGGTGGATGCCTATCTCGCTCGCCGTGCGCTCGACTACCTCGTCGGCTTCACCCTCTCCCCGGTGCTGTGGCGCAAGCTTCCGGGCTCCCGTTCCGCCGGGCGCGTGCAGTCCGTCGCTCTCCGCATCATTTCGGACCGCGAACGCGAGATCGAGAAGTTCAAGGCGCAGGAATACTGGTCCATCGGCGCCCGCCTCAGCGAGAAGGGCAAGTCCTTTGAGGCGCGCCTCTATTCGGTGGACGGCAAGAAGACCGACAAGCTCGACGTCGGCACCGCCGCCGATGCTGAAGTGCTGAGGGCCGCCATCGCCGCGGGGACCTTCTCCGTCACCGCCGTTGACAGGAAGCCGACCAAGCGTAACCCGTACGCGCCGTTCACCACCTCGAGCCTGCAGCAGGACGCCTCGTCGCGCCTCGGCTTTTCGCCCAGCCGCACGATGCAGGTCGCGCAGCGGCTCTACGAGGACGGCATCATCACCTACATGCGAACCGACGGCGTGCAGATGGCGCCCGAGGCGATCGACCAGGCGCGGCGCGCTATCGTCAAAGAATTCGGCTCGGATTACGTGCCCGAGAAGGCCCGCATCTACCAGACCAAAGCCAAGAACGCGCAGGAGGCCCACGAGGCCATCCGCCCCACCGACATGTTCAAGCATCCGGACGCACTGCGCGGCGACCCTGATCGTCACCGGCTCTACGAGCTGATCTGGAAGCGCACCCTCGCGAGCCAGATGCGATCGGCCGAGATCGAACGGACAACCGCCGATATCTCCGTGTTCGCCACCAGCCGCGACATCGCGTTGCGTGCCGTCGGCTCCGTCGTCACCTTCCCCGGATTCCTCGCGCTCTATGGCGTGCAGGCCAAGGAAGATCGCACTGATGATGCCGAGGACGATGAGGACAGCCGCGAACTTCCGCCGCTGAACGTCGGCGACCGGCCCAAGCTCGAGGAAGCGCTGATCGAGCAGCACTTCACCCAGCCCCCGCCGCGCTATTCCGAGGCGAGCCTTATCAAGAAGATGGAAGAGCTCGGCATCGGCCGTCCCTCCACCTATGCGGCCACGATGTCGGTGCTGCAGGACCGCAACTATGTCCGGCTGGAGAAGCGGCAGCTGATCCCCGAGGATCGCGGTCGCATCGTCACCGCCTTCCTCGAGAGCTTCTTCAACCGCTATGTCGAGTATGGTTTCACCGCCAGCCTCGAGGAGCAGCTCGACCTGATCTCGGACGGCAAGCTTGCCTACAAGGACGTGCTGCGCGACTTCTGGAAGGACTTCCAGCACCAGGTCGAGGAGATCAAGGATCTCCGCGTCTCCGAGGTACTCGACGCCCTCAACGAGATGCTGGCCGATCACATCTTCCCGGCCAAGGCCGATGGCTCCGATCCGCGCCGCTGCCCCAATTGCGGCGAAGGCCAGCTGTCGCTGAAACTCGGCAAGTTCGGCGCGTTCATCGGCTGCTCGAACTATCCCGAGTGCCGCTACACCATGCAGCTCAGCGATGCCGCGACCGGCGGAGCCGGTGATGCGGGTGCCGGCGACGGCATCATCGGCACCGATCCCGAGAGTGGGCTCGAGGTTGCCTTGAAGTCCGGTCGGTTCGGCCCATATGTGCAGCTGGGCGACGGCGCCGAGCCGAAGCGCTCGTCGCTGCCCAAGGGCTGGGCGCAGGATAGCCTTACGCTCGAGAAGGCCCTGCAACTGCTCTCCCTCCCCCGCGAAGTCGGCAACCACCCGGAGACGGGCAAGCCGATCAGCGCCGGCATAGGGCGTTACGGACCGTTCGTCCTCCACGACGGCACCTACGCCAACCTTCCCGATGTCGAGGAAGTGTTCACGGTCGGCCTCAACCGGGCGGTGGACCTCATCGCACAGAAGGCCGCAGGCGGTGGACGCGGCAATCGGGCCGCACCGGCAGCGATCCAGACGTTCGAGCACGCCGATGGGCCGATCACGGTTCGCGCGGGCCGCTATGGCCCCTACGTGAATCAGGGCAAAGTGAACGCTACACTGCCCAAGGAGCTCAAGCCAGAAGACGTGACCGTCGAGAAGGCACTCGAGCTCATCGCCGCCAAGGGAGGCTCTTCGGGCGGCAAGAAATCCTCGTCGCGTACCGCTGGTGCTAAAAAGGCTCCAGCGAAGAAGGCGGCGGTTAAGAAGACGACAACCAAACCGGCGGCCAAGGCAGCAAAGCCAAAGGCCGCAGCGAAATCGAAGGCGGAGAATCCCGCCTAAAAGAAAGACACAATGGCCAGAGCGCCAAAACTACAGAACAAGACAAAAGCCCCACGGGAGTTTCTCGTGGGCACGCTCCCCTCCCGTGAGGCCATCCTGCAGGCGATGGCCGAGAATCCGACCCTCGACGGCAAGCGCGATCTCGCGCGCCACTTCGGCATCCACGGCGACATGCGCACCCCGTTCAAGGTGCTGCTCAAGGAAATGGAAGGCGATGGCTTTATCGCCCGCAGCCGCAAGCAGATTCGCCCCACGGCGGCGCTGCCGGCGGTAACCGTCCTCGATATCCCGGCCGACGCCGATCCCGACGATCTCCACGCCTTCCCGGCCCAGTGGAACGACGAGGAAGGTGCACGTCCGCGCGTCACGATCCGCCAGCCCCGGGATGCCCGCGTCGCCCCGGCGCCGGGTGACCGCATTCTCGCCCGCATCGATCCCGGCAAGGGCGAGTTGCCCAACTACACCGCCCGGGCGATGAAGATCCTCGACAAGCCGCGGCGCGGCCAGATCGGCATCGTGCGTCTCGATGAGGGTGGCGCCCGGCTCGTGCCGGTCGACCGCAAGCAGAAGGAAATGCGCATCGACGGTGCCAATCTCGGCAACGCCCGTGACGGCGACCTCGTCGAGGTCGAAGTGAAGTTCGCCGGCCGGCTGATGATCCCCAAGGCGCAGGTCACCAACGTCATCGGCAACCCGCAGACCGAGGGCGCGGTCTCAATGATCGCTATCCACAACCTCGACATCCCCTACCGCTTCCCCGCTTCCGTCACCAAGGAAGCCGAGGAGGCCAAGGAGGTGGCGCTTAAGGGGCGCGAGGACTGGCGGCACATCCCGCTCGTCACCATCGATCCGTTCGATGCCAAGGACCACGACGACGCGGTCTATGCCGAGCCGGACACCGATCCGAAGAACGTCGGCGGCCACATCGTCTATGTCGCCATCGCCGATGTCGCGGCCTATGTCCGTCCGGGCACTGCGCTCGACCGCGAGGCATATATCCGCGGCAACTCGGTGTACTTCCCCGACCGGGTCGTGCCGATGCTGCCCGAGCGCATCTCCAACGACCTCTGCTCACTGCGCGAGGGCGAGAACCGGCCGTCGCTCGCGGTCCGCATGGTGTTCGACCAGAACGGCCGGAAGCGCAGCCACAGTTTCCATCGCGTGCTGTTCCGCTCGGCTGCCAAGCTCAACTACCAGCAGGCCCAGGCGGCGATCGACGGCAAGCCGGACGACAAGACCGGCCCGATCCTCGACACCATCCTGCGCCCGCTCTGGGCTGCCTACGGTGTCATGGCCAACGCCCGCGACGCCCGCGGCCCGCTCGATCTCGACCTGCCCGAGCGCAAGATCATCCTCGACAAATCGGGGATGGTCGTCGACGTGAAGGTTCCGGAGCGGCTCGACGCCCACCGGCTCATCGAAGAGATGATGATCGCCGCCAACGTCGCGGCTGCGGAGACGCTAGAAAAGCACAAAAGCGCCCTGCTCTACCGGGTGCACGACGTACCGAGCCAGGAGAAGCTCGTCGCGCTGCGCGACTTCCTCTCGTCGCTCGCGCTGCCGGCACCGAAATCCGATGCGGTCCGCCCGTCGGACTTCAATCGCATCCTCGACAAGGCCCGCTCGGACGGCAAGATTCAGCAGGTCTCGGAGATCGTCCTCCGCACCCAGGCGCAGGCCGAGTACGCGGCCGAGAACTACGGCCATTTCGGCCTGAACCTCGATCGCTACGCCCACTTCACCTCGCCGATCCGGCGCTATGCCGACCTGATCGTGCATAGGGCGCTCATCACCGCGCTCGATCTCGGCAAGGACGGGCTCACCGACAGCGAGATCGCCAGGCTACCGGGGATCGCCCAGCACATTTCCTCGACCGAGCGCCGGGCCATGCTGGCCGAGCGCGAGACCATCGACCGGCTGCTGGCCCAGTTCCTCGCCGCGCACATCAACGCCAAGTTCGAGGGGCGAATCTCGGGCGTCACCCGCTCCGGCTTGTTCGTGCGTCTCAAGGATACCGGGGCCGACGGGTTCATCCCGGCATCGACCCTGGGCGCCGACTACTATCGCTACGTCGAAGAGATGCAGGCCATGGTCGGCGACCAGACAGGCGAGACCTTCCGCATCGGCGACGATGTTGAGGTTCGGCTGCTCGAAGCGGCCCCCGTTGCCGGCGCGCTGCGCTTCGAACTCCTGAGTGAAGGGAGCCGCGGCGTTCCGTCATCTGGCAAGCGCGGCCGCAAAGGACCATCTACGCCACGAGGCAAGGCGGGCGCCTATCGAAAGCACGCCGGGAAAAAGAGATAGTCATGGCTGTTCAGGTTGAGACCTATCGGGAGCACCGGTCGCTGTGGAAGGCGATCGGCAACGGGCTGGCGTGCAAGTGCCCCAATTGCGGCAAAGGCAAGCTGTTCCGGTCCTACCTCAAGGTAAACGACACCTGCCCCAACTGCGGCCTCGAGCTGAGCGCTGCCCGTGCCGATGACTTCCCGCCCTATATCGCCATCTTCATCGTCGGCCATGTGCTGATCGGGTGGATGCTGCACGCCGAGATGAGCGGAACGGTCGATCCGATGCTCTACGTGCTGACAATGATTCCCGCGGCGATCATCCTGCCGCTCATCATGCTGCCCTCGATCAAGGGCGCCGTGGTCGGGCTGCAGTGGGCCAACTACATGTACGGCTTCGATCCGACCCGCTCGGCGGCCGAGATCGCCCGTAGCGACGTCTGAGCGAAGCCGTCCTCGGTATCGCCTTGACAACGGGCCGAAAATCCGTAGTTTCCGGCCAAATTTGAGCGGTCCTGTGGCCCGCGTAAAGGAACCTGAACGATGGCCAAAGCCGTATCTTTGAAGATCAAGCTCGTGTCGACCGCTGACACGGGCTTCTACTATGTCACCAAGAAGAACTCGCGTACCCAGACCGAGAAGCTCTCGTTCAAGAAGTACGACCCGGTCGTGCGCAAGCACGTCGAGTTCAAGGAAGCCAAGATTAAATAATCAGGCTACGCCTGTGGAAAACGAAGCCCCGCGCCCTGGCGCGGGGTTTTTCGTTATGCGCATCACGAATGGAAAACGCCCGCCCCGGTATACGGGACGGGCGTTCCTGAATTAAGTCGGCTGGTCCGCAGCGGCATGTCGAAGAGGCCACTCTTGTCCGCTGCGAACCAGCCTCCCTACGGACCCAGGAGTTGCGGCGGACCTGAGGAGAACCGTAGGGTTAGCTGCTGACACCGAGTGTGTCGGCGGTAACTGATGGGGCAACTTAGCCCTTTCTTACGGCCAATTAAATAGGCCGCGGAAAACGTTACTAACCCTTAACCTTAATTGATCAGACGCCCTGCTTCAGCGGACTTGGCTGTTCACGCGGCGTCGTAGACGACCCGGTTCCGGCCTTCGCGCTTGGCGCGGTAGAGCGCCACATCGGCGCGTTTCAGCAGGGATTCGGGCGTGTCGACACGCCCATCGTTCAACGCCAGCCCGATCGAAACCGTAACCGGCAGCGAACGGCCCTTGCCGTTGTCGAACCCTTTTTCCGCCACGGCAGTGCGCACCCGCTCGGCAACGCCCTGTGCCTGCTGGAAATCGGTATCGGGCATCAGCACCACGAATTCCTCGCCGCCGAATCGGCAGGCGAGGTCGACGCCGCGAATATTGCGGCGCAGCCGGTCGGCGAACTCACGTAGCACGGAGTCCCCAGTATCGTGGCCGTGGGTGTCGTTGACCTGCTTGAAATAGTCCATGTCGATCAGCATCACCGCCATGTCGCGCTGCTGCTCGATGGCCTTGGTCTGCATCATCGCCAGATGCCGCTCGAAGTAACGCCGGTTGTAGAGCCCGGTCAGTTCGTCGGTCACGGCCAGAGCCAGTGTATTGTTGACGCTGCGGCGCAGTTCCATCGCATAGCGCTGCCGCCGGATCTGCGTGCGGACGCGCGCCAGCAGTTCGTTGCGCTCGACCGGCCGCATGATGAAATCGTTGACCCCGAGATCGAGCCCGCGCACGACGCGCGGCTTGTCGTCTTCCTCGGCGATCAGGATGATCGGCAGAGTGCGGGACAGCTCCGCAGTGCGCATCTGCGAACAGACGCGCAGCGGGTCGAAATCATTGAGCGCCATCGAAACCAGCGCCAGCTCGTAGGTACCGCCGCTGACCACCAGCGCGGCGTCGGCTGGATGGGCCAGCACGTCGACGCGGTTGCTGGCGCTGAGGTAGCCCTTCACCCGCTCGGCATGGCGCGGGTCGGTATCGACGAGAAGGATGCGCCCGTTGTCGTGATCGATGGAATCCATCGCGCGAATGGCGTCCTCGATGGCGATCTCCTGGCCGGTGCGCGCCCGGGCTCTGAGCTCATCGGTCAAGGCCTTGAGCCGCGCCAGGCTCTTGACGCGTGCCATCAGTTGCACATCGTCGAGCGGCTTGGTGATGAAATCGTCGGCGCCGGCCTCGAGCCCGCGGACGCGGTCCGAGGGCTGGTCGAGCGCAGTGACCATGAGCACCGGCACATGGCTGGTCGCGGGATCGGCCTTGAGCCGGGCGCAGACTTCGAAGCCATCCATTTCGGGCATCATCACATCGAGCAGGACGAGATCGATGTCGCCGCCCGCGCAGATGGCGAGCGCGTCCTTGCCGGTTGCGGCGGTAACAACGTCAAAATATTCAGCCGAAAGCCGCGCCTCGAGCAGACGGACGTTCGTTGGAATATCGTCGACGATCAGCACCCGCGCCGTCAAAGACCTCAGCCTCCGCGATTTGAGGAAATGTGCCCGATTGCCAGCTAGTTGGCTGGTCCAATGTACCGGGCAATCGTTTCCAAAAAGTGAGGCACGGAGATCGGCTTGGAGATGTATCCCTCGCAGCCGCCCTGCAGGATTCGTTCCTCGTCGCCCTTCATGGCGAAGGCAGTGACGGCGATGACGGGAATCGACATCAGTTCGTCGTCTTCCTTGAGCCACTGTGTCACGACGAGGCCCGAGACCTCGGGCAACTGGATGTCCATCAGGATCAGGTCGGGCCGGTGTGCACGGGCGAGGTCCAGCGCCTCCAGGCCGTTGCGGGTCTGGACGATGGAATATCCACGAGATTCAAGCAGATCGTTGAAGAGCTTCATGTTGAGCTCGTTATCTTCGACGATCATCACTGTCTTGGGCATATGGACTCGAATCCGCCCTGGGGCACTTCGGCAGGCCTCGTGTTCTGCCGCAGTTTCGGGGTAACATCAATCGATTAGCGAACCGCCAACGACAGCCCTGCCCTTTGCCCAGATCAGAACTCACCCCCCGCTCGCTCGGCGAGCTTTGCCTGCACCATCTCGCCGAGAACCCTTCGCAGCTGGCCGAGTTCATGGGCATGACCGGCTATTCCCCGGACGCCCTGCGCAGGGCGGCAGGCACGGCCGGGCTCGACCATGGCCTGATCGACTATTTCGCCAGCAACGAGGCCCTGCTGCTGGCCCTGGCGGCCAATAACAGCTTCAGGCCGGACGACTTCATGCGGGTCTGGGCCAGGCTCAACCCCTCGGGATGACCGATGCTCTCGCTTTGCCGGGATTGTTCAGCGACGGTGAACGCGATCGAGCCGCTTAGTCGCTGCCGGACCTGCGGCTCACCTCGCATCATCGCGCACAACGAGCTCGGCGCCCTCTCGATCGCCCATGTGGATTGCGACGCGTTCTATGCCTCGGTGGAAAAGCGCGACAACCCCAGCCTCGTCGACAAGCCGCTGATCATCGGCGGGGGCGTGCGCGGCGTCGTCTCCACCTGCTGCTACATCGCCCGGCAATATGGCGTGCGCTCGGCCATGCCGATGTTTAAGGCACGCGAACTCTGCCCGCATGCGGTGATCATTCCACCCAACATGGCGAAATACGTCGCCGTCAGCCGCGAAATCCGGGCGCTGATGGATGCATTGACACCGCTGGTCGAGCCGCTCTCCATCGACGAGGCCTTTCTCGATCTCACCGGCACCGAGACGCTGCACCGCGCCAGCCCGGCGGTGGTGCTGGCGCGGTTCGCGAAGGAGGTCGAGCAGAAGGTCGGCGTCACCATCTCGGTTGGGCTCAGCCACAACAAGTTCCTCGCCAAGATTGCCTCCGATCTCGACAAGCCGCGCGGCTTCGCGGTGATCGGCCGGGCCGAGACGGTCGAATTCCTGGCGCGCCAGCCGGTGAGCCTCATCTTCGGGGTCGGCAAAGTGTTCGCCGAGACACTGCACAAGGACGGATTCGATACGATCGGTCAGCTGCAGCAGGCCGACCCGATCGAACTGATGCGCCGCTACGGCGATTCCGGCGCCCGGCTGGCGAAGCTCGCCCGGGGCGAGGATGCGCGGGCCGTCTCGACCGACGACCAGATGAAGACCGTTTCAGCCGAGACAACGTTCAACACCGACCTCAAGGGGTTCGACGAACTCTCAACCGAACTGCTGGCGCTGTGCGAGCGGCTATCGGACCGACTCAAGGCCAAGCGCATCCTCGGCGATACCGTAACGCTCAAGCTGAAGTCGGCCGGATTCCGCCTCAGGACGCGCGCCCGGCACTTGATGATTCCGACGCAACTTGCGAACGTGCTTTACGAAACCGGCATGCAGCTGCTCGCCCGGGAGACCGATGGGACGGCGTTCCGGCTGATCGGCATCGGGGTCAGCGGGATATCGGAGGCGGATGGCGTCGACCCTGTCGATCTGATCGAACCGGGAATCGCACGCCGAGCAGCCGCCGAACGGGCCATTGACCGGGTACGCGACAAATTCGGGCGGGATGCGGTGATCCGCGGCAAGCTCTATGATCGGGTCAAGGCACGCGCCGCCCGCAAACAAGACGAAGAGACGGAAGAGAACAACGATGACCAGCCCCCTCGATAAGCTCCGCGAGTATGGCTACGAGCTGCCCATGCCGAAGGCGCCGGTTGCGACATACATCCCGGTCACGCGGACCGGCAACATCGTCTACGTCTCCGGTCAGATCTCGTCGGATGCCAATGGCGTGGCCGAAGGTAAGCTCGGCGAGACCATGAATGTCGTACAGGGTGGCAACGCCGCCGAACTGGCGGCCGTGAACTTCCTCAGTCAGATCGTCCACACCGCCGGCGTCGACCTGAGCAAGGTCAGGAAGGTGCTGAAGCTCACCGTGTTCGTGAACTCGACCCCGGAATTCGCCGAGCATCACCTCGTCGCCAATGGCGCCTCCAATCTCATCGTCGGCGTCCTCGGCGACAAGGGCAAGCATGCCCGCTCGGCCGTCGGCATGGCGGCGCTGCCGCTCGGCGCGGCCGTCGAAGTCGAAGGCATCATCGAAGTCGAGGACTGACCTGGGCGACGCGAAACTGTCATGCGGGGCTGCTAGCGCCCGACCAATCGCAACCCCATATGACGGCCTGATCCATGTGTGCCAAACCCGTTTTCGATCGTCCCATCGCCCATCGCGGCCTGCATGACCGCGGGCGCGGGATCATCGAGAACACGGCCAGCGCCTTCGCCGCTGCCATCGAGAAGGGCTACGCCATCGAGTGCGACGTCCAGCTCAGCCGCGATGGCATCCCGATGATCTTCCACGACGATGACCTCGACCGCCTCACGGGTGTCGAGGGTCCCGTCAATGCCCGCACCATGGCCGAGCTGGCGAGCTACAAGCTGATCGACAGTTCGACCGGTGACACGCCGCAGCGATTCACCGAGTTCCTCGCCCAGATCGCCGGCCGGACGCTGCTGCAGATCGAACTGAAGCAGCAGCCTAACCAGGCCGCCACCGAAGTTCTGGCGCAGACCGTGATGGACGCCCTCAAGGGTTACAGTGGCCCGGTGACGATCGAGTCCTTCGATCCGAAGCTCCTGATCGAAGTCCGCAAGCGCGGCGCCACAATGCCGCTCGGCATCGTCACCTACGGATACGATGAGCCCGAGTGGGACCAGCATCTCGCAGGCGGCACCAAGTTCGCGCTCCGCCACCTGCTGCACTATCCAGCCAGCCGGTTCGAGTTCATCTCCTGCCGCGACCAGTCGCTCCACCTGCCGGCGGTCCGCTTCTTCCGGGCACTCGGCCTGCCGGTGACGGCCTGGACGATCAAGACGCCCGTCGCTGCAATGGCCGTGATCGGCAAGGCCGACCAGATCGTTTTCGAAGGGTTCGAACCGCCAAGTGCCTGACGCACCGCTCAGCGCAAATGTCGTCAGCTCCGTCGCGGAAATTCCTGCGGCGGTATGGAACGGGCTGGCGCCGAACCATGACGGCGTCGTCGACAACCCCTTTCTCGACCACGCCTTCTTCCTGGCGGCCGAACAGTCCGGATCGGCGAGCGAACGCACCGGCTGGCTGCCGCAGCATCTGCTGCTGAACGACAGCGCGGGCGAGCCGGTCGGCGTCATGCCGCTCTATCTCAAGTCGCACTCGCAGGGCGAATACGTGTTCGACCACGGCTGGGCCGATGCCTTCCAGCGCGCCGGCGGCGACTACTACCCCAAGCTCCAATGTGCCGTGCCGTTCACCCCTGTGACCGGCCCACGCTTCCTCGCCCGCGACGACGCCCACCGCACTGCGCTGATCCGCACCGCCGAACAGCTGGCGACGCGCAACAACGTTTCCTCGGTCCACGCGACCTTCGTCACCGAAGCGGAGGCGGAACTGGCGCGTACCTCGGGCTGGCTGGTGCGTCACGACACCCAGTACCACTGGCACAACCAGGGCTTTTCCAGCTTCGACGATTTCCTCGAAACCCTCTCCTCCCGTCACCGCAAGGTTACCCGCCGCGAGCGGCGCGATGCCCTGGCCGCCGATGGACTGACGGTGAAATGGCTCACCGGATCGGACCTGACCGAAACCGTCTGGGACCACTTCTTCGAATTCTACCAGGACACCGGCAACCGGAAGTGGGGCCGGCCTTACCTCAACCGCCGCTTCTTCTCTCTACTCTCCGCGGCGATGGCCGACCGCATCCTCTTGATGTTCGCCTATGACGGCGATCAACCGGTGGCGGGCACGCTCAGCCTCATCGGGCATGACCGGCTCTACGGCCGCTACTGGGGCGCGACGCGGAACGTGCCGTTCCTCCATTTCGAGCTCTGCTACTACCAGGCCATCGACTACGCGATCGCCCACAAGCAGTTGGTCGTCGAAGCAGGAGCGCAGGGCGAACACAAGCTGGCGCGCGGCTACGAGCCGGCGACGACCCGGTCGGTGCACTGGATCGGCCACCCCGGGCTTCGAGATGCCGTCGCGCAGTTCGTGGCGCAGGAGCGGGCCTCCGTCGCGCGCGAGCAGGAACAATTGGAGCGTTACACCCCCTTCAGACATGGGGAGCGGCAGTAACAGCCAGTTGCGCCGCCGCTCCGCCTGTGGTTCCAAGTCACCGGCTAGACGAGATGTCGTCCGGCGCAGTATTTTCCGCCTCAGCGAGGCCACACTGCCGGGGGATGGAGTGCCCTGCCCCCGGCCATGGAGACTGAATGAGCAAGCGCATCGCAATCGCAGCGATCGGAACGATGGGTGACGTACAACCCTTCGCGGCGCTGGCGCTCGCGCTCATGAAGCGTGGCCATTCGGTCATCCTTTGCGCCACGAGCGACTTCGAAGGCTTCGTCACTGGCCAGGGCATCCCGTTCGCGACGCTGGGCAGCGACATCCAGGCGTTCATGCGCCAGAGCCAGTTCGACCTGGTGATGTCGAAGAACTCGCTGCTCTACGCGCCGAAACTGCTGCGCGACGGCCAGAAGATCATGAAGGAGGCCTGCCGGCATCTCTGGGCCACGGCCCAGGACGTCGACTGCATCATCTTCCACCAGACCACCAATTTCGCAGTGGACGTCGCCGAGGCGCTGGACATCCCGGCGATCATGACGGCCTTCCAGCCAATCAATCCGACCGGCGAGTTCCCCTATTTCGGCTATGAGGGCCCGGCTCCCGAGCCGCTGTTCAACCGCATCAGCCTTGATCCGCTGTTCAACCGGCTGAGCTACGTTGTGCAGGCGGCACACCAGAGCTACTACGATTTCCCGCGCGACCGGATGCGCGCCAAGCTGCTCGGCCTCCGCAGCCGCAAGCGTTCGGGCTTTGCCAAGAACGCGCGCGGCGAGCCGATCCCGGCGCTCCACGCCTATTCCCGCACCATCTCGCCCCCGCCGGGCGATTGGCCGGAGACCACGACGGTCACCGGCTTCTGGCGTCTCGACGACACCACCGGCTGGGAGCCGGATGCCGAATTCCGCCGCTTCCTCGATGCCGGCGACGCGCCGATCTACCTGGGCTTCGGCTCGATGCCGTGGGGCGCGCAGCGCAACACCGAGATCGTCACCAAGGCCCTGAAGGATTGGGGCGGCCGCGCGGTCGTCGGCAAGGGCTGGGGCGGCATCAAGTCCGAAGACCTGCCGGACACGGTCTACTCGATCGACAAGGCCCCGCACACCAAGCTCTTCCCGCTGATGAAGGCCCTCGTCCACCACGGCGGCGCCGGCACTACCTATGCGGGCCTCTATGCCGGCCGGCCGACCTTTGTCGTGCCGCACTTCTTCGACCAGCCCTATTGGGGCCGACGCGTCTATGAGCTGGGCTGCGGTCCGGCACCGGTGAAGCTGCGCAAGCTTACCCCGACCATTCTCGCCTCGGCGCTCGACGAGTTGAATACCGACCCGTCTTTCGCGATCGCTGCCGCGGAACTGCGCGACAAGCTCATCCTCGAGGATGGCACCGGGCTCGCCGCCGATATCGTCGAAGAGACGATCGAGACCTATCCCGGCAACTATTACGAACCCGACGAAGAGATGGGAGCCGCCTCGTGACCGCCTACGACCCCGCCAATATCTTCGGCAAGATCATCCGCGGCGAGATCCCCGCGCACAAGGTCTACGAGGATGCGGACGTGCTGGTGATGATGGATATCTTCCCGCAGTCCAAGGGCCATACGCTGGTCATCCCCAAGGCCGCATCGCGTAACCTGTTCGATGCCGATCCGGCGGTCCTCGCCACGGCTATTGCCCATGTGCAGCGCGTCGCCAATGCCGTGCAGGCGGCCCTCAACCCCGACGGCATCCGCATCGCCCAATTCAACGAAGCGCCGGCCGGCCAGTCGGTGTTCCACCTGCACTTCCACATCATCCCCGCCTACGAGGGCGTCCCCATCGGCCGCCACGGGGATGGCGGGAAGGCCGACGACACCGAGCTGGCCGCCCAGGCCAAAGCCATCGCGGCCAATCTGGCGTGACTCCGGCATCTCATCTCTCCCTTGGCCTCGTGCTCACAGCCGCGGCCGGCATGATCGACGTCGTCGGTTTCATCGAGCTGGGCGGCTTCTACACCTCGTTCATGAGCGGTAACACCACGCAGCTGGGCGCCGGACTCGCTCACATGGGGCCGGCGCTGGCCCTGCCTGCGGGCCTCGTGGTCATGTTCATCATCGGCAGCTTTATCGGCAGCCTCGTCTCAAGCGTAGGGCATCCTCGCGGCCGGGTCGGTGTGCTGGCCATCGTCATTGCCGGCTTGCTGATCACCCTGACGCTCCACGCCAACGGCTTCTCCGCCGCGCAGGCGATGCTCGCGCTGGCGGCTGCCGCGGGAGCACAGAACGCGGTGCTGCCACAACCCGGCGCTGTCCGCCTCGGCGCCACCTTCGTCACTGGCACGCTGTTCGCGGTAGGCCAGGATCTGGCACGCGCCGTCCGAGGCGACGCCCCGCCGCTGCGCTGGGCCCAGCACCTGCTGGTCTGGTTCGCTCTTTTGCTCGGCGCCGCCATCGGGGCCGTCGCCTACGGGTACTGGCAGGTCGGGGCCCTGATCGTTCCGGGAGCGGTGTACCTGCTGTTCATGATCGGCTTCATCTTTCACGGGCGGAGCTAGCTCTATCCGCTTTCCGACGCCGGTCGGGGGTGCTAACCTCGCAACAGTGATGTTCTGAGCATTAGTTCGTCGACATTCTGCGCTAGACTTGCTGGTCCAGGCGTTGGCACCCGATGATGACTGCCTCGCAACTCCGTGCCGCCCGGGCCCTGCTCGGCATCGACCAGAAAACGCTGGCCGACATGGCTGGCGTGTCGCTGCCGACCATCCAGCGCATGGAAGCCAGCGATGGCACAGTACGCGGCATCGTCGAAACCCTCACCAAAGTGATCGAAGCCCTGAACGAGGCGGGCGTCGAACTGATCGGCGAAAACGCCCGCAGCGAGACCGGTGGCCGAGGCGTGCGCCTTCGACGACCGGTTCCGAAACCCGACTGAGTACCCGGACGTAATGGGCGATTGCGGCTTCTGCCGATGATCGCCGCGCATGCCGCGAAAGGCGATGATTCGATGGCCTCCCCTGCCCCGAGTTCCTCCACGGCCCAGCCCGCCCTCACCGACCTGTTCACTCCCAAGCTGGTCACGGTGCTGCGCGAGGGCTATCACCTTGCCGACCTGCGGGCGGATGTTCTTGCCGGGCTGACGGTTGCCATCGTCGCCCTGCCGCTCTCCATGGCCATTGCGATTGCTTCGGGCACCACCCCGGAGCGCGGGCTGTTCACGGCGGCCATCGGCGGCTTCCTGATCTCGGCGCTGGGCGGCAGCCGCTTCCAGATTGGCGGACCGGCCGCCGCCTTCACCGTGCTGGTCGCTGCCACCATCAGCCGTCACGGGCTCGATGGGCTGCTGCTGGCCACCATTATGGCGGGCCTCATCCTGCTGCTGATGGGCGTGTTCCGCCTCGGCAGCTACATCAAGTTCATCCCCTACCCGGTGACAGTCGGTTTCATTTCCGGCATTGCGGTGATCTTGTTCGTAGGCCAGATCGGTGACCTTTTCGGCCTGAGTCTGCCCGCTGGCGAGTCCGGGGATATCCTCCCCAAGCTCGAGGCACTGGCTTCGGCCGCCGGCACGATCAACCTGGCTGCCATTGCCGTTGCCGCAGCCAGCCTGGGCATCATCATAGGGCTGCGCCGGCTCCGCCCACACTGGCCAGGCATCCTGATTGCCGTGGTCTGCGCGGCAGCCGCGACGGCGCTGTTCAATCTGCCAGTGGAAACCATCGGCACTCGTTTCGGCGGCATCCCGAGCACGCTCCCCGTACCTACGCTGCCGCCCATCTCCTTCGAGAAGGTGCAGGCCGTCCTGCCCGACGCCATTTCGTTCGCCTTGCTGGGCGCCATCGAGTCGCTCCTGTCTGCCATGGTCGCTGATGGCATGACCGGACGGCGGCACCGGTCCAACATGGAGCTCGTCGCCCAGGGGATCGCCAATATCGGCTCGGCCCTGTTCGGAGGCATCTGCGCGACCGGTACAGTCGCCCGCACCGCCACCAACGTCCGCTCCGGCGCCCGCAGCCCCCTCGCCGGCATATTCCACTCTGTCTTCATCGTTCTGTTCATGCTGGTCGCGGCGCCGCTGGCGAGCTTCATTCCGCTTGCGGCACTGGCCGCCGTGCTGGTGGTCGTTGCCTGGAACATGGCGGAGAAGCAGGCCTTCGCTACCTTACTCCGAACGTCGCCGGGCGATGCCGTCGTGTTGCTGGCGACCTTCGGGCTAACGGTGTTCCGCGGCCTCACCGAAGGTATCGTCGTCGGCTTCGCGCTGGGCGCGCTTCTCTTCATCCACCGTATGGCACAATCGGCCGGCGTCGAAGTCCACGTGCCCCCGATCCCCGAGGATCAGGCCGACACCGCCGGAGTCGACCGGCGCCCCTACGATTCGGCCATAGCTACCGATCCAGATGTGGCCGTCTACCGCATCACCGGCGCCTTCTTCTTCGGCGCCGCATCGACCGTGGGATCGGTACTCGACCGTATCGCCGATCAGCACCGCGCCTTCGTCATTGATTTCTCGGCCGTACCCTTCATCGACTCGACCGCCGCCAACACCATCGAGGGCATTGCCCGCAAGGCGGCCCGCCATCATGTCGTGCTGCTGATCTCCGGCGCCACACCTGCCGTAAGGAAGGCCCTGACGTCGCACGGAGTGAGGCCGCCGGACGTGCCCTATGAAAGCAGCATAGAAGCCGCCGTCGTCGCAGCGCACCGGGAGGTTGCCCGGCGAGGTCATTCACGGCCTGCAGTTCCAGCCTAGGCGGCTTCGCCCCCAAAACCATTCGCCACGTCAAGACCGTTCGGCCAAAGCAAAAGGCCGGGATTGCTCCCGGCCTCTGCCTAACTTCCCTGCATGGGAAATCAGCTCTTCTCTTCTGCCGGCTTGTCGGCGGCCTTCTCGACCTTGGCCTTCTTGATTTTGGGCGCGGCGATGGCCTTCGGCCGGGCCGGGCGCGGCGGAACCGCGATCAGCTCGAGCTTGGCATCGGGGCCAACGCCGACGACCGCAACGGTCACCGAGCCGCCGTTCTGCAGTTCGCCGAACAGCACCTGGTCGGCCAGCGGCTTCTTGACGTGCTCCTGGATCACACGACCCAGCGGGCGCGCACCCATGCGCTCGTCGTAGCCACGCACGGCCAGCCACTCGGCGGCTTCCGGGGTCAGCTCGATCGTGACGCCGCGCTCGGCCAGCTGGCCTTCGAGCTGCAGCACGAACTTCTCGACGACGCGGCGGACAACCTGCGGCGGCAGCGGGCCGAACGAGATGATGGCGTCGAGGCGATTGCGGAACTCCGGCGTGAACATCCGGTTGATCGCTTCCTCGTCGTCACCCTGCTCGCGCTTGCGCCCGAAGCCGATCGGCGACTTCTGCAGCTCCATGGCGCCGACGTTCGACGTCATGATCAGGATCACGTTGCGGAAGTCGACCGACTTGCCGTTGTGGTCCGTCAGCTTGCCGTGGTCCATCACCTGCAACAGGATGTTGAACAGGTCCGGATGCGCCTTCTCGATTTCGTCGAGCAGCACCACGCAATGCGGATGCTGGTCCACGCCATCGGTGAGCAGGCCGCCCTGGTCGAAGCCGACATAGCCCGGAGGGGCGCCGATAAGCCTCGAGACGGTGTGGCGCTCCATGTACTCCGACATATCGAAGCGCAGGAGTTCGACGCCCAGCGTATCCGCCAGTTGCTTCGCCACCTCGGTCTTGCCCACGCCGGTCGGACCGGTGAACAGGTACGAACCGATCGGCTTTTCCGGCTCGCGCAGCCCGGCCCGGGCCAGCTTGATCGCCGAAGCGAGCGCCGTGATCGCGACATCCTGACCGAACACCACCGTCTTGAGGTTGTTCTCGAGATTGGCGAGCAGTTCGGAATCCGACTTCGACACCGACTTGGGCGGAATGCGGGCCATCGTCGCAATGGTCTGCTCGATATCCGGCACGTCGATGATGGTCTTGCGGTTCTCCGGCGTCAGCAGCATCTGGCTGGCGCCCGTCTCGTCGATCACGTCGATCGCCTTGTCGGGGAGCTTCCTGTCATTGATGTAGCGCGCGCTCAGCTCCACCGCGGCCTTCAGGGCCTCATCGGTGTACTTGAGCTTGTGGTAGTCCTCGAAATAAGGGCGCAGGCCCTTCACGATCTCGATCGCGTCCGGAATGGTCGGCTCGGCGACGTCGATCTTCTGGAAGCGCCGGACGAGGGCCCGGTCCTTCTCGAAGAACTGGCGGTACTCCTTGTAGGTGGTCGAGCCGATGCAGCGGATATTACCCGAAGCCAAAGCCGGCTTCAGCAGGTTGCTGGCATCGAGCGCGCCGCCCGAGGTGGCGCCGGCGCCGATCACGGTATGGATCTCGTCGATGAACAGGATCGCGTCGGGGTGCTTCTCGAGCTCCTTCATCACGGCCTTCAGCCGCTCTTCGAAGTCGCCGCGATAGCGGGTGCCGGCGAGCAGCGAGCCCATGTCGAGCGCGTAAATCACCGACTCGCGGAGCACTTCGGGAACATCACCCTCGACGATCTTGCGGGCAAGGCCCTCGGCGATGGCGGTCTTGCCGACGCCGGCGTCACCCACATAGATCGGGTTGTTCTTCGAGCGGCGGCACAGCACCTGGATGGTGCGGCGCAGTTCCGGATCGCGCCCGATCAGAGGGTCGATCTTGCCGGCGCGGGCCTTGTCGTTGAGGTTCACGCAGAAGTCGGCGAGAGCCGAGCTCTGGCCGTTGCCGGAGCGCTCGCCGTCCTCGCCCTGATTGTTGCCAGTCGGGCTCTCGGCGCCGCGCACGCGGCGATCCTCGCTCGGGCCCGACTTGGTGATGCCGTGCGAGATGAAGTTCACCGCATCGAGCCGGGTCATGTCCTGCTGCTCGAGGAAGTAGGCAGCGTGGCTCTCGCGCTCGGCAAAGATGGCGACGAGCACGTTGGCACCCGTAACCTCTTCCTTGCCGGACGACTGCACATGAATGACGGCGCGCTGGATCACGCGCTGGAACGCGGCGGTTGGGCGCGCATCCTGTCCGTTGGGCACAACGAGGCTGTCGAGTTCCTCGTTGATGAAATCCTCGAGGTCGGACTTCAGGGCTTCGATATCGACGTCGCAACCGGTCAGTACCGCGATGGTGTCGCGGTCGTCGGTGAGGGCAAGCAGCAGGTGCTCCAGCGTCGCGAACTCGTGGGCACGCTCGCGCGCCAGGTTCATTGCCTGATGGAGGGCCTTCTCAAGTCCGCGGGAGAAAGAGGGCATATGTCGGTTCCTATTGCTTTTCCATCACGCACTGCAGCGGGTGCTGGTTCTTGCGTGCCGCGTCCATGACCCTGGTGACCTTGGTCTCGGCCACTTCGAACGGATAGATGCCACACTCGCCCACGCCGTGGTTGTGCACGTGGAGCATGACCCGCATGGCGTCTTCCCGGGTCTTGTTGAATACGTCCTGCAGGACCAAAACGACGAACTCCATTGGGGTGTAGTCGTCGTTGAGCAGCAGCACCCGATAGAGGCTGGGCCGCTTGCTCCGGGTCTTGGGCTTCGTGATGGTCGCCGTATCGTGCTTGCTTCCACCGTTCCCCCGGCGATCCTCGCCGTCGTCGCCGGCACCGCGCAGGGGTCTCGCCGCACCTTTCGGTGCAGTCTCCACGGCGATGGGGGCACGCATGGCTCGGGTCAGTGGGAGGTCGGTTCGAAGCAGCATGGTGAGGCCATTATGTAGGCTAAGTCCCCCTGTTGTTAAGTGGCCTAGTACCTAAACTTTGGAGCAGGTGCCGGTTGGTTGCAGCTCTTTAATCAAGTGCCCGGAAAGCATCGCATTTTAGCGAAATGGTAAGGCGGCATGCCTAATCTCGATGCTGACAGGGAGCGTGTCGGGTCCGGCTTGGGAGGACTTGGCGCCGCTTCTCCAAAGTGATGAGTACGGGCGGTGTTAGCGCCCGAGTGTAGTTGGAGTACCGGGTGCTTTCGTCGAAGCATTTTTCCCATTTGCGCGAGCTTTTCCCGCGTATCGTGGCCGCCGTCCTGGTCGCCGCAGCCCTGCTGCTTCCGGCCATTTCCGCTGCCGAAGCCGCTTCAGTTCCCCGCAAATATGCCGGCATCGTCCTCGACGCGAAGTCGGGCAAGATCCTCTACGACGAGAACGCTGACGCTGCACGCTACCCAGCATCCGTAACCAAGGTGATGACCCTCTACGTCCTGTTCCAGGAACTGGAGGCCGGTAACATTACCTTGAAGACCAAGCTCACGGTGTCGAAGTACGCCGCCTCGGCCGTGCCCACCAAGCTGGGCATCAAGGCCGGCTCCACCATCACCGTCGAGAACGCCATTAAGGCGCTCGTCACCATCTCGGCCAACGACATCGCCCGCGTGATCGCCGAGAACATCTCCGGTTCCGAGAGCGCGTTCGCGCAGCGCATGACCTCGACGGCGCGCGCGCTCGGCATGGGCAACACAACTTACAAAAATGCATCCGGCCTGCCGAACCCCGGCCAGGTCACCACCGTGCGCGACCAGGCTACCCTCGGCGCCGCCGTCTACCAGCACTTCCCGAAGTACTACGCGTACTTCCAGACCAAGTCGTTCTCCTATGGCAAGCGCACCTACGGCAACCACAACCGGCTGCTTGGCTCGAATGGCGTGGATGGCATCAAGACCGGCTATACCAATGCCTCCGGCTTCAACCTGCTGACCGCGGCCCGTACCGACGGCCACCACATCGTCGTCGTCGGTTTCGGCTTCGATTCAAGCGGCAAGCGAGACGCCAAGGTGCGCGAGCTCGTGAAGAAATACCTGCCCAAGAGCCGCAGCGGCGGCTATCTCGACGTGGCGATGATCCCGCAGCCGGGCCGCAAGGGCGCGACCGTCATGGTTGCCTCCGCCGATCCGACCCCGGTGATGCCGCTACCCTACCCGTCGTTCCGCCTCAACGGCGGCACCGTCTCCGTGGCCGCACAGATGCAGCCCACCGAAGCCATCCAGCAGCCGGACGCCATCGCCGTCGCCGCGATCGGCGACGTAGCCCCGATGCCGAGCGCCCGTCCGGCCGATCTCGGCTTCGATGAAGCCGTGCAGGCCGCCAAGTCCCTGGCGCAGCCGACTGCTGTCGCCGCGGCGCAGGAACCGGACCGCCCGCTCGACGTCATCGGCGCGTGGCTCAGCGACACCTTCTCGCTCGGCGCCGCCCCGGCTCCGCTTGGGCAGACCGCCCCCTCGGCCCCGCTGCTGCCGCCGGTCGGTATCGGCGAGGCAGGCGAGCCGCTCGATCTCATGACGTCCGGCAGCACCGCGGTCGCGGCCGCGCCGGTCGAGAACCAGCCCGCCCCTGCCCCGATTGCAGTGGCGGAAGTCCAGCCCGAGCCGGTGGCCCCGCAGCCGACTGGCTGGATTGTCCAGATTGGCGCCTCGCCTACCGAGACCGGCGCCAATTCGCTGATCAGCGACGCCTCGTCAAAGGTCGGCACGCTCGGCGCGATGAAGCCTTATGTCGAGCGCTTCGAGAAGAATGGGCAGGTGTTCTTCCGCGCCCGCTTCAGCGGTTTCGGCGGGCGCGATGATGCGGCCGACGTGTGCAACGAAATGAAGAAAGCAAAGATGAGCTGCCTGGCGATGCAGTCGTAAGCACGCAGAGCAGCCGCCCAGGGAAGCGAATTTGTGGCCTGTGTTGGAGTAGCCCAAATGAGCGATACGTCTAGTCTGACCGAACTCGCCCGGTTTGTAGGGCAGTCGGCCCTTGCGTCCGAAGATGCAGTTGTCCGCAGGCAGGCGGTCAACGCGATGGTGACGCGTTTCAACCCGCAGTTGCGCCGGCGGGGCGTCGGCGATCTGCTGGCGGTGGTGATGGCCTTGAGCTCTCGCACCCGCCGCATGCTGATGCCGCAGGTCGGCATCGAACTCGACGTGTTCGGGCCCGACGGCTCGCGGGCCGTCCGGGTCACCCTGCCCCGACGGGTCAGCTGACCGGTATCTACTCGCCGGCCATGTGCTCGAACTTGGCCGGCTCGCTCGCGCTTGCTGCGAGTGCCTTTTCACCCTCGATGCGGGACTTCGCCCGGTCGCTCAGGGGCAGGCGCAGGGCGTCGACGAGCGCCCGATACTCCTGCCGCGCACTGAGATGCGACATCGACGGCAGGCCGCCCAGCATCTCTTCGTCCAACGGATCGAAGACCGTCATGCCGGTCGGAAACAGAGACCGGAAGATCACGCGCTCGGCTATGCCTTCGGCCACACGGCAGCCCAGCCGTACGGCAATCTTCTCGATCGCCGCCTGCACCACTTTGGTCGAGCGCGACGGCAGCATCGAGATGCGATTGCGGACGATGACCCAGTCGATGGTGCGCCCGTCGATCGACAGCCGCTCGGTCCGCGCCCTCTGTACCAGCCGGGCATAGTGGCTCATCTCGCGCGGATCGCCGGTGACGGGATCCACATGCGCCATCACATCCAGGTCGATGATCGAATCGTTGAGCGGGGTCACCAGCGTATCCGCCAGCGAATGTGCCAACCGCGTCAGGTGCGTATCGAAGCCCGGCGTATCGACGATCAGGAAGTCGGCATCACCCTCCACCTCGATGATCGCTTGGCGGAACAGGTCGAACTCGACGCGCTGGTTCTCCTTGACCGAGTCGGACTTCGACAGGGGCAGGTGGAAATGCGTCGCGTGCGGCAGCTTCAGGTCATGCGCCTGGGCCCAATTGCGCCGGTTGCGGACATAGTGGGTGAGGGTCTGCTGGCGGCTGTCGACATCGATCGAGGCAACGCGAAAGCCTTGATACATCAGGAAAACGGCAAGGTGGAACGCGGTGGTCGACTTGCCCGAACCACCCTTCTCATTGCCCACGACAATGACGTGTGTCCCCGTACCGGCCATAGTCCATTCCCTGGTCGGTCCCGAGTCCGACGCCCTCTCGGGATTGCGACACCTGCCTAGCCCTGCAATCGAAACAATGGGCGGATCATATCCGCGGTTTCAAGTGGTGTTTGTGTCTCGTTGCCCGACGTTGGGGCTGGACGTGGCCTCAAAGCCTCGCTTCGAGCGTGGCCCGGTCCGGCACGAAGAGCATCTGCCCGCGCTTGTTGCTCTCGTAGACGAAGTCGCGGAGCGACGAGCTCTCCGCCGTGAAGCGCGATAGATCGCCAACGATTCCCACCCGAAAGCCGTAGTTCTGGAACTTCTGCAGCACCGCTCCGGCGAGGCCGGTGCTCAGCCAGAAGAAGTCGTCCGGCAGCAGCGCGGCCGGAAACACCACAACCTCGACGTCCTGCCCGTAGCAATCGCCGATCACGTCGATGGCGTCCCGCTCGGTGGCGATCGGCGGGCCTTCGTACCAACCCATCGTGGTCCCGCTTACGGTCTCGATGCGGATCATATCAACCCCAGCTTTGCCAGTTCCTCGGCCAGTTCGACCGATCCTTCGTCCTCGAGTCCGCCATGCGCCAGGTCGGCCGGCGCGTCCTTGGGGTCAAGATAGCGCCAGCCCTGGAACGGCGACTTCGGCCTCGGGATGGTGCGAACCATGTCGGGCGCCATGATGATATCGCAGCACTTGAGGCCCTGCTCGTCCACCGCCTCGGCCAGCCGCAGGATCGGCTGGCGGCAGCGGACGACGCCGGAGATGACCCAGTAGATTGAGCCCTGCCCTTCGATCTCGTCGCGACGCTTCGGCATGGTGCGCGTCCGATGGACGTGGACGTCCTCCCCGTAGTCGGCACCCCACCAGTGGGCACGTTCGTTGCGATAGCCTTCCAGCTCCTCCAGCGTCGAAACGCCGACGCAGAGCTTGATCATATGCATCATGCGCTGCCGGCCGCGTCCCGCTTGGCGAGGATGATGTCGATCTCGTCGAATTCGACCACCCATGGCTCCTTCACCGCCTCGGCGAACCACTCCTGGAACGCCGGCAGGGCGTAGATCGCCTCGACATACTCCTGCGCCAGGTCGCTGACCGGTAGCTCGTAGGTGCGGATGCGCGTCGCCACGGGCGCGAACATCGCATCGGCGGCGTTGAACGAGCCGAACAGGTACGGGCCGCCCGAGCGGCTCAGCAAGTCACCCCAGATGCGCTCGATGCGCTTTAGATCATCGGCCACCACGTCGAAATCGACCTTGCCCGGATGCGAGCCGCGCAGGTTCATCGGCGCAGCGTTGCGCAGGGCACTGAAGCCCCCGTGCATCTCCGCTGCCGCCGACCGGGCCAGCGCCCGCTCGACGCGATTGGAGGGCCAGATGCCCTTGGCCGGGTACTTGTCGTTGAGATACTCGATGATGGCGATCGTTTCGGGAATGACGACATCGCCATCGACCAGCACTGGCACCTTGCCGCTAGGCGATTTCTTGCGGAGGTTGGCCTGCCAGCCCTCGCCGTTGAGCAGCACCAGGTCCTCGTCGAACGGGATGCCGAAGTGCTTCAGCACCAGCCAGGGGCGCAGCGACCAGCTGGAATAGTTGCGGTTGGCGAAGATCAGTTTCATCGGAGGGCCTCAATGCGGAAGGGCGCCGAGTGGCCCGGCGCCCTTCCAAAATTCTGTACTATCGAAGACCCTTCAGGTCCAGTTGCGCTCCGTCCTAGGCGCCGGCAACGATAGTGAACACAAGTGACATTGCCAGCAAACACACCAAGGTCCACGAGACTGTGGGGAGTGCCGAACGCCACCAGGCAGTCTTTGAATGGCCGTGCATCAAAGCTCCTCTTTGCCGTTCTCAGTCACTGACGCAACCACCAACGGTGACGGAATTGCGACAGTAATGATTCGTTAACTCGACAAAGGGGTGGTTGGGAAGTGGCGCGAAAGCCACAGTGGATAGGTCGAGTATTCCGCCGGGCGGAACCTTAGAATAGCCCGAACCACAACCCGGCCAATCCGAGAAAAGCAAAGAAACCAATCACATCGGTGACGGTGGTAACGAACACCGACGAGGCGATGGCGGGGTCGACCTTCAGCCTGTCGAGCGTCAGCGGAATGAGAATTCCAGCTGTGCCGGCGGCGAGCATATTCACGATCATGGCGAGGCCAATGACCGTGCCGAGACCCGGGTTGAGGTAGCGCAGCCAGGTGATCCCGCCGATCAGCACGGCGAAGATGCAGCCGTTGATGAGCCCGCCGGAAACTTCACGAGTGATCAGCCGCCGTACCCGCGCCCGATCGAGGTCGCGCGTCGCCAGAGCGCGCACCGTCACGGTCATCGTCTGCGTGCCGGCATTCCCGCCCATCGAGGCGACGATGGGCATCAGAGCGGCGAGCGCGACCATCTGCTCGATGGTGGCGTTGAACAGACTGATGACGAACGATGCCAGCATGGCGGTGAAGAGGTTCACCACCAGCCAAGGGGCGCGGCTCCGCACCGTCGAGAGTACCTTGTCCGAGATCTCTTCGTCGCCGACACCGCCGAGCAGCTTGATGTCTTCGGTCGCCTCCTCGTGGATGACGTCGACGATGTCATCGACCGTCAGCACGCCGACCAGCCGCTTGTTTTCGTCGACAACGCCCACCTCGACGAGGTCGTAGCGCTCGAAGTCGCGTGCCGCTTCTTCCTGGTCCTCGGTCGCATCGACCGTCAGGACGTCGTGGTTCATCAGGTTCTCGATCTTCACCTGGCGCTTGGCGCGCAGGAACTTGTCGAGCGGAATGGTGCCGAGCACGCGGTAGCTGGGGTCGACGACGTAGAGCTGGTAGAACTCGTCGGGTAGGTCCTTTTCGACGCGCAGGTAGTCGATCGTCTGGCCCACGCTCCAGAACGGCGGGATAGCGATAAACTCCGTCTGCATCCGGCGGCCGGCGGAGTCTTCAGGGAAATCGAGGCTGCGCTTGAGGCTGAGCCGCTCGAAGGCCGGCAGCTGGGCCAACACCTCCTCTCGGTCGCCGGCATCCATATCCTCGAGGATGTAGACGGCATCGTCGTTGTCGAGTGTGGCGACGCCGCGCGCCACTTCTTCGTTGGGCAACTCGTCGATGAGGTCGGCGCGGATGGAATCATCGACTTCGGTCAGCGCCAGGAAGTCGAACTTGTCGCCCAGCATCTGGACCAGCGCGACGCGTTCGTCCGCCTCCAGCGCCTCCAGCACGTCACCGGCATCGGCGGCGTGCAGCGGCTCCATCATTTCGACGAGGTCGTGCTCATCGCCAGCGGCGAGGTGTGCGCGCAGGCGCTCCAGCCACTCCGGATTGAGGTGATCCTCCGGGTCGCGAAAAGCGTTCGGGTCCGGCCGGGTTTCCCCGTGTTCGGCGATGCTGGATTCGTCGGTCATGGAGACCCCGGGAGGCTGGCGCTTCGGGTTCATGGCTGGTGTAGCCAATCGGCTCGCAATGCGCCAGACTTGGTGGCAAGTCGACAGCCGTTTTTTGCTTTGATGCGAGGGAGATGGCGATGGCGCGTGAGAGTGAGATCGAACGGATGCTTCGGCTCTGCGCCAAGCTCGGCCTGCCCGAGGTCACGCAGTCGACGAGCTACGGCGCACCCGCGGTCAAAGTGAAGACCAGGAACTTCGCTTCGGTGCGAGGCCAGCAGGAAATGGTGCTGCACTGCCCGCTCGAGCAGAAGGAACTGCTGATGGAGATGGCGCCGGACATCTACTGGCAGACCGACCACTTCAGGGGCTGGCCGGGCCTGCTGGTCCGATTGGATATCATCGGCGACGAAGAGCTGGCGATCCGCCTCGAGGATGCCTGGCGCTTCCGCGCACCCAAGCGACTCGCCGACGCCTACGCGACGGCCGCTAGGGCGTAAGGTCTTTGGGCGGCTCGAGGCCGTTGATCAGCGAGGCCGTGGTCACCGTGTTGGCGAGGAGGCAGACGATGGTCATCGGCCCTACGCCACCAGGCACGGGCGTAATGGCGCCCGCCACCGCCGACGCGGCGACATAGTCGACGTCGCCGAGGAGCCGGGTCTTGCCCTCTCCGCGTTCCGGAGCCGGAATGCGATTGATGCCCACGTCGATGACGGTGGCCCCCGGCTTGATCCAGTCGCCCTTGATCATCTGCGGGCGGCCCACCGCGGCCACGACGATATCCGCGCCTCGAACCACCGACGCTAGGTCCTTGGTCTTCGAGTGCGCGACCGTCACCGTGCAGTTCTCACGCAGCAGCAGTTGCGCCATGGGCTTGCCGACAAGGTTCGACCGCCCGACGATCACGGCGTTCAGCCCTTCGAGCGAGCCGAGAGTATCCCGCAGCAACATCAGGCAGCCGAGCGGCGTGCACGACACTGGTCCCGGCAGGCCGATTTGCACCTTGCCGACACTGGCGGGGGTGAAGCAGTCGACGTCCTTGTCGGGCGAGATGGTGGCGATGACCTTGTTCGGGTCGATCTGCTTGGGCAGCGGCAACTGCACCAGAATGCCGTGGATGGCAGGGTCGGCGTTCAGCTTTTCGACCAGTGCCAGCACTTCCGCCTCGGACGCGTCCTCGGGCAGTTCGTACTTTTCCGAGTGCATGCCGACCTCAACGGTCTGCTTGGCCTTCTGGCTGACATAGATCTCGCTACCCGGATCATGCCCGACGATCACGACTGCCAGACCGGGCGTAAGGCCGTGCTCGCGCTTCAGTCGCTCGACGTGACCGGCAATCCGACCACGGAGCCCCTCGGCATAGGCCTTTCCATCGATGATCCTGGCGGTCATAGCGGTACTCCTGTTCGGCGTCGCCGATATGGCCCAACTCGGGGCGCGGCGCAACCTCAGTACGGAGCGCTGACAGCTATTCCCTCGGCCTCGAGCGCGTGCCGCACGGCGCGGGCAATCGCGACAGCCTCGGCTGTATCGCCGTGGATGCAGAGCGAGGTCGCGCGGGTCGCGATAATGCTGCCGTCGATCGCGACCAGTTCCCCCGACTTGGCGAGCCGCACCGCCCGCTCGGCGATGGCCTCCGCGTCATGCAGCACCGCGCCCGGCGCCGACCGCGGCACTAGCAGACCGTCGGGCAGATAGGCGCGATCGGCATAGGCCTCGAGCACCACCGGATATCCAAGCGCCTCTGCGACTTCGACCTGCGCACTGTTGTCGATGGCGAGAATGGCGAGATCGGGCACGAGGCCGGCTACCGAGGCAAAACAGAGCGCCGCGACGGCAGGCTCCTCGGCCGCCATGTTGGCGAGTGCACCGTGCAGCTTGAGGTAGCGGACATCCACGCTCTCCTCCTCGGCGATCTCCACCAGCAACCGCACTTGGGAGCGGACCTGCTCGTCGAGCTCCTCCGGCGGCAGAATCAGCCGGCGCCGGCCGAAGTTCTCGCGGTCGGCAAAGCCGGGATGGGCGCCGACAGCCACGCCCCGCGCCTTTGCCGCCCGCAATGTCCGCCGCATCGTCTCCGCGTCTCCAGCGTGACCGCCACAGGCGATCGAGGCCGACGAGACGATGTCGAGCAGAGCCTCGTCTCCGGGCATACCCTCGCCGAGGTCGGCGTTGAGATCGAGCGTCGTCATCAATGTATCCCCTGCGCGTGTGCCACGGTCACGGGCGTAAACCGCACCTCCGCTCCCGGCGGGATTTGAGCGAAGCGATCGAGATCGGCCGTGATGACCGTCGCTATGCGGGGGTAGCCGCCCGTCGGCTGGTGGTCCCGCATCAACACGATCGGCGTACCGTCACCGAGGATCTGGATGTCGCCCGGCGCGATCGCATCCGACGCCAGCGACAGTATCCGCGCATCGGCGAACACACCGGCCTCGTCCTTGAGCCGCACGCCCATGCGGTCCAGCTGGTGTGAAATCGTGAACGGCTGCGAGATGAAGCGCTGGCGCCGGTCGCTCTCGAACAGGTCGGCATGAATGCCCCAGACGACGCGGATCGGTCCCTCGACGCGTTCGGCCGGACGAGGATGCGGCCCCGGCCGCCCGGCGATGGAAGCGCCAAATGCGATCACGTCACCGGCCGCCAACGCCCTGCCCTCCAGCCCGCCCAGACCGGCGATGGAACTCGTGGCTCGGCTGCTGAGCACAACGGGGACATCGATCTCCCGATCGAAGCGGACATAACCGTAGTTGCCGCCGGTGCCCGGGGTAATGTCGACGGTGACCCCGACCTTCAAGATCGCGCGCGTCGGCCACGGCTGCATCTTGCCGTCGATGCTGAGCCTGAACGCCCCGCCGTCGAAGGCGGCGCCGAGCGAGCCCTCCTCTACCCTGAAGCTCAGGCCAGCGGAGGTGAACTCGATCCCCGTAGTGCCCGAGCCGCCCAGCCAGGATGCCGCCCTGTCAAAGGCGCCCCGGTCCATCGGGCCGGACGCCGACAGGCCGAAGCGCAGCCAGCCGGGTCGGCCGGCGTCCTGCAGGGTGGTCAGCGGGGCGGTACGGAGAATCCGGATGGCGTACATCAGACGCTCACGAAGCGGATGTAATCGCCGGACTTGAGCACGACGGGCGGCTCGGCGGCCGGGTCGAAATTGCGAAACCCGGTCCTGCCGATGACGTGCCATCCGGTGGGAATGGCGGTCGAGGCGATGGCGGTCTGCCCCGCCGCGAACAGGATCGTCCCGGCCGGAACCTGCCGGCGTACGGTCTGCCGACGCGGCACGACCAACACGGCATCGTGCATCCCGCAATAGAGGAAGCCCGGGGCAAAGCCGGTCGCCAGCACCCGCAGCGGCACATCGTTATGCGCCGCGACGAAGGCATCCGGCGCGAGGTGCAGTGTCTCGGCGACCTCGGCGAGGTCTTCGCCATCGAACGCTGCCTCAACGATGTGCTCACGCGCAGCGCCCGGCGCCTCGCCCGGGCGCGACACCAGCAGCCTCACCTCCCCCGCCAACTGGTCGAACCCCGTGGCGGAAGTATCGTACCGGAGGAGCACCGAAATCAGGTTTGGCACGATCTCCAGCACGCCCGGCAACCCTGCGGCGTCGGCCAGTTCCGCGAATCGGATCGCCGACAGGTTAGCCTCGTCGGTCAGCGTGTCGCCGAAGCGCACCAGCAGCCCGCGGTCGCCGAGCGGCATGATCGACGGCGTCAATTTGGGCGTGTCCCGGGGGTCATGTCGCTGAACTAGCACGCGGCTTGCGCCCTGTCGCGCCACTCGCTACAGCCTGCGGCATGCCCATCCCCGGAAGCAGTGTCGTCATCGAAGGCCACGCCATAGTCTCGGTCGACGGGATGATTGCAGCGGCCGATGGCAGCATGCCGGATGCCCTCCGCAACGACGCGGATTGGCGACTGTTCCAGGCGGCCCTCGATCGCGCAGCGCTCGTAGTCCTTGGCCGCCTCGGACACGTCCGCCATCCCAATCCCGGCCGCAGGCGGCTCGTGCTGACCCGATCGGTCGCGGGTCTGGCGGACGACTCACGCGATCCCCTGGCCACGTTCTGGAACCCCGCCAGGATGGACATCGCGTCGGTCCTGAACCGCATGGGGATCGCCGAGGGTGTCATCGCAGTGACAGGCGGGACCGGTACCTTCGATCTGTTTCTTCCGTCCTATGATCGATTCGTTCTATCGGAAGTGCGCGGACTGGAGCTGGGGGATGGCGTCCCTTGCTTCAGCAAGGGGCATCCGCGTTTCGTGCTGCCCGGCGCGGCGCTCGAAGCCCGCGACATGGAACTAATTGACCGCGGAGTCGTTCAGACCCGATGGGTCCGAGGTCTACCCCGCGTTATGTAAAACTGCAGCTAACGTTGTCATAACGCGCAGGCAGGCACTTTGCAGCCCATTCGGAAGGCCACCCGAGGTTATGCAAATGCAAATACTCTCTTTCGTCGTCACGCCCAGCAACGATCGCTGGGTCCTTTCCGTCGGTCGAACGGTCCTGGGGAATCACCCCACGCCGGAACGCGCGCTACGTGCCGCCTTCGACATGTCCCGTCGCACAGGTGGGGACAATCGGATCTTCCTGGCTAACCAGGACGGCAGCATGATCCAGCAGGAGCGGATGCAAAGATCGGCGTAGTCGATTGCGTAGAGCGAAAAACGGGCGCCAGAAGGCGCCCTTTTTCATTACCAGCCCTGAGCCAGGTTCAACTCGGCTCGTCGATGCGGAAGCCGACCTTCATCACCACCTGATACTGCTCAACCCTGCCGGCGGAGATCGAGCCGCGAATCTGCTCGACTTCGAACCATTCGAGGTTCCGGGTCGTCTTGTGGGCGCGTTCGATGGCGCTGCTGATGGCGTCGGTGATCGACTCCGACGACGATCCAACCAGGTCGATCTTCTTGTAGATGTGGTTTGGCATGTCAGTCCCCTTCATTGGCCGAACGGGCGATGAGCCTTGGCCGCCAGTCTCCGGCGGATGCACCTATCGCGCGCCCTTTCGAGGGGACTGTCAAGTGAGTGGCGGGTAGGGAGGGATTCGAACCCCCGGAACGCTTGCACGTTCGCCGGTTTTCAAGACCGGAGCAATCAACCGCTCTGCCACCTACCCGACGATCACGCGTTTAACGGCAGCAGTTCGTCAGGGCAAGAGCAGCGTCGAGCCCGTCGTACTCCGGGCTTCCAGCGCGCGGTGCGCCTCGACGGCCTCGGCCAACGGCCAGGTCTGGTCGATGGATACGGTCAGTTTGCCCAGGGTGATGAGATTGAACAGCGCATCGGCCGCGATGCGCAGGTCTTCCGCCGTGCGGAAATAGCCGGCGCCGGTCGGGCGAGTCACGTAGAGCGAGCCCTTCTCGGCGAGGATACCGAGCTTGGGGATCGACACCGGCCCCGAAGCATTGCCGAAGCTCACCATCAGACCGCGCACCTTGAGGCAATCGAGCGAGGGCTCGAAAGTCGCAGCGCCGACGCCGTCATAGACCACGTCGACGCCCTTGCCACCGGTGAACGCCTTCACGCGTGCGACGAAGTCGTCGGTCTTGTAGTTCACTGCTAGGTCGGCGCCGTTCCTGCGGACGATTTCGCATTTCTCGTCGGAGCCCGCCGTGCCGATGACCCGCGCGCCGATCGCCTTGGCCCATTGGGTCAGGATCTGCCCCGTACCGCCGGCGGCCGCATGGACCAGGATCGTCTCGCCGGCCTTGAGGGCGTAGGTCCAGTGGAGGAGGTAGAACGCCGTGGCGCCCTTGAGCAGCGCTGCGGCCGCAACCTCGTAGCTCACGCCCTCCGGCAAGCGCACGGCCTTCTCGGCCGGCAGCAGGCGTTCTTCGGCATAGGCGCCGACCGGTCCTTGGTAGGCGACGCGGTCGCCCATCACGAATCCGGTCACATCGGGGCCGATGGCGATCACCTCGCCCGCGCCCTCGTTGCCCGCGACGAAGGGCAGCTGGGTCTTGTAGAGCCCGGTGCGCTGGTACACGTCGACGAAGTTGAGGCCGATGGCGCGGTTGCGGATCTTGAGCTGGCCCGGGCCCGGCGCCCCGACCTCGACATCCTCGAGCTGGAGCTTTTCCGGGCCACCGTACTCCCGAACGACGAAGGCGCGCGCCATGGCTCCTACTTCCTCGGCGCCGACTTGGGCTTTGAACGCGCCCGCGCCGACGGCGTCGACTTGGGCTTGCGCGCCGCCGCAGGGGCATCAACGGCAGCGGCCGCGGCCTTCACCGGCGCGGTGCCCCCTGCCCGCCGCTTCTGCCGGCGCTCCTTGGCGAAGATGTTGACCGCCTCGACCAGCACCGAGAAGGCCATGGCCGAATAGATGTAGCCCTTGGGGATGTGGTATCCGAGGCCATCAGCCACGAGCGAGGTGCCGATCAGCAGCAGGAAGGCCAGCGCCAGCATCTTGGTGGTCGGGTGCTTGGCGACGAAATCGGCAACCGGGCCCGACGCCATGAACATCACGCCGACCGCGACGATCACGGCGGCGATCATCACCTCGACATTGTCGGCCATGCCGACGGCGGTAACGATCGAGTCGATCGAGAATACGAGGTCGATCACGATGATCTGGCTGATGATCGCCGCGAAGGCCATGGACGCCGTCTTCTTGAGGCTGTCCTCCTCCTCGTGCGGCTCCTCGATCTCGGCATGCATCTCGTGCGTCGCCTTATAGATCAGGAAGGCGCCACCAACGATCAGGATCAGGTCCTTCCACGACGGCGCGAAGCCGAGAATGTCGAAGGCCGGCTGCGTCAGCCCGATGATCCAGGAGATCACCAGCAGCAGCGCAATGCGGAAGATCAGCGCCAGCGAAAGACCTATGCGCCTGGCGCGGTCGGCCTGCTCTTTCGGCAAACGCGACACCAACACCGAGATAAACACGATGTTGTCGATTCCGAGGACGATCTCCATGGCGGTCAGGGTCAGGAAGGCAGCCCAAACGTTGGGATCGTAAAGCAGGTCCAGCATCGACTTCTCCGTTCAGATCTCTGGCAGGTCATACCTAGGATGGAGTGCGCTCAGTTGGAAGAGTGCGCGATGCAGAGTTCAACGGGTGTGGTTTTTCACCGCACCGCCCCGCTGTGGGACGATCGCGCTGCCCCGCGCCTGTTATGGGCCTGTTTTCGCTGATAAACTCACGTGAACTTGCTTCTCCAGGAATTTTGCCATGGACTCCTTCTCGCCGATCCCCGCTCTTGCCGGAGGGTTGCTCATCGGCCTCGCCTCGGCGCTGCTCTGGCTGGGCAACGGGCGCATCGCCGGCATCTCCGGATTGTTCGGCCAGTTGCTGCCGCCGGCCCGGACCGTGGTCTGGCGATTGGTCTTTCTCGCGATGCTGGTGCTGGGTGCCCTCGGCGCGTCCTACCTGTTTCCGGGTCTCGGCGTTGGCGGCCCCGGCGGCCAGCCGGCGCAGCTCGCATCGCCGCCGCCGGGTTGGGCCATCCCTGCCCCGCTTTGGATCGTCGCCTCCGGCCTGCTGATCGGCTTCGGCACCAAGATCGGTAATGGCTGCACATCCGGGCACGGTGTCTGCGGCATCGCGCGGCTATCGAAGCGGTCGTTCGTTGCGGTAGCGGTGTTCTTCAGCGTCGCTATCCTCACCGTCACCGTCACGGGAATCGTCTGATGCCCGCCACGACCCGCCTGCCCTATCTCGCCACCGCCGCCCTCAGCGGCCTGCTGTTCGGCGCCGGCCTCTACATTTCGCAGATGGTCGATCCGCTGAAGGTGCTGCGCTTCCTCGATTTCACCGCTATCCCGACCGGCGGCTGGGACCCGAGCCTCGCCTTCGTCATCGGGCCCGCCATTGTCGTGATGTTCATCGCCGTTCGCATCTCCCGCAGACGCAGCAAGCCGGCGTTCGATACCGAGTTCAACGAGCCCGAATTCACCCACATCGATACGCCACTCGTCGGCGGGGCCGTGCTGTTCGGCATCGGCTGGGGCATGTCGGGCATCTGCCCGGGACCGGCCATCTCGCTGATCGCGTTCTGGCCGCCCGACCTGTTCCTGTTCCTCGCGGCCATGTTCATCGGCTCCTATGCCGGCGCGCTGGTCATACCGAGCGGCCACGACAAGCGGCTGGCGCTGGCACGATGAGCATGCAACCCGAAGCCGTCGTTGTTGGTGGTGGTCTCGCTGGCGTCGCGGCGGCCGTTGCCGTTGCACGCGCCGGACTCAGGACGCTGCATCTCGCACCGAAAGGTCCGCCGGATCGCCGGACGTCGGCCCTCATGGGCCCAAGTGTCGATTTCCTGCTCGAGGCCGGGTTGATCGATAGCGCTGCCGCGATCGGTCATCCCCTGACGCGCATCCGCATCATCGATGCGACCAACCGCCTCCTGCGCGCCCCTGAGACGCTGTTCGACAGCGCGGATGCCGGTCTCGAGGCATTCGGCTGGAACTTCGCCAACGTAAAGCTGCTCGAGTCATTCGAGACGGCACGGCGCGAGTTGCCGAACCTCGAGGTACGCGAGTTGGCGCTCACTTCCATCGAGCAGAGCTCCGCCGGCTGGCGGCTTGTCCTGTCCGACGGATCCGAGGTCGAGGCACCGCTCGTCGTCGGATCGGACGGCAAGAAGTCGCTGGTCCGCGTCGCCACCGATTTCCGCGCCCGCGAACACGGCTTCACCCAGTCAGCGCTGGTCTGCGACCTCGAACTCGGGCGGCCGCTCGGTGGCGATTCCGTTGAGTTCCACTACGAGCAGGGCCCGTTCACGCTGGTGCCGGCCGGCGGGCCGCGGGCCAACCTCGTCTGGATCGACGACCGCGAGGTGCTCAAGGAGGCTCAGGCCTCGGGCGCGGAGGGGCTGCGCGAGACCTTCCTCAAGAAGTCCCAGCGCTTGTTCGGCGACATCAAGCTGGTGACGCCGGCGCACATGTTCCTGCTCTCGACCCTGACTGTCGATCGGGCCGGCATGCGCGGCATCGTCCTCGCCGGCGAGGCGGCTCACGCCTTCCCGCCCATCGGGGCGCAGGGGCTCAACCTTGGTCTGCGTGATGTCGCCGACCTGTCGAGGGTGCTGCGTGACGCTGATCGCACACAGCCCGGCTGGGCCATCGCTGCCAGCGACCGCTACGCACAGCTGCGGGCAGACGACCTAGACCGCACCGGCGGCATGGTCGATGCCCTCTTCCGTTCGCTGCTCAGCGACTATCTGCCCGCGCAGGCAGCTCGCGCAGGAGGTCTGTGGGCCCTTCGGATGCTGCCGGCCCTGCGCAAGCAGGCGTTCGGGCTCGGCATGGGCAAGCGCTGAATCAAAAAGGGGCGCCGGTCGGGCGCCCCTCAAATCTTCCGGAAGGTATCGCTTACTGCGGCGCAGCGGGCGTCTCGGCCGGCGGCGTGGCGCCACCCTCGGTTCCCATCTGCTGGCGAAGCTGCTCGGCACGGTCCTGCAGCTGCTTCTCCAGCGCGGTCGGCGTCGCGGCCTGCTTGTTGAACTCGTCGAAGGTCATCGCGGCAGCGCCGTCATAGACGGAGGTGAAGCCGGCGAGGCTGATGTCGATCACCAGGTCCTTGTTCTGGCGGTTCTTCGCGGTGAGCTTCAGCACGCCGCCCTTCTTGAGGCTGTTCACGTAAGCCTCGTTGATCACCAGCTGGGTGGCGCAGCTCTGCGGATCGCACAGCATGAAGGGAACGCGGATCGGCTTGCCGCCATCGATCTGCCAGGTCAGGCCGAACGGCAGCAGCACCCCAAGCGGGACCGCGGCGACGGCGAGCAGTCGGCTCTCCTGGCCCGGATCGTCGCGCAGCAGGAACGAGCCGAGGAACTGGCCGTTGGCGACGACCACCTGGCGCATGATGCAGGCCTGCTTGCCGTCGGCGATCGGGTCGCAGACCTTCAGCCAGTTCTGGGCGGGGTTGGCGTTGCCAGCAGGTGCAGCAGCCGGAGCCGCAGCGCCTTCAGCGGGCGCAGCTGCCGGAGCACCCTCGGCGGGGGCTGCCGGAGCCGCATCCTGCGCGAGCGCCCCAAAGGAGGGCATCATCAGCGCGGCGACCGCGAAACCAGCAACGACGAGCTTTTTGAGGGTCATTGAATTTCCTTGTGGTGTCCTACCATCGGTGACTCTCCCGGCCACCCTTATTCGTGCGCTCTTCAATGCACGAATTCGGGCAATAGCATGGCCGGACGGACTTCCGGAAGCTTTAACCTGCGAGTGTTGCTGCGGCGCTCGATTCGCCGGCAATCCGGGCCATCTTCGATAGAATAGCAGCCGTCCCTTTCAGTCTCGCGTCTGCCGTCGGCCAATCCCGGCTGAACACAAGTTTCTGATCAGGTTTGATGCGGACCATCATGGCTGGTTCGGAAACCATGCGTACGAGCCCTGCCGGATTGGGGAATTGGCTATGGCGCAGCGTGATCACGGCGCCCTTCGGTCCGGCGTCCACTTTCTCGACATTGGCGGTGCGGCAAAGTGCCTTCACGAGGATCACCTTGAGTAGCGCTTCCACCTCTTCCGGTATCGGCCCGAAGCGGTCGATCAGCTCGGCACCCGCGGCATCGATCTCGCGCGCGTCGCTCAGGTCGCCCAGACGGCGATAGAGCTGCATGCGGAGCTGCAAGTCGGGTACATAATATTCGGGGATCATCACCGGCATGCCGAGCGAGATCGTCGGGCTCCACTCGTTGCGATCCTCGTACTCCACGTCGCCATCGCGCAGCGCCGCCACCGCCTCTTCCAGCATCGCCTGGTAGAGCTCGAACCCGACCTCGCGGATGTGACCCGACTGCTCGTCGCCAAGCAGGTTGCCGGCGCCACGGATATCGAGATCGTGGCTCGCCAGCTGGAAGCCGGCACCCAGCGTTTCGAGCGACTGCAGCACCGAAAGCCGACGCTCGGCCGTGTCGTTGAGCTTGCGATCAGGCGGCACCGTGAACAGCGCATAAGCGCGTTGCTTGGCCCGGCCAATACGACCGCGGATCTGGTACAGCTGGGCGAGACCGAAATTGTCGGCCCGATGCACGACCAGCGTGTTGGCGTTGGGAATATCGAGGCCGGACTCGACGATCGTCGTCGACACCAGCACGTCGAACTTGCCGTCGTAGAAGTTGTTCATGATGTCGTCGAGCTCGCCCGGCGGCATCTGGCCGTTGGCGACGACGTAGCTCACCTCGGGCACGTGCTGGCGCAGGAACTCCGCGATGTCAGGCTGATCCTTGATCTTGGGCACGACGTAGAACGCCTGCCCGCCGCGATACTTTTCGCGCAGCAGCGCTTCGCGGATCGAGAGCTGATCGAAGGGCGAGACGAACGTGCGCACGGCCAACCGGTCCACGGGCGGGGTCGCCAGCAGGCTGAGGTCACGCACGCCGGTCAGCGCCAGTTGCAGCGTGCGCGGAATCGGCGTTGCCGTCAGCGTCAGCACATGGACGTTGCCCTTGAGCTCCTTCAGCCGCTCCTTGTGGGCGACGCCGAAGTGCTGCTCCTCGTCGATGATGAGCAGGCCCAGGTCCTTGAACTTGATCGACTTCGACAGCAGCGCGTGTGTGCCGACGACGATATCGACCGTGCCCTTCTCGAGTTCTTCCTTGGTGCTCTTCAGCTCGCTGGCTGCGACCAGTCGCGACGCCTGCCGGATACGCAGCGGCAGGCCGGAGAAGCGTTCGCTGAACGTGCGGAAGTGCTGGCGCGACAGCAGCGTCGTCGGCACCACCACTGCAACCTGCCGGCCCGACATGGCCATGGCGAACGCGGCCCGTAGCGCCACTTCGGTCTTGCCGAAGCCGACGTCGCCACAGACCAGCCGGTCCATGACTTTGCCAGACGACATGTCCTCGAACACTGCAGCGATCGCCGCGAGCTGATCCTCGGTCTCGTCATAGGGGAAGCGCGCCGCGAACTCCTCGTAAAGTCCGGGCTGGATGTCGATCGGCGGCACGGTGAGCAACTGCCGCTGCGCCGCAATCTTGATGAGTTGGTCCGCCATTTCGCGGATGCGCTTCTTGAGCCGGCTCTTCTTCGCCTGCCAGGCGACGCCGCCGAGCTTATCGAGCTCGATTATCGCGTCGGCGCCATAGCGCGACAGCAGCTCGATATTTTCGACTGGCAGGTAGAGCTTGGTGTTCTGCGCGTACTCGATCTCGACGCAGTCGTGCGGAGCGCCCTGCACCTCGATGGTCTTCAGCCCAAGGAACCGGCCGATACCGTGGTCGACGTGAACAACGAGGTCACCCGCCGCTAAGCCCGCCGCCTCGGTCAGCGCATCCGACGCCCGCTTGCGCTTCTGCGGCCGCAGCAGGCGTTCGCCAAGGATATCCTGCTCGGACAGCACCAGCATCTCGTCGGTCTGGAAGCCGCTCTCGAGACCGAGCACGACCAGCGCCGTCGTCTCCGGCGACGTCGTCTCGGCATCGCGCCAGTTCTCGGCGAGACGCGGATGGGCAAGGCCGTGGTCGGCCAGCACCTGCGCCATGCGATCCCGCGAGCCTTCCGACCAGCAGGCGATGATGGTTTTGCGGCCGGCCTTCCGCTGCGTGGCGAACAGCTTCACCACCGCTTCGAACAGGTTGACGTCCTGGGCCTGCCGCTCTGCGGCGAAGCTCGGAGCCATCCGGCCAGCCGCGTCGTCGGCCTTCTTGGCATCCGGGGCGAGGAAGGGCGACAATTGCACAACGCCCTTCTCCGGCGCGAGGCTGTAGATCGGCCGCTCCATTTCATAGAGCTGGGCGGGCGGTACCGGCTTATAGGGCGCAGCGCCGGATTGCTTCTCGTGTCGCGCATCCTCGCGCGCCTGGTAGTAGTCCGAAATCTGGGTCTGCCGGTCGGTGAAGGCCTCCCGTGCCTGGTCGTCGAAGACGAACGGCGCCTCGCCTGTGTAGGCGGCGAGGTGATCCAGTTCCTCGAAGAAAAACGACATCCAGTGCTCGATGCCGGGATAGCGCTGTCCGGCACTCACGGCGGCATAGAGCGGATCGTCGACCGTGTTGCCACCGAACATCGTGGTGTAGCGCGCCCGGAAGCGGCGGATCGCTTCTTCGCTCAGCAGCACCTCGCTCATCGGCGCGAGCGCGATGCGCTTCACGTTGCCGGTGGTGCGCTGGCTGTCTGCGTCGAACGTACGAATGGTCTCGAGCTGGCGGCCGAAGAAGTCGAACCGCAACGGCGTCTCCGCCCCGGCCGGATAGAGATCGACGAGCCCGCCGCGCACCGCATACTCGCCCGCCTCACGGACAGTGGGCACGCGCAGGTAGCCGTTGCCTGCAGCCCAGGCGATCAGCTTCTCGCTCTCGACCACCTGCCCCGCCGCCGCCGCGAAGCTCATGCTGGCCACGACATCGCGCGGCGGCAGCTTCTGCACCACCGCGTTCACCGTGGTCAGGATGATGGCGTTCTTCGCCGCCCCACTTGCAAGCGTCGACAGCGTCGTCATGCGCGCCGCGATGGTGACGCCATTCGGCGAGACGCGGTCGTAGGGAAGACAGTCCCAGGCGGGCAAGGTGAGTATCTGGTGGCCCGGCATGAGCTGCGCCAGGATCTCGGCCATGCGCTGCAGCCGGCGTCCATCACGGGCGACGAACACGGCGCTCACCGCCGCATCCGGATCGGCCTTCAACCGCTGCTCGACGATGCGCGCCAGGACGACCGGCTGCATGCCATCGGGGACATTGGAGATAGTGCGGTCGGCGCGAATATCGGTCATGAGGCGGTCCGGAACCTGAGCAGGTCGGCGAGCAAGTCGTGGTCGGCGTCGGCCGGGGCAGGCTCCTGCCCCATCAGCCACTTGAGCAGGTCGGTATCGGCCTCTTCGAGGAAGGTCTCGAAGCGATCGAGTTCAGCCGTCGCCATGCCCGCGAGCCGTGCATCGGCATAAGGCCCGAGCAACAGGTCCATTTCCTTGGTTCCGCGGTGCCAGGCGCGGTAGCGCAGTCGGCGCAGCCGCATAGACAATTCTTCACCGGCATCTTTTTGAAGGGCCATGACGGGGTCGTCTCGGGGGATGTGGACAGGCTGTTTACGCGCTTGAGTTCCGCGTGTCACCTGTATGCCTCGGTGCCGCAACGCACACCGTCATCCCCGGGCTTGACCCGGGGACCCGTGCGGCCTCACCTCATGCTTCATCGCCATCCGCACGCAGCAGAACTTGTCCCGCCCGTCCATCCTCGATCCGCTGTTTCGTTCGCTGCACTCCATCAAGGGCGTGGGGCCGCAGCTCAGCGCGTTGCTGACGCGATTCTTCGGTGCGCCGGAGGGGCAGGAAGCCATCGCGCTCGACTTGCTGATGCACATGCCGACCGGCGTCGTCGATCGCCGGCGCATGGATGGCATCGCCAACGCCGTGCACAACAATATCGCGACGCTGAAACTCCACATCGACCGGCACCAGCCGCCCCCGCGCGGCCGGCCGCATGTGCCGCATCGCGTGTTCGCGCATGACGAGACCGGCGAGATTCAACTCGTTTACTTCCGCGCCCAGGGCGGCTGGGTGGAAAAGCTCCTGCCCGTCGGCGAGACGCGGTACGTCTCGGGCACGATCGGTTTCTTCCAGGGCGAAAAGCAGATCACCCATCCGGACTATGTCGTCGAGGTCGACAAGTTCGAGGATATGCCGCTGGTCGAGCCGGTCTACCCGCTCACCCACGGCCTCAGCTCCCGCGCCCTGATCAAGCTCACCCGGCAGGTGCTGGAAAGCCTGCCTCAGCTCCCCGAATGGATGCCAGCCGAGCGCATCGCCGAGTTCGGCTGGCCAACTTTCCACACCGCGATGACCGCATCGCACGTGCCCGAGGCTCCCGACGATGCACAGCTCTGGTCGAAGAACCGGATGCGCCTCGCCTATGACGAGTATCTCGCCGGCCAGCTGGCGCTGCTGATCGTCCGCTCCCAGCTCGTCGCCCCCCGCGGCATCCCCCGGAGCTTCACCGGCGAAATCACCGCCGCGGTGACCGCCGCCCTGCCCTACACCCTGACCGAAGGCCAGCGTCTTGCGGTGGAGGACATTCGCAAAGATCTCGCTGCCCCAGAACGCATGTCGCGGCTAGTGCAAGGTGATGTGGGCGCGGGCAAAACGGTCGTTGCGCTTGTGGCGATGGCAGCTGTCGCCGAGAGCGGCGCGCAGTCCGCCATGATGGCACCGACCGAGTTGCTGGCCGCCCAGCACTACCGCTCGCTGGCGCCGATCTGCGTCAAAGCCGGCCTCGGCATCGAGCTGCTGACCGGCAAGATGCCCGCCGGCGACCGTCGCGCGGCAATCGAGCGGCTTCGCACCGGCGAAAGCCACATCGCGGTCGGCACCCACGCTCTATTCCAATCGGGCGTCGACTTCCACAACCTCGGCCTCACCGTCGTCGACGAGCAGCATCGGTTCGGCGTCCACCAGCGCCTTGCGCTCAGCGAGAAGGGCTCGCATGCCGATCTCCTCGTCATGACTGCGACGCCGATCCCGCGCACCCTCGTCCTCACGCATTTCGGCGACATGGCAGTCTCGATCCTCCGCGAGAAACCGCGCGGCCGACAGCCGATCGACACCGCCGTCACCTCCATCGCCGAATATGCCCGCGTCGTGCAGCGCCTCAAAGCGCGCATCGACGAAGGCGCGCAGGCCTTCTGGGTCTGCCCGCTGGTCGAGGAGAGCGAGACGCTGGAAGTCGTCGCCGCCGAAGATCGCTTCGCCGAGCTCAAGAAGGTGTTCGGCGACCAGGTCGTCCTCATCCACGGCCGTATGAGCGCGGCGGCCAAGCAGGACGCGATGGACCGCTTCCAGCGCAACGAGGCCAAGGTGCTCGTCGCCACTACAGTCATCGAAGTCGGCGTCGACGTGCCTAACGCCACCATCATGATCATCGAGCATGCCGAGCGCTTCGGCCTTGCCCAGTTGCACCAGCTCCGCGGCCGTGTCGGACGCGGCACCCAGCGCTCGGCCTGCCTGCTGCTGTACAAGGAGCCGCTGAGCGAGACCGCCCAGGCTCGCCTCGATACCATCAAGCGCACCGAGGACGGGTTCGAGATTGCCGAGAAGGATCTCGAGCTGCGTGGCCAGGGCGATGTGCTGGGCACCCGCCAATCCGGCATGCCCGGCTACCATCTCGCCGTTCCTGACGTGCACCGTCACCTGCTCGAGTGGGCGCATGACGACGCCAAGGCAGCGCTAGCCCGCAATCCAGGGCTCACCGGCCCGGAGGGCGACGCGCTTCGCATCCTGCTGTACCTGTTCCGCAAGGACCTTGCGATTCCCCTCCTCCGAGCCGGCTGACCTCCATGCTAATCCGCCCCTTCGAACGCCGCGACACTGACGCGGTCATCGCCCTTTGGCAGGCCCGCGGCCTCACCCGCCCGTGGAACGACCCGCTCAAGGACATCGAGCGCAAGCTCGCCGTGCAGCCAGAGCTGTTCCTCGTCGGCGAGTTGGACGGCGCGATCGTTGCAACGGCAATGGGCGGCTATGACGGCCACCGCGGCTCGGTCTACTACCTGGCCGCAGCCGAAGCGCATGCCGGCAAGGGTTTCGGCGCAGCGATCCTCGCCGAACTCGAACGTCGCCTCGCGGCGATCGGCCGCCCCAAGATCAACCTGCTGGTGCGCGGTGAGAACGACGCCGTGGTGAAGTTCTACGACCGCCTCGGCTACGAGCGCCACGACTCCCTGAGCCTGGGCAGGCGTCTGATAGAGGACTAGTCCACCGCATACTTCTTCAGCACGTCGATCTCGACATACTTCAGCACCGATTGGTGCGTGCACTTGAGCACGACCTGCGGCGCCATCCCGGCCTCCAGCGCCTCGACCCATCGCAGCGCCACGAGACACCAGCGGTCGCCGGCCTTCAGTCCGGGAAACGCGTATTCCGGCATCGGCGTCGACAGGTCGTTGCCGCGCGACTTCGAGAACGCGAGGAACGCATCGGTCATCACGGCGCAGACCGTATGCCGCCCCTCGTCGAGCGGGCCAGTGATGCAGTTGCCGTTGCGGAAGAAGCCGGTGAGCGGGTTCATCGAGCAGAGTTCGAGCCGCCCGCCGAAGACGTTCAGCTCACCCTCGTGCTCGAAGAACGGCTTATTCAACCGTCACGCTCTTGGCGAGGTTACGCGGCTGGTCCACGTCCGTGCCCATGAAGGTGGCGGTATGATAGGCGAGCAGCTGCACCGGGATGGTGGCGAGGATCGGCGCCACGAAGCTCGAGACCTTCGGCAGCACGAGAATGTCGCCGACGCCGTGCCCGGCCACCCGCGCGCCCTCTTCGTCGGTGATCAGGATGATCTTGCCGCCGCGCGCCGCGACTTCCTGCATGTTGGAGAGCGTCTTTTCCATCAGCTCGTCGGACGGCGCGACGACGATCACAGGCATCAACTCGTCCACCAACGCGATCGGGCCGTGCTTCAGCTCGCCTGCTGCATAAGCTTCAGCGTGGATGTAGCTGATCTCCTTCAGCTTCAGTGCGCCTTCCATGGCGATCGGGAACATCTGCCCACGGCCGAGATAGAGCACATCCTTGGCCTTCGAGAGCCGCTTGGCGATTTCCTCGATCTGCCCTTCCAGCGCCAGGGCGGCGGAAACCGCCGATGGCAGTGCCGTGAGGCTGCGGACCAGTTCGGACTCGGCCTCCGGCGTGATCTTGCCGCGCGCCACGCCCGCCGCGATGGCGAGGCTGGCGAGCGCTGTCAACTGGGCCGTAAACGCCTTGGTCGAGGCAACGCCGATCTCTGGACCGCATAGCGTCGGGAAAACCACCTGGCTCTCGCGAGCCATCGTGCTCTCAGGTGAATTCAGCAGCGAAACGACGTGCTGGCCCTCCCGAGCGCAGTAGCGCAGGGCAGCCAGCGTATCGGCGGTCTCACCGGATTGCGATATGAACAGGCTCAGCCCATTGGCTTCCAGCGGCGGCTCGCGGTAGCGGAACTCCGAGGCCACATCGACATCGACCGGCAGGCGGGCGTAACGCTCGAACCAGTATTTGGCCACGATGCCGGCATACGAGGCCGTGCCGCAGGCCGAGATCGTCAGCCGCGACAGGTTGGCGAAGTCGAACGGCAGCGTTTCGCGCAACGCCACCTTCTCGGTACCCATGTCCACGTAGTGGCTGAGTGTGTGCGAAATGGTCTCGGGCTGCTCGTAAATCTCCTTGGCCATGAAGTGGCGGTGGTTGCCCTTGTCGACCAGAAGCGCCGAAGCGTTGGAGACCAGCAGTTCACGCTGGACGATGGCGTCGGAGCCGTCGCGGATAGTGACGCCATTCTTGGTCATCACCGCCCAGTCGCCGTCGAGCAGGTAGCTCAGCCGTGAGGTGAAGGGCGCGAGTGCCATGGCATCGGAGCCGAGATACATCTCGGTCGCGCCGTAACCGATGGCGAGCGGTGCGCCGGAGCGGGCGGCAATCAGCAGCGTGTCCTCACCCTTGAACATGAAGGCCAGGGCGAAGGCACCACGCAGCGACTTCAGCGTGCGGGCGACCGCCATCTCGGGGTCGAGGCCGCGATCGAGCTCACGCGTCACCCACAGCGCCACGGACTCGGTGTCGGTTTGCGTCTTGGGCAGGTAGCCGTCCGTGGCGAGGTCGGCCAGCAACTCCCGGAAATTCTCGATGATGCCGTTATGGACCACCGCGACCTTCTCCGTCGCGTGTGGGTGGGCATTGCCTTCGGTCGGCGCCCCGTGTGTCGCCCAGCGCGTGTGACCAATGCCGATGTTGCCGGCGAGCGGCTCGAAGCTCAGCTTCTGAGCGAGATTGCCGAGCTTGCCCTCGGCGCGGCGGCGATTGATCTGGCCGCTTTCCAGCGTAGCCACGCCGGCGCTGTCATAGCCGCGATACTCGAGCCGCTTCAGCGCGTCGACGAGGCGCGGCGCGACCGGTTCAGTTCCGATAATCCCGACGATGCCGCACATGCGAGGCTCCTACTTGCCCGACTTTGCATTCTTGATGGCCTGAGCGCGCGCCTTCAGCTTGGGCGCATAGCCTGGCTTGTTCTCCTGGCGGCTACGGCCGATTGCCATCGCCTCAGGTTCGACATTCCTGTTTATGGTGCTGCCCGAAGCCGTATAGGCGCGATCGCCCACTGTCACTGGCGCTACCAGCGATGTGTGCGAGCCGATGAATACGTCCTCGCCTATGATGGTCTTAGACTTGTTCACCCCATCATAGTTCGAAGTGATCGTGCCTGCGCCGATATTCGTACGGGCGCCGATCTCGGCGTCGCCGAGGTAGCTCAGGTGCCCGGCCTTCACGCCGTCGCCGAGCTTTGATTTCTTCACCTCGACGAAGTTGCCAAGGTGCACATCCTTGCCCAGTTCGGCGCCGCCGCGAATACGGGCAAAAGGCCCGATAGTCGCCCCCTCCCCGATCTTCACGTCTTCGATATCGCAGAATGCGCGGACCTCGACGCCGTCGGCGATCTTCACACCCGGCCCGAACACCACGTTTGGGAAAATGGTCACGTCGCGGCCGATTTCGGTGTCGTAGCTGAAATACACCGACGACGGGTCCTTCAGCGTCACACCGGCCTTCAAGAAGTCGTCGCGGCGCAACTCCTGGAACTGTGCTTCGGCACGGGCGAGTTGCGCGCGGTCGTTGACGCCCATCACGTCCACTTCCGGTGCAACGGCGTAGCTGACGTTGTAGCCGGCGTCGTTGGCGAGTTCGACCAGGTCGGTAAGGTAGTATTCTCCCGCAGCGTTGTCCGCATCGAGTTTGTCGATCAGTGCGCGGAACACCTCAGCGCGGAAAGTCAGAATGCAGGCATTGCAGAGCCCGATCAGGCGTTCTTCCGGTGTCGCGTCCTTGTGCTCGCGGATAGCGAGCAGCCGCTCGCCATCGGTGATCAGCCGCCCATAGGTCAGCGTATCGGGAGGCTCGAAGCCAAGGATCGCCGCGTCCCAGCCGGCATCCAGCCGATCGAGCACACCGCGGAAATTCTCGGGGCGCAGCAGCGGGTGGTCGCCGTAGATGACGGCGACATAGCCCTCGGCGTTGGCGAATGCCGGCCTTGCCATCGACGCCGCATGGCCTGTGCCCTTGCGTTCCAACTGCTCGAAGAAGCTGACTTCGGGCGCGAAAGTACCGATGGTCTCGCGTACCGCCTCGTGGCCTGGTCCGGTGACCACGGCTACCCTGGTCGATCCGGCTGACACCGCCGCGTTGACCACATGGCCGACAATGGCCAGCCCGCCAACCTCGTGCAGCACCTTCGGCCTAGCCGAACGCATGCGGGTACCTTCGCCCGCGGCCAGGATGATCGACAGCAGTTCAGTCATGAGAGGCCCTCTGGTGGGGTCTTCGTTTCCCCAGCTAGTGTGGCAGCAAGTTGTTGGGAATCCGATAACGCGGTTACGGAGTGGTAAACTTCTCCATCGGCCTGATTCGTAAGGCCTTTGAGGACCGGACTTTTGGCAAAGGCAGTGGACCACTTCCGCGCGGCGGATGTCACCCTATGGGGCATCATAGCGCTCGGCACTTGGGCGGTGGCGATTCTGGGGGCGAACCTTTCCGGCGTGATCCCGGCCAGTGTTTACGGCGCCCTCCACGCCTCGCGCCTCGAGGGTTCGACGCTGAACCAGCTCCGGGCCCAGGTCAGCACCCTCGAAGAGGACACGATCAGGCTGCAGCGCGACACCAGCCAGCTCGTGCAACGATTCAACATGGGCGAGGAAGCCGCTGGTTCCGTTACCAAACGCGTCGGCGCGCTCGAGGTCAGCGTACCCAAGCTGATCGAGCAGGTACAGTCCCGGACGCCGGCCAGCATCGATCCCATGCCGACCGGCTCGATCGGCCAGGGCAAGGTCCTGACCTTTGAGGCCGATGGCGGCACCGTCGCCGTGCAGCAGCGGCCGCTCATTCCCGGTTCGGACGAAGTGAAGCTCGCGGTCGTACCGCTGACGGGCACGATGCCCGCCCCGATCGCCTCCCCCGGCCCGTCCGCGGGCATCGCTCTCGGCGTCCCGGTGATGCCCGATGCGGCGGAAGCGCAATGGCAGGAAATGCTGGCGCAGGTCGGCACCATGCTGGTCGGGCTGTCGCCGGTCCTCGCCGACGCAGATGGCAACGACGGCAAGGTGTTGGTCGCCGGTCCGCTGGTCGACAAAGCCTCCGCCATCGAGCTCTGTGCCCGCATGGCCGAGGCAGGAATTGCGTGCGAGCCGACCGCATATGCGGGCGAGCCGATGCCGCTCCTGAACTGAGCCGAGCCCGGCGCCCGCCGATTGCAATTGACAGCGGGGTCCGAATGCCTATGTTCCGCGCCGATCCGCCAAGCGGCTCAGTTCGAGTTGTCACGGGATCGAACCGGAAGAGTCTGCAACTTTTCCTGATCCCGCTCCGGGCGCCCGTAGCTCAGTGGTAGAGCATCCGACTTTTAATCGGATGGTCGATGGTTCGAATCCATCCGGGCGTACCACTCTCACCAATCGGAACGACAAAGTTACGCGGGAACCCTGCGTGCTTTTCGCTGTTCATTCGGCGAGCGTGGGCGCAGCATAGCGCCAATCAGGGAGGACGCCGATGAACTCCGCCAATCTGCAGCTGGAAGGCCTCTACCTCGCCATCGCCGCCATCCACGAGACGCTGATCGCTAAGGGCATCATGTCACGTCAGGAGGTCGACGACGCCATGCGGGCGGCCGAGGACACCGCTCTGACCGACTACCGGTCCATGGAGAACCTCCGGCCCGCCGAGCGCGACGCCCTCGCCTTCCCGGCCCGGCTGCTGCGCATGGCCAACGCCACCGTCGCCGACGGCAAGGCGCTGTCCTTCACCGCCCTCGCGCGGCGCGTCGGCTCGGGCAAGGACTTTGGCCGCGACCAAGCTTAGCTTGCGGGGACCGGACCAGACCAGATCAGCCGGTGCGCGCCGTTCTCTTCGGCGGCAAACACCTGTGACCGGCGCGTCTCGTCGCCATAGGTGAGGGCGATGTACTTGGCTTCCGCCTCGGCATCCTCGCGGCTTTCGAAGGGGCCATAGGCCTTGCCTTCGCAATCCACCCACCACTCGCCCATGCTTTCGATGACGATGAACCAGCAGGTCTTCATAGCATTGCTCCCCGGCCAGATCGGCGGCCACCCTCGGTTGCAGGAGAAATCAGGCGCGTCCGGCCGCGAGGCGCTGGGCGATCGACAGCGGCGCGAACAGGCGGGCGATACGCGCCGCGCTTATGCCGTCATCGAGCTGGCCGAAGGCGGTTATCAGGCCACGATCGGGCCCGGCTTCGCGGTGAAGTTCGTCAGCGGAAACGATGGCGTCGACCTGGTGCCAGACGCGGTTCTCATCGAACGCGAATGCGGCCGTGATGACGAGATGGTTCGCCTTCTCGTCCGGTTCGAAGCGCACGAGCAGGTGGCTGCAACGCTTGCCGTTGCGGGCCATGAACAGCGCTTTCTCGCGCTGCAGGGCTTCTGAGGTCTCAGCACCGACGACGGGCCGGCGCCGCTTCTTGATGGCAGTCATCGGATTGCCCCCCGATCGCTGCGTGTAGGTTGGTATGACGCTAGGGGGCCAGTGTGGCTCGGGAGCGGCTGCATTTTGGCGGAAACGCGATGGGTAGAGTTCTACCGATCTGTGCAACCGAAGGGCGCCCCCGCCGTTTCTTTTCAGTAGCGCCGCGTGTCAACCGGACGCGACGGGTACGGGGAACATTGCGGTTTTTCCGGTTTCCCGCACTGGCCAACGAAACGGCAGACGAGCCTCTTCCCCGTCCGCGGCGCTACCGCCCCTCCTTCAAATGTGGCAACGAGAACGCCAATCGCCATCTTTTGACCGCCGTCTGCAATGGTGCAGTGTGCGCTACGGAACAGAATCGCGGGCTCGGGGATGGCTGGAGAAGGATTGCGGGTTGTCATTCTCGGCGCGACTTCGGGAATAGCGGCTGCCACAGCGCGGATCTACGCGGCCGAGGAGGCGCGGTTGGTGCTGGTCGGGCGGGATGCGGACCGGCTCGCAAAGCTCGAGGCGGAAATGCTGTCGCTGGGAGCAAGTGAGTGCCGCTCCGTAGTCCTCGATCTCGCGAACGCTGATCCAGCGACTGAGCTCACACAGATTGCCGGACTGCTCGGCACCGCCGATCACATCCACATCGCCTACGCGATCATGCCGCCCCAGCCTGCCGCTGCTGCCGACCTGTCGGTTGCCCGCTCGATGATGGAGACCAACTACATCTCCACGGCCCTGTGGGCACTCGCCGCCGCCAACCTGCTGGAGGCGCAGGGGCACGGTTCACTGGTGGTGCTGGGCTCGGTCGCAGGCGACCGCGGGCGGCGCCGCAACTTCATCTATGCGTCGACTAAGGCCGGGATCGAAACGCTGGTCGAGGGGATCGCCCACCGCTTCGCCGGGACGCCGCTACGAGCCGTGGTGGTGAAGCCGGGGCCTACCGCCACCGCGATGACGGCCGGCGGTCCACCGGGACGCCGGCTGGCATCGGCCGACGGGGTAGCGCGGATCGTGCGTTCGGCCGCCGACCGGGGCGGCCCGGTGCAATACGCGCCACGTCACTGGTGGTTGATCATGCTGGTCGTGCGCGCCCTGCCGTGGTGGCTGTTCCGGCGCACCAACATCTAGGCAGGGGCACGAGGCCCCTGCCAGGATCGGTCACTCAGTACCAATCGTCGTCTTCATAGTCCTCGTCTTCCCAGACCGGGTAGAGCTTCTTGATCCGGTCGACGACACCCGAGCAGCGGTGGATGCGCATCGAGTAGTACCAGTTGCCGTACGAGGCCTCGACGCGGACACGGTTCTTGCTGAGGTGAGCGACGATATCGACATCGTCGAAGCCGTAGTTGATCAGGCCCTTGCGGATCTGCTTGTCGGTCAGGCACCAGTTGAAGAAGTCGTTCGGGCCGAACTGCTTCTTTTTGTACTGCTGCAGCTGCTTCTGGTCGCCGCCTTGCGGCTTGACGTCGAGCGAGAAGCCGCCGTTGAGGTTCGGCGGGGCAGCCTGGGCGGGAACCGCGCTCAGCGCGGTGCCGGCGAGGACGACGGCAAGGACCGCGGCGCGGCTGGTCTGCCGGATGAGGTTGATTACGGTCATTTCAGCGTTTCCTGGGTTGGTCAGTGCTGCATCTGCAGCGTTGGCACCACCCTAGCCCACTGAAATTGAACGCGTTTGGAACCGGCTGCTCAGAATTCGTTCAGCGCGGCGCCATGCTCATGCCGCAGTCACCACAATCGCGCCACGACGCGTCGCAACGATCGTGTGCTCGTACTGCACGCAGGGCGCCGGCGGGCTGGCGACGAGCGTCCATTCATCGTCCTCGGTCGCCTGCTCGGCCATGCGCCCGCCCAGCGACAGGAACGGCTCGACGGTGAACACCAATCCATCGGTGATCACTCGCCGCTCGCCACGATCAGGCCAGGTAGAAATCTCCCCCGGCTCGTCGTGCAGGCTATCGCCGACGCCGTGGCTGGCGAGGTTCTCGATCAGCGTGTAGCGGTGCTTCTTGGCAAAGGCGCCGATGGCGTTGCCGATGCCAGCGAGCGGCGCGCCCGAGCGAACGACCCGGATCCCCTCCCACATCGCCCGCTTGCCGTCCCGGCACAACGTCACCAGCTTCGGGTTAGCCTCGGGCACGACGAACGACGCACCGGTATCGGCGAACACGCCGTTGAGTTCAGCCGAAACGTCGATATTGACGAGGTCGCCCGCCTTGATCACCCGGCTGCCCGGGATGCCGTGCGCGATCTCCTCGTTGACCGAGATGCAGGTCGCTCCGGGGAAGTCGTAGGTGATCTCGGGCGCCGAACGCGCGCCGTTCTCATCGAGGATGCGGCGGCCGATATCGTCGAGCTCGAGCGTGGTGATCCCCGGCCGAAGTGCCGCAGCCATGGCGTCGCGGGCCACGGCGCAGATGCGGCCGATGGCCTTGAGACGTTCGAGTTCGGCTTCGGTGGTGATGGTCAAGTCGTGTAAGTCCCGGCTTCTGCCATGGCTTCAAGGTCGTCGATCAGCGGGTTGTGCTCGCCGTCGCAAACGAAGCCGGTATGCCGCAGCCACATCCACATGGTGACGCGGTGGACCAGTGTGTAGATCCAGAGCGCCCCTTCGGGATCCGAATGATCGATCGAGCCGTAGCCGTCACGGATATGCGGGGTCGAGCCCGGCGCGTCGTGCTCGGAGCAGAATAGCGCCTTGGCGAGGTCGCATACGGCGTCCGAGGCCCGGGCATTGCCATAGTCGAGCAGCCCGGTCAGCTGCAGCCGCCCCGCTGCATCACGCTCGCCCAGCACGTTGTGCGGCTGGAAATCGTCGTGGGCGAAGACGGCGCCGCGGCTTTCGGCGATGACATCGGCATGGGCTGCGAAGATAGCTTCCAGCCGTTGCGCCAGCGCCTCGCCGCCGCCAAAGTGGCGGAACCGGCTGATGCTGTAGGCAAAGCGCCGGTCGAGGTATTCGCTATGGGTCGCCGACGGGTCGACCACGCCCTGCTCGCCGAAGGCGCCATAGCCGCCGGGCGCCGGCACGGAGTGCAGCTTGCGCAGCATCGTGCCCATTTGCCGGTAGAGGTCGCCAACGTCCGGCTCGTCCTTGAAGGTCATCACCTGCCTGCCAGGCAGGTAGTTCGCGATGGTGTAGCGGAACGGCATCCGGGTGCGGGTCTCGTCCGAGGCGAGGAAGCGAGCCATCGGCACATCGAGGTCGCGCAGCAGCTGCGAGGCATAGACTTCTTTGCCGGTCGCGTAGGGAAAGGCATCTTTGAACGCCTTGAGCACCAGCGGCGCGCCGTCGGTACGTTCGATGCGGAACGAGCGCGCACCGCCGCCGATAAGCTCAGTCACCGCCGTCGGCACCCCGAGACCAAGCTCGCCGAACACTGCGGCGAGCCTCGCGATGTCGACGTCGACCGGCGGCGACTTGTAGGACGGCTCCGCCACCGCCTCGCTCATTTGAGTTTCAGGTAGGCCTCGACAAGCCCCTTAGTGGAGCTGTCGTGGCCGTCTGCCTTCTCGGTGCCCTGCACCTTGGGCAGCAGCGCCTTGGCGAGCTGTTTGCCGAGCTCGACGCCCCACTGGTCGTAGGAGTTCACGCCCCAGATGGTGCCCTGCACGAACACCTTGTGCTCGTAGAGCGCCACGAGGCTGCCGAGGCGCTCGGGGGTCAGTTTGGGGTAGATCAGGGTGTTGGATGGGCGGTTGCCCGGGAACACCTTGTGCGGCGTCAGCGGCTTGATCTTGGCCTTGTCGACGCCCTGCGCAGTCAGCTCGGCCACCACCTCGTCCTTGGTCTTGCCCAGCATCAGCGCCTCGGACTGGGCGAAAACGTTGGCGACCAGCTTGTCGTGGTGCGGCGGCAGGGCTTCATGCGGCTGGGCGGCGACGAGGAAATCGACTGGGATCACGTCGGTACCCTGGTGGATCAACTGGTAGAAGGCGTGCTGGCCGTTGGTGCCGGGCTCGCCCCAGATGATCGGGCCGGTGTTGTAGTCGACGGGCTTGCCGGCAAGGTTCACCGACTTGCCATTGCTCTCCATGTCCTGCTGCTGCAGGTAAGCGGCGAAACGGGAAAGCCGCTGGTCATAGGGCAGCACGGCGTGGGTCGAGAAGCCCCAGGCATTGCGGTACCAGATACCGATCAGCGCCATGATGACTGGCAGGTTCTTCTCGAGTTTGGTCTTGAGGAAGTGCTGGTCCATCTCGTAGGCGCCACGCAGGAACGCCTCGAAATTGTCGTAGCCCACGGTGATCGCCACCGGCAGGCCGATGGCCGACCAGACCGAGTAGCGGCCGCCAACCCAGTCCCAGAAGCCGAAGATGCGATCGGACTTGATGCCGAAATCGGCACAAGCCTTGAGGTTGGTCGAGAGCGCGGCGAAATGGTCGGTCACCGCCGCCTCGCCCAGCGCGTCGGCGATCCAGGCGCGGGCCGTGGCCGCGTTGGTCATGGTCTCGTCGGTAGTGAAGGTCTTGGATGCGACGATGAACAGGGTGCGCTTGGGGTCGAGCGTCTTCAGCGTATCGTGGATATGGGCGCCGTCGACGTTGCTGACGTAGTGGGCGCGCAGGTCTTTGCGGGTGTAGGGCTCGAGCGCCAGTGTCACCATCACCGGTCCGAGGTCGGAGCCGCCGATGCCGATGTTGACGATGTCGGTGAACGTCTCGCCCGTCGCACCCTTGATCGAGCCGTCGCGGATCTGGTCGGAAAAGGCCTTCATCGCCGCGAGCACGCCGCGCACGTCGGGCATCACGTCCTTGCCGTCGACCACGACCTTCTTGTCGCCTAAGTAGCGCAGCGCCATGTGCTGCACCGCGCGGTCCTCGGTCGAGTTGATGTGCTCGCCCTTCCACATCGCGTCGCGACGCTCCTCGACGCCGGCGGCGCGGGCGATGTCGAACAGCGCCTCCATCGTCTTTGCGTCGATGCGGTTCTTCGAATAGTCGAGCAGCAGGTCGCCGGCCTTGGCCGAAAAGGTCTTGAACCGGCTCGGGTCCGCCGCGAACAGCTCGCGCATCGTCGTCTCGTCGAGGCGCTTCCTGGCCTTCATCAGCGGGTTGAGGAGGGATTTGCGGCTAGAGGCCATGACGCTGACTCCTGATGCTGGCTCAGACAGGCGGAAGGTCGCCCGCGGCCCATGTTGCTCGGGTTTGTGCCGCATAATCGGCGAAGGTACCAGCCTCGATCGCCTGACGGGCACCTATGCAGAGCTGCTGGTAGTAGTGGAGGTTGATCTGGCTGAGGATCATCGCGCCCAGCATTTCCTCGGTGCGGATCAGGTGATGCAGGTAGGCGCGGCTGAAGCGGCGGCAGTTCGGGTTGGGCGACTGCTCGTCGAGCGGGCGCGGATCGTCCTTATGCCGGGCGTTCTTCAGGTTGATGACACCGAAGCGGGAGTAGGCGTGCCCATGCCGCCCGGCCCGGGTCGGGTGCACGCAGTCGAACATGTCGACGCCGCGTTCGATGCCCCCGAGGATGTCGTCGGGCTTGCCGACGCCCATCAGGTAGCGCGGCTTGTCGGTGGGGAGTTCCGGCGTGATCTCAGAAAGGACGCGGAACATCGTCTCCTGCGGCTCACCGACGGCAAGGCCACCGATCGAGTAGCCGTTGAAGCCAATCGACTTCAGGCCCGCAGCAGAACGTCCACGCAACTCGGCATTGTCGCCGCCCTGCACGATGCCGTGCAGCGAGCGGTAGGGCTGGTTGCCGAAGGCATCCTTTGAACGCTGGGCCCAGCGCAGCGACAGCTCCATCGCCCGCTCCATCTCCTTGTACTCGGAGGGGAGCGGGATGCACTCGTCGAGCTGCATGATGATGTCGCTGTCGAGCAGCGTCTGGATCTCGATCGAGCGCTCGGGGGTCAGTTCGTGGGCCGACCCGTCAATGTGCGACCGAAACTTGACGCCTTTCTCGGTCAACTTCCGGAGTTGTGCCAGAGACATGACCTGAAACCCGCCCGAGTCCGTGAGGATCGGGCGCTGCCAGTCCATGAAGTCATGCAACCCACCCAGCGCCGCGACGCGTTCGGCGCCCGGGCGCAGCATCAGGTGGTAGGTGTTGCCGAGCAGGATATCCGCGCCGGTATCGCGCACCTGCTCGGGATACATCGCCTTGACGGTGCCGACCGTGCCTACCGGCATGAAGGCGGGGGTATTGACCTCGCCGCGCCAGGTATCAATGCGACCGGCACGCGCCATGCCGTCGGTGGCGAGGAGGGTGAAGGAGTAATCGGATTTCATGCGCGGCTATTAGCTGGCCCCGCGGCTCCTGTCACCCTGCCCGGCTGATCAGACGCCGGCAATAATCTTGCGATACTCGGCCTCGGGGAACGCCTTGAGCGTCGTGCCCCGCACCGCGCCGCCCGACGTCACCCGCAGGTTGAAGATCGCGGCGGCTTCGTCGTTCGGGGCGTCGAGCATGACGACCAGATCATAGGCACCGAAAGTCATATGGATCGACTCCATCGTGCAGCCGGACTTTTTCGCCAGTTCCTTGGCTGCATCGTAGCGGTTCGCCGATTCCTTGATGTTCTTCACGCCCTGCTCGGTCCAGTTGAGCAGCAGAATGTATTTGGACATCTTACGCTCTCCCTCTCGAAGGAATGGATTTCCTTCACGGGCCGAACATTATGCCTTTTGGGATCGGCCGAATACGGGGACGTTAGTCCCTCCGGAACAGCAGACTGGAGTCGCCGTAGGAATAGAACCGGTATCCGTTCCCGATCGCATGCGCATAAGCGGCGCGCATCGTCTCCAGCCCGGCGAAGGCGCTGACCAGCATGAACAGGGTTGAGCGCGGCAGGTGGAAGTTGGTCATCAGGATGTCCACCGCGTTGAAGCGGTAGCCGGGGGTGATGAAGATGTCGGTGTCGCCGATGAAGGGCTGCAGCGTGCCCGTCGCCCGCGCGGCGGTTTCGAGCAGGCGCAGACTCGTCGTTCCGACCGCCACCACCCTGCCTCCCTTGGCCTTGGCGGCGAGGATGCGCTCCACCACGGCGGCGGGGATATCGCCCCACTCGGCGTGCATGACGTGATCGTCGGTGTCGTCCACCTTCACCGGCAGGAAGGTCCCTGCCCCCACGTGCAGAGTGACGCGCTCGATAGTGACGCCGAGTTCGGTCAGCTGCTGCAGCAGGCCCTCGGTGAAGTGCAGGCCGGCCGTAGGAGCTGCCACCGCGCCGTCGTGCGCAGCGTAGATGGTCTGGTAGTCCGTCTTGTCGCGTTCCTCGGTATGGCGCTTGGCCTCGATATAGGGCGGCAGCGGCATGGCGCCGTGCGCCTTGATGGCTTCGTCCAGGATCGCTCCGCCCAGGTCGAACTCGAGCGTGATTTCGCCGGTATCGCCCTTGCCGGTGACAGTTGCCGCGATCGAGCCATTGTCGCCCAGTTCGAGCCGATCGAGCAGATGGAGCTTCTTCGCCGGGCGGGCAAAGGCGCGCCAGGTGTGGGCATCGACGCGCTTGTGCAGATTGAAGCTGACATTGGCGCGCAGATCGCCGCGGATGCGCTGGCCAACCAGTTCGGCCGGGAGCACGCGGGTATCATTGACGACAAGGACGTCGCCGGCGCGGAGGACCTTCAGCAGGTCGCGGACATGGCCGTCCTCGAGCGGTTCGCCCTGCCGGACGATGAGCATACGGGCGGAGTCACGCGGCTCGGCCGGGTGCAGCGCGATACTCTCGTTGGGGAGATCGAAATCGAATTCGTCGACGCGCATCAGGGACCGGTGCAGCTCACGGACCAGGCGCCGTGGCCGGGGATGCGGAGCGTGCCGCCGTAGATCGCGATGGCTTCGCCCTCTGTGGCCTTGAACAGGCGCAGTTCGGCGATGCGGGTGGTGACGCCGGGATCGACCGCGTCGATGCGCACGGTTTCGGCATCCTCGAAGCCCTGGCCAACGATGACCGGGTCACCGGGCCCGTAAGCCGGGTCGGTGGCCCACACCTGGTCGCCGACCGTGATGGTCATGCCGGCGACGGAGAGGACGTCGGTCGTGCCGACAAGTATATCAAAGCTGGCCCCGCCATCGGGCGAGGCGCAGTTGATCCACTCCGTCGCAAGCGACGGCGTGGCGAGGCCGCAAAGGCCGACGGCGGCGATTGCGGCCCGCTTGATCATTCGGCGATGTCGGCGGCGACCTTGACGGTGATCATCTTGTCGGGATCGCGCACGGGCTCGCCGCGCTTGATCTTGTCGACGTTTTCCATGCCTTCGATGACCTTGCCCCAGACAGTGTACTGGCGGTCGAGGAAGCGGGCGTCGGCGAAGCAGATGAAGAACTGCGAATTGGCGCTGTCCGGGTTCTGCGAGCGGGCCATCGACACGGTGCCGCGGACGTGCGGCTCGGCGTTGAATTCCTGCTTCAGGTTCGGGTAGCTCGAACCGCCGGTGCCGGTACCGTTCGGATCACCGGTCTGGGCCATGAAACCATCGATCACGCGGTGGAAGACGATGCCGTCGTAGAAACCTTCGCGCGCCAGCTTCTTGATGTGGGTGACGTGGTTCGGCGCGAGGTCCGGACGCAGGGCGATGACAACCGGCCCCTTGGTGGTCTCGATGACGAGGGTGTTCTCGGGATCAGCGTAAGCCAATGTTGTGGCCTCCTTATTTGTATTCGATCTTGGCGGAAATGATCTTGTCGGGGTTGGCCGGCGGCTCGCCCCGGGTGATCTTGTCGACAGCTTCCATGCCCGACACGACCTGGCCGAAGACGGTGTACTGGCCGTTGAGGAACGTGCAGTCCTGGAAGCAGATGAAGAACTGCGAATTGAAGGTGTTGGGATCATTGGTGCGGGCGGCGCCCACGGCGCCACGGCCGAACGAGGTGTCGTTGAACTCGGCGACGACGTCGGGCTTGTCCGAGCCGCCGGTGCCAGTGCCCGTCGGGTCACCGGACTGGGCCATGAAGCCTTCGATGACGCGGTGGAAGACGATGCCGTTGTAGAAGCCTTCGTTGGTCAGCTCGACGATGCGCTCGACATGCTTGGGCGCCTTGGCGGGCAGCAGCTCGATGTCGACGATGCCGTCCTTCAGTTCGAGTATCCAGTGCGGCGTACCCGACTGGGCATGGGCGGCGGAGGGGGCGACCATGGAGACCGCAAGGAAGGCGGCCACGACCGCGAGAACGATGCCGAGGATGATGCCGGCGCGCTTGATGGGATCGGCCATTATTTCTTCAATGCCTTCAGAACAATGGGGGGGACAAAGGCGCTGATATCGCCTCCGAGCTCGGCGATCTGACGCACGAGCGTGGCCGAGATGTGGCGGACATGCGGGCTCGATGGCAGGAAGACCGTCTGCAGGTCGGGCGCCATCTGGGCATTCATGCCCACCATTTGCATCTCGAAATTGTAGTCGGTGGTGTCGCGAAGACCGCGGATGATGAGCTTGGCGCCGGCCGCGCGGGCCGCCGTGACCATCAGGCCGGAGAAGTCGACGAACTCGAACTCGGTCTCGGTGCGTTTGCCCACCGGTTCAAGCACGGCCTTCAGCAGCGCGACGCGATCCTCGTGGCTGAACAGCGGCTTCTTGGAGTGGTGGGTACCGACGGCGATCACCAGCTTGTCGACCAGCTTGCAGGCGCGCTCGATGACATCGAGGTGGCCGTTGGTGAGCGGATCAAACGAGCCGGGATAGAAACCGACCAGTCTCGTCATGTGGAGCGCTCCCCGGTTTTCGCTGGCGCGGGTTGTGTCACGGCGAGCGAATTATGGCAAGCCGAAGCACCCGACTGGCTGACGCCATCGGTTTTCGAGATGGACGGGGACCGGCGCGGTTTTGGGCCACGCGGTTAGTCCGCAAATGAAACGGCCGTCGCCGCGCCGATCCAGATCGGGATGAGTAGGATCGGTGGAATCCAAGGAGCGTGCCCCCATCGCACCTCTCGTCTGCATTACTGCATCGGAGCCCGGATGGGTGGTCGGTTGTCGGTCCCACAAACCCGCCATGGCACGACTGCCATGGCTCCCGATGTCCACTCACCGTTCGTTCGTCGCGACCGCCGCCCGTGACTGGACGGGAGGAGATTACGATGGGGCGGATGGTGGGGGGATGAGATTTTCCAACATTCCCGGTGCCCCCGGCCTAAGCGTAGTTTTTCTGCCGCTGTGGAGGTGGAGGCATCTCGTGATGGATTCCGGCCTTCGCCGGAATGACCCCGTAGGTGTGAGGGTCATCAGGCGTTGCACCAGACAGACATTCGAAAGGGTCGGCCCCTTTCGGAACCGGCCCCTATCTTCCTTGCAGGCGCCCTGCCCTTACTCGACCTTGAAGGTCCAGAAGTAGGTTTCGCCCGAGCTGTCGTCGATGCCGTCATTGTCGGTGATGACGTAGGCGGTGCCTTCGCTGTCGATGGCGAGGCTTTCCACCTTGTCGGCGACGTAGCCGTTCTGGGCCTTGAGGTCGGGGACCAGGTCGCGGACCAGTTCCTTGGTGACGACCGGCAGCTCCTCGCCGAGCTTGGCCGGAACCAGCTGCGCGAGCGGCACGCGGTAGACCGCCTTGAGCTGGGCCTTGAGCGAAGCCTGGTTGTCGCGCTCGACGATGTAGGCGTAGTCGCCGTGGACGGTGATTTCGCTGAGGCCGACCCAGGCGCCTTCGGCCGGAGCCTCGAGCGGGTAGCGCACCGCGCCCCATTCCTTGGCCTCGGTGTTGTAGGCGAGGAGCTTCACCGAGCCTTTCTCGTCGTCACCCCATTCGCGCTGCACGGCAACCCATAGCGTATCGCCGATCCTGGCGACACCTTCGGAGCCGAAGCGGGTCTGACCGGCGAGCAGTTCGACCGGGAAGCCGACCTCGGCAATGATCTCGCCTTCGGCGTCGACGTGGAGCAGAGCATGCGGCACGAGCTTGGCCGAGTCGCCTTCGTTGGCCAGCCAGAAGCCGCCTTCGCCGTCCTGGGTGATGCCTTCGAGGTCGATCTTCTGGGCCGGCTCGCCCTTGCGAGTGATGACGGTCTTGGCCGTGATCCTTGCCGGCGTCTGCGTGGCGTCGATGGTGTAGATCGCCGGAGCGCCGTAGAGCACGCTGTCGGACACTGCGTAGAGCGTGCCCGGCTTGTCGGCATCGGCGACGGCGCCGGAGAGAGCGGCCCAGCCGATCGGGTTGCCGTCGGCATCATTGTCCGAGACGATCTGCGGATAGGCCGGCACGCCCTCGGCGCGCTCGTAGATCATGACATGCGAGCCGGCGAGGCCGTCTTCGCGGAAGTCGTTCTCGTTGGCGGTAACAAAGAGGTTACGCGACGGGATCGCCACCGAACCCTCCGGACCGATGCCCGAAGCGATGGTCTGCAGGTGCTCCGGCGCGACGCCGGCGCCGGCGTCCTTGAAGATGGCGACGAGCGACGAGCGTTCCTCGGCGACGAAGATCAGGGTGTCATCGCCGAACTTGGCGATCTCGATGCCCTCGGCCTCGACGCCCTTCTTGTTGCGGAAGTCAGGGTAGTGGCCCATGCGGGCGGCGTCGCTATCGAGCAGGTCGCCCGAGTCCCAGGCGACAGTGCCATCCTTGTTGAAGATGGTGAAGCCCCGGCTGCCGCCATTCCAGTCGCCTTCGTTGGCGGTGACGAGACGGTTGTCGTCGAGCCACTTCACGGCGTCCGGCTCGCGCAGCAGGCCATCCTTCTTCGACGTGAAATCGAGCTTGCCGTCGTTCTTGGTGTCGATGCCTGCGACATCGACCTGGCCAGCGGGGAAGTGGCCAGCGACCGTACCGGTCTTGCCGTCGACGATGACGACCTCGTTGTTCTCCTGCAGCGTCACGGCGACCTGGTCGGCGCTGTTGAAGTTGACGTACTCGACTTCGGCATCCTCGGGGGCGATGGCGGCGAGGCCGGTGATTTCGACCTTCTTCAGCGAAGCTGCATCGAGCTTGCCGTCGGTGATCGACAGCAGCACGAGATATCCCGACGGCGCCTGCGGGATGGCGGCGTCGTTGACCTCTTCGTTGCGCTCGTTCTCGATGGCGATGGCAAGGAGCGTGCCGGCTTCGTTATGGGCGATCGAGTCGGGCTGGCCGCCGAGTTCGACGGTCTCGAGAATTTCGTGCGACTTCAGGTCGATGACGACGAGCTGGCCCGAGACGTCGACAAAATCCTTGCGGGTGTTGAGCGCGACGTAGACCTTGTCGCCGACGATGGTCACCGAGGTCGGCTCGCCTTCGAGCTTCAGGTAGCCGGCCGGCTTCGGCGCCTTGGGGTCGGTGATGTCGATGAAGCCGATGCCGCCGTTCGGGCTATCGGAGTAGACCAGCGTCAGGCCATCCTCGGAGGCGGTGATGATTTCCGACGAGGTCGCCTTGGCGTCGGGAGCATTGAGCTCGACCGGGAAGCTGGCAATGCGGTTAAAGACCGGCGCGGCAAAGGCCGAACTGGCGAGCAGAGCCGTCGTGAGACCGAGAAGAATGGATTTGGTGTGCATGAAGTCCCCCTGAAAAGAGGGCTTCGACTTAGGCACGCCGCACAACGGCCACATGACAGCGGCGTGACGGTTCTGTGACGGTCCCCGCGCATATACATCGGCGGTCGCACTCCCTATATTCGCCGATGAGAACGAAACAGGATTCGTCAATCCCATATGCCAGCCGAACCGCAGCGCCTCGACCGCCCCCAGGCGGGCTCGATCACCAGCCAATTCGGCCGGGGAGCAGGCGCGCCTGACTATCTGAAGGGCCTCAACGAAGAGCAGCGCGAAGCCGTGCTGACCACCGACGGGCCGCTGCTGGTGCTCGCCGGCGCCGGCACGGGCAAGACGCGCGTGCTGACGACCCGCATCGCCCACATTCTCACTACCAAGCGCGCCTGGCCGTCGGAAATCCTGTCGGTGACCTTCACCAACAAGGCCGCCCGCGAGATGAAGGAACGGATCGGCAAAATCGCCGGCTCCGCCGTCGAGGGCATGCCGTGGCTCGGCACCTTCCACTCGATCGGCGCCCGTATCCTGCGCCGGCATGCCGAACTGGTGAACCTCCGCTCCGATTTCACCATCCTCGATACCGACGACCAGATCCGGCTGATCAAGCAGCTGCTCGAAGCCGAGAACATCGACGAGAAGCGCTGGCCGGCACGCGTATTCGCCGGAATGCTCGATGGCTGGAAGAACCGCGGCTGGTTGCCTGACGATGTGCCGAAGGCCGAGCTCCTGGGCTTCGCCAATGGCCGGCTGCCCAATCTCTACCGCGACTACCAAGCGCGGCTTGCGACGCTCAATGCGACCGACTTCGGCGACCTGCTGCTGCTCAACATCAAGCTGTTCAAGGAGCACCCGGACGTGCTGGCGGAGTACCACCGCCGGTTCAAGTACATGCTCGTGGACGAGTACCAGGACAGCAACACGGCCCAGTATTTGTGGCTGCGGCTGCTGGCCCAGGGGAAGCCCGCGTCGGAGGCGAACCTATGCGTCGTCGGCGACGACGACCAGTCGATCTATGGCTGGCGCGGCGCCGAGGTGGACAACATCCTCCGCTTCGAGAAGGACTTTCCGGGCGCCAAAGTGATCCGGCTCGAGCGCAACTACCGCTCCACCTCCAACATCCTCAAGGCCGCGTCGACGCTCATCGCCAACAACGAGAGCCGGCTGGGCAAGACCCTGCAGACCGATGTCGGCGAGCCGGGCGAACTGGTCACCGTCACCTCGGTGTGGGACAGCGACGAGGAAGCGCGGCAGGTCGGCGAGGAGATCGAGCAGTTCCAGCGCAAGGGCGATGCGCTGAACTCGATCGCCATCCTCGTCCGCGCCTCGCACCAGATGCGCGCCTTTGAAGAGCGCTTCATCACGCTGGGGCTGAACTACCGCGTCATCGGCGGCCCGCGCTTCTATGAGCGCAAGGAAATCCGCGACGCGCTGGCCTATCTGCGGCTGGTGTGGAACCCTAACGACGATCTCGCCTTCGAGCGCATCGTCAACGTGCCCAAGCGCGGGCTCGGGGATTCGACGCTGAAACTGCTCTACGACGCGGCACGGCACCAAGGCACCTCGCTGGTTGGCACGGTCCGCATGCTGGTGCAGACCGAGGAGCTGAAGCCGAAGCAGCGTACGACGCTGCGGCAGCTGATCGAGCAGTTCGACGACTGGTCGCAGCGCGCCAAGGCGACGCCGCCCGAGGATATCGAACCGGACGACGATGACGGCCCGCCCGGTATCGTGCGGCGTCACACCTCGCATGCCGACCTCGCCCGGCAGGTGCTGGACGAGTCCGGCTATACCGAGATGTGGCAGAACGACAAATCGGCAGAGGCCGAGGGGCGGCTCGAGAACCTCAAGGAACTGGTCAACTCCATGCAGGAGTTCGACTCGCTCGGCGGCTTTCTCGAGCACGTCTCGCTGGTCATGGACCGCGACACCGGCGAGGCCGACGACGCCGTCTCGATCATGACGCTGCATTCGGCCAAGGGTCTGGAGTTCGACACCGTATTCCTCCCCGGCTGGGAGGAAGGCCTGTTCCCGAGCCAGCGCACGCTCGACGAATCCGGCCGCGCTGGCCTCGAGGAAGAGCGGCGGCTCGCCTATGTCGGCCTCACCCGCGCCCGCAAGCGCCTGCGCGTCTCGGTGGCGCAGAACCGGCTGACGCATGGCCTATGGCAATCAGCAATCCCGTCGCGCTTCCTCGACGAGCTGCCGGCTTCGGCGGTCGAGGTGAAGGACACCGGCTCCGCCTATGGCGGCTACGGCTATGGCGGCCGCACCAGTCGCGGCTTCGACACTCGCGATCCATTCGACTCGCTCTACGAAACCCCCGGCTGGCAACGGGCCCGCGCCCAGGCCTCGACCCGCAAATCACACGGTCCGGTGACGATCGACGGCGACCTCGTCGCCCGCTCCACCGACAATGGCCGCGGCTCCGCCTACTCCGTCGGCGAGCGGGTGTTCCACCTGAAGTTCGGCTACGGCACGATCAACAATATCGAGGGCAACAAGCTCTCGATCGAGTTCGAGAAGGCCGGCCCGAAGAAGGTGCTTGAGAGCTTCGTGCAGAAGGCGTGAGAGTCTACTGCGGCGGGCTAACCTCGCTCGCCTTCTTCCGCTCCAGCCCCAGCTTGTGCTCGCGGTAGATGATGAACAGGCCGGAGCCGACGACGATGGCGCCGCCGATGAGCATCTCGATGGTCGGGACGTCCCGGAAGATCACGTAGCCGATCAGCACCGAGAGGATCAGCGAGGCGTATTCGAACGGCGCCACCACCGACATGTCGGCGTGGCGGTAGGATTCGGTGAGTAGGATCTGGCCGACGCCCCCGAAGATGCCAGCGCCGATCAGCAGGGCGAACTGCTCGGGAGTGGGCATGACCCAGCCGAAGGGCAGCGTCAGCAGGCCGAGAGCCGCCGACATCACGGAGAAATAGAGGACGATCGTTGCGGACCGCTCGGTTTCGACCAGCTTGCGCACCAGCACCATCGCGGTGGCGGCGAAGCCGGCTGCGACCAGTGCCGAGATGGCGCCGAGCGTCGCCCCGCTCATATCCTCAAGGCCACCGGAGAACACCGTGAGCCGCGGCCAGATGATGATGATAACGCCGACAAGGCCCACCAGCACGGCGCTCCAGCGGTAGAGGCGGACTTGCTCGTGGTAGAACACGGCGCTGAAGATGACGATCAGCAGCGGCGTCGCGTAGCTGATGGTGATGGCCTCGGCGAGCGGCAGCTGGGTCAGCGCGAAGAACCCAGTCATCATGCCGCCCGTACCGACGAGGCCGCGCATCAGGTGGCTCAGCGGGTGTTTGGTCTTGATGCCGACGCCGAGCTCGCCCTTCCAGATCAGATACACGATGATCGGCAGGATGGCGAAGAACGAGCGGAAGAACACCAGTTGCCCGGCCGGCACCCCTTCGGAGGCTTTGAGCAGGCTCGACATGCCGAGGAACACGCAGACCGAGCTCAGCTTGAACGCAATTCCCGTCATGGCATTCTGACGGAGCATTGGCGGTTGCGGCGACACGGGCAAATCTTTCGGCGGCGGGAAGTCGGGACGCGAACGGTCCGCGCACCAGTTTCGCGAGGTTCGGCTCCGGACGCAACGGCCTAGAAACCCGCAAAGGCCTCTGGCCGTTCGGCATCTATCGGATATTAGTCTAAGGCGGTCGTAGCGGCTGGACCTGGCGGAGCGGCAATGAACGAAGTCGTCGATATGACGGACGTGGTCGAGGGCGTGGTCGAAAGCATCCCGATCATCGCGATGGTGCTGGCCGGGTTCTATGCGCTGGCGATCATCTGCGCAGTGCGCGAAATCTCGGCCTCGCGAACCTCACAGGGCTCCATCGCCTGGCTGGTGTCGCTGTTCTTCCTGCCGTTCCCCACCACGCTGGTCTATCTGGTCTTCGGGTGGAAGCATTTCGACAGCTATGCGAAGACGCGCATGCAGGTGCGGCAATCCCGTTTGATCCGCAGTGAGGACCTGAAGGTCGTCGACCGGGACATGGGGGCCAAGTGGCCGGTGCAGCGCCGGGCCGCCGGCATGCCGTTCCTCGCTGGTAACAAGGCGGACCTACTGATCGACGGCGCGGCGACGTTCGACTCGATTTTCGAGGGCATCGCTGAGGCGAAGCACTACATCTTCGTGCAGTTCTACATCATCCGCGCTGACGAGTTGGGCCAGCGCCTTGCGGCGGCGCTGATGGAGCGGGCCCGGGCCGGGGTGAAGGTCTATATGCTCTACGACGATGTCGGCAGCACCGGACTTTCCAAGGAGTTCAGAGATCGGCTGTGGGCCGAGGGCATTCAGACCTACGGGTTCAACAACCGACACCGGTTCCTGCGGCTGTTCGGGCCGATGCGGATAAACTACCGCAATCACCGGAAGAACGTGGTGGTGGACGGAGCAGTCGCCTGGACCGGGGGCGCCAATATCGGCGTTGAGTATCTCGGCGAGGATCCAAAATTCGGGCACTGGCGCGATACGCAGTTGCGGCTGGAGGGGCCGGCGGCCGCGTCGCTGTCGCTGATCTTTCAAGAGGACTGGAACTGGGCGACGGGAGAAGTGCTGGAGGTGCCACCCGCTGATGCGGTCGAAGTCGGTGACGTCTCTGCCTTGGTGATGGCGACGGGGCCGGCGGACAAACTCGAGGCCAACGCCATCGCGTTCAGCGACATCATCGGCCAGGCGCGCGAGCGGCTGTGGATCGTCAGCCCCTATTTCGTGCCCGACACCGACATGCGAACGGCGCTCTACGCCGCTATCCTCCGCGGCGTCGACGTGCGGGTGATGCTGCCGGACAAGCCCGATCACCTGATCGTCTGGCTGGCGAGCAACGCCCATGCCGACGCGATGGTGGAACACGACGTCGCCATCTACCGTTACCAAAAGGGCTTCCTGCACCAGAAGATCCTGCTGATGGACGACCGGATCGCGGCCGTAGGGAGCGTCAATTTCGACAACCGGTCGTTCGCAATCAACTTCGAGATGACGGTCTGGATGCCGAACCGGCAGGTCGTCGATGCCGTCGAGGCGATGCTCCTCGCCGATTTCGCCAACTGCAAGCAGGTGACCAAGGAGGAGGTCGCCAAGCGCAACCCGCTCGCCCGCTTCATCTCGCAAGCCGCTCGGCTGTTTTCCCCAATTCTCTAGGGCCTCATGATCAAGTTCGCCTCCTACAACATCCGCAAGAGCATCGGCACGGACCGGCGGCGGCAGCCGGAACGCATCATGCAGATCCTCGCCGAGGTCGATGCCGACGTGGTCGCGCTGCAGGAGGTGGACCGGCGCTTCGGGCAGCGGGTCACCACGCTCTCGCCCGATCTCATCGTCGATTTTACCAACTACTTTCCGGTGCGCTTCGGCATCCGCGAGCAGAGCCTTGGCTGGCACGGCAATGTGCTGCTGGTGAAGAAGGGATTTCGGGTCACCAACCAGCAACGCATCGAGCTGCCGGCGTTCGAACCGCGCGGCGCGGTGATGGCCGACGTCGAGATCGGCGACCGCGCAGTGCGGGTAGTGGGCATGCATCTCGGCCTGTTGGGCGATTCCCGCACCAAGCAAGCGGAGGCGATCGTTGCGCACCTCGAGCGGCTGGAAGGCCGGATGCCGACGGTGATCATGGGCGATCTCAACCAGTGGGCCAGGAACGGCAAGAGCCTCGTGGCCTTCGCCAAGCACCACGAGGTCATCACCCCGGGCCCCAGCTTCCACTCGCGCCGGCCCATGCTCGAGCTCGACCGCATCATCGCCAGCCGCGATTTCCGCATCGAGGCGTCAGGCGTTCATCACACCGCCCTCGCCCGCACCGGTTCGGACCACCTGCCGGTCTGGGCTACGCTTTCGCTAACGAGCGCAACGGCCGCCGCTTGACTTCGCGTCCGGCTGCTCCGAAACAGCGGGCGTACAGGATTTTCCGCCCATGACTCTTTCGCAGCTCTCGACCCCGCTCACCAAAGACCAAGCCTACGCCCTGGTCGATGCCGTGATGGCGCGCGACGACGTGGCGATCACCGCCTCGGCGCACGAGATCGAGGAAACCGGCGAGTGGGTGTTCGAGGCGACCTGCGACACCGATCCGGACATCGCGGCGTTCAACGCCATCGCCCGCGAGGTGCTGGGCGGTGAGGTCAGTTTTGCGGTCGAGGCGATCGACCCGACCGTGAACTGGGTGGCGAAATCGCTCGAGGGGCTGAAGCCCGTGCTGGCCGGTGGCTTCTACGTTTATGGCAGCCACGAGGATGCGCCGCCGCCGGGCGTCACGGGCATCAGGATCGACGCCGCACAGGCCTTCGGCACGGGCCACCACGAGACGACGACCGGCTGCCTCGAGGCCATCGACCGGGCGCTGAAGCGCCGCCGCTATTCTTCGATGATCGATGTCGGCACGGGCACCGGCGTCCTCGCTATCGCGCTGGCCAAGCGCACCCACCAGCCGGTGCTGGCAACGGACATCGACCCGATCGCGGTCGAGACCACGGTAGAGAATGCGCGGGACAACGGTGTCGCCCGCAATATCATCGCCATCGAGGCGACCGGCCTCGACCACCGGCAGATCGCCGCGGGCTCGCCCTATGACCTCGTCGTCGCCAACATTCTCGCCGGCCCGCTGGTGGCGCTTGCTCCGGCGGTGCGCAAGGTGACGCAGATCGGCGCGACGGTGATCCTCTCCGGCATCCTCAACACGCAGGCCAATCGCGTCATCTCGGCCTATGGGCTGCAGCACATCGTGCTCAAGCAGAAGATCGAGAAGAAGGAATGGACGACGCTGGTGCTGGAGCGGGTGTAGGGCCCTCCCTACGCCACCCGCTCCGAAGCCGGAAAAACAAAATCCCCGGGCAAGCCCAGGGATTCGTTCGATCAAATAACGTTCGGCAATGCCGCGCGAGGTGCGCTGCGGCTTAATTCGGGCGCTTGGTGAGAGCGCCGAGCAGCAGGTACTCACGGGCACGCGAAACGCTGCGGGTCGCTTCGCGGCCGCGCGCATCGATCACGCCGGCCAGAGCCTTGCGGAAATCGTTCTTGTTCTCGGGCATATCTTTCTCCCGTCTTCGAGTCTGTCGGACCTTCTGCCGACGTTCAGTAGATAGTCGCGATAGACGCGGCCGGTTAGGGGTCGTTGCGTGAAGCTGCCATGCCAAACTTGCAGGGCGACTTAACAATCGGTGAACGCAATCAGTCTCGTCGCGCGTTCATCGCAACCTGCCGTGCCTTCAGATATTCGGTGATGTAGCGCTCCGCAGCACGGCTGCGGCCCTCCATCATCGATTCGAAAACCCGGCGGAATAGTCTCATTCGTTCAGTCATGACATCGCTCCATCGGAGCCCCGGCGCCCTGATGCCCGATGCCAGCTGAACCAGGAATGAATACTCGCCACGGCGGGAGACGCTTGTTAGGGTCCGCCACCTCTAGAACGGCAATTCCATCATGACCGACAACAGCTTCGCCCCCACCGTCTATCAGTCCTTCGACATCCGCACCGATCCGAAGACCGTGGCCAAGCGCGTAAAGGCGCTGCGCACGGCGATGAAGGATGCCGGGGTCGATGCCTTCCTCGTACCGCGCACCGATGCGCACCGGGGCGAGATGGTGCCCGAGAGCGAAGCGCGGCTCGCCTATGTCACCAGCTTCACCGGTTCGGCCGGCCTCGCCGTCATCGGCAACCGCAAGGCGGCGCTGTTCGTCGATGGCCGCTACACGCTGCAGGCGCCGGCCGAGACCGACACCAGGGTGATCACGGTGCTGGAGGCGGCGCAGGGCGGGCTGTCTCCCAAGATCGCCGACTACGTTGCCAAGGGCGGCAAGCTCGGGTTCGATCCGTGGCTACATACGCCGAGTGAGATCGCGGACCTGGAAAAGAAGCTCGCTGGCCGCGCTGCGCTGGTGCCGGTGGCCAACCTCGTCGACAAGGTCTGGGCCGACCGCCCTCTGCCACCGAACGCGCCAATCGAGTTCCTGGGCCACAACCGTGCCGGCAGGACCGCCGAGGATAAGCTCAAGGAAATCCGCGCCACGATGGGCGAGGACAATGCCGACGCACTGGTGCTGACGGTGCCGGAATCGATCAACTGGCTGTTCAACCTGCGCGGCCGCGACGTGCCGCACGTGCCCGTGGTGCTCTGCTTCGCGCTGGTGCCGAAGTCCGGCATGCCGACACTGTTCTTCAACAAGGAGAAGATCACGCCGGACCTGCGGAAGGGCCTCGAGGGTCTCGCGAAGGTGGCGGACGCCAAGACCATGATCGCGGCGCTGCGCAAACTCGGCGCTGCCGACAAGCGCGTGATGATCGATCCGAACACGGTGCCGGTCGCCGTCGCCAATTCGATCAGCGGCGTCAGCGACGCGGTGCTGATCGAGAAGCGTGATCCTGTGCTATTGCCCAAGGCGCGGAAGAACGACGCGGAGCTCGGTGGCATGCGCGAGGCGCATCGGCTCGATGGCGCCGCGCTGGCGAAGTTTCTCCACTGGTTCGACGCCGAAGCGCCCAAGGGCAAGCTCGACGAGATCACCATCGCGACGGCGCTGGAGAGCTTCCGGCGCGAGGAGCCCAGCATTGTCGATGTGAGCTTCGACACGATCTCCGGCGCGGGCGCCAACGGCGCGATCATCCACTATCGGGTCGATGCCAAGACCAACCGGCAGCTCAAGCCGGGCGAGCTGATGCTGCTCGATTCCGGGGCGCAGTACCTCTCGGGTACCACCGACATTACGCGCACGATGTTCACCGGCAAGGCGACGGCCGAGCAGAAGGCCCGCTACACGCAGGTGCTGCGCGGCATGATCGCGATCTCGATGCTGCGCTTCCCCATGGGCACCAACGGCGCGCAGATCGATGTGCTGGCGCGGCAGTTCCTGTGGGCCGACGGCGTCACCTACAATCACGGCACCGGCCACGGCGTCGGCGCGTTCCTCTCGGTGCACGAGGGCCCGATCGGCATCTCGCCGCGCTATCCGACCCCGTTCGAGGTGGGCATGATCACCTCGAACGAGCCCGGCTTCTACAAGGAAGGCGCGTTCGGCATCCGCATCGAAAACCTGCTTGTGGTCGCCGAGAGCAAGGTCGGCGACGGCAAGTTCCTCGAGTTCGAGACGCTGACGCTGGCGCCGATCGACCTCAGGCTGATCGACGAGACGCAGCTGACCGGGCCGGAGAAGGCCTGGCTCAACGCCTACCATAAGCGCGTATACAAGGAGATCGGCCCGCTGGTGAAGGGCGATGTCAAGGCCTGGCTGACGGAGGCCACGCGGGAGATTTGACCTCGTCATCCTCGTCCGTGAACGGGGGAGGAGAGCTCAGTTCTGCCCGAACGGGTCGTATTCCAGCAGCCAGGACAGCAGCCAGTTGGGGTCGCCGCCGAGCGAGGCGACGTCATCGACTTTCCAGCCGTCGGCCTCGCGTACCAGCGAGAGGCTGAGCATGCTGAGGTGATCGAAATTGTGGAAGGTGACGATGGTCGCGGCGCGGTCGCCGTTGATCACCGGCTCGCTGATTGCGACATCCAGCAGAAGCGCATTTCCGCCTTCGACGAACGGGTCGAACGACAGGATGTCCTTGCTGTCGGGGTCGAAGGCCACGTCGGAGAGCTTGGCTTCGCGGTGGGCGTCGTACATGCCCTTGAGCTTGGCCGAATAGAACTGCTCGAGCCCGCCCTCAGGCTTCTGGCCGGACTGGTACGGCTGGTAGATGGCCTCCACCAGAGCCTTCGGATTGTCATAGGCGAAGGCGCCGCCGGAGAAGCCGAGAACGAGAAGGATGGTCGCGATGAGGTGCCGCATGTGTGCCCCGGGCGGAGTTCGATGCTCACTCGGCTAGCAAGGGCTTCTGGCGCATTGAGGGCCGCGCCGCGCCACAATCAAGGCAATGGTTGCTGCAATATGTCCAGCAGGTCGTAGCTGAAGTCGTCGCCGGTGTACCAGACGTCGTCGACCTTCCAGCCGTCCTCCTTAACCAGCAGATAGCCGAGCTCCTGCGGTGTGCCCATGTTGGCGAAGGTGACCGCAACAACAGCCTTGCCAGCAGCGAGATAGGGTTCGCCGATAGCGAGGTCGGTGATCTGGTAGTCCTGCCCGTTCACGAAGGGATCGAAATCGATGCGGCCGATCTCGCCCTTGGCATCCTGCTGGTCTTTCTCGAACAGGCCGCGCAGGCGCTCGCTCTGCAGCGACGACTGATCCGGCGGAAACTCGTTGGGCGGCATGTAGCCGGCGTAGAGCGCCTCGAGCAGCGCCCCGGGATCGTCGTAGGATTGAGCCAGCCCGACGGTGGGAGCGGCGACAGCGAGGAGCACGGAGAGGACGGCGAGCAGTCGTGACATCCGTGGCTCTCCTCTGTCAGCTCGCGGCGGTACCGTCGTCGCTGGTGCCCTCGGCCGCCAGCGTCTTGGCACGGCGCCTTTCGATCAGGGTCACCGACCAGATCGAGAGCTCGTAGAGCAGATACATCGGCAGCGACAGGCCGATCTGCGAGATCGGATCGGGCGGCGTGATGAAGGCGGCAAAAATCAGGATGCCGACGATCGCGTACTTGCGTCCCTTCTTCAGCGAGGCGCTCGACACAAGGTCGATCTGCGCGAGCAACGTCAGGATCACCGGCAACTGGAAGCAGATGCCGAACGCGATGATCAGCGTCATGGCCAGGCCAAGGTACTCGCTGACCTTGGCGAGCAGCTTGATCTCGGGCGTTTCCATCGCGTGGAAGAAGTGCATCGCGAGCGGCAGAACCGCGAAATAGACCATGCAGGCGCCGAGTATGAAAAAGATCGGCGTCGCAATGAGATACGGGATGAACGCGCGGCGCTCTTTCTTGTAGAGGCCGGGCGCAACGAAGCCGTAGACCTCAGTGGCGAGGTACGGGAACCCGATGAACACCGCGCCGAACAGCGCGAGGCTCAGCTGGGTGAAGAAGAATTCCTGCGGCGCGGTGTAGATGAGCTCCACCGGCTGCGGGTAGATGGCGTTGCGGTACGGCTGCACCAGAACGTCGAAGATCGGTCCGGCGAAAAAGAAGCAGACGATCAGCAGCCCGAGGATCACGAGCAACGAGCGGATCAGGCGCTTACGCAGCTCGATGAGATGATCGAGCAGTGGCGCTTCGCTGCCGGCCAGCTCGTCTTCTGTCTCGGCGGTCTTGGGCGCTTCGAGTTTGGTCTGCTCGGCCATGGTCATGACGTCTTCTTGGCGGCGGACGCCTTGGTGGCGGGCTTCTTGGCAGCCGGCTTGGTCGCGGCCGGCTTCTCGGTCGCAGCAGCCTTTGCAGTCACAGCGGGCTTAGGAGATGCGGCCTTCTTCGCCGCGGGAGGCTTCTTGGCCACGGGGGCCGCAGCTGTCTTCACTGCAACAGGCGCCGCTTCAGTCGCCGGTGCCTTTGGCTTAGCCGCAGTCTTCTTTGCCGTGACCTTCGGCGCGACGGCTTCAACCGGCGCAGGCGGCTCGACCGGCTTTTTCGCTTTCGGTGCGGCCTTGGTGGCCGGCTTCACCGGGGCGAGTTCGGCGGTATCGACTTTGCTCTCGGTCGGCTTCTTGATGCGGGCGGGACGGGCCGCCTTCACCGGCGCCTTGGCGGTCACCACGGGCGCAGTAGCGACTGTGGCGGCAGGTGCCACCAGTGGCGTCGCGATCCCGGCTGCAGCCTTGATCTCTGCTACAACGCTTTGCGCCTTGGGGTCGGCCGGCTTGATGGCTCCCGAGGGCTTCACCTCGCCGGTGGCGGTCGTGGTGTTGAATTCCTTGCGGATCGCGTCGGCAGTCGCCTTGAGTGGCTGCGTGACGGAGTTTCGCAGGTTGGTGATTTCGTTGAGGCCGGTGGTCTTGTTCAGCTCGCGCTGAAAATCCTGGCCCATCCGCCGGACGGTACCGGCGAACTGACCAACCCGGCGCATCAACGCGGGCAATTCCTTGGGACCTATGACAATCAGGGCAACAACCCCGATCACGAGCATTTCGGTCCAGCCGACGCCGAGCATACAGTTAGCTCCAGAGAGCGGATGTCAGACCCTGAAGGATCAGGCGTCCTTCTTTTCGGGCTGAGCGACCGGCTCGACGGTCGTCGAAGCATCGATCTGCGCGGCGGGCTTGTTTTCCTCGTCGCGCATACCCTTCTGGAACGACTTGATGCCGGAAGCGACTTCGCCCATGAGGCCGGCGATTTTGCCGCGTCCGAACAACAGGATCACGACGATCGCTACGACGATGATGCCCCAAATTCCTGGCGCGTGCATATGAAGTCTCCGAGAAAGCCGAACGCTCTACCTTAGCGCAGAGAAATAGGTTCAATCCTTGGCGAACACAAGGACGTGTTGGGGTTCCGTGACAATTCGTGCCCCGAAGTAAATGCTCACTCGACCGGATCGCTCTCGCCCTGATCGTCGGGCTCGAGCGGGTCTTCGTCGTCGCGCAGCGGCCCATCGAAGGGCAGCGGGACCTGGAAGGCGGGCGGCAGACGGCTCGACAGCAGCCCCGAGCCCTTCAGTTCATCGAGGCCCGGCAGGTCAGCCAGGCTCTCGAGTCCGAAATGATCGAGGAAAGCCTCGGTCGTTCCGTAGGTCACAGGGCGTCCGGGTGTGCGCCGGCGTCCGCGCATGCGAACCCAGCCGGTCTGCATCAGGATGTCGAACGTGCCGCCGCCGCTGGCGACGCCGCGCACTTCCTCCACCTCGGCCCGGGTCGCCGGCTGGTGGTAGGCGATGATAGCCAGCGTCTCGAGCGCCGAGCGCGACAGCTGGCGGCTCTCGGTCTCCTCGCGGCGGAGGAGGAACGACAGGTCGTCGGCGGTGCGGAAGGCCCACTTGTCGCCGCGCCGCACCAGATTGACGCCACGGCCCGCGTAGCGCTCGGCCAGCCGTGCCAGTAGCACGGGGATGTCGGCCCCCTCCCCCAGGTACGGCGCGACGTCGGCTGGCGACAGCGGGTCGGCAGAAGCGAAGAGGATGGCCTCGAGGATACGGAGATTACGTTCCCCGATCTCGCCGTGCTCATCGAAATCGGTGTCGCCCATGGCGTCGGTCATTGCTTGTTCCCGTCACCCTGGCGGCGGCGCATGAACAGCGGGCCGAATGTCAGGGTCTGGCGCAGTTCTATTTGCCCCTGCCGGGCCAGTTCAAGGCTCGAGGCAAAGCTTGACGCGGTGGCGGTCTTGCGCTGCTCCGGATCGGTCAGGTAGCGGTCGAGATACGCGTCGAGCGGCACCCAGTCCATGCTCTCGCCGATCAGCCTGGCGAGGATCTCGCGGGCCTCTTGCAGCGACCAGACGCTGCGTTCGAACAGGTGATAGTCCTGCGGCACGCCGCGCTCACGGCCGGACGCATAGGCCTTGAGCAGGTCGTAGAGCGATGCTTCCCAGAGGTTCCGGCGCTCGACCAGAACCGGCTCGGGCTGGCCGCGCACATAGACGTCGCGACCGAGGCGTGGCCGGTTGACCAGTTGCATCGCCGCCTTGCGCATGGCCTCGAGCCGCTTCAGCCGGAACTGCAGCAGCGCGGCCATCATCTCGCCGCTCGGCTCTTCGTCGCTGGGGGCATGCGGCACCATCAGCCGGCTTTTGAGATAGGCCAGCCACGCCGCCATCACGAGATAGTCGGCGGCGATCTCGATGCGCTTCTCGCGCACGGTTTCGATGAACAGGAGGTACTGCTCGGCAAGGGCCAGGACGGAGATCTTGCCGAGATCGACCTTCTGGCGCCGCGCGAGGTCGAGCAGCAAGTCGAGCGGGCCTTCATAGCCGGTGACGTCGACGTAGAGCACTTCGTCGTCGGGCGGCGCATCAGGCGCCGCGAACCAGTCCTGCGATGTGCCGCTCATAGCGCCGCCTTGTCCATTAAAGGCGGATTTGGTCCCTAACCGGGCAAGGCGTCAAGGAAGTGCCGACGGCGATCAACCGCCAATCGGCACGCAATCGACCCCGTTTGCCTTCAGGCTGGCGCAGGTCTGCGTCGCTTCCTGAAACGAGTCGACCGGAAGGACGACGCGATACCAGGTGCCCTTGGCACCAAGGTTCACCTGCCGGACGGCAAGGCTGCGACCGGCGAGCAGGCCCGAGAGACGGTTCTGCGTGGCGCGGAGCGAGCTCTGTGCATCGGCTTCGGTGGGCTGCGAGCTCAACTGGACATAGGGACCCGAGCCGCCAGACGACACAGGTGCGGGCTGCGTCGCAGCAGTCTGCGTGCCGAGATCGACGGGCTGAGCAGCGGCAATCGGCTGATTGGCGCCGCCACCGAGCACCGAGCGATCGGTCGGGCGTGCAACCGGGATCGGCGCAACGATGGTGGGATCAATGGTGGCGCCGGTGGGCGGGGTTTCCGTCAAGGCGGAGACTTGAGTCGAGTCAGTCGCAGCGGCGGGATCGGTAAGCGCTCCGGCCGCAGTCGCTGCATCGGCCGTGCCGCTGGGCAGCGCCGCGAGAAGCTCGGACGGCTGCACGTCGGCGCCCGGAAGCTCCGGCACTGCCGGACGATCGACCGGCAGTTCCTCGTTGCCCGCGACAGCTTCGTCACCGGAAACAATCGTGCCATCCGGGCGGACCGTAACCGTGCGCACCTTGCGGTTCGCCAGTTCACTCTCGCCGGTATCGCCAGACTCGTCGCCAACGGTGGTCGCAACGTCGGCGACGCTGGTCGCCTCGCTGTCGTCACGCGAGACGAGCTGCTCGTCGGTCGGAGCGGCCGCGTTGCCGTCCAGTTCGTTGAAAACGACCGAGCCCTGGTTGGTCGGCGCGGCTACCGCCGGCGGGGGCGGCTCCTTCACGGGGGTCGCGTCAGCCGTCAGCACCGGTGCCTCGGCGTCGTTGCTGCGGCCCATGCCGAGAACCCAGTAGAGGCCAAAGCCGGCGGCGAGCAGCAGCGTTCCAGCCACGGCCATGCCGACATACTGGCGCATGCCGCCGGAGCGGCGCTCCGGCTTGGCCTTGACGCGCTTATAGGGGCTCGGTTCGGCCCGCACGCCGTCGATGCGGCCAACCTCCGCGCCGCTGGCAGCGGCAGCAGCAAGAATGGCGGCCTCGGCGGAGGCGACCTGCGGCTCAGTATCTTTGATCGTGGCGCGACGCGGCGCGAAGCCGGTAGTCAGCGGCGGCACGACCGGCGGGGTCTGCTGCGGCGCCGGAGTGGGTGCGGCTGCCGGTGCGACCGGCTTGTCGCTGGTCAGTTCGACGCGGACGGCTTCGCCGATCAGGCTCTCGATCTCGTCCATCGGATCGGCAGCCGGCTGCGGCCGGGGGGCCTGCACCTTGCTGGTCGGGCCGAATACCGGGGCCACGCCAAAGCGGTCTTCGGCGCGGACGGCGGGCTGTGCGACCGGAGCCGGACCGCGGCCCGGACCAAGATTGGGTTGTGGACGCGGCGCGGGGGCTGGCGCAAGGCCAGGCTGCGGGAACGGACGCGGCGCCGGCTGGACCGACTGCGGCGGTTCCTCGACCTCGGCCGTATCCAGTTCGGCAGCGATGAGGTCGGCGATCGGATCACCCGAGGACGCCGGCTTGGGTGCGGGAGCCGGCGTGGGCGCCTTGGCCTGCGGAGCAATCGGTTCCGGCGGCGACGTGGCGAAGCCGAAATCGAAGTCGAAATTGTCGGTTGCGGGCGATGCCTGGGCGGCGGCCACCATCGGGGCGGCAGGCGCGGCCGCAGGGCGAACGACCGGCGCAGCAGGCGCCGGAGCGGGCTCGGCCTGCACCGGCTTGGCGAACGCCGATTCCATCTCGATCGTCGGATCGGCCGCCGGGAACACCGGCGCAGGAGCCGGAGCGGCAACCGGGGCGAACGCGGGAGCCGATACCGGCGGCGTCACGGATACGGGTGCGGGCCTGGAGGGCTCGATGACCGCCGCAGGAATAGGACGGGACGCGACGGGCTTGGGGATCTCGCGATCCTGCCAGCTGGACATCGGCTCCGGCTTGAAGGTCGATGCCGCCGGCAGCGTACCGAAGTCGATCGAAGCGGCCGGCTTGGCCGCGGGCGGCGTTATCGTCGGCGCGAGCGTCGGGGCTACTGTCGTCGGCGCGGGTGCAGTCGCCGCGACGGGCGCGGAGACCGGCTGATCCATGCCGGGAATACGGAACACGCCCGGCGCGGGCGCCGAAGGCGGAGCTGCCGGCGTAGGTGCGGCCGCTACCGGGGCAGCCGGCGCGTCCATGCCTGGGATACGAACGGGCGATGGAGCCGGTGCCTGGGGCGCGGGCGCGTCTGGCAGCGTGACCAGCTTGGGCGCAGGCCGGGGCTCAGGTTCGGGTGACCCGGCGTTGCTCGCCATTAGCTTGGCGAGTTCGGCGATCAGGTCGTCGGATTTTTCCTGGCCATCAGGCATCTGCTGCGGTCTCGCTGTCATTGAAAGCAGCGCCCCTGTACTCGTGGACCCGTCCGCTAGTTACGCACCCCATACTAGCGGGCCGGCCACTCTACCAACCAATGCGCCCGAATTATGAAAGCTCCTCGGGAGCAGAGACACCAAGCAGAGTCAAACCGTTGACGAGAACCTGACGCACGGCCCCGACAAGGGCGAGTCGGGCCGTAGTCAGCTTTGAATCATCGGCGTTAACAAAGCGTAAGGCAACATCCTGATTGCCCTTGGCCCAGAAGCCATGAAACGCACTCGCCAGCTCGTACAAGTAGAAGGCGACCCGGTGCGGCTCATGTGCGTCGGCGGCCGAAGCAACGATGCGCGGCCACTGCGCCAGGGCCTTGATCAACTCGATATCGGCTTCCGACGACAGCAGTGACAGATCGGCCGCCGCGAGGGCCGCCGGCGAAACATCGAGCCCCGGCAGTTCCTCGGCCACCTTGCGGAACACCGAGTAAGTCCGGGCGTGCGCGTACTGCACGTAGAATACCGGATTGTCGCGCGTCTGCTCCTTCACGACTGCGAAGTCGAAATCCATTGCAGCGTCGTTCCGCCGATATAGCAGCATGAAGCGGGTGGCGTCGGAGCCGACCTCTTCTACCACGTCGGAGAGCAGAACCAGGTCGCCCGAACGCTTGCTCATCTTGAACGGCTCGCCGTTCTTCAGCAGCCGCACCAGCTGGCAGATGCGGACGTCGATCTCCGCCTCGCCGAGCGAAATCGCCTTCACGGCCGCCTGGAGCCGCTTCACATAGCCCGAGTGGTCGGCGCCGAGCACGTTGACCATGTGCTTGAAGCCGCGCAGGTATTTGTTGCGGTGATAGGCGATGTCGGCGGCAAAGTAGGTGTAGGCCCCGGTCGACTTGACCAGCGGCCGGTCAACGTCATCGCCGTAGTTGGTGGCGCGGAACAGCGTCTGCTCGCGATCCTCCCAGTCCTCCGGAGTCTTGCCCTTGGGCGGCTCGAGCCGGCCCTGGTAGACCATGTCCTGCGAGCGTAACCATTCTAGCGTCAGGTCGACGTCGCCGCCCTGCCCGTGCAGCTGGCGCTCGGAGAAGAATACGTCGTGGTGGATGTTGAGCTTGGCGAGGTCGGCCCGGATCAGGTCCATCATCGCGGCCAGCACCCTGTCCTTGACCAGCGCCAGCGCCTCAGCCTCGGGCCTATCGAGCAGCGCCGTGCCGAACTCGGCCTTCAGCGCCTGCCCGACCGGGACCAGATAATCGCCCGGGTAGAAACCCGAGGGAATCTCGATCGTCTCGCCCAGCGCCTCGCGGTAGCGCAGCATGGTCGATTTGGACAGCGTATCGATCTGGCTGCCGGCGTCGTTGATGTAATACTCGCGCGTCACGTCGTAGCCGACATAGGCCATGAGCGAAGCCAGCGCATCGCCGAACACGGCGCCACGCGTATGGCCCACATGCATCGGGCCGGTCGGGTTGGCCGAGACATACTCGACGTTCACCCGCTCGCCCTTGCCGATGTCGGCCTTGCCGAAATCAGCGCCGACGGACTTCAGCACGGCGTGCCAGATCGGCGTCTTGAGCCGGAAGTTGAGGAAGCCGGGGCCGGCGACTTCGACGGAAGCCACGTCGGCGTCCATCTTGAAATGCTCGGCAAGCGCCGAAGCCACGTCGCGCGGGTTCTTGCCGAGGGGCTTCGCCACCACCATCGCGGCATTGCTCGACAGGTCGCCATGCGCGGCATCTCGCGGCGGCTCGACCACCAGGCGCGACAGGGCTTCGCCGGTGACTTCCGGGTAGAGTGCCCTAAGGGCGTCGGCGACGCGGGTGGCGAACAGCGCGAAAACGTTCATTTCAGTGCCTTTTGGGAAGGGTCCGGTGCCCCTACCCCAAAGCCCCTGCCCCGTCAAACAGGCGGGCATGTTGCTCAAGGGCGTATGGGTCGGTCATCCCGGCCACGAAATCGGCGACGATGCGGGCCCTGGTGCCGCGATCGGACGCGGCGCGCGCTGCCTCGCCCCAGCTGCCGGGCATGGCTGAAGTGACCATGTAGTGGTCGAACAGCATCGAGACGACCGTCTGGCTGCGGCGGACCGGCGCCATCACCTCGTCGCTGCGATAGACGTGGTCGAAGAGGAAGCGCTTCAGCCCCCGCTCGGCCTCCGCCACAGGCGGCGAGTAGCGGATCAAGGTACGGCCAGCGAAGCGCACATCGTCGGCGGATTGCGGCGCGACTTCGGCGATGTTGCGGGTGCTCTCGGCAATCACATCCTCGATCTGCGCGGTGATCAGCCGGCGCTGCACCTCATGCGCCTGCCGGCTGCGCTCGATGTCGGGCCAGTGCGCCAGCACGTCTCGCGCGAAGGGGCCGACCAGCGGCACGTCGGCGAGGTCGCCGATGCGGATCAACCCGGCGCGCAGGGCATCGTCGATGTCGTGCGAGTTGTAGGCGATGTCGTCGGCGATGGCCGCGGCCTGCGCCTCGAGGCTGGCGTAGCTCCACGGCATCAGGTCGGCGCTGGCCGGGATATCATTGAGCCCGACGGGAACCGGATGGTCGGCACGAAGTGCCCGGCCGTTCCGATCGACCAGCGGACCATTGTGCTTGAGGATACCCTCGAGCGCCTCCCAGCTGAGGTTCAGCCCGTCATGCTCGGCATAGCGGTTCTCGAGCCGGGTGACGACGCGGATGGCCTGCATATTGTGGTCGAAGCCGCCCCACTCGCTCAGCTTCTCGTTGAGCACGCGCTCTCCGGCATGGCCGAAGGGCGTGTGGCCGAGGTCGTGGGCCAGCGCCACTGCCTCCGCCAGGTCCTCATCCAGCGCCAGCGCCCTGGCGATCGAGCGGGCCATCTGGCTCACTTCGAGCGTATGGGTCAGGCGGGTACGAAAATGCTGCCCTTCGTGGTGCAGAAAGACCTGCGTCTTGTGCTGCAACCGGCGGAAGGCGGTGGAGTGAATGATGCGGTCGCGATCGCGCTGGAATTCGGAGCGTGTCGGGCTGGTGCCGGGGTCGAACAGGCGGCCGCGGCTCTTTGACGGATCGGAGGCATATGCTGCGCGTTCAGCCATTATGCGCCAAGACCCTTTTCATCGTCATCTGACGATATTAGATTGTAACCGTGAGCCGCACCCTCCAGCGGCCGGAAGGTACTGCATGTCCGAAGTTGCTCTAGCACCGAACAATGTCGTTTTGACAGACCGCGCCGCCAAGCGGATCGGGCGCATCCTCAGCAAACAGGGCGAAGGCACGGTGCTCCGCATCGCCGTCGCGGGGGGCGGCTGTTCCGGCTTCCAGTACGAGTACAATCTGGTCAAGGAAACGCCGACGGCCGACGACCTGGTGCTGACCAACGGCAGTGCCACGGTGCTGATCGACTCGCTCAGCCTCGAGTTCATGGGCGGCGCCGAGATCGACTATGTCGATGACCTCATCGGCCAGAGCTTCCAGATCAGGAACCCGAACGCCGTCGCCGGCTGCGGCTGCGGCACCAGCTTCGCCGTAGCGTGAGCGACTGGTCGGATAGGCCTTTCGGCGGCTTGCAACCCGTGTCGCTGAACCGTTAGCATCCTCTCGAATTCGGGAGGACTCCAATGAGTTTGCAGAACAAGCTGGACGCGGCGATCGACGCCGCGCTCGGGAGCCGTATTGTCGGCTGCGTCGTGCTGGTCAACCAGGACGGCAAGGAAGTTTACGCGCGCACGGCCGGTCTCGCCGACCGCGAGGCCAACCGAAAACTCGAGCGCGATGCCATCTGGCGGCTTGCTTCGATCACCAAGCCCACAGTCGCGACCGCGGCGCTGAAGATGATGGAAGCCGGCCTGCTCGGGCTCGACGATCCGGTCACCAAATACCTGCCCTATTTCACGCCCGCGAGCCCGGATGGCGTGGTCCGGCCGATCACCATCCGCCAGTTGCTGTCGCACAGTTCCGGCCTCTCCTACGAAACGACGCCCGCCGACGTATCGCCCGGCATGTCCGGACCGTTCCTTTCGCTCGAAGAGAACCTGCGCCGCCTGGCCAAGGCGCCGCTGGTGTTCGCGCCCGGGACCGGGTGGGCCTATGGCACCAGCATCGACGTGGTCGGTGGCGTGCTCGCAGCGATCAACGGCTCGACACTCGAAGCGGCGGTAAACAAGTATGCCGCCGGTCCGCTGGGCATGGTTGACTGGCGCTTCACGCCGACCGATGCGACCCGTGTCACGGCCAACTACTACAACGGCGAGTTGCCCAAGCCCGCGATCGTCCCGCCGGTACGGATCACATCCGAGAACAAGCAGGGCACGACTTTCGACCCCGATCGCATCTTCCGCGCCGATGCGCCGCAATCGGGTGGCGGTGGCTCGTGCGGGACGGCCGACGACGTGATGAAGATGCTCGAGGTCTATAATGGCGGCACTTTCCTGAAGCCTTCGACCACCGCCGAAGCCTTCACCAACCAGATCGGTACGCTGCCGCGCCGCGAAGGCGACGCCGGCAAGCGCTTCACCATCCTCGGCGCGGTCATCGACGATCCGAAGGCAGCCCGGAGCCCCTGCCCGGTCGGCACGCTCGACTGGGGCGGCGCCTGGGGCCATAACTGGATCATCGACCGGACCAACAAGCTCACGATCGCTGTCCTCACCAACGTCGCGCCCGAAGGCTGCAACGGCCCGTTCCGCGAGGACATCCGCGACGCGGTTTACGCCTCACTGTGAGACAGCTAGGCTCCCGTGCTGAACGGGAGCCTACTCATGCGCATCGCCACCTGGAACATCAACGGCGTCAAGGCGCGGCAGGGACTTCTTCTCAAATGGCTTGAGGAAGAATCGCCCGATATCGTCTGCCTGCAGGAGATTAAGTCGATCGACGAGGCGTTCCCGCGCATGGAGATCGCTGCGCTCGGCTACAATATCGAGACGTTCGGGCAGAAGAGCTGGAACGGCGTCGCCATCCTTTCGAAGCACCGCTTCGACGAGGTGACGCGCGGCCTGCCCGGCGACGATGGCGACGAGCAGTCGCGGCTGATCGAGGGCATGTTCTCGGTCGAGGGCGGCGTCGTGCGCGTCTGCTGCATCTATCTGCCCAACGGCAATCCGGTCGGTACCGACAAGTTCACCTACAAGCTCAGCTGGATGGATCGGCTGCACACGTTCGTCGAAGGCCGGCTGGCGCTCGAGGAGCCGTTCATCCTCCTTGGCGACTTCAACATCATCCCCGCCAATGTCGACGCGACCTTCCCGGAAAAGTGGGTTGGCGACGCGGCATTCCGGCCCGAGAGCGCCGAGCGGTGGCGCGCCCTGCTCAATCTTGGCCTCACCGACGCCCAGCGCGCCATCACGGACGAGCCCTCGCTGACCTTCTGGGATTTCCGGACGTTCGGCTGGGAGCGCAAGGACGGCATCCGCATCGACCACCTGCTGCTGTCGCCGCAGGCGGCCGACCGGCTCGAAGATGTGGTGGTGCACTCCGCCGAGCGCGGCAAGGAAAAGCCCAGCGATCACGTGCCGGTCGTGGGTACGTTCGCGTTCTAGGACGGCGTAGCGGCCGGCATTTGCGCTGCAATCTGCCCCAACTACAGGCTGTCATCCCTGCGAAGGCAGGGATCCACCTGTCAGCCGCGCTTGCGGAAACTTGGATCCCTGCCTTCGCAGGGATGACACGTGGTGGGTTGATTAGGGCGAGCGGGCCTAGCGGATATTCCCGCTCAAGCCCTTAGTCGTATCGCTCTGCGACTTAAACGTGGTCACCTTTGCTTCGGCGACCTGGATGGTGTCGTCGCGCTTGAGCATCTTGCCGAACGTGGCCTGTGCCACGCGCATCTGGGCGGAGACGTCGTTCATCAGCCCATGGACATCCTTGGGCAGGGTGATGATGACGATGAGAGCGAGGATAATGGGCAGACGCATGATGGGAACCAACGGGCTAACTGGCCCGATAGTTGCCACCCTGCGCCTGAACTCGCGCTGAACGGTTCGGTCAGAGTCCGCCGAAGCGGGTCCCGAGGGAATCGGCCAGTTCGACCGCCTGCTTGCGCTGCTCGGGTGTGGCGACCGACATCGCTGTGTTCAGGAGGTCAGCGATCCAGCTCTCGTCGATCGTCCCGGCCGAGCGGCGCGAGGCGACGGTGAGCCACATCAGCCCTTCGATCGGATCGGCGGCGATGCCCTGCCCGTTGAACAGCATGTTGCCGAGCTTGGCCTGTGCGCCGGCATGTCCCTTGCGGGCAGCCAGGTTCAGCCAGCGCGCGCTCTGCAGCGGGCTGTCGCCCAGTTCGGCGTCGTCTAGATAGAGTTCGCCGACCTTGTACTGCGCATCGGCGTCGCCGAAGTAGGATGCCGCGTGCATGATCAGCTTGTTCGAATAGGCCTCGTTCTTCGCGATGCCGGCTTCAGGCAGGCCGGTGCGATAGTACTCGCCGACCTTGAGGAAGGACTGCGCGACGATGTCGGCCTCGACGCCCTTGGGCGCCGTGTCGGCGTGCTCGTCGGCGATCTGGCTGAAATAGCCGAAGGCCTTCACCGGATCCTTGTTCACGCCCTCGCCCGTCTCATACATGAGGCCGAGCTGGTAGAGTGCCATTGGCTGCCCGGCGAGCGCTGCGTCCTCGAGGGCCGCGATCAGGTCCTTGCTCGAAATGCCGCCCCCGGCGCCATCGAGCGAGTTGGCCATGGCCAGCGCGGCGTCTGCCGCGGTCTCGGGCGCAGCTGGCAGGGACGGCAGCACGCCGCTTACCTGCGCCGCAGCCGGGGTGGCAGCACCAGCAATCGCGAACACAGCCCAAAACGCAACGGAGACAAGGGCTCCTGCCCTAAATGTCCGCATACTGCTCCTTCTCGCCCTTCGCACCGGGGTTGGTCAGCGCGCCGAAGCGTGCCGGCCCCACCAGTTGGGCATATTTCCAGATGGCGCCCGAGCCATACTCGGTTTCGCGCGGGGCCCAACTGGCCTTGCGCTGGGTAAGTTCCTCGTCCGACACATTGACCGAGATCTCGCCGGTCGTGGCGTCGAGCGTAATGATGTCGCCGTCATTGATGTGGGCGATCGGGCCGCCGATTGCCGCTTCGGGGCCGACATGGCCGACACAGAAGCCGCGGGTGGCGCCGGAGAAGCGGCCGTCGGTAATGAGCGCAACCTTGTCGCCCATGCCCTGGCCGTAAAGCGCAGCGGTGGTCGACAGCATTTCGCGCATGCCGGGACCGCCCTTCGGACCCTCGTAGCGGATGACGAGCACGTCGCCTTCCTTGTACTCACGCTTCTCGACGCACTCGAAGCACGCCTCTTCGTTATCGAAGACACGCGCCGGGCCGACAAAACGCAAGTTCTTGAGGCCAGCAACCTTAACGATCGCGCCGTCGGGGGCGAGATTGCCGCGCAGCGCAACCACGCCGCCGGTAGGCGAAATCGGGTTGGTCGTGGCGCGGATGACGTCCTGCTCGGTGTTGAAATTCACCTTGGCTAGGTTCTCGGCGATGGTCTTGCCGGTCACCGTCATGCAGTCGCCGTGCAGGTACCCGCCATCGAGCAGCGCCTTCATCACCAGCGGGATGCCGCCGGCTTCGAACAGGTCCTTGGCGACGTAGCGGCCACCCGGCTTCAAGTCGCCGATATACGGGGTCTTCTTGAAAATCTCGCCGACGTCGAACAGGTCGAAGTCGATGCCCGCCTCGTGGGCCATCGCAGGCAGGTGCAGCGCGGCATTAGTCGAGCCACCGGTCGCGGCGACGGTCATCGCGGCGTTTTCGAAGGCCTTGCGGGTGACGATGTCGCGCGGGCGGAGTTGGACCTTCAGCAGTTCCATCACCTGCTCGCCGGCCTTGGCGCAGAGCGCGTCACGGATTTCGTAGGGCGCCGGAGCGCCGCAGCTGTAGGGCAGCGCGAGGCCGATGGCCTCAGCCACCATGGCCATGGTGTTGGCGGTGTACTGGCCACCGCATGAACCGGCCGACGGGCAGGCAACGCGCTCGAGTTCATCGAGCGTCTCGTCGTCCATCTTGCCGACCGAGTGGAGGCCGACGGCCTCGAACAGATCCTGCACCACGACATCGCGGCCGCGGAAGCGGCCCGGCAGGATCGAGCCGCCATAGATGAAGATCGACGGCACATTGAGGCGGATCATCGCCATCATCATGCCCGGCAGCGACTTGTCGCATCCGGCCATGGCGACCAGCGCGTCATAGCTATGGCCGCGCATGGTGAGCTCGACCGAGTCGGCGATCACGTCGCGGCTCGCCAGCGAGGACTTCATGCCGGCATGGCCCATGGCGATGCCGTCGGTGACGGTGATGGTGGTGAATTCGCGCGGCGTGCCGTGGTTGGCGGCGACGCCCTTCTTCACGGCCTGTGCCTGGCGCTGCAGCGAGATGTTACAGGGGGCAGCTTCGTTCCAGGCGGTCGCCACGCCGATCAGCGGCTGGTGGATCTGCTCGGAGGTGAGGCCCATGGCGTAGAGGTATGAGCGGTGCGGGGCGCGCTCCGGCCCCTCAGTCACATGCCGCGATGGCAGCTTCGATTTGTCGACGTAGTTCGATGCCATCTCTACACCTGCTTGTCCGGCCGGTTTTGATCAGGCGCCCAGACGAGCGCCGTCCTTGCGTGTCGGCCTGACAAGGCACAAGAGCGGGAAAATCGCGAAAGGCTACGGTGCGCGGCGGAAAGCCTGCACCACTTCGCGATCTGACCGAGCCCCAGTCCTCTTCTTCTTTTAGGGTCAGAATGTGGCGGGGTTCCTCAGCAAAACGTTGACCGACCGGGGTGGCAAACGGGATTCAAACTTGCTGTTGCAAAAACGTCACGGACGATTCATCGGGCGTTCAGGATGAGGGCCGTGGAGCGACGGGAACATGCTCAGCTTGCTGGGGTTGGTCTGGTTCCACCCCCCACCAGCTGTCATCCCTGCGAAGGCAGGGATCCAACTATCAGCCTGCGCAAGCGGCGAGATGGATCCCTGCCTTCGCAGGGATGACACCGAGTGAGGTTGCGCCGCCCGGAGCCAATCCTGCTGCGGGCTGAATGAGCCCCTACATCCACTTCCGCTTGTGCATGAACAGGTAGATCGCCACGCCCAGCGCGGCCAGCCCACCCGTTACCAGCCAGAAGGCCCACGGGCTGTCGTGAAAAGGGATCCCCTCCACATTCATGCCCAGCAGCCCGCTGATCACCGTAAGCGGCATGAACACCACGGTCGCTGCAGCCAGCACCAGCATGTTGCGGTTCATCTCCTCGGCGCGGGTGTCGAGCAGCTGCTCGTGCACCAGCCCGGCGCGTTCGGAGAGCGTCTGCATCTCGTCGCCGAGGCGAGCCGTGCGCAGGGCGGCCTCTCGCAGGCGAATGCGGTCGCGATCGGTGAAGAAGCTCAGGTCCTCGATTTCTAGCGTCGTCAGCACGTCGCGCTGCGGCCAGATCAGGCGGCGCATATTGATGATGGTGCGACGGAGGGCCGCGAGCTTGGAGCGGGTGTCGGTCAGCCGCTCCATCACCAGTTCCTCCTCGACCTCGTCGAGCTTGTCGCTCAGGCGCTCGGTGAGCGGTTCGATGCGGTCTGCGGCGCGCAGGGCGAGGCGAGCCACGAGATCGGCCGGCGTGATCGGCGCGTGGCGCGTGCGCTGCCACTGCGCGATGCCGAGGAAATCGACGATGTTGAGTTCGGCGGCGACGATCACCCTGCCCTTTTCGAGCCAGAGCGAGAGCAGTTGCCGGCCGATATCGTCGGGCTCGGCGCCGGGGCGGGCGACGCGCAGCACCACCAGCGCCTGGTCGTCGAACACGGTGCAGCGGCTGCGGGTCGAGGGCACGCAAATGAGATCGGCATAGAACTCGCCGACCTCCTTCTTGAGCCAGGCCCTGAACTCCGGCGCCTTGGCGCTGCCGGAGACCAGCGCGAAGCCGGTGGTCGGCGTCTTGAAACCGGCTTCCTCTTCGTCCGGCAGGGCGCGCACGCCGCCTTTGCCGTCGAATTGCACGATGGTCATCCAGTCTTCCAGCGGCGCGCGCTGATTGCTGGCCGGTCGCCTGACTTCGCCCATCGCAGTCTCCGTTAGCTCAACCGCGACAGGGCTTCCTGCAGGCGCCCAATCCGCTCAAGGCCTTCTTCGCGCCGGGTGCGCTGTTCCTCGACCACCTCTTCGGCGGCCTTGGCGAGGAACTGCTCGTTGCCGAGCTTCTTGTCGATCTTGTCGATCTCCGCCTGTTCCTTGGCGATATCCCGCTTCAGCCTACCACGCTCGGCATCCAGATCGATGACACCGGCCAGCGGCAAGACAAAGGTGGCTTCGCCGAGGATCAGCTGTGCAGAATCGCGGGGCACATCCGTGGTGTAGTCGACGCTGTCGAGACGGGCGAGGCGGGTCAGCGCGCTGAGGTTGGCCTCGACGCGGATGCCGGTCTCCTCCCCTGCCCCGACGACCAGCAGCTTCACCTTGGCGCCGGCTGGCACGTTCATTTCCTGGCGGACCGAACGGATGCCGGAGATGAGCGACACGAGCCAATCGAGTTCGGCCTGGGCCTCCGGATCCTCGAGGCCGGCGAGTTCCGGCCATTCCGAGATGATCAGCAGCTTCTCGCGCGCCGGGCCGGTCTTGCCGGTCTCGGCCCACAGCTCTTCGGTGATGAAGGGCATGAAGGGATGCAGCAGCTTCAGGATCTGGTCGAGCGCGAAGGCCGCGGTCGCCTGCGTCTCGGCCTTGGCGGCCTCGTCGTCGCCGGTGAACACGGGCTTCGCGAGCTCGATGTACCAGTCGCAGAACGTGCCCCAGACGAAGTCGTAGGCGGCGTTGGCCGCTTCGTTGAAGCGGTAGTCCTCGATCGCAGCAGTGATCGCTGCCGCGGCGCGGGCGGTGGAGCCGATGATCCAGCGGTTGAGCGCCAGCGTATTCTTCTTCGGATCGTAGGCTTCGGCGCGCGCGCAGCCGTTCATCTCGAGGAAGCGGGCGGCGTTCCAGAGTTTGGTGACGAAGTTGCGGTAGCCCTCGACGCGCGACATCGCGAGCCGCATGTCGCGGCCCTGCGCCGCCATAGCGGCGAGCGTGAAGCGGGTAGCATCGGCGCCGTACTCGTCGACGAGTTTCAGCGGATCGATGACGTTGCCCTTGGTCTTCGACATCTTCTGGCCCTTCTCATCGCGGACCAGCGCATGCATGTAGACAGTGTGGAAGGGCTCGGTGCCGGTGAACTCCAGCCCCATCATCATCATGCGGGCGACCCAAAAGAAGATGATGTCGAAGCCGGTGACCAGCACGTCGGTCGGGTAGTACTTGGCGAGTTCGGGCGTCTGGTTCGGCCAGCCCATGGTCGAGAACGGCCACAGCGCTGACGAGAACCAGGTGTCGAGCACGTCCTCGTCGCGATGCAGCGGCACCTTGCTGTCGCTCAGCTCGGCGAACGGGTCCTTGTGCTTGCGCATGTTCCAGGTGTCGGCATTCATCCGGTCACGTTGGGCGGTCTCGAAGGTGTGCACGGCCTTGGCATAGTCGGGCGCGTTCACCCCGCCGGCATAGACCGCGATCTTCCGACCGCTGCCGTAATACGCCTGCGCCAGCACGATCGCCTCGGCCTCGCTGTCGGCAACGAAGCATTTCGGGCCCGCATCGCGGTTGTTGAAGTCCGGATCGGTGTTGAGGCGCGGGCCGTACCAGGCCGGGATCTGGTGACCCCACCAAAGCTGGCGTGAAATGCACCAGGGTTTGATGTTCTCCATCCAGGCGTAATAGGTGTTCTCGTACTGCTTGGGAACGAACTTGGTCCGCCCCTCCTGCACCGATTTCAGCGCCGGCGCGGCCAGAATGTCCGCCTTCACGAACCACTGGTCGGTCAGGAACGGCTCGATCACGATCAGCTTCGACTTCTCGTCGTAGGGGACCATAATCTTCTTGTCGTCGACCCAGACGAGCACGCCCGATTCCTCGAGCTCGGCGACGATCTTGTCGCGCGCTTCGAAGCGGTCGAGCCCGCGATAAGCCTCGGGCACCGTGTTGTTCAGCTTGGCCGTGGTCGTGAAGATGTTGATCGGCTTCAGCCCATGGCGCTGGCCGACCTCGAAGTCGTTGAAGTCGTGCGCCGGGGTGATCTTCACCGCGCCCGAGCCAAGCTCGGGATCGGCGTACTCGTCGCCGATGATCGGTATGCGCCGGCTGACGATGGGCAGGATCGCATACTTGCCGATCAGGTGCTTGTAGCGCTCGTCCTCGGGATTCACTGCCACAGCCACGTCACCGAGCATGGTTTCGGGACGCGTCGTCGCAACGGTGATCGTCTCCGCACTGCCCTCGATCGGGTAGCGCAGGTGCCACATCTTGCCGTTGGTCTCGATGTTCTCGACCTCGAGATCCGAGATCGCGGTCTCGAGCCCCGGGTGCCAGTTCACCAGCCGCTTTGCGCGATAGATGAGGCCTTTCTCGTAAAGCGTAACAAACACCTTACGAACTGCCTCGCTGAGGCCGTCGTCCATGGTGAAGCGTTCGCGCGACCAGTCGGCCGACGCACCGAGGCGCCGGAGCTGGTTAAGAATGGTGCCACCGGATTCGGCCTTCCATTCCCAGACGCGCTCGAGGAACTTTTCGCGGCCCATCTCGCGACGGCCGGGCTGCTGGCGTTCGGCCAGCTGGCGCTCGACGATCATCTGCGTGGCGATACCGGCATGGTCGGTGCCCGGCTGCCACAGCACATCCTTGCCGCGCATGCGTTCGAACCGGATCAGGATGTCCTGGATCGTGTTGTTGAGCGCGTGGCCGATGTGCAGCGAACCGGTCACGTTCGGTGGCGGGATGACGATGGAGAAGGTCTCGGCGCCGGGCTTGGCACCTGCCCCAGCCGTGAATGCCCCTACGTCCAGCCACTGCTCGTAGATGCGGGCTTCGACATCGGCTGGTTCGTAGGTCTTCTCGAGCATCGGTGGTTTCCAAGCGCAACAGCCCGCCCCGGCGAAGTGGAATGCCAGGCAGGCCAAAAATCATCGGCTAGTGCTAAAGCAAAGGCGGGCGGCGAAAGTCAACACAATGTGGGGAACGGGGCGTCGGAGGGCAAGGTGGGAGGGCCCCTCGGAGGTCGGGACGAAGCACTACCTCGCCACTACCGAGTATGGCGCGTTCAATGGCGAGGCCACCCCGTGCCGAAGGAGGATGCCAGGAGCTACTTCCCGCGCGATACCCGCGCGATTTCCTTCTCGACCATACGCTCGACGACCGAGGGCAGGTTCTCGTCCAGCCACTCCTTGAGCATCGGACGCAGCATCTCGCGCATCATGTCTTCGATAGTGACGCCGCTGCCGACCGTCTGTATGCCGCTCAGCTTGGCAAAGGTGCTCTTCACCGCCGATTGGGTGGTCGGCTCGAGCAGTTGCTCTGCAATGTCGGCCGATAGCGTCGGATCGGGCATCGGTGCCGCTGCGGCCACCGGCCGTGGTGCCGGCCGCTCGAAGGACGGCGCGGCTGCGCGTGGCGGCGGCGTGAAGACGGGCGCCGGCTCGGGCTCCTCGATATCGAAGGCGATATCGTCGGGATCGACCAGTGTCGCCTCGATGTCCGGTGGAGCGGCGTTACCCAGGAGCTCGGAATAGCTCAGTCCGGGCTTGGCTTCGTCCTCAGCGGCCGTATCGCGCAGGATCTGCTCCGGCGACAGGGCGAGGGGCTCGGCTTCGGGCTCGGGACGGATGGGCGTCGGCACCGGAGCGGGCTGCGGAACGAAGCTGCGGGCGGTAGGCGGCGATACGGGCACCGCCGGCTTCTTGGGCGCGGCCCCCGCATCGTCATCGGCGATGATCTGCCGGATCGACGACAGGATCTCGTCCATGGATGGCTCTTTGGGCGCCGGCTTGTTCATAACTGCCTCACATTACCCGCCAGATACGCGGCCGCATATTCGGGGCGGATTCGGCGCGTGAACCGAATCAGCTTTGTCCAATCTAGTGCAAGCAATCACTATTTGTGAATCGGCGGCTCGCCGGCAGGCCGGTCTTCCCCCAGGGATTTCCGGGGGAAGAGCCTAGTTGATGGCCTTGACCTAGACGGCAAGAGCGCTCCGGTGGCGGAATATGGTGTAGACCCAGATGGCCATGCCGAGGATCGTGGCGATGGAGGCGATCTGTGCCAGCCATTCGCCATTGCCCGATGTCGCCATGGCGACGCCCGCACCCATGGTAAGCGCGCCGATCAACGCCAGCACGAAATGGACCAGCGCGAGCCGGGTGTCGGCCGCCGCGGGCACCAGCTTGTAGTAGGCGCCGTAGATCACCATCAGCACGAAGCCGACGAGATTGTTGTGCGCGTGGCCCGGCGCCAGCGAGTGATCCTGCGTGATCGCCATCTGGATGCCCCAGAGCATGCCGGCCAGACCGAGCAGCGCGCCGACGACGATGAACCAGAACGGAAGTGCCTTCATTGTTCCCCCTCGGGCCGCCCCAACGGCCCATATGACAAGAGCCGCGTCGCGGGACTCGCGACGCGGCTCCATGAAGCTACTGTCCGGGCCAGCCGCGGTCCATCGCGGCCGGAGGGATTATTCGTCGATGGCGCGCAACTCCAGCCACACATCCTCGATCTTGGCGATGTAGCCGTCGGCCGAGTGGACCGGCACGTTGAGCCCGAGAACTTCGGGCGAGAGCTTGCCTGACGCGGAAAGCAGCGAGAAGGCGGCTATCATCTTGGTGGCGCGCGAGCTGATCAGCGACTCGCGGGCGGTGGTGAGTTCAGCCTGGGCGTTGAGCACGTCGAGCGTGGTCTTCTGCCCAACGTCGCGCTCCTGGATGGTGCCGTCGACGACGAGCTGCGCGGATCCCACGGCCGCTTCGGCCGACTCGATCTGCGAGCTGGCGTTCTGCAGCGTCGACCAGGCCGAGATCACCGCTTCCTTGATCTGGTCCCGCGCGTCGAGCGCGTCGACCTCCGTCTGGATCTGCGTGATGTTGGCCTTGCGCAGGCTGGCACTCAGCGCGCCGCCCGAATAGATCGGGATGGACAGCTGCAACTGGGCCGAGCCGCTGACATCGGAAGCGGTTACGCCGGTCCCCGTCCGGTCCGTCCAGCCCGTTGTGGCATCGAGCGAACCGAGCAATCGCAGCGTCGGCCCGAAGGACGCGCTCGCCGCATCGGCGCCCGCCTGTGCCGCGCGAATGGCGGCGCGGGCGGAGAGCAAGGCCGGGTGCCGCTCTTCGGCCGAAGCAATGGCACTGTCGATCGAGGCAGGCAGCGACTTGCCGAAGTTGAAGTCCGAGCTGAGGTTCTTCGGCTTATGGCCGACATAGCGCTCGTAGCTCGCCTGGCTCGTCTGTAGCGAGGCGACGGCGGCGCGGTAAAGGGCAACAGCGGCGACCTGGCGCGTCTTGGCCTGCGACACGTCGATCTTGGTGCCCTCGCCAAGGCGCAGCCGATCGTCGGCCGAGCTCACCTGCGCATCGAAGAACTTCATGTTGTCGGCACGCAGCTGCACGAGCTGGGTGTCGCGGATAACGTTGTAATAGGCCTGCACCACGGCGAGCAGAATGTTCTGCTCGGTGTTGCGCAGCGCGTATTTGGAAACCTCGGTCCCGGCGCGCGCCGCCTCGATATCGGCTTCGGTCTTGAAGTTGTCGAACAGCGTCTGGCTGTAGCTCACGCCGGCCGAAGCGCTGGTGGCGGTATACAGATCGGCCGCCTGCGGGGCCGTGAACGAACCGCTGAGGCTACCCGACGCGGCAATGGTCGGGAGCTTGCCAGACTTCGCCAGCGCGATGTTCTCGGCCGATGCCCTGACGCCGAGCAGCGCCGACATGATAGTGGGATTGTTCTGATAAGCGCTCTCAAGCGCCGAGCGGAGACTCTCCGCGTAGGCTGTCGAGGACAGCAGTCCGATAGCTACGATGGCAAGGGCGCCCGCCCGCATTGCCCCCAAATAACGCATAGTCAAATCTCCGACGCCTGCTGACCCTATGCCCGCCACATGGGAGGCACAACCACGCAACGCAAGATTTGCGCGGTCTTAACCTTTGAAAAGGTTGCCGCCGTGATTCGGCGGCAACACTGCCACTGGGTCGGTCAGTAAGCGTTTCCCGTTAGAATTCAAACGTTTCCGCCGGCGCTGTGGCGATCAGTGGCGGCAGGGACGTGTTGAACTCACTGCGGCCCGCTACCTCCTCGCCCGAGCGGACGAAGACATGGGCAACCGCCGAACCACCGGTCCCGATCAGGACGACGAGACGCCCGCCTTCGGCCAGCAGTGGAAACAGCTCGGAAGGCTCGGAACGCACCGCGCCCTCCACGATGATCACATCGAACTCACGCTCGAGGCCCGCGCCGTCAAGGCTCCCTTCGACGACCGTGGCGTTGGCAGTACCGGCCGCGGCGAGTGCCGCACGTGCCTTTGTCGCGAGTTCGGCGTCCGATTCCAGCGCCGTGACCTCGGCCCCGAGCCGCGCGAGCACCGCGGTGCCGTAGCCGGTACCCGCCCCGACATCGAGGATGCGATCGGTGTGCTCGATCTCGGCGAGTTGCAGCAGCTTCGCAAATGGGGCCGGTGCGGCCAGGTAGCGGCCACTGCCGAGCGGGTGCACGACATCGGAATACGCGAGAGCCACCCGGCCGGCCGGCACGAAGGCCTCCCGCGGCACCTCACCCATGGCGCTCAGCAGGCGATGATCGGTGACGGTACTGGTGCGCAGCTGGTTGTCCACCATCCGCGCCCGCGCCGTTGCGAAATCGGTCATCCCTGTACTCCTCGGTTCCACATGCTCCGAGGTCAATACCGCTCGCGCATGACGGCTTCAAGCAGCCGGATACCGGCTAGCCACAGACACCGACGAACAGGGGGAACGATGGAGGCCACATCCGGAATCGAACCGGAATACACGGATTTGCAATCCGCTGCGTAACCACTCCGCCATGTGGCCTCACCGGGCGCGCTTCATAAGGTAAAACAATGTGTTACGCAAGCTGAAGGTGCCGTCGGGGGTCGGTCATTCCGAAGAAAATCCGCTAACCTTCGGAACTCATTCCGAAATAATACGCGGACACTCCCCGCTCCCTCGCCTTCGTAACGCGCGTTTTAGCGGTTGCCGGTGATCTCCGGATGCGAGACCCATGAGGGCCGCGCGCGTGCAGCGTCCCGTGATCCCGCGGCTAAGAATAACGCTCAACGATAAGTGCGCGACGCGGCGAGCAGCGCGGACAGTTGGCACACGACTATGATGCGCAGCCTAGGCCCGGGTGCTAGACTGGAAAAGTCTCTCAACGAACAGCGGAACAGATGACGAGCCTGTACCAGATATCCTACGTAGAGCGTGGCCTTAGCGTGCTTTGGCGGGAGAAGTGGGACGGAACCACGATGTCTGGGGCTGCAAAAGAGGCGGACCGAAAGGGTCTTCTAGGGTTGACCGATCTCATTGAAGCCAAGAATCTCGACGAGGCAATTGGCAAGGTCAGACGCAATAGACCCGATTGCGTCGTGAACGTGGATGCGTGCTCAAAGGTTGGTTGAGCGGTATATGGATTCCGCTCTCCGTGACCACGGGGCAGAACTCAGCCGAGTTGCAGCATCGTCGAAAACTGTGCACGCCCGACCCCTCGCTGGCGGGCTTGTTTTGCTGTGCAACTGCGATCGACATTCGTGGCAAGTCAGTAACTCGTGCGATGGGGCAGTTAGCAGCATGAGCGCCTCGAATCCTCAAGGACAATCCGCTTTGCGAGAGGGGATGTGATTTACGGGTGCATCACTCGATGCAGCGCACCCGTGGACTCACCTAGAGTAACTGCACGATCGCCGCGTACGGCGTGAGCGCTACTTTGTGTTCTGCCGTAGCGCCAACTCTGTATTCAATGTGGTCTGGCATGATAGCAAATGGAGCGTGTGCCTCCACTTCGGCGCCAGTGACCAGCCTCAAGTAGAGCCGCTCACCAGTCTCCATTCCTTTCAACAGCTGACCGATGCTCTGTTGCATTGATAGGTTGTAGTGCCGGTAGTCCATTGCTGTCGCCCTCCTGGTCCCTTGCCGACTAACGTGAACATCAGAAGGGCGCAGGGTCAATCTAAAGCTTTGCTGCCGCTTTGCACAATACCTCCCCAGAGGCCAGTTTCGCTGCGACCGCAAGAGGACCAAGGATACAATCGTTCCCGGCGGCAAGATTACACGAGTCGCCCGGCGATGAGATCATCACTGGCTTAGTATCGTGTTGATGCGGCTGATGAGCCCCGCCTGCAGCTCGGCGAGGCCCTGAGCATTGTTCACGTAGCGGAGATGGCGGATGTGCCCGACGTCGAACGGCACATCCGTCTGGTGCTGGGCGATGAGGATGGTGTCACGTCCTAGGGTGTGGGCAATGCCCGTCTCGTAGAAGACGTTGGCGTTGCGGCCCGTCAGGTCGCAGACCACAATGCGGGAGCGGTCAATTAACGAGACGACGTCCTGTATCACGCTGTGGTTCACCCATATTACATCTGCTCGCTGGCAGGTCATTCGACAAGCAGCCGCGGCCCCCTGGATTGCGACGTAAATAGGCGCCGCGCCTGCATCGAAAGGCATCATCACCGACAGCTGGGTCGCGATTATCCGAGGCGGCGTGCTTACCTGGAAAACCGCGGGCGCGTTTGTAGCGGTGGCGCCAAGTCGAAACAACGTGCGGTAGATGTCACCGTCTTGCACGCTCCAGCGGGTGTGGGTCCAATCAAATCGCTGGCTGCCGGTGCCGTGGCTGGAAAGGCCAATCTCTGTCGCGACACGCTCAAGCCGGTCCTGAGAAATTGCCGGGACGGCTGTGTCGTACTGGTAGCGGAGGCGGATCGTCGAATGGGATCGGCCGACAACCTGCATAGAGCCGACACGGGCGAACCTGTCTGCATCACGTCCCTCGGCCATGAATAGCGTTGGCAGTACCGCTAACTCCGGCGCTGACGCGTTGTCAGGCACCCGGTCAACTGGGTAGTCAACCTCGCCCTGGGAGGCATCGGGCCAGCCGTAACCCCAGATGATCCGATTGAAAGGCATGCTGAACTCCCCCGTAGTTTCGAAAAAAGACACCGCAGCCTGACGCAATGCGAAACATGCCCTGCCTCAACCGACATGTTGCACACGGCGCGCGCGCTTATCGTCAATCAGATGAACTCAGTTTGACACTACGAGTCGTGGGCCCGGGCGTACGCCCAGATAGGATCGGTCAACGTAGTCAGGCTCAGCTACAAGAAGAGTCGCCAAATCGTCTCGCGAGTAGCCCAGCACGTCCCTATGATACTCGATCATCTTCCGAAGCCTGTTGGGCCGCTCGATTTCTAGAGCTACTGGCTCCCCTTCTTTGAAGATCTTCCGGTACTGGATATTCATGGACTTGTACTGCGAGTCCGTAATGATCTTGAGGTCCAGGCTCCGGCGAATGAGCGAGTGGATCGAGACCTTCCAATACGCTTTCACCCGCCCCATCCCACCGACTTTGGTGCCTACGAGGTATGGCTTGATCTCCGTCGCGGGCATAAGCAGTGCCGCCGCAAACCGATGAGCCTCGCCTTCGATCTTCTCATCATCGTCAGGCACCGAGTGCATGACCATGTGCCCTAATTCATGGGCAAGCGAGAACCGGAAGCGATCGCCGGGAACGTCCCTGTTCATAAAGAACATGGGGGGCATTCCCTCCAGACGGAAGCTCAGGCCGTCCATGAGGTTTGTGCCAAAACTACCAAGGACCACAATGCCGCCTGCCTGCTCGATCAGCTCGACGACACTGGGAATTGGCCCACTCACTACGGGCTCTTCACCCATGGCAAGCGTCCTTCTAGGTCGGGTTGGCATCAATCTTCTTCTTCGCTTTGCGACGCCGCTTAACCGCTCGATTGTCAGCTATGGCGCGGTACTTTTCCGGGACCTGACTGCGCTTCAACAACTGCGGTGGTTGGCTTGGATCAAAGGCCGCCTCAGCCGTCAGACCATTACCCGAGACGGGTCTGCGCTGCCTTCCCCACCCAGCGAACCCGACCGAGGATCCGATGCGCATATGACCACCTAGATAGCTGAGCCACTTTGTCACTCACCCCTCCATGCTTTGCGCTCAGCATATGGGTGTTGGGGCTTGCACTCCATAGGGCGTAAAGGGCGAGAGAACGCGACCACAAAGCGTATCCTCGCTAATCGGTTCGGCTGCCTCACCCAGCACTAATTGCCACCGGGCTTGAGCCGCAGCCGGGGCAGCGGAGCTCAGCCGATGCTACTGCAGCATTAAGGACGGGACCTTGCGGGAGGCGTTCGGGGCGGCCATCCGGAGGCGACCCGGGCCGGCTAAATGATCGCCAAAGTCATTCCGAAATCTGCGGAGAAAAGGGGGGATTAGTGGCATTTTGCCCCCCAGATTCCGGGAACGCCTATTGATTTTCCACGATAATTTCTGGATTTGCAATCCGCTGCGTAACCACTCCGCCATGTGGCCTCACCGGGGCGGGTTCATATTGGAGAGCGGTGCGTTAGGCAAGCCAGACATTGCCCGCCATCCCCACTCTACGGGTCGGTGCCTTCCACCTGGAAGGCGGAAAATGGCGCGACCAGCGTCCAGCGAACGCCGGTGGTGGTCCGTTCGATGGTCGCCTTGCCGTTCAGCGACATCGGGGCGATCCGCTGCAGCACGACGGTGCCGAAGCCGGTGCTGGTGCTCGGCTCGGCCGTGAGCGGGACATCGAAGCGCTCGTCCCAGACAAGCTTCACCTCGGGGTCGGGGACGGAGTTGTCGATGGTCCAGTTGATGGACACGCTGCCCGCGCGGCCTGCGAGCACGCCGTATTTTGCCGAGTTGGTGCCGAGTTCATGGAAGGCCATGCCCAGGTTCTGCACGGCCGGTGCGCCAATCGAAATCAGGGGGCCGCCGACCGTCACCAAATGCTCATGCGCGAAAGGAGCCAGTTGCTCGGAGATCAACTCGGCCAGGGTCGAGCCGTTCCACTGGGTTCGAACGAGCAGATCGTTGGATGTCGCCAGCCCGGTGATCCGGGTACGGATCTTGGCCTGGAACTCCTCGATGGAAATCGACCGCAGGCCGGTCTCGCGGATCAGCGACAGGATGACCGCATACTGGTTCTTGACCCGATGGTTGATCTCCCGAAGCAGCAGCCGGATGCGCCGCTCGTTCTCCCGGGTCTCGGTGATGTCGCGCGCGATCTTTGAGGCGCCGATGACCCGGCCGTCGGCGTCACGGATAGGAGAGACAGTCAGCGAGACGTGGATCTTGCTGCCGTCCTTGCGGAGGCGAATGGTCTCGAAGCTGTCGACGCGCTCGTTGGCGCGGATGCGGCGGATGATGTTGGCTTCTTCATCCTGCAGCTCTGCTGGAATGAGCATCGTGATCGGCTTGCCGATGGCCTCCTCGGCGGAATAACCGAACATGCGCTCGGCCGCCGGATTCCAGTCGGTGATGGTGCTGTTCAGGTCCTTGGCGACGATCGCGTCGAAGGAAGAGTCAATAATCGCTGCCAAGCGAGCAGCTACGGCGCGTTCGGACAGCCCCGTGTCCGCCGGATCGCCAGTCCCCACTTTGTTCCCCCAAAGTCCAGTCTAGTTGCCCCAACTTCGTTGGGAGCAAATCGTTCCATCGCTACCCCGACAATCACGCGGTGCGGTGGCCGAGCAGCGAGGACCGAAGGCGGCTCAGGAGCCCCTGCTCCACCTCCTTGGCCGTTCCGTCGTGGCTGAGGCCGGCGAGAAGCGCCGAAGTGGAGTCGAGGCGTTGGCACAGCAGGGTGGCGAGCCGCAGGGTGATCAGCGGGTGCCGCTCGAGCACCAGCATGGCGTCGTGCACGACCCGGACGCGCGCCTTGCCCTCGGCCCTTACGGTGGCGCTGTGCGGCTTGCCCAGCAGCAGCGACATTTCGCCGATCAGGGAATCGAACTGGTCGATCGTCGCGATCCGGACCCCGTCGCGCTCGACGCTGAGCGTGCCGGCATCCAGCACGTAAAGATTGCCATCGCTCTCGCCCTGGGTGATCAGCACATCGCCCTTGTCGAGTTCGATGGTGGGCGCAGAATAGGTTAGCAGCAGCAGGCTCGTCATGGGTTGACCCCCAAGGTTTCCCGCGTCGACCTTAGCTGCTCGAAGGGCCGGGGATAAGGTGCTTGTTGAAATGGATAACGCCCCGTCGATTGCGGGCCTCATTCTCGCCGGCGGACGCGGCGAACGCCTCGGCGGCGTCATCAAGTCGGAACTCCGTGTCGGCGGCGTAAGACTCCTCGATCGGGTTGCCGCTCGTCTCGCTGGATGCCGGCCCCTCCTCGTGGCGCATGGGCGCTTGGCACCTGAGGCGCTGGCGCTTGGCCCCGACCTCGTGCCGGTTCCGGATCTCGACGGCGACTATGCCGGGCCGCTGGCCGGTTTGGCCGGGGCCATCGCCTACCTGGCCGGGCTGCCGGAGCCGCCCGATCTCCTGATCTGCGCCGCGGTGGACGCGCCGTTCCTGCCGCAGGACTACATCGCGCGCCTGGCCGCCTCGCTCGGGAACCATGATGCCGCATTGGCGGTCTATGACGGGCAGCCCTACCCCACCAACGCGATCTGGCGCGTCGCGCGGTTTGTCGACCTGCCGGGCCGAATCCTCGCGGGCACGGCGCCGCGCAGCCTCAAGTCTCTCACCGCCAGTGTTGACAGTGTCGCCCTTGACTGGCCGGCCTCGCCGGACGGCGACCCGTTTTCCAACATCAACACCCCCGAGGACCTCGCCGAGATGCAGCGGCGCGCGGCAGTCTCCCCGTGAGTGTCACGTGACTGAAATTTTGGCTTGGCAACGAAAACCAAACCCGCTACATGGGCGCAGCCTTGAACGAGGCACCCGTGTTCCGCGATAGCTCAGTTGGTAGAGCATTCGACTGTTAATCGAATGGTCCTTGGTTCGAGTCCAAGTCGCGGAGCCATTTCTCTCAACAGATGCAATGAGTTGTTCGAGGCCGACGGCCTCGTTTGTGCCGAGCAGCCGTTAGCGCCCGCCCGATTGTGGCCGTTCGGTTCCGCACCCTCGCCCGCCTCTCGCCACATTGCTCCCAGGCGCCGCGCGATTGCGGTCTAAATGCGACGGCGATGCCGATTTTCGGGCCGGCACCGCCTATGCACAGTGACGATTCCGCAACAGCCTCAAGTATGCCCGGCAGATAATTCTTCTTTTGCAAGCAATTACGAATTGTTCGTACCAATTCGAACAAGTCAGCGTACGTTGCCGAAAATACACCACCCACCTCCATTCATCCGGGCGTTAAGGACTCGGGGCTAGGCATGACCTAACCTTTGCCATGCACGGGGCGAAAAGCAGCTCCGATACTGGTGAGGGTTTGACTATGCAGAAGAGACTCCTACTCCTCAGCGCAGCGTGCCTGGTCTCAACGAGCGCTCTGGCTGCCGACCTGACGGTGATCGAACCGGCGCCCATCTACGTGGAGCCGGCACTCTACGATTGGAACGGCTTCTATGTCGGTATCAACGGCGGTTACGGCGGCGGGGTGTTCGAGCATCCGTTCCAATTGAACGGACCTGAGCCCGAGAGCGAGGTCCCCGCTCCGGCTATCGTGGGTCCCCTTCCTGGACAGATTGTACTGGCCACGGGCACGGCCGACGTCACGGCCGGCGGATTCGTCGGCGGCATCCAGGCTGGCTACAACTGGCAGTTCGACGAAAACTTCCTCATCGGTCTCGAGGCGGACATCCAGGCTTCGACCATCGACGGACGGGTCTCGCTCGAGGTCACCGATGAGACTGGGGCGATCATCGACGGCACCTTCTCGGCGGACCTCGGCACCAAGCTCGACTGGTTCGCCACCATCCGCCCGAGAATCGGCTGGGTGAACGATCGCTTCGTCGTTTACGCCACCGGCGGTCTCGCCTGGGGCCAGACGACGTCCTCGATCCATGCCGACTTCAGCGGCATGATGGAAGTTGAGCCGTTCGACGAGTCGGTTACCAATGATCGGTTTGGCTGGACCGTCGGCGCAGGCATCGAATACGCGCTCACCGACAACATCACGTTCAAGACCGAGTATCTCTACACCGACCTTGGTTCCGAGCAGATCCTCGATGTCGACTTCGGTGAAGGCGAGGTGCCCTACACTTTCTCCGCCGACAGCACGGTGGCGTTCCACACGGTCCGTGCGGGCCTCAACTTCCAGTTCTGACTTTCAGAAAACCGAGCCCACTACCCCCGGTCCCCGACCGGGGATTTTTTTGTGGATCCCAGGCTCGCTCTGTCTTAACCACCCCGAGAACGTGAAGCATCGCAGCCTTGCGGCGTCGGGGCGTTAATGATTTGGTAATGTTGCCTGGTTGCGGCGGATCAACAGACTGGGCGGCTTGGGGTTGCCCGGCAGTAATGGAGTTGATCATGCGTAATCGCGTCCTGCTGCGCCTCGTTGGCGCGGCCGTTCTGGCTACGGCCAGCCTTCTCTCGCTCTCGACTTCCGCCAGCGCCTTTGTCGGCTTTTCCGACAAGCAGAAAGCGCATATCGATGAGTACATCCACTGCAAGATCCTGTTGCTGACCGACCTCGCGGCTTTCGAGGCCGAACAGCCGCCATGCGGTGGCACCCCGAACGCGGACCTCAAGTCGATTGCAGCGACGGGCAGTGGCGGCGGTGAGCACCGCAAGCCGAACTGCGACTATCCGACGGATATGGTGACCACAGTAGTTCAGATTCCGGATTGCGAGCCTAGGTAGCTAGTCGCCCGTCGCCACATAGCAGCCGCCGCCATCGGACTTGATGGCGGCGCAAATCGCATTGGCGCGCTCCAGCGAAGGCGTGGGGACGCGCACGGCAAAAGTCTCGCCGGCCGTGTGCACTTCCGGCTTGCTCTCGCCGAACAGCGCGCTCCAGCGACTCTCGGCATAGTCGCGCGACCGCTCCGCTTCTTTCGCCGAGGACAGGCTCGAAAGCTGGACATAGGTGCTGTTCAGCGCGGGGGATGGCGATTGGCCGTCGGGGGCAGTCTCTGCGAGCGCTATGTCGATCGGGTCGCCACTGACGATGCCGAGTTCATCCAGTTCGGCGGTGCTGAAGACGTACATGTCGTCGGGCGGCGTGCGCAGCATGTGGGAAATCACCGGCTGCCGGACGCCGAACTGCTGCAGGGCATCAAGGACGTCACCCAGCGTCGTCTGGGCGAGCACCAGGTCGGCGATCTCAGCCGAGATCTGGTGCACGCCGAGTTCGCCCTCGACCTGCCGGCCGGTCCCGGCAAAGAAGATATAGGCACAGGCCGAGTAGCAGCCCATGTCGCGCGGCACATAGGTAGTAAGCCCGCGCTTGCTGATTTCGAATGCCACCTTGAGAGCGGAGTCCACGGCCCCACCGGGGCTGTTGAGCGCGACGATGCGCGCCCCGGGTCGAGCCGCGAGTGCCCGATCGAAGTCGGCCGCCGTCGTTTCCGTGATGTCGGCGCTGAGGAAAATGACTTCCGGCTGCTCCTTGGGCAGCACAAATGCACTGCGCTGGCGATCACCCCCGGTCCCCTCGGCCTTGCGCAACTCGGGCGGCGGCTCGGGCAGGCTGGCCATCGGAGTGAAGTGCGAAGCGATGTAGACCGACGTGATGTTGCCCTGCCGTTCGTAGGTCTTGCCCCAGGCGAGCGAGTAACCCACGGCCTCACCGTTGCTGCTGACGAACATCGTGTAGAACGAGTAGTCGCCGATGCGGCCCGACACCACGAAGCGGCCGGAACCGAAGTTGCGATAGGTCACCGTCCGCTCGGGGTCGGGGCTGGTCATGAGCTCGAACAATTGCTCGAACGACTGATCCGCCAGCGAGGCATGCATGGTCTCGAGCGAAATCTCGCCATCCTCGCTGACATAGGAGGTGCCGGCGTCGGTCGGGTTGCGGACGGAAAGCAACCGCCCCGGGATGCGCAACGCGACACGCGCCTCGTCATCGCTCACCGGCTCGATGCCGAGCTCGTCATCGACCCTGCTGGCGAGATCACGCAGCTTGCGGCGCTCGAAATCGGTGAGGACGCCCGTCCCCGCCCGGCCCTGGCTCTTCTGGAAAGCGGCGATGGCGTCAAAGGTGCCGCGACCGAACTTTCCGTCGACGAGAAATTCGTAGTGGCCAACGAGGATCAGGTCGGACTGGGTTTCTGTTCGCTCGGTTTCGGACAGGCGGTCGAACCAGGTGCGCGAATCATCGAACGACGCATGCGCCAACCCGGCTGGCGCCCATAAGAGCAGGAGCCAGACGACGAGGCGGAACGCATGATGCATGGTGAACTAGCCAATCAACCCGTTGGCATTGTCGCATCGATTTGGATGGGGCGCCAGCTTTCGGAGCCCCATCCACAGGCACTAGATGGTGTAGCCGGTGTCCCAGTCGAAGATACGGGCATAGAGCTCGTCGGCCATCTTCACCGGGTCATGCAGGGCCCCGTGAAGCACCACGTCCGGCTTCTCCGGGGTCTCGTACGGGCTTGAAATGCCGGTGAAATTCTTGATCTCGCCGCGCCGCGCCTTGGCGTAGAGCCCCTTTGGATCGCGGGCCTCGCAGACCTCGAGCGGGGTGTTCACATAGACCTCGGTGAACTTCACGTCGCCGGCGATTTCGCGCGCCAGGCGGCGCTCGTTGCGGAACGGCGAGATGAACGAAACCACGACGATCAGGCCGGCATCGGCCATCAGCCGGGCCACTTCGGCGACGCGACGGATGTTCTCGACGCGCGCCTCATCGGTGAAGCCGAGATCCTTGTTCAGCCCGTGGCGGACGTTGTCACCATCGAGGATGTAGGCGTGCCGGCCTTCCACAGTGAGGCGCTTTTCGATCAGGTTGGCGACGGTCGACTTGCCCGAACCCGAAAGGCCGGTAAACCACACAATCTGCGGTGTCTGCCCCTTCAGGTCGGCGCGCACCTGCCGGTTCACGTCGAAGCTCTGGTAGCTGAGATTGAGCGCGCGCTGCAGTCCGTAGTCGATGACACCGGCGCCGAGCGTGGCGTTGGTGATGCGGTCGATCAGGATGAAGCTGCCGGTCAGGGGGTTGTCGCCGTAGCTGTCGAAGGCGATCGGCTTGTCCGTCGCGATGGTGACCGTGCCGACTTCGTTCAATTCCAGAGTCTTGGCAGCGCTTTGTTCGAGCGTGTTGACGTTGGTTCTGAACTTCAGATCGGTGATCGAGGCGGGTACAAGCTGTGACCCGAGCTTCAGCAGGTAGGAGCGGCCGGGGATGGCCTGCTCGTCGTTCATCCAGACCAGCCGGGCCTGGAACTGGTTGGAATAGTCAGGCGTCTCGCCGGCATGCACCAGCACGTCGCCGCGCGAGATGTCGACCTCGCGATCGAGAACGAGCGTCACCGCTTCGCCGGCAATGGCGCGTTGCTGATCGCCATCCATGGTGACGATGCGGGCAATGCGCGCGGGCTTGCGCGAGGCGGCAACGAGGATGTCGTCGCCGACCGCCACTGCACCGGATGCGACGGTGCCCGAAAAGCCCCGGAAATCGAGATTGGGCCGGTTCACCCACTGCACCGGGAAGCGGAACGGCTTTTCGACCCGGTCGGAGGCGACCTCCACCGTCTCGAGATAGGGTACCAGCTGCGGCCCTTCGTACCAGGGCATCTGCGCGCTCGGCGCCAGAATGTTGTCGCCCTTCAGCGCCGAAACCGGGATGGCCACCAGGGTTTCAAAGCCGAGGTCCTTGGCGAATTCGCGGTATTCGGCCTCGATGGCGTTGAACACATCCGCGTCGTAGCCGACGAGATCGATCTTGTTGATCGCGAGAACCACATGCTTCACCCCGATCAGGCTGAGGATGAAGCTGTGACGCCGTGTCTGGGTCAGCACGCCTTTGCGCGCATCGATCAGCACGATGGCGAGGTCGGCGTTCGAGGCACCGGTCGCCATGTTGCGGGTGTACTGCTCGTGGCCCGGCGTGTCGGCGACGATGAACTTGCGCTTGTCGGTCGAGAAGAACCGGTAGGCGACGTCGATGGTGATGCCCTGCTCGCGCTCGGCGGTGAGGCCGTCGACCAGCAGCGAGAAGTCGATGCCTTCATCGCCGGTGGTACGATTGCGGCTCTCCTTGCGGAGGCTGGCGAGCTGGTCGTCGAGGATCAGCTGGCTGTCATAGAGCAGGCGGCCGATCAGAGTGGATTTGCCGTCGTCGACGGAGCCACAGGTCAGAAAGCGCAGCAGCCCCTTGTCGGTCTGTTCGGCGAGCCACAGATCGAGCGCGGTTTCGGCGGCGGAGGCAGCGGTCACGGGTATGCTCGCCATCAGAAATACCCTTCCTGCTTCTTCTTCTCCATCGAGCCGACGCTGTCGGAATCGATGAGACGGCCCTCGCGCTCGGAGGTGCGGGAGGCCTGCATCTCCATGATGATCGAGGGCAGGTCGGCAGCATCGGAGCGGATGCCGCCGCTCAGCGGATAGCAGCCGAGGGTGCGGAAGCGGATCATCTCTTCGCGGGCCGTCTCGCCGGGGTTGAAGCGGAAGCGGTCGTCATCGACCATGATGAGTGTGCCGGAACGCTCGACCACCGGGCGGCGGCGAGCGAAGTAGAGATCGGGGATCTCGATGCCCTCGGCATAGATGTAGGTCCAGACGTCGAGCTCGGTCCAGTTCGAGATCGGGAACACCCGCATGCTCTCGCCCGGCGCCAGCCGCGTGTTGAAGATGCGCCAGAGCTCGGGCCGCTGGTTCTTGGGGTCCCAGGCGTGCTGGGCATTGCGGTGCGAGAAGATGCGCTCCTTGGCGCGGGACTTCTCCTCGTCGCGGCGCGCGCCACCGATCGCGGCATCATACTGGCCGGCGTTGAGCGCCTGGCGCAGCGCCTGCGTCTTCATGATGTCGGTATGCACGGCCGAGCCGTGATCGAACGGGTTGATCCCGGCGGCGATGCCATCGGGATTGGTGTGGACGACGAGATCGAGATCGTGTTGCCGAGCCATGCGGTCGCGGAACTCGATCATCTCGCGGAACTTCCACCGGGTGTCGATATGGAGGACCGGAAACGGAATACGGCTTGGAAAGAAGGCCTTGCGCGCCAGGTGCAGCAGGACCGAGGAGTCCTTGCCGATCGAGTACATCATCACCGGCCGCTCGAAACTCGCCGCGACTTCGCGGAAGATTTCGATGCTTTCGGACTCGAGGGACTTGAGGTGGCTCAAGCTACGGGGGCCGGTAACGGTCATTGTGCTGGGCAGTCCGGTGTTGCAACGGTGCTGAAATACGCGCTCCCCAACAAGCCGGCAAGCGCAAACAGACTACTAAAAAGATCAACTAATATAGTCGTTTGCGCGGACTCGATCCGAAAAAGGTGGAGCTTGTCTCGCTGTCGCGACGCTGGAAACGAGACCGCGGGTCGGGCCTCGCAAACGAAAATCTATTTCTGCCGGGCGTCGACACGCGTTACCCAATCCGCGCCATAAGCCTTGGCAGGCCCGCCAGCGCCCCCTACCCTGACCGCCATCCTTCCATAAGTCCTTGATCCAATGACAAACCATCGCGACGTTATCTCGGCCATCGGCAACACGCCCCTGATCCGGCTCAACCGTGTGTCCGACGCAACCGGGTGCGAAATCTGGGGCAAGGCGGAGTTCCTCAACCCCGGGCAATCGGTGAAAGACCGCGCGGCGCTGTACATCGTGCGCGACGCTGAACAGCGAGGATTACTGCGCCCGGGCGGCACGATCGTTGAGGGCACGGCGGGCAATACCGGCATCGGGCTGTCGATGGTGGCCAATGCGCTGGGCTACAAATCGGTGATCGTGATCCCCGAGACGCAGAGCCAGGAGAAGAAGGATGCGCTGACCCTCCTCGGCGCCGAACTGATCCAGGTGCCGGCCAAGCCCTACAAGAACCCGAACAACTACGTGAAGCTGAGCGGCCGCCTCGCCGAGAAGCTGGCGAAGGAGCTGCCGGGCGGCGCCATCTGGGCCAACCAGTTCGACAACACTGCCAACCGGCAGGCCCATGTCGAGACCACCGGCCCCGAGATCTGGGAGCAGACCGGCGGCAAGATCGACGGCTTCATCTGCGCCGTCGGCTCCGGTGGCACGCTGGGCGGCGTCTCCATGGCGCTCAAGGCGAACAATCCCGACGTCCAGATCGGCCTCGCCGACCCGGAGGGCGCGGCGCTCTATAGCTATTACACGACCGGCGAGCTCAAGAGCTCCGGCAACTCGATCACCGAGGGCATCGGCCAGGGCCGTATCACCGCCAACCTCAAGGATGTGGTGGTAGATCGCGCCTACCAGATTCCGGACAGCGAGGCCCTGCCCTACGTATTCGACCTGCTCGAATATGAGGGGCTGTGCCTCGGCGGCTCGTCGGGCATCAACATCGCCGGTGCCGTGCGGCTGGCCCGCGACCTCGGACCGGGAAAGACCATCGTCACCGTGCTCTGCGATTACGGCAATCGCTATCAGAGCAAGCTGTTCAACCCCGAATTCCTGCGCTCGAAGAACCTGCCGGTGCCGCACTGGCTGGAAGCGCGCGCGCCGATCGACTGGCGCGCGGTGGTGGAGCCGGAGCCGGTCGCATGACGGAGTTCGTCTTCCGCGACGACAGCTATGTCCGTTCGCTGCCCACGCTCGTCACGGCGATCACGCCCGAAGGTGGCATCGTGCTCGACCGGACGATCTTTTATGCCACCTCGGGTGGCCAACCGGGTGATACCGGCCGGCTGGAGCGCGCCGATGGCTCGTTCATAACCATTGCAGGAACCATTCATCCGGATGGCGACAAGACGGCAATCCTGCAACAGCCGGCGGAAGGTTCGCCACAGTTGCAGGTCGGCGAGGAGGTCATCGCGCATCTCGACTGGGAGCGCCGGCACAAGCTGATGCGCATGCACACCGCGCTGCATCTCGTCACCGTCGTCCTCCCCTACCCGATCACCGGCGCAGCGGTCGGCGAGGACAAGGGGCGCGTCGATTTCAACCTGCCGGATGTCCCTGACGCCGCCGAAATCGAACGCAAGCTCAATGACTTGGTGAGCGCCGACCATCCGGTGACGTCGGAGTGGATCACCGATACCGAGCTGGAGGCCAATCCGGGGCTGATCAAGTCGATGAACGTCAAACCGCCCATGGGCCAGGGCCGGGTCCGGCTCGTGCGGATCGGCGATGTCGACCTGCAGCCCTGTGGCGGCACGCATGTGAAGAGCACCGGCGAGATCGGGCCGCTCAAGCTCGGCAAGATCGAGAAAAAGGGCGCCATCAACCGCCGCGTGACGGTGCTATTCGGCTAACCCCTACTCGATCGGCGGGGCCCAGAGCAGGCCGCCATTGCTCCACAGCGCATTCTGTCCGCGCACCACGGCCGCCCCGGTCGAGGGGCCGAAATTGCGCTCGAAGATCTCGCCGTAGTTGCCGACGGCCTTGATCACGTTCGAGATGAACAGGCGATCGAGCCCGATGGGCGGCCCAAACGTACCCTCGAGCCCCAGCAGCCGCCGGATGCGGTGCGACTTGGTGGCGGCGAGGGCCTCGATATTGGCGGAGGTGACACCGGCTTCCTCGGCGTTGATCAGAGCGAACAGGGTCCACTGGACGATATGGAACCACTGATCGTCGCCGGCGCGGATGACCGGGCCGAACATATCCTTGGAGATGCGCTCGGGCAGGATGCGGTGAATGGCCGGCTCAGGCAGGGCGCGCCGCACGGCGTTGAGGTAGCTGGCAGAGGCGGAGACGGCGTTGCACAGCCCCTGCTGGTAGGCGACGATCAGGTCCTCGCGATCCTCGTACAGCACTTCGTTGTAGGTGGACTGGGTGCCGAAGAAGAACTCGCGCAGGTTGGCGAGTTGCTCGGGCTCGTCGAGAATACACACGGTGACGTTGTCCAGCTCATAGGCCGACACGAAGCCGAGCGATTGCGGCACCATGATCGCCTGCCCGTCGTAGAACGAGGTCGCGACATAGCGGGCGCCGTAGCCGGTATCGCGCCGCATGGTCCAGGGCGCATTGCGGGCGATGAGATCGATGGTCCCGGTCTGCAGCTGCGCGAAGCGGCTGTCGCCGGAGAGCGGCAGGAACTCCATCTTGCTGGCGTCATTGAAGATGGCGACCGCTACGGCGCGGCAGAAGTCCACATCGAAGCCGGTCCAGCGGCCATCGCTGCCCGGCTGGGCAAAGCTCGGCAGCGGGTCGGCGGTGGCGCAGATGAGGTGGCCGCGATCGCGGATGGCCTGCAGCGTCGGGCCCGCCGGGGCCGGCGTCTCCTGCGCAGTCGCCAGGGCCGGCAGTAGGACGGCCGAAAGAATTGATGCGGCGCGGACGAGGCTCCGCCAAGCGGCCGCGACCGTCATGGACACTTCAATGCTCCTGCTCGCCCTCGGCGCGCAATATCCAGATCGAGGGCGGCGGGGTCAAGGCGGCATCGCCGCCTTGGTCCAATCAGTGGAGGATCTGGCTGAGGAACAGCTTGGTGCGTTCGTGCTGCGGGTTGGAGAAGAACGCTTCCGGCTCGTTCTGCTCGATGATCTGGCCCTGGTCCATGAAGATGACGCGGTTCGCTACCTGGCGGGCGAAGCCCATTTCGTGGGTGACGCAGATCATGGTCATGCCGTCCTCGGCGAGACCGATCATCACTTCCAGCACTTCCTTGACCATTTCCGGATCGAGCGCCGAAGTCGGCTCGTCGAACAGCATGATGCGCGGATTCATGCAGAGCGAGCGGGCGATAGCCACGCGCTGCTGCTGGCCGCCGGAGAGCTGGCCGGGATACTTCTTGGCCTGCTCGGGGATGCGCACGCGTTCGAGATACATCATGGCGGTCTCCTCGGCCTGGGCTTTGGGGATGCCGCGGACCCAGATCGGGGCGAGCGTCAGGTTCTGCAGGATCGTCAGATGCGGGAACAGGTTGAAGTGCTGGAACACCATGCCGACTTCGCGCCGCACCTCGTCGACGCGCTTCAGGTCCGAGGTCAGTTCGGTGCCGTTGACGATGATTTGGCCCTGCTGGTGCTCCTCGAGCCGGTTGATGCAGCGGATCAGCGTCGACTTCCCGGAGCCCGACGGCCCGGCGATGACGATGCGCTCGCCCTTCATCACCTTGAGGTTGACGTCGCGCAAGACGTGAAAATCGCCGAACCACTTGTTCATACCGACGATCTCGATCGCCACCTCGGTCTTTGAGACCGTCATCTTGGTGGTGTCGATGTCGCGGTCGGTGACGGACATTGCTTCGCTCATTTGTTATCTCTTGTATCCGGTGTTGAGCCGCCGCTCGACCCACATTGAGTAGCGGGACATGGCAAAGCAGAAGACCCAGAAGATCATGGCCGCGAAAACGTAGCCGGTGATATCACGCGTCGGGGCCGCCCAACTGTTGTCGGAGCTTGCAGATTGCACTGCGTTGAGCAGATCGAAGATGCCCACGATCGAGACCAGCGATGTGTCCTTGAACAGCGAGATGAAGTTGTTGACGATGCCGGGGATCGAGTGCTTGAGCGCCTGCGGCAGTATGATCAGCCCCATCGCCTTCCAGTAGCCAAGCCCAAGCGCCGACGCCGCCTCCGTCTGCCCGCGCGGGATCGCCGCGAAGCCGCCGCGAACCACTTCGGCGAGATAGGCCGCGGTGAAGAGCGTCACACCCACAAGCGCGCGCAGCAGCTTGTCGACCGACATGCCCTGCGGCATGAACAGCGGCAGCATGACCGAGGCCATGAACAGCACGGTGATCAGCGGCACCGCGCGCCACAGCTCGATGAAGGCGACGCACAGCCCCTTGACGATCGGCAGCTTGGAACGCCGCCCCATGGCAAGCAGGATGCCGAGTGGCAGCGAGCAGATGATGCCCACGAGCGCAATGATCAGGGTGACCATTAGGCCGCCCCAGCTTTCGGTCGGCACTTCCCTCAGCCCGAACATGCCGCCGTTGAGCAGGATGTAGGCAACAACTGGGAACACCACGAAGAAAAGCGCGGCGTTGAGGCGCTTGTACGGCGCCTTCGGCATCAGCAGGGGAATCAGCAGCAGCGCCAGCAGCAGGAAGACGATGTTGACGCGCCAGTACTCGGCCGTCGGATAGAAGCCGTAGATGAAGAACGTGATCCGGGCCTCGACGTAGATCCAGCAGGCCCCAACGTTCAGGACCCGGCAGTCCTCGACGGTTCCGGAGAACACGGCGTTGCCGATCATGAAGCGGTAGATCAGCGGGATCAACCAGTAGAGGAACAGCACTACGAGCACTGTCATCACGGTGTCCGCAGGGGTCGCGAACAGGTTCTTGCGGAGCCAGAGCAGTGGACCGGAAGTGCGCTGAGGAGCCGGGCGGCTGCTGGCCATTTCGGTGCGAACGAAGCCGATATCGGTCATCTGCTCACCTCTCCACCAGCGCGATGCGCGCATTGTACCAGTTCATCAACGCCGAAGTGCTGAGGGACAGCGTCAGATAGACGAGCATTGTGATCGCCACAATCTCGATGGCGCGGCCCGACTGGTTGAGCGAAGTGCCCATGAACACCGCAACGAACTCGGGATAGCCGATCGCAGCGCCGAGCGAGGAGTTCTTGGTTATGTTCAGGTACTGGCTGGTCAGTGGCGGGATAATCACGCGCATGGCCTGCGGGATGATCACCAGGCGGAGCCGGTGGCCTTCCTTGAGGCCGAGGGACTGGGCCGCCTCGGTCTGGCCGTGGCTGATGGCCTGGATGCCGCCGCGGACGGTCTCGCCGATGAAGGTGGCGTGGTAGAGCGACAGGCCGACGACCAGCGCCACAAGCTCGGGCGGGAGTTGGACTCCCCCTTTATAGTTGAAGCCCTGCAGCACCGGCGGATCGAACTGGAGGTTGGTGCCGGAGACCGGCAGCGACAACAAGGTGACGACGGCGATGACGCCAACGCCAACCAGGAAGCTGGGGAACTGCTGTCCGGTCGCATCCTGGCGCTTCCGCGCCCAGCGGCTGATCGCGACAGCCACCACGACGCTCACCAGGAAGGCGACCGCAACAAAGATGAAACGATCGTCGAGCAGAGGCTTGGGGACGTAGAGGCCGCGCTGGTTGAGAGCCCAATCGCCGAAGAAGAGGATGGACTGCTTGACTGCCGGCATCGCCTTGAGCACGGCGAAGTACCAGACGAACAGCTGCAGCAGCAGCGGAATGTTGCGCACGACCTCGACGTAGACGGCAGCCAGGCGCGACACGATCCAGTTGCTGGAAAGACGCGCGATGCCGAGGACGAAGCCGATGACGGTGGCGACAACGATGGATATGGCCGAAACGAGCACTGTGTTGACGACACCGGTCAACAGCGCCTGCCAGTAGATCGACGAGCGGTTGAACCCCGTCAGGGTGAAGCTGACCTCGAACCCGGCCGTGCCCCAGAGGAAATCGAAGCCGGTAGTCTTGTTCTGGGCGCGCAGGTTCGCGCCGGTATTGGCGACAACCCATGCCGCAAACAGGACGACCGCCGCAGCGACCGCAATCTGGTAGAACACGCCCCGGACCTTCGGGTCGTTCAAGAAGAAAACCTTGTCATCGGGCCGCCGCCCGACGTCTATGCTGGCCAATGTGTCTCTCCTGCCCGAGTGACGAACCGCGCGCTGGGTGGATGCGCCAAAGGCGACCGGCGCCCCCGAGGGAGCGCCGGTGCTGTCTGGTTAGCGGATCGGCGGAGCGTACTGCAGGCCGCCATCGGTCCACAGGGCGTTGAGACCGCGGGCCAGGTTCAGCGGCGAGCCCGAGCCAACATTGCGTTCAAAGATTTCGCCGTAGTTACCGGTGCCCTTGATTGCCTGGTAAGCCCAGTCCTTGGTCAGGCCAAGCGGGGTGCCGAAGTCGCCCTCGACGCCAAGCAGGCGGCGGATGGTCGGGTTGTCCGAACCCAGCATCTCGTCGACATTGGCCTGGGTCACGCCCTGCTCTTCAGCTTCGAGCAGCGCGTAGTACACCCAGCGGTTGATCTCGAACCAGGTGTCGTCGCCCTGGCGCACCACGGTGGCCAGCGGCTCCTTCGAGATGATGTCGGGCAGCAGGATATGGTCTTCCGGCACGGCGAACTCGGTAATGTTGCCGGCTAGCTGCGAGGAGTCCGATGTCAGCACGTCGCAACGGCCGTCTTCGTAGGCCTTGAGCACTTCAGCCTGGCCCGTGAAGGTCACCGGATTGAACTCGAGGCCGTTCGACGAGAAGTAGTCGGCAGCATTGAGCTCGGTGGTGGTGCCGGACTCGATGCAGACGGCGGCGCCGCTCAGCCCTGAAGCCGAAGTGATGCCGTCGGCCTTGCGGACGACGAAACCCTGGCCGTCGTAGAACAGCGTACCCACGAACATGAGGCCCAGCGTGGTGTCGCGGGTCATGGTCCAGGTGGTGGTACGCGCCAGGAGGTCGACTTCACCCGAGCCGAGGACCGTAAAGCGATCGGACGAGGTGGTCGGGGTAAAGCGGACGGCGGTCGGGTCGTTGAAGATCGCCGCGGCGAGCGCACGGCAGTACTCGACGTCCAGGCCGGCCCAGTTGTTGCTTGCGTCCGGCTGGCTGAAGCCCGGCACGCCCTCAGTGACGCCGCACTGCACGAAACCGCGTGCCTTCACATCGGCGAGCGTATCGGCAAGCGCAACGCTGCCCGACAGCCCGAATGCGGCGGTCGCGGCCAGCATGAGGATTTGTTTCTTCATTGATTTTGCCTTTGTTCCTGACCCTGTTGGCCGATGGGCTTGGCCCCAAGCCCGCCCCCCGGCGGCACCTCCGCCTTTGACGGCGGGAGTGATGCTGCTAAGCATCGAAGCGGCAATCGAGGGTTGCGTCAAGCTCCATGGCCACATTGGGGCAGCAAACCTGACTGTTTTTTGTTCAACAATCCCCTGTGACTGCGTTTTGTGCAGAGTTTGCAATGACCGAAAACGACCGGAAATCCGGCACTTCCCTCTCCCAAGAGTCCATTCTCACTCATTCCGGGCGTGCGTCCGAGGAGCATCTGGGCTTCGTCAACGTACCAGTGTTCCGCGGCTCGACCATCCTGTTCAATACGCTCGACGAGCTCGAGGACTACAAACGGACCTACCGCTACGGTCGCAATGACAACCCGACGAACCGGGCGCTGGCCCAGCTGGTGACTGAACTCGAAGGCGCCGCAGGGACAGTCATTTGCCCGTCGGGGCTGTCGGCTGTCTCCACTGCCCTCCTCGCCGCAGTTTCAGCCGGGGATGAGGTGCTGATCACCGACTCGGCCTACGAGCCAACGCGCACGTTCAGCTCCGAGGGGCTGGCGCGACTGGGGATAACCACGCGATATTACGATCCTCGCATCGGGGCCGGTATCGCCGCGCTGATCACCGATAAGACCAAGGCGATCTTCGCTGAGACACCAGGCTCGCTCACCTTCGAGATGCAGGACCTGCCGGCCATCGTCGCCGCGGCGCACGCGCGGGACGTCATCGTGATCGTCGACAATTCGTGGGCAACGCCGCTCTATCACTCGCCGCTGAAGCTCGGCGCCGACATGGTGATGCATGCGGCAACCAAGATGTTCGTCGGACATTCCGATGCCATGCTCGGCACGGTGTCCGCGAACGAGAGGACCTGGAACCGGCTGCGCCGGACGCATCGCATCCTCGGTGTCGCCACCTCGCCGGACGACTGCTACCTCGCCCTGCGCGGCATGCGGACGCTGGCGCTGCGGATGAAAAATCACACGGAACAGAGCGTTGCGTTCGCGCAGTGGCTGGAGACGCGACCCGAGGTGGAGGAGGTCTATCACCCCGCCCTGCCCTCGCATCCGGATCACGCAATCTACCAGCGCGATTTCACCGGCAGCGGCAGCCTGTTTGCGTTCCGGCTCAAGAAGCGCTCGCGCGACGCCCTGGCAGCTATGGTCAACGGCTTCGAGCTCTTCGGCATGGGCTATTCGTGGGGCGGCTACGAGAGCCTGTGCCTGCCGTTCGATCCCGGCAATATCCGCACTGCGGTGCCCTGGACGGCCGAAGGCCAGATGTTCCGCGTCCATATCGGCCTCGAAGGTTTTGACGACCTCAAGGCCGACATGACAGCCGCGCTGGAGCGCTATAGCCGCGGGTAGCGATCACGCCCGCCGGGTGATGCGCCCGTCAGTGCTCTCGAACAACCAGCCGCGCGCTACGAACAGCTGGCGCACGGCATAGGCGCCGACAACGCCAAGCACCGCGCCGGCGGTGATGTCGGTCGGGTAATGCTCGCCGAGGACGACACGGGACACCGCGATCAGCACGGCAAAAAGCAGCGCCGGCCAGAAGGCCCTGGGCCACAGGATCGCTATGACTGCCGCCAGGGAGAAGGCCGTGGTAGCGTGGCCCGACGGGAAGCTCTGGTACTCCCAGGCGCCCCAGTTCATCGGCTGGAAACTCAGCGGCGCCTCGACGGTCCACGTTTCCGGGCGACCGCGGCCAAGGGCGCGCTTCAGCAACGTCGCCGCGAGGCTCGGCAGGCCGACGCCAACGAAGATGAAGCCGCAGATCGCGGCAAACTGGGCCGCCACCAACTTCACCCGCTCGCGCGTCACCAGCGACAGCAGCCAGCCACCCAGCCAGCCGACGACAGTCGGGATCAGGATCCAGTCCGATTCGCCCCAGCGGGTGATCCAGCGGAAGAACGGCCGCACCGGCTGCGCGGTCTCCTGGGCCCACTGCGAGATCGGGTGATCGAGCAGGTAGAGCGCAGCGATGGCCACTGCAAAGCCGATGAGGATCGGCAGAACACTGCGGCGGCTGAGGCCAAACGGCCAAGGTTTGCTGGAGTCGATCATGGCGCCTAAGTGCGCAAAGAGGCGGGTTACGTCAACTCTGCGTCGCAAATCCCGGCAATGCTTGCGCTTTGCGGCGAGTGCGGATAACGGATTGCGATAGTTCGGGGTATAGCTCAGTCTGGTAGAGCACCGGTTTTGGGAACCGGGGGTCGAGTGTTCGAATCACTCTGCCCCGACCACTAAAGAGGAAGCGATGACGGCACGTATCTATCGGCCTGCACCAAATGCGATGCAGTCCGGCCGCGGAAAGTCCAAGGACTGGGTGCTGGTGCATGAGCCGGCGTCCGCACGCGAGATCGAGCCGTTAATGGGGTACACCTCCTCCGCCGACACTAGGGCGCAGATCCGGCTCACCTTCGAGACGCTCGAAGAGGCCGAGGCCTATGCCCACCGCAACGGCATCGCCTTTCAGGTGATGCCCGAGCACAAGGCGACGGTGAAGCGGAACAGCTACTCGGACAATTTCCGCTCCGATCGCAAGACTCCCTGGACCCACTGAGGCCGGGCGGAGTGACAAAACTCCGCTACATCGCCGCGCCGTTGCTGTTGGCCGGATGCCTCGTCACGCCGGCTCTCGCCGAGCCGGCGTTGTGGCGCGTGAGCGACGCCGACAGTTCGATCTACCTGTTCGGCTCGGTGCACCTCTTCACCAAGCAGGTGGACTGGCGGACCCCGCAGTTCGATTCGATCCTGCACTCGGCCGACCACGTCTATTTCGAGGTGGTGATGGATATCGAGGCCTACTCGACAATTACACAGATCACCCTGACCAAGGGCATGTTTCGCGACGGACGAACGCTGCGGGACGTGCTGACGCCGGCGCAGTTCACCCGGCTTTCGACGATTGCGGGCACTGTGAGTGCCGACATGGCTGCACTCCAGCGCATGCAGCCATGGCTGGCGACGATGACCCTGATGCAGGGCGCTTATCCAAAGACCGCCGCCGGGGTGGAGACACTGGTCGACAGTGAAGTGGACCCCCGGCGCAAGCGCGGCCTCGAGACAGCGGCCGAGCAGATGGGCTTCCTCTCCGATGCCCCACTCGACGAGCAGGTCACCACGCTGATGTCGACGCTTGATGGCATCGAGAGCGGCGCCGTCAGCGCACTCGACGACCTGATCGATGCCTGGCAAAGCGGGGATACCGCGTCGCTGGCGGAGACGATCGAGGCCCAAGTCACGCCCGAGGACGCGGCGCTCTACAACCGGCTGCTGACCGACCGAAATGCCCGCTGGGTCAAGCCGCTCGAAACTCTACTGGCGACGGACGACCGGTCGCTGGTCATCGTCGGCGCGGCGCATCTCGTCGGCCCCGACGGCGTGCCGGCGTTGCTGCGCGACAGGGGCTATACGGTCGAGCGAGTTGACCAGTCGCCGACGGGAGCCCCGTCGGCGACTGAAGACCGAGATCTCAGACGTCGCTGAACTTGGTCCACTTGCCGTCGTTCTTGGACGAGGCGATCGAGGCGGTGATGAACTCCACTCCCTCGACGCCATCGGCCAAGCTCGGCAGCAGTCCGGCCACGTCCTTGCCCTCGCCGCGGATCACCTGGGCGAACTGGCTGTAGAGCGTGGCGAAGGCCTCGAGATAGCCCTCTGGGTGCCCTGAGGGGACGCGAACGTTCATCGATGCCGCCGGATCGGCGGAGATGGCGCCACCGCGGGTCAGCAACTGCTTGGGTTTGCCGAACTCGGTGTACCACATGTAGTTCGGGTTATCTTGGCGCCACTCGAGGCCGGCCTTCTCGCCATAGACGCGAAGTTGCAGGCCGTTCTCGGAGCCCACCGCCACCTGGCTGGCCCAAAGCATGCCGCGGGCGCCGCCGTGGAAGCGGAGCAGGATGTTGACGTTGTCGTCGACCTTGCGGCCCTTCACAAAGCTCTGCAAGTCGGCGCTCACCGCCTCGGTCTTCAGGCCCGTGACGAAGCGGGCGAGATTATAGGCGTGCGTGCCGATATCGCCGATCGCACCGCCGGCGCCGGAGCGCTTGGGGTCGGTGCGCCAGGCGGCCTGCTTGTTGTTCGGATCGGCCGGGTTGGTCAGCCAGTCCTGCGGGTACTCCACCTGCACGACGCGGATCTTGCCGAGCGCGCCGGATTTCACCAGCTCGCGCGCCTGCCGCACCAGCGGGTAGCCGGTGTAGTTGTGCGTGAGCAGGAACTTGGCGCCCTTCTTCGGCTTGATCGCCGCCAGCGCCCGCGCGTCCTCGAGCGTCGAGGTCAGAGGCTTGTCGCAGATGACGTGGATGCCAGCCTCGAGAAAGGCCTTGGCCGGGCCGAAGTGGACGTGGTTCGGGGTGACGATCGAGACCGCCTGGATGCCGTCCTTGCGGGCGGATTCCTTGGCCGCCATCTCCTCGTAGGAAGTGTAGATGCGGTCCTCGGCGAGCCCGAGGTTCTTGCCCGACTCCTTTGCCGTCGCCGGATTGGACGACAAGGCGCCGGCGACGAGATCGTAGTCGCCGTCAATGCGGGCCGCGATGCGGTGCACGTAGCCAATAAAGGCTCCGGTACCGCCGCCGACCATGCCAAGACGAATGCGCGGTGCGCCGTTCTCTGCCATTTCTTCCCCCTTAGCTCAGACCGAGAATCTTGCGGTTGGCCGCCTTGTCGGTGCCCGACGCAGCGAAGTCGTCGAAGGCCTTCTCGGTGACGTTGATGATGTGGCTCTGGATGAACGGAGCCCCTTCCTCGGCGCCCTGCTGCGGCGACTTGATGGCGCACTCCCACTCGAGCACGGCCCACCCGTCAAAGCCGTACTGGCTGAGCTTCGAGAAAATGCCGGCGAAATCCACCTGGCCATCGCCGAGCGAGCGGAAGCGCCCTGCCCGGTTCACCCAGGACTGGAAGCCGCCATAGACGCCCTGCTTGCCGGTCGGATTGAACTCGGCGTCCTTGACGTGGAACATGCGGATGCGTTCGTGGTAAAAGTCGATGTATTCCAGATAGTTGAGCTGCTGCAGTACGAAGTGGCTGGGATCGTAGAGCAGGTTCGCCCGCGAGTGATTGTTCACTCGCTCGAGGAACATCTCGTAGGTGACGCCGTCGTGCAGGTCTTCGCTGGGGTGGATCTCGTAGCAGACGTCGACGCCGTTGCGATCGAACTCATCGAGGATCGGGATCCAGCGGCGGGCCAGCTCATCGAAGGCCTCCTCGACGAGGCCGGCCGGGCGCTGCGGGAACGGGTAGAGATAGGGCCAGGCGAGTGCACCCGAAAAGGTCGCGTGAGCCTTGAGGCCGAGGTTCTTCGAGGCCGCGGCGCAATGCTTGAGGTGCTGCACCGCCCATTCCTGGCGGGCCTTCGGATTGCCGCGCACGGCGGGAATGGCGAAGCCATCCGACAGCGTGTCGTAGGCCGGATGGACCGCAACCAACTGGCCGATGATGTGGCTCGCGAGTTCGGCGATCTCGAGCCCGTGGCTGTTCACCTTGCCCTTGAGCTCGTCGGCGTAGGTCTTCGACGTCGCTGCCTTCTCGACATCGACCAAGTGACCGGCCCAGGTGGGGATCTGCACGCCCTTGTAGCCTAGGTCAGCGGCCCAGCCGCACAGATTGTCGAGGGTGTCGAACGGCGCCTTGTCGCCCGCGAACTGGGCCAGGAAAATGGCCGGCCCCTTAATGGTGCGCATGAATACCTCCCTTGGGCGGCTCTATTGGCCACCGATTGTGCACGTACCTCAGGTCTGCGAGCCGCAGTCGGCGGTGGATAAAGCCTGCCGCCGATGTCGCTGAAGCGCCGCTGACATGTCAGGGGCTTACCTTCACTGTGCGCCGAAAACTGTCAAGGCGAGGTGGGGCCGCAAACGCTATCTCACCAACCGGCGTTAAGCACATCGGATGGCGCTCACCAAAGATGAGTTTCGTTCGCTATATTTCCGCGGGCAGGGCTACGCTGCCCCGGGGGATATCAAATGAAGCAACTATTTGCCGCAGTGCTTGCGGCTACGATAATGACCTTGCCCGCATGGGCGGGAGCGCCTCTCCGCATCCATTTCAAGAACGCTTCGAAGCTGACGATCACCGAACTCTACGTGGAGATCGTGACCGCCGAAATGGGATCTGAACGGCTTAAAGGAAAGCCGATCCCTCCCAAAGGAAAGCTGCAGGTGCTGCTCGACGACGGGGCGAACAAGTGCGTGGTGGACGTGCTGATCAGGGTCAAGGAAGGCAAGGAGTTCAACTATCGGGCCCAGCTTTGCCAGAACCACGAGTTCATCTTCCGGGGTCGATTGTAGCCACCCAGAACGGCCGCCATCCAACGACAGCGGTCGTTCCAAAGATTGTCGGTGAGAACGCTTACTTCAGCAGCGCGCGGGCTTCATCCGGGCCCAGCGCCGCGGGGCGCTGGCAGGTGGTGGCAAGCGTGATGACCTGGCCGGTTTCGCCCGACTTGAGGATCGAGGTCAGCACATCGACGGCGTGAAGCGCCACGTCGAGGCCGCAGCGGGCGGCCTTGCCGGTCTCGATCGAGTCCATCATGTCGCTCAGGCCGGCGTTGCGGTAGTTGGCACGCGGCGCTGGCTTGTCGAGATCCTGGTTGGCGACGCCGAATGGGTGATCCCACGGGGTCACCTTCTCCTTGGTGCCGGCGCGATCGGTGATCGTGACGTCGCCGTTGAAGAAGTTCGGATCGGGCACGTAGACCGAGCCTTCGGTACCGTAGAGCTCGATATTGTGGTGGCCGTTGCTCGACACGTCCCAGCTGGCGCCCAGCGTGATGATGGCGCCGTTGTGGAACTCGAGGATGGAGTGGATCGTGGTCGGGGTGTTGACCTTGATCCTGGTGCCCTGGAAGGGCGAGCCGGCCGTCGTCACTTCACGCTCTTCGCGTGCCTTGCCGGTGAAGGCGGTGACACGCTTGATCGGGCCGACGAGGCTGATCAGGTCGGTGACGTAGTACGGACCCATGTCGAGGATGGGGCCGCCGCCGGGCTGGAAGAAGAAGTCCGGATTGGGGTGCCAGTGCTCCATGCCGCGACTCATGACGTGCATGGTGCCGGATGCGATCTTGCCGAGCCTGCCGGAGTCGATGATCGAGCGGACCTGCTGGTGCGAGCCGCCGAGGAAGGTGTCCGGCGCGGAGCCGACCTTCAGCTTGTGCTCGTCGGCCAGCGCCTTGATCTGGATGCCTTCCTCGACGCTGAGGACGAAGGGCTTTTCAGAGTAGGCATGCTTGCCGGCGCTCAGGATGTCCTTGGTGACCTGGAAGTGGGTCGAGGGGATCGTGAGGTTCACGATCACATCGATCTCCGAGTTCTTCAGCAGCTCGTCCGGGGTTTGGGCCGCGACGCCGTATTCCTCAGCGCGCTTCTTGGCGGCCTCGGGAATGATGTCGGCGACGGCGCGGACTTCGAGGTTCTTGAACAGCGGGGCGAGGCGCAGATAGGCAGCCGAGATGTTGCCGGCTCCCATGATGCCGACGCCATAGGTCTTTGCCATGATCTTAGGCTCCAAGGGTCTTGATGAAGGCGATCGAGCGCGAAGCGAAGCGGTCGATGTCCTTGGGATTGTCGTGTTCGGCGACGAAGTATTGCGCCTTGGTCTGGTTGCGGACGATCGGCCACAGGGTCTTCCAGGGCACGATGCCCTGCCCTGCGTCGGCCCAACCATCCTCATCGGTATTCTCGCCAGCCGGGGCGATGTCCTTGACGTGGACGGCGACGATGCGGTCGCCGAACTTCGACAGCCAGGTGGCCGGGTCGGCCTTGCCGCGTACGATCCAGGCGACGTCGGCTTCGACGTTCACGGCCGGCGCAGCCTCGAGCAGCAGGTCCATCGCGTACTTGTCGTCATAGGAGACGAACTCGAAGTCGTGGTTGTGGTAGCCGAACGTGAGGCCGGCATCCTGCAGCGGCTTGCCGATCTTCTGCAGCTTGTCGCCAAATGCCTTCCAGCCATCAGCCGAAGTCGGGCGCTGGTCCGGTGCCAGCCACGGGCAGACCGCAACCTTGATGCCCAGCGTCTCGGTGAGCTTCAGGGTCTTGGACGTATCCTCAAGGTCGCCGAGGCTGATGTGGGCCGTCGGCATGGTGAGACCGTTGGCGTCGAGCAGGGCCTTCAGCGCTGCCGGATCGGGGTTGGCGTAAAGCGCGCCGTAACCCTCGACATGGGTGTAGCCGAGCGCGGCCACCTTCTTGAGTACGTCTGCCAGCGGGAAATTGCGGGCGCTGAAAAGCTGAAAGCCGATATCCATTGATGTTCTCGATCTATTTCCAGGCGTTGACGGTAGCGATGGAGCGGGAGGCGAACCGGTCAACATCGGCCGGGTTATCGTGCTCCATCACGAAATAGCGGACATTGGTGTGCTGCTTGGCGGCGGCGTAGAGCGCGTCCCAGTCGAGGGTGCCGTGGCCGACATCGGCCCAGCCATCCTCGTCGGCATTCTCGCCGGCGGGCGCGATGTCCTTGACGTGAATGGCGTTGATACGGCCGCCGAACTTCTTCATCCAGGCTATCGGGTCCTGTCCCCCCTTCACCACCCAAGCGACGTCCATCTCCCACTCGTTGTGGGCCGCCGTCTCGAGTAGGATGTCCATAGGCAACCGGCCGCTGGCGGTGGGTTCGAACTCGAAGGCGTGGTTATGCCAGCCAAAGCCGAAGCCGCGCTTGCGGAAAGCCTCGCCGAGGCCGGCGAGGGTCTCGCCAAGTGCGACCCACTTGCTGTCGGGCTGGTTCTCGCGCTCTTCCTTGGACACAGCGGGGCAGTAGAGATACTTGATCCCCAACGTTTCCGCGGTCTTGAGGGCCGCATCTGTGTCCAGTAGCTGAGCGAGGCCGAAATGGCCCGTCGGCATGGTGAGGCCGTACTTCTTCAGCAAGGCGGCGAGGCTTTCCGCCTCGGCATAAAGCCCACCAAAACCCTCGACCTGACGGTAGCCAGCCTTCGCGATGCGGCCGAGCACGTCGTCGAGCGGCGGGAAGTTCCGGGCGCTATAGAGCTGGAACGAAAAATCCAAGAAATATCTCCTCCGCTAATGCGTTCGCCCCGGTTGCAAAACCGGGGCGCGCGTCGCTGTTGTCGGTGGCTCGTAGCATCGGACGCGGCCTCCTCGCCACCCGCCCGGTAAGCCTAACGAGCCGAAAGGTCAGATGCGGTTGCCGCTTTCAGCGTTGAAGACGGAGCCACGAGCAGGATCGAAGCCGATCAGGACTTTCTGGCCGGGTTCGAGGTGCACTTCCGCGGCGGCGCGGAAGGTCAGCGACTGCCCGCCGAGCTTGGTCCACGCCACCGTATCGGCGCCCATCGGCTCGACGATCTCGATCTCGCTCTCGATCTGGAACGGCATCTTGCGAGCGTCCTCGCCGACGGCGACATGCTCGGGGCGAATGCCGAGCACGACGTTGCCGTTCGCGGTACCGTTGAACTGGTAGTTGGCCAGTGAGATCGGAGTGCCCGATGCGTCGAGCGTGCCTGAGCTCAGGTCGCCCTTGATGAAGTTCATCGAAGGGGAGCCAATGAAGCCGGCGACGAACAGGTTGGTGGGCTTGTTGTAGATGGTGTGCGGATCGGCGAGCTGCTGGATCACGCCGTTCTTCATGATCGCGATGCGGTCCGCCAGGGTCATCGCCTCGATCTGGTCGTGGGTGACGTAGATCATGGTGTTCTTGAGCCGCTGGTGCAGCCGCTTGATCTCGACGCGCAGGTCGTTGCGGAGCTTGGCATCGAGGTTCGAAAGCGGCTCGTCGAACAGGAACACGTCCACGTCACGGACCAGCGCGCGACCGATGGCGACGCGCTGGCGCTGACCACCCGAGAGTTCAACCGGCTTGCGCTGCAGCAGGGCTTCCAGCTGCAGGATCCCGGCAGCCCGCTTCACCCGCGACTCGATCTCGGGCTTCGGCATGCCCGCGACCCGGAGGCCGAAGCTCATGTTCTTCTCTACCGTCATCTGCGGATAGAGCGCGTAGGACTGGAACACCATGCCGATGCCGCGGTCCTTTGGCTCGTCCCAGGTGACGTTCTTGCCGGAGATGAAGATCTGGCCGGCCGAGATGTCGAGCAGCCCGGCGATGCAGTTGAGCAGGGTCGACTTGCCGCAACCCGAGGGCCCGAGCAGCACGATGAACTCGCCCTGGCCGACCTCGAGGCTCAAATTGTCCAGCACCGTGACGGTACCGTAATTGAGCGACAGGTCCTTGATTTCTACACTGGTAACCATGGTCAGCCTTTCACGGCGCCGGCAGCGATACCGCGGACGAACCACTTGCCGGAAACGAAGTAAACGAACAGCGGGATCGCGCCGGTAAGCACGGTGGCCGCCATGTTGGTGCTGTATTCGACCGTACCGGTCGAGGTACGCACGATGTTGTTGAGCTGGACCGTCATCGGCATGTTCTCGCGGCCGGCGAAAACCAGGCCGAAGAGGAAGTCGTTCCAGATGCCGGTGACCTGCAGGATCACCGCGACGATGGCGATCGGCACCGACATGGGCAGCATCACCGAGAAGAAGATGCGCCAGAACCCTGCCCCATCGACGCGCGCCGCCTTGAACAGCTCGATCGGCAACGACTGGAAGAAGTTGCGGAACAGAAGCGTCAGGATCGGCATGCCGAAGATGGTGTGGACGATGACGATGCCCGGCAGCGTGCCGAACAGGCCGACACGGCTGAGGCCGAAAATGATCGGGTAGACCAGCACCTGGAACGGCACGAAGGCGCCGAACACCAGGATCGCGAACATCAGCTCCGAGCCGCGGAAGCGCCAGAAGCTCAGCGCGTAGCCGTTGATCATGGCGATGACGATCGAGATCGGCACGGACAGCAGCGTGATCTTGGCTGAGTTGAGAAAGCCGGGGGCAAGGCCGTTACATGTGACGCCGGTACACGCCGAACTCCAGGCCTTGACCCAGTAGTCGAAGGTCGGCTGGGTCGGCAGCGCGAAGATATTGCCGCCACGGATTTCGCCCATCGACTTCATCGACGTCATCAGCATGACGATGAGCGGAATGAGGAAGAACAGTGCCGCGATCAGCAGGAAGGCATAGATGCCGATCCGGCCTGCAGTGACTTGCCTGGGCTTCGGGCCCGACGGCTCGACGCCGGCCTGCAAAGCTACCGAACTCATGTGGTCCTCCCCCGGCGCGAGGCACGCCAACGGAAGTACGCTTGGATGATGACCAGCGCCGCGATCGGCAGGAGCATGCAGGTGGCCGCAGCCGCGCCTTGCGCGACGTTCCGCGAGTTGATGTTGTCGATGACGTAGGTCGCCGGCATCTGCGTCGAGATACCGGGGCCACCGCCGGTCATTGCGATGACGATGTCGAAGGTGCGGACGACGTTGACGACCAGCAGGACGACGGCGGTAGCAATCGCGCCACGCATCATCGGAACGACGATGCTGAAATAGGTGCGCCAGGCCGGGATGCCGTCGATGCGCGCCGCCTTCCAGATTTCCTCGTCCACGCCACGGAGGCCGGCGAGAAGGATGGCCATCGTGACGCCGACGCCGTTCCAGACGCTGGCGACGATCATGCCGATCAGTGCCGTGCTGCCGCTGGCGAGCGGCGCGAAGGTAAAGTCAGCGAAGCCGAGGCTGCGCACGAACGCCTGGAAGCCCCAATGGGGATCCAGCATCAACTGCCAGACGAGACCCGTGATCACCGCCGACAGCGCGAAGGGATAGAGGAAAATCGTGCGGAACGCGTCCTCGCCACGGATACGCTGATCCATAGCCACTGCCAGGGCGAAACCGAGGCCCAGGCACAACGCGATATGTCCGAAGCCATAGAACCAGATGTTGGTGACAGACTGCAGCCAGCGCGGCGTCGACCACAAGACATCGTACTGGCGCCAGCCGACGAAATCGATGTTGATCAGGAAGAATTTCGTGTTGGTGAAGGACAACACCACCGTGAAGGTGATGCCGATGACGAAGACGCCAATCGCCACGATCATCATCGGCAGCGTTCCGATAATGGCCGAAAGCTTGCCGACTAGACGTCGGCGACCGGCTCTCGCTTTGAGCTGACGCTGGGTAAGCGCCTGCTCAGTCGCAACAGTCGTGGTCACGCGCTATTCCCCGCATGCAAGACAAAAAAGAACGGCGGCCCGGAGTATACCGGGCCGCCGCAACAAATCACTCGGCGTTCTTGAGCAGTTCGACGAAGGTCGCCTGAGCCGCTTCCGGAGTGGTGTTGGCGTTGTAGATCAGGTCCGAGAAGATGGCGTTCTGGGCCGTTGCGAAGGCCTCGTTGCGCCACACGTTCTGATCCGGAACAACCGCACCCGGCTTCTTCAGCACGTCGATCGCCAGCTTCATGCAGTCATTGGCAAGCGACAGATCGACGTCGTCACGGATCGGGGCGGAACCCTTGGCCGTGTTGAACAGCGCCTGCACCTGCGGATTGACCATCAGCGAGGCCAGCGACAGCTGGGCGCGCTCGACTTCAGGATCGTTCTGCTTGAAGAACACGAAGATGTCGCCGCCGATGCGGACATGCGTGGGCTCCGGCACGAGCGGCCCGAGCAGACAGGCGTACTCGGTACCCGGCTTCTGACCGGCAACCTGGAATTCGCCCTGGGCCCAGTCGCCCATGACCTGCAGAGCCGCTTCACCGGAGATCACCAGCGAGGTGGTGTCGGACCAGCTGCGGTTCGGCGAGCCGGCATCGGCGTAGCTGCCGAGGGCCTTGAGATCGGTGAAGGCCTTGAGCACTTCCGGACCACCGGCGAGAGCGAGATCCTTGTCCTTCCAGATCTTCTCGACATTTGCGGCGCCGAGCTGAGCAAGGATGAGACCGTTGGCAAGGTTGGAAATCTGCCAGCCGCCACCGTCACCACCGACGGCGAACGGAATGACGCCGGCTTCCTTCAGCTTGGGCAGGTCGGCAATATACTCGTCCCAGGTCTTGGGAACTTCGAGCCCGGCCTTCGTAAAGGCCGAAACCGAAGCCCAGGCCCAGTTGTTCATGTGGATGTTGACGGGCACGCAGTACCACTTGCCGTCAACCTTGCACGGAGCAACGGTCTCGGCGGGACGGATGAAATTGTCCCAGCCTTCTTTTTCGGCGAGGGGCGTCAGGTCGAGCAACAGGCCGGCGGCGATCAGTTCTTCGTACTGACGGCCAGGGTTGAACTGCGCGGCATCCGGCGGATCACCACCGAGGGCGCGCTGCATGATGGCGGCACGAGCGGTCTCACCCAGAGCAATCGCGTTATCGACCCACTTGTCGCCGGTCTTGTCGAACTCGTTCGCAAAAACCGACACGGCAGCCTGCTCGCCGCCCGACGTCCACCAATGGATGACTTCGACGTCAGCCGCGCGTACGGCCGTGCTACCAAGCATGGCGGCGGCCACCATGGCCACCACCGGGAAAAACGACTTCATAATGTATCCTCCCAACGTTCCCGAGGAGCGATGCGCCCCCAGCGAATTCTGCGCCGGCCTCTCTGGCTCCCACTAACGAGGGATAGCCTTAGGAGGCGACAGCGTGTAATCGATTACACCAAGCGTTACGAAACTTCAATGCAATCGATTGCAGGAGTTTCAGACATTCCTTGAGCGGCTGTCAAGGCCGAACTAATTTGGGGTGTCGGCAGCGAAGAGGGAGCGCTGCATGGCCATGAACACGTCCAGGAAAACGCCTACGATTCAGGATGTTGCGCGGCAGGCCGGGGTCTCCGCCGCAACTGTCAGCCGGGTGCTGAGCGCACCGGAACGCGTAACGGAAGCGACACGCGAGCGTGTGCACGCCGCAGTACGCGATAGCGGCTACACGATGAACCAGGCGGCCCGTTCGTTGCGGCTCAAGGCCGCCCGCACGATTCTGATGGCGGCGCCGAATATCGGCAACCCGTACTACTCGACCGTGCTCGACGCCGTGCTGAGCGAAGCGTCCTCGCGCGGCTACAGCGTGCTCGTCGCCAGCCGCATCGGCGATGATCCGAACCGCTGGCTGCAGGACTACCTGCTGTCCACCCGTGCTGACGGGCTGCTGCTGTTCGACGGCTCGCTCGATACGAACTCGCTGCACCACATCGGCGCGGACGGGATCAGCCTGCCGCTCGTCGCCGCCTATGACGAGATTCCCGATCCCAAGGTGAACTCGGTGATCACCGACAACCGCCTCGCCGCCAAGCGGGCGGTGCAGCATCTGGCCGCACTTGGGCACACAAGGATCGCTCATGTCATCGGCCCATCGCGCAACAAATCCACCAACGAGCGCTTCGTCGGCTACCAGGAGGCGATGCAGGCACTAGGGCTGCAGGTTCGCCCGGAATGGCTCTACCAGGGCGCCTACAACACCGAGTCCGGCGCTGCGGCGGCCGAGCAGTTCCTCGTCGCACCGGAGCGTCCGACCGCCGTGTTCTGCGGCAATGACGAGATGGCGACCGGGCTGATCCACCGCATGCACGTCGCAGGCGTCGAGTGCCCGCGCGACATCTCGGTGGTGGGGTTCGACGATGTATCCTTCGCGCCCTACTATAACCCGCCGCTGACGACCATGCGCCAGCCCCGGGAGGAAATCGGCCGGATGGCGACGCGCTTGCTGATCGACATCATCGAAGGCGTTTCAAACGGCGAGCCGGTGCATGTGGTTCTGACCTCCGATCTGATCGTGCGCGAGAGCACGCGGACGATCGGCTAAACGGCGGCGTCACGCAGTCGCAGTCAACTGTTTGCACCCTACGCAACTGCTGGCGTCGATGCGCGTTGGTGCGTCCGGAGAGTGCGGCATGACGGTCAGGATATTAGTGACGCATGACGGGGCGGGATGGCGCATAGCCAGCCCCGAGCGGGATATCGATCCCAAGGGTGGGCCACGGCCCTATAGCCAGCGTGACGAGGCGATTTCGGATGCCCTGTTCGCTGCAAGGATGCTCCGAGCCTTGGGCGAGACGGCATCGGTCTATGTCGAGAACAGTGACGGGCTGAGACTTGTCGCTGACGAAGACGTGCAGGTCTGGCGCAAGCACTGACCGCCCTCGCATGGTCAGTTCATACAAACGACTTCGCCAGCTTCGTGCCGTAACCCGAATGGTGATGGATGCACTCGTACCTCTGCGCTGGTGGAAGCAACTCGCTGGCGCAGTCTCTTGCCGGCAAGCTTTGGCGCCGATATGAGTTGACCCACTCGACCATATTGGTGTCGAGCCCGAGGCTTTCGTTAATTTGTGATCTATGAGTATTTGCTCTGCAACTGCAGAACGCCGCACCACGGCGTCCTGATACAGCCTGATGCCGACATAGACGGCGCATTCATGATTTCGGTCATCTCGACGAAGACCGCTGGCTTTTGGCGGCGCCTCGGGCGGGCTTTCCGTCACGTTTTCCTCGCCGAACCGTTGATCTGTGCCGACGTCGTCCTGGAACGGGCGGAATCGGAGCGGCTGACCGCTTTCTTGAAGGCGCCGTTTGAGACTGCGCATCAGGAAAAGACCCCGCATCCCTGACGGTCTGCTGTCATGCGGCTGGATGGGTTGCGCCGTTCCAGTGTTTCGGCTGCTAATGCCGTGACTGTAGCGGGGGCAGACATGCGCATCCATCACCTCAACTGTGGCACGCACCGGCCGATCGGCGGTGCGTTCTTCGACGGCAAGAGCAAGGGGCTGCTCGGCGACCTCTGTACGCACTGCATGCTGATCGAGTCGGCTGATGGACTGGTTCTCGTCGACACCGGATACGGCCTTCAGGACGCGCGGCACGCCTCTCCTCGTCGGCTGGCCTATACTTGGCCGCTGGTGCTCAACACGCTGCTGCGCGAAGAAGATACGGCGCTGCGTCAGGTCGAGGGGCTCGGATATTCTGCCAGGGACGTGCGGCACATCGTGCTGACCCATCTTGATTTCGATCATGCCGGCGGGCTCGAGGACTTTCCGGAAGCCCGCGTCCACGTGATGGAAGCCGAGCGTGATGCGAGCGAGCACAAGCGGCGGAGTTTTGTCGCGAAGCAACGCTATCGCCCGCTGATGTACGACGAAGTTCGCGACTGGCGGACCTATGCCGGCGGCGGCGAGGACTGGTTTGGTTTCCAGTCCGTGCGGGAGCTGGACGGCCTGCCGCCAGAGATTCTGATGATCCCGTTGGCGGGACACACGAGCGGGCATGCTGGCGTCGCGATCAACACGCCGGACGGGTGGCTGCTGAATGCCGGCGACGCGTACTTGAACCATGGCCAGCTTGCGCCGCACCCGCACATGCCACTCGGGCTCCGCATCTACGAGCGCATCATGGCGACCGAACTCGACAACGCCCGCAGCAACCTCGAGCGCCTGCGCCAGCTGAAGAACGAGCATTCGGGGGACGTGGATATCTTCTGTAGCCACGACAATGACGACCTCGCGAGACTGCGCAGCGCGAGTTTGGACTGACAACGCGCGCAGGTTGCGCTACATCGCGCGCATGGCCTCGTAGCTCAGGGGATAGAGCAGCAGCCTTCTAAGCTGTTGGTCGCAGGTTCGAATCCTGCCGAGGTCACCACGCTCCGGGCCCCATACTGGAGGCCCCTGCCCTGTTTCCCTATCTCACACGAATCTTCTGGCTGCTGGTGCAGCCGCTTTCGGTCAGTGTCGTGCTTCTGGTGCTTAGCCTGGCGTTTGGCTGGGTAAGGCGGCGATGGATACCGAGAATGTTGGCCGGGCTTTCGCTGCTGGTCCTGTTCGTCTGCGGTTTCACCACGTTCGGCTATGCGCTGATCGCCCCGCTCGAGGACCGGTTCGCACGACCGGTCGAGCCGGCGCAGGTCGATGGCCTCGTCGTGCTCGGCGGCGCGATGGATGGCGAGGTGACTTCCACCCGCGGCAGGTGGGAGCTGAACCGCTCCGGCGACCGGTATGTCGAGGCGCTGCGACTGGCGCTGAAATATCCGACGGCCAAAGTGGTCGTTGCGGCCGGTCCGGCAGCGCTCGCTCCGCACCAGGAGCCCGAGGCACTTGCGGTCGAGCGGTTCCTCGCGGACTTCGGTGTCACCGGGGAGCGTGTGATCCTCGACCAGAAGTCGCGCAATACCGAGGAGAATGCCGTCTTCGCCAAGGAACTCGCCGGTGCCGGCCAGGGGCAGACGTGGCTGCTCGTTACGTCGGCCTTCCACATGCCCCGGTCGGTCGGGCTGTTCCGGAGGGCGGAGTTTGCCGTCGTGCCGTGGCCGACCGACTACATGACAAGCGGCAGCGAAGGGCTGAACGTCAAGTTCGACCAACCCACCGAGAACCTCTGGCTGTCGACCATGGCGCTGCGCGAATGGACGGGGCTCTTAGGCTACTACCTCGTCGGCAAGATCGATGAGATCCTGCCCGGTCCCCTAGATGTCGAAGAACGACAGCTGCGGCGCGGGAGCGGATGCCGGTGGTGGCGCGACCACCTTGGGAGCGACCTTCGGCGTCGGAGCCGGTTTTGCAGCCACATCCTTGGGCTTTGCAGTGGGCTGGGAAGCGGGCTCGGCGGTCGCCATGATCTCCGGTTTTGACTTTGCCTTGCCGGACTTGCTCGAGCGCTTCTCGATCCACGCGGCACCGGCCTTCAGCGGCGCGCGCTGGAACGTGTAGACGTTCTCCCGGCCCTGCTTCACCTCCTTCACCAGCCCGGCTTCCTTGAGCACGCGCAGGTGCCGCGAGATGGCGGGGCGGCTGATGTCGAAGGCCGCGGCGAGCTCGTGCACCGGCCGCGATTTCTCGTGCAGCAGGTCCAGCACCTTGAGCCGGGTGGGATCGGCTAAGGCCGAGTAGAGCTCGGGGAGATTCATTTCGCGTTCCGAAACAAGGCAGTGCGCGGAAGATCGTAACAGCAGCGTTACCTGTCAACGGGAATGGCTTGACTGTGACAGTCCGATGACGGGATTGTCACAGCTTATTTGTGGATTTTGCCGGAAGCCGACCCCCCGTGACGACTGAGACGACCATTTCGCGAACCTGGTGGACCCGGGGCCGCCCCTTTACCCTGCCAGAGCTTGTCGCCGACGGCATCGTCCATGGCGTGGGGATCGTCGTGGCGGTGGCGCTTGGTGCCGTCCTTCTGGCCTTCGCCGGCTACGAGACGGCGCCGAAAGAATTGCCGGCGCTGGTGCTCTATGTGGGTAGCCTGCTGCTGGTGTTGAGCGTTTCGCTGGCCTTCAACCTGTGCCCGATCACGGCGCCGGCGAAGCGCACGCTGGCACGGCTCGACCAGGCGGCGATTTTTCTGTTCATCGCCGGGACCTACACGCCGTTCCTCGTGCTGCTCGGGGCGACGCCGTCGAGCATCCTGCTCGGCATCCTGATCTGGGGCACGGCGCTGACGGGAATGGCGCTCAAGCTCTTCGTGCCGCACCGGTTCGGGCGCGGCGCGATCGTGCTCTATCTCGGCATTGGCTGGAGCGGCGTGTTCGTGCTGCAGGCGCTGGCATCGCACCTGCCGGGCGTGGCGCTGTGGCTGCTGGTCGCCGGCGGCCTCTGCTACAGCATCGGCCTCATCTTCCACCTGTGGGAACGGCTGACCTTCCACAATGCTGTGTGGCACAGCTTCGTCGTCGCGGGCGCCAGCCTGCACCTCATCGCGGTGCTCGACTGCATGGTGATCAGCCGGCTGTAGCGCCGACCTTGATGCGATCGTGGACAACTCTGTCGCCGGGCTTCAAGCCCAGCTCGGCGGCCCGCCCGCCGGGGATTTCCAGTACGAACATAACCGGTCCATCCGAAGGGATCGACGTCGTGTCATGCGGCACGGCGTTGGCGTGGATGTTGGCGATCAGCCCCTCCTGGGTGATGAAGATCATATCGAGGTAGATCAGCGTGTTCTGCATCCAGAAGCTGACCTCGCGGCTCTCCTTGAAATCGAACAGCATGCCGGAGTCCGGACCCAGATCGGTGCGGAACATGAGGCCCTTGGCGCGGGTCTCGTTGGTGTCGACAACCTCGACGGAGAAGGTGTGATCGCCGTTGGCCGACTGGATCACCAGCCGGCTGTCATCCGCACACGCGGCAAGGGGCATGAGCGCGAGCAGCAGGAGCGCGCCCTGGAGGGCTTTGAGGAGGGATTGCATGGGGTGCCGGTGGGCTGGTGAGTTCGGCGCCACTCTATCCGGACGGTTGCGGCGGAAAAGGGGAAACATGCAACGCCGACGCGGACTTGTTCGCCAACTCCCTATCGTCTAAATCCATGCGCCACACCGGACCCCTGCCATGCTGTTCAACAAAGCCGAGGACTTCCTGACCGCGCCGCATCACGCCGTGACGGTGTTCGGCATGGCCGGCGTCGGCAAGACGTGGCTCTCAGCGCTACTCCGCAAGCACCAGTGGTTCCACTATTCGGCCGACTACCGTATCGGCACGCGCTACATGGGCGAGTACATCGTCGACAACTTCAAGGCCGAGGCCATGAAGGTGCCGTTCCTGCGCGAACTGCTGCGGACCGACTCGATCAAAATCGACAGCAACATCACCTTCGCCAATCTCGACCCGCTCTCGACCTATCTCGGGCGGCCGGGGAGCACGGCCAAGGGCGGACTGCCGCTGGCGGAGTACCAGCGCCGGCAGGAGCAGCATCGCATTGCCGAGATCGAAGCGCTCAAGGACGTGCCTTACTTCATCGAGCGCGCCGAGAAGATCTACGGCTACAGCAACTTCGTCGCCGATACGGGCGGTTCGCTGATCGAGGTGATCAACCCGGATAATGCCGAGGACCCGGTGATTAAGGCGCTCGCCGACAGCACGCTGCTGCTCTACATCCGCGGCACCGAGGCGGATACGGAAAAGCTAGTGGCGCGCTTCAAGCACAGCCCCAAGCCGATGTATTACCAACCGGACTTTCTTCTGAGGAAGTGGACGGAGTTCAAGGCGCTGAACAAGATCAAGGACGACGCCGATGTCGATCCGGACGCGTTCGGGGCCTGGGGTTTCGAGGCGTTGCTGACCGACCGGCTGCCACGCTACCAGAAGCTCGCCGACAATTTCGGCTACACGGTCGAAGCCAGCGACCTCGCGACGGTGCGGGATGGCGACGAGTTCCTCGATCTTGTCGCGGGGGCGATCGGTAAGCGAATGCGATAGCGCCTTTGCCGGCGCCGCTTCAATCCACCGATCGCATTCCCATTTAGAGGCACATCATGCCCATTCGTATTCCTGACCACCTGCCCGCCAGAAAGACCCTCGAACAGGAGGGCGTTATGGTGATGGATTCGTCGCGTGCCGCCCGCCAGGATATTCGTCCGCTGCAGATCGGCCTGCTCAACCTGATGCCAAACAAGGAGCGCACCGAGACCCAGTTCGCGCGCCTGATCGGTTCGACGCCGCTGCAGATCGACATGACGCTGGTGCGCATCACCGACCACCAGAGCAAGCACACGTCCGAGGACTACCTCAAGACGTTCTACTCGACCTGGGAAGAGGTGCGGGAGCGCAAGTTCGACGGCCTGATCGTCACCGGCGCGCCCATCGCCAACATCCCGTTCGAGGAGGTCAAGTACTGGTCCGAGATGCTTGAGATCATGAACTGGACCGAAACCAACGTGCACCGGACGATGTTCATCTGCTGGGGCGCGCAGGCGGCGCTACATCACTTCCACGGGGCGAAGCGCTATCGTATGCCGCAAAAGGCGTTCGGCGTTTTTCGGCACAAACTGGTTGGCGGGCCAAACCCATGGCTGCGCGGCTTCTCCGACAGCCCGATGATCCCGGTGTCCCGCTACAACGACATCGACCGCGACAGTCTCGGGGACGATCTCGAGATCCTCATCGACAACGAAGAGATCGGGCTCTGCATGCTGCGGGACAAGGCTCGGCCGGCGCTCTACATGCTGAACCACCTCGAGTACGACAACCGTTCGCTGGCGGACGAGTACGACCGGGATGTGAAGGCTGGGCTCAACCCGGAGATGCCGACGAACCTCTTCCCCGGCGGCGACCCGACGGTAGAGCCGGAGAACCGCTGGCGCAGCCACGCGCATCTGCTGTTCCAGAACTGGATCAACGAGATCTATCAGACCACGCCGTATGATCCGGCGCAGATCGGGCTGGTGAAGCAGTCGCCTTGACGAAGCTGGGGAGCCTCAGTTGGGGCTCCCCTCCGCGACCTTTTTCAGACCGTCCAGCATCATCGTCCAGTTCTTCTCGAATTCGGCCTTCGTCTTGGCATCGACGGCTTTGTCCTCCCCCTCGTTGAACTGGCTTAGGATCACCTTCGTGTCCTTGCCGAAGGGCCTCAGCTCGTATTTCACGACGTGATAGCTCGCTGGGCGTTTGCCCGTGCCGTCCTTGTCGCTCCAGTGGGTGAAGCTGAGTTCGTGTGCTTCGGAGAGGCTCTGGATTTCACCGCGGTCGGTGAAGGACCGGCCCTGCCATTCGCCCTTGAAGGTGATGGGATGGCCGATCTTCCAGTCTGTCTCGATCTCCGTGCCGGGGAACATCGCCCCGCGCTGCATGGCCTGCCAGACCTTGGCGGCGGGTGCGGCGATGGTGGTGTCGACTTCTACGACGGGTTTTTGCATTTGAATCTCCTGTGCTGGAGGCTCAACGCCCGGACGGAGGAGAGGTTCGCGTCTGTCTTGCATTCGGGCGCGAACAACCTACGTTCCGGACGACGTTGAGGAGCGCCCGTGCCGCAGTCGCCGACGACCATCACCGACGAGATCGGCATAGCGCTGGGGAACCTCGCCGATGCGGCCAAGGCGCCGTTTACGCCGACGCTGCGGCTCGGTGTGACCGGGCTAAGCCGTTCCGGCAAAACGGTTTTCATCACTTCACTGATCCACAATCTGCTTACCGGCGGACGGCTACCGGGCTTTGCGGCGCTGACCGAGGGGCGCTTTATTGGCGCACGGCTGGCCGAACATCCGGATGCGGGCGTGCCACGGTTTGCGTATGAGCAGCATCTGGCGGCGCTAACCGGGAAGGATCCGCACTGGCCGGAATCTACGAGGCGGATCAGCCAGTTGCGGCTGATGCTGAAATTCCAGTCGACCCGGTGGGCAGCCGGCATGTTCGGGCCGACGGTGCTGAACCTCGATATCGTCGATTATCCGGGCGAATGGCTGCTCGATCTCCCGCTGCTCTCGCTGGGCTATGGGGAATGGAGCGCGCAGGCACTTAGGCGAGCAGAGCTGCCCCATTCGAAGGCCGAAGCTGAACGGTTCATTAACGAAATCCAACAGACGGACGGCGCGAAAGAGGCTACCGACGTGGATGCGGAACGGCTGGCCGCCGCCTTCACCGATTACCTGAGGCGCAGCCGCGAGGATGGGCGAGCGCTGAGTTCGCTCCCGCCGGGGCGGTTCCTGCTGCCGGGCGATCTCGAAGGGAGCCCTGCCCTCACCTTCGCGCCGCTGCCAGCTCAGCCCGGCGTCGTTCGTTCGTCGAGCCTCTACGCGATGATGGAGCGCCGATACGAGGCCTATAAGGCGATCGTGGTGCGGCCGTTCTTCCGCGATCACTTCGCGCGGCTCGACCGGCAGGTCGTGCTTGTCGATACGCTGCGCGCCCTCAATGCCGGTCCCGCGGCGGTGGCCGATCTCGAGGCCGCGCTCACCGATATACTAGCCTGCTTCCGGCAGGGGGATAACAATGTGCTGACGCGGCTGGTGGCGCGGCGCATCGACCGGATTCTGTTTGCGGCGACCAAGGCGGACCACATCCACTCGTCGAGCCATGACAGGCTCGAGGCGGTGATGAACCGTCTTGTCGCCGACGCTTCGCGCAAAGCGCGGTTCGCGGGTGCGGAGACGAAGTCGATGGCGATTGCCGCGGTGCGCTCGACGCGCGAGAGCGTGATCGAGGACCGTGGCCAGCGGCACGAGGTGATCGTCGGCACTCCTGAGAAGGGTGAGGTGCTGGACGGGGTGACCTATGACGGCAACACCGAGATCGCGCTGTTCCCCGGCGACCTGCCCGAGCATCCGGAGACGCTGTTCGAGGATGGGCGACCGGTGGCGCTGAAGTTCCTGCGCTTCGAGCCGCCACAGAAGCTCGACAAGAATGCCGAGGGCAACATCGTGCTGCCGCATATACGCTTCGACCGGGCGCTCGACTACCTGATCGGAGACTGGCTGAAATGAAGCCACCCTTTGCACGCACCGTCGGCACCGGTTCCGATGCGGCCGAGGAGCAGCGTCGGCCGCGCGTGTTCCAACCCACGCAGGTGGTGGCGCTGCCCGACATGATTGAGCCGATCACCGAGGCTGACGTTCCGCTGGACGAGGCAGTGACCAAGCCGCGGCTGATGGGCTGGTTCGGGCGGATCGCCTGGACCGCCGGCGGCATCCTCGTGTCGCTGGCGCTGGGGCTGGCGGCGGAGAGGCTGATCTCGGACCTGTTCGCGACGCAGCCCTGGCTGGGCTGGGTCGGCGTGGCGGTGCTGGCCGCCTTCGTCGTGGCGATCGCGGCGCTGCTGGTGCGGGAGGTCGTGTCGCTGATGCGGCTGCGGGCCCTCGACAAGCTGCGGCACCAGGCGCTGTCCGCGCTGGCGACCGACCGCAACAGGGACGGCGCCGAGGTGACGCGCGAACTGCTCGATATCTACGCCCGGCGTGCCGACCTGGCGCGCGGCCGGGACGAGCTCGAAGCCAGCGCGCGGCACATCTTCGATGGCGCCGAGCATGTGCGGCTGGGCGAGCGGTTGCTGATGGCACCGCTCGACGCGCGCGCTCGCGCGCTGACCGCGGCCTCGGCGCGGCGCGTGGCGCTGGTGACGACGGTCAGCCCACGTGCGCTCATCGACATTGCCTTCGTGATCTACGAAAGCGTGCGGCTTGGTGGTGACATCGCCCGCCTTTATGGTGCGCGTCCTGGCCTGCTCGGCACCTGGCGGCTGCTCGGCGCTATCCTCGCGCATCTGGCCGTAACGGGCGGACTGGTGCTGACCGATGGGGTGGTGGAGCAACTCGTCGGCCAGGGACTGGCGGCGAAGCTGTCGGCGCGGCTCGGCGAGGGCGTGGTCAATGGGCTGATGACGGTGCGAGTGGGCATCGCAGCGATGCGGGTGGTTCGCCCCCTGCCCTTCGAGGTGGTGAAGCAGCCGGTGGTGAAGGACTTCATCCCGGAACTAGCCAATGTGCTGAACAGCCAGAAGACGGACCGTTAGCGGACCAGTGAACGCTGCGTTCGCTGGTAACACCGGTGTGCCGTCTTGCGCGGCCGACCGCTTGGGCACATATCCACCCTCAGTCACATTTCGATACCAAGGGGGCTTCTGTGTACCGCGTCGCCGTTCTGGTCGGGTCCACCCGGCAGACATCATCAAATCTGAAGCTCGCCCGGGCGCTGGAGAAGCTGGCCGCCGGCAAGCTCGCGTTCAACTACATCCGGATCGACAACCTGCCGTTCTATGACGAAGCACTGTGGGACGATCCGCCGGCCGAGGTGATCCGGCTGAAGCGTGAGATCGCCGAAGCGGATGCGGTGCTGTTCGTGACGCCCGAGTACAACCGCTCGATCCCCGGCATTCTCAAGAATGCCATCGACTGGCCGTCCCGGCCGTATGGCGACAGCGTGTGGAGCGGCAAGCCGGCCGCCATTGCCGGTGCGACCGGCGGCGTCAGCGGCACGGCGGCGGCGCAGGCGCATCTACGCTCGATCCTGCCGATGACCGGAATCGCGCTGATGGGCACGCCGGAAGTCTACTTCCAGTCGCGGCCCGGCTCGATCGAGGACGACTACACCATCGCCGACGAGCGGATGCGGACCAATCTCTCGATCTGGGTGGACCGCTTCAGCGACTGGATCGGCCGGTTCGCCGAACCGCGCGAAGCGACGGAAGAGCTGCGCAAGACTGCCTGAACGGAACCCGGCCCGCCCCCCAAAAAAAGGCGGGCCGGATCGCATTTTTGCGGTCAGGTTGCCGCCGGCTGACGACCGAAGCCGTTGCCGAGGAAGGCCACGGCGCCCGCGGCCACAATCGCTCCCATGATGGCGATGGTGACGAAGTCGGTCCAGTTCGGCTTGAACACCATGTCGATGATGACGACCAGCATCACGGTGTAGTCGAAGCGCACGACCTGCATGAGCTTCTTGCCGGCGGCCTGCGCCTCATCGACACGGCCTTCGGCCATGGCGGCGCCGATACGACGCCCCGTCGGCTCGATGATCAGGAGGCCGGTGAAGAAGGTCGAGGCGAAACCGGCGAGGCCGAGGATCACCCACAAATCGCCCCACATACCGCCGAAGGTCGCGGTGATGGCGCCGAAGATGACAGTGAGAAACGAGGTCGGTACGAACCAGGCCTTGCCGAGCAGGTTCATGACGTCCAGCACCTTGAAGGCCGCCGGTTCGCCCTCGACCTTCAGGGCGATCATATGGGCCGCCAGAAGCGTCAGCCCGCCGCCGACCCAGGCGATGGCGGTAATGACGTGCAGAAATTTGAAGATTGTATAGAGATCCATTGCCCTCTCCCGACCGCGCCCCCGCGTTCGGGCGGGTTAGGCCCGGCGCGATGAATGCGGGATGAATGGCGGGGCCGGCGTCGAACGGATATCGCTGGTGGGGCAACAGCTTGCGGGCCTAGTCTGGTGCTCCCGCCGAATCCGAGTCCCGACATGAACCTGAAACTGGCAGCGCTCTGCGCGGCGATCCTCTGGGGCTTCACCTACATCATCACCACGACGCTGCTGCCGCACAATCCGGTGTTCATCGGAGCGGTGCGCGCGCTGGGTGGTGGACTGCTGCTGCTGGTCGTAGCGCGGCAGGGCGTGCCGCGCGACTACTGGCCAAAGTTGATCGCGCTCGGGACGCTGAACTTCGGTGCATTCTTCGCGCTGCTGTTCGTATCGGCGATCCGGCTGCCGGGCGGCGTGGCAGGTACGTTCCAGACGCTCGGGCCACTGATGTCCATCCTCCTCACCTGGGCGCTGCTGCGGCAGCCGCCGACGCTGATCAAGATCGCCTCGATCATTGTGGGCGGGATCGGAGTGACGCTGGTGATCCTGCGCGCTGACGCCGGTATCGACATGTGGGGCGTGGGGGCGGCGCTGTTGAGCGTCGTCGCCGGCTCGCTTGGCGGGGTGCTGATCAATCGCTGGGGCCGGCCGCCGGAGATGGGGCTCACCACCTTTACGTCGTGGCAGCTGATCATCGGCGGCGTCGAGCTGGCGGTGCTGGCACTGATCCTTGGCGACCTGCCAGCGTCCATCGACCTGACCAATGTGCTGGGGCTTACGATCCTTGCGGTCGCACTCACCGCCCTGCCCTTCATCCTGTGGTTCCGCGCCATCGTGGCGCTGGGCGCCGCGTCGGTGATCCCGTTCGTGCTGGTGACGCCGATCGTCGCGTTCATCCTCGATGCGGTGATTCGCCACGTGGTGCCGAGCCCGCTGCAGCTCTTGGGCGTGGTGCTGGTGATGGCGGGGCTGGTGATCAACCAGTGGGCGGGGGCGAGGGTGGCGAAGGCCGCTTGACCCGCGGCCCCCTCCCCGCCCCGCGGGGGAGGATAGAGAAAGAAGCGGCTACCAAGCCAGGCGCTTCGCTTCTTCTTCGCGTTCGGCGAAGCGCTCGCGGGCTTCGACGACGCGTTCGCGGTTGGCGTGGGCCCATTCGCCGATGACGCGCAGCGGCTCCTGCAGTTCGCGGCCCATGTCGGTGAGTTCGTAGTCGACGCGCGGCGGGATCGAGGGCGTGACCTTGCGGGAGACGAAACCGTCCTTCTCGAGATCGCGGAGGGTGGCCGTCAGCATCTTCTGCGAGATACCGTCGATCTGGCGCTTGAGCTCGGAGAAACGCTTCGATCCGCCGCTGAGGATGCGGACGACGAGGATGGTCCACTTGCCGCTGACCTGTGCCAGGACCTCATGCACCGGCAGCATGGCGCGCGCGCATTCCTCGTGCGAGACGGGGTGACCGTCGATGGGCAGTTCGAGGGGATGGGCCGGTTCCGTGTGGGTGACCAGGTCGTCCATGGGTGACTCCGTATCGGGGTAGTGCCGTCTTGCGACGGTCGGGTGGTAGGAACATACCTATCCTCAGTTACCAACGGTGACTAGCTCTCTGTTGGTGGCTGCCCCTCAATCTTTCGTCATGAGCAGCAGACAAATGACCAAGCCAAAGATCGGCATCATCCTTTCCTCAACGCGCGAAACGCGGTTTGCCGACCGCCCGGCCAAGTGGGTGCAGGACATCGCGAACGTCCGCGGTGACGCGGATTACGAGATCGTCGACCTGCGCGAGTACCCCTTGCCGTTCTTCGACGCGGTGGGCTCGCCGCGCTTCGTGCCGCTGACCGATGAAGCGCAGCTGCGTTTCGCCCGCAAGATCGGGGAGTTCGACGGCTACATCTTCGTTACGGCCGAGTACAACCACACTGTACCCGGCGTGCTGAGTAACGCTCTCACCTATATCTTCAACGAGACGGACCGGAAGCCGGCGGCCTTCGTCGGGTATGGCGCAGTGGGCGGCTCGCGCGCGGTCGAGCACCTGCGGGCGCTGGTGGTCGAACTCTCGATGGTGCCGACGCGGTTCGCCGTCCACATCAACATGGAGCCACTGCTCGGCATGCTGCGCGGCGGCAAGGACTTTGCCGACTACGACTACCTCGCGCCCACCGTGACGACGATGCTGGACGAGCTGGCCTGGTACACGCGGACGCTCAAGGCCGGTCGCGAGCGCGAACTTGCGAAGGCCGCCTGACACGAGGCGTTAACGCTGGCGCCGACTCGTGATCACGAGTCGGCGACCACTTGTGGCGGAACCAAGGCGGGAAGCACTACGTTAGGGGGGCAGACGTTTTCCAAGGACGAGCGCCCGTGGGGCCACCAGACGCTCGGTTATGAAACGTATGTGCTGCAGGAGCGTTAGATGGCCCTTCCGGTTCGTTCACTTGCGATTTTCGCCGGCGTGGTAGTTGCGGCTGGGCTGTTCGCGGCATCGGGCCTCAGCCTGACCGCTGGGATGGTCACCGAAGTCGCCGCCAATGCCCCCATCGCCGCCGGTCCACTCAAGCCCAGCTATGTCGTCCGCCTGCCTACGGCAAAGGCGGAGACGCTGAACGTTGCCAAGTCGGTGCCGGTGAAGCCGATTATCGTGACGTCGGCTGCTGTTGCGCCAGTCACCCCGCCACCTGCGACAGCGGAACTGACTGTCACGGCTAAGCCGACCTTCTCGCACCAGGTGGTGGCGAGCGGCGCGAATGTGCGCAGCGGACCGAAAAAGAGTTTCCCGCAGGTCTTCACCCTGCGCCAGGGCACCTGGGTCAATGTCAGCGACAATGTGCGCGGCTGGGTGAAGGTGACGGACGAGACCGGCCGCGAGGGCTGGGTCTATGGCAGCCTGCTGCAGGCCGGCTCGCCGGCCAATTCCGGCGCCACCATCATCCAGTAGGCGTCAGGCCGCCTCGGAATCCTTGGCGGCGCTCGGCGCGAGCGTGACCCGCATCCCTTCGAGCTCGTCGGAGAGCAGAATCTGGCAGCTCAGCCGGCTGTTCGGCTTCTTGTCGAGCGTCGAGTAGAGCAGGTCTTCCTCGTCGTCGCTGGGCGGCGGCAGTTTATCGAACCAGCCATCCTCGACATAGACGTGGCAGGTGGCGCAGGAACAGGCGCCGCCGCACTCGGCCTTGATATTGAGGCCCCAGTCGCGGATCACTTCCATCGTGCGCCAGCCATCGAGCCCTTCGAGCTCGTGTTCGACGCCGGATTGATCGGTGACGAGTATTTTCATCGGGCTGACGTGGTTCCTAACGAGAGGCCGGTGTTTGGGGCAAGATGGGTCCCCGGGTCAAGCCCGGGGATGGCGGAGGCTTAATTGCCGATCCAGGTTGCAGGCCCTGCCTCGATCACACCACGCCGAGCTTTTTCTGCAGCTTCGTGCTCGACGTCGTGTACTGGAACACGACGCGCTCGCCGGGCGAGACGACGGCCTTGGCGGCCTGGGCCATCAGCGCGGCCTCGTGGAAGCCGGAGAGGATCAACTTGAGCTTGCCCGGGTAGTGATTGATGTCGCCGATGGCGAAGATGCCCGGGATCGAGCTCTGGAACTTCTCGGTGTCGACGGCGATCAGGTTGTCGTTGAGCTCGAGGCCCCAGTCGGCGACCGGACCGAGCTTCATCGTGAGCCCGAAGAACGGTAGCAGGCGGGTGGCCGGGAGCGGCGTGTCGCCCGAGTCCATGGTGATGTGGACGTGGTCGATCTGGCCGTCCTTGCCCTCGAGCTTGCCGATCTGGCCCATGAGGAAGTTGATCTTCCCCTCCATGACCAGCTCCTTCATCTTGTTCACCGAAGCCGGGGCGGCCTTGAAGGCGTCGCGGCGGTGGACGAGGGTCAGCGAGCGGACGATGGGCTGGAGGTTGAGGGTCCAGTCGAGCGCCGAGTCACCGCCGCCGACAATCACCACGTCCTGGTCGCGGAAATCATCCATCTTGCGAACGGCGTAGAACACCGACTTGTTCTCGAACGCCTCGATGTTCTCGACCGGCGGGCGCTTGGGCTGGAACGAGCCGCCGCCGGCCGCGATGACGACCACCTTGCAGAGGAAAGTCTCATCGGCATCCGTGGTCAGCCGGAAGGTGCCGTCCTCGAGCTTTTCGAGGGTGTTGACCATGCGGTTGTAGTGGAACTGCGGCCCGAACGGCGCGATCTGCTGCAGCAGGTTGTCGGTGAGCCCCTGCCCCGTGATCATGGGGAAGGCGGGAATGTCGTAGATGGGCTTTTCCGGATAGAGCTCGGCGCATTGGCCGCCCGGACGATCGAGAATGTCGATCAGGTGGCATTTGATATCGAGCAGCCCGAGCTCGAACACGGCGAACAGGCCAACGGGACCAGCGCCAATGATGACGACATCGGTGACAATTTCGTTCGACATTCAATTCTCGTTTGGCTGAGAACCGATCGTGGCTCTCTGTCTTGAGGTATGCGCCGCCTGTCACGCTAGGCGCGGCGAACGGACGCCTCCGCTGGGCGGACGCTTCCGGGTGTGTGGCGTAGTCAGGCGTTCTCCACCGCGCGGCGGAGGAAGGGGCGCGTGCCGAGGGGGACCTCGGTGAGGCCGACCGGCTGGTAGAAGATATCGACCGTCGCGAGCTTGCCCGCTTCGAGCGCCTTCTTCGTCGGTTCGTGCTTGACGACGAAAGCGGTGATGCCGCAGCGGCGCATATGCGAGATCTGGTCGTGCAGCACGTCGCCGACAGCCCGGACCTCGCCCTTGTAGCCGTAGCGCTCGACGATCAGGCGCGCCGAGGAATAGCCGCGACCATCGGTATAGGCCGGGAAGTTGATGGCGATCGACGGGAAGAGGTCGAGATCGTCCTTCACCAGGTCGACATTGTCGCCGGGGGACACGAGCAGGCCGACCGGATGGGGGTTAGCCAGCACGGCGTCGCGGTTCTCGAGGAACACCGCCAACGGGATGTGCTTGTAGCTCACCGAGCCGGCGTCGTCGCCCTCGGCCCACGGATGGAACGGATCGGCGATGAACTTGCCGTCCTTGAAAAGGTTCAGTTCCTGAGCGGCCATGGGCTTGGCGATGGCTCCGTTGAAATCGAAATGGATGCCGCACTCTTTCTTGTTGAGCCCGCGCCAGCGGCCGGCGCGCGCGTCCTCGCCCTCGGCCACGGCGCTCGTGCACGGCGCGCAACCAATGGACTTGTAGCCCTTAGAATAGAGCGGATGCTCGGGCAACCCGTACTTGAGCTTGTATGCCGTGATATCGGCATCCGAGAAATAGGCCAGCGGATTGACCTTGATGCGGTCGTCGCTGGTCAGCTCGAAATGCGGCAGCACGCCACGCTCGGTCGTCTGGTAGCGCTTGCGGCCCGTGACCCAGCCACCGAAACCGGAGACGACCGCGTCGAGCGGCTCGGTCTTCCGGATATGGCAGCACGAATCCGGATCGGTCTCCCACAGGTCCCCCTTGGGGTCGAAGCGCAGGACGTCCTTGCTGTCAGGGCGCAGCGCGATGACGTTGGTGAGGCCGAGGTGCTGCTTCAGCGTCTCGACATAGTCGAGCGTCTCGGGAAAGTGCTTGCCGGTCTCGAGAAAATAGACCGGCAGGTCCTTGTCGACCTCGGAGACCATGTGCAGCAGCACGGACGAGTCCGCGCCGAAGGACGAGACGATCGCGACGTCCTCGACCAGAAGCTCGGTGACGGCCTGGCGCAGGACGGCAACACCGTCCATCTCGTCGAACATGCCGTTGAGCGACATGATGCCGAGCTGGCGGAGCTTGTCCGGCTTGTGCTGACGCAGCGGTGTGGGCGCGAGATCAAGCATTGCCGTACAGGGCCTCCTTGAACGGCTCCTTGCCGAGCCGGCGGAAGGCCGCGATAAACGGCTCGTTCGGGCTCTCGCGCCGGGCGATATAGGTGTCGACCAGCCGCTCGATGGCGTCGGGCACCTCTTCGACGACGAAGCCGTGGCCGAGGATGTCACCGATCGCGGCGTTCTCGGTGGCGTCGCCGCCAACGGTGATCTGGTAGAGCTCGGTGCCCTTCTTCTCGACCCCCAGGATGCCGATGTGGCCGACATGGTGGTGGCCGCAGGCGTTGATGCAACCCGAGATCTTGATCTTGAGGTCGCCGATTTCGGCTTGGCGCTCGGGGCTCTGGAACTTGCGGGTCAGCTCCTGGGCCAGCGGGATCGAGCGGGCATTGGCCAGAGCGCAGAAGTCGAGGCCCGGGCAGCAGATGATATCGGTGATCTGGCCGGCATTGCCTTCGGCGAGGCCGTGCTCGACCAACGTGCCGTAGACGGCCGGCAGGTCGGTGATCTTCACGTGCGGAAGAACGATGTTCTGCTCGTGGCTGACGCGCAGCTCGTTGAACGAGTAGCGCTCGGCAAGGTCGGCGATCACGTCCATCTGTTTGTCGGTGGCATCACCAGGGGCGCCGCCAACAGGCTTCAGCGAAATGGTGACTGAGACATAGCCCGGCTGGCGATGACCGTTGAGGTTGCGCTCGAGCCAACGGGCATACGGCGGGTTGAGGATCTTCTCCTTCGGCACGTCGACGGTCGTCTCGTTGACGAGCTCGTAGTCGGGCTGGGCGAAGTACTTCGTGATCCGGTCGAGTTCTTCCTGCGGGAGCGTCAGGACGCCACCCTTCACATGGGCGAACTCTTCCTCGACCTGCTCGCGGATGGTGTCGATGCCGGTCTCGTGGACGAGGATCTTGATGCGCGCCTTGTACTTGTTGTCGCGCCGGCCGTAGCGATTGTAGACGCGCAGGATGCTCTCGAGATAGGCGAGCAGGTGTTCGTGCGGCACAAACGGGCTGATCTGCTTGCCGATCATGGGGGTACGGCCGAGGCCACCGCCGACCCAGACTTCCCAGCCGATCTCACCGAGAGCGTTGGTCGCGGCCTGGAGGCCGATATCGTGGAAGCGGATCGCGGCGCGGTCGTTGGTCGAGCCGGTCATGGCGATCTTGAACTTGCGCGGCAGGTAGCTGAACTCGGGATGGAGCGAGGACCACTGGCGCAGGATTTCGGCGACCGGACGCGGATCGATGATCTCGTCGGCGGTGGCGCCGGCGAACTGGTCGGTCGTGATGTTGCGGATGCAGTTGCCCGAGGTCTGGATGGCATGCATCTCGACCGAGGCGAGGTCCGCGAGGATCTTGGGGATATCGCGCAGCTTGGGCCAGTTGAACTGGATGTTCTGGCGCGTGGTGAAGTGGCCGTAGCCACGGTCATAGTCGCGCGCGATCTTGGCCAGCATGCGCATTTGCTTCGAATTCATCGTGCCGTAGGGCACGGCGATACGGAGCATGTAGGCGTGGAGCTGCAGGTAGAGCCCGTTCATCAGCCGCAGCGGCCGGAACTGGTCCTCGTTGAGCTCGCCGGTGAGACGGCGGGCCACCTGGTCGGAAAACTGCGCCGTACGTTCCTTTACGAACGCGGCGTCGAACTCGTCATATCGATACATGGCCGTCCTCGTCGAGATGCTGGCGGTCGAAGCGCGGAGCCGTCGGGCCCTCGGCGCGGATGAGCTCGCGGAGGCGCGTGGGCTGGATCACCCCACTGGCGAGCTTCACGATTTCGACCTCAAGAGAATTGATGCGTCCGGTCCTTTTGGTGGCGGCAATGGCCGCTTCCTTGGCCTCTAGCTCTTCTGCGAGGAAGACGCGCGCCTGCTGCAGCTCTTCGACCCAGTTGCCCTGGCGGTCGAGATAGACCGTCGCGCCGCTCATCAGCTCATTGCCGGTGAGGATTTCCATTCATGCCACCTTGAATTCGGTGCGTGCGAACTCGATCGCATCGCGCCAGTCGCCGTGCGCGATCGCTTCGCCCACGAAAATGATTGCCGGACCGTCCTCGAGCACGGCTTCGCCGGCGGCGAGTGCGCCGAGCGTGCCGCGATAGAGGACGCGATCCTTGTGGCCAGCCCGAACGACGACGCCGACCGGAATTGTCGGGCTCGCGCCCTCGGCGATGAGCCGCGCGGCCGTCTCGGCCGCGACGGACTTACCCATGTAGAGTGCGAGCGTGAGGCCCGAGCCTGCCAGCGCCGCCCAGTGATGCAGTTCCTCGGACTCGGCCCCGTGCGCCGTCGCGATGACGAAGCCGGTGGAAATCTTGCGCAGCGTCACCGGGGTTGCCGTGTCGGCCGCAGCCGCGAGCGCGGCGGTGACACCGGGCACGACATGATAGGCGATGCCGGCTTCGTTGAGGGCGTCGATTTCTTCGCCTGCACGACCGAAAATCATCGGGTCGCCCCCCTTCAAACGCGCAACGCGCTTGCCCTGCTTGGCAAGGCGCACGATCAGCGCATTGATCTCGGCCTGCGTGAAGGAGTGATGACCCTTCTGCTTGCCGACGAGGATGCGTTCGGCATCGCGACGCCCCATCTCGACGGCCGCGGCCGGCACGAGATGATCGTGGACGATGACGTCGGCTTCCTGCAGCAGGCGCTGGGCCCGCAGGGTCAACAGGTCTTCGGCGCCCGGGCCTGCGCCGATCAGCCAGACGACGCCGGGGCTTTCGCCGCGCTCGGCATGCTGGGCAAGCAGCGCATCGGCCTTGCTGGCGCCCTGCCCGCGCACCAGTTCGACTTCGACCTCAGGCGAGGTCACCAGTTCCTCATAGTAGCGGCGCGCACGGGTCCCGGGGAGCAGCGCGGCGACCTTTTCGCGCATCGAACCGGCCAGCTTGGCGAGAGCGCCAAGGTTCGGCGACAGCGCCGCCTCGATGCGGGCGCGGATCAGCCGGGCCAGCACCGGAGCATCGCCCTCGGACGACACCGCGATGGTGACGGGCGCACGGTCAATGATGGCCGGGGTGTAAAAATCGCACTCTTCGGGCACATCGACGACGTTCAGCGGGACCCTTGCGGCCCTTGCGGCACGCTTGGCGGCATCGCCGTCCGGACCGTGGTCCGCGACGAAAACCAGTGCCGCGCCAATAAGATCGCCGTCCTCGAACGGGCGCGCCAGCACCGTGACCGGCAGCTCGGAGAAGTCCGTCTCGATGTGGCGGGAGATAATGACGACCGAAGCGGTCGTCTTAATGGCCAACCGGGCTTTATTGAGGGCTTCTTCTCCACCGCCGACGATGACGATGCGCTGACCCTCGACCTTGTAGCTGACAGGAAATGTTGTCAGGTCACCCATTGGCCGCCTTTCGGAGACGGATACATACCCACATTGGAACATCCGTACAAGCTATTGAAATTCAATAGCTTTAATGTTCCTCATAGCAGGGACGGATTAGAATTGCGTTGAGGGGGATGGCCCCGCGTCGGCAAAAGAATCCATGTCTCGCACTTTATGTGGAAGAACTGCTCGGAAACGCGTGGCCGTTGCGGTTCACCCCTGCCGTTCCGGTACGTGCACCACGAGCCCGTCCAGCGCGTCCTTGACCTTGATCTGGCAGCTGAGGCGGCTGGTCGGCTTTACCGCGTAAGCGAAGTCGAGCATGTCCTCTTCCATCATGGAGGGGCCGCCGACGGTTTCGGTCCAGGCGTCATCGACGTAGACGTGGCAGGTGGCACAGGTACAGGCGCCGCCGCATTCGGCGACGATGCCTGGGACGCCGTTCATGATGGCGGTTTCCATCACGGTCGAGCCGACTTCGGCCTCGGTCTCGTGCCGCGTGCCGTCGGTTTCAACATAGGTGATGTGGGGCATTGGAAATCTTCAACGGAGGAGCTGTGCCGCATATACGGCGCGGCCCCCCGCCCCGCAAGCGCCACAAGGTCTCAGCCTGCGGCGCCGGGAGCCTCTACGAAGCTATGGATGAAGGCCCGGCAAGCGCCGACAGCCTCGGCAATGGCCTCTATATGCTCGGGATTGACCGGATGGCCCTCGCGCAGCGCGTCTTCGGCGTGCTTGGCGAGGTCGCGGACCTGCCAGGCGCCGATACCGGCGGCGGCGCTTTTCAGCGTGTGGAGGTGGCGAGCCAGTTCCTCGCTCGAGCTGCTCTCTTCGATGCGGGTGAGGTAGACGCCGCTCATCTGGGAATAGAGGCGCAGGACCTCCTCCTGCAGGCCGGGATCGCCGAGCGACTGCTGCTCGAGATGCACCATATCGATCGGCCCTGGCGACGATTTCCGGGCAGGACCGTGATGCCCTGCTCCGACCACATTGTTGCGTGCCATACCCGCCTGCCCTGTTCGTATGGCGCCCTATCGAGGACGCGTTGGAACAAGGCTAGCGAGGGGGGATGAAGGTAGCGCCAAGCGAATGTGGACAAGTTTATCCATGCCCTTAACCGGCCGCATTCCCACCGGAAATTAACCCTCCGTTAAGAACGCGCTCGGTTTGCCTCAAATTGTATGTATGTTTGTGGTCCACCTAGCGTGCGGCGGCGTGGGGCATCGGGTCGATTGCGGGGCTTTTGAATCGCTTTTTACCCAGTTTGGACGGCTTACCGGAACCCGGTAGGTGGTCCAATGCCTGCTCAAGACGTCCGCCGAGTGCCGATGCGAGAGTTGTAAGAGTATGGCTAAGAAGACCTCCGCCCCCCAGAACGACCCTGCAACTCTGGCATTCTCGGCCGTCGAGGACGCACTGAAGGACTCGGTGTTCGCCAATCTCGACAAGCCGGCCGAGGCTGAAGAGCCCCCGGTGGAGAAGGCGGCAGGGCCGAAACCGGTACCGCGCGATACATCGGCGCGATCGGAGCGCCAGCGCACGGCAGACAAGTTTGCGGCGCAGACGGGCTCGGTCGCCAATGACGACCGGTTCCCCTCTTCCAAGATCCTCTATGGCCTGCAATCGCGGCCGTCCGGCACCCCGACCATGGTGGCAGGGCTGATCGCAGTCGGCTGGGTGGTCGCGATCATTCTCGTCGCGCTGGTCCGCAACGGCTCGGATATGGGCACGCCGGGTTTCTGGGGCTCGAACGATTTCATCGGGCTGCTTGCCCTCGCCATCGTTCCCGTCATCGGCATCTTTGCCATCGCGACGCTGATCCGCCGGGCGCAGGACCTGCGCAACGCCGCGGCAGCCGTGACGCAGGCGGCGATCCGTCTTGCGGAGCCGGAGACGACGGCATCGGAGAAGGTTGCTTCGGTCGGCCAGGCCGTGCGCCGCGAGGTGAATGCGCTGGGCGATGGCCTCGAGCGTGCCCTGTCGCGTGCCGGCGAGCTGGAAGTGATGATCCACAACGAGGTCACCGCGCTCGAACGCACCTATTCCGACAATGAATCCCGCATGCGCGCGCTGATCCAGGAACTCGCCAGCCAGCGTGAAGCGGTGATCACCAATACCGAGCGCGTGCGCGAAGCCATCACCGAGAGCCATACCGGCCTCGTGTTCGACCTCGACATGATCAGCCAGCGCATCGCCGGCACGATCGTCGAAAGCGGCGGCAACCTGACCAAGGCGCTCGAAACCGCCGGCAACTCGCTGAACGGCGCGTTCGGCGAGCGTACCGAGAGCTTCGTCTCGCTGATCGACCAGCGCACCAGCCACCTGCTCGTCGCGCTCGATGACAGTGCTTCGCGCCTCAACATCACGCTCGAAGACCGCGCCGGTACCATCTCCGGCGCATTCGAGAACCGTACGCTCGAGCTGAGCTCGGTGATCGATGGCCGCATGCAGTCACTGACCGAGGCGCTGGATAGCCGTGCTGTCACCCTCTCGGACGCCATCGACAACCGCACGTCGTCGCTGGCCAAGCTCCTGAGCCAGGGCGGCATCACCCTGCTCGACCAGTTGCGCGACCGCGGCCATGAAGTGTCGAGCGCGCTCGACATGATCGGCACCCGCATCGCGTCGGACATCACCGGCCGTGCTCGCGAAGCCGAGCAGCTTCTTTCGGGCCTGTCGCATCAGCTCGACGAGCAGGTGCAGATCCAGGTCAACTCGATGGAGTCGCGTCTGCAGTCGGCGATGATCGAGCTGAGCGGCGCCCTCGACGATACGACCGAGCGGGCCCGCGTGACGCTGACCGGCGCCGGTTCGCAGAACCTGGCGCAGTTCGACTCCCGTCTCGACGAGATCGCCTCGGCCATCGATACGCGCCTTTCCTCCCTGGATGGCGTGATCGGCGACAAGGGCGAGCGGCTCATCTCCGCGCTCGACAAGAACAATGCGAGCTTCGCGGCTCGGGCCAACGTGCTCGAGATGGCGCTCGACGAGAAGGCCGAGCACTTCAACGACATCGTCACGCAGCGTACCCGCGAGATGACCGAGACGCTCGGTCAGCGCACCAAGCAGATCACCGAAACGATCGGCAACCGCAGCCAGGAGATTTCGGATGCGCTCGAGGGCCACACGCAGATCATCGCGGATGCTCTCGATACCCGCACTCAGCTGCTGAACGACACCCTCGCCGGCCGCCACGGCGAGCTGAGCGCGGCGCTCGACCAGCACGTCAAGGCGTTCGACACCACCATTTCCGGCCATGCCCGGCAGATGGACACCAACATCATCACCCATGCGCAGGCGATCGACCTGGCGCTCGGCAACCGCGTCGACCAGTTCGAGCAGGTCCTCACCGGCCGCGCCAAGGAACTGGAGGACGCCGTCGCCAGCCGGACGACCGCGCTCGATCAGTCGGTCGCGACCCGCACTGCCGCACTCGACCTAGCGCTGCAGCAGCATGCGCAGCAGATCGGCGACAGCCTCGACCAGCGGTCGCGGACGCTCGACGCCGCCCTGCAGCAGCACGCCCAGCAGATTGGGGACAGCCTCGATCAGCGCACCCAGGCGCTGGCGACCACGGTTTCGACCCGCTCGGCCGAGCTTGCCGATGCACTCAACACCCGCACGCAGCAGCTGGCCGATACGCTCGGCACGCACACCGTCGGCATCGCCGCCGCAATCGGCGAGCGTACGGCTGAACTCGCGCGGACGATCGAGGCCCAGGGCACGACCGCCAAGGACAAGATCGAAGGTACGCTGCGCAGTGTCACCGATGTGATGTCGGAACGCGCTGGCGCCGTCGCCACCGTGATCGAGACCAAGGTCTCCGAGATCGGCGAGTCGCTCGGTCGCGGCCTCGACGCCGCCATCCTCCGCATCGCCGATGCGGAGTCCGGCGTGACCGCCCGTATAGACGGCGCTGCCAACACCGTGGGCGACAGCGCCCGCAAGGCGGCGGATATCATCGAGACCGGCGTCAACTCGGCCCGCAAGGCGATCACCGACATGGTCGACCAGCGGCTGGGCACCCTGCCGGAGGCCATCACCGCCCGTGCCGACATCACGGCCGAGCGCCTCGCGTCGCTGAACACCGCCATCAACACTGCTCTCGTCCAGTCGATGACCGACCTCGAGGCCGGCGCCGACCGCATCGAAGAAACCATTTCGCGCCGTATCGTTTCCGCGACGCAGGGTATCGCCGAGGACGTGACGACTACTGCCGACCGCATGGACGTCGCGGTGCGCAACGCGCTCGAGCAGATCCAGCGCGCTTCGAGCAATGTCGACGAACTGATCTCGATCAAGGCCGTCGCCGCCGCCGATGCAATCGGCGCCAAGGTGGCCGAGATCAACCGCGTGGTCAGCGAACAGACCGACGCCTTCTCGTCGCTCGTGTCCGATCGCTCGGCACAGCTCGAAATGAGCCTCCAGAACCACGGCAACGTGCTGGCCCAGGCGCTCATCACCAATGCCTCGCACGCTGAGGATCTGATGAGCCAGTCGACCTCGCGCATCCTCACCGATGTGACGGCGGCGCTCGGCAAGCTCAACGACTCCAATATGCTGCTGCAGAAGGTGCTGGACGCCTCGACGGCGAACCTCGCCAACCTCGAGACGTCGGTCGCGCAGCAGACTTCGACCTACTCGACCACCGTGCGCGAAGCGATTGGTTCCACCGAAGAGGCCGGCCGTCTCGTCACCCAGCATGTGGGTGCGCTGCAGTCGTCGATTGCATCGATGGTCAGCGAATTCGGCTCGATGCTGGGCAACCTCGACAGCGAAGCCAAGAGCCTCGACGTCGCGGCGCAGAACCTCAGCGCCACCGGCACGCTGACGCTCGCCAACCTCGACGAGCGCCGCATGGCTATGGACGAGCTGGCGCAGGCCTTCACCGCCCGTGCCGACGAGATCGATGGCCGCATGCGCGGGTTCGCCCAATCCATCTCGGAGACCGTGGAAGAGACCGAGGTCCGCCTCGTCTCGGCCCGCGAGTCGATGGAGAGCCTCCTCGCCTCGACCACCACCAATGTGGCCGAGACCCTCGAAGCGACCTCCGGCACGATCAACGCGGCGCTTGCCGATACGACCGGCCAGTTGCAGGCGGTGCTCACCAACACTGCCGAGCAGGTGCAGGCTGCCCTTGGCGAGACCACCGGCCAGCTAGAGAGCGTGCTGACCGGCACGGCCGAACGCGTCCAGTCCTCGCTCTCGGAAACGACCAGCAAGCTCGAGACGGCACTGACCGGAACCACCGACAAGGTGCAGAGCGCCCTCGCCAACGCCACGTCCGAAATGCAGTCGGTGCTTGGCAAGAGCACCAACCTGCTCGAGGAAGCGCTGGAAGGCACCTCGCATCGCGTCGCGACGCAGCTCAGCTCGTTCACCGATACCGCGGCCAGCGAAAGTCAGCGTGCGGCCGATGCCGTGCGCCAGACGCAGGCGACGATGATCCTCGAGATGCAGTCTGCGCTCGAAGCCGCGACCCAGCGCTTCAACGAGACCGCATCGGCGATGCGCGCGACGGCCAAGGAAGTTGGCACCGAGCTCGAGAATACCCGTTCGGAACTCGCCCGCGGCGTGATCGAGCTGCCGGAAGAGACCAAGTCGAGCGCTGCAGCGATGCGTCGCGTAGTTGCCGAGCAGATCGAAGCGCTCGCCGAACTCAACGCCATCGTCCGGGCCCAGCCCGCTTCGCATGACGTCAACGATCGTCGCCCGCCGGCGCCGACCCGTGCCTCGTTCGTGCGCGATGAAGCGCCGAGCAAGCCCGAGCCGCGCCAGGAAGCGCCGCGTCCCGATCCCGTGCGTCAGCCGGAGCCGGCCCGCCCGACACCGCGCTACACGGCCATGCCCGACGTTCCGGCACCGACCGTCACCGCGCCGCGTCCGCAACCGGTGGCCGAGAAGCCGGCGGCAAAGACCGAGGAAGGCGGCGGTTGGCTGCGTGACGTTCTGCGCAACGCATCGGGCTCCACCACTGCGGCCGCAGCAGCGGCTACTGCTCCGGCTCCGACCCCTGCCCCCGTGGCAGCGCCGCAGCCGCAGAATCTCTCGACGCTGACCGAGGAAATCGCCAGGTCGATGGAGCCTTCGGCTCTCGCCGACGCATGGCAGCGCTACCAGGCCGGCGAGCAGAACGTGTTCTCGCGCCGCATCTACACGCTCAGCGGCCAGGCGACCTATGACGAAGTCCGCAAGCGTGTGCAGCGCGACCAGGATTTCGCAAAGACTGCAGCTACCTACATGACTGAGTTCGAGCAACTCCTGAAGCGCGCCGCCGGCGGTACCAACCCGGTCGCCGAGACCCGCGAGTACCTGCTCAGCGATCGCGGTCGCGTATACACGATGCTGGCGCATGCCAGCGGCCGGCTGGGGTAAGCCTCACCGGGCGGAATGAACAAGGGCCTCGCGGGTGACCGCGGGGCCCTTTGGTTTTGGGGGTGGGACGCGGAGCGTGCCACAAATTCGGTGTCATCCCTGCGCAGGCAGGGATCCATCTCTCAGCTGGCGCGGGCGGTTAGTTGGATCCCAGCTTTCGCTGGGATGACAGCCGGTGGGGCGTGAGTGATGGGCTCCCACCCTACCCCAGCGCCGGCTCACCCGGCTGCTTTGGCGATTGCATGGCCAGTGACACCCATATCAGCACGCCGCCGGCTCCAGCGAAGGCCGCGGCGACCAGATAGGCCTTGGCGCCCATGAGACCGGTGAGCCAACCGAAGGCGAGGAGCGCGATGACGCTCATGCCCTGCATCAGCATCTGGAAGAAGCCCTGGGTTTCGGCGGCGATGTCGTCGCTGGTCCAGTTGGCGATGAAATGCAGGCACCCCATGTAGCCGAGCGCAAAGGTGATGGCGTTGAGCGCCTGCAGCGGGATCAGCGGAATGATGCCGGGCTCGAAGGCCATGCAGGTCCAGCGGAATACCGCGACCACAGCCGATGCGAGGATCAGGCTGCGGGCCGGGAAGCGCTTGGCGAAGCGGGCGAAGGTGAACATCAGGCCGGCCTCCGAGAGGGCGGCGACCGCAAGGAGGGGGCCGATGATATCCTCGGAGAAGCCCTGCTCCTTCCACAGCAGGCCCTGGAAGGCGTTGAGCACGATGTGGGTGCTGTAGACCATCGAGAAGCCGACGAGCGGCAGGACGAAGAAGGGTTTTAGCACGTCGCGCAGGTGCTTTGCCCCCCTTGATGGCGGGGCGACCGAGACCTCGCCGTGTTCGCCACGGAACTTCGGCAGGCCGAAGGCGGCGACGGTACGGGCGAGCGAGAGGCCGACAAAGAGCGGCAGGAAGATACCGCCGCCGAGCGCTGCGATGATGAAGCCGGCGAGCACCAGCATGACCATGTAGCCGACCGTGCCCCAGGCGCGAATGGGCCCGAACTGGCTGCCGCGGCGATTGGTCATGCGCAGGGTGGCTGCATCCGCCACCGGCCCGACGAGGCCGGCCGGGAGCGACAGCAGCGTCCAGACGATCAGGATGCCCCAGAAACCATGGACGAAGAACAGGGCGACCGGGATGATGCCGGCGAGCACGCAGCCGATGACAATCACCTGCCGCCAGTCCGAGGCGCGATCGGCGATGCGGCCGACCAGCATGTTGAGGACGAGGATCACCAGCACCGGAAAGGCATTGAGGATGCCGATCTCTTCGGGCGTCAGGCCTTGGGCGGCGAACCAGATGCCGCCATAGACCGTAACCACGGCCCCCGACATGAACTGGACGAAATAGTAGATCGTCGCTCGCAACTCAGGCGAGAAACGGGGCTCCGACGAGGCGACGGCGGCGGACATCGAGAAAATACTCAGGGGGCGGGATCGGCCACGACAAGCTGATCGGTGGTGACGGGATGCGAGGATTTCGGCTGGAGACGCAGCGAAGCGAGGACGCAGAGCGCGCCGATGACGGCGAACCCGGCCACGAACAGCCAGGCCAGGGTGCCGTAGACGGCGACAAACCAGCCCATGCCGACGATGACGAGCACGCTCATCGCCTGCTGCAGCACGTAGGAAAAGCCCTGCGCTTCAGCCGCGATGTCTTCGCTGGTCCAATTGGCGAGGAAGTAGATGCCGCCCAGATAGCCCATGGCGAAGGTAACGGAGTGCAGCATCTGCAGCCCGAACAGCACCCATACCGGCGGCGAGAAGGCCATCGCGGTCCAGCGGAACGCGGCGACGATGCAGGCGAAGAGGATGATGTGCCGGGCCGAGACCTTTAGCTTCAGCCGGCCCCACACGAACATCATTGCCGCCTCGGCCGCTGCCATGGTGGCGACGAGCGGACCGATCAGGCCCTCGGCGATGCCCTGCTCGTGCCAGAGCAAGGCGCCGAAGGCGCCGAGCACGCCGTGGCTGGCGTAGAGCGTCGCAACGCCCAGCAAGGTCAGCAGGAACCAGGGTTTCAGCACCTCGCGCAGGCGACGGGCGCCGCGCGCCACAGGCTTCCGATCCGCTTCGCCGGCGCGAAACTGCGGCAACTGAAACGAGAGCAGCGCCCGCAACAGGGCGAAGGCGACGAAGATCGGCACGAAGGCCGCATCGCCCAGCCAGGCGATCAGCGGGCCGGAGGCGCCGGTGGTGACCATGAAACCGACGGTGCCCCAAGCGCGCACGGCACTGAAATCCGTGCCCCGCCGCTGGGTCATGCGCAGCGTTGCCGCGTCGACGACCGGCACCAGCGCGAAGGCGGGCATGACGGACAGCGTCCAGACCAGCAGCACGCCCCAGAAACCGGAGACGAAGAACAGGGCGATCGGCACGGCGCCGGCGACGAGGGACAGTACGATGATCACTCCGCGCCAATCCGGCATGCGGTCAGCGATGCGGCCGACCAGCTGGTTTACCAGCAGCATGAGCAGGAGCGGCGCGGCATTGATGATGCCGATCTCGTCCGGGCTGATGCCGCGGTTGGTCAGCCAGATGCCGAAATAAACCGAGGCAACACCGGTCGAGCCGAACACGGCGAAATGGTAGATCGCCGCGCGCAACTCGGGCGAAACCCGGAGCGCGGCCGAAGGCGGGGACGACATGAAAGTGCTCCGGAGCGGGAGAATCCGCTGCACGTTCCGGACAGTGCCCATGAGACGGGCAAAGAATCAACGGGCCCCATGCGCCCGCGCGTTATGCCGCAATGGCAATGTTGCGCGATGGCACGAGAGTATCGAGGAAGATGTCGGCGCAGCGCGACCAGGTGAAGGTCAGGGCGTGCCGGCGCGCGGCATCACGGCTTAGCTTCAGGGCGCGTTCGGTCGCCTTGGCGAGATCATGGTCGAGCGCGCCGCAGGCGGGATCAGTGAGGATGTCGGCTGGTCCGGTGACCGGATAGGCCGCGACCGGCAGTCCTGACGCCAGCGCCTCGATGATCACGTTGCCGAAGGTGTCGGTACGGCTGGGAAAGACGAAGACATCGGCCGAGCGATAGATGGTCGACAATTCGTCGCCTGTCCTGAGCCCGAGGAAGTGCACACCTGGATATTTTGCCACAAGCTCCGTTCGCGCCGGACCCTCGCCGACCACGATCTTCGTGCCCGGCACATCCATACGCAGGAAGGCCTCGACGTTCTTTTCGACCGAGACGCGTCCGACATAGAGCAGGTGCGGACCGGGAAGATCGAGGAACTGCGTCTTCTCGCCGGGCGAGAAGCGCGCGTGGTCTACGCCGCGGGTCCACAGGCGGGTGTGGTTGAAGCTGCGGGCGGCGAGTTCGGCCTGCATCGAAGCGGTGGGCACGAGCGTCGCGGCAGCCGGCTCATGGAACCAGCGGAGGAACCCATAGGTCCACTCGGCCGGGATCGGCATGCGGGCCGCGACATACTCGGGAAAGCGCGTGTGGTAGCTGGTGGTAAAGCGCAGGCCCTGCTCGACGCAGATGTAGCGGGCGAGGAGGCCGAGTGGTCCCTCGGTGGCGATATGGATGCAATCGGGCGCCTCGCGGGCGATGACCTCCGCGATGGTCATCGGCGTCACTAGCGACAGCCGGATTTCCGGGTAAGTCGGCATCGGGAAGGTCCAGAAGCCTTCGGGCGTCAGGTAGCTGACGTTGTGGCCTCGGCCCCGCAACTCGGTGCCAACGGCATCGAGGCAACGCACTACGCCATTGGTCTGCGGCCGCCAGGCATCGGTGACAATCAGCACCTTGAGCATCGGACCCACCCTGAAGGGGAAGCGATGCGGGGCTTGTACGGGAGTCGGGTGTCGGGGCCGTGAAGGGGGTGTGACGGGTGGATGACGGTGTGCGAGGCGGTGTCACACAGGAAGATGCCGGTGCGCGACTGAGGCAGACGGCCCCCTGCCCGCCTCCCCCATAAAGGGGAGGTGAAGAGTCGAGGCTGTGGCTCGATGGTGCCAAACGCGCCGGCAGAGCACCTCCCCCTTATATGGGGGAGGATGGGAGGGGGGCGTCTCTATTGGTAAGGTAAGCCCTACTGCCCCGGCACCGCCGGAGCGCGCCGCAGCCTCAGCCGGCGGGGCTTGCGCGGCAGTGGGGTTTCGGTCCAGTGCACCAGCTCCAGCACGCCCTCCTGCGTCTCGGCGACCGCGGTGCAGCTTTCCACCCAGTCGCCGGTGTTGACGTAGTGGATGCCGAGGCGCTCGTGCATGTCGGCATAGTGGATGTGGCCGCAGATGACGCCATCGACGCCGGCGTCGCGGGCTTCGAGGGTCAGGGCTTCCTCGAAGCGACCGATGACCGAGACGGCGTTCTTGACCTTGTGCTTGGCCCAGGCCGAGAGCGACCAGTAGGTCAGGCCCATGCGCCGGCGCACCCAGTTGACGGCGATGTTGATGCGGAGCGCGGCGCGATAGGCCCAGTCGCCCACATGCGCTAGCCACTTCGCGTGTGCGACCACCACGTCGAACTGGTCGCCATGCATCACGACATAGGTCTTGCCCTGTGCCGTGGTGTGGATGGTGCGATCGACGAACTCGACCTCGCCGAAATAGGTGCCGAGATACTCGCGGAGGAACTCGTCGTGGTTACCGGGCAGCACGACGATGCGGGTGCCGGCCAGCGCCTTGTCGAGGAAAAGCTCAACCAGTTGATGGTACTCGGGCGGCCAGTACCAGGCCTTGGCCAGCCGCCAGCCATCGACGATGTCGCCGACGAGGTAGATGACGTCCGCCTCGTGCCAGCGCAGGAAATCAATGAGCTGATGGACGCGCGTGGGGCGCATGCCGAGATGCACATCGGAGATGAACAGCGCGCGAACCCGCCGCACCTCCCTGCTCTCTTCGCTCATGCTCAATACCTTCGCCGTATCCGGGACGCGGAGTTTAGCCCAATTGATCCATGCGACGGGAGCGCTTTCAGCGCAACCCCTGCCTCAGGTGGGGAAAACCCGGCCGCTGTGGGCGGTCCCAATAGCATCGGAGCGCCCGCATGGCCAGCAGACGGTCAGGGTGCGGGCGTCAGCCGGGTGATGACTTCGGCATGCTTCGGGAAGCGCTCGAGCAACTCGGCGCGCGTGACGAGGATCATGTCCTCCATCTCCCAGCCCGGCGCGACGACCTCGCTGACCAGGCCGTACTCGCCCGCTCGAAGTTCGGCCGCTTTCCACACTCCGCCGGCGACAGCGAGGCTCGGAACCTGCCCGGCGGCGAGGTCAGGGCCGAGAACCACGGCCTCGTAGCGCCCATCAGGATGGATGAGGTGATAGGTCAGCGGCGCACCGAAGTGATGATACTGAATGCCGTCCGAGTGCTTGGTGTGGAAGTGATCCACCGGCGAGTCGTCGGTCAGCATGTAGTAGATGCTGGTCATGGTGCCGCGCAGGCCACGCGGCGTCTCGAGCTTTTCGCGATGGGTGGGCCGGAAGGTCTCGCGGAAGTAGCCGCCCTCGAAATGGCCACCGAGGCCGAGATGTTGGATCACTTCGGCTTTGGTGAGTTTGGTCACGGCTGCTCTGCTCCGATGCGCGCCTTCAAGGCAACGATGCGCTTGTAGCTCGCTTCGATTTTCGCCTTGAAGTCCGGATCGGCCTCGGCTTCGGCAACCAGGATGGCGCGGACTTCCTCCCCCAGCGAGGCCCGCGGCTTGGCGGTGTTGGAGAACAGCAGCACGTCGACGCCGGCGCGCACGGCTCGCGTCACCGTCTCCTTGAGGTCGAAGTGGTCGCGGATGGCGCCCATCTCGAGGTCGTCGGTGATGACGACGCCGGTGAAGCCGAGCTGGCCGCGGAGGACCCCGGTGATCCACGGTTCGGACAGGCTCGACGGCAGGCCTGACGGATCGATCTCGGTGTCGATCAGGTGGCCGATCATGACGAAATCCTCGTAGCCGTTGGCGATCAGCGCGCGATACGGGTCGAGCTCGGCGGGCTTCCAGGTCTTGGTGATGTCGACGAAGCCCTCGTGGCTGTCGGCGGTCGAGGAGCCGTGACCGGGGAAGTGCTTCAGTGAGGTCAGGAGCCCGGCGTCGTGGTGGGCAGCGATAACCTCGCCGGCATAGGCGGCGACCATGTCGGCGGTCTTGCCGTAAGCGCGACCGTATTTGGCGATGACCTGGTTGTCCGGGTTCACCGCGAGGTCGACCACGGGCGCGAAATTGACGTTGAAGCCCCAGGCGCGCACGCCCTCGGCGAGTCTCTCGTACACGGCGCGCGACTGCTCCGGCGTGTACTCGGCGGCGATCGTCTCGGCGTTCGGGATTTCCTTGAAACCGGCGGAACTGTCCAGCCGCTCGACGAGCCCGCCCTCCTGATCGAGAGTGATGAACGGGGGCAGGCCCTGCGGCGCAGCCTTGCGGAAGGCATCGTTCATCGCGGTCACGGCGCTTTGGCTCGCGACATTGGTCTTGAGGAACATCACACCGCCGATGGTGCCGTCGGCGATCTGCTGCCGGGCCGCGGCAACGCCCTTGCTGTCGACGGAGTCGCCGGCAAAGCCGACGACGATCATCTGGCCAGCCATCTCAGCGATCGACTGGGCCGAGACCGGAGCGGCGGACAGGGCGAGGATCGTCGCGAGGAGGGTCGTGGCGAGGCGCATCGATGTCGGTCTCGGAGGAATCGGGTGCGGGCTTGTGAGCGGAAAGTACGGCGAAAGCGGGGTTGCCACATAACGGGCGCATGGCCGAGAGAGACGGCCCCCTCCCGGCCTCCCCATAAAGGGGGAGGTGAAGAGTCGAGCTGGTGTCTTCGATCGTGCCAAGTGAACCGGCAGGGGGCCGTCTGCCCCAGTCGCTTTACCGGTTCTGCCGGTTCTCGATCAAATCCGTGACCACGGTCGGGTCGGCCAGCGTGGTCGTGTCGCCCAGTGCGCCGTAGTCGTTCTCGGCGATCTTGCGGAGGATGCGGCGCATGATCTTGCCGGAGCGGGTCTTGGGCAGGCCGGGGGCGAACTGCATCAGGTCGGGCGAGGCGATGGCGCCGATTTCCTTGCGGACCCAGTTGCGCAGCTCGGTCTTGAGCCCGTCGTCACCCTTCTCGCCGGCCATCAGGGTGATGTAGCAGTAGATGCCCTGCCCCTTGATGTCGTGCGGATAGCCAACGACAGCGGCCTCGGCGACCTTGGGGTGGGAGACCAGCGCGCTCTCGACTTCGGCGGTGCCGATGCGGTGGCCCGAGACGTTCAGCACATCGTCGACGCGGCCGGTGATCCAGTAGTAGCCGTCCTCGTCACGACGGCAGCCGTCGCCGGTGAAGTAGTAGCCCTTGTAAGTCTCGAAATAGGTGGACACGAAGCGGGCGTGGTCGCCGTAGACGGTCCGCATCTGGCCCGGCCAGCTGTCCTTGATGCAGAGCACGCCTTCGGCCTTGGTTTGCTCCTGGATGCGTCCCTCGGGCGAGAGAACGACGGGCTGCACGCCGAAGAAGGGCTTGGTCGCCGAGCCGGGCTTGGCAGGGATGGCGCCGGGGAGCGGGGTGATCATGAAGCCGCCGGTCTCGGTCTGCCACCAGGTGTCGATGACCTCGCAGCGCTCCTTGCCGACATGCTTGTGGTACCAGAGCCAGGCCTCGGGATTGATCGGCTCGCCGACCGAACCCAGCAGCCGCAGCGACGGCATCTCGTACTTGTCGGCGAATTCTGAGCCGGCGCCCATCAGGGCGCGGATGGCGGTCGGGGCGGTGTAGAAGATGTTGACCTTGTGCTTTTCGACCACCTGCCAGAAGCGGGAGGCGTCGGGATAGCTCGGCACGCCTTCGAACATCAGCGTGGTCGCGCCATTCGCGAGCGGCCCATAGACGATGTAGCTGTGGCCGGTCACCCAGCCGACGTCGGCGGTGCACCAGTAGATGTCACCGTCGCGATAGTCGAAGGCGCGCTCGTGGGTCAGCGAGGTCCAGACGATGTAGCCGCCGGTGGTGTGCAGCACGCCCTTCGGCTTACCGGTCGAACCCGAGGTGTAGAGGATGAACAGCGGATCCTCGGCGTTCATCGGCTCGGGCGGGCAATCGGCCGACACGGCTTTTGCCGCCTCTTCGTACCAGATGTCGCGGCCGGGCTTCATATCGACCGGATTGCCGGTGACCTTGACCACGATCACCTTCTCGACGCCCGGCGTCTTGAGCAGGGCCTCGTCGACGTTCTTCTTCAGCGGAATGGTCTTGCCGCCGCGACGGCCCTCGTCTGTCGTCAAGACGATGCGGCTCTCGCAATCGTTGACGCGGCCGGCGATCGAATCCGGCGAGAAGCCGCCGAAAATCACCGAATGCACGGCGCCGATGCGGGCGCAGGCGAGCATGGCGATCGCGGTGTCGATCACCATCGGCATATAGATGGTGACGCGGTCACCCTTCTTGACGCCATTGGCTTTCAGCACGTTGGCGAAGCGGCAGAGGCGCTCGTGCAGTTGGCGATAGGTGATCTTGTCCTGGGTGCCCGGGGTATCGCCTTCCCAGATGATAGCGGTCTGGTCGCCGCGGGTGGCGAGGTGCCGATCGACACAGTTGTAGGAGATGTTGAGGATGCCGTCCTCGAACCACTTGATCGAGACGTTGGGGTGCTCGAACGTGGTGTTCTTGATCTTCGTGGGAGCCTTGATCCAGTCGATGCGCTGGCTCATCTCCTTCCAGAAGCCGTCGGGGTCGTTGACCGAGCGGGCGTAGAGCTCTTCATACTGCGCCGCCGTGGTTCGCGTGCGGGCAATGGCGGCCGCGCTGGGCTCGAACACCAGATTGTCGGTCATTGATTTCCTCCTCGTTGTGAGCCGTTTTAACCAAGCCGACTAATCGCAGCAAGAATACCACTCCCCCCTCTTTGGGCTGATGTCGCCGGAGGGTAAGGTGCTCGTTGAGAAGTTTGCGGCACAGTCTCGATCCACCTAGCGGGGAAACCTATGCCCGAACTCGGCTATCACGCAGCGCGTACCCATCAGGAACTCGAACTCGTCCATCAGGAACTGATGGCCGTCATCGATGAATCCCCACATTACAACGACGAGTTCAAGGCGCACGAGAAGCGCCGGATGACAATGGGTTTCCTGCGCTCGCTGCAGCGCATCGACCCCTACCACGTCATCGTCCTGACTTCGGACGGCGTCCCCGGCGGTGCGCTGATCTCAGGCCCGGACCTGGGCTCGATCTTCCGCTACTGGAGCTGGATATTCCCCTCGCACCGGCAGAGCCGGCTCGGGCTCCACGGCATGCGCATCTTCGATGAGCACTGGGACCATGGCAAGTTCCACAAGGCCTATACCTGGGTACGGCCGGAGAACGAGGTGGCCCTCGCCCTGCTCCGCCGCTACGGCTACGAGCAGACCGCGCTGCTGCGCAAGCAGGTGTTCGGGCAGGACTACGTGGTGATGGAGAAGTTCTACACCAAGGTCACCGACAACTATGACAGCGCCATGGTCATGGGCCGCATCGCCCAGTTCAAGGCGCGCATGGACCTTCTGATCGGGCGCTGAGCGCCGATCAGTGTGGGACGGGTGGCGCGCCCTTGATCAGCGGGATCATCGGCAGGGTGTGACCCACGAGCTGGTCGACGCCTTCGTAGAGCATCCTGACCGCGACATAGAGAATGATCACGAGGCCGACCCAGGCGATCCAGCGGTAGCGGTGCAGCAGTTCGGCCACGAAGCTCGCGGCGACGCCCATCAACAACACCGACAGGCCAAGGCCGAAGATCAGCGCAACCTCATGGTGCTGGGCTGCGCCGGCGACCGCCAGCACGTTGTCGAGCGACATCGAAACGTCGGCGATGATGATCTGCAGGACGGCCTGCCGCAGCGTCTTGCGCTTGGCGCCGCCGGCGACGGATCCGTCACTGTTGAGGTCGGCATCAGCCAGCGCTTCGGTCGCCGCGTGCTCTTCTGCGTGGGAGACCGACAGCTCGCGGTACATCTTCCAGCACACCCACAGCAGCAGCAACGCACCGGCAATCAGCAGGCCGCCGCCGAGCGAGAGCAGCTGCGTGGTGATCAGGGCAAAGCAGATACGGAGGACGGTGGCGGCGAGGATGCCGATGAGAATGGCCTTGCGCCGCAGGTCGGCCGGCAGGCCGGCAGCGGCGAGACCGATCACGACGGCATTGTCGCCGGCGAGGACGAGGTCGATTACGATGACGTTGGCGAAGGCCCAGAGTGCCGAAGGGTCAAGGCCAAAAGGCATGTCATCGTCCTATCCGTTGCGGGTGAGGGGCTATGTAGTGGTCCATTGCAGGCTTGTGAAGCTGGAAGTTCGGGTTAGTCCCTTGTCAAGCCGATATCCGATGGGGTCCGCAGCGATTGTGATCGGCCGTGCGGGGGCTTAGCATTACAGCAGCCACCGGACCTGGGAGTCGCGATGGAGGTTGACGATCGTCCGACGCGGCCCAGAGGGATCCGTTCCAGGCTTGGCATGCGCACCCTCAGCCTGTCGCAGCGCTTCTTCGCCATCGCCGTGCTGGTCGTTGTGGCCTGCATGCTGGCGCTTGGCGCCTGGATCGGGAACTACCTGGCATCGGGCATTGCGCGCGGGGTGGGCGAAACGGCGGCGGCGAGCATCGAGTCGCTGATCGTGACGCGCGCCGGCAGCCCGCCGTCCCCCGCTGCGCTGTCCCAAGGGCTGGAGGGCGTCTTCCAGATCGCCAACAATGCTACCTCGAGCCGGCTGCTGCAGATCCGGGTGCGCGATTTCGCCGATAACGTACTCTTCCAGTCGCTGGGCGGGATCGAGGACGAAAGCAGCAGCGAGGCGCTGCGCCGGGCGGCCGAGGGCATCGTCACGAGCGAGGTGGAGGAGCTGCCGCTGCAGGCGGTTGGCGATATCCCCAGCGTTGCGCTCCCGGTGCTCAAGATCTATTCGCCGCTCCGGAGCCTCGATAACGGCGAGACGTTTGCCGTGGCGGAACTCTATCTCTCCGCCCGCGCGGTGCGAGCAATCCAGGCGCAGGCGCAGGTCGATGTGTGGATAATCGTGGCGGTGATCGGGTTCCTGGCAATCGGGCTGCTGGCGGCCATCATGGATGCAACGGGCGCCGTTATTACGCGGCACCGGCTTGCGCTGGCGCGCAACCTCCTCGCAACCCGTGGGCTGCTCGAGGAAAACCGCCTGCTGCACAAGGCTTCCGAGGACCTGCGGGTGCAGGCGGCAGTCGCCAACGAACGCGTGCTCGCCCGGGTTGGATCGGACATCCATGACGGGCCGCTGCAGCTGATGACGCTGATGATCCTGCGCCTCACGCGCGGCGGCTCATCGCCCCAGGCCGCGGACGTGGACGCGGCCGTATCGCTGTCGACGCAGGCGATGGATGAATTGCGGGCGATATCATCGGGGCTCGTGCTGCCCGAGCTCGCCGACCATAGTCTCGAGCGGGTGCTACGCCTCGCGATCCAGCGCTACGAGAACCAGACCGGGCGCGCGGTCGCCGCGGAGGTGGAGCTCGATGGGGCCGACGCGGGCATGGACGTCAAGGTCTGCGCCTATCGCTTCGTGCAGGAGTGCCTCTCGAATGCCTTTCGGCACGGTGACGGACACGGCGAACACGTCACGGCGCGTGTCGATGGCGAAACACTGGTGCTGGGCTCCAGCAACCATGTGCGGATGGCCGAGGAAGGCGAGGACGTGGCCCGGGACCGACTTGGCCTGCACGCCATGCGGTTCCGCATCCAGTCGGTCGGCGGCACGCTATCAGCCCGGATCGGGCCGGAACTGGCGCATGTCGAGGCGCGCATTCCACTCCGGCCTAGCCAGTCTCAGAGCTGAGGAACGAGGATGGCCGACGGCCCGGTCATCCGCTGCGCCGCCAGCACGACTTCGAGCCGGTTCTTCACGCGCAGCTTGTTCATCAGGTTGGTCATGTAGTGCTTGACCGTCTTCTCGGTGAGGTTGAGCGTCCGCGCGATCTCCTTGTTCGATTTGGCTTCGAACAAGCACTGGACGATCTGCTGTTCACGAGCGCTCAGCCGCGTCGACGTCTGCTCGCGCACCCGGCGGGTGCGGTTGCGGAAGCCGGCCATCAGCCGTTGCGAGAACTCGGGTGACACGAAAATGCCGCCCGCCATCACCGTTCCGATGCACTCGAACAGGTCGCTCGACGGCCTGCCCTTGAGCACGAAGCCGTGGACGCCCGCATCGAGCACGCGCAGCGCCATATCGACGTCGGCATAGGCCGTGAACACGATCATCCGTGTAAGCGGGCTCAATTCCGAGATCGCCCCGATGGCCGAGAACACGTCTCCCGGCATGCTGAGGTCGAGCGAGATCACATCGGGTGTCACCGATGCGGCCAGTTCTACCGCCTGCGCGGCAGACGTGCCGGTTCCAACGATCTCGAAATCGTCCTGCCCGTCAAAGAGTGCGGCTATGCCTGTGAGCAGGGTTGGATGATCGTCGACGAAGACGAGCCGCGTCCTGCCTGTGCTATTTGTCCTTCCCGTTGCCGTTGCCGTTCCCGTTACTGTTGCCGTTCCCGTTTCCATTCCCATTGCCGTTGTTACCGACGCCGCCGCCAGCGCCGTTGCCTTGGCCTCCTCCACCGGCACCGTTTCCGTTGCCGTTTCCGTTCCCCCCGTTTCCGTTCCCGTTGTTCCCGTTGCCATTCCCGCCGGAATTGTCGTTACCGCCGGCGTTGCTGTTGACGTTGCCGCCAGCGTTGTTGGTGGCGTTGCTGTTTGCATTTGCCGCGTTGGTGGCGCCCACCACGCCGGCATCGGTGACCTCGCCCTCTATCGTCGAGGTGGATTGTCCAGCCGACACCACAACGGCCGGTTCCCCGGCGACGGCCACGGTCGCACTGCCGGCGTCGACTTCGACTTCTCCGGCAATATCGACGGTCAGCCGCGCGTAACCGCCGCCAATGGTGATCCGAACGGCCTTGCTCTGGATGATCAGCCCCCCGGCGACCAACTGAGCCTCAACCTGCAGCGAGCCGGCATATTGGGTCAGGACCAGGCGACCGCTCAGCAGATCGACGGAGACCGCCGACAGGGCGCCGAGGGTGATCGTAACCCCCTCGCCCAGCAGCTCGAGATAGCCACCCTGCAGCGTGCGTACCGGCGTGCCCATCGGCACAGCGGTGCTCGTGCCGATTTCGGCCCAGGTATCGCCGGACAACGCCAGGACGGTGCCGCGGGTCTTGCCCACCAGCCAATCGACAGGCTCGGCACCAAGGGACGGCGCGGCAAAGCCTGCTATCGCTGCGCTGAGCATCGCGGCCTGTAAAACCGGCCGCCAGGGGCGCGCGCGACGTGCGCTCGCCGCCACGATTACTGCGGCCGCCATGGGATCGCGTCGAACACCCTTATATGACGCGTTCGCACCCAAAGTATCCCACGACCTCCGTGTCGATAAGGGATGAGAGAACCTCATCCAATCCACATCCTGATCATGCAGGACAACTGCCCGACCGGCAAACTTATCCCTAACACAACATTAATACGGACCCAAGACCACGGGACCAATGGCGACCTTGGGCCGTAACCGCGTAACCAGCATTTCCCGGCGGCCGGAGCGGAGCGGCCACACTCCTTTGCATACCCATTTCCCTCCGGGAAATACGCAAACGAGTTGGCCTGCGCTTGCAGAGGATGGGCCGGCCGATAGATTGGTTTCAGGGAGGATCATATCTTGGCACCATCACGCTTTGTTGTGGTCGGCGGCGGCACCGCCGGCTGGATCACGGCTTTCATCCTGCAGGACGGCATCAAGCGGATGAAGCTCGATGCGAGCGTGCATGTGGTCGAATCGAGCAAGATCCCGACGGTCGGCGTGGGCGAGGCGACGACGGCGGCTTTCCACGTCTTCCTCCGCCACTTCGGCATCGACATCTTCGATTTCATGCGGAGCTGCGAGGCGACCTACAAGCTCGGCATCCGGCACGAGGACTGGCGGCGCAAGGGCTATACCTATTATGGCCCGATCGACGACCCGCACCAGGTGGTGGAGGCTCCCGGCGCGCCGAGCGACTACCTCAATGTCTATGCCGTTTCGGTAGGTAAGCCCGTGCAGGACATGCACATGTTCGGCCCGCTGCTCCAGCGCAAGAAGGCGCCGTGGACGACCAAGGCGGACGACTCCCTGCTCGCGCTCGGCCCGTACCTGCCGGCCTATCATTTCGACCAGGCACTGGTGGGCAAGTATCTCAAGGCGAGGTCCGCGGGCGTCGAGATCGTCGACAACGTGCTGACCGGCGTCGAGCGCCATGCCGAGACCGGCGACGTCACTGCCATCCTGTTCGAAGACGGACAGCGGCTCGAGGGCGATTTCTTCGTCGACGCCACCGGCTTCCGGAAGCGCCTGATCGTTGGCGAGCTCAACGCGCCGTGGATCAGCTACCAGCACGAACTGCCGGTCAATCGTGCCCTGCCCTTCTGGCTGCCGATCGAAGAGGGCGAGGAGATCGCCAACTACACCCGCGCCTGGGCCCAGGAGGCCGGCTGGATGTGGCAGATCCCGACGCAGTTCCGCTACGGCTGCGGCTATGTCTTCTCCGACGAGTTCCGCACGCCCGACGAGGCGCATGCCGAGATCGAACGCGTGCTCGGCCGCAAGGTCGAGGTGCGCGGCGATATCCAGTTCAAGATCGGCCGGCTGGAGAAGGCCTGGATCAACAATGTCGTCGCGGTCGGCCTGTCATCCAGTTTTCTCGAGCCGCTCGAATCCACCTCGATCCACGGCACGATCGTGCAGATGATGCTGTTCGGCGCCGAGTACCTGCGCAATCCCAAGGAAATGGGCCAGGAGATGCGCGACCACTACAACGCCCGCGTCGGCCGGCAGGTCGACGACTTCCGCACCTTCGTCAACACGCACTATGTCACCGAGCGCGAGGACACGCCGTTCTGGCGCGAGGTGCGCGCCAACCGCATCCATCCCGAGACGAAAGAGCGTCTCGCGCGGTGGCGAAAGGAGATGCCGCGGTACGAACATTTCCCGCAATATCTCTCGGGCTTGCCGCACACGGAGACGCAGCTCCACTACCCCGTGCTCGACGGTCTCGGCCTGCTCGACCCAGCAGTCGCGAAAGCCGAGATGGCGCGTGACCCCAAGCTCCGCAGCTTCGCCAAGGTGACGCACGACGCGCTGGTGAAGGAATACAAGCAGGCCGCGACGAAGGCGCTGGGGCACGCGGAGTTCTTGAGGGGCGTGCGGGAGGGACGGTGGAAATGAAATACACTTTGCCGAATTGATTGTGACGGACAATTCACCGATTATCGCCCACCCAATCGGAGGGCAGACAATTGGCGTCGATTACTTCCGTCTCCGCATACTGCAACAATGAAGTTGCCTTCGTTGCCTGGGATATTGACGAAAAGATACCGGATTGCCTTGGGTTCGAAGTCACACGAGTCTATCTCGATGAGGCTGGTAATGTCGCCATCCGCGATGGCAAAGAAGACCGGGTGCGGTGTGCCGCCTGGGTCGCCTTCAAGGGCCAGCGCAATCCATATTGGCTGCCGCAGGACACCGGCATCTGGCCGGTGCAGAAACTATCCTGGCGAGATCTGACGTTGCGCAAGCGGCGCAACGAGATGAAGCTGCGCCCCGATGAGGTGCGCGTCCGCTACGAAGTGCGGGCCGTCGGCGACCTGAAGCCGGGAATGGAGGCGGCGCCCGACCCGACCCCGAAGGTGCGAAAAGTCACCAAGCGGGACAAGAAGGGCAAGCTGGTGCTCGACGCCAATGGCAAGCCCGTGCGGATCGAGGATAAGGCCTATACGGGCACGCCGCGGCCACTCGGCTATCTTGGGCCGGCGGTCGCGAGCAACGACCTCCATATCACCCGTCGACTGGGCCAGTTTCAGTCGACCTTCACCAATGGCATCCTTGCGGCTCAGTGGCTCAGCAACGTGCTACTTGCGGATGGTAAGGTCCAGCCGGACGAGCTCATCAACAAGCTCTCCAACCCGGGCGATCCCCACCGGAAGTACCTCGCCGGGGACGTGCTGCCGATGCTGCGCGAGCTGCTAGGACGCGAGGGCGAGTTCTTCCTTGCGCTCTACGAACTCGACGACCAGGAACTGGTCGAGTTGTTGCTGAAGGTCGCAGGCCGCATTCACCTGATCCTCGCCAACACCGGAGCCGAAGACGACAAGTGGGACGCTCGCAACAAGGCGGCCCGGAAGAAGCTCATCGACGCGGGCGTCGATATTCAGCACCGCATGTTCAACAGCAGCGGTCATATCGGGCACAACAAGTTCGTGGTCCACGTGCCTCCCAGCGGCACCCGCTCGGTGTTTACGGGCAGCACCAACTGGACCTCGACCGGGTTGGCCGGGCAGACCAACAATGCGCTTCTGATCGAGGATGACGGGCTTGCCGAGGTCTTCCTCGGCTACTGGGACCGTATGAAGGCCGATGTGCTGGCGGTGCCGACCCCGTTAAGCAAGCCCATGCCCGACAACGTGCAAGGCAAGACTTTCCGCAAGGAGAATGAGACACCGCTCGAGGTGACGGTGGGTAGTGCGAAGGTCCAGTGCTGGTTCTCGCCTAACACGCAACGGGTTAGCAAGGGTACCCAGACGCCCCTCGACCTGACGGAAGTCTATCGAAGGATGCGGCTGGCGAAGGACGCAATCTTGTTCCTCGCCTTCTATCCCGGACAAAGCGGCAAGGACTGCATCATCGGCAAGGCCGTGGAATTCGGTCGCGACGACAAATCACTGATCGTCACCGGCGCGGTGTCCAGCGCCAACGCGATGCCCAACTACGTGGCAAAGGACAAGAAGGGCACGGAGGACGAAAGCGATGATGTCGCCGCGATCTCGCCGCATACCTTCAGCGAAGCCAATGTGTCGATCGTGCGTGCCGCCCGGATCGACGACAGGTCGTTGCTGGGCGACTTCGGCCTCGAGCAACTCACCGCGCGGGGCAGTATCGGTGCAATCGTGCACGACAAGGTGGTGGTCATCGATCCCCTGTCAGACGATTGCACGGTGATCCTTGGCAGCCACAACCTCGGGTTCAAGGCCTCCTACGCCAATGACGAGAACCTGCTGATCGTCACCGGGCACAAGGCACTGGCGCAGGCCTACGCGGTCCATATCCTCGACGTCTACGACCACTACAGGTTCCGGGCTGTGGAGGCGGAGCGCAAGAAACAGGGAAAGAAGGGCTGGTCCGGCTTTCTCGAGAAGGACGACAGCTGGCAGGACGACTACGTCGCCCAGACCAAGGGCGCGCTGGTTCGATACCTGGCACGGAACAACTGACGCCCACGCACTTGGGACGTCCCCAGACAAAGACCCCGCAGCCAGGGCTACGGGGCCAGTCGGGAGGGACTCGTTTGCGCCTTAGTGATGAGCGCCCTTGATTTCGCGCAGCTCTTCGACTGAGCGGACCGACTTGCGGGCGGCGCCCTGCCAGTCGCTGGTCTTGACCGTAGCCTTTTCCAGCCGGGCCTTGGCGGCAGGGATGGCGTCGGCATATTGCGGTAGCCACTGGGCCTGGGCGACGACCATCTCGTCGACCATCTGCCAGACCTCGTCGGGGGTGCAGATAGCGCCGACCAGCGGGTCGTGCAGCACGGCGAGCTTGAGCGTGTCGATGTTGCCGGTCATCGCGGCTTCGACGCTCATGCGCTGCACCGAGATCGAGACCGAACAGGTGGCGGCGCAGGCGATCGGCAGCTCGATGCCTTCGACCATGTTAAGGCCGAAGCGATCGACGAAGCCGGGGCTCTCGATGATGGCGTCGGCCGGCAGGTTCTTGATGATGCCGTTGTTACGGACGTTGAAGTGGCCGCGATAGGTGCGGCCGGTCTCGCGCGCCTCGATGATGTAGCTGGCGTGCTCGGTGGTCCGCTTGTGCTCGCTGAGGGGCTTGGTCGCCTCGGCCTTGAACTTGGGGAAGTCGGTTTCGAACCAGTTCCGGCGCTCGGTCGAGTGGCGGAGGTAGCCGCCGGTCTCGCCGTGGATCCAGTCGCTCATGTCGATCCAGCGCGAGATTTCCTCGGGGCGCTTGCGGTACCAGGGGAGGTATTCGCTCAGGTGGCCGTTGGACTCGGTGGAGTAGACACCGAAGCGCTTGAGCACGTCGATGCGCACCTTCTCCTGCTTGGAATAGACCGGGTGCATCTCGAAGCCGGCGAGCAACTCGTCCGCCTCGATCTTGCGGCCCTTGGCGCGGATATCGATGTACCAGGTCTGGTGGTTGATACCCGAGCAGACATAGTCGAGCTCGTCGTCGCGGACACCCAGCACCTGCGCGATCTGGTGCGCGCCATGCTGCACGCCGTGGCAGAGGCCGACGACGTCGACGCCGCCATAGAGGTCGGCTGCCCAGGTGTTCATCGCCATCGGGTTGGCATAGTTGAGGAACAGCGCGCCGGGCTCGGCGACCTCGCGGATATCCTTGCAGAAATCGAGGATCACCGGGATGTTGCGCTGGCCGTAGAGGATGCCGCCGGCGCAGATGGTGTCGCCCACGCACTGGTCGACGCCGTATTTCAGCGGAATGTTGACGTCGGTGGCGAAGGCCTCGAGCCCGCCGACGCGCACGCAGCTCATGATATAGCGCGCGCCGGTGATGACCTCGCGCCGGTTGGTGGTCGCGGTGACCTTGGCCGGCAGGTTGTTGACCGCCACGATCGAGGAGATGATCTGGTGGATCATGTCCAGGTTGTGGGCGTTGATATCGGTCAGCGCGAACTCGACATCGGCGAATTCCGGTACCTTCAGGAGGTCCGAGATCAGTGTCTTGGTGAAGCCGACCGAGCCGGCGCCGATAATGGCGACCTTGAACGTCATGGCGATAATCTCCTCCTCGGGCTCATGCTGACTGACTACCGCGACGCCCTCTTAGGGTGTAGAGAAATGCTGTGCGGTTGAGGGTAATTTTGTGCTTTCACAGCTGATCGATCATGGCCACGGCCTGCGCATGGCGGACCCGCCCAAGGGCGCGTTGCCGCTCCACTGCATGGCGCGGGCCGCCGGGTTCGAGCGGCGGTTCAACGAAGCCTATTCGTGGGAGGGCATGAAACGCGGGTCCCAGCCGTTCGCGTTGATCCAGCATACGATCGCGGGACGTGGCGAGCTCGACTTCGAGGGCACACACCATGTGCTTGAGCCCGGCGACACGATGCTTTTGACCTTTCCGCATCGCAACCGATACTGGCTGGCTGCAGGACAAAGCTGGGAGTATTTTTGGATCACGCTCAATGGCCGCGAAGCGCTGCGGATCGCGCGCGCGGTGATCGACGCCAACGGCCCGGTCATTCGTCCGGGAGCCGACGCGGTGGACCGGCTGGCGGCCGGCTGCCTGTCGCTGCTCGGCACCGACCTGCCGACCGGCCTCGCCTCCGCGGCGGCCTATACGGCCATCATGGCAGTGCATGACGGCACGACAACCAGCAGCGATACGGCAACCATCGATGCCCCGGTCGCTATCCAGCGCGTACTCAGCCACATCGATCGCAACCTTGCCGCCAACCTGAGCGTCGACCGGCTCGCCGGCATTGCCCAGATGAGCCGGGCGCATTTCGTCCGGCTGTTCACGGCCGCGGTCGACAGCGCGCCATCGAACTATGTCTTCGCCCAGCGCATCGAGCGCGCCGAGCGGCTGTTGATCGCCACCGACTCCGGAATCGGCGAAATCGCTGCTGCCTGCGGCTTTGCCGATGGCAATTACTTCGCCAAGGCCTTCCGCCGCGCCCATGGCACGACGCCCGGTGAGTTCCGCGCGTCGGCGCATCGCGGGGAGTTTTAGGCGACCTTCTGGCGCTTCGTCGGCCGGGCCCATTCGGGGATCCAGTCGCCGTGGGCAGCGAGCAGGTCGTCGACGAGGTGCCAGATCTGGTCGAGGTCGAGCTCGGCCGCGGTGTGCGGGTCCATCATGGCGGCGTGGTAGAGGTGCTCCTTGTTCTCTGTCATCAGCGCCGCGACCGTCAGTTCCTGCACGTTGATGTTGGTGCGGATAAGCGCGGTCAGCTGCGGCGGCAGGTCGCCGATATAGGTCGGCTGGATGCCTGAGCTGTCGACGAGGCACGGCACTTCCACGGCTGCGTTGTTCGGCAGGGAGGTGATGACGCCATTGTTGCGCACGTTGCCGTAAATGACGCCCGGCTCGCCGGTCCAGACCGAGTTGACGATCTCAGAGGCATATTCCTTGCTCGGCTTGACCTCGATGCGGTTGGCCTTGCGATACTCCTCCGACGTCGTCTTCCAGCGCTCGATCTGCTCGACACAGCGCTTGGGGTATTCATCGAGGGGGATGCCGAACTTCTCGATCAGGTCCTCGCGGCCTTCCTTGATGAAATACGGGGTGTATTCGGCGAAGTGCTCCGAGCTTTCGGTGACGAAATAACCGAGCCGGGTCAGCATCTCGTAGCGCACCTTGTTGGGGCAGCGCGGGTTCCAGGTCGGCTTGGGCGCCCTGCCCTCGCGGTAGGCGCGAACGAGATCGGGATAGAGGTCGCGATAGCTGCCGTCGGGCAGGCGGTGCTCGAACTTGAGGTAGAACGCCATGTGGTTGATGCCCGCCGAGCGATAGCGAATCTCGTCGTAGGGAATGCCCAGATCGTTGGCGAGTTCGTGCGCCGTGCCCTGCACCGAGTGGCAGAGGCCGACCTGCTTGATGGTCGGGTACTTTTCGGCGATGGCCCAGGTGTTGATGGCCATCGGGTTGACGTACTGCAGCATCACCGCCTCGGGGGCGACCTCCAGCATGTCCTCGCAGATCGACCAGAGGTGCGGCACGGTGCGCAGCCCGCGCATGATGCCACCGACGCCGAGCGTATCAGCGATGGTCTGGCGCAGGTTGTACTTCTTGGGGATCTCGAAATCGACGACGGTCGAGGGCTCATAGCCGCCGATCTGGAAGCAGACGACGACGAAATTGGTGCCGTCGAGCGCCTCGCGCTGGTTCGAGTAAGTCTTCACCGTCGCCGGTACGCCGAGCGTCTGAACCAGCTTGCCGGCGATGATCGCGCTCTCTTCAAGCCGCTGCGGATTGATGTCCATCAGGCGAATCTCGGCACCGGCCAACGCCTCGCGCTGTAGGATGTCGCCGACGATGTTTTTCATGAATACCGACGAGCCGGCGCCGATGAAGGTAATCTTGGGGTTGGTCATAATGTCTCCAGTAAGTCAGATGCCGGATTCACGCGGCAATTTCGAAAGCGGCCCTGACGAGCCTCGAGGTGTATTCGGTCCTGGGGTTGCTGAGAACGTCAGCCACCGGACCCTCTTCGACGACCTTGCCATGTTGCATGACCATCACGCGGTGGCAGAGGGCGCGCACGACCTTGAGGTCATGCGAAATGAAGAGATAGGACAGCCCGCGCTCGTCCTGCAGCTTGCGCAGAAGCTCGATGATCTGCGCTTGCACCGACAGGTCGAGGGCAGAGGTCGGCTCGTCGAGCAGGATGAACTCGGGCTCGAGGGCGATCGCACGGGCGATGGCGATGCGCTGGCGCTGGCCGCCCGAAAACTCGTGCGGAAAGCGGCTGAGGATATTGTCGGGCAGACCGGCATCGCGCAAAGCGGCACGGACGCGATCGACACGGTCGCGCGAGTTGGCGCCGATCTTGTTGACGATCAGCCCCTCTTCGAGGATCTGCCGCACCGACATGCGCGGGTTGAGTGAAGAGAACGGGTCCTGGAAGACGATCTGCATGCGCTGCCGCAGCGGCCGCATCGCTTCGCGGTCCTTGTCGTGGATCGACTGGCCGTCAAAGAAGATCTTGCCACCCTGATTGCCGATCAGCCGGATCAGCGCCTGGCCAAAAGTGGTCTTGCCCGAGCCGCTTTCGCCGACGAGGCCAAGCGTCTCGTGGCGCTTGAGGTTGAGCGACAGCTTGTCCACGGCGATGAGCTCGAAGAAATCCGGCTTGAAGAAGCCGCCGCGCTTCAACGTGAAGCTCACCTTCACCTCTTCGCCGGAGAGGATCGTCGGGGAGTCCGCGGCGATCGGCTTGGCGCTGCCCTTGGGCTCGGACGCAAGCAGGTGGCGGGTATAGGCGTGACGGGGGTTGGTGAACAACGCCTCGGTGACGTTGTGCTCCTGTACCCGGCCATGCTGCATCACGTAGACGTATTCGGAGAACTGGCGGACGATCGTCAGATCGTGGGTGATCAGGATCACCGCCATGCCGTACTTGGCCTTGAGATCCTTGATGAGGTTGAGAATCTGCGCCTGCACGGTGACATCGAGAGCCGTTGTCGGCTCGTCGGCGATCAGGATGTCAGGCCGGTTGGCGAGCGCCATGGCGATCATCACGCGCTGCCGCTGGCCGCCCGAGAGCTGGTGCGGATAGGAGCGCAGCCGGGCCGCCGGCTCGGGGATCTGCACTTCTTCGAGCAGCTTCTCCGCCCGGCGCATCGCCTCGGCGCGCGAGATGCGGTTGTGCAAGTGGAGCACCTCACAGAGCTGCTGTCCGATCGTGTAGACCGGGTTCAGCGAGCTCATCGGCTCCTGGAAGATCATCGAAATGTCGTTGCCGCGCAGCTTGCGCATCTGGGCGTCGGACATGGCGAAGATGTCGCGTCCGGCAAGCGAGATGCGGGTGTTCGCCCCTATCTTGGCGCGCTTGGTGAGGAGCCGCATCACTGCGCGAGCCGTGACTGATTTGCCCGACCCGCTTTCGCCCACAAGCGCGATCGTCTCGCCCTTGTGCAGTTGGAAGGACACGTCGCGGACGGCATTGACGACGCCCCCCTCGACCTTGAAGTCGACGGCGATGTTGCGCGCGTCGAGGATCAATTCGCGGCCGTGCGCGCCGAGATCGTGACGCTCACTGGGCGCCATGCTGGACTGATTGGTCATCACGGGCCTCAGTAAGGATCAATGGCGTCGCGCAGGCCGTCGCCCAACGCGTTGAAGGCAAAGACGGCGATCAGCACGAACACCACCGGCGAGAGAATCCAGGGGTAAGAGCCGATCACCGAGAAGGTGCCGGTATCTTGCAGCATAAGGCCCCACGAGATCAGTGGCGGCTTCACCGCAAAGCCCAGGAAGCCGAGGAAGCTCTCGAGCAGCACCACGCTCGGCACCGCCAGGGTCACGGCCACGATCACATGGCTCATCACGTTGGGGAGGATGTGGCGGGTGATGATGCGCGCATCGCTCGAACCGACCGCAATGGCCGCTCGCACATACTCGATGCGAGCAAGCGAGAGCGTCTTGGACCGCACCTCGCGGCTCAGTTGCGCCCAGCCCAGAGCCGCCATGACGAAGATGACAAAGGCGATGAAGACGTTGGAGGGAGCAGTGACCGGGATCAGCGACGTCAGCGCCAGGTATAGAGGCAATTGCGGGAAGGCGAGGACGAACTCGACGAAACGCTGCACCCAAGTATCGAAGCGGCCGCCCAGATAACCCGAGGCGATACCCACCAGCGTACCAATGATGGTTGTAAGCGCGACCACAACGATGGCGATCGTCAGCGAGATCTGCGACCCCACGATGCCACGCGAGAGAATGTCGCGGCCGAGCTTGTCCGTGCCGAGCAGATGGATGGGGCGGCCATCGACCGAGCCGAAGAAGTGGATGTTGGTGGGGAACAGACCAAGCAGATTGTAGGAATGGCCGGTTACGAAGAAGCCTACTTGCGTAGGATTGTCCTTCACCGGCCCGGTAATGGGCTGGAACGTTACGGGATCAAACTCGCCAGTCTCGCCGATCGGGTACACGTAGGGCATGAAGCTGAAGTTGCCCTGCGGATCGATGAAGGAAATTGCGTCGGGTGGCGCGAAGGCCAACTCGGTGCGCTTGGGGTCCATCGGCGCAAAAAAGTCGCCGAACAGGGATACGACCAGCAGCAAGCCAACAAGGATCAGGCCCAGCATGCCGACGGCCGAGCGCCGGAAGCGTCGCCATACCAGCGTGGCGTAGCCCTCGTTGCCGCGAATGAAGCGCTCGCGTACTCCCGTATCAGTCAGTTCAGTCGACGGCATCGGGCCAGCGGCAAGATCGGTCGGAAGCGGCTCTGCCTCGTGTGCCTTGAGATCGGTCATTCCTGCGCCCCTCCGAGACGGATGCGCGGATCGAGAACCGCGAGCAGAATATCGGCGATGATGTTGCCGACAATGAGGGTCGCGGCGAGCACGAGCATGAACGTCGAGGTGACGAAGACGTCGCCGACACCCATGGATCCGACAATGGCCGGCCCCACGGTCGCGAGGCCGAAGACGATGGCGACTTCGATCTCACCCGTAAGCATGTAGGGCAGCGCCACCCCCTGATAGGCGAGCAGCGGATGGATGGCGTTGGGGACGGCGTGCTTCAAAATCACCGCCCCTTCGGACAAGCCTTTCGCCCGCGCGGTTTCAACGTACTGGCTGTTGAGCACGTCCAGCAGGTTGCCGCGCATCACGCGCATATTGTAGGCGAGCCCACCGAAGGTCGCGATGACGATCACAGGCCAGACATGGCGGACGAGGTCGACGAACTTGTCCCATGACCAGGGGGCGCCGCCATACTTGGTCGAAAAGAAGCTGCCGATTTCCTGCACGTTGAGACGGAATGCCAGGATGTAGATGAAGATCAGCGCCAGGAGGAAGCGCGGGATCGTCATGCCGAGGAACGAGATGACCCCGAACAGAGTGTCGATCCAGCTGTACTGCCGGGTAGCCGCGATCGTTCCGAGCGTAATCCCGATGCCGGTGGCCAGCAAATGGCAGGTCAGCGCGATCATAATGGTGGGCGGCAGCCGCTGCAGGACGACGGCGCTGACGGGCTTGTTGTAGTAGAGGCTGTCGCCGAAGTCGAAGCGCGTAATGATACCCCACAGCCAGTTGAAGTATTGGATCGGGAGGGGATCATTGAGGCCGTGTGCCAGGCGATAGGCTTGCGCCTGCTGCTCGGCGACTTCCAGCGAGGCGCCGCCACGATTGACCAGCATGGTGGCGATGGAGTCGGCGTAGTCCCCAGGGGGCGCCTGAATGATCAGGAACGTCACGAGGCTGAGGACGAACAGGATTGGGATCGCCGACAACACACGAATGATGAGAAACCGTAACATGGCGCTTCTTTGGTCCCGGTGCAGGAAGCAGGGGGACCCGGAGGCCCCCCTGACGAGGTGAGCGGACTCTACTGAGTTACGGCACCAGCCGAGCCGGGAGCGCCCGGGAGCGAGTCAGGGTATTGCTCGTAGCCAGGCTGCTTGTCCGCGGGCACGAAGATGCGCTCGCGCATCAGGGAGTCCTCGGACCAGTTGAAGTGGAACGGCGGCGTGCCGGGAGGGATATTGGCAAGTCGCTTGTTCAGGATCAGCGCACCCGGGTACTGGGTGAGACCGACGAGCCAGACGTTCTCGGTGTGAAGCTTCTGATACTGCTTCATCAGTTCCACGCGTTCGGCGGCATCCTGGCTGGCGTTGAACTTCGCCACGATGTCGACCATCTCCTGCTCGAACGGCAGCAAGTCTAGCGTGCCGTCGGTTCCGGCCCGGTGCTGGTAGGTGATGCGAGGACCGGTGGGAGCCAAGGCGGCGGTGTTCTGGACGACCGTCAACAGCTCGGCGGTATTGAAGCGGTTGACGTTCCAGTCGTACTGACCCGCGTCGCGGATCGGGTCACGCTGAGCGTTTGCCACGAAGTCGGCGATGACCCGGAGGCCAGCCGCTTCCATCATGGCGATAACACCTTCGCCCAGGTTCCGGTCGGTGCCGTATTCGCCGACCGCAAGCAGCTTGATCTCGACGTTTCCGGTACCAGCCGGACTGCCGGCCGGCCAGTTGAAGAACCCGTCGCCGTCTGTATCGGCCAGACCCGCCGCCGTGAAGTAGGCTTTGGCCTGCTCGATGGAGAACGGATAGTAGACGGTCGATGCGCGGTCGTAGAACGCCGTGCCACCGAAGAGGCCGCCTGGATAGATGGCGGTGAACGGACCCTTGACCAGCGATTCACCCAGACGCTGCCGATCGAGCGCTGTGGTCACGCCCTTGCGGAAGTCGAGGTTGCGGTTGAGCTCGCGGACAGCCTGTCCACGGGCATCTGGTTCGCCCCAGCCATTGGCCGAGAGATTGAGGTAGAGCCCGTAGCCCAGCAGACGCGCCGCGAATTCGAGGCGGGCCGGCGACGTTTCGAGTGCCGCGCCCTTGAGGGCCTCGACGTAGTTCTCCGGCTGCTCGAGGTTCGAGAGGTCCGCCGTACCGGCCACGGTCTGCACGTCACGGTCGGCCCAGGTGCTCAGCCGGTAGTGCATCTCGTTGAGGTACGGCAGCTGGTTCCCAGCCTCGTCGACCTTCCAGTAATAGGGATTGCGGCGCTGGATGACGATGTCGTCAGGCCGGTACTCGACATTGGTAAAGGCACCAAGCACCGGGAAGTTCATGTATTCCGGCGGCGGATAGCTCGCATACTGCTCAGCCGTCATGTCCTTGTTGTAGGTGGGATGCATCGGCTTGAGGATGTGTGACGGCGGCGGGCAGAAGGCCGCCATCGTGTAGAGATACTGCTTGGGGAAAGTCTCCTGGAACTTCCACACCAGGGTATAGTCGTCGGGAGCCTCGAGCGTGGTGCCGGCGCCATAGGACTCCGGCGACTGGCCGCTCGTGGGCGTGACGCTGGGATCGATCACGTGATCGTTCCAGTAGAACATCAGGTCTTCTGTGGTGAAGGGATCGCCGTCGGACCACTTGATGCCCTCGACGATGTGCATGGTCAGGGTGTGACCATCCTCCGACCATTCCCAGCTCTTGGCGAGATTGGGCAGTGGCTCGAGTTCCTCAGCCTTCACCATGAACAGCGGACCGGTGCGGGTCAGGCACTCGTTCATGCCGTTGTCGATGCCGCCCCAGCCGTAGTTGAGGCCGCCCCAGAAGTTCCAGGTCTGCGGCCGGCCGCCGATGACGTGACGCATCGCATCGCCGTAGACGCCGTTGCCGTCAGGCATGTTGGAGGTCTTGAAGACCAGCGGCTCCTTGGGAAGGCGCTCGGCAACCGGGGGCAGCGTGCCCTTGTTGACGAAGTTCTCGGTGATGTACGCGGGCTCGTGATACTCGGGCAGAGCCTTGTACTCGTAGATGTCCTTGACGCCGACGAAGCTGACCTGGCCCTGGGCATCGAAGTTCGGCGCCTCGGGCGGCGTGGTCGGCATTACGGTCTGCGCCTGCGCCGCTAGGATCGAAACGGACAGCAGCAATCCTGCCCCGCCAAGGGCATATTTTGGCTTTCGCATGGTACCTCCCATTACGCTGGGCAACACACAAAGTGCCGGAAACAGAGCCTCCCGCCCTATTTTCCGCTATGTCCAGCTATGGTGATGGTACGACTTGCCGCGGCCGCAACAATCCGATATCTGGGTGGGTATTTCCGGCTTTTAAAGATATCGGGAGCCATGCCGAACCCCTCCTCGCCGCAACTCAAAGCCGCCCCGCCGGTGCCGCGTCCCGACCGGCAGTTTTACGCCAAGACAGCGGCCTTCGGCCGGTTCGGCATCCGCTGGTTCGACCCGCAGATGATGGAGCGCGAGCACTTCCACGGCCATATCGAGATGAACTGGCTGACCGCCGGCAGCATGGACTACCTGGTCGACGGCAAGCCGGTGGAGGTTCCGGCGCGCCGGCTGGTGTTGTTCTGGGCCGGCATCCCGCATCGCACTACCGGGATCGATCGCGGCCCGAACGGCGACAGCCGGCAGTGCAATGTCTACCTGCCGCTCGACAGCTTCCTGCACATGCCCAAGCTCGGCAGGCTGACCGAAACCATGATGGGCGGCGGCGTGATCGCCCTGCCGCTCGACAGCATCGGCGATGAGACGCTGGTGCGCTGGTACAACGACTACCGCCGGGGCGACGCCGAGCGCGGCGATATCCTGCGCTCCGAGATCGGCCTGATGCTGCGCCGGGCTTCAGTGGATGGCTGGGACGAGCTGCTGTCGCCCTGGATCGAGGCCGTACAACCGGCGACGCGGGGGGCCACCCCCCTGCGTTATGTGGTGGCGATGATCCGTCACATCCTCGAGAACCTCAGCGAACCGCTGCGGGCCGAGGACATCGCCAAGGTGGTGGGCCTGCATCCCAACTACGCGCTGAACCTCTTCACCGCCGTCATGAACGTCTCCATCCACCGCTTCGTGCTGCGCATGCGCCTGATCCGCGCCCGCGCCCTGCTGTTCGAGGGGAGCCTGTCGATCGAGAACGTCGCCTTCCAGTCCGGCTTCGCCTCGCTCAGCCAGTTCTACCACCAGTTCGGCAACGCCTACGGCATCACGCCCCGCCAGCTCCGGTCGCAGCATTTCCACCAGTGATGCTCGGCGCGCTCAACGAGCGCGAGCTGGAAACCGGTCGCCACGACCGAAAACCGTTGAGCTCGACTAACGAAGTGGGGAGGACCGGGAAAACCAGCATTTCTCTAGGAGAGAAAGGCTGGTGGGTGCGCACGGACTCGAACCGTGGACCCGCTGATTAAGAGTCAGCTGCTCTACCATCTGAGCTACGCACCCTGGGCCGAGCGGGTGACTATCAGGGTGAGTTTGGGTTGTCCAGCACCCATTCGCGTTCAATGTGGACTTTCGCGGTTTCGCCAGATCGCTAAGTTAACGCGCAGCCACAGCCAGCCGATGAAGCCGAATCCATGAACGATGCCGTCGCCGAGTCCGTCGATTTCCTGACCACGCTCTGGCGCTGGTTCCTCGCCAATTCGGGCGGGGTGATCTCGGCGATCATTGTGCTGGCGATCGGCTGGTACCTGTCCCGATTTCTGTCGCGTCTCGTCAGGGCGCTGCTGCCGCGCGCACAGGGCGTCGACAGGAACTTCGCGCCGCTGCTGAGCCAGGTGACGCGCTACGGCATCCTGGTCTTCGCCATCGTGACGGCGCTGAGCTTCATCGGCGTCTCCAGCACCTCGATCTATGCCGTGCTGGGTGCCGCGGGCCTCGCGATCGCGCTGGCGCTGCAGAATACGCTGTCCAATATCGCGGCCGGCATCATGCTGATTTGGCAGCGGCCGATCGCCATCGGCGAATATGTCGTGGGCAACGGGGTGGCCGGCGTCGTGGTGGAGATCGGGCTCTTCGGGACGCGGCTGCGCTCGACCAGCGGTCTCTATATCTTCGTGCCCAACCAAACGCTCTGGTCCGGCGCCATCACCAACCACAGCCGCGAGGTGCGCCGGCGCATCGATGTCAACGTGACGGTGCCCGACTCGATCAACGTGGCCGCCGCGCGTAAGGCAATGCTGAAGATTGCGACGTCGGATAAGCGGGTGCAGGCCGATCCGGCGCCGGCCGTGCATGTCGACAGCTTCGCCGGCGACAAGATCATCCTCCAAATGCGCGCCTGGGTACCGACGGCCGACTACCTCAACGCGCTGCGCGATATCACCGAGAAAGCCAAGGTCGCGGTCAACAAGATGCTGGCTGCCACTGACGAGCATGCCCAGGTGGAGCTCGCCGCCGATCCGCATACGCAGACGGCGGCCGAGCAGACGCCGGATTTGAGTTAGGGATCAGGTCGGCATTACCCTCGCCGTCCCGACACCCACCGGCTGTCATCCCTGCGCAGGGATGACATCTGTGGTTGGGGAGGCCAAGGTGGCCTGCCCCTTTACCTCAGGCGTGCCCATCCAGCCCGCGGAAGGCTTCCGCGCCCCAGATGGCTTCGACCTGGGCGTTCTTGCCGCAGCCGGCGCGGTAGCGGGCGTAGTGGGCGTTGCTGGGCATGCCGCTGAAGGGGTACGGGTCGGCCTTCTCCCAGAAGTCCTGATGGTACTCCTCGGCGGGATAGAAGGTCGGGGCCATGGCGATGATCGTCGCCACGTCCTTGCCGAGGGCCTTGGCCGTCGCGTCCTTGCCGGCCTCGGCGAGCTTCATCTCGTCGGCGTTCCCGACATAGATCGCCGACGTGTAGCTTTCACCGAAATCACAGAACTGGCCGCGCGTTTCGATCGGATCGATGAAGTGGAAGTAGGTATCGACCAGCTTCTCGTAGCTGATGACACTTGGGTCGTACTCAACCTTCACCGCTTCGCGGTGGCCGGTGGTTTCGGTGACCACCTGCTCGTAGGTCGGGTTGGCGACGTGGCCGCCGATATAGCCGGAGGTGGTCGAGATCACGCCGGGGGCGTGGTCGAAGTCGCTCTCCACCGACCAGAAGCAGCCGCCGGCAAAGATCGCTGTCGCTGTTTCGGCCGCCTGGGCTCCGGTCATCGACATGGCGCCGGCCATTGCGACTGCCAGTGCAATAGTATTCCGCTTCATCGGTTCACCCTGAGGGAAGTTGTTGGGCCGAAGGTGGACCGGCGCGCCGACACGCACAAGACAAAGAAATGTGCTGCTCTGCCGTGAAACTTCCGGACGATCTGGTGCGAATAGATTGAGTTGCGGCGGCCTGCCGGACGGGTAAGTTGCGCGCCACCATGCGCTCCATCCTCACTGCCATCGCGACTGCACTCCCCTCCTCCGTGCCGTTCACCGGTCCCGAGGCCCTGGAGCGGCGGACCGGCATAGCGTTCCGCGCCCGCGTCGGCGCCAACGAGAGCGGCTTCGGGCCGTCGCCGAAGGTGATCGCGGCCATCGCGGCGAGCGCTGGCGAGACGTGGAAGTATGGCGATCCGGAGGTGCATGATCTCCGCGCCGCAGTGGCCGCGCATCTCGGCGTGCCCGCGGCGAACATTGTCATCGGCGAAGGCATCGATGGGCTGCACGGGCTGATCGCGCGGCTGATCATCGAGCCCGGTGATGTCGCGGTGACCTCGCTGGGTGCCTATCCGACCTTCAACTACCACGTCGCCGGCTATGGCGGCCGCGTGGTCGCCGTGCCCTATCGCGGCATGCAGGAGGATCTCGACGGGCTGCTCGAGGCGGCGCGGCGGGAGCGGGCCAAGGTGATCTACCTCTCCAACCCCGACAACCCCATGGGGTCGCACTGGGATGCGCCGGAGCTCGAGCGGTTCATCGCGGCAGTGCCCGACGAGACCCTGCTGCTGCTCGACGAGGCCTATTGCGAGACGGCGACGGACTTCGCTCTCCCCGCGCTGGACATCAACCGGCCTAACGTCATCCGGACCCGTACCTTCTCGAAGGCCTACGGTCTCGCGGGCATGCGCGTCGGCTATGCCATCGGGGAGGCCGGGTTCATCGGCGCCTTCGACCGGGTCCGCAACCACTTTGGCGTCACCCGGTTGGGTCAAGTAGCGGCGCTGGCCGCGCTTGCGGATCAGGACTGGCTGCATCAGGTGGTTGGGAATGTCGCCGCGGCGCGGGAGCGGCTCTATGAGATTGCCGAGGCGGCGGGGCTCGGCGCCGTGTCGTCGCAGGCAAACTTCGTTGCGATCGACTGCGGTCGCGACGGCGACTACGCGATGAAGGTGCTGAAGGCATTGGAGGCGCGCGGCGTATTCGTGCGCAAGCCCATGGCTCCCGGGCTCGACCGGCATATCCGCATCAGTGTCGGGCCCGAGGCCGAGATGGATATCGTGGCCGAGGAGCTGCCTAGAGCGCTACGAGACGCGCTGTAGGTCTGCCATCCACTGCTGTCATCCCTGCGAAGGCTGGGATCCAACTATCAGCTGGCGCGGGCGGCGAAATGGATCCCTGCCTTCGCAGGGATGATAACCTGTGGGGGTGGTGGCAGCGGGGCCCTTACCCCAATTCCTTCCGTGCCGTGAGCAGGATGCTCGTCTCGGTGTTGGCGATGCCGTCGACCTGGCGGATTTTGCGCAACAGCTCGTCGAACTCGCGCAGCGTCGGGGTCTCGATCTCGGCAACGACGTCCCAGCGGCCGTTGGTGGTGTAGAGCGTGCGTATCTCGGGGAAGCCGGTGAGCCGGCGAATGATGGCTTCGGAGTTCTTGCCGTCGATCTCGACCATGGTGATGGCGCGCACCGCGTCGGCGCGACCGGTGGAGCGCAGCATCACCGTGTAGCCGGCGATGGCGCCGGTTTTCACCAGCCGCTCCATGCGGGCACTCACTGTGGCGCGGGACACGCCAAGCTCGGTCGCGAGTTTGGCGACCGGCAGGCGGCCGTCGGTGCGCAGCAGCGCGATCAGGCGATGATCGAGGTCATCGAGACTGAATGTACTTTCTGCCACCTGATGCCACCACTTTGCTCAATCTACTGGTCACATCTAGCACTATTCCGACTGTTTGCCAGCAGCCATCGGCGCCACATTTTAGTCCTCACCTGAATCGAGGACCCCGATGCTCCACGACTCCCGTCCCCGCCGCCCGATTGCGGGCAACCGTATCGACCTGATCGGCGTGCCGACCGATGCCGGCGCGTCGTGCCGCGGCGCGGTTCTCGGGCCGGACGGGCTGCGCACAGCGGGCCTCGCCGAGCGGTTGGCCGGCGTCGGCTATGCCGTCGCGGACCTTGGCGATATCGGGGTGGAGCCAAAACTGTCGCGGGGCGCCGAGATCGACTCGCTCGCGGTGCGGGCCAGCGCGGCGGGATACCGGACACTAGATAGTGGCGCGCGGCCCGTGTTCCTCGGCGGCGATCATTCGATCTCGATGGGATCGGTGGCCGGAGTGGCGCGGCATTGCCGCGACAACGGCCGCCCGCTCTTCGTGCTGTGGTTCGATGCGCATGGCGATTTCAACACCTGGGCCACGACTGAAACCGGCAATATCCACGGCATGTCGCTGGCGCGGCTCTGCGGCGAGCCCGGCTTTACCAACAGCGCCAGCTGGTTCGCGCCGGTCGATCCGACCAATGTGATGATCCTCGGCGCCCGTGCCCTCGATTGCGAGGAGGCGCAGCTGATCGATGCGCGTGGCGTGCAGGTGGTCGACATGGACGTGCTGCGGGTCAGCGGCGTCGAAGCCCCGCTCCGCGCTTTCCTCGATCGCGTCGAGGCAGCGAACGGGCACCTGCACCTGTCGCTCGACGTCGATGCTATGGACCCAAGCCTCGCGCCCGGTGTCGGTACAACTGTCGCCAGCGGCCTGAGCCTCCCTGAGGGCGAAAAGGTGATGGACATGCTGCATCGCAGCGGCCGCGTCGGCTCGCTCGATCTAGTCGAGCTCAACCCCCTTCTCGACAGCGGCTGCATGAGCGCCGACCTGATGGTCAACCTCACCGCCCGGCTGTTCGGCGAAAAGCAGTTCGTGGCGCGGGCCCGTCGGCGCGCCGCTGCATAGTTCCTTCAACCACGAGCCTGACTGCTCCGGAAAAGTAAGAGGCAGATATGACCCAGTTCATCGGCACCAGCGACATTCGCACCCTGCTCGAAACGATCGGCATCGAGCCGTTCCTCGCCGGGCTCGCGGACTATGTCGAGGCCGATTTCCGGCGCTGGGAGATGTTCGAGAAGGCGGCACGGCTCGCGAGCCATAGCCGCGACGGCGTGATTGAGCTGATGCCGGCTTCGGACGGTGAGCTCTACGCGATGAAGTTCGTCAACGGGCACCCGAAGAACACCGGCGAAGGCAAGCTGACCGTCACCGCCTTCGGCGTACTGGCAGACGTCGCGACGGGCTATCCGCTGTTGGTCTCGGAGATGACGATCCTCACGGCGCTCCGCACGGCGGCGACGTCGGCGGTCGCGGCGCGGGCCTTGGCACGGCCGGGCGCGCAGGTGCTGGCGCTGATCGGCGCGGGCGCGCAGTCGGAGTTCCAGGCCCTGGCGTTCAGGGCGCTGCTCGGGATTGCCGAAGTGCGGGTGTTCGATCTCGATACCGAAGCGGTGGACAAGTTCTGCCACAACCTTGCCGGCTCAGGCCTCCGCATCCATCGCGCCGCTTCGACGGCCGATGCCGTAGCGGGTGCGGATATCGTCACCACGGCGACAGCGACTAAGGCACGCGCCGCGGTGCTGACGCCGGAGATGATCCAGCCGGGCGTGCATCTCAATGCCATCGGTGGCGATTGCCCGGGCAAAACCGAGCTGCATCCCGATGTGGTCGCGGCGGCGTCGGTGTTCACCGAGTTCACGCCGCAAACGCGCATCGAGGGCGAAATCCAGCAGATGGCGCCAGATTTCGGGGTCACGGAGCTGTGGCAGGTGCTGACGGGCAACGCCCCCGGCCGCCGCACGGCGACCGAGGTCACGCTCTTCGATTCCGTCGGCTTCGCGGTCGAGGACTTCTCCACCCTGCGCTATGTCCGCGACCTGACGCGGGGGGCGGTGCGGGATATCGACCTCGTTCCGGAGCTGGACGACCCCAAGGACCTGTTCGGCCTCGCCGTGCCGGCGCATCGGCCGGTGCCTGCGAGTGTGCTCGAGGATGTACTGGCCGGCTGATCGTCAGCTGCCGGTCGCCAGGGCAACCTCTGCCAGCAGGCCGCGATGGTTGGAGCCGAAGGCATCCTCGGTTGCCCGGACATCGGTGATGACCAGCGGCGCGCGGGTGAAGACGTTGTCGATCGGCACGCCTAGCGGTCCCAGGCCCACCGGCCAGGTCGCCGGGTACGCCGGTCCGGGTGCAAGGTGGCGCCAGTTCGCCAGGCGCACAACATTGTCGGACCAGGCGGCGGCATTGAAATCGCCGGCCAGCAGCAATGGTCCCTCGAGGCGCTGCAGGGCCTGGGCCAGGCCGTAGATCTCGCCGGCCGCCAGATCGTCGAAATAGGGCTTCACCAGATGAGCCAGCACCAGATTGACCCGGGTGCCGTCGATGACGGTAGATGCCGTGACCAGCCGGTTGCGCCAGGCCGGGCCGAGCGAGGACACCTTTAGGTCGGTCAGCGGGGTCTTCGAGAAAATGACGCTGTCGCAAGCCTCGCAAAAGGTCGCATAGGGATAGGCGACCCGGGTCTTCTCGCGCTGCTTATCGATCGGCGACGCCTCCATCAGCATCACCACGTCGGCGCCCGAGGCGACCATGAAGTCGGCGATCGCGGCGCCGTTGCGATTGTTGCTGAGGATGTTGAAGCTGAGCAGCTTGAACAGCGGGCGCGTCTCTTTCGCCGCGACTTCCATCCTCACGTCCTGCTGGGCCTTGATGATCAGGGCACCCTGCCCCACGCTCGCGCCGGCGATCGCCAGAAACAGCACGCCCCGCCACCAGGCACCGCTGATGAAGAGCAGCACGGACAGCCCCAGGACCATGGCCGCGACGTGGAAGCGCAGAGTCTGCAGCAGCGCCTGGCCGGGTATGCCGACATCGTAACTGACGGCGAGAGCGGCGAGGCAGGCAACGAGTGCCAGCGCCGTGATCGCTCCCCTGAACTCGCGTAGCATGCTGGCCCCTCTTCCGGTGGCCGCAACGTATCCGCGAGTCGCGGGAAGAACCACTGCCGCCGGCGCAAGGCTGCCAGCGCCGTGTTGTCTCACTGCTGGCTATCGACTAGCCTCGCCCGAACGCGCCGAGGAGTTGGCGAGTGCCGCTGCTTACCGTGCTGAGATCGCTGCCCACGGCTATGAAGCCGAAGCCTGCTTCCAACAGGGGCTTCGCCGTCGACGGGTTGAAATCGAGCATGCCGGCAGCCTTGCCGGTGGCGAGGATAGCCTCGCCGCTCTCGAGGACGAGCTTCCTGACATCGGGGTGGCCCTGCTGGCCGACGAGGCCAATGCTGGCGGCAAGGTCGTTGGGGCCGATGAAGATGGCGTCGACGCCGTCTATGGCGCCGTAGGCGGGGATGTTGGCCAGCGCCTGCGGCGTCTCGACCTGCAGGATCACCGCGAACTGCTCATGCGCCGAAGTGGGGTAGCTCGTATCGGTGCCGAACCGATTGGCCCGGTTGTTGCCCGAATAGCCCCGGATACCTGCCGGCGGATACCGCGTCGCGGCTACCGCAAGCCGAGCTTCCTCCACGGTCTGCACGTAGGGGAACATGAAATTGCGCACGCCGGCATCGAGCAGGCGCTTGACGATCACGGCATCGACGCTGGGCACGCGCACGATAAACTCCGCGTCGCCGCCGTGATGCGCGGCCAGCAGGTGCTGCTCGATGGTCTCGACCGAAAGGGTCGAGTGCTCCATGTCGAGCAAGACCCACTCGAAGCCCGATCCGGCCGCCACCTCGGTCGCCAGCAGGCTGTTGAGCGACAGCCAGTAGCCGAGCTGCGGAACGCGCTCGTACAGGCGCCGCTTGAAGGCGTTCGGCGGAATCGGCCGCATGTGGTTCCCCTAGAAGGCGCCCGGGAAGACGCCGCCATCGATGAGCAGGTTCTGGCCCGTGATGTAGCCGGCCTGGCTGGAGCAAAGGAAGGCGCAGGCGGCGCCGAATTCTTCCGGCGTGCCGAAGCGTCGCGCCGGGATCTTCGCGGCGTTCTCGGCGCGGATGGTGGCGACATCGACGTTGCGCTGCTTGGCGGAACGCTCCTGCCCCGAGCGCAGGCGGTCGGTGTCGAATGAGCCGGGGAGGATGTTGTTGATGGTCACGTTGCTGCCGGCGACCGATTGCGACACGCCCTTGAGGAAGGCCGTGAGCCCTGCCCGCGCGCCCGACGACAGGTCGAGGCCACCCAGCGGGGCCTTCACCGAACTGGAGGTGATGTTGACGATGCGTCCGAACTTGCGGGCCACCATGCCGTCGATGACCCGCTGGATCAGCTCAATCGGCGTGACGAAATTGCTGACCACGCCGGCCAGCAGCTTCTCGCGATCGAGCTCGCGGAAATCGCGGAAGGGCGGGCCGGCATTGTTGTTGACGAGGATGTCCGGCGCCGGACAGGCCGCCAGCAGCGACTCCTGGCCCTCGCGAGTGCCGACGTCGGCGGCGACGGCGATCACCGTCGCGCCGGTAGCCTTGCGGATTTCCTCGGCCACCTGCTCAAGGTGGGCGGCATCGCGGCCGTTGATCACGACATCGACGCCTTCGGCGGCCAGCGCCGTGGCACAGCCGCGGCCGAGACCGCGGCTGGAGGCACAGACGATGGCTTTGCGACCGCGGAGACCCAGGTCCATGGTCAGCTCGCCACGGCCTCGGTCGCGCCCTGCGCCGCCGCGCCGCGTTCGAGCAGCAGGCGGTTGTAGGCGTTGATATAGGCGCGGGCGGAAGCGACGAGAGTATCGGGCTCGGCGGCGTTGCCGGAGACGATACGGCCGTTCATCTCGAGGCGCACATGGGCGCTGGCCTGCGCATCGGTACCGCCGGTGACGCCGTCGATGGCGTAGAGCACGAGATGCGGGTCCTTACCGATGGCCTGCTTGATGGCGTTGAAGATCGCATCCACCGAGCCGGTGCCGTCGAACGATGCCTTCACCTCGGCCCCGTCGATCGAGATCGTCAGGTCGCAATGGTGTACGCCGCCGGTCTTCGAGACGACCTCCATGTCAACCAGCTTGATGCGGTCGTCAACCGAGCCGGCCTCGTCGTCGACCAGCGCGACGATATCGGCGTCGTAGACGTGCTTCTTACGATCGGCGAGATCCTTGAAGCGCTGGAAGGCCTCCTGAAAGGCATTGTCGCCCAGCTCGTAGCCCAGTTCCTTCAACTTGTCCTTGAAGGCGGCGCGGCCGGAATGCTTGCCCATGACAAGGGTCGTTTCCTTGATGCCCACGCTCTCGGGCGTCATGATCTCGTAGGTCTGGGCGTTCTTCAGCATGCCATCCTGATGGATGCCGCTCTCGTGCGCGAAGGCGTTCTTGCCGACGATGGCCTTGTTGTACTGGACCGGGAAGTTCGCCGCCGCCGAGACGATCTTGCTGGCGCGGCTCAGGTGCGTCGAGTCGATGCCCGTCTCATAGGGCATGGCGTCGCCGCGGGTGCGCAGCGCCATCACGATCTCTTCCAGCGCGGCGTTGCCGGCGCGCTCGCCGAGGCCGTTGATGGTGCACTCGACCTGCCGGGCGCCACCGCGGACGGCGGCCAGCGAGTTGGCGACGGCGAGGCCCAGATCGTTGTGGCAGTGGGCCGAGAAGATCACCTTGTCGGCGCCGGGGACGCGCTCGATGATCGAGCGGAACATCGCCTCGTGCTCGGACGGCACGGCGTAACCGACAGTATCGGGCAGGTTGATGGTGGTGGCGCCGGCCTTGATGGCGAGTTCGACGCAGCGGGCGAGGTAATCGATCGGCGTGCGGGTCGCGTCCATGGCGCTCCACTCGACATTGTCGATGAGGTTGCGGGCCTGCGCGACGGTGGCGGAGATGATCTCCAGCACCTGCTCCTCGGTCTTCTTCATCTGGTGGGCCAGATGGATCGGCGAGGTGGAGACGAAGGTGTGGATGCGGCCCTGCCTGGCGTGCCGTACCGCTTCACCGGCGCGGGCGATGTCGCCGGGGATGGCGCGGGCGAGGCCGGCGACCACCGAGTTCTTCACGTGCTTGGCGACCGCGACGACGGCTTCGAAGTCGCCGTTCGAGGCGATCGGGAAGCCGGCTTCGATGATGTCGACGCCCATCTCGTCCAGCGCCTCGGCGACCTGGAGTTTTTCCTCCAGCGTCATCGTCGCGCCGGGGCTCTGCTCGCCGTCGCGCAGCGTGGTGTCGAAGATGAAGACGCGGTCTTTGTTGCTCTGCGCCGCTGCCTGGGTGCTCATTTCTTTGGTCCTATCAAACGGCCGGGGTGTGAAACACCATCGCGACCGGACAAATCGTTGTTCGGTTGTTGCGCGTTATCCCCTGATCACCCGCTCGCTATCCGAGCCGTCGGTTATCAGGGGCTGATAAGAAGGAGAAGCAGCAGAGCGGCCGGCAGCAGCAGCATGGCAGCAGCGAACATAAGCCGGCTCTGGCGAGCCTTCTGTTCGGCGACTGCGATGGCAATGGCGCGGCTGCGCTGCATGGCAAGATTCCGTTTGCGACAGGAATAATGCTGAAATTCCGCCGCCTTGGCAAGGCGGTTCTGCCCGAAATGGTTCACCGGCGGAACTGGATCTCCAGCAGCAGCCCCTCCGGACCCTCGACGAAGAACTGGCCGATGCCGGTTTCGGGGATGCCCGTCAGGCGGTACGGATAGCCCGCGGACTCGATGCGCGCCCTGGCCTCGTCGAAGTCATAAACGCCGAAAGCGACGTGGTTGACGATACCCGGCGAGTAGTCTGCCGCCCGCTCCACCACGGTGAGGTGGATGGCCGGTTCGCCGCCGACATAGACCCAGTGACCGGGAAAATCGAAGGGCGGCCGGACACCCTCGCGGGCGTCCAGCACCGTCTCGAGAAACGTCACCATTCGCTGCCCGTCGACCACATGAATGTTGATATGGTCGAGCCGGGGCAACGATCAGCCGAAGGCCAGCACGGCGCTGAGCACGATCAGCACCAGGATGGCGGTGTTCGCCATGCCAAGGCGCGGCATCAGCGGAGCCACGGATGCGTCCCCGCCCTGCAGGCGCTTGAACAGGATGCCGCTGTAGATGACGCCGGCAATGAGCAGCAGGACCAGCACGATCTTGACCCAGAACCAGACGCTGACTCCCTCTACGCCACCGACCTTGAGCCAGAGCATCAACGGACCGGTGACGATCAGCAGGCCCAGGCCAGCGCGGCCGACCGTGGACAGGCCGTGCATGATGCTCATGAACAGCGGACGCGTCTCCGGTGTGGCGGTTGGCATTCGGCTGCCGATCACCGGAATGCCGAAGGACGCTGCGCCGCCGAGCGCCAGCCCGATGAAGTGCAGCCACAGCAGGATGGTGTTGATTGCGTCCATAAGCGCTTCCCCCAAGAGCTCAGACAGATGAGGTCAGCCTACGTCTGGACGCCGGATCTTGGAAGCGGGCCCGGTACGAAAGTGAACAGTCTTCGTTCAGTCACCGAGATTGAGCACGCCCTCGCCGATGATGACGGCGTGGCCGCCGATGCCGCCGTGGGTCAGCTTGTCGTCTGCCTTGCGAACCTGCAGCTCGATGATGCTGGGGCGGCCCATCTCGTAGCCCTGGCGCAGCCTGTACTCGTGCTGTCCGTTGTCCGAGAGCCGGGCGATCAACCCGATCAGCGCGGCGGCGGCGGAGCCGGTCGCCGGATCTTCGCCGATCCCCATGCCGAACATGCGGGCCGCGAAGTCGATGCCGCGTTCCTCGGGCGTCTGGGTGAAGACATAGATGGAACCGCGCCCACCGGGATAGACGTCCTCCCAGCCGCGGCGCTCGAGGCGGATACGCTTAAGGGCTTCCGCGTCCTTGATCGGGATCAGGTAGTACGGCACGCCGGCCGAGAACTGCGCCGGCTGGTAAAGACCGCAGCCGATCTCGCTGGTTTCGAGACCCAGCGTCGCCGCGATGGCCGCATTGGATGGCGCCTTGCCGATCTCCTCGGGCAGTTTGGGCAGCGCGAAGCGGGCGAGGCCCGTTTCCTTGTCCACCCGCTCTATCACGCAGGTGACGACGCCCACCTTCTCCTCGAGACGGACTGCGGTGGCGCGGCTCTGGAGGCCCAACACGACGGCGGCGCCGACGGTCGGATGGCCGGCGAACGGCAACTCGACCGAGGGCGTGAAGATGCGCACTGCGGCCGTGTGCCGCTCCGATTTGGGCTTCTGCAGGAACACGGTCTCGGAAAGGTTGAACTCGGCCGCTATCGCCTGCATCTGGTCGTCGAGCAGGCCATCAGCCTTCAGCACCACGGCAAGGGGATTGCCCTTCAGCCGGGTCGTGGTGAAGACATCGAGCAGCATGTAGTTGAGTTTCATCTGACGCTCCGGAAGTCGCGCGCTTGCCCCAGCTCAGGACGACTCTGCCTGTAGCAAACCAGTGTAGCGGAAATCTTACCGCTGCCAGTGTCTCAGGGTGTCTCCGGTCCAAGCGCCAGCGACATGGCATCTATGCCCAAATGCTTGCAGATGGCGCGCACGACATAGGCATGGTCGTCGCGCTGCGGCAGACCTGAAGCAGTGATCGAACCGACGACGCCAACCCCTTCGATGCGAATCGGAAATGCCCCACCGTGGACGGCGTATTCCGTCGGGTCGATGTTGTGGTCAGGCTGCACGGTGCGGTTGTCGCGCTTCCAGCGCAGCGCGGTGAGATAGGACGAGCGCTCCCAGCGCCGCACGCAATTGCCCTTCCTCCGCAGCCAGTCGGGGTTGTCGGCATTGGTGCCGGTCATGGCGACATAGAACAGCGGCCGGTTGAAGAAGCGGATGTCGATGGCAACGGCGACGCCGTCGGCCTTGGCGAGGTCGCGGATCGACGAGCCGATCTCGTAGGCCGTGTCCTCAGTGAAGACCTTGAAGGTGAGCCGCTGCTCCTGCTCGGTCACCTTGGCGATATCGTCGGCTACGCTCATTACTTCCTCCCGAAATGGCGGCCAGTCCTAGCACGCCCGGCTCGGATTCGAAGCAGGCGTCCGGTCAGACATTGTGCTGAATGGCGAGCCAGATGGCGGCGCCGATCAGGATCACCCCGGCCGCTCGGTTGACAATCAGCATCCGGTCGTCGCCCAGCGCACCACGCGCCCGGGCGGCGAGGTAGATGTAGACGCCGTCGGTGACTAGCCCGGCCCCCATTTCGATCAGCCCGAGCACGATGACCTGCGGCCAGGCCGGATAAGCCGGGTTGACGAACTGCGGCAGGAAGGCGCCGAAGAAGATCAGCGCCTTGGGGTTGCTCCAGAGGACAAGGAAGCCCGACGCCGCCTGCTGCAACGGAGAACGCGCCTCGATTGGCCGGTCTGTCGCGATGCCGTGCCGGCTGGTGATGTAGCCCCAGCCGAGCCAGATCAGGTAGGCGGCGCCGACATACTTGATGATGTCGAAGGCCGAGGCGACGAGCCCGGTCACCGCCTCGAGCGCCAATGCCACGATCAGCACCATGGTGAGGCGACCGACCTGCACGCCCGCTTCCATCCAAAACCCGGCCGCCATGCCGCGGGCCAGCGAGGTCGAGACCAGCGCCGAGACGGTGATGCCCGGCACGATGACGACGACGAAAGCGGCGACGATGAAGGAGAGGAGGATCGGCAGGTCGGGCATTGTGTGCGGGTGCCTAACATTGCCGTCGCAATTGCGACAGTCCCCCGGGGTGGCACGCCCGGCTTTTTGCGGTTACCAAACAGCGGCCACTCGCATCGGGAGTCTCACATGTCCGCCAATTCCGCTTTCACCAAGCTCGATGGGCTGAGCCGCCGGCTCGAAGCGATCGAGCACGCGCAATCGATGCTCGGCGTCGACGAGGCCGTGATGATGCCGGTGGGCGGCGGCGAGAAGCGCGCCGAGACGATGGGCGTGCTGGCCGGCATGTACCACGAGATGGCGACGGCGCCGGAAGTCGGTGACTGGCTTGCCGACGCCGAAGCCGAACCGCTCGACGAAATGCAGACGCTGGCGATCAAGGAGTTCCGCCGCGTCCACACCAACATGACCTGCCTCTCGGCCGATTTCGTCCGCAAGCAGGTCAACGCCCGCATCCGCTGCGAGCAACTGTGGCGGGAGCTGCGCCCGACCGGGGACTGGAAGACGTTCCTGCCCGCCTTCGAAGGCGTCGTCGCGACGGCGCGCGAAGAAGCGCAACTGCGCGCCGACGTGCTGGGCCTCTCGCCCTATGACGCGCTGATGGAGCAGTTCGACCCCGGCAACCGGGTCGCCGACGTGGCGCCGGTATTCGCCGACCTCAAGGTTTTCCTCAAGGATTTCATCCCCAAGGCGCTGGCGCGGCAGGAAGAAAAGCTTGCAAAGCGCCCGCTGAAGCCGCTCAGCCCACCCTATGCCATCGACAAGCAGAAGGCGCTGGGCCTCGTGATGATGGAAGCCGTAGGCTTCGATTTCGACCACGGCCGGCTGGACGTTTCTACGCACCCGTTCTGCGGTGGCGTGCCGACCGATATCCGCATGACCACGCGCTACACCGAGGGCGAGTTCATCACCTCGCTGATGGGCATCATGCACGAGACCGGGCACGGGCTCTACGAGCAGAACCTGCCGCATGAATGGACGCACTGGCCAGTCGGCCGCGCCCGCGGCATGGCCATGCACGAGAGCCAGAGCCTGTTCGTCGAAAAGGAAATCGCCCGCTCGCCCGAGTTCTGGGATTGGGCCATGCCACATGTCCGCGAAAAGCTCGGCGCCGAGGCGATGGAGGGCTGGGACGTCGAGGACGTGCTTGCCCATGTCCACTTCATCAAGCGCGGCCTGATCCGCGTTGACGCCGACGAGGCGACCTATCCGCTGCACGTCATCCTTCGGTTCGAACTCGAGCAGGGGCTGATCGACGGTTCCCTCGCGCCCAAGGACCTGCCGGAAGCCTGGGACGCCAAGATGCGCGAATATCTCGGCATCTCGACCATCGACAACATGAAGGACGGCCCGATGCAGGACGTGCATTGGCCGTCGGGCGCCATCGGCTATTTCCCGAGCTACACGCTCGGCGCCATTATCGCGGCGCAGCTCTGGTCGGCGATCGAGCGCGACCAGCCCAATGTCCGCGAGGACATGCGCAAGGGCCGCTTCGTCGGCCTCAACGAGTGGCGGCGCGAGAAGATCTGGCGGCAGGCGAGCAAGTACTCGATTCCCGACCTGATCCAGCGCGCCACCGGCGAGAAGCTCAACTCCAGGCATTTCGAGGAGCACCTGACGCAGCGCTACCTGGGCTGACGGAGGGATCGGCAGCATGGCCAAGGACCGGCCGTCGGTATTGCAGCCGCTGCAGCTGCCGACGTTCCGCAACATCTGGATCGCCAACTTCGCCTCGAGCTTCGGCGGGTTGATCCAGGGCGTTGGCGCGGCGTGGATGATGACCGCGCTGACCAACTCGGTCGACCTCGTTGCGCTGGTCCAGGCCTCGACCTCGCTGCCGATCATGCTGTTCTCGCTATTGGGCGGCGCCATCGCTGACAATTTTCCACGCCGGCGCGTGATGCTGTTTGCGCAGCTCTTCATGTTCGTGGTGTCGGTGCTGCTGACCGTCACCGCCTTCATGGGGCTGGTCACGCCCTGGCTGCTGCTGACTTTCACCTTCCTCATCGGTTGCGGCACGGCGCTCAACAATCCGTCGTGGCAGGCCTCGGTGGGCGATCTCGTGCCGCGCTCTAGCGTCGGCTCGGCGGTGGCCCTCAACTCGATCGGCTTCAACCTCTCGCGCAGCCTCGGCCCAGCCATCGGCGGCATTATCGTCGCGGCGGCCGGTGCAGCGGCAGCCTTCGCGGTGAACATGGTCAGCTATCTGGCGCTGATCGCGGTGCTGATCGGCTGGAAACCACTGCCGACGCCGCAGGGTTTGCCGCGCGAAGCAGTTGGCGCCGCCATGTTCGCGGGCCTGCGCTACGTCGCGCTGTCGCCCAATCTCGGCAAAGTGCTGCTGCGCAGCTTCCTGTTCGGCTTCTCGGCGATCTCGGTGATGGCGCTGCTGCCGGTGGTGGCGCGCCAGATCGAGGGCGCCGGCCCCCTGCTCTACGGCCTGCTGCTCGGCACGTTCGGCGTCGGCGCCGTTGGCGGAGCGTTGCTGACCGGGCGGCTCAACGAGCGGTTCGAGAGCGAAACGATCGTCCGCCTCGCCTTCCTCGGCTTCGCGGTGTGTGCAGCGGTCACGGCCATCAGTCCGTCGCCGTGGCTGACCGCCGTCGCGCTGATGGTCGGCGGGGCCTGCTGGGTGCTGGCGCTGACATTGTTCAACGTCACCGTACAGCTCTCGACGCCGCGCTGGGTGGTTGGCCGCGCCCTGTCGCTCTACCAGACCGCCACCTTCGCCGGCATGGCGGCCGGCAGCTGGATCTGGGGTCTGGCCGGCGAGCAGTACGGTGTATCCACCGCGCTCCTGGCTTCGGCGGCCGCTCTCGTCGTGGGTTCGGCTGTCGGCCTGCTCCTCGCCATCCCGCCGCGGACGATGCCCGACCTCGACCCGGCCAACCGCTGGCAGGAGCCGCAGATAAACGTGCCGATCGAGCCGCGCTCCGGCCCGATCGTGATCAGCATCGAGTACCGCATCCGCCCGCAGGACGCGCGCGAGTTCCTCAAGGTCATGGCCAACCGCAAGCGCATCCGCATGCGCGACGGCGCCCGCGAATGGACGCTGCGGCGCGACCTTGCCGAGACCGACCTGTGGGTCGAGAGCTACAAGAGCCCGACCTGGACCGAGTACGCGCGCCACAACCAGCGCCTCACCCATGCCGACGAAGTGGTCGGCGACCGGCTCCGCGCCCTGCACCAAGGCCCAGATCGCCCCGTCGTCCACCGATTGATCGAGCGCCCGCCGAACTGGTTCGCAGCGATTGCCGCGAACCGGACGATCGATCCACCGTGAGGGCTATTTGACGGGCGTTCCGGCCAGCTTGTCGTCGCGCTTGACGCCTGCTCCGCGTAGACTCATCACATTCTGCAGGATGTCGAACCAGAACGGCGCTCCGACGGAAGCTGCAAGGGCGGTGATGATCCAGCCGGCGAGCTTGACGATCCACCAGCCAGGATTGGCCCAGTCGATCTGATAGCCTTCCCAGCCGACCGGCAACCTACTGAGTTCGGTGGTCGTCGTTGCCACGCTGTTGGTTAGGCAGTTTATCCTCGTGGCCTCATCCGTGCAGGCCGGCACAGCATTGCTAGGATCAAGCGTCTCCGCGACGGCTATCGCCGCCTGGCGAACCTGTGGATCCTTCCAACTGCTGGCCGCGATATCGATGGTGTCGATGTTGAGTGCAATGGCGACGGCAAGCCCGACGCCTAGCGACAGCCACTTCATGTAGCGGGTGTAGTGACCGCTGAGACGGTCCATCGATGTGTCGAACCACCGCGCCATCTCGTCGCGAACGCTAGTGATGCTCTCATTGGCCGACGCCACGGCGAGCGCAAGCGCGGCCTTCAACTGGCCATCCTCCAGAAGATCAACGCGCTTCTGGACATCGTCGATCGCCGGTATCGGCTTGCCCGGCTCGATCGTGCCGAGCAAGGCATCGGCGAAGGTTCGACCGTCGATGTACGACGACCGCGAGGTCTTGTCGAACTCGCTGCTCGGAGGCGTATCCCCTTCCTTGCCGCCGGTCGACCCGATGCCGAGCGACTTGATAAGGCCGTGGTTGAAGAACGCCGACCGAATATTCTGGTCGTCCAGCAGTGCGCTGACCGTCCGATGAAGTGTATTGGCCCGCGTTTTGAGCAAGGTGACGACAAGCTCGTTAATGGTCGTGCAAAGCAGGCTGGCCAGCACGAAGGTGACCACTATTGTCACCGCGACGTCGAGAAATCCCGATAGTTGCATCTTTGCCCCCTGTTGATGCCCCAACGCAGAGGTTCCTCCTGATCAACGGGACGGGCACCTTCGGATGGTTACGGATCGTAAGGTTGACATTGGGGGCTCGATCCCTATGTTTCCGGGCATCCGAAACTCAACAGGCTGGTGCCCGATGGACGTCCGCATGACCGATCATTTCGCCCTGATCCGTCTCCCGGAGTCCAAGCATGCCCGGTTCAATCTCGCTCAAAGCGGTGAGCTACAAGACGCCTGACGGCGTCGAACTCTTCTCAAATCTCGATCTCTCGTTCGGTCCCCTGCGCACCGGCCTCATCGGCCGCAACGGCACAGGCAAGACGACGCTGCTCAGGCTGATCACGGACGAACTCACGCCAGGGTCGGGCCGGGTGATCGTATCGTGCACGATCAAGCTGCTGCGCCAGACGGTGCAGCGCGCCGAAGCCAGCGTCGCCGAAGCGCTCGGTGTCGCCGACGATCTCGCGCGCCTCGACCGGCTCGAACGCGGGGAGGGCTCGCTCGATGACGCCGGCGAGGCGGACTGGACGCTGCACGGCCGCATCGAGGGCGCGTTGGCCGAGGTCGGCCTGCCCGCGCTCGACACCGATCGGCCGATCGCCACGCTCAGCGGCGGCCAACAGACCCGGCTGTCGCTCGCGGCGATGCTGATCGCGCAGCCGGATATGCTGCTGCTCGACGAGCCAACCAACAATCTCGATGCCGATGGCCGCGAGGCGGTATCGGCGCTGCTGGCCGGCTGGCGTAGTGGCGCCATCGTCGTCAGCCACGATCGCACCTTGCTCCGGCAGGTGGATCAGATCGTCGAACTGACCAGCATCGGCGCCAATGTGTATGGCGGGAACTGGGATCTCTACGAAGAACGCAAGGCCGCCGAACTCGCCGCGGCCGAGCACGACCTCGCCAATGCCGAACGCGCCCTCGGCGAGATCGATCGCAAGACGCAGATGATGCGCGAGCGGAAGGCCAAGAAGGACGCTGCCGGGTCGCGCAAAGCCGCCAAGGGCGACATTCCGAAGATCATGCTCGGCGGCATGAAGATGAACGCCGAGAATACCAGCGGCGAACAGGCCAAGCTGGGCGAACGCCGGCGGGCAGCGGCGGGTATCGCGCTCGCCGAGGCCAAGACCGAGATCGAGGTTCTGCAGCCGATGGCGGTGAAGCTCGAGCCGACCGGACTGTCGCGCGGCACGACCGTGCTGCAGCTCGATCGGTTGACCGGCGGGCCGGTGCCCGATGCGCAGATCATCCGCGAACTCAGCACCGCGATCATCGGACCCGAGCGGGTCGCGATCACCGGTCCGAACGGGGTCGGCAAGACCACGCTGCTGCGGCTGGTCACTGGTGGGCTGGTGCCCGTCTCCGGCTCAGTCCGCATCACGCCCCGGCACGTGCTGCTCGACCAGCAGGTGAGCCTGCTCGATCCGTGGGAGACCATCCGTGAGAACTACCTGCGGCTCAATCCGGGCGATGGCGAGAATGCGGCGCGGGCGGCCCTCGCCCGCTTCATGTTCCGCAACGATGCGGCGCTGAAGCCTGTAGGGCAGCTCAGTGGCGGTGAAACGCTGCGCGCCGGCCTTGCCTGCACCATCGGCAGCGGGCGGCCGCCGGAACTGCTGATCCTCGACGAACCGACCAACCATCTCGATATCCACGCCATCGCGGCGGTCGAGGCGGGGCTGCGGGCCTATGACGGCGCCCTGCTCGTCGTCAGCCACGACCCCGCCTTCCTCGAGGCGATCGGGATCACCCGGGAGATCGTGCTTAGCAGCCAGCCGGTATCCTCCCTGTAACTTCTTGCGCCGGGAGTTGGTCACCCCTAGTTACCAGGTAACTCTCGGTAACTACCCTCTTCGAGGCCACTATGACTGACTACGGACACGATCTGCAGTTCGGCAGCTTTATCACGCCCAGCAACAAGCAGCCCGATAATGTGGTGGCGCTGGCCCAGGTCAGCGAGGAGGTCGGACTCGACCTCGTCACGTTCCAGGACCATCCCTACCAGCCCGCCTTTCTCGACGCCTGGACGCTGATTTCCTTCGTCGCCGCGCGAACCGAGAAGGTGAAGCTCGCCGGCAATGTGCTCAACCTGCCGCTGCGGCAGCCGGCGGTGCTGGCCCGCTCCGTGGCGAGCCTCGACCTGCTCTCGCATGGCCGCATCGAACTCGGGCTCGGGGCCGGTGCGTTCTGGGACGGCATCGAGGCGATGGGCGGCACCAAGCTCACGCCTGGCCAGGGCGTCGATGCGCTGGAAGAAGCGATCGACATCATTCGCGGCGTCTGGGATGTCGGCGCCGGTGGCGGCGTTCGCCTCGACGGCAAGTTTCATCGCGCCAACGGCGCGCGCCGCGGCCCCCTGCCCGCGCATCGCGTCAGCCTGTGGCTCGGCGCGCTGAAGCCGCGGATGCTCGATCTCGTCGGCCGCAAGGGCGATGGCTGGCTGCCCTCGCTCGGCTACATCAAGAGTCCGACCATCGAGGAGTCGAACCGGCTGATCGACGAAGCGGCGATCCGCGCCGGCCGCGACCCGCGCGAGATCCGGCGGCTGATCAACCTGCTCGGCAACAGCGGCTCGAACGAGGAACTGATGAGCCAGATCACCGGCCTCGCGCTCGATCATGGCTTCAGCACCTTCATCCTTGCTGCCGACGATCCGGCCAAGCTTGCCGAGTTCGGGCGCGAGATCGCCCCGGCGGTCCGCGATGAGGTCGCGCGCGTCCGTGCGTCGAAAGGCACGAATATCGGCGCGGTCCGCACTGCTTCGGCACTCGCCTTACGCGCCCCGGGCATTGCCTATGACGCACTGCCGGCTCGGCTCACCGGCAAGGTGGTGGAGCCCGGCGACCACGAATATTCCCGCGTGCGCTCCACCTACGTCCATCGCGGCGCGCCCGGTCTCGTGATCCGGGCCGAGGACGCCGACGATGTGGTCGCGGCGGTCAACTTCGCGCGCGAACAGAGCGTCCCGCTGTCCGTCCGCAGCGGCGGCCATGGCATGTCGGGCCGCTCCACCAATGATGGCGGGATCGTGATCGATGTCGGCAAGCTCAACTCCATCGAACTGATCGACCCTGCGACCAACCGCGTCCGCATCGGCCCCGGTGCGCGCTGGGGCGAGGTGGCGGAAAAGCTCAGTGAACATGGGCTCGGAATGAGCTCGGGCGACTATGGCGATGTCGGCGTCGGTGGCCTCGCCACGGCGGGCGGCATCGGCTGGCTGTCGCGGAAGCGCGGGTTGACCATCGATCATATCGTCGCCGCCGAAATCGTCGTCGCCGACGGTCGGCTGCTGCGCGTCGATGCCGAGCACTATCCCGACCTATTCTGGGCCATCCGCGGCGCCGGCGGCAATTTCGGCGTGGTAACCACCTTCGAGTTCGAAGCCTATCCGGTCGGCAAGGTGGTGTTCGCCACCTTCGTCTACGACCTCACCGACCCGCAGGGCATCGCGAAGTGGGCGAAGATCGTGACGAAGGCGCCGCGCGACGTGACCAGCTTCATGATCATGGTGCCGGCGCGCGGCGGGAATCCGGCCATCGGCCAGGCCATGGTGGTGATCGACAACGAGGACATCAGCGCGGCCGAGCGCATGCTGATGCCCTTCCTCGAGGTCGCGCCGGTGCTCGGCAGCGAGGCGCGGCAGATGCCGTATCATGCGCTGGTCGCCCCGTCGTATGGCGAACACGATGGCCAGGGCGGGATGACCGTGCATGGCGGGCTCGTCAATGAGGTCACCCCTGAAGTCGCCGAAGGCATCGGCAACATCCTCAAGGCGCGCGCCTCGGGCTTCGTGCAGCTACGCGCGGTGGGCGGCGCGGTCAACGATATCCCGGCCGATGCCACGGCCTATGCCCATCGGCACCAGGCCTTCTCGCTGCTGGCGACGACTTCGGACGCGCTGGCTCCGCGCCTCGAGTCCCTGCTGGCGCCGCTGAAGCCGGCAATGGACGGCCTCTATATCAGCTTCGAAACCGGCATCGGCCGGGACTATCTCGAAGCCGCCTTCCCGGGCAAAACGCTCGATCGCCTGCAGCGGCTCAAGGCCGAGTACGATCCGCGCGAGATGTTCAACGCCAACTTCAACATCCCGCCACTGATGGCTGTCGCCGCCGAATAGCGGCGGCACCACAACCGTTTAGCCTCGGAACCCGAATATATGCAGCCGGTTTACAAATGCCGGGGCCGGGGCCTATTGTCTGACATCTGGCCGGAGGACCTTCGGGAGGCCAGAGCAAACAATCGAGGGGAGGATTCGATGCGGAAAGCGTCGACCATGACTGCTGCCCTTATGGGCACGATGTTACTTTCGAGCACTGTCGTTTCTGCCGCCGACATCAAGATCGGCTTCCTGCCGGGCGTGGTGGATCCGTTCTACCAGGTCATGCAACTCGGCGTCGAAGCCGCTGCCAAGGACCTCGGCATCGAGGTCGTGACGCAGATCCCGCCGACCTGGGGTGTCGAGGCGCAGACGCCGATCCTCGATGCACTCGTGGCGCGCGGCGACCTCAACTACATCATCACCGCGCCCACCGATAAAGACCAGATGGTCGCGCCGCTGCAGCACGCGGTCGACGCCGGCATCAAGGTGATCACCGTCGACACCTTCCTCGGCGATGGCGATTACGCCAACGGCCCGGTGACCTTCCCGATCGCCTATATCGGCTCGGACAATGTCGAAGGCGGGCGCATCTCGGCGCGCGGCCTCGCCAAGGCTATCGGCGGCAAGGGTACGGTCTACATCAACTCCACCAACCCGAACGTTTCGTCGGTCGAAGGCCGCGAGCAGGGGTTCAAGGAAGTGATGGCCGCCGAGTTCCCGGACATCAAGGTGCTCGGGCCGGACTACAATCTCGACGACCAGAACAAGGCGGCGCAGCAGACCGGCGCCGTGATCGAGCAGAACGCCGACCTCAAGGGCGTGTTCGGCACTAATGTGTTCAGCGCCGGTGGCGCGGGCAATGCGGTGGTGAATGCCGGACTCGGCGGCCAGGTGCAGGTCGTCGCCTATGATGCGACCGCGGAGGCGATCGAGCTGATGAACAAAGGCGTCGTCTCGCTCGTGCTGGCGCAGAAGCCGTTCGACATGGGCTATATGGCAGTGCAGTTCGCCGTGGCCGATGCCGCCGGTGTCACCAGCCTGCCGCGCCGCGTCGAAACCGGGTTCGCGATCATCGACAAGGACAATGTCGCCGACCCGAACTTCTCGCGCTTCATCTACAAGGTCGGCAACTGACCCGAGCCTGATCCGGGCCGGGGACGCAGCGCGCTCCCGGCCCCCTTTCCTAGCGCTTCGGGGGCCAAGTGACCGATACCAAGACATTGGCGGGCTTCGATGAGCCTGCGCTGTCGCCGGGCAGACGTTTCATTCTGCTGACCAGCCGGCTCTGGGCGTGGGTTTTCCTCGCCGTGATGATCGTCTTCTTCATCGTCGCGGTGCCGCTGTTCGGCGGCGCGACCTTCCTGTCGGTGCGCAATAGCCAGAACATCCTCGTCGCCATCGTGCCGGTGCTGCTGCTTGGGCTCGGACAGACCTTCGTCATCATCGCCGCCGGCATCGATCTCAGCGTCGGCTGGGTGATGAGCCTTGCCTCGGTGCTCTCGGCCCATGCCATCCGCGCCAGCTACAATGCGGGCGTGCCGCTGTTCCTCGCGGTTGTGCTCGGCTTCACCGCCGGAGTTGGCGGCGCGTCGATCGTGGGGCTCGTCAACGGGCTGATCATCGCCAAGCTCAAGGTGCCGGCCTTTATCGTGACGCTGGGTACCTCGTTCATCGTGCGCGGCCTCTCGCTGCTGTTTTCCGAGAACACCACCGTCATCGGCCTGCCTGAGGGCATCCGCGATTACGGCAATGAGGCGATGTTCTACTGGGTGCGCGGCGAGGGCGGCGGCTTCTATTTCCTCGACAAGCCCGAGGTGACCGGCGAACTGCTGCGCGCCATGGATCGCATCCTCGCCTGGCCGGTAGTCATCACCGCGGTGGTGGTCTTTTTCTGCATCTTCCTCCTCAAGCGCACGCAGTTCGGCCGCCACACCTACGCCATCGGCGGCAACATGCAGGCGGCGCTGCGCACCGGCATCCCGGTCGATCGGCACATCATCAAGCTCTACATGCTGAGCTCATCGACCGCGGGTGTCGCGGGCGTGCTCTCCACCCTCCGCTTCACCGCGGGCTCGGCTGTCATCGGCGATCCGCTGCTGCTCAGCTCCATCGCGGCGGTGATCATCGGGGGCGTGAGCCTTTTCGGCGGTGCCGGCTCGATCGTCGGGACGGTGATCGGCGCACTGATCATCGCGGTGCTGACCACCGGTCTCGTGATGCTCAACGTGCAGGCGTTCTGGCAGTTCATCGTTGTCGGCGCGGTCGTCATCATCGCCGTGCTGATCGACCAGTCGCGCGACCTCATCCTCGGGCGTCGGGGACGCGGATCATGAGCGAGCCGATCCTCACCATCCGCAACATGGTCAAGCGCTTCGGCGGCCTCGTCGCGGTCAATGATGTGAGCCTCGATATCCATCCCGGCGAGGTCGTGGCGCTGCTCGGCGACAACGGCGCCGGTAAATCGACGCTGATCAAGTGCGTGTCGGGCGTCCACCTGCCCGACGAGGGCGAGATCCGCTTCGAGGGCAAGCCGGTGCGCTTCCCGAAGCCGATCGACGCCCGCAGTGCCGGGATCGAGACGATCTACCAGGACCTGGCGCTCGCCAACAATCTCGATGTTCCCTCCAACATCTTCCTCGGGCGCGAGAAGAAGAACCGCTATCTCGGCGGCCTCATCAACACGCTCGACGACAAGTTCATGCTCGGTGAAGCGGCGCAGAGCCTCGCTACGCTCGACATCCGCTTCCCAAGCCTGACCCAGCCGATCGAGAGTCTTTCGGGCGGCCAGCGGCAGGCGGTGGCGATTGCCCGCGCCATCTACTGGAAGGCGCGGCTGATGATCATGGACGAGCCGACCAACAATCTCGGCGTGCCCGAGCAGCAGAAGGTGCTCGAACTGATCCGGCGCCTCCGCGACCAGGGCGTGCCGGTGATCCTCATCACCCACACCATGCCCGACGTGTTCGCAGTGGCGGACCGGATCATCGTGATGCATCGCGGCAAGAAGGTCACCGAGAAGCGCACGGCCGAAACCAATGCATCGGAGCTGGTGCAGTACATGGTGGGCGCGCTGGACGACACGCGGGCGCCGGCTTAGCGCGCAGACTCAGCGGCTGCCGAGCACCATGCGGTTGCCCTCGCTGTCGCGAAACTCCGCCACCGTCCGGCCTGGCTGCCATGGCGCCTCGGCGGGTTCGGTGACGATCTCGACGCCCTTGGCGCGGAGGGCTTCCACCGTGCCGCGGACATCGTCGTCGACGAACACTAGCACCGGTTCGTCCGACGGCGCTTCACCCTGGCGCCGGATGAAATGCAGGGTGGTCACGGCGCCGGGCAGGCGCAGCTCGATCCACCGCCAGCTGCCCGGCGGCCCCATCGCCTCGTCGGACGCGACTTCGCATTTGAGGTTCTCGACGTAGAACCGTTTGGCCCGATCCTGGTCGAACACCGGTAGTTCAGCAAATTGGATGTGCATGATCCCCACCTCACCGACCGTCGAATGCGTAGTGCATCGCGGCAGTGAACGCCTCGGCTTCGGGGCCGAAGCCCATGTGATCGCCCGGGAACGAGACCGGATCGGTGCCGAGTTGCTCGGCCAAAGCTGCGGCCATCGCCTCGATTGGCTGGCCCGCCGACTTCTCGCCGATGGCGACGATGATCACCGGCTCGCCCTGCTTCAGGGTGTCGACGTCGGGACGGTAGCGCCCGAGCGGCATCATCCCGTGCGCCAGCCAGTACTCGAAATTTCCGCTGACTCTCGCGAAGGTCTCGGCCTCCTCCGGGCTCGGCTCGAACGCAGGCGGTGCGTCCGCCGGCGCCTCGTCCTCGAGGCCGTTCATGCCGAAGAACGCGCCCATAGCCGCATCCACGCCAGCGCTCAGGTAGGTGTCGTGGATCAGCTTGTCGGCTGCCAGCGCCTCGCTGGGATCGTCGAGAAGCATGTACGAGGGCGGTTCGTGTGCGAGCACGGCCTTAACGACTTCGGGGTGCCGCGCCGCCAGGTTGAGCGCGATCTGGGCACCGCCGCTGGTGCCGAACACATAGGCCGGTGCACCCACTGCCCCGATCAGGGCGGCCGCATCGTCGGCCTGAACGTCCACGTCCAGCGCCACGGCTTCCCCGTCGAATGGGCTGCGCGAGTTGCCGCGGGGGTCGTAGGTCACGACCGTGTACTGCGCAGCAAGCCGGGCCGCGATATCGCTGAAGACACCGGCATCCTGGGGGCCGCCGGGAATGATCAGCAGCGTCGGTCCCGACCCGCGGACCTCGTAGTATATCGTCGCGCCGGGCACTTTCAGCGTCGAGGTGGTCATCTGGGTCACGGATATCTCTCCCCTTGTTGCAGTGTAGGTTTCGCCGACTGCGAAGCCGGTCAAGGCAGTGGCGAGGCCGAGAGCAGCGCTGAGCGCGGCGACGGCGATCGGCAGGATCTGGGTACGGTTCATGTTACCCTCACATCGGAACTAGACGGTCCAGTTCCATCACTTGCAGGAAACTAGACTGTCCAGTACTGTGGTGTCAACAGCGTCAGGATGAGAGTTGATGGCAAGGGCGGTTGCGGGTGCGGGAAAGATGAGCGGCGAGGAAGATACCGGCCGCTCGGCCCAGAAGCGGAAGGCGATCCTCGATGCGGCCACCGAGGTGTTCCTGACGAGCGGGTTTCTCGGCACAAACATGGACGAGATCGCCGCCCTGTCAGGCGTTTCCAAGCAGACCGTCTACAAGCACTTTTCCAGCAAGGAGGCGTTGTTCGTCGAGATCGTCCTCGCGATGACCGGCCGGGCTGGAGACCAGGTGCGCTCGCAGCCGCTCGAATTCCCGGGCGGCGACCTCAACGCCTATCTCGAAGACTATGCCATCCGGCAGCTGACCGTGGTGCTCACGCCGCGCCTGATGCAGTTGCGCCGGCTGGTGATCGGCGAAGTCGGGCGCTTCCCCGATCTGGCGCGGGCCCTCTACGAGGCCGGCCCGAAGCGGGCCATGACCGACCTGGCGGCCCTTTTCGATGACCTGGGCAAACGCGGCCTGCTCACTATCGACGACCCGTGGACCGCCGCGTCGCACTACAATTGGCTGGTGATGTCGGAAGCCCTCAACGCGGCCATGCTGCTGGGCGACGCCGCCATTCCGCCAGCGGCGCAGCTCAAGCGCTACGCCAGAGACGGCGTACGGGTCTTTCTCGCAGCCTACGGCCCCAGCCGCTAGCGCTTCAGGTCCTGCCGGCCAGAAACAACAAGGCCCGCATCGCTGCGGGCCTCGTGGTTATTCGTCGCGGTACACCTTTTCGCGGCGCTCGTGCATTTCCTGTGCTTCCAGGGAGAGCGTGGCGATGGGCCGGGCATCGAGGCGGGCGATGCCGATCGGATCGCCGGTTTCCTCGCAGTATCCGTAGGTCCCGTCCTCGAGCCGCTTCAGCGCTGCGTCGATCTTGCTGATCAGCTTGCGCTGGCGGTCGCGGGTCCTCAGCTCGAGGGCACGGTCGCTCTCGGAAGAGGCGCGATCGGCCATATCCGGGTGGTTCTGACTTTCTTCCTGCAGGTTCTCGAGGGTCTCGCGACTCTCGCGCAGGATTTCGTCTTTCCACCGCTCCAGCTTCTGCCGGAAATACTCCCGCTGCCGCGGGTTCATGAAAGGCTCGTCCTCAGTAGGACGATAGTCAAGAACATCAGTCGACATTGTGACTCGATTCCAAACGCCCCTAGTCGGGGGCCTTATAGTGGCCGTCGAACGCCCCGGCAAGCTTTGAAAAGCTTGGTGATTAATGCGTGAGCGAGTTGTTACCGGCTGTGTCAGGCGGGGTACAGTCCGCGCTTGGCCAGCTCCACCCGAGCCCGGAGCTCGATATCGTCGAGCAGGGAGTCGAGGCCCGGATCGCCGCGATCGCGTGCTTGCGACATGACGGCCATCAGCTGGTTGAGCCGTCCGTCCGACAAATTGCCGGCCAAAAGGTCCGTACGCAGTCCCTCGAGGGAGTCGATCAGCTGATTGCCGCGACGGACCAGCTTCCGGCGCCGCGCCAGCGGATCGTCGACCGCCTGAAGCGCCAGCAGGGCGTCGATCGAGGCGGTAGGAGCAAGGTTGGCGACGGGCCGTGCCTGCGGCGTGGACGCGCCCTCGCCGATCTGGAACGTGCCGGATCCGGCGCGCGTCGCCGCCCGCCCCGCAACAGTCCCGATCCTCGAATTGCCGTCGATCCGCACCGGACTCACCTGCCCCGCATTCACCCCGGCAAAATCTGCCGTCACCAGTTAATCAAACGTTAACCGAGTGGGCAGGACTTGCCGGGTGGCGCCTGACCCGACCTCTGCCACGTATTTTTATCGTTCCTGTTCAACGACTTAACACAACACTACCGACTTGGCACGGTTCTCGCTACTCACCTGTCGATCACGGCGCATGGGGATGCGTCGAACTCCGGGGACTGCCAAACATGGCCAAACTCAACCTCAAGCGCGCACTGCTCGGTGTGATGACCGCGCTGCTACTGCTGCCACAACCTTCCGTCAGCTATGGCGCCGCGGCGCGCATCAAGGACATCGTCAATATCGAAGGCGTGCGCGACAACCAGCTCGTCGGCTACGGCCTCGTGGTCGGCCTCAATGGCACCGGCGACGGGCTCAACAACTCGCCCTTCACCAAGCAGAGCCTCGTAGCGATGCTGGAACGGCTCGGCGTAAATACGCGCGGCGAGAACATGCGCACCGGCAATGTCGCGGCGGTGATCGTGACCGCGAACCTGACGGCCTTCGCTACGCAGGGCTCGCGCCTCGACGTCAACGTGGCCTCGCTTGGCGATGCCAAGAGCCTCCAGGGCGGCACGCTGCTCGTCACGCCGCTGCTCGGCGCCGACGGCGAAGTCTACGCGCTGGCCCAGGGGTCGGTGACCATCAACGGCTTTTCGGCGCAGGGCGACGCCGCCTCGGTGGTTTCGGGCGTGCCGACAACCGGCCGTATCTCCTCGGGCGGCCTGATCGAACGTGAGATCGGCTTCGTGCTGGGCGCGCAGCGCTCGCTGCGGCTCTCCCTCCGCAACCCCGATCTCACCACCTCGCGGCGCGTCGCGCTCGCCATCAACGACTTCATCGGCATCCCCTGCGCGACGCCCGAGGATCCAGCGACCATCCGGGTCAACCTGCCGCGCAATTTCAACGGCAACATCGTCGACCTGCTCACAGATATCGAGCAACTGGTCGTCGAGACCGACATCCCGGCCAAGATCATCATCGACGAGAATTCCGGCCTCATCGTCATGGGCAAGGATGTGCGGGTCTCCACCGTGGCTGTGGCCCAATCGAACCTCACCGTGACCATTGCCGAGAACCCGACCGTGGTTCAGCCCAATCCGCTCAGCCTCGGCGTCACGGCGGTCGAGCCGCGCACGGAGATCAACGTTGACGAAGCCGGCAGCAATCTCGCCATGGTGCGGGAATCGGTGAGCCTGCAGGAGCTGGTCGACGGGCTCAACGCGCTGGGCATCGCGCCGCGCGACCTGATCGCGATCCTCCAGGCCATCAAGGCGTCCGGCGCCCTGCAGGCCGAAATCGAGGTGCTGTGATGATCACCTCCTCATTCGCCCTCGCCGCTTACAGAAGCGACCCGCCGACCTCACTGTCCTCCGCCAAACTCGGGCAGCTTCGCGAGCAGGCCAAGGAGCTTGAGGGCGTTTTCCTCAACACCTTGATGAAGGAGATGTTTGCCTCGCTGAAGACCGACCAGAGCGCCTTTGGCGGCGGCTTCGGCGAAGAAACCTGGCGCGGCATGCAGGCCGAGCAGTTTGCCGATGCAATGGCTGAAGCCGGTGGCATCGGCATCGCCCAATCCATCCTTCCCGACCTTATCGCGGCACAGGAAGCCGCCCAGAACGCGACCAATGCACGAGGAGCGAAACAATGAACTCTGCCGCCGAACGCCTGGCTGCGATCGATTCCCTGCCCGCAGCGGAGCTTTGCCAGCTGGCATCGAGCACGCTCGAGAGCCTTGTGCTGATCCTCAACCAGGAAACGACCCTGCTCCGCGCCGGCCATGCCCGCGAGGCCGGTGAACTCTCGGCGGAAAAGACCCGGCTGGCGCAGGACTACATGGGCCTCGCCCGCTCGGTGCAGCGGCAGGCCAAGCGGCTCAAGGCCGAGGCGCCGGATGACGTGGATGCATTATTCGCCCGGCATGAGAAGCTGGCGATGCAGATGGCGGAGAACCTGCGCGTCATCGCCTCGGCCCGCGCCCTCACCGAGGACCTGCTGACCGACGTCGCCCAGGCCATCAGCGCCAAGGCGCGGCCGAAGACCTACGGCGCCAACGGCACGCTCACCGGCCAGCCCCCGCAAGCCGCGAGCGGCGTATCGATCAACCGCGCGCTCTAGCCAGTACAATTTTCCGAAAATCGTCGGCACCGCCGCAAGCGGGCCGAAAGGCTGAATCGGCATCCTCGCTCAAAAGGTGAAGGGAATGCCGGTCATGAGCGCCAGGATAGCGCCCGAACCGATACACTCGGGACTCGGAGCCATCGCGGACTATCGTTCGCGGTCGTTGCTTGGCGATTCCTATTCCGGACCGGAGCCCGACGCTCCGCCGCCACCCCCGGCACCTACGCCCATCTCCGAAACCCTGCCGCCGTTGCCGACACCGCCGGCGCCCCCGGGCTCGACCTTCGCCGCCGCCCTGCTCTCCGGACAGTTGCCGCCCAAGCCCAGGTCCGAGCGCGAAATGCTGCTCCGGCTGGGCAGCGCCGAACTACCCGCTCAGGGCTCGCTGGCGCTGCACGACCGGCGGGTCTAGCCGGCTCGATTCTGGCGGCGTCCGTTACGCCATTCACTAACCGCGACCATTACGGCACAACTGGGCAACTCCTGCCGAGTAGCGATATTCTCTATATATTTCCGTCGGTTACCGCCGACGATGCATGGAGGAAGAACACAAAATTAACTGCATCGGGAAGCGTCTCGTTAACCATTCCTAAGCCCCCGGCGGCTACGATCTTCGTCAATCTCAGAACGAGATTACGATCTTAGCCAGAAGGGATTCCACCCATGCCCGAAGTCAATTTGTCGAAGGCGGTTCGGTCGAACCTGTTGAGCCTTCAGTCCACCGCGGCCCAGATGGGCAAGACGCAGGAGCGTCTCGCCACCGGTCTCAAGGTGAATACTGCGCTCGATAACCCGACGAACTTCTTCACCGCCGCGTCGCTGAATAGTCGTGCGTCCGACATGGCAAACCTGCTGGACTCGATGTCCAACGGTATCAAGACGATCGAAGCGGCCGACAACGGCCTGACCTCGATCACCAAGACCGTTGAAGCAATGCAGTCGTCCCTGCGCCAGGCGCGCCAGGACAAGTCGTTCAAGACGATGTCGTACGCGCTCGACGCGACGACCATTGGCACCGCAGCGGTAAAGACGATCTCGTTCGAAGACGGGGCTGTCGGCGCCACGCCGATCAGCATCGACCTGAACACGATCAATGCGGCCGCCACGCCGGCCACTTCGACGGGTACCGTCGCTGTTGCCAACGACGCGGCCCTGCAGGCCCTGTCTGGCCCGATCACGCTGACCGCCGGTACCGACACGGTCACCTACACGATCGACGGTACGTCGACGATCGCCGGCCTCGAGTCTGCACTGAGCGCCAGCGGCTTCACCGCCGCGTTCGACGGCAGCGACAATCTGGTGATCACACGCGCTGACGGCGTGAACTTCACCGCCGCCGGTGCTGGTGCCACTGCCCTCGGCGTCGCTTCGTCCACCGACGGCGTCGCCGCCGTTACCGGCGCGGTCAAGACCGTCGATGCCCTGGTGCAGGAGATCAACTCCAACACCTCGCTCACCGGCAAGATCCGCGCCTCCAACGACAACGGCAAGCTTCGCATCGAGAACCTTTCGACCGAGAAGCTGACCGTGACCGGTATCGGCACGGACGGCGAAGTCGACGGCACCACCGGCACCAGCGAAGTTGACGAGAACACGGTTCGCAAGAACCTTGTCACTCAGTTCAACGACCTGCGCGACCAGCTCGACAAGTTTGCCGATGACGCTTCGTTCAACGGCATCAACCTGCTCCGTGGCGACAAGCTGAAGCTGACGTTCAACGAGACCGGCACTTCGACCATCGACATCCAGGCCAAGAACGAGGATGGCGATCCGATCGCCGTCAACAATTCGACCCTGGGCATCGACTTCGTGGTCAACTCCGACCTCGACAGCGACACCACCATCGACGCCAAGCTCTCGGTACTTTCGACGGCCCTCGGCAAGCTGCGCTCGCAGGCCTCGTCCTTCGGTTCGAACCTCTCGATCGTCGAGAACCGCACCGACTTCACCAAGAACATGATCAACACCCTCGAGACCGGTGCGGCGAACCTCACGCTAGCCGACACCAACGAGGAAGCGGCGAACCTGCTCGCCCTGCAGACCCGCCAGCAGCTGTCTTCGACGGCACTGTCGATGGCCTCGCAGGCCGACCAGGCCGTGCTCCGCCTGTTCTGATCTCCACACTCTAGGAATGCGAAAGGCGGGCTTCGGCCCGCCTTTTTTTGTTGCCCGCGGATCAGTGCGTACCAGTTCGACGCAGAGCACCTACCCTTCATTAACTTTGCTTCGAATGCGACGGGTAAAGTTCAATTCGCGAGTCGAACTTAAGACTTCTTTTGCCGATCCCAGCCAATCATCCGACCACGTCTCAGGAAGAGGCGGCAGTTAGTAATCGCGTACGGACCCAGAAAGGGCCTCCAAAATGGTTGATGTCAATCTGTCGAAAGCAGTTCGCTCGAACCTGCTGAGCCTGCAGTCCACCGCTGCTTCGATGGCAAAGACGCAGGAGCGTCTCGCCACCGGTCTCAAGGTGAACAGCGCGCTCGACAACCCCACCAACTTCTTCACCGCGTCGTCGCTGAACTCGCGCGCCTCGGATATGGCGAGCCTGCTCGACTCCATGTCCAACGGCATCAAGACCATCGAAGCCGCGGATAATGGCCTGTCGTCGATCACCAAGACCGTCGAGTCGATGCAGTCCACGCTCCGTCAGGCGCGCCAGGACAAGTCGTTCAAGACCTCGTCCTACACGGTCGATGCCGCCACGATCGGCACCGCTTCGGTGAAGACCCTGTCGTTCGAGGATGGCGCCGTCGGCACCACCGCCGTCAGCGTCGACCTGAACACGATCAACGCCGCGGCCACGCCGGCCACTTCGACGGGTACCGTCGCTGTTGCCAACGACGCGGCCCTCCAGGCCCTGTCTGGCCCGATCACGCTGACTGCCGGTACCGACACCGTCACCTACACGATCGACGGCACCTCGACCATTTCGGACCTCGAGACTGCGCTGAGCGCCAGCGGCTTCACCGCCGCGTTCGACGGCAGCGACAATCTGGTGATCAGCCGCGCTGATGGCGTGAACTTCACCGCCGCCGGTGCTGGTGCCACTGCCCTTGGCGTTGCCTCCTCCACCGACGGCGTCGCCGCCGTTACCGGTGCGGTCAAGACCACCGATGCCCTGGTGCAGGAAATCAACTCCAACACCTCGCTCGCCGGCAAGGTCCGTGCCTCCAACGATAGCGGCAAGCTTCGCATCGAGAACCTCTCGACCGAAGATCTGACCGTGACCGGCGTTGGCACCGACGGCGAAGTCGACGGCACCACCGGCGAAGCCACCATCGGCGGCAACGACGTGCGCAAGAACCTCGCCAAGCAGTTCAACGATCTGCGCGACCAGCTGGACAAGTTTGCCGATGACGCTTCGTTCAACGGCATCAACCTGCTCCGCGGCGACAAGCTGAAGCTGACGTTCAACGAGACTGGTACTTCGACCATCGACATCCAGGCCAAGGATTCCGACGGCGCCGCCACCTCGGTGAACAACTCCACCCTCGGCATCACGACCGCCGCGGACTCGGACTTCGACTCGGACGCTTCGATCGACGCTCGCCTCTCGACCCTCAGCGATGCCCTCGGCTCGCTGCGCTCGCAGTCGTCCTCGTTCGGTTCGAACCTGTCGATCGTGCAGAACCGCCAGGACTTCACCAAGAACATGATCAACACGCTGGAAACCGGCGCGGCGAACCTGACCTTGGCCGACACCAACGAAGAAGCGGCGAACCTCCTCGCCCTGCAGACCCGCCAGCAGCTGTCGTCGACAGCCCTGTCGATGGCCTCGCAGGCCGACCAGGCCGTGCTCCGCCTGTTCTAAGAAGTCGAATACAGACGATACGGAAAAGGCGGGCCTCGGCCCGCCTTCTTCATTGCCGATCAACTGTCTATCGCCCTCGAGTAACCGCTCGTTCACCCTTGTGGCTGCATAGTCCGCTTCGGACGCTATCCCAGAAAGGGGTAGCAGCAGACCAGAAGGTTTGTTGCAGTGACTGATATCAACCTGTCGAAGGCGGTTCGCTCGAACCTGCTTTCCCTCCAGTCGACTGCGGCCAGTATGGCCAAGACTCAGGAGCGCCTGGCAACGGGCCTCAAGGTCAATTCGGCGCTCGACAACCCGACCAATTTCTTCACCGCTGCATCCCTGAACAGCCGTGCCGGCGACATGAGCAACCTGCTCGACTCGATGGCTAGCGGCATCAAGACGATCGAAGCCGCGGACAACGGCCTCTCGTCGATCACCAAGACGGTCGAGTCGATGCAGTCGACGCTGCGTCAGGCTCGGCAGGACAAGTCGTTCAAGACGCAGAGTTTTACGGTCGACACAGCGGCGACCGGCAACGTTTCATTCTCCGGCGGCGCTGTAGGGGAATCGGCGGTGAATGTCGCCGTGGGATCAGGCTCGGGCGTTCAGTCCACGGTTGCCGCGAGTGCGGATTACCAGGCACCCGCCTCGGCAAATGGCCAGATCAGTTTTGTCTACGACCCAAACACCACGGCATTTAGTGGTGATGCCGTGATCTACCAATTTACCGTCGATGGCGCCGCCGAGGCGATGAGCATCATCGATAGCGATATCAGCGCAATTGGTGATCTCGATACCAGCATCGATGACATCGACGAGTTCGTCGCGGCCTTCAACTACGGTCGCGACACGAGCGGCTCGTCAGGATACACGGCGACGACCGACGGCACCAACATCATCATCTCGTCGGACACCACCGGCGCCAGCTCGACGATAGACGTTGTCTCGGCAGATGGGGACGCCGATATTGGCGGCAGCATAAACCACACGTTCGGCATCGCCGCCGGCACGGGGACCGCCGGCTCGACAACTGACCTGAGCAAGCAGGTGACAATCAGCAATGGTTCGGCGACTGCCACGATCACACTAACCTCCGCCAATGCCGGATCGGTCGCTACAGCGCGCAGCTACATCCAATCGCAGCTTACCGCCCAGGGCGTGACGGGCGTCACGGTAGGCGGTTCGGGCGGACGTATCGACCTCGCAGGGGCCGCCAATGGCTCGAACAGCATTACCGTGGGTGGCGCGGACGCCGATGACGTGTTCGGCGTGGCGCCGACGGTCACGGCAGGCACTTTCGCCGGTACCTATTCGGTCGACCAGCTTGTGCAGTCGATCAACACCAACACCGCCCTCACCGGCAAGCTCCGTGCCTCCAACGACAGCGGCAAGCTCCGGATCGAGAACCTGTCGACCGAGGAACTGACCGTGACCGGCGTCGGCACCGACGGCGAGATCGATGGGACCTCGGGTACCACGACCATCGGCGGCAACGACGTGCGGAAGAACCTCGTCAAGCAATTCAACGACCTGCGCGACCAGCTCGACAAGTTCGCCGATGACGCTTCGTTCAACGGCATCAACCTGCTGCGTGGCGACAAGCTGAAGCTCACCTTCAACGAGACCGGCACCTCGACCATCGACATCCAGGCGCGCGACGCCGATGGCGACGCGACTTCAGTCGATAACTCGACGCTCGGCATCACCGGTGCCGTGGATGCCGACTTCGACTCCGATGCGGATCTGGACGCCCGCCTCTCCACCCTCTCCGATGCGCTCGGCGAACTCCGCTCGCACGCCTCTTCCTTCGGCTCGAACCTGTCGATCGTGCAGAACCGGCAGGACTTCACCAAGAACATGATCAACACGCTCGAGACCGGTGCCGCTAACCTCACGCTCGCGGACACCAACGAGGAAGCGGCCAATTTACTGGCGCTGCAAACCCGGCAGCAGCTGAGCTCCACCGCCCTGTCCATGGCCTCGCAGGCCGACCAGGCCGTGCTCCGCCTGTTCTAGTCGGCACGGAGCGGACGGCGCGCTTTCGCACACGGCGGTAGCGTTTTGGGAAGGAGCGGCATGCAGTATGCTCCTCCCAGGAATCACGGGCCGAGCACACACAACATGTCCTTGAAGGTTGAACTCAAGCCGGGCGAACGGCTGATCGTCGGCAATTGCGTCATCACCAATTCCGACCAGCGCACGCGGCTGTTCATCGACGGCAAGGCGCCAATTCTGCGCGAGAAGGACATCCTGACCTTCGAAACCGCGGACAGCCCCGCCAAGCGCATCTACTTGGCTGTACAGCTCATGTACATTCATGAGGACGTGGAACGACTGACCAAAGACTACTTTCAACTGGTCAACGACATCATCACAGCAGCGCCATCAACCATCCGCATTGTTGACGAAATCAATAACGAGATATTAACCGGCAACCTGTACAAAGCTCTCAAGGCTGCGAAAAAGCTGATCCAGTACGAGCAGGAACTCCTCGGCAATGCAGAATAGTGCGGCGCTCGCCTACCAGCAGGTCGGCAAGCAGACGATCAACCCTCGGCTTCTCGAGGCGAACCTTCTTTCCCGTGCCGCCGGTCAGCTGCAGCGAGTCAGAGACGAATGGGACGTCTCCCGTCATGAACTGGGCTCTGCCCTCGCCTTCAACCGCAAGCTCTGGACCGTGTTCCTCGGCTCGGTCACCGGCGAGGAAAGCACCCTCCCCAAGCCCTTGCGCGAGAACATCGCCAATCTCGGCCTGTTCGTGATGAAGCAGACCATGACCGTCCAGGCCGAACCGGCCCCGGGCAAGCTCACGGTGCTGATCAACATCAACCGCGAAATCGCCGCCGGGCTGCGCGCCGGCCAGAGCTGAGCGCGAGACATTGGTGCGAATGAAGAAGCCCGCGGAGACGCGGGCTTTGTTGTTTGTGCTGACTGAGGCAGACGACCCCCTCCCGGCCTCCCCCATAAAGGGGGAGGTGAAGAGTCGACTTTGTGGCTGGATCAGGCCTGACGCACCGGCGGGGGCACCTCCCCCTTTATGGGGGAGGATGGGAGGGGGCCGTCGTTATCGATCGGTCCCTGACTGACCGCCCGCTACCTGATGTAGTTCACCAGCGACAGCTGGCTCAGCAGCGCGGTCGTCTGATAGCTCGCCTCGAGGCGGGTCTTGAGCGCCAGGATCTCCATGGCGGTCTGCTCGGTGGGCGCTTCCTCGATATCCTGCAGCATGTTGTTCAGCTGCGCCGAGTGCGTCGTATGCCGCTCGGAGATGGCGCCCGTGGTGCTCTGCGCGAGACCGAGTTCCACGGTGATCGCGGCGAGCGAGCCGGGATTGTTGTCCTTGGTGTCGGCAAGCCGCGTCGCATTGCGCTCCATCATCGAGGTGTAGCGGGCCTCGGAAGTGGGATCGGAATCCGGAAAATCCTGCACGGCGATCGCCGCCAGCGTCTGGATCAGGTTGGTGAAGCCCAGCTCGTTGGCCTGCACGCCGTAGCCGACGGTCGTCCCCTCGCCTACCCGCGCCGTCACCGTATTGCGCGGGTCGGCACTGTCCTCGCCGGTGTACCAGAACATGGTGTTGGCCGTGGTGCCGGCGATCGTACCGGTTGCCGTGTCGTAAGGCGGGCCGTCGACCCGCAGCACGGCGTCACCCTGGCCGTTGAAGAAATTCTCTGCCGCTGCGAAAGCCGATGCCGAGACCATCCCGGTCTCGGCCACGTCCTGCAGCGAATTGGTTAGCGCCGCCTGGAAATTGGCGGCGGTCGTGTCGGCGTCGGCGCCGATCTGGAACTCGCCGGCGCCCGGCGTGCCGGCCGTTGCGACGAGGATGACCTGCTCCTGCGTGCCGTCGGGCATGGTCAGGTTGACCTGCACCTTATCACCGGCGGTCGGCAGCGTCGCGCCGAACTGCACGGTCAGCGACTGCGGGCTGCCCGTGGGCGGGGTCACCGCGATATTGGCGGAGGTCGTGCTGACACCGGAGAGCTTCATGCCGAAGACGGTGTTCTCCTCGCTGAGCGTCACCGTATCGGTGGCGGCGATCACGCCGAGCCGGCCAAGGTGGCTGGTGCCGAGGTCGGCGAGCTTCCGCTCAGCGGCGACCTGCTTGAAGCCCGCCCGCGCCCCCACGCCGTTCATGATGTCCGAGGTCGTTGCCACGGGCTTGCTGTCGGTCTTGTTGCCGCCGAACATGTAGCGCCCGGCCACGTCGGTGTTGAGCAGCGTAAGCAGTTCGTCGAGCCGCGAACCCGCCAGAGTCGGCGCCGTCTGGAAGTTGATGCCAGAAGTGCCACCGCCGCCCGAGAGCGCCGCGGCGCGTGCGTCGGACTCGATGGTGTCGATGCGGCTCATCACCGAATCCAGCACTTCGAGCCGCAGGTTCACCGTCGAGATCGACTGCTGGTAGCCGTCCATGCGCGCCATGCGCTGGCGCAGCGCCAGATCGAAGTACCGGTCCGAGCCCATCTCGGCCAGCGTCGAGGCCTTCTCGCCGCTCGAGAGCTGGGTCTGCAGCTTGTCGTAACGCCCCTTCATCGCCGTGATGTTGGCGATGCCGTTGGACAGCGGGAACATGGTCTTGCCGATCGATGTCATCGTAGCGCGTCCTAGAGCTGCATCAGGGCGTCCATGAGCTCCTGCACAACGGACATAACGCGCGCATTGGCGGCGAAGGCGTTCTGCAGTTCCATGAGACGGGCCATTTCCTCGTCGACATCGACGCCGTACTCGCTGTCGAGCCGCTGGGTCAGGGCGTCGAGCGTCATCTGCTGGGTCTCGTTGTTCGAGATGGCAGCTTCGGCGACGTTGCCCTGGTAGTTGAGCGTCTGCGAAATCATGTCGGCGACCGTGCCGCCGAGGCGGGAGCTGGCATTGGTCGCGCCGCTCCCCTGCCCGCCGGCGAAGCGCATGTCGTCGAGATTGGAGATCAGCTGGTTCAGCCGGTCCTGGTCGCCCAGCGGCGTCGTGCCGGTGTGCTGCACCAGCAGCTTGTTATCGGCGACGATCGCCGAGTTGACGCTGATGCGGCTTGCAAAGCCAAGCTTCTGGCCAACGCCGTCGAGGTTGTTGGTGAAGTCGGCATTGTTGGTATCAACGAACAGCGAGAAACCGAGCGTGCCGTTCTGGAGACCCGACGACGTAGTGCGGGTCGAGAGCGACAGCATGTCGGTCGTGCCGGCCGCGCCGTCGTCCATCACCCGGATCGTCGTGCCCGAGGGGTTGGCGATGTTGAACCCACCGCCCATCCGTTGCTGCAGCTGCGCCGCCACCGACGCCGTGCCACCCGAGAAATCGAGACCGATCACCCGCGCGCCGTTGGCGTCGACATAGTCGAGCGGCAGCTTCGATGTGTCGTCGACCCGCAGCACGCGAACGGTGCGCTCGGCGCCGCCCTGCAGGTACTTGAAGGTGAACTCGTTGCCGTTGCGGACATCCGCCAGGTCGACCTCGTAGCCATTAGCCGGCCCGACGGTCACCTGCGTGCCCTGCGCGACATTGGTCGACATCGCCTGCGCCACGGAGGCGGCGATCTCGTCGAGCTGGTCCTGCGCCTGCACCAGCTGCTGGTCGCGCAGCTGGACGAGACCCGCGAGCTCGCCCGACTGCAGGACGTTCTGCTTGACGAGGTCGATCTCGAGCCCTGCCGGCGTCATGATGCTGAGCTTGCCGACGCCGCTCACCGCATCGTTCGGGCTGAAGCGCGAGGCCGCCGACAGCGCGCCGGCACTCTCGTATTGGAACACCGAGGCCTTGACGTCGAGGATGCCGACACCCGACCGGGTCATCAGCGCCACCGTGCCGTCGCTGCGATAGGTGACGTTCAGATCCATCTGCGTCGACAGGTCGTCGACCAGCCGGTCGCGCTGGTCCATCAGCGTTGCGCGCGAGGTCGGGTCGATGCCCTGGTCGGCGAGCCGGAGGTTCACCTTTTCCAGCGATTGCAGCTGGTTGTTGATCGAGTCGACGCTGTTGGAGAGCTTGGCCTCGATCTCCTGGCGCAGCGACTGGATGTCCGAACTCAGCCGGTTCAGCGTGCCGGTCAGCGCCTGGGCCTTCTGTATGAAGTCGGCGCGGTTGGCATAGCTGTCGGGGCTCGTCGCCACCGCCGCGAGCGAGCTCTCGAAGGCGTTGTAGGCACTGTCGATCGAGCCGACCGTACCCGGCTTGCCGAACAGTACCTGGACGCGGTCGAGGAAGCTCGCCTGCACGCTGGTGAAACCGGACTCCGCGGTGGTGCGGGTGTAGTGGGCCTGGAGGCTGGTATTGAAGGCGCGGGTGAGCTGGCCTTCGCGGGCATAGGTCGAGTTGACGCCCAGCGAGTCGATGACGCTGGTCGAACGCCGGTGATAGCCGGGGGTACCGGCGTTCGCGACGTTGTTCGACAGCGTATCGAGCGCGTTCTGTCCGACACGCATGCCGGAGAGCGCACTGCTGAGGGTAACGGAGAGCCCCATGCCATCCTGCTCCAGTTGAGTTCTCTCCGGCGCGAGGATCGCCCGCGCCGGAGGGATTCAGGTCCGCATCAGCGGATCATGTTGAGCGATTCCTGCAGCATCTGGTCGGCTGCCGAGACGATGCGGGTGCCGGCGGCGTAGGCCTGCTGCGTGACGATGAGCTTGGTGAACTCTTCCGAGATATCCGTGTTCGAGGCTTCCACCGCCGAACCGATGACGCCATCGGTATCGAGCAACGGCTCGCCCGATTCCGAGGTCGCCGCGAACACGCCGCCGTCCATGCGCTTCAGCGCATTCACTGCGTTGAAGTTGGCGGTGACCACCTGGGCGACTTCGAGCTGCTGGCCATTGGTGTAGGAGACGACCACGCGGCCGTTGTCGTTCACCGACACCGAGACGAACTCGCCGGCGGCGTAGCCGTTCTGGGTCAGCCGCGTCACCTCGGCATTGCCGTTGGGATCGGAGAACTGGGTCAGGCCCGTGGCGCCGTGCTGCAGGCGCAGGTCGCCGATGGTCACGCCGTTGACGGTGAGGCCTGGCAGGTCGGTGTATTCGACCGCCGGATTGGGCGAGCCGTCGGGCCCGAACGTGTAATCGCCGCCGACGCGGGTCCATTCGGTGCCGGAGCCCGTCGCCTCGGAATTGGTCAGGATAAACAGGTTCCAGCGCTCGGCGCCGCCATTTGCGGTCGAGTTTACCTTGGCCCAGCGCATCTGCACGTTGGCCGGCGCACCGTTGCCGGCATAGACCGTGACCGCGCCACCCGAGATCGACTGCGAGATGAACGTATCGGCCTTGTCGGCGCTGATCGTGTCGACGCGCTGCTGCAGCGCCAGGGCCTGCGAGACGGTGGGGTTGTAGGTACCGTCGGCGAGGCCGAAGCCGAGCGACGAGGTACCCGTCGTACCGTCGGTAATCTGGATCACGTCGTCGGCGTCGGCACCGGTGACGGTGATGTTGCCGCCGGACAGCGCAACTGTCGTGCCCGCCGGCAGCGCGGCTTGGATGGCGGCGAGCAGGCCGGTGACCGTGTCGGTCGGCGCGACCGTGACGTCGATATCGGTGCCCGTCGTGCCGCTGCCTTCGTTGAAGGTGAAGTTCACCGGCGTGCCGTTGACCGAGATCGTCAGCGTATCGAGGTCGCTGGCGATGGTAGTGGCGGCAGCGGCCCCTGTCGCCGCAGAGCCTGTCGTCGTGGCCGGCGTATTCGGCGTGATGGTGAGGAAGTCCTGGGCCCGCAGCAGCTCGCTGCCTGCTACACCGGACGCCTGGTAGGCCGCCGTCTTGGGCAGCTGCGGCAGGTTCAGCTCGTAGTTGATCGAGCTCGTCTGCTCGGCGGGGAGGAAGGCGCTGGACACTTTCAGCACCTGCGGCACCGAGCTCGAGATGTTCTGCGTCGCCGGATCGATCGGCAGGCCCTTGAGGTAGTAGCCGGAGCCGTTGACGAGGTAGCCGTTCTTGTCGAGCTCGAAGTCGCCGCGACGCGTGTAGTAGTTGGCGCCGGAGAACAGGGTATCGCCGTCCGACATGCCGATGGCCGGCTCGACGACGAAGAAACCATTGCCGTTGATGGCCATGTTGGTTTCGGTCGAGGTGCCCTTGATGTCGCCCTGGATGTTGTTGGTCGAGCGCGAGTAGGCGAGCACCGAACCCGCGGTCTGCCGCTTCTGCGCGGCATCGGGGATCATGTCGACGAAGTCGGTGTCGATGCGCTTGAAGCCGGTGGTCTGGCTGTTGGCGATGTTGCCCGAGATGTTCTCAAGCGCGAAGGATTGGGCGCGAAGCCCAGTTACTGCGGTCGAAAGAGCGCCGTAGATGCCCATGTTATGCTCCAGTACCCCCAATCGGCGTGCGGACACGCGGGTTCAGGTGAAGCAATGCAAGGGCAATGCCAGATCGTCATAGCGTTGATTTTGCTATGTTTTCCGACCGGCTGGTAACGCTTGTGGCGACAAAGCGGCAAAACAAGCCGGGCACCACGGCAGGTTTTGCCGGGTTCCGATGAGCCTCAGTCCGCGATCGCGCGGGCAATCTGTTCGGGGCTGGCCTTGAAGAGCTCAACGGGGAACCGCTCATATACGTACCGGGCGTCGTTTTTGGGCGCCAAATCGATATCGGGGCACTGGAGCGGATTGAGAAAGCCCAGTTGCGGCTGGTAAATGACCCGCGCCGTCTCCGACAGCCAGGCCGCGAGCCAGGCGAACGTGCTCACCGACAGAGCGATATTGGTGGCGTTGCGCAGCGTCTGGAAGTCGTCGAGCCAGTGATTGCCCGCGAGGAACCGGGCGTTCGGGAACGCTTTGCGGAAGGCGTCCGAGTAGTAGCTCGGCTGCGTCTGGCCAATGACGACCGGTTTCAGGCCGGTGCGTTCGACGATGCGCCGATAGTACGAGACCGGCGTGAGGTTGTAGTGGACGTTCGGGCCGCGCAAGACGTCGCCGGCCCGTACGTGGATGACCAGTTCGTCCTCGTGGGTTTCCTGCCCGCCGGCGATCGCCTGGAACCTCGCGCCGAACTGCTGCCGGTGCGCCTCGAAATACTCCAGCCGCTGAGCGTAGCAACCAAGATAGGCGCCCTCTATCCCCGGACGATTGATGGCTTCGATCAGCGCGGGGATGTGGAACGCGTTGCCATTCTCCAGCTTCACTGCCGGGCTCGGCCCGTCGTCGGCAAGAACGATCCCCCATTCCGGCATGCCGGCGCCGACGATCACCCAGTCAGGATTGGACCGGCGCAGATGTTCAGCGAACATGTAGCGGAACATCAGGTTCCCCACATTAGCCCGCTCCAGATAGAGCTTTTTCCTCACCGGCGCCCCCGACAGCCCTGCCTTACCTGGCGCGTGCAGTCATTCTAGCCGCTCACCGGGTGCTGTGAACTATATATGTCCGCAGCGAGGAAGCGACGTCCAATACCGCACGGCCGGATACTTGTGACCCTGACACCGGACGTACGGGGAGCACTGTCATTCTGGTTCTGGCGGGATGCGGTCAAGCGGGCTCGTCGCTGGCTAGGCCAGCGGGCAGCGAACTCACCTCAGCTCAGCAGTTGCAGCGTGTAGAACAGCCCCATGAACGGCATGACCACTCCCCAGACGAACATGGCAATGCCGAGCGCAGCGAAGCCGAGGCCGATGGCTGCCTTTCGCAAGACAGCTGTCATCGAGACTTGCCTGTGGCTGGGTAAGGTCGCATAGGGTGTTTGCACGGCTCACCTCTGGCGTTTGGGTGGAGCGGGCGCTACCCCGGGGCATCAACGCGCTCCGGCGATCGGTTAGGGGGAAGAGGTCCAATCGCCTCTGGACCCTACGGGCAGTGGATAGCCGCCTCAATACGGCCCTAAGTCCCCAAACTTGACGTGAAAGCGCCACACTAACACACGAAAGTTGCGACGCCCCGAGCCCAAGTAATTTCGATGGCGGTCGGGCAATAACGTGAAGCGACGGCGGCCGTTGGCCTCGATCACGCTCGGCAATGAGCTGTTCGAGGCGGTTTTCTTACAAGGGCAAAGAGTGCGCGTCTCGGAGAGGTTGGAAGCGAGCAGCACTGTGATGTCCTGACCATTGGAGGAGTGGTAGAGATGGCAGCGACAACAAAAGAAGTAGCTCGACACGTATTGCACAGGCTGGGTCTGGTCGGGTTTCTCGAAACAGTATCCGGCAGAAACAAGGCCTATTTGGCCCACGACAACGTGGCCGATCGGTTTTCTCACATCTATCGGGATGCGGTCTGGCGCCGAGGGAAAATCGACGTTCCGCTCTCCGGCGAGGGATCGTCGCTCGAGGCGACCGAGATCCTCCGCGCGGAACTGCCGCGCTTGCTTAAGCGCCTCGGCGCGAGGAGCATGCTGGACCTTGGCTGCGGTGACTTCACCTGGATGTCCGAGGTCGACCTGCGCGGCATTCAGTACTTTGGTGCCGACATCGTCCCCGATGTCATCGCGAGGAACCAGAGCCGGTTCGATACCGCCGAGAGAACCTTCATCGTCGCCAACGGGATCGTCGATGATCTCCCGTCCGCTGACGTCGTCCTTTGCCGAGAGGTTCTGTTCCACCTTTCTTTCGCTGATGCGAAGAGCCTGCTTCGCAAGGCCCTCGCGACGGGCGCACAGCACTTTCTGCTGACGACCGACAGCATGACGCGGGTCAATTCGGACATCCGAACCGGCGACTTCCGCGTGCTCAACCTCACGGCCGGTCCATTCAGGTTACCCGAACCGTCGGTCTCTATCGAGGAAAGCCAAAGCCTCTCAGGCCGCACGCTGGGGCTTTGGCCTTCCGAGGACGTAAGGCGGGCAATGGGCTAGTCGCCGGGCTCACCAGGGCAGACCACGCAGGTCTATTGTCCCCGCCGTCGGGGCGGCGTCGCGAAAGGGCCGGACCAGGGTCGGCATGACCCCATATGTTCCGGTCACCCCTCGCTGCTCGGCGATGACGGTTCCGCCGAAAGGGGTCCAGCCCAGGCTTCCGTAGAAGCCAAAGTTCCCGGGCTCGCAAAAGAGCAGGCCGAAGGCCGCTCCCCCGTTGGTTATCACCTCGTGCGCGGCGGCCATCGCGGCACTGCCGAACCCCTTGCGACGCGCAGCCGGCAGCGTCATCACTCCCCCAATGCCGGCGACATTAGTCTCCCTGTCGTCTACTGTTGCCCGGCGGAAGAGTATCCCCGCGGCGGCGACAAGGGTGGCGCCGTTGTAAACCAGTACGCGTCGGGTTGCGCGCGCCGACACGACGTTCCGCCAAACGACAGTTGCCAACACTTCGGGCGGATAGACGGCAGCCACCAGCGGCGCAACATCGGGGCGACTCTCCACTGCATCGCGGACTTCAATTCTCATCGTGGCACCGGCTGTTGCGAGGATCTGAACTTACCGCTTGGCTCCACGGCCGTTGTGGTCTTCTGGCGGCGGCCACAGACGTGTGCCATGGTGGACGTCAGCAAAGGGGCCAATAGAGCCATGGGGGCTGAGCAAAACATCAACAGACCGCTGCTCGCTGCGGTGGCTGCGACTTCCCTTGCCGCCGTTCTATTTGTTGCTCTGCTCAATATCGGTGTGGGCCAAAGCTGGGACTCCAATTTCTACCTGCTGTTCTCCCAGCAGATCAGGCTGAACGGAAGCACCTCTCTGGGCGAAGGGTTGTACGCGCCCGCCTATCCGGTAACCCTGGCACTGCTGACCATCGCCGGGTTGAGTACAGAGGCAGCGATGACCCTGGTCAACGCTGCGGCGGTGGGCGCTATATTCCTGGCAGGGTGGCGGGTGATCCCGACATCGCCTCCCCTTACCCGCATGCTTCTGGGTGTAGTGGCGGTCGGTGTTGCCCTGACCTCGGAGAGCTTCTTCTTCGCCTGGTCCGAGCCTCTTTTCACCGCGATACTGGCGCTGGCCGTATCGGAGGCTGTGCGATGCTTCGACGGCAGGAACGTCTCACCCACGCTGTTGGCCCTCCTGTTGGTGCTGCCCCTGTCGAGGTATATCGGCATCGTGTCATCAGTCGCACTTCTCGGCGTGATGGCGATGCGCTTCTACCCGACGACCGCGCGCCCAGAGAACGGACGAATGATGCTCCGGGTTCTGGTAGCGGTAATCGTGGCCGTTGTGCCATTGATTGCGGTCGGGGTCTGGAACCACCTGTCGTATGGGTGTGCGTTGGGCTGCCGGGTTCCATCGGAAACCAGCGCGGCTGAAAACGTGGTGCTGCTCGGCCGGGCGCTCTGGCGCGACAGGCTTGTGCTGGCGCCGATCGCTATTTCAATAGTCGCGCTGGCAGTTGTTGCGCGACGAGACCACGCGAGGCTGGTGGTCGCGCTGATACCCGTCGCTGTCGCCGGTCTCTCGTTCGCCGCGCAGGTAGCGTCCTCATCCCTTGTGTCGATTGACCCGATCGATGGTCGCTTCGTTTCTCCGTACTACCCACTTCTGGTGTTGAGCCTCGCGGCGCTGATCGGGGGGATGGGTGATCGCCTTCGCATCATCAACGCCTTGCTTTCGTTGCTTATTGTCTGCCAGTTCGCGGTAGCCGGTAACAGGCTGGCCGACATGTTGACGCGAACCTCCGACACCGGTTCGATAACCGATGTTGGCTACAAGCTGACGCCCGCTTTCGCCCAGGTCAGAGAGCGCACACATGCCAACAGTGTTGTCTCCTTCTTTCCGGAGACTGAGGGGTATGGCAACCTGTCCGCGTATCTGCTGCTCAACTCAGCCTATTGGGAGCAATGTCGGCCGACCGCGCTAAGCGATGACGCGAATGAGGCGAGAGTTGAGTTGAGTTGTGCTGATGGCCGCCTGCGCAACGGACTGGCGATGAGTGTCCCCCGGGACCTTCCCGACGATGCCGAGATCCTCTTCGTCGACAAGGCACGGCTTGACGGTTCCTCAGCGCCCGCCGTGAAGGAAATGGCCTCGCGGCGGGTGCTCGAGGTTGTGTTTGAGACTGAAGCTTTCACCCTCTATGCGGGCGCCCCATAGCGAAAGCGTCCGCCGGCTGCTCCGCCGCAGCCCGCGCCCGGCGTGCCATGAGAAGGTCGCGGGACGGTCAGCCAAACACCCGACGCTGATTGCGCGCACCGCTCCTCCCGTCCCCCAAACCAAAAACGGCGCCCCTCGGCGCCGCTCAACCTCTCCCCTGCCCGCTTCAGTGCGAGCTTGGCGCGTCGCCCCAGCCGTCGGGGCGGATTTCGGCGACCATCAGGCCCTTGGGGCCGTTGCCGTAGCGCACGAGGACGTGCTGGCCGGGGCGCAGTTCGGTGATGCCGAAGCGGCGCAGCGTTTCCATGTGGACAAAGATGTCGGGCGCGCCGTCGCCGGCGGAGAGGAAGCCGAAGCCACGGATACGGTTGAACCACTTCACCTCGAGCCGCTCGAGCTTGCTGGTAGGCTCGACACTGACATGGGTGCGCGGCGCCGGCATCTGCGCCGGGTGCTTGGCGGTGGTGTCGTCCATCGAGAGGATGCGGAAGGCCTGCAGCCCACCCGGACGCGCCAGTGCCTCTACAACCACGCGCGAGCCCTCGTAGGCCGTCTGGTAACCGTCACGCCGCAGGCAGGTCACATGCAATAGCACGTCGGCACGCCCGTCATCGGGCACGATGAAACCGAAACCCTTGGCGACGTCGAACCACTTGATGGTGCCCACGACCTCGATCACGTCGAGCGAAGCATCATTTGTCTGGTCAACTGCCGGACCTCGACCCAAGTCGCTCGCCTCGAAAGAACGAACGCCCGGTTCTTCACCGTCGGGTGTTGATTTGACCCCCATGCCCTCAAGCCTTTTCGTACTCGCCCCGCCGCAAAACGGGGTACGCCACAAGACTTGGTCACTGTGTCCGATTCACTGAAGGAAGTTAAGAAGCGTTTACCATTTTGCCCCGTCCTTTTTCGTAGGCGACCGGTCAGTGTGGCCGGGTTGCTGCATCGGATACGCAACAATACAGTGCCGCCCCGGCGGCGCCCGTCTGCGTCGCCCGACGATCCCGGAGGAACCGAGTTGAAATATCTCCACACCATGGTGCGCGTCACCGATATCGACGCCAGCCTGCGATTTTACCGCGATGGCCTCGGGCTCGAGGAAGTGCGCCGCAGCGAGAACGAGAAGGGGCGCTATACGCTGATCTTCCTTGCGCCCAAGGGGCAGCCCGAGGCGCAGGTGGAGCTCACCTATAACTGGGACCCCGAGGTCTACACCGGCGGGCGCAATTTCGGCCACCTCGCCTACGAGGTCGATGACATCTACGCTTATTGCGCGCACCTGCAGAGCCTCGGCATCACCATCAACCGGCCGCCGCGCGACGGCCGTATGGCGTTCGTGCGCTCGCCCGACAACATCTCGATCGAGATCCTGCAGGCCGGCCCTGCCCTCGCGCCGGCCGAGCCGTGGCTGTCGATGGCCAACACCGGCAGCTGGTAACCGGGCGCTAACCAAGCGGATTAGCAGCGGGTTAGCCAAACCCACGTAGTTTCCCGACAGGAGGCCGGCCGGGCAAGGCCGGCCTCACGCCACACCATCCGGCGAGCCGGGGAAGACTATATGATACGCCTCATCCCGGCGCTCTTCTGCGCCTCGCTCCTCAGCGGCTGCTTCTTCATGGGCGGGACGGGCCCCGCCTCCTATGGTGGGTACGTTCAGCGGGCCGGCATGTTCCTCGCCTCCGAGGACGTCGACAATTCCTGCGTCTCGCCCAAGCTCAGGAGCGTCATCGCCTCGTTTGAGCGCAAGTTTGGCCGCAAGATCGTGGTCAACTCGCAGTATCGCGACCCGATCCGCAACATCATCGGCGGCGGTGTCGACAGCAGCTACCACATGAACTGTCAGGCGGTAGATTTCTTCATCCCCGGCGTCAACAAGTCGAACCTTATCGCCTTCGCCAAGCGCAACCCGGAAGTGGGCGGCCTCGGGTGCTATCCGGGCCGCCAGTTCATCCATGTCGACGTGCGCGACCGGCCGCGCGGCTGGAAAAAGCCCATCACCTTCTCGGGTTGCTGAAAGCGCGAAAAGGCCGGAATTAGCTCTTGCCAGCTTGGGGGAACGCCCCTATACGGTCGCCACCGCGGCGCCCTTCGTCTATCGGTTAGGACGGCACCCTTTCACGGTGCAGAGAGGGGTTCGACTCCCCTAGGGCGCGCCACTTTCCCCACATGGGTGGTGGTTGACGCGGTTGGCGTAGATCGCCATAAGAGTTCCGCCGCGCCCATCGTCTAGCGGTCAGGACACCGCCCTCTCACGGCGGGAACAGGGGTTCGATTCCCCTTGGGCGCGCCAATTCTTCAAGTCTTTTCAGTAAGTTAGCTTTTCTCCGTTGAGACGTGTCCAACACGTGTCCGATATGCCGCAACCGATGAACGGTCGCCTCCGCCCCAGCCTGCAGGCCGTGAACTTTGGGCATGGAGAAGACGTGGCGCCAAGGCGCGTTTGGGCCACTCGAAATTCGGCCTCCGAACGGGAACCAGGTGTTCTGCTGACGATCTCGCTGAGGATCGGTCACCACAGTGAACTTGTCGATTCAATCGAGCGGTCCATGGAACGTCGATCGAACGTCGGAAACTCATACGACTTGTCGCGCCGTTACGAGTAAAGTAAACATCAAGACTTCCAGCTCGGGGGACGGAATGAAACGGTTCTGGCGATACTTAACCAAAGCGCTGTCGGCCAGTGTTGCGCTTGGCTTGTTGGTGGTTTCACCTGCCTATGCGGTAGACCTTACGGGCAACACAGTCGTGGCCGAAGGTCATCAGGTTGTTGTCAAGCGAAACATGTCTCGTGAGTCCGTAACTTGGCGAATTGAGGTATACTTTGGAAAAGCTGGTAATAGATTCATATATGTTCATAAAGAGAACGCAGTTGGAACGACTAACTTCATAGATTCGTACGACAGAATTCTTATTCCAGTCGGGAAGAACAAAGCAATAAAGTGGCGGAAGGACGGAAAATTCGCCGCCGACATCCGTCTAGAGCAGTCTGATGACGCGCTTAAGGTGTCACTTTTGAGTCGAGGCAAAGATACGCGGCACGCAAACGAGACTTTTATTTGGTTGATTGGAATCAATTCAACCGGTTGCAAGCTTCAGGACTACAAGTACGTGCCCGATCCTGGACTTAGTTATTTCAGCGTAAAGGCCACTGAGGGGATATGTACGCTTACGCGTGGAGTTCCAGACGGCCTTGCCGACCAGTGACGATGTCTCCTTCCCCCCAGGCACGCTCCACCTGATGGTGCTTCCGTCCATCATCAGGTGACTCTGGTGGCTGCTATATACACGCAGGCGCCAATGGCAAACCCAAAGGTGGCCAGCACAGACCTCCATCTGAGTTATCGATAGTGACCGATGCTGATCGTGGAGTTGACAGGTGCATTTTGGAAAATTACCTCCAACCTGGAGCCTATTCACTATGCAGTTTTGCTGCAGACGTCACGGTCCTTAGTGGCGCGAGGTGAAGGTGCGGCCGACATGTTGGATCGAGCTGCCCACCGTTAGCCTGGCGTCCCGTCCGTTGAATCGCATTGGGTGCCGTTCACCTAAGTGTTGAAGGAAGACAGCACCGCCCGCCGTTCAGCAGGGTGGAAAGAAGCCGCCAACCTCTTGCATCCTCGACATTGATGAAATCGCTGACCTGTGCCAGCCTGTTGTTGAGACGCGGGGGTGATGCGATGGATACTGCCAAGTTAGTTGCAAAGCTGCTGGGAGCCGGCATTGTGCTGTTTGCCTCGGTGGGAGTGGCGGCCGAGACCGGCCTGCAATTCGATATCAAGGTTTCGGGTCATGTCGACTGCCAGAGCCCGGAGGAATACGAGGACCTGCCACTGGCGTTCAAGGGGCAGTTGACGATGCTGCCATCAGGCGACGCAACGGCCAAGCTGACCATGACGGCTGCCTATTTTGTTTCGTTCAAGAGCCAGGTCAGTGCTCGGCTAGGTGCGCCACCGGTGAAGCACAGCGACGGGACGACGACGTCCTTCAGGGTGCTGAACAACAATGGCCTATCGATGAAGCTGAGCTACCCGACCAACGACTACACTGTGAACGTCGCGGTGGACGGCAAGCGCTGCGGTGCCAAGCTGATAGCGAAGCTCCGGCCGGGCGAGAAGTATTATTCGATTGGGGCGGGCGGAACCGTGTATTTCTGTGATCGCTTCGAGATGACGAAGTCGTTCTGCACGGTCAAGCAGATCAAAGCAAAGTAGCTGCTGGGCTACCCGTCGGCAGTGTGCGGGCAGGCCAGTTGCCGGGGTGATGTGACTGACATGGGCGTAGGGTCTGAATGCTGAGAATGGCGCGATCGTGGTGGAGAGTTGCGCTGGTCGGCTGCATGATGAGCCTCGCCATGTTGTCGCCGGCCTTTGCTCAGTCCAACGCCGACATGGCGTGGGACTTGGTCAAGGAATCGGTGGACGCCCGCGTCATCGAGCGGTTCATTGAGCAGTTTCCGGACAGTCCGCATGTCGACGATGCACGGGTGCGGCTCGATATGCTCGAGGATCGCGGTGGCATGATCGTGCCGCAGGGTGATGAGCGCGCCACGACGCCGCCACCCGACGAGACGCCGCTACCGGCGGCCCCAGACACAGAGCGCGAGCTGTTCGCGGCTGCGGTGGAGATCAACACCGAGGCGGGGTGGCGGGCGTTTCTCCAGACGTATCCGAACGGGCCCTATTCGACACTCGCCAATGCGGCGCTGCAGGGACTGCTGAGTGGCGCACCGGCGGCCCCTGCCGCGCCGGTCGTTCCTCAGCCAGATCCGGTTCAACTGGCGCTGCAGGTGCAGACTGAGCTCAACCGCCTGGGTTGCTCGGTGGGACGGCCGGACGGGGTGTGGGGTAGCCAGAGCCGGCGGGCGTTGGCGTCGTTTGCGCGGTACGCAGGGGTGTCACTCGGGACGACCGAACCAACGGCGGACTTGGTAACACTGCTGAACGACAAGACCGGCCGGGTCTGCCCGGCAACCTGCACTGTGAAGCAGGTGCTGCGAAACGGGGTATGCGTGGCCAAAACCTGCCCAGCGGGGCAGCGGCTGTCTTCGAAGGGCCAATGCTATAAGCCCAGTAGCGGTGGTGGGGGCGGAACCGCCGGAGGCGGAGGTGGCGGAGGCGGAAACGCTGGGGGCGGTGGTGGCGCCACCCGTTGTTTCGTGTTCAACGGAGACAGCTTCTGCGAGTAGAATCCCATCGCTTGAGACCATCAGGTGTAGCGGACACGGGCGAGGACGACCGTGGCGTTATCCTGATGGGGTTTGTGCTCGTCGGTGATCGCGGCGAGGATGGCGGCGCCAATGTCAGCCAGCGGGGACGCGAATAGGCGGGCGACGACGGCAGCGAGCTTCGAAAAGTCCAGCGTGAGCAAGCCGTCAGAGGCAGCGACCACCAAGTCGCCAGGCAGAAACTGAACAGCATTGGCGGCGATTTCGACGAGCTCGATCTCGTCGCCCGCAACTGCGGACATGAGCTGACTGCGCTCGGCGCTGGTCGGTGCCTCCATGGGCGACACGTGGCCGAGTCGGATCTGCTCGTCCATATGGGCGCCGTAGGAGTGGTCGGCATTGAGGCGCGACACAACACCTTGGCGCACCAGCAGCAGGGCGGAGTCGCCAACGCTGGTCCAGCTCATGCCCTCGGGGGTCAGCACCACGCCGACCAGCGTCGTGCCCATACCGTCAAGCTTGGCATCAACCTCGATGGCGTTGGCGAGTGCCTGGTTGGCCTGCGTAATGGCGGTGAGGAAAGTATCGGCGAGAGTAGTCTGACCGGGACGCGCAATCGCAGCCGCGAATGCCTCGCCGGCGAGGCGGCTAGCGGTCTCGCCCGCGACGTGTCCGCCCATGCCGTCGGCCACTACGATGACGACGCGCGCATCGCCATCGAGCGGGAGGACAGTGTGCCAATCCTCCTGATTTTCCCTCGAACCCGAGATCGCACCTCCCCAGGTCTCGATATGGCTCAAGACGTGCTCGCCCAGTCAAAACTGTCGTCGCAAAAGGCGGTGAAACGTAGCTCGGTGCCACCGACTCGCACCATGTCACCGTTGCCGAGCGGCATCGGCGCCATCACGGGCACGCCGTTGAGCCGCACGAGGTTGCTTTTGCCCCCGTGCTGAATCCAGAACTTCCGCTGTTCGTCGTCGAAGACAAGGAAGGCATGGTCGGCGCGTGAGATCGCTTCGTCGCCAAAGTTGACGGGCAGGCGGTTTGCGACGTCTCGGCCCAGCGAATTCATGCCGGCAAACACCGGCAGATAGTTCCCCCGCCCGGGGCCCGAGATCACGGTGATCCAGCCGACCGGCAGGTTGGCCTCCGCCACTGCCCCAGCCGGCCCGGCGGGGGCCGGATGGGCCGGCGACTGAGTCGCCCCGGTGACGGGATCTGCTGCAGGTGCAGCCGCGCCCGGCCGATTCGGCCGCGAGATGCGGCGCGTCACAACTTGCTCGGGATTGGGAACGACCACCTTGGCAGTCATCGGCGTGTCGTCCGTGCGATGCTGGTCCGGCGTTGGTCGTGGCCGCGAGGCGAAAGGCCGCTTGAATATCTGCGTGGGAACGTCATCGGAGTTCTTGGGCATTACCTTATCCAGCTCGAGAGAGTGTCGTCGGCGCAATCGCTGTTCAGATAGTCGAAGGCCTGCCGGAAGCCGCTCGTGTTGTAGCGGATATCGAGCGGTCCGCCATATTTGGATGTGCCGTGCAGCTCGACCCAGTCGCTTGTGAGCAGCACCTTGTGCAGCTCGTCCGATGTATGCGCGCCGTCAGCGGCTAGCGGAGGAACGAGGCTGTTGCCCGACCAAAGGGTGTTGAGCGGGGTGCTGCTGCTGTTGGTCGACATCGTGACAGCCAGCCGCTGGTCAAATTCGATCGAGCCGCCGAAGTTTACGCTCATCTGCCAGGGCCCGGCTGCGTCGCGATAGACGCCGATCCACAGGGCCGGACGATCCGCACGCGAGGTGTTGCGGGTATACTGGTAAAATGCGCCGGTTATGCGGGTGGGCAGGACATAGATGACGCAACTATTGTCGTCGCGCGTCAGTCGCCAGTCGCTGAAGTTGCGCTCGCCTTCGGGGAGCGGGCCAACGGTGAGCGGCATGGGATCGGTGAAAATGGCGCGCGCCTCGGCTGGGCTCGTCACGAAGCCGACGCTCTCGGACACGCCGACGCTCTGTTGGTACTTCGAGATGGCCTCGCGACCGGTGTCGGCGTCAAAACCTTGCTGGGACGCCCAGAGACGCAGCCGGTTTTCGATGAGCTCGGCATTCATGGCGACCACCGGCGGCACCACGTCGTGGAGCGCGTCCTGCTCGAGCTCGCTGGGCATCTTGCTTTGCCCCAGCGGCAGCAGATAGTCGACATCGTTGCGGCTGAGACCGTCATCGGCCTCGCCCTGCGCCGTGCGGAAAGCGACAAAGGCCGCGGCGATCTGCGGGTTCTCAATTTCGCCGGAGGTGACGAAGCCCGTCGGCATGTCGCCCAGCTTGTAGTGGCCCATAGCGTAAAGCGCCCGAATGACGAAGCGCCGCTCGACCTGCGTCAGTTCCGCAATTTCAACAGGCTCGTTGCGCGGATCGTAGGCGGCGACCTTGATCTCAATATCGTCGCAACCGCGGGTAACGGAAAGCACGCCACCCTGGCGGAGGAAGCGGCCCTCGGCGGTTGTGGTGAGCCCGGAGAGCGCCGCGCCTCGCGTGCGGCCCATGGCCGTAATGATGTCGCCCCGTGCAAGGCCGGCGGCGCCCGCCCGCGACCCGGGCGTGAGGCCATCCACCAGGATGCCGCGGCCATCGCCGAGGGCGTAGCCGCCGATGCCGAGTTGCGCCAGCTCCAACTCCGGGCCGTCGCCGCGGTCGGGCGTGGTGTCTATCGTGGCGGTGCTCTTGGCGTTGCCACGTGTATAGGCGACATCGACCGGACCGCAGAGGGTCAACGTGTCGAGCGCGCCGCGCGCAGCGGTGAAAGATACGAAATCCAGTGTCTCGCCATGGACTGAGAGAGAATCGAGGTGGTCACCGGGCAGCAGGCCTGCCTGGCTGAAGATGCTCGTAGGATCGACCGAAGCCACCCGGGCCGGGCTCGCGTCAGTGCCCTCGAGGGTGAGGCCCGCATAGTCGAAGCTCTGGACCTCGGCACCGAAATCCAGCGTCACATCAATCCGCTCGCAATCGCGCTCGACGGAAGCGGAGCGCTTACCTCCACCGCGGGCTGCCGCCGCGATGGCATCGCTGAACGCCTCCGCCGTAGTGACCGGCTGGCCATCGAAACCGACCAAGATGTCGCCGCGACGGAGTGCCGGGGCAAGCGAGCCACCATCGACCTCGGCGACCAACAGCTCGCCGTCGGCTCCGGCCGGCGCCAGCGACAGGCCGACGCCGGCGAACCTTGTCGCGCCGGAAATCGCTAGGCCAGCGCCCTGAGGCACGGTGACGCTGATGTCGCTTTCGGCACCTGCCACACGGGCGACCAGCACGTCGCAGGCGGCCAGCGTCGCTGACGATTCCGCTAAGTCCACGGGCACTCCGTTGAGGCTCATAGTCTCGATGAAGGTGCCCGCCTGGATGGCACCGTTCAACGGACTTTCCGGATCGACACCTCGCACAAAAAAGCCGCCCCGCTCTAGCGCGGAGGCCAGTTCCACACCGGCGAAATCGATGCCGGGCTGCATGGCGATGCCCATCAACACCTGGCTTTCCGCGACCAGCGACTGGCGGGCCAGTTCCTGGTTCTGCAGCGTGTCCTGCAGTTCGGCGAGCTTGATGTCATATTCGTTGCGCGTAGCCTCGAGCTGGACACGCAGGTCCTCGGCCGCCCCCTGCTGCGCAGTGGCCATCTGCGCGCTCAGCTCGGCTATTTTGGCATCGGCGCTGGCCTGAGCGGCCTTCAGCGCCTCGGCCGCGGCGGTCTCGCGACCGCGGCCCAAATCGATCTCCGTGGCGAGCTCGGCAATGCGGGCCTCGGACTTTTTCTGCAGGCCGTCATATTCCAGCTTCGCGGCGGCGACGGCAGTTTCCAAGCCCTCCTTGGCGGCGGCTTCGGCGGCGAGATTGTCGTTGAGCTCAGCAATCTGGGTCTGCAGCTGCGCTTGCTTGCTGGCCAGCTCAGTCTCGAACCTCTTTGCCGTGGCCGCGGCGCTGGCGACAGCGGATTCAAGCTCGGCAACGCGGGCTGCAGCGGCTTCTTTGAGTGCGGTCGCAGCGCGGCGCTCCTCAGCGAGTTCGGCCTGCGCGACGGCTGCGCTGGAGGCAGCATCGGCCGCTGCCGTGGTGATCGCGACTTCGCCAGAGGCCAGCTGTGTTTCAAGCTCCGCGATGCGGCCCGCGGCCACGCCCTCGGCAGCTTTTGCGGCCTCACGCGCCTTGGCGAGTTCGGTGTCGGCCTGCTGCTTTGCCTCGCCGGCTGCAGCCACCTGCGCCTGCGCGGCGGTGACGTCCTCTCTCGCCGTTGCGAGCGCGGTCTGGATCTCGGCGGTGGCATCGTTCGACGCGCTGAGCTCGGCTTCGAGTTCGGCGACGCGCTTGCCGGCGGCCGCCTCTGCAGCTGAATGTTCGTCGACTAGCCTCTGCTTGGCGACCTGCTCGGTGACAAGCTGCTGGCGCAGCAGCGCGACCTCGCCCTCGTTGCGGGCGCGAATTTCTTCTAGCTTGGCACTGAGATCGGTGGCGCGCGTCTGCTCATCGGTCAGTTGCTTGCGCAGCACGGCGATGCGGGCGTCGGACTGCGCGCGCTCGCCCTCGAGCGTCTGCGCGGCGGCGTCGCGTTCGGCCGAAAGTGTGGACTCGAGCGCCGAGATACGTGCCTTTGACGAGGCAATCTGCGTTGTGAGTTGCTTGAGCTGATCGCCGCCGCCTTCGCGGGCGGCTGTCAGCGAGGCGATAGCCGACTGTTCGCCCTCACGGGCGGTGGCGAGATCGGTTTCGAGTTGGGCGATGCGCCGCGCGTCTTGCTCCCTCAGACGGACGAGGTCGGCGCGAGAGGTGGTTGCCTCTTCCTCGGCGGCAGCGCGACCTGCAGTTTCCACCTCGACCCTAGCGGTCAGATCACGAATCTTCTCTTCAAGGCCGGCCATGGCGACACGGCCAGAAGCGATCAACTGCTCCTCGCGCGCCTTGGCGGCGGCGAGGCTCTCTTCCATCACTGCGACGCGTTTTTCGGCCTCCGCTCTATCATCGGCGCTGGCGGTTGCAGCAGACTTGCGTTCGGCTTCGAGCTGCTTGGTGAGTGCGGCGGCCTCGTCACGCGTCGAGGCAATGAGGTCGGCGGATTTTTCGGCCGCCGTCGCGGCAGCGGCACGGACTTCGGCGAGTGCGGCCTCGGCCCTCTCTGTCGCCTGCCGGGCGAGAACGGCCGCCTGCTCGCTCGTGGCGACCTTGTCCTCGAGCTGGGCGCGGATGGCGGCGCTCTCAGTGCGAAGCGCCTCCTTGGCGCGACGCTCGGTGGCCAACTGCTGCTGAAGCGCTGTGATCTCGTTCTCGAGGTCACCGCGGTCGACCTGGAGGCGGGCCTCAAGATCGGCGGCATGGGCGTTCACATCGTCGAGCTGGGTCTGCAGCACGGCGACCTGCGCTGTAGCGTTGGCCTCGCCATTGGCGGCCGCCGCCTGGGCCACAGCAAGTTGGTCTTGCAGTCGGGCGGCCGATGTGCGCGCGGTCTCGGCCTGACTGGTGAGGGCCGCCACCTGTGACTGCATGTCGGCCTTGGCGGCGGCGAGCGCGATGGAGGTCTGGCTTTCCTGCCGGCGTGCAGCGGCGAGCTGGGATTCGAGGCCAGCGACCTGCTGCGCCATGGTGGCCTGGGCCGCTGCAACGGCGGAACCGATTTCGCCGCGGCTGTACGACCAGGTGGCGAACCCTGCAACCAGCGCCAGTGCGACGGCAATGGCGGCGGTCACCGACCAGGCTCGTAGGCCACTTTTGGGCGGGGGGTCGCCGCGTGCTGTCTCGGCACGATGGGCGCGCGGCGGTACGGCGGTGTTCTTGAGCAGGGGACCGCGCCACTGCTCGACAACCTGCGGCCGGTCGTCAGGACGGACTTCGAGCGCCCAGTCAATCGCGGCGAGGAAATTGCTGCGGTATCCACTGGGCAGTCGCTTGCTGACGCGGCGGTATTCGTCGTCGACGACGCGCTCGGTTGCGTCGGGCGGAGCTTCGCCGGTGACAGCTTTGTAAAGGGTGGCTCCAAGCGAATAGATGTCGGTCCATGGGCCCTGGTTCTGGGCGCGGCTTGAATACTGTTCCTGGGGCGAGTAGCCGGCCTTCACGATCGCGCTGACGCTGTGCGATCGCGCAGTGCCGGGGCGAGCAGACCCGAAGTCTAATAGTACCGGCGTGCCGTTGCGGCGGACATAGATGTTGTCCGGTGCGACGTCGCGGTGGAGAATGTTGTCGGCATGGATCAGCTCGAGCGCATCAAGCAGCGGGCCGATGATGGCGTCGAGCTCCGCTTGGTTCGGCTTTGTCTGCCGGTCGAGGAGCCATTCCTTGAGGCTCTGGCCCTCCTCGAATTCCAGCACCATGTAGGCCGTGTTGTTCGCCTCGATGATGCGCGCCACCTTGACGATGTTGGGGTGGGAGAAGCGTGCGAGGGTGCGAGCTTCATGAAGGAAATCGGCGAGGCCCTGGTGGTATTGCTCCTCGCTGTCCTCATAGGGATAGATGGTTGCCCCTTCGCGCATGTAGAGATCGGACGGGGAGTACTCCTTGACGGCGAAGAAGTTGCCCAGCTTGTAGCGCGCACGATAAGTAGTGCCGAAGCCGCCCGCGCCGAGCACGGACAGAATCTCGTAATCCCCCTCGAGGAGGTAGCCTGCGGGCAGTGTTGATCGCGCAGTGGACAATTGTCCCTGTCCAATCCTTTGTGTCGAGGCATTGGAAGCCCCGGTCTATCCTAGCGGTCAGAATCAAGATTGTTCAATATGCTGGCGATCATATTGGGGTAGAGAGCATGACGTGGCAGGCGAGCATGGCTCAGTCCCTGGGTGGAAGGTCGGTGCAGGAGGATTGCGCCGGTTTCGCCTTCGATCCGGGCGGCCAGTATGGGTACGCGATCGTAGCGGACGGGCTGGGGGGCCACGAGGCAGGGGACCTGGCCAGCGCTGCCGCAGTGGCGGCGGCAGCGGCGCTGTGGGACGAGGACAAGGCGCATCCGATGGTTATCGATCCGCGCCGGTTTGTCGAGGAAGCTGTAGCTGAAGGTCAGCGGCGTGTGTTGGCGCTCAATGCCGAGCGTGGGATCGACGCGAAAACCACGGTCTGCTGTGTCTTCGTATCGCGTGAGCAGGTGGTTGTGGCCAATGTGGGGGACAGCCGGGTCTACCGGGTAGTGGGGCGCAACCTTGAGCGCCTGAGCCGGGATCACTCGGTGGTTGAGATGCTGGTGGTACAAGGTGAGATCAGCGCCGACGCAGCCCGCGGGCATCCCGATTCCAGTCTACTGACACAGTCATTGGGTGGGCCGGAAGTGCCGCGGCCGCACATAGCCGAGATCGACGCGCGGCCAGGCGAGCGCATCATCCTGTGCAGCGACGGCCTTTGGCAGGCTCTGCCGGCGTCTCGCATCGCACGCCTGTCACGGAGCAGCCCCGACCCAGCAGCGCAGCTTGCGCAGGCGGGCGCGTTCGCGGCGGGAACCAGTGGCGACAACATTACGGCGATTGTGGTCGCGGCGGCGGGAGCCGGTCTGGTGGGGTGGCTGCGCCAGATCGGCATCGGTAAGTAGCGGTGCGGGCGCCGCTTGACGATAGGGCAGCAGAAACTTAACGATATGAAGTCGCTGATCGGACAGGCAAGTCGGCGACTCGCTTCGGGGGAAGCATGACAATCTTGACTGTCGGCCGGCATTCAGATTGCGAGATTATCCTTGACCATCCCACAATCTCTCGGCGCCACGCCGAGGTCCAGGCGGTAGCGGGCGGTAAGTTCACCATTCAGGATACTGACAGCGCGGGCGGAACGTTTGTGCGCGACGGCGACATCTGGCGGCGGGTGCGCAAGCAGACAGTGTCGTTGCGCGATGTACTTCGGTTCGGCGAATACGAGATCGGCGTCGCCGAGCTGCTCGAAAAGATCGACCCGTCGGTGACGTTGCAGTTCGGCGCAAGCGAAGCGGCGCCCGTACGGCGAGCGGCAGGTGCGAACAGTGAGCCGAAAAAGCCCGAAGTCGGCGGACGCTTCGAGCGCGATCCCGCCACCGGCTTGATTATGAAGAAACACTGATGGCCAAGCGTCACGCTAACGCGGCAAGGCCGCTCGACCGGTTCCGTCCGATCGCCGCGGTCATCGGCGCGCTAGCGGGCCTTGGAATAATCCTTCTACTCAACGTGACGCTCGACGACTACTGGGCCACGATTTTCATCGGTCGCCATTCGCCGACCGATCCCTGGTCGGTCCAGAATGCCATGTGGGTGGCGTTCGGTGTCGCCATCGCCGAGCTCGTTGTCCGATACTTTAACGCGCGCATGGAGGAGCGGCAGATGGGACTCGGGCTGCTGCCGGAGGACGAGCGCGCCGTCATCGTGGCTGCGGACCTAGGAACGATATACGCCGAAGTGCGGGCGACGCCCGATGCAGGACGCGCCTTCTTGCCGCGGTTGATCCAACGCATCGCTCTGCAGTTCCAGGCGGGCAATTCGGTGGAGCAGTCGGCGACGCTGCTTAACACCAGCATGGAGATGTTCCTCCACGAGGTGGACCTCCGCTACAACATGATCCGCTACCTCAGCTGGTTCATCCCCTCGCTAGGCTTTATCGGCACGGTTATCGGCATCGGTGCGGCGCTCGAAGAAGCGGCGCGCGCAGAGCCCAACGATCCCATGCTCCTGGTGCACGTGACGGAAAAGCTGGCGGTGTCGTTCAACGGCACGCTACTGGCGCTGCTGCTCGCCAGCATCATCGTGTTCGCACAATCGGTCATCCAGTCGCGCGAGGAGCACGCTCTCAATACGGCCGGACAGTACTGCCTCGACAACCTGATCAACCGGCTCTACGCGGCGCCCGGCAGTGCGGCACTGAAGTGACGGCAGACGCGGTCCAAGGAGCCTCCGGATGAGAAGGCCGCACCGCAATATCGAAATCTTCTCAATGTCCGCACTCGACCTGTTCGCGTCGGCGCTGGGCGGCTTTGTGCTGATCGCGATCATTCTTTTTCCGTATTACAATGAGGACAAGGCGCTGCAGCAGCGCGCGGAGCAAGCCGAAGCGGCGACCAAGGAAGCGACCGAAGCGCAGCAGGCGGCGGAAGCCGCAAAAGCCGAGGCAGAGGAACTGCAGGCGAGCGCCGAGGCAGCCCAACGGTCGGCTGAAGCTGAAGCTGCGCAACAGACCGCGGCAGCGGAGGCGGCGACCGAAGCGAGGGCCGAAGCGGAAGCTAAGGCGGCCGAGACTGCCGAGCAGCTGGAGACCGCGCAATCGGAGGCCGAGGCCGCCATCGCGGCGCAGGGGGTAGCGGAGGCAAAGCTCGGCGAAGCCGCCGAGGTGCAGACCGAGCTCGAGCAGACCGTTGCGGCGCTGCGGCTCGAAGTTGCGCGAACGTTCCTGATCATCGTGGTCGAGTGGGACGCTGACGGAGACGTCGATCTCGCGGTCACAGATCCTGAGGGGAGGAGGTTCTACTTCGGCGCAACGAACCGTGCCGACGCCCCCGAACATCCCAAAGCGTTCCCGGACACGCTGACGGCTCTGACGATCGACAACACCTATGGGCCGGGTATCGAGGTGTGGCAGGCACCCGATGCGAGCCCTGGTGAATACAAGATCGAATACAAGCTTTTCAGACAGCCCGATGGGGGTAGTGGAACGATACCGGTCACCGTTAAGGGCAGTCTGTTCTACCGTAACGGCGTTGAGACAGTTGCGCCCATGGTGATGAAAACGACCAATGAAGTCGTCACCACTATCGTGCGGGTCACCGAGACCGGCACTCTGGAGGTAGTGCAGTGAGCGAGCGCCGGATACTCCACCACACACGGCTGGTCTTGCTCATTCTCATCGCCTGTTGCGTTGCGTCCCCCGCCGGGTCGGCGAGCTACTGGCTAGACCACGGGTTCAAGCGGATCGCCAGGTGTGACGGAGCCACGCAGGGCCAGGACATGAAGTCGGCCAACGGCAACTCCAACCTCATGATCCAGGCCATCATCACCTGTACCGACCTGGGAGAAAGCTACAGGCTCGACTTCAAGTATCTGACGGTGAAGCTGAACCCAGCAATGCCCTTCAGTTCGGCGCCCGACCCGCTGCATTTCGATTGGCTAGGACTCGCGATCTACAAGCCGGCCGATGCCACGGAGGCCACGATCGAATGGCTTTATGAGGAGGCCCTGCCGATAGACGGCGAGTTGCCTCTCAGTTCGCAGAAGTCGATCGCCTTCGGCAACCTCTCCTTCACCTATCCGAAGACGGCCGTCGAAGAGGCGACGCGGTTCACCTTTTTCCTGACGTTCCGTGGCCGGGTGGAGCAGTTCGGCCTACTATGACTCACGCGCGAAACGTTATTGCCGGACTGGCGGTGGCGTTCCTCGCCATCGATGTGGCACTTGCTGCCGGAATCCCGGGACAGCGGCGCACGTACACATGGAATGCGCCGGCGCCGGAACAAATTCTGCCTAATCCGTCTCCGGCAAACGCCGGCCGCAAGCCCGCGCTGGGCGAGTTCGTGCCCACGACGGGGTTCGGCACCGAGGACGTTTTCTCAGGCTATTCGGGCTACGACCGGAACGGCGAGCAACAGGACCTGTCCGGGGCCGTCGCGGTTGGCGGCAGCAGTACCGGGACTGGAGCGCCGATTCCCGCGGATCAGGCGCGACCTCCCGCCGAACCGGAGGAAACGCCCGAGCAGCCGCTCGAGTCGGACGCGCTGGCAGAGCCGCCGGCTCTCGAACCTGCCGTCGATCCCGAGCAGGCACAGCGGGACGCGGCGGCGGCAGCAGCGCGGCAAGAGGCGGAGACTGCGGCGATCGAAGCGGCTGTGGCTGCGGCCGAACAGGCTGCCACCATCGGCAACGACGTCGATGCGGCGCTGGCTGCGCTGGCCGAGGCGCGCACAGCGCTTGCCGAGGCGCTGGCGGCGAACGATACTTCAGGCGCGGTCGAGGCGCTGGAAGCGGCGCGTGATGCTGGCGAGGCGGCGGCTGCCGCTGCTTCGCAGGCTACCGGGATCAGCCAGACGGCGCAGCAGGCGCAGATCGACGCACATGGCGACGATACGGCGGACCACGCCGCGGCCCAGGCAATGGCCGATGCGGCCGACGCGATAGCGGATGCGCAGAACGCGGAATCGCAACTCTCGGACATCGAGGACTCGGTCGCCAGCTACGCGGCCATCGCCTCGGCTGAAGCCGCCAAGGCTGCGAGCACAGCACGTGACACAGCGCAGACATCGGCAACCTCCGCCGGGGCAGCGGTGGATTCCACGACCTCGGCAGACAGCGCGCAGTCAGCCGCCGATGCCGCGGCCCAGGCGGCCACCGCGCAGCAGGCCGCGGCAAGTGCCGCGCAGCAGGCGACAGACGCTGCAGCACAAGCCGATGCGCTGGCGAGTGCCTTCGGTTCCCTCGCCGCCGGCAGCGCGGACATTGCGTCGGATGCGGCGGCGGCGGCGCAGGCAGCAGTGGATGCTGCGGAGTCGTCGGCGGCTGAAGCGCAACGGGTGGCCGAGCAGACGGCCGCGGCCGAAACTGCCAGCGCCCGGGCCTCGGGGAATGCAGCGGCGAGCTCAAGCAGAGTTCAAAGCGCGGCTGAGGCCGCGGCCGAAGCTGCGGCAAGCGCGGCGGCGGCGACCAGTGCGGACGTGGCCGGCAAGGTGGCTGGACAGAGCGATGCAGCGCTGGCTCAAGCGACCGGCGCGGCGCAGGATGCGCAGGCGGCGGCACAGGCCGCAGCCGATCTGGCGGCGGCGCATCCTAATAACACGGCCATTGCCGAGAACGCAGCAGCTGCGGCCGGTGCGGCGAGTGCTGCCAGCACGTCGTTGGCAATGGCGAACGATGCAGCCGATGCAGCGCATGCCTCGGCAGAACAGGCGGCGGCAATCGAGTCGTCTGCTGCCGACGCCGCCGGCAACGCCGAAACCGCACTGAGCGACGCTCAGGCGGCGCGCGAGGCGTTCGATGCCGCGATGGCCGACGCCGCCGCGGCGACCGATGCCGCTGCACAGTCTGCCGCCCTTGGGGCGGCGAATGCAGCGCTCGAGACACTGAGCGGCGCGGCAGCCGCGGCACAATCGGCGGCAGATGCCGCATCGGCGACGGCCGGCGGTGCACCGGGAAACACTTCGGCAGCCGGCAGCGCGAACACTGCGGGCGCTGCCGCGGCACAGGCGACCGCATCGCTCGGAGCAGCACAGGAGGCCTATGAGGGGTTCGACCCCGACGGCGGTGAGGGCGCCGGTGCTGGCGTGGGCGAAGGCGCGACGGAGGAGGACGTCGCGGAGGCCGCGCCGACAGAGACCATTCCGGAGGCGCAGCCTGCCCCGGCTGCCGAAGCTCCGGAGCGGACCGCGACTGCGGAGTCGGAGCCGAGCATTTCGATCCCCGGCGTAGTGGACCCCGATGGCGGCAGCGGCGGACTGCCGGGCTGGGGCGACGGCGGCGAGCTCACCGACGAAGATCGGGAGATGCTCGAACAACTGGTCGCCAGTACCCCCGAGCTGGGACAGATTCTCAGCGAACTGATCGCTGTCGGCCCGCCGCCGGACCTGGGCAGTAGCGAAAGGTCCAGCGGCTTCGGCTCGCTCCAGGGCCCGGGCGACGGCGGCTGGGAGTATTCGGCGGGCGGCCTAGGCGGCTCAGGTGGCGTCGATTTCTCCGACGCGCCGGCCGGGGTCACAGGTGATTTTGGCGACGGCTCCGGATCGGGGTCGGGCAATGGGTTCGGTGGTGGTGGATCGGGATCTGGGTCCGGTGGTGGCTCGGAAGGCAATGGTTCAAGCTCCGGTGGATCAGGCGGCAATGTCATCGGTTCCGGAGGCTCCGGCGGGGGGGTTAGTTCGAGCGGTGGCTCTGAAGGCTTCGGGTCCGGCGGTTCAGGCGGTGCACTTGGCTCCGGCGGCGGCTCTGCTGGTGGGTCGAACTCCGGTGGTTCGAGCGGCATCCGAGGTACGGATGGCGGATTTGGCGGAGCCGGTGGCGGAGGACTAGGGGGCGGTGCCGGCGGCGGCTTCGGCGGCGACGTCGGGAGCAGCAGCTTTGGCGACGGCGGTGGCGGAAGTGATCTCGGTGGCCGCAGTGAGTTCGCCCAAGGCGGCGACAGTAGCGGTAGCGGATCCGCCGACTACGACGACCACGAGCTCGTAAACGGCAACGGCTCGGGTGGTGGCGGAGGCAATCTCGGGGGCGATGGCGACTCCGCAGGAGGTGGTTCAGTAGGCTCGGGCGGCGGCGGAAACTCCGGCGGCTCTGGCGGTAACGGCTTCGGTGGGGACGGCGGTAGCTTTGGTGACGGCGCCTCGGACGGTGGTTCGGGTGCTGGTGACGGTGGTTCCGGTAGCGATGGCGGGGGCTTTGGCGGTAGTGGCGCATCTGATGCGGGCGGCGGCTCCGGAGGCGATGGCTCAGGTTCAGGCGGCGGCAACGGAGGAGAGGGTGCCGGGATAGGCGGCGGTGGCGATGGCTCCGGCGGGACCGGTTTCGGTGGGAATGGCGGCGGCTCTGGTGGTGGCGCCGCGGGCAGTAGCTCCGGCGTTGGCGACGGTGGTTCCGGTGGAGATGGCGGGGGCTTTGGCGGGGGCAGCGCATCCGGTGTCGGCGGCGGCTCCGGAGGCGATGGTTCAGGCTCGGGCGGCGGCACCGGAGGAGACGGTGGCGGGATAGCAAGCGGCGGTAGCGATGGCTCTGGCGGCAGCGGCTTCAGCGGGAACAGTGGCGGTTTCGGTGACGGCGGTGGCGCTGGTGGCGCGGGTGGTTCCGGTGGGGACGGCGGGAGCCTGGGTGGCGGCGGTTTTGGCGGTGATGGTGGCGGTTTTGGCGGTGATGGTGGTGGCTTTGGCGGTGATGGTGGCGGTTTTGGCGGTAGCGGTGGTGCCGGTGGAGACGGCACCTTCGGCGGCGGCAACGGTGGCGGTGGCGCAGGCGGCTTCGGTGGTGATGCAGGTGGGCTCGGGGGCCGCGGCGGGATAGCAGGCGGCGGCGATGGCTCTGGCGGCACCGGTTTCGGCGGGAGCGGTGGCGGATTTGGTGAGGGCAATTCGGCCGGTGGTTCCGGCGGCAGCGGTTTCGGCGGGAGCGGTGGCGGATTTGGTGAGGGCAATTCGGCCGGTGGTTCCGGCGGCAGCGGTTTCGGCGGGGGTGGTTCCGGTGGAGACGGTGGCTTCGGCGGCGGTGGTGCTGGCGGGTTAGGTGGTGATGCAGGTGGCTTCGAGGGCGGAGGCGGTGGCTTCAGCGGCGGCGGGGCCAGCGGCTCGTTCGACGACGCCGGTGGCGGCGATTCCGGTATGGCTGGCGGTGGCGCGGCTGCGCCTGCGCCCGAAGCCGAGGAGACAATGCCGCCTGACACCTCGACGGAACAGATCGACGATGGCCAGCAGCAGGTCGACGAAACCGGCGACGAGCAGATCGCAGGCGAAGCAGGCGGCTCGGACGCTGGCGACGAGGGAACGGCGTCGTCCGACGCCCCCTCGGGGGCAGATGGTAATGGCGGTACCGGTGACGACCAGGGCTCCGGTAGCGACGATGGTACCGCCGGCGGCGATGACGGCGCGGGTGGTGGCGGAGACGATGGTGCGAGCGGCGGTAGCGCCGATGGCGGCAGTGGCACCGACGACGGCGCTGGGACAGATGACGGTAGCGCAGGGGATGCCGGGGGTTCGTACACGGGCGGCGACACCGAGGAGAGCGGCGGCAGCGGCGAAGTCGGTGGCAGTGGCGACGACGGTGCGTCGGGTGACGGCGCGGGCGCCGAGCAGGGCGGCGGGGGGGAAAATTCAGGCTCCGGCGCCGAAGGCGATGGCGGCACGGGTGCGGAAGACGGTGGCTCGGATGGCGGCGGTAGCGACGCAGGAGCCGATGACGGTGGTGCCGGTGGGGACGAGGGCAGCTCTGGTGATGGCGGAGACGGTGGCAGCAGCGGCGGTGAAGAGCAGCCTGCAACCGAGGATCAGCCAGCTGTCGATGCGCCGGGGCAGCAGGCCGAGACGCCGCCTGCTGCCGAAACTCCTGCCGAGGGCACCGATGCGCCGGCCACGCCTCCGCCGGCGGAGGCGCCCCATCCGCTGACGCTGGGTGAGTACAAGGCGAAGACCGCGACACTGTCGAACCGGAGCGAGGCGTTCGGCAACTATGCCGCCATCAAGCGCGGCGAGATGAGCGTCGACAGTCTCTCGGGCGAAGCGCGTGCCGATTACGACGTGATCAAGGGCCTCGACGACCAGGTAGGCGGCGAACTCGAGGCGTTCCAGAACTCGACGGTGGTCGTGCAGCGGGACGGCTTGACCGAGGCCCAGTCCGACATCGCCCGAATGGACGGCGAAATCCGGCAGGCGAGCGGCAAGGCGATCATCGTGGGCACTGTCGCCACCGTCGGCCAAGCTGCGTCAACCGTCGTCAATGGGTACGCCGTAGCGGTGCCGGGGGCCGGAGGTAAGCTCAAGGAGGGCTACGATCGTGGTCTTGAGATCGTCAATCAGGCCCAGCAGATCACCGGGCAGGGTGCGCCGGAAGGTGGACCGTCCGGCGACCCGCAGCGCGACCGGCTCGCGGCGACCTATGAGAAGTTCGAAGGAGCCGCTGAGATCACCCACGGCGAGAAGGGCAAGGAGATCATGCACGAGGCCACTCAGGCGGGCCTCGCCATGTACGATGCGGACAAGCAGTGGGAGAGTGGCGACAAGGTCGGCGCGGTCAGCAGCTACATGAAAGCGGTGGGCCACAGCATTAAGGGCTACGGCATTTCGACGGGCAGCGACCGGGTGAGCGCCCTGGGTGATGTCGGAGTGAACGCCGGCGCCACGCTTTCCACTGGCGCGCAGGTGAAGCAGTTGGTCGACGAGCGCAACAACATGCTGCAGATGAACAACAACACCAATGCCGGCGTCGTCCGCCGGTACAGCCAGAACATCGACATGCTGGAGGCCGATCGCGCGGCCATGCGCCCCAAGGTCGTACAGAAACCGACGAACATCGTCCCCCTTGATCAAGCTCCTGCGGTGAACCTCAATTGAGAACCAACCTCTATCGTGTGCTCGTCGTCACCGCGGGGCTCCTCCTGCCAACGCTCGGTCATGCGCAGACAGATCAGTTCGTCGTGCGGCAGGACGGGATCGTCGCGAGCCTGCTGCCTTCGGCTGAGACCGTCGAACTCAAATGGTATTTTTCAGCCACGCCGCCGGCCGAGGTCGATGGGGTGACGGCGGAGTACAACGGCCGGCCGCTTACCGCTACGTCGGTGACAGAGTATCCCGGCGAGGCCGACAGTACGGTGGTCCTGTGCATCGTCGATGTGTCGGGCGGTGCGGCGCGCGATGCCGACATTGGCGAGCGCAAAGGCATGGCTGGCACGTTGCTCGCCATGGTGCAGCCGCATCATCGCGTCGGGCTCTACAGCGCAGTTGGCGGGCTTTCGTCCGCCGCCGAAGCCAATGGCGCAGCGATGGTGTCGCTGGAGGCGCTCGCGGCGTTTGGCATCAGTGAGCAGGTTCCCGATCTAGGCAGTTCGATCGGCAAGGCCATCGAGATAGCGACCAGCATCGAGACGACCCGCCGCGGCATTGTCCTGTTCACCGACGGGCACAGCAATCCTGCGCCGGATTTCGCGGCGCTGAGCGAGGCGGCACGGGCGGGGCACGTAAAAGTCTATGTCTACTTGACGCGCGGCAACGATCCGACGGGCGCTGATGCCTGGAAGAGCTTTGCCGAGGGAACCGGCGGCGGCTTTTACACCGGAGACGAGGCCATAGTCGCCTCTCTCACCGACCCTTTTGAGCTGCTCGACAGCGGCGCGACCGCGGAGATTTCGCTCGCGGGTGCGGTGCACTATTTCTGGGAACCCGCCGGACCCGTGCACGTCACGGTCAGCTATGGCGACCGCGACATGCATCTCGAGGCGCCGGTCACGGTGCCGGAGGCCGATCTTGGGCAGACGACTGCTTACGTCTGGGAGCACTACGGCAACACGATCGGTTTCAGCCTTGCGGCTGTCGGCTGGTTGCTGGCGCTGGCCCTGTTGCCCTTCGCGTTCCGCAAGCGGCGCCCTGCTGCTGCAACTGCCGCGGAGGTCCACTCGGCGCCAGCGAAACCGGCGGGCCCGCTGAGCAAGTCCGGGCCGACCCAGCCCCTGCCGGAGAACCGGACCTACCGCCTCACCTGGGCCGATCCGTCGAGCGGCCAAAAGACCGGCTTTGCGGTGACCGGCGCGCGCGTGACGGTTGGCCGCTCGCGCGACAACACCATCGTGATCGCAGGCGACACAGTGTCGGGGCATCAGGCGGTGTTTATCCGCGGCGAAGCCGGCGCCTACAGCGTGGTCAATCTCTCCGAGACCAATCCGACGCTGGTCAACGAGGAGTCGGTGCAGACCCGCGAACTAAAGGGCGGGGAGCGGCTTCGTTTTGGACTGGTCGAGGCGCTGTTCGAGGTCTGACCGCCCTGCTGGTCGAATGTTGACGATCACAGCGGGAACAGGGGTTCGATTCCCCTTGGGCGCGCCAATTTTCCAAAATCGAGATATCGACAGACGCCCTCAGGGCGTCACCGGCCTTTGTGCGACCGGCAGGCGTGGGGCGTCGTAGAGCCAGGCGAGGCCGAGGCGCTTGCTGGCGGCTTCGAGCAGGAGCGAGCCGCTTACCGAGACGATTACCAGTACCGGCACGATCAGGTAGCGCCAGGGCTCGGCACCCGCGAAGCCGCTGAGCAGTTGGGCCAGTATCGCGACGATCAGGCCATGGGTCACGTACACCGAAAGCGTGTGCTGTCCGATGCGGGCGAATACGTCACGCACCGGCGGCACGCGGATGAGCAGCACGGCTGCGGCGCCGCCGACTGCGAGGCCCAGTACCGACTCCAGGGCGCGCAGCACCCCGTCCGCGAGGCTCGTATCAAGGACCGGAAGGGCGACGTATTCGAGCACCAGGAACGCGGCGAGAGCCGGCAGGCCGATCATCCACGGCCGCGCCGGGATCCACGCCAGCAGTTGCGGGCCGTAATAGGCGCCGGCGAGGAAGAAGAAGAGGTAGACCGAAACGCGGTAAGTCGTGAGGGTCGGCGGAATGACGCCGCCCCAGGTGAGGCAGGCCAGCACGAAGGCGCCAACGAGCGCGGCGGCCTTGTAGCGGTCGGCCGCTTTGGCAATGACGTAGAAGATGGCCAGCGCCCAGATGTACCAGAGCGAGCTCGACGGCATGACCCACATGACCAGCAACTGGGTCCAGTCGTTCCCTTCCTCCGGCGCGCGGACGTTCTCCAGCACCTGGCCGAAGAACACCCAGCGGATCAGGCCCCAGAGGGCGAAGATATAGACGAAGACCCAGACCTTGCGGCTCAGCAGCTCTGGCCATGTCCGCCCCAGTGAGCTCGCTGCCAGTATGCCCGAGATCGCGAAGAACAGGGGCATGCGGATGGGTTGGAGCGCCACGTTGAACGGGCCGGTATAGAGCGGCCGGAAGCCAAGCTCGTATGCGGTCAGATGGGCGTGGAACATCGCCACCAAGACGATGGACAGGCCCTTGGCGACGTCGAGCCAGGCAATGCGTTCCGTGGCTCTCAGGGCCGCCCCCCGCCTCTCAGTTGTTCGCAACGCTAGGTCAGCGCCGGAACCAAGTCCAGCATCCTACTCTGTCGGGTATTTAAGCCCGATCTGGCGACGGACCTCGTCGAGCGCGGCCATGATGGCGACGCTCTCGGCGGGCGACAGGATGTCCCCGGCGGTCTCGCCCGCGGCCACCAGCCGCTCCAGTTCGGCCGCCTGATATTGCATGCCGCGGCCAATGACCGCCGACTGGTAGTCCTCGACCACGGTGTCGGTCGCGTCGTAACGACGGAAGTTTGTCGGCGCGTACCAGACCTTGTCGATCTCGATCCGCCCCTCGGTGCCGTGGATGGTCGCGACGTTGCGGCCGGCCGTGTCGCTCGCCGAGATGGTGGTGGCGATGGCACCGCTGGCATAAGTGAAGACCGTCGCGACGGTGCCGTCGGCGCCCGTCTCCTTCAGCCGCGCCCGCGCCACGATCTCCTGTGGCGGGCCCAGCACGTCGAAGGTGAATGAGATCGGATAAATGCCGAGGTCGAGCAACGCACCGCCACCGAGCTCAAGGGCGTTCAGGCGATGCTTCGGATCATCCGGCAGGTCCTGCGTATGGTCGGCGACGACCGAGCGGATCTCCCCCAGCACGCCCGAGCGCACGATCTCGCGGATGCGGACTATGTGCGGCAGGAAGCGGGTCCACATGGCTTCGAGCACGACGAGGCCCCTGGCTCTGGCAAGGTCGGCCAGTTCCTGCGCCTCGCGGGCGTTGACGGTGAAGGCCTTTTCCACCAGCGCGTGCTTGCCGTTCTGCAGCGCCAGCAGGGTGTTGGCGTGGTGCATCGGGTGCGGGGTGGCCACGTAGATCGCATCGATGTCCGGATCGGCGCACAGCGCCTCGTAGCTGCCGTGGGCCCTGGCGATGCCGAAGCGCTGGGCGAAAGCATCGGCGCTGGCCTCAGATCGCGAGCCGACCGCGGTCAGGGCGTGCCCGTGCATCTGCAGATCCTTGACGAACAGATCCGCGATCCAGCCCGTCCCCAGAATCCCCCACCGCACCTTGCCGGCCATAGCTCTCTCCCGCTGTCGCGGAAGAGGTGTAACGGCCTCTGCACAAAGCGCAATCCGGCGAATGGGCTAGAGGGAGCCGGTTCCGGGAGGCCGGACGCTAGCGGCAGTCGCGTGGCGCAACCGACGCCCCGCTGCCGTTGCCTCGGCCGTCGCGCGGACCAGCCCGCTATCGGCGGAGACCTCCACCTCGACCTCCATGCCGAGATAGTCGGCACGGCTGCCGATGAAGCTGCCGCTCAGCGGCCGCGCCTGCCGGGGTTCACGCGCTACGCCGACGCGGATCAGGTCCTTCGAGCCAACGATGCCGTTCGTTGGGTCGAATTCCACCCAGCCGGCGCCGGGCAGGAACACCTGCACCCAGGCATGCGTCGCCCCACCACCGCGCTTGGCTCCGGGTGCATCGCGCGACGGGACGTAGATGTAGCCGGTGACGAAGCGCGCCGCGAAGCCCAAGGCGCGGCAAGCCTCCATCATCAGCAGCGTATAGTCGCGGCAGGTGCCGGTGCCGGTGGTCAGAGTCTGGATCGGCGGTTGCGTGCCCGGGTCGGTGCGGCGGCTGTATTTCAGGCTCTCGCGGATGCCCATGGTCATCGTCATCAACAGGTGCCCGGTTTCGGTCTCGAGGCCGGAGCGGGTGAACTTTCTGGCGAAAGCCTCGACTTCCGGTGCCGGATGGTGCGGCCGCATGTAGGCCGCGAGATCGGGCAGCGTTTCAGCGTCGTACTCGAAGGGCCAGAGCTTGGCGTGCTGCTCGGTCCGAAAACGGGGCACCATTTCGGGCGTGTGATCGAGAGCGATGCTGCTCTCGAACCGGAGCGTGTCCGCGTCACCGGTGATGGACGCAAGGGTAATGTCATTGCCGAACACGTCGTGCATCCAGCGGACTTCCGCGATCGGTGAAATGATGATCTCAGCAGTCAGCAGCCTCTGGGCGTGGCTGTCACGCGGCCGGAACATGATGCGATGCTCGCCAAAGCCGACGGGGCGGGCATAGCGATAGGTGGTCACGTGGCGAACGGTGAGGACTGTCATGACGCTGCTGGCACTTGTCTGTGTCAGAGCCAAAGTCGCGAACTCGCCTCAGGTTCCGGAACTCTCGGGCCCCCTGTGGTATTGATGCCCATCACGCGGGGTCCACGATGCGATTTTCAGTAGGCTGTGAGCTGCAATACGAGGCTATCACCGAGACAACCCTGATCCTCAACATCGAGGCCCAGCGCTCGAGCGGACAGCGGCTGTTCGAGGACAGGTACACGGGCCCGAGCGGTGACGTTTACGAAGTCCCCGAGACGGGGAACCGGTACCGCCGGCTGATCCTCGCTCCCGGCACTCACAACTTCCGCTACAGGGCCATTGTCGACACCCATCCCGTTCGGAGTATCCCCGACGAGGTGCAGGAGACCCCGGTCGGCAAGCTCCCTTTCGACGTGTTGCCGCACCTTTACGCCAGCCGCTATTGCCCCTCGGACCTGATGGCGCGCTTTGCCTGGCGCCAGTTCGGCAACCTCGGCAGCGGGCACGAGAAGGTGCAGGCGATCTGCAACTGGATCTTCGAGAACGTCGATTATCTCGAAGGCTCGAGCGACGGCAGCACGTCCGCCCACGACACCTTCACCCTGCGCGCCGGCGTGTGTCGGGATTTCGCCCACCTGGGCATCACCCTGACGCGGGCGGTCGGCATACCGGCCCGGTTCGTCTCAGCCTATGCGCTCGAACTCACGCCGCAGGACTTTCACGCCGTGTTCGAGGCTTATCTCGGCGGACGCTGGTATTTGTTCGACGCCACGCGGCTCTGCCCGATCGACGGGATCATCAAGATCGGCGTCGGCCGCGACGCCGCGGATACGGCCTTTGCCACCTATTTCGGCCAGCTCACGGGTCCGCCCAAGGTGGTGACCGTGGAGCGGCTGGGTAACGTGGCGAACCAGGAATGGACGGTGGATGCGGTAAGTCTCTCGCGCCAGTGAGGTTTCGCTCGCCGGGCCCGGACGCTATAGCTCGGGCAAAAGGGGAGGTACTACATGGCCATATCGAGGCAACAGCACCTGTCGGCGAGCGATCGCGGTCAGGCAACGATCACCGACATCAAGGCCATGCGGCTCGAGAACGGCTTCTGCCTCCTTCGCATCGATACCGATGCCGGCATCTCGGGCTATGGCGAATGCGGCGATCTCGACGGCGACCTCGTCCGCGCGTCCGTCCTCACCCACGCCAAGGGCGGCGCCCGCCTGCCGCACCTTCAGCTCGTGGGCAAGGACCCGCTCGATATCGGCGTCCACTACCACAACATGTTCTACGCCTACCGGCAGCGCCCGGCGCATATGATGGTCTGCTCCGGCCTCGACATGGCGCTGTGGGACCTCGCGGGCAAGCTCCTCAACCAGCCGGTGCATAAGCTCCTCGGTGGCGGCTTCCGCAGCGAGATCGAACTCTATTCGCACTGCCCGCATTTCGATCTCACCGATCCCGGCGCGTGGCGCGACGCCGCGGCCGACCTCAAGTCCGATCCGCATGGTTTCAAGACCTTCAAGGTCGATATCCACGACGCCATCGGCATCAACATGCAGGAATACGTGCCGAGCCTCTCGCCCGGCGACATCCGCAACATCCGGCGCTCTTACGAGCTCGCCCGCGAGCATCTGGGCGAGGACATCGACATCATCGTCCACTGCCACAACGAGCTCGACGCCCCCAGCGCCATCTCGGTGGCGGAAGCGGTGGAGGCGATCGATCCCATCTATCTCGAGGATCCGCTGCAGCCGGGCTTCTCCGAGAACTGGCAGGCGCTGCGCAAGTCGACGCGCATCCCGATCATGACCGGCGAGAACATCGAGCTGCCCGAGCAGGCCCTGCCCTTCCTCCAGCACCAGACCGTCGATTGCCTGCAGCCCGACATCGTCAACTCCGGCGGCATCACCGGTACCAGGGCCATCGCCGATCTCGCGTCGCTCTACCGGACGCCGATCACGCTGCACAATGTGAGCGGGTTGCTGCTCAATGCCGCAAGCCAGCAGCTGGCAGCCGCCGTCTTCAACTGCCCCCGCATCGAATGCACGCGCGGCGCGACCTCGCTGCGCTGGGCCGAGCCCAACCCGCTGAAGATCAAGGACGGCAGGATGCATGTCTCGACCGCTCCCGGCCTCGGCGTCGATCTCGATCTCGATTGGCTCGAGGCGCATCGCGCGAAGGGCGAGCCGGTCTGGCGCTGACCGTAACTTAAGAGATCACTTATCTATTGACAGCGATCCGCCGACAGGTTACTTAAGATCATGCTTAAGCAATCCGCCGAGCCGCTCGATCTCATGTTCCAGGCCCTCGCCGACCCCACCCGGCGACGGATGGTCGAGCGGCTGACGCAGGGTTCGGCGTCGGTCAGTGAGCTGGCCGCGCCGTTCGATATGAGCCTTCCCGCCGTGGTCCAGCACCTGCAGGTGCTCGAACAGAGCGGGCTGGTGACAACGCAGAAGGTCGGCCGGGTGCGCACCTGCACCATAGATCCTGGTGCGCTCAGCTTTGCTGAGAAGTGGATCAACGACCGGCGCATTGGCTGGGAAAGGCGTCTCGACCGGTTGGGCACGTTTCTCGACAGCCTGCCCGACGATCCTGACAAGGTCGCCAAGTAGCGGCTCGAACGAAAACAGTTTTGACGTACCGACCCGGGCCTGGCGCCCGGTCGCGGATGGATATTGCCCGCTGAAACAGGAGGCATGCATGGCGCAGGTTGTACTGAGCTTTTCGATGTCGCTGGACGGGTTCGTTGCCGGCCCGGATATCAGCATGGAAAACGCCATGGGCGTCGGCGGCGACCGGCTGCACGAGTGGATGTTCCCCCCGGCTCCCGACGCGGTCAGGCCGGAGGACGGGGCCATGATCGACAAGCTCATGAAGTCCGTCGGCGCCGTCGTATTGGGCCGCCGCACCTACGATCTCGGGCTCCAGCACTGGAACGATACCCCCTTCCCCGCGCCGTCCTTCGTCCTCACGCACCGGCCCGAACCGGAGCAGCAGATGAAAAGCGCCAGCTTTCAGTTCGTCACCCAAGGCATCGAGGCTGCCGTCACGGCGGCAAAGGCCGCTGCCGGCGACAAGGCCGCTGCCGGCGACAAGGCCGTTATCGTGATGGGGGCTGAGACCGGGCAGGAAGTCTTGCGCGCCGGCCTCGCCGACGCCCTCCACATCCAGGTGGTGAGCGTCCTCTTGGGCGACGGCACGCGCCTGTTCGACCAGATCGGTGACCATCACATCGAACTGCGGCGCACCCGCGCCGTCGCCGCGTCACCTGATGTGACGCATCTTGAATTCGACGTAGTGCACTAATCGAGAAAGAGAAAGAGCAAATGACCGATCGTTCCATTGCCCATGGCAGCTTCACTGTCGAGCGGACCTACAAGCATTCACCCTCCAAGGTCTTTTCGGCTTGGGCCAACCCCGAGTTCAAGCGCCAGTGGTTCGGCTCGCCGAGCCCCGACAAGCCCAAAGATGAATTCGACTTCCGCGTCGGCGGCCGCGAGTACAACGAGAGCGACATGGAGGGGAAGTTCTACACCTTCGACGTGCTCTACCGCGACATCGTGCCGGATAATCGCATCATCTACACCTACGAGATGACGATGGACGGCAAGCGCATCTCGGTCTCCCTCGCCACGATCGAACTCTTCCCCGATGGCAGCGGCACGCGCATGGTGATCAAGGAAGACGGCGCCTTCCTCGATGGCCTCGACACCTACCAGCAGCGCGAAGCCGGCACCAACTACCTCGTCGACCTGATGGGCAAGTGGCTGGACGAGAACGCGTAAACGCGCGCCTGGGTATCTGGGCTGGTGCTGGATTGTCAGGCCCGCCGCCCAGCCCAACCACCGGCGTCATTCCGGCGAAGGCCGGAATCCATCCTGAGATATTGCAGCCCGCTGGGAGGCAGCGAGACCTCATGATGGACCCCGGCCTGCGTCGGGTGACTCCGTGGGTGTGGCCTGACTGCAGGCAAACACCACGGCTCGCCAGAACCGCGCCCCCTACTCCGCCGCCTTAAGCCGTGCCCGCACCTTGTGCCTGCCCACCGGCACGATCATCGGAGTGTGCGACACCGGGTCGGGCGTTACCTCTGCATCCATGCCGAATACCGTCTTCACCAGTTCGGCCGTCACCACCTCTCCCGGCGCGCCGACGGCGGCAATCTTGCCGTCGCGCATTGCGACGATGTGGTCGGCATAGCGGCAGGCGAGGTTGAGGTCGTGCAGTACCGCAACCACGGTGCGACCGCGCTGCTGCACGAGGTCGGTCAACAGGTCCAGCACCTCGACCTGGTGGTTGATATCGAGGAAGGTCGTCGGCTCGTCGAGTAGCAGCAACTCGGTTTCCTGCGCCAGCGCCATGGCGATCCAGACCCGCTGGCGCTGGCCGCCAGACAGCTCATCCACCGCTCGACCCGCAAGGTCGAGCGTATCGGTCACCTGCAGCGCGTTGGCGACGGCCACGTCGTCGGCGGCCACCCACTGCCGGAACCAGCCCTGGTGCGGGTAGCGGCCGCGACCGACCAGATCGGCGACGGTGATGCCATCCGGCGCCACCGGTGTTTGCGGCAGCACGCCGAGAAGCGTCGCCAGCTCGCGCGTCGGCATCTGGTGGATGTTCCGGCCATCGAGCAGCACCGTGCCCGAGCTCGGCGTCAGCAGCCGCGCCAGACCGCGCAGCAGCGTGGACTTGCCGCAGGCATTGGCGCCGACGATCACGGTGAACTGCGCCGCCGGAATTTCGAGGCTCAGGCCATTCACGATGGTGCGTTCGCCATAGCCGAGGGCGAGATCAGTGGCCGAAAGCGTGTGGTTGGCGGACATACTTGCCTCCGATCAGCCGCCGCGGCCCGAACGATGGGCAGCGGCGAGCAGGTAGATGAGGAACACGGCACCCAGCGCCCCGGTGACGACGCCGACCGGCAGCTGGTTGCGGCCGAGCATGTGCTGGGCGATGAAATCGCCACCGATGGTGACGATGCCACCGACAAGGAAGGCCGGCACCAGCGCGTTGCCCGAAGGGCCGAGCAGGCGTCGCGCAATCGGGCCGGCAACGAAGGCGACGAACGAGACCGGGCCTACCGCAGCGGTGGCAAACGCTGCGAGCAGGACCGCCACGATGATCAGTCCGAGACGCGAATACTCGACGCGGGTGCCGAGCGCGGTCGCGGCATCATCGCCCAGTTGCAGGGTCTGTAGCGACCGCGACAGCCACGCCGCCAGCGGCGCCAGCACCACCAGGGCCACGGCAAGCGGCGCGATGGAGTCGAAGGTCGAGCCGTTGAGGCTGCCGGTCAGCCAGGCCAGCGCCTCCTGCACTTCCATGATGCGGGCGCGGGTGAAGAGATACGAAATCACCGCCCCGGCGATGGCAGACATGCCGATCCCGACCAGCACCAGCCGATATGGCGTCACGCCGTTGCGCCACGAGAGCCCATAGATCAGCAGCGCGATCACCACCGCACCGCCGCAGGCGCAGAGGGCGACCGGCACGCCCGACCACTTGAACAAGATGATCGCGGCTACCGCCGCGGCGCTCGCCCCCAGTGTGATGCCGACGATATCGGGGCTGGCGAGCGGGTTGCGCAGCACGGTCTGGAAGATCACGCCCGACAGCCCGAAGGCGCCGCCGGCTAGGAGCCCCGCCAGCACCCGAGGCAGGCGCACACCGAGGACGATGAAGTCGTTGGCCGAGTCCGAGTTCCTGGTGAACGGCGACAGCAGCGAGCGCAGCACGTCCGCGACCGGCAGCGGATAGTCGCCGACCGACATGGTCAGCGCCATCAGCGCCAGCCCGAGGATGATCAGGCCCATCACGACGAGCCCATAGCGCTGCCGCAGGCGCCTTCGCGCCGCGATCACTGCGTTGACGGGGGCGAAACCAGCGCTGCTCATAGCTCGGCCAGCTTCCGGCGCCGGACCAGCGCGATGAAGAACGGCGCCCCCAGTGCGGCGGTGACAATGCCGACCTGCAGCTCACCGGGTGGTACGATGACGCGGCCGACGATATCGGCCCCGATCAGCATGATCGGTGCCAGCACCATCGAATACGGCAGCAGCCAGCGGTAGTTCGGGCCGGTGAAGGCGCGCGCGACATGCGGCATCGTCAGGCCGACGAAGCCGATCGGCCCCGCCGCCGCCGTCGCTGCACCCGCGAGGATCACCGCGGCCAGCCCGACAATGGCGCGCGAGCGCTGCACCTTCAGCCCAAGCCCGCGGGCGATGTCGTCGCCCATAGCGAGGCCATCGAGGATGCGCGAGGTCGCCAACGCCAGCACGATGCCGGCGAGAATGAACGGCGTCACCTGCACCAGGATCTCCGTGGTGCGCCCGGTCAGCGCGCCCACCTGCCAGAAGCGGATCTGGTCCAGCGTCTCCACGTTGGTGATCAGCACACCGCTGGTGACGGAGGTGAGCGCAGCGGTGACCGCGGCTCCGGCCAATGCCAGCTTCACCGGCGTCGCGCCTTCACGGCCGAGCGACGCAATGAGGTAGACCAGCACCGTGGCCAAGCCGGCGCCGAGGAAGGCCAGCCACACGTAATGCGAGAGCTGCGCGATGCCGAAGATCGAGATGCCGAGCACGACGCAGAGCGTCGCTCCGGCATTGATGCCGAGAATGCCGGGATCGGCGAGCGGGTTGCGCGTCGCCCCCTGCAGGATCGCGCCGCTGAGGCCCAGTGCGGCTCCAACCAGCAGCCCGACCAATGTGCGTGGTAAGCGCAGGTCGAGGATGATTTTGTGGGCCGTCTGGTCGGGATCGAAGGCGAAGAAGGCGTTCCAGATGTCGCCGATCGCAATCGGCCGCGCGCCGACCGTGATCGAGAGCACCAGCACACAGCCGAGCAGCAGCGTGAAAAGCACAAGGCCGCCGGCGCGAGCCGACGGCGCAAGTCCCATCGCCGATGTGCCCGCCGCGGCCACGCCTAGTCGCCGACGCTCACGTCGGCCGCGTCGATGGCGGCGGTCAGCTTGTCGAGTTCACGCGCGTAGGCGGCGTAGTTGCGCAGCCAGAAGGCCGGCCAGTCGGTCACCTGCCCTGCCGCAGCGGCCCGCATCGCGGTCCACGTCGCCTGAGCTTTGGCGGTCTCGATAGTGGTCTTCGAGCGGTTGTCCACGAGGATCAGGTCGGGCTGGTACTTGTCGGCCTGCTCCCAGCTCAGCGTCTCCCAGTAGCCGCGATCGTCGGCAATGACCGGATCGATCAGCTTCAAGCCCCACGAAGCGAAGTCCATCAGCTCGGACGAACCGGCGGTGGCCGCAACGTAGAGCGCGTCGGTCCCGGCCCAGACGGCCAGGGCCGATAGGTCGGGCTTGGCCGCGACGGCGGCCTTGAACTTGTCGCGCGCGGCCTCGAAAGCCGCCTTGTCGGTCGCCACCTGCAGCACGGTGAGATCGGCGCCGAGGCTGGCGGCGAGCTTCTCGTAGTCCTCGATCAGGGTGACGATCGAAGCGCCCTGGATCGGGCCGGTGATCGGAGCCAGCGGCCTAAGCGCAGCGTCGACATCGGCTCCACCGCTCCAGGTCTTGTCGAGCGGCCACCATTCGGCAACGATCAAATCGGGCTTCAGCGCCGCGGCTTTCTCGACGCTGACTTCGCCCCAGGCCTCACCGATGATTTCGATGCCAGTGAGGTCGAGCCCTTCGAGTGCTTTGGCGTCGGCGATGGCGCTGTCGGCATAAATGCCGACCGGGCGGATGCCGAGCGGGATTAGGCCGGCCGCGGCGTCCTGGCTGGCTATGATGCGCGCCGGCACGTGGTCGAGCGTCACGGTCGCGCCCCAGCCGTCGGTATAGGTCCATTCCGCGGCGAAAGCGGTGGCGGGCAGTGCCAGCGAGAACGCGGCAAACGCGAGGGCTTTGAGCGACATGGAAACGACCCCGAATAATGTTGATACTTGCGGTCACGTATCTAAGGCGTATGCTGACGAGTCAAGTCATGTTTCCGGGTCATGCGGCCTTCAAGAAAAGCTGCTAGAAACGCTACACCCAACGGAGACGGAAGCGAGCTTGAACGAGCTGCCGCACGCCATCGCCGAGACGTGGTCCGCTTTCGACCTGGACGTCGAGGCGCTTTGGGCGTTGGAGCTACGGGCGCAGTCCTTTCCGATGGCCAGGCTGGCCTGGCATCTCGACCTGCCGCTCTGGTCCTACGAGGGGCAACAGTTCGCGCTCACGCCGCGCCAGGTGCTGCGCTCGCCCTACCGCTATGCCGCCGAGTATCACCGCATCCGCGCGGCCAACCTGCTGTTCCCGATAGAGATCGCCCGACACAAGGGCCGCTGGCTCATCCTCGATGGCGTGCGACGCCTGACGCGCGCCCACGAGGACGGGCTCGAAGAGGTCATGGTCCGCAAGGTCCCGCCGGCGAAGCTGCGCCAGCTCAACCTGCGCTAGCTGGCGATGCGATGCGGGGTGAACGTTCCGCTGCCGCCGCTGTCGTAGACACTCGACCAGACCACCCAGTACTTGCCGTGTTCGTCCGGAACGAGCACTTCGGCCTCGCGCCCGGTATGCGCCTGGAAGCGGGCCAGGGACCGCGCCTCGAGCGCGGCGTTTTCGCGCGAGCCGTAGGGTCCGTGGGCCTTGCCCTCGAAATCAACCCACCAGCTGTCGCGACTGCGAATGACGAGATAGAGCGCCTTTGCCACGGCGTCTCCTTATGTACGAGCCCCCGGGATGCCGCCGAATCCGCCAATCCGGCTTGCCCCCACTGGGCAATATTTGCACCCCCGGCAAATCAAAATCGAGTCCGGCGCGCGCATGGCTGCTCGGTACGATAACGCTCACAAAACGGCCGCGGCTCAGACCGGGCGGCGGTACTGGTAGATGCCGACGTCGATCGAGCCCTCGGCGAAGCCCGCCTCGCAATAGCAGAGGTAGTAGACCCACTTGCGCCGGAAGTCCTCGGTATAGCCGAGCTTCTTGATCTCGTTCCAGCGCTCGAGGAAGCGCTCGCGCCACAGCTGCAGCGTCTTGGCGTAACTCAGGCGGAAGGTCTCGACGTTCTCGAGGATCAGCCCAACCTTGTCGCCCTGCTCCTTCATCGCCGTCTTGGTCAGCAGCATGCCGCCCGGGAAGATGAAGCGCTGGATGAAATCCGGCCGCGCCCGGTAATCGAGGAAGTCCTGCTCGCCGATAGTGATCGCCTGGATCGCCGCGGTTCCGCCCGGCTTCAGCCGGTCGTGAACCGTCTTGAAGTAGCTCGGCCAGTGCTCCTCCCCCACCGCCTCGATCATCTCGATTGAAGCGATGTGGTCGAACTGGCCCTGCGTATCGCGGTAATCCTCGAAATGCATCCTTGCCAGCTTGTCGAGGCCCTGCCGCTCCATCCGCTCATTGGCAAACTTGAGCTGCTCTGCCGACAGCGTGATACCCCGCACCTCGGCGCCGAAATCCTTGGCGGCCGTCTCGGCGAAACCGCCCCAGCCGCAGCCGATCTCCAGCACCCTGCTACCCGCCGTGACACCAGCCATCTCCGCCACCTTGCGGTACTTGGCGTGCTGCGCCTCGGTCAGCGTCTGGTCCTCGGACGTGTAGTAGGCCGAGGAATAGGTCATCGAGGGGTCGAGCCACTCGGAATAGAAGTCGTTGCCGAGGTCGTAGTGCTCGGAAATGTTCTTCTTGGACCCTTCCTTCGAGTTGTGGCGGCTCAGGTGATAGGTGATGTCCTGGGCGGCGCGGCCGTACCAGGAGTTCTCGCCGCTATCGAGCACGTCACGGTTCTGCAGGAAGTAACGGAACAGAGCCGTCAGATCCTCGATCTCGACATCGCCATCGATATAGGCCTGCGCGAAGCCCACGGTGCCACGCTGCAGCGTCTGCCGCAGCACCTTGAAGTTGTGGAGCACTAGGCTGGCATGCACCCCGGTCGACGGATCGCCGAAGGTCCTGGTCTTGCCGTTGGGGAAGGTGATGGTGACTGCGCCGTGCCTGGGTCGCCCGATCAGCCGCTTGCCGAGCCAGGCGGCAATGCCCGACAGCAGGTGAGTCCACGGCGTGGGCGTACTCGCCCTCGTATCAACCGCAAGCTTATCCATGACGCAACAATCCAGACAAATCCGGCACCAAAAGAGGGCCCAGGGTCGGGGCAGCACAAATGCCGGAAAGCCAGCCACGGCGCCCGAAGAAACAGCACTCTAGCCGTCATAAATGGAGATGCAAGTAGGAGTTTCAACCCGTTGCGGAGTGTTGCCGGATCTCGCTAACCCTTCGGAACCGCTGCATCATTGAGGCGCAGCTGCACCTCTTCCCGGCCCTGCCAGTGGTCGATGCTGAGCGTGCCGGCAAGGTGGAGCGCGGTGTCGTTTCCTGCCCCCAGCAGCGTCTCGCCGAGCGCGGTCGTCGCAGCCCGGAAGGCGATCGCCTTGAGTCGTGCTCCATCTCCCGAGATCAGCGTGAACCTCACATGCCCGGCCCCGCCCACGACCTCGGCGAACTTTGCCTTGTGCGCCGGAAAGGCAAAGACCGGCTGCGGATTGCCCGAGCCGAAAGGGCCGGCCCGCTCGATCTCGTGCACGAACTCGGGCGTCGCCCCGCGCGCCGTCATTGCCGCATCGATCTCGAGTGCCGTCGCCGCCCGTGCCGTGCCGACGCTGGCGCCTAGCCGCTCGATCACGTGGGCACGGAAGGGGCCGAGCTGACCCGGCCGCAACGTCACGCCCGCCGCCATGGCATGCCCGCCGCCCTTGGCCGCAAGCCCCAGTTCCACCGCCTCTATCACCGCCGTGCCGAGGTCGACGCCTGGCATAGAGCGGCCCGAGCCCGTGCCAGTGCCATCGGGGTTCAGTGCAATGGCGAAGGTCGGGCGCTCGAAGCGTTCGCGCACCCGCGCCGCCACCAGCCCGACCACACCCGCGTGCCAGTTGGCCGAGGCCAGCACCAGCACCGGCGGCCCCTCCCCCCCACCGATCTCGGCCTCGGCCGCGCGCACCGCTTCCTCCACCGCCTCGACTTCGATGCGCTGGCGCTCGGTGTTCAGCTCATTGAGCTGGGCGGCGATGATCAGTGCCTGCTGCTCATCGTCGAGCGTCAGGAGCCGCGTCCCCAGCGCCGCGTCGCCGATACGGCCGCCGGCATTGATGCGCGGCCCGATCAGGTAGCCGAGATGGTACGGATTGAGTGGCCCGTTCAGTCGCGCCGCCAGCGCCAAGGCGCCGATGCCCCGGTTCGATCCGGTCCGCGCCACTTCCAGCCCGCGCGCCACGAAGGCCCGGTTCAAGCCCTTGAGCGGCACGACATCGCAGACCGTCGCTAGCGCTACGAGGTCGATCATGCTCATCAGGTCCGGCAACCCGGTGTCGCCGCGCTGGCGCAGCACGCGATTGGTCGCGACCAGCACCATGAAGGTGACGCCTGCGGCACAGAGATAGCCGAGCCCCGAGATATCGTCGGGCCGGTTCGGATTGACCAGCGCGGTGGCCGGCGGCAATTCCGCGTCCGACAGGTGGTGGTCGATCACCAGCACGTCGAGCCCGCGCTCCCGGGCATGGGCGATCGGCCCATCGCTGGTGGTGCCGCAATCGAGCGTGATCAGTAGGCTCGCCCCGCCATCCACCAACTTGTCGATGGCAGTCGTATTGGGGCCGTAACCCTCGAAGATGCGGTCAGGAATGTGCACCTGCGGCGCCAGCCCGAAATGCTGCAGGTAGCGCGCCATCAACGCGCAGGAGCAGGCGCCATCCACGTCGTAGTCGCCGAACAGCGCTACCGGCTCGGCGTCGGTGATTGCCTGTGCCAGGCGCTCGGCCAGCGCATCCATGCCCGCGAGTGTCGACGGATCGGGCATCAGCTCGCGCACCGTCGGCTGCAGGTAGCGCTCGGCCGCGTCCACATCGACGCCGCGCCCCGCCACGATGCGCGCCAGGATCTCGGAGAGGTCGGTGCGCTGCCCGATGGCAGTCGCCGTCCGCACGCCGGCCGCGTCCAGCCGATCGACCCATGGGCGACCGAGCACGGACCTGCTGACATCGAGGAAATTGGCGCGCGGCTCGTCCATCGCAGCCGAAGTAAGCAGATTGGCGGCGCGCGTCGAGGGTCAGCGCCCAGTTTTCCTCGCCTCGCGGCAAAATCGGACACGCGGGGGTTGCGAACACTAAAACTCGGCCCCGCCGGTCCCCATATGTTGCGCAACATTCACCAAGGGGACCACTATGTTCGCTTCGAAGGGCTTTCGACTTTCGGCCCTCCTCGCCACTCTGATCATGGCTTTCTCGCTCGTCGCGGTCGATACGGCCGAGGCCCGGCGCGGCGGCAGCTTCGGCAGCCGCGGCATGTTCACCCAGCGCAGCGTGCCGTCCACGCAGGTTTCGCCGAAGCCGACAGCTCCGGTTCAGAACACGATGACGAACGGCACTACGCAGCGCGGCACCGCCGCGACGGCGACACCGGCTCGCCCGAGCCTGTTCGGCGGCATCGGCGGCGCGATCCTCGGCGGCTTCCTGTTCTCCGGCCTCTTCGGCATGCTGTTCGGCTTCGGCTTTGGCGGCTTCGGCGGCTTGCTCGCCCTGCTGTTCCAGGTCGTGATCATCGGCCTTATCATCAGCTTCTTCATGCGCCGCCGTCAGCCGGCCATGGCCGGCGGGCCCTCGCCCAACCAGTTCCGTTATGAGGCTCCCAATGCGGGCCAAAACTCCGCCGGGCGCGCCGCTGGTTCGGCCGGACCGCGCTCCAGCGCCTCCCAGCGCGCCGGCAATCGTGACAGGATTGGCGTGACCGACGCCGACCTCGGCACGTTCCAGCAGCGCCTCGCCGAATTGCAGGACGCCTACTCGCGCGAGGACTACGCAGCCCTCCGCGTCATCTCGACGCCCGAAGTGATGGGCTACCTCGCCGAGGAACTTGGCGAGAACGCCAGCAAGGGGCTCCGCAACGAGGTCTATGACGTGAAGCTGCTCGACGGCGACGTCGCCGAGGCCTGGCGCGAAGGCGCCACCGACTACGCCACGGTCGCCATGCGCTACGAGTCGCGCGACATCACGCGCAACCGCAGCACCGGCGAAATCGTCGCCGGCGACGACCGGGTTACAGAGACGACGGAGATCTGGACGTTCATGCGCCAGAACCGGGGTCAGTGGCTGGTCAGCGCGATCCAGGAGGCGTAACCGCCGGACTACCGGAAACACAAAGGGCCGCCTGATGGGCGGCCCTCTTTCATTGTCGCTCCCACACCCACCGGCTGTCATCCCAGCGAAGGCTGGGATCCAACTCGCAGCTGGCACTTGCGGTGACATGGATCCCTGCCTGCGCAGGGATGACACCGAGTAGAGTTGCAGCCCCGCTCACTCACCACCACCGCATGCGGACGTGGCGGGCGCCGGGCACCCTACCGATGATGCTCCGCCGTGATCCAGCGTACCGTCTGGCTCCACGAGCGCATCACCACGGTGTTGGTCCGTACCGAACTCTGCCGGTAGCGGACGCCGGTCAACAGGCTGCCATCGGTCACGCCGGTCGCAGCGAACAGCACGTCGCCCGAAGCGAGTTCGTCGGCGCGGTACTTCTTGTTCGGCTGGGTGACGCCCATCTTCAGCGCCCGGGCCCGCTTGTCCTCGGTATCGAGGATCAGCCGGCCCTGCATCTGCCCGCCGATGCAGCGGAGCGCCGCCGCGGCCAGCACGCCCTCGGGAGCGCCACCCGAACCGAGATAGATGTCGATGCCGGTGTCTTCCGTGTTCACCGCATGGATAATGCCGGCGATGTCGCCATCCGAGATCAGCTTGATGGCGACGCCGGCCGAGCGCAGGTCGTCGATCAGGCCGGCATGGCGCGGCCGATCCAGCACGCAGGCGGTGATCTCGCTCACCGGCACGCCCTTGGCCTTGGCGAGCGCGGTGACATTGTCCTTGGCCGACTGGTCGAGATCGACGATGCCGTCGGCATAGCCCGCCCCAACCGCGATTTTGTGCATATAGACGTCAGGCGCGTTCAGCAGCCCGCCGCGCTCGGCCATGGCCAGCACGCAGATCGAGTCCGGCTGGTTTTTGGCGCAGAGGGTCGTTCCCTCGAGCGGATCGACGGCGATATCGACTTCCGGGCCGTCGCCGGCGCCGACTTCCTCGCCGATCCAGAGCATCGGCGCTTCGTCGCGTTCGCCCTCGCCGATGACGATGCGGCCGTGGATATGGACGTTGCCCATCTCGCCGCGCATGGCCTCGACGGCGGCGGCATCGGCCGCCTTCTCGTTGCCCTTGCCGCGCCACTGGGCGGCGGCGAGCGCCGCAGCCTCGGTGACGCGCACCAGTTCAAGGGTGAGCGAACGATCAATCGCCGCCTGCCGGTCGGGATCGGACTTGCTGAGCTTCATATGCACTCCCTGCCCCGCCGCAGGGGCGCTAGAGACACTTTTCGCGGCGCCTCTCCTGGCGGCTGAAGCCCAGGAGTACGCCTACAACTGCTCGATCCGGATCATCTGCGGATCGCCGACGATGAAGCCGTCGCCCTTGATCGCGCTGAGCGCGTCACGAACGGTCTGCTCCATGGTGGAGTGCGTTAGCAGCACCACCGTACGGGAGTCGGTTCCCGTCACGCCCGGCTCGCTAACACGCAAATCCGGACGCTGGATGACACTCTCGAGCGAGATGCCCGCCGCACCCATGCGAGTAGCAATAGCGGCAAACGCACCGGGCACATCCCTGACATTTAGTCGGATGTAATAGCCGCCCTCATGCTCGCGGATCGGCGCCCGGCGATAGGGCGTGAGTTCGGCGCTCGGCACCCCCAGCGGCGGCACCTTGGTGCCGCGGGCGATGTCGAGAATATCGGAGAGCACCGACGACGCCGTCGGCGGGCCACCGGCGCCGGGGCCGGCGAGCAACAGCTCGTGCACGTGGTCGGTCTCGAGCGCCACCGCGTTCAGCACGCCATCGACACCAGCGACTGCCGAGGTCTTGGGCACCAGCGTCGGGTGCACGCGCTGGTCGATGCCGTCGGCTGAGCGCTGTGCGATGCCGAGCAGCTTGATCTTGTAGCCGAGGTCGCCGGCCACCTTGATATCGGCCTGGCTGATCGAGGTGATGCCCTCGACGAAAATCTCGTCCGGTGCGATCTCGCAGCCGAAGCAGAGCGAGGCGAGGATGGCGAGCTTATGCGCGGTATCGAAGCCGTCGACATCGAAACTCGGATCGGCCTCGGCGTAACCGAGCTTCTGCGCGTCGGCGAGGCATTCGGCAAAGCCGATCCCCTCATTGCCCATTCGGGTCAGGATGTAGTTGCAGGTGCCGTTCATGATCCCATAGACGCGGGCGATCCGGGCGGAACCGAGCCCCTCGCGCAGCGTCTTGATCACGGGAATGCCGCCGGCCACCGCCGCTTCGAAACCGAGCTGGGCACCCGACTCTTCCGCGATCTTGGCAAGGTTCACGCCATGCCGCGCCAGCAGCGCCTTGTTCGCGGTAACCACCGGACGGCCGATCTCCAGCGCCGCGCGTACCGCGGCCAGCGCCGGGCCGTCCTCGCCGCCGATCAGTTCGACGAAAAGATCGATCCCGTCGGACTTGGCGAGCGCGACAGGATCATCGAACCATTCGAGCTCGGTCGTATCGATCCCGCGATCCCGGCTGCGCGAACGGGCGCACACCGCGGTCACGGTGATCTTGCGCCCCAGTTTTCGGGTCAGCTCCTGCCCGTCCTTCTGGATGATGCGCACCAGCGTAGCGCCGACATTGCCGAGACCAGCAACGCCAATGCGCAGCGGCGCTTCGAGCGCGGCGTCGGCATGCTCCTGCATCATCTTCAGAATGCGGGTGCGCGTGTCCGAGCGCGGCTCCCTGCCCTCGCGCAGGTCGAAAACGAACAGCGGATCGCCGGCAATGGTCCGGCCGAAGCGTGTCGGCGTCCAGCCGCGCGCGGCGATAAAGGTTTCGACAGACTGGCGGAACGACTGGATATCGGACATAAAATAGCTCTCGGACGTGTCCGAGAGCTATGGATAGGAAAGACCCTATCCGTCAATAGGATTAGCGGCCGATTCCTACTTCTTCGCGTTCCGCACGGCCTCGGCGATGAGCTTGAGATAGTCGGGCATGGCCCACCTGATCGACAGTGCGCTGGACGAGATCACCGCCATGTTGGCGATACGGTCGTCCATCCGGACATAGGCACCCTTCCTGATCTGCGGAATCGCGGCGATGAACGGCTTGGCATAGAACTCGTCGGCCGCCGTCCTGTTGCTAAAGAAGGGAATAAGCACGTCGGCCGGGATCTGGTCGGCGTTCTCATAGCTGAGCGGATACCAGAAGCCTTCGTTCGGCCCTGCTGCGCCAGGCTTGGGCGGGATCGTCAGACCGGCCAGCGCGAGCATCTTGGCGCGCGCATCGTCGGCGGAATGGATGGCGAGCGCATCGTTGTAGTCGAGCAGTGTCACCGCGCTGGCGTCGGCAAGCTCGGGATACTTGGCCGCCTCGTCCCTGACGAACTGCTCCAGTTCAGCGACGAGCACCTTGGCTTCGTCCGGCTTGCCCAGTGCCTCGCCGGTCACGGTGATCACTTCCTGCCACGATGCGGTCCACGGTGTCGTCGGGAAGGCGACGACCGGTGCAATCTGGTTCAGGAGCTTGTACTCGTCCGCCGAGACGCCGGAATAGACCGCAAGGATCAGGTCGGGCTTGAGCGCTGCAATCTTCTCGATCGGGGCGCCCGATGTATCGTCGAACGCCACCGGCGTCTCGGCTCCCGCCTCCGCGATCGCCTGCTCCACCCACGGCACCAAATCCTTGTCGTAGCCCTCCGAGCGGAAGCTCGGAACTCCAACGGGAACGGTGCCAAGCGCTATTGCGGCATCGGTGGAAGACCACCCCAGCGTTACAACCCTCTTCGGCTCCGCCGGAATCGTGGTCTCACCCAGTCCATGCTTGATGGTGACGGGAAAGGCCTGGGCAAAAGCAGGCGTGACGAGGGCGAAGGCGGCAAGTGCCACCACGGTTCGGAGGATCGTCTTCATGATCATTTCCTGGCGTTGCGGGCGGCAGCGGCAATGACTTCGGCATAGTGTGGATAACCCCAGCGGAGGCTCAGGGCACTTGGCGGCGAGACGGCCGCGACGTACTCGACCCCGACCAGTGAGGCGAAGGCGCCATTCTTGTACTGTGGCTGGCTCTGCACATAGGGCTTGGCAAAGAACTCGTCCGAAGCCTCCTGCGTCTCGTAGTAGGTGATGAGGATGTCGCTCGTCAGCTGGTCGAACAGCTCGTAGCTCAGAGGATAGTAAAACGAGCCATCCTTGGGCGAGAGCTCAGTGACATCAGGTGCCAGCACCAGCCCCGCGTTGATCAGAAACTTCATACGCGCGTCCAGCGCGTCATAGACCGCGATCGAGCCGTCGAAGTCGTTGACCCCGGCAAAGGTGGTGCCGGCGATTTCGGGATACTTCGCCGTCTCGTCGGCGACGAACTTGTGCGTGTCGGCCACCAGCTGGTCAGCCTCCGCCGACTTGCCGACCACCCGCCCGACAATCGTCGTCACGTCCTCCCATGGCGTGCTCCACGCCTGGTCCGGGTAAGCGACCGTCGGCGCGATCTGGCTGAGCCGGGCGTACTCATCGGCTTCGATGCCCGAGAACACCGCAACGATCACGTCCGGCTTCTGTGCGGCGATCTGCTCGAACGGGATCTCCTGCGTGTCGGAAAGCTGTACCGGCGCTTCGGCGCCGAGCTCCTTCAGCTTCTCCTCGACCCAGGGATGCAGCCCGTTCTCCCCTCCCCCGTAGGTTGAGAACGGCATGGCGACCGGCACGACGCCCAGCGCCAGCACGGCATCATGGTTGCCCCAACCCCAGGTGACGATCCGCTCTGGGGCTTTCGCGATCACCGTCTCGCCGAAGGCGTGCCTGATCGTCACAGGGAAAGATTGCGCGGCGACGGGAACGATGGCTGCGAGCAGCAATCCAAAGGCGACGACAAGGCGGCGGAGCATGGCTTTGGCCCTCGATTGAAAACGAAAGCTGATAGCCATTGTCATATTAAAGCGCAAGGGCGAGATGCCCTGTAATGCTCACGTAATGCTGCTCCTGTAGGCGGTCAGCACGCCTGTTGGGCACCAGCCAGCTCTTGTCACAAAAGTGTTTGGTTCAGCCACACGGCCGCCATAATTCCGCGCGTATTCTGCCACAGTTGGCTAGATATCTAACTATTATGACACTAGCTCCCGTTGTTTGGCTCGCTTCGTACCCAAGAAGCGGAAACACATTTGTTCGCACCATTATTTATCACTGCTTTGGCGTGCGCTCGGCCAGCATCTATGATGAGGATATGGGCGAACTCGGGCCCTCGCGCCTGATCGGCCATATCGAGCAGAGCCCCGATGGGACGATCGACTTCGGCGACGAGCCGATACGGTTGATCAAGACCCATCATCCGCCGCAGGACGACCGTCCGGCCATCTACATCGTGCGCGACGGACAGGCGGCGACGATGAGCATGTTCGAGTTCTACGGGAAGCGCATGCCTCTGCCGGTCATCATCGAGGGCCGAAACCTGTTCGGATCGTGGGGCGGACACCTGAGGCGCTGGCGCCCGCTTGAGCGGCAGTCGACGCTGTTCTTGCGCTATGAGGAGGTCCTCGCCGACACGCGGAGCACCGTGGACAGGCTGGCGGAGTTCCTCAACCTCAAGCCAAAGTCCTACGCTGTTCCCTCACGCGAGGACCTGGCCCGCGCGGACGGCAAATGGATCCGGCCCGAGCAAAAGCGTCGTCCGCAACTCTCGGGACCCGACCTCGAGGCGTTCTGGAGAAAGAACGGCGAGCAGATGCTCAACTATGGCTACGCGCGCCTGACCGGCCCCGATGCTCCGGCCGAGTTGAACCCCTAGCCGACGAATGCAAGAGGCCCGGTCAACGACCGGGCCTCTGATTTGCTACTTCGCTGCCGTGATCGGGACCACGTTGCCATGGCTGGGCCGGCCGGCGAGGAACTTCTTGATGTTCCGCGCAGCCTGACGGATGCGCTGCTCGTTTTCGACCAGCGCCAGGCGGACATACTGGTCCCCGTACTCGCCGAAGCCGACACCCGGCGACACGACCACCGCCGTCTCCTGGACCAGGAGTTTGGCAAACTCGAGCGAGCCGAGATGGGCAAACTGGTCCGGAATGGGCGTCCACGCGAACATCGTCGCCTTGGGTGACGCGATGTTCCAACCGGCTCGGGCGAAGCTCTCTACCATCACGTCGCGGCGGTCGCGATAGATGTTGCGCACTTCCTCGATGACCTTGTCGTCGCCGTTGAGCGCGGTCGCCGCCGCCACCTGGATCGGGGTGAACGCGCCGTAGTCGAGGTACGACTTTACGCGCGCCAGTGCCGCGATCAGCCGCTCATTGCCCACGGCGAAGCCAACGCGCCAGCCGGGCATCGAGTACGTCTTGCTCATCGAGGTGAACTCGACGGTGATGTCGATTGCACCCGGCACTTCCAGCACCGACGGGGGTACGTCCTCATCGAAATAGATCTCGGCATAGGCGAGATCGGAGAGGATGAAGATCTCGTGCTCTTTGCAGTACTTCACCACCTCTTTGTAGAAATCCAGCGTCGCCGTGTAGGCGGTCGGATTGGCCGGGTAGTTCAGCACCAGCGCGATCGGCTTGGGGATAGAGTGGCGCACTGCCCTATCGAGCGCGCGCATAAAATCCTCGTTCGGGTCGGCCGGCATAGAGCGCACCACGCCGCCGCTCATGATGAAGCCGAACGAGTGGATCGGATAGGTCGGGTTCGGCACCAGCACCACGTCGCCCGGCGCGGTGATCGCCTGGGCCATGTTGGCGAAGCCTTCCTTGGAGCCCAGCGTCGCGACCACCTGCGTATTCGGGTCGAGCTTCACGCCGAAACGGCGGCCGTAATAGCTCGCCTGCGCCTTGCGGAGGCCGGGGATACCGCGCGAGGTAGAATAGCGGTGGGTGCGCGAGTCCTTCACCGTCTCCTGCAGCTTTTCGACGATCGGCTGCGGCGTCGGCAGATCCGGATTGCCCATGCCGAGATCGATGATGTCGACGCCTTGGGCACGCAGGCGCGCCTTGATCGGGTTGATGTGATCGAAGACGTAGGGCGGCAGGCGGCGGATACGGTGGAAATCGTTCATTGGAACCTCGGTGTGCCCGCGACGCAGTTTCACTGCTGCACGTATCGCCTGTTTGGGGCGTCGATTATCGCGGAATTATGGTTTTGACTCGGTTAAGCGGCCTTTCGTGGCCGCACTGCTCGTTCGGTTCCGCTCTCCCCAGCCGCGCTGCGGCTATCGAGGAGAGCTAGCGAGCGGGGGCGCCAGCACGCGCTGCGGCACCGGCTGCACTGCCGGCGGCTGCGATTTGCGCTGCTACTCCCTGAGTCATTTCCCAACCTAACGTGAGGATTTAGGAGCTTTAGTGGCGGCGACCGGCAAAGGTCAAGTCGCAATGGCAATATGGGCTACTGGGCGGCCGGTTCGAGCGACTTGAGATAGCGGACGATCGCCTCCGCCTGTTCGGGATCGAACTCGAACTCTGGCATCTCGGGATGCGCTGTGACGATACCTTCGACCAGCGCCTCGCTCAGGAACGCAACGTCGTAGCGCAGGTAGAGTTCGCGAAATGGCGGCGCCTGCGCCAGCGGGCTGGTGCCCTCGGCGCCGACGGCGTGGCAATCGGAACAGTACATATCGACCAGGCCCCGGCCCTGCTCAACGTCCTCGGCGCCCGCCGCCAAGGGGGCCAGCACAAAGACCAGTGCCAGCACCCTCGTCACCATTTTTGTCATCTGCCGTTCTCCGTGAGTCGGCATGATGCCACGAATGAGCCTATTGGGCTCCGTCTCTTGCAGGCAGGTAGGCGAGGAACTGGTCCGTGCTCGCCGCCCAGGAGAATTGTTCGGCATAGGCGCGGCAGGCGTCGCGCGAAATGCCCAGGGCGTGCATCGCGGCGGCCGCGAGGTTGTTGTCCAGCGCACCGACCGGCGCGTCGCCGATCACATCGATTGGTCCGGTGACCGGGAAGGCGGCCACGGGCGTGCCGCTCGCCAGTGCCTCGAGCAGCACGAGGCCGAACGTGTCGGTCTTGCTCGGAAACACGAAGGCATCGGCGGAGGCAAAGAGGGTCGCCAGCTCCTCGCCGTGCTTTGGTCCGAGAAACACCACGTCGGGGTGCTCGACTTTCAGCTTCCCGAGGCTCGGCCCTCCCCCGACCACCAGCTTGGTGCCCGGCAGGCTCAGCTCCAGGAAGGCCTCGATGTTCTTTTCGACCGCGACGCGGCCGACATAGAGGAACACCGGCCCCGGATACGGCAACGGCCCGCGCCGCGACGGGTGAAACAGCTCGGTGTCCACGCCCTTCTGCCAGATCACCGCATTGGAAAAACCGCGTTGCTCGAGCAGCGACTTCAGGTGCGGCGTGCCGACGAGGCAGTATTTCCCCGCCCCGTGGAACCAGCGCAGGAACCGATAGCTCCAGCGCAGCGGCACCGGCAGCCGTGCCCGCAGATATTCGGGGAACTGGGTGTGATAGGCGGTCGAAAAGGGGAATTTGTTCTTGCGGCACCAGCGCCGCGCCATGATGCCCAGCGGCCCTTCGGTCGCGATGTGGATCGCATCCGCCCCGGAGGCTTCGATCCGCGCGTAGACCGGCTTCATCAGCGTTCGGCTCAGCCGAATTTCGCCGTAGCCGGGCATCGGGAAGGTCTTGAACTCGTTCGGCGTCAGCAGCTTCACCGCAATGCCGCGCTTCTCCATCTCGCGCGCCACCAGTTCGATGGAGCGTACCACCCCGTTTATCTGCGGGTGCCAGGCGTCGGTAACGATGAGAACGGTCTTGGGCTGCGGCATTGACTGCTCGTTCTGGTGCGCGACCATGGGTAGCGTGTCACATCGGCAAAATCAAAGGGCAGCGCCGGCGTCCCCTCGACCAAGGGGGCGACTTCGCACATCTACTGCCCAACATTTCTACTTGCCGACCGCCTACACCACGTCGATCCAGCGACGCTCGCGGTGCGACTGCAGCGCCGCTTCGATGACCTTCTGCACGGCCAAGCCAGCATCGAGCCCCGGCTCGGGCTGCACGCCCTCGCGGATGGCGTCGACGAACAGGCGGGCACCGACCGGATGGCGGGCGAAGATAGCGAGGAAATCGCCGGGGTCGACGCCGTCGTAGAACTCTGCCGGCACTTCGAGCTCGCGCAGCACCTGCTCGTCGCCCTGGATACCGCGAACGCGGGCGATTGGTGTCGAGGCGAGCGGCACAAAGGTCAGGTCGAGGCTGCCCTCCTCGCCATCGAGATGTACCTCAATGCGCAGCCGCTGGTCACCCTGGTGCTCGAGCGCGCTGACATCGATCACGCCCTGCCCGCCGCCGCGGAAACGCACGGTGAGATGGGCCGCGTCATTGGCCGCGGTGCGGCCGGCGAACGCGCTGCGTTGCATCAGGGTCGGCGCATCGGCCGACACGCTTGCGATGTCGCCGATCAGCCATTGCGCCATGTCGATCATGTGCGACCCGACGTCGCCGAGTAGGCCATTGGCGCGCTCGCCGTCGCGGCGCCATTCGTAGCGGTCGTCGCGCCATGTTCCGGCCGAGTAGGCGAAGCGGGCGCGATAGAGCTTTCCGACGAAGCCATCGTCCACCAGCGTCTTGAGATACTGCACGCAGGGCGGCCAACGCCAAGTGTACATGGTCATGTGCAGGACGCCGGCGGCATCGGCGGCATCGTGCATGGCCTGCGCGTCGGCGGCGGTCAGCGCCAGCGGCTTTTCGCACAGCACGTGCAGCCCTGCCTGGGCTGCAGTGATCGCCATATCGCGGTGCTGGTCGTCGGGCGTCGCGATGATCACGCCGTCGAGCCCGCCCTGCTCCAGCATGTGGCGGTAGTCGGTGAACACCTGCGGGATGCCGTGCTCGGTGGCGAGCGCCGCAGCCCGTTCCCCGTCACGGCCACAGATCGCGGCGATCTCGGCGCCGGGATGCGACTTGAGTGCGGGCAGATACATGAGGGAAGTCCACCAGCTCGTGCCGATGATGCCGATCCGCGTCTTGTCTGCCATCGCCCTGCCTCTTCCCGGGAGGGGGACAATGGCACTTTCCCAAGTCGAACGCCAAGCGCCAAAGCAAAAGGGCCGGATCGCTCCGGCCCTTTCGACAAATCTGAAGTCTCGAAGCTTAGCGCTTGGAGAACTGGAAGGAACGGCGGGCCTTGGCCTTGCCGTACTTCTTACGCTCGACCACGCGGCTGTCACGGGTGAGGAAGCCGCCGGCCTTCAGTACGCCGCGCAGCTCGGGCTCGAAATAGGTGAGCGCCTTGGAGATGCCGTGGCGAACCGCACCGGCCTGCCCCGACAGACCGCCGCCCGAAACGGTGGCGATCACGTCATACTGGTCGACGCGGGCTGCCGCGACGATCGGCTGCTGCAGCACCATCTGGAGCACCGGACGGGCGAAGAAGGCGTTGAACTCCTTGCCGTTGACGGTGATCTTGCCGGCACCCGGCTTGATCCAGACGCGGGCGATAGCGTTCTTGCGCTTGCCGGTGGCGTAAGCGCGGCCTTCCTTGTCCAGCTTCTGGACATGGACGGGAGCGTCGTTGGCGACGGCGGCGACGTTGGCAGTGCCCAGGTCTTCGAGCGAGTTGATGGTCTCGGCCATTACTTGGCCCTCACATTCTTGGAGTTGAACGAGGCGACGTCGAGCTTCACTGGCGACTGGGCCTCATGCGGGTGATTCTCACCGGCATAGATGCGCAGGTTGCCGTACTGCTTGCGGGCGAGCGGGCCGCCCGGCAGCATGCGGCGGACGGCGTTCTCAAGCACGCGCTCGGGGAAGCGACCCTCGAGCAGCTCGCGCTGCGTACGGTCCTTGATCCCGCCGGGATGGCCGGTGTGCCAGAAGAAGCGGCGCTGATCGAGCTTCTTGCCGGTCAGCTTCACCTTGTCGGCATTGATCACGACGACGTTGTCGCCCATGTCCATGTGCGGAGTGAAGGTCGGCAGATGCTTGCCGCGCAGGCGCATCGCAATGATGGAGGCAACGCGACCAACCACCAGGTCTTTCGCGTCGATCAAGACCCACTTCTTGTCGATCTCGCTCGGCTTTACCGAGAAGGTGCTCATTGATGTTTTCCTTTGGGAAAGGCGGACAAGTTGACCCATGCCCGGTTTTCGTGGCGCGGATATACGGGCGAAGCGACAGAACGTCAAGCGAGAAGATTTTAGTGTTGTATATCAATAGCTAAGGAGATTGGTATTATAATACCACATACTAACATATTGATTTTGCTCGATCTCCCTACTCCACAGATGTCATCCCTGCGAAGGCAGGGATCCAACTCTCCTCTTGCGCAGCCTGTGAGTTGGATCCCAGCCTGCGCTGGGATGACACCGAAGCGGGGGCGAGTATGGAGAAGACTTACTACGTTTACCTGCTAGCTTCAGATCGCAACGGCACACTCTACGTAGGTGTAACCAACAATCTCGTGAGGCGAATTGCAGAGCACAAGTCGCAGAACGTTCCCGGCTTCACGGAGCGGTACATGGTAGCAAACCTTGTCTGGTTCGAGACGCACACCTCCATCGACGCAGCCATCCAGCGAGAAAAGCAGATCAAGGTCTGGAAGCGCGAGTGGAAGGTCAATCTGTTCCGCGACCTCAACCCGGGCTGGAGCGACCTCTATCCGGGCTTGACGAAGGGCATCTGGACCTAAGCCCGCCCTCCTACCCCCGACGAGGCGTAGCATCCGCGAGATAGGCAATCGTCGCGCCGGCCAGCATGAACGCCAGGGCCTGGTGACCCAGCGCCAGCGAGATCGGCACCGCCGCGAGCAGTGTCGCGATGCCGAGCACGACCTGCAGGCCGATTAGCCCGGCGATGCGGGGCAGCCAGCCGTGGACGCCGGCGAAGCCCCCTGCCCGGTGCTGACGCCACAGCAGCCAGCCGGCATAAATCACCACCAGATAGGCGATCATGCGGTGGATGAACTGGACGGTGAGCGTATTCTCGAACAGGTTCTTCCAGAACGGCTGCATCACATCGAGGCCGCGGGGAATGAGCGAGCCGTCCATCAGCGGCCAGGTGTTGTGGCTCATCCCGGCGTCGAGACCGGCGACGAATGCGCCAGCCACGATCTGCACCTCGATGAGGATCAACAGCCCCCACACCGGCCAGCCCGGCGACGACGCCGATTTGGCCGGCTCGAGCCGCCGGGCCACCCAGATCAGCGCGAGGAACAGGAGCGAGGCCGCGAACAGGTGGGCCGCCAGCCGGTACTGCGACACCGAGGTCAGCTCCGAGAGCCCCGACGAGACCATCCACCAGCCGAGAAAGCCCTGGAACCCGCCGAGCACGAACAGCCCGGCCAGCGGGCCGGCGAGGCTCCAGCTGAAGCGGCGCTGCACGAGGAAGATGACGAACGGCACGGCAAACACGAAGCCGATCACACGGCCGAGGAAGCGGTGCGCCCATTCCCACCAGAAGATCGACTTGAAATCCTCGATGCCCATCCAGGCGTTCTGCACACCCTGAGGGATCTGCCTGTAGGCCTCGAACTCCGCCTGCCAATCGGCGTCGCTCAGCGGCGGAATCACGCCCGATACCGGCTTCCACGAGGTGATCGACAGCCCCGATTCGGTCAGCCGCGTCGCCCCGCCGACCACCACCATGGCAAGCACGAACAGCGCTATGACATAGAGCCAGATGCGGACCGGCTTCAGCCGGTCGGTAGTGGGCGCCACCGGGGTAGCGGTTTGAGCAGTTGCGCTGAGCGTCAAGATGGGCTCCTTTGCGCCCGAACTACTCCTCGCATCGTACCCGCACAATGGGCGCGATGCCGCATCGGATCACAGCGCAGCGATGACCCAATCCAACCGCAAACTCCTTGGCACCGTGCTCGTCCTGCTCTTGCTGGTCGCCTGGTCGGTGCTCGGCATGTGGATCTACATGAGTTTTCTCGGCGCGGCCGCGTGGTGGTTGCTGATCGGCTTCTTCGCCGTCATGGGCATGGGCTGGTTTTTCCCCGCCGCCTGGGTGATCCGCTGGATGTCGAAGCCTTAGCGTCCGCTCGCCTTCCTCTCTTCGGCTGAACCAACACTCGATGTCATCCCTGCGAAGGCAGGGATCCGGCTCACAGCCCGCGCTTGCTGATGCTTGGATCCCTGCCTTCGCAGGGATGACGGCCGGTGGGGAAGGCGTGAGTGCGCTTGCCGCCCGTCAAGCATCTCGGCAAACCGCGCCCCTATCTCCCCAGCGAGAACAGCGCCGGCGTCGCGAGCACATCGACATGCCGCCGCGACTGCAGGTTGCCGCTCAGCCGCACGCGCGGCAGCGAATGGAGCCGGTAGCGATCAGCCGCGTAGATCCCGCCCTGCACCGCCGTCACCGCGGTTCGCAAACCGAGCTCCCGAGCCAGCGTGAACTCGCGCGGCCCGGCCGAAGCAGCGTCGCCTACGGGATAGCTGAGGTGTACCGGCGCCCGGCCGAACTGGGCCTTGAGGATGCGCACCGATTGCTCGATCTCGCTCCTCGCATCCGCCGGGCTGAGCTTGGCCAGTTCGTACCCGTGCACGGCCCCTGCCCCGATTGTGCAGAGCCGCTCCGCCGCAAAGTGGCGCAGCTCGCTCCAGTCCATCACCAGTTCGCGGCAGTGCCGCTCGAGATCGAGCCCGTACTGCTTGGCAAGGTCACGGATCAGCTTGACCCGCTCCGCCTCAGGCATGGTGCGCAACCGCTTGAGGAGGCTCTGATAGGCGTCGCGCTTCTCGGACAGCGTGGCCGTGGCGTGATACTCGGTCTCGCCACCATGGCTCACGGCCAGCGCGTTCTGGGTGGCGACGATCTCCTCGAGCGCCTGCCGCCAGACCTCGCCCACGCCATCGACCAAGGCCGTCGGCACGTAGAGCGTGAACGGGCATTGCTGGCGGCGCAGGATCGGCAGCGCGTATTTCATATTGTCGCGAAATGCCCCATCGAAGCTGATGACCGCGAAGGGCTTGCTCCGCTCGTCGCTCTCTATCCGCCGCGCCGCCTCGTCCATGTCGACGATATCGAAGCCGAGCTGGCGGACGCGGGTGATGGCGAACGCGAGGAAATCGGGCCGCACCTGCAGCGCGGCATTGGGAGCGAAGTCGGCGGCATCGTCGGGCAGCACGCGGCTGAGGGCAAAGATGATGCCGCGGGCCTTCGAGCGGGCCCGCAGCAACCGCGGCAGCTGGCTGGCCCAGATCACCTCGAAAGCGGCACCGACCAGCCTGTCCCCGAATTCAGTCATACGGCCTAAGCCACCTCTGCCCGTGCGGCGGCGAGATGTACGACACGGCTGCTCGTAAAGCCAAGCGCCGCGATCTCCTGCCGGGCCGCCGCGATGGTAGCCGCGGGCGTATCGATGGACGGGACGATTACCACGCTGGCATTGGCACCAGCAAAAGCCGCGAGATTGAGGCCATCACGCACGTTGCCGGTATCCACAACGACGATGTGGTAGATCTCGGCCAGCGCCTCGATCAGCGTCAGCGGACGGGACGACTGCAGGTCCAGCGTCCCCAGCCGGCCCCACTGCACCTCGGCAAGATTCTCGCCGACGCGCTGCAGCGCCTCGCCATAATCCACCGCGCCCGCCGCGAGATCGGTGAGCCCAACCGCCGCCGAGACGCTGCCGCTTCCGGCATCGACGACCACCGCACTGAGCTCCTCCATGATGGTGTCCTCGAGCACCCGCTCGATCACCAGCAGGGTGTCGGCCGCCCGGCCAACGCCAGCCAGCAGCACAATGCGCTGCTGTTGTGCCAGCAAGTCCTGCGACAGGGCGGCCAGGTCGTCATCGACGACCACGGCCTGCCCGACCAGCTCATCATCCGCGACTTCCGCCGCTTCCGCGACACCATCAGCCTCGGCTTCCACCAGATCGTCTGCTTCCGCCTCGGCGAAATCCTGTGCAGCCGGCGGCTCGGGCATTTCATCGAGCGGCCGGGCGGCCAGCTCGTGGCTCTGACGCAACGGCGCTGACGTGGCCTGCCCGAGCAGGATCGCCGCCACCTGCAAGGCCACCGCCGCAAAGCCGACCGCGCCCATGACGAGCAGATACTTTGGCGAAGCCGGCTCCAGCGCCGGCGCGGCATCGCTGATGATGCGAACGTCCTGCTCTGTCCGGCTGGAATTGTTGGCCGCAACCAGGTCGGCATACTTGGCCAGGTAGCTGTCGAGCAGGTCGCGCTGTGCCTTGGCTTCGCGCTCCAGCCCCTCGAGGCTCACGGCACTGGCTGCAGCCGCACCGGCCGCCGTTTGGTCGGTCGCAGCAGCATCGCGCAGGCTCTTCTCGTGCTCGCCGGCGATCCGTGCCTCCGCCTCGAGGGAGGCCGCGATCTTCTCCGCCTCGGCCCGGATCTGGCCTTCGACCTGAGCAATCTGGCCCTTGAGCGCACGGACCGTCGGATGGTTCGGCAGCAACGTCGTCTGCCGCTGCGTCAGCTCGGCCTGCAGGGTCGCCCGCGATTGCATCAGCAGCGCCATCACCGCTGAATTGCCCAGTTCGGCAACGCCGTTCAGCGGCTCGCCGCTTGCGAGCAGTCCGCGGATCACCCGAGCCCGCGACTCGGCCACTTCCCTCCGCTGCTGCGCCTCGGCAATGCTGGTGGCCGTGCTCGACATCTGATCCAGACCGGGCAGCGCCGCCGCATCGGCGAGGTCGTGCTCGATCTTGTAGCTCGCCACCGCCCCGTCGGCCGCGCTCACCTTGACGCGCAGATCATCGATCTCCTGCTGCAGCCGAGTCGTGGCGCCGGCAGAGTCCGCCGCCTGCCGGGCGGCCCAGCCATCGACATGGTTTCGAGCAATGCGATTGGCGATGCCGGCCGCAAGCTGTGGCTCCCCTGCCCTGACGGTGATCGCAATCACCGACGATTCGCCCTCGCGCACCACCGTCATCCGGTCCGCGAGATTGGCCATGACGATCTCGTCGACGCTGCGCTTGTCACCCAGCCCAACGAGCCGCATCAGCATGGGCACCGGCGAGAACCCGGCATTGGAGAACTCGGGGATGGAGCGCAAATTCTCGCTGTCCACCACCTGCAGCAGCAGGTCGCGCGACTTGATCAGCTCGACCTGGCTGGCGACGCGGGCATTGGTATCGGCGGCACTGCCGCTCGCCGAGGCCTCGACCATCAGGCGGGCCGTCGATTCGTAAGTGCGGGGGATGAAGACGAGGATCGCAGCGGTCGCTGCCAGCGCGAGAATCGTGACCACCGCGATGCGCAGCGCGCGCGCCAGCACCGCAGCCCTGGGAGCACCCAAGTCCACGCGCATTATCTGTTCGCGCTCGGCGTCGGAACCCACGGGCCGTCCTCTTGCTACCACCGAGATATCGCCCCGGCGTGGTAAGCATTCGGTTAAGCCCGCCCGCATTCTGCAACCGAACAGTCCGTTCTAAGCGGAATGTTAACCATGCGCGCCCGACACTGGGGTCCTGATCAGGTCTTCCAGGAATAGCCATGCGCTGGCTGCGTCTCCTCCTTCTGTTGCTGCTTGTTCCGCTCGCTGCGTGCGCCACCAATGGCGCCCCGGCGACTTACCTCGTCGAGGTGAAGGGGCCCTACACGCTGGATACCGGCGACGTGGTGCGGGTCAGCGTCTATGGCGAGGCCGAACTCACCAAGAGCTACAAGGTCGATGACGGCGGTGCCGTCGCCATGCCGCTGATCGGCGCGGTGAAGGTGCGCGGCAAGACTACGCAGCAGGCTGCCGCGGCGATCACCGCCGCACTCGCGGCCGGCTATATCCGCGAGCCGAGTGTTGCAGTCGAAATAGACACTTACCGCCCGTTCTTCATCCAGGGCGCGGTCAAGACCGGCGGCCAGTTCCCCTATGTCTACGGCATGAGCGTCCGCGCCGCGATCAGTACTGCCGGCGGCTACAGCGAGACCGCCGACCGCAGCCGCGCCGTGGTCTACCGCCGGCAGGGCAACCAGATGGTCAAGGGCATCGTCAACCTCGATTTCCCGATCTACCCGGGCGATACCATCGTCATCTCGGAGCGCTGGCTCTAGCCGTCCGCTATTTGGGCTTGGCGGGACCGTCACATTGCGTCAATGTCGCTGTCAGAAATGACAGCGAGGGCGTCCGATGGAACCGCAGCAGACCTCGATGCAGGCCGTCCTCGCGTTTACCGAGGATCTCGCCAAGATCCCCTACGCCACCGGCGATATACTGATCTCCGAAGGCCCCGCCAGCGGCGTGCTCTACATCCTCATCGAGGGCGCCGTCGAAGTGCTGCGCGGCGATGTGCGCGTCTCGCTGGTCGATGAACCCGGCGCTGTGTTCGGTGAGATTTCCGCCCTCCTCGGCAGCGCCCACAGCGCCACCGTCCGCGCGCTTGAGCCGACCGTCGTCCACCGCATCGAGGATGCCGAGAGCTTCCTCCAGATGCGACCCGAGATCGTCTTCCACGTCGCCCGGATCCTCGCGCGCCGGCTGATCGACGCCACCACCTACCTCGCCGACATCAAGCATCAGTTCGCCGACCGCACCGACCATCTCGGCATGGTCGACGAGGTGCTGGAAGCGCTGGTCAACCAGCAGCAAAGCGCAGCGCCCGCCGGCTCGGCGCTGAAGTCGGATCCGCGGTTGTAGGGGCTAAACCGCCGGCACCCAGTCGGGCAGCTCATACATCTCCGTCGGCGCGTCCGCCGCGAAGTCCAGCACCCCTGCCCCCTCGAACGAGAACCAGGCCGCTGCGTTGCGATCGGTATCGACCACGATATGCGTCGGCACGTCGCCGATCTGCTTGCCGGGGTTGAACACCCAGGTGTTGCCCAGCCGCGACGCCCACGAGCCGCCGCGCACGAACGGCGCCTCGTGCACATGCCCGCCAAACACCAGGTCCGGCTGATACTTGGCAATCCAGCCCGCCAGCTCGACATCGCCGTAGTGCCGATGTCCCGACCAGGCCACGGGGGTCTCGGACGGCGGCGCGTGATAGACCCATATCCACCGCTCGGCCCGCTCTGCCGCGGCGGCCTCGAGTTGCCGGCCGATATTGGCCTTGGCGATGTCGCCGTCCCACCATGGGCAGATCGTGAAGGTCACTCCATCCACTTCCAGGGTCTCGTTATCGGCATGCGCCTGGGCCGAGCGCGCATAGGGTACCCAGCGCGCATAGCGCTCGCCGCTCGAATAGGCGTGGTTGAGATCGTGATTGCCCGAGCACACCATCAGCGGCGCCAGCTCGCGCAGCCGCTCGAGATATTTCAGCACCACCACCATCTGCGCGCTTGTGGTGACGAAAGAGGCGCCATCCAGCAGGTCGCCGGCAATGATCACGAGGTCGTAGCGCGGCGCGACCTTCAGCAGCCAGTCGAACTGCGGCAGGCTGTAGTGGATATCGGCGACAGCGAGGATGCGCATTCCGGCCCGGCCCCCAGCCGACCCTGGGGGTCAGCGGGCCAGATACTTCCTTGCCAGCGCTGCCGTGTCCAGCGCGAAACGGTCGGCATGCTCCTGCGCCAGCTGCGTTTCGCCATGCGAGCCGATCCAGGCCAGCAGGGCCATGCGGCGCAGCAGGATCAGCGCGTCGATCATGCGCAGGTCGTCGGGCTTCAGCGGCCTGATTTCGAGGTATGCGGTGAGCCAGGAGCGGATCAGCGCCGGCACCTGCGGCGAGGTCTCGATGAACGACAGGCTGGCAGCGAGGTCGTAGAGGAACCAGCCATGCCCGCAATCGTCGAAATCGAGCAGCACCGTGTGCTCGCCGTCGACGAGCAGGTTTCCGAGCCGCATATCGGCATGAATCAACCCGAACCGGTCGATATCAGTGCCATAGGCGCGCAAATCCTGCCGCAGCGCAGCGTCGAGCTCCGTCAGCGTCTCCAGCGTCTCGCCATCCACACGGGGCGCCTTGCGCCAGTCGCCCCACAGCCCGGCTTGGTCGAGTATCCCCACAGCGTCCCAGATCGGGCGCACGAACCTCTCAGGTTGCTGCCAGGTGGCAACATGGTTGTGCAGCGTCGCCGCGTAGTGTCCGAGCGTCGCAAACAGCGGCACCAGGTCTCCATCCGGCTGCGGCTCCTCGCCCGGCTCGAACGCGAACAGCGCGGCGTAGCGATCGGGCGCCACCTCCTGCACGATCTCCCCGTCGGAGCCGGGAATCGGCCGCGGCACCGGAATCTCGGTGTCGTCGGTGATCGCCTCGAGCCAGCTGAGCTCGCTGCCGATCGCCGCGCGCGACTGGTAGCGCGGCCGGTGCAGGCGCAAGACCTGCCGCCCGCCCTGGGCGCCATCGATGCGGAAAGTGTGATTCTCGGAGAGGTTTATCAGCACCGGAACGCCATCAGCCGCAGCCGGCCAGCGCTCCAGATTGCTCTGCACCAGAGTCAGTTCAGCCGCCATTGGATCGCTGTGCGCACTATCCAATCGACTATCCTCTAGGCCTTGGAAAGAATGGTCGGAGTGGCCGGATTCGAACCGACGACCCTTTGTCCCCCAGACAAATGCGCTACCAGGCTGCGCTACACCCCGACTTGGCGCCCTATCTAGTCGCAAGCTCGCCCCAAGGCAACCCTCCGAACTGTGAGAAACGGCTGCTCGGTCGCGCCGATCTACGGCCTGGTCGCAGGGCCCGACGCAGGGGCGATGCGGAACAGGTTACCGCCCCTCTTTCGCCGCATTGCAACCAAAATGCCCGTTCCGCGCTTCCTTTAGGCGAACTGCGTCAAGGAGATAAAAAAATGAACGGAATAATTTACCTTGTCGGTCTGGTGGTGGTCGTCCTGGCCGTCCTGTCCTTCTTCGGCCTGCGTTGATGGGGGCCGACATGACCATCCCATCGGAAGTCGACGTCATCGTCGCGCCAGCACCGGCAACGGATAGCGGTTCCTATGTCGATTGGCCGGCGATCATCGCCGGCATCGTCATCGCTGCGGCCATTTCGCTTGTGCTGCTGAGCTTCGGCTCGGCTGTCGGCCTCAGCATGGTGGATTTCCGCGCCGGTCCGGACGTCCCGGCGATCTGGATCGCCATTGCGGCCGGCACGTGGCTGCTCTGGGTGCAGATCTCGAGCTTCATGGCCGGCGCTTACGTCACCGGCCGGCTGCGCAGGCGGCACAACGATGCCACCGAGGAGGAGAGCGATATCCGCGATGGCGTGCATGGTCTGCTCGTCTGGGGCGGTGCCCTGGTCGTTGGCGGGATCATCGCGGTCGGTGGCATCTCCGCCGCCGCCAATGCGGTTGGCTCGGCCGCGTCGACCGTCACGAACGCAGCAGCCACGGTGGCCGATGACGCCGCCGGAGCCCTCGACCCGAACGCCTACTTCGTCGACACGCTGTTCCGTCCGGCCTCCGCCCCTGCCGGCGGCACGGCTCCGGACAGCATCGCGGCTCGCGCCGAGGCTGGACGCATCATCGCCCAGGGTGCGATTGCCGGTTCGGTGAGCGACCCTGATCGAGCCTATCTCGCACAGGTCGTGGCCGCCAACACCGGCCTCACCGCCGATGAAGCGACGACGCGCGTCAATGACGTGCTGACTGCCGTCGACACAGCCAAGGCCCAGGCCGCTGCCGCTGCGGAAACCGCCCGCAAGACCGGCGTGCTCGGCGCCTTCCTCATCGCCGCCTCGCTGCTGGTCAGCGCTGCCGGCGCCTTCTGGGCCGCGCAGCAGGGCGGCAACCACCGCGACAGCCGGACGTCGTTCGGCACCACGTTCCGTCGCGTCCGTTGAGAAGGAGACACTAGATGTTTCGTGCCCTTGGCCTCTGGCTGCTCGGTATCCCGATCTGGCTGATCATCATCATCCTGTTGTTCATCCACAACTGACGAAAAAGAGGCGGGCTCCGGCCCGCCTCTTGCGTCCATCCGCTCGCCGAGTGCTACGGCCGTGCCGGCGCTGCCGGTCCGAAATCGAGGGTCTCGTTCGGAATGCTCGTCCCAAGGGTGAAGTTCGCCAGATCGGCCATGGTGAACTTGCCACCTACCGCCAGGTCGGGCGTCCAGTTGGGCACGTTGTTAAGATACGAGGCCTTGTCCGCCAGGACGACATTCGCAAAAGTCTGGGCGACCACCGCTGCCCCCACGCCGCCCAGATGGTGCCCGTGGTGCAGGACCTCGGCCTCCTTGAGGATATAGAACCAGAGTGGCGTCAGCCCGGCATTGGCCGGAAGCTCCTCCCAGACGACGGCCTCTGGGACTCTCTCGATTCCCAGGTAGTCAGCGATCGTTTCGCCGGCTGGCAGGCGCAGGCGGAGGCCGCGCTTTAGGTTCCGCTCAGCCAGGGAACGGGCAAGGTCGGTCGGAGGAACAACACTATTGGGCAGGTTCAGCAGCGGACCGGAAAGCTTGGTGTCGATCTTCTTGCTTTGCTGGACAACGGCGGCGCCGCCTGCGGCCGGCGGGGCTTCACCGAAGAAGTGCTTCCAGTCGACAACCAGCGTGCCGCCAAAATCACGGCCACCGCGGAGATCGTTGCCGGGAGGGGCGGCCGGGTTAGCTGGGAACAGAGGCGCCCCCTCGGTGTCATTGATCGCATAGCCCGGGCGGATCTGGCTGTGCCCGAACCGATATGTGGCACCACTGAACTCGACCGGCATATAGGCTGGCCCGATGTGGTGGGGGTCGGTCGACTCGAGGACCTCCGACATGAAGTCGCCGCCGACCGTGCGCGGCAGGAACTCGTTGAGGACGATCCACTGATAGTGCCAGCGGACCAGTCGCTGCGCGTCCTCGAACTTCTGCTGGTCGTCGGCACCAACGGCCAGGGTGTCGAGCACGGCATTGTGGAACTTCAGGAACAGCAGGTGCAACTGGCTGACGATGCGGTTCTCGTCGTTCCGATGCTCGCTGATGAGCGCCGTCCCCTGCGCATTGCGCTGCAGGTCGTTGCCCTCGGGGTTCAGCAGAAATCTTCCGAACCTGTCCTTGTCATAGAGCGCCGGCTGGGCTCCCGGGCCCCTGCCATAGAGCGAATCCAGTTCCAGGGCTGGCGTTCGGAACTTGGTCGTGGCCATGGGGTCGACCTGCTGCTCGAGCAGCGAGGTGAGGTCCAGTGTCAGATCGTGATCGATGAACTGGCCGAGAAACGTGTATCCGGCTTTGATGCGCGGGTTGTCATCGCCCGGACCCGACATGATCCCGGTCAGCGGGAGGATGTCGGCCTCCTCTCGCTTCAACGATCGCAGGTGCGGAAACATCCTGCCAAACCGGCCGGTTTCTTCAAACCTGCCACGCGGGACGTCTACACCCCGTTCTTCAAATCCATGCATGTCGCAACTCCCTGCCTATCTGGTGAACAGCGCTCGCCCGACCTCGGACTCGATGTCCTGCCGGATTTCCTCGGTCTGGGTGGTGAAGTCCTCTTCGAGGAAGGTGCTGCCGCCCCGCTCCTCCTCGCCGTGGTACCGGAGCTGGAGAGGCCGGTTGCTGTCGAGGACTGTGAACAGCAGGGCCGCCTCGCGAATGGGGCGCGACATGACCACATAGGGCGGGTCGAACCGCCCCACGCCGCCGAGACGCGAACCCTTGGCCTTGTCCTCGAGGTAGATGTAGCCGGCCGGATCACCATTGGGCCGGATCAGCTCGATCCACCCCAGGAATCCGGGCTCGAGATCGGGCTCCGCGCCCATGAAGGTCGTATTGTACCGGGCGATCCGATTGACGATCTCGAACCTTGCCACCTTGCCCTCCAGGCGTGCACAACCGTGCCCGGGCGAGCCGCGGCGGCGCCACCGGAGGCGGTTGGAAGCATCTCACCGAGTAAAAGAGAAGATGAACCGGCTGTTCCGGTTCCAAAATGCCGATTTCAACTTGTGACAACGGCTAACATGCTCGAAGCCCGAGCCCAACGACTATGTCTACTTAGTTGATACTACTGATGAAAAGTGGATAACGTTGGTCAGGAATCGAAATCAAGCAACGAGATCGACGAGCTTCATCTCGGCCGCCCGCGTAGCGTCCGCGGGCTTCAGCCCGATCAGCAGGCCACGTTGCCCGCCATTGATCAGCACCTCGTCGAACAGCTCCGCCGTCTCGTCCATCGCGGTCGGCACCCGCTTCCGCTGCCCGAAGGGGCTGATGCCGCCAACCTTGAAGCCGGTGAGCCGCTCGGCGTCGGCCGGCTTCATCATGTTGGCGGACTTGCCGCCGAAGGCCGCCGCGAGTTTCTTCATGCTGACTTCGCAGTCCGACGGCACGACGACGCAGACAGGTTTGCCGTCCACCTCGGCCATCAGCGTCTTGAACACCTGGTCGGGCGAGCGGCCGAGCGCCTCGGCCGCCTGCAGGCCGATGCGCGGCGCGTCCGGGTCGTACTCATAGGGGAACGGCGTGAAGGCGATGCCGGCCTTCGTCAGCGCCAGCGTTGCAGCAGTGGTCTTGGACATGCGCAAGGGTTACGGCGACCCGCGCCGCCCGTCCAGCCGCTACTTCGCGTCTGCGGTTTCCTTCGGCTTGCTCTCGGCTTCGTCGAGCAGCCGGCGGATATTCTCGGCCGAACGCGCGGCACCGTTCTCGTCGGTCGCCCAGTTCGAGAAGCGCTCGAACAGCGCGGCGAACACCATCAGTTCGTGCTCGTTCCACTGCGCCAGCGCGCGGGTGAAAAGCTGCACCTTGTTGCGCCGTATCGCCTCGACGAAGTTGGCGCCCTTCTCGGTCAGCTCGAGACAGATGCGCCGTGCGTCCTGCTGCGATGCCACGCGCAGTGCATAGCCGCGCTCGACGAGATCGGACGTGACCCGGCTGGCGCGCGAAGGGTCGATGCCGAGCCGCTCGGCCACGAGGCCAACCGTCACCTCGGCGATCTCTTCGCCCTTGTGCGCTATGGCACTGACCGCATCGAGGTGGCTGACATCGAGGCTTGGGTCCATCTGAGCCATCACCTGCCGGCCAAACTCGCGGCGCTGGATCGAGCGGCGCATCTTGTGCATCACCGCGTCGATCGTCGCGACAGCCTCTGCCGCGTTGGGCGACAGACCGCTTTGCTCGGCCAACTCCACCATCTCGCGGTCGCCGCGGGTCTGGCAGATGGTCGGAAGGTCAGTAAATGGCTCGCGGCTGGTGCCGGTCTTGCTGCTGGTCATGGGCGCCGCGGTAGCATAAATGCATGCGCCGGTCAATTATATGCTGATGTCACATAATTGTCGTTGACACGGATTTGCCCGAGGCACATAAACCGCCTCCGAGTTTCGGAGATACTCCATGTCTGCTGACGCATCGCCCGTTTCCGCAGCCGCCGCGCCGGCCGAGGCCCCTGCCCGGCCCGATCGCGCGACGCTGCTCGTTTATTTCGCCGCCCTGATCGCGATGTTCATGGCGACCCTCGACATGCAGATCGTCGTCACCGCGCTCCCTACCATCGCCGGGGAACTCGGCAACCTGCATCTCTTCGGCTGGGTGGGCTCGTCCTATCTGCTCTCCACCGCCGCGGTAGCGCCGTTCTACGGCAAGCTCGGCGACATGTATGGCCGCAAGAACGTGGTCATGGTCGCCATCGTCCTCTTCCTCATCGGCTCGGCCGTCTGCGGCATGGCCTGGTCGATGGAATCGCTGATCGCCGCGCGCGTGCTGCAGGGCATCGGCGGCGGCGGGCTCATGGTTTCGGCTTTCGCCATGATCGGCGAGTTGTTCGGCCCGCGCGACCGCGCCAAGTACCAGGGCTATTCATCCGCAGTGTTTGCGCTGAGCTCGATCCTCGGGCCGGTCGCCGGCGGCTACATCACCAGCCTTTTCGGCTGGCGCTGGGTGTTCCTCGTCAACCTGCCGGTCGGCATCGTCGTCCTCGCCCTGATCTTTTTCGCCATGCAGTCGAAGTTCACCGAGAAAAAGCACAAGGTCGACTATCTCGGCGGCGCGCTGCTCGCCATCGCCACCACCGCCATCGTCTACTGGGGCGATCACGTCATCGACCCCGCCGGCCCGGATCTTCTCACCTTCGCCCTGCCGGTGATCGGCATCGCCGCGGCCATCTGGTTCGTCGTCACCGAGCGCCGGGCCGCCGAGCCGATCGTGCCGCTGCGCCTGTTCCAGAACCACACCATCACCATCGTGACGCTGGTTTCGCTGCTCGCCGGCATCGTGACGCTCGGCCAGTTCTTCTACTTCGCGCTCTACTTTCAGGTGATTACCGGGTTCGGGCCCGCCGAAGTCGGCTTCCTGTTCCTGCCGGCGTCAGCCACTTCGATGATCGTCTCGATGCTCGCCGGCCGCATCATCGCCCGCACCGGCCGCTACAAGTGGATGCCGGTTGCCGCCATGGCCATCGGCGCCCTGCTGATGGTGGGCTACACCTTCGTCGACGCGCATACGCCGGTCTGGATCATGGCGCTGCTCATGGCGGTGTTCGGCATCTCAATGGGCCTGCAGTTCCAGGTGCTGATGGTGGCCATCCAGGCTGCCACCCCGCTGCAGGATATCGGCGCCGGTACCGGCCTCATCACGCAGGCCCGCACCATCGGCGCTTCCCTCGGCCTCGCGGTCAACGGCGCCGTGATGACCTGGGCACTGACCGCACAGGACGCGCAACTCCCTGCCGATGTCGCGGCGGCCATCCCGGGCGGGCTCACCAGCCTCAGCCCGCATATCGCGGCCGGCCTGCCCGAGGCAACGCGCGAGATCGTCCTCAGCCACTACACGAGCGGCTTCAACGTACTGTTCCTGTTCCTGGCGGGCGTCTACGCACTCAACACGGCCCTGACGCTGCTGCTCAAGGACATCCAGATCCCGAAGCGGGGCTGACGCAACGGGGGGCTCACGCGGGCCCCCTCAGGCCTTGACCGGTACCGCTGCGATTGCGGCTAGTACGACCTCGACCAGTTGCTCGTTCGAGAACGGCTTCGACAACCGCTCGCGATCGAGGTGCCGCTCGGGAAACTCCTCCGGCATGGAGGCGCTGGCGAAGACGAACGGGATAGCCTGCTCGGCCAGTTTGTCGGCGATCGGGAAACACGGCGAACCGCCAACCCGCACATCGAGGACGGCGCAGTCGATCCGCCGCGTCGCAAGCGCACTCTCCGCTTCACGGAGGGTCGTGCAGATGACGACATCGATCGCGCCGAGGTCGCGCAGGCAGTCCTCCATCACCACGGCGACCAGCATTTCGTCCTCGAGTACGAGGACGGTCCCGACGTCTGACATCCCAGACTGCAGCTCGTTGAACATGGCACCTACCTCTTTGAGCGTCAGGTTGCGCGCTGCGCCGCCAAAGGTCGAGGAAAACCGAAGTTAGGCTATTGCACGGATGCAGCCCCACGCGCCGAATGAGTAAGTTACTCACTGAGCGCAACCAAAGCTCGCGCAATGAGTTGAATGAGTAGGATTAGCAGCCAGACATTTCCCATGACCGAGAAGACCTACAAGGGCAACGACCTCCAGCGCGGCGAGCGGCTCCAGATCATGCTGGAGCCCAATGAACTCCGCGCTCTTGACGATTTCCGGTTCGCTAACCGGATGCCAAGCCGCGCGTCCGCCGTGCGTGAACTCCTGCGCCGCGGCCTCCGTGTCGACGGGGACGTGCAGGACGCCGGAAACGGTTCGTCGCAGTCCTACGGGGTGCTTGACGCAAAGGCACCCGACCGGTCCATCGACGGTACGGGCGACTAGCGGAATGAAGAAGGGCCCCAGCGGGGCCCTTCTTCATTTCAGCGTCTGCGCCGTCCTTACCCCTCGCGGGCGCGCTCCAGCAGTCGCTTGCAGTCGAGCAGTTCGCGCAGCACGTCGGAGAGCCGGTCGCGATCGGCGGAGGTCAGGCCCGCCGGCTTCGGCTTAAAGCTCGGGAGCTTCAGGCCGCGCGGCGCGGCGGCCTGCTGCCCATCCGCATCGGTTTCGATCTCGGGCATCACGGCGGACTCGGCGACGAAATCCTCGTCGTCGGCCATCTCGGACGGCGGCGACAGCGCCTCGACGGGACGGCCCTCGCCGATAGCGATGACGTAGCGGATGCCCTGGTCCTTCAGGATCCGCTGCACGCCCTTGATGGTAAAGCCCTGATCATAGAGCAGGTGACGAATGCCCTTGAGCAGGGTCACGTCCTCGGGCCGGTAATAGCGCCGGCCGCCGCCGCGCTTCAGCGGCTTGATGGTCGAGAATCGCGTCTCCCAGAAGCGCAGCACGTGCTGCGGCAGATCCAGCTCGTCGGCTGCCTCGGAGATCGTACGGAAAGCGTCTGGAGACTTGTCCAAAAGGACTCACCCGCCCGGAAAGAGTCTTATTTTCCAGACCGGACCATAGATTTGTTGATCTTGGATTTCAACACGTTGGACGGTTTGAACACCAGAACCTGTCGTGGCAGGATCGGCACCTCCTCGCCGGTCTTCGGATTACGGCCGATGCGCTGGTTTTTCGAGCGCACCTGGAACGATCCGAACGAACTCAGCTTGACGTGCTGACCCTCCACCAGCGCATCACCGATGAGGTCAAGGACGCGCTCGACCAACTCCGCCGATTCGGTGCGCGACAGACCCACTGCCTCGTATACCGCCTCCGCCAGATCTGCCCGCGTGACCGTCTTCTGTGTCATTACCGCCCCTCCACTAATCGCCGCACCGGCTTAGTCCCGTCAGGCGCCCCCACCTACGGATTGTGAAGAAAGATTAACGCGGGTGCGCCCCACTGGCAATCTGGCTGATCTATCAAAGGCTAGGAGCAATTGCAGCGTTCAAATGACCGGCTGAGGAGCCTGTCCCGGACGGGCCGCGATGCCCCAGTGTGGGCGGTCCGGCACATCGCACAGCCCGAGTTAACGGGGAATTCGGACTTCCGGGGCATTTTCGAGCCGGTGACACACGCCGTCGACCGGGCCTTACCGTCGGATCCTCCGTGCATAAGCTGATCATCCAGATACCGTGTCTCAACGAGGAAGCGACCCTCGCGATCACGCTTGCCAACCTGCCGCGGGCGGTCGCAGGCTTCGACCGCGTCGAGTGGCTGGTGATCGACGACGGCTCCACCGACCGGACCGTCGAGGTGGCGCGTCGAGGCGGTGTCGACCATGTCGTGTCGCTTCCGACCAACCAGGGCCTGGCCCGCGCCTTCATGGCGGGGATTGAGGCCGCGCTACGGCTCGGCGCCGACGTCATCGTCAATACCGACGCGGACAACCAGTACGACGCGCGCTCGATTCCGGACCTCGTGGCGCCCATCCTGGCGCGCCGGGCGCTGATCGTCGTCGGCGCGCGGCCGATCGAGGAGATCGCGCATTTCTCGCCGATCAAAAAGTTCCTGCAACGGTTGGGGTCGTGGGTGGTGAAGCAGGCGAGCGGCACCGTGGTCGCCGACGCGCCGAGCGGCTTCCGCGCCATTCACCGCGATGCCGCGGTTCGGATGAACGTCTTCAATTCCTACACCTACACGCTCGAAACGATCATCCAGGCGGGGCGCAACGGCATTGCCATCGCTTCGGTGCCGGTGGGCGTCAACGGCGACCTCAGGCCGTCGCGGCTGGTCCGCAGCATCGGCAGCTACGTGATGCGCTCGATCCTGACGGTCATCCGGATCTTCGTGCTCTACAAGCCGCTGCGCTTCTTCCTCGGGCTGGCGGCGCTGGTCGCCCTGCCTGCGCTGATCGTCATCGTGCGCTTCCTCTACCACTTCGCCATCGGCGAGGGCGCGGGCAACATCCAGTCGCTGGTGCTGGCCGCCGGGCTGCTGGCAGTTTCGGGCATCCTCGCGGTCGGGGGCATCCTCGCCGATCTCATCGCCACCAATCGCCGCCTGCTCGAGGAAATTCGCGAGCGCCAGCTGCGAGCCGAGCTTCAGCAGGCCGCCCAGCCCAGGGAACTGGTGTCATGACCGGTCCGGCCGATGGTGCGCCAGCGCGCGCCGAGGCATCCGGGGACGCGCCGCCGCATTTCTCCCAGCGGATAATCCACTATCTCGGCCTCGCCGCCTTCGTGCTGAGCGGCCTGTTCTTCGTTGCCGCGCTGGCAATGCACTGGTCGGCGATCGGGCCGCTCATCGCTGACAGCCGGTTGCTGGCCCTCCTCTGCGTGCTGGCAGCATTTGGACAACTGGGTTTCATCCTTGCGGCCGCGGCATTTCACCGGCTCCTGAAGGGCATGGGCGAGCCTTCGCACTTCGGCTCGGCACTCAGCATCCTCATGGTCTCGCAGTTCACGAAATATCTGCCGGGGAACGTCGTTCATCACGCGGGCCGGTTGGTGATGTCGCGGAACGCGGGGCTCTCGCCCGCTCCGGTAGGCGTGGCCATCCTGATCGAACTGGCAGGATCGGCACTTGCGGCGACGCTGGTGGCCATAGCGTTCGCATCGATCCGCAGCAGCGAGCTGCCCGAACTCTATGGCCTGGTTCACTTCTCCCCTGCGGCCGCGCTGCTTCCGGCAATTCTGCTCGGCGCGATCGCCGTGGCGATAGCGTTCGCGGCATGGAAGTGGCCGGATTACCTGCGCGCGCTGACCGCACCCCGAGCCGCGGATCTGGTAGTCGCGTTCGGCTGCTACTTGCTCAACGTCGCCCTGATGGGAGCAATCTTCACGGCGATTGCGCATCAGGTCGCGCCCCACGCTGAAGCGGACTACTTCTTCCTGACTGCCGCGGTGGCCACTGCCTGGACCCTCGGCCTGATTACTCCGGGCGCCCCTGGTGGGCTGGGTGTTCGCGAGGCTGTGCTGCTCGCGCTCGTTGCGCCGGTCACCGGCACCGAGGCAGCACTGCTCGCCGCTCTCGGCCTGCGGATCGCGACCACGCTGACCGATGCGATCGGCTTCGGCCTCGGGCTGTGCCTGCGGCGGCTTGTTCGGGCATGACGCAACGCCGCATCGCGGTCATCGGCCCGGTGCCGCCGATCCGCAGCGGAGTCGCGCGGCACACGGCGGCGACCGCTCAGGCGCTGGCGCAGCTTGCAGAGGTGCGGCTCTGGTCCTTCTCGCGCCAATACCGCAATTGGATCTATCCCGGCAGCTCCGAACGTTCCGCCGACCTGCGCCCGCCCGAAGGGCTGACCATAGCATCCGGCCTCGACGGGATGAACCCGCTGAGCTGGCACCGGGCGGCATCGCAGGTCGCACGGTGGCAACCCGATCTGGCGGTCATCCCGGTCTGGACGTTCGTTCTCGCCCCCGCCCTCGGAACCATCGCTCGCAGCCTGCGACGGCAAGGGGTGCCGGTATGCGCGATCGTTCACAACGCCGTCGATCACGAAGCTGCCTGGTGGAAAAACCGGTTGAGCAAGTGGCAGCTGGCCCAAGCTGACCGCTACGTCACCCACAACGACACCCTTGCGGACGCGGTGCGTGCTATTTCTCCCGGCGCTCCGGTTGCGATCCTGCCACATCCCGTCTTCGACGATTTCCCGCAGCCGCTTGGTGCCCTTGCCCGGCAGAGGGCACTCGAACTGTTGTTTTACGGCCTCGTGCGTCCCTACAAGGGGCTCGACATCGCCATTGAGGCCCTGGCGCTCAGTGGCCGCCGGGATGTGCGCCTCACCATCGCCGGCGAGTTCTGGCAGGGGGAGGACCAGCTACGGGCACAGATCACTCGCCTTGGCTTGACCGACATGGTCGAAATCCGTCCCGGCCATGTCAGCGATGCGGACACGGCCGAACTCTTTGCCCGCGCTGATGCCGTCGTGCTGCCCTACCGCGCGGTCAGCGGATCAGGCGTCGTACCACTCGCCTGCCGCTATGGCCGGGCGGTCATTGCAAGCGACCTTCCCGGCCTCGCCTCGACCATCGAGAATGGCAAGAGCGGATGGCTGTTTCCCACGGGCGACGCCCGGAGCCTGAGCGAGATCATCGCCCGGCTCGACAGACACCAGACCGCCATGGCGGGAGACCATGCCATGGAGTTCGGCCGCACCCTGACCTGGGAACGCTTCGCGCGTCACATCCTGGCGTGACCCCCGGGCGCTAGCAGCCTGCCGTGTGTGGCGGGCCGGCGAGCACGTACAGACCGTTCGACAGCGCCACCGCGCAGACAAGCCCGTCGGTATCCCGCTCGGCCGAGACCAACCCCGCTCCTGCCGGCAAGGTTGCCTCTCGCGCGATGAACGTGGCGCCGAGCGTGTACTGCAGGTGATAGGACCACAGCTTCCGGTCGCGGACCTCATCGGTCCAGTAGAGCGTTGCCAACCCGGTGCCCCGGATCGCCGCCGCATCGGCCGAGAGATACTGCAGCTGCGCGCGGGACTGCACTGCAAGGTAAGTCGAGATCACCACGGTCGATCCCAGAACGAACACTGCGACCAGCGCCAACCGCCCGGCCTGCCCCAGGAGCAGCAGCAGCCCTGCCAGGGCCGCGAACAGCAGGGCGTTGATCCCGAAGAATTGCAGCGGCGTTGAGCCTGTGAGGAAGGTCCACCCGATCCCCGCGACGTTCTCCGGATGCGCCGGCATTAGCGCGGCCACGGTCGGCAGCGCGGCCAGGACCGCGCCCCCCAGCACTACGATGCCGATGGCCACCAGCCCCGCGACCCGCTGCCCCTTGCCGCGCTCGCCGAACAGCAGCCAGCAGAGACCCAGCCAGACCAGCAGCACCGAGGCACCGTCGATGTAGCGCCCGTAGGCGACATGATCGACCCGCTGCGGATCGAGCATCTGCGCCACAGAGGCCAGCCCCACAGCAAGGGCAGCAACCAGCACGTAGCCGACAGCCCACCGCAGGGCCGGAGCGCCCGGACGCCCCACATATCGCAGCACGTACCATATGCCGATCGCGGCCAGCCCAAGGCTCGCCGTCAGTTGATACCAGAGCTGCCCCAGCAGGACCGCAAGCCCCGTCAGCAGTGCCTCGGGGCGAAGCAGCCGGGCCAGCATTGCCCGTTCGGTCGAATAGCCGCCGTCGTGCCAGAGCAGCCCGTGCAGGTTACCCATTGCCAGCATCACGGTCCCAGCTGCCACGCCGAGCACAACCACCGCCATGAGCATCGTTCGCGTGTCGAGCGCCCGCATGCCGCGCAGAGCGATGAGCGTCGCGGGCGCGAGCAGCAGGATCAGCAGCGCCTTGGGATGGACGGCGTAGAGCGCCACTCCGCTGACCGCGAACAGCACGGCCCAGCCCATGCGCGGCTGTCCCACGAGCCGCAACAGCGCCAGCACATGCACGGCGAACACCAGCCGAAACAGCGCCTCCGACCACGCGTAGTGGGCAACGAAGAAATAGGACGGCCAAAGTGCGACAACCGCCGCGGCAGCGAGCAGGAGTGGCGAGCGCCGGAAACCGAGCGCACCCGCGATCCCGACAAGCGCGGGCAGCAGCAACGCAGCGAGCACTGCGTTGATCAGCATGAAGCTCTTATAGGCCTGCAATGGGTCCTGGGTGATCCACCAGACCGGCACCAGCAGCAGCGAATAGCCGAAGTGGTAATAGGGCGCCGAGCCCATGTTCACCGCCGGCACGCCGCCAAGCAGTTGCGATTGCGAAATGAAGCCGAGCTCATCCTGCGAGATGATGGGCAGCGTCCGCGACCAGGTTGAGATCGCGTAGACAGCGAACACGGCAAGCGTCGCCACCAGCACCAGGCGCCAGTCGCTCTCGGGCACCGCTGACCGGTCCCCGGGTCCATTCTCCTGCACGACGATGCCCTGCGCTGCGACTCGGTGAGACGCGCAAAGAATGTCGGGCGGATCGACCCCCGACAAGGGCCGCTAGCTTACCACCGGATCAGCGAGGCACCCCAGGTGAACCCGCCGCCCATGGCCTCGATCATCACGAGGTCACCGCGCTTGATGCGTCCGTCGGAGACGGCGGTGTGCAGAGCCAGCGGCACTGAAGCGGCGGACGTATTGGCGTGGCGATCCACTGTCACCACCACCTTTTCGGGCGGCAGGCCGAGCTTGACGCCGGCACCGTCGATGATGCGCTTGTTGGCCTGGTGCGGCACGAACCAGTCGAGGTCGTCGATGGTGTGGCCGGTATCCTCGAGCACCTTGTAGACCACGTCGGTGATCATGCCGACCGCGTGCTTGAAGACCTCCTTGCCCTCCATGCGGACATGGCCCATCGACTGCGTCGAGCTCGGGCCGCCATCGGTGTAGAGCTTATTCCAGTGGTGCCCGTCCGAGCGCAGCGACGTCGCGAGCACGCCGCGCTCCTCGCCACCCTTGGCCGGCTCCATGATCACCGCGCCGGCGCCATCGCCGAACAGCACGCAGGTGGTGCGGTCGTTCCAGTCGAGAATACGCGTCGCGGTCTCGGCGCCGATCACCAGCGTGCGCTTCGACAGCCCGTTCTTGAGGTACGAGTCGGCCGTCGCGACCGCATAGACAAAGCCCGAGCACACCGCCTGGATGTCGAAGGCGGCGCCATGGTGCATGCCGAGCTTCTGCTGCACCACGGCAGCGGTGGCGGGGAAGGTCATGTCCGGGGTCGTCGTCGCAACCACGATCAGGTCGATTTCGCCGATCTCGAGGCCGGCATTCTCGAGCGCCCGGCGCCCGGCGGCGGCGGCAAGGTCGGAGGTGTTCTCGCCTTCGGCGGCAACGTGGCGCTGCTTGATGCCGGTACGCTGCTGGATCCACTCGTCGGATGTATCGACGATCTTGGCCAGGTCGTCATTGGTCATGACGCGCGTCGGCAGATACGCCCCAACGCTGCGGATGATGTTTCTGGTATTCGTCACGCGGGTTTGGCCTCGGGTTCGGCAGCGGCCGGAGCCGGCGCTGCGTTGAGGGTGGGAAAGCGGCGCATGCCTTCGGCGATCTTGTCCATCACCCGGCTGCGCGCCATTTCGTAGGCAAGGCCGAGCGCGCCTTTGAAGCCGATTTCGTCGGTGCCGCCATGCGACTTGATGACGACGCCGTTCAGCCCCAGGAACACGCCGCCATTGATGTTGCGCGGGTCGAGCTTGCGCTTCAACGCCTCCAGCGCCTGTCCGGCAATCGCCGCGCCGAGCATCGAGATGATGTCGGCCTTTAGCGCATCGCGGATATAGCTGCCAACCTGCCGGGCCGTGCCTTCGGCGGTCTTCAGCGCGATATTGCCGGCAAAGCCCTCGGTGACCACGACGTCCACCGTGCCCTTGCCGATGTCGTCGCCCTCGACGAAGCCGTGATAGACAAAGCCCTCACCGCTCGCAGCCTGCAGAATCCGTGCGGCTTCCTTGACCTCGTCGTGGCCCTTCATCTCTTCGGTGCCGACATTGAGCAGACCGACCGTCGGCAGGTCCTGGTCGAACAGCGCCCGCGCCAGTGCAGCGCCGAGAATCGAGAAGTCGGTCAGTTGCTTGGCATCGCCACCGACGGTCGCGCCCACATCGAGCACGATGATGTCGGTCCGTAGCGTCGGCCACAGCGCTGCGATGGCGGGACGCGAGATGCCCTCGATCGGCCTCAAACAGAAGGTCGCCATGGCCATCAGCGCGCCTGTGTTGCCACCGGAGATGGCGACATCGGCCTCGCCGTCCTTCACCGATTGCAGCGCTGCCCACATGGACGAGTTGCCCCTGCCCTTGCGCAACGCCTGGCTGGGCTTTTCTTCCATCGAGATGACGTTGTCGCAGTGGACGATCCGCGAGATCGGCTTCAGCGCCGGGAATTGCTCGATCAGCGGCGCGAGGTCGGCGTCGCGGCCGTGGAAAATGTAGGTGGTGTTCTTGCGCTCACGCCAGAACAGATAGGCGCCCTCGACCGCCACGCGCGGGCCCTTGTCGCCGCCCATGGCGTCCACGGAAATACGGATGCTGTCGCTCATCGCCGCTTGGGTCCTACGTTCCGCACGGGAACGGATGAATTGCTCGTCAAACGCTTACCTCAGAGAACCGAACACCTCTAGTGAGAAGCGTTGATCCTGCACCTGTTGCGGCCACACATCCGGCTGTCATCGCCACACTCCGGATGTCATCCCTGCGAAGGCAGGGATGACACCGTGTTTGTGGCAGTCATTGGGCCACCCCTGGCCCACTCCTCGCGGCTGCTGCAGGCAGCCACAGGGCAGCCCTACCCCTTGTCCTCGGGAGTCTTGAGTATTTTGAGGCCGGCGAATGGCAGGTCGCTTTCGGTGTCGCCGTCATCGCCCAGCGCGCCGACACTTTCCCCCGGATTCTTCGGATAGGGATCGAGTGCAAGCGCCAGTGTCTCCAGCACGAGGTCGGACATATCGGCCTCGTTGCCTTCGAAATGGTCGGGCACGTCCTCGCCGTCAAGGTCGACGAAGATTTCGGCATCGGCCGGACCGGCATAGGCCTTCTCGCCGCCGGGCAGGAACACGCGGTCGATCGGTTCGGCGATTTCCTGCACCACCGGTTCCAGCGACACGACGCTGGGCTGCACCGTCGTCGCGACCAGCCGACCGTTGACGCGGATGCCGCCCTTGAAGCGCACGGCATGGAGCCGCACGTGCAGCTTCTCCACCGCCGTAATGCCGAGCAGGTCGGCGGCAGCGAGCCGATCCTCGGCACCGACATCGAGTGTCAGGTCGCGACCGTTGGTGGGCATCGAATCGAGCCGGATATCGGCGCCGGCGATGCGGAACGGAGCGGGCTTGGGGTTCATGCTGCCACCGCCATGTCGATATGGCCGCCGGCAATCGCGTCGAGCGGCTGCGTGGCCAGCGAATCGGCCTGTGTGAAAAGGTAGCTCGCCAGTTCGTCGGCCCGGCCGGCCTCGGCTTCGCCGAATACGTTGCGCCGCAGCACCACCTCGACACCGGCGCGATCACCGCGGTCGATGGCTTCGTTTACGCCGGTCATGAGCGCATAGAAGATCTCCGTCATCTTCCGCACCTTCTTGGGCACGCTCAGATCACCTGCCCCCAATTCGCGTAGCGAGCGGTCCATGTCCTTGAAAAACAGATCGAAAAGCGCCTGGCCGAACTCGATGCCGACCTTCTTTTCATGCCGCAGGCGCCGGAATACCAGCGCCAGATGCAGCGAGATCATGTCGAAGCGGCCGGTCACCGTGTCCGGGACGCCCCACTCGGCATAGAACACGGGCTGCCGGGATTGCGCCACAATGGCTGTATAGACGGCATAAACAGCGTCTGGGGCAGGGTTTTTCCTGAACAACTTCAATATCATCAGTGGCACTCCGCTCTTGTGCGGTACGGTCAGCTGCCGGTGTGGAAGGGTTCGGGTCGAGGGCCTAGCCAGCTTGCCAGCGGGCGCCATTGACAGCTACACAGTGCCCGCCCGGCTCAAGCCGAGCTAATAGTAGACAGCGATCGGGAAAGTCAAACTGATGCCTCTGCGCACCGCAACTCGAGTTCTCCTCCCGATCACCGCCGCCGTGCTGGTTGGCGTCACGCTATCTGCGTGCTCGAGCGGCATGAGCCTCACCCAGCAGCGCCAGCGCGGCTATTCCATCTCGGACGACGCAGTGCAGCAGATTCGCGTCGGCCAGAGCACTGCGCTCGTCACTGCCGTGCTTGGCTCGCCGCAGATCACCAACAGCTTCCAGAACGAGAACGCCTGGTACTACCTCGGCGAAAAAGTCTCGCAGACGGCCTTCGGCATGGAGCTCAGCAAGGAGCGCACCCTGCTCGTCATCTACTTCGACAAGAAGGGCAAGGTCGTCGACACCGAGCGGCTCGGCATCAAGGACGGCAAGTCGTTCACCATCGACAGCCGCCGCACCCCGTCCTACGGACAGGACCGCACCTTCATCGAGTCGATCATCAGCTCGATCTGACGGCACGAAAAGCCGTTCAGGATCGGTTGATCCACCGTTCAGGAAGCGCCGTTCATCAGGTCAGCTCTGCTGCCCTGTTTGGCGTCATCGCGCCCCAGGCCAGGATGACGATCGCACCGGTCGCCACCACGATGGCGATCAGGTTGATCGTCTGCCAGCCCACCAGTTCCAGCAGCACGCCCGAGGCGATCGAGGCGACGGCCATCACGCCGAACACCACCTGCTCGTTCAGCCCCTGCACCCGCGCCGCCTCTTCCGGGCGGTAAGCCACGGCCAGCATCGCGGTTGCAGCGATGAATCCGAAGTTCCAGCCAACACCCAATAGAATCAGCGAAATATCGAAGTGCAGCGTGGTGATGCCGTGGAGGCTTACCCCTGCCGCGGCGATGATCGCCAAGAGCCCAATCGCCGCCGTCATGGGGGCGCCCAGACGCTGGATTACCGCGCCGGTGATGAAACTCGGCGCGAACATCGCGACGATGTGCCACTGGATGGCGAACGCCGCTTCCTCGCTGGTATGCCCGCACACGTAGACCATGGCCAGCGGCGCCGCGACCATCACCAGCACCATCAGCGAATACGCCGCCGAGGCCGCCAGCATCGGTACCCAAATCGTTCGATCCCGCAACAGCTTAGCGATCGATCGCCCGGCCTTGCGATCCGCCGCACGCCGCACGGTCGGCGCCAGCCGCGTTAGCCACAGCACGGCAATCGCGACGACGGCCAGCAGCGCCATCACGAGGTAAGTCGCGGTGAACTCGTGCCCGGGAATCCAGTCCTTGGTATGGGCGCTGATCTGCGGCCCGAGGAAGCCGGAGACCACACCGCCAAACAAAACCCATGAAATCGCTCGCGATTTCAGCGCGGCCGGCACGCTGTCGGCGGCCGCGAAGCGATATTGATTGGCGAAAGCCGCCGGTGCACCCAGCGCTGCCAGCGCCGCGCAGAACAGCCAGAACCAGCCTATCCAGGCGGCAAAACCCGCAACCAGCGCGGCAGGAATGGCGATCGCGGCCCCGAAAACGAGGCCGTTCCGTCGCCCCCACGAGTGAATCATCCAGGCCGCGGGCCCGGTGCAGAGCGCAGTGCCGATGATCATCAGCGTAACGGGGATGGTCGCGAAGGCCTTGTCGGCCACCATGCCGGCGGTGGTAAGCGAGGCGATCGACATCAGGATCGCCTGGTTCGACCCCATGGTCGCCTGGGCTGCAGCGAGCAAACCAATATTCCGGACGGGCGACCCTACACTCACGGCACGCTCGTCCATAGAATACTACCTTGTCTTCACCGGATCGTTGTCCCGCCCGGCGGTCTTGGCGACCTGATCGAGCACCGCGTTGACCATCTTGGGCGCCTCGTCCTCATAGAAGGCTTTGGCGACGTCGACGTACTCGGTAATCACCACGCGGGAGGGAATATCCTTGCGCTTCAGCAATTCGAATACTGCAGCACGTAGGATGGCCCGAAGCGTTGCGTCAATACGGCCCATAGGCCATGTATCGACCAGCGCCTGGTCCACGGCCGGGTCGATCTGCAACTGGCCTTTGATCACCCCGGTAACGATCTGGCGGAAGAAATCGGCGTCGGCGGGCAGGTATTCCTCACCCTCGATCTCGCGCCCAACGTGGATGGTGCCGAACTGGCTCAGTGTGTCCTCGAGCGACTGGCGCCCGACATCCATTTGGTAAAGCGCCTGCACCGCTGCCAGCCGCGCCGCACCACGCTGGTTGGCCGTGCGGGAAACTGAGGGATCACGTGGCTTGGGATCGGCCATATCTAGAAAGTCGTTCTCTTGTTCGCGCTTGGTGCGCAATGTTCTGCCCTCAGGATTACCCCGTCGGGCGGTGAAACCGCAATCTCAATCGTCCTGATTGGGCTTGCGGCGGTCGTCGTCGCCGAGTTCGGTCAGGAACGACCGAAAGTCGTCAGCAGCGGAAAAATTCTTGTAGACCGAGGCAAAGCGGACAAAGGCCACGTCATCGAGGCCCTTCAGCCCCTCCATGACGAACTCGCCGATCTGGTCCGATGTCACCTCGACTTCGCCCAGGCTCTCGAGTTGACGCACGACGCCGGAGATCATGCGCTCGACACGCTCGGGCTCGACGTCCCGCTTGCGCAGCGCCGTGTTCACCGAGCGCGTGAGCTTATCTCGGTCGAACGGCACGCGCCGGCCGGACTTCTTCACCACCATCAGCTCGCGCAGTTGCACGCGCTCAAAGGTGGTGAAGCGGCCGCCGCAACTGGGACAGATGCGGCGGCGGCGGATCGAGTTGGAATCCTCGGTCGGCCGGCTGTCCTTGACCTGCGTATCGTCATTTCCGCAATAGGGACAGCGCATGCCATCTTTCTCCAACGACGCTTCGCGGGTCGCGAAGCCATGCTCTTAGTCGGCGTAGATCGGGAAGCGCGCCGTGAGCGCCTTCACCTTCTCGCGCACCGCTGCTTCGACAGCCGCGTTGCCCTCGTCGGAATTGGCTTCACGCAAGCCGTCCAGCACCTCGACGATCAGTTGCCCGATCTCGCGGAATTCGGCCTCGCCGAAGCCGCGGGTGGTGCCGGCCGGGGTGCCGAGGCGGATGCCCGAGGTCACGAACGGCTTCTCCGGGTCGAACGGGATGCCGTTCTTGTTGCAGGTGATGAAGGCGCGGCCGAGGCCGGCTTCCGCCCGCTTGCCCGTGGCGTTCTTTGGCCGCAGGTCGACCAGCATCAGGTGGTTGTCGGTGCCGCCAGAAACGACCTGGAGGCCCTGCTCGATGAGCGTGGCCGAGAGCGTACGGGCGTTGGCGACTACCTGGCGGGCATAGGCCTTGAACTCGGGCTGCAGCGCTTCCCTGAGCGCCACGGCCTTGGCCGCGATGACATGCATCAGCGGCCCGCCCTGCAGGCCCGGGAACACCGCCGAGTTGATCTTCTTGGCGATCGCCTCGTCGTTGCTGAGGATCATGCCGCCACGAGGCCCGCGCAGGCTCTTGTGCGTGGTGGTGGTCGTCACATGTGCATGCGGCACTGGCGAGGGATGCACGCCACCGGCGACGAGCCCGGCGATGTGGGCCATATCCACCATCAGATAGGCACCCACTTCGTCGGCGATCTCGCGGAAGCGCTTCCAGTCCCAGACGCGGGAGTAAGCGGTGCCGCCGGCAAGGATCAGCTTGGGCTTATGCTCGCGGGCCTTCCGGGCAACCTCTTCCATGTCGAGCAGATGGTCGTCCTGGCGCACGCCGTAGGAGATCACCTTGAACCACTTGCCGCTCATGTTGACCGGCGAGCCGTGCGTCAGGTGACCGCCCGAGTTGAGGTCGAGCCCCATGAACGTGTCGCCGGGCTCCAGCAGCGCGAGGAACACCGCCTGGTTCATCTGCGAGCCGGAGTTCGGCTGCACGTTGGCAAACCCCGCGTCGAACAGTTCCTTGGCCCGCTCGATCGCCAGGTTTTCCGCGATGTCGACATACTGGCAGCCGCCATAGTAGCGCTTGCCCGGGTAGCCCTCAGCATACTTGTTGGTCATGATCGAGCCCTGGGCCTCGAGCACGGCCCTGGACACGATGTTTTCGGACGCGATCAGCTCGATCTCGTGCTGCTGGCGACCCAGCTCCAGCTTGATGGCCTCGGCGATCTCGGGATCGGTGTCGGCCAGCGTGTTGGAGAAGAAGCGGGGAAAGAGCGGAAGGTTGGCGGCGGCGCTCATTGGCAGCTCCCGGGGCATACGATGTGGAGGGCGTTTCGGATCGCGAGCGTGTAGCACGCGGGCTCCGGCGATTCCAAGCTGGCGACAGCCTGGCGAGGGGAATGGATTGTCAGGGTCATGCGGGCTCCCATGAAGGATCGAGAGGGTGCCCAGGCGAGCGGCAGCTAACGTTCGCGTTCCCCGATGGTGCCCCATCTGATCTCGCCAGTCGCGCGAACGTTCCCTTATCGCAGAGTTGAGCGGGCTGGAAAAGCCCCAATCCCCGGTCTCCGGGCAACCTCGGGCGCTTCTGCGCGTTTGGTTTGACCAGCGTCACCACAACAAGAACACTTGGAGTCAAACCATGCACAAGATCGCTTCCGCCGCCCTTGCAACAGTCCTCGCCGGCATGATGGCAATCCCCGCCCCGGCCAGCGCTGCCAATGTCTCGGTCAGCATCGGCCAGCAGGAACGCTATGTTTCCCAGCAGTGCCTCGCCCACCCGAACTGGAAGGGCTGCGATGACTGGAAACACAATCGCAAGCATTGGGGCAAGAACAACTATCGTGACTGGTACCTGTGGAACCGGCCGAATGTCGGCTCGGTCGCGGCTGGCCTGTTTGGCTTTGCCGTCGGCGCCGCCATTTTTTCCAGCATGAACCGCGACCGCGGCTATGACAGCTACGACGGCGATTTCGACGATCATGTCGCCGCCTGCGAGGCCCGCTACCGGTCCTACAATGCCGAGACCGACATGTTCCTCGGCTATGACGGCGACTATCACTACTGCAATCTCTGACAACAGCGGGGCGCCTTCCGAGGCGCCCTAGTCCTTCGGCGGGACGCAGTACTCCACGAGCGTCCCCTGCCCCGCGCGCAGCTCGCGCCACTCCGCGATCGCCAGCTCGATGACCGCAAAGGCCGCGGTTGGAAAATCGTCGCGGCTGCCCGCTAGTAGTGCGGCGGTTACCGCAGTGGCCGAGTTGTGCCCGATAAGTACCAGCGGAGACGGTGAGCCTTCCACCGCACGGAGCAAGTCGAGATAGTCGCCATCGCGATCTTCGTAGACTTGCGGCTCGAACTGCACCGCCCCATCCAATGCGGCCAGCCGCAACGTCTCCCGCGTCCTCGCCGCCGGCGAGCAGAGGATCAGCTCCGGCGCGATAGCCCGCTCCTGGAGCGCAGTGCCGACCCAAGCCGCAGCGTGCCGCCCACGTGGCGCCAGGGGACGATCGAAATCCGCCAGCGTGGCGTCGCCCCAGGCCGATTTGGCATGCCGGACGAGGATCAGTTTCAGCATGGGCACGCTCCGCTACGAGACGCCAATCCTACTGGGTGGGATTTTCCGCGCAACCGAAGCGGCCGCTGGGCCGCCGTTCTCCGTGAGATGTGGCCACGCTTTACGCCCGGGCAGCCGGGCTTGTCGCTATAGTGCCGACATGATTCGCATGAGCCTGACCCACCGATGAGCGACGACAAGACCACGCCCCCATCCGGCGAGCATACCGCTGTCGTCGACCTGCGCCGCGCCCTCGAAGAGCGCTACCTGTCCTACGCCCTTTCGACGATCACACAGCGCGCCCTACCCGATGCGCGCGACGGCCTGAAGCCGGTGCACCGCCGCATCCTCCACGGTATGCGCCTGCTCCGCCTCGATCCCGATGGCGCTTACAAGAAATCCGCCAAGGTGGTCGGCGACGTGATGGGCTCGTTCCATCCGCACGGCGACCAGTCCATCTACGACGCCCTCGTCCGCCTCGCGCAGGATTTCTCAATGCGCTACCCGCTGGCCGACGGCCAGGGCAATTTCGGCAATATCGACGGCGATGGCGCCGCGGCGATGCGCTATACCGAAACGCGCATGACCGACGTCGCGATGCGCCTCATGGATGGCATCAACGACGACGCGGTCGACTTCAAGCCGACCTATGACGGCTCGAGCGAAGAGCCTGTCGTCCTCCCCGCCAACTTCCCGAACCTCCTCGCCAACGGTGCGCAGGGCATCGCCGTGGGCATGGCGACCTCGATCCCGCCGCACAATGTCGACGAGATCTGCGACGCCGCGCTGCACCTGATCATGAACCCGTCCGCCGGCACGGCCGAGCTGATGCAGTTCATCCCGGGCCCGGATTTCCCCACCGGCGGCATCCTTGTCGAGACCCAGTCGTCGATCCTCAATTCCTACGAGACCGGCCGCGGCTCGTTCCGCCTGCGCGCCCGGTGGATCCGGGAAGACAAGGGCCGCGGCGTCTACCAGATCGTCGTCACCGAGATCCCCTACGGCGTGCAGAAGTCACGGCTCGTCGAAAAGATCGCCGAGCTGCTGCTGAACAAGAAGCTGCCACTGCTCAAGGACATCCGCGACGAGAGCGCCGACGACATCCGTCTCGTCATCGAGCCGCGCGCCGGCACGGTCGATCCGAACATCCTGATGGAGCAGCTGTTCAAGCTCAGCGATCTGGAGCAGCGCATCAGCCTCAACATGAATGTCCTCGACAAGGGCACGATCCCGCGCGTCATGGGCCTCAAGGAGGTGATCGTTGCCTGGCTCGAGCACCGCAAGGATGTGCTCGTCCGCCGCACCAGGAACCGGCTGGCCAACATCGCCCGCCGCCTCGAAGTGCTCGACGGCTACATCATCGCCTATCTCAACCTCGATGAGGTGATCCGCATCATCCGCGAGGAGGACGATGCCAAGGCCTCGCTGATGGCGACGTTCGACCTCAGCGACGTGCAGGCGGAAGCCATCCTCAACATGCGGCTCCGCTCCCTGCGCAAGCTCGAGGAAATCGAGCTCCGCACCGAGCACAAGGCGCTGAGCGAGGAAGAAGCGCATCTCGAAGCGCTGCTGGCCTCGGATCGCAAGCAGTGGGGCGAGATCTCGAAGCAGATCGCCGACCTCAAGAAGGCCTACCCGAAGTTGGACAAGAACGGCGCGCCGCACCAGTTGTGGCGCCGGAAGACCGACTTCGCCGAGGCCTTGGTCATCGACCATGACGAGGTCGCGACGCAGATGATCGAGCGCGAGCCGATCACGGTGATCCTCTCCGAAAAGGGCTGGATCCGCTCGATGCGCGGTCACACCACCGACATCGACGAAAAGGGCTTCAAGACCGGCGACCGGCTGAAGCGCTTCATCCACGCCCAGACCACTGACAAGCTGCTGCTACTCTCCACCGGCGGCAAGGTCTTCACGCTCGCAGGCGACCGCCTACCCGGCGGCCGCAGCCAGGGCGAACCCGTTCGCCTGATGGTCGACATGGAGGAAGGCCAGGACATCGTCGACCTGTTCGTCTACCGCCCCGGCCGGAAGCGCGTCGTCGCCTCACGCAAGGGCGACGGCTTCGTCGTCAGCGAGGACGAACTGATCGCCAACACCCGCAAGGGCAAGCAGGTGCTCAACCTCTCGGGCACCGAGGAGGCAAGGCTCATCGTGCCGGTCGAGGGCGACGTGGTCGCGGCGATCGGCGACAACCGCAAGCTGATCGTCTTCCCGCTCGAGCAGCTCCCGGAAATGTCGCGCGGCAAGGGCGTCCGCCTGCAGAAGTACAAGGACGGCGGGCTGAGCGACCTCAAGACCTTCCCGGCGGCGGCCGGTCTCACCTGGCAGGACTCGTCAGGTCGGACCTACACCAAGACCATGGCCGAACTCGCCGAATGGCTCGGCAACCGCGCCGACGCCGGCAGGCAACCGCCGACCGGCTTCCCGCGAAACAACAGGTTCACGGGGTAGTGGGCGGCGCGGACCCAGGTCCGCACCCTCACTCCAGGCGTCGCCACCCGAGTGGGCCGCGTTGCACCTCGAGCGGGTGGAAGCGGCCCTTGTAGGCCATCTTGGGCGAATCCTTCACCCAGTAGCCGAGGTAGACATAGGTGAGCCCGGCGAGCTTCACCTGCTGGATGTGGTCGAGGATCAACAGGTTCCCGAGACCGCGGTGATCGAGGTCGGGATCGTAGAAGCTGTAGACCATCGAGAGCCCGTCCGGCATCACGTCGGTCAGCGCCACGGCGACGAGCGGACGCCCGGGTACGGTGGATAGCCGGTATTCGACCACCACGGTCTGCACCGGGGTATCCTCGACCATGTACTCATAGTCGACGAAGCTCATCTGCGTCATGCCGCCGCCGGCGTGGCGAGCGTCGAGGTAGCGCTTGAACAGGGCGAACTGCTCGGCTGTCGCCCGCGGCTGGCAGACCTCGACGGCGATGTCGGAGTTGAGGCGCAGTACGCGCTTGTAGCGCTTGTTGGGCGCAAACTCCTGCGCGACGATACGGACCGACTGGCAGGCCGAGCACCCGTCGCAGGCCGGCCGGTAAATCAGGTTCTGGCTGCGGCGGAAGCCGTTGTCGCTCAACAGATGGTGAAGCGACGCGGCGCGGCGGCCGGTCAGGTGCGTGAAGAGCTTCCGTTCCTGACGGCCCGGCAGATACGGGCAAGGCATAGCCGCCGTAAGGAAAAGCTGGGTGTTCTCGGGCGTCTGATCGGTCATTGAGGGCCTGCGAGGGACCCTGTCAGTCTATGCGCGAGGACTCGCGTCGGCAATGGCCGTCGCAGCGGCTCCACTGCGACGCCCTGCGGGCGCGCCAAGTCAGGCGGAGCGGGCGCGCCAGAACCGCTGCATAGGCGAGCGGCGCAGCATCAGCGTGCCCACGACGAGGTCGTGGAGCATCTGCTGGCGCGGGGTGAATAGCGCGAAGAGGATCGAGAACGGCCAGCTGATCCACACCGTCAGCCAGAACAGGATCGGGTGGATGAGGATGGCCCAGCCATTGAGCGGCGTGCCGCGCACGGGGGTCAGGACGATATCCATCGCCTGCATTCCCACCGTCGCACGCATCGGCGAGCCCAACGTTGCGGCATAGTAGCCAAGGATCGCGACCGGAATGATAATCGGCAGCGCCAAGAGGCCCAGCCCGAGCGTCACTACGCCCAACACCAGCCCGACGATCAGCGCCGCGATGGTGATGCCCGCGATGATCACGCAGTCGATCAGCCAGGCAAACGCCCGGCGCAGCAAAACGCCCTCGAACAGCTCGGGTGCGGTACTCGGATCGGGAAGGTGGTCGCTCATGGCTTGGCCCTCGGTCATGAGGGAAAAGATGGGGACCTTGTGTCCCCACGCAAGTGGTCGACAGAAAAAACCGATCAGCCGTTCAGCTTCCGTGCCGCTTCGAGGGCAAAATAGGTGAGCACGCCGTCGCAGCCGGCGCGCTTGAAGGCGATCAGGCTCTCCATCATCGCCGCCTCGCCATTGATGGCGCCCGCCTGCCCGGCCAGCTTCAGCATCGCGTACTCGCCCGACACTTGGTAGGCGAACACCGGCACGTCGAACTCGTCGCGCACGCGGCGCACGATATCGAGATAGGGCATGCCGGGCTTCACCATCACCATGTCGGCGCCCTCGGCGATGTCCTGCTCGACCTCGCGCATGGCCTCGTCGGTATTGGCGAAATCCAGCTGATAGGTCCGCTTGTCACCCTTGAGCCGGCTGCCCGAGCCTACCGCTTCACGGAACGGCCCATAAAAGGCCGAGGCGAACTTGGCCGAATAGCTCATCATCGCGACCTGCTCGAAGCCCTCGTCGTCGAGCGCCGCGCGGATCGCCGCGACACGGCCGTCCATCATGTCGGACGGCGCGATGATGTCGGCCCCTGCCCTCGCCTGCATCAGCGCGGCCTTTACCATCACCTCGACCGTTTCGTCGTTGAGGATTTCGCCATCGCGGACCAGCCCGTCCTGGCCATCGGACGAATACTCGTCGAGCGCCACGTCGGTGATCAGCCCGATCCCAGGCACCTTGTCCTTGATGGCGCGCAAGGCGCGGGCCGTCAGGTTGTCCGGGTTGAAGGCCTCGGTGCCGCTCTCGTTGCGGCGGCCATCCTCGGTATTGGGGAAAATGGCCAGCGCCGGAATCCCCTCGGCCGCCGCGGCGCGCGCCACTTCCACCGCCAGATCGACGCTGACGCGTTCGACGCCCGGCATGGTCCTGATCTGGCTGCGCGTGTTGGTCCCGGCTTCGACGAAGATCGGCAGGATGAAGTCGTGCGGGGTGAGCACCGTCTCCCGCACCATGTTGCGCATCCAGTCAGTGCGCCGCAGCCGTCGCTGGCGCCGGCCGCCGAGAAAGCTCATGTCGTGCCTGGGCCAGTTACTGCTCATCGGGATGCTCCGTTCGATGGGCGCGCTTCTAGCAGGCAGCACGCGCCCGCGCCAAGGCTCGCGCTTGTCGCATGGGGGCATCCGGGTTATCCAACGGCATGGACTTCAAGAGCGAACTTGCCGGCCGCTACCTCCGCATCATCGCGATCATCGCGCTGCTGCTCGGGCTCGGCGACGCCGCGCGGCTGCTTGGCGTGTCCACCGGCGCCCAGAGCCCGATCACCCAGCTCGGGGCCGCCGGCTTCACCTATCTCGCCGTGTTCTGTGTCGCTCGTCTCTTCGCCGCGGTTGGTCTCTGGATCCGCGCCAGCTGGGGCACGGTACTGCTCGCTGGGGCGACGCTGGTCGAGCTGGCGCTCTACCTTGCGGGCGTGCGCGAAGTGCGGATCGATGCCTTCGGCTTTGCCCTCCGGCTGCTCATCCTAGGTAGCCTCGCGGTGCTGATGTTCCTCAACTTCCGCACCCGCCGCCAGGCCCACGATTAGGCCGTATACGAAACATTCAGGTTACAATTTTCTGACCTGTGGTTACGTTCCGTAAAGCCAAAATCCTGAACTTTTTCCGTAAGATAGTTTTAAGTCTACGGCTTAAGCCCATCTTATTTGGGCCCCCGTAACTTGAGGCCTATGAGACGCGAAGAAATCGCGCATGACGACAGACAGTGAGGCACAAATGGCAATCAAATCCAACGCCGCAGAGGCAATGGTCCCGGAAGAGACAGTAGGGCTGAAGCCGCTCTATCTCGAAGCGGTCAGCCGGGTTGAACGGCTGCATCGTCGACTGCTCGATCTGATCAAGGACGAGTTCGATCGGATGGGCTGGGACGATATCAACCCCGTCCAGGCGCTGCTGATGTTCAACATCGGCGACGCCGAGATGACCGCCGGCGAGCTCCGCTCACGTGGCTACTATCTTGGCTCGAACGTCTCGTACAATCTCAAGAAACTGGTCGAGACCGGCTACATCTTCCAGGAGCGCTCGCGTTCGGACCGCCGCTCGGTCCGCATCCGCCTGACGCCCAAGGGCGAAGAAGTCGCCGAGGTGATCGACGAGCTCTATGACCGCCACCTCAAGTCGATCGAGAAGGTCGGCGGGCTGAACAACGAAGCCTTCGAGGGCCTCAACAAGGCACTCGGGCGCCTGGAGCGCTTCTGGGTCGACCAGATCCTCTACAAGCTCTGATCAATCCAGTGTGGCATCTGCGCCACACCGGATTCAGCAAACGCCGGCCTTAAGCCGGCGTTTCTTATTTGTGCCCTAAATTCGGCTATGCATCGGACCAATTGCAGGTTCGCTCCTCGGCCACTGCAAGCCCCTCGATTCCGAGCGCAAAGTGCTGGCGGTTCACAGCTGCTTGACCTGCGTTGGTGCCTCGATGGGCCGGTGCTATGAGGAGCGGAACTGAGACACATGCGACTGCTGGTGACTTGATGCGGCTGACGAGACGTAAACTGCTGACTTCCATGGCGACTGTTGGCGCTGGGCTGGCCATGCCGTCCATCGTGCGGGCCGAGGACAATTCCTTCTGGGAGATGTTCAACAAGGAGCAGCGCCTCAAATCGGTTGACCGCGAAGGCGCCACCGCGACGGCGAAAAGCCTTGTCGACACTATCGAGCCGATCCTCAGCTACGACACGTCGTACAACCTACAGCTCGCCATCCAGAACTACGAGGCCTTCATCCAGGCCAATGGCAGCTGGGAACCGCCGGTGCGCGAGACTTTCGGGCTCAAGCTCGGCGACTCGCGCCGCGCCGCCGCGCTGCTCAAGCGCCGGCTGATGATCAACGGCGACATGGAGCTCGAGAAGCGCGTCGACGACGAGTTCGACGCCAAGCTTGACGCCGCCGTACGCCTGTTCCAGGCCCGTCACGGCCTGGTCATCAGCGGCCAGGTCGACGAAGCCACGTTCTATGCGCTCTCGGTGCCCGCCGATTACCGCCTCAACCAGCTCCGCCTCAATGCCCAGCGCATCGACCAGTGGGCTTCGGCGCTCACCGACCGCTATGTGGCCGTGAACATCCCCGCCGCGACGGTCGAAGCCGTCGAGGGGGCGCAGGTCGTGCAGCGGCACAATTCGGTGGTGGGCAAGGTCGACCGCGCCACGCCGATCCTCAATTCCAAGATCTTCCAGGTGAAGTTCAATCCGTACTGGACGGTGCCCAAGAGCATCATCGAGAAGGATATGATCAAGTACATGAACGAGGATCCGGAGTACCTGGCCAAGTTCAAGATCCGCATCTTCGATGGCAATGGCAACGAGATTTCGCCGACGCAGATCGACTGGTCGACCAACGACGCCGTGAAGTACACCTTCCGGCAGGATCCGGGTGGCGAGAACTCGATGGGCCACTGCAAGATCGACTTCTACAACAAGTACGACGTGTACATGCACGACACGCCGCAGAAGGCCCTGTTCGGCGAGAACGCCCGCTTCCACTCCTCGGGCTGCATGCGCTGCGAGAACATCGAGGAACTGGTGGCCTGGTTGCTGCGCGACAATGGCGGCGGCTGGACCCCGGAGAGCGTCATGGCCGCCTGGCAGCAGGGCATGCGCGAAGACATCAAGCTCGACGTGCAGGTGCCGATCCACACCACCTACATTACCGCCTGGGCCAATCGGCAGGGCACCGTGAGCTTCCGCGACGACGTCTATCAGTTCGACGCCCAGGGCGTCGTGAGCTTCTCCGAAGGCTGATGCGATGGCCGGGCCCGACAATCGTCAGTCCGGCCGCGTTCTTTTCGAGTTGACCCAGTTGGGCCAGCAGATGCGCGTCGCTGCCATCGACGAGGCGAGCGGCACCGAAGTCGTGGTGATCTGCCCGCTCCAGCTCGGCCAGGCCCAGATGCAGCGCCTGGCGCTCGCAAAACTCCGCCACAAGCTCGGTCTTCCGCCCGAGCCACCGGCTGGCCCCACCGTGCGCCCGGGCAAGTACGCCTAGGACCGGTCCCCGACGAACCGCGCCAGATTTGCCAGCGACGACCGCAGCCCGGCGTCGTGATCTTCCTTGTTGATGCCCTCGGGCACATCCTCGGCGAGGATGATGACACGCGTCCCTTCGGCCGCCGGCTCGAGATCCCACACCATGCGCATCGTGCCGGCGAAGGCCAGGTCGTCGCTCTTGAAGGTCACCAGCCAGACCACCCGCTGGTCGGGGACCAGCTCCGCGAATTCAGCATTCATCATGTCCGTGTCATCGGTCGTCTTGCCGTGGCCGCCCTCGGCATAGCGCAGCACCATCCGGAAGGGGCCACCAGGTCGCGGCTCGAACTCCAGCAGTTCGCCCGTCATGGTGTCGGGCGGCAGCCAGGTGACCAGTGCCTCGCCATCGACCAGCGCCTGATAGATCGCGTGCGCCGGTGCCGCAATGATCCTCGATGCTGTGTCCGCACGCCTCATCGATCATCTCCTTGACGACAGGCCTAACTCACCAGCCCCACGAATGTATCCCGAACAGCCGGCTGATCGAGCTGGCGCGGCATCCAGACATGCGTGTCGAGGAAATAGCTCGTCAGCTTGAAGGCATCGGCGACGTCCCCCGGTCCGGGCTCGGTGTCTCCGATGAGAAATGGCGGCAAACGCAACAGCCGCGACAGGTATGGCTCAGCCGCGGCGCGGCTCACGGCGCGGCCCGATTTCGGCGAGACGTGCGTGAGATCGCGCGTGCTGCCAGTCGCCGCGCAGCTGGTGAGATCGAGGCCGAAACCCAGTTCCTCGAGCAGGCCCAACTCGAAGCGGGCAACTGTCGCCCCCAGCGCGGAGGGGATGCTCTCCTGCGCCATGATCCGCTCGGCCATCCCTAACAGCCGGTCATGTGGATCCCGCTCGGGCAACAGGTGCAGGTGTTCGCAGACCAACTGGCTGGCGTAGAGCCGCAGCCGATCGGAGATCAGTGCGGCCGCCCGCGCCTCGAGCAGTTCAAGCTGGAATGTGCCGAGATGTTCCTCCAGACGGGCGCGCCAGTTCACCTGCACGGTATTCCCCGGCTGGAGGGTCGCCGACAGTTTTGGCGATCGGCCGCCGCGGACCAGGCCAAGACACCGGCCCCGGCCCGCCACCATCACCTCGGCGATGACGCTGGTCTCGCCGTGCCGCCGGACGCCGATGATCAGGCCCTCACCGTCCCATTGCATCGGAGATTACTTCTCGTGCGGGTATTCCAGCCCCATCTCGCGGTAGCGCTCGGGGTCGTCGCCCCACTTCTCGCGGACCTTGACGAAGAGGAACAGGTGCACCGGCACCTCGAAGATCTCCATCAGCTCCCGGCGGGAGTCCGCACCGATCGCCTTGATGGTCTGGCCGCCAGCGCCGAGCACGATCTTCTTGTGCGTATCGCGCGTCACGTAGATGACCTGGTCGATGCGATACGAGCCGTCCTTGTTGATGGTGAACTTCTCCCCCTCGACCGTGGCGTTGTAGGGGATCTCGTCGTGGACGCGGAGGAACAGCTTCTCTCGGGTCACTTCGGCGGCGGTGATCTGCAACGTCAGGTCGGTGAGCTGGTCCTCGGGGAAGTGCCAGGGGCCGAGCGGGATGCGCTTCAGCGCCCAGTTGAGGAAATCGTTCACGCCGCTACCGGTGAGCGCCGAGATCATGAAGGTCTGCTGGAACCGCAGCTTGCCGTTAATCGTCTCGGACAGCGCCAGCAGTTTTTCCGGCTTGATCAGGTCGACCTTGTTCAGCACCAGCACCTTGTCGTGCGGCACCTTCTCGAGGCCTGCGATCAGCGCCTCGATCTCCGTCGTCAGCCCGCGCTCGGCATCGACGATCAGCGCGACGAGATCGGCGTCCCCTGCCCCCGTCCAAGCGGCCTCCACCATCGCCCGGTCGAGCCGGCGCTTGGGCGCGAAGATCCCGGGCGTGTCGATGAAGACGATCTGCCCGTCGCCCTCGGTCACGACGCCACGGATCATGGAGCGCGTCGTCTGCGCCTTGTGGGTGACGATCGACACCTTGGTGCCAACGAGGGAATTGAGCAGCGTCGACTTGCCTGCGTTGGGCGCGCCAACCAGCGCGACGAAGCCGCAGCGGGTGTTTTCGCCGGCAACGGGCAGCTCGGCCGCATCGGGCATTTCGTTCTTGTCGGTCATATCGTGTCGCGCCAGACTTTCTCGCGGATCAGGAAAGCCTCGGCGGCCTTGTGTTCGGCCAGCTTCTTGGATGGGCCGGTCGCATTGATGGCCTCGTAACTGCCAAGCCGCACGGCAATGGTGAATTCGGGAGCGTGGTCCGGCCCGGTCCGCTCGATCTCGGCATAAACAGGTGGTTCCAGGCCCCGGCCCTGCGCCCACTCCTGCAGTGTCGTCTTGGGGTCGGCGCGCGCGGTGCCGGACTGGTCGAGCTGCTCGCCGAACAGCCGCTCGACGATCTCGTAGGCCTGCCCGAGGCCGCCATCGATGAACACGGCCCCGATCACGGCTTCGGCGACGTCGCCGAGGATCGCATCCTTGTTGGCGCCGCCGGTCCGGGCTTCACTCTCGCCGAGGTTGAGCTCCGCACCCAGATCGAGCTGGCGGGCAATGGCCGCGCAGGTCTCCTTGCGCACCAACGTATTCAACGAGCGGCTGAGTTCGCCTTCGTTCGATTTCGGCATGCGGCGGTAGAGCATGTCCGCGACCACGAGGCCGAGCACCCGGTCGCCCAGGAATTCCAGCCGCTGGTATGAGCGCTCGATGCGCTTGCCCGGCGAGACGGCACTGGAGTGGGTGAGCGCACGATCGAGCAGGTCCGGGTCGGCGAAGCGATATCCCAGCCGTGCCTGCAGCTTGTCGTGCGAACGCCCCTTGGCCATCAGTTCACGGACTGGAACATGCGGTCCCACCGCACGTTCGCCGGCCATTCCCACAGCTGCCACGGCGGCAGGTTGTTCTTGATCGAGAAGAAGCGTGCCTCGGCCTTGCCGATGAAATTGTCCAGCGGCACGTAGCCCACCTGGCTCAGCACGCGGCTGTCGGCCGAGCGGTCGCGGTTGTCGCCCATCATGAAATAGTGGCCGGCGGGCACGACATATTCCGGCGTGTTGTCGAGGCTCTCGTCGTCCGAGATTTCCTGGATCGTGTGCTTGACCCCGTTTGGCAGCGTCTCGGTGTAGACCGTGACGTCCACCGTGGTCATGTAGCTATCGGTGTCCTTGGCCATCCCCGTCTTTTCGCGCTCGACGATGGTGCCGTTGATATAGAGCCGGCCTTCGCGCATCTGGATAGTGTCGCCCGGCAGGCCGATGACGCGCTTGATGTAGTCTTCGTTGGTAATCTCGTTGCGGAACACCGCGACGTCACCGCGATTGGGCGCGTTGCCGAGGATTCGTCCGTTGAACGGGATAGCAATCGGGAAGGAATACTTCCCGAAGCCCCAGGCCCACTTGTTGGCGAGGAAATAGTCGCCAATCATCAGCGTCTGCTGCATCGATGCGGTCGGAATCGAAAACGGCTGATAGAGGAAGCTGCGGAAGATGAGCGCAATGATCAGCGCCTCGACGATGACAATGATCGTCTCCAGCAGCTCGTTCTTCTTCTTGCCGGCCTTGATTTCGGCTTTCGACACAGTCTGGCTCATTGGTTGCCTCTAGCCCAGTGGGCCAAGTGGTTATTGGAGGGCCGCCGCCTGGTCAATCGGCAGGGCTTCGATGATGACGAATGCCTGCGCCATGCCGCCGTCGTCGGTAATGGTCAGGTGGATATGAGGCTTCATGCCGGCTGGGACAAGGCGTTCCAGCACACGGGCGGCGCCGTTGGTCAACTTCATCGTCGGCTTGCCCGAGGGGAGGTTTACCACGCCCATGTCGCGCCAATAAACGCCGAAACTAAGGCCGGTTCCGAGCGCCTTGGAGCACGCTTCCTTGGCCGCGAAACGCTTGGCGTAGGAGGCCGCGCGCTGTGCGCGGCGGTCCGACTTCTGCCGCTCGATCTCGGTGAAGCAGCGATGCGTGAAGCGGTCGCCGTATCTCGCCAAAGTCTTTTCGACGCGGGAGATATCGCAGAGGTCGTTGCCCAGCCCGATGATCACGACAACCCCCTCGACCCCGGCTTGACCGCCGGTATCGCCGCCAGTTCCGGCGGCAGGGCGTCGGCCGGATAGGCCGGCACCTTGTACTGCACCAGCGAGACCAGCGGCACGCCGACCTCGGCCTCTCCGGCCGAGCGGTCGATCAGGCACGCAGCGGCCACGACATTGGCGCCGGTCTTCCGGATCGCCTCGATGCATTCGCGGATGGAGACGCCGGTCGAGACGATATCCTCGACCACGATCACCTTCTCGCCCGGCTGCAGCTCGAAGCCGCGGCGCAGTTCGAAAACACCGTTGACGCGCTCGGTGTAGATCGCCGGCACGCCCAGGTGCCGCGCCGTCTCGTAACCCGGAATGATCCCGCCCACCGCCGGCGAAACGATCTGGCTCACATCGCCATAGCCGGTCTCACGGATCTTGGCGGCCAGGGCCCGGCAGAGCTTTTCGACCTTGGCCGGATACATGAACACCCGCGCCTTCTGCAGGAAGATCGGCGAGCGCAGGCCCGATGACAGGATGAAATGGCCTTCGAGCAGCGCCCCGCTCTCGCGGAAAAGGTCCAGGACTTCTTCGGTGTTCACGCGGGCTCCTTTTGCCGTTGGGGTGCGTTCCAGTCGATGCGCTCGAGCGCACGTGCCTCTGCCACCGTCGCGCGCTGAACATCGGAGATGCCGGGCGCGAGCTTGAGTGAATTGAGCACATCGGTCAGCTGCGCCAGGTCCCGCACTTCGATCAGGAAGATGAAGCGGTGGAAGTCCGGCGACTCCATGCGCATGACCAGATTATGGATGTTGGCCTCGCAGGCCGCAATCACCGTCGAAATCTGGGCCAGCGATCCGGGCTTGTTCTGCGCCTGCATCGAGATCACGCATTTATGGTCGCGGTCCTCGCGGCCGACGATGTCCCAGCGCACATCGATCCACGCGACGTCTTGGTCGTAGAGCTCGGACAGCGCATCCGAGTGGATCGGGTAAATCTCGATGGGCCGGTCGGGCTCCATGATGCCCACCAGCCGGTCGCCGGGCACAACGCCCTCGGGCGAGACTTCGACCCGCGTATTGAAATCGAGCTGCTTCAGCGCCGCCTTGGCACTGGGGCCCGAGCGCGGATTGCCCGGCACGCGGAACCGGAACAGGTCGGTCCCCCGCAGCGCGAACCAGCCCTCGGCCTTGTCGGGGGCCGGCAGGTCGATCTTTTTTCGCCGCCGCTTGATGCCCTTTACCTCCATCACCTGCGTATCTAGGTCCTCGCCGGAGATCTTGCCTTCTCCCAGCGAGACCATCAGCTCCTTCTTGCCGGGCTGCCCAAGCGCCTCAGCGAGGTGCTTGAACTCCGTATCGTCGAGCAGCACGCCCTCGCGTTCGAGCAGGATCGAGAGCACATGCTCACCCATGGCGTAGGCACGCTGCTGCTGCTGCAGGCGGACGGCGCGGCGGATGGCGGCGCGCGCCTTGCCGGTCGCCGCGATGGTCTCCCAGTTCGAGGGCGGCAGGTGGTTCTGGTCGCGGATGATCTCGATTTCGTCACCGGAGCGCAGCTGCGTCACCAGCGGCACGATCTGGCCGTTGATCTTGGCGCCCACCGCGGTGTCGCCGATATCGGTGTGCAGCGCATAGGCGAAATCGATCGGCGTCGCCCCACGCGGCAGCGCGATCAGGCGCCCGCGCGGCGTGAAGCAGAAGACCTGGTCCTGGAACAGCTCGAGCTTGGTGTATTCGAGGAAATCCTCAGTCGAAGCGCCGGCCGTGAGATGCTCGATGGTCGAGCGCAGCCAGACGAAGGCCTTCGATTCATTCTCGATCTTGTGGATGTCGGTCGCGCCCTCCTTGTAGAGCGCATGCGCGGCGATGCCGAGTTCGGCGATCCGGTGCATCTCCTCGGTGCGGATCTGCAGTTCGGCGCGCTGCCGCCCTACCCCCACGATCGTGGTGTGGATCGAGCGGTAGTCGTTGTGCTTGGGGACCGAAATGTAGTCCTTGAACCGGCCCGGCACGACCTTCCAGTTCGTGTGCACGATGCCGAGCGCGCGGTAGCAGTCGGGGATGGTCGGCACGATGACGCGGAAGCCGATCATGTCCGAGAGCTGTTCCAGGGCGATCTGCTTGCGCTCGATCTTGGTGTAGATCGACCAGGGCGACTTCACCCGTGCCGAGACGCGCGCCTCGATCCCCTCGCTCTTCAGCTTGTCGGCGAGCTCGGTCTTGATGGTGTTGATGGTGTCGGCGAATTCCGCCTTCATCTCATCGAGACGGGATGTGATCGCCTTGTAGTGCTCGGGCTGCAGGTGCTTGAAGGCGAGGTCCTCGAGCTCCTGGCGCATGCCCTGCATGCCCATGCGCCCGGCGAGCGGCGCATAGATGTCCATGGTCTCGGTGGCGATGCGCTTACGCTTGTCCTCGCGCATGAAATCGAGCGTGCGCATGTTGTGCAGCCGGTCGGCCAGCTTCACGAGCAGCACACGCACGTCGGCCGAAATCGCGAGGAGGAGCTTGCGCAGGTTCTCCGCCTGCGCCTCCTCACGCGTCACCAGTTGCAGCCGATCGATCTTGGTCAGGCCGTCGACGATGGAGCCGATCTCGGGGCCGAACATCTGGTCGATCTCGGCGCGCGTGGCGTCGGTGTCCTCGATGGTGTCGTGCAGCAGCGCCACGGCGATGGAGGCGTCATCGAGCTTGAGGTCGGTGAGAATGGCAGCGACTTCGAGCGGGTGGGCGAAGTACGGATCGCCGGAAGCGCGCTTCTGCGTGCCATGTTTCTGCATGGCATAGACATAGGCCTTGTTGAGCAGCGCCTCGTCGGTGTTCGGGTTGTAGGCCTGCACCCGTTCGACGAGTTCATACTGACGCATCATGGGGTGCCGCACTCCTCGGCGGCCCGGCCTTGTCGGCTGGTTCTACCGGTCGCGGGACCGCGATTAGCGATCACGCAAACAAAAAAGGCGCCGGGCGGAAACGCCCGACGCCTCAAGACTATATATGCGAGATCAGCAGGCGATCAATCGTCGCGACGCTCTGGCGGAGCGAGGCTTTCGATGCCGCGCAGCAGTTCGTCTTCCGAGATCGTGTCGAAGGTGTCGCCGTCCTCGTCCGCGTTGGCGTCGAGCAGCGGGGCGGCGTGCTTTTCGGGCTCGTCGACCTCGACATACTTCTGCATCGAGTGGATCAGGTCCTCGTGCAGGTCTTCCGGCGAGATGGCGCCGTCACCGATTTCGCGCAGCGCAACGACGGGGTTCTTGTCGTTGTCGCGGCTAACCGTGATCTGCGAGCCGGCAGCGATCATGCGTGCGCGGTGTGCAGCCATCAGGATCAGGTCGAACCGGTTGTTCACCTTCTCAATGCAGTCTTCGACGGTGACGCGGGCCACGTACGTCTCCAGGTAATTGTGGGGATCAAGGGGCCCTCATACACGACACTGCCACCTCGCACAAGTTTTTCAGCCGTGTGACACACGACCGTGTTTCTCACAGATTCCGGCCCCGGTGGCCGCTGGCGTTTCGCCTGATGGAACAAGGCCTTGCTGTCGGTGCAATAAAATGGACCTCAGGCGTCCACTTTGAATCTGATTGCAAATTCCCGGGATTAAGCCTTTGTTCCGAACTTAGGCAGCAGCGGCGCCTTAAATCGGCTACCCTTCGACCATACGCGTAGCCACCAGGATATTGATGCCGGGCAGCCTGAGAGGCCGGCCGCCCGGTCAGGAGAACTGTCATGACAATTGATCCGCGCGAAAAGGTCGTGCTCTTCATCGACGGCGCGAATCTTTACGCCACCAGCAAGGCCGTCGGCATCGACATCGACTATCGGCGCCTGCTCGCGGAATTCCAAGCCAAATCCTACCTGCTCCGTGCGTACTACTATACCGCGCTGGTCGAGGACCAGGAGTACTCCTCCATCCGTCCGCTCATCGACTGGCTGGACTATAACGGCTTCACCGTCGTCACCAAGCCGGCGAAGGAATTCACCGACGCCGCCGGGCGCCGGAAGATCAAGGGCAACATGGACATCGAGCTTACTGTCGATGCCCTCGAGATGAGCCAGTACTACGATCACCTCGTGCTGTTCTCGGGCGACGGCGACTTCACCGCGCTCGTTGCCGCGCTGCAGCGCAAGGGCAAGCGCGTGACCGTGGTTTCAACGCTGACCACCCCGACCCCGATGATCTCGGACGAGCTCCGCCGCCAGGCCGATTTCTTCCTCGATGTCGCCGAACTGGCCAAGACCGTCGGCCGGGTGCCGCCGGTCGATCGTACCGGTCAGGTCGATCGCACGCACAGCGCCGAGCGCCAGGCTGAACGTCAGATCGACCGGCCAATGGCAACCGTGGACCCCAAGGGCAGCTGAGGCCCTTGAGCATTCCTCGTTTCGCTGAAACAAGGCATGCTCAAGTCTTGTTGTTGCCCACCGGTTGCCTTGTTGCCCAATACCAATCCGCCGCATGACTGCCCGCGCTGTCCCCGTCTCGTGGCGTTTCGCCATGACAACCAGCGCGCTTATCCCGATTTCTTCAACGCACCGGTGCCCAACTGGGGCGATCCGCGTCCCGGCCTGATGATCGTCGGGCTCGCTCCTGGGCTGAAGGGGGCCAACCGCACGGGCCGCCCCTTCACCGGCGACTATGCCGGCGACCTGCTCTATGCAACGCTCGAAAAGTTCGGCCTCGCCACCGGTCACTACCAGCAGCGGCCCGATGACGGGCTGGCGCTCCAGGGCGTGCTGATCGTCAACGCCGTCCGCTGCGTTCCGCCGCAGAACAAACCGACGCCCGAAGAGATCAAGACCTGCCGCGCCTTCCTCACCGCCAGCATCGAGGTTCACGCCCCGCGCGGCTACCTGGCGCTCGGCCGCATCGCGCATGACTCGCTGCTGACGACGCTCGGCGAGAAGCGCAGCGCCTACCCCTTCGCCCATGGCGCCGAGCACCGGCTGAGCAGCGGAGCCACGCTCTTCGACAGCTACCACTGCTCCCGCTACAACACAAACACCGGCGTCCTGACGACGCAGATGTTCGAAGACGTTGTCGGCCGCGCGGCCCGGGCAATGGCGACTTAGGTCGGTTTTTGCAGTTTTTGTTGGCGTAGACCGCTACGACTGCTTGATATGTCAAGTAAACGGAGTGTTAATCTGCCTTTCGGGGGCCACCCGAGAGCAGGTGTTCATGCGCGTGCCGTGGCTGATTTATGTCGTCCTGGCTCTGTCCCTTCTGGTCCTGCCTGCGGCGGGCCAGGATCAACTTGGCACGGTCGCGGAAGTACGTCCCGAAGCCACCGGCGGCTTCGGTTCCGACCGCTTAACCTTGATGCGCGGCACCGAGCTGCGTGAAGGCGAGACGATCATCACCGGCAGCAATGGCGAGGTGCAAATCGTCTTCTCCGACGAGACGCACCTGGTTATTGGCCGCGGCTCGAGCCTCGTCATCGAGCGCTATCTCATGCGCGGCGACACCGCGTCGCAGAAGTTCGCCGTCAACGCGCTGGCTGGCACGTTCCGCTTCATCACCGGCAAGGGCGACAAGAACGCCTATTCGATCGCGACGCCGACCGGCACGATGGGTGTGCGCGGCACGGAGTTCGACTTCACCGTCGAGCGCGGCACCGGCCTGACCAGCGTCATCCTGTTCGAGGGCGGGGTCGAGCTCTGCCCCACCACCGGGGAGTGCGTCGTCCTCACACGCCGCTGCGAGGTGGCTCAGCTGACCTCGAAGCGCGATGCGAAGCTCCTCAGCCGCGAGGCCGATCGCCAGAAGGTCGCCTCCTCCAGCTTCCCCTATGTCGCCTCGCAGGCCCGCCTGCTGCGCGAGTTTCGCGTGGAACGGCCAGCTCGCTGCGCCGCCCCAATCCAGACCGCGCAGGGCATTCCGGCCAAGTTGCCCGTGGCGATCATCGACCCACCGCCACCACCGCCGCCGCCGCCGCCTCCTCCACCACCACCACCCCCTCCGCCGCCGCCGCCACCACCACCTCCCCCACCTCCTCCGGGCAACGAGGAGGAACCCCAGGCTCCGAAGGGCAATAACGGCATCGGCAATGGCGGCGAGGGCTCCGAAGGCCCCACCGAGCAGGGCAATCCGGGACATGGCGGCAACAAGCCCGATAAGGGCGATAAAGCCGACAAGGGCGACAAGAACGGCAACGGCAACGCCGGTGGCAACGGCAACGGCGCCAACGGCAACCCATAGTAAATGGGCCTTCTCCAAGCTTATACCGGCACTAGGGACCAAGGTCCCCATTGCGTCTCACCGTCGCTGAGCGGGAACTGTTTGGGCGACTGAATCGCATCCACCAAGCGTCGGTTGCGGAGGACGGAGGACCCGGAAGGCCTCCGTCCTCTTTGCGCATGGCGACGCAATGCTGCCATCCGCCGTCGCACCCCGTGCCAGCGTTGACAGCGGACCGCAGCCTGACAGACCATCCCGCTCTTGCTTCTTCACAGGGATGTCTCGCATGCAAATCGCCAGGGCCGGAATGGCACTGTTCATCGCCGCCTCACTGGGCTTCGCCCTCGGCTCCACAGCACAGGCCGAAACCGTCGCCGAAGTCACCGTGATGAATGGCGCTCGCGCCGTTCCCGCAACAGTCGTGATCCCCGATGGCGAGGGGCCATTTCCCGCCGTGGTGATGAATCACGGCCACGGTGGCGGCCGGCAGGAAGGCGGCGGCTTCGCCCGTCTCGCCAAGGCGCTGGCGGATGCCGGCATTCTCACCATCCGCATGGATTTCCCCGGCACCGGCGACAGCAAGGAGCCGTTCACCGAAGGCTATCTAAGCAATATGATCTCGGATTCGAACGCCAGCCTTGCCTATCTCCTCGCCAACTACCCGGCTGATCCCGCCCGACTCGGCATCCTCGGCTACAGCATGGGTGGCCGTATCGCCCTGACGATCGGCGAGTCCGCAGACAACCCGTACAAGGCCGTGGGTCTCCTTGCCCCGTCCGCCAAGCCGGGCAAGGGCCTGCTGCTGTTCTTCGCCGGCTCCGAGGCCGAGTATGAGCGGCTCTACGCCGAGGCCTCGAGCGACAAAGGCTATGCGGACTACACGACCCAGTACGGCCAGCAGCAGCAGCTCAGCAAGAAGTGGTTCGACGAGCTGCTCGTCTCGAGCCCGCTCGACACGATCAGCGCCTACAAGGGCGCCATGCTCGTCGTCCACGGCGACAAGGACGTGGTGATCAAGCCGGAAGAGAACGAAGCCGTGGTCGCCGCCTACCCGGCCGCCTCGATCGTCCTCGTCCCCGAAGCCGACCACGGCTACGGCTTCTACAGCGATCAGCCGGACGTCAGCGCGCTCGTCGAAAGCTCGTTCGCGAAGTTCTTCAGCGAAAACCTCTGAGCGTAGCGCTGCCCCGACTCAGGTCGGGGCAGCCATCATCCGTGCTTCATCAGCCGCGATTTCTCGCGGTTCCAGTCGCGGTTCTTCTCGGTTTCGCGCTTATCGAAGCTCTTCTTGCCCTTGCCGACTCCGATCAGCAGCTTCGCGCGGCCCTGGTCGTTGAAGTAGAGTTTCAGCGGCACGATGGTATTGCCGGCGCGCTCGACATCCTGGCTCAACTTGGCCAGCTGCTTCTTGTTCACCAGCAGTTTCCGCGGCCGCTTTTCCTCGTGGTTGAAGCGGTTGGCCTGCAGGAATTCTGGGATATGCGCGTTGATCAACCACAGTTCGCCGCGCTCGGGCGAGGCGTAGCTCTCGGTGATCTGCGCCTTGCCCTGGCGCAGCGACTTCACCTCGGAGCCGGTCAGCACGATGCCGGCTTCGAGTGTGTCCTCGATCTCATAGTCGTAGCGGGCCCGGCGGTTCTCCGCGACGGGCCCCACCGAGATCGTCGCGGGTTTTCCAGGTGTCTTGGCCATGATGCTTAGTTGGGCAACAAGCCGGCGTGCTGCAAGGCCGCGTCGATGGCCTGCTCGTTGGCCCTGCTGACCGGCACCACCGGCAGGCGGAACTCGTTGCGGCAGAGGCCGAGCCTAGACGCCGCGTATTTGATGCCGCCCGGATTGTTCTCGAGGAACAGCGCCTTGTGCAGCGGCAGCAGCTTATCCTGCAGCGCCAGCGCTTCGGCATAGTTGCCCTGCTGGCAGGCATTCTGGAACAGCGCGCACAGCCGCGGCGCGGCGTTCGACGTCACCGAGATGCAGCCGGTGCCGCCATGCGCGTTGAAGCCGAGCGCGGTCACATCCTCGCCCGAGAGCAGGATGAACTCAGCGCCGAGCTTGGCGCGCTGCTGGCTGGCCCGCTCCATATTGGCGGTCGCATCCTTGACGCCGATCACGTTCGAATGGGCATCACGCAGGCGCGCAATCGTATCGACCGACAGATCGACCACGGTACGACCGGGCACGGAATAGAGCACGATCGGCAGCGACGTCGCCGAAGCCACGGCGGAGAAGTGCTGAAACATGCCCTCCTGGGTCGGCTTGTTGTAGTAGGGCACGACCGAGAGCACCGCATCGGCCCCGACATCCTCGGCGTAGCGCGTCAGCGCCACCGCCTCGGCGGTCGAGTTTGAGCCAGCGCCGGCGACCACCGGAACGCGCTTGGCGGTCACTTCGACGCAGATCTCGATGACGCGGCGATGCTCTTCATGCGTCACCGTCGGGCTTTCGCCGGTGGTTCCGACGGGCACCAGGCCGTGCGAACCCTCGGTGATCTGCCAATCCACGAAATGGCTGAAGGCTTTCTCATCCAGCGCCCCGTTGACGAACGGAGTGATGAGCGCTGTAATCGAGCCTCGCAACATTTCGGGTGAGTTCCTCTTGGATAAGTGCGCCGCCTGAGGCGGTCGCGGGCTTGTTTGTGGGCCATATGGCCAAAATGCGGCCACATCCGGATCATCCGGTAGCCATAGTCGCGCACCATAGTTTCTCTCGTGCGGCGCGACAAGCAAGCTGTCGCCAGAGGGCGCGACGCACACCCACAAGGACCGAGTGGCTAACCAAACGTTCACGGGAAGCGTGCATATTTGGTTACGACTGCAAGGGGTGGGGGCACCTTGTTGGATATGTTCTGAGGACCAACAGGACGGTTACTATGGTTGTTGCGCGAGGCCTCAAAGGCCTGGCCATTGGCATCCTCGCCGTAGGCGCGGTCGCTGCAGCTCCGCTGCTGCCGACGGTATTGCCACGCGCCAATAATCACGCAGATGCGCCCATCCCCCTGCCCGCACCAGTGCGCATAGCCGCTGTGCCCGTTCGCGCGCCGGCCATCGTCGCTGATATCGTCGACCCATTCACCACCGGTGCGATCGCGCCGAAGATTGCCAAGCCCGAAGTTCCGGCAACCACCGCCTCTACGGAGTTCCGTGCTGCCCTGCAGCTTCTTGCCGAAGGCGATCGCGCCGCCGCCTACGACGTGGCGAAGACACTGACCGATGCTGCCGAGCGCCACGCCATCCAATGGGCCGCGATCTATTTCGGCGATGGCGACATCGGCTCGGCCTCAGTGAAGGCTTTCGCCAAGGCCGCCCCCGATTTCGACACCGCCGGTGTGTTCAAGACGCGCATCGAGCAGTCGCTGCTTCGTGCAGATGTGGGCGACAAGACGCTCATCGCAGAACTCGGCGGCTCCATGCCGAACACGATCTCAGCGCAGATTGCCCTCGCCCAGGCCTACGTCGCCGACGGTCAGAAGGCCCGCGCCGCCCGCATCGCCCGCGCGATCTGGGCCGAGAACTTCCTCGACAAGGCCACCGAGACCAGGGTGCTCGGCAAGCTCGGGAGCCTGCTCGACAACGAGGCGCACTGGGCCCGCACCATGCACCTGATGATGCATGATCGTGCCACCGGGGTCGTACGGCTGCTGAAGTTCCTCACGCCCGCGCAGAAGTCGCTGGCGCTCGCCCGCAACGCGGTCTCCCGCGATGCCAAGAACGCCAAGAAGCTGCTCGATGATGTCGATCCGTCGATGCACGACAATCCGGTCTACCTGTTCAGCCGGGCCCAGCGGGCCCGCCAGTTCGAGCTATGGGACCAGGCGATCACGTATTTCGACAAGATCAGCGGCAGCGTCGCCGATGCCGACCAGGTCTGGTACGAGCGCCGCACGCTGACCCGCCAGCTCCTCGCGCTCGGCGAAGTGAAGCGCGCCTATCGAGCCGCCGACGGCTATCGCGATGGCCCAGAAGGCCGGCAGGTCGAGGCGCACTTCCACGCCGGCTGGATCGCGCTGAGCTTCCTCAAGGATGCCAAGGCCGCGGAGCCTCACTTCGCGGCAATGGTGACCCATTCGACGCTGCCCGACTCCGTCACCCAGGCCAATTACTGGCTCGGCCGCGCCCGGATGGAGCTTGGCGACACCGAAGGGGCCAAGGCTGCCTGGCAGGCCGCCGCCAAGTTCGGCTCGGTCTATTATGGCCAGCTCGCCCGCAGCGCGCTGGGGCAGAAGTCCTTCGAGTTGCGCGACATGCCGGCCACCGAGCCGGTAGAAGCCGCCTTCGAGCAGCGCGAACTGGTGCGCGCGGTTCGGCTCCTCGCCGACAACGGCCACACGGAAATGGCGATCCCTCTCCTCCGCAACTTCGCAGAGGGCCTGACCGATGGCGGCGAACTGGTGCTCACGGCGCGCCTCGCCCAAGCCCTCGGGGCGCACAACGTCGCCATCAGCATCGCCGATGCTGCGGAAAAGCGCGGCGTGCCGATGGACCTGTTCAACTTCCCCAAGGACGGCTTGCCGGCGACCAAGCTCGCATCCATCGATCACGCCGCGGTCTATGCCATCACCCGGCAGGAGAGCCGCTTCCAGATCGATGCGATCTCCTCATCCGGCGCTCGCGGCCTGATGCAACTGATGCCGGCGACCGCGAAGGAAACGGCCGGCAAGCTGGGGGTCGCGTATTCGAAGGCGAAGCTCACCACCGATGCCGAGTACAACGCCCTGCTTGGCTCGACCTATCTCAAGGCGCAACTCGAGCGCTTCGACGGTTCGCTTCTGCTTGCTGCAGCGGCCTATAACGCCGGCGGCGGCAACGCGAACAAGTGGATCAAGGCCTACGGCGATCCGCGCTCCGAGGCCATCGACCCCGTGGTCTGGGTCGAACTGATCCCGGTGCAGGAAACGCGCACCTATGTGAAGCGCGTGCTCGGCAACTACCTCGTCTACCGCGCCCGCCTCGGCAAGGACGACCTCAGCATCGACAGTGCCCTGAGGAAGATCCCGACCTAACCGTTGGCGCCGGCCCCGGCGGCTGCTATCGCTCGGACATGTTCGAGCGCGCCCGCACGGTTCCCGAGGATTATCGCAGCTTTCAGAGCCTGCCGGTCACCCGCTTCACCGTGGGTCCGGCGGACGAGCAGATTGCCGTCCACATCTCGGGCCATCTCGGCATCGGTCGTATCCCGGTCGTCTGCGTGCCGGGCTACCAGCGCAACATGGCCGACTTCGCCGATTTCGCGAACCATTTCCACCGGCTCTACAGCGCCGACTGGCCGGTGGTCCTCATCGACCTCAAGGGCCGTGGCCGCTCCTCCGATCGGCGGGATAAGACCCGTTACATCAGCACGGTCGACGCCCTGGACCTGATCCAGGTGCTCGCGGCGCTCGCGGTCGACGGCGGCATCTTCGTTGGACAAGGCTATGGCGGGCAGGTCGTGATGGCCCTCGCCGCCGAGCGCCCCACCCTCGTTTCCGGTGCCGTGCTGGTCGATTCCGGGCCAGTGTCCGACCCGCGCGGCCTGGTGCGGCTCAGAAACAACCTCAAGGATCTCGACGGCAGCCGCTCCGAGGCCGGTTTCCGCAACATGTTCCGCCGCATGCTCTCGCCCGATTATCCGGCTGCGACCGAAGGCCTGCTCGATGTGCTGGCGGCCCGGACCCACTATCTCGACAAGCGCAACCGGGTGAAGGCACTGTTCGACCCGCATCTGATCAAGATGCTGGAAACCTTCGAGCACGACGACATTCTTGTGCCGCAATGGCCGCTCTACGACGCCCTCGGCAGCGCCCCGCTGATGCTCATGCGCACCCAGCTGACCGAGCAGGTCCGGCGCGAAACCTTCGAGGAAATGCTGCGCCGCCGGCGCGACAGCGAGGGCTATGTCATCGAGGGCCAGGGTTCCCCTGCCCTCCTCGGCACGCCCGAGGACGTCGAGCCGATCGCCGAGTTCATCCGCAAAGTGCTGAAGCGGCGCGCGAAGGCTGCATAGCGCCCATTCCCGCGAACTATCGATCTGGGAGCCACAGTCGGCACGCCAAGCCCGATGTCACCCCGGCGAAGGCCGGGGTCCATCATTGAAGTCTCCTCGGCTCCCGTGCGGGCAGCTGCGTCTCGTGATGGATTCCGGCCTACGCCGGAATGACCCAGTGAGGGTGGCGACAGGCAACCGGCACCTACTGCTGGCCCGCCACCTTCCGCGCACGGTCGGAAATCACCGCCAGCTCGCGCGCCTGTTCGCGCCAATGCTCACGGTCGACGCGGCCTGGTATGCCGAGATGTCCCTCGAGCCAGGCGACGTTCTCGTCGCTGAACGCGCCGATCTGATCGAAGTGGTAGACGCCAATCGAGTTCAGTGAGGTCTCGATCACCGGCAGGACGCCGATGACGTTGGTCAGATTGTCCTTCACCCCGCCGCGCGGCGCCGGGAGTCCGGCGGGCTTGCCCGGCGCTTCGTCAGCAGCGGGAGCGTCCGCTACCATCATTTCGTCGAGGGCGACCCCCTCGGGTGCTGGCACCTTCGTGGTCCGACGCCCGGCGTTCCGGCGCGGCGACCAGGTGCCCTCGATCGCCCGCATCGCTGCCGTTTCGTCTTCGTGTGGCAGCGCAGCCCTGGCGTCGGCCTTGGCCGCTTCCGGCTGTGGCGTCTTCTCGGTTTCGGCCGCAGGTGCACTCTCGGGGGCGACCTCCGCTACAACCGGCACCGGCTCGGGGACCACCGCAGCCACCACGGTTGGCTCGGGGGTCTCACGGAGCTCCGGCTGCGCTGTCTCGGCCACCGCAGCGGCCGGCGCTTGCGCCTCATAGACCACTTCGACATCGGCGGCCTGCGCCGATTCCGCTGTGGGTGCGGGCGCGGCCGTCACTTCGTCCACATGCGCTGCGCGTTCGATCGGAAACGGAATTACATCCGCGCTTGGCCCCGTCGCCGCGGCCGGCGCAGCGGCAACGTCGTCTAGCCGGGGCGATGTCACCTGCTTGCCCGACGTCGCCCTGCCCGCCTCACGCGCGGGAGCCATCGCAGGCGCGGGTGCGTCAGCCGCTATCGAGGGCAGCAGCGTAACCTTCGGCATCTTGATCTCGGAGAGCGGCGCGACATCGGCCTTTGCCGTCGCAATCGACTGTGCCACCTCGCTGAAATCGGGCGTCGGCACCTCGGCCGGCGCCTCAGGCTGGGCGGGCCTTGCGGTCGGCTCGATTACCGGCGCCGCCACGAGCGCCGGCTGCTCGACGACAGCCTCGGTCACTACGGTCGCTGGCGCCGCAACTGCCGGCTTTGCCGGCCGCAGGCGGAGGACCAGCAGCTTGGCCAGCGAGCCGACGACCGCGCCGATCAGGAACGCCGCCAGCAGCAGGAACGCCGTCTCGAGGATATGGGCAGGATTGAGCATCAGTCCCTCAACCCTTCCGCGTAACCGACAGCCAGCCCGTCACCAGCCCGACCAGGGCCGCGCCGATTGCGAACTGCCAGTAGAACCCCAGAAGATAAGTGAACGTACCCAGCATCATCGCCATTCGTTACTCATCCGACAGGTTGAAGGCGATGCGCCGGTTGGCCTGCTTGCCGGCCCGCGTCTCGTTGGAGGCGATCGGCAGGCTTTCGCCATAGCCGATGGCATAGAGCCGGTCAGCCGAGACGCCCCGCTCGATCAGCGCATCCACCACGGCCTCGGCCCGGGACACGGACAGCGCTAGGTTGGCCGCGTCGTCTCCGTCGGCATCGGTGTGCCCCTCTACCTCGACACTGGCCTCCGCGCAGAGCGCGAGATACCCGGCCAGCTCGTCGATCGCGGGCAGTGATTCCGCCGCAATCTTCGCGCTGCCCGATTGGAACAGGATGGCGTTGCGGGTCGCGAACGCGCCGACCTTGTCCTTGCACACCAGCAGCGGCGGCAGCAGCGTGACGTCGGTCTGCCACTTGCCGGCTTCAGGCGCCGCGGCCAGTTCCGCGAGTGCGGCGCTGCGCTGCGCCTCGCTCTCGGCCCGGCCGGTGAAGACCCACTGCCCGCCATCCAGCCCGAACTCACCATCGGCCAGCAGCGCCAGCGCCCGGCTGCCCGCCTCGGCATTGGGAATGAAGTCCTCCGGCAGCCCGTCGTCGATCTTCAGGGTTTCGGACGGCTCGCCCTTGGTGATCACCGCAAGGAACTTCCGCATCGCATCGGCCGGCACGGCACCGTCGAAGGTCACGGGACCGCCGAGCACCTTGCTGCCATCGAAGACGAAGTTACGCGCTGCCGGCGGAACGACCTTGGTCTCCGGCGCCGGCGTCAGCGCGGCAACATCGTTTTCGACCGTCTTGTCCGGAGCCTCGGGAGCCTCAGTCGGTGCAACAGCGGTCTCTACCGCTGGCTCATCCGCCGGAGCCTCGACCTCGGCCGGTTCGGCCACAGCAACCTCGGGCACCGCAGCTTCAGGCGCTACGACGAGCGGGTCGGCCAATGCCTGGGTCCAGCCCCTACCACCGTTCGACATCCCGGCGATTGCAACCTTCACCGTCTCGGCATCTGCTGCCTGTTCCGGCTGACCGGAAATCGACCAATGGGTGCCGTCATACCGAAGCTCGCCGCTCTTGAGCCGCAGTAGCGCTGCGAGCCCCGCCTGTGAATCGGCCTCGAACCCGTTGGGTTCCCCCGAGCCGACAAGCGTCCGGTCGGCCGCGCCGCCACCCGCCAGACCGGCCAGAGCCGCACGCAACGGCTCGGTCGGCACATAACCCGTGAGGGCAACGGTGCCGTCCTCGGCCTTCGTCGCCGACCAGGTAAAGGGGGTCACGACCGGCGCCGCATCGGCGGCCTGGATGGCGACATGCCAGGTGGAGACGTCGGTCCCACGCTGCAGCACCGCCTCGACCGCGTGACGGCCCGCAGTCGAAGCGACCTTGCCGTCCAGCGACCAGTTGCCGGCTGAAAAGCTGACGCTGCCCTCGTCGAGCGCCAGGATCGCGTCAAGTCCGGCAAGTGCATCTGCGACAAAGCTCTCGGGCGCACCGGCGCCGAGCGACGTGCCATCGACCACGCCCTCCCCGGCATGGACCGCGAGATACGCCTTGAGCTGGGGCGTCGGCACGAATCCGGAGAAGGTCACCGCGCCGCCGGGGGCTTTCTGCGCGCGCCAGTTATAGGGATCGACCACGGGCAGGGCCGCGACTTCCGTCGCTGCGGGCAGCGCGACCGAATAGGACCAGCCCGATGAGCGAAGGCCGGTCGCCGCAAAGGCGCTCTCTGCGGCAAACGCTTTGGCCGATGTGTCCACGGCGCCCGTCAGGCTCCAGCTCGCGCCGTCGTAGCTCACCTTGCCGCTGTCGAGCAGCGCCAGCACGGCAATCGCCTCCACGGCTTCACTGCTGAAGTCGACTGGGTTTCCATCGGCAATGGTCGTGCTGTCGGCGGCCGGTCCGGTGATGGCGGCAAGGACCGACTTGCGCGCCGCGGTGCTCGGTACGTGGCCGGAGACCGAGAAGGCCCCGCTTGCGGTCTTCTCGACCGCAAACGTGAACGGGGTCGCGAGCGGCGGCTTTATCGAGGATTGCGCGAGGATCAGCCCCTGCGGCGCCCCGAGATCGAGGGTCGTCTCGAGTCTCGTGAAGTCCGCGACGGTCGCGGCACGACCCTCGAGCGTGATCGACGTGCCGTTGATCGTCGCACGACCTTCGCTCATCTGGCGCAGTGCCTCGATGACGAAATCGACGCCAGAGGCGAAACGATCCGGCGCCCCGCGTCCCAGTTCCAGCCCCTCGGCGTTCACCCCGCCGGCCGCGTCGAGACGATCGCGCAAGGCCTCGTCCGGGACAAAGCCATCGAGCACGATGTCCGTGCCCGAGCGTTCCGCGCTGAACCAGTACTGATCCACCACGGGCGGCCCCAGCGTCACCGTCGTGCCGCCAGGCGTCATCGCGACACGGATGGCTTCCGCCGTCGCAGGGTCGGCCGGAGACCCCGATAGAGTTGATGTCGCATCTGAGATCGTCGCGCTACCGCTTTCCAGCTTCAGCAAATTCTCGACCAGCGCGGACGCAGTCTGCTGAAAGCCATCGGGAGCACCGGATGCCAGAACGAGGCTATTGGAAACGTCCGACTCGTCCCCCGCCAACGCCTCGAGCTCCACCGCGACGGGATCGCTCGGAACTGCGCCCGCGAGGATGAGGCGATGCCCATCGAACTCGGCACGCCACTCATAGGGCGATTGAAGCGCGGGGGTGAAATCGTGGAATGCAAGCGTGACCCCGGCCGTCGCCGGCGCCGCGGCAAGCTGCTCGAGCGCGTCGTAAGCCTCGCCGGACCTGGCTCGACCGGAGACGGTGAGTGTCAGGTCGGCGAGAGCGACCTCGCCTTCATCGAGCTGGCGCGCATAGTCCAGCGCCTCGCCCACTGCCGCCAGCCATACCTCGCGCCCCGGTCCCCCGGACATGGGCCGCATCTCGTCCACAGCCCCCTCGCCCGCCGCGGCTGCGACCTCGGCTCGAGCTGCCTCGTCCGGCAGAGCGCCGGATAGGGTGATCTTCCCCGCCTCCACCCTGGCGAGGAACGGAAACGGGCTGGCGTATTCGGCAAGGACAACATTCGAAGTTACCGACCTGACCCCGCGAACCGCGGCAACCTTGGTCACGGCCTCGTCGATCATGGCCTGGGTCGTCGCCGTGCCGGTGAGCACGGCGTCACGCATGTCGAAAGCAACGTGAGCCCAGGAGCTTCCGCCTCTGGCGATCTCAGCCCCGGCGCGACTTTGGAGATCCTCAGGGATCGCGGCACCCGACGTTGCGATTGCAGCCGCGGTTCCGCCGATGACCGTTACGAAAGCGGGTATGCCCCACTTGAGAAAGATGCTCATGCCGTTCCCGGGTCAATGAATGCGGGCGCGCAACGCCACCGACGAGCCATAGCCTCAATCAATGAATCGGAGAAGTGCGCCAACTCTTTGTCCGACGGGGTTTTTCGGGCCGATCAATCACAGCTACGTGGCCGCTGATGAACGCAGGATGAGCGCACGGCTATGCGGCCCGGTCGGCACCCGTTCAGCGAAATCAGGTCTCCAAATGAAGAAAGGCCCGGCTGACGCCGGGCCTTCCATTCCGATTGGGCCGTAAGGCTTACTCGAAGGTCTTCTTGAACTCGGTCTCGATCTTGTAGCCGACATCCTGGTCGTCGGTACCCGAATTGACCGTGCCCTTGATCGACGAAGTATAACCCCCGCCCGGAGCCCAAGCCAGCTTAGCCGAACCGTAGAACAGGCTGTCATAGTCGCCGTCCACGTAGCCGACTTCACCCGTGAGAGTGATCGACTCGGTGACCGCAGCGCTAACCGACGCTGCAACCTGGAAGTTGTCCACATCACCGTCGGCGTAGTGGAACCAACGGCCACCGACGTTGAGCGTGACACCTTCCGCTACCGCGGCCGTGATCGACGCGCCAGCGCCAAAGTCGGTGTCGTCGCTGTCAGAATAGTCCACAGCTTCGAACGACGCCGCGATCGTGAAGATGTCGAACGTGGCCGAAGCCGACGCCAACACGTTCCAGTAGTCGTCGTCGTAGTACTCGTTGTGGCCATAGGCACCAGCCAGAACGACCTTGAAGTTGTCAAACGTGCCGGTGAAGCCGGCATGGACACCCCAATTGTCGATGTCTCCATCGAGAATGCCACCAATGGCGCCGGTCAGGTGAGCCGAGATGCCCTCGCCCGAGTAGGCGATCACACCAACGGCAGTGCCCGGACGGTCATCCTCGTTGCTGAGGTCCCAGTCGTGCGACGAGCCATCGAGGTTTTCGAGACCGGCACTGACCGAAACGCCATTGCCGAGATCCGAGGTCACCTGGATGACATGGCCACCATCGGGAAGCTCGACATACGGGCCCCACGAAACACCGGTGTCGACGTCTTCCGAGTTGAACAGGCCGAGCCAGTTCAGCGGCTCGTCGTCGGCCTTGTTCATGATCGAGCCCTTCTTGCCCGCCATGATGACGGTCGAGTCGCCGATCGAGACGTAGGCTTCGTCGAAGTACAGGCCAGTGTTACCCGAACCCTGCGAGGTCAAAAAGCCCTCGTAGTAGCTGCTCGAATTCGTATCGTAGTAGTAGCCGCCGGTGGCGAGCTTGTAGTTCTTCTCGCGCAGCTTCAGGACCGCCTTGGCGGGACCGAAGTCAGAGTCCGCGGTAGCAACGAATTTGATGTAGGCATCAAACTTCGATTTGAAGTCGTTGTAGCCGTCGCCACCAAAGAAGCCGACGCCACCGTCGGCGGGGGTGTCAACTACGAGGTCTTCGTCGTTGTAATCGCCCCAGGTAAAGTTGTACTTCACTTCACCGGTGATCTGCAGGCAGTTCGTATCCGACGAGATCGTCAGACCCGAAAGGCCAAGCGCGTCGCAAACGTCGAGCGAGGTGAGAACGCCGAGATCGGCCGCAAAGGCACCGGTCGAGAGACCCGCCGCCGCCACAGAACCCAGAAGAAGGCTCCTGATTTTCATTATTGACCTCCAAAGTCAGTCATTCGTTTTGCCAGTTGCCCGGCGGTTTGTCGAAACGCGACCACACTCACTGTGTGTGTTGCCGTCGCGTTTGCGACCGACAAACGATCCCATGCATGGATTCGCATTAGCCACTCTACGCATGAAGTCAGGAGGCGCAATCGCAGAATGGCCGAATTGGGGCGAGCCCAAGGTGGTTGCAAACGTCCTGTTGCAGATTCAGCACAGGTTTGGAAACCAGCCCTTAACACCTGTGACCGCGAGGTTAGGAACGGGCCTCCCGCCATCGCGGCCGGGCACGCGTTCAGCCTTCCGCGCCCTCGTCACCGAACAAATCCGGCCTGGCTTTGCGCCAGGCAGCAAGGTGATCGACGCGATTGGCCGCCGCCAGTATCCGGTCCCAGGCGGGGATCTGTGGCTCGGACTGTACCTCGGCTACGCAGCCTTCATCCCAGCGCAAACCGCAGAATTCCAGCAGTTTGGCCGTCTGCGAGCGGCGATCCTGCTGCAACTCGGCCACGTCGACGAAGTGAATGACCCCCGGGAGCAGCGCGCGCCAGCCGTCCATGATCTGGCGATAGGCCGCGTGGAACGCGACCAACTCGCCCGGATCGTTGGCGTACTCATGTCCATGGCCCGTGAGGTACTTTTCAAGAATGGCGACGCAATGGTCCGCTGGCTTCCGCTGGCACCAGACCATGCGCGCGCGCGGCAAGGCAGCGCGAATGGCGCCGATGAGGCGATAGTTTGACGGCATGGTGTCGACGGTGATCGTGCCGTCGGCCGCAAACCGCCGCGCCTCGGCGAAATAGTCCTGCCCGAGCTGGGCAATTCGCGACCGCGGAATCTCCCGCAGCGCGATGCCCGGATACTCTTCGGTCACTCTCTTATAGAGCCGGTTCATCGTCGGCAGTTCCCGAGCCGGCGTGACCCCGGAGTGCCGCGACAGGATCGCCTCGATGGTGCTCTTGCCGGCACGCGGCAGTCCCACAATGAAGATCGGCCCGGTCGACTCGCCGTCATTGCCGACCGCGACATCTGCGACGCGGTCGAGATCGGACACCAACTCCGCCTTGGCCCTTTCCAAGGAGAAGGGTGTCCGCGCGCGATGCATTCGGTTGGCCGTGAGGAAGGCTTCGACCGACGCGCCATGCTCGCCGATGTCCGCCAGAGCCTTGCCCAATCCAAACCCAGCGAAGATGCGGTCATCCAGCGGGGCGCCCTCGTCTTCAAACAGCGCCTCCATTGCCGCTATGGCCGAGTCACGGCCGGCATGCCGAACGAGCCTGGCCCGGTGCTGGTGCGCCTCGCCGAAGCCGGGCCGCAGCGTCAGCGTCCGGTCATAGCCGGCAACGGCCTCCTCCAGGCGACCTTCATGTTCCAGCAGCCGGGCGCGTCGAAGGTGCAACTGCGCATCGTTGGCGGCAGTTCCAAGGGCGGCATCGACGAGCTTCAGTCCCTCGTCATACCTTCCCTCCTCATCGAGCAGTCCTGCGAAGGCATTTGCAGCCGCGGGATAGCCCGGCCGCAGCCGCAGGGCTTCGCGATACGATTCTTCGGCCGGTACTATGTCCCCTATTCCGGACAGCGCATTGCCTAGATTGTAGTGAAACCCGGCCTCGTTCGGCCTGATCGCGATGGCACGCCGATAGGCCTCGGCCGCCTCATCGAACTGGCGGAGTTCACGATAGGCCATGCCGAGATTGGAATAGGCCTCGGCGAATTTCGGATTGATCCTAACCGCACGCTGCAGGGCGGTCACCGCTTCCTCGTGGCGCGAGACGGCGTTGAGCGCAACACCGAGGTTGCAGAGGTATTGCGCATCGTCCGGTCGCGCCGCCACTGCCCGGGTGATGCTGTCCACGGCCGCCCCGGCATCGCCTCTGGCGAGGAACACGAGCCCAAGCAGGTGGTTGGCGGCCGGATGCTTCGGCTCGACGGCGAGTACTCGCTCGTAATGGGAAGCCGCCTCTTCCGCCCGGCCCGACTGATGCAACTGCAGGCCGGTGCGCAGCAGATCGTCCGTGGACGGAGCCCTCGGCGGCGCAGAAGGTGGCTTCGACATCAAGGGCCCTGCAGGTGAAACGTGCGTTACGGCTTAGCCTAGAGGCTGCCTTGTCTATGCCGCAACTAGTCGTCCATATGGGCGCGAACAAGGGCGGGGAAAGACAGAATGACAGACGGCAAGGTGGCGGTGATCACCGGCGCGACCTCCGGTATTGGCCGGGCGGTGGCTATCGGGTTGAGCAAGGCCGGATACGGTGTTGCGATTCTGGGCCGGCGCGAGGCCGAGCTCGAAGAAACCGCCAAGCTGAGCCAGGCCGTCTATAGCGGCACGTGCGATGTCGCCGATCCCGCGGCCGTCCATCGCTACTTCACCGACGTGAGGGGCAAGCTCGGCCGGGTCGACCTGCTGTTCAACAATGCCGGCCGGTTCGCCTCGCAGGCCAGCTTCGGCGATACCGATATCGCCACGTGGCAGAACATGGTCGATGTGAACCTCAACGGCGCCTTCTATGTTGCGCGCGAGGCGTTCCGAATAATGCGCGACCAGTCTCCGCAGGGCGGGCGGATCATCAACAATGGCTCGATTTCCGCCTATGTGCCGCGGCCCGGGGCCGCCGCCTATACTGCAACCAAGCATGCCATCACTGGCCTGACCAAGGCGATCTCGCTCGATGGCCGCGCCTACAACATCGCCTGCGGGCAGATCGACATCGGCAATACAGCAACCGACATGACGGCCCGGATGACAACCGGCTCGCTGCAGGCCAACGGGACAATGGAGCCGGAGCCGACGTTTGACGTCCAGCACGTGGTCGACGCCATCCTCTACATGGCCGGACTGCCGCTCGAGGCAAATGTGCAGTTCATGACTGTCATGGCGACTACGATGCCCTACATCGGTCGGGGCTAATATACTTCGCGGCCGAAGTTCTTCTCGCCTCGCACACGCGAACATCTTCGCGGTTTATTTTGCTACGGCTCGTGTATCGACCTGTATTAACGGCCCACTTCACACCTGACCCATGACAGGACACCTCGGGGTAACTGACGGCCGCGGCCGTTCCACCCGTGTTACCCGGTCGCATCAGCTGTGCGCAATCGCTGCCAATATTCAACATTGTTTGGCCGGGCCCTTGCCCAATTTCACGATTCCAGACACACACGGGACATATTTCAACCTAGAGGCCACTTATGTTGCTTTCTCGTACTCTTCTCGTTGGCGTTTCGCTCCTCGCGATGGCCAGCACCGCTTACGCTGCCGACCTGATCATCGAAGAGCCTGCCGCTCCGATCGTTTCCACCGGCTATGACTGGTCCGGCGTGTATGTCGGCGCTTCCGTTGGCGGCGCCATTGGCACCGTCGATTGGACCGGCGACTACTACGACGCTTCTGACGTCTTCCTCGGCGGCGAGGACGGCTCGTTCGACGTCTCGGGCTGGACCCTTGGCGTCCAGGCCGGTGCCAATGTGCAGTTCGACTCGTTCGTCCTCGGTGTCGAGGGTGACATTTCCTGGGCTGACATCTCGGGTGAAGGCGACCCGATCGACCCGCTGAGCGCTGACCCGTCGGTTCCGAGCACCTCGCTCGACTGGATCGGAAGCATCCGCGGCCGTGCCGGTATCGCGATCGACCAGGTCCTGCTGTACGGCACCGCCGGGTTCGCGTTTGCCGGTGGCACGCTCGACATCACCAACCTCGACGGTGCCGGCGACGATCGCTCCGCCGACGTCACCGCCACCGGCTGGACCGCCGGTATTGGCGCTGAAGTCGCCGTGACCGAGAATGTGTCGATCAAGGGCGAGTACCTCTACACCTCGCTGACCGCGGACGAAGTCACGTTCGGCGACGTCCTGCCGGCCGACTACATCGCCGTCAACTCCGAGACGAACATCCACTCGTTCAAATTCGGCCTGAACTACTCGTTCTAAGCCGAACCGAACCGAATATGCGATCGGCCGCTCCGAAAGGGGCGGCCGATCTGCTTTTGGCTACTATGTCCGGGGGCAAGAGAGCCGACCTGGCTCAGCCAAAGGCCCTGCTGCCGCCGATCCAGGTCGAGCGAACATCGAGCACGCCGTCGAGTACCACGAAGTCGGCGCGTGCACCGCGGCGCAGGTGACCGCGCTCGGCTTCCTGCCGAATCGCCATCGCGGGGTAGAGGCTCGCCATCCGGAGCACCTCCTCGAGCGGCGCGCCGATGGTTTCGTGCATATACCGGATAGCCGCCGTCATGGTGAGGTCGGCGCCCGCCAGCGTGCCATCCCCCAGCCGCAGCGCCCCGTCCTTGCGATAGACCGTACGACCGGTGAGTTCGAAGCTGGTCCAGTCGGTCCCAGTGATCGACATGGCATCGGTGACTAGGAAGATCTGCCCAGGACCGCGCTTGGCGCGCAGGGCAATGCCGATCGACGCCGGATGCACATGGATGCCGTCGGCGATCAACCCGGCCGATATCTGCGGCAGGTCGAGCGCCGAGCCCACCACCCCCGGCTCGCGATTGCCGATCTGGCTCTGCGCGTTGAACAGATGCGTCACCATCGATGCACCGGCCTCGACCGCCGCCTTCACCTGCGCATAGGTGCCGTCGGAATGGCCGATGCTGACGACGATTCCACCGGCCGTCAGCCTGGAAATCTGTTCCGGGCCAACGGTTTCCGCCGCAACGGTAATGAGGAGATTCGGGAGGTGCTTGCGCGCCTCCAGCAGGCGCAGCAGGTCCGATTCGTCCATCGGCCGGATTAGGCTCGCCTCATGCGCACCCTTGCGCGACACCGCGAGGTGCGGCCCTTCGAGGTGCAGCCCGAGGAAGCCGGGTATCCCCCGCTCCACCGCGGCCACGCCCGCCGCGATGGTCTCGATGTTCTTCTCCACCGTGTCCGTGACAATGGTCGGCAGGCACGCCGTGGTGCCGAACTGCGCGAAGGCCGTGCAGATGGTGCGGATCGCGTCGACCGTCGGCGTGTCGTTGAGCAGCGCACCGCCGCCGCCATTGACCTGCAGGTCGATGAAGCCGGGCACGATCATCGCTCCGTCCGCCGGGACGCGGATCGCGTCGGTCGGCGAGTCCTCGGCGATCAGCCCCTCGATCTTGCCGTCGGCGACGACCAGCGCCTTCCGGTCATGCCAGGCCGCGCCGTCGAAGATTCGGGCACCGGTGAAAGCTTGCTTGGTCATCATCGGCTCCTAGATCGTCTCGGTGACCTTCTTGAGGTGCGGCGGCCGGTCGGGATCGAAGCCGCGTCGGCGGCTCAGCGCCTCGACGAAGCCGTAGAAGCTGACGATCAGCGCCAGAGCATCGGTAATCGCATGCCCCGAAGCCGCGAAGGGCAGCCGTTCGGCGCTCCGCGCGTTGATCGAAGTGATGAACACTCGCGCCCCTTGCCCGGCGAGCCGCTCGGCGACTTCCGCCACGGACGCTTCGGCCGCATCGCGCGCCGCCAGGGCCAGCACCGGGAAGTGGTGCTCGACGATACGCGCAGGGCCGTGGATCACCTCGGCAGCGCTATATGCCTCGGCGTGAATGCCACAGGTTTCCTTGAACTTCAGCGCCGCCTCGCTGGCGATGGCCAGCGCCGGTCCGCGCCCCAGCACGTAGAGCGACTGGTGCTTGTCGAGTGCGCCGAGCAGCGGCGACCAATCGCAGTGAACAGCCTCTTCCAGCACTTGCGGAAGTGATTCCAGTGCCGCCAGCAAGGCCTTGTCTTCCAACCAGTTTCCGACGAGCCCAAGGCCCGCGACCACCGAAGCGACAAAGGTCTTCGTCGCCGCCACCGACTTCTCCTCGCCCGAGCGCAGGGCGATCGTGTAGTCGGACGAAGCGGCCAGCGGCGAGTCGGGTGTGTTGGTCAGCGCAAAGGTCAGCGCACCGTTGCGCTTGGCCGATTGCGTCATCGCCACGATGTCCGGGCTCTTGCCCGATTGCGACGTGGCAATCGCCGCGGTCCGCCCCAGCTTCAGTTCGCGCCCGTAGATCGAAACGATCGACGGCCCGACCGAGGCCACCGGCACCCCGGCCAGCAGCTCGATCGCATACTTCAGGAACGACGACGCATGGTCGGATGACCCGCGCGCAATGGTGACGATCGCCGCCGGATCCCGTTCCCGCAGCGCCCTGCCCCCGCGCACGAAATCATCGCGGCCCTCGGCGAGCAGCCGGGCGATCGCTGCTGGGGTCTCCTCAACCTCCTGGCGCATATGGCTGGCATTGGTCTTCGGATCGGTCACGGTCAGGCTCCAACTCTCAGTTCGGCGACGAAATCATAGGTGTCGCCGCGATAGACGGAGCGTGTCAGCTCGACCACCTTGCCGGATGGCAGGTAGGCAATGCGCTCGACATAAAGGGCGGCGGCCCCGGCGGGAATTTGCAGCAGGCGGGCGTCGTCCTCGCCAAGATTGGCAGCGCGAATGCGCTGGATGGCACGCACCGGCCGGTTGCCGGATGCCTCGAGGTGCTCGTAAAGCGAGGATGTGATGGCCTCGGGGTCGGGCAGCGTCATCGAGGACAGCGTCGCGCGCTCGATGGCTAGCGGCGCATCGCCGGTGAGCCGCAGTCGCTCGATCCGGGCGACCCGTTCGCCGGGCGAAAGCCCGAGAATCATCGTCTCCTCGGGCGACGGCGCATAAATCCCGCGATCGAGCCAGATCGCCCGCACCGCCATGCCGCGCCGCGCCATGTCCTCGGTGAACGAGGTGAGCTGGCTCAGCGATTGCTCGACGCGGTTCTGCTGCGGTGCCACGAAGGTGCCGGAGCCATGCCGCTGCACCAGCACACCATCGCGCACCAGTTGCTGTACGGCCTTGCGCACGGTAACGCGGGACACATCGACCTTGGCGGCAAGATCCCGCTCCGACGGCAGGGCGTCGCCGGCCTTCACGGCCCCGCGCGCCACCGCGTTCTCGATCCAGCGCTTGAGCTGCAGGTAGAGCGGCCCACCCTGGGGCAGGATAATGGCTCCGGAGCCGAAGAGCGTGTCGGATGTATCAGTCATGGGCACCCGTCTTTCGCCTGTGAAATAATACCAATGAGATACCATTGGCAAGCATAAACCGCGGCTCGCTTGGCAAGTGGTACTTGTTTGGCATCAACCCGAATGGCTATCGCGTGCTGGTGGTTCACCCGCTAACATGTCAGCCATACTCTCCCTCAAGCGGCTAATTTCATGCGCATTCTCGATACCCACCTGCACCTGATCTATCCGGATCGGTTCTCGTATCCTTGGCTTGCAGGCGTGCCGGAGATCAACCACGCCTGGACCGTCGAGAGCTACCGGGCCGAAGCCGTCCCCCTCGGCATCGAATCGGCTCTCCACATGGAGGTGGACGTCGCCGAGCCCCAGATCGCGGCCGAATCCGAGTTCGTTCTCACGCTCGATCGAGTGGTCGGCGCCATCGCCAGCGGCCGGCCGGAGCGGTCGGGGTTCGAACAGCACCTCGAAAAGATGCGCGATCTGGGCGGAGTGAAGGGAATCAGGCGGCTGATCCAGGGGCAACCGGCCGAGATGAGCCAGACCCAGACCTTCATCGACAACATCCGCCTCCTGCCGCGCTACGGCATGACCTTCGATATCTGCGCCAAGTCCCACGAGCTGATGCTGGCGCCGCCGCTGATCAAGGCCTGCCCCGACACCCAGTTCATCCTCGACCACTGCGGCAACCCCAAGATCGCCGAGCGCGAATGGGAGAGCTGGACCACCCGCATGGAACGGATCGCCGAGCTGCCCAATGTCGTCTGCAAGGTCTCGGGCATCCTCGCCAACGTCACCCCCGAGTGGACCCTCGAGGAGGTCCGCCCCTATGTCGAATTCGTCATCGAAACTTTCGGCTGGGACCGCGTCGTCTGGGGCAGCGACCATCCCGTGGTGACGCTCTTCGCCAACCTCACCCGGTGGGTCGAAGCCAGCCGTGAAATCGTCTCGGGCGGGAGCGTGGAAGAGCAGGAGAAGCTGTTCTTCCGCAACGCAGAGCGGGTCTACGGGGTGAGCTGACGCCACGCGTCGGAGGGGGTGCGCCAAGGGCCCAAATCCTGCCTACCCACCAGCTGTCATCCCTGCGAAGGCAGGGATCCAACTTTCCACCTGTGCCGGCCGATAGATGGATCCCAGCCTGCGCTGGGATTACACCGGGGTGTAGCGCGAGGGTGGTGCCTCGTGCCATCGCCCGCACCGGGTCATTCCGGCGGAGGCGGGAATCCAACATGAGATCCTTCAGCCTTCACCGCGGGTAGAGGCATCTCGAGATGGACCGGCTTGCGCCGGGGTGACACCGCACGTGGGGCAAGAAATCTTGTCCCCCTCACCCCGGACCCATGCGACTCTCCCGCCCGTCCGCTGCACCGAAGCTAGATCATGACGAGTGGTTGGTGCGGTGGAGATTGGGTGATGGTGGAGTCGTTCGCCATCAGGCCGAAAGCACGACGGCATGATCCGGTTCGCCGGGGACGCCGCTAGCACGCGGGAGCCGTCCGATGCGGGATGGCTCGAAGGGACAAGGCTGCCACGCATGAGGCAGCCGCAGAGGCGGGACGGTATCCGGTGGATTCCGGCCGTTTGCAGCCGGCAGGTTCCTCGCGATGCGGCACGGGATGCGCCCGAGCCATCGTGCCATACGCCCAAAACCCCGATCGGCCGGCGAGGCGTGAGCCTCACTTACATTGCGGACTACCCGCGAGGGGCAAACGCCTCGCCGGCACGTCGCTTCGCTCTTTGACATCCTCCGGGGCCAACGGCCGCCGGATGCATCAGTTCGTCTCACCCCCCATCGGCCGTCATCCCGGCGAACGCCGGGACCCATTGCTCGAAGGGTGGTCTGGATGCGGGCCGGCCCGGTTCATGCCGACAGGCGGGCAGGATCAGCGCGCGTTCAGAACTCCAGCCGTGGGTCCCGGCGTTCGCCGGGATGACGGCCGGTGGGTGAGCCGCTTGATGCGGCCATCCAATCCCGCACGCACTAATGCTGGCTATGCAGCCCGCCCGGCTCGGAAATCTCATGCAGGGCCCGGCCGCTGCTCATACCGTCCGCCAGCGACACGTCGCCCAGCGAAATCATGCCGATGAGTCGCTTCTGACGGCTGAGCACCGGCAGGCGGCGGACCTTGAACTCGGCCATCTGGTCGGCGACGTCCTCGAGATCCTCGTCCTCGAAGCACCAGCGCGGGCTCGAGCTCATCACCTGCCGTACCTTGGTCTCGGGGCCCATGCCCTCGGCGACCGCGCGGATGCAGATGTCGCGATCGGTGATCATCCCGACCAGCCGGTCGTTCTCACCCACCGGCATCGAGCCGGCGTCGATCTCGCGCATGGTGCGCGCCACATCACGGATGGAGTCATCGGGTGCACACAACTCGACATCGGTGCTCATGCATTCACTGACTTTCATGGCCGTTCTCCCTTGTCAGAACCCAGCCCCGGAACAGGAAACCCGCGGACAGGCCCGCGGGTTCATCGTCAGATCGGGAATAGTTTTGCGTTCAAGGGCGTGTTGCCTGTTCGACCGGGCTTGCGAAATCCCACGCCATGGCTTCAATCACGCAACGCTAGGAAACCCGCCGCTGTGCACGACCCGATCCTCTTCATCCTCGCCGTGCTCACCCTGCTCGGCACACCCGGACCGACCAACACGCTGCTCGCCACGTCGGGCGCGGCCTCAGGCATCAGGCAGTCCCTGCCACTGCTGGGCGGCGAACTGGCGGGCTACCTGATCGCGGTAGCCACAATTCGCATCGTCCTCGGGCCCGTGATCCACGCCTTCCCGCTCGTCGGCATCGCGCTCAAGCTGGCCGTGGTGCTCTATCTCGGCTGGATCGCCTATCGGCTCTGGACCCACGACGCCGCCCTCACCGGTACGCAAACCGTCGGCTGGCAGAGCGTGTTCGTCACGACCCTGCTCAACCCCAAGGCGCTGATCTTCGCGCTCAGCATCATCCCGACCGAGGATCCGCAATTGGCCTGGTATTTCGTGGCCTTCGCCCTCGCCGTCCCCAGCGTCGGCTTCGGCTGGATCCTTGTCGGTCGCGTCATCGGCGCAGCCTCAGGCGATCGCAACGCCAGCCTCGTCCGCCGCATCGCCTCGGTGACGCTACTGGGTTTCGCCGGACTGATCGCGGCGTCGGTGCTGGGCTAGAGCGCTTTCGGGAAAGAGGCCTGTCCCCCGCGAAAGCAGGGACTGCAGACTTTTCTTCCCGGACTTGATCTGGGGATCGAAGGCCCGACAAACCAGGGCTTGGCCGGCTATGCAGGCTCGCGGTCTCGCTCCCGCTCGAATAGGCCGAGCTTGACCATCTCGTTGCGGAACGCATCGGCGAGGTCCGGCCGATCCAGTGCGAACACCACGTTGGCGGTTAGGAACCCGAGCTTCGACCCGCAGTCGAAGACCTTGCCCTCGTACTTCACACCGGTGAAGTCCTGGCTCTTGATCAGCACCTGCATCGCATCGGTCAGCTGGATCTCGTTGCCGGCGCCGCGGGTCTGCTCGCTCAGCAGGTTGAAGATCTCGGGCTGCAGGATATAGCGACCGGAAATGAAAAGGTTCGAGGGCGCGTCCGCCGGCTTGGGCTTTTCCACCATGCCGGTGATCCGGAAGCCATGATCCGGGCCGGCTCCCCGGGCCACGATGCCGTAGCTCGACACGTCCTTCGGATCGACCTCTTCCACCCCGACGATGTTACCGCCCGTTTCCTCATAGGCCTGCATCATCTGCTTCAAGACACCCGGCCGCGCCTTGAACACCATGTCGGGGAGCAGCAGCGCGAATGGCTGGTCGCCGACCAGCTCGCGGGCACACCAGACGGCATGGCCGAGCCCCAGCGGTTCCTGCTGGCGGGTGAAGCTCGATTGCCCGGCCGACGGCAGGTCCTTCTGCAGCTCACGCAATGCCTGGCTCTTGCCGCGAATTTCGAGCGTATGCTCGAGTTCGTACTGGCGGTCGAAATGGTCCTCGATCACACCCTTGTTGCGGCCGGTCACGAACACGAAGTGCTCGATCCCGGCTTCCCGGGCTTCGTCGACCGCATACTGGATCAGCGGACGGTCGACGACCGTCAGCATTTCCTTGGGCATGGCCTTAGTGGCCGGCAGGAAGCGGGTCCCGAGACCGGCAACAGGGAACACGGCAGTCCGTACGCGTTTGGGCAAGATGGGCTCCGAAATTCTCTAGTGGTAAGCGATCGGGTTGCTGGTTCAGTTCACCTGTCGGCGCCCGATCGGGAAGTAGGAAAGACCGGCCTCTTCGACGGCGGTCGGCTCGAACATGTTGCGACCGTCGAAAATGACCTTCTTGGACAACCGCGCGGCAAGCGCATTGAAGTCCGGGATGCGGAAGGCTTTCCACTCGGTGACAATCACCAACGCATCGGCCCCCTCGATCGCTGCATCCTTGCTGTCAACAAAGGCGATGCCGTCATGCGCTCCGTTGAGATCGAGCGCGAAAACGCGCTTCGCCTCGTCCATCGCCACCGGGTCGTAGGCCCTGACTTTGGCGCCCCGCGACAGCAGGTCGGCGATCAGCACACGGCTGGGTGCGTCGCGCATGTCGTCGGTGTTGGGCTTGAAGGCGAGACCCCAGATGGCAAAGGTCAGGCCCGTCAGGTCGTCGCCGAAGCGGGTGCGAATCTTGGCGCCCAGCACTTCCTTCTGCGCTTCGTTGGCCTGCTCCACAGCATCGAGAATGCGAAGCGGCTTGCCACGATCGGCCGCAGTGCGGCGGAGGGCGCTCACGTCCTTGGGGAAGCAGCTGCCGCCATAGCCCGTGCCGGCATAGAGGAAGCTATAGCCGATGCGGGGATCGGATCCGATGCCACGCCGCACCAGTTCGATGTCGGCGCCAAGGTCCTCGGCGAGGTTCGCGAGCTCGTTCATGAACGAGATGCGGGTCGCGAGCATCGCGTTGGCGGCATATTTGGTGAGTTCGGCCGAGCGAACATCCATGACCATGGTGCGGTCGTGGTTGAGCGTGAAGGGCGCATAGAGATAGCGCATGAGCTCGAGGCCACGGCGGCCGGAGGTGGTCTCATCGGCGCCGATGACAATCCGGTCGGGGCGGCTGAAGTCGGCTACCGCGGCGCCTTCCTTGAGAAATTCCGGGTTGGAGACCACGGTGAAATCGGGCTGGCCCAGCCTGATCCGCTCGTCGGCGTCGGCGGCGTAGCCGCGCTTGACCAACTCCTCGGCAACGGCGGCCGCAACCAGGTCGCCAGTGCCGACCGGGACGGTCGATTTGTCCGCGATGACCTTGAAGCCCGTGAGGTGCTGGCCGATCGAGCGGGCAACCGCCAGCACGTATTTGAGGTCGGCCGAGCCGTTCTCGTCCGGCGGCGTGCCGACTGCGACGAAAATGACCTCGGCGTGATCGACACCCCTCGCTATGTCGGTGGTGAACTCGATCCGCCCGGCCTCCCGGCTGGCCGCGACGATGTCGTCGAGGCCCGGCTCGTAGATCGGCAACCCGCCATTGTTCAGCAACGCAACCTTGGCTTCATCGACATCGACGCAGACCACATGATTTCCGGCATCGGCCAGGCACGCACCGGTGACCAACCCGACATAGCCGGACCCGAACACTGTAACTTTCATTCAACGCCTCGAACGGTTCAGCGCAACATACATAAGCGAGGACCGCTTGCAGCAACTATCATTCCGGTTCCGGGAACCGACCGCCAGGGCAGCACATTGTGCTCCCGTGGTCGGCAGCGGCCGCCCCACTGCCCCCGGAGTGTCCCGTTTCTCTAGGCTCCGCCAAGGATCGCGGACCAGCACAAGATCAATCTGCAGCTCTCGCGGACGTTACCAATCTCGTGCGCTCTCCCCGAAGTCCTACATAACAGCCATGCGCTGAATGCAGGTTTGAACCAGCAAGGCTGGTGGATTTCCGGGGCAAATGACCTCAAAAGGTCTAGTCCGCGTCCGTCCCGCCGCCTCGATCCGGACAATTTTGCCCTTGTATTGTCTAGTTATTGTTACCTTAACATGCCCCTATGGGAGGCGTGAGGTGCGGGACGTGATCCGCAGACATCGGCGACTTGGGGCAGTTGATGAGTGACATCTATGACAGCGCGCCACAGTTCTACCGGCTGCGCAACCGCACAGCGGTAACGAGCGACCCCCGGGCCAAGAGCCCGCCGGCGATAGACTGGACTCATCCGAAGCACTCCGTCACGCTGAAGAGCGGGCTTCCGCTTAGCATGACATCCGGAACTCCGGTTGCTCCGCCGGACAGCAAGGCGCTGAAGTTCCAGCTCCTCCTCAAGCGTGTGCTCATCGATATTCCGCTTTCGGCCATGGCGCTGATCGTGCTCTCGCCGCTGCTGCTCGGAGTGGCACTTGCCATTCGCCTGACGTCCAAGGGCCCTGCCTTGTTCAAGCAGACTCGCGTCGGCCTCGATGGTCGCGAGTTCAAGATGCTCAAGTTCCGCTCTATGCGAACCGAGGCCGGCGACCATACCGGCGTCAAGCAGACGGTTGCGGCCGATGACCGGGTTACGCCCATCGGGCGTTTCCTGCGTGCAACCAGCCTCGACGAACTGCCGCAGCTCTGGAATATCCTCGTCGGCGACATGGCCGTCATCGGGCCGCGGCCCATGGTGCCGGGCCAGCTCGCGGCGGGCGTCGACTACAATCAGGTGGTTCCCTATTACGACTATCGGCACCGGGTTAAGCCCGGACTCTCAGGGTGGGCGCAGGCGAACGGACTGCGTGGCCCCACTACGGACATCGTCTCGGCGAGGGATCGCATAGACCACGACTGCGCTTACGTGCAAAACTTCTCCCTAGCCCTCGATATCCGGATCATCATTCAGACACTCGCGCGCGAGTTCTTGACGGGCTCCGGTATCTAGCCCCTCGGCACCCACTTAACGAGTGACATCTTGAGTAAACGTGTTGCACTGATCACTGGCATAACCGGCCAGGACGGCGCCTATCTGGCCCGGCTCCTGTTGGAGAAGGGTTATGTTGTCCACGGTATCAAGCGGCGGTCGTCGTCGTTCAATACCGGTCGCATCGAGGACATCTACCAGGACCCGCATGTCGAGGATCCGCGGTTGATCCTGCACTATGGCGACATGACCGACTCCACGAACCTGATCCGGATCGTGCAGGAAGCCCAGCCTGACGAGATCTACAACCTGGCCGCCCAGAGCCATGTGGCGGTCAGCTTCGAGACTCCCGAGTACACCGCGAACGCCGATGCCGTCGGCACGCTGCGGCTGCTCGAGGCAATCCGAATCCTCAAGCTGGAGCAGAAGACCCGCTTCTACCAGGCGTCGACGTCCGAACTTTACGGACTGGTGCAAGAGGTGCCGCAGAAGGAGACGACGCCCTTCTATCCGCGCTCGCCCTACGCCGTGGCCAAGCTCTACGGCTACTGGATGGTGGTCAATTATCGCGAGGCCTACGGGCTGCACGCCAGCAACGGCATCCTGTTCAATCACGAGAGCCCCCTGCGCGGCGAAACCTTCGTGACGCGCAAGATCACCCGTGCCGCCGCGGCGATCCGTTTGGGCAAGCAGGATAAGCTGTTCCTCGGCAATCTCGACGCCAAGCGCGACTGGGGCCACGCCGAGGAATACGTGCGCGGCATGTGGTTGATGCTTCAGCAGGAGCACCCGGACGACTACGTACTCGCCACCGGCGAAACCACGCCCGTGCGTTCCTTCGTCGAATGGGCCTTCGCCGATGTCGGTGTCGTGCTCGAGTGGCGCGGCTTCGGTGTCGAGGAAAAGGGCTATGACTCCGTGACAGGCAAGTGCCTCGTCGAAGTCGACCCGCGCTACTTCCGTCCTACCGAAGTGGACCTGCTGATCGGTGACCCCACCAAGGCCCACGAGAAGCTCGGCTGGACGCACACCAAGTCCGCGCGAGAAATCGCCCGGGAGATGGTCAACGAGGATCTCAAGACCATGCAGACGGCAACCGTCATGAAGGAAGCCTGATGTACGATCTCAAGGGTAAGCGCATCTGGGTTGCCGGCCATCGCGGGATGGTCGGCTCCGCCGTGGTGCGTCGCCTTGAGCGCGAGGACTGCACGATCCTGACGGCAACGCGCTCCGAACTCGACCTGACGCGCCAGGCAGATGTCGAGCGCTTCGTTCACGACGCAAATCCAGACGCGATCGTCCTGGCAGCGGCCAAGGTCGGCGGAATCCTTGCCAATGACGCGTATCCAGCCGATTTCCTGTTCGAGAACCTGCTGATCGAGAACAATATCTTTGGCGCAGCACACGCCTCCGATGTCGGACGGCTGCTGTTCCTCGGTTCGAGCTGCATCTACCCCAAGCACGCACCTCAGCCGATCACAGAGGACGCCCTGCTCACCGGCCCGCTCGAGGAGACCAACGAGTGGTACGCGATCGCCAAGATCGCCGGTATCAAGCTGACGCAGGCGTTCCGCAAGCAGTATGGCCGCGACTACATCTCGGCCATGCCCACCAACCTCTACGGGCCGGGCGACAATTTCGACCTCAAGACCAGCCATGTGCTGCCGGCGCTCATCCGCAAGGCGCATGACGCCAAGCTGGCTCATGCCGAAACGATCACGGTATGGGGCACGGGCACGCCGCGGCGCGAATTCCTGCATGCGGACGACTGTGCCGACGCGCTGGTCTTCCTGTTGAAGGGCTATTCGGGAGCCGAGCACGTCAATGTCGGCTCCGGCGAGGATCTGAGCATTTTCGAGCTCACGCAACTCGTCTGCCGTGTGGTCGGCTATGATGGCCGGATCGTCCACGATCTCTCGAAGCCTGACGGCACGCCGCGCAAGCTGATGAGCGCCGACAAGCTGCGCGACATGGGCTGGACTCCCAGCATCGCGCTTGAAGATGGCATAACGGAAACATACCGCTGGTTCCTAGAACATGACGCAAAGGGGAAGGCGGCATGAAGGTCCTCATCGTCGGGCTGAACTACACGCCGGAGAAGGTCGGCATCGCGGTTTACACCGCAGGCATGGCCGAGGCGCTGGTTGCCCGGGGACACGAGGTCCGGGCCATCGCCGGCAACCCCTACTATCCGACCTGGCGGATCGCCGAGGGCTACAATGCCTGGGCCTACTCCAACGCCACCGAGCACGGCGTCCGCGTTAGGCGCGTGCCGCACTACATTCCGGCCGAGCCGAGCGGCTTCAAGCGCCTGCTCCATCACGCCAGTTTCGCGGCCACGGCGTTGGTCCCGGCCTTGTGGACGGCACTGACGTTCCGGCCGGATGTCGTCCTCACCGTCGCGCCGTCTCTGGTGGCAGCACCGGTGGCGCGGATCGCGGCATGGGTCGCGGGTGCTCGCAGTTGGCTGCATATTCAGGACTTCGAGGTCGAAGCTGCCTTCGCGACCGGGCTCCTGAAGGGCGAAGGCCGCGGGGCACGGATGGCACGCTGGTTCGAGCGGACCGTACTCACGAGTTTCGACCAGGTGAGCTCGATCTCCCCCGCCATGTGCCGCCGTCTCGTCGAAAAGGGCGTGCCCGGCACCCGGGTGATGGAGCTCCGCAACTGGGCTGATGTCGATGCCGTGCGGCCGATGAGTGCCCCCTCGCCTTACCGGCAGCAGTGGGGAATTATGACCGAGCACGTCGCGCTCTATTCGGGCAACATTGCCAACAAGCAGGGCATCGAGATCGTCCTCGATGCCGCCCGGCAACTGCAGCAGCGGGCCGACCTCACCTTCGTGATCTGCGGCGAGGGTCCTAACCGCGCCAATCTCGAGCGTCAGGCGATGGGCCTCTCCAATCTGCAGTTCCACGACCTGCAACCCAAGGAGCGGCTCAACGAGTTGCTGGGCCTCGCCACCGTCCACCTTCTCCCGCAGATCTCGGGAGCCGCCGACCTGGTCCTGCCAAGCAAGCTGACCAACATGCTTGCCTCGGGCCGCCCCGTCGTTGCGACGGCAGAGTCCGGAAGCGGGCTCTACGACGAAGTCGATGGATGTGGCCTGCTCGTCAAGCCGGGCGATGGTCCAGCATTCGCTGGAGCGATCGGGCGCTTGCTCGACGATCGCGAGCTATCGAGCGCACTTGGAGCAGCGGCGCGCCAGCGTGCCGAGGAGCACTGGGCCAAGCAGGCGATATTGAAGCGCGCCGCGGATATCATGGAAACGGGCGCCTCGGCGGTTGCGGTTTCTGCATTCGCAGAAACCATCCGATGACGCGCTACGGCTGCCCATGGGTTGGCGCGTGACAGCACGAAAACTCCTCTCCAGCCAGGCGGCCCTGGCCGCCACAACCGTGCTCGCAAGCTTCCTCGGGATAGCGCTGAATCTCTGCCTGCCCTTCCTTCTGCACGCGGAGGAATACGCGCGATATTCCCTGCTGCTCGGCTTCGCGCAGGTCACGGCAAGCCTGCTGTTCGAGTGGCTGCGGATCGGCGTCATCCGCTACTCGCAGACTTCTGATCCCGCAGCCGACCAGGATCGTCGTTCCGTCATGGCCGCCGCGTACCTGGCGGTGAGCGGAGCCCTCGGCGTCCTGGCGGTAGCCTTCGCCCTACTGTCCACTTTGAACGCTGGCTTCAGTCCGGTTGCGCTTGTTGCGGCCATCGCTGCGCTGCAGGGGATATTCGATGGTCAGCAGGCCGCCTCGCGGGCGAGCTTCTTGAATTTCGCCGTCTCCAGCCGCACGATCCTCCGTGCAGTCCTCGGCCTCGTGGGCGCAGTGGCCGGCGGTCTTCTTTTTGGCACCGGCGAGGCAACCCTGATCGGCTTTGCCCTGGCCTACCCGCTCAGCAGTTTCTTCTCGGCGCGGCGGCAACTGACTGAATGGTCGGCCACTCCGCCGAAGTTCGCAGCTCTACTGCCCCTCGTCCGCTTCGGCGTCCTAGCGGCGACAGGAACCAATCTCTCGATCGCCATTCCGGCTGCGCTTCGCAGCGTGATCGTCGGATCGGTTGGCCTCGGCGAGGCCGGTGGGCTGCTGCTGATCGTCGACCTGGCCCAGCGGACATTCTCGACCATTGGCACGTCGATCAACGTGGTCACCGTGCAGAACGCCATTCGCGCCCACATATCCGACCGCCCTGAGCGCCTGCACGATGCCCTCCGCCCGCACCTGGTGCTGCTCGCTGCCTCCGGCTTTCCGTTCGTCCTCTGCTACCTGACGCTTGCGCCGCAGATCCTGGGCGGTTCCTTCCTCCCCGAATCCTACCGAGGCGGCTTCGGTACCAGTGGTCTGCTGCTGATGCTCGCCATCTTTGTCATGACCGTCCGTCAGTATTCGATCGACAGCCTGTTCGTGGTGTTCGGGCGCTCTCTGCTTGCCCCTGTCGGGGCGGTCACGACGTTGGCCCTGCTGATCGCAGCTGCCCCGGCAGTGACGCTGCTGCACCCCTCAACGGCCATCACCATGACGGCGCTACTGGCTGCGTCCGTTGTCGGAACTGCCGCGGCCATCTTCTGTCTCGTTGCGACAGCGAAGGTACCGTGGCCGTTCAGGGATCTATGGCTGACGCTTGCTGCTGCGCTTCTTGTGACGCTGCCGGCGTGGCTGTTCGCCGCCACGATTGGCCCCTTCCATGCGCTCCTGCTGTCCGCTGGCCTCGGCCTCGTGTACCTGGCGCTGCTCGCAGTGGGGGATGTCGCGGGTTCGAGAGCCGTACTCGCGAGTGTCGCAAGGTGGGTTCCCCGGCGCAGCCGAGGTTGAGTTGTCCGGAACAAAATACACCGGCTAGGTCATCGCGAGTTGTCCTGATGGTCGTCTGCAGAATCGAGATGGGATACAGCTAGTTGAAGGTTCTTTATGTCGGTCCGAAGCACGGTCAGTCGCGTCTCATGGCCGAAGCCATCGAGAGACGCGGCCACCAGGTGCTGCACACCGACCCCTACGCCGAGATCACCAAGAACAGGCTGGTCGAGTATTGGTCATGGCACACGGGAGCCCTCGGCACCTCGTTGCTTGCCGAGCAGACGGTACGGAGAGATGTCGGGGATGGACACTTCGATGTCGCACTTGTCGATAATGGTGAGGTAATCAGTCCCCGAACTGTCGACTTCCTCAAGTCGCGCTCCACCGGCGTCTCGCTGTTCCTGCGCGACAATCCGTTTGTACCGCGGGACGGCCTCAGGTGGCGGACCCTGCTGGCCGCCCTGCCTCGTTACGACCTCTTCGTCACCCGGCGAACGTCGACGGCTCAGGAAGCGACATCACGCGGAGCCAGGTCCGTGATGCATACGACGCTCTTCGCCGATGAGATGCTGCACCAGCCAAAGCAGCCAACCGCTGAGGAGCAGGCGAAGTATGGGGCGCCCGTATCGTTTGTCGGCACATGGTTTCCCGAGCGCGGCCCCTTCATCGAGACGCTTGTGCGACGTGGCGTGCCCCTAAAGGTGGTCGGGCACCGCTGGTCGCGGGCCGCCAACTACAAGACCTTCGAACATGTCGTACTGCCGGGCTATCTCAACCCTCGCGAGTACTCTGCGGCGGTGCGCAGCTCGTCCATCGCGATCGCAATGCTATCGAAGGGGAACGCGGACCTGCACACGGCGCGATCGCTGGAAATCCCGGCGATGGGCGTCCTATTCTGCGCCGAGCGAACGTCCGAGCACCTCGCCATGTACACGGAGGGCGAGGAGGCCGTGTTCTGGTCCTCGGCCGAAGAGTGCGCGGATATCTGCCTTGCGCTCCTCAAGGACCCGGATCGCATCGCGCGCATTGCTGATGCAGGCCGCAGGCGGGTCGCCGCGAGCGAGCATTGGACGGAGCCGACGATGGAGCGAATCCTGACCCAGACCCTGGAAGCTGCAAGGAGCTGACAATGAAGCGTGCCTTCAGCGCCATCATGGCAACCGACAGCTCCAACTCACTGCGCTGAGATGGAATCCGGTCTCGAAATTGCGGTTTGCGTCGTCGTCCTGATCGCCGTGGCGTGCGTCGGCCTGTTCTATTGCGTGCACTTCACGAGAACATCGGGAACGTTCGCCAATACAAAGACAATGCTATTGGCGAACTTCGTCGTTGTTCAACCGATCTCAGGTGTGGTGCATCTCATGCACCTGGGCGCAACGCGCGGCTATATCGACCTCCTGAACTACCCCATCGAGTACGCGGCAACAGCCACGCTCGGGGTTGTTGTCGCCATCGTCGGGCTGGTGCTCGGCGCGAGCGGCGGACGCCGGGCGACGCCGGGCGCAGCAGTGGTCCCGCATTTCACATTGGTCGACAAGCGACTAACCCTTCTGTTGATCGTGATAATGGGCGCGCCGGCGCTGTACGGAGTGCTCCAGGTCAGCGAGATCGCCGCGAGCATGGGGTCAACGCGCATCATCGGCCTCGATGGCGGGACGGCCCGCTTCGCGTTCCTGTCGCACTGGTTCACCTTCATCGTAACGCTGGGCGCTGCTCTTGTGCTCGAGCGGTTCAACTCTCGAAACTCAGGCGCTGTCTTCCTCACCGTGGCGGTGAGCGTCGTCCTCATTGCAGGTGCACTGCTTTGGTCGGGAGGACGTTCGATCATTCTGCTGATGGCCATGCCCCTGGTCCTCTACGCTCTGCCCAGGATGAAGCCCATTCAAATACCGGCGCTGGCGTTCGGCGCCGTCGCCGCGGCGATCTACGCGATTGTCGTCTCGGACATCCGCTCGGCCAGCTTGACCGCAGGGGCCGGCGTCAACCTTGGCAACTGGCTCGACTGGGAATGGGGCCGCTTCTCGATAATCGGCACCTCCTTCGAATACGTACGGTCCAACGGCTTCCTGTACGGCGAGACATTGATTGCCGGCCTAGCGAATGTGTTCAATCCCCTGCTCGGGTTGATCGGCCTTGGAGGCATCGGAGGCAATCTGCTTGTCTCCACGGATATCCCTAGCCGCGTACTGTACGGCGACTTCTCGCGGTTCTACATCGTGCCTGGGTTGAGCGCCGAGCTTTACCTGAACTTCGGTATTCCAGGCATCGGAGTCGTGTACTTTCTCCTGGGCCGGGCCAGCCGCTGGATAGACGGGCGCATCCGAAACAACCCCAACGCAATCAGCGTTCTGCTCCTTTCCTTCCTGTCGGCCCTCGTAGCGTTCCGCTCGATCCTGTCGGATTCCGCTACCCTATTGTTCTACATCTTCTATTCCGGCACCCCACTGTTGGTGGCTGCCGGCCTCTCCTCGCTACTCCGGGCCCGACGCGGCGCTTCCGCGGGGCAAGCCACCGCTTCCACGAAGGCGCGGCCGGCGCGAGCACGAATGCCCCCCCCGATTGCGAGGTAGCCTCATGACAACGCCGCCCAGAAGCGCTGCCCCCTCGCACATGCCGGTCCTCGATGGCTGGCGCGGCGTTGCCGTATTGGGCGTCTTGTTCGGCCACTTCGTCACCATCCAGGGCATCAATCTCGGCCGATTTGGCGTGGAGCTTTTCTTCGTTCTGAGCGGCCGCCTGATGGCCGAGATTCTGTTTGTCAGAAGCGCAGAGCTGCCCCGATTTTATCTCCGCCGCTTTGCCCGCGTTTATCCGGCACTCTTCGTATTTGTCGTTGTCACGACGCTCGCGTCCCAACTGCTTCCGGGATTTGCCGTAGACTGGATGGCCGCGCTGTCGTCACTGACCTTCGTATACAACTACGTCGGGGCCTCTGGCCTCCGCTCGCCGTTCATGGACCACCTGTGGTCGCTATGCATTGAGGAGCACATCTACATCGTCCTCGGTATCATCGCCTTTGGGAGCCGCCGGTTCGGTGCACCTGCTCCCACGATCATCCTGGCACTGGCGATCGCCTTCATCCTGAACGGCTTTGTGCAGTCCTACGCGCTGGGGCTCGACTACTACGCGGTGTACTGGCGGACCGACGTTCGGGGCGCTTCCATCCTCCTTGGCGCGGCTGCTTTCCTCCTTATGCGGCAGTGCGCGTTTCCGCCTCGGGTAAGCGGCATGCTGGCGGTCGTTTGCGGATTGCTGGCAATCGGGCTGAACGTCAACTTGGTGCCCGATCCGATCAAATACAGCGTCGGATCCGCGCTACTCGCGGTGACCGCGTACTCGATAACCGACGCCCCAGCTTTCGTCAGAACCGTGCTCGCTTCCCGATTCCTGGTCGTGACGGGTGTTGCCTCGTATTCGCTCTACCTGTGGCAGCAGCCCTTCGCTCAGGTGGGTCAGAGCTTTATGCAGCACATGATGCTGTTGCCGCTGGCATTGATCGCCGCCGCCGTGAGCTTCCTGCTGGTCGAGTCTCCGCTGCGCCGTCAGCTCAACAAGCAGATCGATCTCTGTTTGACCAATGTGCGGGCAACACCCCGCTCGGTGACCTGAGTGCGCCATGCGCGCCCCAGATGACATACAAACTCAACACACCAATGGTCATGCTGTGAATATCCTTGGCACTTGCGCTGGTAACGACGGTTGCCGATGAGAATTCTCCACATCGTCTCCAGCATTGATCCACGCACCGGCGGTCCGGCGGAAGCGATCCGCAGTGTTTCCGTGGCTCTCAAGCAGCGTAAACACGAACTGGAGGTCGTTTCTCTCGATACCCCCGACGCTTCCTACGTCACGGACTTCGTCATCGATGCGGCCGGGGTCGGACCGGTCCCGGCAAAGTATGGCTATACGCCGAAGCTGGCCGAGTGGATCGAGGCGAACAAGGAGAGGTTCGACGTCGCCATCATCCACGGCCTGTGGAATCACAGCTCGATCGGGGGCCGCGCCGCACTCCTGAAGGCGAAGATTCCGTACGTCGTCTTCACCCACGGAATGCTCGACCCCTGGTTCAACAGCGTGCAGCCGGTCAAGCGCTGGGCCAAGCAGCTCTTCTGGCTGGCGGCACAGAGCTGGGTCCTCGTCGACGCGCGAACGGTGCTGTTCACCTGCGAAGAGGAGCGCACGCTTGCGCGGCGAGCCTTTGTCGGACCGCGCTATAGGGAACGCGTGGTGGCGTTCGGCGTGGAGGAGCCACCTCCGGCCGGAACCGATGACCCTGCCGGGTTTCGCGCAAATGTGCCCGGGCTTGGTGACGCGCCCTACATCCTGTTCCTCAGCCGTATCCATCCCAAGAAGGGCTGCGACATGCTGGTGGAGGCGTTCATTATGCTGGCGTCCGAGGTGCCAGACCTGCACATTGTCATCGCCGGACCGGATCAGGTCGGCGAGCAGGCAGCCCTGGAGACGGCGGCAAGAAAAGGCGGGGTATCCGGCCGAGTGCACTTTGCCGGGATGCTGCAAGGATCGGCCAAGTGGGGCGCATTTCGTGGCGCCGAGGCGTTCATCCTCCCATCTCACCAGGAGAATTTCGGCATCGTCGTCGCGGAGGCGATGGCCTGCGGGACACCTGCGCTGATCTCGAACAAGGTGAACATCTGGCGCGAGGTCGAGGAGACCGGCGCGGGCCTGGTCGAGCCTGACACCGTTGAAGGCACCTATGCGCTTATGAGAAACTATCTGGCGCTATCGCCACCCGAACGGGCCGCGATGCGGCAGCGCGCGCGTGCCGGCTACGAAGAGAAGTTTGGCCTCGAGGCCGCGGCCACTGACCTGGAGGCCGTATTGCTCGAGATCGGCGACAAGAACCAATGACAAAGCATTACTCAACGTCCGAGGGCATTCTGGACGCCGGCGATAGCGGGGGCGTCCGTGGCGGCGCGTACTTCTCGCTGCAGCACCGCCTGTTCCGGGCCGTCTGGAACATGACCTGGCTCCTCTTCGCCGCGTGGACGCCTCCCCCGTTGCATGCGTGGCGACGTTTCCTGCTCCGCTTGTTCGGCGCCAAGATCGGGCGCCACACCCGGATCTATGGCAGCGCCAGGATCTGGTATCCGCCCAACCTCGAAATGGGGGACTACTCGGTCCTCGGCTGGCGGGTGAACTGCTACAGCCAGGGACGGGTGGTCCTCGAAGAGTACGCGAACGTGGCGCAGTACGTGCACTTGGTGACGGGCAGCCACGACATCGACAGCCCGACATTCCAGCTCTACACGCGGCCGATCCGCATCTGCCGCCACGCCTGGATCGCCTCCAATGCCTTTGTCGGACCGGGCGTCACTGTCGGCGAAGGCGCGGTCCTCGGCGGCTGCGGCGTGGCCTTCAAGGATCTCGAGCCATGGACCGTCTACACCGGCAACCCGGCACAGCCCTTGCGCAAGCGCTCACCGTCCAGCGTCGTCGACGCTGGCAACGCCAAAAACGAGAACTGAGGTACTGATATGCCGGACAGGCTCCTAATCACCGGCGGCTCGGGCTTCATCGGGGCCGAGGTTGTTTCCCTGGCGCTGAAAGCCGGCCTCGAGGTTCGAAATCTCGACATCGCCGAGCCGCGGGCCGAGCAACATAAGCCGCTATGGCGGCGGGTCGACATCCGGGATGCGGCGGCGGTGAGCGCCGCGGTCGCGGAGTTCGACCCGCATCGCGTGTTGCACCTCGCCAGCGATATCGACGTCAACATCCGGACCCTTGAAGAGTTCAAGACGACGATCAACGGCACCTCGAACGTGCTGGCCGCCCTGCCCCGTGCGCAGTCCCTGAAGAGCTTCGTCCACACGTCCACGCAGTTCGTGGTCAAGCCGGGCGTCGAACCGACCAGCGAGCGCCACTACGACCCCTACACGATCTACGGCGAGGCGAAGGCGCTGACCGAGCAGGCGGTGTGGGCTGCCAATCTCACCGTGCCCTGGTACATCCTGCGCCCCACCATCATCTGGGGCCCCTACCACCCCTCGTTCGCCACGCAGATTTTCCGGCACATGCGAACCGGCCGCTATCTGCACCCGGTTTCCTCGCGGCCCATTGTGCGCACTTTCGGCTACGTGACGAATGTGGCCGAACAGATGGTGAGTTTCTCGCTGCTGGCCGATCCCGATCCCGCCCGGCACGTCTTTTACCTCGGGGACGCCAGCATCAACTACGACAGCTGGGCCGATGCCTTCTCAGTGGGATTGACCGGCCGCCCGGCCAAGCGGATCCCGGTTTTCGCGCTCAAGACGCTAGGCATGGCCGGTGATCTGGTGAAGGCGGTTGGCTTACCGAGCCCGATCGATTCCGGGCGCGCTTTCCGCATGAGCACGGCGAGCAAGATCGATCTGAAGCCGACCTTCGATGTGGTTGGGCCCCCGAGCATCGATTTCGACGCGGGCGTCGGGCACACGCTGGCGTGGCTGCGGCAACAATACGCCGCTTGACGGCCAATCTCGGCATTCGCGCCAGGCTTCGAAATGTCCGACGCGAATGCCTGGGCGGCCGCGGCTAGTTCGCGTCGCTCTGCAGCAAGGCGCCCTTTATCTGCAATGTCCCGCTGGCCACGGTGCCGACCGGATAGGTCACCTGAATGTACGGGACGACGAACGCGGTATCGGCGGGCGCCACGCCATTGGCTACAAAGCTACCGGTACCGTCCATGGCAGTGCCGAGGGCAATTTCGCCCAGATAGCTTCCATCTGCCCTTTGGCTGGCGAGACGCACCACCGAGTTCGCGGCACTCTCAGAACTGAAGGCGCCATCGACCACGAAGGTCCAAGATGTGCCCGGCACCGCCGGCCGCCTCCCGCCAGCGTAGATGTTCACCCATCCCCGTTCCTCGGCGGTTCCCGCAATGTCGAATACGACGCTTGTTCCATCCTGTTGCGACGGAACAGCGCTCAGCCCGAAACTCGGAGAGCTTTGCCAATCCTCCGCAGCTACCTGTTCGCCTGCGGCCGTCGGTGCAACCAGCGCCTCGGGAGGTGGCAGCTTTTCCGGAAGCAGCTCGACCGGAGCAGCGGCTGAGTCGACGGGCGCGGCAGCCCGCTCGGTTGGTGCGGCGTCCGGCTCCGTCGGTGTCGCGACGGACTCGGTCGGGGCAGCGGCGAGCTCTGCGGGCTCCACCGCCGGCGACTCGGGCGCTGCCGCAGTTGCCTCCGATTCGGCTGGGACTGGCTCACCGGCTAACTTCCCGATAGCGGTCACGACTGCCGCCGCGCCCTCGGGGCTTAACGGGCCGAGTTGGCAGTCGGCCAGCACCCCTGCGTCGCGGCAAGCCGAATTGATGGCCGAGATGGTTGCGCGATCGAGCTGGCCATTCACCGCCCCCTCAAACTGGCCTGCTCCCGCGAGCCGCTCCTGTACGGTGCGGACGAATGCGTTGGGATCGTCCGGCAGGAAATCGAGGAGCCCCTGGCTATCCTGGGCCAGGCTGCCCCCGCCAACAGATAACGCCGTCGTAGCAACGCACAGTCCTAGCAATATCCTCGGTTGCATCGCTCTTCTCACCGCTGAAATAACGGCAAGTATTTCACCATGAAACGCCGCGAAATGTCACTGCCCACGAAGCGCAGCCGGCATTCGCGATACGCATGTCAATGGAGATGACGGCGTCGCAGCCAGCGACTAAAGTGCTGCGCCGCCTGGCGTTTCTCCCTCAAATGTCCCAGAGGAGCGTTCTCGGGCAGTTGGGCGAGGACCCCCTGGATGACAATTTTCATCACTGGCACCGCCGGGTTCATCGGCTACCACGTCGCGGCGCGGCTGCTCGCTTTAGGCCATTCCGTGGTCGGCTTCGACGGTATGACCAGCTACTACGACGTGTCGCTGAAGCGCGCGCGCCTGGCCCGGCTCGCAGCCGCCGACGGCTTCACATTCACGGAGGGAATGCTCGAGGATCGGCCTGCCCTCAAGGCCGCGCTCGATGCCGCCCAGTCGGATGTCGTGATCCATCTCGCCGCCCAGGCTGGAGTGCGCTACGCCTTCGAAGCGCCGGAGGCCTACCTGCAATCGAATGTGGTCGGCACGTTCAACCTGCTGGAACTGCTCAAAACGAAGCCGCCTCGTCATCTGCTCTTCGCCTCGACGAGTTCGATCTACGGCGGCAACGCCGATGGGCCGTCACGCGAAACCGACCGTACCGACTTCCAGATGTCGCTCTATGCCGCGACCAAGAAGTCGGGCGAGGCGATGTGCCATTCCTATGCGCACCTGTTCGGCATCCCGACGACGGCGCTGCGATTCTTCACCGTCTACGGTCCCTGGGGACGGCCGGACATGGCACTGTTCACCTTCGTGCGCAAGATGCTGGCCGGCGAGCCGATCGACATCTATGGCGAAGGTCGGATGCGCCGCGACTTTACCTACATCGACGATCTGATCGACGCCACAGTCGGGCTGATCGATGTCTTACCCGACGCGCGCGCGAGGGGCCCGAGCGACTCCCTCAGCCCGGTAGCACCCTACCGGGCCGTCAACCTCGCCGGCGGCAAGCCAGTTGAACTGATGACCTATGTCGAGGCCATCGAAGCCGCGCTCGGGCAGCGGGCGATCAAGAATTTCCTGCCGATGCAGCCGGGAGACGTCGTGGATACCCACGCGTCCCCCGAACTGCTGCATGACCTCGTGGGTGCTGTGCCCAAGGTCGATGTCCATGACGGAGTCGCCCGCTTCGTCGCATGGTATCGCGAGCACTATCAGGGCAGTTAGAGGCCGGTCCGCGGCTTGGCCGTCACCATCCCCTGGCCTCGATGAAGTTCTTGATTGCTGGCGCCATCAGATCCATCGCTGCCTGGCTGAGATGCGTCGTGTCGGTCCCGCTGTCGTAGTACATCGACGCCACCGGCACGCCGTTTCCATCCAGGGTCAGTACGTTGCGCCAGTCGAGCACGTTGTTCGGCCAGCGCGCCACGAATTCGTCGCGGATCGCAGCCTCTACCGACACGTTCGCTTGCCCGTAGTTCACGCAGGGCGGGATGACGACGAAACGGTGGTGCCCGAGTGCCGTAAGGGCGGCCGCCATGAGATCGCAATAGGCACTGAGGGTGGTGAAGCCGTTGTGATCGCCATCCCACATGACCGTTGTCTTGGACCGCACCTCTGCCGGCGCGGAAATTAGCCTCGCACTGATCTGGTCCAGCGAGTTGCCGCCAACACCCGTGTTGTAGACGGTGCGAGCCATCAGCGTGTTCAGGCCCGACGGCAGCACTACGCCATAGGCGCCGCCCATGAAGCTGTCGCCTTCGGCATGAATCAGGTCGTCGATCTCGCCGAGAAACTGCGATAGACCGCCGCCGCCCCAGACCGTTACCCGGGCAATGGCGGCATCCCATACCGCCGACTGACTGTCCGAGCCGATCCGCATGACGCCGACGCCGGGGAAGCCGCCGGAGGTGTCCGACAGGATCGGACCGTCGTTGAGCTGGCCGTAGAACGCATCCTTCCTCCAGCCGGCCCGCACCTTGATGTTCTGCCCCGACGCCACGAGCCCGAGGTCGATGACCCCCACCGTTGCCGCGCCGTAGTTGGCCTGCACGATCAGATGACCGGTGCCGCTCAGGCGTATGTTGGCCTCGTCGTTCGGACCGGCCGAATAGACCGAGAACAGCGGTTTGAGTACCGCCGAGGCGGGCACAGTCGCCTGGATCTCGACTGTCAGCCCGGAAGGATCGAAGTTCTTGAAGGGCAGGCATTCCTTGACGCTGACGCTGTCGACGTTCACCGCGCCGCCGGCCGCGCCCCGGAAGTAGTAGAGGTGCGACGTCGCTCCATCGGCGCTGAACGTGTCCGTGTAGGTCGCCCCCGGCGCCCGGGTCGCGCTGAAGCTGTTGTTGGCGTAGAGCGCGTTGCCGACAGCCACGCTTGGCGTCAGCGACGGCAGGACGGTGTACAGCAGCCTGTAGGCCCGATCGAGCACTGTGGCAAACGACTGGATGATCCCTGCGCCGCCCAATCCGATGCCCGTCGTGCCGTCCGACGTCAGGCGGGCGGCCTGCGAAATCACCGCAGCGCTCGACGTTCCGTTGAGAACGCTCGTCCAGCCGGCGAGGTCGGTATCGAAGTTGCCGTTGACGACGAGTTCGGCGGCGCTGGGCGCAACATAGGGGCCGATGGTGCGGACACCGCCGGCACCGACGCCCCCGATGGCCGCCAGGAAAGACGCTTCGCTGCCGAACGTCTGCCAATCCCAACGGAACCTGGAATTGGCAAAGTCGGCGTCAAGGATAGCGTTGGCCTCCCACCAAGCCGGCCGGTCGACAAGATAGCCGAGGCCGAAGCCTACACCGATCGCAAGGCCCCCCATCACAACACCCCGGCGCGTCGGTCGAAAGCCCTGCATTTCGCTTCAAGTCTCCGTTCGCCGGCGCGGATAGGGTCGCGCCACCGCAGGTACCGGCATTGGATCGTGCGGTCCGCCCGCTCGAGTCGAAACATCAATGGAGCCCCACCAACTGAGTGGCGGAGGTACCGGTGGCCTTGACCCGGGTGGCACGGACCGGCAGCAGAGTGCCGGCAGTGAGCCCGGTGAACGTCACCGTATCGCCCGATGCCAGCACCAGGGCCAGGGTGCCGGCCCCGCCGACATAGATTGCGCGGGTCTCGGCGGCGAGGTCGGCCCCATCGTTGGCCGTGATCGCGAATCCGCCGGCGGCCGGCGCCGCGATGCTCTCCGCCCTGCCTGAATACTTCTCCGTCATGCTCAGCTCCATGAAATTGGAGCCAGAGTCTAAGGCCGGCACGTAAGCGAGGGGATAAGTGGCGTCGTATCAGGCCCGGCCGAACTCGTCCTCGATGCGAATGATGTCGTCCTCGCCGAGATAGGAGCCCGTCTGAACCTCGATAAGCTCGAGCAGGATCTTGCCCGGGTTGGCGAGCCTATGCACGCAGCCGAGCGGCAGGTAGATCGACTCGTTTTCGGTCAGCATGCTCACCTTGCCGTCGACAGTGACCTCCGCCGTACCCGTGACGACGACCCAGTGCTCGGCGCGATGGTGGTGCTTCTGGAGGCTCAGCTTCTTACCGGGCTTCACGAACAGGCGCTTCACCTGGAAGCGCTCGCCGTTGAGAACTGACGAATAGCCGCCCCAGGGCCGGTATGCCGTGCGATGGATTTCGGTCAGGCCCTGCGTCGCGGCATTGGCGCGGAGAGCCTTCACCATCGGCCCGACGCGCTGGGCCTCGGACAACTTGCCGACATAGATGGCGTCCTCGGAGGCGACGATGGCGACGTCGGTCAGCCCTTCGACGGCGATATGCGCCTTCTCGGACACCACAAGCGAGTTGGACGTGTTGGACAGCGTAGCGTTGCCGTTGATCACGACGTTGCCGGCCGCATCCTTGCCGGAGACCTTCCAGACCGCGTCCCACGCACCTAGGTCCGACCAGGAGAAGGTGACAGGTACCAGCGCCACTGCCTTCGATTTCTCGAAGATCGCGTAGTCGACGGAGATATTGGGCGCCGCGGCGAAGCTCTTCTCGTCGAGGCGGATGAAATCGAGATCGGCCTTGGCCGCGTCGACCGCTGCCTCGGCCGCGGCGTATGTGTCGGGTGCCAGCGCCTGCACTTCGGCAAGGAAGCTCTCGACGCCCAGCATGAACGTGCCGGAATTCCAGTAATAGCCGCCGGCCGCCAGCATCTTCTCGGCGTTGTCGCGATCAGGCTTCTCGACGAAGCGAGCGACGGCCTTGACGCCGCCGCCTAGATCCGCGCCGGCTTCGATATAGCCGTACCCGGTCTCGGGAGCCGTCGGCGTAATGCCGAAGGTCACGAGGCGCCCTGCCCGCGCGGCGGCAGCGGCCGCGTCGACGCTCCACCAGTAGTTCTCGTCGACGACAACCGCATGATCGGATGCGAGGACGTGAATGACGGCATCGGCACCGAACGCGGCCTTGGCGTGCAAGGCGGCAGCCGCGATCGCCGCCGCGGTGTTCCGTGCCACCGGCTCGAGCAACACTGCGGCCGGCACGATCCCCGTCTCCTGTGCCTGCTCGGCCACCAGGAACCGGTATTCCGAGTTGGTGACCACTATCGGCGCCGTGTAGCGCGAGCCGTCGCCCACCCGCAGCAGGGTCTGCTGGTAGAGCGACGTCGGTCCGGTCAGAGGTAGGAACTGCTTGGGGCGCGCGGCGCGGGACATCGGCCACAGCCGCGTCCCCTGCCCTCCCGCGAGCACCACAGGCACGATCACGGCGGCTTCAGTCATGATTAGGCCTCGGCATAGTACCCGGCATACTTGCCTCGATAGGCGGCCGGATTGCTGGTTTGCTGGTTGAGTACGGTCAAGATAGCCACGTCCTCGCGCTTGGCATTGGCGAGGGCGGCAACTGCAGCCTTCACCTCCTGCTGCGGTGTGCTCGAGAACTTGACCACAAAGGCGATAGCATCAGCCATGCCGGCCAGATAGAGGCCATCGACGACCGGACCGACCGGCGGCGTGTCGAGCACGACGACATCGAAGTTCTTCTTGGCGGCAGCGATCAGGCGGGCAAAGGTCTTGCCTGCGATGAGCTGGTCGGTGGCAACGTCGCTGCGCCGCGAACCGACGACGATCTGCGCGCCGCTGCCGGTGTCGACCGTGAGGATCGACTTCAGCTCGGAGGCGCCCGAGTCGCCGGCCAGATACTCCAGCAGGCCTTCCGAGGCCTGGATGCCCAACTGCTTGTGCACGCTCGGCTTTCTGAGGTCGCAGTCGATGAGCAGCGTCGACATGCCGGCAAGGGCATAGGCCCTGGTCAGAGCCAGCGACACGGTGGTCTTGCCTTCGTTCGGCGCGGCCGACGAGACGACGATCACCATGCCCTCACCCTCGGTGCCCGGCGTCTCGCTCCGGCGTTTGCGCACGGACTGGTCGATGCCGACTCGGACGCGCCTGATGGCCTCCGAGAACACCGAGAGCGGTGACAGGATCAACGAATCCGCGACCGAGGCCTCCCCGCCGTTACGCTTGGCGGCACGCTGGCGCGGAATGGCCGATACGACCGGTGCCTTGAGGATTGCTTCCGCCTGCGCCTCACTCGAAAAGCCGCCGACGAAATTCTCGATCAGGAACGCCAGCGCGACGCCGAGACCAAGGCCGACAAGGCCGGCAAGCAACAGGATGAAGCGCGGGTTGGGGAACGAGGGCTGCGCCGGCGCGGTCGCTTCGGAGACGATGCGGCTGTCGGCCACCTGCAGGTAGGCCTGCGTATCGAGATCCTTCTGGCGCGTCAGCAGGGTCTGGTACTGTGCGCGCGCAACTTCCGCGGACTGCTGCAATTCGTAGATGCTGGTGAGCATCTCGCTGGGCAAATCGCTGGTGAGGATCTGCTGCCGGAGCTGGTTTCGAAGCTCGGTGACGCGACCCTGTGAACGCGCCAGGTCGGCCTTGAGCCCCGAGACGGCCTGCGTCGCGGCGGCTCCCATTTCGTTTTCCACCTCGGCGAGGCTGGTGCGCAGGTCGACGTCGGCCTGCGTTCCTGTTGTCACGCCCGCAATCTGGTCGAGCAAGGCGACACGCTGGCGTTGCAGGTTGCTGACGGCCTCGTCCTTAAGGCTGGAGGCCAGCGCATCCCAGTCCTGCCGCGCGAGACTTTGCTCGGCAGCCCCGGCCACTGAGGACGATTGGGTACGGAAGTCGTTCAACGAGGTGATTTCGTCGCGCATCTGGGAGAAGTCGGTGCGGCCGGTTGCTTCGCTGATCGCCTGGATATTGGTGTCGACAAAGTCGTCGAACGCCCGCTCCGACTGAGCTACGGTCTGGCTCGCATCCGCCATGCGGCTCTTGAGGGTCTTCGCGGATTCGAGGGTGGAATCGATCTTGGCCTGCAACTGCTGGGCGATGTAGGTGCGCGCCACCGCGTTGGCCATCGCAGCGGCAAATTCCGGGCGTCCCGACCTGGCACTGACCGCGATCAGATAGGTGAGGCCGCGCCGCTGGACGGTCACTGCTTCGCGCAGGTTGCCGATGATGGAAGACAGGGCGTCCTGGCCGGTCGGCAATTGCGGTTCGGCGATCCGGAAGAAGGCCAGCAGCATGTCGCGCATGCCCAGGCTCAGGCCGAACTCCGGATCATTGGCGAGATCGAGCTGTTGCGCCACCGAAAGCAGCGTCGTCTCGGACTTCACCAGTTCCACTTCACTGTCGACGCGCAGGGCATCCGAGCTCGAACCGGTAATCTGGGCGTCGGGATCGAGAAGGTTCTTCTTGCTGGGATCAACCAGAACCAGTGCAGTCGCCGTGTAGACCGGCTGCAGCGCCAGCAGCGCTATGCCGGCCGCGCCGACGGCCATCGCCGTCACCAGCACGATGAGCCAGATTCGGCGTCTCAACAGATCGAAAATGCTCCTCAAGTCGAGGGTATCGGCTTCAGAGTCCATGCGGCGATCCTGGATGGGCTGGAGGTCGGACCGGAGACTGGTGACCCCCGGTTAGTTGGGCACGGCAAAGCGACACGGTCAACTCATAGCCGTTGTGGATTGTTGCGGGCGGGAGGAGCCTGACGAGAACAGCACGGGCGGCTGACCAGGGACGATGCGAACGGCCGTCAACCGCCCGGTAAAGTAGGCTCCGGTATCGATGGCGATCCGGTTCGCCGTAACGAGCGGCTCCTCGCGGATCGTGTGGCCGTGGACGACGGTCCGGCCCAGATCCTCGTAGCTGGCCTCGAAGTTGTCCCGATAACCGAAGAGGTCGAGATCGGCCTGCTCGCTCAACCCGATACCGGGCTGAATCCCGGCGTGAACCAGCACCGTCGAAGGCGTTTCGATCATCACCGGCAGCTCTTCGAGCCACTCGATGTGGTCGCCGGGAATGTAAAGATCGACAATCTGGCGGGCCTCGCGCGCGCCGAAGCGGCTATGCATCAGGGCTTCCAGCGGTACGCCATAGGAGAGCAACGTCTCGCGCCCGCCGAACTCCAGCCATGCTGAGTTCGGCGAGGGGCGGCGGAGGAAGTCGAGCATCATGGCTTCGTGGTTGCCCATGAGGCTGAAGCGCCGCAGTTCGCCCGGAGCCGGCTCGAGCATATGGTCCAGCACCTGTGCCGAGCGCTCACCGCGGTCGACGACATCCCCCAGCATCACGATCCAGCGTTCGCCCTCTATCTCGGCCGCGTCGGCAACGATGATCGCTTCTAGGGCAAGAAGAAGATCGAGGCAGCCATGCACGTCGCCGATTGCGTAGATTGCCGCCGGCTCGGCATCGACGGCAAGGCGCTGCAGGGCGCTGCCCGGCCGCCCGCCGAGACGGCTCCGCAAACTCCTCCAACGCTCAAGCCACCCCTGCCCCATCACGCCGGCCTAGCTCGAGCCATGCATCGGCCGGCGAACCACACCACCGGCGGCGCCTAGGGCCAGAATGACGGTAAACAGGAAGGCGTTGGCTTCGATCTCGGCCGAGAAATCGAGTAGGGAGTGCACCGCGAACACCACAATTGTGCCGATGGCTGCGATCGACGTCGTGGTGCTGGATGGATCGCGCGCGGCGCGTACCGCGCGGAAGCCCAGGAGTGCGATGATCACGAGCGGGATTGAGCCGGCGATCAGACCCAGCTCGAACCACAGCGCCAGATACGTCGAATGGCTGTTGTTCCAGACGAATTCCGGCGAGAGCGGCGGCGCCTGGAACATCTGGAATGCGGTGGGGAAGCTGCCGGCGCCGTAGCCAAACCATGGACGCTCGAGGATCGCGGACCAGATGATGCGATGTGCTTCCACGCGAAGCTGGTCGACACCGGGGGTCAGAACCAGGCGCTCGACCAGCGTCGCGCCGAAAACGCCAACCAGCGCAACGGCGCCAATAGCGAGGGCAACGATCACCGAGATCACCCCCGCCTTCCCGATGCCCCGGAACATCAGTACGCCGAGGACGACGGCGGTTGTCGCCCCGGCCAGACCTGCCACGGTTCCCATCCGCGAGCCGGTGGCCAGCAATGCGGCGGCGATAACGATGATGCAGCCGATGACGAGGCCGAACCGCCCCAGTAGCTGCCCAATCGTGCCTCCCTTACGCTCTGCCACCGTCGCGACCAGCAGGGCAGCGCCCAGGGTCAGGCCCACGGCCAGGAACGTCGCGAACGAGTTCCGATTGATGAAGGTGCCGGTGGCATAGCCCTGGTAGATCTGCTTTTCGAACCCGAGCAGCGTGTCGCCCCACTGGGTCAAGCTCAGCAGGCCAACAACCGCGAATGCCGCGATGATCACCAGGATACCCGTGAGCATTCGGCGGGCACGACGCCGGTTGGCGGCGATCTGTATTGCAAGGAACAGCAGCAGCCCGAAGGTGAAGAACTGGATCAGGACGAGGCGAGAACTGCCCGGATCGAGGCTGAGCGTCCTGGGGCTGGCGCCGGCGGCGTTGTTGCCCTGCACCAGATCGGGAAACCAGCCGGCAAGTGGCAGGATCTGCACGACAATGAATGCGCAGAGCGTCAGAAGGGCCACGATCTCGGGAGCGAACTCGCCGAGCCGGAACCGGGGCTGGGCGCGGAGCCAGAAGAGCACGACGCCGTAGGCGAATGCCATGCAGCCGACAACGGCCGACCACACCATCCAGAAGGCCGGCCGGTTGCTGCCGAGCGGAATGGGCGTAAGTAGCAGGAAAGCGAGGATCGCCCCCGCCGTGATGGCATTCAACCGGTGAACGGCAGAGTCCGGTCGCAGCGTCGTCGGCTTGGCGGTGGGTCGCGGAACCAAGCGCGCTGTGGCCGTTCCGCCCCCGAATGGCTGCGCCCCGTCCACCGCTCTGTCACCCCCGGCGATGGTCATGAGGCCATCTCGGATTTGACCTTGGCGAGAAACAGCTGTTTTCGCTCCGGAGACGCCGTATCGAGGATGCGGATGTAGGTGTCCCGCACCTCACGGTGCTGCGCATAGCGCTGTGCGAGCACGGCAATGCCGAGGTCCCCGCTGACCAGCACCTCGATATCGCGCTCGTAGTCGGCGCGGCCGGCGTCGTCGAGCTCTGCCACGTTTGCTTCGGCGAGCCGGCTGCGACGGTCCGCCAGCCATTGCAGGTTGGGCGCGGTCCGCCTTGACATGGCTAGCGCCGATCGCATGGTCGGGAAGTCCTTCAGGGCAGCCGATGTCGTCGCCAGCACCAGCCACGCATTTGAAGCGTTGGGCGTAGTTTGCAGCACCTGCCGCGCGTTGTCACGACAGATCTCCAGCATCCGCTTGCGCATCGCTGTAGGCTGGGCCAACGCATAGATGGACCGAGGAACCGCGAGACAATCGTCGAGGTACAGGTCTCGAGACCACTTGGAGCTGGCAGGCTCGAAGGCACCGGTGACGATGGCTTCGAACTTCTGACGGTCTCCAACTCCGCTCGCGAAATAGGGGACGATCTCCCCAAAGGCCTCGACCGTCGAGACGACAGCGAGCAATGCTCCAGCTACGGCTACTGCAATGGCCGTCTGCTTACTCGCCGCCACCAGTACGCACCAGATCGATGGTTATAGATTGGAGGCCTATCAGGCCCCGCTGATGCCAAGTGCGCCAGTCTGGATCGGCTCGCCGGCTGCGACGGCCTGCGCGATCTGGAGGATCGCAGCGGCCTGCTCGCCGGTGGCATAGGTCGTGCCGATTTCTTCGATGGCAGCGACGACGATCGCCTGGACTGCTGCGGAAACCGGCGCTTCGGCCAGAGCCACGACGAGAGTTGCGATGGCCGCTTCGAGGTCAGCCCCGACGATGCCCTGCGATTCGAGGTAGGCGAAGTACGCCGCGATGACTGCCTTGCAGCCTGCTTCTGTTGCGCCTTCAGCGGTGCACGCCGCGAGGACAGCGTCCTGCGAAACGGCGGGCAGCGCGATGGGCGGAGCCACATCCTGTGCCAATACCGACACTGTGAACGCCGGAGTCGCAATGACTGTCAGCGCAATGGCAAGTCCGATTTGCTTCAGCATTTTCTCGACCCTTTGGATAGCTTTCGGTTCAACGGTAGATAAGGGATCAGTTACCGTCAACACGTCGTTCATCAATCCGCGGCTGGGGACAGTTCGATAAAACTGTCTGGGCCGCAGTTCGGAGCAACAGCACCGCCTGTGAGGAAACCGTGTCAGGCGCACATTGCCGGGAGATTTCTGGCAATCGCTCCGGCGGCCACAATTGAGCTGTTGATGCAAGTAACGCGGCCCTTGCATGGCTGGCATCATCAGACAGCATGACAAATTAACCGACCGACCCTGCAAATGGGAGATGTTGATGGCGACACCTGACTCGGGCGTGCGTCGCATCGTGGGACGAGGGCTATCGATGATTCAGGACGCTATGCGCCACGGCGGACAGCTGCCTGAAGGGCCGCAGTTTGTCGCGCAGCACCTGAAGCGCATGCGTCGACAGGAGACAACAGCCCGAATGAATGCGCGTAGCGCGGCCTGTCGCGAGGCTCTGCTGCGTGATGTGGAGGACCCGGCTGCGCTGGAACCCGGGGAGTGAGCCGCGGCGTTATCCTTACTTAGAGGTTATCGACCGCATTTGAGTGGACTGCTGGTAGGTGGGGGCACCGCTTCGATTGAGAGGTGTCGGGTTGCGTTCTGCAATGAAGATTCTCCCCGTGCTGGGGATGCTTGTGTTCTTACCTTTTGGCCTGCCGGTATTCGCGGCGGACCTCAGTTCTGCGCCCATGGCGGCGATCGATCCCGCGCCGGTGAGCGTGCGCGAGGCTTTGTCGCGTTATCTGTCGCTCGAAATGGTGCGCGCGACCTTCGACGTCGTTTCGCGCGATGAGCTCGGCGCCGAACTCGATGCACAGGCCGTGCGTTGGGAGGGCGCGCCTCCATCGGCGGCGGAGATCGCCGATATCGATCAGCAGCTGCTGGCCGAAGCGAGCTACTACATCGTCTCGCTGAGCTATCTGGTGCAGGTTGGCGGCGCGATCTTCCCGACCGACAAGGCGGAAGACGTGTACGCCAACGACACGCTCGTCCGGCTGGACGACCTGCGCCGACGCCTCCTCGCGTCAATCGAGGAAGGCGCGGACGTGCTGCCGATCCTGACCGAGGTCGAACAGATCCGAGCCCTCACCGAGGGCTATCGCACCGTTCCCGAGGGTTTCGGGTTGTTCGAGCGACACGAGGAGCTGCTCAACCATGTCCTGCAGACCGCACCAAAGGCCGGCGCAACGCCGGCCTGAGAGGCGGATCAGCTCCAGTTGAGCGGATTTGCGCCCGACATGGAGAGGATGCGGTAGCCGCTCTGGCTCAACGGCTTGATCGTCGCCGTCAGGTTGTCGAGCACCAGGTCCTTGCCGTTGGTCTTGACGACGAGGATCGCATGGCCCTCGCCCTTACGCGTCTTGACATAGGCGATGCGCAGCGAGCTGGACGGGATACCCGCCTTGATCAGAGCGCGGCGCTTGGCGAGGACGTAGTCTTCACAGTCGCCCGAGGTCGCACTGGCGCTCCACACGTCGGCCCCCGCTGCATCGTAGCGCGGCTTGATCGTGCGGTTGACATGGCTGTTGACGCGCTTGAGCGTTGCCATAACGTCAGTGGTGACTGTGATTTTGGCTTTGCCGCCGCCTTTGCACTCCTGCGGAGCCTTGAGGCACATCAGCTGGTAGCCTAGTGGAGCCTGGCCACCGGCATTCGCCGGCACGGCACAAGCGAGCATGATAACGGCCATGAGCGACACGAAGGCCGTCGAGCCCCTTCTGGGTATACGCATTTCGAACCCCCTGGCGCATTCTGCACCGTGGACGAATCCTGCCTTAGCCGATTTGCTGCGGCGTTCAGGCTTTCGCTAAAACTTTATGCAAATTGCGCCCTCACACGGTCTGCGGCTGCAGGCCGGTGCGGAGCACCAGGGCAGCCATCAGGCCAACGTTAAACGTCACCAGGGTCAATGCAATCCAGCCAAGCGCTGCCACAATCGACGCTCCTGCGACGATCAACGCGGCGATGGTGGTCAGGAACAACAGGCTCCCTACGACTGCCCAACCAAGCACGGAATAGTAACCGCCGGCGAGCAGCCCAAGACCGCCGGCCAGCAGGCACGCCAATACACTTACGCCCATTCTAGGCACCCCCAATTTCAAGGGGAGCGTCTCACTCACCCGCTTAAATGGCGGTTACGCAAAGGGTGCAATTTTCATTACTGTCGAACGATTGCGATCCATCGCAACGGCGACCGACGGTGGCGTTTCCGGGAAGTGGAACCGGTTTCTGCATCTGAGTGCGAAGGGCAAATTGCGTTTCACGCGAACCAGTTGCATTGGCAGGATTAGTCTGGTGCGAGGATAGGGCAAACCCGATCGACGCGGTATCAATCGTGCCAACCGGAGCCAGTATGGTTTCACCCGGCGCGGCGGCGTCTCGCCTAGCCCAAAAAGAACGGAGCAAACATGTCCCTCATCAATCACCGCGCGCTGCTCGCGGCTGCCCTGCTCGGCAGCGTCGCCTTCGCGCCGCTCGCCATGGCGCAGGAGTTCGACGCCAACGCGACGATCCGCATCGGCTCGCTCTATGAGCCACAGAACCTCGACAACACGGCGGGCGCCGGCCAGGGCATCAACGAAGCCTTCAACGGCAACGTCTACGAGGCCCTGTTCCAGCTCACCGATGCCGGCACGGTCGAGCCGAAGCTCGTCGATAGCTACACCGCCTCCGAGGATGGCCTCACCTACACGTTCAAGCTGAAGCCGGGCGTCACCTTCCACTCGGGTGACCCGCTCACCGCCGCCGACGTGAAATACTCGATCGAGCGCGTCACGGCCGAGGCCTCGAAGAGCTCGCGCAAGAAGAGCCTCTCGACCATCACCGGGATCGAGACCCCGGATGACTCGACGGTCGTCATCACCCTCTCGGCCCGCTCGATCTCCCTGCCCTACAACCTGAGCTACGTCTGGATCGTCAACGACGCGGCGACCGACATCACAGCCACCGAAGACGGCACGGGCCCCTACTCGCTCGAGGAATGGCGGCGCGGCTCGGCCCTCGCGCTCGCCCGCAACGACAAGTACTGGGGCACCGTTCCCACCAATGGCGAGGTGATCTACACCTACTTCACCGACGCCACCGCGCTGAACAACGCGCTGCTGACCAACGCCGTGGACGTGATCACCTCGGTGCAGAGCCCCGACTCGCTGGCCCAGTTCAGCGGCAACCCGGCCTACACCGTGACCGAAGGCGCTTCGACCACGAAGGAGCTGCTCGCTTACAACGATCGCGTCGCTCCTTTCGACAACGTCAAGGTGCGCAAGGCCCTGGCCAGGGCGACCGACAAGGCCAAGCTCCTCAACTCGATCTGGGGCGATTACGGCACGCTGATCGGCTCGTTCGTGCCTCCGACCGATCCCTGGTACGTCGACCTTACCGGCGTCGATGCCTATGACGTGGACGCCGCCAAGGCCCTCCTCGCCGAAGCTGGTTACCCCGACGGCTTTGAGTTCACCCTCGATACCCCGGACTACGACCCGCACCCGATCGTCGCGCAGTTCCTGCAGGCCGAGTACGCCAAGGTCGGCGTCAAGGTGAACATCAACATCATCACCGCCAACGAGTGGTACGAGAAGATCTACAAGGCCCACGATTTCCAGGCCACGCTGCAGGAACACGTGAACCACCGCGACATCGTGTTCTACGGCAACCCGGACTTCTACTGGGGCTACAACAACCCCGAGGTAGTGAAGCTGATCGCCGATAGCGAAAGCGCCGCGAGCGAGGCCGACCAGGTCGCCAAGCTGACCGAGGCGAACAAGCTCATCGCCGAGGACGCCGCCAGCAACTGGCTCTATCTCTACCCGCAGATCGTGGTCTCGTCCGCGAACGTCACCGGCTATCCGGTGAATGGCCTCAACTCGCAGTTCTTCGCCTACGGGATTAAGAAGGCGCAGTAAGCGCCGACCACCCATGACGATGCGGGCGCCGCGCGATAGAGTGCGGCGACCGTTGCTTTCCGAAAGCCTGCCACCATTCTCACCTACCTCCTCCGGCGCTTCGCCATCCTGCTGCTGTCGCTGCTGATCGCGGCGGTCGTGCTGTTCGTACTCCTGCGTCTCCTGCCGGGCGACCCAGCCAACGCCCTGCTCGGCGTCGGGGCGACGGAACAGCAGATCGCCGCAGCGCGGGCGCAGGTCGGATCCGATCAGCCACTGTGGATGCAGTTCGCCAGCTTCATTGGCAACCTCGTCCGCTTCGACCTCGGCCAGTCCTTCGTCAGCAAGGCGGGGGTGCTCGACGAGATCGGCAACCGGATGAGCGTCACGCTGCCGCTGGCCATCCTCGGCTTCATCCTCGCCATCGTCCTCGCAGTGCCGCTCGGTATCGTGTCGGCCGTGAAGTCCGACAAGTGGTACGGGGCCGCCATCTCGGTGGTCAGCCAGCTTGGCATCGCCATACCGGTGTTCTGGCTGGGTATCCTCATCGTCACCATCTTTGCCATCAACCTCCGGATATTCCCTTCCGGCGGATTCCCGCTGAAGGGTTGGGCCAATTTCGGCGAGGCGGCGACCGCCATGGTCCTGCCGGTGCTCACGGTGGCGCTGGTGATCGCTGCATCGCTGCTGCGATACGTCCGTTCGGCGACGCAGGACGTGATCGGCAGCGATTTCATCCGAACCGCGCGAGCGCACGGTTCCAGCTTCCCCGAGGCGCTGATCCGGCACGGGATCCGCAACGGCGCAGTCCCGGTGATCTCGATTCTCGGCATCGAACTGGCGACGACCTTCCTCGGCGCTGTCGTGGTGGAGAAGGTCTTCGCTCTGCCCGGTCTCGGTTCGATGCTGCTCCTCGCCATCCAGCAGCGCGACTATCCCAACGTGCAGGGCGTGCTGTTCATCTCCACCCTGCTGGTCCTGCTGATCGGCTTCGCCGCCGACCTGCTGCAGCGGCTGGTCGACCCGCGGCTGAGGGGGCGCAGCCAATCGTGACCACGCTCGAACAGGCAGCACCGCTGCGGCGCGACCATTCGCTGAGCCTGTGGGTGGGGGCGATCCTCGTCAGCCTCCACGTCGTCGTCGCCCTCCTGACCCTCGTCTGGACGCCATACGATCCCGCCGCCATGGCCGGTGGGCGGCTGGAACCGCCATCGTTCGCCCATTGGGCCGGTACCGACCGGCTGGGACGCGACTTCTTCACCCAGATCATGATCGGCTCGCGCATTGCGCTGATCGTGGGCATCAGCGCCGTGGCGATCGGCGCAGCCATCGGCGTGACGCTCGGCGTTCTGGCGGCCTTTGCCACCAAGCTGCTCGATGACGCGCTGGCGGCGACGCTCGACATCCTCATCGCCTTTCCCACCCTGCTCATCGCCATGCTGGTCGTCGCCGCCAGCGATAGCGCCAGCCTCGGCACAGCGGTCCTCGCGCTCGGCATCGCCCTCTCGGCAATCGTCGCGCGGCTGACCCGTATCCTCGCCAAGCGCGTGCTGCTGATGGACTACATCACCGCCGCCCGAACCTCCGGGACGTCGTGGCCCGGGATCGTCTTCGGCCATGTCCTGCCAAACATCTGGCCGACCCTCTCTGTCAATTTCGCCCTGCAGTTCGGGCTCGCGGTGATCGCGGAAGCTTCGCTCTCCTATCTCGGCCTCGGCGCGCCACCGCCGAACGCTTCATGGGGACGGTTGCTGCAGGAGGCGCAGGGCACGGTCTATACCGCACCAATCGGCGCCATCGCCCCCGGCATCGCGCTGGTGTCGCTCGTGATCGGCGTCAACCTGCTGGCCGACGGTCTGCGCGACATCGCGGACCCGACGAGGAGGGTGTTGCGATGACCGACCTTCTCGACATCAACGGGCTGACCCTCTCCGCCGCCGCGACGCCCCTCGTCTTGAACCTGTCGCTCACTATCGCACCGGGCGAACGCCTCGGCCTGATCGGCGAGTCCGGCTCGGGCAAGTCGCTTACGGCCATGGCCGCAACCGGTTTGCTGCCGAGATCGATCACCGCCAGCGGCTCCGTTCGCCTCGACGGCACCCAGGTGATCGGGGCATCAGATCATGCCCTGAACATGTTGCGCGGCACGGTTTCCGCCGTCGTTTTCCAGGAACCGCTTACAGCGCTCGATCCATTGATGCGCCTCGACCGCCAGGTCGCCGAGCCGCTCAAGCGCCGTTCCCGGCGCGATGGAACAGACCTCAGCGGCACTGCCCTCGACCGCGCCGTGATCGACCTGCTCGAGCAGGTCGCCCTGCCTCAGCCAGAGCGGATCGCTCGCGCCTACCCCCACGAAATCTCCGGCGGCCAACGCCAGCGCGTCGCCATCGCCATCGCCATCGCCTGCCGCCCGCAGTTGCTGATCGCCGACGAACCCACCACCGCCCTCGACGTCACGACGCAGGCCGAAATCATCAAGTTGCTCGACAGCCTTGTCCGCGAACGGAACATGGCCCTTCTCTTCATCAGCCACGACCTGCCCGTGGTTGCCGGGCTCGTCGACCGGGTGATCGTCCTCCGCCGCGGCGAGACGGTCGAGCAAGGTCCGGTCAAGACCGTGTTCGCAACCCCACAGCACGACTACACGAAGTCGCTCGTCGCTGCCGCCCGCTCCCTCGACGTAGCACTGGGAGGGGCAGCGTGAGCCTTATCTCGGTCGACAATGTCACCTTCGGCTACGCACGCGGACGGCAGGTGCTGGACTGCGTGTCGTTCACAGTGAAGCCCGGCGCTAGCGTCGGCCTCGTGGGCGAGTCCGGCTCGGGCAAGACCACCGTGCTGCGACTGCTCCTCGGCCTGGCACGACCGGACAGCGGCACAATCCACTTCGACGGTGCCGTGCTCGATCCGCGGAACGCCGGCTTCATGCGCGGCTACCGCCGGCAGGTGCAGGCAGTGTTCCAGGATCCCTACTCCTCGCTCGATCCGCGCCAGAACGTCCTCTCCATCATCTCCGAGCCCCTCCGCTCCCTCGGCATCACCGGCGATCGGCGCGCTCTGGTCTCCGCGGCGCTCGACTCTGTAGGGCTCGATGCCAGCATCCTCCAGCGCTATCCACACGAGTTCTCGGGCGGCCAGCGCCAGCGCATCGCCATCGCCCGCGCCATCGTCGCCCAGCCAAAACTGCTGCTCGCCGACGAAGCGGTCAGCGCGCTCGACCTATCGACCCGCATCCGCATCGTCGAACTGCTGAAACGGCTCGCCGCCGATATGACGCTGGTGTTCGTCTCGCACGATCTCGGCGTCGTCGCCGCGCTCTGCGACGAGATCGTCATCCTCGACCAGGGCCGCATCGTCGAAGCCGGCCCCACTCGCAAAATCCTCGACGCGCCCCAACATCCCTACACGCAGGCTCTGCTCGCCAGCGTGCCGCGCATGCCCGCCTGACCCATCCAAGGACCGACTCCATGACGACCCCGACGGACTACCTCGCCTCGCTCGACGCTTGGAAACTGCGCCGCCTGACCAATCTCAAGGCGCCGAACGGCTGGCTCAACATTATCGGGCGCTACTGGCTCGAGTTGGGTTCGGTCACCGTGGGAACTGCCACCGACAACGACATCGTACTCACGGCCGGCCCAGCCCATGTGGGCACGGTCACCGAGGACGAGACCGGCGTCACCTTCACCCCTGCCGATGGCGGCGCGCCAAAGCGCCTTGCGCTCAGCAAGAACAAGCCGCCTCAATTCGACGTCGATAGCTTGCTGCTGGAGGTCACGACGATGAACGGCGAGAACGCGCTCCGCGTCCGCGACAAGCTATCGGACGGCCCGTCGAACTTCCCCGGCATCGAGTATTTCCCCGCCGAGCCCTCGTGGCGGATCGTCGCCGACTGGGTGCCGTTCGAGCAGGAACTGACGGTCAACACCTCGCACAACATCCCCACCGACGTGGTCGCGACGCACAAGGCCGTGTTCACCCACGAGGGCAAAACCTACGAGCTGATCGCCACCCACGGCACGCCCGCCGCACCACAATTCGTCATCCGCGATCTCACCTCAAAGGACTCGACCTACGGCGCCTGCCGCTTTGTTTATGGCGAGGACGTCACGGACAGCACCATCGTCCTCGACTTCAACAAGGCCATCAACCCGCCCTGCGCCTTCACAGAACATGCCGTCTGCCCACTCCCCCCACCGCAGAACGTGCTGCCTTTCCGCATCGAAGCCGGTGAGAAGCGGGTGGAAATGCCCTGAGGGGATTGCCCGAGCCCCGTCGCTGGGGCCTACTCCGCCCACTGCGAATTGGCGCAGCGGGCGGCCGAAAGAACATGTCCACCAAACGTCAGCTCAACCTCTGCATCGGCTTCAATACGACCGGCTACCTCACCTATGCCTGGCCGTATCGAACCGGCACGAAGACGGACATCTTCGACCTCGCCTATTACCAGCAGCTGGCACACCTCGCCCATCGCGGCCGGTTCGATGCCGTGTTCCTCTCCGACAATCCGGCGCTCAGCGTCGAGCCTAAGGGCCGGCCCTTCCACACGCTCGATCCGCTGACCCTGTCGACTGCGATCCTCGCGCAGGTGCCGGATATCGGTGCTATCGCCACGGTCTCGACGACCTACAACTTGCCCTACAATCTGGCGCGCAGCACGCAGTCGGCGGACCTCCTGTCCGGCGGCCGGCTCGGGCTCAATGTCGTCTCGACGTTCAACCCACTGTCGGCTGCGAACTACAGTGCCGACCCGCTGCCGCCGCGCGAGGAGCGCTATGCGCGCGCCACCGAGTTCATCGAGGTGTGCAAGGGGCTCTGGAACAGTTGGGACCCGCGTCGCGCCGAAGTCCCCGACGACCTCTACTGGAACCCTGAAACAGCCAAGTCGATCAACTATAAGGGCGCCTATCAGGTCGTACGTGGACCACTCAACGTGCCGCGCGGCCCACAGGGATATCCCGTACTGGCGCAAGCGGGCGGATCGGACAGCGGTATCGAGCTTGCGGCTCGCCACGCCGAGCTCGTCTACTGCTCGATGCTGACTCGCGAAGCCGCACGAGAGTTCGGCCGCAAGATTCGCGACAAGGCCGCCGACATCGGGCGCGACCCCGCATCGATTCGCATCCTGCCGGGCGTCGTTCCGATCATCGCCGACAGCCGCGACGAGGCGCTGCGCAAGCACGAGCTATGGAGCGGCACGGGCTCCGAGGACGGGCTGCTGAAGCGCTTCGTGGCTGAGAACGGGCTCGATGCCGATACGTTCGACCCGGATGCCGTGCTGACGCCGGAGGACTTCGTGCCCAAGCAGAGCCGCGGCGCGTCGGTGGGCATGCAGATGGGGCTCACCGACTTGATCAAATACGAACGGGTCACCGCGCGTCAGGCGGTGCGGCGCACCGAGTACCACCACCGACTCCTGCTCGGCACAGCGGAGGATATCGCCGATGGCCTGATTGATTTCTGGCAGGATGGCAGCGTGGATGGATGGGTAGTCCAGCCGCCGCGGGCACCCGACGACATCCAGCTCTTCGTCAACAAGGTCGTCCCCATTCTGCAGGAGCGCGGCGTGTTCAGGCGGGGGTACGCGGGCGACACACTGCGGCAGCGGTTCGGACTACCCTTGCCCGCCTAGCTACTGCGCGAACGACGGCTCCGGCGCAGATCAGCGACGGCCGGGCGACGTCAGGAAACGAGTGACAGTAACGTCAGTACCCACACGCCCAAGCAGCCGACGACCGCAAACAGCCAAGCCCAGCCGCGAGCGCTCGGCAACGAAAGCTGTGCTATCGATCCTGACTGGTCGGGCATAGGCCACCGTGGCTCTGTTTGATTGCCAAGACTCCAACACAACCCCTTAAGGGCTGGTTTCCATCCACCGCTCTTGACGTGTCAAGACGGGCAAAACGCCGATGGCCCCGCCAAGGCCCTGGCAGGGACGCACAAATTCGACCGCGTGAAGGCGACTTGCTCGGCCTATTAGCCGAAGACGAAGGCCGCCAGCAGGCCCCATGACAGGAACAGCATTGCCGTCGTACCGAGCCAGATCCACCCTCTGACGCTCGGCAAGCGCTGCAGTCGATACTCTCTGTTCGGAGGCACCAACATCTACGTAATCCCGGAAGTTGTAACGGTGCCAGCATACCCATGGGCCGTTAGCGTCGCGTCACGGTAGCGTTATCACTCCATGCGGACTGGGCGGGCGAGGTCGGCGGCTTCGCTAGACGATGTCGGCGAACGTCCGTTCCACCCGGGCGAAGACGAAAAGCCCAGCTACAACAAACACAACGGCCGATATGGCCGATATCGCGACGCCGGACCAATCAGGAACGATTCCGAGCACCGACCAGCGCATCCCCTCGACAACGCCGAACATCGGGTTGAGCGCGGCGAAGGGCTGGAGGACCGAGGGCAGCAGACTCGCGGGGTATATGACCGGTGTGAGAAACAACAAGGTCTGGAGGGCAAACGGCACCATGTGCCCAACATCCCTGAACCGCACGTTGGTTGCCGCCATCAGGAGTCCCACCCCGGTCGTGCCTATAGCCAACAGCGCCAGGAACACCGGCAGCACCGCTATCGCAGGCGAAATGGGCTGACCGCTGATAAGGATGGCTGCGAAGAGGACGACACAACCGACCGCCAGATCGACGCCGGCGCCCATAATCACCGCTAGCGGAATGGCAAGCCGCGAAAAGTACACCTTGCCCACCAGCGCGGCATTCGATGTGAGGCTGCCCGTCATTCCGGTCACGGATCTCGCAAAGAACGACCAGGGCACCAATCCAGCCAGGACGAACAACGGATAGGGCGTAGTGCCCGTGGTTATTCCTCCGACGTTGTCGAAGACGAGGGTGAACACCCCCATCGATACCAGGGGCTGGATGACCACCCATAGGATTCCGAGCACCGCCTGGCGATACCTGACGGTGATGTCGCGCAGGGCCAGAAAATAGACAATCTCGCGGTGCTGCCAGAGTTCAATCAGATCCGGGAACGCGCGACGGCGACGAGCAATCGTGATCTCGTGCAACTGCCGCGGCTTGGCTTCAGGCGGATGGTCGACGGTCGACATCAGTGAACTGTCCCTGAAACGAGCCAACCCGATGGTGTGGTGCCGAAAGTTAGCATCTAGGCCCCGGGACGGACCCAGTGGTGAGGAAACGTCACGGGACCCTGTCCCCGCAAGGCCGAAACCGAGCGCCCCTGGAACGCGCCTTCGTGAACGTCGAACACCAGCGCGCCCTCGATGTGGTCCTCGACCACACCGCCAGGCGAGTAGAGGCCGGCATGCACTCTGTACCGCCCGGGGCGGAGCAGGAGCTCCGGGAAATGGCACTCGAAATATGATCCCAGTTCGTCACCGACGACGTGCTCCTCAGAATCGAGCGACACCACCGCCTGTCCCCACTCGTCGTAAATGGTGAAAGCGCAATACGCGCTTTCCTCACCGACCACGCCAAACCTCAGCGCTGCGGGGCGACCAACAATGGCTACTCCATCCTCAGACACCACCGTTGCCGAGTTTATGCGGACCGCTCCGCGTCCAACTCGATTCTGCGGCAGAGCAAGATCGGCGCTGGCGTCCATGTCCTTGAGGTATCTCGCAATAACCTGATCGGGAGGACCATCTGCCACTATCGCTCCACGGTGAAGGAGTATCGTGCGCGATGTTAGTCTCTGCACCGTAGCAAGCTGGTGACTTACAAACAGCACCGTCCTTCCGCTCGATGCGATATCCCCAATCTTGCCGATACACTTTCGTTGGAATTCTACGTCGCCTACGGCCAGGACCTCATCGACAATCAAGATATCGGTGTCAATGAATGCGGCCACCGCGAACGCCAGCCTCAGGTGCATGCCGCTGGAATATCGCTTGACCGGCGTATCGAGGAATTTGCCTACCCCCGAGAAGTCGACGATCTCATCAAGGCGCGCCCGCACGTTGGCGTGCGACATCCCCAGGATCGAGCCGTTGAGATAGATGTTCTCGCGCCCGGTCAATTCTGGATGGAAGCCCGTTCCAACCTCCAGCAACGCCCCGAGCCGCCCCCTGACGACGATGCTGCCCTCAGTCGGCTCCACGATCCTCGACATGATCTTGAGGAGCGTGCTCTTTCCCGCTCCATTGTTGCCGACGATGCCCAGGACCTCGCCCGGCATCACGTCGAAGCTTATGTCCCGAAGTGCCCAGAACCCCTCGTCGCGCTCAGGACGAGGCTCGCGGCGCCCGAGCCGCGATATGCTGTCCCGCAAGGTCGGCAGGGCGTCCCCCGATGTGCCCAGCCGGTAGCGCTTCCCGAGTCCCTGCACTCGAATTGCGTAACCGTCACCGGCAGGAGTGGGGCTCGTTCTTGTCACGACCGGAAACCGCGCAAAAAAGACTTGATGGCAATGCTGGCTGCCCTCGCTAGCACTGTCGGGGTCGCGTAGGTGAGCACTGCCTCACGCGCCTGCGCCCGAGCCACGGCAGCACGATTAGCCGCTAGCTCTCGCCGCGCGACTCCCAGCGCTGAATAGGCGTAGGTTCTCCGAGCGTCTCGCTGCACGGAAGCTCGGACATCCGCAGGCACATATTCTGCCATCATTGATATCACGCGGCGCGCGTATGCCATGTCCGCGCCGGACTGCAGCTTCGCTGCCGAGCTTGAGTTCCTGTGCATTCGATAGCACGCGAGATAGTTGGGATCGTGCCAGACGGCAAATTGAGACGATATCCGCACCCACATTTCCCAGTCCTCGCATGCGGCAAGCCGTCTGTCGAACCCACCCAGGGCCTCATAGACCGACCGTCGCACGGCCATGGACGGGGTCATGATCACCTGCTCTCGGGCGAGCAGAGCCGAGGGTTCGGTCAGGAAACCGGGAGTGGACAAAAGAGGGGGAGTCCGACCGACCTCGATACCGTCGTCGTCGACATAGCGACTGGCGGAAAAGGCAGCGCCGGCGCCGGCGAGAAAGCCGCGCTCCATGGCTTCATAGAAGCCTGGCTCCACCCAGTCGTCGCCATGCAGCTGGTGCACGAACTCCCCGCTGGCAAGCTCGAGGCACGTCTGGAAGTTGGCAATAAGCCCGACGTTCCTGGGCTGGCGCACAAACTGCACTCGGCCGCCCCCCACCCTACTGACGATCTCCTCCGGGTCGTCCGCATCGGAAGCGTCGTCAACCACAACAATCTGCATGCGTTCGGAGCCCTGATCCTGTGCAAGGACGCTCCGCAGCGTCTGGCCAAGGAACTTGGCCGCGTTGTGGATGGGTATCATCACCGACCACGCCGGGCGCGCGATGCCTGCGGCAACGGCCGGCACGGGGCTGCGGAACTTCCAGTCTCCGGAGCCTACCAAAACCGTGCTCCCTCGCCGATCAAACGCAGCGCCTGGCGTGCGGATCGGCGGCGCGAGATGCCGCCTTTGATCCCCGTGCCCCACAGACTGCGCCGCCATGCATCCCAGGCCAGACCTAGCCGTCCAGCGGCAAGGTGCGTGGCCGACCAATCGAAGAAGAACCTGGCGCTGCCGATCTTTGCCTCGTTTCGGAAGCGCCCTTCGAGGCACTCATCCATCCGCCGATAGAATGCGTCTGTGCTGCGAAACTTCTCCGTTTCCCCCAGCGGCCTGTAGAGGCCGCCACCGTGCAGGCGGTACTGCGCTGCCGGTTCGGGATCGAAATCGAGGTAACCCGACATGGCGCAGAGGATGTAGAGCGGCCAATCCGTTCGAGGGAAGAAGCCATCATACCATTCCGGCACGCCTCGAACGAGTTCGGTTCGCATCATCCCGCCGGCGGTCGCAAACGGGTTCCCCTCCCAGATCGCCGCCATGTCGAGCCGCCGCGGCTGGCTTACCGGCGTCCACAGACGATCGGTGACCTCCTCGCCCTGGATGATGGTGGCATTGAGGAAATGTGCTGCCGTCTCCGGGTGAGCCAGCAGGTAGTCGGCCTGCATTTGCAGCTTTGATCGACTGGTCCAGAGGTCGTCGCCATCGAGCAGGCATACGAACCGGCCCCTGGCGGCATCCAGCCCCCGCGCGACGGTTCTGTTGCTCCTCAGGTTGACCTCCGAGAGTATCGTCCTGATGCGGTCAGGGTATTTCTCGGCGTAGTCGCGAACGATCTGGCGCGTGCCATCCGTCGATGCATCTTCGCTGATCAGAATCTCGACCTTGAACGTCGTCTCCTGCATCAGGGCGCTTTCGATCGCCCCCCGGATGTAGCGCTCGTGGTTGTAGGTAATGATGAGCGCTGTCACCAATACATCGTCTGGGTTCGCTGGCTGCATCAGACGTTGGCCCTCCGGCCGCGGATACGGTGATAGAGTCCATCGGCGCGCCTTTGCAGCCGCTTACCGGTCTTCCGGATGGTGAAGCGGACCATCCCAGCCAGGCGGGCCGGTCCTCCGGGCAAGTAGGGAGCGCACACCATAGCTACTTCCTTGGCCAGTCGCTCGTCGCCGGGCCTCGTCAGCGCAAGATAGCCAGCCAGCCAATCCAAGAATTTCGCCCGGGACGGATGCGCCCCGGAGAACTGATACTGACCGGCCGCGGCAGCCATCGCCGAGGACGAACGGGGGTGCTGGCGATAGCGCGCCAGAGTGTCGCCGTGGACGTAGACCGCAAAGCTAGCGAAAACCTTGGCCCACAGGGTCTGGTCTTCGTATAGGGCAAACTGCTCCTCGAAGCCTCCTGCCGCCAGCAAGTCGGCCCGGCGAAGGGCGACGCTGCATGTGCACGGCACCTGCCACTCGTTCCACAGCAGCACGGGCGACAGCAGGGAACCAGGGTCGTGGGTTACGCCAGCCTCGCGCCGCATGTTCTCGCGCTTCACCGACGCGGAGTTGGCGTCGTCCCAGAACCACTCGGTAGGGCCGTAGACCATCGCGACATCAGGATGGCGGTCGAGTAGCTCGATGTCGCGAGCCAGCTTTTCGGGGAGATACAGGTCGTCAGCGTCGAGAAACGTCACGAACTCGCCTGATGCGGCTTCGATCCCGCAGTTCCGGGCGGCGGCAGCGCGCACCGGGGTTCCGGCTCCTGCCGTCAGGAGGCGGATGCGCGGGTCGGCTACCGACGCGGCCAATGCGATTTGAGGACTGGTGTCGCTCGAGGCATCGTTGACGAGAAGCAGTTCCCAGTCCTCAAAGGTCTGGGCGCGCACGCTGGCGATGGCCTCAGCCAGGTACTGCTCGGCATTATGAAAGGGAACGACGACACTTACGCGAGCCATTTGCGCGCCCCCCCTTTGACTGACCGCTTTGCCTGTCGGAGCACCGACACCGCGACCTCTCTGGCAACAGCCGCCAATACTTCGAGGCGGCCGGCAGAGGTCCGCAGCACGTAACGGCCGAACCAAGTCAGAAACCGCAGGCGCGACCGCCAATCGGCGTTGCCCTGTGCAGACATCGCAGAGTGGCTGGTGGAATGCTGGCGGTACTTGGCCCAGCACTGATCGGCGACATAGGTCGGCGTTTCCAGCAGCACTTTCCCGAAGAACACCTGATCCTCGAACATACCCCTGAATGAGGGCTCGAACCCCCCTACCCGGTCAAATATGCTGCGACGGACAATAGCGTTGCACGTCGTCGGCGTCTGGGCGGCGTTCTTCAGCAGCACGAGCAGCAGGGACGGCGGCGCATATAGCTGTCCGGGGGGGACTCCCAGATCATAGAAGAAGTCCTCGGACCCTGCCTTCGCATTCCACGAGTGCCAGATCAGGGTACGTCCATAGACCATGCCCGCCGCGGGATACTGACCCAGTACGGCAACCTGTTCCGCCAGTTTCTCGGGAAGCCACACATCGTCGCAATCGAGAAAGGCCAGGTATTCGCCGCGCGACGAGTTCGCTCCGAGATTTCTCGTCGCGCTCATGCCGTGATTTTTCGCGTCGGGATGGCGGACCAACCGGATACGGTCGGGATGCTCAGAGCAGTATTCCTCAACAATCTCTCGGCTTGCGTCGGTCGATCCGTCGTCCGCGACGACCAGCTCCCAGGATTGGAATGTCTGAGACAACACGCTCTCGATTGCAGCCGCAATGAATGCCTGTCCGTTGTAGCAGATCATGACGACGCTAACTAACGGCGGAACGTCAGCCATGGGCCAGTATCTTGCTCCTGAAGCGGGACACGTTCAGGTTCGTCACATTGAGCCTGGGCAATTCCAGTGGCGCAGCTCGACGTCCAATCCTGCGGTGGTGTGTCGTGCAGGCGTATCGGATGCCGGCAGCCCTGACGATATCGACAACCTGCTTGTCGTAGTCACCATAGGGATAGGCGAAGCTGCTCACATCGCCCCCAAGCATTTCCCTGAGGATGGAAACCCCGCCTGCTATCTCCTCGCGCTGCCGGTGCGGAGGGAGCGTCGGCAAGCTCGGATGCGACTTCGTGTGTGCACCGATGTCGAAGAATCCTGGCTGGTGAGCCCTCATAGCTTCGTCCGCGGTGATGCATCGGTGGGCGGAGTTCCACTGGAGATCGCTCAGGGCAGCCCATTCCTCGATCCTGGCGATCGCTTCGCGGCGCGGAGGCTCATCGCTGAGCCTTAGGGCGGCCCAGATCTGGCCGTGAGCGGCGCGCCGAGCATCCGGCGAGTTCAATGTGAATTGATGCCGTCGTCCCTCAAACTCGAGATCAAGCTCCTGTGGCAGGTCGGCCAGTTCCAGAAATACATGGGCCAGGACGTCCCACCAGAACGGCCGCTGGTCCATCATGTAGTCGGTTGGGAGAAATACCGTCGCCGGATACTGATGCTTTTGCAGCAGCGGCAGCGCCACTTCCAGCACATCGGGATACCCGTCATCGAATGTGATGGCGACCATGCCCCGACTCGAAACACCCCGTTCGTGGCGCTCGGCCAGAAAAGACAGCGGTACGACCGTGGCATGCTCTCGCAGCAGGAGCAGTTGCTGTTCGAAGTTATCTGGGCTTACCGCGAGCCGGCCCGGATCGGCGATGGGCTCGGCAACCCGGTGGTACATGAGGATGGCAGGATGAATGATCCCGAACGCTCGTTGCACGCGGCGAACACCACTTGCCAGGCGTGATCGGATGTTGATCACTTCACTGCACGTCCCGCCACGATCACGGGACAATACGGATCGTGGGCATCGTACTCGGCCTGGCTCAGCTCGTGCTCCGCGAGGCCATAGAGGAATGCCGTCGCCACGAGGGTATTTCCGTAGCTTTCCACCTGCACCGCCCTTTCCCCGAAAGCGTCGGAGAGCAGACGTCGGAGGGCGGCCGGCGTGAGCGACCAGTACCAACTGCTACCCCACTCACGGCGATCTATAGGGGTGACCCAGGGAACCGTCACAAGCAGCACGCCGCCGGGGCGCAATGCCCGCCAGAGCGTGTTTACGGCCTTCGGCATTTCATAGACCAGGTGGAGGGTCTGGGTCAGCACGATGCAATCGAACGAGGCCTCCGGTAAATCGTGCTCCCCTGCGATGTCGCCCACGAAGTCGGTTCCCGCACCCCGGTAGCGGTTGAACACGAATGCCCTCGACACCGCACTGCCGCCATATCGGCGCGTGTATGAGCTATCCCCGATCTCGAGGACATCGCCCGCTATGTCTGCACAGTGGGTCGCGAGGAACTGTTCTACGTAATGGCGGTCGACAGGCTTGCCGCGATTGTAGCCGAAATTGTCGTTGATTGGCGTGGTGCGGCGGAGCTGGCCCATGCGCACCCGTCCAATACCAGACGGCCCTGCGAGGATAGCCCTCAGCCTCTTCCGCAGAGGACTCAGGGCAGGTTTGACCTTATCCGTCAGTGTCGCAACGCCCCAGCGGGCCGCCGCCAATGGATGGGTCGCGATCAGGCCGGCGCTCTGCCGGCATGCGGCCCAGAACCGATCGCCGCCAAAGGCGTCGCGGATTCGATAGACGCTTTGACCAACGTAGAATTCTGACCACTGTCTCGTTCCAGCAGTCCACAGCGCGAGCGCCTCATCCTCGTCCACCGGCGGCTTGTACCGGCCAAGGACCTTCAGCACCGCGTCGAGCATGAAGGGCGCATTCAGCGACATGTTCGCCCCATGCCGCCGATACTCAGCCACGATCTCATCAGCAACGGCCACCTCGCTGGCACGGCTGATACGCAGGTAGGTGTCGTAATCCTCCGCCGCCTTGAGGGAGGTATCGAAGCCCTTGGCGTCGACGAGTGCCTGCCGGCGATAAAGCACGGTCGCGTGCATCCCAATGCGATTTCCGCCCAGGAGGCTGCCAAATGGATCCAGCGAAATGTCCTGCAGCGGCACCAATACGGTCTCATGCCCCTCCGCATCGATGAAGCGGTAGGCACCGTAGGCAAACACTGCCTGCGGCTTTTCCGCAAAGCTCCGCAGGTGCGTTTCAACGGCAAGCGGGGTCAACCGGTCATCGGCATCGAGAAACAGCACATAGTCGTCGCCAGCAGCCTTGAGCCCGGTGTTTCTGGCGGCAGAGAGGCCTTGGTTGGTTTGCCGGATGAACGTCACCCCGGCATAGCCGGACACCACCTGATGGGGGTCATCAGTCGAGCCGTCGTCGACGACGATGATGTGATCGACCGGGCGCGTTTGCGCCAACACGCTGTCGATCGCTTCCCCGAGAAACCGAGCATGGTTGAAGGTGGTGATGACCACCGCGACAGTCGGTGCCACCACCGTGTTCTGCTGACTCGCGACCTGCATGACGTTCAAGATCGCGCCTCGGCGGGCGCCTGCGCAAGGTGGCCGTAGCGCTGGGCGAACCAGTCCAGCGTCCGCCCGATCCCCTCTTCATAGCTGATCCTGCAGTCCCATCCGGGCAACAGGCGCCGCGCCAGCGTGAGGTCAGGCCTGCGGCTGGTCGGGTCCTGAGCCACGGGAGGGGCGAACTCGATCCTCGCCCCGGGGACGAGGCTCGCGACGTATTCCGCGATCCCGAGCACCGACACTTCACGGTCGTTGCCGATATTGACCGGCCCGACATAGTCAATCGGATCGCGCCAGAAGAGCCGGACGATGCCCTCCATCAGGTCGTCGACGTATCCCCAGCTACGAGACTGCTGGCCATCGCCGAAGACGGTCAGGGGCTTGCCCGCCAAGGCCTGGCTGATGAAATTCGAGACGGCCCGCCCATCGTCCCAACGCGTCCGCGGCCCATAGGCGTTGTACAGCCGGACCACCCGGACATCCAAACCCTCCGTCCGATTGCACTCGAACAGGAACGCCTCGGTACAACGCTTCGATTCATCGTACGATGCCCGAGGTCCGGTACAGTCGACGGAACCTCGATAGGATTCCGGCTGCGGCGAGACCAGTGGATCGCCATACACTTCCGACGTCGAAATATAGCAGAACCGGCCGCCCGGCTTGACGAGATCGCGCATCCGGAATGCGCCAATGACGTTTGCGGAAATAGTACGCGCCGGTTGCACGGAGTATTTGTCCGGCGTTGCCGGGGATGCGAGGTGATAAACTTCGTCGAAGCTCTGTTCCGAGCGAAACGCTTCGATGTCGGATATGGCGATCGACACCCTGGGATCGCGCATGAATTCGTCATTGTCCCGGGATCCGGTCCAGAGATTGTCGACCACGACAATCTTCTCCAGGTCCGTGCGGTGCAGCAGGGCCTCGGTCAGGTGCGACCCAAGGAATCCCAGCCCTCCTGCAACAAGTGCCGACGCCATGCTCAATGCCCCTTCTTCTGAAGCTTGCTCGTGGCAACCGGCAGGCTTGCGCCCCCGCGCACCAGCCGGCCCATCCAGTCGGCAATGACCAGCCAGGCCCTCGCTGCCAATGTGGGCTGGTGATACTCGAGCATCGCCGGCGTCAAACGGTCGAACGTCACACCGTCGAAGGGTGATTTCGCGCCGAAGGTGTTGCGAAGCCAGCCCCGGACCTTCCTCGTGACCCAGTTCACAAGCACGATGGGGAGCACGATGATGACGAGGGGCTCCCTGGCCGTCTCACTGACCATCGTCGTGACCAGAGACCCCCAGCGATGCGCCTTGCCCTGAACAAGGACCTGCCAGCTGGCGGCCGTGGCGGCCGGTATCCAGAGCAGCGGCCGCCAACTGGGGTCGATGTAATTGGCGAGCTCGTAGATCGCGGCTCCATTTGATCGGCGCATGGTGAGGAAGTTGCCGGTCATGTTCCCCGGTGCTTTGCGGTATGCGACGAGCGGGGCCGGAACGACCTTGAAACGGTACTTGACCGCGACTTTGAGCTGGATCAGCCAGTCCTCGTACCCTTGTGCGTCCGCCTCCCTGAGCGCCGACGAGTACCCTCCGACCTCGCGAAGCACCGCTGTCCTTGCGGTTATGCCGCTGCCATTGGCGACGGGATTGAAGTAGAGGTGCCGATCGAAGACCCATCCCTCGAGAAGCGGCAGGCGCACGCCGGAGATGACGTAGTCGTTCTCGTCGATGTTGACGTAAGGCGAGTAGACGATCCCCACTGAATCATCGCTCTGGGCGAACGCCTTGAGATGCGCTTCGAGGCGAGTGGGATGCCAAAGGTCATCGGCGTCCAACAGCGCTACATATGGGGAGCGAACCAGTGCGAGGCCGGCGTTCCGCGCCCGCGCCACACCGCCATTTGCCTGCTGAACGGGGACGATCCGGCGGTCGGCCGCGGCCAGCTCAGTCACGATGCGCCACGTATCGTCGGTTGACCCGTCATCAACGACGATGATCTCGATGTCCTCTATCGTCTGCGATTGAACGCAAGCGACAGTCTTCGCTATCCAGCGGCTGGCATTATACGCCGGAATTACGACCGATACGACTGGCACTTTTCCCTGCACTGCTCGCTGTGCGTTCTTTTATACGTGCCGCCCCACGGAAGATTAGGCCTACTACCGCCGCAGGGCAAGGACGACTAGGCGTCAAGCTTAACCCGCAAGCCTGAAGGAATCCTTCTTTGTGGCGCGCTTGCAAGAATACCCATCGGGAGCCAATAGTAGCCGGCCGGCCACGGACAGACGGTCGGCCGTGCCTGCCGAGCGCCGCTGTCATCAACAGGCGGCACGAGAGTCTTGCTGCAGCCCTCCCGGCACTGCCGGCTAGTTCACGATCATCGGATACCCTCGTACATGACCACACTGCTTCTGTTGGCGGCCCTGCTCTTTCTGCTGGCCCTGGTCTATCCGTTCGTTATCTACCCGCTTCTCCTGAGGGCCTTGGCGATGCTGGCCCTCCGGCCGCCGCTGGAGACCTCGGCAAACCTGTCCCTTCGCACCGACATCGTGATCTGTGCCTACAATGAAGAGGTGTGCATCGGCGAAAAGGTCGAGAACTGCCTCCGCATCGCGGCCGCGTACCCGGACATCCGTATCCACGTCTACTCCGACGGCAGCTCCGATGGGACCGCCAGCATCCTGAAGTCCTTCGGCGACCGGATCGATGCCGTGATCTCCACCCAGCGGCAGGGCAAGAGCGTAGGCATGAACACGCTTCTCGAACGATGCGACGGAGACATCGTGGTTTTCACTGACGCAAATGTGATGATCACGGAGGCGACCTTCGGCAGCCTGTGGGGCTATTTCGCCGACCCCAGCGTCGGGTGCGTCTGCGGGAACCTGAACTATACCAATACGCAGGAGGGCAACGTCGCCGAGATGGGCGCGCAGTATTGGCGCGGCGAAGAGCGCCTCAAGCACCTCGAAACGCAGATCGGATCGGCCATGGGAGCCGATGGGGCGCTGTTTGCGATCCGCACCAAGCTTTTCCGTACCGTGCCGTCCGACATTATCGACGACATGTTCACGTCGATGTCGATCGCACTCGCCGGTCACCGCATCGTCCAGGCGCTGGATTTCAGCGCCACTGAACGCTCCACGACGCGCAACGCCGAAGAGTTTCGCCGCAAGGTCCGCATCGCCTGCCGCGCCTTCAACTGTCACCGGCTGCTCTCGCCCCAGATTTGGCGGATGCCGGCCAGTTTCGTGTTCTGCTACGTCTCGCACAAACTGCTGCGCTGGCTCAGCGGCTTCTGGCTGGTCCTCGCCACAGTCTTCCTCGCCCTCTGGAGCCTCTCGTCGCAGCAGACTTGGCTGCTCGCCCTGCTCGTCCTGGGTGCCGCCGTCCTGCTCGTCGCGAGATGGCGTCCGCTCGGCCCGCTTACTTCAGTGGCGCACGGGCTCGAGATGATGCTCGCTACCTCATGGGGCGTGGTCGAGTCCCTGCGCGGCAAGCGCTATCAAACCTGGTCGGCGGCGCCGACGAGCCGATCGGCCGCCGGCGCAGCCGACGGCCAGTCCTGACACCCCCGGCCGCCTGCTTAGGGGCTTTCCAGCGTGATAACGGCGATCCGATTGTCGCGCTCAGCCGGGCCGAATGTGGAGGTTTCACCCATGGCCTCGACGGCGACGCTCGAGAATTTCAGCCCAAGGCCGAGCAGATAGTTCCGCACGCCCTCGGCGCGGGCACCCGACATCGCCTTGTTCGTCTCCTCATCGCCCGAGACCGAGGAATAGCCACGGACGCGCAACACGCATTGATTGAGCTTTGCCTGCTCGACGAGGGGCTGCAAGGCAGGCTGCTCGCCCTCCACTGTGAAAATTCCGTTGGGGAACGAAACCGACGCCGTAGCGTCGCAGGTATTGAGCCAGTTTCCGTTGGGCGCCGAGGCGACTGCCTCGTCGCCAGTGTTCCACAGCTCGATATAGCCGTAGTTGACCGGTCTCTTAATCGCCTTCTCCTTGTTGACCGCGGCAAGGTTGGTTGCCTCAACCAGTCTGGCGCCAACTTTGATCTGGTGGACGTACAGGTTGCGATCCGCCCCATCGCTCTTTTCGTCGTTGAGGAACACGACTCCGACGACTGAATCGGCCTTCAACAGTGCATCGTCGACTTCGAAGCTATAGGACGCGCTCTTTCGGGAGTTTTCCGCCGGAACAGTTCCATTGCCGATCTCGGTGCCGTCGAGATCTACCCTGAACTGGGGACCTGCATCGCCGACGGCTGTACCCGAAGCATACACCGTAATCTCGACGGCCTGCGTCGACCCGATGGCGCCAAACAGCGCCAATGCAATACCGATAAGCGACTTCACGATGCGGACTCCCATTCTAGCCAGTGGGTTGTGCCCAGACGCAATACGATTACACTTCCGCAGGCGGCTGAAAAGTGATCTCCGGCAGGAACGATACGTGGAACGTAGGAAATTCGACGACGGGACAGCATCTCTGTCTCTTCTAGCGCTCGGAGGGAGCCGGATCGGATCCGTATCGTCGACAGTTTCGCGCGCAACAGTAGAACGGGTCGTCCAGACGGCGCTCGAATACGGCATTACCGTATTTGATACCGCGAATATCTATGGACAGGGCGATAGCGAACGCGAACTCGGCCGGCTGCTTGCCGCATGGCCCGAAGTCACGATCGTCACCAAGGTTGGAAAGCAGTTTCCGCGATGGGCCCAGCGTGTCTCGCTCCTGAAACCGCTGGCGCGGTTGGTCGCGCAACTTTCCCCCGCCGGACGACGCGTGGTGCTTGCGCGGCGCTCCAGTGCCACCGCCTACACGCTCGATCCCAGCCAGCTTGCCGTCGAGGTTGATCGCTCGAGGCAACGCCTGAACCGCGATACGCTCGACGGTCTGCTTCTGCATGGCCCATCGCCTGAGCACATGAACGATCCGAGGCTCCAGGACGAACTGGCCCGCATCCGTGACAAAGGTTGGGCGCGCCACGTCGGAGTGTCGGTCGAGGACCTCGCCGGCATGGCCAGTGCCGTCCAGCTGCCGCATATTACCCTCGTGCAGATCAGTGCCGCGGACCTTGCGGGGGCCCAGCAGTCCGGGCTGCTGCAGCAGGCACACGCGAGGGGCATCGGTGTGATGGTGCGCGAAGTGCTGCGGTCTCGCGCTCCGGATCAATCCGTCGCACAAGCCATCGCCGCCGCGTCCGAGCCGCCTTCCGTAACGACCGTTGTCGTCGGCACGACCAATCCGGCCCATCTTGCCGAGATTGCCGGGGACCTGCCCCAGCTAGAGCGTTCGAGGGTGCAGTGAGCATATTGTGGTTAGCCCGCTATGCCCCGCTGCCGCCGGCGAACGGGGGCGACGCGCAGTACTCGCGAAACCTGATCCAGGCCGTCGCGAAGCAGACCAGAGTTGAAGTCCTGTGCTTTTCTGATGTGGCGATCGAGCCTGGGACGTATGGAGCCAGGTGGCATCATGTGCCCCGGCAGCACCACAGTCGCATCGCCGGTCTGCTCTCTCCCCTCCCCGACGTCGCCTACAGGCATGCCCAGTCCGAGTTCACCCGCAAGGCGCTGGAACTCGCGGCAACCGTCGATACGGTGTTCGTCGACCATATCGGCCTGTTCTGGATCGTGCCCATCCTGGCACGCACCAGAGCCTCGGCGAAGTCTCCGCGTATCGTGGTGGTGAACCACGACCACGAGGCGGCGCTGCGGAAAGACATGGCTGCGGCCGCCAGTAACCCGCTCACCCGGCTTGTGCTTCGCTTCGACGCGGGCAAGGCGGCCGCGCTCGAACGCCGGGCAAATCTGCTTGCTGATGGCCTGACCGCCATCTCGACGACCGACCAGGCGGAGTTCACGCAGCTCGCGCCCGAAACAGCAAACCTGCTGGTGATGCCGGGTTACGACGGGCCCGTGGTACCCGAGCGCCGCATCGACGAGGGCACCGACCTCCGCATCTGTGTGCTCGGTGGACGGGGTGCCCTGCACAAGAAGATGGTGCTTCGGCTCATCCTCCGCGAGCTCGTCCGGCAGGGCATACCGCAACGCTACATCGTCGATGTCGTCGGCAGCGGCGAGGCATCCGGCTTCGAAGTGTCGGGGATCAATTTTCTCGGCTACGTGGAAAGTATCTCGGACTACCTCTCGACCGTCCGCCTCGGTCTAATACCCGACGAAGTGGGCGGCGGCTTCAAACTCCGGCTCCTGACCCATGTCTTCCATCGCGTTCCGATGTTGGGTCTTCGCAAGGCGATAGACGGCTCAACTCTGCGTCCGCAGGTCGACTATGCCGACGCGGCCGATATCACCGACCTCGTCACGCAGATCGACCACCTGATTGGCCATGTAGACCGGCTGAATGAGCTGCAGAACAACGCCTTCTCCCATTGCGCCGACCGCTTCAAGTGGGACGATCGCGGGACCGACCTGGCCAAATTTTCCCTGACGCTCACTGGCCGCGATCCCGCGGCTGCCACCGTGCCCCAACTGTAAACGTCGGAACAAGATGCTGGGCTCGATCCAAGACCTGAAGTCAGCGCCGGACTTTGACCTGCTCATAGTTGGCGCCGGCGTTGCCGGGCTCATCATCGCCAATGCGCTGGACAAGTCCCCGCTCCGGGTCGGCCTGCTGGAGGCGGGCGGAAACCGGCCGACAGCCGCTTCACGCCGCCTCTACGAGGGCGAGGTGATGCAGCCCCGCATTCATCCTGGCACGGCCCGCTATCGCGTCCGGGCGGCGGGCGGGACGTCCTGGGTGTGGGGCGGCCGCTGCATCCCCTTCGATCGCATAGATTTCGAGAAGCGCGACTGGATCGACAATTCCGGCTGGCCCATCGGCTATGACGACCTTGCCCCCTACTATCCGCTCGCGAACCAGTTGCTCGATGCCGGCGACTTCAGCTTCGATCCGGCCGTCAGCTTGCCGGACGAACCGGCTGAACTGGTGGCGGGCCTCGATGGGGACGCCATCACGACCACGCTCGAACGGTTCAGCAAACCAACTAACGTTTGGCGCAAACTCAAGGGCTCGCTCGCAGTCTCCACTAATGTCAGCACCTTTCTCGATTGTCCGGTGGCCACGCTCCTCTGTGACGAGGGCGGGCGAGCGGCGACGGGGGCGTTGGTTCGCTCACCCGCGGGCGAAGAAGTTCTTGTCACGGCGAAACGCGTGGTCGTCTGCACCGGCGGGCAGGAGACGCCGCGCCTGCTGCTCCTGTCGTCCCTCCGGCAGAATGCTCCCTTTGGGAACACCCACGACAATGTTGGCCGGTACTACATGACGCATCTCTGCGCCACCGAGGCCATTCTCAGCGCGGCGCCCGACCGGCTGGCCTACGACTACAGCCGTGACCGAGACGGGATCTACCTACGCCGCCGGCTCTGGATCAACGAAGCCGCCCAGCGTCAGCACCACCTTCTGAACGTGACGTTCCGCACGCACCTTCCGGCGGTCGGCAATCCCGCGCACCACAACGGCGTGATGTCGGCGATGTACTTTGCCAAGCACCTCGTGAAGTACGAGTACAGCCGGGGCTTCGGCAACCCGGAGGCCGGCTGGGGCACGCAGGTGCAACATGCGCGCAACGTTATTCTTGGGGCGCCCCAGCTGCTGGGCTTCAGCACGAAGTGGATCCGCAAGCGAATCCTGGCCGAACGAAAACTGCCCTCTGTCGTCCTGCCCAGCCCGCAGGGTCAGTACCCGCTGGAATACCACGCCGAGCAGTCGCCGGTTCGGGATAGCCGCATCGGTTTGAGCAGCTCGCTCGATGCGATGGGCCTCCCGAAACTCAGGGTCGACTGGCACCTGGGCGAAAGAGACGTGGACCAGATGGTGGGCGCACATGCCCTGCTCCGCGCCCAGCTCGAGCGATCCGGAGCGGGCGCGCTGACATTCGACGAGGCAAGTCTTCGGCAGCGCCTAGAAGTCGGCAGCGTGGTCGGCGGGCATCACATTGGCACGACCCGCATGAGCGCCAACCCGCAGGAAGGGGTTGTCGACCTGAACTGCCGCGTGCACGATATGAGCAATCTCTACATTGCGGGGTCATCGACATTCGCGACGTCCGGCCAGGCAAATCCCACCCTTACAATTGTAGCACTCGCGTTGAGGCTGGCCGAACACTTGAGGGCATCTTGACGATGGCAGCGAAGCACGCGGTCGGGCCCACTCGGGATCGTATGCCGGACGCAGTCGAGGCACACAATCGCTTGGCCGCGTGCCTCCAGGAGCCGCGCCCGTGCAGTCCGTAACAGCGACCGCTTCCAGCTCCCAGCCGCCATCGACGCTCGCTGCGGCCGACCAGGAGCGTATCCATCTGAGAGCGGCGGCGTTCTGCCTTGGCGGCGTCATCTTCCTTCAGAAATTTGCGCTGCCCGGCAATATCGAACTGTCGTTCATCGTCGTGGTCCTGTACTGCCTCTTCACTTTGCAGCTCGGGCTTGCCCGATTTGGCCTGCGCTCCGTATCATTTATCCTGGTGGCATTCCTTTTCGCTGCAGCCGCCAGCTTTTCGGCGGCGCACAACGCCATTTCCGTTCAGTCCATCGCATTCGCGATAGCGGTTCACGTGCCGCTGGTTCTGTTCTTTCCGGTTTCGAAAGCGTTTTACGAGGGGTTGCTGCGCATATTCTCGTCGTTCTGCCTGGTCATCTGCGCGTTGGTCTTCTTCCAATGGGCGCAGCAGCTCATCGGAATGAGGATGATCAATCTCGAGGATTTCGTTCCGAGAGAAATGCTGTTCAAGACCTACGTGTACGTGCAGAAGATCAACTTTTATAGCCAGTATTATAAGCCAAACGGCTTCTTCTGCCTGGAAGCATCAAATGCGGCGCAGCTGCTCGCTATTGGCGCAATCGTCGAGCTTTACATCTTCAGGCGCCTAAAACTATTCTTGATATTGACCGCCGGTTCGCTGGCAACCTTAGCTGGGACCGGGATATTCATCCTCGTTCTCGGGCTTCTCTTTCTGCCGTTTCTCGCCGGAAGACGACTTGTGATGCCGGCCCTCGCCCTGGTCGTCCTGATTGTCCTGTTCGGAACAGCTCTCGGCCTGGTGGACTACGCGGTGGGACGCATAAGTGAGTTCGGTGAAGAGGGGACAAGCGGCAACGGCAGGTTCCTCGCTTCGTACAGGATCATATTGCAGACGATTGCCACCGACCTGCCTAGCTTCTTCCTCGGCTACGGACCGGGAGTTGTGAACCCGGCGCTAGGCTACCTTCAGGACGTCCCCAACCCGCTCGCCAAGACAATCACCGACTATGGTATTGTGGGCTCGCTTGCGTTCATGATCTGGCTCCACGCGATCGCATTTTCCTCCCGGGCGCCGCTTGTCCTCGTGTTGGCACTGCTCGCCCAGTATGAGTTCGTCCAGGGTGGCTTTATGGTGCCCATCAACACTTATCTGCTGTGGCTTCTCGCCGGCGCATTCGTTGCTGCGAAGACCGACCCTGTGCCCCCGGCTGCAACTCAGGACGTCCCGTCACGATGACAATCACTCTGGTCGTTCCCACCCGCAATCGCGGCTATACGCTGGAGAAGGTTCTGACGTCCTACCTGACTCAGGATGATGTGAGCGAAGTCATCCTGGTCGACGACGCGGGTGAAGACGATACCGCCGCCGTGATCGAACGGGCCAGCGCTCGCCATCCCGGCACACCTGTTCGTGTCATCACAAATGCCGAACGGATGGGCGCGGCATACAGCCGGCAGGCGGGTGCTCGCGCGGCGAGCAACCCCTACATTCTCTTCTGCGATGACGACGAGTATCTCGAAGCCGGCTACGCATCGAGGTGCCGTGACCTGCTTACAAGGACCGGCGTCGGCGCCGTCTCAGGACGACGCGTCTACATGCGCGGCAAGGAGACGCCCGAGCAGGCGGTTCTCAGATTCGGCGACGGCGTTCGCAACCGTGCGCCGTTCGATCGGCGAATGATGCAGCTCGTCAACGGAGCGCGATTCCGTGACGTCAAAAGCTTGCCGTTCACCAACGCGATCATATTGACCCACCGCGACCTCGTGCTGCAGTTCGGCTTCGACAGCTACTACTCGCGCGGCAACGGATATCGCGAAGAGAGCGACTTCCAGCTGAACCTCTACCTGTCCGGCTACGAGATACTCGTCGCCCCGGACGTACACAGCATTCACCTGCCCATGAGCGAGGTTCGTCGCGGAGGCCAGCGGGTCAACCCGCTCTCAAAATTCATGTGGTCCGTGCACTACAACGAGTACTTCCTCGACAAGTACTACGAGCAATACCGCTCGAGGGAGCGGCTAGCCGAAACCAGGTGGATTATCTCGGCATTCCAGACGACGTTTCTGTTCTGGTGGCATGTCGTAAGGCCACCCATCTTCAATGCTTACATGGCGGTCAGATCACATCTTCGCCCTTCGGCGACTCGCCCTGGATGACCACCCTGTAGATCCGGTAATACAGGATCGTATTGAGCGCATAGACGCACACATACCCGACGAAGAAGGACTCATAACCAAGCTTGAGTACCGCGACAAAGGCTGTCGCTATCGCGAAGCCGGTCACCGCCAGCATCGACGATCTGGTCATCGCCGCGAGGCGACCGACGCCGAGAAGGAACGTGCCCGCCGTGGCGACGACCCAGATCAGCGCGATCATCGCGGCCATCGAGAACAGGATCGAGGGCGAGATTTGTATCCTGCCATCAAGCAGCACCGTGAACAGGGCCGGTCCAGCTACCAGCAGCAGCGGGATCGCGACAGACAGCCCGACAAGGCCGATGCCGGCGGCTATGTGAACCTGGCGCCGGGCTCGGAGCATGTCCCCCTGATGGTAGGCCTGGGTCTGTTGGGGCAGCAGCGACTCCGCGGGCACGGTGAAAACCGCTCCGGCAAATCTCATAACCTTGTAGAACAGGTCAAAGACAACAACCGGCCTCAGATCTCCCGGGTAGAGGAGAGGAAGGGCGACATAGGGGAAATTGTAGACGACGAACTCGAGCGCCCATAGCGCTCCCGAGACTCTGATGGCTTGGATATGCCGCCGCAGGTGGCCGAGCACGACCGTCGGCCCCGAGGAGAACAGGCGCAGCCCCTCCCGTCTCAAAATCACGGCGCCGGCCAGATAGGCGGCGATCCAGATGAAAATCTGAATGACGCCGGTCGCCAGGACCGAGGACGTGAGCAGGGTCGAGGCCAAGGCCCCCACGGCCAGGATGCGGCGCACAGCGTCGAGCACCTCGATCTGCAGATAGAGGTCGAGCGCGGCGGCAGTTTTCTTAAGCAGGTTCCAGGGCAGGTTCAGGCAGCTGGCGAGGAACAGCAACCAAAGGGCGAGCTTTAGGTCGGGGCTGATGTCGAGCCACAGGAGGACCACCACACCTACGACTGCGGCAAGCGCGACGATGTATGCGTACAACGTGCTAGCCGGCACAACCGCATCGGGCACTTGCGCGCCGTTGACCTTCGCCCTCCTCAGGTCTGCGTATACTATGTTGGTGTAGCCAAAGTCCGACAGCGAGACGTAGTTGGATGCCGCGAGGAATATCACGAGAACCGGATACACCTCGTGCGGGGTCGCTCTAATCATCACGTACACGATGAGGAACGTGTAGGCGACGTTCGACACCAGGTTCAGGCCCTTCAGCAAGAGCATTGCTAAAGTCGCCATCCGTTCTTTTGGATATGCCAGCTTCACTTTCGCCACTTCCAGGTCGCAGGGACGTACCGTGCCCCCTTGGTGGCTGCGGCATCAGATCGGATCAAGGCAGGCTGCCATGCCTCCCGGCCGTCGGCAAAGGCATGGTGTGCAGGCATTCGTTGCGCAGCCCACTTCCGTGACAGCCCGCGTGCGGCACCATCAAGTTGCTCTGCGCGCCAGGTGTCAAGCGTATCAAATGTCGTCGCCGAACCTCGAACCGGACGACGCCTTACCGATCAAGGGACCGCGTCGGCAAATGCTACCTGCTGCCGCGCATGAACAGCACCACAACAATGGTTCGGAGCAGGATCTTCAGGTCGAGTCCGAACGACCAGCCGGACACGTATTCGGCATCGAGCGCCACGCGGGTCTGATAGGTCGTGTCACTCCGCCCACTGACCTGCCACAGGCCGGTTATCCCGGGTCTTGCCGCCGTATAGGCGCGATACTGCGTGCCGTAGTGCCGCCGCTCGTCCTCCACTATGGGACGAGGCCCGACCAGGCTCATTTCGCCAATAAGGACATTCAGCAGCTGCGGCAGCTCGTCCATGCTGGTCATGCGCAGAATGCGGCCGACCTTGGTTATGCGCGGATCGTTGGCCAGCTTCTGCGTCGTCGTCCATTCGCTGCGCGCCGCGGAATCCTCGACCAGCAGCCTGTCCAGAACGTCCTGCGCGTTGGGCACCATGGTCCTGAACTTGTAGCAGTCGAACGGTTTGCCGCCGGCGCCAAGCCGCTTGTGCGCGAATATGACCGGCCCACGTCCGCTCAGGCGCACGGCCACGACCAAAACGACAAACAGTGGAGAAAAGAAGGTCAGCAGCAGCGCCGCGGCCACAAGATCCACGAATCGCTTCAGGCGCCCGCCAACCGGCACGTTCGCCTGCTCTGCTAGGGTGTGTGCCCTACCGAGATCTTCACCGACGGACATGCCTAACCCTTGGTTTACAAATCCTTAATTCCGCGGAGAAAAACAGATACTGCCCTCCCGCGCAAGTAGCGGCTGGCGCATGGCTGGTAATCCTTCCGTTATCGTTAAGGCGTGACCGGGGACGACAAGTCCCCGTGATCCGAATAACAGACTATCCGACTCCAGATTGACCATTTCCCGGCGTCTTGCGGCAGGCTCGGCAACCGCCGGGCCGGCCTTCCGGCCGATGGGCTGTTCTTGCGTCGACGCCATTTGCGTGCACCAGCGAACTGAGGCATCCTATGCGCGAAAGTGACTATGAAGTCGGGCCCCGTTTGGCCCCATGTTCGTGATCGGGACCAGTATGGACGGCCAACCCATCGACTTGCGCGGCGTGTTCGCATTGCTGCGCCGGCAACTACGTCTGATTGTTTTTGTCTTTCTGACTATTATGGGCGGCGCGCTGGTCGCCACTCTCGTCCTTAAAGAAGAATATACTGCCTACGCGCTGGTTCTTGTCGATCCGACGCAGAAGAACCTGCTCAATCCCGATACCTCATCAGGAGGCGCATCGTCCGAAAGCACACGCGTCGACAGCGAGGTCATACTTGTGAAGTCGCGGGACACTCTGCTGAGCGTGGTGCAGAGCGAACAGCTTATCGACAACCCCGAGTTCGGACCGAAACTGGATTGGCAGACGGAATTACTAGCTTTTCTCAAGATTCGCCCTGCGAGTCTGCCGACAGGCGAAGCAGCACTGCAGATCGTCCTGGATAACCTTGATGCCGCGACCTCAGTGTGGCGGTGGGACTCGACCTACCTCATCTCGATTGAGGCTACGACCGGCGATCCCGAGACCTCTGCAAAGGTCGCCAATGCCCTGGCAAATGCCTATGTGCGGGGGCAGCTGGAATCGAAAGTGAACGCCGTAGAGGCGTCGCGCGATATGCTGCGCTCACGGATCGCCGGCGCGAGTGGGGCTATAACAGCGTCGGAGCAGGCGTTCGACAGGTTCCTCGCGGACACAGTCGACAATTCGGGCAATGCCGCACTTCTCGACTTACGTCGCCAGCACGATCAACTGACTGCAGATGCGTCCCAGCTGCAAGCGGTCGCCGACGTCGCCGCAGCCAGCCGTGGCGCCAACGACTGGGATGCCGTTGCACGGTCTTTGCAGTCGGAATCTCTGAGTAAGCTCGAGGCCCAGCGCGTCGCTCTCGAAGAGCGCCTCAACAGCACAGCGGAAGGCTCGCCCCTCGCGATCGACCTTCGCGGCCGGCTCTCGGCCCTCGAGACCGACCTTTCCACGGCCGCAGACAAGGGCATCGCTGACCTGCGTGAGCGCGTCGCCAGCTCGCAACAACAGGCCGAGAGCCTCCAGCAGCAGTTGCGGACAGCCCTCGTCAGCTCCAACCTGCCAGCGAATACATTGACGCAGATCTACGAGCTGCAGCGCAATACCGAGATTGCTCGGTCCCAGTACGACAACCTGGTCAACCGCCTCAGCGATCTCGAAACCCAGACTTTCCTGCAGCTTCCGGACAGCCGTATCGTCACGCTCGCCTCGCCGCCTTCGTACGCCTCGTTTCCGAACCCGCGGCTCATTCTCACCCTGGCCGGCATGGCGGCGCTGCTGCTCGGCGTCGGTCTTGCCTTTGTCTATGAGAACTTCCTCGGCGGGTTTACAAGCGAGGGACAGGCCAGTGCCGTGCTCCACCTGCCGTTCGCGTCGTCGGTACCGTTCCAGCGACAGAAATTGCCGGACAAGTCGTACAGCCACGCCGATCTGGTGATCACGGCGCCGCTATCGGCCTATTCCGAGAGCATACGTCGCGTCCGGCTGTCGGCAGAGCTTGCCGCGCAGCGCGCCATGGATGCCAAGGGCGGCGAGAAGCGCGGCATGATCATTATGGTGACCTCGGCAAACCCCAACGAGGGCAAAACCACGCTCTCCCTGGCGCTAAGCCGCGTTTTCACCGTCTCGGGCAAGCGGACCCTGCTGATCGACGCCGATCTACGCAACCCGCGCCTCCACCGGCACCTGGGCATCGAGCCCTCCACCGGCCTGCTCGACTACCTTCGCCGCGGCGACAATGCCCCACAGATCTCCTCCATCCTCGCCGAGGACAAGCTTGGCGGGGTGGCCGTCGCAATCGGCGCCCGCACCAGCTCCTCGCCGACCGATCAGCTGGTCGCCGGCGAGACGTTCGGGCGCTTGCTGGCGGCCGCGACCAGGGCGTTCGACATCGTGATCCTCGACACACCGCCGATCGGCCCGGTGGTGGATGCGCTTTACCTGTCGCGGTTCGTCGATGCGACCGTGTTCGTAGTCAAGTGGGCGGCGACGCGTCAGTCGGATGCGCGACGGGCCATCTCTGCCCTCAACACCGCCAAGCGGCCGGAGGTCGAAGTGATTGGCGTGCTGCAGCAGGCGCAAGGCGATGACCGCAACGTCAAGCAGTATGGCGGCGGCTACTACACCGACGGCTGACGCGAAGGTTCCGGTTCGGCCTTCGCTGCCCGGCGGTCATCGCGCGGCGGCAGCAACATGACGACGAAGATGAGGAAGTAGACATTGGCCTGAATCTCCAGGCTGAAGTCGACCGTCGAATGCACTGCCGCCACCACCATTGCCCCCGCGCCCGCTGCGGCGATGGGCCACCCTGGATGAGGCCGCAGCGCCCGCGCCACGGCTCCGATCAGACAGAGCCCGAAAATCAGCATTGGCAGCGTTCCCGCGACGAGGCCCAGCTCTGTCCATAGCGCCAGATAGGTGGAGTGTGCGTTCCTGATCGTGGAGTCGATGGCGAGCGGGAGCTGGTGAAACAGGGGAAACGCCACCTCGAACGCCTCGAGGCCGAAGCCGGTTATTGGCCGGGCTTCAATCATACGGGCAACCTGCCTGTAGAGCTCGAGGCGCTGGCCAAAATCGTCCTCGGTCGAAATGAGCCGGGTGACCAGCCCTGTTCCCAGCGTCACGAACAAGACCGAGGCCGCCACCGCGGCGGCCACCAGCGGGAGTACGATGCTCAGCACGCCACGGGCGGAACTCGTTACCCAGAGAACAAAGACCATCACCGTGCCGGCAGCGCACGCAACCAACCCCATGCGCGAGTTCGTCGCGATCAATGAAGCCAGTATTGCCAGCAGGCCTACGACAGCCAGCGCGGTTGACCAGCGAGAGCCTGCGGGTTGCGGCGTCGCCAGCCGGCCGAAACGGCCGCCCAACCAGGCGAGCCCAACGACAAAACCCATGCTGAGGAAGGTGGCGTACGAGTTCCGGTTCACGAAAGTCGCCGTGGTCACGCCGCGATACGCCGTCTTCTCGATGAAGAGCAGGGTATCGCCCATGCGAAGTAGCGCGAGGCCTAGCACCGCATACAGCGCAACCAGGACAAAGGCGCTCGAGAACAGGAACATCCGGCGCTTCTCGTGCCGGCTGGCGAACCGAACCAGCAGCGCGAACAGGGCAAACCCGCAAAGGTTGATCAGCCCTATCCAGGTGTCACCAGGTGCGATGCTTATCGTGCCGGGAGCCGCGAGGCCATTCACCGATCGCCCTTCCAATCCCAGCGGCAATAGCTGAAACGCCACGTACATCAACGTCAGTACCGACAGCACAGCCACCGCTGTCGGCTGCCACCAGCCGGCGGGCAGGCTGTTGCCGGAGAGCGTGATGTAAAGCAGCGCAACGACCGCGATCAGGAAAGTCTCCACCATCTGGGTGGAGGCGTTGTTGGAGCCGAATATCAGGGGTGCGAGGCCCACCACTACCAGCACAAACAAGGTGAGCAGCCGCCCCCCTAGGCTTCCTGCCGCCCGCCTACTGGGCATCGCGCGGCCGATAACGCTGAACCGCCCACAGGAACAACCGCTGCTGCTCAGGGCTAAGCCCCTCGGCGATCGAGACTATGCGCTCGGAGGAGGTTCGATCGAGCCAGTAGCGCTGGGCCAGTTCGCTTCTTCCCGGCTCACCTTGCAGCGTGACCGCGATGTCGGCCGTCTGCTCAGTTGCGAGCGCGTCGCCCAGCACGTCAAAATGGTCCTCCACCAGATCGCTGCGCAGCCGCGCCAGCCAATATTCGTTCGGAGCGACCGCAAAGGAGGTCTTGAGCTCCGCGATCGCCTGCTCCCAGTCGCCACGCTGGACCGCAAGGAAGCCGGCCATGTAGCGAGCGAAGCCATTCGCAGGCGTCAGGGCCAGCACAACTTGAACATCGTCTCCACAGGCATCGAGCAAGGCGGTGCGCGCCGACGTTGGAAGCATCCTGACGTGAACGGAGGTGATGGTCTGGAGGCAAAGGCGAAGGACAGTGTTATGCGACGCTGTTGAATAGGCGGGGCTCACGGAACCATCCGTCAAGCTGACCTGCCGCAGCTGGGGCGATTGGGGATCGCGCAGTATCGGACCCAATTCTGCCAGAGCCGCCTGCCCCGAGGCGGCAGCGAGTAACAAAACCAGCACTGCTGGGATCGCTTTCCGGGCCAATGATCGCCACACGGATACTGCCATTCATCATTCCAACAACGTAAATGATTTGTTAATTGCAGATTCCCCCACCCAATGCTATCGATGGCACGCGGTACTGGTAGGAGATGGCAAAAGTGTTCACTTGGAAGTTCGTACGGGCGCTTGTTGGCGCAGGCCTCCTAGTCGCCAGTTCAACGTCATTCAGCCAGAGCGCCGCGCCGGCAACGGTTGGTGAGATGATCACCATCTGCGCTCCGATCATCGATGAGCAGTACAACAAGGATATGGATCGCTGGGGGCAGTGTGTTGCCGCCGCGAAGGCCTACCTTGAGGCTGTCATCCCGACGCTCAAGACCGAAGAAGAAATCCAGGCGACAGTCGCGCTTGTCGTTGAGGAGCTGGTGAAGCTCTATCGTCCTCAGGATTGCCTGGTCGCGGAGACGGAACTGCCGCTGGCTATCAATACGGCCAAGAGTTACACGACTGATGAAGTGCAACTGGCTGCCATCCACAACATCTTCCTCGCCATCAGCGGCTGCCAGCAGGTCACCACGGCAGCGATTCAGGAAATCGAGAGCCTGGACGCCGTGTAAAATGGCGCCCGCCTAACTCCATTTCATGGGGTTGGCGCTGGACACTGACATCACCCTGTAGCCCGTCTGGCTCAGCGGCTTGATTGCTGAGGTCAGGTTGTCGAGCACCATGTCCTTGTTGTTGGTACGAACAACAAGGACGGCGTGATCCACGCCGGACTTCGTCCTGACATACGCAATTCTCAGCGCGCTTGAGGGCACGCCGGTTCGAATCAGCGCGCGGCGCTTGGCGAGGACGTAATCCTCGCAGTCCCCTGCCCCGGCGCTGGCGCTCCAAACATCGCCTCGGTCATTGCGGGGCCTAATCGCCCGGTTGACGCGGGTATTTATGCTCCTCAGGGTCTTCATCAGATCGCCCGTTGCGCTTACCCGCGACGCGCCGCCTCCCTGGCACTCGCGCGGCGACTTCAGGCACATCAGTGAAAAGCCGATCGGCGCGGCGATAGGCGCGGCCACGGCTGGCACAACGCTCGCGCCAGCCAGTATTCCGACGAGAACCGCCGCCGCCCAGCCATGGTGGCGCCGTGGAGATCGAGACCAGAAGTGGAACATTGTGCTTCTCCGGATGTCTGCCGGAGAAGTTGCGCCAGTGCCGCTTTAGCCCTTGTGATGCCATTGACGACAATTTTACGGGTCCGGCACTTTTCTTGGCGCTGGGGCAAAGCTCAAGCTAATCAGCTCGTGTATTCCCGTCGCGGATAACAAGACCTGCATCGCCGGCGCTGTTGCGAGCCGTCTCTGTTCTTAAACATCCGCCGCGATTTCTTCGGTGACTTCCTCGACGCGCATGACGGGCTGATCTATGACTTGATGGGATCCTGGGCGTTCCGTTTTCCGCTGCAAGGCCCCGCGAACGACGGGGACCAGTGGGTTCGAGGACAAGCGAACTGGCGCGCGCCTCGGACAGTTGATCGGTAGCGGGTTCGGCCAAACCGTCGTCCTGGCGACCAAAGCGGGAGACGGCCGATGGCCAGCAGTAGCGTAATGCCCAAGCGGATCCTAATTACGGGGGGCGCCGGGTTCATCGGATCGCATCTCAGTCGCCGGCTCCTAGATGAGGGGCACGAGGTGCTGTGCGTGGACAACTTCTTCACCGGCACGCGCGCCAATATCGAAGACCTGCTGGACCACAAGCGCTTCGAGCTAATGCGCCACGACATCACGTTTCCGCTCTATGTCGAAGTGGACGAGATTTTCAACCTCGCCTGCCCGGCGTCGCCTGTGCACTACCAGTTCGATCCAGTGCAGACGACCAAGACAAGCGTGGTCGGCTCCATAAACATGCTCGGTCTGGCCAAGCGCCTGAAGGTACCGATCCTTCAGGCGTCTACTTCGGAAGTCTACGGCGACCCCCACGTGCACCCGCAGACCGAGGACTATTGGGGCAACGTGAACCCGATCGGCGTCCGGTCCTGCTACGACGAAGGCAAGCGCTGCGCGGAAACCCTGTTCTTCGACTACCGGCGGCAGCACAACCTGACGATCAAGGTCGTCCGCATCTTCAATACCTATGGCCCGCGCATGCACCCCAGCGACGGGCGCGTGGTCTCCAACTTCATCGTGCAGGCGTTGCGCGGCGACAACATCACCATTTTTGGCGAAGGCAGCCAGACGCGCTCCTTCTGCTATGTCGACGACCTGATCGAGGGCTTCCTCCGCCTCATGGCGACACCCGACGAGGTGACAGGACCAATCAATCTTGGCAATCCGAACGAATTCACCATCCGCGAGCTTGCCGAGTTGGTGCTCGACATTGTCGGGGGGAATTCCAAGCTAGTCAGCCGCCCGCTTCCCAAGGACGACCCCAAGCAACGCAAGCCAGACATCACGCTCGCGCGGGAAACGCTTGGGTGGGAGCCCAACGTCCAGCTTCGTCAGGGCCTCGAGAGGACCGTCGCCTATTTCGATGCCCTCCTCAGCGACAAGGCGTCCTGAGGCGGCGCCCCGGTTGGTTTCCAGCAGGTAAAACCCCGCCCCGCAAGTTGAGACAAACGCCGATCAAAAACGGCAGCGTTTCGTTGCCCCCGACCGCGATACTGCAACTCTCACACTCAGTGGAGATTGCAGTTGATCGGGGCATTTGTCGGTACCAGCACAGCCAGCCTGGGCCAGTTCGAAAACTGGCTCGGCGCGGACCTCGATTTCCTCTTCGTTCACTCCGGACGCAACGGCTGGGCAGACTGGCAAAGTTCCATCGGCTGGGCTGCCAACCTCTGGAAGGACGTAACGGACGTCAAAAAGCAGTTCTCCATTCCCCTGTTCGCCAATGAAGGCAACCTGGTAGCGGCCGCCGCGGGCGACTATGATGCCTACTATGTGCAGGCGGCGAAGACGTTGATCGCAGCGGCGGGCGACGGTCCGATCTACATCCGGACCGGTTGGGAGTTCAACGGAGACTGGCAGCCGTGGGCCTCCGCAGGGATGGAGACCGAGTATATCGAGGCCTACCGGAACTTCGTCGATGCCTTCCGGTCCGTTTCCGATCGCTTCGTCTTCGACTGGAACGTCAACATCGGCGGCACCGCCGATCCGGCCCTCTCTTATCCCGGCGACGACTACGTCGATATCATCTCGATGGACTTTTACTACAATATCCAGTGGGACAAGGCCGATCCGAACGCCGCCTGGGACTATTTTGTCAACCGGAAGTACGGCCTGCAGTGGCTTGAGGACTTTGCCGACGCGCACGGCAAGCAGACCGCTTACCCGGAGTGGGGTGTCAACTCGGATACGGCTGGCCCGTTCATCGCCAAGGCGATCGCCTGGTTCGAAACCCACGACGTGGCGTACTGGGGGTACTGGAACTCCAATAGCGCTTTCACCGGGCAGCTGGACAACAACCAGTACCCCAATGCCTCGGAAGCTTTCCGCATCGCGGTCGCCAGCCTCGAGGCCGGCGAAGGCGATGCTGTCATCCTCCAGGGGGATACCGCGAACACGACGTTCGCCCTCACCAGCGCGGCCACCAGCATCATCGACCTGGGCGGCATCGACACCGTCACATCGAGCATAACCCGGGACCTGGCGCATTTCCCGACGATCGAGAATCTGACGCTGACGGGCACGGCCAACATCAACGGCCTCGGAAATTCGGCCGCGAACGTCCTCACGGGCAATGCCGGCAATAATTCGCTGTCGGGGCTCGAGGGCAACGACACCCTCATTGGCGGTGACGGCAGCGACACCCTCACCGGTGGCGCCGGCAACGACACTATCAACGGCGGCAACGGCATGGACTACTGCGTGCTCGCCATCAACCGCGCCGACTGCACGGTGGTCTACGACAGCGCCACAGCTAAATATGTGCTGCAGAGCGCCGCGTTGGGCATCGATACCGTCTCGAACGTCGAATACTTCACATTCCTCGACGGCACCGTTGCTGCGTCCACCTTCGGCACCGTCGCCGCGATCACCTCGGCCACCGTCAACGGCACGTCCTCGGCCAATACCTTGAACGGCACCAGCGGCGATGACTCCCTCAACGGCCTCGGCGGCAACGACACGCTGAGCGGCCAGGGCGGCAATGACACACTCGATGGCGGCACCGGCGGCGATAAGATGTCGGGCGGCACAGGGAACGACACCTATATCGTCGACAGCACCAGCGATACCGTGACCGAAGCCAGCGGCGCCGGCACCGACACGGTCAAGTCGAGCATCAGCTACACGCTCGGCAGCAATATCGAGAACCTGGTGCTGACCGGTTCGGGCGCCATCAATGGCACGGGCAATACGCTCGCCAACAACCTCACCGGCAACAGCGCCGCCAACACGCTTTCAGGCGGCAGCGGCGACGACGTTCTGTCCGGGAAGCTCGGCAACGACACCCTCACCGGCGGGTCGGGCAAGGACACGTTCGTGTTCGACACCGCCCGCGGCTCGACGAATATCGACAAGATCATCGACTTCAACGTCGCCGACGACACGATCGCCCTGAGCTCGTCGATCTACACCGGACTCGCGCTCGGCACGCTTTCTGCCGACGCCTTCTACAAGGGTACCGCGGCGGCCGATGCCAGCGACCGGTTCATCTACAACGCGTCAACCGGCGCCCTCTACTATGATCCGGATGGTAAGGGCGGCGTGGCGCAGCAGCAGATTGCGACGCTGGCGAAGAGCCTGGGGCTGACGTCGGCCGACTTCGTCGTCGTCGCCGACGGAGCCTATGCAGCGGCGGCGCTGACGACAACGCAGGCTGCCGCGGTGGCGGAAGCGGAAACGTCGACCCCGACCACCCTCAACGGCACGTACTCCGCCAACACCCTCACCGGCACCAGCGGCGATGACGCGATCAACGGGCTGGGCGGCAACGACACGCTGAGCGGCCAGGCCGGCAACGACACAATCGATGGCGGCACCGGCAGCGACAGGATGTCGGGCGGCACGGGCAACGACACCTATGTCGTGGACAGCACCGGCGACACCATAACCGAGGCCAGCAATGCCGGCACTGATACCGTGAAGTCGAGCATCAGCTTCACGCTCGGCTCCAATATCGAGAACCTGGTGCTGACCGGTTCGAACGCCATCAACGGCACCGGCAATTCGCTTGCCAACAGCCTCACCGGCAACAGCGCCGCTAATACGCTGTCGGGCGGCGACGGCAGCGACACGCTCTATGGCAAGCTCGGCAGCGACATTCTGACGGGCGGCTCCGGCAAGGACACCTTCGTATTCGACACCGCCCGCGGGTCGACGAATATCGACAGAATCATCGACTTCAACGTCGCCGACGACACGATCGCCCTCAGCGCCTCGGTCTATACCGGCCTCGCGCTCGGCACGCTTTCCGCCGACGCGTTCTACAAGGGTTCGGCGGCGGCCGATGCGAGCGACCGGCTTATCTACAATTCGTCAACCGGCGCCCTCTACTATGACCCGGATGGTATTGGCGGCGTGGCGCAGCAACAGATTGCGACGCTGTCAAAGGGCCTGGGATTGACGTCAGCCGACTTCCTGCTTCTCGCTTAGCAGTCGGCTGCGACGGTACCCAGCATGCATGGGGGCCGAAAGCGTGAACAAGGACGAGGCAGCCTGGGCTGTCGACAGCAAGCTGGACACCGGCGCAGCGGGCGCACCCGCCCGCCTAGCCTTGCGCCGGCGCTTTGGTGACCTCGCTTCAGTTGGCGTGTTCTCCTGCGCGCTGAACCTGCTCACCCTCACCGGCTCGCTCTATATGTTGCAGGTCTATGATCGCGTGCTCGTGAGCCGCAGCGTCGAGACGCTGGTCGTCCTCTCGCTCATCGCGCTCATGGCTTTTTCGCTGCAAGGCGCGCTCGATGTGCTTCGGTCGCGCATCCTGGCGCGGATCGGAGCCCGCATCGACGAGGAAATCTCACCACTCGCCTTCCGCGCCGCGAGAGAACTGCCCCTCAAGGGCGCATCGGCAGCCGAAGCGCTGCAGCCGGTGCGCGATGCGGACCAGCTGCGCAGCTTCATCGGCGGCAACGGCCCGTCGGCGCTGTTCGATATCCCCTTCATCCCGATCTTCGTCGCCGGCTGCTTCCTGCTTCATCCCTGGCTCGGCTGGGTCGCAGTCGGCGGCGCAGCGATCATCATCGGCCTCACCACGCTGACCGAGTTCGTGGTGCGTGGCCGCGCCGGCGAAGCGAACTCGATCGGCATGCGCCGGCAGGTGTTCGTCGATGCGACCCGCCGCCACGCGGAAGCCATCGACGTCATGGGCATGGGCACGCCGATGGCCGAGCGCTGGCGGCTCCTTACCGATTCGGCGCGCAACGCGGCACTCGCGGCCAGCGACACGCAGGGCAGCCTCGGCGGCGTCGCCCGTATTTTCCGCCTCGTCCTGCAGTCGGCGATCCTCGGCCTCGGCGCATACCTCGCGATCCAGCAGGAGATCTCCGGCGGCGCCATGATCGCTGCGTCGATCATGGCCTCGCGCGCGCTCGCACCGATCGAGACGGCGATCGCCAACTGGCGCGGCTTCGTCGCCTCTCGCGATGCATACCGGCGGCTGAATACGTCGCTCGCCATCGCTGCCGAACCGGCCACCGTGGCCCTGCCCCCACCGACATCGTCGCTGCGGCTCGAGGCGGCGACTGTGAGCGCTCCCGGTCGCGAACAGCCGATCCTCGTCGATGCTTCCCTGCAGCTTTTCGCCGGCGCCGGTCTCGCGATCATCGGTCCGAGCGGCTCGGGCAAGTCGTCGCTGGCGCGCGCGCTGGTCGGGCTCTGGCCGCTGACCAAGGGCGATGTCCGGCTCGACGGCGCCGCGATCGGCCAATGGGACCGCCAGCGGCTTGGCCGCCACATCGGCTACCTGCCGCAGGATCTGGCGCTGCCGGACGGCACGATCGCCGAGACCATCGCCCGCTTCGATCCCGCGGCCAAGTCCGACGATGTCATCAAGGCCGCCCGCGCCGCGGGTGCGCATGAGCTGATCGTCTCCCTGCCCGATGGCTACGCCACGCGCATCGGCGACGGTGGCACGCTGCTTTCGGCGGGCCAGCGCCAGCGTCTCGGCCTCGCCCGCGCGCTCTACGGCGATCCGTTCCTCGTGGTGCTCGACGAGCCCAACTCCAATCTCGATGCGGAGGGCGACGAGGCCCTGACTCGCGCCATTGCCGCAGTACGCGAGCGCGGCGGCATCGCCATTGTCGTTACCCACCGGCCGTCCGCCCTCAGCTCGGTCGACCAGGTCGCGCTGGTGATGGATGGAGCCATCAAGCTATGCGGCCCACGCGACGAGGTGCTTCGGCAGCTCGCCGCTCCGGCCACCCCCGAGCGGAACGGGACGATGCAGGTCGTCAGTGGAGGGCGCACCAAATGACCAGCCTCGCCCTTCCTGCCCCCGTCGTATCGCCTTACGCCAAGTCGATTGCGAAGTACCGTTTCGTCGGCCTCGCGCTGATCGCGGCGTTCGGCGTCGGCTTCGGAGTGTGGGGTGCCACTGCTCCGCTCTCCGCTGCCGTCATCGCTAGCGGCCGCGTCGAAGTCGACGGCAGCATCAAGCGCGTCCAGCACGAGACCGGCGGCACCGTCGCACAGATTCTCGTTCGGGAGGGCGAACACGTCACCGAGGGGGAGGTCATTGCCCGACTCGATCCGACCACGGCCCAGGCGGCGCTGGATATCGTCGCCAACAAGCTCGACGAACTCTGGATCACCGCAGCGCGGCTCAAGGCCGAGCGCGACGGTCTGGACGCCATCGAGCTTCCCGCTTTCTTTGCCGGTCGCACCGGCGAGCCGGGTGTCGCGGCGCTGATCGCCACCGAGCAGCGCCTGTTCGCGGTGCGCCTGGCCGCCCGCAACGGCCAGAAGGACCAGCTCGCGGCGCGCATCGACCAGTTCGACAGCCAGATCGTGGGCCTCAGGACGCAGCAAGCCGCCAAGGCCCGCCAGATCGAGCTGACCAGTAGCGACCTTGTCGCTGGACGCGAGCTGCTCGAAAAGGGTGTCGCCACCAAAGCGCAGGTCAACGCTCTCGAGCGGGACTTCGCGCGCCTCGAGGGCGAACAGGGCGAGATCGAAGCACAGATCGCCGAACTCGGCGGCCGTATCGCCGAGACGCGGCTGCAGATCCTCGGCGTCGACCAGGGCGCTATTGCCGAGGCCGGGCGTGACCTGGGCGATACCACGAGCACCATCGCCGAACTGTCGCAGCGGCGCCTCGCGGCGGCGGAACAGCTCAAGCGGCTGGAGATCAAGGCCCCGGTCGACGGCGTTGTCTATCAGCTCGCCATCCACACCGTCGGCGGTGTCATCGGCGCCGGCGAGGTGATCGCGAGCGTCGTGCCAACCACCGGAGAGCTCAACATCGAGGCCCGGCTCAGTCCCACCGACATCGACATGGTGGCAGTCGGCCAAGCCGCCTCGATCCGCTTCCCGGGCCTCGTCCATGCGACCACGCCGGACCTCCAGGCGACGGTGAAAGTCGTCGGCGCCGATCTGACCGAGGACCCCGCTACCCGTCTCTCCTACTATCCGGTGACGCTGGCCATCGACAGCGGCGAGATCGCGAAGCTCGACGGTGTCGCGCTTGTGCCCGGGATGCCGGTCGAAACCTTCATCTCGGAGGCTCCTCGCACCTTCCTCGACTACCTGCTGCGGCCCTTCAGCGATCGCATGGCTCACGCCTTGCGCGAGAACTAGCCGTCCAGGGCATTACCAGCCCACGTAGGTCGCAACAAACCAGATGATGATGCCGCAGAGCACGATGGCTACCAACCAAACGATGCCGCGCGGGCTCATCACTGGTCGTCCTCGATAAGGTCGACAAGTTCTTGCGCAGCCTCCCTGTTTCTGGCTGTTGGCGGGTCGGGCTTGTCGGTCCATGCGGCTGACAAGTGGGGCGGTAGACGCCTTCTCCACAGGAGCAGGGCAGCCAACGCCGCAATGGCAGCCACTGCCACCAATGCGGCAACGGTTGCGAAAATCATTCTTAACTCAAAAACTTGAGGCTCGACGCACAGACCCGTTTGGATGGCGGCGGCTAATATCATTTGAGGATACGGCCATGGCTCATTCGAGCCAAGGCGACCTCACGCCGCATCCACACCAATCGCGCGAGGTCGGACGTTTCGCTGCCGGTCGCACAGGCAACACCCAGACCATGCCCGACGTGTGGACTACTGAACCGGCTACCGTGCGGGCGGTGCGCGGACATGGCCGCTTGTCAGTGGCCGAGGCCAGGGGGAGGATGGTCAAAGTGATGCGCGAACCCGATCATTGCCTCGATCCGGTCCAACTGCTGGACGACGTCGATCGATACGAGGTGGCCGTGATTGGCGCTCGAGGCGAAGAAGATGGTTGTTCCCATTCCGCCGCCGCGCGTTGGCCTCGCGTAGACAATGTGCTCGCTGTTGACCAAAACTTCCTCCTGGGCCGGATCGTTCATGGTCAGGCGAATCTGTGGCACTGGCGCCTCCTCACTTGCACTAAGGGACGGGATGCGAGTTCCTGCCTGATGCGCAGCCAATTCAATGGGGACTTTGGTCCCCTGCCACTCTGGAGACTTTTGGATGACGTTCGACCTGGGCTCGACGATGCGGGTGCTGCGGCCCTACCCCAACGTGCTGGCCTTCTACGATGGCCGCATCCCCGGTGTTCGCGCCCACTCACCGGAGCCGAACTGGCTCGACGACGGGGCCTTCACGCTCGGCACCGCGTCCTACGCCATCGTCGAAGGCGAGGAGGCGCTGGTCTACGACACGCACATGTCGCTAGTGCACGCGCGAATCATCCGCAAGACGCTGGCCGACAAGGGCGTTACCCAAATGCGGGTGGTGCAGAGCCACTGGCACACGGACCACGTGGCCGGCAACGAGGCGTTCGCCGACTGCGAGATCATCGGCAATACGCTGACCGTCGCCGCCCTCGAGGCCAATCGCGAATGGCTCGAGACCAACGACCCGCCGATCAAGCCGATCGTCATGCCCAACCGCACCTTCGAGAACCAGATGCGGCTCAAAGTCGGATCGACCGTGGTGGAACTCCGCCACCTCGATATCCACAGCTACGACGAGACGGTAATGCTGCTCCCCGCCCAGGGCCTGTTCTTTGCCGGCGATACGCTGGAAGACACCTGCACGTACGTCACCGAACCGGAGCGGCTGGCCTACCATCTCGCCGATCTCGAACGCCTGTCGAAATGGAAGTTCGACAGGATCCTGCCCAACCACGGCTCGCCCGAACGCATCGCCGCCGGCGGTTATCCGCGCGAATTCATCGAGGCCACGCGGCTCTATGTCGAGAAGCTGCAGCGGCTGCCCGACGAACCGGGGCTGGGGCAGCAGGACCTGCAGATGTTCGCGCGCGAAGCGCTGGCGACCGGCGCCATCGACTACTATCCCGCCTATGAGCCGGTGCACCGCCACAACGTAGCGCAGATGCTCGAACTCGAGGCATAGCATCACGCGCGCCAAACGGTGGAAACCCGACCCTGGAGACAGTCGGCGGGCAAAAGCAACCTGCCGTCTCAATGCAATCTTCACCCTGCTCCGCCAGGGTATAGATAGGCAGGTAGCTCAGGTGCCATGTTCCACCTCGACCCAACGCAGGCCGTCCTCCAGCACGTCGTTAAGCCCCCGGCGAGCCCGCCGGGCGTACTGAGCGATCTCGCGGCTGCGATCGCCGATCAACCCGGCGACCGGGTCTATTCCGACACGGTCTTCACCGGGGTCGCCCGGGCGGTCGAGATCGTGCTGCTGGTCGTCACCGGCCTCGTCGTCTTCAGCGTGAACGGCGGCGACACCCTCCTCAGCGCGCTCACGGCGCTGGGTGTCGTTGCTGTCGCAGAGGCCATCATGTCGGGTCTCAAACTGCACGGCCTCTCCGCCTATCGCATCGGCGCCGACCAGATGTGGAAGTTTGCGTTCGCCTGGACCGCCGCCTTCGCTGTTCTCTCCCTGATAGTGCTGCTGTTCGATCGCAGCGAAGCCCTCTCCCGCACGTTCGTCGCCGCATTCTGGGCCGCCGGCCTCGTGGCAGGGCTAGTGTGGCGCGCCGCGCTGCATCTGCTGGTGGTCCATTTGAGCAAGGCCGGGAAGTTCCGCCGCCGCTCCGTCATCGTCGGCGGTGGCAAGGACGCGGAACCGCTCATCGCGTCAATGATGGTGGCGAAGGACGACTTCGTCCTTCTAGGCCTCTTTGACGATCGCAAAGACGAGCGGTCCCCTGAATCCGTTGCCAGCGTCCAGAAGCTTGGCAAGGTTGCCGAACTCATCGAGTTCGCCCGCCGCACGCGTGTCGACCTGGTGATCGTCTCGATGCCCCTCCTGGCGGAGCATCGCGTGCTCGACATGCTGCGCCAGCTCTGGGTGCTGCCGGTTGATATCCGGCTCTCGGCCCACATGAGCAAGCTGAAGTTCACCCGCAAGGCCTACAGCTATATCGGCGGCATCCCGGTGTTCGACATGGCCGACCTGCCGATCTCGGACTGGAACCTCGTTTTCAAATGGCTGTTCGACAAGGTAGTCGCGGTCAGCGCCCTGATCCTCCTCTCGCCGATCATGATTGCCACCGCCGTTGCCATCAAGCTCGAGAGCAAGGGCCCGGTGTTCTTCCGGCAGAAGCGTCACGGCTTCAACAATCAGCTGATCGAGATCTGGAAGTTCCGCTCGATGCGGGTGGACGCGCTGGACGCCAATGCCACCAAGCTCGTCAGCAAAAACGACCCGCGGGTGACGAGGGTCGGCAGTTTCATCCGAAAGACCTCGATCGACGAGCTGCCGCAGCTCTTCAACGTGCTTGTCGGCGAACTCTCGATCGTCGGTCCGCGCCCGCACGCCCTCGCCGCGAAGGCCAACGACCAGCTCTATTACGAGGCCGTCGAAGGCTATTTCGCCCGTCACCGGGTCAAGCCCGGCATGACCGGCTGGGCGCAGATCCACGGCTGGCGGGGCGAGACCGACACCGTCGACAAGATTATGCAGCGCGTGACCCACGATCTCTACTACATCGAGAACTGGTCGCTCTGGCTCGACCTGAAGATTGTGCTCCTGACCCCCATCTCGCTCATCACCCAACGCAACAACGCGTTCTGACGCCAGCAGCGATTCAGCGAGGCGGCGGGCGGAATAGCGAGCCGTGAGAGGTGGGGCGGAGAGGATGTCGGCGAGACCTTGGTTCCTGAGCGTTTCGCTTCGGCCCGAGTTCGCCTGTGAACGGGGGGCAACCTGGCGGACTGCTTTCAGTAGGGCGGATGTTATGGTGCGCGAGAAAACTGCTTTGATCCCCACAAAACCGTGGAGTTCGCTCAATAAAATCATCCGCGGCCGCCGATGAAAAGAGATTGGTAGGCTGACGCTTCGTCCGGCCGTAGCCTCGCCGCCTTACCTAGATTGTTCGCGTGTTCCTGCACTCGTTCTTCGCCACCCACCATAAGCGGATCGTGATAGCCCATCTGGTTCAGTAGCCGATGCCTATGGATGCACGGTAGCAACACCGTCGACCCTCACGAACCCATTGCCATGCCGATGTATGCCTCGGCCGGGTTAGTGGACTTCGCAAAAACGTGGAGCGGTCGCGGCAAGAACCGACGCGACGGCGAAGCGTGCCTGCGTTGAGTGGGCTCCCACAATACGAACGAAGGTCGCCTAGCGGCGGCCTCTCCTACACAAAAAACGGTGAAGCCGGTAAATCGATTGGATCATCGCCTTCGCGATCCTGTTCACTTCCCCAACGTCGCCGACCGAGTGTCACGGTTGTCGAGGGGACTAAGGTCCGTATCGATAGGGCACTAAAGGGTCTGTATCTATCACTGATGCCGCGTTGAGCTGGTGCCGTAAGGACAGCGAGCGCCCACTCGCAAAATGTAGACCGCCGAAGACCTCGGAGGTCATTTGCGACACGTAAGCGGGACGTCGTCCCGTTCGGGGTGAGGATGAGTTCGGAAAATGGACTCGCGACGCCTGTCGGAATTCGTTCCGACCGCATACTGACCCTGCCATCCGTCGCGTTCATATTCGCGCTGGTACTTGGGGCGGTCGCGCTGACGGCCGCATACTTCGTCACCAGCCGGTTCTTGCCGAACGACAATGAGGTGGTGCGCTACTGGCTGCAAATGTTTGACATAAATGGAGAGGGGACAATCCCATCCTGGTTCAGTTCAGCACTCTGGCTGCTTTCGTCGGCTCTGGCCATTCTTGCCGCTATCGGCGACCGGCAGGCAGGTCGGGCCATGTGGCACTGGCTCGGTCTTGCATCGGTGTTCGCCCTGCTCTCGCTGGACGAGGCGGCATCTCTGCACGAAAATATCGGATACGTTCTGGATCTTGTTATTCACATGCACGGCGCCCTCGCGTGGTCTTGGGTTTTCTTCGGTGCACTGCTCTTCACGCTGGTAGCGGCGGTCTTCGGCCGGTTCATTTTGACGCTGCCGATCGCAACCGCTGCAACATTTGTTGTGGCCGCGCTTGTTTTCCTTGCTGGAGCACTGGGTGTGGAAATGTACAGCGCGGCCATTGCCGAGGGAGCCACTCGGTTTCCGTCTTGGCTGAACTGGACCCGGATCCTCGCCCTCGAAGAACTCTTGGAAATGTTGGGTGTGATCATCAACCTGGCGGCTTTGCTTCAAGTGCTCCGAGGCCAATCACCCATAATGGTGAGGTTTCGGTAAGCGCTGACTTGCGGGTCACGACGATGTCACGGTCTCGGAGTCGCACTTCCTCGCCTATCAGACTGGGTGGCCGAGCCCCCAATCCAAAGCATCCCCGTCCGGCAGCCTCGTGACTCTGGCTCCAACTCGTCCTGCGACGGCGCAGTTGGAGCTATTCAGCAGATCATGAGGTTCACTGGCAGTTCCCCGACGGGGCAGACTTTCTGGACCTATCGGTACGAGCGACCTGAGGATATGTCGGAATTGATGGGCCGTGGTCTCGACAGAACGCAGCGGGCAACGAGTACGATCCGGACGCCATTAGTCGGCTGGCATCCGAACTGTTGCGCGGAAGACTTTCGGAAGCGCGGTGATTTTGGCGCTTCACAGGTGCGTGATGACCCCTCTCAACCTTCTCAGCCGTCAAGCCAAACTGGTAGGGCGCGTTTTAGGGTGCGATCCAGTCGTCGAAGGCTTTCTCCCGCTAAAACAACGCAGTAGCCAAAAGGGGGAGTGGCGGAGAGGATGGGATTCGAACCCACGAGACGGTTCCCCGTCTGCACCCTTAGCAGGGGTGTGCCTTCGACCACTCGGCCACCTCTCCGTCGCGGCCCCTGATAGGGGCAATCGCCCGGATGGGCAAGGGGGTTTTGGACGGGAGCGGAGAACGCGGCTAGTGGGTGGCCGCTCATGCTGGCGGCGGCTTGCTGACTGAACAACCGCAGGTGGTGCATAAGTGTCGCGGGCATCGATCGCTTTGCGTTGTTGCACTAGATTGCCGTGGATTTGGCCAAAAGCCGCTCCAACATTGCAAAGTGTCAGATCGGGCCGGTATCGGCCTCGATTCGTAACGGCGGCGGTTGAGGTAGATTCCGATGTCCTGGCTGAGAAATTGGCTTTGGCGGGGCGCTGTCGGGTTGATGGCCGGCACGTTGGGTTCCGCCGCGTCGGCGGTGCCGTTGTCGATTGTCGAAGGCGTTTGGCTGACCAACGACGAGACCGAGCTGACGATCGCGGCCTGCCCGACCGGCTTTTGCGGCTACATCACCAAGATCGTCGTGCCGGAGCGGCTGAACGCGCAGTATGGCGCCGAGCTGACGTCGATCGATCCGGCGAGCTATACCGACGTCAACAACAAGGATCCCAACCTCAAGAGCCGGCCCATCCAGGGGCTGCAGATCCTGACGCTCAGGCCGACTGATAATCCCTACTACTACGAGGGCGAGATTTATAACCCCGAGGACGGCAACGTCTACGCGGGCTCGGTCGAGGTGCTGCGCGACGACGCCATCAAGCTCAAGGGCTGCGTGCTCTACGTGCTCTGCCAAGAGCAGGAGTGGGCGCGGGTCGGGCTCTTAGCCCCACCCGCGGGAACCACGGTCAGCGCTGATTGAAGAGGACGCGCTGCGCTTCCTTGTCCGTAGCCGCGCTGATCTGCTGCGACTGATCGAGAGTAATCGCGAGGGCGCGCTGCACCGCCGGACGATCGGTCACGCGCTGGCGCCACTCGGCGAACGTCGGGAACTCGGCGATGTCGATGCCGTGGTTATCCGAGCCGCGCGACCAATCGAAGATCGCCATATCGGCAATCGAATAGTCCCCGGCGACGAAGTGCTTGCCCGCCGCCTTCTGCTTCTGCAACTGGGTATCGAGCACGCGATACAGCCGATGCGCCTCGTCCATGTAGCGCTTGATGGCGTAGGGGATCTTCTCGGGCGCGTAGCGCGAAAAGTGGTTATTCTGCCCAAGCATCGGGCCGAAGCCACCGACTTGCCAGAACAGCCATTCGTCGATCGCGACCCTCTCGCGCCAGTTGGTGCCGTAGAACTGGCCGAATTTCTCGGCGAGGTACTTGAGGATCGCACCGGACTCAAAGATCGAGATCGGCTTGCCGTCCGGCCCTTCCGGGTCGACGATCGCCGGAATCTTGTTGTTGGGCGAGATGGCGAGGAAGTCCGGCTTGAACTGGTCGCCGCGGCCGATATTGATCGGGTAGATGCCGTAGGGCAGTCCCAGTTCCTCGAGAATAATGGTGATCTTCCGGCCGTTCGGGGTGCCGGCGTAATAGAGATCGATCGGCAGAGTCTGGGTGGTCATCTGTCTGTCCGCTGCTGCAGGGGGTGGTGACGAGACGCCACCATAGGATTGAAAGTGCCATTTATCGGCAGATGCCGATGGAACACAACCCGACGACAGGAACAACAACGGCGGGACAAGGCCCGCCGTTGAAATGACGTTCCATCAAACGCGCCTGATGCGCATATGCGGTTCGCCGTCGCTGGTTCGTGCCGACGAGACGCCGCGCAGGTCGACGGTCGCGCGCACCCGCTGGCGCCAGATTGGCCCCATCAGTTCCGATTTCGAGACGTTCACCGGATGGTCGAACTTCACCGTCACTTCGTAGTGCGCCATGTCGGCGAGCAATTGTACGCCGATCACGAGACCCACGAAAGGCTGGCTCAGGTAAGTGCCGCTGACGCGCTGGCCAACCTGCACGGGCGTCGCCACCCGCTCGGGCACGGCCGCGGCGGCGGTGTTCCAGTCGCGGTAGCCGTGGCGGCGGGCGACTTCTTCGAGCGCGGCGCCGTGCGCAATTGGCGTGCCGGTGAGCGTGCGCTCGGCGCGCAGAGCCTTGGCCTCGGCCTTGAGCGTGGCCGTGCTGAGGGTATCGAGGGAGAAAGTCATGTCGTTCCTCTTGAGCAGAGGCGGATTGTCTTCATGGGGCCCGCATTGCCATGAACCGCCTGCTAAGGGAGCGATCATGTAAGGGCGCGGAACATTCCGCGGCTGGACTTCACCATCGGGTCTCCCCGGCGAGCGGCAGGCGCCAGCAGCACGCGCGGACATGTGAGGGATGGGCGGCGGTTTGTCAACTTGGGGAGATGCCCGCCGGGCTCTCCGTGATGCTCCCACGTTCACGGAGGGATCACCCCATCACCCCCGATGATGCCTCACATCAACGCTTTGCGTTGGCGATTGTCAGCCGGAGGTTGTAGCTAAGCGCCCGACCAACCGGACCAGTGCCTTGACCGAACTGATGCTCCTCGTTGCCGGCCTCATCGCCGGCACCATCAACACACTGGCTGGTGGCGGCTCGTTCGTGCTGTTTCCGGCGCTGATCCTCGCTGGTGTGCCGCCGGTAATCGCCAACGCGTCGAACACCTATGCAAGCTTCCCCGGCTACGCCAGCGGCGCCGTCGGGTTCTGGCGCGAGATCGCGGCCAACCGCGACAAGCTGATCCCCTACTCGATCGCCTCCCTGGTATTCGGCTATGCCGGCGCCGAACTGCTGCTCCACGTCTCCAACGAGACGTTCGTGCTGGTCGTGCCATGGCTACTGCTGTTCGCTGTCGTGCTCTTCGCCTTCGGCGGCCGCATCAACACCTTCGTCCGGGCCAAGGCCGGTGACGGCGGGCGCGGCCGCCATGTCGGCGCTGCGCTACTCCTCGTGCTGCTGGCAGCGATCTGCGTCTATGGCGGCTTCTTCAACGCCGGCCTCGGCGTGCTGCTGCTCGCCTTCCTCGCACTCGCCGGCTTCGCCGACATTCACGCCATGAACGGCCTGAAGCTCTGGATCTCGACGCTCGTCGCGCTGGTCTGCGTGATCCGCTTCGCCTTCTCCGGCGCCATCGACTGGTATCACGGCTCGATCGCGCTCGTCGGCGTCACCATCGGCGGCTACCTCGCGGCCCGCGTCGCCAAGCGCATCCCGCAGCGGTTGATCCGCGGCCTCGTCATCGTCTATGGGTTGGCGCTCACCTGCTGGTTCTTCTGGTCGGCGTATTTCAGCTGAACGATAGAGAAGGGCCCAGCCCTGCCCAAACCTCGATGTCATCCCTGCGAAGGCAGGGATCCATCTCACAGCCTGCGCCAGCGGATAGTTGGATCCCTGCCTTCGCAGGGATGACATCCGGCGGGGATGAGGATCCTGGCGGTGCCCCTAACCCCGCAGCACCCAAACCGTCGTATCATGAAACGCCGCGCCGCCAAACGGCTTCACCGGATCTGACCCGATCAGCGTGTTGATACCAGCGCCGTTCCGGTGCGCCGCGTTCGGATGGATGCCCTCGGCGATGAGCACGCCGCGCTGCATGCCGTCGAAATAGCTCGCCTTGAGCGGGACTTCGCCCCTGCGATTGCCGAGCAGCACCATGTCGCCGTCGGCGATCCCGAGTTCCGTCGCATCCGCCGAGTGGATGAACACTGCTGGCTCCGGATGCCGCTTCTGGCTGCCGGCCGTCTCGGAGAAGCTCGAGTTCAGGAAAGCGCGCGCGGGGCTGGTGGCGAGCCGGAACGGCGTCTCCGCATTTGCCGGCTCGGTGACATCCCAATGGTCGGCAAAGCGCGGCATCTCCTCGGGATCACAGACCCACGTGTAGCCACCCTGGGCCGCCACACCCAGCCAATTTGGCTCGAACCGATAGCGGCCATCCGGCCAGGCGAAACCGTCGGCAAAATGGGCCTTCGAGACCGGCTGAGGGCTCTCGATGAAGCCGGTCTCCTCGATCTCGTCGAGCTCGCCGAAGCCGGACCGCCGGAAGGTCTCCGCGACCATCTCGCGATCGGTCAGGTGCATTGAGGCATGGTCGGTGCCCAGGCGGCGCAGCAGCTCGTTGACCACCTCGAAATTCGAACGGCACTCGCCCGGCGCCTCGACCAACTTGGGGCCGTAGAGCAGCCGCGTGTGCCCGCCCCGGCGGTAATAGTCGTTGTGCTCGAGGAACATGGTCGCGGGCAGCACGATGTCGGCCATCTTGGCCGTATCGGTCATGAACTGTTCGTGCACGACGGTGAACAGGTCCTCGCGAGCAAAACCGGCGCGCGTCAGCCCCTGTTCCGGTGCTATGTTCACCGGATTGGTGTTCTGGATGAACAGCGCCTTGACCGGGCCGCCCTGCTTCAGCGCCGCCGGATCCCCGGTCAGCACCTTGCCGATCTCACTCATGTCCAGTTCGCGGCCACCCGGGCCGAGATCGCGGCCATAGATCAGCGATTTGTCGAGCTTCCACGAGCCGGAGTTCGAGTGGAAAGCCCCTCCCCCGATATGCTGCCAGGCACCGGTCATCGCCGCGATCGACAACGCCGCGTGCATTGCGGTGCCGCCGTTGCGCTGGCGGGTGAAGCCGTAACCCAGCCGGAAATAGGTGCGCGGCGTTGTGCCCACGAGCCGCGCGAACGCCTCGATCTCCGCCACCGTGAGGCCCGTGATCTCCGCAGCCCACTCCGGCGAGCGGGTAGCCAGATGCGCCTCGAGCTCAGGCGAGAAGTCGGTATAGCGCGCCATGTAGTCACGGTCGGCGAGGTTGTCGCGCAAGAGGATGTTCATCACCGCAACGGCCAGCGCGCCATCGGTGCCCGGCCGCACTACCAGCGCCATATCGGCCTGCTCCATGGTGGCGTTCTGGTAGATGTCGATGGCGACGACCTTGGCGCCGCGCGTCTTCCGCGCCTTCATGGCATGGGTCATCACGTTGACCTGCGTCGCCACGGCGTTAGTGCCCCAGATGACGATGCAGTCGCTCTCGGCCATTTCCTCGGGATTGGGCCCCGTCAGCTTGCCCGTGCCGGCGATGAAGCCTGGCCACGCCGTGCCGGTGCAAATGGTGTCGTATTGCAGCGAGTAGCCGCGGGCATGGCGCAGGCGCTCGATGCCGTCACGATGCACGTGCCCCATCGTGCCCGCATAGAAATATGGCCAGATCGCCTCCGGCCCGTCGGTGCGCTCGATCTCGAGCCAGCGCGCGACGATCTCGTCGAATGCCTCGTCCCAGCTGATCTGCTGCCACTCGCCGGCGCCCTTTTTGCCAACCCGGCGAAGGGGATGAGTCAATCTGTTCGGGTGATGAATCCGCTCGGCATAGCGCGCCACTTTCTCGCAGATGACGCCGGCCGTATACGGATCGTCCTTGGCGCCGCGCACACGGCCGATCGTGTGCGAGTCGATCACCTCGACATCGAGGGCGCAGGTCGAGGGGCAATCATGCGGGCAGACTGAGCGCGCAGTGCGCGGGGCGGTAATGGCGTTCATGGCGCTCCAATAGCACGAACGAATGACCGGAAAAACGAGTAGTACGGTCAAGCTGCGAGCGGGAGCGTCACCGTGAACACGGCACCGCCACCCGGACGATCAGTCACCCCTATCCGTCCGCCGTGCCGGTCGACAATCTGCCGGGCGATCGCGAGGCCAAGGCCCGTTCCGCCATGCTCGCGGCTGCGCGAGCCTTCAAGGCGGTAGAACGGCTCGAAGATAAGCTCCCGCTCCCCCATCGGAACGCCTGGACCACGGTCGGCGATGGCGATGCTGGCCTCGCTCTCGGTGGCTGACACCGTGACGTCGGCGCGCTGTCCATAGGCGATAGCGTTGCCGACAAGGTTGTCGATCACGCGCCGCAGCGCGGCCTCCCCGATGGCAAGCCGCACCGGGCCATGCCCGGCCCAGCTCATCTGGGGGTGATCGGCCAGCATGCCGTCGAGCAACGCCGCGACGTCGGTGCGACCACCCTCCCCGTTATTGGTGGATGCGGCGAACTCCAGCGCCTGCTCGACGAGGGCCTGCATCGCCTCGATATCTGCGATGGCCTGGTCACGCCCCGGAGACGGCGCCATCAGTTCGAGTCGCAGGCGGAGCTTGGTCACCTGCGTGCGCAGGTCGTGGGACATGCCGGCCAGGATCAGCGCCCGGTTGCGGATCAGCGCCGCGATCTGATGCTGCATGCGGTTCGTCGCGCCAATCAGCGAGCGCAGGTCGGACGCACCACGTTCATCGAGTTCCCGCGGCACCGCGGTACGCGCGAACTGCTCCATGTTCTCAGTCAGGGCCGTGAGGGGCCGCGTTTCGCGCAGCACGAAGACCACGGCGGCGCCAAGAATGAGCAGCCCCACCAGCCCCGCCAGCGCGGCAAGTATCCCCCCGTAGACGTAGGAATCGACTTCGCTTGCGGGATTGATGACCAGGTACTGGCCATTCTGCAGCGCGATGGTGATGCGAAGGTGCCGGCCGACAAGCCGGGCAAGCGGCCCGCCTTCGGGTCGCGCGGCGCGAATGTTGCTGACCTCGATGCGGTCGAAGCCCACCCCCTCGGCGGCGATGCGCTCGGCGGTGATCCGCGCGCTCCAGCCCAGCAGAACGCCGCCGGGATCGGCCTGGGGCGGCTGATTGGCTATGGCGACGTCGAAGCGGGCGTTGTTGAGAAGATCAAGCGCCAGCTGCTGCCGCACCGGCGGAAGACGGTCGAAAAGCCTCGTGAGGCTTGCCACCTGCCGGGCGAAAGATGGCCGTATGCCTCCCAGCGTGAAGCCATCGTCGCGCGTCACCTGCACGGCGAAGGCGACGATCTGGAGCAGGAACACCGCGCCGGCGACAATCAGCACAAGGCGCATCGATAGCGAAAGCCGGCGCATCAGCGATCCTCGACCGGCATCGCGAAGAGATAGCCGCCATTGCGGACCGTCGTTATCGCCGCCACCACGTCGGGGGCCACATCGGCAAGCCTGCTGCGCAGCCGCGACACGGTGACGTCGATGGTGCGATCGAACGGCTCAGCGGAGCGCCCCCTTGTCCAGTCCAGCAGTTGCTCGCGCGACAAGACGCGGCGCGGTCGCTCGAGCAGGCAGACCAGCAGGTCGAACTCAGCGGTAGTGAGTGATACCGCGACACCGGCACGGGTCGAGACCGCCCGACCGTCGATATCCACCACGATCTCGCCCGCCATCAGGCGACGGGACGCCGTCGTGTGCACCATGGACCCACCCGAGGCCCGACGCAGTTGGGCCCGGATGCGGGCGAGCAGTTCGCGCGGATTGAAGGGTTTGCCGAGGTAGTCATCCGCACCGATCTCGAGCCCGAGGATCTTGTCGATGTCGCTGGATTTGGCAGTGAGCATGATGATCGGAACCATGCTTTCTGCCCTGATGCGGCGGCAGACCGAAAGTCCGTCCTCGCCCGGCAGCATGATGTCGAGGATGACGAGCGCGGGCGCGAAACTGGCTACCGTCTGCGTCGCCTGCCTGCCCGTGTCGAGGCCGCGCACTTCATAGCCCTCGCGCGACAGAAACTCGGCGAGAAGTGCGCGGATGTCGGGGTCGTCCTCGATGACGAGCAGTCGGACCTGGTCCATATAGCGGCTCTAGCGGTGGCACAGGCCATCGGGCAATCGCCGCCTGCCTGCTGTTACAAATCGTTACACAATCGTCCGATCCTGCAACATCGGCGCAACGCGAAGCGGCGAGGCTCTCCCCATCGAAAACGGGAGACCGAAATGCACAAGCTGATTGCCACCCTCGCCCTCGCTACCGCCGTCACTATCGGTGCAGCGGGAGCTGCATCCGCCTGGGAACGCAATGTGACCGTCAACACCAATCGCGGCACGGTCACCGGGTCGGCCGAGGTCTACTGCTTCCACGGCGCGTGCTACCGCGAAGCCGAAATCACCGGCGTCAACGGCAACACCCTGCGTAGCTCGGGGATGTGCGTGTCCGTTGGCCACAGGCGATGGGACTGCAAGGGCACCGTGACCGGCCCGTCCGGGAACAGCCGGACGCGCCACGTCCACGTCACCGTATACTGATCGGCCAAGTCGGCCGTGGAGCGGGGCAAATCCCCGAAGCAGCCCCACCCGCCCGGTTGTCCCGCTCCGTTTCCACTCAGCAAGGACCGATCATGCTCCGAGCAATCGCATTCGCGATCACCCTGACGGCAGCCGGCACAAGCCAGGCAGCCCAGCTCAGCCTCACCGAAAAGCTGCAGCTGCAACACGCCTGCCAAGCCGATTTCAAGGCGGCTTGCGGAGAACAGAAGCCGGGCGACGGTCGTCTCGCCCAGTGCATCCGTGACAACGTCACAAAGCTATCCGAGCCCTGCCGCGCAGCAATCGAAGCGATCCGCGGAGACTTCCTCGCCGAAACCGATACGGCGATGGACTTCTAGCGCGCTACTCTTCGGCGCGGATGCGGCGCAGCTCGGCCTGGTAGATACGCAGGCTGAGGAAGATGGCGAAGGAGAAACAGACGATCCCGGTGATCTGCGCCAGCGGCAGCTGGTTGACGAACGGGATATGCTTGGCAATAAGCAAATTAGCGACGAGCACGAGGACGGTCACGACCTCAGCGAAGCGGAACAGCATGGCTCCCCTTTACCTTTTCCAACAATGATGCGCTGACGCTCGGCGCGGAATAGCCCCGAGTACGGGCCCCCTGCGGCTCAGGTTACGCAAATCGGAAAAAGGTTCCATCAACTTTTTCGTCATTGGTGAATTTGTTGCGGCGGGCTGGCACGGAAGCAACAGCCCCCGTGCCGTCAGGCCGTCACACGTGCCAGTGCCCTAGCTTATCAACTTGAGTCCGACGATGCCGGCAACGATCAAGCCGATGCTGGCCAGCCGCAAAGCGGTCGCCGGCTCGTTGAAGATGATCATGCCGAGAATGGCCGTACCGACGGTGCCGATACCGGTCCACACGGCATAGCCGGTACCGGCCGACAGGTCGCGAAGTGCGATGCCGAGCAGCGCCACGCTCGCCACCATCGCCACGATGGTGATCACGGATGGGGTCAGGCGGGTAAAGCCCTCGGTGTATTTGAGACCGATTGCCCAGATGATTTCGAGCAGGCCAGCTGCGGCAAGGTAAACCCAGGCCATTGGAATAACTCCAGTTGCCGGGTCGTCCCGCGATGTCTGAGTGATTTTTGTCAGGGCCGTCCCTGACACGCTTCAGATAGGGCCGCGAAACGCGCGAGTGAAGTGCCCCCGGTGCATATCCGATGGTCCGGAATGGAATTGGTCCACCAGGGACTGGCGCCCGCAAGCAGAGTCGGTGTAGAAACCCGTAGTCGTCCCCGCCGGGGGGCCGGGCGATGTTCATGTCAAATGCAAAGCCGAGGACGCGATGCTTAACTTGATATGGCGAGCCCCCCTCGCCGCGGCGCTGATAGCGCTGGGTCTGCTTTCTTTCACTGCAACCACGCAAGCTGCCAGCGGCACGGCGCTCGGCGTCATCCCCGCCGCCGCGGCCGAAACCGAGGTCGAAAGCCGGACGCTGACCGTTGGCGCCGATGTTTTCATCGGCGACCGGATCGTCACCGGACCCAAGGGTCAGGTACAGATCCTGTTCTCCGATCGCACCGAACTCGTGGTCGGACCAAACTCGGCGCTGCTGCTCGAGGACTACCTGCTGCGCGACGATCAGTCCGTCGGCAAGTTTGCGATCAACGCACTCTCCGGCACGTTCCGCTTCTCGACTGGCCGCGCGGCAAAGGATCTCTACGAGATCAAGACGCCGACCGGCACGATCGGTGTCCGAGGCACGGAGTTCGATTTCAATTCCGACGCGGAAAAGCTGCGCGTTATGCTCTATGGTGGGGCGCTCGACCTCTGCAACACGGGCAAGAGTTGCGTCACGCTCAGCGACCAATGCGACCTCGGCCTCGCCGATACCAGCCAGTCGATTCTCGTCGGCAACACGCAGGACTTTTCGCGACAGGATCGCGAGGCGCTGAAAGGCGAGTTCCCCTACGCGGTATCGCAGGGCTCACTGATCGGCCGCTTCCGCTTCAACCACTCCCGCCCGTGCCTCGAACGCACCAGCGCCGCGGCTCCACCCGTGCAGAGCCTCATCTCCAATCCGGACGCAGGCAAGCCTGAGGACAATTGCGACGGCTGTGAGTGCAAGGACAGTTGCGACTAATAGGCGCTTTGGTAGTCGTGGACGGAGCGTCGTTGCGCTAGCCTGCAACTATCCGTTCCCGACAGGAGTTCCGGACTCTGAGCACCGATAACACCGAGCCGCAGGGCATCGATCGCCTCCGATCCACCCTGCGGCTGCTCTACCACGGCAGTTCGACCGTAGCGCTACGCTTCCAGTTCGCGGTCCTGCTGGTCGATCTCGCCATCATCGCCTTCTTCATCGCCACGCCGCTCCTGCGCGACCGACCGAGCTACATCTGGATCGATGTCGCCGTTGCGGTGCTGCTGATTGCTGATCTCGTCGCGCGCGGCCTCGCCTCGACCGATCCGCTGCGCTGGCTCCGGCAGCCGACGACCATTGTCGACATCTTCATCCTAGTCACCCTGCTGCTGCCGGCCTGGCTCGCCAATTTCGGTTTCCTGCGAATCCTCAGGCTCTGGACCCTGTCGCAGGGCGGTGCGCTGTGGCGGCCGCTCAAGAAGCTGAAGCTCACGCAGTATCGCGAGCAGGGCGAGGCGATCGTCAACATCGTGACGTTCCTGTTCCTCGTTTCCGGGTTCGTGCTCACCTTCTTCGGCAGCCCGGACTCCGGCATCGAGGGCTATGTCGATGCGCTCTACTACACCGTCACCTCGGTGACGACGACCGGCTATGGCGATATCACCCTGCCGGGCACCGCCGGCCGGCTCACCTCGATCGCGGTGATGATCATCGGCATTACCCTGTTCGTCCGGCTGGCCCAGTCTCTGTTCCGGCCGCACAAGGTGTACTTCCCCTGCCCGCAATGCGGGCTGCAGCGGCACGAGCCGGATGCGGTGCACTGCAAGGCCTGCGGGCACGTCCTGAACATCCCCGACGACAACCACTAGGCGACCCGACCGCCATTGCCGATTTTGGTCGGCCCCCGCTCTCAGTCGTCATCCGTGGGCTTGACCCGCGGATGACGGCGGGGTGGTGGCAGGCAGAAGGCCTACCGCGATAGCGCCCGGATTTCGGCATTGGCCCGCCGCAGGCGGTCGGCGAGGCTGGCGCCCACGGCCAGCAGCAGCGCCGCGTGTGCCTCGGGAGCATTGTCGCGCAGGTCGTCGAGCGCGTCGCGGTCGAGCACCATGGCCGCCCCTTTGGTCGCAGCGATCACATCGGCGGTGCGCGGGCCATTGCCGAACAGCGCGAGTTCGCCGAACACCGTCCCGGCCTCGACCGTACTGACGCGATGGCTCGGCCCGTTGCCCACGCGCACCGCGATGTCGACATGCCCCTCGGTGAGGAAGAACAGTTCGTCCGCCCGGGCGTTGGTCGAAATCAGCGTCATACCCCGCTCGAACGGCACCATCCGCAGCCGGCGCGTCAGCTGCGACAGCTTCTGCGCATCGAGACCAGCGAGGACGTCGAACTGCTCCAGCGGAATGGCGGTTTCGCTGAGCGAACTGCCGGCGCGCTCGAGCAGGCGATCCTCGAAGTATTCGAGCGCGAAGTCGATGCTGGGAAAGTGCATGTCCTGTTCGAAGGACGAAGGCAGGTCGTCTGAGATGCTGACCACCGCGAAGCCCTTGCCGGCCGCCGCGAGGCTCTTGCGGGCGGTGTTGAACAGCGTGATGGCGACCCCGTCGATGCGCAGAACCCGCGTCAGGTCGACCACCACGAAGTAGGCGCTGCCCATGTCCTCCACCATGCGGCGCGTCACCCGCTCCGCCTCGGTAAAGCTCAGTTCTCCCTGCAGCTCGTAGACCACGACCAGGTGGCCGAATCGATCGAGCAGGCGCGTCTGGTCCGGGCGGCGAACGCGTTTGGAATGCACTTCGTCGGCGCGATAGACACGGCGCAACGGCACCAGCCCGGCGCCGCGATCCTCGAACAGATGCAGGCGGAAGTTGGCCGAGATGTCTTCGCACACCTGCACGCCGCGGGCGCTGTTGCCCACGGCATCGAGCCGCGGCGAGAAGGTGCCGATACCGAGCTGGCCCGGCAGCACGGCGGTGATCCCGCCCCCTACTCCGCTCTTGGCCGGTAGGCCGACGCTGAACTGCCAGCCGCCGGCATAGTCGTACATGCCGCAGGTGTTCATCACCGAAAGAACCGAGCGCACATTTTCCGTCGAGATGGCGCGCTGGCGGGTCAGCGGGTTGATGCCGCCATTGGCGAAGGTGGCCCCGATCAGCGCGAGGTCGCGCGCGGTGACCAGCAGCGAGCACTGGCGGAAGTAGAGATCGAGATGTTCGTCGACATCACCGTCGATCATCCCCGAGTTGAGCTCGAGATAGGCGATCGCGCGGTTGCGGTTGCCGGTCAGGGCCTCGGAGCGGTACACGGCCTCATCGAGGTCGAGCACGCGCCCGGTGAAGCGCTCGAAGATGTCGAGGATGCGTTGGTAGCGTTCGGCGTGGTTGGCACCCTTGATCATGGCGCTCGCAGCGATCGCGCCGGCATTGACCATTGGGTTAAACGGCCGATTGTTGACCTCGTCGAAGGTGATCGAGTTGAAGGCATCACCCGATGGCTCGACGCCGATATGCTTCAGCACGTCCTCGCGGCCATGATCCTCGAGCGCCAGCGCATAGATGACCGCCTTCGATACCGACTGTATCGTGAAAAGCGCATTCGCATCGCCGACTTCGTAGACAAACCCGTCGGTCGTTGCAAAGGCGATCGAGAACTGGTCTGGATCAACTGCCGCGAGCTCCGGGATATAGCTCGCGAGGTCTCCACTACGGTTTGGCAAATGCCGGTCATACAGATCGTTTAGGTACTGCCACACGGGCAGTTCCCTGGGCGTCAGACTAGGCACCCGAAGATCGACTTGTTGCATACAATTGACTCTGGAATGCCTACGGCATAAGCAAACTAAATCATCATGTTACGAATTGAGCAATAGCGCGAAGGCCCGCCCGGGGATCACGAGGGCGGGTTTCGTTGGGGATGTGAGGATAACCATGTCAGGACTTCGTATTGCGGCCGCCTTGGGGGCGGCACTCATCGTTGCAGGCGCCGTTTCGGCTTGGGCAGCCAGCGGTACGGCGCTGGGCGTCAAGCCGGCGGCCGAAGCCGACAAGGCAGGCGAAGTGCGCGTGCTCACTGTCGGCGCCGACATCTTCATCGGCGACAATGTCACGACCGGCCCCAAGGGCCAGGTGCAGATCAAGTTCTCGGACAATACCGAGCTGGTGGTCGGCCCCAACTCGGCGCTGCTGATCGAGGATTACCTGCTGCGCGACGATCAGTCGGCTGGCAAACTGGCCATCAACGCGCTCGCCGGCACGTTCCGCTTCGCCACCGGCGAGGCGGACCATGACAAATACATCATCAAGACGCCCACTGGCACCATCGGCGTCCGCGGCACCGAGTTCGACTTTACCGTCCTCGGCCTCCTGACCAAGGTTATTCTCTACAATGGCGCGGTGGCACTCTGTAACTTCGACAACAAGTGCGTCTCGCTGACCAGCACCTGCGACGTGGGAACCATCGAGCCCTCACAGTCAACGATCGTCGGCAACGTGGACGACATCTTCGGCAAGGAGCGCAACGACCTGCGCCAGTCCTTCCTCTACGCTCGGACGCAGATGCCGCTGCTCGGCGAGTTTCGCTTCGAGGAAGCGCTCGCCTGCTTCAACCGCGGCCTGCGCCAGCCGCCGGAACCCAGCCTGATCCAAGGCCAGGGCGCCGGCGATGGGGACGAAGACGACGGCTGCGGAGAGTACCCCTACGGCTGCAGCTCGCAGTAGCCTCGGTCACATCTCGTCGAAGGGCACTCCGCCCCTCGACTTGCTGTCCCTGGGGCTTTCCACGATCTGGACGACGACACGCCCGGGAGGCACGTTGAAGTTCTTCACCACCGCTTCGGTGATGTCCTTCATCAGTGCCTTCTTCGCGGCGACCGAGCGCCCTTCGACGATGTGAACGAGGATTTCGGGCACTGCGTCAGGCCTTCTTGGCCGAGGCCTTCTTTGGAGCGGCCTGTTTGGATGCGGCCTTCTTGCCAGCCGCCTTGCCGCGTTCCTTGGCCTCGGCCTCGCGAATCTTGGCCACCGACGTACCCATGTGGCCCCAGTTCTTGTTGTCGACCTCTTCGATGACGACGAATGTGTATTCCGGTTTCTTGTTCAGAATCCGGACCAGCATCTCCGTGGTCTCTTTGTAAATCTGCAACTTCTGTTCGTAAGTTGCGCCGTCGGTGATCTCGATACGGACGTAAGGCATGTCGTTGTTTCTCCTCCAAGAGTACACGGAGGATGCTGCAGCGGAGGTACGTTCGTCAATCGAGCGGTTCGTAGCCCTTCTTGGCCTTGCGCGGGGCAGCACCGGCCCCTGCCGGCGGGTCGTGCTTGACCCGGTTCTTGTACTTCGGCTTGCCCTTGTCCTTGGGGTTGAACTTGGCCGCCTTAGGCTTGTGATCCGGCGCCGGACGCTCGCGCACAGCTTCCTGAGCCACGGGCGGGGTAATCTCGCGGGCCGGTCTGGTGGCGAGCTTGGCACCCTTGTCTGATCGCACCTTGTAACGCGGACCGTCGTCACGAGCGGGCCGTGCATCCTCTTCGCGGCGCGGCTTGTATTCCCGACGTGGCGCATCGTCGCCGCGTGGTTTGTACTGACGCGGCGGGCCATCATCGCGCCTGAAGCTCTTGCGCTGCTGCGCCCCGGGCGCGCTCGACGGCTGGATGTCAGCCCCGTTCTCGATGCTGCTGCCATTGCTGGCAACAGTCCGCGCGAAGGCGTCGGCCTTGTCGGCGGCGATCTCGAAGCGGGTCTCGGTGTCGAAGATCTTGATCGAGCCGATGTCGCGCTTGGTGACGTCGCCCGCCTTGCAGATCAGCGGCAGCAGCCATTTTGGATCGGCGCGGCGATTGCGGCCGATGGAGAGCGTGAACCAGCGCCCATCGGTCATCGGCTCCGGCCGGCCCTTCGGGCCCTCCTCATCGACGAAGCGCTTGTCGCGACGCGGCGCCTTCTCCTGGAAGGCCTGGATCGGAGCATCGGCCACTTCCTCGGCCGCCGGCCGTGAGGCGAGCTCGCGGCGGATATAGGCGGCCGCGAGCTGTTCGGGCGTCACGCGCTGCAGAAGTTCGGCGACGAAACCGGCATCGATATCGTCCCCAGTCGCCGTCTCGCCCGCAGCAGCAAGGATCTGCTCGCGATTGCGTGCCTCGATCTCGGCAATCGTGGGAGCGCCGCGCGTCGTCGAGTCGAGATTGGCGGCACGCAGCACGCGTGCGGCGGCGCTGCGGCGGTGCATCGGCACGATCAGGGCGCAGATGCCCTTGCGCCCTGCCCGGCCGGTGCGGCCGGAGCGGTGCAGCAGCGTCTCGGGGTTCGAGGGGATGTCGGCGTGGATGACGAGGTCAAGATTTGGCAGGTCGATACCGCGCGCAGCGACGTCGGTCGCGACACACACCCGGGCCCGGCCGTCGCGCATCGCCTGCAGCGCATTGGTACGCTCGGCCTGGGTCAGCTCGCCCGACAGCGCCACCACCGGAAAGCCGCGGTTGGCGAGACGCGCGGTAAGGTGTTTCACCGACTCGCGCGTGTGGCAGAAAACGATCGTGTTCGAGCTGTCGTGGAGCAGCAGCGTGTTGATGACCGCGTGCTCCTTCTCGTCATTGCGCACGACGATCTGCTGGTACTCGATATCGGCATGCTGTTCGCCGGCACTGGTCGCGACGAGCCGAAGCGCATCGCGCTGGAAGGTCTTGGCGAGATCGGCGATGGCGCGCGGCACCGTGGCCGAGAACAGCAGCGTCCGCCGCTCCTCTGGGGCGGCCTCGAGGATGAACTCGAGATCCTCGCGGAAACCGAGATCGAGCATCTCGTCGGCCTCGTCCAGCACCACAGCGCGAACCTGGCCGAGATCGAGCGCGCCCTTCGAAATATGGTCGCGCAGACGCCCCGGCGTGCCGACGACGATATGCGCCCCACGCTCCAGCGCCCGCCGCTCGGTGCGAATATCCATGCCGCCGACGCCCGCCGCAATGCGCGCGTCCGTGCCGGCATAGAGCCATTCGAGCTCGCGCTGCACCTGCATGGCGAGTTCGCGCGTCGGCGCGATCAGCAGCGCTAGCGGCGTCGTCGCATGGCCGAACTTGGCCTCGCCGCCCAGCAGCGTCGGCGCAATTGCCATGCCAAAGGCCACGGTCTTGCCGGATCCGGTCTGCGCGGACACCAGCAGGTCGCGTTCCGCCGCCTCGGGCGCGAGCACGCTCAGCTGCACCGGGGTCAGCGTCTCGTAGCCGCGCTCGGCAAGGGCTGCTGCAAGCGCAGGATGGATAGTGTCGGGCAGGTTCACGGGGTCGCTTTCGCTTGTATGCGGATGTTCATACACCCGCGGCGCAGTGCCGGTCTTGTGGCAAAACAAAAGGGCCGCCCGGAGGCGGCCCTCGGTAATCGGACTATCGGGCAGTTCAGCCGACGATCTCGTCGTCGTTGAAGAAGAACTTGATCTCCTGCGCGGCGGTCTCGGGAGCGTCCGAACCGTGCACCGAGTTCTCGCCAACCGACAGGGCGTAGAGCTTGCGGATAGTGCCCTCGGCGGCGTTGGCCGGGTTGGTGGCGCCCATCACTTCACGGTTCCTAAGGATCGCGCCCTCACCTTCGAGCACCTGCACGACGACAGGACCCGAAGTCATGGTCTCGACCAGCTCGCCAAAGAAGGGGCGATCCTTGTGGACGGCATAGAAGCCCTCGGCCTGGGCGCGGGTCATCTTGATCTTCTTCAGCGCGACGGGGCGCAGGCCGTTCTTTTCGAACACGGCAAGGATGTTGCCGATCAGGTCGCGGCGAACCGCATCGGGCTTGATGATGGAGAAGGTGCGCTCGATGGCCATGTGTCTGGTCCTTGGAGTAGGTCTGAATTGGAGTGCGGCCTTCTACCGATAAGGCGTGACGCGCGCAAGACGGGCGTTCGCAGGTAGATTGGGGGTGTATGGTCCGCCCTATCCACCGCTGTCATCCCAGCGAAGGCTGGGATCCATCGCGCCACCAGCGCCGGCTGAGAGTTGGCCCTCTGCCTTCGCAGGCGTGACAGCCAGTGGGTTGGGCAGTCGACCTACACACCCTACTGCGCCGGCTCCACGCACTCACCGTCTTCATCCAGCTCGATCACCCCCGCCGCCTGCACGCGGTTGTCGGGGTGCAGCACCTCGACATCGAGGTCGAACACCGGTTCCGGCAGGCGCAGCACTGCGTGGCCCTCTATGCTGACGATCTGCATGGTGCACATCTCCGAAGTCCTGCTGGTCGGGATGGTCACCGCGGCGATCGTGCCACGCGGCTCTGCGGCGGTGATCTCGCCCACCTTCTGGCAGGCACCGCCGTCGAAGGCATAGGTCAGGGCGATGCGCTCGGGATCGAGCCGGCATGCGGTGAGCGTCGTGAATGCGGGGTCCTCGGCGAGCGCGGGCGCCGCAAGGGCCAGCAATATGGCAAGGCTGGCAATCGGCCGGATCATTGGACTTGTCTCCTTGTTCGCTCTATTGGCACCAGCAACAACCACATGATCAAGACGCGAGGTTCCCCGCTCGCTGCGAGGAACGACGAATATGCTCACCATCAACGACCTAACCTACCGCATCCAGGGCCGGCCCCTGTTCGAGAATGCCTCGCTGGTCCTACCCGACGGGTCCAAGACCGGATTCGTCGGCAAGAACGGTACGGGCAAGACCACGCTGTTCCATCTGATCCAGGGTCAGCTGGCGCCCGAGACCGGGACCATCGAAGTCAACAAGAAGGCCCGCATCGGCTCGGTGGCGCAGGAAGCGGTGGCGAGCGAAGTCACGGTCCTCGACGTCGTCCTGATGGCCGACAAGGAGCGTACCGCGCTCCTCGCCGAAGCCGAAACGGCGACCGATCCGCACCGCATAGGCGATATCCACACCCGCCTCGCCGAGATCGACGCGCACACCGCCGAAGCGCGCGCGTCGACCATCCTCAAGGGCCTCGGCTTCGAGAAGGACCGCCAGCTTGGGCCGACGTCCGAACTCTCCGGCGGCTGGCGCATGCGCGTATCGCTGGCGGCGGTGCTGTTCTCGCAGCCCGACCTGCTGCTGCTGGACGAGCCGACCAACTACCTCGATCTCGAAGGCACGCTATGGCTGGAGAAGTACCTCCAGACCTACCCCTACACCGTGTTCATGATCAGCCACGATCGCGACCTGCTCAACAAGGCCGTGACCTCGATCGCCCATCTCGAGCACAAGAAGCTCACCTTCTACAAAGGCAATTACGACACGTTCGAAGAGACGCGTCGCATGCAGATGGAGCTCAACAACAAGGCGCGCGAGAAGACACTCGACCAGATCGCGCACCTGCAGAAATTCGTCGATCGCTTCAAGGCCAAGGCCACGAAAGCCGCCCAGGCGCAGGCGCGCGTGAAAATGATCGCCAAGCTGAAGCCGCCGGCGGCAATGTTCGACGAGACGTCCCTGCCCTTCAACTTCCCGCAGCCCAAGAAGATCCCGGCAACGCCGATGATGACCTTCGACAACGTGTCGGTGGGTTACGGCGACAAGGTGATCCTACGCCACATCACTAACCGCATCGATCCGGATGACCGCATCGCGCTGATCGGGGTCAACGGCAACGGCAAGTCGACCTTCGCCAAGCTGCTCTCGAACGAGCTCAAGCCGATGGGTGGCGAGATGCGCAAGGGCAAGGGGCTGGAGATCGCCTATTTCGCCCAGCACCAGCTCGACCACCTCAAGCCCGAGCAGACGCCGTTCGAGCACGTCATCGATCTGATGCCCTATGACAGTGAGGCCAAACGCCGGTCGCGCATCGCGCAGATGGGCCTCACGACTTCGCGAATGGACACCAAGGTCAAGAACCTCTCGGGCGGCGAGCGTGCGCGCCTGCTCCTCGGGCTCATCACCTTCGGCGGCCCGGGCATGCTCATTCTCGACGAGCCGACCAATCATCTCGATATCGACAGCCGCGACGCCCTCGTCGCCGCGCTCAACGACTATACCGGCGCCGTGCTGATCATCAGCCACGACCGCCACCTGATCGATGCTACCGCCGACAAGCTGTGGATTGCGCAGAACGGCACGATCGAGGAATTCGACGACGACCTTGATTCTTACCAGCGCCAGCTCACATCCAACTCGAACGGCAAGGGCGGCAAGAAGGCCAGCGCACCGATCGTCGTCGAGGACCGCAAGGCCGTCCGGCAGGATGCGGCAGCCAGGCGCCTCGAAGTCGCGCCGCTGCGCAAATCGATCAAAGACATCGAGCAAAAGCTCGGACGCCTCCGCACCGAACTGGCCCGCGTCGACGGCATCCTCGCTGATCCAAAGACGTATGACGGCGCCCCCGAGCGCGTGATATCGCTTGGCAAGGACAAGGCACGGTTCGAAGGCGAAATCGCCGGCGCAGAGGAGAAGTGGCTCATGCTCAGCGAGGAGCTGGAAGCCGCCGAGAGGGCACAGTGAGCAGCATCACGGCGTCCGAACTGATCAGCCTGCTCGGGCTCGAACCGCATCCGGAAGGCGGCTTCTACCGCCAGACCTTTGCGGACAGCCTGGGCCCAACCGGGCGTCCGATCTCGACGCTGATCTACTATCTGCTGACGGATCACCAGACGGGTGCGTGGCATCGCGTCGATTCGTCCGAAGTCTGGCACTGGTACGCCGGCTCGCCGCTCACCCTCCGCATCTCGCGCGACGGCAAGTCCGTCACCGACCACAAGCTCGGCAGCGACTTCCGCTCAGGCGAACGTCCCCAATTGGTGATCCCGGGCCACGCCTGGCAGAGCGCCACCTGCCTCGGCGACTGGTCACTGGTCGGATGCACGGTCTCACCGGGTTTTCAGTTCAGCAAGTTCGAGCAGGCGCCGGAGGGGTGGGAACCGGGCTAACTGAACCCGACATAGCGCCCGGGCTTGTGGTTCAGCCCGACGATCATGTTCAGCACCAGCGCGCCGAACAGCGACAGGATGGCGCGATCGACGGGGACCACGAAGAACGCCGCCGCAAGGATCACCGCATCGATGCCTAGTTGCAGGTAGCCGGCACGGATACCGAACTTGTCCTGAAGGAACAGCGACAGGATCGTCACCCCGCCCACGCTGGCGCGGTGGCGGAACAGCGACAGGATACCGAGGCCGATCAGCACGCCCCCGATCGGAGCCGCAAAGATCGGTTCGATGGCCGAAATCTGTAGCCACTGGGGGAAGAGCGCCGAAAACGCCGAGACCAGGACGACGGACGCCATCGTCTTGATGGTGAATGGCCAGCCCATGCGCAACGCGGCCAACAGGTAGAAGGGCAGGTTGATGGCAAAGAACAGGATGCCGAACTGCACGCCGGTCGCATACTGGAGCAGCAGGGCGATACCTGCAGTGGAACCGGTGATCAGCGTCGCCTTGCTGAACAGCGTGATCCCCAGCGCCACCATCGACGTGCCGATCAGGATGGCGAAGACGTCCTCGTAGAGCGTGTGACGGGCTGCGGTCGGTAGGTCTTCCTGCACCAATCCGTCAGCCCTTCTTCACCCACCGCCCGCCCGGCTCCTGCTGCCAGTACGTCACTTCGTTCCCGTCCCGCAGGGCCTTCCACGCGGTCCGCGCCTCGGTCACCGCGTCCGGGTCGTGCCCCGAGAACATGAAGACGATGCGCTGATAGCCCTCGCCCGTCTGCGGCACGGCGCGATCGACGAAGAACCGCACCTCCGCATTGTTGGGGTTGTGCGGACGTGTCGTGATCAGCACCGGCTGCAGGTGATCGGCATCGCCCCCCGAGCGCGAGTGCGGCAGGAAGCTGTCGTCGCGATAGGTCCAGAGCGCGTGGTCGAGCGCATCCGCCCGCTCTTCCGAACCCGCTTCCACCACCACATGCCAGCCGCGCTCGAGCGATTTCTCGACCAGCACCGGCAGCACCCGCTCCAGCGGCTGGCTTTCGAGGTGGTAGAAGAGGATCTCGGTCATTTGGCCTCGAAATAGTCCCGCACCAGCCGGTCGAGCAGCGCCACGCCGAACCCGGAAGCCCAGGACTGGTTGGTCTCGGTGGTCGGCGAGGCGAGCGCCACTGCCGCGATATCGAGATGCGCCCACGGCACGTCGTTGACGAAGCGCTTGAGGAACTGCGCTGCGGTGATCGAGCCGGCCGGACGGCCGCCCGAGTTCTTGATGTCGGCGAAGCGGCTCTCGATCAGCTTGTCGTAAGCCGGCCCGAGCGGCATGCGCCAGAGCTTCTCGCCCGTCGCGAGACCGGATGCCGTGAGCTTGCTCGCGAGGTCATCGTCATTCGAGAACAACCCCGCGTGATCGTTGCCAAGCGCCACGCCGATGGCGCCGGTCAGGGTCGCGAGGTTGATCATGAAGCGCGGCTTGAAGCGGTCCTGCGTGTACCAGAGCGCATCGGCCAGGACGAGACGGCCCTCGGCGTCGGTATTGACGATCTCGATCGTCGTGCCGCTCATCGCGGTGAGGATATCGCCCGGGCGCATCGCCGTGCCCGAGGGCATGTTCTCCACGAGGCCGATGACGCCGATGGCGTTGACCTTGGCCTTGCGGGTCGCCAGCACATGCATCAGCCCGGTGACCGCCGCGGCGCCGCCCATGTCGCCCTTCATATCCTCCATGCCGAGGCCGGGCTTGATCGAGATGCCGCCGGAATCGAACACCACGCCCTTGCCGACGAAGGCGAGCGGTGTGTCCTTCGACTTGCCGCCGTTCCAGCGCATGATGACCAGCCGCGGTGGCCGGGCCGAGCCCTGTGCCACCCCCAGCAGCGAGTTCATGCCGAGCTTGCGCATCGCCTTCTCGTCGAGCTGCTCCACCTCGACGCCGAGCGCCGTCAGCTTCTCGGCCTCGGCGGCGAACTCGAGCGTCCCGAGCACATTGGGCGGCTGATGGATCAGGTCGCGGGCGAGAATGGTGCCGCTTGCGGTCGCATCACGATCGGCGATGGCCTTGTCCGTCGCGGCGCGGTCGGCGACATGCAGGGTCACCGTGAGGCCAGCGTCGCCGTTGTCCTCCTTCTTGGCCTTGTACTGGTCGAACCGGTAGTGACGGAGCTTCAGCCCCGCCGCCAGCTCGGCCACGCGATCCGGCGTCGCCGCCTCTTCATCGAGCAGCACGCCGGCCTTGGTCGCCTTGGCCCCCATCAGCTTGCCGGCCAGCGAGCCACCCCGATCGGTCCAGGCGGCAAGCGACGTGCCCTCCCCGGCCTTGCCGCTGCCCAGCACCAGCAGGCGGTCGGCGCTGACGCCCTGCGGTGCCAGCACCTCGAAGGCATTGCCCTGCTTACCCTTGAACCCCGCGGCAGCCGCCAGCGTCTTGAAATCGAGCCCGGTCGCCTGCCACACCGCTGCCCCGGCACCCGTCGGCCCCGCCCCTTCGGTGACATAGATCACCAGGGTGCCCGTCGCCTTGGGGGTCAGGGCGGCGGTCTTGATCTCGATCCGGCTGGGCATTTGGAAAAGGTACCTTCTGGGCAATGGGGCGGTTAGGCGCCGCGCAAATGTTGTTCGACAGATAGCCCCTATGTCCGCCGCGTCAATCCCGCAACAAACCGGCGCTAACGCATGGATGCGACGGCGTTGTCCTTGCCAACGCCTCAAACGGGCGGGCAAACTGCCGATATTGCGAGAGCCTGGAACCCGTTCCCGGCCCTGGCGCGTCTCGGTACCCGTCTGGCATGAATCGGCTAAGCACCTATCTCCTCAAGCTTTTCGCCGCCGAAGCCACCGGGCTGTTCGGGGTCGCATTGACCATCATCTATCTCGCGCAGACGCTCAGAATCATCGACATCGACACGGTGCGCGAACGCGGGCTTGGCGTCCTGTTCTGGCAGACCATCCTCGCCGTACCGCAACTGGCCATCGCCTTCCTCTACACCTGCATCGCCATCGGCCTTGCCCGCGCCCTGCGCGGCATGCAGGCCTCGCGCGAGCTCCACACCATCCATGTCTCGCAGCTCGTTCCGAGCCTGTTCCGCGCCGTGCTGATCTATGCCGGACTCGGCATGGTGCTGGTGCTGCTGCTCTCGCACGTGATCGAGCCGGCGGCGAAGCGCGCCACCAATATGTTACAGGCCCAGGCGGCGGCTGACCTCGTGGGTCGCTCGCTGGTGCCGAACCGCTTTGCCGAGCTCGGCGAAGGCGTCACCGTCACTGTCGGCGGCCGCGGTCCACGCGGCGAGATCACCTCGTTCTTTGCCGACGACAATCGCGACCCCAACACGCGCCGCACCTACATCGCCGACTCGGCCCTGATCTCGAGCGACGAACTCGGCTACGTGCTGCAGCTCGAAAAGGGCACGATCCAGTATCGCACCGCGGACGGCCAGTTCTCCGAGATCTCGTTCGACCGCTACGACATCGCCCTCGAGCGCCTGACCGGCGAGGTCGACGACGAAAAGCGCCGCCGCGACCTCGGCACTCTCGCCATGGTCAATGAAGCCATCGCCGAGGGCGAGTGGCCGGAGGAATGGGTCAATCGCATCGCCGAGCGTAGCGCCGACGGCCTACGCGTCGTGGCGCTCTGCCTGTTCGTCGTCGCCATCGGCGGCTTCCCGTCGGGCCGGCGCCGAGATCCGCTTGTCCCGATCGAACTCACCGTCCTCGCCGCGGTCCTCGTCGAGCGGGCGATGACCAGCTACGTGCCGATCGGCGGCTGGCAGCAACACTTCATGGGCGTGCTGGTGCTGCTCGTGATCGCCCTCGTCATCCTCTCAGCCCGCCTGCGCCTGTTCCTCCCCCAGCCTCGGGGAGCACACAGCGGATGAACCGGGTCGACTGGATCGTGGTGCGGCGCCTGCTCGGCAATGTCGGGCTGTCGCTGGCCGTGCTCTACGGGCTGTTGCTGCTGGCGGAGTCGCTCAACCTTGGACGGTTCGAGCGCCTCTCGGCCGCCGGTGGCACATCCGCCGCCGTGGCGGGGATCGTGCTCTCGGCGGCGCGCTGGATCATCGAGACCCTGCCCTTCACCTTTCTCGTCGGCGCCATCGCTGGCCTCCTCAGCCTGCAGTCGACGCGCGAAATGACGGTGATCAAGGCCTCCGGCCAATCGGTCTGGCGCGTCATGCGCGCCCCGCTCGCCGCGACCATCCTGGGCGGGCTGCTCGTCGCGCTAGTCTTCGACACCGCCGTCGTCTGGCTCAACCGGACCATGCTGCCGGTGTCGAACGGCTCGGGCGGGTCGGCGCTGTGGCTCGACGAGCGCCGGGCCGAGCCCCACTACATCCTCGAGGCCGCTTCGTCGGACCCATCCGGCACCCAGCTCACCGACGTCACCGTGTTCCTGATGGACGAACCACGCGACCGCATCGAGGCCGCATCCGCGACGCTCTCCGGCGGCCTGTGGCTGATGCCGTCCGCCACGGTCCATCGCGCGGCGGAGCTGTCGCGGCACGTCACCGACTATCAGTTGCCGACCTCGCGTACCCCCGCCGACATGCGCACGCGCCTTGCCTCGGTCTCGGACCTGACGGTGTGGGAACTCGCCGGCTCGCTCGCATCCCGGCTCACCGATCCGCGTGAGCGGGCTGAGGTAGAAACACGATTCCTGCGGTTAATCGGCTTGCCGCTCAGCTTGTGTGGCTCCCTCGTCATTGCCTTCGCGTTTACGGCCGGTTATCGAAGGACCAATAAGTATGGTGGGGCGGTGCTTTATGGTATCGTCCTTGGTGTCTTGGTTTATGTCGTGACCGAGATGGCGGGACGTGCCGGGGGCGCCGGCGTGATGCACCCCGCCGTCGCGGTCGCAGGGCCGGCGGTGGTGGCAATCGTCATCGGTGTGACGGTGCTGCTCAACAGGGAAGACGGACGGACGTGAGCACTATTCGCCGCGACCGGAGGGGGAGTACTCGCCTGCGCCAGCTTGGCGCCGCGATGCTGCTCGCCTTTGCCGCCGGCATGGCCGCCCTTCCCGCCCAGGCCCAGTACCTTCCCGAGGATTTCTTCGCGACGCTCCCCGAGCCAGGCTCTCCGGCGCAGGTCGAGGCCAACACGCTTGCCTATGATGCCCTTGCCGATGTGATCAGCGCCGAAGGCCGCGTGATCATGAAATATTCAGGCTACACAATCAGTTGCGACGATCTGCGCTACGAGCAGAAGAGCGGCCGGCTGATCTGTGCCGGCAATGCCGAAGTGCTCGACCCGACCGGCACCAAGTATGCTGCCGAGCGGATCGAAGTGACGGGCGGCATGAAGGAAGCCTTCATCCAGTCGCTGACGCTGACCACCAGCGATGGCGCCATGGTCACGGCGCGCGACGTCACCTACTCGACGACGCTCGAGACCGTCCTCAACGACGCCACCTATTCGCCCTGCGGCCTCTGCATCGACGAGAAGGGCCGCCGCATCGGCTGGCGCGTCAAGGCGGCCAAGCTCGTCCAGAACTCCACCACCAAAGCCGTCTATTTCGAGCAGCCTTCGCTCGAGATCCTCGGCGTCCCGGTGGCCTGGCTCCCCTGGCTGTCGCTCCCCGATCCGACCAAGAAGCGTAATGCCGGCTTCCAGCTGCCGAGCGTGAACTACAAGCCTGAGTACGGCGCCCGCGCCACGGCGCCCTACCTCATCCCCATCGGCGAGGACATCGACATCCTGCTGTCGCCCTCGCTGATGACCCGGCAGGGCTTCCTGATGGCAGCCGAGTACGAGCAGCGCTTCACCTACGGCTCGTTCAGCGTGAGCGCCTCCGGCCTCTACCAGCTCGATCCGGGCGCGTTCGAGGGTATCGGCGACCGGCCCTGGCGCGGCGCCATCCAGACGGCCGGCAAGTTCGAGCCGATCGCGACCTGGACGGTCGGCTGGTCCTACAGCAAGTTCTCCGACGCGGCATATCTCGACGACTACGACTTCGAGACCGGTGACTGGGTGGTGAACGAAGTCTACGCCACCCATCTCAGCACCGATTTCTATGCCGATATCCGGCTGCAGGAATTCCTCAAGCTCGACCAGTTCGACAGCGACGCCCAAGCGACGCTGGCGCAGGAACAGCAGGGGCTGACGGCGCCGAACGCCCGGGGCAGCGGCTATTACGATCTCGGCGATTGGGGCCAGGTGCGCGCCAATGGCAACCTGCTCGGCGTCTACCGAGCAGAAGATTCGATCGAGACCTATAACGGCGTCGACTACGCGCTCGGTTACGAGGGCCAGAAGACCCATGCCAGCGGCGAAGTCAGCTGGCAGAATCAGATGATCACCGCTGGCGGCATCGTCGCCACGCCCTATCTCGGCGTGCGCGCCGATATCGCCAACTACGACAGCGGCGACACCGCCACGCTCGGCGAGCCGGACGATCAGTTCCTCTTCGAAGCCACCCCGATCGCCGCCATCGACGTGCGCTGGCCGCTGATCGCCCACAACGGCGCCGACAGCTTCCTGTTCGAGCCGGTGGCACAGCTGGTCTATCGCGGCAGCGACACCAGCCTCGTCGGCATCACCAATGACAACGCGCACAGCTTCGTGCTCGATGATACCAACATCTTCTCGTACGACCGCTTCAGTGGGCCGGACCGCCAGGAAACCGGGCTCCGCGCCAATGTCGGTGCGCGCTACCTCGCCAATTTCTCCGCCGGCCAGTGGATCGAGGTCATTGCGGGCCAGAGCTACCACCTCGCCGGCACCAACGGCTTCAACGAGGCCGACCCGACCAATACCGGCGTCGGCAGCGGGCTCGAGGAAGATGCGTCCTACGTCGTGCTCGGCGCGCGCGGCTCGCCCTACGAGGGGATGACTCTCGGCGCCAAGGTGCAGGTCGATCCCGACGGTCCGCGCATCGCACGCGCCGGCCTAGGCGGCGACTACGAGCTGGGCGACAACCTTTCCGTCGGCGGCGACTACATCTACCTGCCGGCCGATACCGACACCGGCGTCATTGCCGACCAGCACGAAGTCACCGTGCGCGCGACAGCGCCGCTACCGGCCGACTACTGGGTCGCAAGTGGCAGCCTCTCATGGGATCTCGCTGCCGGGCAGTGGCTGGAAGCGCGCGGCGAACTGGTCTACGACGACGGCTACTTCCTTGCCGGGGGCTTCGCCCAAGCCAACGGCGCGACCCATGAAAGTGCGGATTCTGTGAGCTTCGGCGTCAAGTTCGCACTCAAGGCCCCGGGAGCCACGTTCGGCTCAGGCTACTAACCGATTTTGGCCGTAATCTTGCAACATTGAAGGCTCGGCCGGGGGCGATCCGGCTGCCTTCCACGAACAGAATGGTGACGACCATGCTCCGCCTCATCGCTGCCCTGCTCATCGGTGCCACGCTCTCGATTGCCCCGGCCTATGCCGCGACCAAGGTGACGGTGAACGGCGTGCCGATCTCGGACATCGAGATCTCCCAGCGCATCAAGCTGCTCGCGCTCGAAGGCGGCGGCGGCAGCCAGAAGGCAACCGAGCAGCTGATCAACGAGCAGCTGCAGCTGCAGGAAGCCAAGAAGTACAACATCACCATCACGGAAGCGCAGGTCGACGACGCGTTCACCAACGTCGCACGCAACATCAAGGTGTCGAGCGACAAGCTGCGCCAGATCCTGCAGAGCCGCGGTGTCAGTGCTGACACCATGCGGGCCCGCCTGCGCGCCGCCCTCGCCTGGCAGCAGCTGAGCGGCATGATCGTCCAGACCCGCGTCAAGATTTCCGATCTCGAACTGGACAAGGAAGCCGCCGCGGCTCTCGATACGGATTCGAGCTACGATTACATCCTCAAGGAAGTGCTGTTCATCAGCACCACCGGCAACGCTTCGGCTCGGACCGGCCAGGCGAACGCCTATCGTAAGGCGTTCACCGGCTGCGACAGCGCCGTAACGCTGTCGCTGAACTATACGGACGCCGCCGTGCGCGACATGGGCCGCCGCCACGCGACCCAGCTGCCGGACGCCCTTGCCAAGGAACTGGCCGGCCTCAACGTGGGCGGCATCACCAAGCCGCGCGTCACCGAGTCGGGCGTTTCGATGCTGGCGATCTGCGCCAAGAACGCGGCGCGCGACACCAGCTTCATCAAGAACAAGCTGCGCAGCCAGCAGGGCGGCGAGGCCATGAAGGCCGAGTCCGAGAAGTACCTGCAGGAACTGAAGTCCAAGGCCAAGATCGTCTACAGCTGACGAGCACCTGCCCTCGTCGCAATAAATGGGCCGCCCGTGCGGCCCATTATGTTAGGAACTGCGTGCTAGAGCGCTTTCAGGAAAAGTTGCAGACTTTTCCGGTTCGAGAGCGCGACGACTATATGACTCGGAGTATTTCTCCGTTTCAACGAAACGGTGAAATACTCTAGACAGCGTTCGCGGCACCATCGCCGCCCCCGTAAGTGCGAGGACGCCTTGGCCGATACCAACCTGCCGCTAGCCATCAGCATGGGCGAGCCTGCCGGCATCGGCCCCGACCTGATCCTCCGCCTCTATGCCCGCCGCGCCGAGCTGGGCCTGCCGCCCTTCATCGTTTTCGGCCATCTCGATTTCCTCCGTGCCCGCGCCGCCCGGCTCGGCCTCTCGATCCGCCTCGAAGCCTCGACACCCGCCGATGCGGTGCGAGACTTTGCCACCGTGCTACCGGTCGCGAACATTGAGGGCCTCGTGCCCGACAAGCCGGGTGATCCCACCGCGCTCTCGGGCAAGGTCGTCATCGAGGCGATCACCCAGGCCGTCGACGCAACGATCACCGGCGGCTGCCGCGGCATCGTCACCGCGCCGATCCACAAGGGCGTGCTTTACACCGCCGGCTTCAAGTATCCCGGCCATACCGAGTTCCTCGCCGCCCTCACCGACCGCGACGGCAACCCGCCGCTGCCAGTCATGATGCTGGCCCACGAACGCCTGCGCGTCATCCCAGCCACCATTCACGTCCCAATCCGCGACGTGCCGCACCTGATCACGCAGGATCTACTCGTCAAAACCGGTCGCGTCGTCGCACACGACCTTCGCACTCGCTTCGGCATTGCCGACCCGCTGCTGGGCTTTGCCGGCCTCAATCCACACGCGAGCGAGGGGGGCAAGATCGGCACCGAGGATCTTGAGATCGTCGGCCCCGCCGTTTCGCAGCTGCACGCCGACGGCATCCGGGCCGAAGGCCCGATTCCGGCCGACACCCTGTTCTACGTGCCACACTGGGAGCGCTACGACGCCGTGATCGCCATGTATCACGACCAGGCGCTGATCCCGATCAAGACCGTGGCCTTCGACGAAGCGGTCAACATCACGCTGGGCCTGCCAATTGTCCGCACTTCCCCCGACCACGGCACCGCCTTCGATCTCGCAGGAACAGGCCAGGGCTCGGAAGCCAGCTTCCTCAACGCCATCCGGGTAGCGGACCAGCTAACGGGCGGCACAGTACAGCTGGCCGCGGCGCAATAGCTAGTCACCGGCGTCCCGGATCCTCCCCCTCTACGCAGGAGCGGATAACCGCGCTCGCCGATACCAACCCTCGCCCGCCGCGCTCACCTCGCGCTCCATCTCCCGTATCTCCCCCGCCAGCCGCTCGAACGTCGGCATGTTCGTTCGCTGCGCCAGCAGTTCCCGGAACGCGGGCGTCCACCCCTCGTCCTTGAACGGGTCGGCCAGCGCCGCGCTCATCACCTGCAGCACAGTCGAATAGACCTCGAGAATCTCGGCCAGCCGCAGTCCCTCGGGCACCAGCCCGGTCTCGGCCAGGCGCCGCAGCACCACCCCGGTCGACGCCTGCGGCGCCGCCACCGTCTCACCCGCCACCAGCTGGGCCGACTGGGCGATGAACTCGACATCCACCAGTCCGCCGGCGGTCAGCTTCAGGTCGAACGGATGGCGCGGCGGGCGCTCCTTGGCCATCAGCGCGCGCATGGCCAGCACATCGTCGATAGTCTGGTTCACATCGCGCGGCCGGGCCAGGATTTCGGCGACCGCCGCCTCGATCACCTCGCCGAGGCCATCGTCCGCATAGACGACGCGCGCCCGGCTCAGCGCCAGCCGCTCCCAGGTCCACGCGCTGTCGTGGTGATACTGGATGAAGCTCTGCAACCCGGTCGCCAACGGCCCGGCATTGCCCGACGGACGCAGGCGCATATCGGCCTCGTAGAGCACGCCCTCCGGTGTCGGCGCGCTCACCGCCGCGATCAGGCGCTGAGTCAACCGCGCGAAGTACTGGCTTGCCGGCAAAGGCCTTTCGCCATTCGACTCGTCGGCAGTATCGAGGTCGTAGAGCATGATGAAATCGAGGTCGGAACGCGCCGTCATCTCGCGGCTCGCCATCTTGCCGAAGGCGAGCAGCGCCACCCGCGCGCCCGGCACCACGCCGTGCCGCTTCTCGAACTCCCGCCGCACCGCATCGAACAGCTTGCCCAGCAGCGCCTCGGCCAGCGTGGTGAACTGCTCCCCTGCCCGTGCCGCATCGATCGTGCCGGCCAGCAGCCCGGCGGCGATCAGGAACATCTGCTCCTGCCCAATGATGCGGGCCCGGTCGATCACCTCCTGGTAGTCGCGCGCATCGGCGAAGAACGACTCGATCTTGCCGAGCAGGATTTCCCGCCGCCGCACGTCGTCGGCGAAAGCCGGGTCGATCAGCCCGTCCATGACGTGGGCGCGGTGGATCACCGCATCGGCCATGCGCGGCGCCGAAGCCATCAGCGCCACCAGGAGGCTGCGGAGGTTCTCGTGGTTGCGCAGCAGCGCAAACAGCTGCACCCCCGACGGCAGGCGCGACAGGAAGTTGTCGAACCGCATCAGGGCATCATCGGGGTTGCCGGCCTCGGCGATGGTCGAGAGCAGCGCCGGCAGCAGCTCGGTGAGATGCGCTCGCGCCGCGGCAGCGCGGGTCGCGGCATAGCTGCCGTAGTGCCACTTCTTGACGGTATCGATGGCCCTCGACGGCTCGCGGAAGCCCATCCCCGACAGGGTCTCGAGCGTCTCCGGATCATCATCTGTGCCGGTGAACACCAGGCTGCCGCCGGTCACCGCGAGAGTCTCGCCCTCGGCGAACAGGTCCGAATAGTAGCCGACAACCTGATTCAAGGCGCGCCGGTAGACCGTTTCGAACGTTGGCAAATCCATGCCCATCAGGCCCGCCACCGTGGCGATCCCCTCCTCGCTCTCGGGCATCACATGGGTCTGCTCGTCGCGCAGCATCTGCAGCCGGTTCTCCACCGCGCGCAGGAACCAGTAGATGCGCGTCAGGTCATCTGCCGCCCGCACCGAAATCCAGTTCGCCCCCGCCAGCGCCTTCAGCGCCTCCGCCGTTGGCCGCACGCGCAGCGTCACGTCGCGTCCACCGGCGATCAGCTGCTGGGTCTGGGTGAAGAACTCGATCTCGCGAATGCCGCCGAGCCCGAGCTTCACGTTGTGCCCAGCCACCCGCACATCGCCGACATTCTTCGAGATATTGATCTGGCGCTTCATCGCCTGGATGTCGGCGATGGTCGCGAAATCGAGATGCCGCCGCCAGACATAGGGCGCGAGATCCCTGATGAACCGCTCGCCCACCTCAAGGTCACCGGCACAGGGCCGCGCCTTGATCCACGCCGCCCGCTCCCAGTTCTGCCCACGGCTCTCGTAATAAGCCATCGCCGCATCGACCGAGAGCGCCACCGGCGTCGCACCCGGGTCGGGCCGCAGGCGCAGGTCGGTGCGGAACACATAGCCATGCGCCGTGCGATCCTGCATCAGCCCGGCGAGCCGCTGGACGATGCGGGTGAAGACCTTCGTCTCCTCGCCAGGATGGCTCAGCCCCGCCTTCTCCGGATCGAAGAAGGCGACGATGTCGATATCGCTCGAGTAATTGAGCTCCCTGCCACCATGCTTCCCCAACGCGAACAGCGCCAGACCACAGTCGGCCGCGGTTCGGCTGGTGATCCCCCGCGCGGCCGCGAGCCGGAGCAACACTTCGAGCCCGGCCTGCAGGGCCGCATCGGCCAGGTCGGACAGTGCCGCCGTCGACTGCGCCGTGGTCCAGCGCCCCGCAACCTCGGACACGGCGGCCAGCAGTGCCACCCGCCCCTTGGCGATGCGCAACTCGCGGCTGATGTCGTCCTCGGTGGCCGCCGTCTCGCCGGCCCCGCGCACGCCATCGAGCACCGTTGCCAGGGCAATATCGGGCGAGATGCGCTGGCTGGCGGCAAACCAGTCGGCATGCCGCTCGGCGAGTTCCTTGAGGTAGGGGGCTGAGTCGAGGAGGGTTTCGAGCGGAACGGTCATGGGTCTTCGATACCGCGCCTTGCAATGGAAGTCATTGATCCGAAATGGAGCTCCTTTTCCTCCACCCACTCGGTGTCATCCCAGCGAAAGCTGGGACCCAACTATCAGCCGGCGCCAGCGAAAAGATGGGTCCCTGCTTTCGCAGGGATGACATCTGGTGGATTATTCAAACCCATAGAACGCAAGCCATGAAATCTAGTGGATTTCCTTTCAACCGCAGCTATCTTCGCGCGCCAGCCAAAACCCCGAGTGCCCTGCATGCGCCTGACGTCTGCCGCCCTGATCACCGCCCTCGTCCTTGCCGCCGTCCCCGTCCACGCCGCCTCGCTCGGCGGCATGGGCCAGGCCATTTTCGGCAACGGCTTCAACTTCGACAAAGCCAACCTGCAGCAGGCCCCGGTCGGCGCCATCGATGCCGGCAAGCTGAAAGTGCAGCTGCAGCGCACCAAGCTCAAGGACGTCCAAAAGGCCTTCGGCGGCACCATCCAGACCGATGGCGACGGCGCTGGCCGCGCCGACTGGCTCTGCTACGGCAGCGAAAGCGCCAATGTCTGGTTCATCTCCAATGCGCTGGGCGGCTACGAATTCGTGATGATGGTCGCCGCCGAAGCCGGCAAGCCTTCAAAGTCCTGCGACGCCGCCCCGGCCGATTTCACCCTTCCCAATCTCGGCATACCCGGCCTCGGCGCCAGCACCGCCGACCTCAAGGCGACCTTCGGCGCCGCCTCCGGCAACAAGATCGCCTACCGCAACGACCGCCCCGGCGGCTATGCCGACATCGCCCAGTACATCGGCTATGTGCTGAAGGGCGGCAAGGTCGCGGGAGTTGGCGTCGGCGAAACCTCGGTGCCGACGCAGCACTAGTCTTTCTTGATCCTCCCCCGTTTACGGGGGAGGGGGACCGGCGAAGCCGGTGGAGGGGGGCGGCCGCAAGCGCGATAGCATTCAACACGCCCTGGATACATCCCTCGCCAGCACGTCAGCAGCTGTCACGCGAAACACCCGAATATTCTGACCACCGAGCCACAAGGTACGCCGCTCGTCGTGCTGTAAGCCCGCCTCGCTGTCGTGCGAGTATCCGTCAATCTCGACGCAGAGGCCGACCTGTGCGCAGTAGAAGTCGAGAATGTACGGACCGATCGGGTGCTGTCTGCGAAATCGCAGCCCAGCGAGTTGACCACCGCGAAGGTGCTGCCACAGCAGAACTTCTGGCAACGACATTTCCCGTCGCAGTCGTTTCGCCCGCTTGAAGGTGACAATTGGTCCGCGCATGTGGCCGCCCCCTCCACCATGCTACGCAAGGTCCCCCTCCCCCGTAAACGGGTGAGGATCAAGACCCCGGCAATTCCACCACCGCCCGCAACCCCGGCGCATTGTCCTCGAGCCGCAGCGCGCCCTTATGCAACTGTGCCACCGCCGCCACCAACGATAGCCCGAGCCCCGAGCCCGCCTCCGTCCGGCTCTTTTCCAGCCGCACGAAGCGCTCGATCACCCTGGTCCGGTCGGCCTCGGCGATGCCCGGGCCGTTGTCGGCAACCGTGATCAGCACGCGCCCGCCCTCGGACTTGAGGCTCACCTTGATCAGCCCGGCCTTGCCCTCTTCGGGCTCGTAGTATTTCAGCGCGTTCTCGATCAGGTTCACCAGCGCCTGCCCAAGCAGTTCGCGGTTGCCGTGCAGGCGAACGCCCTCGGCGACGTCGGTCTCGAGCGCAAGCCCCTCATCCTCGGCCAGCGGCCCGTAAAGCTCCGCGACATCCGCCACCACCGCGCTGAGATCGATCTCGCTCAGCGCCCCCGATGGCGTTCCTGCCTCCGCCCGCGCGATCATCAGCAGCGCGTTGAAAGTCTTGATGAGCTTGTCGCTCTCCTCGATCGTCGTTTCCAGCGCCTCGCGCCGCGCCCCCTCGTTCTGGCTGTCGCGCAGGGCCGACTCGGCCTTGTTGCGCAGCCGGGTCAGCGGCGTCTTGAGGTCATGGGCGACATTGTCGGTCACCTCCTTCATGCCCTGCATCAGCTTCTCGATGCGGTCGAGCATGGCGTTGAGGTTGGTGGCGAGCCCGTCGAACTCGTCGTTCCGCCCGGTAACCGGCACGCGCTCCGACAGGTCGCCGGCCATGATCTTGTTCGAGGTCGAGGAGATCGTGTCGATCCGGCGCAGCACGCGCACCGAGGTGATGCCCCCGGCGATCAGCGAGAACAGCAGGATGCCGCCGACACCGATCACGAACCACTGAAAGATGATGGCGGTGAAACCCCGCCGCTCCACCACGTCGCGACCGACGACGAGGATCAGCCCGCTCGGCAGCACCTCGGACCGCACCACGGCGTTGCCCTGCTTGGCAGCGTCAGTATCGGCTTCGTCCTCGAACGGGCGCTGGCGCGAATAGTTGAAGCTATAGGTGCCAGCCTGCGCCACAACCTCGGCCGGCACGTCCGAGACGTTGCCGACGATCAGCTGGCCGCTCGGATCGGCGAGGTAATAGATGCCCGGCCCCGGCTGGCTCGCCAGCCGCTGCACCGCGAGGATGGTGGCGCGGAAGCCGCCGTCGCTGTCGAGCTTGATTATCTGCGTCGCTTCGCGATCGATCTGGTCGGCCTGCTGCTTCTGCAGCTGGATCGAGGTCTGCCAAAAGATCAGGCCCAATAGTCCCGCCGCGAAGATCATGAAGATCAGCATGAACAGTGCGGTGAGGCGCACGGTGGTCGTGCGCCAGAGCTGGGCAAGGCGGAACATCAGTCGCGGATCATGTAGCCGGCGCCGCGGATGGTATGCAGCAGCGGGTTGGCATGGCCCTTGTCGATCTTGCCGCGCAGGCGGGACATATGCACGTCGATGACATTGGTCTGCGGGTCGAAGTGATAGTCCCAGACATTCTCGAGCAGCATGGTGCGGGTCACCACCTTGCCGGCATTCTTCATCAGGTATTCGAGCAGCCGGAACTCACGCGGCTGCAGCAGGATCGCCTCGCCGTCGCGCTCGACCTTGCGGGACAGCCGATCGAGCTGCAATCCGCCGACCTCGAAGGTCGTCGCGGCCTCGGCCGGCGATGACCGCCGCGCCAGCACTTCGATACGGGCCAGCAGCTCGGTGAAGGCGTAAGGCTTTACCAGGTAATCATCGCCACCGGCGCGCAGGCCCGTGACGCGGTCGTCCACTTCGCCGAGGGCGGAAAGGATCAGCACCGGCGTGTGGTTTTCCTCGGCGCGGAGGCTCTCGATGATCGACAGGCCGTCGCGGCGCGGCAGCATGCGGTCGACCACCAGCACGTCGTAGTCCATCGAGGAGGCCATGGCATAGCCGGTCTCGCCGTCACTGGCGTGGTGGGTGACATGCCCCGCCTCGTCCAGCGCCTGGATCAGGTAGCTCGCCGCCTCGCGGTCGTCTTCGATCAGCAGAATTTTCATGTCACCGGCCCCAGTCGGATCATTGTGAATGGGGAATGGCGAATAGTGAATGGGGAGATCAGTACGCATTCCCATTCACCACTCGCCACTCACCATTCCTCAGAAAATAGTCCCGGGGCATGGCTGCCCCGGGACCTCAATCATTACGACTTGCTGGCGTCGATCGGCAGCCCGATGAAGCGGGTGTTGCCATCGCGCTGCGCCTTGACCAGCGCCGTGTTGCGACCGGCTTCCTTGACCGCCGCGATCGCCTTCTCGAACTCTTCCACCGAGGTCACGGCGGTGTTGTTCACTTCGAGAATGGCGTCGCCAACGGCGAAGCCGCGCTCGGCAGCGGCCGAGTCCGGATCGACGTCCTGGACGAGGAGGCCCTGGCCATCGCTGTTCGGCACGAGGGTCAGGCCGACGCTGGTCGAAGCCGGCACCGGAGCAGCGGGCTGCTCGGGCTGGGCCTGCTTGTCGTCGGCAGCAACCTTGGTCTCGTCGAGCTTACCGAGCTCAACCGAGATCTTCTGCTCCTTGCCGTCGCGCCAGATGGTCAGCTCGACCTTGGTGCCCGGGTTCTTGCCCGCAATCGTACGGCTCAGGTCGAGGGCATCGGTGATCGCGTTGCCATCGACGGCAGTGATCACGTCACCCGACTTCACACCGGCCTTCTCGGCCGGGCTGTCCTTGGACGGCTCGGTCACCAGCGCACCGGCGGCGGCAGTGAGGCCGACGCTGTCCGCGATATCCTTGTTCACGTCCTGGATACCGACACCAAGGAAGCCACGGGTCACCGTGCCGCTCTCGATCAGCTGGGTGGTCACCTGCTTGACGACGCTGGCCGGGATGGCGAACGCGATTCCGACATTGCCGCCGTTGGGGGAGAAGATCGCGGTGTTAACACCCACCACTTCGCCGCTCATGTTGAAGTCCGGACCACCGGAGTTGCCGGTGTTCACCGCGGCGTCGATCTGGAGGAAATCGCCATAGCTCGAGCCGGCGATATCGCGACCGCGGGCCGAGACAATACCGGCAGTCACGGTGCCGCCGAGGCCGAACGGATTACCGACCGCGACGACCCACTCGCCGACGCGCACTTCGGTGTCGGCCAGCTTGACGAACGGCAGGTCGGTCTCGCCGTCGAGCTTCACGACCGCGAGGTCGGTCTTTTCGTCGGTGCCGACGACCTTGGCTTCCTTTTCGGTACCGTCATCGAATACCACGGTCACCTTGTCGGCGCCGTCGACGACATGGTTGTTGGTGACGATGTAGCCGTCAGCCGAGATCACGAAGCCCGAACCGGCCGCCATGAATTTGCGCGGCGCCTGCGGGCGTGCCGGGTTGCCCTGGCCACCCGGGCCGCCCTGGCCAAATTCCTGGCCGAACTGCTCGAAGAAGTCCTTGAACGGATGATCGTCCGGCAGGTCGGGGAAGTTGAACTGGAACTGGCGGCCGCCGCGCTGCAGGTCACGGCCCTGATCCTTCTCGGCGCCCTCGACGATGATCGAGACGACGGCCGGCTTCACGGCCTCGACGAGGTCGGCGAAGTTCGGGACATTGGTGACCGCCGGAGCGGTAATCTGGGCCGCCGGCACCAGCTTGGCGCTCTGGGCGCTCGAGGGTGCGGTAGCCGCCACGAACGCCGTGCCACCGCCGATTCCGGCGATGAGCGCCAGGGCCGAAGCCCCGATCCAGCGGCGAGCGCGAGGGTTGAGAATAGAGCGCATCATGATCTCCTTCAGTCAGGCTCAATAGGTATGGCCAGACTTATGGAGAGCGACGCCTTTCGGCAGGGTGTCGCGGGTGTTAATTATCGGTAATGTTGCCGAGGATTGCTGCCTGATCCTCCCCTGCGCAGCGGGGGAGGGGGACCAGCGAAGCTGGTGGAGGGGGAGGCCGCACGCACCGGGCCGACCTACCCCTACCGCTCCAATTCCTCCAGCGCCTTGCGCTCGTCCGCGCTCAGCTCCCCATCCGTCCCCACGGCCCGCTTCCGCCGCGCACCCAGCACCACGACAATCCCGCCGATCACCAGCGCCACCGGCGCCGCCACCCATAGGATAAGCGTATGCGGCGCCATCACCGGATTGAGCAGCACGTACTCGCCGTAGCGCGCCACGAGAAACGCCCGCACCTGGTCGTCGCTGTCCCCCGCCGTCAGCCGCTCGCGCACCAGGATGCGCAGGTCGCGCGCCAGGTCGGCATCGGAATCGTCGATCGACTGGTTCTGGCACACGAGGCAGCGCAACCCGTGCGAGATGTCCCGTGCCCGCGCCTCGAGCGCCGGGTCCGCGAGCATCTCGTCCGGCCGCACCGCCAGCGCCGGAACGCTCAGCAGCACCAGCATCACGATGGCCAGCAGCGCCCTCATTCGGCCGGCGCCTGATCGGTGAGCTTGCCCCGTGCCGGCTGCGGCGCGCCGATGCGCAGCCGCCGATAGCTGAGCGACAGGAAGCCGGCCCCGGCCATGACGAGGCAGCCGAGCCAGATCAGCGTCACATACGGCTTGTACCAGAGCCGTACCACCGACTTGCCATCCGTCTGCGGCTCCCCCAGCTGCAGGTAGAGCTGGCTGAAGCCATAAGTCTCGATCGCCGCCTCGGTCGTCGGCTGGCCGCTCTGCACATAGACCCGCCGCTCAGCCTCGGGCGTCCGCAGCTCGCCGCCGGGCGCCCGCACCGAGAATTTGCCGGTGTCGGAGACGAAGTTCGGCCCTTCGACATGCTCGATGCCCTCGAACGTCACCTGATGATCGGCGATCACCACGCCCTGCCCCGGCGTCATCGTGGTGATCAGTTCGGACTGCCAGGCGCTGCCGGCGACGATGCCAATCACGGAGATACCGAGCCCGAAATGCGCCAGCGCCGTCGACCACGCGGTGCGCGGCAGGCCGAACAGGCGGCGGAACGAGGTCACGATGTCGGTGCGGAAGAACTTCGCCCGGTCGATAAGCTCGGCCAGCGCCCCGAACGACACCCAGAAGCCGAGCAGCAACCCGAGCGGCGCCAGCGATACCGATGCGCCGGTCAGCGCAAAGCAGAGGATCGCGGCGAACAGCGCCAGTCCGGCCGCACCGGCGAGGCGCTGCGTCACGGCGATCAGGTCGCCGCGCTTCCAGGCAAGGAACGGCCCGAACGGCAGGACGATCAGCAGCGGCGCCATGATCGCGCCAAAGGTAAGGTTGAAGAACGGCGCGCCGACCGAGATGGTCTCGCCCACCAGTGCATCGAGCAATAGCGGATAGAGCGTCCCCACGAGCACCGCCACCAACGCCGCCATCAGGAACAGATTGTTGAGGATCAGCGCCCCCTCGCGACTGATCGGGGAGAACAGCCCGCCCGCCCTGAGCGACGAGGCCCGGAACGCAAACAGCGAGAACGCCCCGCCGATGAAGGCCGCGAGCAGCGCCAGAATCACCATGCCGCGCGTCGGATCGGACGCAAACGTGTGCACCGAGGTCAGGATACCCGAGCGCACCATGAAGGTGCCGAGGAGGCTCAGCGAGAAGGTGATGATGGCGAGGAAGATGGTCCAGATCTTCAGCGCGTTGCGCTTTTCCATCACCAGCGCCGAGTGCAGCAGCGCCGTGCCGGCGAGCCAGGGCATGAAGCTGGCATTCTCCACCGGATCCCAGAACCACCAGCCGCCCCAGCCGAGTTCGTAATAGGCCCAGTACGAGCCCATGGCGATGCCGAGCGTCAGGAAGCACCAGCTGACCAGCGTCCACGGCCGCACCCAGCGGGCCCAGGCAGCATCGATCCGGCCCGAGATCAGAGCCGCGATGGCGAAGCTGAAGCAGACCGAGAAGCCGACATAGCCGGTGTAGAGCAGCGGCGGATGCACCGCGAGGCCGATATCCTGCAGCACCGGGTTGAGGTCCTGCCCCGCGAACGGCGCGGGAGCCAGCCGCAGGAACGGGTTCGAGGTGAACAGCGTGAAGCCGAGGAACGCGGCCGCGAGGAGGCTCTGCACCGAGAGCACCAGCGTCATCAGGTCCTTGGGCAGGTTCCGCCCGAACGCCGCCACACCGGCGCCCATCAGCACCAGGATCAGCACCCACAGAACCATCGAGCCCTCGTGGTTCCCCCACACGGCGGTGATCTTGTACAGCAGCGGCTGCGCGGCGTTCGCATGCTCGAAAGCCAGCTTCAGCGAGAAGTCCGAAACCACGAACGCCTGGATCAGCGCCCCAAACGCCGCCGCCACCAGCAGAAACTGCAGCACCGCCCCCTGCTGCAGGTAGCCGGCAACCGCCTCGCGCCGCCAGAAGGCCAGCCCAACAATCGCCGACACCGCCGCGATGGCGAAGGCAAGGACGAGCGCGAAATGGCCGAGTTCGATGCTCATGGTCAGGTCCCCGTGGCCGCCACGGTCTGACCCAGCGTCTTGGCCGAGCAGTTGTCATCGGCAGGCGCCGCCATCTCGCCGGCCGCACCGTCGCGCTGCCATTCACCGCGGGCCTTCAGCGACTCGACGACTTCCTTGGGCATGTAATTCTCGTCGTGCTTGGCGAGCACGTTGGACGCCTTGAACGTCCCGTCCGTATTCATCGCGCCCTCGACCACCACGCCCTGGTTCGAACGGAACAGGTCCGGCAGCAGCCCGACGAAGGCGACCGTCATCTCGGTCTCGCCATCGGTCACGACGAAATCGGTCGCCTCGCCGACGCGGGAGCAGGAGTTCTCCTTCACCAGCCCGCCGAGCCGGATCGGCGTCCCTGCGGCGATCTGCTTTTCGTGGATTTCGCTGGGCGAATAGAAGAACACGATCTGGTCGCGCAGGGCGAAGAAGATCAACCCCGCCGCCACAGCCAGTACGGCGCCCAGTCCCCCAATGATCGCAAGGCGTTTCTGCTTACGGGTCAATTGCTTGCTACCAATCCATTATCCGCCGCGAGAACGTCGAGTTCGGCGCGGTCGCCCGCGTCGGGGTAAGCCTTGCGGGCGGCGTCATAGGCCTGTTGCGCCAGTGCCGTCTGCCCGAGGACGAGGCGCGAGCGCACGAGGCGAGTCCATTCGGCGACACTACCACCGCCGTCCATCAACCGGCTTGATAGTCCTTCCACCATTCCTGATATGGCCGAGTCATCGGGGATGGTGCCGCCGTTGAGCCCGGCTTCGGCCGCCGCGAGCCCGGCCGTGGCGCTCTCGAACCACGGCTCGTCGCCCTTGCCAAACCGCAGCAGGGCTTCCCACTCGGTCTTGGCCGCCGCGAAATCGCCTTCCCGCGTCGCCTCGCTGGCGATGTAGTAGCGTGAACGGACGTGGGCCGGGTCGCGCGCCGCCGCGCTCCGGAACAGCTCCATCGGCGCGCCCGAGGCATCGCCGTCCTTCTGCATCATTAGGGCTTCGCCGAGGTCGGTCTCGCGATCGGCCGTCGGACCATCGAGCTCGATCACCTTGCGCAGCGCCTTCTCGGCATCGGCGAAGCGCCCCAGCTGCATGTAGGCCGGAGCGATCACGGTCCAGCCGCGAACATCGTCTGGTGACTTCGCCAGCTGCGCCTCGATGCGCGCCAGCGCATCGTCCAGCGTGATTTCCTCGGGCGGCGTATCGGTGCGTTCGGCCAGCGGCTGCGCCGGCAGGTCCGGCCGTCCCAGCGCGCCATACATGCCGAAGGCGAGCACCGCGGTGACCAGCGCCGCCACGGCTACAATGCCACGGCGTCCACCCGCCTTCACCGCCGCGCGATTCTCGCCCTTGATGCGCATCAGTTCACGCGCCAGCTCGCCCTTGGCCGCCACGGCCTCGGCGGCGCCCAGTCGTCCGTTCTCGGCGTCGGTCTCGATTTCCCGGAGCTGAAGTTTCAGGTGCTGGATCTCTGGGCTGTCTACAACGTCCGCAGTCGCGTTGACCCTCCGTCCGGCACCCGCATAATAGAGCGCGGCGCAGGCGACGGCTGTGACCACAATAGCGAGCGACCAGAAAAGCATGGACGGGGCAGTGCCTCACGAGACGGGGCTAAAACGCGCCCGATCTATAATGGCATTTGGGCAGAATATGCACCCGCACACTATCATGTGTGGGGGGCGCATTGCCGCAGCCCTTGGGCGTCCCTTGGGCGTCCCTTGGGGACGTCCCGTTAGGGCGGTACGCTGACCTATGGCCTCGGACAGTCTCGATCACCTCATCGTCGGGTCGACCCCGGTGGCCGGCCTCGTCGCCGGGCTGCTCGCCATCGAACACGGCAAGCGCGTTTGCCTCGTCGGCGAGCCGTTCTCGCCCTTCCGCCTGCAGCGCCATTTCGGCCTCTCCATATCCGCGGTAACGCGGCCCGAAACCTTGATCCTGATCAAGCGTGCGGCCACCGAGACCGGCAAGCTCGTCAACAGCATCGGCAAGGGACTGATGAGCCGGGTCGATCCGCTGTTCATCGCCGAGACCCCGGATAGCGCAGCAGCCCTCAGCCACTTCCGCCACCTCGCCATCAGCCTCGGCTACGCCGTCGAACCGGTCGCCGACCGCAGCCTCCCCGGCGCGCTGCTGCTGAAGGTGCGTGACGCGCAACTGCTCGGGCACGGCCGGCTCGAGCCGGCGCTCGAAACCTGGCTCGCCCGGCACGAGGTTCGCCATCTCGACGCCGCGGAGACGGCGATCACCCTCCGCAAGGACGGCACGGCGCGCATCGCCCACGACGGCCGCACCGTCGACGCCGCAGAGGCCGTGCTGCTCGGCGATCGCGCCATCCTCCGATACCTCGACGCGGACAGCCTCGATCGCAGCATCGAGACCATTCCCGGCGCCTCGTTCCTGCTCGAAGGCGGCAAGCCCCTGCCCTCGCCCTTCGTCAGCTACATCGATCGTGGCGTGATGCTGGAGCAGGACGGCCGCGTCAGCATTTCCGCCCTCGTCAGCGGCGATCCGACTACGGCCCGTGCCCGCCTCGGCAGCGCCTCGGCTCGGTCCGGCGCCCTGCGTATCGCCGGCGAAATGGCACATCCGACGCTCCGCACTGCCGACGGCGCGCCCTATATCGGCCCGGCGCGTGGCAGCAAGACCAATATCGTCGCCGGCCTCGGCCCCGTCGCCCCGTTTCTCGCGCCGCTCCTCGCCCGCCACCTCGCCGGCAAATCCGCCTCCGATGAGGCGCAATGGATCGCCTCCCGCGGGCCGACGCGCGGCAACCAGCGGCTGCAGGTCGCCGAATACGTCGCGGTGCCGGCTTGAGCGACACCCCAAACCGTCTCCCGGCCGACGCGCCGCATGGGCTCGGCGGCGCTGAGATCGATCGCTCGCGCCTCATCAGCTTTCGCCTCAACGGCCGCGCCATCACCGGCTATGTTGGCGACACCGTCCTCTCGGCCACGCTCGCCGCAGGCATCCAGATTGCCGGCCGTCACGGTGACGACCCGGTCGCCCTCGATGAAACCTTCGCGCCGCTGATCGCCACGAGCGGCGGCGCGCCGCTGCCGATGGAGCGGACGCCTGCCCTCGACGGCGTCGATTTCACCACCATCGGCGCGCGGCGCGACCCCATCGCGTCACGCGGTATCCTCGGCGCCCTGCGCCACCGTATCGTCGGCCCGGCCCGCACGCTCAACCACCGCTTCGGCGACGTGCCACTGCCCGCGCAGCCGTGGCAGTTCGCAGCCCCAGCCGAGACCATCACGGCCGATTTCGCCATCATAGGCGGAGGCATCGCCGGCCTCAGCGCCGCCGCTACGGCGGCCACAGCCGGCAAATCGGTCGTCCTCATCGAGCGCGAAAAGCGTCTCGGCGGCACGGCCGGCTTCTTCGGCGCCGTCGACGGCGAAGCAGCACCCGAGGAGGCGGTGGCCGCCCTCATCAGCCAGCTTGGCGACCGCGTCACGATTCTCACCCATGCCGAGGCTTTCGCGCTCGCCGGCAACCGCGTCAGCGTCCACCAGGTCACGGTCGAAAAGGGCAAGCCGGCGGGACGCGTCGTCGCCATCGACGCCGGACACATCATCCTCGCAACCGGCGCGCTGGAGCGGCTGCCGGTGTTTCCGGGCAACCGCACTCCCGGCATCGTCGGCAGCCTCGCCGCTTATCTCCGGGCTCGCCGTCATGGCGTGTGGCCCGGCCGCCGCGCGCTCTTCACCACGCCACACAGCTTCGCCTATCGCCTCGCGCTCCATGCGGCCGATGCCGGCGTCGAGGTACAGCGCATCGTCGACAGCCGCCTCTCGCCGCTGTCGCGCTTCGTCGATTTCGCCAAGGCCAGCGGCGTCACGCTCGCCTCCGCCCTCGCCCCCAGCCACGCCGAGCCGCTCGAGCGCAACCTGCCGGGCCTGCGCGTCGGCTTTGCGGTCAACATGGACGGGATCGCGCAGGATTCGACCGCCATCGAGACCGACCAGTTGATCGCGGCCGGCGGCTGGCAGCCGGATATCCTGCTCTGGCTCCGAGCCGGCGGCAGTGCCGGATGGGACGCCGCCAGCGGCTGGCTCGGGGCCACGGGCACCCTCCCAGCCGTCACGCTCGTCGGTTCGGCCGCCGGCCTGCGCGGCACCGCCGCCGCCAGCGCCAGCGGCAAGGCCGCCGTCCTCACGCGTCTCGGCAAAGCCGCGCCACCGGTGGTCGATGAACTGATCGAGGAAGTCTTCGAAACCCGCGACGCCGCCACGTCCATCGCCCCGTTCCGCCAGAACGCGCAAGGCACCGGCTATCTCGATCGCGGCGCCTCGCTGGTCACACGCCGCGCTGCCGCCGCGAGCAGGCACGGCGTCTCGGGCATCGCCACCCGTGCCGTACAACTCAGCCTCGGCGACATCGCCGCGGCCGTCGATATCGGTGCGATCGCCCCGCGCGATGCCGGTCCGGTCGCGGCCGAACGCTGCGGCCTCGCCGGCGAAATCTCGGACACCGGCTGGCACGTCTCAGCAGCAAGCGTCACAGCGCCGGAAGTCCCCACCCCGCCCGGCTATCTCACCGGCCGCTTCGGCGACAAGCCGCAACTCTGGGCCATCGCGGCCGCCGACGCGCGCAACTTTACCCCGGGCGGGCTGATCTTCGAGAACTCGGAAACCTCCGACCCGCTGAAAGCCGTCGGCGTCACCTACGCCCCACCCCGCCCCGGCACACACGGCGCCATCGCCATGCTCGAACGCGTCCCGGAGGTGAAGCAGCTATTCGTGCGGGATGCTGGTGTCGCGGTTGCTGCAAGACTGGTGGAGAAGGTCAAGCCGAGCCTCTAGCTCGCGGCCCGCCGTTCGGCCCCATCGCGAGCCCGCCGCAACACATCGGCATAATCGGGGTTGAACCGCAGCCCCGCCATCTTGATCGCCGCATCGAGCCGGGCCCCGATCACGCGATCGGACGGGCTCTGCCGGAACTGCTCGAGATTGCGCTGCACGTGCGTTTCGAGCGCCTGGCCGACCTGGGCCCAGATCTGGTCGAACAGCGCATTGAGCGCTAGCGAGTCGCGGCACTCGCGCACCGTCGCCAGCATGTAGCAGCCATTGAGCGCCGACAGCACCTGCTCGCTGTCGATCCGATCCGTGCCGTGATGCCGGCGCAGCGCCAGGTTCACGTCCGGCCCCACATCGCGCAGCTTGGGCTCGATCAGCTCCGACACGGTCGTCGTGATCCCGGCGATGACGGTCGACCAGCGCGTCAGCCGGCCCAGTTCGACATAGCCTGTCACCGCCCGCATCAGCCGGTGATAGCGGTCGACCGAACGGCAGATCAGGTCGATATCGGCAAAGGCGCCAAACTGCTGCAACGCCGGGATCTGCGCCTGCGCATGGCTCAGCATGGCGTCGACCAGCGGCCCGAACCCGGCGCGCTGCACCGCATGCTCGGTTGCCGAGCCGGCGATGCGGATCACCGCGCCCATCAGCTTGCCCGGATTGGTCACCTGCCCCAGCGCCGCCTGCAACAACAGCGCCGTCACCGGCTGATCCTGCAGCGGCATCGATTGGAGCGCCAGCCCCAGCGCCGCATCGTCCGCCATGCCGTTGGCGGCGCGGCCGAAGGCCTGCGCCTTGTCGAACAGGCTCCGGTGCTTGAGCGCGTGGAAGATCATCGGCAGGCGGGCGAACACCTCGTCGCCGCCGATCTGGATGCGCAGCCGCCGGTCGGCCTCGCCGGCGGCCCCGGCAACAGTGGCACGGGCCCGCTGCAGCAGCTCGGGCATCAGCAGGTCGAGCGCCTGCCTGGCGGCCGGGTCGTCGGGGGAAGCGTTGGGGTCGATCAGGTCGGGCGCGACATCGCGCACCATCCAGGTCCAGACCGAGCGGGCGTGTTCCTCGGCCACCGCCCCATCGAAATCGAAGGTCGGCTTCCCCGGCACGATCACAGCGTCGATGAGGCCGAGAAACGGCGTTACAGCCTGCCGCTGTCGGCGCGAAGGCGCCGTTTCATTGGACGCGGCAGCTGCGTTACTGTCGATCATGGAAACCGGTGGGCGAAGGGGTTCAAGAGTAGTCTCGAACCGTAGTCGCCGCCGGTAAATAAATGACTATCCGGCACTTAGCCGAACGATCACATCTCTCTTACGAGACGCTCCACTGCCCGCTGATGTCGCGGCAGGCCGTACCCTTGCGGGGATAGGGCGTGCCGCCAACCGTCACCGTATGGGTGAAGTCGCGGCAATCGATGTTGTTGACCCGCACATAGGGGCCGACGGTGACCGAACCGGTCACGCCCTTGTCGCCGGTCCAGGTGCGCGGTGCGCCGGGGCGGCCGAAGGTCAGCGCGTTGAACTGCGCGCTTGCCGCCTCGGATTTGTCCTTGGCCGTCAGCTGCGCGGTGATCGTGCCGTCGAGGAAGGCACCGACATCGTTCATCGCCACCGAAGCGGGCTGGGTCGCCGTGGCGACCGGCAGCGACGCCGGCGTGATCGTCGGCTGAGTTGCCAGCGCCGAATTCGGCTGCGGCAGCGTCGGCCCCGTCGCCATGTCATAGTTCGGGGCGGTGCTGCAACCGGCAAGCAGGAGCAGGGCGAGAACAGGGAGGGCGCGGGCGAACAGGGGCATGGGTGACTCGGGGCGGAAGGCCGAAGCCTTATTCTTTGCGTATTGAGGCGAAAGTGCGGAAGCCGGCGACCTTTGCGGCAGGCAGCCGCAGTTCGGCAAGCAGGCCCCCCAGCACCGAGCGCTTCAATTGCAGCGAGCCGCCGTAAACGTCAACCAGTTCCTTGACGATATCCAGTCCCAGGCCGGATCCAGGTGCCTTCTCGTCCAGCCTGACACCGCGCTGCAACACCTTGGTCGCCTCGTCGTCGGTCAGGCCCGGCCCATCGTCGTCGATCTTGATCAGCAGATTGGTCGCCCCCTCGCGCCGCTCGGCCACCACCGTTACGCCGATCGAGGACTTGGCCCACTTGCAGGCATTGTCGAGCAGGTTCCCCGCCATCTCCTCGAGATCGCCCTCGTCGCCACGGAACCAGGGGAGCGAGGCGTCCGGCCGCATCATGGCGATGGTGATGTTGGGGTTGAGCTTCTGCATCACGCGAGTCAGCCGCAGCATCACGTGCGTGGCATCTGCCTTCTTTCCCACCACCGCCGACCGCGCGGCGAGCCGCGCGCGGTCGAGATAGGTCGTGACCAGCTGGCTCATCTTCTCGGTCTCGCCGGCGACGACCTTGGCCAGCGGGTTCTTCTTGTCGGCGCTCGCCTCGTTGCGCAGCACCGCGATCGGCGTCTTCAGCCCGTGCGCCAGATTGCCCACTTGGTTGCGCGCCCGCTCAACGATCTGCGCATTGGCGCGCAGCAGCTCGTTGATCTCTTCGGACAACGGCGCGATCTCGGCCGGATAGACCCCGGTGACCGATGCAACGTCGCCCTCACGCACCCGTTCAACTTCGCGCCGCAACTGCCCGACCGGTCGAAGCGAAATGCGCGCCACGATGGTCGACATCACCGCAAGCATGATCGCGACAGCGCCGAGCACGATCAGCGTCTGCCCGCGGAATTCGTCGACCAGCGACAGGATTTCGTCGAGCGAGCCAGTCACCATGATGTGCAGCGGCCGCCCGTTTACGGTCACGGCACGCTCGATCACCCGGATCTTGATGCCGAACGGATCGTCGAGCATCGCGGTCTTGGTGTTGGTCGCGTCGAACGGCCCGGGCAGCGGCCCGAGCACCATGCCGACATAGGAATTGGAGAAATTCAGCAGCTCGCCGTCATCGCTGCGAATGGCCCAGTACCAACCCGATCCCGTCCGGTCGAAGCGCGGATCGCCCACCCGGATCTGCTCCGATTTCGGCGTATCGGCGAGAAGGCTCAGATCGGTCAGCGTCTCGACATGGAACTCCAGCGTCTCGACGAGGCTGTTGTCCAGCGCCCGCGAATAGAGCTCGGTGAGCAGGAACGCCGTCGCCACCAGCGCCACCGCCAGCCACACGGCCGACAACAGGAACAGCGACGCGGCGATCGAGCGCTTCCGGTGCGGTACGCTGTCGCTGACCGGCCGGCGCTGGACGACGGCCCTGGCGCGATCCCAGAGATTGGTGATGGAAGCCGAGAGGTTCATGGTGTTGATCCTCCCCCGTTCACGGGGGAGGGGGACCAGCGAAGCTGGTGGAGGGGGCGGCCACAAACACTGAGCATAGCAGCAGGCAGCATCTTGCGCGGAACCAACCCCTCATCCGCCCTTCGGGCACCCAGCCATTCGAGCATAGCTCTCATGGCCTTCTCGCTTCAAATCCCTCCACTGGAGCGATTTGCCCTTCGGGGCAACTCGAAGTCCCACAAGGGGAGAAGGCAATGAAGCCGTCAAGTCCGGGTAGGCCGCCGTATCAATCCTCGGCGATCTGATAACCCAGCCCGCGCACCGTCTGGATGCAATCGTCGGGCAGCTTCTTGCGCAGCCGGCCGACGAACACCTCGATCGTATTCGAGTCCCGGTCAAAATCCTGGTCGTAGAGATGCTCGGTCAGCTCGGTGCGTGAAATCACCTTGCCCTTGTGATGCATCAGGTAGCTCAGCAGCCGCAATTCGTGGCTGGTCAGCTTGATGGCATGGCCATCCACCGTGACCTTCCCGGCCTTCACATCGAGCCGCACGGAACCGGCGACGATCTCGTTGCTCGCCTGCCCCGCGGCACGGCGCACCAGCGCGCGCACCCGGGCCAGCACTTCTTCCATGTGGAAGGGCTTGGCCACGTAATCGTCGGCGCCGGCATCGATGCCCTGCACCTTGTCGCTCCAGCGGTCGCGCGCGGTCAGCAGCAGCACCGGCATCTTCTTGCCGCCGCGGCGCCATTCCTCGAGCACCGAAAGCCCGTCCATCTGCGGCAGGCCGATATCGAGCACCACCGCATCATAAGGCTCGGTGTCGCCGAGGAAGTGGCCCTCCTCACCGTCGAAGGCCACGTCGACGACGTAGCCGCCCTCGGTGAGCGCTTCCTTCAGCTGGCGGTTGAGATTTGTATCGTCTTCAACGACGAGAATGCGCATTCTAACGTCCCCTTTGCCGCCACCACCGGGCCTCGCGCCCGGCGTGAGCCGGCCCTACGCACGAGGACGGTCTAGCACGGATTCTACGTGAGGCCTCACTGGGCGGGCAAGCTCACCGGTTTGCTTTCGCCATATTCGTCCATCACGTTGACCTGCCATTCCCACTGGCCGCCAACGAGGCAGACTTTCGCCTGCGACGAAATGATCTTGGCATCGACCCCAGACTGCGCCAACGCCTGGCTGAGCTGGATCAGCTCACCATTGTCGATCTTCTGCTGGATCTCGCGCCGCCCAAGACATTCCTGCGCCAGAGCCGGAGCGGAAAATCCCACCCCCAGCCCCAGCGCAATCACGCCGGCCAGCACTGTCGACACACACTTGTTCATGGAACGAGTTATGAGGCGGAGGGGATGAATGGGGGATGAATGGGGTCAGTGCTCCCCGTCAAAATCCAGCTCGAGTTGCGATCCAAAATATGCCTCGAGATGCCGTTTGAACTCGCTCTTTCCCTTTGAGATGCGCAGCAGGGTCATTGTCGTGATGACGAGCGATCGAAAGTGATCCAGCCCCTGTTTGTCGGTCAGAAACTGATGATGCCTGTGCTTCCGCTGGTACTTGGTGTTCGTAGGATTCATCTCATCGAGAGCAGGCAGAACCGGCTTTGGCAATCTCTCGTAGATTAGTTGTCTGATCAGCTTCCCTGCGTACCTCGGCCCCCGATTGTTGGTTGTCCGCTTCCAGCCGTAGACGCGATAGATCTCGCTGGTGAACTCGTCAGGGATGGTTTGTAGCCAGGGACGATGCTCAGGAAGCAGGTATGCTGTCAGAATCTGTTGTAGCTCATCGCTCTCGCGCCGGGTTTGGTACCCGGTCGCCTCATCGATGAGCGCGATCAGGCCAACACGAGAAAGACTAGAAGTAATAACCCGACACTGATGCGCGATGCCCGCCTGCTGAGTTTGCAGCGCCCCGGCCGCGTCGGCTTGGATTACCGCCTCAGCAATATCGATGAGTGTATCCGAGTCGAAGCCATAAGCGACACTTCCGCCAATCCTGAATTTGATGGGGTGTTTGATGCGCTCAAAAAGGGACTCAGAGACGTAAGGCTTAATCCGATCTCTTGAAACGAAGAGTTCCAATCGGTTCATGCCCTTCACCATGGCGCCGCCGCGGGCCATTGCGAAGGTATCCAGCATTCCCTTCATCGAGATGACCCTGCGCTTATCCTCAAGGACGTAGCAGGGTACCTCGATATCGGCGATGCGGATCGGCTTATCTGGAGCACCAAAAATGGCTTTGGGCGCGTCGCCGTCCCATCGGGACAAAGCTGCCTCTCGCGCGATCCGCGAACGCTCTTCGGGGCTGAGCAGCGCTTTTCTTGCTTTCCCGCCTTTGCTTTGCGGCGTGTCGTCGGTCACGAGAATCACCTCATGCTTGCTTGCATGTGCGAACCTTATGCTTGCTGACGCGGAAAGCAAGCATGTAGGTCAATTCTCGGCCGGTATGCTTGCTGATTTACCCCTTGATCCCCTTCCGCAAGAACAAGATCGCCAGCCCCTCCATCAGCAGTTGCCCCGCCGATTGCCCCTCGAAGCTGGGCAGGTCGACGCCCACCAGCTGGCTCACCGCGGCGAGCACCATGGCTGCCGCGATGATGTAGGTCTTGAAGCCGTCCAGAATTCCGAAAGTCACGAGCGTTCTCCTCAGTTGAGATGACAGGACGCCCACCAGCAGCTTGAGCCGCTGGCGGGCGATGGCCTCGCCGAGGCCATCGAAAATGGTCTTACGCATTGAAGGTCGCGGCCCCCGCATGCCCGGCGCCGAACACCGGGCTCAGTTGTGCTACGGTGAAATCGAACGCCGCCGGCAGCGCGCCGAAATCGGCCAGCTGCGCGGCGGCGGTATAGGTCGCGACAGGCGCGGCGACCTCGATCGTCCGCACCGCGTCACCGCCGTCAAAGATCGTCACCCGATAGCCCTCCGGCACATGCTCGAGCGGCACCTCTGCCATCGCCCAGGCGCCGGCATCGGCCCGGCTCCGCCGCACCCAGCCGAGCGCGATATCACCCCCTGCCTCACGCACGGCACGCAGATGCACCGGCGGCAGCGGCAGCACCGGCCCCAGCGACAGCGTCGCCGCCACAGCCGCCCCGGTCCCATCGAGCCGCCCGGCAAACGCCCGCAGCGTCAGCTCACCGCCGAGCCAATCCGCCTCCACCGGCAGCAGCGCCACATTGCCATCGAGCACCACCAGCCGATTGCCCGTCGCCGCCGGCCCCATGGCGACATCACTGCCGCCCAGCCCGCGCAACAGTTCCGTCAGCCGATACCGCCCCGGCGACACCAGTTCGGAGCCGGCAAAGCCGATCACCTCCCACTCGCCCGCGTCGGTCTCGACCGCAATCCTGTTCGCCCCGGCCAACGCCGCCTCGAAATCTACGGGTGCCAGGTGTCCGCCGCTCAGCTCGATCTCGACGCTGCGCCGATCCCGCACATGCACGGTCCCAACGGTCAGCGGGGTCGCCAACTCGCCAATCGCCGCCGGCCGCGCCAGCCGGACAAGCCGCGCGCCCGTCGCCTCAAGCTGCACATCCACCTCACCCGGCCACGGGCTGGCATAGGCCGCCAGCAGCAGTTGCGACCGCTCCGGCGTCGCCGGATCGGGCGGCAGATGCGCCACGATCACCACCGGCTCCGCCACCGGCGCCGGCCCCGCCGCCACCCGCGCCGGCCGGTCGCTCAGCACCGCCGCCTTCAGCACCGGCGGCACCGCCCTCGCCGTCACCTTGCGCGCCAGCCCGTCGCGAATTTCGGTGATCTCGAACGGCCCCTCGCCCTCGGCTTCCACCGCCACCACGTCGCCCACTTCCAGCGCCGCAAGGGATGGCGGCAGCACGAACTCGAGCGTATCCCGCCCGGTCCCCGCCGCCCGCAACAACTGCTCAGCGACGCCGCGCGCGGCAGCCGCATCGAGCACCAGCCCGGTATTCTCCCCCGCCACCGCCGCGCCCTCCGGCCGCATCGCCGTCACGGTGCCCGCGAGATAATCCCGCTCGCGATCGACAAACCCCACCGCCAACCGCGCCACCATCTCCGACGGATCAGGCCGCCGCCTTGAGGTCAGCGGGCCGTCGTCCTTGACGAGTTCATCCCGCGCCACGGTCACTGCCGGCACCACATCCGGCCGCACCAGCTCCAACCCCTCGATCCCATCGCGCACCGAAAGTCCGGCCGCCGCCAGCGCCGACCCGGTCGCATCGCGCCAACTCACCACGCCCTCGATCGCCACACCCTGCACCAGCGTCCCCGCCACGTCCGCCACGCCAAGGTCCAAATCGAAATCCGCCGCCACCGCCCGTGCCAGTTCGTCCGGCGCCAGCGCCCCCAGCCGCCCGGTAAGCCAATGTCCCGCCGGATGGTTCACCGCATCGGCCCAGTTCTCCGCATCAGATGGAAACGCCGGATACGGCCGTGCATCCCAGCTCCAGAGCGAAATCCGCCCCACCATCGGGTCGCCCTTCCAGTGGCTCAGATGCGCCCGCAAAAACTGCCGCTGCATCAGCCCATCCGGCGCCCCCGACGAGAAATACGGCCGCCCGTCCTCGCTGCTTTTGCCGTCCGGAAACACGTTCGGCTGGTTCGCCCCCTTGTCCACGGCCCCGCACCCAAGCTCCGTCAGCCATATCGGCTTTCCGCCTGGCACCCAGGCCGTCGGCACAGTCGAGCGCACCCCGCCCACCCGGTCGTGATGCGCATTGCCCCACCAGCCGGCGATATCCTTGAACCGCCAGACCCAGTGCTCGCCATGCGCGCCATCGCTGATCGGCGTGCGCGTGCCCGCCAGCCGGTCGGCGTCCGAGGCGTAGTGCCAGTCGAACCCCTCGCCCCCGTCGATCCCCGCCTCGAGATACGGCAAGCTATACGGCCCGTCCGCCCCAACATCCGGCCCATCCTCCCCATCGCGCCAGTCGGCGATCGGCATGTAATTGTCGATCCCCACCGCCGCGATGTCAGGCGACGCCCAGAGCGGATCGAGGTGGAACAGCTTGTCCCCCGGCGCATCCGCAGGCTGGAACCCGTGATACTCACTCCAGTCCGCCGCATAGGTCAGGTCCACCGCTGGCGCGAGCCCCTTCGCCTCCGCCGCCAACGTCACCAGCGCCGCAACGAACGGAAACCCGCCCGCCGCCCGCGCGGTGGTCATGCCCACCATCTCCGAGCCGATCACCAGCGCATCCGCCCCCGCCTCCTCGGCCAACGCCGCGTAGTGCCGTACGAGACGCCGATACCCCCAGTCCCCCGCCCCGCCGACAAACGCCGCCACCTCCGCCGCCACATCGCTCACCGGCGCAATCCGCCCGCGCCAGGGATAGGCCGGCTGCCCCATCGGGTTGCCCACCGGCACATCCATCAGCAGCATCGGATAGAGCGTCACCTCCAGCCCACGCGCCTTGAGGTCCGCAATCGCCGCCAGCACCGCCGCATCCGAAGGCGTCCCTCCGAAGGCCGGTCCGTCACCATGCGTCGAAACCACCTCGGCCTCGTCGCGCGTCAGCCCGGCAACGCCCCACTCCGCCCCCTTCACCGAGCGCGACGCCGCCTCCACCTTCGGCCGCACCGTGCATTCGCCGGCGCGCAGATCGTCGCCGAACCAGCTCACCACCAGCGCCACATGCTCAAGGTTGGGACAGAGGTCCTGCAGTTCGTCGAGCGACAGGGTCCAGTCGCTCACCAGCGCCGAAGCATGAGCGTTCTCGCGCTCGGCCGAACCGCGTCCCACCACCCGCACCCGCGCCACCGGGTCGTAGCCGAACTCCGTCGCCCCGGGGATCACCGTCACCGACCGGATCAGCGGCTCCAGCTCGCCCACAACGCGGCAAAGCTCCACCGTGATGTTGGGAATGCGGTTGCCAAACTCGGTCAGCGGCAACCGCTCGAACACCAGGTAGCAAAGCCCGCGATAGGCCGGCGCCTCGCTTTGCACAGCCTCGATCAGGCTGTCCGCCACCTGCGTCTCGGTACCGCGATAGAAGCGGATGTTCAGCCCAGCCGTCTCGAGCAGTTGCCCATCCGCCCAGATCCGCCCAAGCCGCGACACCTCGCCCTCGCACAGCCCGATAGCAAAGCTCGCGACGATCTCCTCGTCCTCGGCCGCGGTGGTCCCCTTGGCCCCGGAATCCTCGCTCTTCAGCCGCTCGAGTTCCGTCGCCCAGATGATGTTGCCGCCCAGCCGGCTCCACCCATAAAGCCGCGGCACCGCCCCGCCCTCCGACGATCCGGAGATGCGGATATCTGCCCCGGTCGTCGCCGCCGGCTTTTCGCCAAACAGCGCCTGGTCCACTACCGACCCCGCCAGCGCCCCGAGCGCCCGCCCGACGGTGGCGCCAATCGGCCCACCAATCGCGCCGCCGATGAATTGGCCGGCGACCGACAGTGCCAGTGTTGCCATTCACACCCCCTCCGGAAACCCAAACACCCCAGCCACCCGCTTCCGCCAGCCCTCGCTCAACGCGCCCTCGACCACGCCCAGCCCCTCCTGCGCGTGGACGAACCGCCCGTCAGCCACCACAATCCCGCAATGCCGCGGCAGCGCCGCCGACCCCATGCGAAACAAGAGCACCGCGCCAGGTTCAATCTCCCTCGGTACCAGCCACCGCTCCGCCAGTCCCTGCAGCTCCGCCGCGTGCGAACCGTCCCGCCAGTCTGCCCGATAGTTCGGCAGCGCCGGTGGCTCGGTCCCCGTCACCTCGCGCCACACGCCGGCCAGCAGTCCCAGGCAATCACAGCCAACGCCGCGCAGAGCCGCCCGGTGCCGGTAGGGTGTCCCCACCCAGTCCCGCGCCGCCGCAACGATCGGCGCGCTCATCCGACGAGCTTCTGCCCGTTGAGCTCGGAGCCCGATTTCGGGTAGCGCAGCACAAAGTCGTTGCCCGGAATGTGCGGAAAGCCGCGGAAGTTCACCGCGTTGCCGAAGCGCTCGCGGCAGGTCGCAAACCGCCGGTCGCACCCCGCGGTGAGCACCAGCGCATCGCCCTCGATCACCCAGTCCCCCACCGCCGAGCCGAACCCCAGCACGTCCACGCCGCCCAGCCGCTCATGCATCACCACGCGATCGCGCAAGCCCTCGCGCTTCCCCGCACCCCACGCCGCCATGCCGAACCCGAACCAACCGGTTTCGAACCCGCCGATCCCGGACACCGCCACCCGAAACCGGTCCCGCACGCCCACAACCGTCGCCTCGCCCCGAAACGCCGGAGCCTCGAGGTCGACGCCACAGCGCGCATCCCCCAGTTCCGCATCGCACAGCGCCTGATAAACCCGCCCCTTCGGCTCGTTGATCGTATGCTGCCCCGAGCGCAGCTCCGCTCGAAACACCCCGTCCTCGCGCACGATCTCGCCGATCGTCGTCCGGCTCACCAGCATGCGCTGGCCCGTGTCGCGCCAGTTCACCCGCCAGGTCGTGACTTCGGCCCCGTCGAACCGCCCGAGCAGGATGTCATCCTCATCGATCGCATCGGAATGCAGCACGCCCACCACCTCTGACGTGTCGATGCTCGCCCCGAGCTTCCCCGTCCGCTCCCCGCCATCGAGGCCGTGTGCCGGCAGGTAATCCGTCCCGCCGAAACTCAGCGCCACGTCATGGTCGGTGAACCCCAGCACCAGCCCGTCGGCCCGTTCGATCCGCCAGCACGTCGCCAGCGTCGTCGTTCCGCTCGCGATATGCGCGGCGAACCCCGCCTCCAGCAGCCTCATTCCCGCACCTCGATCAGCGGAATACTCGGCACTTCGGCCGCATCGAAGCTGGTCAGCTCCACGTCCAGCCGGTCGATATCGAACCGCACCGGCACATCGAACAGGAACCCGGCCGTCACCGACGCGCCATCCGCCGGCGCGACGTCGAACGTCACCGCGCCGGTCAGCTCATCCAGAGAAAAGTCGGTGGCGGGCACGGAGGCACCCGCCACCGCCATCACCACCGTGCCCACGATCGGTTTGGTGATGGGTCTCAAGTACGGGTCGAACGCCGCCCCGTATCGCTTTGTCAGCGCGAAGGAAACCGTCACGCCATCGCCAGTCCCGATCACCTGGTCGAGCATCGTCGGCGCATCCGTGCCGTTCGACGAATAGTCGAGCCCGTCCCGCCACAGGAACGAATGAAACCGTCCCCGCCGCTCCTCGAAAAACGCCAGCACCGCCGCCATGTCGGCCCGCGATTTCACGCCATAGCCGGCATTGTACCGCCGCCGCGAATGCACCCACCGGCTGTTCCGCTCCTCGCGACCCGAGGAGAGCGTCACGATGTCCGTGGCGCGCTCGGGCCCTCCACGGGCGCCGAGCGAGATGTCGAGGGGGAAGCGAATGGGGTGAAAAGTCATGATCCCCGCGTCCCCCTTCGTACCGCCCGCAGCAGCATCGCCGACACCTCCGCCTCGCTCGTCGCAAAGCTCCGGGCGTCCGTCGCCGTCACGTTGAAGGTCACGTTCACCGCCCCGCCGCCGCCCGCCACACCAAGCCGGCCATCCGACCCGCGCGCCAGCGGCAGCACTGCCTCGGCTCCCGCCTCACCCGCCAGTCCAAGCCCCTGCCCCAGGCCAAAGTATGTCGGGCTCTGCAGCACGCCGCCCTTTGCAAAGGCGGTGACGCTCGGATTGGTCGCGGTGAACAGGCTCTCGATCGCCCCGCTCACCAGCGACGAAACCGGCTGCAGCGCCGCCTTAAGCGCCAAATCGGCAAAGCTCTGCGCTACCTCGGCCAGCACCGATTTCAGCGACTTGCCATCAGTGATCGCCCCACGGAGCGCGCTCGACAGCGATCTGCCGACACTGTCCGCGAGGCTTTCAATCCGCTTCAGTTCCGCCGATACATCGTCCAGCCCCGAAAGGCGGTCGCCAAACGGATCCGCCATCACCTCACCTCATCGGGAAACGCCGCCATCAGCCGCCCGAGCACCTCGCGGCCGGGAGCGACACCCCGCGCCCGCGCCGCCTGCGCCTCGAAGGCCGCCGCCAGTTCGCGCGGTGTCAGCCCCCAGAATTCCTTGCTCGAGAGCCGCAGCACCCCGAACCCGAACCGCATCGCCTCACTCCACGGAAATGCGTTCATGCTGCCTCCCCGAACGTCGCCCGCAACAGCCGCGCCGCAATCTCCGCCGCGCCGCGCAGCCCGCCCTCGATCGACATTCGCGCCAGGTCGTCGTCGGTCACGGCATTGCCGCCCCCGCGCAGCCCCGCCCCGATGATCGCCGTCAAATCCCGTGCCGAAACCCGGCCCGAACTGAACCGCTCGCTCAGCCCGACGAGATCCCCCGCCTGCAACCGCGCCTCGAGCTCCGCAAGCGCTCCGAGCGTCAAGCACAGCACCCGCTCCTCGCCCTCGAACACGGCCGAGATCTCACCCCGTTGGATGTTCGGCATCACGCCACCACGAAGCTGAGTTGCCCGGCGCTTTCCAGCGCCAGTTCGAACGTCACCTCACCGGCGTGATCGGCCGAAAATTCCAGCGCCACGATCTGGAATGGCCCTTCGACGGTGCCGAAATCGGGCAGGATCAGCTGCCAGTTCCGGATCGTCCCGGCAAAGAACAGCCCGCGGATCGTCGCGTCCGAGGCCTGGTCCTTGAAGATCCCCGACCCCGCCACCGCCGCCCGCTTGATCCCCCCACCGGCGAGCAGTTCGCGCCACCGCCCGGCACTCTCGGCATCGGTCACGTCGATCGTCGCCGCGTTGAACGCCAGCGAACGCGACCGCAGCCCCGCCACCGTGACAAAACTCCCCGACCCCGTCTGGTCGAGCTTCAACAGCATGTCCTTGCCGCTCTGGGCAGCCATGGAAATCCCTCATCAAATGGGTTCGGAAAAGAAGCGAAACGCCACCGCCGCCCGGGCCTGCCCGGTCTCGGCATCGATGGCCGTATCGGTCCGCTCATGCTGGCGATGCGTCACTGCGAGCCCCGTCGCGGTCAGCCCTTTGGCCACCGCCACCACCCGCTCGGCAATCGCGAGCACCGCCTTCCGGCTCGGCTGGTCGACCCACACGTGCAGAGTCACGCGATGCTCATGTCCCGGCGCCGCATCGCCATCGCGCGACAGCAGGTCGTGCCTGATAATGGCGACGTATGGCGGCGTGGCGCCATGCGGCGGCGCATCGAAAATGCCGACACCGGCGAGGTCAGGGTCATCGCGCAGGGCCGCAACCAGGGCGGATTGAAGCAATACAATCGGATGGGTCATTGCGTACCGCCCCACCCCACCCACCACGCTTTGCGTGGTCCTCCCTCCCCATCAAGGGGAGGGAGATCCGACTGCAGGCTTCGGTTCTTTCGTTTCCCTCTCCCTTGTGGGGAGGGGGGACCGGCAAAGCCGGTGGGTGGGGGAAGCCCCATACTCGATGTCGCGAAGCTCATCCCACCGCCCTCGTCTCCACGCACGCGCAACTCAGCCAGGCCCGCCGCCCGTTGAGATCACCCGCCGACACCACGCTCAACCACCGCCCGCGATAGCCGAAACGATCACCCGCCTTCACGTCGCTCCGAAACCGCACCACCACGCTGTGCGACACCGCCACCCCACGTGCATCGGCCTCGCTCACCTGGCGCGAACTCATCGCCCGCACCCGGGCCCACAGCGAGGTCACCGGCACGAACAGCGCGATGTGCCCGCCCTCGTCCTCGCCAGTCGTCTCGCGCCGCTGAAAACTCACGCGGTCGGTGAGGCTGCCGATCTCCGGCACCCCGCTCACAGCCGCACCTGTCGATGGCCCGCGACCAGCCGGTCAAAACCGGCCGGCGCCACGGCGTCCACAACGGCGAGATCGCGATGTTCGAACCAGTGCGCCACCAGCGCCAGCACCGCCTGCTTCAGGTCCGGTGGCACATCCCCGGCGTCACCGAACCCGGCGACATAGTCGAGCTCGATCCCCAGCCGCGGCCGCAGCACCTGCATGCCATCCATCGTGGCCGGCAGCAGCAGCCGATCCCCCGCGATCTGGATCGCGTCGACATCGAGCTCATGCTCGTCGTCCTGCTCGTCGAACGCTCGCGCCGTCGTCACCTCGATCACCGGCGACACCGGAACGCGCAGCTCATCCGGCCAGGCGTCGAGCACCACTCGCCAGCTCTGGCGCACCAGCGCCCGGCCCGTCACTGCCTCGACATGCAGCCGCGCCGCCGCAATCAGGCTCGCGACCAGCCCATCCTCGGCAACGCCATCGAGCCGCAGGAAAGCCTTCGTCTCGGCAAGCGAAACCGGCTCCTCCGCGGGCCCCGCGAGAAGGTAGGAAATCATCGGATGTCCACTTGTTAGGGAGGCACAGCGCGAGACTGAAATCCGTCAGCCTGAGTCGAGTGGCGCGGCCTGTCGAGCACCGGAGCGGAGCGTACGTTGGTACGTGAGCACCGGAGCGCAGGCAGGTCGCGTCAATCGACCAGGATCACGGATTTCAGCTCGCGCTGAACTTCAGCAGCTTGATCGCGTCAAAGTCCTGCACGCCACCGCCGACACGTTTCGTCGTGTAGAACAGCACATACGGCTTGGCCGAATACGGGTCGCGCAGCACGTTCACCCCGGTGCGGTCCACCACCAGATACCCACGCCGGAAATCTCCGAACGCGACCGGCGTCGTGCCGGCGCCGATGTTGGGCATGTCCTCGGCCTCTACCAGTTCGAAGCCGAGCAGCGTCGGCTTGGCGCCCGCCGTCACACCCGGCGACCACAGGTAGTTGCCCTCGGTGTCCTTGAGCTTGCGCACCGCGCCCTGCGACTTGCGGTTCATCACCCAGCTGGCATTCTGCCGGTAGCCGGCCTTCAGCGTGTAGACGAGGTCGATCAGCTTGTCGCTCGGGTCCGTTGATGGCCACGCCCCCGAAACGCCGGTCGCGAGATAGCCGATGCTGTCCCAGGCCCAGCTGCCCTCGGCCACCTGCGTTTCCGCCAGGAACCCCTTGGGCTTGTTGGTGCCGTTGCCGGAAACGAAGGCCGCCGTCTCCTGCTCGGCGAAGGCCGCGTTCACTTCCTCGGCGATCCACTGGCCCACATCCACCGCCGCATCGTCGAGGAAAGCCGCCGTCGCCGCCGGCTGCGCATAGAGCTCGCCCGCAGCGAAATCGATCGAGTCGAGCGTCTGCGAATTGGTCTGCGGCCGGCTCGCCGTCTCCGCCACCCAGCCCGTCACCGGGCCAGTCAGGCTCACCGGCTTCTTGTAGAGCCCGGTCGAGATATTGCGCACCGAGGCGATGGCACGGATCGGCGACACCTGCGTCAGCCGCTTCAGGATCTCGCTCTCGGTCTCTGCCGGCACCAGGTAGCCGCCGTCCGGGTTCGAGCCGATCGAAAGCGCCTTCTCCTCGCCGCGCTTCACATATGCCGAGAATGCGTCCTTGTACTCGTCGCCGAGATCGGGCCGCCCCGCCTCCAGCGCCGGACGCGAGCGCTCCAGCGCAATCCGGTCCATCGCCGCCTTGGCGCCATCGAGCACCTGGTTCAGGCGGCCGAGCTTTTCCTCGGTCAGCGCATCGGTCGTGCCGCGCTTCTCGAGCTCCTTCAGCCGCCCGTCATTGGTGCGCTTGAATTCTTCGAAGGCGCTCATCAGTTCGCCCAGCGTCGCCTCGGAATCGGTGGCAGCCGCCGTCGACGCCTTGTTCTCAAGGCGCTCCATCAGTTCGGTCATTGGTGGTCCTCTATTGCTTCAGTAGCGAAATGGCCGCTCGCAGCGACCTGTCAGCCGGGACGCCCTGCCCCGGCGAAATGCGGGCATCGGCCAGCATCGGAAACGTCACGATCGAGATCTCCCACAGGTCGATCTCCCACAGCCGGCGATTGCCGCTGCGCGTCTCGCGGGTCGCCCGCTCGGTGCGAAAGCCGATCGACAACCCGTCGATCGCCCGCCGCTCGATCAGCCGGCGCAGAGCATCGGCTCGAGGCACACCCGGTATTAGGCGGCCCTCGACCCAGAGCCCGTAGCCGTCCTCGCGCGCCACCTCCCAGTTGCCCACCGGCTCCTTCGGATCGTGCTGGAACAGCATCCGCAGCCTGGCCGCGCCGCGCCGCGCCAGCGATTTGGCGAACGCGCCTGGCATCACCAGGTCGCCCGATTGGTCGAGCCGTCCGAACACGCTGGCATAGCCCGAAAACCGCCCGCGCTCGTCAATGGGGATCGGCTGCATCAGCCCTTGCCCCCCGCCGGCCGGGGCCGCGCCGGCCGTCGCGCCGGCTTCGCCAGCGTTCCCGCGAGGTTCCAGGCAAACTGCCGGAACACCTCCCCCGCGACCTGCTTGTCTCCAGAATTCCCTTTTGCCCCCATAGGCTTATTTCTCCCGGCGAAACAATTGATTCAGCGTCGAAATCTCTTTGACAAAATCGTTGAACCGGCGATTGGCCGCCACGAGCTCCCTGAGCGTCCAGACCAGCAACCCGGTCGCCCCCGTCGCCCAGGCAAACAATGCCAGATGCGCCAGATCCCCGCGCGTCACGATCGATTTGGTCAGCTCGTCCATAGTGGCCTCCGTAGTTGATGGTCGTAGTTTTCGGGTGGCGGAGTCAGAGCCCCACCATCGCCCGCTTCTCCTCATCCGTGAGGAAATCCGCACTCCCCACCCGTGCCCACAGCGCCGCCCGGTCCTCGGCCAGCGCCTCCACCCCGTCGAGGTCCGGCACTAGCGTCACTCCGCCGAACCCCGGCGCCAGCCAGAAGCCCAGGTCGTCGGCGACCCGCCGCACCAGCGGCACCACCGTGCCGCGCCAGAACGCCCGGTTGGCCTCTGCATAGTTGGCGTAGGTATTGTCCCCGGGGATCCCGAGCAGCATCGGCGGCACCCCAAACGCCAGCGCGATCTCGCGCGCTGCGGCGTGCTTCAGTTCCATGAAATCCATCTCGGCCGGAGTCAGCGCCATGGCCTTCCAGTCGAGCCCGCCTTCGAGCACAAGCGGCCGCCCGGCATTGCGCGCGCCCGAAAACCCCTGCTCCAGCTCGTCCTTCAGCCGCCGGAACTGCGCCTCGGTCAGCGTGCCGCTGCCGCCCGAATAGACCAGCGCCCCGCTCGGCCGCGCCGCATTGTCGAGCAGCGCCTTGTTCCACTCCGCCGCCGCGTTGTGGATATCGAGGCTCTGTGCCGCGGCCTCCAGCGGCGCCATGCCGTAGTGGTCGTCGAGCGGATGGAACAGCGCCATGTGCAGCACCGCCGCCACCGGCTTCGTATCCAGCCGCAGCTCCTGCGTCCGGCCGCCCACCGTGTAGCCATAGCGCGCCGGATACCCGTCCCGCCCCTCTACCACCCGCACCCGGTCGGGCCGCAGCACGTGCAGCTCGCGCACCTCGCCATCGATCAGCGTGGCGGTGAGATAGGCATTCCCCGCCGTCTGCAGATAGGCATACACCACCTCGAGCAGCTCGCTGCCCGATTGCCGCGCATTGGGCCGCGACAGCAGCCGTACCACCGGATGCTCGCTGAGCCGCTTGCCGTCCGTCTCGGCCACCAGCGGCACCCGCGTCGCCGCCTCGGCGATCATCCGCACGCAGCGATAAACTACCGGATTGCGCGCATATCCCGCATTGGCGAGGCTCACAAAACCCCGCCGGCTCCAGCTGGCCTCGCCCAGCTGCGTCACCGTCATCAAACTCTGCGGCCCGCCCGATTTCCTCTCGGCAGCCGAAAGCACCGCGCCAAGGCGCGTGAACCAGTTGGGCATTGTTGCTCCCTCAAATCCCCCGCACGCGCGGCTCACCACCGCCGAGCATCAGTTCCGTCAGCGCCCAGACCAGCGCATCCACCCGGTCCGGCGAATGTCCCTCCGCCTTGCCGTCCGCTCCGAATGCGCACATCTCGTCCTCGAGCGCCGCCAGGCCCGCCCGATGAGCCACGCGGCCGTTGGCATAAAGCGCCGCCACCGGCTCCGCTCGCACCCATTTGCCGCGGCTCGCATGCACCGCCCGCACCGGCACGTTGGCGTCCTCCTGCGCGATCACCGATTTCACCAGGTCCCCGCCCTGGTTCACCTCGGCGACGATGCAGTCGGCGCCAAACTCATGGAACGCCGCCACTGCCCGCCGTGCCCATCCTTCCGGCCGTGCGGGGCCAAAGCTGAGGTCCGCCAGCACCACGGCCCCCTGCCCTGCCTTGGCCGCCACCACAATCCCGCACGCATCCGAACCCTTGTGCCCCGTCACCGGCGGATCCACCGCCACGACGATCCGCCCCAGCTCGGCGCCCTCATCCACCCGAAACATCCCGCGCAGCCACAACGCATCCGGCCGGTCCTCGATCAGCTCCCCGTCGAGCTCCTGCCGCCCAAGGACGGTGTTCTCGTAGCGGGCGACGATGGCCGAGAAGAAGCTGCGTGCCAGGTTGTTCTGGTTCACTTTGGTCGGCATGCGCGTAGCTGTCGTCAGCGGATCCTTGAGTAGCCTCCTGATCAGCGGCGTCGCACGCGGTGTCGTCGTCGCCAGTTGGCGTGGCGCATCACCCAGCCTGAGGCCGAACTGCAACATGTCCCACGCCGCCTCGGCATCGGGCCACTTGCCCACCTCATCGCACCAGGCCGCGGCAAACTGCGGCCCACGAAACCGTTCCGGATCGCTTGCTCCGAGCACCAGCCCCTCGACGCCATTCGGCCACTGCAATACCTGCCCCCGGACGATTGGCCGATCCTCGGGCGGCGTCGACCTCAGTATCCCGCTCGGACCGCGCACCATGACCTGCAACGCTTCGATCATGGTCTCACCGACAATGGCGATGGGCCCGATCTCGGCCTTGGCGAGGCCCCGCACCCATTCGGCCCCGGCCAGCGTCTTGCCGGCGCCACGCCCGCCCATCAGCAGCCATGTAGTCCAGTCACCGGCTGGTTCGCGCTGCTCGTCGTGCGCCCAGAGGTCCCAGTCGAAACGCAGGATTGGCAGTTCGTCGTCTGCGACCTGCGCGAAAAGCGTCTTAGCGGACCTTGAGCTCATCCAGCCGCTTCGCGATCTTGGCCCTGAGTTCCGTCATTTCCTTGCTCTGGCGCTGCGTCGGCTTCTTGCCGGTCACCCTGACGTCCAAGGAGATGAGCCGGTCAAGCGTTGTTGTCAGGCGTCCGAGCAAGGCGCTCTCGCGCTCACCTGTCTCGCTCATCTGCGCCCCCAGCAAACGCAGAACCTGTAGTTCGGTGGCGAGGAACAGTTCGCCAATGATGATCCTGCGGTCATGCTCCGTTGCATCCTCGTCGACATCCCACTTGTTCTTCCTGATCTGCTGAGCCAGCCGCTGTGTGGTGATCCCGTGCTCGGCGCAGATGCGGTTGCGGGTCATCTCGCCCGCCTTTACCTGCAGCCTCACCAAATCCCACCGCTTGTCGTCGTCAGCCAGCAACCCCGTCCTCCCCCCACGCGTTCATCCGCGGCAGGAGGCGACCATGCCGTCCACCGTCATTGCCGATATGGCTTACGACCCGGAGACCCAGACGCTCAGCGTCTGGTTCCGTCCGTCGGGCCGCCGCTACGATTATTTCGAAGTCCCGAGCGTCGTCTTCGACGCGCTCCGCCACTCACCGTCAAAGGGGCGCTATTTCAACGCCCACATCCGCAATGGCTACGAATTCGCCCAGTCCGAACGGGGCCTCGAACCCCATTTCTCCGACCGTAGCCAAAACATAGCACACCACCGTCACGCGGGGACGAGATAGGCAGAAAAAGTGATAAGCGGTTGATTTTGCGCGATCATTCCTCGCCGATGGACGCAATACCCACCGGCCGTCATCTTCGCGCATGACAGAGCGGGGCGTAGCCCCTCACATTATCCGCAGATACATCCCCACCGACTCCGGCGCCGTCTCCCGGAACCCATACTGCGCGTAGAGGTCCTTGGCCGGCCCATCCGCTATCAGGCTCACATAGGCCGATTTCGGCGCGTTCGCCTCGAGCCAGTCGACCAGCGCCTTGACGATGCGCTTGCCCAGCCCCTTGCCGCGATACTCGCCCAGCACCGCAATGTCGGTGACCTGGAAGGCCGTGCCGCCATCGCCGATCACCCGGCCCATGCCGATCGTCCGGCCCGCGTCCTCGAGCACCACGGCATAAATCGTGTTGGGCAGCCCGCGCGCCGCCGCTTCCATCGTCTTCGCCGAGAGGCCATTGCGGGCCCTGAGGTCGCGATATTCCTCGATCGTCGGTATGCGCTCGATGAGCTGATACTCCGTCACGTCCTCACTCCATATCGAACAGTGTCAGCTGCACCCCGTCGGGCGCCTCGAGCCGTGAGTTGGTCGATCTGAACGGCGTCAGCCGCGGCGCGCCAAGTAATGTCGCGCCCGCCGCCTCCAGCAGGCCCGTCGCTGCAGCGGTGTCGTCAACCCGCAGCGCCACGCGGAACTGCCCGCTCACGCCAGCCCGTCCGACCTCGATTTCATCGATGAAGCGAGCCTGGTTCGCGTCCCCAATTTCGAGCGTCGCCACTCCTGCCTTGAGGATCGCCACCCGCCCATCCGGCGAGTTCACGGCCAGCTGCTCCTCGAGCCCCAGCGTATCGCGCCAGAACCCGAGCGCCCGCTCGAAATCCGCCGTCGTGATAACGAGCCGAAGCTCCCGCACCATGCCGGTCATTGCCTGTCTCCGCTGTCATCTGCGCAAGGGTGGGCAACCTGCCACGAGTCGCGGGCCGGCGGGACCCGGAACGCGTTCGTCGGCACGAACCGGTGCCGCCGCGCGTTCGCAGCCATATGGAGCTGGGAAACCCATCCCCAATTCACGAAGCTGGCACACCCGCGCGAATACCCGACTCCCGGGCTCTGATAGGTGATAGAGATCACTTGCACGGCCACAACACCGTTGTCGCCGGGTATGGCTTTCGCTTTGCGAGCCTCCGGCATGGAGGGCCCCAGCAGTGGACGCCCACGACGAGTTCCCCGCAAGCGCTGCCCTCAGCTTGATGCTGGCGGTGGTTGCTACTTCCGATACGCCGCTGCTCCTACTTGCTGGCGACCTCACGGTCATCGCTGCCAGCACATCATTCTGCCTCGCCTTCGACATCGATCCTGCGACCGTTCGGGGCAAGCCTGTGCTGGCGATAGGTGACGGGGAATGGAATGTGCCGCAGCTGGGTTCGCTTCTCATGGCGACGGCTTCGGGCGCCGCCGAGATCCACGCCTACGAGCTCGATCTCCGACGTCCGAACCTGGGTGTCCAGCACCTGGTGCTCAACGCCCATCGAGTCGACTACGAAGACAAGGTCCACGTGCGGCTGCTGTTGGCAGTGGCCGACGTCACGCAGGCGCGAGCCAGCGAGAAGCTCAAGGACGACCTGATCCGCGACAAGGCCATACTTCTGCGCGAGGTCCAGCACCGCATCGCCAACAGCCTCCAGATTATTGCCAGCGTTCTCTTGCAGAGCGCTCGGCGGGTTCAGTCCGAAGAGACGCGCGGTCACCTCAAGGACGCCCACAGCCGGGTGATGTCGATTGCATCGGTACAGCAGCAACTGGCCCAGTCGACCGAAGGAGACGTGTCCCTCCGCCCCTACTTCACGCAGCTTTGCTCCAGCCTGGGCGCATCGATGATCGAAGACCCCGCAAGGCTTTCCATTCAGGTTGCCGTCGACGACGCCGTCGTCAGCTCCGAAGCCTCGATAAGCCTGGGTCTAATCGTCACCGAACTGGTCATCAACGCCCTCAAGCACGCCTTCCCCGAGGGCCGCCCGGGCAAGATCACCGTCCATTATGGCGCGCATGGTCCCAACTGGACCCTGTCGGTCTTCGATGATGGGATCGGCATGCCGACGGACCCACAAGCCGCCAAGCCCGGACTGGGCACCAGTATCGTCGAAGCACTCGCCAGCCAGCTCGAGGCCGATGTGCGGGTCGGCAGTGCAGCTCCGGGCACCAAGGTCGAGATCGTCCACTCCGGCCTGGCGCTCGTCCACGATGCCGCGGCGCAGGCCGTCTGATCCTTCGCCTTACCCCGTCGGCGCTGCGTCACCCTTCTTCGCCCCATTCGGCCCGATGCCGAAGACGAAGCGACCGTAGAACCAGCTGACGACCAGCAGCGCAATGCCGAGCCCGAGGAACGAGCCGACCCGCCACAGACCCTCGAGCCCGCCGACATCGTAGAAGAACACCTTGCCGATCGTCGCCAGCACCACCACCAGCGATCCGGCGCGCAGCGCTAGGCTCGAGAAGGCGACGCCGGCCCAGAGCAGCGCGAAGCCATAGGCAAGCATGCCGATCGAGTACGAGTAGAGCTCGAGCTGCCCCGATACGATCCCCGGCCCCATGAGCGTCGGCCCATGGATCGCCTGCCGGATGACGACGAGGATGGTGATGAGCCCGCCCAGTCCGCCGAACGCCGCCAGCCCGCGCGCGAACTGCAACCAGCCCAGCCGCCGCGACAGCCAGGCGATGCCGAGCAGCAGGATCGAGGGCAGCCCGATGCCGGTGAGCGCGACGTTGAACACCGCCGGACCGGGGACATCCATGATCGGCCAGAACCGGAACACCGGCAGCATCACCGCCACCACCATGGCGGCAGCGACCACCACCGCCACCCCGACGCCGGCGCGGAAAAGCTCGGTACGTCCGGTCCTCCAGGCGGCGTAGACCGCCGCCAGCGCGACCAGCGCCAGGGCGTTGAACCACCACGATCCGGTGATCAGCGGCCGGTCGAACAGCGCGTAAGGCGACCCGGGCAGGATCAGGAAGTGGATGGCCAGCGCGATGAGGGCAACCGAAACCACGTCCAGAGCCCGCGGCACCGCCGTATAGGCAACGCGAGCGAAGGCCGTGGCCGCGCCCAGCAAGAGCAGCCCCGGCAGGAGCAGCAGAGTCACCGGCTCGTTGTTGAAACCCACCGTCGGGACGAAGTCGAGCCAGCCCGACGCCTCGATATCGTAGAACATCGTCGTCCCGGCGGACAGCACTTGGCCCACCGCCAGCAGCACGCCGTAGAGCACGGCGTAGATCACGTGCATCTGCTTGAGCACCAGCGCCCGGTACCTGAGATAGAGCAGCGATAGCCCGAACGCCTGCAGGGCCGCCGTCAGCGCATAGAACCCGGGATCGAGCACCAGCCCAAGCGCCAGCGACAGGAACGCGCTGGCGCCGACGGCAAAGCCGGCCGACGCCCCATACCCCTCGGCCGGCTGTCGCAGCCGCACGGCAAGCCACCCGAACACCGCCGCGATCGCCACCGCTATCGCGGCCCACAGATACGGCGCATCCCGCGCGCCCGCCCAGCCATCGAGCTTGACCACGAGGATCACGAACAGCAGGGCCGAAAGCGCCGCGATCTCGAACGAGCGCCGCGCCTGGTCAGGCCCGGCGCGGAACTGCAGCACCAGCGCCCCGAGATGGATCGCGCCGAGGACGACGGCGAACGCCAGGAACGTCGGCCCGTCGGGCCGCTCCCAGGCGCCGAGCGCGAACAATGCGGCGCCGAGCGAGGCAACCCAGGCCGGCGCCAAAGCCGGCCCCTGGCGCGCCACCAATGTTGCGCCACCAGCGCCGATAAGCACGATCGCAACCAGCAGGGCCAGGTCGAACGCGTGCCAATAGACCGCCAGCGCCAGTAGGACCGAGGCCGCGAGGAAGCCCAGGTTGACGAGACCGACCTTGGGTCCCTCGACGCCCCCGTCCTGCCGCAACGGCAATATCGCTGCAGCAGCCGGTATCGCGGCCAGCAGCAGGTAGAACACCGCAAGCAGGACCGTGTCATTGGTGCTGGGCAACAGCGCCAAAGCCCACAGCGCCGGCGCAACGATCGCGGGGACTGCCTGCCCCCACCAGCCGTTCCAGCGGATGGCGAACATCGATACCGCCAGCAGCACCACGACATAGGTGGCCAGCATTGCGTTCGATGTTTCCGGCGACCATGCAAACAGCGGCGACAGGTAGCCACCGAGCAGACCGACCAGCATCACCCGCTGGCCGAACTGGCTGGCAATGGCGATCGCCGCAATGGCGAGCAGCCCGGCGCCGGCCAGTGCCACCACATCCGGCACGAGGTGGAACACCGCGGCGGCAAGGAACGTCGTGCCATAGCCGACTGCGATCGCCGCCGTGGCCAGCGCCGAAGCGATGCGCTCACCATTGGCGATTCCGCGCGCCTTGACGAAGAAGGCCGCGGCCAGCAATCCCGCCGCGGCAAGTCCGCAAAGCGCCACGCGTACTTCCGGCGTGAACAAATATGCGCCCGACTCGATCGCCCAGTTGATCAGGAAGAACCCGGCGATCAGCAGCATGATCGCGCCACCCCAGACTGGCAGCCGGACGCCTAGCGTCTTCTCCCAGTCGACCGGCTCGCGTGGCGGGCGTGGAGGCTCCGGCGGGCGCGGTGTCGCCGGCGGGCGCGGTGTCGCCGGCGGTGGCAGGCCTGCCGCACCGGCGCCTGCCGGCGTCTCGGCCGTCACCTGATCCGGCTTCGGCCATGCGGGCTTCCGCGTCGGCACCTTCGGCGCAACGGGCAGTTCGGACGGGATCTCTATCGCCTCGGAAACCGCAGGCTGCGCCACCGCCGCAGCAGCAGCCGCTACCGCCGCCGGCTTCAACTCGGCAGGTATCTCGATCGATGCCGGGACGGTCTCAGGCGCCGGCGCCTGCGGTGTTTTTCTCGGAACGAAGACCCCGGTGCTCTCGGCCACCGCATCGAGCCGGCTGGCGACCCGCCCCACCTGTCCCTCGAGCTCGCCGATCCTTCGTTGTAGCGCCGATAGTCTGTTGCTGAAAACAACGGCCGCCACGATACCGGCGACAACAAAAAGCAGCAGCCATTCCATGCGCGACCAAGCCCCTCAAGCCCCCGGCCACGCTGGCACGGAAGACTACGCGGGTAAACTACTGTCGGAAGCGCCACACAGGCGAGATCAGCGAGCGCTTTCAGGAAAAGTTGCAGACTTTTCCGGTTCGAAAGCGCGACAACTCAAGAACTACTGGCGGCGCTAGATATGCTGCACCGCGCCGGCGATGGCTATGACGACACACAGTGCAACGATAACCACATAGATCGCGATCCTGGTCCATCGTCGGACCAGGTCTCTGGGTTCAGGCTCTGCCACATTCCCTCCGGGGCGTGTTCTTGTTGTTGTTGCGGCGCGCTAGCGGCCGAAACAGGATGCCGCCCCCGAGTCCCAAATCGAACGCCGCGGCGCCCCAATCGCCTGCAACAATGGCAGAACTGCGAACACTGCCCAGTTTTCACCTGCCGGCTGGGGCTGCTCGGGGGCCGGCGATCGATGCTTCACGCAAGCTAGAACGAGAAATTCCGAGCCAACGACGGGGCGATGACCGGCCGCAGGACACCGGCTATAGTCCTCGCATGCCAGACGGACACACCACCTTCGGCCCCTTCGTGCTCGACGGGACGGCGCGCGTGCTGTGCCGCGACGGGCAGCCCTTGCCGCTGGGCCAAAGGGCGTTCGACCTCCTCGCGGCGCTGGCCGATGCGAACGGCGCGGCGGTCGACAAAGATACGCTGATGAGCCGGGCCTGGCCGGGCCTCTTCGTCGAAGAGGCAAACCTCTCGGTGCAGATCGCCGCATTGCGCAAGGCATTGGGCAAGCGGCCGGATGGGCAGGAGTGGATCGCGACCGTGCCCCGGGTCGGCTATCGGCTGCCGCGGTTCTCGGACAGCGAAGCTCCGCGCGGGCCCTCGGTGCAGCGTCCGGTCGTGGCGGTGCTGCCGTTCGCCACCCCGCCCGACGATGCCGAGCAGGCCTATTTCGCCGATGGCGTGGTCGAGGACCTGATCACGGCCCTGTCGCGCTTCAAGACGTTCGCCGTGGTGTCGCGCAACACCGCGTCCAGCTATCGCGAGCGCGGGCTCGGGCCGGAGGAGATCACCGCGCTGGGGGTGCGCTACCTGCTCGAGGGGACTATCCGGCGGCGGGGGCCGCAATTGCGGGTCAGTGTGCAACTGATCGAGGCGGAGACGGCGACCCATCTCTGGGCGCAGCAATTCGACGGCGACGGCTCCGAGCTCTTCGCCTTCCTCGACCGCATCGTCGAGGCCGTGATCGGCTTTGTCGAACCAGAGATCCGCAAGGCCGAGATCGAGCGGGCGCGGCGCAAGCACCCCGGCAGTCTCGATGCCTACGACCACTATCTCAGGGCCTTGCCGCTGTTCCGCGGCACCTCGGCGGAGGTGCGGGCCGAAGCGATCCGGCTCCTCGAAGAATCGGTGCGGCTCGATCCCGGCTTTGCCACCGGGCTCGCCTATGCGGCCTGGGCCTACGAACGACAGGAAACCTTCGGGTTGGGCGCGACACCGACCGAACGGGCGCGCGGCCTGCAGCTCGCCGAGGCGGCCCTCGTCGCTGGCTCCGACGATCCGCTCGTCGGAGCGATCTCCGGGCTGGTGCTCATGGCGTTCGGCGGGCAGTGGCAGCGTTGCCTCGCCATGATGGGCGAAGCGGTGGCGGCCAATCCTAACAACCCCACCGTGCTGTCGCTCACGGCGTTCTGCAACATGATGTTCGGCGATCTCGATTTCGCCCGCGACCTCTATCTCAAGGCGTTCCAGGCCTCGCCCGGCGCCCTCGACAATTACGAGCTCCTGGTCGGGGTCGGTCTCTCCGACCTGTTCAAGCACGAGTATCAGCAGGCGGCCGACTGGTCGCTCCGCAGTGTTGCCGCCAATGGCGACTGGCTCGCCGCCTACTGGACGCTGGCTGCGGCCTACGCCCACCTCGGCCGCATCGACGAAGCGCGCGGCGCCGTCACCGCGATCCGCGAACGGGCGCCGCACCTGCGGGTGTCGAGCATGATCCGCAACGGCAATCGCTTCCCGCAGCCGTTCCGCACCGAGCGGCACGACGTGCTCATCGACGGCCTGCGCAAAGCCGGGCTGCCCGAGTAGCCTCCAATCGAATTTGGATCATTTTGGCCCCGCCTTTGGGACACAAAGCAGGGTCGGGCCGCAGTCTCGCTCGTACCGGTGAAATCCACCGGACCACGCGAGGAGCTGAAGATGAAATCGATCGATACGCCGACCGCCCTATTCCTCACCGAACAGCCGAGCCTGTTGTCCCGGGCGCGGCGGTGGCTGGCCGACTGGCTCGCCGAAATCTGCGCCAGCGACGAAGCCCCCGCCGATCCAACGGCGCAGTTCACTTCCCGCGACTGGGCCGACCTGCCGACGCATCATCCTGAGGTGGATGAGTGAGCGCCGCAGCACCATCAAACCATCTCTCGCAGCAGGCGGGCAGCTCGTGTCGAGAGCGAGCGGTAGATGCTGGCGGCGCCAAGCAAAGCGGTCAGCAGCACCGCGCCCAGTTCCACCGCACCGATCGTGGGCAGGCTGATCGAGAATTCGACGTCGAGCAACACCTGGGTCAGCAGCCAGGCAACGGCGGTGCCGAAGATCACCGACAGCACCGCGGCAAAGGCCGCGATCAGCGCGAACTGCAGCATGATCACGGCAACGATCTCGGGATGGGTGGCGCCGAGCACCTTGTTGATCACCACGTCCGCACGCCGCTGTTGCTGCCCGGCGCCGAGACTGCCAAGGAGCACAAGCAGACCGTTGGCCACGGCCAGCCCGCCGACCAGCGAAGCGGCCAGCGAAAGCTGGCTGAGCGCCATGGTGATCAGCTTGAGCGTTTCGCCGATGGCGATGAAGCGCACGTCCGGCAGGGCGCTGCCGAGCTGCCGTTCCAGTTCGTCTTCCTGGCCGGGTTTGGCGTTCACCGCCGCCAGCAGGGTCGATGGATAGCCTTCCAGCACACCCGGTGAGAAGGTCACGAGAAAATCGATGCCGCCCTGCCACGAATACTCGCGGAAGTTCCGGATTTCCGCCACGAGCTGGTCGCCGAAGATATCGAAGGTCAGCCGGTCCCCGAGCCTGAGGCCGAGGCCCGCCCTCAGGCTTTCATGCACGGAAACCAGCGGTGGGCCGGCATATTGATCCTCCCACCACCTGCCCTCGACGAGCTTGGATGTCGGCGGCAGCACCTGCCGATAGGTCAGCGGTATTTCGCCCGAGAGCAGGAAGCCCGCTTCCGATCCCCGTTGGCGAAGCTGGGACGCCGGTGTGTCGTTCACGCTCGCAAGCGATCCGCGCAGCATCGGCGTCACCGTAAAGCTAGCCAGCGGGCTGTCCTGACCCTGCAGCGTCTCAAGCGTCGCGACTTCATCCTCGAACAGATCGGATGCCACGAGCGTCGGTGCGTCGAACGCCGATGCGCCCAGGTACTCGTTGCTGAGGTTGAGCTGCAGCACCAGCACGATGACCAGCATGGAGAGCGCCATGCCCAGCGACACCACCACCGATGTCGCGTTCGATCCCGTAGCCGAGATGCCGCGCAGGGCAGCGCGGACCAGCCGGTTGCGCGGCTCCGGCAAGCGGCTGAGAATGCCGCGCGCCGCGACGATCGCCATCCGGAACAGGGTCGCCGCCACCACGCTGACCACGGCGAACGCTCCCACCAGCACCGGCGCGTTCGTCATGAGCGAGGCGAGCACGAGGAAGGCTGCAATGGCGAGGACCATCGGCACGATGACCGCGGGGCGGAACAGCGCGCGCCAGTCGATCGGAGGGGTACCGACGCCCTTCGACCGGAAAAGCGCTACCGGCCGGATCGTCTCCGCCTGCTGCAGCGGCAGGTACGAGAACACGAAGGCGATGATGCAGCCGATGCCGGCCGCCATTGCCAGCGGTCCGACATGCACACCCTGCGGCAGCCCTACGCCGATGATTTGTCCCACGATGGGCGTCGCCACCAGCGCGAAGCCCCCGCCCACCAGCAGCCCCAGCCCGACGCCAATCGCCGTCAGGAGGGCGATCTGGACCGCAAAGTGCACGAGGACGCGGCCGCTGGTCGCTCCGAGGCTGCGGAGGACGGCGATGACGTTCGAGCGCTCGGCGATATAGGCCGAAATGCTGGTCCACACACTCACGCCGCCAATCAGCAGCGACGCCAGTCCCACGATCGCCAGGAACTGCATGAACATGTCGTAGTAGCGAACCATGGGGCCGAGCCCGTCGCGGGCCGATCGAACGGTCCATCCGCTGCTCCCGAAGCGCTCCTCCATCGCATTCCGGACTGCTTCCTTGTCCCCTCCGGCGAGCAGAACCTTGTAGCGGAAGAATGTGCCGAGGCCCGGCAGCGGCGAAGTGCGGTCGGACAGGACCGCCAGTGCGTCGGTCGAGATCATCGCCGGCAGCCCGAGGCGGAAGCCACGCACCACATTGTCCGGTAGACCGGTCAGCGTCCCACGGACCACGAACTGCGTGCCGCCTAGGATGATGACGTCGCCCACTCCGATGCCGAGCTGGTCGAGCATCAACGGGCTGACCAGCGCCCCGAACGCGCCGTCCTGCAGCGCGAGGAGGTCGAACGCCGACACGTCAGGCGGCATGGCGGAACCGCTGATCTGCCCAAGCAGCGGATAGCCCGGGCCGACCGAGACGAGGTCCGCGAACGCATCCCGCTCTGGCGTGCTGGCGCGCACATTGGTGTCCACCACGCTCGCCACCCGGCCGAACGTCTCGAGGGCCGCGATTTCGTCGTCGGCCGCGGGCCGATCGGTGCGGGACATCTCGATGTCGCCGCCCATCAGCAGCGCCGCGTTCTCGTCGACCGCCTGCCGGATGGTGGCGCCGACGGAACTGACACCCGCGAGCAGTGCAGTTCCGAGGAAAAGGCAGGAAATCAGCAGCCCGAAGCGTCGCCAGTCGCCGCGCATGTCGAGCAGGCCAATGCGGATCGCTGCGGCAAGGCCACGCATCAGGAGGACTTACCGGTGGTTTCCGTCAGCACGCCGCGTTCCATGGCAAAGACCCGGTCGGCCCGCGCGGCAAGGCCGGGATCATGCGTTACGAGCACTACGGCAGTCCCCCGGCGTCGCGCCAGGTCGAACATCAGCTCGATCACCACGGCGCCTGTCGCCTGGTCGAGATTGCCCGTCGGCTCGTCGGCCAGCACCAGTTTGGGTTCGGCGATCATGGCGCGCGCCAGGCCGACGCGCTGCTGCTCGCCGCCCGAAAGCGCCGATGGGCGATGCGACAGTCTGTCCCCAAGGCCGACCGAGGTCAGCGCCGCCGCCGCCGCGGTGCGGCAGTCCGCCAGGCTCTGACCGGGAGATGCGATCTCGAGCGCGAGCGCCACGTTATCCAGCGCCGAGAGCGACGGAATGAGATGAAAGCTCTGGAACACGATACCGACGTTCCTGCGGCGAAACAGTGCTAGTTGATTCTCGGTAAGATCGTTAAGTTGCTGCCCCGTGACTTTTATGGATCCAGACGTGGGCTGTTCGAGGCCGGCAAGCAACATCAGGAGCGATGTCTTGCCGCTACCGGACGGACCGACGATGGCCACTACCTGGGACGCCTCGACTTTGAGCGATACTCCGCTAAGAATGGAGAGTGTTCCCGTAGACGTAGCGACTTCGAATCGAACGTCCTCGACTGCCACGACGGAGTTAGATTGCTGGACGTCCAAATTGGAATCTCAATCACTGGATTCGGAGCTTGACGGAGTGATCTGTCACAGCTGAGAGCCGAAGCAAAGTGGCCGCGCACGGAAACCACATCATGATGCCGGCTTCTACCGTTGCAGCCAACACGCAGAGAGAACCGTGTCAAAGTACAATTTTTCGGCGATATCTATCCTGTTAGCAGCCATCGCCCTTGCGACGCCATCAAGTGCCGCACAGGACGGGTTCGCCAAGTTGAGCTCATATATCGGGGCCTGGAGCGGCGCCGCTGCACTCGTTGGCGGCGAAGAACCTGAGCCATTTCGCTGCCGATTGACTATCGCTCCCGGGAACGAGGGAAAGATCAACTATGCAGGCCGGTGCAGCCTTGCTAGCATGAACCTCTCCGTGAGCGGGACAATCGCCTACGATGCAGCGAAGGGGCGCTATCAGGCGGTGATGAGCTCCAATGCCGGGTTCACGGGGTCGGCCGTTGGGAGTGAGACCGACGGCAAGATCAGTTTCGACCTCAGGGAGCGCCAGGTCGACCGCGGCGGCAACGACGTGCGAATCGGCGCCACGATCATCCTCGCGCCTGAAACCATTGCCGTGAACTTCGAGGTCGAGTTCAACGATTCCGGTCAGATACTGACGGCAGCAGTGCCATTCTCAGCCCAGCGGTGAGCTGTCGGCGACTGGATGCCGGCGTCATCCTGGAAACGTGATCGCTGAGAGTGCTCAGACCGGCAGCCCGGCCTTTCGTGCGCCATCGAGGACCATCTCGATCTGTCTAGGCTGGTCCCCCCTCCGGGTGAGCCGCTCTGCCATGACGTATTTTGGATTGATCGCCATCAGTTCGGCCCAGACCTGCCGCGCCTCCTCGGTTCTCCCAAGATGGCCCAGGGCGGAGGCAAGGTATCCACGCGACCAATCGGTGTTGGGCATCAGCTGGATACGCTCACGGAACAGCGCTGCGGCCGTCTCAAAGCGGCCGGCGAAGAAATAAGCCATGCCGAGCAATTGGAGATGCAGAAGGGTCGTGCCCAGGGACGGGTTGAGCCGCATCGCCCGCTCAAAATGGGGAATAGCCTCGAGCGGCACCTCATCGACGAGGCAAACTTGGCCCTGCAGGTTGCTGGCAATCTCAGCATCCGGATTGAGCGCTACTACGATCGCCGCCTCACGGCGAAACCGGTCGAAATCGCGGGCGAACATTGCTGTGATTGCCGATTCGAAATGACCGCCAGCGTGGTCCGGCGCAAGCTCGACCATTCTGTCCCCCAGCCGCTTCGCCTCCATGAGCGAGCGGTCGGGGTCGTCGCTCCACCGGTTCAGGTAATCCAAATTGTGGGCGAGCGCGAGCGTGCCCATCGCATCCACGTAGGATGGATCGCGCTCGATGGCGCGACGGACCAGACCGGTCGCGCGCTTGTACACTTCCACATTCTGGGTCGGCCCGGAGAGGAACGCGCGGGCGCGCATCAGCAGATCCAGTGCCTCGATGTCGTTGGTTCCGCCGGTGGCCGCCTGTGCCGTTTGCGCCGGCGTCAGTTTGACCTTTAGGACATCAACGATCCGCCGGGTCACTTCATCCTGGATGACGAAGACGTCGGCCAGCTCGCGATCGAAGGTCTCTGCCCAAACGTGGGCGCCGTTCTCGGCGTCGGCGAGCTGCGCGCTCATGCGCAAGCGATTGCCGCCACGCCGCACGCTACCCGACAGTACGTAGTGTACGTCGAGATCGTTGCCGACCTTACGCACGTCCACGTCGCCGCCTCGGTAGGCAAAGCTCGAATTGCGCGCAATCACCACCAGCCCCGGGAGCTTGCCCAGGGCGACGATGATCTCCTCTGCCAGCCCATCGGCGAAGAACGCCTGTTCGGGATCGCTGCTGAGATTGACGAACGGCAACACCGCGATCGAGGGCTGCTCATTGCGGGCTGGCGAGGCCGAAGAGGAAGGCGAAACGAACCGGTACCCGACGCGCGGCACCGTTACGATCCAGTCGCCGCCGGTGGGCGAGCGCCCGAGAGCCTTGCGGAGTGCGGCGATCTGAACCGAGAGGTTGCTTTCCTCGACAGCGAGCCCGGCCCAGGCTGCATCCATCAGTTCGGTTTTAGTGAGAACCTCGCCCGGGCGCCTGAATAAGGTTGCCAACAACGCGACGCCCCGGTGGCCAACCAGCAATGGCTCGCCGTTCTTCGTGGCCAGCTCTGCGACCACGTCGATTGCGAACGGCCCACAGATGATCCGCTGGTCCGACATTTGCCCCGCTTCGAAATGGCTTTTGGAACTATTCGGCGAGATTTCGGCGAAGTTTCAATACCCAAGCCAGCGCCCAGGCAACACTCCTCCCGTTGATCCAATGGAATGAGGGGAGGACCGACAAATGTACTTCTACCACGAGAGCTACCACGACGCCTATTACGCCGACGCCGCCCTGGAAGACTTGAGATCCCGGGATCGGCGCGACGACGACCGGACCTATGAACCTATCCGGATCCCGGCGATCCTGAACTGGCTGGTCATCGTCAGCGTCGGTCTCTCCGTCATCGTCACCGCCATCCAGGCTCTGAGCTGAGGCGACGGGGATAACCATGGCGCGAAGTATTCGCAAAATGCGGTTGACGGAGGCTCATGTGGCTCTCCTTCCGGCCAGGATCGACGACCCGCGTCCTCCGCCGCATGACGGCGGTGGGTCGCCGCCTGACAGCTATTACTCCTCGACCACCGCGGCGCTGATCGATGCGGTGCCGTCGAATGGAGATATGTGGCTCTTCGCCTTCGGCTCGCTGCTCTGGAACAAGCGCTTCACCTCCGTTGAGGAGCGGCCGGGTGTGGTCCGCGGCTGGCATCGCGACTTCTGTCTCGGCCCCGACACCCGCTTCAGGGGCAACCCCGAAGCGCCCGGATACATGCTCTCGCTTGATCGAGGGGGGCAATGCAAAGGCATGGTCTATCGACTGCCACGCGAAGGCCTCTTTGCGAACATCGAGGGCCTGCTGCGGAAAGAACCCCCGTTCCCGCCCAAATGGGTGACAGTGGTGACGGCGCTGGGAACGGTCCGGGCTATCTCGCTGGTCCACCCGGGAAGGGGCACGGAATACGCCGGTCATCTCACTGACGAAGTGGTCGCCGATGCGCTCGCCCGGGCGGTTGGGATGATGGGCTCGATGGCTCAGTACGTCTATCTAACGGCACTGCACCTGGAGCAGTTGGGCTTGTGCGACGACCGGCTGTGGCGGATGCAGGAAATGGTCGCCGAGCGGATCGAGCGAGCCTTTCCTGGCCGAATCCCCGGCTGACCGCTCAGGCCATAAATCCCGTCTACATTTGCCGCGGCGCGAGGCCTATCGGGTGAAGGCGCGGCCGGCCGCCAACAAGCGGAGGCCGGCCTGACACCGCGGGTAACCGGTCAGTTGAAGACCGACGGCACGACGTCGGTGCCCTGGATCAGCACCGCATTGCTTTTTGGCTTCACATAGTTCGCGCAGCCGCCGGCGACGGCTGACGAGTTGGTGGTCTGCAGTTTGGCGCCGGAGAGCAGGACCTGCAGCCCGCTTAGCGGGGAATAGACGTTGCCGTTGCCGATCTTGATCTTGCAGCTCTTGGTGGCGCACTGCAGGCCCGCGGCGCTGCCGTTGCCGATGGACTTCTCCTGATACGCAACCAGGGTGACGGCGTCGTTGGAGTTGAAGGTCTTCACCTTGATGCTGCCGCCCGTGCAGTTGAAGATCTTCAGCGGGCCGCCCTCGGCATTGAAGATGGGCCCCGGCCACGGCACTGCCTTGACTTCGTCGGGGTCGATGCCGTTCTTTTCCAGTTCGGCACGCAGGCCGGCGCCTTCGTTGGGATCCCGCAGCAGCCGCTGCGCAGCCTCGGCGGTGGTTATCTCAGCCAGTTGCGAGATGCCGGCCTGCGCGTGAGCGGCACCGCTCGCTGCGATCAGCATGAACCCCGCCGACAGGGCAGCGCCCAGTAAGCCAGAAATCTTCATCTTCGATGTCCCCGATCCTGAAGGCGGGCGAAGCGCTGCAAACCGGTTTCCGGCCGCAACTGCCCGCGAATGCCGGTAGACTGGCAAAACAGTGTTTGGACATTATTTGATTTCCGGCAGCACGCCGGATGAGGTCGGCTTCGCGCGAAACGCAGATGTCACCGATCTCGCGGCGCCTATGGCCAACCTTCGGGAGCATTCGGCGTCCAGGGGCCCGCAATGAACGTCGCTTCCTTGTCGCCGGTCCAGCGGGGCATGGTGATGCAGAGGAACTCGAGCGGGTCAGTACCGGTGCAGCGATACTGGAATGCGGTCCCGACCGGAATGTCGATGGATACGCCGGTCGTCAGAGCGGTCGTCTGCTCCCCGGAGCCGTCGCGCCGCCATATCTGCCCCTCGCCCGAGAGAATGTACCAGAACTCGCTCACCGTGGCGTGGACGGTGGCCCGATTCACCTGACCTGGTGGGACGGTGGAGTGGATCATGTCGCCCGTGTCGCCCCCGATCAGGTAACGGACCTCCGCCCCTGCGGGGGAACGGGCCTGTGCAGCGGATGGAAACGGGCGGGTCTGCATGGGGAACCTCATCCCAATCATAAGACATTCGGCGACCCCCGGTGAAGAGATGGTTCCAGATCGCTTCGGCGGTCCCTGTCTCCAGGCGGGAGCTCATCGTCCGCTTCGCGCCAGAAGCGGACACTCAGGTTTGTTCACCTGAACCTTGAGTCGTCTCACTCGTGCCATCTGCGACGACCGAAATCTGTGGTGGCGAGTGCGTGAGCCAGCAGCCTCTTCGCGGCCGAGGCCGCAGCGTCAGCATAGCTGCAATCGCCGTGGACCATGATCATCAGCATGGCTCCCTCAATCAGCAGCATTAACTCGCGCGCCCGCTCTTTGGAATGTTCAACACTCGCGGTGGCAAGGGCGTCCGAGAGGTAGTTCTCGATAGCGGCCTTGTGTCGCCGCGCAATTGATCGTGCGGGGTGCCCCGGCAGATCGGCGAGTTCCGTCGCAAGGCGTGTGAAACCTGATCCAGCCCATTTCGGTTTGGACGACCAGACAACCAACTCCTGAAACAGGGCGTCGATGAAGGCCTCCGCATTTCCTGTAGGTCCGATGCCGAACGGGTCGGACGTCATGAAAACGCGTTCGTGTTGCGCCGCAAGCACCGCCGCCAGCAGGTCATCTTTGCTGGGGAAGTGGTTGTACAAAGTGCGCTTGGTTACGTGAGAGGCTTCGGCAATCTCGTCAACGCCGCTGCGAAAGAAGCCCTTCCTGCGAAACTGCCGAAAGGCGGCCTGCAGGATCTCTTCTCGCGTCTCGGTGACGGAACGAGGCATCCGGCGATCTTACCCGTCGCCAGAGTATACCCGCTAGTGAATTTACATCCGGGCCAAACCAGCGATCCGATGCAACTTAACCTTACAGGCATGAGGTCATCGCGATGGACGCGCTCTCCGAGAAAGTCGAACGTTTCGATGTTGCGGGCTGGCAAGACTATCCGGACGCCATGGTCGCCGAGCTGCGTAGCGTGGCCGGCCCGCGCAACGTATTGACCTCTGCCAGTTCCACTGAGCGTTTTCGTAAGAGCTTTCGCGGCTCTCTCGGGGAGGCAGTTGCTGTCGTTCGGCCGAAAACCTTGATCGACCTCTGGCGGGTCCTGCAGACCTGCGTAAAACACGACGCCGTGGTCATCATGCAGGCGCAGAACACCAGCCTAACCGACGGCGCCACACCCGATGTCGGCTACGACCGTCCCGTGGTTGTCGTCAACACGCTCAGGCTCGATGGCATTCAGCTGCTCGACGGAGGCAGGCAGATCGTAAGCTTGCCTGGGGCTACGCTCAGCCAGCTCGAGCGGCTGTTGAAGCCACTCGGCCGCGAACCTCACTCGGTCATCGGCTCGTCTTGCGTTGGCGCCTCGATTGTCGGCGGGGTGTGCAACAACTCCGGCGGCTCGCTGGTGCGGCGCGGGCCAGCTTACACCGAGCTCTCGCTTTACGCTCAGGTCGACGCCGCTGGCAAACTCGAGCTGGTCAATCACTTGGGCATCCGGCTCGGCGATACACCCGAGGAAATCCTGACCCGTTTGCAGAATGCAGACTACTCCCCGGCGGATGTGGTGACTGAGGCCGGCCCCGCCTCCGACAGCGGGTACGCCGATCGCGTGCGCGACATCGACGCGCCAAGTGCCGGGCGATTCAATGCCGATCCCACGCATCTGCACGAAGCCTCGGGTTCGGCCGGCAAGCTCTGCGTCTTCGCCGTCCGGCTCGACACCTTTCCCGCCGACCCCGACCCGGTGGTCTATTACATCGGCACGAATGAACCGGCAGTGCTGACCAGCCTGCGTCGCTTATTGCTGGCGCAGTTGAAGGTGCTGCCGATCGAATGTGAGTATATCAATCGCGCCTACTTCGATGCCTGCCGGCGCTACGGCCGCGACACTTTCCTGCTAGTCCACTATCTGGGGGCCGAGATCATGCCGCGATTTTTCGCCCTGAAGCGCTCGCTCGACGCCAGTCTTAGCCGATTGAGATTCATGCCGCGCAACTTTGTGGATCGCGCCACGCAGGCACTGTCGAGCATGTGGCCGGAAATGTTGCCCAAACGGGTTCGCGCCTATCGCAACCAGTACGAGCACCACCTAATGCTCAAGGTTTCGCAGCAGAGCGCCGAGCAGGCGGAGGCCATCCTCGCCGCGCTACTGGGCGGTGATCACGGCGGGTGGTTCCGCTGCACGCAGGACGAAGGCGAGCGGGCTTTCCTCAACCGCTTCGTTGCTGGCGGGGCCGTCATACGGTACCGCATCTTGCACCAGAAGGAGATTGCCGGTGTTTTGTCGCTCGACGTGGCCCTGCGGCGCAACGACGACGAGTGGTACTCGCTCTTCCCCCCGGAGATCAGTGACAAATTCCAGGCGCAATTACACTGCGCACATTTCCTATGCCACGTGTTCCACCAGAACTACGTGATCAAGAAGGGAGTCGACGTGGCGGCGCTGAAAGTGCGCATGCTCGAGCACCTCGAAGCCCGCGGGGCGCAATATCCGGCCGAGCACAATGTCGGCCACCAGTACGCCGCCAAGCCTGCTCAGGTCGCGTTCTACCGCCGGCTCGACCCTACCAATGCCATGAACCCAGGCATCGGCAAGACGACAAAACTAAAGAACTGGCGCCTGGCGAACGAGTGACCGGGGTTAGCTCCCAGGGGGGCCGCGAGTAGCCGCCCCGGTGCCAATCTCCTTGTGGGGAAGTGTTGCAATTTCCTGGAAGCCTGCTCCAGGGTCACTGCTTGAGCAGCCCGAGGGCGAAGAATATGGTCAAAGAATGCTCTTGCAGACAGACGTTGATCGCATAGCAGCAGAACTGGCCGACTTGTGGCGTGCAGGCCGCGAGCGGCAAAGGCTTACCGACGAATATCAGCTCGATCTGCCCACAGCATATCGTGTTGCCAAGGTGGTGCGCGAACGAAAGGCTGAAGGCGGTGATCGCTGGATAGGACGCAAGATCGGATTCACCAACCACCACATGTGGGAGGTGTATGACGTCAAGGCGCCCTTCTGGGCCGCGATGTACGAAAGTTCCGTGCAGGATAACGACGGTACCCTCAAGGTAAACGGCTTCCCCAATCCCAAGATCGAACCCGAGGTCATCTTTGGTCTCAGCGCGGCCCCTGCGGCAGGCATGAATGAAAGAGATCTGCTTGGCTGCATCAATTGGGTTGCGCTCGGGTTCGAGCTGGTCTCGTCGATCTACCCCAACTGGAAGTTTCAAGCCCCCGACGCAGTTGCCGGCTTCGGACTGCACGCCTTGCTAGCAATTGGCGAACGTGTCGCTGTCTCAAGTAGGGCAGACTGGATAGATCGGCTGGCGGCGTTCCGACTTCAACTGTGGCGCAATAGGGTGCTGTCTACCGAAGGTGGCGGGTTGGATGTGCTTGGCAGCCCACTGACCGCACTGCGACACCTCAATGACGTCGTGAACGATCCGGCGTTCGGTCCACCACTGGCCGCGGGTGAGATCATTACTACGGGAACGCTCACGCTCGCCATGTCGGTCAGTCCGGGCGAGACTTGGACCGCAAGGGCCACTGGGATCGATTTGCCCGGAATATCGGTGGTGACAGAGTAGCGGTGCCGCCGACGTCTCTACCTCGATGTCTCGGTTCAGACGACGTGTGCGGATCGTTCGACCTAACAAATCGGAATTCTAGAAGGCGGCCTATTCCCGCGCGCGCAAACTGGCGCGGGAATTGCTGTGGGGGCCCAGCGTTCGCTCCGCGCCCAAAAGCGGTTCGTCTACCCTAACTTTGCCGGATGAGCGCCGCGGGTCATTGTGGGCGCGCCCGTCGCCAGCCGAATGGGCACCGGCCAGTGCGACTTGCCTCGTCAGCGGGCGTTTGACGGCGATGCCGTTCTGGTCTTGCCCAATCCAAGCCTCGAACAAGTATCTGTCTTCAAACGATCTCGCTTTCGAGCCAGGTGGGCAGGCCGCCGGTCGATCCGCTCACAACAGCTGCCAAGACTGCCCGAGCAGCCCTCGTCAGAATTCCTTGCAGAAGAACATGTTCATGAGCGAGGTAAACACAAAATCCTGCCTCGCCGGGTCCTGCTCCGCCGCGGGTGATGGCTTCAGGGCTTCACACGCGACATAGGCCCTTTCGACGAAGATCTCGGGCGTGAACATCGAACCGTCGGCAGCGATCGAAGGATCGGCGTTCTCCTGCGCTAGTTTCAGATGCACCGCCGCCGTGCCGAGCACGCATGCAGTGTATCGGTCGTCGGCACTCAGATCTTCTGCCAGACTTCCGCAGGTGGTCAGTGAAAGGGTGGCAAGCCCAACCGCAAAGAGGCGGATCACTTTGAAGCTCCTTTTTTGGAGAAGGAACGCGACAACTAATCCTACAGGCCGAGATTGCTGCCGGCGCCTCCCAATCCGGCGAGGCCGGTCATGGTCGTCGCGACAGGCGACTGCATATCGCGGATCGTCGTGCTTGCCGGCGCTGCGCTGGCCGGCGCAGGGCCTCCCAGGCCGGGCAGGGTGCCGCTGCCCGCAGGCGCGGGCGAGCCGGCCACGGCAGACGGTGGGGCAACCGGGCCCTGCCCTCCTGACCAGCCGGACCAACCCGAGTTGCTGGCGGCCCCGGTACCTGACCCCGTTCCGCTGCCCTGGAGCCCTTGTTGATAGGCGCCTTGCCACTGCGCTGGGTCCACTCCGTGTGCGATCGCCTCCTGCCGCGCCGCGTTTGCCGAAGCTTCGGCGCCCAGCGCCTGCTGGCGGGCCTGGTCGGCAGCCGCCTTGTCGGCCGGAGTCGCCCCGGGCTGATCGGCCTTGGCCTTGGCCGCCTCAAAGGTCCTGACGGCCTCCCCCTCCTTTCTGGCCGCGTCGACAGCGTTTCGATATGCCTGATCCTTGGAAGGAGCGGCCCCTGGGTTGCTTGGGGGCGCTGCGGCCGGCTGAGACTTACTCGCCGGCCCCGCCGCCTGGCTCTGGGCAGCAGGGGCGGCCGGCGGAGCCGCTCCCGGATTGCTGCTGGCAGCAGAGCCGGCTGGCGAGTTGGAACCACTGGAAGCCTGACCGGCAGGCGACGAAGGCTGGTTCCCGGAACCGGCGCCGGATCCGCCAGGGGCCGGAGCAGCTCCCGTTCCCGCGCCGCCTTGTGGTGCCGTTCCGCTGCCGGGGCGCGACGCATTGGCAGCCCCCGTCCCGGTGCCGCCGGTCGAGGCCGACGGGGTGCCGGATCCTGGGCTGCTCGCTGGGGCCTTGTACTTCTCGTAAATCTTGGTCTGGACTGCACCGACCAGCATGCCGCGCAACCCACTGAGGACGCCGTTCACTCCGCAAAGGATGGCCTCCGACTTGGTAAGAACTGCCTGCCTTTGAAGCGCGGCGCTTGTGGAGCCGGCTTTCAAGCCGGCAGTCACGGACTTGGCGATCTGACACTCGAGCATGGCGATGACGGTCTGGGCGATAAGGACGAGGGCATACTCGACCATCGCCGCCCCCCAGCCATTCGGTCCCATGCCCAGCGTTTCGCCGGTTACCGGGTCGATGCGCCACCACCCCGCAATCTGCCCGTCCGCGGTGCGCTGCCGGGTCGGCACAATGGCGAGCTTACCGGCCTCAAGGTCCGCCGCGATCCGCGCGGCGACATCGGGAGGAAGGTCAAGGCCAGCCAGGGCGCTGCTGTCTCCCGGGCGCAGCAGGGTCCAGCTGTCGTCGATGGGAGTTGCGGCGAAGGCATCAGCCGTACCGGAATTCTCTGCGCCGTTGCCCAGGACCAGCGCCTCGGCGTTGGTGTCGGCAATTCCCTGGATCATCCGGAGCGACGTTGCTGTTTCCTCCGCTGGGTCGATGCCGACCCCGTTCTCGACGATGTCGATGGCGTGCCGAACGAAGAAGTCACCCCCTTTGCCGCGCGTCAGCGTAGCGTGCTCGGCTATGATGTTCGGCCGGTCCAGATAGACCGAATTCGCCAGCGGATTGGCGTCGAGCCGCGTGGCGGCGACGGCGATCGCGGCAGCCGCAAGCGGTGGCAGCTTGGCGAAGATCTCGCCTGCATTGGCGGGAGCCTTCGAGAAGGGATCGCGGCCCACCTCCTCAAAGAAGCTTCGGCCGGCGAGCGCATGTTCCGCCGCAACATGCACGATGAACTCCGGCGCCAGCCGGGCCGAGAACAGCACCACGTGCGTTTCCGCCAGCATGGCCATGGCGCGGGCGAGCTTCTTTTCATCGCTCAAGGTGAGTGTGCCGATGTCGCCGGAGGCGCGGGCGGCGGGGCCGATCAGGTCGAAGATCTCGCGGCGGCTCGTTCGGGTGCCATCGGGTCCCGTTACCACGAAGTCGAGCCATTCCGCCACCAGCTCGCCTTCGGGGCGCGGGGCAACAGACGACGTGTCCGGTTGGGCGCCCTGGTCGTCGCTCGACAGCAGATCGCCCGCCTTGGAGAAGATGCCGGCGGCAGGGACCCCGACCGCGGCGAACGGGTTGGGCGGTGCCGGAAACTCGTTGAGTTCACCGGTGTCGCGGACGCTGGAGAGCGCCAGCTGCTCGTCGCCTATCGAAATGAAGGGCAGCCACTCGCGCTGGGCATACACGGCCGAGCGGAGCTTGATCTGCAGCGTTTCATCGCCGAGTTCAGGCCAGTCCGCCGTCCACAGCATCGGCATGTGGCCGATGGTTATGGTTCGCCCCATCATGTCGCGCGGGCGGAAGGTCTGCTCGACTATGACGTGCTCCTGCGTGGCGCCGTCCCTCCACTGCTCGGTAGCGACACGAAGCGTCACTGCATATTCCATCTCCTGCGGAAGGGCATCGGGGTTGAAGGTCTCGGCAGCCGGTATCAGCGCCGAGCCCATTTCGGCGGCGCCGATCGGATCGAGGTCGATCCAACCGCCACCTTCATTCAACTGCACCCACCAGTAGTCGGCGAGCGCCGCGGCCGTTGCCTCGGCAACCTCGGCCGGATCGGTTTCTGGCAACGCGACGAGACGGAGCAGCCGCAACGCCTGGTCGAGAACCCGGGTATCCATCCCGACCGAGATACGCTCGGCTCGCGCAGCGGCGTTGGAGAGTTCGCCAGAGACCGCCTCAGCATCGAGTTCGTAGAGTTCCGCGGCTTCCATGGGATCGGTCGGAACGTCCACCTCGAACACGTCCTCGCCCAACTCCTCGACCGCTTCCGCTCCTTCGGAGCTCGGTTCCCCAGCTGCTACTGGCTGCAACCCGGCCGTGCCGAGGCCAGAGTCCAGAGCGGACGCGCCGCCTTGCGGTGCGATCGCCTGGTCAACGGACGCTGTGGCGCGATTACGCTCCGCAAGCATCCGCTGCCACAGAGTGCGAGCCGTTTCCGGCGGCAGTTTCGCCCGGGCCAGCCGCACCTCGTGGCCCGCCCGGCGCAGCAGTTCGGCCAGCAGCAGTGCCTGATCGAGGCTGTTGCCGATGCGGTCCATGAGCACGCCGGTTGGCCCGCGCAATGCGCCGGGATAGGGCATCCATACGACTTCGTCCCGGACCCAGGCGTAGAGGTGGGCGGGCTCGATGCCCACCGTGTCGACGACATATTGCGGATCCCAGCGGTCGCGGGGCGCCTCGCGCTCACCGTCCTCGATGGCCTCGAGGCTGCGCGAGACCTGCTGGATAAAGCGGATCGCACCTTCTTCGTCATCGGCCGACTGGGCCAAGACCGGAAGCAACCCGCTCCACATAAATGCCATGAGGGCGGCCAGGAAGCCGTTGATCACCTTCCTGAGGCGGCCGCGGGCCGGACGGAGCAAAACGGGGAAGGTTCGAGCGCGCATGGCCGGGCTCCTTCATCTCGTACCGCCAGTATAGAAGGTCGTCAGCCTCCGGAATAGTCGAGCCGCGTCAGCTGCTCGGGCTCGACGACGACGTTCTCGAAGATCGATGGATCGCTGTCGCCGATCTCCACGCGATAGCTTCCGGCAGGAACCGGGACCGGCGCAGCTCCGACGGTTCCGCGCGCTATGACTGCCCCGGCAGTATCGAGCACTCGGAAGGTCACGCTGACCGCCGCCTCCACCCCGGCTTCGAGTTCCGCCTCGTCGGCGGCATCGAAGTAGCGGCCGTGGCCGGCCGCCGCCCAGGCGCGGAAGGTGTCCTTGAGCGCCGCGTCCTCCACGGCGAATCCGACAATGTTCACCCGGACGTCGACCCCTTGCGCGACCAGCGCCTCGATCTCCGCCTGCGGATCGCCCCCGCAAGTCTCCTCGCCGTCGGTCACCAGCACGACGACACGCGGGCCGACCGCCCCGCGCAGATCCTCCGCGACCGCCCGCAAGGAGGCCGCGATCGGCGTCTTGGCCAGGTTGACGGGCGTAACGCCGCCAATGAACGCTGCGACCGCGTCGCGGTCGAGAGGCGCCAAGGGGATTGGCAGGTGCGTCTCGCAGGAGTCGGGCCGGTCGGTCCCGAACACCCGCAGGGCCAGGGGCGCGCCGGGCGGCAGTGTCCCGGTCACCAGCTCGGTAAGCACCGTGCGGGCGATCTCGATGCGCCGGCGGTCACCGAGATGCTGCAGCATGCTGCCCGAAGCATCGAGGATGAGCTCGGTGGCGGGCGCCTGCCGCGGCACCCGAGGCGTCGGCTGGATGCCACCGGCGGCGGCGAGGGCGGGGTCGACCGTGGGGACAACCGCAACCTCGATGGTGCCAGGCGCCGGCGGCGGCGCCATCCCGGCGCGCGCTTCCAGACGGTACCGCGCCGGCCGGCGGAGCCAAGCCGCCGCCCGGTCGAAGATGACGTCCATGGCGGCCTGCGTCGGTGCCCATGTGTACTGGCCTGCATTTGCCGCAGCCAGGTCTTGCATGATGTGCTTCTCAACCAACCGCGCAGCGATCGCCGAGGGATCGCCGTCACCGGCGCCAACATGCGCCGCAAAGATGTGCGGCGGGGAGGTACGCAGTGTGTTCCACATCTGGTCATGGACAGCGTAGCTGGGGGAAGACGCGTCCGTCAGAAGGAGAAGGGCGCGCGCGCTGCGGCGTTCGGAGAGTGCATGCTCCGCTGTAATGACACTCTTCTCGAGATCGCTGGAGCCGCCATCATCGGTCTTGGCCAGAATCGCGGACTGTACCGTCCAGGACTGGTCGCTCCACTCGTCGAGGATGAATGGCTGCTCGAAGTTCATCACGTTGACGAACTCCTCGCCCGGCTTAATGCCATCGGCGAAGACACGCAGTCCCTTTTTGATGATCTCAACGAGTCCCGCTAGGCTCGTGCTGGTGTCGTAGGCGATGGCGATTGATCGCGCCGGCTCGGCAATCCGAACCAGGTAGCGCGCGTTGGGCTCCACCTGGGCCTCGAGCGTCGCCTCGCTGCCGCTATCCGAGACGCTGCGCAGGGGCACCGGCTGGCCGTCGGCGGTCTCCAGTACTGCGTCCGCAGCGATAAACGGCTCCTGCCGAAGCGTCAGCGTTAGCGTGTTGACCGACGCAGGTGTCTCCACGGCATACCAGTCCTCGTCGGCGTTGAGTTCGACCTCACCGGCGACGGTGTCGCCGAGGCGGAGCGCCTCCGCCGTCGCGCGCGTGTCGTTGGCGTCGCCCTCGGGCCGCGCCGCTGCCGCGCTCCCGCGTACCGTCGCCTCGTAGATCGAATCCCTGCCGAGGAATCCCCACTCCCCGAGAATGGAGAGATAGCCTTCGCCGATCGGACGCTCGAGCACCCGTATCGTAGCCGGGTATTGCCAAACCTCGCCGGCTGGGATGTCTGTCGAGGCAGTGAAGCGGAGGAAGCGGGCCCAGATCGGCTCCGGCAAAGGCCACACTGCTACGCCGCCGTCGCCCTCCAGGGACCAGTCTCCGAGCTCCCGCCAGGGGCCGAGCGGGCTGTTCAAGCTTACGGCGACCTTCACAGCTTGAAAGGGCTTTCGTCGCAACTCGCCGTGCACCCATTCCAGCGAGACGATCTGGGCCGCCCGATCGTTGCAAAATCCGATCACCCATTCAGGCGCGGGACCCGCAGGCACCTCGACCGAGGATCCGCCTTCTTCCAAGAGCGCACGGGCATCGGCGTGATCCTTGCCGATCACCGGCATGGAATAGACGACGTGTCCGCCGCGGGCAGGGTCGCCGATGTTCAGCGAGGCGCCGGCGGGCTCGCCTGGAACAGCAATGACCTTCCATTCTCCGAGATTGATGAAGCGGCCTCCGGAGTGGCTGGACCTGAGCCGCAACTGGGCCGCGCGAGCGGTTCGGGGTGCCGGCAGGGCGAACGCCTGCTCGACCGGGGTTTGGCTCAGCTGCCCAGAGAGCACGAGCTCGAAGTTGACGCCGTCCTCCGAGAGGAGCAGGTCGAAGTCGCGCAGGCTATCGGGAAGATAGCCGCTGCTTCCGCCGACCTGCGGATGGAGTGCGATACCTGCAATCGGCCAACTGCGATCGCCGCCGAACGACACCGTAACCGTGGCCGGAAGCTGCTCGGCGCTGCGGAGGTACCCTACCGACGAGGTAACCTCGTCGAATAGCAAGGCGGCGTCGGACGTGACCGCCTCGTCCTTGGGACCCGCCAACTTTCCCCCGAACGCCGCCGCCGCAACGTTGAAGCCCCCCCTAAGCGACTCGGTCATGGCGAAGGAGAGCTCGTCTCCTACCGGCAGCGCGTTCGGATCCGCCACCAGCATCGCCGTGGCCGACTTCGTCCCACCGTCGGCGGCGCGAGCTCGTACTGCGATCTGCGCGGGGTTGTCGCCCCAGGCATCGGGTGCCACCACGACGTCGAGCGCCACGCTTTCCTCGCCCCCTGGAGCCAGGTGCAGGCTCAACCTGGACAGTTCCAGCTGATACTGGAAATCGCTCGACCGGCCGTCGAGACTGAGATCGAGCGGCTCGCTTCCTTGGTTGATTAAGCGGACCGTGCCCTTTACCCGCTGGCCACGAACCCAGAAGGCAGCGACCGGCCGATCATCGAGGTGTACCGCGATGTCGAGCGGCGGTACGCTCGGCTCTTCCGGTTGCGGCCCATCCTCGAACGACACCTTCATGGCGTAAGGGCTGGGTTCTCTGCCATGCACATTGAGTTTCACCGCCTGCCCGGGCGACAGCTCCGCCACCAGCGGCGTCTGGCTATACGAATCCGAACTGGCGAGGTGCGTTTCCCCGTCATAGGCCGACACGTCGACGCCCGGCGGCCCCGTGATCTCGACCTCGACCCGGGTCGGGCGGGCCACATCCGGTAGCGCGAACCAGTCGACCTCGTAACGGTGCTCCAGCACCCCCGAAACGCTGAGCGAGGCAGGCAGCGGCGACGCGCGAGCCGCTTGGTCGTTCGGTTCCAGGTCGCCCGGCAGCGCGAAGGGATCGCGGTACGACAGCTTGATCCGGTATTGGCCTTCGACCGGCTGCGTGGCGCGCAGCCGCAGGACATAGTCACCAGGTGCCAGCCAACTCGCGAAGGTGGCTGGCACGTCGGCGGCGATCCCGGCGAATGTCGTAGCGTTGCCCGACGAGACCGCGTAGTCGATCTCGCCCCCGGGAGGCGCCGTCACCTCGAGCGCAACGTGCGCCGCGGCGGATAGCGAAAACCGATAGAAGTCGATGTCGGCGAGGTCGACGAGCTTGCCTGTCCTCGCTTCCTCGAACCGCAGCCGTTGGGCGGCCCACTCTGGCTGGTTGGGCTCGCGCTCTGCGGACGGATCGGGCAGACCGACGTCCTCGACCTCCAGGGCGTAGTCTGCATCCCCGCCGCTCACTTCGACCGAGTAAACACCGGGCAACAAAAGGATGTCAGATGCCTCCACGGCATCGCCTGCGGGTTCCGGGGAGGCACCCACGAGTTCCCCTTTCGCGTCAAGGATCGCAACCCTTGCAACGCCGGACCCGTGCACCTTCGCACGCCAGAGTTGCGGGACCCCATCCACCCGCAGGGCGAACACGTCCCTTTCGATGCCAACCAGCCTGCCGTCGGCCTTCCCGTCGGGCCCGAGCGGCGTCGCAGTGGCGGCCGTATCGTTCGGCTCAGCCTCGCTTCCCGCCTTATGGAGGCCGGCCAAGCGAGCCGCGAGCCTGTAGCCTCGGTCCGGATCGGCAGTGCCGGAGATCGATACGGTATAGCGGCCGGGTGCGAGCACCAGATCGGGCAGGCTTACCGGGGCCGTGTCCCTGCATTGCAACGTACTGCCAGTGGAACTTATCAGGCAGAGGGGGCCCGTCGGCTCTCCGTCGGTCTCCAACGCGAGCTCCAACCGCTTGCCCTGGAGCTGCTCGTCAATCTCCACGGCGAAGAGGTCCGTGTCGCCCACCCTGCCGAGCCGGCCCGAGATCTCCTTGCCGAGTGGTAATGGCCGGGCCGTGTTCGGCGTATCGTTCGGTTCGCTTTCCCGCCCGGCGACACGCCGGCCCGCCGGCGCCAACCGCACCAGATAGGGCCGCTGTCCGTCGGAGGTGCGGGAGAAATGCAGGATGTAGTTGCCGGGCGCTAGCCCGAGGTCGGGAAGCTGCATGGATCCGGTAACGGTGCTGCTGAGCAGTGGAGAACCCTGCGAGTCCTCAAGCGCGAAGTAGTACGTCTGGTCGGGAGGCGCGCTTGTCTCGATGATCCAGCGCCGCTTGGCTTCGCTGTCCCCAACCACCCACCGGTAGTAGTCATCCGAGTCGGCAAGGTCGCCGAGAAGGGTGGTTTCGGGCGCAAGTTCGCTTGCCTGGTCAAGAGAATCGTTCGGCTCCGCCTCGATCTTCTGCGCGACCGCCCGTTTGAACGCGATGGCGTAGTCGCCGGCTCCACTGCGGGCCGCCACTGCCAAAACATAGCTGCCGGGAGCCAAGAGGAGGTCGCCGTAGGTCGCCTGCGAGCTTCCGGGAGGCGTGGTTAGAGCAAAGACGGGGGGGCCGACAGCACCAGCCGCATCCGGCGTGACTGGTTGGTCGATGCGATGAATCTGCAGCCGGGTCTCGTCTCCGGACACGCCGCGCAGGCTGACGGACCAGCCGGACTCCATCGATGTGGGAGCAAAGCTCCAGGCGAAGAGGTCGGTTTCGCCCGCGTCGAACCGCCCTTCGAGGCAGAAGGCCTCGGCAACTGCCTGCGCGGACGCAATTTCACCATTGGGCTCCAGCTCCGCGAGGCAGTCAGTTTGCGCCGCTGCCGGAGCGATCGCAGCCTGCAGGAACAGCAGAACACCTGCCGCACCGCCCCCCAGCGCAGCCCTGACACTGTCCATTGTCACGCCGCCAGCCCCGAGATACGCATGGATCTCTACCGATGCTGTCCGCGATTGATCTTAGCCCGGACTTCGGGGCATCGCCAGCCGGTGCTCGATCAGGTCAGCTCGATTAGGTCATGCACCACTCTTCGAGAGGACTAGATAGGTCGTAACATCGGCGCGTCGGCAGATAGAAGCAGACAATCATCAAAGTCCGCTTCGGGCCAAAAGCGGTCATTCACTGAGGTCTGCCTCGCGCCCAACAGCGGACTTACCGCTCGCCACGTGCGCGGGGGACGGGTATCGTAGACGCGGGCGGCTCAGGCAGGCACGAGTGCGTGCTTGGTTGGCGTGGGGAGACCAGGGAGAGATGGCACTCGATCACATCTCCAGTCTGGTCCTGACGAACGGGACGGAGCTTTCCCGGGCCATCAAGTCGAAGCAGGTGTCCTGCGTCGAGGTGATGTCCGCGTATCTCGATCACATCGAGGTCTTCAACCCGCGCGTCAATGCCATCATCTCGATGCCGCCGCGCGAGGCGCTGCTGGCCCTGGCCGAGGAGTGCGACGCCCAGCTCAGGCGCGGCCAGTATCTCGGCCGGATGCACGGTTTTCCGCACGCGGTGAAGGACAACATTCCGGTGAAGGGGATGCCTTTCACGCGCGGCTCGCCGTTGTTCAAGGACTTCATCGCCCCGGCGGACGCGATCGTTGTCGAGCGCATGCGGGCCGCCGGTGCGATCATCATCGGCAAGACCAACCTGCCGGAGTTCGCGTTCGGCTCGCAGACGCACAACCCGGTGTTCGGCACGACGCTCAACCCCTACGACCCGACCAAGACCAGTGGTGGCTCGAGCGGTGGGGCGGGAGCCGCGGTGGCGCTGCGCATGCTGCCGATGGCGGTGGGCACCGACCACACGGGAAGTCTGCGCAACCCGGGCGCCTTCAACAACCTGTTCGCGCTGCGGCCCTCCTACGGTCGCGTGCCCATCGAGGCCGCGGACGCGTTCAACTCGGGCATGAGCATGGCCGGCCCGCTGGCCCGAACGGTGCCGGACCTGGCGCTGCTGTTGAGCGTCCAGGCCGGATATGACCCGCGCGTGCCGCTCTCCATCCATGAGGATCCCGCACAGTTCGCCATTCCGCTGACGGGCGAGGTCAAGGGCAAGCGGATCGCCTGGGGCGGCGACCTGCTGGCGGGCATCATGCCGTTCGAGGCTGGAGTGCTCGAGCTCTGCCGCGGGGCATTGGCGACGTTCGAGCAACTGGGCTGCATCGTCGAGGACGCGGCGCCCGAGTTTCCCATCGAACAGCTGTTTGCGAGCCTGCAGGTGCTGCGGGCCTGGCAACTGGGCCACATGCTGATCGATCTCTACAACGATCCGGCCAAGCGCGGGCAATTGAGCCCCGAGGCGCAATTCGAGGTGGAGACGTACCTTCGGCTCAGCGCTGCCGACGTCGCCGCCGCCGGCAATGTCCGCACCGCGTGGTACCAGGCGGTGCGCCGGTTCTTTGCGACCTACGACTACTTCGTCCTGCCGTCGGCGCAGGTCTTCCCATTCGACGCAGGGACCAACTACCCGACGGAGATCGCCGACAGGCCGACGACCGACGCCTACTACCGCTGGATGGAGGTCATGATCCCGGTGACGATGGCGGGATGCCCGGCGATCAACGTACCGGCGGGGTTCAGCGACGCGGGGCTGCCGATGGGAATTCAGATCATGGCGCCCAACCACGCCGAGAGGGCATGCCTCGAGATCGCCCACGCCTACGACGTCGCGACCCGCTGGGTCGAGAGGCGGATGCCGCCAATGCTGACTTCCTAGCGACGCCCCCTCCCCACACAGCAAAAAGCCCGCGTCGGCGGAGACGCGGGCTTCACAGTTCGGCAGTTCTTGAGGGCTGCCTATTCTAAGGCAGCGCTTAAACGCGGCTGAGATTGACTGTCTGGCAGAAGACGCCCTGGCAACCGTTGACCTTCAACTTGTCCTCGCCGGTCATAATCATGGTACCAGCATAGGTGTCGCCGGCATGCTTGACTGTGCCGGTCCACTTGTTCTCGTCGGACTGCGTGCCCTGAACGATGACCTGGTTCAGGTACTGCCTGTTCTCGTCATCCTTGTCGCGGAGCCAGATCAGGCGCGCGCACAGGGCGCCGTCAGCGCAGGTGGTGATCTTGTAGCGGCTCTTGCCGTCATCGGCTTGCCAGGTGCCGGTGGGGTCGGCGGCGAGGGCGTATACGGGGGCCATAGCAAGCAGCGTGGCAAGCAAGGCCGAAGCGAGTTTCTTCGTGAGGTGCATTGTCATGCGTCTCCGTGGGACTGGGTCGGGTGTGTCCGATTTGGGGCCCGACCTGTAGCGTTCGGGTCTGATTGGCCGGATACAGGTAGATTTTGGCTGAATATGGGATAAGAGCATCGTTCATCTGCCGTTCATCTTTGCGGCCCGGAGGGGGCCCAGATATGGCAGGCACGCTGACTTACTTGCCGACGCCCTTGTTCAGCCTGCATTCAACCTGCCACATTTCCGCCTTTGGACAACGGCGGGGGCGCGCGCAAAGTTCACCTCACGATGTCGTGACACATGTCACGGACACGCATTTTCGTTCACGAATCCGTGAAGTGTTGCGAGGCGCGAGCCTGCATCGCATGATGCACGCGCCGTCCCAAGGACGGCCAACGTCAAAAGGTCTCGCCACGCTACGGGACCACGAGGAGGATTTCATGAAGCATCTCGTCGCGACGGCCATGCTCGCGGGCGCCCTCTTGCTGCCCGTCTCCGGCTTTGCTGCCGATTACAACATCATGGCTCCCGCCGCCCCCGGCGGCGGCTGGGACCAGACCGCACGTTCCATGCAGGAAGCGCTCACCGCCGAAGGCATCGCGGGCAACGTGCAGGTCGTCAACGTCCCCGGCGCCGGCGGCACCATCGGCCTTGCCCAGTTTTCGCAGGAAGCCAATGGCGATCCGAGCCGGCTGCTGGTCGGCGGCTATGTCATGGTCGGCGCCATCCTCACCAACAAGTCGCCGGTGACGCTCGATGCGGTCACGCCCATCGCCCGCCTCACCGGCGAGTACGAGGTGATCGTCGTCCCTGCCGCCTCCGACATCCAGACGCTCGCCGACCTCAGCGCCAAGCTGAAGGCCGATCCGGGCTCGGTCTCGTGGGCCGGCGGTTCGGCCGGCGGCACCGACCACATCACTGCCGGGCTCTTCGCCAAGACCGTCGGCGTCGATCCCAAGCTCGTGAACTACATCGCCTTCTCGGGCGGCGGCGAGGCACTGGCGGCCGTGCTCGGCAACCAGGTCACCGTCGGCATCTCGGGCTATGGCGAGTTCCAGAGCCAGGTTGAAGCCGGCGCGCTCCGCGTCATCGGCGTCTCCGCGCCTGAAAAAGTCTCGGTCATCAACGGCCCGACCTTCAAGGAATCCGGCGTCGATCTCGTCGTCCAGAACTGGCGCGGCGTCTGGGCCGGTTCGGGCCTCTCGGCCGAGCAGGTCACCGCCATCACCGCCGACATCGAGAAGATGGTGAACTCGGCCAGCTGGAAGAAGACGCTCGAGACCAAGGGCTGGAACAACACCTGGCTGAGCGGCGACGACTTCAAGACGCAGCTTGCGGCCGAGCAGGCCGCCACAGCCGCCATCCTCAAGGAAGTCGGCCTCGTCCAGTAAGCGAGCTGCCATGAGCGAGCCCGTGGTTCCCGACAAAGCAAAGCGCCGCCCGGATGTGGCGGCTCTCATCATCGCAGCGGCGCTGGCCATTCTCGGCGCCGTCATCGCCTGGGATGCCTCGCGCCTCGGCGCTGGCGGCGCCTATGCCCGCATCGGCCCGCAGACGATCCCCTACGCCATCGCCATCTGCCTCGGCCTCCTCGCCGCATGGACGGTGATCGAGGCCGTGCGCGGTGATTTCCCCGAGCGCGAGAAACAGGAATTCGCCCCGGTCCTCTGGATCGTCGGAGGGCTGCTGGCGCAGTTGATCCTCATCAAGTTCGTCGGCTTCTCGATCGCCACGGCGATCCTCTTCGCCATGACTGCGCGCGGTCTGGGCAAGGTCTCTCTGCCCTTCGCCTTCGCGGCGGGCCTCGTTCTCTCCGTCCTGATCTGGTTCTTGTTCGCCCGCCTCCTGGCACTAACGCTCCCGGCGGGCCCGCTCGAACACCTGATCATCGATCTCCTCACCGCCAAGCCGCCCGCGACCGGAGCCTGATACCGCGATGGATACCTTCAGCCTCCTGATCCAGGGCCTCGGCGTCGCCATCCAGCCGATCAACCTGCTCTACGCGCTGATCGGCGTCACCCTCGGCACCGCCGTCGGCGTTCTCCCCGGCATCGGCCCCGCCACAACCGTCGCGCTGCTGCTGCCGGTCACCTACAAGCTCGATCCGGCCGGCTCGCTCATCATGTTCGCCGGCATCTACTACGGCGGCATGTATGGCGGCTCGACCACCTCGATCCTCCTCAACACACCCGGCGAGAGCGCCTCGATCGTCACCGCGCTCGAGGGGAACAAGATGGCCAAAGCCGGCCGCGGCGGCCCGGCGCTCGCCACCGCCGCCATCGGCTCGTTCGTCGCCGGCCTCATCGCCACCATCGCGCTGGCCTTCCTCGCCCCGTGGGTGGTGAAGTTCGCCCTCGCCTTCGGCCCGCGCGAGTACTTCGCTCTGATGGTGCTGGCCTTCATCACCGTCTCGGCCGCGTTCGGCGATTCTGCGCTGCGCGGCCTCACGTCGCTGTTCATCGGCCTTACCCTCGGCATTGTCGGCATCGACCTGCAGACCGGCCAGGCCCGCATGTCCTTCGGTGTCCCCGACCTCCTCGACGGCATCGAAGTCACCACCCTCGCCGTCGCCATGTTTGCCATCGGCGAAACGCTCTACGTCGCCGCACAGGGCAAGCGCGCGCCAGAGAGCATCGAGCCGGTCCGCGGCTCGATCTGGATGACTGCCAAGGACTGGGCCCGCTCGTGGAAGCCCTGGCTGCGCGGCACTGCCATCGGCTTCCCCATCGGCGCCATGCCGGCCGGCGGCGCCGAGATCGGCACCTTCTTCTCCTACGCCACCGAAAAGCGCCTGACCAAGCATCCCGAGGAATTCGGCAACGGCGCCATCGAAGGCGTCGCCGGCCCCGAGGCCGCCAACAATGCCTCCGCCGCCGGCACCCTCGTGCCCCTGCTGACGCTCGGCCTCCCCACCTCGGCCACCGCGGCCATCATGCTCGCCGGCTTCCAGCAATATGGCCTCCAGCCCGGCCCCCTGCTCTTCACTTCCAACCCGCAGCTGGTCTGGGGCCTGATCGCCAGTCTTCTGATCGCCAACTTCATGCTGATCGTCCTCAACCTGCCGCTGGTCGGCCTTTGGGTGCGCCTGCTCTCGATCCCAAAGCATTGGCTCTACGCGGGCATCCTCACCTTCGCGACGCTCGGCACCATCGGCGCCAACCCGTCCGTGGTCGAACTCGGCATGCTGCTGGTCTTCGGCCTCCTCGGCTACGCCCTCCGCCTCTTCCACTTCCCCATCGCACCGGTGGTCATCGGCCTCATCCTCGGCCCGATGGCCGAACAACAACTCCGCCGCGCGCTCGCCATCTCGCAGGGCGACGTGACGGTGCTGTTCACCTCACCGATCTCCGCCGTGCTGCTGACGCTGGCGTTTCTCGCGCTGGTCGTGCCGATCGTTTTGAGGCTGAGGGGACGCGGCAAGCTGCTGGCTGCGGTGGCGAGCGACGATGATTGAGGCGGCTTGGGCAAACCAGTAAGAGCCCGCATAACCGCAACCCTCCCAGTCACCCCTCATCACCGGGCTTGTCCCGGTGATCCAGCCACGCGAAGTCGTTCGCGTGGAAAGGCTCCCTTCGCTCCGCAGACGGGAGTGGCTGGATTGCCGGGACAAGCCCGGCAATGAGGCCCCAAGATGAGTGCTGTGCGTCAAGGCCCGCGGCTACATCTGCTCGAGCAGCGACATTGGCCATGGTAGGCAGCGCGGCAGGCGCCGACGATTAAGTGAAGCAATTCCAATAATACAGGCTGCAGTCTGAACTTATGCATCAGAACTACAGGCCACGGCCTGTTTTTGGCCTCGCCTTCGCCCGCAGCTAAATCTCCTCCGGCGGCTCCCAGTTCGGCCAGTCCGCCACGTGCTCTTCCCACTCGCCCGGCTTGACCGATTGTTCCGGCACGGTTCGCCCGCGCACCGAGACGCCGACGGCATGCACCGTTTCGGGATCACCCGAGACCAGCGGGTGCCACCAGGCGAGGCCCTTGCCTTCGGCGATGCGGCGATAGGCGCAGGTCACCGGGATCCACTCGATGGTCCGCACATTCTCAGGCGTCAGCTTGATGCAGTCGGGCACGACCTTGAGCCGGTTGGGATAGTCGCTGCACTTGCAGCTTTCGCCGTCGAGCAACTTGCAGCGAACGTCCGACACATAGATGTCGCCGGTGTCCTCGTCCTCGAGCTTCATCAGGCAGCAGCGCCCACAGCCGTCGCAGAGCGATTCCCACTCCGCCGGCGTCATTTCCTCGAGGGTTTTCTCTTCCCAGAACGGCATGCAATTCCTGTGTTGCGTCAATGCGCTTGCGCAAACTGCGCTGTGATCATATTCGAGCGACTGCCTTGCCAATGCGCCCCGAATTGGGGAGATTCAAGGTGGCCGGTGAGCCCGCGGAGTTTTCGGTGCAGGATCCGTTCTACCACAAAGAGAAGCGCCGCAAGAAAACCCGCATGCTGGCCGCGGATGCCTGGCTCGATTCCGCGCTTTACGATTTCGGGCAGTCGCTCGGTCGCGGCTTCACCAATGTCGAGGATTTCTTCTCGCGCTTCCGCGTGTCCGGGATCAAGCGTTTCTTCGTCGAGATCTTCTCGGACGGGCTGAGCTTCTTCGCCATCGGCTGCGTGCTGATGACCGCGCTGGCGATCCCGGCGTTCGACGCCACCGCCACCGGCCACGTCAACAAGGCCGAGGATATCGCCGTCACCTTCCTCGATCGCTACGGTAACGAGATCGGCCGCCGCGGCATCCGGTCGGACGATTCCTACCCGCTCGACAAGTTGCCCGATTATTTCGTCAAGGCGGCGCTCGCCACCGAAGACCGGCGCTTCTACGAGCACTGGGGCATAGACGTGGTGGGCACGCTACGCGCGCTGATGTCCAACGCCGGCGGCGAGTCATCGCTGCAGGGTGGCTCGTCCATCACCCAGCAGCTCGCCAAGAACCTCTTCCTCTCGTCCGAGCGCACGCTCGAGCGCAAGATCAAGGAAGCCTTCCTCTCGGTCTGGCTCGAGTGGCACTACACCAAGGACGAGATCCTCAAGCTTTACTTCGACCGCGCTTATATGGGCGGCGGCAATTTCGGCGCAGCGGCCGCGGCCGAGTTCTATTTCGGCAAGAAGATCACCGATGTGAACCTCGCCGAAGCAGCCATGCTGGCGGGCCTGTTCAAGGCGCCGACCAAATACGCGCCGCATGTCGACCTCGCGGCGGCACGCGGCCGCGCCAACCTCGTCCTCTCCAACCTCGTCGATGCCGGCTTCCTCACCGAGGGCCAGGTCACGGCCGCCCGGCGCAACCCGGCGGTGCCGATCGATCGCTCGGCCGAGGCGAACTCGCCCAACTACTTCCTCGATTACGCCTTCGAGGAGGCCAAGAAGATCATCGAGACCACTGGCAGCCCGTCGAACACCTTCGTCGTGCGCACCACGGTCGATCCGGTGCTGCAGTCCTATGCCGAGGACGCCGTGACCTCGGTCGTGCGCGAGCAGGGCGAGGCCTATCGCGTCAGCCAGGCGGCAATGGTCGTCCTCGACACCAACGGCGCCATCCGCGCCATGGTCGGCGGCATGGATTACGGCAAGAGCCAGTTCAACCGCTCGATCGTGCCCAACCGGCAGCCGGGCTCGGCCTTCAAGCTGTTCGATTACGCCACCGCCTTCGAGATGATCCCGGAATATGACCCGGACACCATCGTCTCAGGCGCTACCCAGTGCATCGGCAACTGGTGCCCGCAGAACTATTCGCGCAACTCGGTTGGCCGCATCAGCCTGATCTCGGCGTTCCAGCAGTCGATCAACACCGTGCCGGTCAACCTGTCGATCAAGACGGGCCGCCAGCCGATCGCCGACTTCGCGCACAAGATCGGGCTGCAGAACGATTTCCCGGTGACCCGCTCGCTGGCCCTCGGCGCGGCGTCGGTAAGCGTCATCGACATGGCCTCGTCCTATGCCGTGTTCGCCAACCACGGCTACAAGACCACCGCCTTCGGCCTCACCCGCATCACCACGCTCTCCGGTGAGCTGCTGTACGAGGCCGACCCCGAAGCCAACCGGGAGCGCGTGGTCAGCGAGCAGACGGTGCTCTACATGAACCGCATGATGCGCGCCGTGGTCGAAAGCGGCACCGGCAGGCGCGCGCAGATCGAGGGCGTTCCGTCCGTCGGCAAGACCGGAACCACCTCGTCCTACCGCGATGCGTGGTTCTGCGGCTTCACCGGCAACTATGTCGCCGCCGTCTGGTTCGGCAATGACGACTACCAGGCCACCAAGGAACTCACCGGCGGTACGCTACCGACGGTCGCCTGGCAGAAGTTCATGGCTTATGCGCACACCAATATCGAGATCAAGCCGGTCGAAGGCGTCGACTTCCAGCCCGCTCCGTTCGTGATCGCCAACGCCACTCCCGTCGAAGGGCAACCCGCCCTGCCCGCCGCCGAACGCCCGCCCGGGCTGAAGCCGGGCGCGGCCGAGAAGCTGCTCGACGTTGCCGACATGCTCAAGGCTGCGATGGGCAGCACCAACGAAGCCTCGCTCGCCGTCGCCCCCGCAACTCCGTCCAAGAGCCTGTAGCCCTTGCGCTTTCTCGCTCAACTCGGGACGATGCTGGTGGTCGCCCTGCTGGTCGGGTTCGGCCTCAGCTATTATGCGCTCAGCGACGGCCGCATGTTCGGCGCCATCCAGATCGGCCCTTGGCAGGCTTGGAAGGATGTCGGCGTCCCCAATCCCGATCCCTACACCCGCGCCTTCATCGCCCGCTCCGGCGCCCTGGAGCTCGGCGCCACCGAAGGCATCCAGTTCATCGCAAGTACCGACAGCGACAACAAAAAACTCGATCGCAACTGCCGCTACCGTATCGACGGCCGAACCCCCGCCGCTCGGTTCTGGACGCTGGTGCCCGTATCGTCCGACGACGGCATGCCCATCGCACGACCCGATGGCCAACTCGATTTCCACAGCGCCCGCCTCAGCCGCGCCGGCGACGGCTCGGCGGCTCTCTACGTATCGAAAACCCTCGCACCCGAGAACTGGATCGAGATCGCCGGCGACGGACCGTTCAGCCTCGTGCTGAGCCTCTACGACACGTCGAGCCTCTCCGGGGTCGGCTCGGAAGTCGCATCGCTTCCGGCCATCATCCGCGAGGCCTGCGCATGATCCGGTGGCTGCTCTGGATCCTCGGCGGCGTCGTGCTGGGTGGCATCATCCACATCGCTGTCATCCTCAGCCTGCCGTCGCTATCCGCCACGGCGGCGTGGGACCAGGTATCAGCGCTCGGCGCCGACGTGGCGCCCTTGGTGCTGCCGGCCGCACGGGCCGGCGAACCCAACCCGCTGCGGCTCGACCCCGAACTCGCCTACGCAGTCTGCAAGATCGATCTCCGCAAGGGTCCGGGCTCAGTCACCGGCAGCCTGCCCCAGGCCTTCTGGTCGGTCGCCGTCTATGGCCGCGCCGGCACGGTGATCTACTCGACTACCAACCGCGACGGTATCGGCACCCAGCTCGATCTCGGCGTCTTCAATTCGGCCCAGACCCGTCTTCTCGCCGAGCAGAAACTCGATATCGCCGAAGGCCTGCTGATCGTCGAAGCGCATGAGGACGATCTTGTCGTCGTGGTCCGCCTCGCCCCGCCGCACCCCGAGATGCGGGGGCGCTACGAGAAGGCGCTGACGGGCCTCAAATGCGGCAATATCGCCGTCTGAGCTATTTCCGGTACTCGCCCTCGCTAGGGGCATCGAGCAGGATCCGGCCCGGCAGGGCCTCGCGGCCATCGAGCCAATCGGCTGCATCATCGACGCAGAACGTCCCCGCCTCGGCGCGGTCGAGCCAGATCGCGTAGTCGCTTAGCGCCGCATCCACCCGCACCGCTTCCATATGCGGCGTCTCGACCAGGAAATGGTCGAGCGCATAGGCATAGGAATCGTAACGATAGCGCAGCGCCCGGACGAAGCGGGCGATGTGGAGATCATTCTCCGCCTTCCGCGTCTGCATCTGCACGATCATCTCGGGCCCGATGTCATCGAGCTGGCTCGCCGCTACCGCGCGCTGGCGGTCGACCTCGATCACCGCGCAGATCGAGACGAAGGTCGAGGGCAGCGTCAGCACATCGGCGCCGACATCATCGGTGATGGTGTTGTAGCGCACGCGCGAGGAAGCATAGGGCTCCCGCGTCAGCCACATATAGTAGAGGTCGTCGCGCGACGACCGTTTGCTGAACAGGCTGGCGACCATCACCACCTGCTCGTAATCGAAGGCCCAGTCCTTGACGTGGCGCGCAATCAGGAAGCGGTAGACGCGGTCGTGCATCTCCTGTTCCTGGTCGGTGATGTTGAAATCCGAGACTGGCTGCCCGGTTATCCAGCGACCGAATCTGTCGGCCTTGGGGATGATGTCGTCGTTGAGTACGCCCGGCTTCACCCGGCCGAAATCGCCGAGTTCGTGCGCCGTAAGTGGCGTCGCGAACAGCGCTACCGCCAGCGCAAGTATCCGGGCCCCCGCCCTGCGTCTAGCCACGTCGCCGCTTGCCGCCTGATGCTGCGCCGACCGGCTTGTCCGGCAGGTCCGAGCCCTGCCGCTCATAACGAATGCCTGTGAACAACACGACTTCGCCCGTGCCCGCCGATTGGGAGCGCGTTTTCGGGATGCGTCCACGCTTGGGGAGTTGAACCAGCTTTCCCAACCTTGCCTCCGGCGGGTGGGCGAAACGTTGCCGGGGACCCATTCCGTCGGCAAATCGGGCGCGACGCATTCAGCCCGACAAGGTCCATTAAGAGTTCGTCAAGGTTAACAGTTCGCTAACGATTTCGGGAAATGATCACACCTGTGGTTGAGGCTCGAATCTGTGGGGCCTCTCAGGGCAAATTATGATCGGTTTCCAGCCTTACGAGACGTTCCAGCTCCTCATCGAGACTGGTGGCGTTGATCGAACGAACACGCTGCTTTGCGCTGCCTGCGATGCTTTCGCGCGGCGCGGACGGCCAACCAGTGCCGAAACGGAACAGTTTGCGGCCCTGGCCCAGCGGCTCTTCCCGTCGGCCGCCCCCGCGGCGCGCGCCAAGGCCGCGGCAACGCTCGGCCGGTCCGAAGATCTCTCGCCTGAACTCGAGGAACTGGTCGTCCGGCACCTCGGCGACGATCTGCCGGACTATCTCGTCTCCGCCCCGCGCCTGTCCGAAAGCACGATGCTGAAAGTGCTGTCGTCGGGTGACGTCACGCTGGGCGCCGCGATCGCCCGTCGCGGCGAGCTCTCAAACTCCGTGCTCGGCCGACTGTTCCAGATGAACAGCCGCAAGGTCTACCGCGCCCTCGCCACCAACACCGCGATCGTGCCGCGCGGCCCCTATCTCAGCGCTCTCGCCCGCTCGGCCCAGATGGATCACCAGGTCGCCTGGTCGCTCGCTGCCCGCGAGGATTTCGACGCCGCGCTGCTTGCCCCCGCCTTCTTCGATCTCGGCGAGAACGATCGCCTCAAGGTGATCACCGCCTTTGCCAAGCGCGAAACACCCGACGCCCCGATCAAGCGCACGCTCGAGCAGCTGTCGGTCGCGACGAGCGAGTTGACCCGCGCGCTGATGAAGCTCTTCTCGGAGAACCGCCGTCCCGAGGTTACCAAGCTCCTCCATCAGATCACCGGCCTCGACGAAGTGCGCTGCGGGCAGATCGCTCACGACACTTCGGGCGCTGCCCTGTTCGTCGTGCTCCGCGCCTTCGGCTGCAACGCCCAGGACGGCCTCAAGGTGCTGATCCATGCCACCTCGCATGACGAGGATCGCTCCAAGGCCCTCGCCAGCTTCTCGACGCTGTTCGACACGGTCAGTGTCGATGCCACAGCCTTCCTGATGAGCGCATGGCGCGGCGAGGTGAACCTCCTCGACATGACCAAGCCCGAGTACAAGCCCTTCGACCCCGACCGCCGCCGCCTGCCCCCGCCGCAGACGCGCGACCGCGACCCCGTGGTCGATCAGGCCATCGAGGCCTTGGCACGGATCGGGGCGCGGGCGGCGAGCTAAGGATAGCCGAAGCAGACGGCTCCCTCCCATCCGCCCCCATAAAAGGGTGCCTGCCGGTGTGTCAGGCTCGATCGAAGAACGAACCTCAACTCTTCACCTCCCCCTTTATGGGGGAGGCCGGGAGGGGGCCGTCTCTCTCTCGGCTAGGCGAGGCTAAGCGAACTCCAACCCCAACTCCCCGCTCCGCATCTCGAGCGACACCACCCACAAATCCGGGTCGAAATCCTGCTCCTGCAGGATCCGCTCCCGCACCTTCAGCGGATCGACATGGTCGAAGCGCAGCTGGAACAGCCGCGACTCGGTATCGTCCATGCGGCTCGTCGCGGGCGCGGGCGTGAAGAGCGACACCTCGCCGTTGAGGTGATCGACCTCGACGAAAATCTGTCCTGCCACGGGATCGCCGCGGCGGCTGATGACGCAGATATGGCCAATGTCGTTGTGGCGCCTGACGAAGCCAGACACCCAAAGGTCGGTACGGAACATACCGAACCTGTGCCGCAAAACCGCGACCGTGGCTAGCCGCCCCCGTCCCTTCTCCTCTCGGGGAGCGGGAGCCTGATGCTAGATCACTGCCCCGTTGGTGACCAGCAGGTCGAGCAGCTCGGGCGTGATCCGGCCGGTCACCTTGTAGTTGAAGTAGACTTCGAAGTTGCGGATCGCCTTGGCGGTGGCTTCGCCGGCCACGCCGTCGGCAGGACCATGCAGGAAGCCCAGGCTGCCAAGGCCTCGCTGGACTTTGGCAACCACCACGGGATCGGTCACCGAGATCGGCTTCACCTGGTCCGGCGTCGCAGCGGTATCGAGCACGGCGATCGTGTCGCCGGGCTTGGGCGCTTCTTCCTCGATCTTCAGCGGCACGCCGACGCGCGGGTTGTCCGGCAGCGCCGCCAGTTGCTCGACCTTGGCGGTCTGCGATTTCGGCACCAGGGCAACAGCGGGAGCGGCCTCGGCGGTGCTCAGCACCTTGCCTTGCGCTGCAAACTGCTGCGATACGGGCCTCGGCGGCGGCGAGCTCATCGCCACGGCCTGCACGCCGTCGATGATTGTCTCGATGGCGTCGCCAGCCGTATCGGCGGCCATATCGAGCGCCTGCTCAGGGGTCTGCGGCACGGGCCGGCCGAGAAGCTTGGCCGTCGTCGTCTTGGCGGCTGCCTTGAGGTTCGACGAGTTGACCGGCAGCAGCGGCTTCACATTGGCCGCCAGCGACTGCGGCTTGACCTGCACTGCGGCGGGAAGCTCGTTCTCGACCGGCGCCGCCTGCGCCTTGGGGACGACAATCGTCGTCGGCTCCGGCGCGCGCACTTTCGGGACGGCGATCGGGGCCGCCGCTTCAGGCGCAAGTGTGGTGAGCGGCGCGGCCAGAATCAGTTCGATCGTTTCACGGCGCAACTCGCCCGTGACCTTCAGGCCACTGCGCTGCTCGAACTTGCGGATCGCCTGCGCCGTCTGCGGCCCATAGTAGCCGTCGACGGTGCCGGTGAAGAACTGCATCTGCTCCAGCTTGCGCTGGATTTCGAACACGTCCTTGTTGCCGATCGGCCCTTCGCGTTCCGCCGATGCTGCCGGCTGCAGGGTGTTGGCGAGCTTGATCGCAGCGGGCGCGCTCACGGCAAAGCTCTTCGGCCGCGTCCGGGGAATCACCGGTTCCGAATCGATCGAGCCGGTCGTTACTTCCTCGACTGGTGCGAACAGCGGCGCCGGATGGTCGTGCCGCTGGCCGTAGAGGGCATTCGAGCCTGCCATCGCCGATGTCACGACGAGCGCGGCAATGGCTGAATTGGTGAGTGGGGCGCGCATATAGCGCTGAATGACCCAGAGCGCCGCCTGGCCCGCCTGGGCCAACGCGACGCCGCCGACCTGCAAAGGCAGGTGCGCAAAGGTTGCTGCGCTCATAAAGCTCTTTTTCTTTCGTCGTGCCATTGGGGCATTTGCTGCTTGGCCGGGTCCCGGTGAAGGGGCGTTACCGCGCGAGTTTCCTCCACCTTGGTTTCCGGACCGTTTATCGGCAGCAAGACAGTCATCACTGTCCCCTCCCCTGGCGACGACGACGCATGCAGCGTTCCGTCATGCAGTTCAACGAGGCCCTTCACGATCGAAAGCCCTAGTCCCGTGCCCTCGTAGCGGCGCGCCAGCCCATCCTGGGCCTGGAAGAACGGCTCGCCGATGCGCAGCATCGATTCCTCGCCCATGCCGATGCCGTGGTCGGCCACCGAGATTGCGAGATGGCGGCCCTGCCGCTTCATGGCGAGCGTCACGACCGAATGCTCGTTCGAGAACTTCACCGCGTTCGACAGCAGGTTGATCAGGATCTGCCGGCAGGCGCGCTCGTCGGCGATCAGCAGCGGGAGGCTGCGGGGGATGTCGGTCATCAGCCGCACCGATTTCTCGCGCGCGAGGCTGTCGACCATCTTGAGGCACGGCTCGACCAGCGATTCGGGGGCGATCGGCTCGGTGGTCAGCTCGAACTTGCCGGCCTCGAGCCGGCTCATGTCGAGCAGCATCTTCACGACGTCGATCAGGTGGTGCCCGCTCTGCTGGATCAGCGTCGCATATTCCTTGTGCTGCGGGCTCATCTCGCCCACGACGCCCGACGTCATCATCTCCGAGAAGCCGACGATGGCGTTGAGCGGCGTGCGCAGTTCATGCCCGATCGTCGCGAGGAAGCGCGACTTGGCGCTCGAAGCCTCTTCGGCGGCCTTACGGGCCCGCTGTAACTCGTTCATGTAGTCGTGCCGCTCGGTGACATCGCGCAGCAGCACGACGACTTCGTTGCGGGTACCGGGAGCGTCCTCGTCGGTCACGGGCGTCAGCGAGGCCTCGACCCACACGAATTTCGGCGCGGCGGCCGACGGGCCTGGCTCGTCGCGGCGCATGCGGATTTCGACGCGGCGGGTCTCGCCGTCCTGGTTGGCCTCGGCGAAAGCGGTAAGATAGGTGGGCCGGTCCATCACGTGGATGCGCTCAACGAGGCCATTGCCGCTCAACTCGAAGCGCCGGCAGCCGAACAGCTTCTCGGCCGAGCGCGAGGTGAACAGCACCGTTCCATCGGCGGCGAAGCGCATCACTGCGTCCTGCACATGCTCGATCAGGTGGCGGAAAGCGTTGATCTGGGCCTTCTCGTAGACCTCGAACACGCTGTTGAGCCGGTTCGCCGACATAGCGACGATCACGGCGGTGACGAGGAAGGCAAGGCCGGCGACCAGCGCATAGGCGAAGCCGAACGGCTCCGGCCAGGTCAGCATGCCCAGATGGGCAAGCACGCCGCAGGCGACCACCGCGACGAGGATCGCCCAGGCTCGCTTCTTCACCGGCGTGCGGGTCAGCAGCGAGGCATGCACCGGACCGAGCACGGCAACCGCGAGACCGAAATCGGCAACGGTCGGATCGGCCACGGTGAGTAGCAGGCCGGCCAGCATCGTCGCATAGACCTGCGCCGCCGCGGCACGCTCGTAGTGGCCCCGCTGGCAGAGCGCCAGCGCCAGCATGCCGGACGCGATGCCGATGACGCAGAGTACGAAGGGCAGGATCAGGATGTGCGTCAGGCCATACAGCGCCGCAGGCATGCCGACGGCACCGGCGAGCAGTATCCAGCGCGCACTGGTCGCTATCGCCTGACGCCGCAAAGCGTCCGGCCGGCCGCCATCGGCACGGACGGGCTCCGTGCGCAAGACGCCATTCAACCATGACCAAAGGCTACGCATGACTCGAAACAAACGCCCCGACGTCCTTCTTATTGTTGGCTGGAGCTTCCACTCCAACGCCTAATGCCGCTTTAAGGGGAAGGGGTCCGAGGGGCGTTCCGCACCTGATCCACAGCGTTGCGCCGGGGGTTTCTGGGGTTAGCGTAAACGTTTGGTTGCACCCACGCAGATGAAGGGCCGCGCAACTTGTGCAACCTGCCCAAAGCGTGGGCTCAGGTGCATTTGCATCGAATTTTATCGAAATCCCGAAACCGCACTTAAGCCGGCAGGCCTAGCCTCGTCTGACAACGGCAGCGGGTCTGCCGATCGGGAAGAGGCGTCGTTTGATGTTCCTGCTGAGGTCAGCATTCTGGTTGACGGTGATGTTCCTCATCATCGCACCCAAGGATTACGACCTGGGCAAGAGTGTCGCAGACGCCTCGCAGGACGCACTCGACGCCGGCCAGAAGGCCATCGTGGCACAGATCCTCGCCAGCGATTGCAGCAGTTTCGAATGCGCCGGCGGCAAGGCGGCTCTCACCGAGCTTGCCGGCAACAAGTTCCCGTCCATCGACATGCCCATGCAGGATACGTCGAATACCCCGGTTCCGCTCCCCCGACCGAGACCGGACAGGATGGGTTAGTCCAGGGGTCGCGTCACTTCCCCGACGCTACTCCAGCACGATCCCTGGCCAGAGCCGCAGTGCGCTGCCCCGCACTGCGGCTCACTTATTTTGCTCCCCTTGAGGGACACCCCCTTTATCGGCCGTCCCTTCGACCTTGTGGGCGCTTGCCAGCCGGCTGCCGTGATGGTTTCTCTCGCACCGCAAATCGAGGAAAACCGATGATCTACGAGCTTCGCGTCTATCGCTGCCTGCCCGGCCGTCTCCCGGCGCTGATCAAGCGCTTCGAGGAGGCAACGCTGCGCCTGTGGGACAAGCACGGGATCGAGCAGGCCGGTTTCTGGACCACGGTCATCGGCGAATCGAACAACGACCTCACTTACATGATCCGCTGGGCATCGATGGCCGATCGCGAGGCGCGCTGGGGCGCCTTCGTCTCGGATCCGGAATGGACCGCAGCCCGCAACGCCTCCGAAGCCGATGGCCCGATCCTCGCCAACGTCTCGAGCCAGTTCCTCGCACCCACGAAGTTCTCCCGGCCCATCTAGGCTGGGGCCGGCAAAGCGCTTATCTATCCCCCATGACCAGCCATCCACCCGCCTTCGCCGAAATCGCCGAAAACCTCTCCTATCTGGACGACTGGGAGGACCGGTACCGCTACATCATCGAGCTCGGCCAGGCCCTGCCGCCGCTCGCTGAGAGCGAGAAGAACGCCGAGAACAAGGTGCATGGCTGCGTGTCGCAGGTCTGGCTCGTCTCCAACCACGACGGCACGCACCTGAGCTATCGCGGCGAATCCGACGCCATGATTGTCCGCGGCCTCGTTGCTATTCTGATTGCCCTCTATTCCGGCCGCCCGGCCAAGCAGATCGCTGAAACCGACGCGATCGCCATCTTCGACGAACTCGGCCTGCGCGAGCACCTCACCACCCAGCGCTCCAACGGCCTCGTCGCCATGGTCAACCGGATGCGGAGCGAAGCGAGGCAGCTGGCCGCCGCCTGAGTTCGCTCCCCACGGACGAATACTTGCCCGTCGCCGGGATTTGTCGAACACTGCCCCCGGGCAGGGGATTTCGATGAAGAAGCTCTACGTTGAGCGGGCGAATGCCGGCAACTTGATGTTCCGCATGATGTTCGCCGAGCACCTGCGGCGCCACATCCCTGACTCGATGATCACCGGCGCAAGCATTCCCGAATGGGGGATCCTGCTCAGCGACGAGCGGCCGGAGAACCCCGTCAAGCTCGAGCCGATCGTCGGCAGGGTCGAGATCGCCGACGTCGTCGATGCGGTCGGCAGGCCCGGCTGCGACGGCGTCGTTATCGGGTATTACGGGATGCGCCTCGAGTATTTCGCCGCCTATCGCGACATGTTCCAGGCGCTGTTCCAGACTACTACGGGCGGACAGTTCACCGAGCCTGACGAACTGGTCATGCACGTCCGGGCCGGCGAAACCCTTGGCGGCATCCACGGCGACTACAACCCGGTGCCAATCTCCTACTACCGTGCCCTGGTCGAACGCACCGGGCTGCGGCCGGTCTTCACCGGACAAACGCGTCACAGCTTTTACGCCGACGCCCTGCGGCAGTCGTTCCCCGACGCCCGCTTCCTCTCCGGCAACCACTGGATCGACGACTTCCAGACCACCCGGAACGCGCAGAATATCGTCGTCTCCGTCAGCAGTTTCGTCTGGCTGGCGGCATGGCTGTCGCAGACGGCCAAGCGCATCTACATGCCGCAACTGGGCCTCCTGAACCCGCTGCAACGTCCCGACATCGACCTCTCGCCCACCGACGACCCGCGCTACGTGTTCGAGCCATTCCCGGTCGAGAAGTTCGGCGCCACGCCGGATCAACTGCTCCGCGCCATCGCCGACCCCATGCGCCAGGCCAGCGCCTGGGCCGGCGGGATGAGCGCGAGCGTCAAGTGGACGCCCTGATCCGGGGCCGAGGAACCGCGTCCGGCCACCAAAGTTTCTTTCATGGGTCTGTCGAACTCCGATTTCGCGGTTCGACTATGTTGCAAAGGGTAGGGCAACGGCTCTCCCGGATCGTTCGAGGAGAGAGCCATGTCGCAATTCCTGGTCGCCATTCACCACCCCGATGACTTCGATCCATCCACCGAGGACGATGCAACGCGCAGCGACATCGAGGCGCTCAATCTCGAGATGCGGGCCGCTGGTGTACGGGTCTTCGCCGGCGGCCTGCAGTCACCCAGCAGCGCGAAATCGGTGCGGGTGAGGCCGGACGGCAAGCTGTTTGTCACTGACGGGCCGTATATCGAGACCAAGGAACACATTGGTGGCTTCTGGGTTCTCGAGGCCGCCAACTTCGAGGAGGCACTGGACTGGGGCCGGAAGGCCGCCGTCGCCTGCCGGGCGCCGGTCGAGGTCCGTCCGTTCCACTGAACACCCTGGTCCTGCCGGCGCCATGAAGCTGTGAGCCGGCGCATAACCGCGGGGTGTCGTCCGCACCCGCACGGCGTAGACTATGGCGGAGGCTCTTGCCTAGTTCATTTCCGAACGTGGATAGTGGCACCAATCAGCAACACGATTTCGGAGGTGCCGTGCCAAAAGTCCTTCTAGCCGCGCTGTTCTCGCTGCTCTCGTTCTGCGCGCTGGCGCAGGAGGATACTCTGTCGGACGCCATAAAGCGGGCCGACGAACTGCTCGCCAAGGTTGATGCGGTGAATGTTGTCGCTTGGGGTGATAGCATGACGATGGGGTATGGCGCCCGTACGCCCTACCCGAAAGTTGCCGCCTCCAGTCTGCACGTACTCGTCGCCAACATGGGCTTCGGCGGACAGACAAGCACCGCCATCGCCAGCCGGGCGGGGGCTCTCCCCATTATGCTCGCTCCAAAGGACGGGGCGATTCTCGAGGTCGGCTCTGTCGAGATTGTCGGCAGGTCCATTGCGGGAATTGACGGGATGGGGCCCCTGACCAAGTTCGGGAGGCAAGAGCTGGAGGGCGAGCTTGGAGGGGTTCCGGGTGCTCTGGTGCGCGCGTCGGACGACACCTACTCATTTCGTCGCAGCGGCCGCGGAGATCGGGTGACGTGCTCCCCATCGTGCCAGTTCGTTCCGACTGAGACCTATCGGACGCGTACCCAATGGATCTGGGCGGGTCGAAACGGCACAGCGCCGGGACGTACGATTTTTGAGGACATCGCCGCCATAGCCGCGTTGGCGCCCGATGGACGCTTTCTGGTCGCGGGGTTTACGACGAGCGCCGAGCAAAGTCCGAAGTCGATCGCGGCGCTGCTCGAAACGAACGAGAAGCTCCGCACCATCTACGGCTCGAAGTATGTCGACGTTCTGGCCGTATTAATGGCGGCTGGAGACGGCTCCCCGGAAGATGCCAAGGACATCGCGAAGGGCATCGTGCCCCGGTCCCTGCGCGTCGATCTCGTTCACCTTACGAACGTCGGCTATTCGCTTGTCGCCGATGCCTTTGTGGCCGCCCACGTCGCCAACGGGTATTGCGCCGACACTTGCTGACCGATGTGGATGCTGCAGGCAGGTAACTGCTGCCCCAAGGTTTGACGACCAACAACGCAGTCGTCGCGCTGTATCTTTCCTGCGCCAGTTTGACATTATGGCCGCCGGTCGTCCCTCGCCTTGATCAGAGGCGAAACGAGGTCGACGCCCCCCACAGCGAGGAGCAACGCCAATGGGGCGAGACGGCACCGATAATGGCGCATCCTTTCGTACACTGCCCAAGGCGGAGGTGCATGTTCACCTCGAGGGCTGCTTCAGGCCGGATACCCTCGAGAATTGGGCAAAGCAGGCTGGCGTTCCGATGCCGCGGCCGCGAGAGCAGCTTTTCGCCTTCAACAGCCTCGCCGACATGCTCGAGTTTCTCGATTGGGCCTGCGGCCTCGCCAGCACTCGCGAGCGCCTCGCCGAAATGGCTTACGGCTTCTGCCAGCACCTGGCGGCGGACGGCACCGGCTACGCCGACCTGATCATCAATCCCACCCACTGGGCCGCATGGCGGGGCCGCACCAGGGAGTTGATCGACGCTCTCGATGCAGGGTTCACCGCCGCCGCGCAGGACGGACTTCCGCCCGTCGGCTTGTGCATCAGCCTGCTCCGTACGCAGACCGCCGCGGAATCGGTGGAGCTCGTCGAAGACCTCATCACCTGGCGCCATCCGCGGGTGGTTGCCCTGTCGGTCGACGGCAACGAGGCGACTGCAGGGCGCACCGGCCCACGCTTTGCCGAGGCCTACCGGCGGGCCGCCGATGCCGGCTTGCGGCGTACCGTCCATGCGGGCGAGTCGAGCGGACCGGAAGGCGTTCGCGATGCCGTTGAGCTCCTCGGCGCAGAGCGCATCGACCACGGCGTTCGCGCCATCGAGGACGAGGGCGTGGTGGCGCTGCTCGCGGAACGCGGCATCCCGCTGGGCGTCTGCCCCACCTCGAACCTCACGCTCAACCTCTACCCCTCCATCGAAGCCCATCCGATCGAGCAGCTCCGCAAGGCGGGCGTCAAAGTATCGGTCAACACCGACGATCCGAGCCTGTTGCTGACAAATCTGCCAAGCGAATACGAACTGGCGGCCACCGCCTTCGGGTGGAGCGACGAGACGCTGCGCGACATTGCACGAACCTCCATCGACGCGAGCTTCGCCAATGCCGACGTGAAGGCGCACCTGAAGTCCGCGTTAGCCCGCTGGCAGTCGTAACGGCCAGCTTCCCTGCGGCTAGTCCAGCTCAAGAACGCCGTTCGGAAACTGCTCCGCCAGAAAGGCGGCGAAGGCAGTCACCTTGGGGCTCGATAGTCGCTGCGATGCGTGCAGGATCCAGACCTCGACAGGCCGGTTGAGCACGCGGCCCCAACGGGTCAGGGTTCCGGCCGCGATATCCTTGCCGACCAGCGACAAAGGCAGGATGGCTGCCCCGGCCCCTGCCCTGACGGCCTCGCGGACCATGAGGATCGAGGAGAGGCGAAGTACCGGCAGCGGTAGGTAGGTCATTTCACCACGGTCAGTCTCGACCTGCCACGGCCGCACCTCGCCGACGCGGCTCATCAAGACGGCCGGGACCTCGCCGCCATCTTCGGGCCGCTCGGTATCCGGCGGTGCAACAAGAACCAGTTCGTCGGTAAAGAGCCGACGGCCGACCATGGCCTCCGTCGGCTTGGGGTTGGTTCGGACGACCAGGTCGTAGCCCTCCTCGATCGGGTCCACGAAGCGGTCCTCGGCATTGATCTCGATCTGCAGCCGGGGGTGGATCTTCGAGAACGCCGCCGCGAGCCGGCTGAGCGCGACGTGCGAAAACAGCACCGGGGCGGAAATCCGCAGAAGCCCGGAGAGCTGCCCGCCACCATTCCTGATGTCGTCGCCGGCCTGGACAACTTCGCCGAGTAGCCCCCGCGTCCTGGCGAATAGCGCTGCGCCTGCCTCGGTCAGCCGAAGATGCTGCGCTCCCCGGTCGACCAGCCGAACCTGCAAGGCCTGCTCGAGTTCAGCCACCTTGCGCGACAGCGTGGCCTTCGAGCGCCCGGTGCTTCTCGCTGCCTTGCCAAGTCCCCCATGCGAGGCAACGAGCACGAAGTCAGCCAGAGCCCCCAAATCCATCTGTTCCAAATTTGATACCCCTAGTTTCGATTTTGGCCTCTGAATATCAGGAGTGAAACACACCAGCTTGTTCGTGTCGAAGGAGAAACGACATGACAAACCGTACCATTAGCCTCACCAGGTTTGGCGGCGCCGATGCCCTCGAGATTTCATCCACCCCCATCCCCGAAGCGAAGCCCGGGCTCGTCGTCGTTCGCGTGACGTCCGCCGGCATTAACGGCCTCGACTGGAAAATCCGCGAAGGCTACCTCAAGGACGCGATGCCAACCGTGTTCCCGACCGTGCTTGGGCTTGAACTGGCGGGCGAAGTCTACGCAGCGGCGCCGGGCAGCCGTTTCGCTGTTGGCGACCGGGTCTTCGGTCTCACTGCACCCGGCTCGGGCGCCTATGCCGATTACGTGGCGGTGCCCGAAGCGCTTCTGGCGCCAACCCCTGCCGTGCTCACGGACCAGTTCGCTGCCGCCCTACCGGTCGCTGGGCTGACGGCCTGGCAGATGCTGCATGCGGCGGGCGCGCCAAAGCCGGGGCTGACCGTGCTCGTTCACGGCGCATCGGGCGGCGTCGGCACCCTGCTGGTGCAGTTGGCCAAGCAACTTGGACTGACGGTCATTGCCACTGCCTCGCCCAGCAGCCGAGGCCATTTGCTCGGGCTGGGTGTCGACATCGTCATCGACCGGGTCGGCGAGAAGTTCGAGCACATTACTAAGGACGCCGATCTGGTGATCGACCTCGCGGGCGCTGATGCTCCGGATCGGTCGTGGCGGGTGCTCCGCGAAGGCGGCGCGCTGGTCAGCTCAGCACGGTTCGACGTGGCCGCACCCCGGAGCGATGGCAGGCGCGGCATCGCGTTCATGATGCAGCCCGACACCGCCCGGCTCAGTCGCCTCGCCGATGCAGCGGCTTCCGGCGAGCTGTCGGTCACGATTTCCGAGACGGTTCCCCTCTCTGCCGTGCCGGCCGCAGTCGAACGCAACCGTATCGGGCACGGGCCCGGCAAGGCCGTCGCCGACCTCACCCTCGCCTGACGAAAAGGAACTTTGAGAATGACCGACAACACCGCGGTTTTGCGGCCGGACGACCTGAGCCGGAAAGCCACCATCGTTCACGCCGACGACCCCGGCCTCATGCATCTTGGCGTCGGTGCCGGTACCTACACCATCCTGATCTCGGGTGAGCAGTCGGGCGGACGCTACACGTTGATCGACATGTATGTGCCCTCCGGCGGTCCGCCGCCGCATCGGCACGACTTCGAGGAGATGTTCTACATCCTCGAAGGCGAGCTGGACGTTACGTTTCGGGGCGAGGCGCATCGCATCGGACCCGGACAGTCGATCAACATCCCCGCCAATGCCCCGCACGTCTTCCGCGTCGCCTCAGCCACCCCGGCCCGCTTCCTGTGCTTCTGCACGCCGGCCGGCCAGGAGGAGTTCTTCAAGCTGGCCGGAGAGCCGCTTGCCGGTCGCACAACGCCACCGACCCCACCGAGCCCGGAGAGAATGGCCGAGCTGCGCAACATAATACTCACCAACGCCGCCCGCTTTCACAGCGAGTTCCTGCCACCTTAATCCTGAGGTTGTCTGTCACCCGGCAAAGCGGTCCTTGCGAACTTGCGCAATGGCCGCTTCTCGCGCGTGGCAGGCACTCCCCCACAGACGAGAAGCGCACCCGGCAAACGACCGACCACCGCTCCCTCACCCGAACATCGCCACCCGCGCTCCATCCATCCACGCCCGCCGCCGCGTGATTTCCGCTCCGGTCGCCGCCTCGCTCAGCCCGTAGATCTCGGCCAGCCGGTCGAGACCGATGCGCAGCACCAGTTTTGCGCTGCGCCGCGGCCAGCCGCGCTCGGTCTCGACCTGCTGCAAGCCCTTGCCGAAGCCGCAGATGTCCAGCACGACCTCGGCGCAATCGCGCGGCAACTGGCGGTAGAGGTCGGCCAGCGTCCTGCGAGCTTCTGCCGCCATATCGCCGATCTCCGCTGCGTGGCTCGCGCCTGTGCCGCCGGCCGTGTGCGCTCCCGAGTAACTCATGGTCAGCCGCGGTTGCAGTTGTGCTCGTTCGACGAGGCGGCGGAGGCGCTCGCCGGCCTCGACCTGGTGCGGGCGCAGGAAGGCTTCCCCTTCCGGCCCTGCTGCGGCAAGCCGCGCGAGCGGACTTTCGGCGAGGTTGAGCGTGGCGCCGTCCGGTGCCGGAGCCTCCACCCGGTGCTGCGCCGCAAAGGCATCGGCATCGAGCAACTGCCGCTTCAGCCATTGCGCCGTTGCTGTATTGGCGCGGCATGCCCGGTCATCGCCGTCGATCGCTCCATGACCCACGAGGTCCCGTACCTCCGGCGCCGGCAGAGTCACCCGCGCACCATTGGCAACCGTCGCGAACACCTCGCCCTCGCTCTCGGCGCCTTCGCCCCCGATCAGGGCGCGGACGAAGCGCAGGGCCGCCTTGCTAGCGCGCGGCATGAGAGGCCTCCCGCTCCGCCATGGCCTCGCCGGAGAGCTCCGCTTCGAGCTGCGCCACGCTGGCGTCGAAGACGACCTCCTCGCGCATCTCCTCGATCAGCCCGCAGGCATGCGACACCGTCGTACGGTCGCGGCCGAAGAAGCGGCCAACCTCGGAGTAGATCCGGCTGTAATGGGTGTGCATCAGGTACATGGCCAGTTGCCGGGCCAGCGCGATATCGGCCTTACCGCGGTCCGGCCCCATCAGGGCGGTGGCGTTCAGCCCTCGCGCCGCCGCAACCAGTTCCACCAGCCGCCAGCCACGGGCATCGGCGCGCTGCGGATTGAACCGCAGAACCTTGCCATTCGGCCGCCGCCTCGGTGCGGGGGCTTCGCCCGCCTGTGCCAGTACGCTTCGCATCGCCGCCTCCTCAACATAGGACGATATTCCTATATCGGGCAATCGGGGGTGCGGGGATAAGTCTGGCTAAAAGCAAAGTGGCCGCCCCTGTTAGGACGGCCACTTAAGGAAAATCGATGCCGGATCGGTCAGGCAGCCTTGCGGCCGAGACCATTGTCCTTGGCGAGGCGCGACCGGGTCGCCGAGTAGTTCGGGGCGACCATCGGGTAGTCGGCCGGCAGGCCCCACTTCTCGCGGTATTCTTCCGGCGAGAGGTTGTAGTGCGTGCGCAGGTGCCGCTTCAGCGACTTGAACTTCTTGCCGTCCTCGAGGCAGATGATGAAGTCCGGCGCGACCGACTTGCGGACGGGCACGGCAGGCTTCAGCTCTTCGGCCGGCTCGACGACGACGTTGGACTGCAGATTCTTCAGCGCCGTGTGCACGTCGCCAATCAGCTTGGGCAGGTCGGTGACGCTCAGGGCATTGTGGCTAACATAGGCGGAGACGATGTCCGCGCTGAGATCGATGAGATCGTTGTCAGCCACGGCATTGCCGCTGGTGATATCGTTCATTTCGGGTCCTTTTCTGCGGTAACTCGGGCAAAGGAGGTGGCATCCTCGCCGGAGACTGGTTCTGTAGAACCGCTGCACTGCAAAAGCAATAGCAACGCCCACATCTGTGTATAACTATTCGTTTGCGGCAATAATGTGCAATTAGCCAAAGGCATCACTGCAAATCGTCAACAGTCGTTGCGGCCGTAGGCGCTTCGCCGCTTCGATATGCCGCACGGGCCAGCAGATGAGCCGAAACAGGCGTGGACAACAGCAGGAAGATGATCCCGAGCAGCGACCGCAGGATGACCGCGCCATCGAGCGAAGCGACCGCCACAGCGAGGAATATCAGCCCGGCGCCGATCGCCCCGGCCTTGGATGCGGCGTGGAGGCGCGTGTAGAGATCAGGCAATCGCAGCACGCCGATCGCCGCGATCAGGCTGAATCCGGCGCCGGCGACAACCAGCAACGCCGCGAGGTAGCTCGCGAGTTCCTCTATCATGGTGCCCCGCCCTCCCCCTGTTGCTTGCGGCTGGCCCGCAGGAACAGATAACGCGCCAACGCCACGGTGGAGAGAAAGCTCACGAGCGCCAGCGCGATGGCGATGTCGATATAGAGCGAAAAGCCAGTCAGCACCGCGATGGTGCCGATGAAGCCGGCGCCCAGCACAGTGATCAGATCCAGCGCCAGAATGCGGTCGCCGAGGTTCGGTCCGCGGATCAGACGAATCACGGTGAGGAAGAGCGCCACCACCAGCAGCCCGATGGCGACGAGGCTCGCCACTTGCAGTGCCACAGCCCCGCTCATCGCAACGCCTCCGTCACCTGCCGTTCGAAGCCTGAGGCTAGCTCGCGGATGAAGGCGTCCCGGTCGGTCAGGTGGATGACGTGGATGTAGAGGAACCGGCAGTCCTTCGACACGTCGACGCTCAGCGTCCCCGGGGTTAGCGTGATCAGGTTGGCGAGCAGTGTGATCTCGGCATCGGTCTTCGCCGTCAGCGGAAACGCCACGATGGCCGGCCGGATATGCGCGTTCACGTCCGGGCGGATCACCAGCCGCGCCACCCGCAGGGCGCTCAACACCAGTTCGACGAGAAAGGTCCAGGCCAGCCCGACGAAGCGCGCCGCGCGCGGCAACAGCCGCGGCGACGACACGAACTGGCGGACGACGAACAGGCTGAGCCCGCTCACCGCCGCGCCGAGTAGCAGGTTCGGCAGGCTGAAGCTGCCGGTGGCGGCGGCCCAGCCGAGGGCGAGGACGATGGTCAGCAGGATGACGCTCATGGACGCGCTCCCTCGAGGCCGGTGGCAGCGATGTAGTCGGCCGGATGCATCAGCGCCGCAGAAGCGGCCTTGCCGAACGCCAGCAGCGGCTCCGGCCACAAGCCGAGCACCAGCACCGCAGCGGTCAACACCCCGGCAGGCGCGAGACCGAGCCAGACCGCGCGGCGGTCCAGCCGCTTCAGATTGGGATTGGGCGCCTCCGTCACCGCGCCCTCGTGTCCCGCCCGCCAGAAAATATGGGCCCAAAGCCGGCTGCCGGCGATCAGGGTCAGCAGCGCATTGACCAGCACCGCGATCCACAAGGCCAGCGCCCAGCCGTCACGCCCCAATCCCCAGGCCGAGATGCCGCCTTGAACGAGTAGCAGCTTGGGCCAGAAGCCAAGGAAGGGCGGAACGCCCGACACGGCCAGCATCAGCACGAAGAACAGTACCGCAAGCCCCGGCGCTGCCGCATAGAGCCCGCCCATGCGGCGCGTGTCCATTTCCCCGGTGACTGCCTCGATGAGGCCCGCCACCATGTAGAGCGCCGTCATGGTCAGCATCGCGTGCAGCACATAGGTTGCCGCACCCGCCAGCCCCGCCTCGTCCGCCAGAGCAAGACCGGCGACACTCGCCCCGATCCCGCCGATGACGAGAAAGCCCAGTGCGCGCCGCAGGTTGGTCTCGGCAATCGCTCCAAGCGGGCCGAGGATCAGCGTCGCCACCGCGACAACCGCGAGCACCGGTTCGAGCATATCTCGGCTCGCCGGCAGCAGCATCGCCAGCACGCGCAGCAGCGCGTAAACACCGGCCTTGGTGAGCAGCCCCGCCATCAGCGCCGAGATCGCCACCGGCGGCGCGTGGTAGCTCGCCGGCAGCCAGGCATTGACCGGGAAAGCCGCCGCCTTGATGCCGAAAGCGAGCAGCAGCAGCATGGCAATCGACGTCATCACTGCCACGTCGGCCGTCGCCGCGCGGGCCACGATATCGGCCATGTTGAGCGTGCCCAGTGTCCCGTAGAGCAGGCCCAGCGACAGCAGGAAGATCGTCGTCGCTATGAAGTTGAGGAAGCCGTACTTCACCGTGCCGTCGAGCTGGATGTTGCGCCCGCCCAGCACCAGCAGCCCGAAGCTGGCGATCAACATCACCTCGAACCAGACGTAGAGGTTGAACAGATCACCCGTGAGGAAAGCGCCGCTCACACCGGCGAGCAACAGCAGGATCAGTGGGTAGACGCCATCCCGCCGCGCCCGGTCCGGCATGTCGAGCCGGATGTAGATCAGCACCGCCAGCGTCACGCTGGCCGCGACCAGCGCAAAGGCCGCGCTCACGATATCGGCGGTGAAGCTGATGCCGAAGGGCGGCAGCCAGCGCCCCATCGTCATCGACACGGGCCCCGTCTCGCCGACGCGCAGGGCCAGCGCGATGCCCGACACGAGCACTGCACCCACCACGGCCAGCGCCAGCGCATACTGCGCCTCTCGCGCCTCGCGCAGCATCAGCAGCACCGCCGCTCCGGCGAGCGGCAGGATCACCGGCAGGATCACTAGCCAGTCCATGGGGTAAGTCGCGAAGTCCTGCAGCACGCCGGGCATCAGTAGCTCATCGGCGGCTTGGGCCGGCCCGGCGGCTCGGCGAGGCGCATCCGGTCGGTGTCGTCGGCCTCGAGCGACTGGTAGGCGCGATAGGCCAGCACCAAGAGGAACGCGAACATGGCAAAGCCGATGACGATGGCCGTGAGGATCAGTGCCTGCGGCAGCGGGTTGGCGGCATCGACGAGCGGCGCGCCCGTGCCCTCGGCAATCGGCGGCACGATCCGTCCCAGCCGGCCGGCAACGAGGATCACGAGGTTCACGCCGTTCCCCAGCAGCGTCAGCCCCAGCAGCATGCGGATTAGCGCGCGACAGAGCAGCATGTAGATGCCGGCGGCGATCAGCAATCCGGCGAGAACGGCAACGACATGGTCCATCAGTCGCCCTCCTCGTCCGCCTCGAGCGCCAGCGCAATGGCGCTGATCGTCCCGAACACCACCAGGTACACCCCGATATCGAACACCATGGGCGTCGACAGCGTTACCTCGGCGTCGCCCATGGGCAGCGTCGCCCACAGCCCAGTCAAGAACGGCAAATCGAAGGCGATCGACAGCATCCCTGCGAGTGCCGCTAGCGCGAGGCCAAACCCGGCGATCGAGACCGGATGCACCCGCAGCGCCCGGCGCGCCGCCTCCTCGCCCATCGCCATGCCGTAGATCGCCAGCGCCGACGCGGCGATCAGCCCGCCGATGAAGCCGCCGCCCGGCTCGTTGTGTCCGCGCAGTAGCACGAACACCGAAAACACCAGCATCACGGCGGTCAGCAGCGGCGCAACGGTGCGGAAGATCAGCGTATTCATGCCGCCGCCTTTCGCCTGGAGCGCTTGGGCGCAGCGGGCGGTTCGACGGGCTCGGACGCTTTCCGTCGCACACCGCGGATCAGAGCCAGCGCGGCAATGCCAGCCGTCATCACGACGGCAATCTCGCCCAGCGTATCAAGCCCGCGGAAGTCGACGAGGATGACGTTGACGACGTTGTGCCCATGCGCCACCGGCACCGAGTTGGCGTTGAAGAAGTCCGACAGCCGCAGGTCGAGCGGCCAGTCCAGCACCGCCCACAGCAGCCCGGTCACCGCCACTCCGCACAGCAAGGCGACGGACCCATCTCGCACCCAGTCCTCGAGCGGCCGCCTGTCGGTCGTATCGAGATCGAGGCGCGTCATCACCAGCGCCAGGATCACGACGGAGAGGATCTCCACCATGAACTGGGTGAAGCCGAGATCGGGCGCACCGACGAGGATGAACAGCAGCGCCACCGCCAGCCCCTGCACGCCCAGCGCGAGGATAGCGAACAGCCGGTTCCGTGCAAGGACCACCGTCGCCACACCGACCGCCGCCAGCCCCAGCACACCCCATTCGTAGAAAGTGAGATTCATTCTCCGCGGCCAGGCCGGCAGCCCGTCCATCAGCCAAAGCGGCGCGAGTACCGCGGCGGCCAGCAGCACGAATATCACCAGCAGGTACAGCTCCAGCCGCCCATGGTGCAGCAGCCGCGTCACGAGGCCGGCAAGCCGCACGATGCCGAAATAGGCCGCGTCGAATCCCTTGTCGAAGTTCCAGCCCAGCCTGCCCTCGAGCCGCCTCAGCAACGCGCGGCCAACATCGAGCCGCAGGAACACACCCAGGGCCAGTGCCCAAGTCGCGACCGACAGCCAGAACGGCCACCCAAAAAGATCGATGCCGAACTTGAGGTGCGTCGCCACGTCATTGGCGAGGATCGCCGAAGTTGCCGGCGCCACCAGCAGTTCCCCAGCGAGGGTCGGTACGAACCCCAGCACAATCCCCAGCGCGCCGAGGACGATCGGCCCCGCCAGCATCGCCACCGGCGCCTCATGCGCCTCGATCGGGGTCGGCAGGACCTCGCCCATGAACGGCTTGATCAGGATGGCGAGCCCGATGGCGCCGAGCAGCGCGTTGCCGATCACCAGCGCGGCAAGCGCGATGAGTGGCTGCATCTGCCCCAGCGCCAGCGCCGCGTACATCTCCTCCTTGGCGAAAAAGCCGAGCAATGGAGGCAGCCCGACCATCGCCACCGTCGCCATGATGGTGCCGATGAAAGTCACGGTCATCGTGTCGCGCAGCCCGCCGAGCGCGGTGATGTCGCGCGTGCCGGTACCATGATCGATAGCGCCTGCAACGAGGAACAGCGCCGCCTTGTAAAGCGCGTGGGCGAGAAAATAGAGCACCGCCGCCGTCACCGCGACTTCAGTGCCTGCGCCCAGTAGCAGCATCAGCAGCCCGAGTGACGCCAGCGTCGTCTGCGCCAGCATCTGCTTGAGGTCGGTCTGGCGCAGCGCCAGCACTGCGCCCCACAGCAGCGTCACGCCGCCGAACACCATCAGCGTCGTGTTCCAGATCGGCTCACCACCGAGGTGCGGCGTCATGCGGGCTACGAGATAGACGCCGCCCTGCACCATGGTCGCCGAGTGGAGATAGGCCGACACCGGCGTCGGTGCCTCCATGGCGTTGGGCAGCCAGAAATGGAACGGCACCTGCGCCGATTTGGTGAAGGCCGCGAGCAGCACCAGCCCTACCAGCAAGGGATAGCCCGCTCCCCTTAGCCCCCCGGCATCGCTGAGGTTCCAGCTGCCGGTCACCGAGTAGATCACGACACCCGCCGCCAGCAGCGCCAATCCCCCCAACGCAGTCACCACCAGCGCCTGGATCGCCGCGCGCCGAGCCGCCTGCCGGGTGTGATCGAAGCCGATGAGCAGGAAGGAAGCGACCGAGGTTAGTTCCCAGAACAGGTAGAGCGCCACGAGATTGTCGGCCAGCACCAGCCCCTGCATCGCCCCCATGAAGGCCAGCAGGTAACCGAGGAACAACCCTTGCCTGTGGCCTTTGAGATAAGCCCCGGAATAGAGCAGGATGAACGTCCCGATCCCTGCGATGGTCAGAGCAAAGGTGAGGCTCAGCCCATCGACGAGGAAGCTCAGGTCGAGCCCCCACGACGGGGCCCAGGGCCAGGCGACGCGGATGGCCCCGCCGGTCGAGATCTGATCCACCAGCGTCAGCAGCGCGACAAAGCCAGCGGCCGGCACGAACGCGACGATCCAGCCGGTCCAGTCCCGCGCATATCGATAAATGAACGGCGCCAGCACCGCGGCCACGAAGGGCAGCAGCACCACGATCAACACCACGATGTCGGGTGTCGCCGCCAACCCGGGTCCGCCTCCCGCTGGGATTCGCTCTGTTGGGAACCTTAACCGGTGGGCCCCACCCCGCAAGTCAAACCGGTGGTTGCGCCTCTGCGCACCACAGCTTTGTGAGCGCTGCAGGATTTGCGAACATCGCCGTCAATCGCCATATCTTGGCGCATAACGGAGATTCCCTCATGAGCGAGACCTTCAAGGTTCAAAAGACCGACGACGAGTGGCGCGCCGAGCTCAGCCCCGAGCTGTTCCGCGTTGCCCGCGAGCACGCGACCGAGCGTCCGTGGTCGCACATCTACAATACCGAGAAGCGGGATGGCGTCTATCACTGCGCCGCCTGCGGTGCGGAGCTCTTCACCGCCGACACCAAGTACGAGTCGGGCTCGGGCTGGCCCAGCTTCTTCGATGCCATCAAGGGCTCGGTTGGCCAGACCATCGACCGCACGCATGGCATGGTGCGCGTCGAGGCTCACTGCGCCAATTGCGGCGCCCATCTCGGCCACATCTTCCCGGACGGTCCCAACCCGACCGGCAACCGCTTCTGCATGAACGGCACCAGCCTCAAGTTCGAGCCGAAGGCCTCTTAGTCCCCGTTCACGGGGGAGGGGAACCGCCGTAGGCGGTGGAAGGGGCGGCCACAGGCACCGAATCCAGTCTCGCCCCCTCCACCAGCTTGGCTGGTCCCCCTCCCCCGTTCCGCAGGGGAGGATCACCCTGCATGACTTCCCCACACCCCTCCGCTAGAACCCCGACATGACCAAGCCCTCCCTCACGCCTCCCCTCGCCGAGCGGCGCCAACATGCCGCGACCGATCACGGCATCACCCGCCAGGACCCGTACCACTGGCTGCGCGCCGATAACTGGCAGCAGGTGATGCAGGAGCCCGAGACGCTCCCGGCCGACATCCGCGCCTATATCGAGGCAGAGAACGCCTATTTCGCCGAAGCCTTCGAGGAGCCGCACGCGGCGCTGCGCGAGAAGATCTTCCAGGAGATCAAGGGCCGCATCAAAGAGGACGACAGTGGTATCGCCTCGCCCGATGGCCCCTGGGCCTACAACTCGCGCATGGAAGAGGGGAAGCAATACCCGATCCTCATCCGCACGCCGCGCGACGGTGGCGCCGAGCAGATCCTGCTCGATTGCAACATCGTGGCGGGGGACGACTATTTCGGCTTCGGCGGCGGCGATCACGACCCATCGCATCGCTGGCTCGCCTGGAGCGCCGACCGCGCCGGCAGCGAGTTCTACACGCTCCACATCCGCGACCTCGAGACCGGCAAGGATACTGGCGAACTCATCGAGGACATCGCCGGCGGCGGCGTCTGGTCCGCCGATTCCAGCGCCATCTACTATTCCGAATACGACGACAACCACCGCCCGTTCCGGGTGCGCCGCCATCAGCTCGGCACGCCGCAGGCGGAGGACGAGATCGTCTTCGAGGAGAAGGATCCGGGCTTCTTCGTTGGCGTCGATGAAACGCTGAACCGCAAGTACATCGTCATCGACGCCCACGACCACCAGACCTCCGAATTCTGGCTGATAGACGCAGAAAAGGGTGGCGCCCCGCGCCTCGTCGCCCCCCGCGTCACCGATCGCGAATACGACCTCGAGGATCGCGACGGCACCTTCTACATCCTCACCAACGCCGACGGCGCCGAGGACTTCAAGATCGTCACCGTGGCTGCTGATAGTCCCGCCGCCGAGAACTGGATCGATCTCGTCCCGCATCGGCCGGGCGTGCTCATCCTCGACATCATCCTGTTGCGGCACCACCTCGTCCGCCTCGAGCGCTTCGAGGGCCTGCCGCGCATCGTCGTGCGCAACCTCGACGATGGCGACGAGTGGACGGTGAAATTCGACGAGGAGGCCTATGCGCTCGGCATGTCCGCCGGCTACGAGTTCGACACGAAGACCATCCGCTTCACCTATTCCTCGCCGACCACGCCCTCGCGCACCTACGATCTCGATCTCGTCACGCGCGAGCGTACCCTGCTCAAGGAGCAGGAAGTCCCTTCCGGCCACATCCCGGCCGACTACGAGACCAAGCGCATCTTCGCCACCGCCAAGGATGGCGAGCGCGTGCCGGTCACGCTACTTTACCGTAAGGGCCTTAAGCTCGACGGCTCCGCCCCGGCCCTGCTCTACGGTTACGGCGCCTATGGCATGGCCATGCCCGCCGGTTTCTCGGTGTCGAAGCTCAGCCTCGTCGATCGCGGTTTCGTCTACGCCACTGCACATATCCGCGGCGGCATGGACAAGGGCTACGCCTGGTACAAGAACGGCCGTCGCGAGCACAAGGCGAACACCTTCACCGACTTCATCGCCGCCGCCGAAACGCTGATCGAGCTCGGCTACACTTCGAAGCAGCGCATCGTTGCCGAAGGCGGCTCCGCCGGTGGCCTCTTGATGGGCGCCGTCACCAACATGCGCCCCGACCTCTGGGCCGGTGTCATCGCCGAGGTGCCGTTCGTCGACGTCCTCAACACCATGCTCGACGAAACCCTGCCGCTCACCCCGCCCGAATGGCCGGAGTGGGGCAACCCGATCACCGACAAGGCCGCGTACGACCGCATCGCCGGCTATGCGCCCTACGAGCGGGTCGCGGCGATCGACTATCCGCCAATCTTCGCGCTTGCCGGCCTCACCGATCCGCGCGTCACCTACTGGGAACCGGCCAAGTGGGTGGCCAAGCTCCGCGTCACCAAGACCGACACAAATCCGTTGTACCTCAAGACCCATATGGACGCCGGCCATGCCGGCGCGTCGGGCCGCTTCGACCAGCTCAAGGAGACCGCGCTGAGCTACGCCTTTGCGCTGTCATGCGTGGGATTGGCATAAATCCACCAAAAGCGGGAATTGTTGAGGAAAGCCAAAGGGCCTATATCGAACGCAGCCCAGCGGCCCACATCCTAAGACCCGTCCTTCAAGGAGGCATCCAGAATGGCATACGAACTTCCCCCCCTGCCCTACGCCTATGATGCGCTTGGCCCGTACATGAGCAAGGAAACGCTCGAGTTCCACCACGACAAGCACCACCAGGCCTATGTCACCAACGCCACCAAGCTGGCCGAGGGCAAAGGCCTTGAGGTTCTCGCGCTCGAGGATCAGGTCAAGGAAGTGTTCGGCAAGGATCCGGGGCTCTTCAACAATCTCGGCCAGCACTACAACCACGTGCATTTTTGGAACTGGATGAAGCCCAATGGCGGCGGCGGTGCCACCAAGGTCCCGGCAGCTCTGCTTAAAGCGATCGATTCCGATCTCGGCGGTTTCGACAAGTTCCGCGCCGATTTCATCGCGGCCGGCACCACCCAGTTCGGTTCGGGCTGGGCATGGCTGTCTCTGAAGGACGGCAAGCTCCAGGTCACCAAGACCGCCAATGGCGAGTCGCCGCTGGTCCACGGCAACGCCAAGCCGCTGCTCGGCGTCGACGTCTGGGAGCACTCCTATTACATCGACTACCGCAACGCGCGTCCGAAGTACCTCGAGGCGTGGTTCGACAATCTCGTGAACTGGGAACACGTAGAGTTCCTGTTCGACGAAGCGAAATAAGCTTCCGTGCATCGAGTTCAAAGGCCCGCTCCGGCGGGCCTTTTCTTTTGTGCGGCGCACCCTGCCAAACCCGCTTCCCCGCGGTGTCACACAATGGTAACGATTGGTTAACCATAGCGCCGGGGAAACACCGTGGCCGAGCCGTCCCGCACCATAGCCGTCCTTGTCGCCAATCCGGCGCTAAGCTCGATCCTCAGCATGGTGCTCGCTTCGGTGCCCAGCTATCGCGTGCGGCCCTTTGAGTCGGAACTCGCCCTCGTCACCTACATGCACCTCGCCCCGGTCGATGTCGTCGTCACCGATTTCGACAGCGCCAATGCGCGCGCCGACCGGGTGACACGCGACCTCCGGGCCGATGAGGCGATCGTCAATCGCGAGTATCAGGTGATCGCGCTTGCCAGCGAAGTCTCGCCCGAGACCAAGGACCTCTGTATCGCCTCGGGCATCGACGAAGTCATCGTCAAGCCGATGTCGCCGAAGTACCTCGTCGAGCGCGTCCAGTCCCGCCTCGCCCGGCGCGCCGCCGCCCTGCCGCGCCCGCTCCGCACGAGCACCCTACGCCGCCCCGACTTCGCGCAATATGGCAACGTGATCCCGCTCTGGACGCGCGAGCGGCCTCTGCCGCAGCACTGAGGTTGCTCGTAGGGCCCGTATAGCCACTCCACGAACTCTACCCAAACCACCGGCGTCATCCCCGCGAAACCGGGGACCCGGTGCGACCTCTCAGGAGGCACGGGCTTGGCGGCATCCCACTAGGTTCCCGCTTTCGCGGGAATGACAACAGTGGGTGGGTCAAACCGGGCAGGCAGATCAGGCCGCCACACTCAGCGCCCAGCTCACCTTGTTCCAGAGATCATCGACATTGTCGGTGAACACCACGACCCGATCCGCATGGCTGGTCGAATGGCTCAGCACGTCCGTCGCCATGCCGCGCATCGCCTCGAACGCGCGGTGATGGTTGAGCAGCACCACCGGCTTGTTGCTGGCACCGGCCCCGGCGCGTACCCAGGTCCGGTAAAGCGCCGCCGCCGAAGCCAGCGAGCCGGGGAGCCCGACGAACACCTGCGCCAGTTCACCCACCCGGCGGATGCGCGCCTCGGGATCATCGATCCGCTCGACCGGCACGTCGCTCAGCGCCGGTGGCGCCACGAAATCGGCATCGGCAACGATCAGCACCTCACCGCCCGCCGCCCTGGCGCTCGTGATCAGCGGGATGGCGTCCAGCGTTTCGTCGGCAAGGCAGATCAGCCGCGCTCCATGCCGCGCGAGGATCGTGCCCGCCTGGGTCATGATTGGCGCCCGCTCGGCGTCGCCCGGCCCCTTGTCCGAGGCGAACACCGCGAGGGCGGGATGCGCGGAGACGACGTTACCGGCCACGGGTCAGCCCGCCGAGAATGCCGCGCACCAGCGCCCGCCCAAGGCTCGACGCCATAGTGCGGCTGAACGAGTTGATCGCCGCCTCTACCGGCGTCTGCCTTGTCGAGCGCCTCGGCAGTGCCGCCCGCTCGGCCTTCTCGCGCGCCGCGGCTTCCTTCGCCTGAGCTGCCGCCTGGTCCTCTGCCGCCTGCGCCGCCTGGCGCTCTTCGGACTTCTTGGTCAGCACTTCGTAGGCCGACTCTCGATCGACCATCTCGTCATACATACCTGTGACTGGCGAGCTGGCGATGACCGCCTGCCGCTCCTCGGGCGTCAGCGGACCCACCTGTCCCGATGGCGGGCGGATCAACGTACGCCCCACGATCGAGGGCACACCCTTCTCCTCCAGCACTGAGACTAACGCCTCGCCGATGCCGAGCTGGGTGATCACTTCCTCGGTCGAGAAGTCGGGGTTGGGTCGGAACGACTTGGCCGCCATCCGCACCGCCTTCTGCTCCTTGGGCGTGTAGGCGCGCAAAGCGTGCTGCACGCGGTTCGACAGCTGCGCCAGTACGGCGTCGGGAATGTCCACCGGGTTCTGCGTCACGAAATAGACGCCGACGCCCTTCGAGCGCACCAGCTTCACCACCTGCTCGACTTTGTCGACCAGCGCCTTGGGCGCATCATCGAACAAGAGGTGCGCTTCGTCGAAGAAGAACACGAGCCTGGGCTTGTCCGGATCGCCCACTTCGGGCAGCACCTCGAACAGCTCCGACAGCAGCCAGAGCAGGAACGTCGCGTAGAGCCGCGGCGCCCGCATCAGCTCGTCGGCGGCGAGGACCGAGACGAAGCCCTTGCCGTCATAGGTGGTGCGCATGAAGTCCTTGATATCGAGCGCCTTCTCGCCGAAGAACTTGTCCCCGCCCTGCTGCTCGAGCACGAGCAACTGCCGCTGCACGGCGCCGACGGTCGCGGTCGCGACATTGCCATACTGCGTTGAAATCGCTTGCGAATTTCCGGCGATCTCGACTAGCAGTGCGCGCAGGTCCTTCAGATCGAGGATCAGTAGCCCGTTGTCGTCGGCATACTTGAAGGCGATGTTGAGCACGCCCTCCTGGGTGTCGTTGAGATCGAGGATACGGCTCAGGAGCAGCGGCCCCATCTCCGAGATCGTGGTGCGGATCGGATGGCCCTGCTTGCCGAACAGATCCCAGAAGATGGTCGGGGACTTGCTCGCGGCGTAGTCGGTGAAGCCGATCTCCGTCGCCCGCTTGGTCTGCCAATCCAGCATCTTGCCCATGGCGGCGATGCCAGAGAGGTCACCCTTGATGTCGGCAGCAAACACCGGCACGCCCGCCGCCGAGAACCCCTCGGCAATCGACTGCAGCGTCACGGTCTTTCCGGTACCGGTCGCACCCGTCACCAGGCCATGCCGGTTGCCGAACTTAAGCGCGAGATATTCCGGGCGCGTGCTGTTGCCGAGATAAATCTTGTCGGGAAGGAGCATCACGCCTCGCTGGATTCGGGTTCGCCTTTGAGGCCAACTCTATAGCGAGGCGGGCATGGGGTGCCAAATGAAAGCGGTAGCTGGCGTTGTGGCGCTACCCCTCCAACCCCAGCGGATCCTCATCCAGCGGCCACATCGGGCGCGCCAGGCGTTTGAATGGCAACTGGCTCCAGTCGGGGTTGCTGGTCCCTGGTGTCGCCACGAACAACTGCTTCCGCGTGTTCGTCACGAACAGGTCCTTGTGCTTGTAGAGGTTCTTGATCGAGACGACCTGCTTGTCGTCGAACGTGATGCCGTGCAGCGAGAACAGGCTGAGCGAGAAGAGGTTGGTGCGCAGCGTCGTCAGCATCACTTCGATGCCCTCGACCCGCACCACTGCGACATCGCCGATATCGATGCGCTCGCCCGGCAGGTGGTCCTGGTAGGCGTTGCGCTTGAGGAACAGCACCTCCGCCTCCGCGTCGAGCGGCGGCCCTGAGTAGGGCTCGAACTTGCCGCCGATGCGCAGCCGCAGTTTCGCCCCGACTCCGACCTGGAAGCAGATGCCCACGGCCAGCGGATCCCACAGTGGCGCCACCACAGCATTGCGGATGCCGTTGTCGATGAAGGCCTTCAGCACATAGGTCGTATCACCCGGGGCGCCCGAGCCGATCTGGTCGGCGGTATCGGCGATCAGCAGCGGCCTGTCGCCCTTGATCTTCGCCTCGGCAATAGCCTCCTCGAACGAGGTGAAGGGCAGCGTCGCCTCGCGCCGGAAGCGATAGAACCACTTGCCGTACTTTTCGGCCGCTGCCTCGGCGATCTTCACGTCACCATCGGCAATGGCCAGCATCTTCGCGCCGGCGAGCGGCACGTCGGCCCAGGGGAAACCGTGGTTCAGCGACAGCGACAGCACGCCGTCCTTCCCCTCGCCCTCGATGATCGCGGCCGAAAACTCGATCATCGGCCCTTCCATGGTGGTCGGGAACAGGCCCATCGACTTGCAGTCGAACAACGCCATCTTCGGCTCGATTTCGCCCTTGAGCGTCCGGACCATCAGGTCGAACAGATCCTCGGCGCGCTCGGCGTGGTCGATATGCGGATAGGTCTTGTAGATGACGATGAGGTCGGCTGCGTCGACGATGGTGTTGTCGATATGGCCGTGAAGGTCGAGCTCGATGCCGATCCTGGTTCGATTGCCCACCTGGGCACGCATGCGCGAGACCAGATCGCCCTCGCAGTCATCATAACCGTCGGCAACCATGGCACCGTGGAGGTATAGCAGCACCGCATCCACCGGGCCCGCGGCGGCGAGATCGCCGAGAATGCGCGCCCGCATGGCCTCGTAGTCGCCCTTAACCGTCGGACCGGCCGGGTTGGCGAAGGCGAAGAGGCTCTGCACCACCTCCCAGCCCAGCTCTCGGCCGCGCTTCAACCAGATCTGCCCAGGCGCCGACCAGGGCGAGGTCGGCAGTGTTTCCACCGAGCCCTCGTTCCACATGCAGGCCTTGAAGTCGTCGATCCCTGTGGGAAACGAGGCGAAGGTATTCGTCTCGGTCCCCAGGGTGGCGATGAACAGGCGCATGTGTGGCTCCCTCTTGTGAGGAGCGGAGCGTAGGAATCGCCCCTCGCGCGGTCAACGCCGCGATGTTCCACCACAAGGAACGAAAGGATCAGGCCAGAGGCGCCGCGGCCCGCATCTCGCCCACATCGAGACCGCGCACATTCTTGATCGTCTGCCGCGCGAACTTCTCCAGCACGGCGCGTTGTGTCTCGTCCGGATCGGCAAACTGCAGCAGCAGGTTGGCAACCAGCGTCTGGCTTGCCAGCATGTTGCCGTCGTCGATCTTCAGCGCGTAGCCCCAGCCCTTGTCGCGGATGGCGCCGCACTGCACGCCTTCGGCGCCGCCCTTCTGCATGACGCGCCCACCGAACGCTTCCATCACCAAGGTATCGAGATGCCCCGTGCCGGCCACGAGCAGCGGGTGGCTGGTCGCTGCGTCGAAGATGCGGTGCGCGGCACGCGCCAGATCGTCCGGCAACCCCTCTCCCGTCGCCATGCGGGCGAAGCCCTGCGCGAAGCCCGAGAGCGGCGCGGCCCAGGTCGGCATCGAGCACCCGTCCGTGCCACAGCGATCTTCACTCAGTTGTCCGCCAACCACCCTTTCGATGGCGCGACGCACCGCGACCTGCACCGGATGATTGCGCGTGGCGTAGTCGTGCGTATCGACACCCAGCGCCCGCGCCACGCTCAGCATCCCCGAGTGCTTGCCCGAGCAATTGTTGTGCAGCGCCGTCGGCTCCTCGCCGGCGCGACGCAGGGCCTCGCGGGCCCGGGCGTTGGTCGGCTGGTGCGCCCCGCACTCTAGGTCGGTGGCGCTAAGCCCGACATGACCGAGAAAGCTGGTAACGCCCAGCACGTGCACGTCCTCGCCGTGATGCGAGGCGCAGGCGAGCGCCAATTCCTCGTCGGTGAGATCGAACCGCTCGATGGCGCCCGAGGTCACCATGGCCAGCGCCTGGATTGACTTGATCGCCGAGCGCGGAAACACCGGTCGCGCGATGTCGCCAGCCGAAGCGATGATGTTGCCCTCGGCATCCGCGATCACGAACGCGCCGCGATGGCGGTTCTCCACGTAAGTGCCGCGCGTCTGTTCGATGAGGATGGGGTTGGCGTCCAAAGCGGTGATCACGACTGTCTCGGAAAGAAAAAGGGCCCGGAGGTTCCCTAGGGAACGCGTCCGGGCCGGCAAGTCAATCTATCGGAGGTCAGTCAAAGGCACGTTTGCATGGGTCGTCGGTAGAAAGAGAGACTCAGATGTCCCAGTCGTAGGCCATCTTGAGGAACTTGGCGTTCACCCAGCCCTTGGTGTCCTGCTGTTCGACCAGGCACCAGTCGGAGCCGCCTTGGGGGGAGACGATGCAGCGCTCCACCCAAACGGAGGTCTTGGGCTCGAAGGCCCCGACTTTCTGGGAATACGAGGCCGGCCATTTGCGGGCGTTCAGCACGTCCCACTGCTTGACGCCGACGATATGGGCCGGGCTTTCGACATCGTAGCCGGCGGCGAAAGCGGGCTGGACGGCGAAGGCGGCGGCGCTGGCGATGATCAGGCCCGCGAGGGTCGCAACCAGCAGCTTTTCCTGTGTCTTGTTCATGGCTTGGCGTCCTTTCGGGGCCGGGTGTCTCGATCTGTTGTCCCCAATATGCCGCTACCCGATTGAACCCCCTCTGAGCCCGCCATTCAGAAAGCATTCATCGCCGCGGCGACGGTGTGACCGGAATGCGCAAGGGCGGGAACCGCGGTTCCCGCCCTTGTGAGAGACACACTAGGGTGGTTACTTCGCCATAGCCACTGGGCCGCCACCGCCCGACACCAGGCTGGCGGTGCTGTCTGAGCCAGTGTGGACATAGAGGTTGATCGTGTCGTCGCCCATCATGCGAACCGCGATGACGTCTTCGGGGAAGAAGCCCTTGTCGCCGAGCACAGCAACGAGCACGTCGTTCTGGGCGATGGTGGGGCGCAGGTAGGCGGCATTGCCGTTCGAGCTCAGGAGCTCTGACCCCTGGCAGAACTCGGTCACCCAGACGCGATAGCTGTCGTCCACGCCCTGAACCTGCTCGGGATAGACGCGCTTCATGTAGCCGAGCTGGTCGCCGCAATTGTCGACATTGGCGTCATAGCCGCAGCGAATGCGACACTGGCTCTGGGCGAACGCGGGGACGACGACGGTAGCGGCGATGGTGGTGACCGCAAGTGCGGCCAATGCGAACTTGTTCATTTCAGTCTCCTGATATCGGGGGCGCGGGGCGCCCTATGGTTTTGACGGGAGCCCTCAGCTCCCTGACGCTGAAAACCGGGATATGCCCATCGCCTTGAACCGCCTCTGACGGGTTCGTTCACCCTCGTGACAGAATGGGGCCAAGCCATGCTAGGCTCAGGCAAATCAGTCTTGAGGAGACAGCAATGGCAAAGGTTCTGGTCACGGGCGGCAGCGGCAAACTCGGCAGGGCGGTGCTGAAGGACCTGGTCGCCAACGGCTATTCGGTCCTCAATGTCGACCAGGTGCTGCCGCGTGATCCGATCTGCCCGAGCGTCAGAATCGACCTGACCGATTTCGGCCAGGTCGCCGCTGCGATCCTCGGCGGCATCGATGAAAAGAAGGGGCCGTTCGACGCCGTCGTCCACCTCGCCGCCATCCCGGCCCCCGGCCTCTTCGCCAACAGCCGCACGGTCGCCAACAACGTACCGACCACGTACAACGTCTTCGAGGCCTGCCGCCTCGCCGGCATCAAGAACGTCGTCTTTGCCTCGAGCGAGACCGTGCTCGGCCTGCCGTTCGAAAATCCCCCGCCCTACGTTCCGGTCGACGAGGAGTACTTCCCACGTCCCGAGACTGCCTATTCGCTTGGGAAGCTCCTCGACGAGACCATGGCGGCGCAATATTGCCGCTGGGACCCGGAGCTGAAGATCGTCGGGCTGCGCTTCTCGAACGTCATGGATGTCGAGGACTACAAGGCCTTCCCGAGCTTCGACGCCGATCCCAAGCTACGCAAATGGAACCTCTGGGGCTATATCGATGCGCGTGACGGGGCGCAGGCGGTCCGTCGCGGCATCGAGGCCGAGTTCAAAGGGTTCGAACCCTTCATCATCGCCAACCAGGACACGGTGATGAGCCGCTCGAACATGTCGCTGATGGCCGAAGTGTTCCCGAACGTGCCGCACAAGCGCGAGCTCAGCCAGAACGGCACGCTGCTCTCCATCGACAAGGCACGCCGCCTGCTCGACTACAACCCGCAGCACAGCTGGCGGAACCACGTCTGATGGCCATCCGTCTCGGCGGACACGGCCTTCCCGTTGGCAGCGACGACCCTTATGCCTTCGCCCGCGCCCATCGAGCCTTCGGCTATGGCGCCGCCTATGTGCCCGAGGTCTCGATCTCGGACACACAGCGGCTCGGTGACATCGAGAAGGCCTTCGCGGCCGAGGACGTGGTGCTTGCCGAGATCGGCATCTGGCGCAACCTGATCGACCCCGATCCGGCCGAGCGCAAGATCCAGCTCGCCTATGCCGCCGAACGCCTCGCCATCGCCGACGCGGTCGGTGCCGGCTGCGCCGTCAGCTTCATCGGCTCCTTCGCCGCCGGCACCCGTTACGGGCTCGATCCGCGCAATCTCGGCCCCGAGATGTTCGACGCTGCCGTCGAGACGGCGCGCTACCTCATCGACACGGTGAAACCGAAGCGCGCCAAGTTCGCGCTAGAAATGATGCAGGCAACCATCCCCGACAGCGTCGACAGCTATGTCGAACTCATCAACGCGATCTCGCGCCCGATGTTCGCCGCCCATATCGACCCGGTAAACCTGGTGATGACGCCGCGCACCTATTTCAACACCGGACGGCTGATCCGCGAGTGCTTCGACAAGCTCGGGCCGTGGATCGTCTCGTGTCACGCCAAGGACATCACCCTCCATGACGAGGCAGCGCTCCATCTTGACGAGGTGCAGATTGGCGAAGGCAATCTCGACTATCGCACCTACCTCGGCGAGCTGGACCGGTTGCCCCGCGAGGTTCCGCTGATGCTCGAGCATCTCGACGGCCCGGCCTACGCCACCGGGCGCGACAGGATTTTCGCGGTCGGCGACGAGATCGGCATCGCATTCGCGGTGCGCCCATGAGATCAAGGCTTGGTGATTGGCCGCATTCCGGCCAACAGTGGTGCGTTGCTAGCTGCAAGCAGGATCAGGAATAGTTGCAGACTTTTCCGGTTCGATCTCGCGAGAAAACGAAGACCTGACCACGGATCGCTGGAGTCGCCATTGGGCGCCTACATTCTGAGACGCCTGCTGCTGATGATCCCGACCCTGTTCGGGATGCTGGTCGTCTCCTTCTTCATCACCCAGTTCGCGCCCGGCGGCCCAGTCGAAAGCTACATCGCTCAGATCAGCGGCCAGTCGGTCAGCGTGTCGGAAGGCGTGATCGGAAATGCCGAGGGTGATTTCGCCGGACAGAACGTCGTCAAGTCGAGCGACCAGAACCAGAGCTCTACCTACCGCGGCGCACAGGGCATCAGGCCCGAAATCCTCGCCCGCATCGAAAAGCAGTTCGGCTTCGACAAGCCGCCGCTCGAGCGCTTCTTCACCATGCTGTGGAAGTACGCGCGCTTCGATTTCGGCGACAGCTACTCGCGCGGCGTGCCGGTCATCGACCTGATCATCCAGAAGCTGCCGGTCTCGATCACGCTGGGGCTGTGGATGACCATTCTCAGCTATGGCATCTCGATCCCGCTCGGCATCGCCAAGGCGGTCAAGGACGGGACGCGCTTCGACGTCTCCACTTCAACCATAGTCATCATCGGCTACTCGCTGCCCGATTTCGTCATCGGTGTGCTGCTGATCGTCCTGTTCGCAGGCGGCAACTTCCTCGACATATTCCCCTTGCGCGGGTTGGTGTCGGAAAACTGGGCCAGCCTCCCCTGGTACAGCCAGATCCTCGATTACCTCTGGCACATCGTGCTGCCGATCACTGCGATGGCGCTCGGCGCCTTCGCCACCTCGACCATGCTGATTAAGAACTCGTTTATCGACGAGATCAGGAAGCAATATGTGATGGTCGCTCGCGCCAAGGGGCTGACCGAAAACCGCGTGCTCTACGGCCACGTGTTCCGCAACGCCATGCTGCTGGTCATTGCCGGATTCCCGGCCGCCTTCGTCGGCGCCTTCTTCGGTGGCTCGCTGCTGATCGAGACCGTCTTCTCGCTCGATGGGCTGGGCTATCTGGGCTACCAGTCGGTGATCAACCGCGACTATTCGGTGGTCTTCGCCACCTTCTACATCTTCTCGCTGGTCGGGCTCGTCCTCGGCCTCATCTCCGACCTCATGTACATGTGGATCGATCCGCGCATCGATTTCGAAAGCCGGAAGGTGTGATGCACGCAGCTGCACTGCGATTCGGCACGCCGTTCCTCGCCTTCGCTCCTGCCGATGCGCCGCGATCGGCCCCGCTTCTGTCGCCCATCAACAAGCGGCGGCTCAAGGTCTTCCAGGCCAACAAGCGCGGCGTCTGGTCCCTGTGGATCTTCCTCGTTCTCCTCATCATCACCTCGATGTCGGAATTCGTCGCCAACGACCGGCCGCTGATCGCCTCCTACAAGGGCGAGCTGCTGTTCCCGGTGATCTTCGACTACCCCGAGACCAAGTTCGGTGGGTTCTTCGCCGAAACCAACTATCGCGACCCGTTCATCGCCGACGAGATAACGGCCAACGGCTGGATGATCTGGCCGCCGATCCGCTACTCCTACCGCACCGTCGACGAGGCCCTCTCGGTGCCGGTGCCGTCCGCTCCCTCCTGGTTGCAGAGTGCCGAAGTGCGCTGCGGACTGTTCGCCGGCGGCGTCACCGATCCCAACTGCAATATCGGCAATTTCCACTGGCTCGGCACCGACGATCAGGGCCGCGACGTGCTGGCGCGAGTGCTCTACGGCTTCCGCATATCGGTCTTGTTCGGCCTGATCCTCAGCGTCCTGTCCTCGGCCATCGGCATCACTGTCGGAGCCGTGCAGGGCTTTTTCGGTGGCTGGGTCGATCTCACCGGCCAGCGCTTCCTCGAAATCTACGGCGCCATCCCGCAGCTCTACCTGCTGCTGATCATCTCCAGCGTCATCGCTCCCAGTTTCTGGGTGCTGCTCGGCATCCTGCTGCTGTTCTCATGGACGTCGCTGGTCGGCATCGTCCGCGCCGAGTTCCTGCGCGCCCGCAATCTCGAATATGTTGCCGCCGCGCGTGCCCTCGGCCTCTCCAACGTCACCCTGATGGTGCGGCACCTGCTGCCCAATGCCACCGTGGCGACACTGACCTTCGCGCCCTTCATCGTCGCCGGCTCGGTCACTACGCTTACCGCGCTCGACTTCATCGGCTTTGGCCTGCCGAGCGGTTCGCCGTCGCTGGGTGAGCTGCTGAGCCAGGGCAAGGAGTACCTGTTCGCCCCCTGGCTCGCGATCACCAGCTTTGTCGTGATCGCGGCGATCCTCATTCTCCTCGTGTTCATCGGCGAAGCGGTTCGCGACGCCTTCGATCCACGCAAGACTTTTGCGGTGCGGACATGACCGAACCCCTGCTCCGCGTCGAAAACCTGCAGATCGACTTTCACGCCGACGGGCGTGACATCCATGCGGTACGCGGCGTGTCGTTCGACATCATGCCGGGCCAGACCGTCGCCCTCGTGGGCGAGAGCGGCTCGGGCAAATCGGTCACCGCGCTGTCGATCCTCAAGCTCCTGCCCCACCCCACTGCGACCTACCCAGCCGGCCGCATCCTGTTCAAAGGCCAGGACCTGCTGGCGACCGACGATGCCGGCATTCGCGCCGTGCGCGGTAACGCGATCTCGATGATCTTCCAGGAGCCGATGAGCTCGCTCAATCCGCTGCACACGGTCGAACTGCAGGTCACCGAGTCGCTGATCCTCCATCGCGGCATGAGCCGTGCCGCCGCCAAGGCCCGCACCCTCGAACTGCTCGAGGAAGTCGGCATCCCGAACCCGGCCTCGCGCCTCGCCGATTATCCCCACCAGCTATCGGGCGGCCAACGCCAGCGGGTAATGATCGCCATGGCGCTCGCCAACGAACCCGAGCTGCTCATCGCCGACGAGCCAACCACCGCGATCGATGTGACGGTGCAGGCACAAATCCTCACCCTGCTGCAGGCGCTGCAGAAAAAGCGCGGTATGGCGATCCTGTTCATCACCCATGATCTCGGCATCGTGCGGAAGATGGCGCCGGTGACCCATGTGATGACCGAGGGCCTGATCGTCGAGCACGGCCCGACCGAGCAGATCTTCTCGAACCCGCAGCACCCCTACACGAAGAAGCTGCTGGCGGCCGAACCCAAGGGCGACCCACCCTCCACCGATCTCTCGGCCGAGCTCATCGTCGTCGCCGACAAGCTACGCGTCTGGTTCCCCATCAAGCGCGGGTTGCTGCGACGGACGGTCGGGCACATCAAGGCGGTGGATGACATCTACTTCTCCATCCGGCGTGGCGAAACCCTTGGGGTCGTCGGCGAATCCGGTTCGGGCAAGACCACGCTCGGCCGTGCCCTGCTCCGGCTGATCTCGTCGGAAGGTCAGATCGCTTACCTCGGCAACAACATCGAAAAGCTGTCGTGGTCGGCGATGCGCCCGCTGCGCAAGGACCTGCAGATCGTCTTCCAGGATCCATACGGCTCGCTCAGCCCGCGCATGTCGGTTGCCGAGATCATCGCCGAGGGGCTCGGCGTGCATCGACGTGAACTCACGCTGGCCGAGCGCGACGACCGCGTCGTGCGGGCGCTCACCGAGGTCGGGCTCGATCCGACTGACCGGCATCGCTACCCGCACGAGTTCTCGGGCGGCCAGCGCCAGCGCGTCGCCATCGCCCGTGCCATGGTGCTGGAGCCCAAATTCGTCGTGCTGGACGAGCCAACCTCCGCCCTCGACGTCAGCGTCCAGGCCCAGGTGGTCGACCTGCTGCGCGACCTGCAGCGGCGGCACGGCCTCACCTACCTCTTCATCTCGCACGATCTACGCGTCGTCCGCGCGCTCGCCAACGAACTGATGGTGATGCGCAACGGCAAGGTGGTCGAACACGGCCCCGCCAACGAAATCTTCTCGTCGCCACGCACCGACTACACCCGCGCCCTGATGGCCGCGGCCTTCGAGGTCAAGGCCCTCCACGGCGCGGACGAGGCGCAATGATCCGCGCACTCGATTCCCGCCGCAATCGTCCCTAAGCTCATCCCAAGCATCTCCCGCGAATGGAGCTCCTCATGCATCCCGCCAAGCTCGCCGCACTCGCCCTCGCAGCCGCCCTCCTCGCCGTCTCTCCGGCACTCGCGCAAGAGCCGGTCTGGCGCCACGCCGGCGCCTTCCACGGTGACCCCAAGTACCCCCCAGGCTTCGCGAAGTTCGACTACGTGAAGCCGGACGCGCCGGTCGGCGGCCTGGTCCGGCTAGGAGCGGATGGCGGCTTCGACACCTTCAATGCCATCCTGCCACAGGGCGAGCCCGCTGCGGGCATCGGCCTCATCTACGAGACGCTTACCGAGCAATCGCTCGACGAGGTCTCGACGCAATACGGCCACCTCGCCGAGGCCTTCAGTTACCCGGCGGACTATTCCTCGGTCACCTTCCGCATGAACCCGCGCGCCAGGTGGGCCGATGGCGAAGCGCTTACCGCCGAGGACGTCGTCTGGTCGTTCAACAAGACCATGGAACTCAATCCTAGCCAGGCGAACTACTACGCCAATGTCACCAAGGCCGAAGTGACAGCCCCCGGCGAGGTGACGTTCAGCTTCGACCAAACCGGCAACCGCGAGCTGCCGCTGATCATGGGCCAACTGATGGTGCTGCCGCAGCATTGGTGGGAGGGCACCGGCGCCGACGGCAAGCCCCGCGACATCAGTAAGCCCAGCCTCGAGCCGCCACTGGGTTCGGGCCCCTACAAGCTCGCCGGCTTCAGCCCGGGCGCTTCTATCACCTACGAGCGCGACCCGAATTACTGGGGCATCAAGGAGCCGTTCAACATCGGGCAGAACAACATCCAGACGATCAAGTACGAGTATTTCCTCGACCTCACCGCCGAGTTCGAAGGCTTCAAGGGTGACGAGTTCGACTGGTGGGACGAGAACCTCGCGCTGCGCTGGCAGGGCGGCTACGACTTCCCGGCGGTCGCCGAAGGCAAGGTGATCAAGGAGCTGTTCGAGAACAACTACCGCGACTCCGGCGTCCTCGTCGGCTTCGTCCCCAACCTTCGCAAACCAATGTTCCAGAACGAGGCGTTGCGGGCAGCCATCCTCTACGCCTTTGATTTCGAGGAACTCGACAAGCTCCGCTTCTTCGGTCAGTACGACCGCATCAACAGCTATTTCTACGGCACCGAGTTCGCCTCTTCGGGTCTGCCGCAAGGCGAAGAGCTCGACATCCTGAACTCGGTCAAGGATCTGGTACCACCGAGCGTCTACACCACCGAATACAAGAACCCGGTGAGCGGCGATCAGACCAAGCTCCGGGCCAACCTCAAGGCCGCGGTCGATCTGCTGACCGGCGCCGGCTACAAGCTGGAGGGCAGCCAGTTGCTCGACCCGGCCGGCCAGCCCGTCGCCTTCGAGATCCTGCTCAACGGCCCGACCATCGAGCCGATCGCTACGGCCTTCCAGACCAACCTCAAGCGGCTCGGCATCAATGCGACGATCCGTACGGTCGATTCCCCGCAGTACATCGAGCGGGTCGGCAATCGCGACTTCGACATGATCTACACCGGCTGGGCCCAATCGCTTTCGCCCGGCAACGAGCAGCGCGATTTCTGGGGCTCGGCTGCCGCCGAAGGTGAGGACAGTCGCAACTATGCCGGGATCAAGGATCCGGGCGTGGACGCGCTGATCGACAAGATCATCTTCGCCGATGATCGCGAAACTCTGGTTGCGGCGACACGGGCGCTCGACCGGGTGCTCCTCGCACACCACTACGTCACCCCGACCTACACGCTACGCAAGTCGCGCATCGCCCGCTGGGACCGCTTCGGCCATCCCGACGAGTTGCCCGAGTTCTCGATCGGGTTCCCCACCGTCTGGTGGTACGACGAAGCCAAGGCCGCCAAGACCGGCGCGGCCAAGAACTAGCACCGACTTCTCCTTGATCCTCCCCCGTTTTACGGGGGAGGGGGACCAGCGAAGCTGGTGGAGGGGGCGACCCCAAACTCCGACGCTTCCCGCCGCCCCCTCCACCGCCTCCGGCGGTCCCCCTCCCCCGCTCCGCAGGGGAGGACAACCGCGCCATTGCACCCCGCTGCGCGAGCCGGTAATCCCTGCTCATGCAGCTCTCCGACCCCCTTACGCTCTCCGGCAAGCCCCTCACCTTCGCCAATCTCGCGCGCATCGGGCAGCGCTCCGTATCGCTCGCCGCCGACAGCGCCGCCATGACGCGCGTCGACGCCGCGCGCAAGATCGTCGAGGACAAGATCGCCCGCGGTGAACAGGTCTACGGAGCCACGACCGGCGTCGGCGCGATGAAGGACGTCGAATGGTCGCCTGAACAGCTCGAGACGTTCAACCTCGGTCTCGTACGCGCCCACCACTTCGGCACCGGCGCGCCCTTCCCCAGCTCCGTCGTCCGCAACGCCATCGCCATCCGCATCAACACCGCGCTCACCGGCCGCGTCGGCTGCTCGCGGACCTTGGTCGATGCCTATCTCGATCTGCTCAGCAAGGATGTTATCCCGGTGGTGAGGCGCACCGGCTCGATCGGCACCGCCGATATCGGCCTCATGGGCCAGATCGGCGCGGTGCTGACCGGCGCCGGCGAGGCCGTCTATCAGAACAAGCGCATGTCTGCCGAAGCGGCCCTCGCCGAAGCGGGGCTCAAGCCGACCCGGATGGCGCCGCGCGACAGCCTCGCCTCGATCAGCGTCAACGCCGTCGGCTTTGCCGCCGCTGCGGAAGCCGTGCGCTCCGCGGCGTCGGCCGTACGCATGCTGCTCGCCACGAGCCTCACCACCGCCGGCGCGCTCGGCGCCTCGCGCGATCCGTGGAAGGCCGTCGCCCATGTCGGCACCGAGCGCGAGGCCGAGATCGGCGCGTGGATGTATAGCAACGGCATGGGTTGGGATTGGCCCAACGCGACGCACATCCAGGATAATTTGAGCCTCCGCATGATGGCGCAGGTGTTCGGCGCCACCTTCGACACCCTGCTGATTGCCGGGCGAACCATTCTCGCCGCCACCGGCCGCACCGACGACAATCCGGTGGTGGTGGAAGGCCAGGTGCTGACCTCGGGTGGCTCGCTGCCGCTCGACGTGACCATCTACCTGCAGGCCGCGCAGATCGCGCTGGCCCATGTGGCGCGAAACTCGTTCAACCGCTGCGTGTTGCTCTCGAACGGCACCCGCCGCGACCTGCCGATCAACCTCGTGCCGCGTGGCGCCATCGCCACCGGTTTCGGCCCAATCATCAAGCTCGCGGGCGAACTGTTCGCGCGCGTCCTCTCGATGTCCGGAGCGATTTCCGCGCAGTCGATGGTGGTCGCAGCCGGCATCGAGGACGAGGCCGCATTCCTGCCGCTGGTGGTCGAGCGGTTCGAGCGCCAGGTTCGTGCGCTCCGCCGTCTCGCCGCCCTCGAGGGGCTGCTCGCGGCGCAGGCGATGGACATTCATGGCGACCGCCCTAGCGGCGTTCCCGGCCTCATCTATTCGAAAGTCCGCCAGCACGCCGCCTATTACGACATCGACCGGCCGCTGTCGGTGGAAGTCGAGATCATTGAAAGCGATCTCGGCTCCGAACACAGCATGTCGGAACTGATTTCGCTCGCACCCATTCCTTCGTTGGACGAGTTTTTCGCTCTGGGGCCGGTCGCCTAGTATTGCCGAGTATGACTTTTCGCCGGCTGCCGTATAGGTTTAGCGCCAATTTCCGGCCGAGGGATCCCAAAGCGGCCGGAACGACAAGGAGACCATCATGCTTTCCAAGAAACTGCTCGGTGCCGTCGCGGCGCTGGCCTTCACGGTGACCGCTGCCAACGCTCAGGTCGTCGTCTCCAGTAAGATTGACACCGAGGGTGGGCTGCTCGGCAACATCATCAGCCAGGTGCTGCAGGCCAACGGCATCGCCGTGACCGAAAAGATCCAGCTCGGCGGCACCCCCGTCGTGCGCCAGGCGATTACGGCCGGCGAGATCGACATCTATCCGGAATACACCGGCAACGCCGCCTTCTTCTTCGAGAAGGCCGACGATCCGCTCTGGAACGATGCGGCCAAGGCCTATGAAGAGGCCAAGAAACTGGATTTCGACGCCAACAAGATCGTCTGGCTGTCGCCGGCTCCGGCCAACAACACCTGGGCCGTCGCGCTCCGCAAGGACGTGGCCGATGCCAACAAGCTCGTCACCTTCACCGATTTCGGCAAGTGGGTCGCCGGTGGCGGCGAAGTGAAGCTCGCGGCCTCTGCCGAGTTCGTCTCCTCGCCCGCAGCGCTGCCCAAGTTCCAGGAAGTCTACGGCTTCACCCTGAAGCCCGAGCAGCTCGTCACCCTCTCTGGCGGTGATACCGCCGCGACGATCGCCGCAGCCGCACAGCAGACCAACGGCGTCAACGCCGCCATGGTCTATGGCACCGACGGCGGCATCGCTCCCTCTGGCCTCGTCGTGCTCCAGGACGACAAGGGCGTACAGCCGGTCTACGAGCCCGCCCCGATCATCCGCGAGGCGGTTCTCACGGCCAACCCGACGATCCCCGATCTGCTGAAGCCCGTGTTCGACAAGCTGGACCTCGTCACGCTGCAGACGCTCAACGGCCGCATCCAGGTCGGCGGCGAAGCCGCCAAGGACGTCGCCATCGACTGGCTGAAGCAGAACGGCTTTCTGAAGTAAGCCGCGCCACGCGCATGCATTTTGGGGGTGGGCAGGACGACTGCCCACCCCTAGTGTTTTCCGCATGACCGACCTCACCGCGACAGTCCCCCGCCGCCTACCGGTCGCCGTCGACAAGCTCGGCGTGCTCATCGCCGCCATTGCGCTCGTCGCCTCGTTCATGCCCTTCGCCGCCTTCCGCGCGAACCGGATCGTGCTCGGCGAGAGCAAGTCCATCCTCGGCGCCCTGCCCGGCTGGGAAGCGGCGATCCTCATCCTCGCCCTTGTCGGCTGTATCGTCCTGGCCCTGCTCAAGACCCCGACGCTGTGGCGCCTCGCCGCCAGCCTCGCGATGCTGGCGCTGCTCTTCGTCGCCATCGGCCATGCCGCGACCAATCTCACTCCGCCCGGCGATCGGATCGCCCGCGTCTCGCCCGGCGGCGGCTTCTGGCTGCTGGTCTTCGCCTTCGCCCTGCTCGCTGCCGATGCCATCGCCCGGCTGAAGTTGATGCCGTGGACCCGTATCGCAGTACTCGTCGGGGTCGCGGCCTTCTTCGCCGTCCTGCTCGCTTCTGGCACACTCAACGACGTTTCGGTCCTCCGCGAGTATTTCAACCGCGGCGAGACCTTCTGGCGCGAGGCCGAGACGCATGTCGCGCTGGCGCTCGGTTCGCTGTTTGCCGCCACCATCGTCGGCGTCCCCGTCGGCATTCTCTGCCATCGCTCCGATACGTTGCGCGCGCCGGTACTGAACGTCCTCAACATCATCCAGACCATCCCGTCGATCGCGCTGTTCGGCCTCCTGATCGCGCCGCTCGCCTGGGTCGCCGCCAACATTCCCGGCGCATCGGCGCTCGGAATTTCCGGCATCGGCGCTGCTCCGGCGATGGTCGCGCTGTTCGGCTATTCGCTGCTGCCGGTCGTCGCCAACACCGTAGTCGGGCTCGAGAGCGTGCCACCAGCCGCCGACGATGCCGCCAAGGGCATGGGCATGACCGATTGGCAGCGGCTGGTCGGCGTGCAGTTCCCCCTCGCCTTCCCGGTGATCCTCACGGGCATCCGCATCGTCCTCGTCCAGAACATCGGCCTCGCCACCATCGCCGCCCTGATCGGCGGCGGCGGGTTCGGTGTGTTCGTGTTCCAGGGCGTGGCGCAGACGGCGATGGACCTGGTGCTGCTCGGTGCCGTGCCCACGGTGGCACTGGCGTTTGCGGCCGCAGTCGTGCTCGACGCCATCGTCGAACTGGTTTCACCAAGGGAGGTCCCGCGTGATTGAGATCGAGTCCCTCACCAAGGACTATCTCGAGCTGACCGTGGTCGACCACGTGAGCCTCACCGTCGATGACGGCGAGATCGCGGTCATCGTTGGCACCTCCGGCTCCGGCAAGACTACCCTCCTCCGTATGATCAACCGGCTGATCGAGCCCACCTCAGGCAGCGTGCGCATCGACGGGCAAGATACCAAGTCCGTCCCCGCCTTCGAGCTCCGCCGCCAGATCGGCTATGCCATCCAGGGTCACGGCCTCTTCCCGCACCGCACCGTCGGCCAGAACATTGGCACCGTCCCCGCCCTGCTCGGCTGGGACAAGTCCCGCATCGCCACACGCGTCGATGAACTGCTCAACCTGTTTCAGATGCCACCTGCGGAATTCCGCGACCGCATGCCGAGCGGACTTTCGGGCGGCCAGCAGCAGCGTGTCGGCGTCGCCCGTGCCCTCGCCGCCGAACCGAAGCTCCTGCTGATGGACGAGCCGTTCGGCGCGCTCGATCCGATCATCCGCGCCAAGGCACAATCGGACCTGCTCGCCATCCAGAAGCGCTTCGGCACCACCATCGTCCTCGTCACGCACGACATGGAGGAAGCCATCCATCTCGGCGACAAGATCGCCGTCATGGACAAGGGCAAGCTGCTGCAATACGCGCCGCCGGCCGAAATCATCGCCCGACCCGCAACGCCATTCGTCGCCGAATTGATCGGCACCGGCGAGCGCCCGTTCCGGCTGCTGTCGCTCACCACCGTGCGCGACCTCGTCGAGCCCGGTCCGGCGCAGGGCGAACCGATTTCCGCCGATGCCACGCTGCGCGACGCCTATGCCGAGCTGCTGTGGAGCGGCCGCGAGCTACTGCCGGTCGTCGACGAGACCGGCGCCAGCCTCGGCCGTATCCGCCGCGACGATATCGCCCATAAGGCCGAGCAGCCGCAATGAGGCCAGGGCTGATCATCCGGCTGGTCGTCCTCGCCCTCCTCGTGGCCTTCGTCGTCACGCCGCAGACTTTTGCCTTTGTGTTCCAGCCGCTGACCAAGAACGGCCAGCCCGCGATCTACACGCAGAACACGCTCCTCACCCTGACCATCAGCCACCTCGCCATCGTCGCCGCCGCGACCGTGCTGGCGACCGCCATTGCGGTCGGCCTCGCCGTCCTTGTCACCCGCCCGTTCGGTGCCGAGTTCCTGCCGCTGAGCCGTTCGCTCGCCAATATCGGCCAGACCTTCCCGCCCGTCGCCGTGCTGGCGCTGGCGGTCCCAGTCCTCGGCTTCGGCTGGCAGCCGACGCTGGTGGCGCTGTTCCTCTACGGGCTACTGCCCATCTTCGAGAACGCCCTCACCGGCCTCACCACCCTGCCCCCATCCGTGACCGAAGCCGCCCGCGGCGTCGGTATGACCGACCGCCAGCGCCTCACCCAGGTGGAACTGCCACTCGCAACGTCGGTGATTCTCGCCGGCATCCGCCTCTCCGTTGTGATCTCGGTCGCCACCGCCACGATCGGCTCGACCGTCGCCGCGTGGACGCTGGGCGAAGTCATCATCGCCGGGCTCCTCAGCAACAACATCGCTTTCATCGCGCAGGGCGGGTTGGTGGTCGGCGTGATGGCCGTGCTGATCTATGATGGGCTGTCGGCCGTCGAGCGCATGCTGATGCGCCGCACGGGACAACGCCGCGCGTAGGAGGTCACATGTCCGATTTCGATCTCGTCATTGCCGGCACCGTCGTCCTTCCCTCCATGATCATCGAGGGTGGCTATGTGGCGGTGCGCGACGGCAAGGTGGTGCATGTCGGCGAAGGCGCAGCGCCGCACGCTCACGAGCGGCACGATTTCGGCAACGCGCTCATCCTCCCCGGCGCGATCGATGCGCAGACCCATTCGCTCAGCCAGAAGAACCAGGAAGATTTCATCTGGTCGACCCGCTCGGCGGCGGCGGGCGGCGTCACCACCATCGTCGACATGCCCTATGACGAGGGCAACCTCGTCTGCTCGGCCGAAGCAGTCCGCATCAAGGTCGAACACGCCTCGCCACAGGCCCGCGTCGATTTCGCGCTCTACGGAACCATCGACCCCACTGAAGGTGCAAGCCGCATTGCCGAACAGGCGGCTGCCGGTGTCGCCGCATTCAAGTTCTCGACCTTCGGCACCGACCCGGTCCGCTTTCCGCGCATCTCGCCGCCCTTGCTTCAGGAAACATTCATCGAGGTGGCGAAGACGGGGCTAACTGGGGGCGTTCATAACGAGGACGACGAGAGCGTCCGCGCCGCCATGGCAAAAGTAAAGGCCTCCGGCATCACCGATTGGCGCGCCCACGGCCTGAGCCGCCCGCCCCTCACCGAGCTCCTCGCGACCCTCCAGATCTACGAAACCGGGGCGCAAACCGGGGCAGACGCGCATGTTGTGCACTGCTCGCTCAGCCGGGGTTACGATATCGCGGCCGACTACCGAGCCCGCGGTTTCCATGCCTCGATCGAATGCTGCATCCACTACCTCACGCTCGACGAGGAAAACGATGTCCGCCGCCTTGGCGGCAAAGCCAAGATCAACCCACCCATTCGGCCCCGCGCTGAAGTCGAAAAACTCTGGAAACAGGTCGCAGCCGGAAATGTGACGCTGGTCTCCACAGACCACGTCAGTTGGTCTGAGGACCGCAAGACTAATCCCGACATGCTCGCCAACGCCTCCGGGGTGCCCGGGCTGGAGGCGATGGTGCCACTGTTCGTCAAGGGCGCGCTGGAGCGCGGCGTGTCGCTGACCTGGGCGGCGAAGCTCATGGCGGCCAACCCGGCCCGGCATTTCCGACTGGGGCAGAAGGGTGCGCTGGAAGCGGGGAAGGACGCGGATATCACCGTGCTGGTGAACCGGCCACAAGTCTATGACGCGGCGAGGTCCGGCCACAACGTGGTGGGCTGGTCGCCCTACAACGGGATCGAGTTGCCCTGGACGGTGGCGGGGACCTGGCTGCGCGGCAAGCAGGTGTTCGACGGGACTGTGGTGGTAGAGCCGGGGCTTGGGCGGTGGGTGCGGCCGTGAGGGTGCTGACTGAGGCAGACGGCCCCCTCCCCTCCTCCTCCTTAAAGGGGGAGGTGCCTGCCGGTGTGCAGGGCACCATCGAGCCACAACCTCAACTCTTCACCTCCTACTCTAAGGAGGAGGATGGGTGGGGGCCGTCTCTATCGGTCCTGCACCCATGACCCACAACCTCCCCACCCAAGCCGCCCGCATCGCCGAGGACATAACCTCCCTCGCCGAGATCACCGACCCCGGCCACGCCTACACCCGCCGTGCCTTCACCCCGATGTTCCTGCGCGGCCGCGAATGGCTCATCCGCCGTTTCGAGGCCGCCGGCCTCGAAACCCGCATCGACGCCTCCGGCAACCTGATCGGGCGCCGTCGCGGCAGTGTCGGCGGCAGCACGATCATGCTGGGCTCCCACTCCGACACCGTTCCAGACGGTGGCCGCTTCGACGGCATTGCCGGCGTGTCGGCCGCACTCGAAGTCGCCCGCGCCCTCCACGATCAGGGCATCACCCTCAGGCACGACCTTGAGATCGTCGATTTCCTCGCCGAAGAGGTCTCGATCTTCGGCGTCTCCTGCGTCGGCAGTCGTGGCATGGCTGGCGCGCGGCCCGAAGCCTGGCTCGATCGCGAAGTGGATCAGTTCACGCTGCGCGAGGGCATCGCCGAAGTCGGCGGTAATCCGGGCAGGGCCGAGAAGCGCGAGGACATCGCCGCCTTCCTCGAGCTCCACATCGAGCAAGGCCCGGTGCTCGAGGACGGGCACCTGGATATCGGCGTCGTCACCGCCATCGCCGGCATTACCCGCATCGAGATCATCGTCGATGGCCGCGCCGACCACGCCGGCACCACCCCAATGGGCTCGCGCCAGGACGCGTTGGCGACGGCGGCGCGGCTGGTCATCGGCATCGAGGCACTCGGCACACGGCTCAGCAAGGGCCCGTTCCACTTCGCCGCCACCGTCGGTGAATTCTCGATCGAGCCCGGCGCAGCCAACGTCGTCCCGTCGCGCGCACGCCTGCTCGTCGATGCCCGGGCCGAGCGCCGGGCCGACATGGAAACCTTCATCGCCGAACTCACCGCGCTGACCGCGGCGGTCACCGCCGAGACCGGCGTCGCGATAGAGCCGCCGTTGACCATTTCCGACAATTTGCCAACGCCTTGCGACGACTTCGTGCTGAATACACTGGACGCGGCAGCCGTGACCGTGGGCGCGCGCCATCGCCGCATGGCTTCGGGCGCGGGACACGACACGGCCTGGATGGCGCGGATCACCAGGGCAGCGATGATCTTCATCCCCTGCCTCGGCGGACGCAGCCATACGCCTGAAGAATATGCGGAAACGGCAGACGTGGCGCTCGGCGCCGCCGTGCTGCTGGAGGCGGTGAAGCGCTTGGACAAGGACTTGTAGTATGGGTCGCGTATTGACCGAGAAGGATGTCGAGCCCGCCGTGAAGGGTGGCTCCGTTTACGCCGCTGGCGGCGGTGGCTGGGCTGACCATGGCCGCATGCTGGGCTATGCCGCCACCTCGATCGGAAAGCCTGAACTGGTCGATATCGAAGAGCTGAGCCCCAAGGACTGGGTCGCCACCTCCGCCGCGATCGGCGCACCTGCTTCGACCACCGCGTGGGAGATGCAGGGCCGCGACTATGTGAAAGCCGTCGAGCTGTTGCAGGAGGCGCTCGGCGCCCCGCTCGCCGGCCTGATGATCGGCCAGAACGGCAAGAGTTCCACCCTCAATGCCTGGCTGCCTGGCGCCATCCTCGGCACCAAGGTCGTCGACGCCGTCGGCGATATCCGCGCCCATCCCACCGGCGACATGGGCTCAATCGGCATGGCGTCTTCGCCCGAACAATCGATCCAGACTGCCGTCGGCGGAAACCGCGCCGAGAACCGCTACATCGAGCTGGTGACGCGCGGCGCCACGGCGAAAATCTCACCGATCCTCCGCACTGCCTCCGACATGTCGGGCGGCTTCATCGCCTCGTGCCGCAACCCGGTCCGTGCGAAGTATGTCCGCCGCAACGCAGCGCTCGGCGGCATCTCGCTGGCGCTGGAACTGGGCGAAGCGATCATCGCGGCGGAAGCGAAGGGCGGCTCGGCCGTCATCGACGCCATCGTCAAGACAACGGGCGGCTCGATCCTCGCCAAGGGGACCGTGACGCAGAAGGACCTCGTCTACACCAAGGAGGCCTTCGACGTCGGCAAGTTCGTCCTCAACGAGGGCGACAAGGCCATCACCATCCACACCATGAACGAGTACATGGCAGTGGACGATGCGGGCGGCAATCGCCTCGCCACCTTTCCCGACGTGATCACCACGCTCGACGCCTCCGGCACCCCGCTCTCGGCCGGACAGCTGCGCGTCGGCATGTTCATCTTCATCCTCCACGTGAGCAAGAAGATCATCCCGCTCTCGACCTCTGTCATCGAGCCAGCCGTGTTCCCGCCCGTGGAAAAAGCGCTGGGCATCGAACTCGCGAAATACGCGCTGGACGGGGTGAAACCGAAGAGGAACGGCGGCGTGAAGGGCTGGGAGTAGCGGTACCCGACTGAAACAGACGGCCCCCTCCCATCCTCCCCATAAAGGGGGGAGGTGAAGAGTCGGGGCTCGGACTTCGATCGTGCCAAGAACACTGGCCGGCACCTCCCCCATTATGGGGGGAGGATGGGAGGGGGTCGTCTCGGCCAATGGTGTGCGCTAGAAACACCGCATGCCCAAGCCCAATCCCCGCCATCCGAATTTCCCCATTCCCTCCGGCCCTGTCCTCCGCGCCAAAGGCTGGCGGCAGGAGGCGCTGCTCCGCTTGCTCGAAAACGTCCTCAGCGTCGGCGAGGACCCCGAAAAACTCATCGTCTACGCCGCTTTGGGCAAGGCGGCTCGCAACTGGGCGGCGCATGAGCAGATCGTCAAAACGCTGACCACGATGGACGAGGACCAGACCCTCGTCATCCAGTCGGGCAAACCGATCGGGCTGTTCAAGACCCATGCGCAGGCGCCGCTGGTCATCATGGCGAACTGCAACATTGTCGGTCAGTGGGCCAAGGCCGAGGTGTTCTACGAGCTTGAGAAGAAGGGCCTGATCGCCTGGGGCGGACTCACTGCCGGCGCCTGGCAATATATCGGCAGCCAGGGAGTCATCCAGGGCACCTACGAGATCTTCATGCGCATTGCCGAGAAGCGCTTCGGCGGCTCGCTCGCCGGGCGCTTCATCCTCACCGCCGGCATGGGCGGCATGGGTGGGGCGCAGCCGCTGGCCGGGCGTATGGCCGGCGCCGCGATCCTCGATATCGATGTCGACCCCGCCCGCGCCATCAGGCGTAAGGAGATCGGCTATCTCGAGCACATCGCGCCCGACCTCGATACCGCGCTGGCGATGATCGAGAGCGCCGTGCAGGAGAAGCGCGCGACTTCGATCGGCCTCGTCGCCAACGCCGCCGACGTTTATCCCGAGATCCTCCGCCGCGGCATCATCCCCAATATCGTCACCGACCAGACCAGCGCGCACGATCTCGTCTATGGCTACGTCCCCGCCGGCATGAGCCTCGATGAGGTAAAGCGCCTGCGCGTCGATGGCCAGGGCCAGCTGATGGCCGCCAGCCGCGCCTCGATTGCCTCCCACGTCCGCGCCATGCTGGGATTCCAGCATGCGGGGGCCGAGGTGTTTGACAACGGCAACCTGATCCGCACGCAGGCAAAGCAAGCCGGCGTCGAGAATGCCTTCGATATCCCGATCTTCACCGAAGCCTACCTGCGACCCCTCTTCGCCCGCGCCATCGGCCCCTTCCGCTGGATGGCGCTGTCGGGCGAGCCCGAGGATATCGGCCGCATCGACGATCTCGTCCTCGAGATGTTCCCGGAAAACAGGATCGTCACCAACTGGATCTCGCTCGCCCGCCAGTACATCCCGTTCGAGGGCCTGCCGGCCCGTATCGCCTGGCTCGGCCACGGCGAGCGGACAGCACTGGCGCTACGGGTCAACGAACTGGTCCGCAACGGCGCGCTTAAGGGCCCGGTCGCCTTCAGCCGCGATCACCTCGATGCCGGCGCCATGGCGCATCCCAACATCATGACCGAGAACATGAAGGACGGCTCCGACGCCATCGCCGACTGGCCGCTGCTCGACGCCATGCTGCTGACGGCCTCGATGGCGGACCTAGTGGTCATCCACTCGGGCGGCGGCGGCTATGCCGGCTTCATGACTTCGGCGGGGGTGACGCTGGTGGCGGATGGCACCGCGGCAGCGGACGAGCGGCTGTCGCACGCACTCACCAACGACACCGGGCTGGGCGTGATGCGCTACGCCGACGCCGGGTACGAGGAGTCGAAGGACGAGGCGGAGAAGAAGGGGCTCGAGTGGTATGACTTGAGCGGGAAGTAAGGCGGCATCCTGCCGTCACGCCCCCCTCCGAGCTAGGCTAGGCAGCAAGCTGCCAAGCTTCACTACCCTCCCCATCAAGGGAAGGAAACGACAGAGCCGGGACATCTCAGTCGGGTCTCCCTCCCCCTTGTGGGAGGGAGTACCACGCGAAGCGTGGTGGGTGGGGGTGGCCCCGCGCTCCAGTGCTACTTCTGCCCCGGCAGCGGATACCGCTCCACTTCCCGCAGCAACTCGATGAACGCCCCCACCGCCGTTTCCACCGTGATCCGGCCCTTGTCGGCCGTTGCGAGGTGCGCCTCACCGGCCGTTCCCAGCGGATTGATGTCGCTCGCGATCCACGCATAGCTCGTCGGCCCTGTCGGGCGCATGTACTTGTAGCCCTGCTCGTCGCGGGCGGCGACCGAGGGGTAGTCCTGCAGCTTGTCGGTATTCACCAGCTCGGGCCGCAAATGCATCACCACCGACGTCTCGCTGTCGCCGCCATGGATGCCGTGGCGGTTCTCGATGTCGGAGTAGATGTCCTTGGGCCAATACTGGCTCCAGCCGGTCTTCACCGCCAGCATCCCAGCCCTCACGCGCAACTCGCGCGCGACGATGTCGAGGATCGAGACGTTCCCGCCGTGCGAGTTGACGAACACGACCTTCCTGATGCCGGTCCGGGCGATCTCGAGCCCGATCTGCGTCCAGGCGTCGATAAGGTTGGTGGCCGTGTGGCTCAGGGTCCCGGTCTGCCAGATATGCTCGTTGGACTTGCCGATCGCCTGTACCGGCAGGATGCGGATATCCAGATCCTTGGGCGCGCGCTGCACGAGGAGGTCGAGATGCCCCTGGTTGATGATCGTATCCGTCCCCACCGGCAGATGTGGGCCGTGCTGCTCCACGGCGGCCGTCGGGAAGATCGCAATGGTCTTGTTCGGATCGAGGTCGTGGAATTCGAAGGCGGAGAAGTCGTTCCACCAGATCTTGCGGTACGTCATGGATAAGTCCCTGAAGAATCAGCCGGGCGTCGCGGCGATGGCCTCGATCTCGACCACGAATTCGGGCCGCGCGAAACCGGCGACAATCATCAGTGTCGAGGCCGGGAACGGCTCCCTGAACAGCTTGTTGCGCACCTGCATGTAGGGCTGCAGGTGCTCGCGGCCGGTGACATAGGCATTGATGCGGACGATGTCCTTCAGCCCCATGCCGGCCTCGCCCAGAATCGCCAAGATATTGCCGAACGCGAGCTCCGCCTGCGCCGCGCAATCGGGAGGGATGGTGCCGTCCTTGGCGATGCCGAGTTGTCCCGAGACAAAGACGAAGCGCGAGCGGGACGCGACTTCGACGCCGGGGCTGTAGGGCGCGAAGGGCGGGTGGATGCTGGTTGGCGAAAGCGGCTTATGCACAGGACCCCCGGTGTGTATGCTCAGCTAAGCGTCAAACGACTGCGAAAGGAAGCCCCAATCTCGCCTCGATTGCCTAATCCGGAAGCAACTCGCCGGATGGGCGCATTTTTGGGCTTTTCTTTTGCCGAGGGGCGCGGAATGAATGGCTAGGTGTGCCCGCGAGGCACGGAATTTTGCCGACCAGCCGGGCGGGGGACATGCCTGGCGGCTACCTTAACAGGGAGACTAACGATGATGGACTTCACCAAGCTCGTCGCAGCCGGCGTGGTAACGCTGGCACTGGGCGTGACGGGCGCCATGGCACAGGACAAAGTGACCTTTGCCACCAACTGGCTGGCACAGGCCGAGCACGGCGGGTACTATCAGGCCGTCGCCGACGGCACTTACGCCAAGTACGGCCTCGATGTGACCATTGCGCAGGGTGGCCCGCAGGCCCCGATGCGGCCGCAGCTGGTGGCCGGCCAGGTGCAGTTCTACATGGGCGGCTCGACCGGCGCGATCAACAGCGTCAAGGAAGGCATCCCGACCATCACGCTGGCGGCGATCTTCCAGAAGGATCCGCAGATCCTGATTTCGCACCCGGGAAAGTTCAAGACGTTCCCCGAACTGGCCAATGCCGACAAGTACATCCTCGCCGCGGATGCGCTCTCGTCCTACTTCTCTTGGCTGAAAGCCGCATTCCCGGCGTTCGTTGAGGAAAAGTACGAGCCGTACCAGTTCAACCCGGCCTCGTTCCTCGCCGACGAGAACGCCATCCAGCAGGGCTACCTGACCTCGGAGCCCTACTCGATCGAAAAGGAAGCCGGTTTCTCGCCCGACGTCTGGCTGCTCGCCGACCAGGGCTACTCGCCCTACTCGACGACCATCGAAGTCATGAAGCCCTGGTACGAGGCCAACAAGGATGTGGCCAAGCGCTTCGTCGAAGCCTCGATCATCGGCTGGTACAACTACCTCTACGGCGACAACAAGGCCGGCAACGACCTGATCAAGGCCGACAATCCGGAAATGACCGACGAGCAGATCGCCTACTCCATCGCCAAGATGAAGGAATACGGCATCCTGACTTCGGGCGAAGCCGAGACCAAGGGCATCGGCTGCATGACCGACGCACGCTGGAAGGACTACTACGACTCGAGCGTCGCGGCTGGCGTCTATGAAGCCGGCATCGACTACACCCAGGCCTACACTACCGAGCTCGTCTGCCAGGGCCTCGGCGTAGACCTCGTGAAGTAAGCGCGCTATTCGACCAATCGGCGCCGGCGATTCCGTCGGCGCCGTTCCGACCCTAACCTGGGCCATAAGCATTTTGACTGACACTTCATTTGCCGCGCAGCCAGCCGCCACCGCGGGCAAGAGCCCAGTCGTGGTGACGATGCGCAACGTCTCCAAGTTGTTCTCGAACGGCACCCTCGCGCTCAAGGACATGTCGCTCGACGTCCGGCGCGGCGAATTCCTGTCACTGCTCGGCCCGTCAGGCTGCGGCAAATCCACAGCGCTCCGTATCATCGCCGGCCTTGGCGAGCCGAGCACGGGACAGATCGACTGGCCGTCGAGCCAGCTGGACAGTCGCGGTAAGCCCAAGGGCGACATCGGCTTCGTCTTCCAGGAGCCGACGCTGATGCCGTGGGCGACGGTGTTCGGCAACGTGTACCTGCCGCTGCGGCTGAACGGCGTCTCGAAGTCGGATGCCAGGCCACTCATCATGGAAGCGCTGGCTGCAGTTGGCCTCGCCGACTTCCACAAAGCCTATCCGCGCGAGCTGTCGGGTGGCATGAAGATGCGCGTCTCCATCGCACGCGCGCTCGTAACCAAGCCGAAGCTGCTGCTGATGGATGAGCCGTTCGCGGCTCTCGACGAAATCACCCGCCAGAAGTTGAATGACGACGTGCTGCGCCTGTGGCGCGAGACCGGGATCACGGTGATCTTCGTGACCCACTCGGTGTTCGAGAGCGCCTTCCTCTCCAACCGCATTGTCGTGATGCGAGCCCGGCCGGGCCAGGTCTACACCGACCTACCGCTCCACACGTCGCTCCAGCGCGACTCCCACTACCGGACTTCCGAGGAATACCGCTCGACCACCGACACGGTGTCGCGTGCCCTGCAGGAAGCCATCGAGATCGGAGCGGCTGGCAAATGACCGACGCTGCAACCGCCACCAAAGCCGCCGAGGCGGGCACTGACAGCGCTGTCGCCATCGTCGTCAGCAAGACCAGCCTGAGCGAGAGAGTGCTGCGCGTCGTGATCCCGATCGCGATGGTACTGCTCGCCATCGGGCTCTGGCAGCTCCACATCACCGTCAACCAGGTGCCGCGCTATATTATGCCGGCGCCGGCCGACGTGATCACCACCCTGTTCACCGACTGGCCGACGCTCTATCCGTCGCTGCTGGTGACGGTGCGGGTCACCCTCACCGCCCTGGCCCTTGCCCTCATCGGCGGTGTGGGGCTGGCGATCATCCTCGTCCAGTCCAAGTGGATCGAGCTCGCCATCTTCCCGTTCGCGGTGATCCTGCAGGTCACGCCGATGATCGCCATCGCGCCGCTGCTGATCATCTACATCAAGGACCCGCAGACGGTGCTGCTGACCTGCGCGTTCATCGTGGCATTCTTCCCGATCCTCTCGAACATGGTCGCCGGGTTGAAGAGCGTCGACCACAACCTGCTCAACCTGTTCGAGCTCAATGGCGCGAGCCGCTGGCAGACGCTGATCTACCTTAAGCTCCCGTCCTCCCTGCCCTATTTCGCCGCGGCACTCCGCATCGGCGGTGGCCTGTCGCTGATCGCAGCCGTGGTGGCCGAATTCGCGGTCGGTTCGGCCGGGCGCGGCTCGGGACTCGCCTTCCGTCTGCTCGAATCCGGCTATCGCCTGAACTATCCGCGGCTCTATGCGGCCCTGATCCTGCTGATGGCCACCGGCGTCGCCATCTTCGCCCTCACCAGCTTCATCTCATGGCTGCTGCTACACCGCTGGCACGAGAGCGCCCTCAAGCGGGAGAATTGATTGTGCTGACTGAGAGAGACGGCCCGCTCCTATCCTCCCCCACAAGGGGCGCGGCTCCGTATCCAGTGTTTGGCACCATCGAGCGTCCGTCTCGACTCTTCACCTCCCCCTTCATGGGGCAGGATGGAAGGGGGCCGTCTGCCAGCGGTCGGCACCTCTGATGCACGGCACCCCAACCCTCTCTACCGGCACCGTTACCCTCCGGAACGCGAGCGTCCCCAGCGCTGCCATGGGCAAAATCGGCGACGGCACCGTCGCATCCGTCGACATCGAGATCAATGACGGCCGCATTGCCGCCATCCGTCCCGCCGGCTCAGCGCCCATCGACGGCGCCAGCTATGACCTCGACTCCGGCCTCATCCTTCCCGCCTTCGTCGACATCCACACCCATCTCGACAAGGGCCACATCTGGCCGCGCAAGCAGAACCCTGATGGCACCTGGCTCGGCGCGCTTCTTGCCGTCGGCGCCGATCGCGAGCACAATTGGGCCGCATCCGACGTCGAGCGCCGCTTCGACTTCGCGTTACGCTGCGCCTTTGCACACGGTACGGCGGCCATCCGTACGCACCTCGACTCTGCTCCGCCGCAACATGAGATCAGCTGGACGCTGTTCGAACAGATGCGGGAGCGCTGGGCCGACCGCATCGAGCTCCAGGCCGTCTCCATCGTGGGGCCCGATACGCTCGTGAACCCGGCCGAGCTCGACACCGTCGCCCGGCAGGTCAAATCCTCGGGTGGCATCCTCGGCGGCTCGGTTGCCGAGTATGCCCGCTCGAAGGAAGCCATGCTTCGCGTGGTCGAGAAGGCCGGCGAGCTGGGACTCGATCTCGATCTCCACACCGACGAGACCGGCGACCCATCCGCACAGGCCCTGCTGCATCTCGCCGAGGCCGTGCTTGAAACCGGCTACAAGGGCAAGGTGATGGCCGGCCATTGCTGCGTCCTCACCGTGCAAGACGAGCAGACGGTCCGGCACACCATCGACAAGGCGGTCGAAGCCGGCATCGCCATCGTCTCTCTGCCCATGTGCAATATCTACCTGCAGGACCGCGAGAACGGGAACGGCGCCGTCCGCACCCCGATCCGCCGCGGCGCGACGCTGCTCAACGAGTTCAAGGCGGCCGGCGCCGTCGTCGCCATCGCGTCCGACAATACGCGCGACCCGTTCTACGCCTATGGCGATCTCGACGGGGTCGAGGTGCTGCGCGAAGGCGCCCGCATCCTCCAGTTCGACCACCCGCAGGACAAGGCGTGGGACTGGGTCCGCGCCGTCGGCTCGGCGCCATCGGCGCATGCTGGCTTCAGCTACAAAGCGGTGATCGAAGTCGGCGCGCCCGCCGATCTCGTTCTATTCCGTGCCCGCACCTGGACCGAGCTTAACGCCCGCCCGCAATATGACCGCATCGTGCTTCGCCGTGGCCGGCAGATCGATACGACCCTGCCCGATTATCGCGAACTCGACGACCTGATGGAGTAGTTGATGGACATTGCCGCCTTCCGTGCCGCCCTCGGCGACATTCCCGTCGAAGACAATCCCCGCATCGTCCAGCAGAAGAGCCGCGACCACTACTGGTACTCGCCGCGCCTCAAGCAGCAGCTCGAGAACGTCACGGCGCAGCTCGTCGTCTCGCCGCGCTCGGTCGACGAGGTCGTCGCCACGCTTCGGGCCGCCTTCGCGCATGAAGTACCGGTCACGCCGCGCGGCGCCGGCACCGGCAATTACGGGCAGGCCATGCCGCTCTCGGGCGGCGTGATGCTCAACCTCATGAACCTCAACAAGGTGATCAAGATCGAGCAGGACCGGGTGCGCGCCGAAGCCGGCGTCATCCTCGAGCAGCTCGACGAGCAGACCATCCACGCCGTCAACGGCGAGATGCGCTTCCACCCCTCGACCTATCGCATGGCCTCGCTCGGCGGCTTTATTGCCGGCGGCTCGGGCGGTGTCGGCTCCATCCGCTGGGGCGGGCTGCGCAACTTCGGCAACATCCTTGGTCTGAAGGTTGTGACCTGCGAAGCCGAGCCGCGCGTCCTCGACCTGCGCGGTCCCGATATCCTCAAGGTGGCGCATGCCTACGGCACCAACGGCATTATCGTCGAGGCCGAGATGCCGCTCGCGGCCCACTATGACTGGGTCGACATGATGGTTGGCTTCGACTCGATCATGGAGGCCTGCGCCTTCGCCGAGCAGGTGGCGCTGCAGGATGGCCTGCTGTGCAAGGAGATCTCGCCCGTCGCTGCGCCGGTCGCGCACGACTATTTCAACCGCCACCGCCCATATATCCGCAGCCGCGAGCAGTCGGTCGTCCTGCTGATGGTGGCGCCCGCCGCCGTGCCGGCGATGGTTGATTTCATCAATTTCCACGAAGGCGACCTGCTGCTCCGCATGGACACGCTGGCGCCCGAGGAGAAGGCCAAGCTCCCCCCGATTTACGAGCTCGCCTGGAATCACACGACCCTGCGCGGCCTGAAGATCGATCCGACCATCACCTACCTCCAGACCCAGTATCCCGACCTCGCTCACGTCCAATGGGCCGTCGACACGTTCGGAGACGAGTTGCCGATGCATATCGAGATGACCCGCTTTGACGGGCGCGTCGTATTCTCGGGCCTGCCAATCGTGCGCTACACCTCCGAGGAGCGGCTCGAAGAGATCATCAAGCTGCACGAGGACAATGGCTGCTTCGTCTTCAACCCGCACCGCTACACCCTCGAAGAGGGCGGGATGAAGAAGACCGACCGGGCGCAACTTCAGTTCAAGAAGGAGGCCGATCCCAAGGGTATCCTCAACCCGGGCAAGATGATCGCCTGGGACGATCCGGACTTCGATTTCGAATCCGGCCGCACCTGGCTGTTCGACGGACTGCACACGCTGGGCGCGGCCTGATGCGGGTTCTCGTCGTCCATGCCCATCCGGTCGAAACCAGCTTCAACCGGGCCCTGTTCAACGCCGTGTGCGAGACACTGCAGGCCAAGGGCGACGAGGTCGACGCGCTTAACCTCTACGACGAGGAGTTCCCCGCCGTGATGAGCCGAACCGAGCGGCTCGAGTATCACGATGTGCCGGGCAACCTCACGGCACTGACCAAACCCTATGTCGACCGCATCCGTGCGGCCGAGAAGATCGTTTTCGTCCATCCGGTGTGGAACTACGGCTATCCGGCCATTCTCAAAGGCTTTTTCGACCGTATCTTCCTGCCGGGGGTGAGTTTCGTGCTGGTCGGCGGCACCGAGTCCGACAAGGGCAAGCTCGTGCCCAACATGAAGAACATCAAGAAGGTCGCCTACGTCACCACCTATGGCGGCGACCGCTGGCGCACCTGGATCATGGGCGACCCGCCCCGCCGCCTTGCCATGCGCTGGGCCTGGGTCACCTTCGGCACGCTGCTGCCGCCCAAGTACCTCGCGCTCTACGACATGAACAACCAAACCCCAGCCGGATTGACCGGCTTCATCGACAAGGTAAAGCGGGCGATGGAGCGGTTCTGAGCCGCCACACCGTGCCTGATCGCTGAGTTCATCCGGTGATCGGCTGCAGCCGTAGCGTGACCTTTGCCCTACCCACCGGCGTCATCCCCGCGAAAGCCGGGACCCAGTGGGATGCTTCAGCACCCTCTCATGCAGATAGTCCGGCACTGGGTTCCCGCTTTCGCGGGAATGACGGGGGTGAAGTTGGCCGCCGCTACTGCGCCTACTGCCCCTGCTTCTCCAACCACGCCAGCATATCGGCGATCTCCTTCTCCTGCGCCGCGATGACCGCCGTCGCCAGTTCCTTCGCCCACGGATCGTCGCCATGCGCCAATTCGGCCTTGGCCATATCGATGGCGCCGCGGTGATGCGGAATCATCGAGCAGACGAAGGCGACGTCGATGTCGGTGGCGGTGCCGCCGGCCATCATGTCGGCATTCATCTTTCCCATACCGTCCATCAGATCGGTGTGCGCCGCATCGCCGCCTCCCATCGCCATGCCGCCACCCATCATCGAGTCGGCGTCGCCTCCCATCATCATCCCCCCGTGCCCGGCGTTTGCGGTACAGACGGCTGGCAGGCCGGCGGACACGGTGACAGGCTCTTGCGCGGTGGCGGCGCCCGGTAGCGTAGCCAGGGCGAGTGCGGCGATCAGTTGCTTGAGCATGGTGAAACTCCTCTCTTTGGCCGGCAAACGTTGCCGACAGATGCGTCGTTCCTGCACCTTCCCATCGTGGCAAGGTCAAGCGCCATTTGCCTTCGCGCGGAAATCCGCTATCCCGGCTGGCATGCAGATCGACAACCTACCGCCGCTGCGCGACGTCATCGCCGCGCATGATCTCAGGGCCAGGAAAGAACTCGGACAGAATTTCCTGCTCGACCTCAACCTCACCTCGCGCATTGCCCGTGCGGCCGGCGGGCTCGAGGGCGTGACCGTCATCGAGGTCGGGCCCGGTCCGGGCGGGCTGACCCGGGCCCTGCTCGCCGAGGCCGCGAAGAAGGTCATCGCCATCGAGCGCGACGAACGCGCCCTGCCCGCCCTTGCGGAAATCGCTGCGGCCTATCCCGGTCGGCTCGAGATCATCTCCGGCGATGCGCTGGAAATCGACTATGCGGCGCTGGCGGATGGGCCGACCAAGATCGTCGCCAACCTGCCCTACAATATCGGCACCGAGCTGCTCATCCGCTGGCTGACGGTCGATCCGTGGCCGCCTTATTTCGAGAGCCTGACCCTGATGTTCCAGCGCGAGGTGGCCGAGCGCATCATCGCCAAGGCGAACGATGATGCCTATGGCCGGCTCGGCGTGCTCTGCGGCTGGCGCACCGATGCGCGCATCGCCTTCAATGTCGGCCGCGAAGCCTTCACGCCGCCCCCCAAGGTCACCTCGAGCGTCGTGCACCTCAAGCCCAAGGCCAGCAGTGATGGTGTCGAAGTCCGCGACCTCGAAGCTGTGACGCGCGCCGCCTTCGGCCAGCGCCGCAAGATGGTGCGCCAGAGCCTCAAGTCGCTGGGCGTGCCCATGGAGCCGCTCCTCGCCGCCGGCGAACTCAAAGGCGACGAGCGGGCCGAGACCCTGCCGGTCGAGACATTCCTCAAGCTGGCGAAGGCCCGCCGCGTATGAGTGGCGTCATCGCGCTGGTCGCGGCGTTCCTGGCGTTCTCGGTGCCGATCGGCGTCCCGCTGTTCGTCCAGAACTGGCGGAGCTTCGCCATCGTCGTGGCGGCTGGCGCGCTGTTCTTCACCTGGGTGACATTCGACCTCGCTAACCCGGCCGGCATGACGCAGGCGCTCGGCCCCTTCGTCTTCGGCCTCGCACTCTTCGGGTTCGGCGCGGGCGTAATCGCGAAGTTCGTGATGCTGCTAGAGAGAAGGTGATTCAGACGATGGGCCTCTCCCGAGGGGGGATGCCTGGCGGCGAAGCCGCCGGTCCCTACCCGCTCACCGTCGGCTTGCTCACCGTCCCGTCGCTCGTCACCTCAACCTCGGCGACCGACATCGTCCGCTTGAGGATCGTCGCGGCGCGCGTCAGCAGCGCGGTGTTGACCTCGGCCGTGGTCATCCCGGTATGCGTATTGGCCCACACCTTCAGCGTCAGGTTGTGGTCGAATGCCTTGTGGGCGGTGATCTCACGCAAAACGACTTTGACTCTTGCCTGGGTCCGATCGGCAAAGGTCGGATGCCGGTGTAGATCGTCGATCGTGCATGCCTTTACTTCGAATGGCATGATCAGGTCCCCCGCATGCACAGACTCCGCCTGTTCCGGTCGTTCCGGAAGCAGGGCGGCGCGAACCATCCACAGATGTGCATGAGTTATCCACACACAGCTGATCGCAGAGTTAAGGCATTACCTTAACGGCATCGCCGTCTGATGACGGTCGAAGAGTTCACGATTTCCTCGCACCCTCTCCTAAAGAGAGTCGATCTGATCCTGCAAGTCCTTGACGAACTTATCCAATTGCAGGAAGCGTGAGCGCGTGAGGCGCGCCGCCGCGAGGATGGTGCGGACGCGGCTGGTCGAATCCTCGAGATCTTCGTTGATCAGCACGTAGTCGTACTCGTCATAGTGCTGCATCTCGATGCGGGCGTTCTTCAGGCGCTTCTCGATGGTGTCGACGCTGTCCTGAGCGCGGCGTTCGAGGCGCTTGCGCAGTTCCTTGATCGAAGGCGGCAGGATGAAGATCGTCACCATGTCGGCGCGGCACTTCTCGTAGAGCTGCAGCGTGCCTTGGTAATCGATGTCGAACAGGATGTCGCGGCCGGCCGAGAGGCGCTCCTCGACGCGCGAGCGAGGCGTGCCGTAGAAATTGCCGTGCACCTCGGCGCTCTCGAGCAGTTCGCCTTCGGCGCGCATCTTCTGGAACGTCGGCACGTCGATGAAGTGGTAGTGCTTGCCGTCGATCTCGTCGGTGCGGCGGGCCCGCGTGGTCACCGACACCGACAGCGCGATATTCGGATCGTCCTCGAACAGCGCCCGCGAAATGGACGATTTGCCCGCGCCCGAAGGCGAGGCCAATACCAGCATCACTCCACGGCGCGCATGTTCCATCGGCTACTCGATGTTCTGGACCTGCTCGCGGAGCTGATCGATCACGGCCTTCAGATCGAGGCCGATGGCGGTGAGCGCCACGTCATTGGACTTGGAGCAAAGCGTATTCGCTTCGCGGTTAAATTCCTGTGACAGGAAATCGAGCTTGCGGCCCACCGGGCCACCACCCGCGATCAGCTGACGCGCCGCAGCGATGTGGGCACCCAGCCGGTCGAGTTCCTCGCGGATATCTGCCTTGGTCGCGAGCAGCATCGCTTCCTGCGAGAGGCGCTCCTCGGAGAGGGTCGGGCTCGCCTCGGTCAGCTCGGCGATCTGCTGGCGCAGCCGGGCGAGAATGGCGTCGCGACTGCGGCCGGGATGGATTTCGGCGGCCTTGGTGAGGGCGGCAATCTCGTCGATGCGCTCGTTGAGGATGGCGGCAATCCGCCCCCCCTCCTCCCGTCGCGCGGCAACGAGCCCGGCGACAGCCCGCTCGGCTGCGGCGAGGATAGCCGCGTGCAGGGCTTCTTCGGCCTCGGCGGACATCGGGCTCTCGTGCTGCTCCAGCACACCGCGCAACGCGAGGATGCCATCGAGGCGCGGCTTGTCGGCGTCGACGCGGCCTTCGAGCCACTTGAAGCCATCGAGCACGGCCTCCAATGCCTGGTGGTTGACCACCACGCGGCCGCCCTCACCCTCGCGATCAACCGAGAGCGAAATCGTTAGCGATCCACGGGTGATGGATTTGCCGATCAGCCGCCGGATTTCGCCTTCCAGCGCGTCGAAGCCGGGGGCGAGCCGCATGCGCAGGTCGAGGCCGCGGCCATTCACCGATTTCAGCTCGATGGCGAAATCGACGCCGGGCAAGGCGCCGGCGGCACGGCCGTAGCCGGTCATGCTGGCGAGCGAAGCGGCCATTACTCGACGGTCTCGCCGGCGCCCTCGGCCTGCTCGGCCTCCAGTTCTTCCCTGGCGAGCTCAGAATCTGCCTCGGCAGCAGCCTTGCGGTAAAGCGTCACGTTCTTCCGGTGCTGGGCATAGGTCTCGGCGAACAGGTGCCCGTCGGCCGGGTCGGCGCTCTTGGCCACAAAATAGAGATCCTTGATCGCGGCCGGGTTGGCGACCGCCTTGAGCGCTGCCTCACCCGGATTGGCGATCGGGCCCGGCGGCAGGCCGTCGATCTGGTAGGTGTTGTAGGGCGTCTTGGCCTTGAGTTCCGACGAAGTCGGCCCCCGGCTGAGCACGGTCTTGCCCTCCGTGACGCCATAGAGAACCGTCGGGTCCGTCTGCAGCCGCATGCCCTTCTTCAACCGATTGATGAAGACGGCGGCCACCTGCGGGCGCTCACTCTCAAGGCCCGTTTCCTTCTCGACGATCGAGGCGAGCGTCACCATCTCCTCGGGCGACTTGATAACGCTGTCGATAGCGGGATCGCGCCCGGCCCAGATGGCGGCAACCTTGGCCTTCATCTCGGACTGCATCTTGTCGAGCACCGACTGGCGGGAATCGCCGGGGAAGAAGTCGTAGCGGATGGCGAGCAGCGAGCCCTCTGCCGGCAGGGGCACCGGCTCGCCCGTGAGGTTCGGATTGTCGGCGTTCAGCCGCTCGGCGACGAGGTAGGACGTATCGCCAGGGATCACATTGACGAAGAAGTCGAGCGGCTTACCCTCGGTGATCTCCTTGAGCACATCAGCCATCGAAGAGTTGGCCTTGAGCAGGTACACGCCCGCCTTGATGTCGCCCTCGCGCTTAAGCCCGCGGGTTCCGGCCCAGAACACCCAGTTCGAGGGCAGGAGTTTTCCGGACGGGATGATGCCCTGTTCCTGGAGCCGGTTCGCCGTGGTCATCACGGACGAGCCCCGCTCGACGGTGAAATTGGTGTCGGCCTTCACCGCCCCGGCTGTGTAGAATTCGTTGGCGCCGTAGAGGAAGACACCGACGGAGATGAGGATGCCGATCACGACAAGCGTCAGCAGCGCGTTCAGCACGCTGACCAGCCCGCCTCCGCGGCGCTTCCGCTTCTGTTTGCGCTCATCGGCCATCGGTCGCACCTCCCAATGCGACGACACCAGTCGCTGGAAATATTGACAACAGTACGAAAGCGGCGCCGCAGCGCCGTTATGCTAGCTCGCCTTGCGGAAGATCAGCGAAGCGTTGGTCCCGCCGAAGCCGAAGGAGTTGGAGAGCGCAACATTGATCTCCTTCTTCTTGGCCTTGTGGGGCACCAGGTCGATCACCGTCTCGACCGATGGATTGTCGAGGTTGATCGTCGGCGGCAGCATGCTGTCGCGCATGGCGAGGAGGCAGAAGATCGCCTCCACCGAACCGGCGGCGCCGAGCAGGTGCCCGATGGCCGATTTGGTCGAGCTCATCGCCGCCTTGCCGGCAGCAGCACCCAGCATGCGGGTGACAGAGCCGAGCTCGATCTCGTCGCCCAGCGGCGTCGAGGTGCCGTGGGCGTTGATGTAGTCGATCTCGGACACCGAGATGCCGGCCCGCTTTATGGCGGCCCCCATGGCGCGGAAGCCACCGTCGCCGTCCTCGGACGGGGCGGTAATGTGATAGGCGTCGCCGGAGAGGCCATAGCCCACCAGCTCGCCGTAGATCTTGGCGCCGCGGGCCTTGGCGCGCTCATATTCCTCGAGCACGACCACCCCGGCGCCCTCGCCCATGACGAAGCCGTCCCGGTCCTTGTCGTAAGGGCGGGAGCCCTTTTCGGGCGCATCGTTGAAATTGGTGGAAAGCGCACGGCAAGCAGCGAAACCGGCGATGGCGATACGGTTGACGCAGGATTCCGCGCCACCCGCCACCATCACATCGGCATCGCCCATGGCGATCAGCCGCCAGCTGTCGCCGATCGCATGTGCGCCGGTCGAGCAGGCGGTAACGACCGAGTGGTTCGGCCCCTTGAGGCCAAAGCGGATCGACACGTAGCCGGATGCGAGGTTGATCAGCCGGCCGGGAATGAAGAACGGGCTGATGCGGCGCGGCCCCTTCTCGTGCAGGATGATCGAGGTCTCGTAGATGCCGCCGAGGCCACCGATGCCGGAGCCGATCAGCGTACCGGTCCGCTCCTGCTCTTCCTTGGTCCTGGGTTCGACGCCGGCATCGTCGATGGCCTGCTTGGCCGCCGCCATGGCATAGACGATGAACGGATCAACCTTGCGCTGATCCTTCACATCCATCCATTCATCGCCATTGAACCCGCCCTCGGCATAGCTGCCGAGGGGGACCCGATGCGCGATCTGGCAGGCGAGATCGTCGACCTGGAAGTCATCGATCCGCTTGGCGCCGCTCTTACCGGCAAGAATATTGGACCAGGTTGCTTCGATCCCGCAGCCCAAAGGGCTGACGATCCCCATCCCGGTGACGACGACGCGGCGCAGTTCCATCGAAGAGATGCCGATTACCGGTCGGCGATTAGCCGACGGCCTTCGTCAGGTAGGCAACGGCGTCGCCGAAGCTCTGGATCGACTCCGCGGCATCGTCGGGGATCTCGACGTTGAATTCTTCCTCGAAAGCCATAACCAGCTCGACCTGATCGAGCGAGTCAGCGCCCAGATCGTCGATGAAGCTGGCCTTATCGACGACCTTCTCCGCATCGACGTTGAGGTGTTCGACAACGATCTTGCGGACGCGATCAGCGATATCGCTCATATTTGACTTCCCTTGTTACCAGACTGGTTGTTCGTTCTCATTCGGCCGGGAGGTGCTGGTTAGAGCTTTTCCTCAGACCTGCCGCCGTTCGCGGCCGACTGTAGGCCAGGGTTCCATACCCTCGCAAGTATGGTCCAAGCCTGAAATCAGCGGCGGAGGTAACACACTTCCCCCGCCAATGCCATATTCCGCGACGCCCGGTTTCCCCAGCCTTCGCGCTTGACCATGCTTAGAGCATCACCATGCCGCCGTTGACGTTCAAGGTATGGCCGGTGATGTAGCCCGCCTCGGCGGAGGCGAGGAACACCACAGCCGCCGCAACTTCATGGGCATTGCCCAGTCGTCCGGCCGGAACTTTGGTGAGAATGCTTTCGCGCTGCTTCTCGTTCAACTCGTCGGTCATGGCCGAGCCGATGAAGCCCGGCGCCACGGTGTTTACGGTGATATTGCGCGAGGCGACCTCGTAGGCCAGCGCCTTGCTCATGCCGATCAGGCCAGCCTTCGACGCCGCATAATTGCCCTGCCCCGGATTGCCGACCACGCCCACCACCGAGGCAATGCCGATGATGCGGCCGAAGCGCTGCTTCATCATGCCGCGCAGCACCGCGCGGGTGAGATGGAACGCCGAGGTGAGGTTCACCGCCAGCACCTCGTCCCACTCCTCGTCCTTCATGCGCATAAAGAGATTGTCACGGGTGACGCCGGCATTGTTGACGAGAATGTCGATCCCGCCCAGCGCCGCCTCGGCCGAGGGGACGAGCTTGTCGACCGCATCAAGGTCGGAGAGGTTGGTCGGGATGATCGGGTGATCGCCACCGCCGAGGGCATCGCGCGTTTCCTCGAGCGCACCAACCCGGGTGCCGCTCAACGCGACGCGAGCGCCCGCACCGGCGAGGGCCTTGGCAATCTCGCGTCCGATACCGCCGGAAGCTCCGGTGACGAGGGCGCGTTTGCCAGTCAGATCAAACATTTATCGGCTCCCTTGGAGAGTCTGATTCAAGCGGTGACTTCAGCCACGAACGCATCCACGTCCGCGGGCGCGCCGATGGAAACTGTCGCCGTCTCCGGCGCAATGCGCTTGGCCAGCCCGCTCAGCACCTTGCCCGAGCCGAGCTCGACCAGTTGCATCACGCCACCGTCCTTGACCAGCCACCCGACACATTCGGTCCAGCGGACCATGCCGGTGACCTGCTCAACGAGGCGCTTCTTGATTTCCTCGGGGTCCGAGATCGGCGCCGCCAGCACGTTGGCGACGACCGGCACCACCGGCGCCTTCACCGTCACCTGGTTCAGCGCATGCTCCATGGCATCGGCTGCAGGCCGCATCAGGGCACAGTGGAACGGGGCGCTCACCGGCAGCGGCAGGGCGCGCTTGGCACCAGCGGCCTTCAGCAGCTCGATCGCGCGGTTCACCGCTCCGACATGGCCAGAGATCACCACCTGGCCGGGCGCGTTGTCGTTGGCGACGCCGCAAACCTCACCATCCTGGGCATCATTGGCTGCCTTCAGCACCGTCTCGAGATCGAGCCCGAGGATCGCCGCCATGGCCCCCTGCCCAACCGGCACAGCCTGCTGCATGGCCTGGCCGCGGATCTTCAGCAGCCGCGCCGCATCGGCGAGGCTGAACGCTCCGGCCGCGGCCAGGGCCGAATACTCGCCGAGCGAGTGGCCGGCCACATAGGCCGCGTGATCCTTCAGCGATACGCCGCGCGCTTCGAGCACGCGCGTCACCGCGACGGAGACGGCCATCAGCGCGGGCTGGGCATTCTCGGTAAGGCGGAGCGTCTCGTCCGGCCCCTCGAACATGATGGCAGAGAGCTTGAACCCCAGCGCGTCGTCGACTTCGGCGAACACGTTGCGGGCCTCCTGGTAGGCGTCGGCAAGGTCCTTGCCCATGCCCACGGCCTGGCTACCCTGGCCGGGGAAGGTGAATGCGCGCTTGGTCACTAAGGCCTCCGCCGATTATTCTTGATCTTGAGGCCAGCCTAAGCCCCGCCCGGACCAGCGTCCAGTTGGCGGCGGCGTTTGCCGGAGGGGGATGGCAAAGTCAAGGCGGGGCGGCAGTTTAGTCGAATTTCACCGCCGTCGTGTTGGCGCCGCAGAGCAGCACCCCCACCCGCTCGCCCGGCGCGGGCACGTATCGGCCCGACAGCAGCGCGGCCAAAGCTGCTGCGCCACCCGGCTCAGCGACCACGCGCAGCACATCCCAGATCTTCTTCTGCGCCGCGACGATCGCCTCGTCCGTCACCAGCACCGTACGGTCGATATAGCCCGAGAGTGCGAAGCACAGCGCGCCGATACGGCGGGCGCCGAGACTGTCAGCGGCCACGCCACTCACCGGCACATCGACCGGATGGCCGGCCTTGGTGGCCTCATAAAGCGTCGCCGCGTTTTCCGGTTCGACCCCCATGATGCGCACCTTGCCCTCGGCCGCCGCGGCTATGCCGCCGATCAAGCCGCCGCCGCCAACCGCGACGAGCAGCGTATCGATGCCAGGGGACTGTTCCAGCCACTCGAGCCCGACCATGCCCTGCCCGCTCAGCGTCTCGAAGCCGTCATAGGCGTGGACCTCGATCAGCCCGTGCTCGGCCGCGAAAGTCCGGCTCGCCGCGTAAGCGTCGGCATAGGCCTCGCCGCCGACGGTGATTTCGGCGCCATACTGCTTTATGCGGTCTATCTTGGCCGGCGAGGAGATGCGCGGCACGTAGATATGCGCCTTGATGCCAAGCTTCATGGCGGCAAAGGCCACGGCCGCGCCGTGATTGCCGCCCGAAGCCGCGACCACGCCACGCTCGGCGCCCTCGCGCAGCAGCAGGTTGGCGAAGGCGCCGCGCGCCTTGAACGTGCCCGAGTGCTGCATGAACTCGAGCTTGAACGCCAGCGGCGCGCCGCGGAGGCCGAAATCCTCGGGCGCCGTCTCTATTACCGGCGTACGCCGGACATGGCTGCGGATCACCGCTTCGGTGGCGCGAACGGCGTTGCGATCGGGGATGCTGAGGGGCGCGCTGACGGCGGCAGTCATATCGTGGGGGGAACCTTGAGGAGTTGGAGCCGCCTCGTTTGCATGGCACAATAGCGTTGTGGCGAAAAGAGGTCGCGGCGCATGGGCAGGATCAATTCCGACTGGCACAAGGCCAACCGCATGCCCGCGAACCCGACCAAGAAGCAGCGCGCCGAGTGGCACTTCGAGCACGCCAAACACTGCGCCTGCCGCGCGCTAACCCCGTCCATCGTCTCCCTGCTGGTCTCGCAGGGCTTCGACGTGCCGAAGGAAGCGCGGCTGGCGTAAGCCCGCGCCGCTTGCCATCCCGGCCCTTTTCCCCTATAGCCCCGCTCACATTCGTCGGCCGGGGGCTGAACGGAGGGTCTTGCCATTGGTGAGATAGGGTCCGCCCGTCCTCCCGTGTTCCCGCTTCTTAGAAGACTGCTTTGACGCCTTTCCGGCTTCAAGGAGGCTCCGCGCCGAGGGGATGTGTTGTGAACCAACTTGAAGGAAGGCGCTTATGGCCCTTTACGAACACATTTTCCTGGCCCGCCAGGACGTGTCCCCGACCCAGGTCGAGGAACTGACCACGGCTTTCACCGACCTGATCACCCAGGGCGGTGGCAAGGTCACCAAGAACGAGTACTGGGGCCTGAAGTCCCTCTCGTACCGCATCAACAAGAACCGCAAGGCGCACTACACGCTGCTCAACATCGACGCGCCGCACTCGGCCGTTGCCGAGATGGAGCGTCAGCAGGGCCTCAGCGAAGACATCCTCCGCTTCATGACCATCCGCGTCGATGAGCTCGAGGAAGGCCCGTCGGCCATGATGCAGAAGCGCGATCGCGATGACGATCGTGGCGAGCGCGGTGGTCCGCGCGGTGATCGTGGCGGTTTCGACCGCGGCGACCGTCGCCCGCCCCGCCGGTTCTGATTCTGGAAGGATAGAGAAAAATGGCAATCAAAGAACTCACCACCCAGACCGCCCGCCGTCCGTTCCAGCGCCGTCGCAAGACCTGCCCGTTCTCGGGCCCGAACGCGCCCAAGATCGACTACAAGGACGTCCGTCTGCTGCAGCGCTACGTTTCCGAGCGCGGCAAGATCGTCCCCTCCCGCATCACCGCGGTTTCCGCCCTGAAGCAGCGCGAACTGGCCAAGGCCATCAAGCGCGCCCGCTTCATCGGCATCATGCCCTACGCCGTTCAGTAAGAACGCACTGGGACTCGCTGGGGTCGCGAATGGTTCGCGGCTCCTAACCGTTCGACCCGAACGGGACAGCTAAGGAAAGCACCATGAAAGTCATTCTGCTCGAGCGCATCGGCAAGCACGGTCACATCGGCGACGAAGTGAGCGTGAAGGACGGTTTCGCCCGTAACTTCCTCCTCCCCACCGGCCGCGCGCTCCGCGCCACCGAAGCCAACCGTAAGCGCTTCGAGCGCGACAAGGACGATATCGAGAAGCGCAACCAGGAGCGTCGCGAGGCCGCTGCCGGCATCGCTTCGGGCCTCAACGGCAAGACGGTGGTCATCATCCGCCAGGCCGGCGAAACCGGCCAGCTCTACGGCTCGGTCTCCTCGCGTGACGTAGCCGACGCACTTATCGCTGAAGGCTTCAGCGTTTCGCGTTCGCAGGTCGATCTCGCGAACCCGATCAAGAACGTCGGCGTTCACGCCGTGCCGCTGCACCTGCACGCGGAAGTCGCAGTGTCGATCAACGTCAACGTTGCTCGCTCCGAGGACGAGGCTGCCCGCCAGGCAGCCGGCGAAGACCTGACCGCGATCAACTACGATGACGAAGCAAACGAAGCCTTCGCCGCCGAGCAGCAGGCCGCGACTGCCGACCTCGACACCAGCGAAGAATAACGGTTTCGATCATTTCGACTGCAAAGGCCGGGAGCGATCCCGGCCTTTTTCGTTATGCGGCGCCGATACCCATCCGCGCCAGCAGGTGGTCGCGGCGGATGAACTGATGATAGAGGGCGGCGCCGATATGAAGCGCCAGCAGCCCCAGCATCAGGCGCGAAACGACGCCGTGGACAGCCCGTGGCAAAACAGTCTCGAGGTTCGGCAAGGTCGCGGACCCGACGATCGCCGGCAGCGCTCCGGACAGCACGATGGTGGCGATACCGCTCGAGGCGGTGACCAGCACCACGACATAGAGTCCGATATGGGTGGCCCTCGCCACCCACTGCTGCCAGGCCGGCTGGCCGGCGGGCAGCGCCGGACGCTTGTCGGCGACGAACCACCAGACAATCCGGAACAGCGTCAGCACCAGCACCCCTGCCCCAAGCGGGGTATGGGCGCGCAGCAGCGCAACCTTGGCATCCGAATCCACCTGCGCCGCGGCGAGGAGGCCCGTCGCGAACAACAGCACGATCATCAATGCGGACAGCCAGTGGATGGCGACGGCGACGCTGCCGTAGCGGCTCGAAGTGCTCTTCAAAGACATTGGAATCTCCTTGCGTCCAACGCTCCCTTGGGATTTACATAGCACACTATGAATTTAAATAGCAAGCTATGCACATGAGCTATGTTCGCGAGACTTCGGCCGGCTATCTCACCAACTGGGCGGCGCGCCTGTTCGCGCGGGCGCTGGAGCGGCGGCTGGGAACCGGCTCAGGCCCGATGCCGGTGTTCTTCGCGCTTCAGGATGGACGCGCCCTGACGCAGAAAGAGCTCGCGATCTCCGCGACGGTGGAGCAGCCGACGATGGCCAACACCCTCAACCGCATGGAGCGCGACGGCCTCGTCGTCCGCACGCCCGACCCCAACGACCGGCGCAGCGCGCAGGTGTCGCTTACCCCCCTCGGGCTGGAGCGAGCCGAAGCCGCATTCAAGGTCGCCCTCGAGGTCAACGGTATCGCGACGGACCCACTGAAGCCCGAGGAACGGCCGCTCTTCTACGATATGATGCGACGTATCGTGGCGGCGCTTGAGCGCGACACTAACGCCGACTAGGCAGCGAATCGCCTGCCGGCCGAGGTGGCTGGAATGCAACTTCCCGCCTTGGTTTCCCCCGCTTTCAACACTACCCACAAGCTGCCGCGCGAGCGGCGCGATTCGGTCACGGCTGCGTCACAAATGATGCGGGCTCGGCGGACCGGCGCTGGTAAGCAGAACGTTAACGAGCGAGGGGGAGAATCCGAGTCGCCATGGCCGACAACAACGTGCATCGCCTGCGTCCGGAAGACGAGAAAGCCTTCCGCCTCGCGCCCCACAACGTGGAGGCGGAGCAGGCCCTGCTTGGCGCTGTTCTCGTGAACAACGAGGCCTTCTACCGCGTGTCGGACTTCCTGATGCCGGAGCACTTCTACGAGCCGATCCACCGCACGATCTACGAGGTGGTGGCCAAGATCATCCGTGCCGGCAAGACGGCGACGCCGATCACCGCCAAGACCTATCTCGCCGACCAGCTGACTGCCGAAATGACCATGCCGCAGTACCTGGCGCGGCTCGCGGCGGAAGCCACTACCGTCCTCAACGCGGCCGACTATGGCCAGAGCATCTACGATCTCGCGATCCGCCGGAACCTGATCCAGATCGGCGAGGAGATGGTGCAGACCGCCTACGACTCCGACGTCGAGGCAACCGCCAACAAGCAGATCGAGGAAGCCGAAAAGCAGCTCTTCGACCTCGCCGAGAAGGGCCGCTACGACGGCGGCTTCCAGACTTTCAGCGCCGCGCTGACCGAAGCCATCAAGATGGCCGGCGAAGCCTATGGCCGCGACGGCTCGCTGTCGGGTACCGCCACCGGCCTCACCGATCTCGATCGGCTGATGGGCGGGCTGCAGCGCAGCGACTTGATCATCCTCGCGGCCCGTCCCGCCATGGGCAAGACGGCGCTCGCCACCAACATCGCCTTCCATGTCGCCAAGAACTTCAAGGGCGAAGTGCAGGCGGACGGTCACATCAAGACCGTCGATGGCGGGCATGTCGGCTTCTTCTCGCTCGAAATGAGCGCCGAGCAGCTCGCGACCCGCGTGCTCGCCGAGCAGGCCGAGATCTCCTCGGCCGACATCCGGCGCGGCAATATCCACGAGAGCCAGTTCTCGAAACTCGTCGATACATCGAACCTGATGGCGCAAGTGCCACTCTATATCGACGACACCGGCGGCATCTCCGTCGCCCAGCTCGCGGCTCGCGCGCGGCGCCTCAAGCGCCAAAAGGGCCTCGACCTGCTGATCGTCGACTACCTGCAGCTGCTCTCCGGCTCGTCCAAGAAGGCGAGCGAGAACCGGGTGCAGGAACTCACCGAGATCACCACCACGCTCAAGGCGCTGGCGAAAGAACTCGAAGTGCCGATCATTGCGCTCAGCCAGTTGAGCCGACAGGTCGAAAATCGCGAGGACAAGCATCCGCAGCTTGCAGACCTGCGCGAATCCGGTTCCATCGAACAGGACGCCGACGTGGTCCTCTTCGTTTATCGCGAAGAGTACTACCTCAAGAACAAGGAGCCCAAAGAGGGCACGCCGGAACATCTGGCGTGGCAGGGCGAGATGGAACAAGTGCACGGGAAAGCCGAAGTCATCATCGGCAAGCAGCGACACGGCCCGACGGGCACCGTGCAGCTCAGCTTTGAGGGCCAGTTCACCCGCTTCGGCAACCTTGCGCGCGCCGATTACCTGCCGGAGAGGATGGAATAGTGATGGCGGCACCGGCCATTGCGACCGGTTACGGCGGGCGACTGACGGTCGACCTGGGCGCGCTGAAGCGCAACTGGATTGCCCTCAGCAAGGTGAGCCGCGGCGCGCTGACGGGCGCCGTGGTGAAGGCCGACGCCTATGGCACCGGCATCACCCAGGCCTCGCGCGCCTTCCACGAAGCAGGCGCCCGGTTCTTCTTCGCCGCCACTCCCGATGAGGGCATCGCCGTCCGCGCCGCCCTGCCCGAGGACGCGCATATCTTCATTCTCTCCGGGCTCTATCCCGGTTCGGCCCCGCTCTATGTCGGCGAACGGCTGATGCCCTGCATCGCTTCGATCCCGATGCTCGAGGAATGGCTACAGGCCTGCATCGCCTCCAACCAGGCGCTGCCGGCGGCGCTCCACTTCGACACCGGCATCAACCGGCTCGGCTTCCGGCTGAACGAAGTCTCGATCGTCAAGCGCATGATCGACCAGATCGGCTACCAGCCGCAGATGATCATGAGCCACCTCGCCTGCGCCGATACCCCGGCGCATGAGAAGAACCGCACGCAACTGGCTCTCTTCACCTCGGTGATGGCGCAGTTCCCGGGCATTCCGGCCTCGCTCTCCAATTCGGCCGGGCTGATGACCAACCGCGAGAACCACTTCCAGATGGTCCGCCCGGGCATCGCCCTCTATGGCGGCCGCGCCGTTGCTGGCCGTCGCAACCCGATGGCGCCGGTGGTGACGCTCGAGGCGCCGGTGCTGATGACCAAGGACGTCAAGACCGGCGAGACAGTCGGCTATGGCGCGCTGCAGACGATGAGCCAGGACAGCCGCATCGCGGTCGTCGCCATCGGCTACGCCGACGGCTTCTTCCGCTCGCTCAGCTCGTCCAACAACCACCGCGGCACCAACGTTGCGATCCGCGGCCAGCTTTGCCCTGTCGTCGGCCGCGTCTCGATGGACATGATCGGCGTCGACGTCACCGACCTGTCCGAGCCGCCAAGACCCGGCGAAATGGTCGAGATCCTCGGCCCGCACGTATCGGTGGACGATCACGCCGATGTTGCCAACACCATCGGCTACGAAGTGCTGACCAGCCTCAAGGGGCGGTATACGCGGCAATACACCGAGGGTGCGTCGCCCACGGGCTGACATCCACCGGCGCCTCTGTATCCTCCCCCGCGGGGACCAGCGAGGCTGGTGGAGGGGCAGCCGTCTATCTCTTTTCGCCTCTCTTGTCCCCCCATTCCTCCACCCGTCGTATTCTCCTCGCGTCCAGTCACGGGCGGCGGTCGCGACGAACGAACGGTGAGTGGACATCGGGAGCCATGGCAGTCGTGTCATGGCGGGTTTGTGGGACCGACAACCGACCACCCATCCGGGCTCCGATGCAGTAATGCAGACGAGAGGTGCGATGGGGGCACGCTCCTTGGATTCCACCGATCCTACTCATCCCTTTGAGGACCGGCGCGGCGACGGCCGTTTCATTTGCGGACTAACCGCGTGGCCGAAAACCGCGCCGGTCCCCGCCCACCCAATACTCCGGAGCCAAAGGGCGGCCGGATGTAGCAGCGCGTCCAATGGAGGCCCTAGTCCAGCCCACAACCAGCTGTCATCCCTGCGAAGGCAGGGATCCAAACTTCCGCCCGCGCCAGCTGCAAGCTGGATCCCAGCCTGCGCTGGGATGACACCGAGTCAGTGGCACGGTCCTGGTCCTCGACCCATCCACCATGTCACACCCCGTCGCAGAAGACACCGCTGGGGACCACCCATCGTTCACTCTTCGTTCTTGCCTTCCAACGTATCCTCAGCTACCAGTCGAAGACCTATCGGGGCTCTCCATGGCGCGCACCAAGACCAACTGTGTCTGCCAGGCCTGTGGCGCTGTCACAGCGCAATGGCAGGGGCGCTGCGAAGCCTGCGGCGAATGGAACACAATTTCGGAGGAGATTGTCGACTCGGGTGTCGGCGCCGGCCCGAAATCCGCTACAGCGGCCGGCCGGCCGATCCAGCTCGTGCCACTCGCCGGCGAGATCGAGACGGCGGCACGCGTCACAACCGGGATCAGCGAACTCGACCGGGTGACCGGCGGTGGTTTCGTCAAGGGCTCGGCCGTCCTCGTGGGCGGTGACCCCGGCATCGGCAAGTCGACACTGCTGCTGCAGGCGGCCGCAGCTATGGCGCAGCTCGGACGCCGCGTCGTCTATGTCTCGGGCGAAGAGGCGGTGGCGCAGGTGCGGCTACGCGCGCAGCGGCTGGAACTCAGCGAAAGCGATGTGCTGCTCGCCTCGGAAACCAATGTCGAGATCATCCTCGCCACCCTGCAGAACGGCCCTGCCCCCGATCTCGTGATCATCGATTCGATCCAGACCCTGTGGACCGACCGCGTCGAGAGCGCGCCGGGCACGGTGACGCAAGTACGCACCTCTGCGCAGGCGCTCACGCGCTTCGCCAAGAAGTCCGGCGCGGCAGTAGTGCTGGTCGGGCACGTCACGAAGGACGGGCAGATTGCCGGGCCACGCGTCGTCGAGCACATGGTCGACGCGGTGCTCTATTTCGAGGGCGATGCCAGCCACACTTTCCGCATTCTGCGCGGGGTGAAGAATCGTTACGGCGCCACCGACGAGATCGGCGTGTTCGAGATGTCGACGCTGGGCCTGCGCGAGGTCGCCAATCCCTCCGCGCTCTTCCTTGAGCAGCGCGACAAGGATTCGGCGGGCTCTGCCGTCTTCGCCGGCATGGAAGGGACCCGCCCGGTGCTGTGCGAAATCCAGGCACTGGTCTCCCCGTCCCCACTCGGCACGCCGCGACGCGCCGTGATCGGCTGGGATTCCTCTCGGCTTTCGATGGTCCTCGCTGTGCTCGAAACCCGCTGCGGCGTCAGGATCGGCGCCAACGACATCTACCTGAATGTCGCCGGTGGGCTGAAGATCAACGAGCCGGCCGCGGACCTCGCGGTTGCCGCGGCGCTGATCTCGTCCCTCACCGGCTCGCCCCTCCCCTCGAGCAACGTCTATTTCGGCGAGATCTCGCTCGCCGGTGGCGTGCGGCCGGTGGCGCATGCGGCACTGCGCCTGCGCGAGGCGCAGAAGCTCGGCTTCCAGGGGGCCGTGACGGGGCGGTTGGGCAAGGGCGACCTGCCGGGCGGGATCGCGGTGGGCGAATATGCCGAACTCGCCGAGCTCATCGGCAAGATCGCGGCCCGCGGCCAGCGGCAGGCGGCGGAGTAGCGGTTTGGCCACGCGCCGCGCTTTCCGTGAACATCGGGCATGCAGCCCCGCGAGTCGACTTGGCTTTGCCCGGATTAGCGGCTACATGGGGCTTGAAGCGGGTCCGGATCAGCGGGTTTCTACATGTTGACTGCATTCGACGTCGGTGTCGGCGTGCTCGTGCTGATCTCGGCGATCCTGGCCACGGCCCGCGGCTTCACCCGCGAAGTCCTGTCGCTGGCCACCTGGGCCGGTGCTGCCGCGATTGCCGCTTACCTGGTGCTCTATCAGGCCGATCTGATCAAACCCTATTTCGCCGATGACATCGTCGGAAAGCTCGTCGTCGGTATCGGCAGCTTCCTCATCGCGCTCATCGTGCTGCATCTCATCACGATGCAGATCGCGGATTTCGTCGTCGACAGCAGAATCGGTCCGCTTGATCGCACGCTCGGCTTCGTCTTCGGCGTGGCCCGTGGCGTGCTGATCGCGGTGGTGTTCGTCATCTTCGGCGGCAACCTGCTCAATCTCAGCGGGCAATCCTGGGCCAAGGATTCGCGATCCTGGCCAGTGCTGGCCGATGTCGGCGATAGCCTGATGGCGGTTTTGCCGGACGACTTCGAAAAGCAGATCAGTACATTGCTGCAGCGCGGCACCGGTGGCGAAGACGAGTCGCCGACCGAGGCGCCGACGACGCCGGAAGCACCGCCGGACGACAGCACCGACGTACCGGAAGACGCGACTCCGCCGGAGCCGTCGGCCACCAACACCTGATGACGTTCAGGTGACGACATTGCAAATTCGTGACGGGGACCGCATATCGCGGTCCCGTCTGCTTTTGGCCTGAGACATCGAGGTAGCGCCGTGACCCAGCCCGCCAAACCGTTGAACGAATGGGACCATGACACGCTGCACGAAGAGTGCGGCGTGTTCGGTATCCTCGGCCATGCCGAGGCGGCGACGCTGACCGCACTCGGGCTGCACGCCCTGCAACACCGCGGCCAGGAAGCGGCGGGCATCGTCAGCTTCGATGGAAGGCAATTCCACTCCGAACGCCAGCTCGGCCTCGTCGGCGACCACTTCACCGACCCGGCAACGGTGAAGCGCCTCCCCGGCCACATGGCCATGGGCCACGTGCGTTACTCGACCACCGGCGAGACCATCCTCCGCAACGTCCAGCCGCTGTTCGCCGAGCTCGAGGTCGGCGGCATCGCCATTGCGCATAACGGCAACTTCACCAACGGGCTGACCCTCCGCCGCCAGTTGATCGCACAGGGCGCCATCTGCCAGTCGACGTCGGATACCGAGGTGGTGCTCCACCTCATCGCGCGCTCCAAGAAAGTGTCCTCTTCCGACCGCTTCATCGACGCGCTGCAGCATCTTGAGGGCGCCTTCGCGCTCGTCGCCATGACCCGCACCAAGTTGATCGGCGCGCGCGACGCCAATGGCATCCGTCCGCTGGTGCTCGGCGATCTCGACGGCAAGCCGATCTTTGCGTCGGAGACCTGCGCGCTCGACATCATCGGCGCCAAGTTCGTGCGCGACGTCGAGAATGGCGAGGTGGTGATCTGCGAGATCCAGCCCGACGGCTCGATCACCATCGACTCGGTCAAGCCGAAGGTGCAGCGCCCCGAGCGCATCTGCCTGTTCGAGTACGTCTATTTCGCCCGCCCCGACTCCGTCGTCGCCGGCCGCCCGGTCTATGCGGCCCGCAAGAAGATGGGGATCAACCTCGCCAAGGAGGCGCCGGTCGAGGCCGATGTCGTCGTGCCGGTGCCCGATGGCGGCACGCCCGCCGCGATCGGCTATGCGCAGCAGAGCGGCATCCCGTTCGAGCTCGGCATCATCCGCAACCATTATGTCGGCCGCACCTTCATCGAGCCGACCCAGTCGATCCGCGCCTTCGGCGTCAAGCTCAAGCACTCGGCCAACCGCGCCGAGATCGAGGGCAAGCGCGTCGTGCTGATCGACGATTCGATCGTCCGTGGCACCACCTCACTCAAGATCGTGCAGATGATCCGCGAAGCCGGCGCCCGCGAAGTGCATATCCGCGTCGCCTCGCCGATGATCTTTTACTCCGACTATTACGGCATCGACACGCCCGATCCCGAGCACCTCCTTGCCAACCAGCACGACAGCCTCGAATCCATGTGCCGATATATCGGCGCCGACTCGCTGGCCTTCCTGTCGATCGACGGGCTCTACGATGCCGTGGGCGGCGTGAAGCGCGATCCGCTGAACCCGCAGTTCACCGACCACCAGTTCACCGGCGACTATCCGACCGGCCTCACCGACCTCCGCGGCCTCAGCCAGGGCGGCCCGAAGACCCTGTCGCTGATGCGCGAAGCGAGCTGAGGGCCGCATAGAGGTCCTATCTACTCGATGTCATCCCTGCGAAGGCAGGGATCCATCTCACAGCCCGAGCTGGCGGAACCTTGGATCCCTGCCTTCGCAGGGATGACATGGTGGTTTAGGCGACTGTCTGCGGCAACCGCACCCTTCCCTGTTGCAGAACGGCCCGCTATTACCCCGCGCAGTCCAACCGGAACCATCGCATGACCACCTCCCAGACCCTCGCGGGCAAGATCGTTCTCGTCACCGGCGCGTCGCGCGGGATCGGGTACCAGGCGGCGCTCGAGGCGGCGCGACGCGGGGCGCATGTGATCGCGGTGGCCCGCACCGTGGGCGGTCTCGAGGACCTCGATGACGAGATCCAGCGCTTCGGCGGCTCGACCACGCTGGTGCCGCTCGACCTGCGCGAGGGCGACGGTATCGACCGGCTCGGCGCCGCCATCTTCGAGCGCTGGGGCAAGCTCGACGGTCTCGTCGGCAATGCCGGCATGCTGAGCGTCCTCAGCCCTGTCGTGCATTTTGACCCCAAGGATTTCGAGAAGATGATGGCGGTGAATGTCACCGCCAACTACCGGCTGATCCGCTCGCTCGACCTGCTGCTGCGCCAGTCCGAAGCCGGCCGTCTGGTCTTCGTGTCGTCGTCCTCGGCCCACTCGGCTCGAGCCTTCTGGGGCCCGTACGCCGCCACCAAGGCCGCACTCGAAGCGCTGGTGAAGAGCTACGCGGCCGAGACCGGCGGCGCGACTGCGATCCGGGCGAACGTCTTCCACCCGGGTGCCGTGCGCACCGCGATGCGGGCCAAGGCCGCGCCGGGAGAGGATCCCGAGACCCTGCCGCATCCGTCGGCCGTGGCGCCGAGGCTGATCGACATGATCGAGCCCGGCTTCACCGAGAACCGCATGCTTTACGACTGGGAAAAGTCCGAGCTCCGCGCCCTCTAGATTACCTCAGCCGCGTCACCAGCACCTTGTCGATGCGGCGGCCATCCATGTCCAGCACCTCGAAGCGCCACGCCCCGCGCTCGAACACCTCGCCGACAACCGGCAGGTGGTTGAGTTCGGCGAGCACGTAACCGGCTACCGTCTCGAACTTGGCATCCTTGGGCACCGGTACGCCGAGATGGGCCTGGAACTCGTCAGCCTGCATCCAGCCCGAAACAAGGTACGAGCCGTCCTCGCGCGTAACATAGGCCTTCTCGTCGCCCTCCTCCTCCTGGAAGGCGCCGGTGATGGCTTCGAGGATGTCGCCCGGGGTGACGATGCCCTCGAAGTGGCCGTACTCGTCGAACACCAGCGCCATATGCACCAGCGAGCCGCGCAGCGCTTTGAGCACGTCGAGCGCGCTCGAGCGGTCCATCACCACCGGTGCCTGTTTGACCAGCGAGCGCAGGTCGAGCGGCTCGGCGGCCAGCACGTTCTGCACGAGGTCCTTGCGCACGATCACGCCGACGATCGAATCGACCGGTCCATCCTGCACCGGCAGCACCGAGTGCCGCGTCGTGCGGAGCTTTTCGATCATCTCCTCGCGCGTCTCGCTCAAATCGAGCAACTCGACATCGAGGCGCGGCGTCATCAACCCGCGCGCCGACCGGTCGGCTAGCCGCATGACGCCCGAGATCATGTGGCGCTCTTCGGTCTCGAGCACGCCGGCGCTCTCGGCCTCGGCGATGATGGTCTTGACCTCTTCGTCGGTGACCGTCTCCTCGCTCTCTCCACCCTGCCCCAAGAGGCGCAGCACCAGCCGGCCCGACACGTCGAGCAGCCAGACCAGGGGCGCGGCAACGGAAGCGATGAAGGCCATCAGCGGCGCAACGCGGGCCGCCACGCCCTCGGCGTCACGCAGCGCGATCTGCTTGGGCACCAGCTCGCCGATGATCAGCGAGAGGTAGGTGATGATGATGACGACAATGCCGACGCCAAGCGGCAGGGCGATGCCGGCATCAATGCCAACGCCGACCAGCCCATTGCCAAGCCGCTCGCCGAGCGTTGCGCCGGAGAAAGCGCCCGAGAGTACGCCGACGAGGGTGATGCCGATCTGCACCGAGGAGAGGAACTTGCCGGGGTCCTCCTGCAGCTTCAGCGCCACCGTGGCGCCGCGGCGGCCCTCGGCGGCGAGGACCTTGAGTCGAGCCGGGCGGGACGAAACCACCGCCAATTCGCTCATTGCAAGCAGGCCGTTGACGAGCGTCAGGACGGCGACAATCAGGATTTCGAGGAACAATGCCGTATCAGAGTTGCGGCCCCGCACTCAGCATCGGGTCGCTTAGGAGGCGGCGAGTATAGCGGGGATGTACCGGGGCGCAATGACCGAGCTCAGCGCCCCGCACTGCACGAGCACCGGGCAACGACGTGCAGAAACTACACCTCACATGTCATAGTTTGGTGCGGAAGTGGCTGTATCGGCGTAGACGTATACCCGGACCGGACGAGCGGATGCCCTCCCGACATCTCACCAAAGACGCTGCATCCGGGCGTTTAGCAAGCGCACTCATTCACCTGCCCACTTTGAGTGGGTGGTACTCCTGCGTTTGAAAGATCAATGACACAGCTCACTTCTCGCCCCACGGCACTGGTCGTCGAGACCAACTATCTGGTCGCTTCCGTTTTCGAGGCGCCGTTGGTGGCCGCTGGCTACCGCGTGATGATCGCGACCAATCCCGAAGAGGCGTTCGAGCTGCTCGACCGCGAAGACATTCGCCTTGCACTGATCGACTTCCGCCTTCAGCATGGCGAACCCAACGGGCTGGTCGCCCGGCTGTCGCGCAGCGGCGTTCCCTTCATCTTCTGCACCGCCGCGAGCGCAGATGAGGTCCTGGAGCACTTTCCGGATGCCCGAGTAATGGCGAAGCCATTTAGCGACGAGGCGCTGCTCCAGGCTGTCACCGAGCTTGTCCAGACCGCCGGGATTAGCGCGAACAAGCCCTCCTGACCTGCGGATCGTGCAGTCCTGGCCCCTACTTGTCGCTCTTGTCGAACGGGTTTTTGCCGCCGCGAAGCCATAGCCGGATCGGCGTACCCGGCATATCGAAGGCGTCACGCAGCCCGTTTACCAGATAGCGCTGGTAGGCGTTGGGCACCACCTCGGGACGGGAGGCGAACAGGATGAAGCTCGGGGGCCGGATCTTGGCCTGAGTCATGTAGCGTAGCTTCAGACGCCGGCCGGACACAGCCGGCGGCGGATGGCTCTCGGTCATGCCGGCGAGCCAGCGGTTAAGCCGCGCCGTCGAGACGTGGCTGTTCCACTTGGCCTCGATGGCAAAGATCGCCGACATCAGCTTGTCGATGTTGCGCCCCTGCAGGCCCGAGATGGTAACCAGCGGCACGCCCTTGAGCTGCGGCAGGTAGCGTTCGCATTGCTCGCGCAACTCGGCAAGCTTGGCATTCTTGTCCTCGATCGTGTCCCACTTGTTGACCGCGATCACCAGGGCCCGGCCCTCGCGCTCGACGAGATCGGCCAGCGTCAGGTCCTGTTTTTCGAAAGGGATCTGCGCGTCGAGCAGCAGCACCACCACTTCGGCATACTGGATCGAGCGAAGGGAATCGCTGACGGCGAGCTTCTCCAGCTTCTGCTCGATGCGCGACTTGCGCCGCATGCCGGCGGTATCGACCAGATTGATGACCCGGCCGTTGTATTCCCACGGAACCAGGATCGAGTCGCGGGTGATGCCGGCCTCGGGGCCGGTGAGCAGCCGCTCCTCGCCAACCATGCGGTTGATGAGCGTAGACTTGCCGGCGTTCGGGCGACCGATGATCGCGACATTGAGGTGGCGGTTGGGGTCCCAACGCTTGGCCGGCCCGTCCTCGGTCGAGCCGTCGTCCTCGGGCAGATCGACGTTGACCTCCGGCATCAGGTCTTCCGGCACCGCCGCGGCTTCGGCCTTCTCGGCCGCCGCATCCACAGCCTTGGAGACGATCGCATGCAGGTCAGACAGGCCGAGACCGTGTTCGGCCGACAGGGCCACCGGCTCGCCGAAGCCAAGGCTGTAGGCCTCCATCAACCCGGGGTCGGCGGCCTTGCCCTCGGCCTTGTTGGCGATGAGATGCACGTCCTTGCTGGCGCGACGGAGGACCTGGGCGAAGCGCTCGTCGAGCGGCGTCACGCCGGCGCGTGCGTCGATCATGAACAGGATGACGTCGGCATCGCGAATGGCGATCTCGGTCTGCTGGCGCATGCGGTCTTCGAGCGAGCCGTCGGTGCGATCCTCGTAGCCGGCGGTGTCGAGCACCTTGAAGCGCAGGTCGGCGATGCGGCCCTCGGCCTCTCGCCGGTCGCGGGTCACGCCGGGTGTATCATCGACGAGCGCGATCTTCTTGCCGACAAGCCGGTTGAACAGCGTCGACTTGCCGACATTGGGGCGGCCAACAATGGCGACGGTAACGGTCATCGTGACCCCAGATGCGACGCCAGGCGTCTAGATCAGTTGGCCGGAGCCGCGGGAGCGGTTTCGGTGGCCGGGGCCATGGCGGGAGCGTCCGTCGCCGGTGCATCGGCGGCCGGGGCCATCGCACCACCGGCGTCGGCAGGCGGCGTGGTGTCGAGCGCGGGCGCGTCGCCCACCGAGCTGTCGGCAGGAGCGGCCGTGGCTGGATCGACGACGACAGGCGCTTCGGCGGCAGCTGCGGGAGCGGGCGGCGCAACGCCTTCGGCGGTCAGCTGACCCAGGTAGATGTTGAGGCGGGCCCGGAGTTCCTGGCTCGCCAGCGGATCGTTCGCTGCGTCCTCGAAGCTCTGGCGCGCGCCGGCGAGGTCGCCGGCCTTGTACTTGGCGAGCCCGATGGCTTCGCGCGCCGCGTTGCGGAACACCGAGTTCGGGTTGACCATGCCGCCGACACGCTGCTCGACCTTGGCCACATCGCCATCGTCGACAAGCAGGCTGCCCGAGAGGATCAGCGCCAGTTCGCGCAGATACTTGTTCGTCTCCGAAGTGGAGAGCGCATCATAGGCGGCGATCGCCTCGGCGGTCTTGCCGTTCTTGGCGAGCAGCGCTGCCTCGCGGAACTTCGCCAGCGCCGGATAGCCGCCGTGGTTCGCGGCGATCACGTCATCGAGCGCCTTCTGGGCCGCGGCGAGGTCGGTACCGTCCGAAATCTCGAGCGCGCTGTAGAACTGGTCGGACGAGCGGGACGAATTGGAGTTCTGCCACCAGCTCCAGCCCTCGTTCACCGCGACGATGAGGACGACGAGCACGGCGGCGCCGATCACGAACGGGCCAAGAGTCTTCCAGAGCTTGCGCGCGCGGTCGCTGCGCAGTTCCTCGTCGATTTCGCGAATGATGTTTTCGTTGGACATGTAGCTCAGTGAAACGGGGTCGAAATTTGCGCGCAACATAGAGAGGCGTCACTGCGAATGCAAACGCTGCGGCGCCGCTAGTTTCCGCGGGGTTCCGGACGCGACAGCACGAACCAGGCGCAGCCGCCGAACACGGCGAGCACGAACAGCGCCAGCATCCAGTCGGGGCGTGCGCCGATGAGGAACAGCACATAGCCAACCACCATGCCGATGGCGGCCAGGACCTTGCCGCGGCGCGGGATGGCGCCCTCGGCGCGCCACGCCTTGATGACGGGGCCGAAGCGCTTGTGGTTCAGCAGCCAACCCTCTATCCGCTCGGACGAGCGGGCAAAGCAGCCCGCGGCGAGGATGACGAAAATGGTGGTGGGCATCAGCGGCAGGAAGGCGCCGATGATGCCAAGGCCGAGCAGCACGAAGCCGGCAACAAGATAGGCGAAGCGCAACGCGGCGGCGCGCTTGGTACCCACAACTATCGGCTCGTCGCCCTCGCCTACGCCCACTCGACCGTGATGCCTCTGCTAAGTGATTGTGTTTGCACCTGAAACATATCTTCCGGCAACATTGAAGGCCGGTTCATGACCGACGCTTTCCGCGACGCGGTTTTGCTGGCCTATTCGGCGCGTCGACCTGGGCTGGTTACAACGACAGTCGACGGCGGTCGACCCATTTCGCTCGTTAAGGGCTGGGACCCGCGCACACCGACCCCCCTACCCACCTGTCGACAAACTGTCGGCTGGCCGCTATTGGGAGACCGAAGCGAAGCGCACTTCGCTTGCTCGATCGTGATTTTCTGCCCCTGGAGCTGATCCTATGGACAAGAGCCCGTTCACTGGGTGCATTCCTGCCCTGATGACCCCCTGCCGTGCCGACCGGACGCCTGATTTCGATGCGCTAGTCCGCAAGGCCAAGGAGTTGATCGGACTGGGCATGTCCGGGGTCGTCTACTGCGGGTCGATGGGCGACTGGCCGCTGCTGACCGATGCGCAGCGCATGGAAGGCGTCGAGCGCCTCGTTACCGCCGGCATCCCTGTTATCGTGGGGACTGGCGCGGTGAACACCCCGGCCGCCGTAGCCCATGCCGCGCACGCTCAGAAGGTCGGGGCCGCCGGACTGATGCTGATCCCGCGCGTCCTCTCGCGCGGTTCATCCGCCGCCGCGCAGAAGGCGCACTTCAAGGCCCTGCTCGCTGCGGCTCCCGGCCTGCCGGCCGTGATTTACAACAGCCCCTACTATGGCTTCGCCACCCGCGCCGACCTGTTCTTCGCGTTGCGCGCCGAGCACGCCAACCTCGTCGGCTTCAAGGAGTTCGGCGGCGAGAGCGATCTTTCCTACGCGGCCGAACACATCACCTCGGCCGACCCGGACCTGACGCTGATGGTGGGCGTGGATACCGCAGTCTACCACGGCTTCATCCAGTGCGGCGCCGCGGGAGCGATCACCGGCATCGGCAACTGCCTGCCCAAGGAAGTGCTGCATCTGGTCGATCTCTGCCAGAGGGGCCAGAAGGGCGACCCGGTCGCGCGGCGCCGCGCCAAGGAGCTGGAAGAAGCACTCATCAACCTCTCGACCTGGGACGCCGGCCCGGACCTGGTGCTCTACTTCAAGTACCTTCTCGTCCTCAATGGCGAGGAGGAATACGAGCTTCACTTCAACGAGACCGACGCGCTCAGCCCCTCGCAGCGCGCCTTTGCCGAACAGTCGCTGCAGCGTTTCCGCAGCTGGTACGGCGCCTGGGCCGCCTGATCTTCGCCACCCAGTGAATCACGCGGCGGGCCGGACTCGATGCTGGAACCTGCTGATGGAGAACTCCGGCCGCTCCTCGCCGCCTGCCGCCATTTCGGCGATCAAGCGGCCGGTCGTGGCGCTGAGCGTCAGGCCGAGGTGACCGTGGCCAAACGCGAACAATACCCGGCGGTCACCCGGATGCCGACTGATGACCGGTAGCGAATCCGGCGTGGACGGGCGTCGACCCATCCATTCGGCACCGCCCTCGGGCAAGGACGGCACATAGGCCCGCATCTTTGCCCGCATCCCCGCGGCCCGTTTGTAGTTGGGCGGTGTATCCGGCTTCGCCAGTTCCACTGCACCGCCCACCCGCAACCCGTCGACCAGTGGCGTCGCGACGAAGCCATGGTCCGAGAAGCCCACTGGCATCGGCAGGTTCCAACCGAGATCGCTGAAGGTGGTGTTGTAGCCGCGCTCGGTTTCTAGCAGCACCTTGAGGCCAAGCCGGCGAACCAGATCGCGCGACCACACTCCGGCCGCGACGACCACCTGGTCGAAGCTCTGCGTCTCACCGGATTCCAAGGAGACAGCGACCCCGCTTGCCTGTGGCTCGATGGCGCGAACGCGACCAGCCAGCAGCCGTGCCCGTTGCCGCAGGAACGTCTGGTACTGCCGCAGCACGGTGAGTGGATTGGTGGCCATCCAGTATCCTGGCTGATAGACGGCGCCGGCGAACTCGCCTTCGAGCGGCGGCACATGCCGCCGCGCCGCCGCGGCGTCCAGCACCTCGAAATCGAGGCCGAGCACACTATTTACCCGCCGCGCCTCGTCGGCTGCAGCAGCGACCCCGCGCTGGTTCGCGTGCACCGAAAGGTAGCCACTCTGGCGCAGGTGGCCAGTGATGCCGGCGACGGCCGCCATGGCCTCGTGGTCGGCCAGCGTCGTCCGCATCAGGCCGGCAAGCGCCTGCCGCACATGCTGTCCGCGCGAGGGCGTCGCCGATGCGAGGAAGGCCAGCAGCCACGGAACGAGCGCCGGCAGATCAGGCCAGCGCAGGGCCAGTGGCCCGAGCGGATCCAGCAGCCAGCCCGGCACCGCAGCCAGCACGCCCGGACTGGCGAGAGGCGCGATCTCCGGCAGCGCAATCAGCGACGCGTTGCCGGACGACGTCGGCAGGCCGTCGGGATCGGCGTCGAACACCGAAACATCGTGCCCTTGCGCCACCAGCCAGGTCGCCGAAGCACTACCGACAATGCCGGCACCGATAACCGCGATGCGGCTCACTTGGCCTTCCCGGAGAGATCGATCCCGCTGACAGTGTCGCGCGCCATATAGGCTTGGATCTGCCGCACGATCTGCGCCGCGTGCGCCGCAGCCAGCTGGTCGGCACGATCGGCGTCGCCGGCCTCGATGGCCGCGGCCATGTCGCTGTGCTCGTCGACATACCGGCGCGGCAGGTCGTCATCGAACGATTGATAGTAGAGACGTAGCACCCGGCGCCCCTCGTCGAGCAGCCGCGCGAAGAGCTGGGTGAAGTAAACGTTGCCGCCGGCCTCGGCCACCGCGACGTGAAACTCACGGTTGGTTGCGATCATCCCCAGGGCATCACGACGCTCGACGGCGTCGGCATAAGCCGCCTCGAGCGCCCTGATGCGACCCATCTGTTCGGGACGCCGGTGCACCGCCGCTGACCGGGTCGTGACGCGGTACATCAGCGTCAGGGCCTCGAAATAGACCGGCAGATTGACGAAGTCGATCGGAGCGACGATCGTGTTGCGATTGGGCAGTGTCGTCAGCAGCCCCTCGGCCGCCAGCCGCACCATAGCCTCGCGGATCGGGCTCCGCGAGAGGTTGAACTCCTCGGAAAGGCGCATCTCGTCGAGCGGGCTTCCGGGTGGCAGGCTCAGGTCTAGGATGGACCGGCGCAGCTTTTCGTAGACCGTCTGCGCGCCATGGCCACGCTTGCGTGGCTCCGCCAACTCCTCGGTCTCCGCCACCCGCTTTTTCGCCATCGCCCTAATTCCTCGCCCCCCGGAAAGCCGATCACCACGTCGGCGCCTCCGAGAGCTGCTAGAGCCTCGGACTCATTCCCACTCGATCGTGCCCGGCGGCTTGCTGGTCACGTCGTAGACCACACGGTTGATGCCGCGCACTTCGTTGATGATGCGGGTGGCGGCGCGGCCGAGGAAGTTCATGTCGTAGGGGAAGAAGTCGGCGGTCATGCCGTCGACCGAGGTCACTGCACGCAGGGCGCAGACGAACTCGTAGGTGCGGCCGTCGCCCATCACGCCGACGGTCTGCACCGGCAGCAGCACGGCGAAGGCCTGCCAGATCTTGTCGTAAAGCCCGGCCTTCCTGATCTCATCGAGATAGATGGCGTCGGCGCGGCGGAGGATATCGAGCTTTTCGCGGGTCACGCCGCCCGGCAGGCGGATGGCGAGGCCGGGGCCCGGGAACGGGTGGCGGCCGACGAAGCGGTCCGGGAGCCCGAGTTCGCGGCCGAGCGCGCGGACTTCGTCCTTGAACAACTCGCGTAAGGGTTCGACCAGCTGCATGTTCATGCGCGCCGGCAAGCCGCCGACATTGTGGTGCGACTTGATGGTGACCGAGGGGCCGCCCGAGAAGCTGACGCTCTCGATGACATCGGGATACAGCGTGCCCTGGGCCAGGAACTGCGCGCCGCCAATCCGCTTCGCCTCTTCCTCGAACACTTCGATGAACAGCCGGCCAATGGTCTTGCGCTTGGTCTCGGGGTCCGCTTCGCCTTCCAGCGCGCCGATGAATTTATCAGCAGCATCAACATGTACGAGCGGGATATTATAGTGATCTCGGAACATCGAGACGACTTCGTCTGCCTCGTTCATCCGCATGAGGCCGTGATCGACGAAGACGCAGGTGAGCTGGTCGCCGATCGCCTCGTGGATCAGGATGGCCGCCACCGAACTATCCACGCCGCCCGAGAGGGCGCAGATCACCCTGCCCTTGCCCACCTGGGCGCGAATCTTCTCGATCGCGCGCTGACGGTAGGCGGTCATGGTCCAGTCTGAACGAAGTCCGACGATGTTGTGAACGAAGGCTGCAAGCAGTTTGCCGCCATCGGGCGTGTGCACCACCTCGGGGTGGAACATTGTGGTGTAGTAGCGCTTCTGCTCATTCACCGCGATGGCAAAGGGCGCGTTCTCGGAGGTGCCGACAACCTTGAAGCCGGGCGGCAGTTCGGTGACGCGGTCGCCGTGGCTCATCCACACCGGGTAGCGGCTGCCGACATCCCAGAAGCCCGCGAAGAGCGGCGAGGCTTCCTTGATCTCGACATCGGCACGGCCGAACTCGCGGGCATGGCCGCCCTCGACCACGCCGCCCTGCTGAAGGGCCAGCGTCTGCTGGCCATAGCAGATGGCGAGGATCGGGACGCCGGAGTCGAACACGGCCTGCGGGGCGCGGGGGCTGCCCTTGTCGGTCACGGAGGCGGGGCCGCCCGAGAAGATGACGCCCTTGGGCTGCATCCGGGCGAAGGCCTCGCCGGCCGACTGGAACGGGTGGATTTCGCAGTAGACACCCGTCTCGCGCAGGCGTCGCGCGATCAGCTGCGTCACCTGCGAGCCGAAATCGATGATGAGGATGGATTCAGCGGGAGCGGCAGCGATGTCTTGCATGGGCCGGAAATAAAGCGCCCCCGGGGATTCCGCAAGCCTTACGCAACCGCCTCCCCCGAGGTTGGGTCGTTGGCCCGGGTTAGCTTCCCCGCGAGGTTCTTGTTGAGCGCCGATTCCAGCGTGCGACGGAGCTGGGGATCGGCGGCGACGCTCTCAGACAGTCTGGCCTGCTCGAAGGCCAGCGCGCGCGTCGGCTTGACCACCGTCGCCGTTGCCGTCGCTGGCTTGCCGGAGAGAAAGCTCAGCTCACCGATATAGTCCCCCGGTCCGCAGATCGCGACCAGCCGACCGTTGTGCTCGATCTTGGCTATCCCGTCAGCAAGGTAGATGAGCTGCTTTACCGGCTCGCCTTCCACGGTAAGTTTCGTGTCCACGTCGAAGCGCTTCAGTTCGGCCTGATCGAGCAGACGCTTGATGGCGCGGCGGTCGACATCGTCCGGCATGCTGTCGGCGAAGTGCTGGTGGTCATCGGCGAAACGGTGATGACGCTCGTAGTACCAGATCAGCAGCAGCTGCACGACGTTGACGAGAACGAAGATCGCTTCCCACAGAACGCTGACGGGATCGAACAGGAAGACCGAGCGATATACGATCTTGGCCAGTCCTGCCGCCACGGCGAAGAGGCGGAGCATCACCATGCGCCGCTGCAACATGGAGACGATCAGCAGGAAGTACGTGAAGTGCCCGAACAGAATGACGGGATTGGTAAGCCCCTCTAGGAGCTGTTCGAGCAATGCATCCATGGTAACCGCAACGGCTGGCGCCCCACCGAAATGCGGCGCTGTATGGCGACTCGGCCTCAGCCGCCCGGGAGAGCGTTGTTAGAGGTCCGTAGACGTTTCGCCAACACGCGCATGACGTTGAGGGCGAAATACGGCGCCTCGCTGGTCATGAACAGGAACTGCTTCTCGCTCACGGGGACGATTACGGCATCGGTCTCGGCGACAACAGTGGCACTACGCGGCTCGCTATCGATCAGCGCCATCTCCCCGAAGATCTCGCCCTCGCCCAGCACCTGCAATGTCTTGTTGCCGTGGCGGATGGCGACGGAGCCCGACTTCACCACGAAGAACTCGGCGCCGTTGTCACCTTCGCGGAAGATAATCTCGCCGGCCTTGGCCATCTGCGAGTCCTCGGTGGCGCGCGCGAGGAGCGTGAAGTCGACGAAGCTGCCGTTCATGTGATGCATCACCGCAGGCGCGAAAGCCCCGGTTCCCTGTCCCAAATGCCCACTTCTCTGATTTTTGCGTGACACTTTGCTGACAGTTTTATGACGGTCCCAAGTCATTGGAGCGCAGGCGATTCAGCCGACCGCTGCGTGGCTTTTGCCAGCTTGCCCACGAGATTGGCGTTGAAGCTGGCGTCGAGTGCCTGGCGCAGTTCACCGTCATTGGCCATGGCGGCGCGCAAGCGCTTCTGATCGAAGGCGAGGTAGCGCATCGGCCGGCCGCTACCGTCGTCGCCGATGCCGCGCCACCCGAGACAAAACTCATCTCACCCAGAAAATCGCCCGGCCCGCAGACACCGACGATGCGGCCGCCGCGTTCGACCTGCGCCACGCCTTCGGCGATGAAGATCAGCTCGTGGACCGCCTCGCCTTCACCGGTCAGCCGCTGGCCGGCATCCACGTGGCGCAGCCGGGCGAGCCGCAGCAGCCGGCGGACGGTGCGCCGCTCGATGCTGGCCGGCATGATCGAGGCGAAGCGCTCTTCGTCACCGGTGAAGCGATGGCGCTTGGCGTACCACCACAGGATCGCCAGCTGGATGACGTTCACGGCGACGAAGATGATTTCCCGGAACACGATGATCGAATCGACCTGGATAAAGGCCCGGTTGATGATCCGGGTGACACCCGCGCAGATGGCGATGGCGCGCAGCCAGCCCATGTCGTTCATCATCATCGAGATCACAAGCAGGGCATAAGGCAGGTGAGTCAGGAACTGGGCCGGGTCCAGCAGCTGGGCCGCGAAGTCCGAGAAATCCATCTGTGCCAATACCTTAATGAAAGATCTGAGTAAGGGCCCCGCTTCGGCCCGCGTCAACCGCGCACGGCCGGTTTGACCCGTCAAAATCCACAGCCGCTCCCAATGCCACAACATGGCTTGCGCGGAGCCTCGGCGTGATGCCATTTGTAATCGATTGCACGAATAAGCCCGGCAGCAGACCGGGAGTCCGTGCGGAGGGGATATATGACTGAAAACCGCCTTCCAGGCGCTGACTTCGTTCGCGCAGCAGCCTGCCTCACGGTGCTGTTCCATCACCTGGCGCAGCGGATGAGCAAACAGCACGATCTCGGCTGGATGGAGTGGCTACGCCCGTTCTCCGACATGGGCACGCTTGGCGTCGCAATGTTCTTCGTGCTCTCGGGGTTCCTCTTGGCGCGGCCATTCTGGCAGGCGCTCGATCGCGGCGAGCCCATGCCGTCGCTGCGCACCTACGCCATGCGGCGCGCCGCGCGCATACTGCCTGGCTACTGGGCGGCGCTGCTGGTGACGTTCGCGCTCACCATCACGGTGTTCGGCTTCGCGCTCGATTGGCAACTGGTCCTGCGCCTCGTTGCCGGAATCTTCGTCGTCGCCGACTGGCACTGGGTGACGCTGTTCCCGGTTGAGGTGAACGGCCCGCTTTGGTCGATCAGCTTCGAGGTGACGTCCTACCTGCTGCTGCCGCTGGGCTTTGCGCTGCTGTTCGTCGCTTCGCGCTGGGCCGGCCAGGGCTGGCAGTCGCGGCTGATGTGGGTGGGCGTTCTCGCGCTCCCCATCCTCGCCCATTGGCTGTTCACCCGCTACTACCGGGTCGACTTGCGCCAGCGCGGCTGGGATTATGGGCTGATCGGCGGCGCCAAATTCTGGATGCCGCGCTTCAACCCCTTCGGCTTCTTCGCCATGTTCGCCATCGGCTCGCTGGCGGCGGGCCTGCAGGTGCGCTGGACGAAGTACCGCAAAGGGCTGTTCGATCTCGTAGCGCTGATCGCAATCGGCTGGGCCGTGCAGCGCATGGTCGTGCAGTATGACGCGCCCACACCGGACAGCTGGGGCTGGCTCGGCGTTCCCTACGGCTTCCCGTGGTTCGTACTGGCGGTGGCCCTGTTCCTAGCCGCGGCCCCTTCAGGCCTATGGCTGGGTCGTGCGCTCGACAACGCGCTGATGCGCTACATCGCCCGCATATCGTTCGGCATCTACATCTGGCACTATCTGGTGCTGGAACTGGTCCGCCTCTACTGGGATCCGCTGATCCAGCACGGTACTGCGGTCGATCCGGTGCGCTTCGCCGTGACGTCGACGATCATCACCGGCGTCACCATCGTCGTCGCGCACATCTCCTACACGATGCTGGAGGAACCGATGATCCGGTGGGCGCGGCGCCGGGAACTAGGCGGCGCTACCCGCTCGGGGCTGTCGCCCGTCGTCAGTTGAGTACGGCTATGGAGAGGTTCAGCAAGCTCGCGAAACCCACCCAGAGCGCGTAGGGCACGAAAAGCCATGCCGAGAGTCGGTCGCGATCCCAGCGATTGGCGATGAAGGCTAGGACCAGCGCGAAGATGGCGATGATCACGATGAAAGCCGGCCACAGCAGGTGCAGCGAGAACCATACGGGCGACCACAACCAGTTGAGCGCCATCTGCCCGTACCAGAGCTTCATGCCCAGTCCGTTCGGCTCGGCGAGGAATGTCCGCCAGCCTGCAATCGCGATCAGCGCATAGAGCGTGAACCAGACCGGGCCGAACAGCCAGTTGGGCGGATTGAACGGCGGTTTGTTCAGCTGGGCGTACCACTCGCCGGGCGCGGTGTTGATGCCGATCAGCGCGCCGACGCCGATGACCACGACGAGGAAGATCGCGAGGATGACGAGGGAACGCGGGGACTTGAGGTCAGTAACGGTCTGGGTGCTCATACCGCGAGTAACGCACTCGCGGAGCTAGAGTTTCACCCATCAACCCGCCTGCATCGCGATGCAGTAGAAGCCGTCCGTTCCGGTCGTATGAGGCGTGAGAGACACCCCACCCTCGGGCGAAAATCGTGCGCGCAGCTTGGCCCCGGAGAAATGCGCCATCCACTGCTTGTTGCCGGGGATCGCCGTGAAACCGGGGTTGGCGGCGAGGAAGGTCGCGATCTGGTCGGCATTCTCTTCGGGCAGGACCGAGCAGGTGATGTAGACCAGCGTACCGCCCGGCTTCAGGTAGGTGGCGGCTTCGGCGAGAATGGCAGCCTGCTCCCCAACTCGCAGCGCGAGCTGCTCGGGCGTGAGCTTCCACTTGGTCGTCGGCTGCCGCCGCCAGGTCCCCGTGCCGGTGCACGGGGCGTCGACAACGACACGATCCAGCTTGCCCTTGAGGTCATCGAGCACGCCCGGGCCGGGGGCGCGGACCTGCACGTTGCGGACGCCCGCGCGCTTCAGCCGGTCGTAGATCGGGGCGAGGCGCTGCCGGTCGCTGTCATAGGCAAAGATCTGGCCGCGGTTCTGCATGGCCGCCGCCATGGCGAGGGTCTTGCCCCCTGCCCCGGCGCAAAGATCGAGCACCTGCTCGCCGCCGCGGGGGCTGGCCAGCGCCGCGACGATCTGGCTCCCGAAATCCTGCACTTCGAACCAGCCCTTGAGGTAGCCCTCCTCGCTGGTGACGTTCGGCGTGCGGCTGTCACGCGCACCGGCCGGGAAGCGCACGCCCTCGGCGAACCGCACCTCGGCTTCCGGGGCGAAGCGGCCGAGGCCGCGCAGCACCTTGTCGCGATTGGCCTTGAGCGTATTGACGCGCAGGTCGAGCGGCGGCCGGCCGGCGAGGCCCTGCGCTTCGGCAACCCAGTCGTCGCCAAAACTCTTCTTGAGATGCGGCCCGATCCACTCGGGCACATCGGCGCGGACATGGTCCGGCGCGCCGGCGAGCGGGTCCGCTGCGGTCAGCCGGACGGCTTCCTCATCGGTGATCGGCGCCGGGGCGAAGCGATCGCCGCCAAAACTGTCGTTGAGCGCGGCAATATCCTCGCCCCACTCGCGCACGACGACGGCCAGCACCAGCGCCCGCGGCTCATCGGCGCCCATGATCCAGGCCAGCGACGAGCGGCGGCGCAGCGCGTCGTAGACGAGATTGCCGATGGCGGCGCGATCGCCGGCACCGGCAAAGCGGTTGTTGAGGCCCCAGGCCTTCAGCGCCTCGGCCACCGGGCGCTTGTGCGCGTCGATATCGGCCAGCACGTCGATGGCAGCGGCAATCCGGCCCGGCAGGCGCATCAGTTGGCTCCAAACGCGATAAGGAGCGTGCGGACTAGCAAGTCCGCCCAGAAAACGCAAAGGACGACCAGCCCGGCCGTGTAGGCAGCGAAGCGGCGAACGACGTTGTTGGTGGTGATATGGATCGCAGCGTGGACATAGCGCGTCGCGACGAACGCGTAGGCGAGGACCAGTTCAAGCAGCGTCGGGCCGAGCCACAGCGCAACGAGACTCGCAACATAGAACAGCACCGGCAACTGGAACTGGTTGTCGAAGGCGTTCGATGCCTTCCGCTCATGCTCGGGCCAGCCGTCCCGGCTGAGCGCGATGTCGCGGATCTTCACCTTGCCGTCCATCACCATCGGGATGCGGACAGTGCCGAGGTACCAGAGCAACCCCAGGGCAAGCGCGCCCTGGAGCAGCATGGCGATCACCAGCCATGGCGCGTTGGGCGCCATCGGCGTCAGTTGCCGCCGCGATAGTTCGGGCTTTCGCGAGTGATCGAGACGTCGTGGACGTGGCTCTCGTTGAGCCCGGCGCCCGAGATCTTCACGAAGACCGAGTTGTCGCGGAACGACTGCAGGTCGGGTGCGCCGGTATAGCCCATGGCGGCGCGCAGGCCGCCCGAGAGCTGGTGCAGCACGTTGCCGGCGGCGCCCTTGTACGGCACCTGCCCCTCGATGCCCTCGGGCACGAGCTTGAGGCTCTCGCGCACATCCTGCTGGAAGTAGCGATCTGCGGAACCGCGGGCCATGGCACCCACCGAGCCCATGCCGCGGTAGGACTTATAGGAGCGGCCCTGGTAGAGGTAGACCTCGCCCGGGCTCTCATCGGTGCCGGCAAGGAGCGAGCCCACCATCACGACACTGGCGCCACCGGCGAGGGCCTTCGCCATATCGCCTGAGAACTTGATGCCGCCGTCGGCGATCACCGGAATGCCCTGCTTGTCGGCTTCTTCGGCGCAGGCCATCACCGCTGCCAGCTGCGGCACACCGACGCCCGCAACGATCCGGGTGGTGCAGATCGAACCGGGCCCGATGCCGACCTTGACGCAATCGGCACCCGCATCGATAAGCGCCCGGGTGGCTTCCGCGGTCGCCACGTTGCCCGCAACGATGCGGGTCGAATTGCTCTCCCGCTTCACCCGCTCCACCGATTTCAACACGCCGGCCGAGTGGCCATGCGCGGTGTCGACCACCAGCAGGTCGACGCCGGCATCGATCAGCGCCAGCGAGCGTTCGTAGCCGGCATCGCCGACGCCGGTCGCGGCGGCAACGCGCAGGCGACCTTGGGCATCCTTCACCGCGTGCGGGTTGAGCTGCGCCTTCTCGATATCCTTGACGGTGATCAGGCCGACGCAGCGGCCGTCGTCGTCAAGCACCACCAACTTCTCGATGCGGTGCTGGTGCAGCAGGCGCTTGGCGTCTTCCTTGCTCACGCCGTCGCGGACGGTGATGAGGTTCTCGTGCGTCATCAGTTCGGCGATGCGCTGGTTCGGGTTGGAGGCGAAGCGCACGTCGCGGTTGGTGAGGATGCCGACCAGCCGGCCGAGCCGGCGGCCGCCCGTGCCGCCGTTCTCGACCACCGGAATGCCGGAGATGTGGTTGGCTTCCATCAGCGCCAGCGCGTCGGCGAGCGTCGCGTCCGGGCCGATGGTGATGGGGTTCACCACCATGCCGCTCTCGAAGCTCTTCACCTGGCGGACCTGCTCGGCCTGTTCGAAGACCTCGAGGTTCTTGTGGATCACGCCCATCCCGCCGGCCTGAGCCATGGCGATGGCCATGCGGTGCTCGGTGACGGTGTCCATGGCGGACGAAAGGATCGGGATGTTGAGGAAGATGTCCTTGGTCACCCGCGTACGGATGTCCACATCGGTCGGCAGCACATCGGAGGCCGCGGGCTGCAGCAGCACGTCGTCGAACGTCAACGCGCTATCGCCGGTGATGGAGGTAATGATCTTCGCCAAGGGGTGGGCCCTTCCTTCTGCGCAACAGAAAAATGGAAGCCCGCAGCGGGAACGACTCGACGTCCGACTGCGGGTTGGCGAGGGTGAATAGCACCGGGTCCGGGCTTTGGGAAGCGGCTTTCCACATGGCTGACATGTGTGCCGGAAAGGGGGTAAGCTCATTCGCGGACGCGCCTTCACGGTGCGGGTTCAATGCGCACCGGAGAGGGAGACGCCGACCGAAAAAGCAGAGCGAGGAGGAAGAGATGGCAGACAACGGCAGACAAGCCGGGCCCCGGTGCATTGCGCTGGTGGGGCCGTTCGCGAGTGGCAAGACATCGCTGCTCGAGGCGATCCTGATGCGTACTGGGGCCATCACGAGACAAGGCCATGCCCGCGACGGCAACATGGTGGGGGATGCCTCGCCGGAAGCCCGCACCGCCGGCATGAGCATCGAGCTCAACGTCGCCGAAGCCGATTACATGGGCGACCGCTACACCTTCATCGACTGCCCCGGATCGGTCGAGTTCCAGTTTGAATCCCTGCCGGTTTTGGCCGGCGTCGATATGGCCGTGGTGGTCGCCGAGGCCGACCCCAAGAAGGTCCCGGCGCTGCAGATGATCCTCAGGGATCTCGAAGCGCGGCAGCTGCCGCACCTGCTTTTCCTCAACAAGATCGACAAGCTCTCGGGCTCGGTGCGCGACATCCTCACGATGCTGCAGCCGGCGAGCCGCGTACCGTTGGTGCTGCGCCAGCTGCCGATGACCAAAAACGGCATCGTCACCGGCTGCATCGACCTCGCGCTCGAGCGCGCCCATGTCTACCACGAGGCCAAGGAGAGCGAGATCGTCGCCCTGCCCGAAGGCGAGCAAGCGGCCGAAGTCGAGGCGCGCACCGCCATGCTCGAGCAGATCGCCGACTATGACGACGTGCTGATGGAGCAGTTGCTCGAGGATGTCGCGCCGGAAAAGAGCCTCATCTTCAAGGACCTCGTCGAGGAGATGCGCATGGGCAAGATCAGCCCGGTGTTCATCGGCTCGGCGGAACACGGCAACGGCATCTCGCGCCTGCTCAAGGCCATCCGCCACGAGGCGCCCACCGTGCGCGAGACCCGCGAGCGGCTGGGGCTCGGCAAGCCTTCAGGCACCGTGGTGCAGGTGATGAAGACCATCCAGACAGCGCGCAGTGGCAAGATGTGCGTCGCCCGCGTGCTGGCCGGCTCGGTCAGCGACGGCATGACCCTGCGTTCGGCCGATGGCCGCGACTGCAAAGTCTCCGGCCTGTTCCGGGTGATGGGTCAGGACACGCAGAAGCGCGATGCCGCACAGGAAGGCGAGACGGTCGCCCTCGGCAAGGTCGAGGCGGCCCGCACCGGCGACACGCTTTCGACCGCGATGGTGCCCGACATCGCGGCGATGCCCGAAAGCATGCCGATGATGTCGATCGCCGTCGCACCCAAGGAGCGCAAGGACGACGTCCGCCTTTCGTCGGCGCTGCAGCGCATCCTCGAGGAGGATCCCTCGCTGCGGCTCGTGCATGTGCCCGAGACCGGCGAGACCGTGCTCGAGGGGCACGGCGAGATGCACCTGCGCGTCGTCGTCGACCGCATCGCCACGCGCTACGGCGTCCCCGTCACCACTTCGGTGCCGCGCATCGCGTATCGCGAAACCATCCGTAAGGCCGCCAATGTGCGCGGCCGGCACAAGAAGCAGTCGGGCGGGCACGGCCAGTTCGGCGACGTGGTGCTGACCATCCGGCCGCAGCCGCGTGGTTCGGGCAACGGCTTTGAGGAAAAGATCACCGGCGGCGTGGTGCCGCGCCAGTATATCAGCTCGGTCGAGGCCGGCGTGCGCGAGTATCTCGACCTCGGCGGCCCGCTCGGCTTCCCGGTCGTCGATGTGGCGGTGACGCTGACCGACGGCTCGTACCACACGGTCGACTCGTCCGACATGGCGTTCCGACAGGCGGCGCAGGTCGGCATGCGCGAAGGCATGCCGCAATGCGAGCCGGTGCTGCTCGAACCGGTGATGGACGTCACGGTCCGCTGCCCAAGCGACGCTACCGCCCGCATCAACGCCATCCTCCCCCGCCGCCGCGGCCAGATCATCGGCTCGGATGCCCGCGACGGCTGGGACGGCTGGGACGAAATCCACGCGCTGGTCCCCGCCTCCGAGATGCAGGACCTGATCATCGAACTGCGCTCCGCCACGGCGGGCGTCGGCAGTTTCGTGCAGGAGTTCGACCACCTGGCCGAGATCGGCGGGCGCTTGGCGGAAGAGGTAGCGGGGAAATACGGGAGGCACCACGCGGGGGGATGAGTTCCCCCCTCGGCATGCACCTGAACTAGCCGCGACCGCGGTACGACGCGACGCCCTGGTCGGGCAGCCAGACGCCGTCGAGCGGCCGGCCGGTCTGCCAGAACACGTCGATGGGGATGCCGCCGCGCGGGTACCAGTAGCCGCCGATCCGGAGCCAGCGCGGCGCCAGCCGTTCGACCAGCCGCTTGCCGATCATCACCGTGGTCGCCTCGTGAAACGAGCCGTGGTTGCGGAACGAGTGCATGAAGAGTTTCAGCGACTTGGACTCGATCAGCCACTGATCGGCGACATAGTCGATGACCAGGTGGGCGAAATCGGGCTGGCCGGTGATCGGGCAGAGCGCGGTGAATTCGGGCACGGCGAAGCGGATGAGATAATCGACATCGGGGTGCGGATTGGGCACCCGGTCGAGCGTCGCGGTTTCCGGATCGGTGGGGATTTCGGCCGGACGGCCGAGCACGAGCGGGGTCTCGTCGAGAGACATGGCACTTCCTTTGCTGGCCGGCATCAGACCGGCGCGTCATCGCCGCACTCCGGGAGGGGCCCGGCGCGGCACGGTTGCCGTATCACGGTGATGGTCGGCGGACAACGAGGAGTGGTGGGTGTCAGCGGCAAACGACAGCCGCAGTGGAATAGCAGAACGGACAAAAGCGATTTAAAAACAGTAACTTACTTGAGTACGGCTGACGCCTCGATGCTCTCCCACCCTAGCCGGTGTTGCACTTCGTTTGAGAACTCGGGGAACCTGATAGGATGCAGCACAAGGTGCGCCGGGAGCATTGCTGCGGCTCATCCCTGTCAATGAGGTAGACTTCAATCCGGACGGTATGAGTGGTGGTGCAGCCTTTGTACTACAGGACATCGAAGGGGCCTTTCGTGCTGACTTCGCCGGACTCATTGTTCGAGGGGGAAGGAAAGCTTCTACATCCTCAAGGCAGGGGTGGTTTGGAGTTTTCTCGACAGCATTTCGGCGGGCTGGCCCGACTAAGCGAAGATTGGCGTCCCCACCTTATCCCCCTACCCTCCACCCAGCCTTATTCTCACCCCGTCCTCGCACTGGGCGGCGTTCGCGACGAACGAACGGTGAGTGGATATCGGGAGCCATGGCAGTCGTGCCATGGCGGGTTTGTAGGACCGACAACCGGCCACCCATCCAGGCTCCGGCACAGCAATGTGGACGCGAGGCGAGATGGGGGTACGCTCCTTGGATCCCACAAGTCCAACTCATTCCCGATCCAGACCGGCGCGGCGACGGCCGTTACATCTGCGGACTAACCGCGTGGCCAGAGCCGCGCCGGCCCCGCCTGATCGCAACAATCCTCCGAGGCCGATTGGCCGTCGGATGCATCAGCATGTCATTTGAAGGAGAAGGCGGCTGGCTGGGGAACCTGGATTCGAACCAAGATTGACGGAGTCAGAGTCCGTAGTTCTACCATTGAACTATTCCCCAAGCGCTGGGCCTGGATGCCGGGGCGCGTGGCCATCAGCATTCGGAGCGCCTTCTAGCGGCATTCACGGCCGGGATCAACACCCGATTTCATCGTTCAGACAGCGTTCATCGGCACGGCAATCCGGAGGCAGTTTCGGGGCAATTCTGGGCGTTGCGCCCGGGGCCCATCTCCACTACCCTTTCCGGTGACACTGAACACAAGCCCGCGCTCGGGCGCCCCGGTTTCGGCCGGCAGCAGCGACCGCGCGGGAGATGGAGATTGAGGTTGGCCGATTCCGATCGGTCCGCCACCGCAGTCGAGGCTGACGCCCCGCTGCGGACCCGTGAAGGGCAAGGCGCAACCCAGGTTGCGAGTCTTGCCCAGACGACCGCAACAGCCGGGGGGCAACCGGATCGGGGCGGTACGGATCGGCGGACGCATCCACCAGCCCATGCCGGCCGCCGCGCGCGCGGACCGCTCTATGCTGCGCTAGACCTCGGCACCAACAACTGTCGCCTGCTGATCGCACGTCCGCACGAGAACGGCTTTCGCGTGCTCGACGGCTTTACCCGCATCGTCCGGCTCGGCGAGGGCCTGTCGGTCACCGGGCGCCTATCGGATGCCGCGATGGAGCGCACCATGGAAGCGCTCCGGCTCTGCCGCAACAAGCTGCGCGAGCACGAGCCGACCCGCATGCGCCTCATCGCCACCGAGGCCTGCCGTTCCGCCTCAAACGGCGAGGAGTTCATCGCCCGAGTCGAGCGCGAGCTCGGCCTCGTGCTCGAGATCGTCGATCGCCAGACCGAAGCCTCGCTCGCGGTCACCGGCTGCGCCGACCTGATCGAGGAAAAATCGGCCGGGGCGCTGATGTTCGATATCGGCGGCGGCTCGTCGGAGCTCGCCTGGCTCGATTTCCGCGGCGGCCGGCCACGCCGGCAGGGCCGCATGTCCTCCTCGATCCGCTCCTGGCAGTCGCTGCCGGTGGGGGTCGTCTCGATCGCCGAGAAGTTCGGCGGCGTGGATGTCACCAACGATACGTTCGAGGACATGGTGCAGTTCGTCTCCGGGCACCTGCGCCAGTTCCGCGGCCGCGACAAGCTCAGGCAGATGATCGCCGAACACCCGGTCCACCTGATCGGCACCTCAGGCACCGTCACCACGCTCGCCGGCCTCCATCTCGGGCTCGAGCGCTACGAGCGCCAGAAGGTCGATGGTCTCTGGATGAGCCGTGCCGATGTCGATGCCACGATGAAGGCGCTGCTCGGCATGACCTTCGACCGCCGCGTCGCCCATCCCTGCATCGGCAAGGACCGCGCCGATCTCGTCCTCCCCGGCTGCGCCATCTTCGAAGCCATCCGCAGGGAATGGCCGACCGAACGCGTCCGCGTTGCCGATCGCGGGTTGCGCGAAGGCATCCTGATCTCGCTGATCGACGCCGATCGCGCGTCCCGCCCCAATCCACGCAGGAGCCGCTGATGCCCAAAGGTACCGGACAGGGAAGCGGGCGGCGCTCGGCAACCGACCTCAAGGTGCGGGTGAAGACCTCCAAGGGCCGCAAGATCGGCTCGACCTTGTGGCTGCAGCGCCAGCTCAACGACCCCTATGTGGCGCGAGCGCGCACCGAGGGGCTTCGCTCGCGCGCTGCCTATAAGATCAAGGAGCTCGACGAGCGCTACCACCTGTTCAAGAAGGGCATGCGGGTCGTCGATCTCGGCGCCGCCCCCGGCGGCTGGTCGCTGGTCGCCGCCCCGATCGTCGGTTCGACCGAGGCCAACCCGCTCATCGTCGGCATCGACTATCTCGACATGGACGCCATACCCGGCGTGATCCTGCTCAAGAAGGATTTCAACGACGAGGACGCCCCGCAGGCGTTGATCGAGGCGCTGGGCGGGCACAAGGCCGATATCGTGATGTCCGACATGGCGGCCCCGACCACGGGGCACCGGCCGACCGACCACATCCGCATCATGCAGCTGGTCGAACTCGCCGCCGATTTCGCCGTGCAGGTGCTGGCGCCGGGCGGCACGTTCATCGCCAAGGTGTTCCAGGGCGGCACCGAGCACGAACTGCTGCACCTCCTCAAGCAGAACTTCGCCACCACCATTCACGCCAAGCCCAAAGCCAGTCGGCAGGATTCGGCCGAGACCTATCTCGTCGCCCGCGGGTTCAAGGGCGCGCCGAGCGAGTAGCCCCTACTCCGCTGCCGAACCGCTCTCGGCACGGTGGCTGTGCATCGTCGCCGCCTTGGGCACACGGGTGAAGACCAGCGCCGAGACCAGAGTCAGCACCGCCATCACCCAGAACGCGATGTGGAAGTCGCCCAGCAGCGGTTCGCCCCCGCCATGCATGAGCCGGACGCCTTCGAGCACGCCGCCGCCGATCGCGACGCCGAACGCCAGCGAAAGCTGCACGCTCACCTGGCTGATCACGTTGGCCTGCCCGGCATCCTTGTCGGCGACGTCGGCGAAGATAAAGGCGTTGGTGGCGGTCCAGAACAGCGACTGGAAGAAACCGGTGACGACGAGCAGCGCCATCATCAGCGGCGTCGGCGTACCCGGGCTGTAGAGCCCCATCGCCAGCACGCCGCCAGCGGTGATGGTGCAGGCGAGCACGAGGCTCAGGCGGAAGCCCAGCCGCTCGATGATCCGTTCAGCCACGAACTTCAGCGCGAAGGCACCGACGGCCGAGGCAAAGGTGACCATGCCGCTCTCGAACGGGCTGAGTCCAAAGGTCAGCTGCAGCATCAGCGGGAACAGGAACGGCATCGCCCCGGTGCCGAGCCGGAAGATGGTGCCGCCAATCATGGTCAGCCGGAACAGGCGCTGGCGGAAGATCCGGAGGTCGAGGATCGGGTGCTCGGTACGCTGGAAGTGGAACCAGTACACCGCCGCCGCAATCACGCCGAGGAACAGCGACCCATACCCAAAACTTGCCGGCAGCGCCGGAAGGGTCAGCACCGAGATGCCGAAGACGAGGCCGGCGAAACAGAGGCCGGCGAGCAGGAAGCCGGTGAAGTCCATCTTCCGCGGCTCGTTCCGGTGCCATTCGGGCAGGTATTTATTGACGAGGATGATGCCGACAATGCCGATCGGCACATTGATCAGAAAGATCCAGTGCCAGCTGGCAAAGGTGGTGATGAAGCCACCGATGGGCGGGCCGACGATGGGGCCGACGAGGCCGGGGATCGACAGCCAGGCCATGGCATCGACCAGTTGTTGGCGCGGGGTGACGCGCACCAGCACCAGCCGCGCCACCGGCGTCATCATCGCGCCACCCATGCCCTGGAGGAACCGCGATAGAACGAACGTCAGCAGCGAATCCGAGATGGCGCAGCAGACCGAGCCGGCCATGAACACGACGATGGCCCAGGCGAAGATGCGCTTGGCGCCGAACTTGTCGGCCATCCAGCTCGAGATCGGGATGAAGATGGCGAGCGCCACCATGTAGGTGGTAAGCGCGAGCTTCAGCGCGATCGGCTCGGTCTGGATATCGTGCGCGATGGCCGCCAGCGAGGTCGCGATCACGGTCGAATCCATGTTCTCCATGAACAGGGCGACGGCGAGGATCAGCGGGGTCAGGCGAAGGGCGGACATCGGATCAACTGGCGGGGAGAGTGGGCTTGGCGATGGCGCCCTTGTGGCCCGAAACATCGGCGCCGGCGTCTGCGGGAAGGCGGATGAAGGGCACGGCGCCGAGCAGGGACACTCCGGCGACAACAAACCAGGCGATGTGGAAGTTGATCAGTTGCAGGCCGCCGCCGGTGAATTGCGAGCTCAGTTCCAGCGCACCACCCGCCACCGCGACGCCGAAGGCGACGGCGAGCTGCTGGCTGACGACGGTGATCGCCGAGGCCTGGCTCGCGTCCTGCTCCTCGACATCGGCAAAACCGAGGGCGTTCACGCCGGTGAAGAAGATGGACCGCAGCACGCCGGAAACCAGCAGCGTCGCGTAGAGGTAGATGTGCGGCGTGTCGGGGTCGAAGAAGCCGTTGAAGCCGAGCACGAGGCAGGCCGCGATGCTGGCGCCGACGAGGACGCGCGGGAAACCGAAGGTCGCAAAGACCTTCTCGGCAACGACCTTGCTGAACATGGCGCCGAGGGCGCCGATGAAGGTGATGAGGCCGCTCTCGAACGGCGTCAGCCCGAACGAGATCTGCAGCATCAGCGGCAGCAGGAACGGCGTCGCGCCAACGCCGATGCGGAATATCGAGCCACCGATGACGGAACTGCGGAACAGCCGGTAGCGCCAGAACAGCGCGGGATCGAGCAACGGGTGCTCGGTTCGTTTGGAGTGGAGCCAGTAGACGATGCCGGCCAGCGCCCCAACGCCCACCGCCGCATATCCTGCGGCAAGCGGTATGGCCGGCAGGCTGATGACCGAGAGCCCGAAAATGACGCCGGCGAACGCAATCGCCGCGAGCGCGAAGCCGCGGAAATCGATCGGCCGGGGCGTGCGTGGGTCGATCTTGGGCAGGTAGATCGTGCTCATCACGATGCCCAGGATGCCGATCGGCACGTTGATCCAGAAGATCCAGTGCCAGCTCAGATAGGTCGTGAGGAACCCGCCTACCGGAGGGCCGGTCAGCGGGCCGATCAGGCCCGGCAGGGTCAGCCAGGCCATCGCCGACACCAGCTCGGTGCGGGGCGTGGCGCGGACCAGAACCAGCCGGGCGAGCGGCGTCATCATCGATGCGCCCATGCCCTGGAGGAAGCGCGAGCCGACGAAGGTTTCGAGCGAGAACGAGAAGGCACAGCAGATCGAGCCTGCCATGAACACCAGGATCGCCCAGCGGAACACGTTGCGCGCCCCGAACCGGTCCGCCATCCAGCCCGAGAGCGGAATGAAGATGGCGAGCGCTACGAAGTACGCGGTCAGCGCCAGCTTCAGCGAAATGGGATCGGCGCCGATGTCGGCGGCGATCGCGGGCAGCGAAGTGGCTATCACGGTCGAGTCCATGTTCTCCATGAACAGGGCGACCGCAAGGACGAGCGGAATGATGCGCAATGGCGGGAGCCTCTGGGCGAGGCAAAGTTAGGATTGAAACTAAGCCCGATAGCAATAGGGCCGGTGGCGTGCTGGCGCAACACGACATTGGGTGCAGATTTGCCGAACGTCCCTCGCCAATTGACCCTGCAACGTAACCCGTGGCTTATAGGTCCGAGGGATTTGAGCGAGTTTTCGTTTCATGAAGAGTTTTTCGTCGTCGAGCTTTGCGTCGGGTGATCATACCGAGGCACTCGATCTTGCCTTTGCTGCCGTGCAGAAAGATCCGCAGGCCCTTTTCACTAATTTCCAGTGGTTCCTGTTTGCCGGCAAGGACACGATCTTCTTCACGGCGTTTTCGAAAGAGACGTTCGACAAGGAGCGGCTGAAGCAACTTGTCGCCCAGGTGGTCGGACTTGCGCCGCAGCTCACCCACGGATTCATCGGCGCGCGCCCCGGCCAGCCGCTGACCGAAAGCCAGCTCGACGCCATCACCTCGGTCGAAATGGTCGATACGTTCGAGGGCTATCCGGACAAGTGGCTGGGTAAGAGCGCCGATATCTACGACCATCCCGATCTGCCGCTGTTCCGCTTCATGGCCGCTACCCGCAAGGGTGGGCCGGACGAAGAGGGCCGCGTTTCCATCATTCAGGTGCGCGCCGCCCATAGCGTGCTCGAGGGCTCGGACTCGGCGCTGTTGTCGCGCTCGCAGACGGCCAGCCACGGCATCCAGAAGAATAAGGCCAACAAGGTGGCGCTTGGCCAGCGCATCAAGGGCGCCATCGGGGCCGGCATTGCGGTCACGCTGCACCTGTTCTTTGCCCATGTGCTGTCGCCGCCCGACAAGCCGTTCGGCTATCGCACCCTGCCGCTGACCCGCGACCGAATGCGCAAGCTCGCCAATCGGCTTGGGGTGCGCCAGCGCTCGCTCTACTTCGCGATCGTCACCCACGCGCTCCATTCCGAGACCGATCATCGCCACAACCAGGAGGTGATCACGGCCGCCTACACGATGCTCGACACCAAGCGGACCGACATCGATGACGATTTCTTCCGCGTCCGCGCGCTGATGGCGAAGTTCAAGTACATCCCGGATTTCGTCAATTACGCACGCAATGTCGACAAGGTGGTCAGCGAGATCGAGACTTCCGACGTCACGTCGTTCCAAACGACGACCCTTGCCCTGTTCGCCCTGCACCGCAAGGTGCACAAGCTCTTCCCTTTCCTCTATGGCGAACGCTTCTGGCGCTTCTCGGGCCGTACCGACACTGTGCTGACGCTGGTGCCGCCACACCGCACCTTCGGCCCGGTGACGCAGTGGATGATGGAGCCGATCTATTGCGGCGCCTACCACCCGGCGCAGAACATCTGCACCTTCTGCCCCGGCCGCGAGTACATGACGCTGAACTTCGTCATGGAGCAGCGCTACATCGACCTCGTCGGCCGCATCGAACCGCTGATCGCCTCGATCGAGGCGATGGACCTTCCGGCTGTAGAGAAGGCGTCGGAAGAAGCCGACGTCTGACCTGGCCAAGGTGCACCATCCAGCGCTTGGACCGTGCCGATTCAGCTGCGATGGAGGCGCGGCGCCCGCATCCCGACCTCCCGCCTGAGCAGTGGGTCCCGGCTTTCGCCGGGATGGCGGCTGGTGGTGGGTTGCAGAAGCGCCCTCGAAGCGAACGGATTATCTTGTGGAGCGGTATTTTCTGTCCCTGAGCAAACAACGTATCGTATTGTACCTTTTCGTACAGACGAACCAACAATTTCTCCCGTTACAGACTCAATTGCCGCTCCACCAGAAAGCATGCTGGTAGCACCTTTGCCGATACCTGTGCTATTACAAGTAGGTGTTGCTTGTCGCGTCAGTCAACAGGTGTACCGATGTCGAGCAGTTTCTGGGAATTTCTCTGGCTGATTCTTTCCACCTTTTTCCTCCTGGCCTACCTGATCGTGCTGTTCCAGATCATCGTGGACCTGTTCCGCGACCGCTCGCTGGGCGGCTTCGCCAAGGTGCTGTGGATCGTTGCGCTGATCTTCGTGCCGATGCTGACGGCGCTGGCCTACATCCTCTTCCGCGGCGGCGGCATGGGTCGCCGGCAGGTGGCGGCAGAGCAGGAGGCCCGCGCGGAGGCCGAAAGCTACATCCGCACGGTCGCCGGCACCTCACCCGCCGAGCAGATTGCACGGGCCCACTCCCTGCTCAAGGACGGCACGATCACCGAGCAGGAATTCGCGACAATCAAGGCCAAGGCGCTGGCCTGAGCGGAGGCAGCGCCTATGTTCACCTTTGCGGCAGAACGGCTTCCCCAAGTCGCACCGAGCGTGCTCGGACTGCATGCCTATGTCTACGAACCAGCGCTCCAGCTCGATACACGAGAGCAGCCCGGACATCGGCAGTATGCGGCGTGGCTCGAGCAGATCGGTCCCGTCGTCGAAACCACGCCGGAGTCTGATCCCAACCGCGGCTACAAGGCCGAGCTCAAGGCGTGGGACCTTGGCGGCCTGCTGCTGATCGACGCCCGGATACCCCCCCTCGCCTATCGCAGGACGATCCGCCACTGCCGTTCCGATGGTCTCGACCACTGGGTGCTGACGGCGTCGCGGAGTTCCGGCCCCACCGTTCTGAGCCTCGTCTGCCTCAACCAGCCGTTCGCGGGGCGGTGGGCTGCCGAGGAGGCGGTCCATCTCTGTGTCCCGCGTGATTTCCTTCGCCCCGCCGCGCTGTCGATAGATGCCCTCAACGGCGCGATCGTCGACTCGCCGCTCGGACGGCTGCTCGCCGAGTTCCTGCTCAATTTGGCGGCTCGCATGTCCGAGCTGGAGCCGGCGGACTATCCCGGCGTGCGCTCGAGCATCCGGGCGATGATCGAAGGCTGCATGGTGCCCACTCGGCTCGGCCTCGCCTCCGATCTGCAGCCGGTGCAGGCGACGATCCTCGAGCGGGCGCGCCGCCTGGTGCAGCAGCGCCTGGGCTCACCTACGCTCGGCGTGGACGAGCTCTGCCGCGATCTCGCGGTGTCCCGATCGCGGCTCTACCGGTTGTTCGAACCGCTGGGCGGCGTGGTGCACTACATCCGCTACCGGCGTCTGCTCGACGCGCATATCGCGCTGGCCGATGCAGAAAATCGGCGATCCATCGTGGCGATCGCGGCGGAACGCGGCTTCATCGATCCGGCCGAGTTCAGCCGCGCCTTCAAGCGGGAGTTCGGCTACCGGCCCAGTGATGCCCGGGCGAGCACCGACGTATTGCCGGCCCGACCGCGCAGCAGTGCCAAGACGCTGACCGCCCTGCTCTATAACCTGCGCTGAGGACAGGATGAGCGGCATGTCCCCGAGCGAGGCGCTTGCTGGCGAAGAGGACCCCATGGAGGCGGTGGTCGGCGGCGTCATCGAGCGCTTGCGCGCGCATGCCGAAGCGCCGGACGCCTCGCTCAGCTGCAACGACCTGCTCGCGCTGGTCGGTCCGCGTTCGCACCTCGTCGCCATCCTGCTGTTCGCACTGCTCAACCTGCTCCCTGCCCCGCCGGGCTACAACTTCGTCATGGCGCTGATCATCATCGCGCTCTGCGTGTCGTTGCTGTTCAAGCGTGAGATGCAGCTCAAGGGCTATTTCGGGCGCATGCAGCTGCCGGTGAAGATCGTCCTCAAGCTGATGGATGTGCTCGGCAAGCTCGCCGGCTGGGCGGCGCGGATATCCTCGCCGCGCTGGCGGGGGCTGACGGGCAACGCCATCATGCCGGTGTTGGCGATCTTCGGCGTCGTCCTGGGGCTGTTCATGCTGCCGCCGATCCCTGCCACCAACACGCTACCCTCGCTGGGTCTCGCCGTCATCTGCGTCGGGGTGCTCAACCACGATGGTCTCGTGGTGCTGCTCGGCGGACTGGTCGGCCTAGCCGGCATCATCATCTGCGGCTTTGCGGTTTGGGTGGTGGTAGCGCTCAGCTTCGCCATCGGCGACGTGGTCGATGGCGAGGCGGAGCCTTCCCTGCCGGGCGGCAGCCCGGTGCAAAGTTAGGGACAGCGGTCATGCCGGTGGGATTCCTGGCGCATCACAGCCGAAGTGGACTAGAATGAGGGGCAATATCGCGAAAGGCGGAACCGCAAATGACCGAACGCCAGGCCAACTATGCGCCGATCTACATTCTCGCCGCCGCTGCAATCGGAGCCGTGATCGGCACTCTGTTTGGCGCGATATTCGACCCGGTCATCCCCGCCGGCCCCCGAACGCTGGCGGTCCTCTCTGCCCTCGCAGCAGTGGGCGTCGAATACGCAGCCCGCCGCTATCTGGCGAACATGATCCCGACCGTGTTCTCGCACCATGTCGCGACCGCGTCGCCGGCACTGCTGTTCGTCGCCGGCGTGATCGCGCTGGCCAGCGGCCTCGCCACCCACGATCTCGGCCTCAAGTGGAACGTGATGGACGGTGCGGTATTGGGTGGCTTCTCCGGCCTGTTTGCCGGGCTGATGGCGGCGGCCCTCGTGATCCTCAGGGAAGACGAACGCGGCGCCGCTGCGGCAAAGGCAAAACAAGGCGGAGCATGACGCTCGCCAGTAAGCGCCTCGCGATCACTCACAGCCAGGCGCTGGGCAGCCGGCCGGCACATTAGGAGCCCGCCATGAGCCAGGAACCAGGCACGCGTCCGGTCCGGCCTCCGTCCTATTTCGATGCCATCGCCCCGCTGGTGCTGCTCGCGGTGCTGATCACCGGCGCCGTATCCCTCTTCGGGCTGTCAGCCATGGATGGCGCCCTGCAGGTCGCGATCATCCTCTCGGCCATGGCCGTGGCGATGATCGTGCTCAAGAACGGGCACAGCTGGGAAGAGGTGGCGGAGGCGAGCCGCAAGGGCGTTTCGTCGGTTGTCAGCGCCATCTTCATCCTATTCGCGGTCGGTGCGCTGATCGGGACGTGGAACATGGCGGGCACCATTCCGACGCTCGTCTACTACGGCATGCAGATCGTGAACCCGGACTGGTTCTACCCCGCCGCCTTCGTCACCTGCGCGGCGATCGCGCTCGGCATCGGCAGTTCGTGGACGACGGCTGGAACGATCGGCGTCGGACTGGTTGGCCTCGCCGCGATGGTGGGCGTCTCGGCGCCGATCACGGCAGGGGCGGTCATTTCGGGCGCCTATGTCGGTGAGAAGTTGTCGCCGCTGTCGGAGACCGCAATCCTTGCGGCGCAGCTGACCGGCACAAAGATCAACGCGCATCTGAGGGCCCAGGTCTGGACCTCCGTGCCGGCCTTCGCCATCGCGCTGGTCAGCTTCATTATCCTCAGCAATAGCGATGGCACCGGCGGAGCGACGATCGCGGTCGTGGAATCCGAACTCTCGGCCCTGTCGCAGCTGTTCAACGTGTCGGCTTGGACGCTGCTGCCGCTGGTGCTGCTGGTGGGGCTGTCGGTGATGAAGGTCCCGGCGTCCCTGGCGATCGCCGCGTCGGCGATCTGTGCGGCCGCGCTGGCGCCGTTCCTCCAGCCCGAGGCGACGCTGCGCTTCGTCGATGCGCCCGAGCTGCCGCCGGTCATCGCCTTCATCAAGGCCGGCTGGCAGGCGATGGCCACCGGCTACGAGGCCAATTCGGGCATCGCGGCGGTGGATAGCCTACTGTCGCGCGGCGGGATGTCGAGCATGCTGCTGACGATCTGGCTGATCCTCGGCGCGCTGGTGTTCGGCACGCTGCTCGACGAGTTCGGGCTGCTGCTGAAGCTGGTATCGCCCGTACTGTCGCGGGCGAAGACCACCGGAACGCTGGTCGGCACCGTGGTCGGCACCGCCTTCGGGCTGAACCTCGTCGCCGGCGACCAGTACGTGGCGGTCGTCCTGCCGGCGCGCATCTTCAAGGCCGAGTTCAGGCGGCGCGGGCTGGCTCCGACCAACCTGTCGCGTGCCGTTGCCGATGGCGGCAGCGTGACCTCGCCGCTGATCCCGTGGAACTCGTGCGGCGCCTACATGGCGGCGGTGCTGGGGGTGCCGACGCTGGTCTACCTGTCGTTCGCGCTGTTCAACATCGCAAGCCCGCTGATCACGCTACTGCTGGGCTTCACGGGATTCAAGATCGAGAAGATCGAGGCCGACGACGGTCACGTCGAGGCCGACGAAACCGTCGTCATCCACACGGCGAGACCCTAATAATCCACCGCATCGCGGGCGATCGGGCAGGTCATGCAATGGCCGCCGCCGCGGCCGCGACCGAGTTCGGCGCCGGAGATGGTGATGACCTCAATGCCGGCCTTGCGCAGCAGTGTGTTGGCGTAGGTGTTTCGGTCATAGGCGAAAACCACGCCGGGCGAGACGCAGACGAGATTGGCGCCGGAATCCCACTGGGTGCGCTCGCGCGTATAATCGTTGCCGTCGGTCTCGACGACGCGCAACTCCTTGAGGCCAAGCGCCTCGCGCACCGTCTCGACGAGGCCCTTATCCTTGCTGAGCTCGATCCCGCCCTTGCCGTCAGGCCGGTAGGAGAAGCACTCGATCTTGTCGACGATGTCGGGATAGAGCAGCACACAGTCGCGGTCGGCGAAGGTGAAGACCGTGTCGAGATGCATCGCGGCGCGCAGCTTGGGCATGGCGGCGATGATGACGCGCTCGACCGCGCCCTGGTCGAACAGCGACTGGGCCAGTTGTGCGATTCCCTGGCGCGAGGTGCGTTCGCTCATGCCGATCAGCACGTTGCCCTTGCCGATGGGCATGACATCGCCGCCCTCGAGTGTGGCCATGCCCCAGTCCCTGGTCGGGTCGCCCCACCAGACCTTCACCTTGCCGGCGAAGTCGGGATGGAACTTGTAGATCGAGGACGTGAGGATCGTCTCCTCGTGCCGCGCTGGCCAATAGAGCGGGTTGAGCGTCACGCCGCCGTAAATCCAGCAGGTGGTATCGCGGGTGTAGAGCGTGTTCGGCAGCGGGGGCAGCAGATACTCGTTGACCCCGGCTGCGTCGCGGACGAGCTCCATCATACCGCCGCCATGCGTATCGGGGAACTCATAGGTGGAGAGGCCGCCGATCAGCGTCTCCGCAAGCTGCCGGTTGCCGAGGCCATCGAGGTAGGAGCGGACTTCGTCGACGAGGTCGGGGCCGACCTGGTTCGGGGTCACCTGGTTGTCGAGAATCCAGGCCTTGGCCTCGGGCAGCGCCACCGTCTCCTCGAGCAGATTGTGCATCTCGACGACATCGACGCCGCGATCGCGCAGCTTGTTGATGAAATCGAAGTGGTCGCGCTTGGCGACATCGACCCACAGCACATCGTCGAACAGCAGGTCGTCGCAATTGGATGGGGTCAGCCGCTGGTGCGCCTTGCCGGGCGCGCAGACCATCACCTTGCGCAATTGGCCGACCTCGGAGTGGACGCCGAAGGAAGTCGTCATGGCGGTGGACCTTTCGATGATCATGGGGTGATGGTGCCGGCGATCAAGCCCCACACTCCGACGAGCGCAGCGATCAGCGCGATGCCGAAGATGACAAGCTCGACCCCGCTGAAGAGGCGGGCATTCTGCTCGCGCCGCGCCCAGACGTAGAGGACGGTGCCGGGGATCAGCAGCACGGCGAGCAGCAGCACGTATTTGAGGCCGGCAGCGACGAACATGACGAGGGTGTAGAGCACGGCGATCCAGGCGAAGATCTGGTCGCGGGTGCGCTCGTTCGGCGTCTCCTCATAACCCGCGCCGCGCCGCGCGATCAGCACGCCGTAGCCGGCAACCAGCAGGTAGGGCAGCAGGGCCGTGACGCTCGTCATGTCGAGCATGAAATTGAAGGCGTCCTGCGAGAAGTAGGTCGAGATGATGAACAGTGAGACGACGATATTGGTCAGCCACAGCGCGTTGGCCGGCACCTTGTCGGCGTTCTGCTTGGCGAAGAGCTTTGGCATGTCGTCGGACTTGGCCGCGGCGAACAGGACTTCGGCGCAGATCAGTGACCAGGCGAGATAGGCACCGAGCACCGAGATCAGCACAGCGATCGAGATGAATACGGCACCCCAGGGTCCGACGATCTCGGCGAGAACGCCAGCGAGCGAGGGCTGCTGGATGCCGGCCATGGTCTGCTGCGTCATCGCCGCATAGGGCAGTAGCGTGATCGCCACCATCAGGCCGGTGACGCCGAGGAAGCCGAGGATAGTGGCCCTGCCTACATCGGAGCGCTTCTTGGCAAAGCGCGAATAGACGCTGGCGCCCTCGATGCCGAGGAACACGAACACGGTGATGAGCATCGTGTCGCGGACCTGATCGACCAGTGATTTTTCCGGCATGCCCACCCCGCCGAGGAAGTTCTCGGCGAACTGGTCGTAGTTGAAGACGAAGATCATGATCAGCACCGCCACCAGCAGCGGCACGATCTTGGCGATGGTGACGATGGTGTTGATTAGGGCCGCCTGTTCGAGGCCGCGCAGGATCATGAAGTGGAAGGCCCAGACGCCGCACAGCGAGACGACGATAGCGATCAGGCTGCTGCCGTCGCCGAAGATTTCCGGGAAGAACCGGCCGAGCGTCGAGCCGATCAGCACCCAGTAGAAGACGTTGCCGAGGCAACTGCCGAGCCAGTAACCGAAGGCCGACAGGAACCCCATGTAGTCGCCGAAGCCGGCCTTGGCGTAGGCGAAGACACCGGAGTCAATATCGGGGCGTTTCTCGGCCAGCGCCTGGAAGACGCGGGCCAGCATGTACATGCCGGTTCCGGCGATGAGCCAGGCGATGATGGCGCCGAATGGACCAGTCGCCGCCCCGAAGCGGCCCGGCAGGTTGAAGATGCCGGCGCCCACCATCGAACCGACGACCATGGCCGTGAGCGCGCCTGCCGAAAGCTTGCCGCTGTGTTCCGAGGCCATGACATATCCTTAGGTGCGAGGAAATGCCGACAAGGTTCAATTCGCATTGAATTGCCGGTGGTTAGGCCAGAGGATAGCGCCCCGTGTCGGGACCCGAGAATGGCTGCCCGTCCCATGCCTTGGCAGGGTGTCCCTGCCCTATCGCGGCCGCCGCTCCAACATCTCGAGCAGCAGCTTGTGGACCAGCTCTGTATTGGCATCGACCTGCCGGGGATCGATGAGGTCGTGCAGCAACCGCATCGACACCGGCAGGACCTTGAGATCGACGCCACGCCCATGGGTGCGCCAGAGCTCGACGATATTGCGGGCCAGGGCGTTGTTCACGGCATAATCCGCCTCGTTGACCATGACCCCGAGCCCCTGCGCGGCCGGCGGTGTCGTCCGAGCGTTGTCGGCCACCACTTCTCCGATGCGCATAAACTGGGCCAGAGCGCGGGTCGGAACGCGGGGATAGGCGTAGTCCATATCCGACGGGCCGAGTGGCTCGAGCGGATTCCAGGTCAGCATCATATTGGGGAGGAGGAGCAGCAGGTTGGTGGCGGCCCGGTTGGCCCAAGGCGGCACGACGTTGGGGCCGAGGAACGGCGCCATGGCGATGGTGTGCTGCACGTCAGCGCGGTTCTGCCCGCTCCACATGGTCAGTGCGCCGCCGGCGGAGAGGCCCATGACGACGACCTCTTCGCCAAGCCCACGGCCGATCTCGATGGCCTTTTCGGTGGTCGCGACATAGTCCTCGGATGTGAGCGGTGCGAGGGCGTAGGTCATCTGGTCCGCTTCGCCGTGTCCGGGCAGGCGCGGCACGTAGACGTTGTAGCCGAGCTCGAACAGCATGGGCGCGAGCTCGTCGGCCTGGGCCGGGCAGTTGGTAACGCCGTGGAGAAATATGATCGTCTCGGCCACCCGGCTGCCGTGGGTCAGGAGCTTGGACTTGCAGCGCGGGTGAAGTGGGAGGCCCGCTTCCTCGACCAGGATCTTGTCGTAGGTGGCGATAGCCTCCGCGTGCGACATCGCCGGTCCGGGTGTTCGGCTGTCGGCCAGCGTTCCACGGCCGAGCGGCATCAGCGTCAGCCAGACGAAGACGGAGAGCAGGACCAGGGCCAGGACACCGAGCAGCGCACCCAGGCCGCGCAGCAGGCGGACGATCAGACCACTGGCCTCGCGAAGCGGCGGATAGAGCCGACGCAGGATCAGGGCGCAGATGGCACCGGCGATCGCCATGACAAACATGGCGGCGAAGCCGGTGGTAGCGAGAGCGAAGGCGCTGACCTCAACTATGGCGAGCAGGCGATCGCCGAAGCCGGTACCCGGCGGCAGGCGCTGGAAGATCGCCACAACGGTCGCGACGATCGGGTAGGACACCACGCCACTGAGCGCACCGGCGATCGCGCCGCGCAGCAAGGTCGGTTGCCGCGAAAGCCCTACGAGTAGCCACCAGCAGATCGTCCCGGCGACGAAGATGCCAGCGATCAGCGCTCCCCAGGTGAGCTGGCCGTCGGCGCTCTCGTAGAGGCCGGCGACCTGCACGCCGATAGTGCGGGCCGCGATCAATCCGCCGACGGTGAGCAACAGGCCGGCGACGAGATTGACCCAGAACCGCGTCATCTCTGCGCCTCGAACTCGTCGGTCATCTCGCGCCTCAGTTGTTGAAGTTGCTCGGCACTCCAGCCCGGCGGCTCGACGAGTGCCATCCAGGCATCGATGTAGTCGGCGGGCGCATAGACGTGGCCGTGGCCGAGCGGAGAGGTAAGGGAGAGCGCCATATCCATGCCGAGCTGAAAGAAGGTGACGATGGGGTACCAGGTCAGGGCCTTCGACACGTCCGGCCCGCGCTCACCCTTCATCCAGTCCGGCTCGCGGTAGAAGGAGGCGAAGTCGAAGAAGATGATGGGATCGCTGGCATATTGGAGGAAGGCGATGCGGATCGGCCCCCAGGGCATGCCGACGGGCTCCGCTAGGCCGTTGCCCTGGTTGGTGAAGCGGATCGTCTGCCCATCGCCAACCGTGGGGCGCCACTCAGGCGAGCCTGGGTTCCGGGTCGCCGTCGCCCAGTTCCAGATCGGGCTGGTGAAGGGCGGACCGGCCCAGAGTGCGCCCTGATAGGGGTCACCCAGCACGTTGAGGATCTGCGTCGAATCCTGCGACGCGTGGGCACCGAGGCTCAAGCCGTTTAGGTAGAGCCGAGGCCGGCGGTTATTCGGCAGCGTGGTCCAGTATTTGTAGACCACATCGAACAGGGCCTTGGCGGACTCGCTGCCATAGTCCGGTTCGACCAGCAGCGAGAGCGGGCTCAGCAGGTACGAGTACTGCAGCGAGACACTCGCGACATCTCCGGCCATCAGATACTCGAGCGCGTCCATGCCGGCCGGATCGACCCAGCCGGTGCCGACCGGGGAGATCACCAGCAGGATAGAGCGATCGAAGGCGCCGACGCGCTTCAGCTCGGCGAGGCCGAGTTCGGCGCGGGCCATTACGGTCGGAGCCGAGCGCATGCCGACTGAGACGCGGATCGGATCCATGGCAGGGCGGTCGATCCGGTTTTCGATGGTTGCCTTGTCGGGCCCGGTCTGGACGTAGTTGCGCCCATCGCGGCCGATGGTCGACCAGGCGATGAGCGACTGCGCGCTCCCGGATTGATCGGGCCGGGTCGGCGCCGGTTCGACGAAGCGGGAAGCGACGTCGTCGAGCTGCTCGAAGAAGGCATCGGCAGCGCGGAGAGTCCCGCGCAGCAGGAGGCCGCTGAACAGGGTGCCGGCGAACAGCCCGACCAGCACGATGCTGCCCACCAGCGCCAGACGCGGCGGTACGATGCGCTGCAGCCGGCGAGCGACAGCCTCGATGCCGCGCTCGATCAGCGTGCCGATCGTGATCAGCAGTACCGCCGGCAGGATAGCAACCAGCAGCACCTTTACCGGGTGGCCGGTCTCGACCGGCTCGGCACCCATCGCCACCCGCACGGAGTTCTGCCATTCGGCGGCCTGTGACAGGCAATAGATGACGAGGACGACGCAGGCGATGGCGACAATGGCGGTCAGCCAGTTGCGCAACCAGCCACGCGGCGGCGGCAACTGCATGAAGTACCACAGCCACTCGAATACTGCGCCGACGGCATAGCCGACGGCGAAGACGCAGCCCGACAGGACGCCTTGGATAAGGAACGTCCGCGGGATCAGTGACGGCGTCAGCGACAGCGCAAAGCAGACCGCGCCGACCGCGAGGCCAGGCAGGGATACATAGGACAACACCCACCTGGAAAAGCGGCGCAACGCCGGACCCTCACGCCGGCTGGCATCCATAGCTGTCTACTGGCGCGTGGCGGTGAAGGTCTCGTTCCGGGCGCCGCGGACGGTCGGGAAGTAGGTGCAGCGCAGGCCGGCGAGGTGCGGAACGTTGAGAATGCGACCTGCCAAGCGGGATAGTGGGTTGCCGTTGGATCGGCATTCCATGCGGGCCGCCTCCCAGGCGCGCCGATTGCCGCAAGATGCACGCTGCAGGTCGACGAAGATATCGCGCCCGCGGGTGTGGAAGGTCAGCCGACCATCGCAACGGGCGCCGCCGCCGCGGATCATGTAGGTGCCACGCCGCTCGAGGCAGAATGTCAGCCGGTATGGACCATAGAGATTGCGGGTGGCACGGAAGCAGCCATCGACGCGGACGCCCTGCGGATGATCCGGGACCATGACGAATGTGTCGATGTCCTGGGCGGGGGCTGGCGCGGCGTAAAGTGAGATTGCGATCACGAACGCCGTGAACAGGCGAATGAGATTGGGGGACATAGGGAGTACCTCCTCGATAGGTCGAGCAAGATGCCACCCTTCACCGGCTCGGGGATTAGCCAGGAATCCCGCGAACCAGCAGCGCGTCCCTACCCCGGACGATCCCTCTCACGCACCCTCTTGACCAAAGTCGTTATAACGTCATAACTCTATAACGTCAGCCGGACGAGCCGTGTGCCCGGCGCTGCAGGGAGACTTCAACATCATGCCATTCAGGGCTTCGCTGGGTGCCATCGGCACCGCTGCCATCCTTCTGTCGAGCACCGCGCTGGTCCAGGCCGCCGATGTCTCGTTCCTCACCCACTGGGCGCCGGACACCGTCGCCAAGCTCGAGGCTGCCGCCGCGACCTATACGGCCGGCCACCCCGACACCAGGATCACCGTTCGCGCCGTGCCGTTCGGCGACCTGTTGACGACGCTCCGCACCTCGGGCGGGGGTGCCGGCGGGGCGACCATTGCCGGCATCTACGACGCCTGGCTGCCGGACCTCGCCAAGGACCAACTGGTCGCCGCGGTACCCGAAGCAATTGCCGCCGAAACCAAGGCCAACTGGCCGGCCGGCGTGATCGGCGCGGCTTCGATCGGCGGGACGCTCTACGGCATCCCGAACGAGATCGACGTCTACGCGCTCAACTACAACAAGAAGCTGTTTGAGGAAGCCGGCATTGCCGAAGCGCCCAAGACCTGGGACGAATTCCTCGCCGCTGCCGAAAAGCTGACCGACAAATCCAAGGGCCAGCAGGGCTTTGGCCTCATCAACTCGTGGGCGGCCGGCGTCCTCCACCCGTTCTCGTCGCTCCTCGTCTCGAACGGCGGTGACCTCGTCGTCGACGGCAAGCCGACGCTCGACACCGAAGCCGCCAAGCAGACCTTCGAGCTCTACGAGAAGCTGATCAAGTCGGGCTATGCGGACCCGGCCATGGCCACCGCCGACGCCAACACCACCGGCCCGTTCCTCGATAGCTTCGTATCGGGCAAGACCGGCATGATCATCATGGCCAACTGGTGGGAATCCGCCCTCAAGGCCGGCATGGGCGACAACTTCGCCAATGTCGCGACGGCTCCGATCCCGGTCGGTCCGTCCGGCGACGTGCCGCGCTCGATCTCCTATTCGTGGATGACGGTCGTCAACGCCAAGGCCTCGGCCGAGGAACAGGCTGCGGCCTGGGACTTCCTCAACTGGCTCAACGGGCCGGAGTCGGGTCCGGACGGCGCATCCGCCATGGGCGACATCCTGATGTCGATGGGCATCCTGCCTTCGCGCACTTCGGACGGCGCGGCGTTTGCCGAGCGCCTGAGCAGCGACCCGTTCCTCAAGGGCTATACCGACACCCTCGCCAACGCGAAGGGTTTCCCGGTCGTGCTCGGCGGCCAGGAGTTCTCGGAATCGCTGCAGAAGACGCTGGAAGCCATCCAGTTCGGCCAGGTCTCGGCGGCCGATGCGGCTGCACAGGCGCAAGCCGACGCGACCGAGATTCTCGAGCGCAACGCGGCGAAGTAAATCGGAGATGGCTAGGTGCTTCAGAGCACTTGGCCACCCCACCCTTGATCCCTCCCCCACAAGGGGGAGGGAAACGATAGAACCGATAGTGCAGCCTTCGCCTCCCTCCCCCTTGTGAGAGGGACTGAGGGTGGGGGTGGCCCGGCGCACCGTCCTTGATGACCAGCAGAACATGCACTCAACTCAGCACCGATCGGCGATCATGATGCTCGCGCCCGCCACCGGGCTGCTGGGCGTGTTCATCGTCATCCCGATGCTGCTCACCATCTGGCTCAGCTTCCAGAACTGGTCGACGCAGACCGGGTTCGAGACGGCGAGTTTCGCCGGCGTCCAGAACTTCATCGACATCTTCGCCAACAACTCCGTCGGCCGCGACTTCAAGGCGGCGCTGGTCAATACGGCGATCTACACCGTGCTGTCGGTGATGATCATCCTGCCGCTCTCGGTGATGCTTGGCCTTCTCGTCCACCAGAAGCTCGCGCCGGGCGGGGTGTTCCTCCGCACCGTGTTGTTCTCCACCTACATGGTGCCGATGATCGCCGTGGCGCTGGTGTTCTCGAAACTCTATTCGCCCACCGAAGGCCCCTTGAACCAGGTCCTCGGCTGGGTCGGCATTCCTCCGCAGACCTGGCTGAGTGCGCCCCAGACGGCGCTGGTCTCGATCGTGATCCTCAATGTCTGGCAGCAGGTGGGCTATTTCACCGTGCTTGCCGTAGCGGGGCTGACGCAGATCCCGGACTCGCTCTACGAAGCGGCCAAGATCGACGGCGCCAATCCGGTGCAGCGCTTTCTCTCGATCACCTTGCCCTTGCTCGGCAACACGCTGCTGTTTTCGTCGGTGATCTGCATCATCAACGCAGTGCAGGTGTTCGAGCCGGTGGCGCTGATTACCCAGGGCGGGCCGGTGAATGCCACCAATGTCCTCACCTATCACATCCGCCGCGTCGGCATCGAACGGGCGCAGGGCGGGATTGGCTCGGCCATGGCCGTGACGCTGATGCTGGCGCTGATCGTCGCCATCGCCCTGCTGTTCGCCTTCGCACGGTCGCGGGACAAGGAGCGCGCATGAGCACGACACTCGCCGACGCCCGCGCGCTCGAACGGCCGCGCCAGAAGCTGACATTCGCCAGCGGCGCGCTAGTGCTGCTGATCATCATCGGGGCCGTCATTGCCGCCTTTCCGCTGGCCTGGATGATCCTGACCAGCCTCAAGACGCCGCAGGAAACGATGCAGGTACCGCCCGTCTGGCTGCCGGCGAGCCCGAACTTCGATGCCTTCACTCAAGTGGCGGACGTGGTGAGCCTCGGCCGCTCGTTCTGGAACTCGGCGGTGATTGCGCTGACGACCACTGTCGCCATTATCGTCACCAGCCTGATGGCTGGCTACGCCTTCGCCAAGTACGAATTCCGCTACAAGGAAGCGCTGTTCGCCGTCCTGATCGCGACCATGTTCCTGCCGCCGATCGTGACGCTGATCCCGCTCTACCGGATCACCGGCTATCTCGGGCTGAATGCCAGCCTCGCCGGCGTCGTGATCCCCAATCTCGCCAATGCGTTCGGCATTTTCCTCATGCGCCAGTTCATCAAGGGCGTGCCAGACGAATTGATCGAGGCGGCGCGAGTGGATGGCTCGTCCGAGCTGCGCATCCTGTTCCAGATCGTCGCCCCGGCGGTGATGCCGGCTATCGCTGCGCTGGTGCTGTTCGCCTTCGTCTACCACTGGAACAGCTATCTCTGGCCGCTGACCGTCCTGCAAGGCAATGCCGAGGAGTATCCGATCGTCATCTCGCTCTCGCGGCTCCTCAGCTACAACCGCGGCGCAATTAATACCGGCCTCGTGATGGCCGGGGCGACGCTCGCGGTGTTGCCGCCGGTGCTGCTGTTCGTGATCCTGCAGCGGTTCTTCGTCGACTCGGTCGTCTCCTCGGGGGTGAAGGGATGAGCACGATCCTTGCCATCGATCTCGGCGGCACGCGCTTCCGCGCCGGCGTCGCCGACGCTGCGGACCCCGCTGGGGTGACCGTGGTCGGTGAGTGGCCGGCACCGCAAAGCCGCGACGACTTCCTGGCTTTGCTCAAAGGCCAGCTTGCCGCGCATGGTGCCAGCCGCCTCGGCATCGGCATCCCCGGCCTCGCGCAGGGCACCACATGCCGCTGGGTGCCGAACCTCGGCTATCTCGACGCGCTAGATCTCGCGGAGGCCCTGCCCGGCATCTCCATCGGGCTCGGCAACGATGCACAGCTGGCGCTGCTGGCCGAGGCCAGGGCGGGAGCGGCGAACGGACTGAGCGACGCCATCCTGCTCGCGATCGGTACGGGCATCGGCTCGGCAGTCCTTGCGGGAGGACGCATCGTCACCGGCAGCCGTGGCGGCGCATGTTCCTTTGGCTGGGCTGTTGCCGACGTGACCGATGCCGGCGAGGATCGCAGCGGCTGGCTCGAACGCCAAGCGTCCGGCCGCGCGCTCGACACCGCCGCAGCTGGAATTGGGCTACCCGACGGCACGGCGCTGGTGCGGGCGGCGCGAGCGCGTGATCCTGAGGCGCTCGAGGCCCTGGAGCCGCCGATGCGCGCACTTGGCACAGCGCTGGCCGGTGCGGTCGCGCTGCTCGATCCCGAGGCCATCATCCTCGCGGGCGGCGTAGCGGCTTCGGTCGATGTGCTGGCGCCGATCGTGCTGCCGGCGATGCGGCGGCAGCTGCCGCCGCATCTGAGATCAATCGACATAAGACCCGGACAATTCGGGCCAAAGGCCGGACTCGTCGGCGCTGCCTTCGCGGGTGCCCACGGCGTCAACTGGAGGAATGGGCATGGATGAACCGGCAGGTCTGATGAAACCTGATCGTCGGCGTCCCGAGCCGTTGTGGCACCAGGCCGAGATGGCCCTGCGGGAGCTGATCGAGCGCGGCGAATGGAGCTCGGGCATGCAGATCCCGAACGAGGATCGGCTTGGCGACATGCTCGGCATCTCGCGCATCACGTTGCGTCACGCGCTGCGTAATCTCGAGGAGGCGGGGCTGCTGCGACGTGAGCATGGGCGCGGCACCTTCGTGCGCTCAGCGACCGTCGTCGCCGGTGTCCGTGGGCTCACCAGCTTCACTGAGGAGATGAAGACGCTGTCGCTGCAGGCCGGCACGCGGCTGATCGAAGCCCATCGTGTCGCAGCCAACGAGGAAGTCGCCGATGCGCTCGAGATCGCACTGGGTGATCCCGTAGTGCAGCTAAAGCGCCTGCGGCTCGGCAACGGCATGCCGATCGGCATCCAGGCGAGCCACCTGCCGGAATCCCGCGTGCCTGGCCTGCTTGCGGACGCCGCCAATGTGCAATCGCTCTACGGCTGGCTGCGCGAGCATTGCGGCATCGCTCCAGTGAAGGCCAAGGAAGTCTATCGTGTCGGCCGGGTCGCTGAAGCCGATGCCGAACTCATCCAGCTTGTGGCGGGTACGCCGGCCTTTGAGGTCGAACGTATCGCCTACGACACGAGGGGGCCGTTCGAATACGCCCTCTCCACCATGCGTGCGGACCGTTACGAGATCCGCTCCACTCTTTACGTCTAACGCTTTGTTCTGAAAGGCAAACCCATGTCCTCCCTATACATCAGCAAGCTGGTGAAGATCGCCGAAGCGGCGGCCGCAGCCAATGCAGACGCCTTCGACAAGGCCTCGTCCGCCGTAGCGGAAACCCTCGCCAACAAGGGCCTCGTGCACCTCTACGGCTCAGGCCATTCGGTGCTGCCGGTTCAAGAAACCTACCCGCGCTACGGCTCCTATGTCGGCTTCAACCCGCTGACCGACCCGCGCGTGATGTGGCACAACATCCTCGGCGCCGGCGGCGTGCGCGAGCTGCTCTGGCTCGAGCGTACCGAGAATTACGCAGAGAAATTCCTCGATCACCAGCCGCTCAACGCCGGCGACACCATCGTCATCTTCGGCCACTCCGGCAGCAACGCCTCAGGCATCGACACTGCCCTCTACGCCAAGAAGCGCGGCCTCACTGTCATCGCCATCACCGCGAAGTCGAATGCCGGGAAGCCCGCCTCGCACTCGTCGGGTAAGCGCCTACCGCATGCCTCCGACATCGTGATCGACACCGGCTCGCCGGTCGAGGACGCCATAGTCGACATCAAGGGCTGGTCGCGCCCGGTCGCCGGGTCATCGACCGTGCTCGCCATGATGATGATGCACGAGCTCCTCGCCGAGAGCGCCCAGAAGCTCGCCGATCGCGGCATCGAGCTGCCGGTCTTCGCCTCGCCGACCATCCCGGGCGTGACGCTGCACGACACCGACATCATCTACGGCGTCTACCGCGAGCGCATGCTCGAGGCGCAGCAGAAGCACCTGCCGCAATTCAAGAAGTCCATGGCCAGGGAAGACTGATTGGCCAAGTTCCGGGCGGGAGCTGACCCTGCCGCCCGGGACACCGTCCCCCATGTCCCAATCCACTGCATATCTCGGCGCCCGCATCTTCGATGGCGAGGCGTTCCACAATGATGCCGCGCTGGTGATAGCGGATGGCGAGGTCGTCGCCATCGGCGCGGCTCCGGCCAACGCGCACGTCGTTCACTTGAATGGCGGCCTGCTCGCGCCGGGCTATGTCGACCTCCAGGTCAACGGCGGCGCCGGACTGCTCGTCGGTGCCGGCACGACAGCCGCCGACCTGAGCACGATCTGCCGGACGCACGCCCAGTTCGGCGTGGTCGGGCTGCTGCCGACGCTGATCACCGACACCCCAGCGGTCACCGACGCAGTGCTCGCCGCCGGCGCGACCGCTGCGCGAGCCGGTACGTCGGGCTTTCTCGGACTGCACCTCGAGGGTCCGCACCTGTCGCTGGCGCGGAAGGGCGCACATGACCCAAACCTCACCCGGCCGATGGAGGAGGCTGATCTCGTCCGCCTCGAGCGGGCGCGATCCACCCTTCCCCACCTCGTCACCACCGTCGCTGCCGAGACCGTGACGCCCGAGCAGATCGCGCGGCTGGTGCGGGCCGGCATCATTGTCAGCATCGGGCACTCCGATGCGTCCTTCGCGATCGCTTCTGCAGCGATCCGCGCCGGGGCGACGATGGCGACGCACCTGTTCAATGCAATGAGCCAGATCGGAAACCGCGACCCGGGCGTTGCCGGAGCGGCGCTCGCCCATGGCAGCGTCTGGACGGGTCTCATCGCAGATGGCATCCATGTGCATCCGGCGACAATCGGGCTCGCACTCCGCAGCAAGGCGGCGGCTGGCCGGGTGTTCCTTGTCTCGGACTCAATGTCCCAGGCGGGCACCGACATCGCGAGTTTCGAACTCGACGGCCGGACGATCGTCCGGAGGGATGGCGCCCTGCGTCTCGCTGACGGCACGCTGGCGGGCGCCGACCTGACGCTCGACGCAGCCGTGCGCTACGCCCGCTTCGAATTCGGGCTTGAGCTGGACGAGTGCCTGCAGATGGCCTCGCTCTATCCAGCGACGGCCATCGGCGCAAGAGCGCTCGGGCGACTTTCGCCGGGCTCGAAGGCGAAGCCGATCTGGCTGGATGACAAGCTGAACGTTCGGTCGTTGCCGGTCTAATCGCGGAAGCTGTAGCGCGGCGCCGATTCCGGTTCGAGCAGGATGGCACGGAGGTCGTCGTCGCTGGCGGCGTAGTCCACCGGAGCATTCGCGGGCTTGGCCGTCACCTGCATGCCGATCCAGGCGGCGGCAAGCGCGAGGATCACCGCGCCGATACCGGTGAAGCGATACTTCTTTGCGCCCTTGGCGATGCGGCTCAAGAGGAGCAGCCAGGCGAGAGGGATCAACAGGAGCAATAGAAGGAGGAGTTCCATCGGCGGAACCTCGCACACACGCCCTCTCAACATACCGAAGCATGGTTAAGGATTGGTGTGGGAGGCCCGCGCCGTCCCCATGGACGACACCCTCTCCGCCTGCTACGCATGGCAAGTTAGTAAAGCGGTTTACAAGAACAATGACAGCCAAGTTCAAGACTGTTTTCGGTGAGGGAAAGCCGGTCATCGCGATGGTTCACCTGGGCGCCCTGCCCGGCTCGCCGTTGCATGACCACGAGGCCGGCGTCGGGGCCATCGTCGAGAACGCGCGCAAGGACCTGAAGGCGCTGCAGGCGGCCGGGTTCGACGCGGTCATGTTCGGCAACGAGAACGACCGGCCCTACGAGTTCGAAGTCGATACGGCCTCAACCGCCACCATGGGCTATGTGATCGGCCGGCTGCGCAGCGAAATCACGGTGCCGTTCGGCGTCAACGTGCTGTGGGATCCCGAAAGCTCCATCGCCCTCGCAGCAGCGACCGGCGCCCGCTTCGTGCGCGAAATCTTCACCGGCACCTATGCCTCCGATATGGGTCCGTGGACTCCGGATGCCGGCAAGGCGATGCGCTATCGCGATCGGCTCGGCCGGCAGGATCTGGCTCTGCTCTACAATGTCAGCGCCGAGTTCGCCTACTCGCTCGACCAGCGCTCCCTGCCCGACCGGGCGCGGAGCGCGGTGTTCTCCTCGATCCCCGACGCCATCCTCGTCTCCGGGGCCATCACCGGCGAGGCGGCGAAGATGGTTGACCTTGAGGCGGTGAAGGCGGTTCTACCGACGACACCGGTGCTGGCCAATACCGGGGTGAAGCACTCCACCGTCGCCGATGTGCTTGAGGTCGCGGATGGCTGCATCGTCGGCTCGTCGCTCAAGGTCGACGGCGATACGTGGAAAGCCGTCGATCCGGATCGCGCCGCCGAGTTCATGCGGTTGGTGCGGCAAGCCAGGGGCTACTGATGGCGCTGAAGCAACTCGTCACCGACCTGATGCTGATCCCGGGGCTGTCGGGTTATGAAGGCCGCGTGCGAAAATACCTGCGCAAGGCCATGGATGAACTGGGCATTTCGTCCTCCACCGACCGGCTCGGCAACCTGATCGCGACCCTCGAGGGCGACCAGAGTGCGCCCAGTGTCATGCTGTTCGCGCACATGGACCAGCTTGGGCTGATCGTGCGGAAGATCGAGGCCAACGGCCTCGTCCGAGTCGAGCGGCTGGGCGGCGTCCCGGAGCGGGCGCTGCCCTCGACCGAGGTGCTGTTCTGCATCGGCGAGGGCAAGGATGTGCCCGGCCTGATCGCGCACAAAAGCCACCACGCGACCGGGCAGGACGAGAAGTACAAGGTGCTGCCCTACCCCGAGCTCTATATCGACGCCGGGTTCAAGTCGGCGGCCGAAGTACTGGCGGCGGGGATCGATGTCGGCACGCCGGTTGTGTACGCGCCCAAGGTCACCGAGCTCGCCAACGGGCGGATCGCCGGGACGTCGGTGGATGATCGCGCAGCCTGCGCAATAATGGTCGAAGTGGCGCGGGCTCTCAAAGACATCAAGAAGCGGCCAACGGTGCATTTCGTCTTCTCGGTGCAGGAGGAGTTCAACCTGCGCGGAGCGGTGACCGCGGCGCAGGTGCTGATGCCTGACGTGGCGATCCAGCTTGACCTGATCCTCGCCACGGACACCCCTGACATGACCGCGCGCGGCGACGTGAAGCTCGGTGGCGGGCCGGCGATCTCGCTCTACTCCTTCCACGGCCGCGGCACGCTCAATGGCACCCTGCCACACCCGGCGATGGTGAAGTTGTTCGAGGACAGCGCCGCGGCTTCGAAGCTGCCCCTGCAACGGAGCGCGCATATCGGGGCGCTCACCGATCTCAGCTACGTGCAACTGGTCGGTCAGGGTGTTGCCTCGATCGACGTCGGCTTCCCCATGCGCTACTCGCACTCCTCGCTCGAGGTTTGCGATCTCAGCGATCTCGCGCAGTTGACGACGCTGCTGGTCGAAGCATTGCCGCGGATCGATGCCAAGTTCAGCCTCGATCGGGACGACTACATCGGATGAGGTACTATCTCGGCATCGATATCGGCACCTACGAGAGCAAGGGCGTGCTCGTCGATGCCGGGGGCAATATCGTCGCCAGCGCGGCGCGGCCACACAAGATGCTGGTGCTGCAGCCCGGCTGGGCCGAGCACCGGCCGCGCGAGGACTGGTGGGGCGATTTCTGCTTCATCTCCAACAAACTGATTGCCGATAGCGGCGTTGCGCCCGCTGACATCAAGGCGGTAGCGGCGAGCGCCATCGGCCCCTGCATGCTGCCGGTCGACGCCGACGACGAACCGCTGATGAACGGCGTGCTCTATGGCGTCGATACACGAGCGGCCAAGGAGATCGCCGAGCTGACCGAGCGGATCGGCGAAGACATGCTGCTTTCCCGGTGCGGCAATGCGCTCACGTCGCAGTCGATCGGGCCGAAGATTCTGTGGCTCAAGCGGAACCGGCCGGAGCTCTACGAGAAGACGGCCAAGATCCTGACCTCGACCACCTACATCACGCACAAGCTCACCGGCCGCTACGTGATCGACCACTACTCGGCTGCGAACTTCTCGCCGCTCTATGACGTGAACACACTTTCCTGGACCGATGAACTGGCCGACGACATCATCGGGCTCGACAAGCTGCCCGAGGCGATCTGGACCACCGAAATCGCCGGCACGGTAACACCGGAGGCAGCCGCCGAGACCGGGCTTGCGGTCGGCACGCCGGTGACCTGCGGCACGATCGACGCCGGCGCCGAGGCGTTGAGCGTGGGCGTGCTCGACGATGGCGACATGCTGCTGATGTATGGCTCGACCATCTTCATCATCGAGATCACGCCGGTGCGGGTGCCGGATGCACGGCTCTGGTACGCGCCGTGGTTCTTCCCCGGCAAGCACGCGGCCATGTCCGGGCTCGCCACCTCCGGCACGCTCAGCCACTGGTTCCGCGACCAGTTCGCGCGGGAGCTCGACCCGGCGACCGCCGTCATGGCATTGGCGCTCGAGGCCGAGGGCTCGCCGCCGGGTGCGAACGGGCTGGTGATGCTGCCTTATTTCTCGGGCGAACGAACGCCGATCCACGATACCGAGGCCAAGGGCGTGCTGTTCGGGCTGGACCTCACGCATACACGCGGCGACATCTACCGGGCGGTCTTCGAGGGCATCGCCTACGGCACGCACCATGTGTTCGAGACCTATGCCGATGTCGGCCAGCCGCCCAAGGCGATCCTTGCTGCCGGTGGCGGGACAAAGAACCGGGTGTGGTCGCAGGCGACCTCGGATGTGTCCGGGCGAACACAGATCGTGCGCCAGAAGACGGTGGGCGCGTCGTACGGCGACGCGTTCCTCGCAGCGCTGGCAATCGGCGACGTGCAGCCAGGCGACATCCGCGACTGGAACCCTGTGGATCACCAGATCACGCCGGACGCCGGGCTCGCGGAGTTGTACGCGCGGCGCTATCGGGTGTTCCGCGAGCTTTATGCGCGGAACAAGGATCTGATGCGGGGACTGGCTTAGCCCTTCACACTTCCCGCCGTCAGACCGCGGATGATGAACCGCTCCAGCAGGATGCCGACCAGCACCAGCGGGGCGATGGCGGCCGTCGACAGAGCGGCCATGCTCCACCAGTTGATGCCCTGCGAGCCGGTCTGGCTGGCGACCATCACCGGCAGCGTCTTGGCTTCGGCGCCGGTGAGGAGTGCGGCGAAGAAGTACTCGTTCCAGCAGAGGATCAGGCTGAGGATGAAGGCGGCCACCATGCCGGGCAGCGCCATGGGGAGGATGATGCGGAAGAAGGTGCCCCAGGGGCCGAGGCCGTCGACCTGCGCGGCTTCGTCGAGCTCGATGGGAATGGTGTCGAACTGGTCTTTCATGATCCAGATGACGATGGGCAGCACGGTTAGCGTGTAGAGCGCGATGAGGCCGATGGTCGTGTCGAGCAGCGCCAGCTCGCGATAGAGCACGAGGAACGGCAGCGCGAGAACCACCGGCGGCAGGATGAGCTGGCTCAGGAAGAAGAAGCTCAGGTCCTGGTTCTTCATCCAGAGGAATTTGTACTGGAAGCGGCTCAGGCCGTAGGCGGCGAGCGCCCCGATCAGAACGGCCAGCGCCGAGGCGCCGAAAGCCGTGTAGATCGAGTTGAGGAAGCGATCGAGGAACTCGTCGCGGACGGTGGAAACTTGGCCGATGGTGTCGGGCGACAGACCGAGCGAACGCCAGCCGAGCCAATTGGGCTGATAGTCGACCCAAGGGATCATGCGGCCGAGCTGCACGTCTTTGGCCACCTTCATCGAGGTGGTGATGGTCCAATAGACCGGGAACAGCGAGACGAAGGCCCAGACGACCAGGGCAAAGTAGATGCCGACCTTGCCGGCAACGTGTTTGAGGCGGCGTGCGGCAGCGCCGGTATCGGCGGGGGCCATCGGAGCGGCGGCGACTTCCGTGGCCATCAGGTCATCCTCCGCATGCGCTTGCTTAGCGTGTTGAGCAGGATGGTGATGAAGATGACGATCACCACGAGATAGAACATCGCCAGCATGGTGCCGTAGCCAACATTCGAGCGGTCGCGGTACTCGCGGTAGATGAAGCTCGATACGCTGTCGGTGGCGCCGCCCGGGCCGCCTGAGGTGACGGTGATGATGATATCCGCCAGCTTCAGCTTGAAGATGATGCGCAACACGATGGCCGTCAGCGAAACGGGCAGCATCAGCGGGAAAGTGATCTGCCAGAAGCGCTGCCAGGCGGAAGCGCCGTCGACCTTGGCGGCCTCGGTGATCTCCTTGGGCATGGCCTGAAGCCCGGCGAGCAGCAGGATCATGACGAAGGGGATCGACACCCAGGCGTCCATGATCTCGATCCAGATGCGCGCGACCAGCGGATCGGAAAAGAAGGTCGGGTTGTTGATGCCGAGCCAGCGAGCGAAGCGTGCTACCGGGCCGAAGCGGTATTCCAGCATCGACTTGCCCACCATCCAGCTCACCGCGACGGGCGACAACATCAGCGGGATCAGGAAGACGACGCGCCAGAATTTTCGCGCCCGGATTTCGGCGTTGAGCAGCAGCGCGAGGGCGAAGGCAATCGCATACTCGACGAGGACGAAGAGCACGTAGATCACCATGTTGAACATGGCGTTCCAGTAGAACGGATCGCGGATCAGCTGGATCAGGTTGTCGATGCCGTTGAACTTCTGGCCGGTCAGCGAGGCGAGGTTCCAGTCGGTGAAGGCGATGGACAGGCCGAACAGCGTCGGGAAGATCGCCATCGCCGCCGTGAACAGCGCGGCCGGCAGGATGAACAGCGCCTTGAGGCCGGCCTGCCCGCGCATCAGCACCTGGCCATAGCCGAGCGCGACGGCCCAAAGCAGGTAGGCGTAGAGGGTGGGGCGCCAGTCCCTGAGACCCAGCGGCAGGATCCCGGCGGAGTTGAGCGCCTGCAGTACGACGACAGCGATGAAGAGAACGGATGCGGCGGCGATGACCGCCTGCCCGGCATCCTTGCGGCGGCGCGAGATGTCGCCGTAGTTCGGTAATTCAGCTATCGCCATCCACGCCTCTGGACCGTTCGGGCTCGGAACTAAATCGGCTGGTGACGGTCCGCCACCAGCCGAGGATTGTCAATCGGAGGTCAACCGCGCGTCAGAGCCCGAGTGAAGCCTTGTAGAGCTTGATCTGGTTGTCGCGACCGATCTGATCGGTGATCTTCTCCCAGGCTGCGGCGATGGCGTCAGCCGTTTCCTGTGCACCGGCGTACTGGCCGTTGATGCCCTTCACCAGCTCGTCCTCGGCGATCGAGTAGTATTGGAAGATGCCGGGGATACGCGGCTCGATGGCAGCGTTGGGATGGTTGTAGCTGTCGAGGTTGGAGCCGAGATAGTCCTCGACGAAGGCGCGGTCGTAACCCGCCGCTTCCCATTCCTCGTACTGGAAGTGCGAGTTGCGGTAGGGCTGGAAGCCCGACGGGTAGGCAGCGGTCCACAGCGAGATGTCCTTGCCGCCCAGGTGGGCAGCGGCAGACCAGGCGGCTTTGCGCTTCTTCTCGTCGCCGGAGACGCGGCTCGTGACGTAAACGCCCCAGCCGATATAGGCCATGTTCGGAGCGAAGTTCTCCTTCTCCTCCCAAGCGCTGGTCTTGGAGTTGTACACCTTCTTGGCGCCGGGATTGATCGAGAAGCCGACGACATCGCCGACCACGGAGGTATCCGACGTGCGGGCGTTGGAGCCTACGTCGCCCCACCAGGTGAGCGCCGCACCGGTACCGCCGAGGAACTGCGAGAAGGCAGTGGCGTTCGGATCGGCGTTGAGCTGATCGGGCGGATAAGCGTTGGCCTTGACCAGATCGAGCACGTCCTGGATGGCCTGCACCCAGGCCGGGTTGTTGACGCGCGGCTTCATGGTGTCGGGATCGAACAGCCAGGCCGGATCGTCCGGATGCTTGGCATAGGCAGCGGCGCGATCCTCGAGGAAGTAGAAGCCGAAGCCACCCCACTGGTACTTCAGCGGGTCGAGAAAACCATAGGCCGGTGTGCCGGTGACCGGGTCGTTCTTGCCGGCAAGGGCGGTGGCGAGCGCCGGGAAATCCTCCCAGTGCGTCGGGACGTCGGCCATGCCGCTGATCGAGCCGTCGCCGAAATAGTCCTTGCGGTACGCGAACGTATGGCAGTCGCCGTCAATGTTGATGCGGTAGGTCTTGCCGTCCCAGGTGCCGACCGGCGGCTTCAGGTAGCCCACAAGGTCGTCGGCCTCGATCTGGGTGGCGACCCAGTCGGGCATCTCGTCGAGCAGGCCCTTGCTGGCGGTATCGCCCTCGAAGGGTGCACCCATCTCGACGATATCGAAATCCACCGTGCCAGTCGCGATCGACTGCTGCAGGCGCGGGTTGTAGTCGGCCTGGGCTAGGTCGATCCAGTTGATCTTGGCGCCGGTATAGGCCTCCCACGGCTTCAGGAAGCCGCGGAACAGGAAGTTGTGCAGGTTCTGGTTGTTGAGGCCCATGAAGGTGAGCTCGACACCGGCGAACTCGCCTTCGGCGACGTTGGCCTTGGTCGCGGCGAGCGTGAGCTCACCGACCTTCTGCCAGTCCGCGTCGGTGGGCGAACCCTTGCCGACGCCGGGGATCTGCAGGATCTGGGCGCGGACGCTGTCCTGAGCGAAGGCCCTGCCCGCGAACGAGCTCGAAAGCGCGGTGCCGGCGGCAAGCGCAGCCGCGCCCTTCATGAAGTTGCGGCGGCTGGCCTGCATGGCCATGATGCTATTGTAGAGTTCGACTTTCACGACGGTTCCTCCATCAAGCCGCTGCATGAGGCGGCGTTCCTGCGACCACACAGGCGCTCGATGGTAAGGGGACGGACAGGGGGAGTGCGCATGCGCCCTCCGAAGTCCCTCAACAACCCTGCCGACATCCCTCCCCAGGGAGCGCTCCCGTCTGTGCGGAAGCTTGCTGGATGGTAGGGAGCTAACATGTTGGAAGTCAACAAGCTGACGATTGGGACCCCACCGCCAGCTTCACATTTAGGGGCTTGCATTCATAGGTGATCGAACATGTCCTTCACCAATAAATTCTGCACCGCGACTTAATCCGGAGGCAGCACGCCCTTCTTGAATGCGAAGCAGCCGTAGAATCGGCGCTCGCCGGTCTGAATCACGACATAGGACTTCCTGGCCGCCTCATAGAAGGCGAAGCGTTCGATGGAGCCCATCGGCCAGGACCTGCCTTCGGCCTTGTCGATGGCTGCTTGCACCTCCTGCTGTACCGGCGGAACCTCGCCGGGCTTGCCGACGATCTCCATCCGCAGCGCCGGATGCTCGACGAAGCTGTCGAGCGGCATGAGCGAGAGGATCGCCTGGGCGGCACGGCCGGCGGTGACATTCTCGAGCTTCAGTAGCTTGCCGTAGACCGTCTGCCGCGCGATCGAATCCGAGGGGAAGTTCATGTCGGCGATGATCAGGTCGTCGCCGTGGCCCATGGATTTCAGTGCGTGCAGCACGTCGGCATTCAGTATGGGGTCGATCCCCTTGAGCATGAGTTCCTCCTTCTCATTGTTGCCGCTACTGTCCACGGATTGCGGAGCGGCGCAAGCGAGGGGAACGATGCGCTACGAGATGATGATGCCCTACCAGATCCGGCGGGCGATCGAGGAGAACTGGCCGGTGGTGCTGCCGCTGGGCGTGCTCGAGTACCACGGCGAGCACATGGCGGTCGGCATGGACACGCTGGCGGTGATCAAGATGCTCGAACGGCTGGAAAGCGAACTCAACCTCGTGATCCTGCCGCCCTTCTATTACGGTGCGGCGAGCTATGCGGTCGAGCCGCCGGAGGGGAACGGCTCGATCCAGGTGAACCAACAGGTGCTGGCGCCGTTTGCCGGCGACCTGTTCCGCAGCCTCCTCCGCATCGGCTTTCGCAACATCCACTTCTTCATCCACCACCAGAGCGAGAATTTCGCCGTGGGGATGCCGACCGACCTCAGCTTCAAGTTCGCGGCCCGGCAGGTGATCTTCGCCTTCATCGAGGAGCACCGTGGCGAAGGGTGGTGGGGCAATCCTGAGATGCGAGACTATTACGCTCAGCAGGCAGTGGGAGACGATCCGTTCAACTGGATCAAGGGCCACCCGCTGATGACGCAGGAGATCATTGCGCAATATCCCTTTGACCATGCCGGGATCGGCGAAACCTCGCTGATGCTGGCGCTGTGCCCGGAGGCGGTAGAGCAGGCGCGGCTCGACGGCGGCAAGTGGTACACCGAGAGCGCTCGGCAGGCATCGGCGGAGCTTGGCTGGAAGGGCGTTGGGTTGATCGAGGCGCATATGCGGTCGGTCTTGGGCAGATAACTGCACGGCCGACCGAATTTGCCACGCTTACGCCGCAAGTTGCGATTTGATGCTTAAGCGCTGGCGAATATCCTGTACGTCACTATATCAAGGCGAACATAGGCTAATCTCGCCCATTCCGGCGGGAATACTCGTCCGGCAGATACACACAGGGGTCCTACCCTGGGAGCGGCCAAAATATCCGCAATCGATGACGTTGACCTGAAACTGGACGCGGCACCTCGGCGGGGCCGGCTGGCTGTACTGATGGCCACGTTCGAGGGCGAGAAGTTCATCGACGAGCAGTTGCGCTCGATCGAGGCTCAGGAGTGGGCCGAGATCGACATCTGGGCGTCCGACGATGGTTCGACGGACGGCACGGTCAAGCTGCTCGAGCGCTGGGCTGCACGCTGGACACGGGGCCGGTTCACCGTGCTCGCGGGTCCGAACCGCGGCTTTGCCGACAATTTCCGCGCGCTGATGATCAACACCGACATCGACGCCGACTATTTTTGCTTCTGCGACCAGGACGACATCTGGCTCAGCGACAAGACGCATGCCGCGGTGGCTACTCTCCGCCCGAGCGGCGATCGTCCTGCCCTTTACTGCGCGCGGACCATCATCGCCGACGAACGCGGGCATGAGCTGCTGCGCTCGCCGCTGTTCCGGCGGCCGCCCAATTTCGCCAACGCGCTGGTACAGAGCATCGGTGGTGGCAACACCATGGTGATGAACCGCGCGGCGCACCGGCTGGTGCAACGGGCGGCGCAGCGCACCCGCTTCGTCAGCCACGACTGGTTCAGCTACCTCATGGTCGCCGGCGCCGGCGGCGACGTGACCTATGCCGAGACGCCGCATGTGCGCTACAGGCAGCATCCGGGCAACCTCGTCGGTTCGAATCACGGCTGGCGTGCCTTTGCCGAACGGGTCTTTGCGGCATTCGGTGGCCGCTTCTCGACGTGGAACGAGGACAATGTCCGGGCGCTCGAGGTCTGCCGCGACATGCTGACGCCGGAAGCCGCGGCAACGCTCGAAATGTTCCGCGAGGCCCGCCGCGGGCCGTTGTTCGAGCGTCTCCACAAGCTCCGCCAGTCCGGCGTCTATCGCCAGACCCGATTTGGGCAGTTGACGCTTTACGCCGCAGGCTTGTTGGGGAAGCTCTGACGCTGGTAGTACGGCGCCGGCAATGCAGCTAAGGTCCCGCCGCGGAAAGGACCAACCTACATGACGATCCTGGTGACCGGCGGTGCCGGGTTCATCGGCGCGAATTTCGTGCTCGACTGGTTCAAGACGAGCGACGAGAAGCTGGTGACGCTCGATGCGCTCACCTATGCGGGCAACCGGAACAACCTTTCGAGCCTCGACGGCGATATGCGGCACACCTTTGTGCGCGGCTCGATCGGCGATACGGCGCTGGTCATGCGGTTGTTGGAGCAGCACGACGTCCGCGCCGTGGTGAACTTCGCGGCCGAAAGCCATGTGGATCGCTCGATCTCGGGTCCGGCGCCGTTCTTTGAAACCAACGTGATGGGCACGGTCGGGCTGCTGGAAGCGGCGCGGCACTTCGCCGGCACGCGCCCTGGTTTCCGTCTCCTGCATGTCTCGACAGACGAGGTCTACGGCACTCTGGAGCGGGATGATCCCCCCTTCGCCGAGACCAACCCCTATAAGCCCAACAGCCCGTACGCCGCGTCCAAGGCTTCGTCCGACCACGTGGTCCGCGCCTATCACGAGACCTACCGGCTGCCGGTGCTGGTGACCAACTGCTCGAACAATTACGGGCCACGCCAGTTCCCTGAGAAACTGATTCCGCTGATCATCCACAACGCCTTGGCGGGCAAGGCTTTACCCATCTACGGCGACGGACTGCAGGTGCGTGACTGGCTCTATGTCGGCGATCACTGCTCGGCCCTGCGGCGGGTGCTCGAAGCCGGTAACATCGGCGAGACCTACAATGTCGGTGGCGACAACCAGAAGACCAATATCGATGTGGTTCGGACGCTCTGCGCTCTGCTCGACCAGAAGCGCCCCAGGGCCGACGGCACGAGCTATGCGACCCAGATCACGCACGTAACCGACCGCCCCGGACATGACCGGCGCTATGCGATCGATGCACGCAAGATCGAGCGCGAACTCGGCTGGCGGCCGGCCGAGACATTCGAGCACGGGCTCTCGATGACGGTCGACTGGTACCTCGACAACGAGGCATGGGTCACCGACGTCACGAGCGGCGCCTATCGCGAGTGGGTGGCGAGGCAGTACGGATGAAGCTGCTGATCCTCGGGCGCGACGGCCAGGTCGGCACCGCTCTCACGCACATTCTCGCGCCACTAGGTGCCATCGCCGCCTATGGCCGGCAGGGTGCGGACTTCTCGCATCCCGACGATCTCGAAGGCGTAGTGAAGCGCGAGCAGCCGGACGTAATCGTCAACGCGGCAGCCCATACGGCGGTGGATAAGGCTGAGAGCGAGCCGGACCTGGCGCGGCTGGTGAATACCGATGGTCCGGCTGTCTTGGCCCGCGCGGCGGCCGAGACAGGAGCCTGGCTGATCCACTATTCGACCGACTACGTGTTCGATGGCTCCGGCACCACGCCGCGGGTCGAGACCGATCCGACCGGCCCTCTCAGTGTTTATGGCGTAACCAAGCGTGCCGGCGAAGAAGCCATCGTCGCTTCCGGGGCCAAGTACCTGATCTTCCGGACCAGTTGGGTGCATGCGCCGGGCGGCAACAACTTCATCGCCAAGATGCTGAGCCTGGCGCAGAGCCGCGACGAGTTGAAGGTCATCGACGACCAGCATGGCGCACCGACCAGCGCGAGGCTGATCGCCGAGATCACCCGCCGCGCCATCGAGCAGATTGCCAATGACCGGCCGATCCCATCCGGCATCTACCATCTCGTCGCCTCGGGCGAGACGACCTGGAACGGCTACGCCCGCTTCGCCATCGCCGAGGCGCTCAAGCGCGGCGTGCCGCTGAAAGCGACGCCGGAGCGGGTATTGCCGGTCCCCACGTCCGCGTTCCCCACCCCAGCTCGCCGGCCGCTCAACTCGCGGCTCTCAACCTTGAAGCTGCGTGATGCGCTCGACATTGACTTGCCGGACTGGCGGGACGATGCGATGGGGACGCTGGACACGATCCTACCGGAGAAGATCACATGACGTCGCGACGCGGCATCATCCTGGCGGGCGGCGCCGGTACGCGGCTGCACCCGGCGACCCTGACCGTCTCCAAGCAACTGCTGCCGGTCTACGACAAGCCGATGATCTACTATCCGCTGTCGACGCTGATGCATGCCGGCATGCGCGAGGTCCTGGTCATCTCGACCCCGGAGGACCTGCCACGCTTCCGCACCCTGCTCGGCGATGGCAGCCAGTGGGGCATGGCGCTGAGCTACATCGTGCAACCCACGCCCGACGGTCTCGCGCAGGCCTTCGTGCTCGGCGCCGATTTCGTGCGCGGGCGGACGTCGACGCTTATCCTCGGAGACAACATCTTCTTCGGCCATGACCTGCCGCGCTTGCTTGACCAGGCCGACCGCCGTGTCAGCGGCGCCAGCGTGTTCGCCTACCACGTCAACGATCCGGGCCGCTATGGCGTGGTCGAGTTCGACCACCGCGGCATCGCCATCTCGATCGAAGAGAAGCCGGCAGCGCCGAAGTCGAACTACGCGGTCACGGGCCTCTATTTCTACGACGAACAGGTCGTCGACATCGCCAGGTCACTGAAGCCGTCGGCGCGCGGCGAATTCGAGATCACCGACCTCAACAAGCGCTACCTGGAGGCGGACCAACTGAGCGTCGAGCGCATGGGGCGCGGCTTTGCCTGGCTCGATACCGGCACACACGACTCCCTGCTCGAGGCCGGGCAGTTCATCGCCACGCTGGAAAAGCGCCAGGGCTTCAAGGTCGCCTGCCCCGAGGAGATCTCCTGGCGCAACGGCTGGATCGACGACGCGGCGCTCGAAAAGCTCGCCGAGCCGTTGAAGAAAAGCGGCTATGGCACGTACCTGCTTCAGATTTTGCGCGAGGGCCGCAGCTGATGGATGTCACCAAGCTCGAGATCGACGGGCTATTCACCTTCGAGCCACGCGCCTTCACGGACGACCGCGGCGCCTTCTTCGAAAGCTACAACGACCGCGCCTTCCGCGAGGCGACGGGGTTCACCGGCCAGTTCGTGCAGGACAACCATTCGATCAGCCGCAAGGACGTCGTCCGCGGGCTGCACTACCAGATCGATCCTCATGCGCAGGGCAAGTTCGTTCGCGTCGTGTCCGGCGCCGCTTATGATGTGGCTGTCGACATCCGCCGGAGCTCGCCGACTTTCGGACAGTGGGTCGGCGTCGAGCTGACCTCGACCAACCGGCGGCAGTTCTGGATTCCGGCCGGCTTTGCCCACGGATTCCTCGCCCTTGAGGACAATACCCAGTTCCTCTACAAAACCACGGATTTCTGGCACGGGCCGAGTGAACGTGCGATCCGTTGGGACGATCCCGCTCTGGCGATCGATTGGCCCCTGACCGGGACGCCCATCCTTTCGGGCAAGGATGCCGATGCGCCGGGAATCGACCGGGCCGACCTCTTCAACTGACAGGACTACATTGAACATTTTCCGACTGTTCGTCCGGCAGGTCTTGTTCCCGTTCCTGCGGATGCTGGTGCGTGCCCTGCTGATGCCGGGGCTGATCATCGGGGACTGGATCAGCAGCTATCGGCTGGCCCGGCAGGGCGACGTTGTGTCGATCGAGCGTTTTGCGGAGGCAACCGGCGGGACGTTCTGTGTGTTCCATCTCTACCAGCGCTACACGCTGCCCGAGAATGTCGTGCATGCCGTGAAGCTGCTCGCGGAGCTCGGCGTCCGCGTCGTCGCCGTCAGCAATCTGCCGGTCCCGGCGGCTGAACTGGAGCGGCTGAAGCCTTACCTCCACACCTTCATCCAGCGCCGAAACTTCGGCCGCGACTTCGGCGGCTACCGGCGCGGCGTGCTGCATGTGCTCGACAGTCATGCACCCGAACGGCTGATGCTGCTCAACGACAGCATCTTCTATGCGCGCCGCGGGCTACGCGAGTTCTTCACCGAAATGGCACGCGGCAACGGCTTCATCGGAGCGAGTGAGAACCACGAGATCAGCCACCATATCGGCAGCTACGCCCTGAGCTTCGGTCCGGAAGTGATCACCGATCCGCGCTTCCGCGAATACTGGCAAGACTATCGTTCGACCGAGATCCGGCCGCGCGTGATCTGGCAGGGTGAGGCCGCCCTCAGCAAGCTGGTTGAGCAAACGATCAAGGTGCGGCCGCGGGTAATCTACTCGCTGCAACGGCTCGACCGCGCACTGAACCGGGCCAGTTGGCGCGAGCTGGCGGTCTCGGCGTCGCGGATGCCTGCGAACTACCATGGCCAGAACCCGATCCGGACATTGCTGCACGAGGCAAGAAAGCCGGTTCGTGATGCACTACCCATCAGCCGGGCAACATTGCTCGAAAGTGCCAGCCTGACCGTCCCGCTTTCGCCTGAGGACCTGGTACAGGACCTGACGGCACAGTCTCGCCGCGAGCTGCAGCGCGACCTGCTCGACTATGTGTTCCAGGGCAGCCAGATCCATTGGGGCGCTCTGCTGCTGACGCAGTACCTGCAGATGCCGATCATCAAGCTCGACCTAGTGCTGCGCTCGATCTACGGGCTGGGTGAGCTCGACAGCTTTGCCCCGTTCCTCACCGAGGACGAGTTCGCCGAGTTCCACGCGCTCGTCACCGCGCGCGGCGAGCCGATGATGCACGGCACGTTGCGGCAGAAGCTGATGATGATGACGGGGCTGATGTAAGGGCCAGACTTCCATGACGAAGCGGCGGAATATCCCGCACTTGGTATGGAGCTGGCCCGCGAGTTCTAGCTCGGTCCGATGGCCTCGAAACGAGTCACCCTACCATGCTCGAGCCCCAGCACCTTGTTGCAGGTGCGCTCGATCAGGTCCGGCTGGTGGCTGGCAAGAATGATGATACCGGCCTTCTCTGCCAGCTCGTCCATGCGCCGCGCCGCCTTGGCCTGAAAGTCAGCATCGCCGGCGCCAATCCATTCATCCATAAGCAGAATCTGCGGTTCGAGCGACGTGGCAATAGAAAACGCGAGCCGTGCGCCCATGCCCTGACTATAGCTCTTGAACGGCATGTCGATGAACTCGCCGAGCTCGGAGAAAGCGATGATTTCATCGGTCTTCGCCGCGATCTCATCCTCGTTCCACCCGTTGATCAACCCGCGCAGCAGGATGTTCCTTCGCCCGGTCGCTTCGGCCCGGAAGCCAAGGTCGATGTTGAACAGCGCATCGATCCGCCCGCTCACCTCGAGGCTGCCAGCTGTCGGCTCGTAGATCCCGTATAACACCTTGAGAAGCGTGGTCTTTCCGGCCCCATTTGGCCCGACGAGCCCCAATCTATCCCCAGCCTTCAGCTCAAAACTCACCCCATCGAGGGCCGTCACAAACCGCCGGTTGCCGCTGCCCGAAATGGTGCCTCCGGTCTTCTGCTCGACGCGCTTGTCGCGCGGCCTTAGCGACAGCTTCTCACGCACTTCGTAGACAAGGCGCAGGTCGTGGGCGGAGATCTTGACCATCAGACGATCAGCGCCACCTTGCGGCGATAGATGCCGAGCAGCAGCACGGCGAGCGCCCAGATCACCAGGGTAAAGAGGATGGAGACGCCGAAGGCGTTCCAGCTCACGGTGCCATCGACGATCGGTTGGCGCACCATATCGAGGAAATAAGTGAAGGGATTCCAATAATATAGCGCGCCGCGGATGCCGCCCTCCCCTTCATGCGTCCAGAACAGCGGCGTCGCAAACATCGCCACCCGCATCAGGTTGGTGACGACGAACTGGCTATCGGGAAAGAACACGCCGAGAAAGCCGAACAGAGCGACCACCGCCGGCGAGCAGACGAGGATGATCAGCAGGCCGAGCCCCGACCACAGCCAGGCAGGCGTGATCTCGACCTGGGCGAGCACTAGGATCACGCCGCAGCCGAACACCGCATAGATGCCGCGGATGATGTTCTGCAGCGTGACGCGCATCACATAGACCGAGAGCGGCAGGTTGGTGCCCTTGATGAAGCTCTGCTCGCGCTCGAACAGGGTTACGGCCTGCGAGATCGAGTCGTTCATGTAGTTCCAGACCAGCAGCCCGGTGGCGACGTAGATCGCGAACTGGGCGGACGGGACCGGTGCGAACACGAAGATAAAGGTGGCGGCAAAGGCGAAATAGTTGACCAGCAGCCAGAGCGGCCCAAGCGTCGTCCGCCGGTGCTGATCGCCGATATCTTCGGTGGCCAGCGCGATCCACACACTGCGCCGGTCGTAACCCGCCGCCATGTCAGCCCACGCATTGGCGAGAATCTTCCGCATCCGGCCCCTTCGGCGTTGTCGGCGCTCGCCTAGCACAGGCGCGCGCCGAGGCCAATCGGCCTAGCTGATCACGGCCCGATCGGTGACACGGCGCCAACTGGTGCCATCCGAGAATGCCAGCGTGGCGCCGCCGGCTTCGTTGGAGACGAAGATCATCTGCCCCGCCCCCGCGTTGGCGGCCGGAACGCCTGCGACCGTGTAAGATTTGGCCCGGACCGGGCCATCCACATCGAGCTTCACGGCAGGCGTCGCCGTGCCGAGGCCGACGCGGCCGGTAGCGGCATCGATCACCAGTGCCTCGGTCCAGGCCGAGCCATCGGGACTGACCTTGATGTGCAGCTTGTCGTCGCCGGTCGTGCCGATCTCGGCGCGGCCGGAGAAGCCGGTTTGATACAGCAATGCTGCCGTATCCGAAGATGAATGCTTGCTGACCTTCAGATGAACGCCGCCTGACGGGTTGCTGAACAGAACCGCCTCGCTTGCGACGGAGAGGCGGTCGGTGTCGTCAGCGGCTGCGTTGATGCCGAGCTTTGCCACCTGGCCATCGAGGCCTACTGTCGGCTGCCAGGTCGCACCAGTCCAGACGATGAGGCCGTTCTCGTCGACGAGGTACGCGAGCCAGCCCGGTTCGGGTGCGTGGAACAGCCACGCGGCACCATCCCAAGCGGCGACCTGCCCGGCCTTGCCCACCCAGGCGCCGGTCGGGCTTACCGCCACGATGTAGCGCGCGCCGGTCACCGGACTACCGGGCGGCGCGGCGAGGTCCCGGTCGAGCACGGCAAGTTGCGCCAGGGTATCGAGCGCGGCAATCGCCTCGTTGTGGGTAATGTGCTTGCCGGCCTGGGCCGGCAGGATGAACGGCAGTTTCAGGTGTGTGCTGGTGGTCACGATGTCCCTCGCATGGCTTTTGCGAAGGATAAAGCCACGTCGGTGCGAGGGGATAAGTCAGGCTGGCTGGAGTTCCGGCTTTACCTCTTCGAGCTCGATCAGCGTACCGTCGAAATCCTTGGGATGCAGGAACACGACCGGCAGTCCGTGGGCACCCATCTTCGGCTTGCCATCGCCCAGCACCCGGGCGCCAGCCTCGGTGAGCGTGCGGATCGACGAAGCGATATCCCCGACCTCGTAGCAGACATGGTGGATGCCGCCCGACGGGTGGTCCGCGAGGAACTTCGCGATCGGCGAACTGGCGCCGAGCGGCGTCATCAGCTCGATCTTGGTGTTTTCCAGATGCACGAAAACGACCGTGACGCCATGCTCCGGCAGATCGTGCGGGTGGTGCACATCGGCACCGAGCAGATCGCGATATTTCGCGGCGGCAGCGGCGAGGTCGGGCACAGCGATGGCGACGTGGTTGAGGCGGCCGATCATCGATTACTCAGCCTCCCCTCGATCTGACTCAGCACCGAGAACGCGGCTTCGAGCACGTTGGTGCCGGGGCCGAAAATCTCCGCCACGCCTGCCTCCCGCAGGAAATCATAGTCTTGCTCGGGGATCACGCCGCCGACGATGACGGTGACATCGCCAAGGCCCCTGCCCCTGAGTTCACCGATCAGTTCAGGAACCAGCGTCTTGTGACCTGCGGCGAGGGAGGAGACGCCGACGGCATCGACCTGCATCTGCGCCACGTGATCCGCCACTTCGGGGGCGGTTTCGAACAGGTCGCCCATGTGAACGGTGAAGCCCAGATCGGCGAAGGCGGTAGCGATCACCTTGGCGCCGCGGTCGTGGCCATCCTGCCCCATCTTGGCGATGAAGATGGCTGGCGGCCGGCGCTCGGCAGCTTCGAAGCCTTTGATCCGCTTCTGCAATTCGGCGTATTGTGGGTCGTCGGTGTAGCTCGCGGCATAGACGCCTGAGATGACACGAGTGACGGCGGAGTGGCGGCCGAACTCGGCTTCGAGCGCGGTGGAAATCTCGCCAAGGGTGGCGCGGGCGCGGGCGGCGGCGATGCTGGCGGCGAGGAGGTTGCCGCCGGTGCGGGCGGCTTCGCGGAGGGCGGCGAGCCCCCCATCTACCGCATCGGCGTCGCGAGTGCGGCGGACTTCGGCGAGGCGGGCGATCTGCTCGTCGCGGACCTTGTGGTTGTCGATTTCGCGGATGGCGATTGGGCCTTCGTTTTCAAGGCGATAGCGGTTGACGCCGACAATGACGTCCTCGCCGCGATCGACACGAGCCTGGCGGAGGGCGGCGGCTTTTTCGATCTCGAGTTTCGGCGTGCCGGCCTGCACCGCGGCGGTCATGCCACCTTGGGATTCCACCTGAGAAATCAATGCGCTGGCGTGGTCGACCAAGTCGGCGGTGAGGGCTTCGATAAAGTAGCTGCCACCCAGGGGATCGACGACGTCGGTGACGCGGCTTTCGTGCTGGAGGATCAGCTGGGTGTTGCGGGCGATGCGGGCGGAGGATTCCGTTGGCAGCGCAATGGCTTCGTCGAAACTGTTGGTGTGGAGGCTCTGCGTGCCACCGAGCACCGCCGCGAGTGCTTCGATGGTGGTGCGGACGATATTGTTGTGCGGATCCTGCTCGGTGAGGGACACGCCACTGGTCTGGCAGTGGGTACGCAGCACAAGTGATCTTCCATCTTTGGCCCCGAGTTGCGTCATGAACTTCTGCCAGAGGAAGCGAGCTGCTCTGAGCTTCGCGACCTCGAGGAAAAAGTTCATGCCGATGCCGAAGAAGAAGCTGAGGCGTGGTGCAAAGCCATCGATGTCGAGGCCACGGGCTTGTGCCGCGCGCACGTACTCGATGCCATCGGCGATGGTGTAGGCGAGCTCCTGCACCGCCGTCGCCCCGGCCTCGTGCATGTGGTAGCCCGAAATCGAGATCGAGTTGAACTTGGGCATGTGCTGCGCCGTGTAGGCGATGATGTCGCCGACGATCCGCATACTCGGCGCGGGCGGGTAGATATAGGTGTTGCGGACCATGAACTCCTTGAGGATGTCGTTCTGGATGGTCCCGTCGAGTTGCGCCTGCTTCACCCCCTGCTCTTCGGCAGCGACGATGAACATGGCGAGCACCGGCAGCACGGCGCCGTTCATGGTCATCGAGACACTCATCTGATCGAGCGGGATGCCGTCGAACAGGATCTTCATGTCCTCGACGCTGTCGATCGCCACGCCGGCCTTGCCGACATCTCCGGTGACGCGCGGATGGTCGCTGTCATAGCCTCGGTGGGTGGCGAGGTCGAACGCGACGCTCAGGCCCTTTTGCCCGGCTGCGAGGTTCTTGCGGTAGAAATCGTTGGATTCACGCGCGGTGGAGAAGCCGGCATATTGGCGGATGGTCCAGGGGCGGCCGGCATACATGGTAGCCCGGACGCCGCGGGTGAACGGGGCGGCGCCGGGCAGGCCGGGATCGGCGGTGACGTCCTCGGCGAAATAGGCAGGACGGATCGGGAGATCGCCGTAGTCGCGGTTGAGGGATTCGACCGGCGCGTCGCGGAGGTCCTTCTGGGCGAGCTTTGCCCAATCGGCGAAGGTAGGCCCGCTCATACCGCCTCGAACTCCAGGATCACCTCGTCCACCGCCAGCACCGAGCCGGGTTTCACCCGCACCTTGCTCACCCGCGCGCGCTTCTCGGCCTTCAGCACGTTCTCCATCTTCATCGCCTCGACGATGGCCAGGGTCTGGCCGTCCTCGACGATATCACCCTCGGCGACATCGATGCGCACGATCTGGCCGGGCATGGGGCAGAGGAGGAATTTGCTGAGATCGGGCGGCACCTTCACCGGCATCAGCGGCATCAGGTCGGCGACGTGGGGGAGCAGGACGCGGGCGACGAGGTCCGCGCCGCGCCAGCGCAGGCGGAAGCCGCCGGTAACTCGTTGAAGTTTAACGTGATGCAGCTGGCCATCGACGCGGGCGATGCAGAGGCTCATGCCGGGCTTCCAGCCGGTCTCGACCAGTAGCTTCTTTCCATCCGGCGCGGTGAGCCAATACTCGATGCCATCGGCACGCACGGAAAAGTCCCAGCGCTGGTCGCCGATTATGACGGCACGCGGTTCGGGCGTTGCCGGGAAATTACGCTTGTCGAGGGCGAAGGCAGAGGTGCAGGCGAGCGCGGCCAGATGCGTGAGAGATTCCGGATCGAGCTCTACGCCGCTGAAACCGCTGGGGAATTCCTCGGCGATGTAGCCCGTGGTCAGGCGCCCCTCGCGGAAGCGATCCTGCGCCATGACGGCCGAGAGGAACGGGATATTGTTGCCGACGCCCTCGAGCTCGAACTCGTCGAGCGCAACCTCCATCGCGTCGATCGCCGCGATGCGGCTCGGCGCCCAGGTGCAGAGCTTGGCGATCATCGGGTCGTAGAAAGTGGAGATCTCGCCGCCCTCGGCGACACCGGTGTCGTTGCGGATGGCGAGTTCGGGGCTCGCTTCCTCCGCCGGCGGGCTGTAGCGGGTGAGGCGCCCGACCGAAGGCAGGAAATTGCGGTACGGATCCTCGGCGTAGATGCGGCTCTCGAGGGCCCAGCCGTTGACGCCGACATCGGCCTGCGTGATGGGCAGCTTCTCGCCGGCAGCAGCGAGGAACATCAGCTCGACGAGATCTAGGCCGGTGATCAGCTCGGTGACCGGATGCTCGACCTGCAGGCGGGTGTTCATCTCGAGGAAGTAGAAGTTGCGGTCCTTGTCGACGATGAACTCGACCGTGCCGGCCGAGGTGTAGCCGACAGCCTTGGCGAGGGCGACCGACTGCTCGCCCATGGCCTTGCGGGTCGCCGCATCGAGGAAGGGCGATGGGGCCTCTTCGATCACCTTCTGGTTGCGGCGCTGGATCGAGCACTCGCGCTCGTTGAGCCAGAGCACGTTGCCGTGCTGGTCGCCGATCAGCTGAATTTCGATGTGGCGCGGTTCGGTGACGAACTTCTCGATGAAGATGCGATCGTCGCCGAACGAGGACGCGGCTTCCGACTTGGAGCGCTCGAAGCCTTCACGGGCTTCGGCGTCGTTCCAGGCGATGCGCATCCCCTTGCCGCCACCGCCGGCCGAAGCCTTGATCATCACGGGGTAGCCAACGGACTTGCTGATGCGGACCGCTTCTTCGGCATCGGCGATCAGCCCCATGTGGCCCGGCACAGTGGAAACGCCGGCTTCTGCCGCGATCTTCTTGGACGTGATCTTGTCGCCCATGGCCTCGATGGCCTTCACCGGCGGGCCGACGAAGATGATGTTCTCGGCTTCCAAGGCAGCGGCGAAGGCGGCGTTTTCTGAGAGGAAGCCGTAGCCGGGATGGACGGCGTCGGCGCCGGTCGCCTTGCAGGCGGCGACGATCTTCTCGATCGAGAGGTAGCTGTCGCGGGCCGCAGAACCGCCGATATGGACGGCTTCGTCGGCCAGCTTCACATGCATGGCATCCCGGTCGGCATCGGAATAGACCGCAATGGTGCGGATGCCCATGCGCTTGGCGGTGCGGATGACACGACATGCGATCTCGCCGCGATTGGCGATGAGGAGGGAGGAGAACATGGTCACAGCGGAATGTTCCCGTGTTTCTTAACCGGGATCACGGCTTTCTTGCCCTTCAGCGTCTCGAACGCCCGCACTACACGCCGGCGCGTTTCCCTTGGCATGATAACGTCGTCGATGAAGCCGCGCTCTGCCGCCACGAACGGGTTGGCGAACCTCGCTTCGTAGTCCGCCGTGCGCTGAGCGATCTTCTCTTTGTCGGTGAGTTCGGAGCGGTACAGAATCTCTGTCGCGCCCTTGGCGCCCATCACCGCGATCTCGGCCGTCGGCCAGGCGTAGTTCACGTCAGCGCGGATGTGCTTGCTCGCCATCACGTCATAGGCGCCGCCATAAGCCTTGCGGGTGATGACCGTGACCTTGGGTACGGTGGCTTCAGCATAAGCAAACAGCAGCTTGGCGCCGTGCTTGATGATGCCGCCGTATTCCTGGGCGACGCCGGGGAGGAAGCCGGGGACGTCGACGAGGGTGAGGATGGGGATCGAAAACGCGTCGCAGAAGCGGATGAAGCGGGCGGCTTTCTTCGATGAGTTGATGTCGAGGCAACCGGCCAGCACCAGCGGCTGATTGGCGACGACGCCGACAGTGGAGCCGTTCAGGCGGATGAAGCCGACGAGAATGTTGCCGGCATGGTCCTTCTGGATTTCGAGGAAGTCGCCCTCGTCCGCGATCTTCTCGATCACCTCGCGCATATCGTAGGGTTTTGCGGCACTGTCGGGGATGATGGTGTCGAGGCTCGGCTCTTCGCGGCCGATCGTATCCTCGACAGCGACGACTGGCGGTTTCTGCGTGGCGCTCAGCGGCAGGAAATCGAACAGGCGCCGGACTTCGAGCAGGGTTTCGATGTCATTGTCGAAGGCGGCATCGGCGACCGAGCTGACCTTGGTGTGGGTGCTGGCGCCGCCGAGCTCCTCGTGCGTCACGATCTCGGAGGTGACGGTTTTCACCACATCGGGGCCGGTGACATACATGTAGCTCGTGTCCTTCACCATGTAGATGAAGTCGGTCATGGCGGGCGAGTAGACCGCGCCGCCGGCGGTGGGGCCCATCACGACACTGATCTGCGGGATGGCGCCCGATGCCTGGACGTTGCGCCAGAACACTTCGGCATAGCCGCCGAGGGCCGCGACACCCTCCTGGATGCGGGCGCCGCCGCTGTCGTTGAGGCCGATCACCGGCGCGCCATTCTGCACGGCGAGGTCCATGATCTTGCAGATCTTCTGGGCGTGGGTCTCGCTCAGCGAGCCGCCAAACACCGTAAAGTCCTGTGAGAAGACGTAGGTGAGGCGGCCGTTGATGGTGCCCCAGCCGCTGACCACGCCGTCGCCGGGAATGATGGTCTCTTCCATGCCGAAATCCACCGCGCGGTGGGTGACGAACATGTCGTATTCTTCGAAGGAGCCGGGGTCGAGGAGGACATCGAGGCGTTCACGCGCCGTCAGCTTGCCCTTGCCGTGCTGTGCGTCGATGCGCTTCTGTCCGCCGCCAAGCCGGGCGTCGTTCCGCCGCTGTTCAAGCGCGGCGATGATCTTCTGCATAGAGGCCCTGCCCTTGGTCGTCGTCCGGCTTTTACCGGTTGGTCAAAGCAGAATGGTTCGGGCTGACGGAAAAGGCAATGTGGTCAGACACTACGCAACAAGAGGAGGCAACCGCGCTTGCGGATGCCCCCTCCATCAGCTTCGCTGGCCCTTCCGCCACCCCTCGCGGGAGGACAGAGAAGGCGGTGACCCCAGGGATTACTGGTTGCCCACGTAGTCCTTTAGGATCTTTTCGTTCTTGGCCTGCTCGAGCTGGCGGACGATTTCCTGGTTGTGGCGGTCGTCGGTACGGTATTTGACGAGGTTCACCAGGCTCGCCATGAGCAGCACGATGCCCATGCCCCAGTAACCCTTGGTGGACAGGTCCACCGGCGCCAGCCAGAGCGACAGCGCCAGGAGGAAGAGAGCCGCGGCCACGCCGGCAGCATTGAAAGCAATATAGACGCCGTTGTTGGATTCATTATTCACGATAAAGTCTCCTTTGGATTTGAACTTAAGTTGTTGTTGTTGATAGTCAGGCAGTCGTGGAAGAAGCCTTAATCCGCTTCAGCACATCCGAAGCATCGACCTTGGTTTTGGCGCCGAAGCCGGCCTGACCCAAATGATCGCGAATGTCGGTGCCGCTCAGACCTGCATCGATCTCGTCCAGCACTTCGCTCTCGACAAAGGGATCGGGTCCGTTGAGCACGCGGCCGATCAGTTCCTCGGCCTCGCGGATCGAGGCATTCGACCCGATCGAGCGGTTGAGCGACTTCTGGGCCTTGCGTTCGGCGTCGGCGGCGCGGGCCGAGATCATGCCCTGGCGCAGGTCGATGATGCGGCGATGCGCCTTCTCCACCGCCTGCTGCGTGCGGGCGACGCGATTGGCGAGTTGCGCGAGGGTGTCGCGGCGCACTGCCCGCTCGTTTTCGAGATCGGCGATTGCCGAGGCGGCATCGGCAGCGAGATCTTCGCGGCCGGCGCCGAGGGCCTGCCGGGCCCGATCCTCGAGATCGGCGACCTGCGTATCGAGGCGGGTGAGCGTGGTCTGCTCGTTGCGCTGGCGGATGATCAGCGCGGCGAGCGTGGTCTTGGCGAGCGAGAGGGCATTCTCGGATTCGCGGATCTTCTGCTCGATCAGATCGATCGCGAAGTGATCGGTGAGCTGCTCTTCAGCACGGGCAGATGCGCCCAAGAAAAGGGTCTTCAGGACGTTCAGCATGGCTATGTCGTCTCCCATCGTTGCGGTCCCAGCGTTAATTGAACGCTGTTCATGAAATGCAACATACCGAATTCTAAACGCCGTTCAAGTGCTAAATTGAACGGCGTTTATTTTGTAGTTGAATCGAATGCGAGTGAGCTTGTCTGGGCCGCGATCTGGCGCAACAAAGCGACGGAGTTGCACTTGGTGCCGCCCCTCCCCATCCCCGCGGGGGAGGATCAGGGGCGGTGCGTGTAGGCGAGGATGTGCATGTCGACCAGTTCGTGCACGACCCTACCGATGTCCCTGTCCATGATGAGGCTCAGGCGACCGGAGCTTTCTAGCGAGACGACGGAGTGAATCGAGGCGAAGACCAGTTGCCCGGACTGGCGGGCGGCGGCGTCGCCGAGATCGGAACGTATCTCGACAAAGCACTGCGCGACGATGCGGATCAGCGAGGCGATGGCTTCAACATACCAAGGTGGCACCGGCTGGCCGGGCTTGCGCCGGAACTCGAACAGTGCGTTCCACAGGTTCCGCTTGAGCGTGATGTAGCCGAGGAAGGCATCGGCGTAGTTGTGGAGCATCCGGCGCGGATCGTCGGAGGGTGTCGCGGACGCGAAGGCCTGCGCGAGGCCGACCAGCGTGCGCGTGTTCACCTGGGTGACGATGTCGTCGAGATCCTTGAAGTGGTGGTAGAGCGTGCCGGCCGTGTAGCCGATGGCGCGGCTCAGCGAGCGGGCGGAGAAATTGTCGATCCCCTCCTCCGCGATCAGCTCCTCGGCGGTATCCACCACCAGCCGGGCAAGCTCTTCCTTCGAATGATCGGCGCGACGGGCCATCGTGCAACTCCGTGAACGATGTTCAATTAGCCCGGCAATTGCGGCGTGTCGATGGCGTCGATCTGGTGGGGTCTCCCTCCCCAAGAGGGGAGAGAGATCGTTGCGTGGGGCCGATCAGCTGGCGCTGGGGGCGACCAGGTTGGTGATGCGGCGGATGGTTGCGCGGCGGTTGGCCCGCTCTTCACCGTCGGTCTCAACCTTCAGGTAGCGCTCGCCATAGCCCTGCGTCGTGAGGTTCTCCGGCGGGATGTCGTAGAACTCGCTCAACAGGTTGGCGACCGTTTCGGCGCGCTCATCGGAGAGAACGAGATTGGACTCGTCCGCCCCGACGGCGTCGGTGTGGCCTTCGACGAGGAAGACTTCGCCCGGGTTGCGGTCGAGAATCTTCTTCATTGCAGCGGCCACCTTGCTCAAGGAGCCGACCTGGTCGCGGCCGAGCTGGGCCGAACCGGTGTCGAAGGTCAGATCACCGATCTCCACCCGGCGGATCGTGTCGCGCAGACGGGCCGAATGCTTGACCTCGTCCACGGTGTAGACCCTGGCAGCCTTTTCGAGCGGCGGTTCACTGAGGAACAGCTCGATATCGTCCTCGTCGGCCCGCTCGCTATAGAGCACGTACTCGTTGACGGGGATCGGCAGGTAGAACGGCGGCAGGTCATCGCCCGGATCGCGCCAACCGCCGTCCTCGCGGTCGTCCTGGGCGAAGATGATGATGATCTTGGTTCCATCCGGCAGCACCTTCACACGACGGATGATCTCGCCGTAGCGGTTCCACACCGTGATGACGCGCGTGCCATCGGGACGGATGACGGTCTGGCGGTAGCGGCCGTTTTCGAGCCGCTCGTAGGTGACCTCGTTGTCGCGGCCGATGCGGTCGCGATCCTCGTACGGGGTGAAGAGGTTGATGTTCAGCCCGATGGTGATGATCAACCGGTTGTCATCGGTCTCGCGGACGTCCTTGGCGTTGGGCTTTTGCTCTATGGCCGGCAGCTGATCCACCTTCTCGCCGGGAGCCTCGACGGTCGCCGTAACCTCGGTGGCGGCCGGCGGGGGGCCTGCCTGCGCTTCGGTATCGGAGGCCGGCGGAGGCGTGGCCTCAGCCGGGGCGGCCGGTGCAGGTGCCTCGGTGCCGGCGCCGCTCGCGTCCTTGGCGCTATCGAGAACCGGAGCAACAGGAGCATCCGGCGTCTGCTGGTCAGGGACCTGCTCCAGTGGCTGGCCTGACTGATCGGTCGCAGGCTGGGCCGGGTCGGTGGGCGCCGTAGGCGTAGCGGGCGCACCGCCCATCAGGGCGAGACACTCGTCAAGCGAGGCGATACCCAGCCGGTTGCATTCGGCGAGGAAGGCGGCTTCTGCACTTGTCTTGGCGTCGGCATCCGTACCGGAGCTGGCCGACACATAGGCCGAATAGGCGGCAATGAGGGCTGGATCGCTGGCAGCAGAGGGCTGCTCGGCGGGCGCCGGCTCAGCCGGTGCCTGTTCGGTTGGTGCAGGCTCGGCGGGAGCAGGCTGCGCGGCAGCAGGCTCAGCCGGGGCGGGCGCCGGTTCGGCGGGGGCCGGAGCGGGCTGTTCCGCAGGCGCCGGTGCAGGCCCTTCAGCCGGAGCGGGCTGCTCGGCCGGCGGTGCCGGCTCCTCGGCCGGTGCGGGGGCTTCCACGGTCGCCGCACCGGTCGCGATCGCGATGCATTGTTGCAGGTCCGGCGCGCCGACACGCTGGCACTCGGCCAGGAAGGCAGCCTCGGCGGCCGCCTTGGCGTCGGCATCTTCGCCGCTCTGCGCTTCGACATAGGCGTTGTAGGCAGCTGTCAGACCAGCATCCTGCGAGAACGCCGGAAGCGGCATCAGCGACAGCATGCAGAGGCTTGTGGTCGTTATCAACAAGCGCTTGAGTTGCATTGGTTTCTCCATTCTTCTTATGATGCAACAGCCACCCGGCCCGGAACTGCGCACCGTCAGAACGGATACGAAGGGCGAATTGTTCCGATTCCGCAGATATGCGTCGTCACTGCCTTTCGGACTGGCGCCATTGCGCGGGGGTGCCGGGTCGCGTAAATCCTCGCCCGATGCGCGATATCCTTCACGTTCCCGTCCTGCCCCCTGCCCTCGTTGAGGATGCGGTGCGCCGCGCTTTGGCGGAGGACCTCGGGCTGGCGGGCGATCTTACGTCCCAGGCGACGATACCGGTGGCGGCAGTTGCCACGGCGACGCTTTCGGCGCGCGAGCCGGGTATCATCGCTGGGTTGCCGCTGGCGCTCGAGGTATTCCGGCAGCTTGGCGGCGGGGTGGACGTCAATCCGCAGGTCGACGATGGGGCACTGGTTGGCAAGGGTGACATCGTCGCGGTGGTGTCGGGCGACGCGCGGCAGCTGCTCGCCGGAGAGCGGACGGCGCTCAATTTCCTGAATCATCTCAGCGGGATCGCATCGCTTACGCATAAGTTCGTAGAAGCAGTCGAGGGGACGACGGCACGCATCTGCGATACGCGGAAGACCACGCCGGGGCTGCGTGCCTTCGAGAAATACGCGGTACGCTGCGGCGGTGGTGCGAACCACCGTTACGCGCTGAGCGACGCCATCCTTATCAAGGACAACCACGTCGCGGTGGCCGGCGGGGCGGGCAAGGCTTTTCGCGCAGCACGAGAGGCGGCGGGGCATCTGGTTGCGATCGAGATCGAGGTGACGACGCTGAGCGAGCTCGAGGAAGTACTCGAAGCCGGCGCGACCGTCGTCATGCTCGACAACATGGACAACGAGCTGCTGAAGGCAGCTGTAAGGCTCAATCATGGGCGGGCGCGGCTCGAGGCTTCGGGCGGGGTGAAGCTCGAGCGGGTGCGGGGGATCGCCGAGACCGGCGTCGACTTCATTTCGTCGAGCCAGATCACGATGGGCGCGAAGCCGCTCGACCTGGGACTGGATGTGGAGATCCGATGACTGCCGACTTTACCGCGCTGATGAACCAAGCGGCGATCGCTGCCGCCGACGCGATCATGGAAGTCTATCTGCGCGGCGCCATCGCCTCCGAGAAGGCGGACGGCTCGCCGGTGACCGAGGCCGACCAGAAGGCCGAAACCATCATCCTCGCCATACTGGCGGAAACCGGGCTGCCGGTGCTGGCGGAGGAAAGCGTCGCCGCGGGCCGCATTCCCGAACTGGGCGGACGCTATTTCGTGGTCGACCCACTCGACGGCACCAAGGAGTTTCTGAAGCGCAACGGCGAGTTCACCGTCAACATCGCCTATTGCGAAGATGGGCACCCGGTGCGCGGCGTGGTGCTGGCACCGGCGACCGGGCAAATCTACTGGGGCGGTCCGGAAGGTGCATTCGCCGGTGAGGTGCGCGACGGCGAGATTACGGGGGTAGGCTCCCTCCAGGTCAGTCACGCCCCGCGGCCGCGGATCGTCGCCAGCCGGTCGCATGGGCACGCGGCGCTGGCCGAACTCTGCGCTGCACTCGAAGTGGCCGAGGATGTGTCGGTCGGCTCGTCGCTGAAGTTCTGCCTGCTCGCCAGCGGCGAGGCCCAACTTTACCCGCGATTCACCCCGACTTCGGAATGGGACACCGCCGCGGGCCAGGCCGTGCTTCAAGCAGCCGGGGGCGTCGTGCTGGATCTCGACGGGGTGCCGCTGACCTGCGGACACCCCGAACAGAAGTTCCTGAACACTTGGTTCGTGGCGGCTTCGAGCCGGGACCTGGCACTGGCGGCCCTGGCGCATATGGTGCGCTTCGCCGAAACCTGAGGCTGAATACCGTTAGTATTCAAACGGTTGGGCCATGAGAAAAATGCATGGCAGCCCCGACTCATCCCCTTGTTGCGGTTTCCGCCCGTTCCATATATAGGCCCGGCATATGCTGGTCCGTTATATGTCGGACAGATAGGAAGCCATGAACGTCAGGACGATCTGCCTCGCCATCTTGTATGACGAGGAAGCCACCGGATACGAGATCAGGAAGCTCTCCATCGAGGGCGAGTACTCCTATTTCATCGATGCCAGCTACGGTTCGATCTATCCGGCCCTGGCTCGGCTGGAGCAGGAAAAGCTCGTCACATCAAGGGTTGAGCAGCAGGACGGCAAGCCGGCCAAGAAGATTTACTCGATTACGACGGAAGGCCGTTCGGCCTTCATCCAGTCGCTGTTCGAGAAGCTCGGCGAAGACGAGTTCCGCAGCGAATTCCTGCTGTTCGCACGCTTCGCGTCCGAGCTGCCGCAATCGCTGGTCGAAGAGCGTTTGAGCGAACGACTCGCCGAAGTCGACACGATGCTTGCCGATTTCGATCGGCTCAAACAACAACACAACCATCCCGGCGATGCCTGGGTCATCGATTACGGCCGGACTTGTATGCAGGCGGCCCGTAACTACATCGAGGCGCACGGGGCTGAACTTATTGCGTTGGCGCGTCCGGACCGGGACGCGGCCGCCGCCGCTGAGTAGAGGGACTTTCAGAATATGCGTGCGATCTATTCCTACGGCACGGCCGGGGCAATCCTCGTTATTGGCGCCCTTTGGCTGGGCAGCGGCACGTTCGTCGCCGGCGGCAACGGGCCGGGCAACGGCGAACGCCCGATCATTGCCTTCATCGATCCGTCGGCGGAGAGTGCGGAGCACCACGTCGAAGGCGAGATCGATCCGCATCTGACCATTGCCGAGCGCGTGGCGGAATCGACGGGCGCCGAGGCGCCGCTGCAGTCGGTCCGCACCGAAACCTACAGCGTGCAGCCGATGCCGCTGGAGGTGCCGCTGCGTGGCCGTACCAAGGCCAAGTCGGTGGTTTCGGTTGCACCGGAGACCACCGGCATCGTGTCCGCGGTCAATGTCGTGAAGGGACAGAAGGTCGCCAAGGGTGAAGTGATCTGCACTATCGACGAGGGAACTCGTGCCGCCGCCGTTGCGCAGGCCGAGGCGTCGCTGGCTCAGGCGCAGGTCGACTTCGACACCAACAAGCAGTTGCGCGAGAAGGGCCTCGCAGCGGCCAATACGGCCAATGCGCTGGAATCTGCCCTCAAGGCGGCGCAGGCGGCCTTCGACCAGGCCAAGCAGGAATTCGACCGCACGCAGGTGAAATCGTGGGCAACGGGCGTCGTGCAGGATCCTGTCGTGACCGTCGGGACGATGATCCAGGCTGGCCAGCCCTGCGCCACCGTGGTCGAGCTCGATCCGATGCTGTTCGTCGCCAACGTGCCGGAAGCCCGGATCGCGCGCGCTGAACTCGGCCTGCCGGCCAAGATCACGACGGTTACCGGCCAGTCGGTGGAGGGCAAGGTGAGCTATATCGCCTCGCTGGCCGACGAGGCGACCCGCTCGTTCCCGATCGAGATCGAGCTGCCCAATACCGATGGCAAGGTGCTGTCAGGTGTTACGGCAACCGCGACGGTGAGCATGGGTACGCTGCCGGCGCACCTGCTGCCGCAGTCGGTGCTGACGCTGAATGACGAGGGCGCACTTGGGGTGCGCGCCGTCAAGGATGGTGTGGTGGAATTCTACGCCGTGACCATCCTGTCGGACTCCCGCGAGGGCGTCTGGGTGACTGGCCTGCCACCGACGGTGGATGTCATCACGATGGGCCAGGAGTATGTCGTGCCGGGCCAGAAGGTCAACGCGACCAACGTTACGGGGACGCCTCAGTCCGAAGAGTCCGAGGCCGCTGCTGAAGGGGTGCAGTCATGATGAATTTCCTCGAACGCGTCCTGCGCATGCCGCGGGTCGTGTTGACGGTGATGGCGTTGCTGCTCTTTGCCGGCTTTGGCGCGTACATGTCATTGCCCAAGGAAAGCTTCCCGGCCATCGACATCCCCTATTTCTACGTCTCGGTCAGCCAGACCGGCGTGTCCCCACGTGATGCGGAGCGCCTCCTGGCGAAGCCGATCGAGGATCGCGTCAAGGACATCGACGGGCTCGAGAACTACACCTCGACCGCGACGACCGGCCATGCCTCGGTCTTCCTCGAGTTCAACGTCAATGCCGACAGCGACAAGGCGCTTGCGGACATTCGCGCCAAGCTCGACGGCGTCTCTTCAGAGCTGCCGGAAGACGCCAAGGAGCCGTCGGTGACCGAAATCTCGTTCACCAATCAGCCTTCCATCTCGGTGGCGATCTACGGCGACGTGCCGGAGCGCGCCCTGGTCCAGAACGCCAAGGACCTGCAGGACCGGCTCGAAGAAATTCCGACCGTGCAGAGCGTCACGATCTCCGGATCGCGCGACGAGATGCTGGCGGTCACCATCGATATGAGCCGGCTCGAGGCCTATAACCTCACGGCCGGCGAACTGCTGGACGCGCTCGCCAAGAACAACATGGTGGTACCGGGCGGCACGCTCGACACCGGACAGGGCTCGTTCAACGTCGAGGTGCCTGGTCTCATTACTTCGGCCGAGGACGTCTATTCGCTGCCGATCAAGTCCGATGGCGACAATGTCGTCACCTTCGGCGACGTGGCGACCATCACCCGTACCTTCGAGGACGCGACGCAGTATGCGCACGTCAACGGACAGCCGGCGATCACCCTGGGCGTTATCAAGGAGCTCGGGACCAACGTCATCGATGTCTCGGACCAGGTGCGTGCGGTCACGACCGAGTTCACCAAGGCGTGGCCGGCCGGCATTCAGCACAGCTTCCTGATCGACCAGGCGGACACCACCAAGAATCTGTTCCGCTCGCTCGAAGCCGCGGTGCTAACTGCTGTCGCGCTCGTCATGACGGTCTGTGTCGCCACCCTCGGTGTGCGCCCTGCCCTCATGATCGGCACCTCGATCCCGATCTCGTTCATGATCGCCTTCCTCGTCGTGCAGATGCTCGGCATGACCATCAACATGATGATCATGTTCGGCCTCGTGCTGGCGGTGGGTGTGCTCGTCGACGATCCAATCGTGGTGGTCGAATACGCGGAACGAAAGCTGCAGGAGGGTGTCTCCAAGAAGGAGGCCTTCATCCTCGCGGCGCGCAAGATGTTCGTGCCCGTGGTTTCGGCTACGTTCACGACGCTGGGCGCGTTCGTCCCGCTGCTGTTCTGGCCGGGCATTATCGGCAAGTTCATGAGCTACCTGCCGATCATCGTGATCGTGGTCATGATCGCCTCGCTGCTCTCGGCGCTGGTATTCATGCCCGTGATCGGCGCGATCATTGCTTCGAGCCATGTCGACGAGAAGGCCAAGGAAGCGGCCGACGTCGTCATGTACCCGGACAAGTTCGACGTGAACAAGGTGAAGGGGGCGACCGGCATCTATGTGCGGACGCTCCAGCACCTGATCCGGCACCCGCTCATCACGCTGACGGTCGGCTTTGCCGTCGTCATAGGCATGTTCGCCGTCTACATAAGCAATCCGACCGGCGTCGAAGCCTTCCCGGCTTCGGAGGCCGAGTTCGGCACGGTCAACGTGATCGCCCGGGGCAACTACTCGCCGGTCGAGATCCGCGACATGCTGGCCGAGGTCGAGACGCAAATCCTGCAGGTGCAGGGCGTCCAGGACTCGATCATGACCTTCTCGGGCGGTGGCGGCGACGGCTTCTCGAGCGGCGGTCCTCCGGACACCATCGGGCAGTTCAATCTGCAGCTGCAGCCGTGGAACGAGCGCGTCAAGGCCGAGGAGATCTTCCAGAACATCCGCGACCGGGTGAAGGATATCTCGGGTCTCGAAGTTCAGATCGCGGCGCAGGAAAACGGCCCACCCGCCGGCAAGGCGATCAACCTGAGCGTTGAAAGCACTGTCTACGACGACCTCGCTCCGGTCGTGACCAAGCTGCGCGACTATATCGAGAACCAGCTCGGCGACACCATCGACATCGAGGACGGCCGTCCCTCCCCCGGTATCGACTGGGAAGTGACGATCGATCGTGCCGCTGCCGCCAAATATGGCATCGGCGTGCGCGAGCTCAGCCCCTATGTCCAGTTGGTTACATCGGGCGTAACGCTCGGCTCCTACCGGCCGGACGATGCCGACGACGAACTCGACATCAAGGTGCGCCTGCCGCTCGATGAACGCAGCTTCGACAGCCTCGACTCGCTCCGTATCGTGACGGCGCAAGGTCTCGTGCCGGTGTCGAACTTTATCCAGCGGACGGCCGTGCCTAAGGTCGCCAACATCACCCGCAAGAACGGCAGCTACCAGATGACGGTCGCCGCCAACCTGCTGCCGGGCGTGCCGGCGGATGCCAAGATCGAGCAGCTCAAGACCTGGGTTGCCGAGCAGGGCTTCCCGTCGACCACGAACGTCGTGTTCGGAGGTGCCGACGAGCAGATCAACGACACCAATACCTTCATCGTTGGTGCGCTGATGGCCGCGCTGGCGATGATCGCCCTGGTGCTGCTGCTTGAGTACAACAGCTTCTACCAGGTGGTCGTGACGCTCTCGACGGTGGTCATGTCGATCGCCGGCGTGGTGCTGGGTATGTCGATTACCGGCATGAGCTTCTCGGCCATCATGACCGGCCTCGGCATCGTGGCTCTCGCGGGCATCGTGGTGAAGAACGGCATCGTGCTGATCGACACCTACAACCACTACAACCGTGGCGATGGCGTCGAGCCGGTGAAGGCCATGCTGATCACTGCCAGCCAGCGCGTGCGGCCGGTGCTGCTCACCGCAACGGTGACGGCCCTGGGCGTGATCCCGATGGCGATCAACATGGAGTTCGACTTCATCCGCCGCGAGGTGGTGTGGGGTGGCCTTGCGGGGTCGTGGTTCACGCACCTCTCGGCCGCGCTGGTGTCGGGCCTGTTCGTCTCCACCGCCCTCACGCTGGTGATGGTGCCGGTGATGATCACCGCGCCCTCCGTCATCCGCCGCGGTCGCATCGCAACCGCCATCGCCAATGCCTTCAGCGGCCTGTTCGGCCGCAAGACGGCAGTGGCAGTGACACCGGACGGCCAGACGGTCGAGATCCCGGCCGACGTCGACAGCTCCAAGCGCTTCATCAAGACCGAAGGTTCGGGCCTGGTGGAGAAGGAGCAGGACGGCGTGACGGTGGTCAGCCGGCAAGCGGCGGAATAGCCTCCGACAATGCGAGTTAAGAAAGGCCCGGGCATAGTCCCGGGCCTTTTGCTTTTCGCCGATGACGTCCGCCGAATCATCTTCTCCGGCAAGCGAAGGTAATCGCAACCAGGCTCGGTTCCGTTTACTCCACAGCGTGGGCTGGCCGTCTCGGGCGCAAAGCACCGACCACCCACTGCCACCCCAGTCCGATTGCCAGCGATGTGGCGAAGGTCAGGGCGATGAGCAGCAGTGAGTTGGCCCCGAGCTTCAGGTCCGAAGCCAGGACGTCCAGTACCAGCAGGTGGATGAGGTAGGCGCCGAAGGTGGCTTGGCCGACGGTCGACCAGATCTGGCTCCTGAGTTCGAGGCGGGTGAAGAGGATCGCGACCGAGAGGGCGTAGCCGAGAGTGGCAATCGAGTAGTCGTGGCCGAGGGCATAGCGCCCGACGACGAAGTAGCCTTCGGCGACGTGCAGGGCCGCGAATGTCACTACGGCTGCGGCGATGGTGGCGATCGGGAGGTTGCCCAGCCGATCGCCGTAGCGGCGCAGGGTGACGCCGGCGACGAGGAAGATTGGCGCGAAGAAGAGGCCGTTGCGGTCCATCCAGAATGGGAAGCCGTGGCCGAAGAGCGGCTTCGAGTAGGCTCCGATGATGGTGCCGGTGAGGTAGAGCGCGATGGCGACCCCGATCGTCCAGCCCAGGCCAAACTGCTTCAAGAGCGTGCCGACGATCAAACTTCCCAGGACGAGGGCCGGTAGGAACCAGAGGTGGAAGGCCGGGCCGCCGGTCCAGAGTAGCAGCAGGACGCCCTCAGGGCTCGGCGAGAAACCGGGGCGACCGTGCTCGATGAGGCGCAGGGCGATGGTGATCGCCAGGATAGCGGCGAAGGCGGGGAGGACGCGGCGCGCCACTTTACCGGCGAGGCGAAGCGGGCGCGCAAGGTCGGCGTCCTTCCAAAAGTAGGCCGACAGCAGGAAGAAGACCGGGACGGCGAAGCGGCTCAACTCATCGACGAGGAAGCCGAGCGGCCTGTTGTCGGCGAAACCGCCGCCCGCGACGTGCAGGGTGACAATGCCAAGAAGGCTCAGAACGCGAAGGGCGTCGAGCGACGCATTGCGGGAGGGTGGTGGAGCCATGGGCCGACGCTGTGGTGGTGGAGCGCAACGGGTTGGTCAAGCGGTCGGTTCCACCGAACGAACCCCAAAGCCGCTACTCCGCCGCGGGCAGTCCGCGCCTGACAAAGCCTTCGGGGTCGTTGGCGACCTTGCGGGCGAGTTCCTCGACTTCGCTGGCCTCGCGCTGGCGGTTCCACATCTGCGCATAGAGGCCGGCGTCGCGCAGCAGGTCGATGTGCTTGCCACGCTCGGCGATCTGGCCGTCGCGAAGCACGATGATCTCGTCGGCATTGACGACGGTCGAGAGCCGGTGGGCGATGACGAGGGTGGTGCGGTTGGCCGAGACGAGATCGAGGGCGGACTTGATGTCCTGCTCGGTCTTGGTGTCGAGCGCCGAAGTCGCCTCGTCGAGGATGAGAATGGCCGGCGCCTTGAGGATGGTGCGGGCGATGGCGACGCGCTGCTTCTCGCCGCCGGACAACTTCAGCCCGCGCTCGCCGACCTGGGTGTCAAAGCCCTTGGGCAGCGCTTCGATGAAGGGACCGATCTGCGCGAGGTCCGCGGCCTTGCGCACTTCCTCGTCGGAAGCGTCGGGCCGGCCGTAGCGGACGTTATACGCAATGGTGTCGTTGAACAGCACGGTGTCCTGCGGAACCATGCCGATGGCGGCGCGGAGGCTCTCCTGCGTGACGTCGCGCAGATCCTGCCCATCGATGGTGATGCGGCCCTCGCTCACATCGTAGAAGCGATAGAGGAGGCGCGAGATGGTCGATTTGCCGGCGCCCGACGGGCCGACGACAGCGATGGTCTTGCCGGCCGGAACCTCGAAGCTGACGCCCTTGAGGATCGGGCGATCGGGATCGTAGTGGAACTTCACGTCCTCGAAGCGGATGACCGGGCCGGTGATGCGAATAGGCTGGGCGCCGGGCTTGTTCTGGATCTCGGGAGCTCGATCGAGCAGCTTGAACATCTCTTCGATGTCGGTGAGGCCCTGGCGGATTTCGCGGTAGACGAAGCCGATGAAGTTGAGCGGCCGGTAGATCTGCATCAGGAAGGTATTGAGCAGTACGAAATCGCCGAGCGTCAGCGTGCGGTTCATCACGCCGATCACGGCCATGATGAGGATGACGACGGTGCCGGCGTAAAAGATCAGCGCCTGGCCGAAGTTGAGGAAACCCAGCGAGGTCCAGATGCGCACGGCGGAGCGCTCGTACTTCTCCATCGACTTGTCGAAGCGCGCGGCCTCCATCTTCTCGTTGGCGAAGTACTTCACCGTCTCGAAGTTGAGCAGGCTGTCGATGGCCTTGCCGTTGGCGTCGGTGTCGCTGTCGTTCATGTCGCGACGGATGGCGATGCGCCAGTTCGAGGCCTTGATGGTGAACCAGAGGTAGAGCCAGACGGTGACGACGAGCACCGAAAGGTAGCTCACGCCGAACATCACGATGAAGATGACGCCGGTGATGATGAACTCGACCAGCGTCGGGGCGGTGTTGAGCATCGTGAAGCGCACGATGGTCTCGATGCCTTTGGTGCCGCGCTCGATGACGCGGGAAAGGCCGCCGGTGCGGCGGGCGAGATGGAAGCGGAGCGAGAGCTTGTGCAGGTGCTCGAAGGTCTGCAGCGCCAGCTTCCGCACGGCATGCTGGCCGACCGAGGCGAAGAGCACGTCGCGCAACTGCTGGAAGCCGGCATCGATGATGTTGCCGACGCCATAGGCAACGACCAGCACGATGGGGACGGCAAGGCCCATGACCAGCCCCGGATCGGGCGTCGAGCCGTCGAGGCTGTCGATGATCCACTTGTAGGCGAAGGGAACGAGCGTCGTCGCAACCTTCGAAACCAGCAGCGCGCCAATGGCGAGAATCACCCGCAGCTTGAGGTCCGGCCTGCCGGCCGGCCACATGTACTGCCAAAGGTTGCGAACAGTGGAAAGCAGCCCACCCTCCTCCGCGTTAACGGTAGGATTCTTGGGCGCCTCATCGGCGACAGACATCAGGCGAGCTCTTTGACCGGGGAAACGGTGGTGGCAAGGCCGGCGAAGAGGCCGGAACAGGCGGAGTTGAACTCGGCCAGACGATCAGCACGCAGCTTGTAGCAGTTGCGCGTGCCTTTGGCATGACGCTCGACCAGACCGGCATCGAGCAGAACCTTGATATGCTGGCTGACAGTCGACTGCGCCAGCGGCAAGCATTGAGTCACGTCGGTACAACAACAGTCCCCCGCATTCTGCTCGGCAATAATGCGCATGATGCTGAGCCGCACCGGGTGGCCCAGGGCGCGCATCATGTTGGCAATATCGTCGTCGGACAGCGGGTTCATCGTCTTTGACCGATAGAAGATCGGCCGCGGCAAGGCAAGGCGAAATGACCTGCCTGAAGGGGGAGTTGTGGGTTGTGGTTGACGTGACGGTGGCAGGGATTGTGCCTGACTGAGAGAGACGGCTGCGCGGCCTACTCCTTCGTTACCAGCGGCAGGTCGAAGACCTGGCCGGGGTAGATCTTCGAGGGCCGGCTGATCTGGTCGCGGTTGGCTTCGAAGATCGTGCGGTAGTGGATGCCGGCGCCATAGTAGCGGTGAGCGAGGCTCCATAGCGTGTCGCCGCGCCGGATGATCGCCTGTCCGCCCGAGAAGCGGCCATAGACCGGGTCGCCGAAGGGAAACAGGCGGAGCACCGTGACCGATGGCGCACTGGGCCTCGGCTTGGGCAAGGAGAACTCGGCCATCAGGGCGGGGCCACTGGGCGGGTCGAGTTCGATCGTCGCGGACTCGTGGTCGGTGGCGCCGATGGGCGGCAGCGCGTCGAGTTCTGACGGGCTGGGCGGCAGGATCTCTACAGAGGCGGAGTCTTTGTCCGGGATGATGGCCGCGAGCGGGGGCAGATCTGCTTCGGAAGCCAGGGCGTCGGGCACCGCAGGGGGCTCAACTATTCCCTGGGCGGCCGGCGCAGGTGGAGGCAAGTCCGTCTCTGGATTGGCGACGAGCGGCGCGGGCCGTTCGGCGTCGACAGGAGCGGGGCTCGATGGCGATAGCGACTCGGGCGACGGCTCTTCCTGCACGGGCGGGAGTTCCGCCGGATCGAGGGCATCGGTCGAGGGGGTATCGCTGCCCGTTTCCGGCAAGTCGGAGGGTGACCCAGCATCGGGCGCGGGGGCGACGGAATCGCTCCCGCCCCGCTGTGCCGGTTCAGGATCGGATGGCGGCGCCGAGACCGGTGGTGGCGCGACTTCCGAAGGGGCCAGTTCAGCCGGCGCAGCGTCTGGCGGCGGCCCAGCGGGTTGCTTCTGCGGCAGTTCGATCTCGATCGTGATGACGGACTCGCCCAACCGTTTGCCGCTGTCGGGCTCGATAGCCTCGGCCCGCAGCTCGCTGCTGGGAGTAGCGAGGATGTCGCCGGCCTCGACCAGCCAGCGTCCTTCCTCGACCGGGCTCTCGCCCAGGAACTTGCCATCGGAATAAAGCCGGACAACCGCACCCGCCGGACCGGAACCGGAAATGTAGCTCGACGCGCCTTCGAGTTCGATCGCATCGATGGTCGGCGCGAGGACCAGCGGCGCGGTGACTGCAGGCGCCGGCGGGGGTGGAAGTGGCTCGTCGCCGGCCGCCTCGACCACGGGCTCCGGAGCGGGCGGACTCTGCGCAGCTGGCGGCTCGGGTGCCGGCGAGACAGGTGCCTCGAACACTGGTGGCGGAGCAACCGGTGGGGCTGCGTCAGGCAGCGAAGCCTCCCGGGCCTCGGCCGGCGGGTTCTCCAACGGCGTGATCGAGAAGGCTTCCGTCGCGGGCAGGCCCGTCGGCGCCGGCACGACGGGCACTGAAGGTGCAGTCTCCGGCGTCGCGGCGGTCTCATCGATAGCCGCTTCGCGCAGGACCGGTGGGGCCGGCTCCGCCGGCCTGGAAGGCGGGGAGTTGATCGCAGTCGGCGCCGCCGGTAGCAGCGGACCGCCCTGCCCCGGGGGCGGGTTGGCGACGGGCATAGCAGGTTCGGCAGGTTTGGCCTCGTCGGAGGGCGCTGACCACTTGGGCACAACGTCCGCTGCGGCAGCCTGCTCCTCGGTGGTCACCTCTGCAAGAGCAACGTCTGGAACAGCGGCGGCGGGCACCGCCTGTGTGTCCACCACGCGGGCGGGCGAATCCGCCTCGCCGGGCAGATCGAACCGGCGGTCGGCCATTTCGCGCAGGCAGGTCACCACGCCGCGACTGTCGCCGGCGCAGGCCTGTACAAGTGGAGCACCGATGATGCCCAGGCCGATCACGACCGTCACCCCGGCCGCAGCGAGGGCGATAAGCAGAGTTCTACGGTCGTCGGTCCGGCTCAGCAGGGCCTCCGGGCAATACGGGACAGCCTGTCCTGTACTACCGTTAGCGGAATTCAGGCTGCCTCTGACTTCATGAGCTTATAGGTTATCGACTCGTAAAGCGCCTCAAATGAGGCGTCGATGATGTTGGGCGACACGCCGATCGTGTACCACCGCTCGCCCGTCCCATCGCGGCTTTCGACCAGCACACGGGTGACCGCGCCCGTGCCGCCGTCGAGGATACGCACCTTGAAATCGACCAGCTCGAGATCGGAAATGCGCTCGGAAAAGACGCCGAGATCCTTGCGCATGGCAAGGTCAAGCGCATTCACCGGACCATTGCCTTCGGCCACCGACATTAGCAGTTCATCGCCGATGCGGATTTTCACCACGGCCTCAGTGACAGTGATCTGCTCGCCCTTGGCGTTGTGGCGGCGCTCAACGCTGGCGCGGTAGCTCTCGACATCGAAGAACTCGGGCAGCGTGCCGAGGATGCCGCGCGCCAGCACCACGAAGGAGGCATCGGCGCCATCGTAGGAATAGCCGCGCGCTTCGCGCTCCTTGACGGTGCGGAGCAGCTTGTCGATGCGCGGATCGTCTTTGGCGAGCACGATGCCATGGCGCTTCAGCGCGGCGAGCAGATTGGAGCGGCCGGCCTGCTGGCTGACCATGATCTGGCGCTCGTTGCCGACGCTTTCGGGCGAGACGTGCTCGTAGCTCGACACGTCCTTGGCCAGCGCCGAGGCATGGATGCCGGCCTTGGTGGCGAAGGCGGCGGTGCCGACATAGGGCGACTGCCGGGCGGGAGCGCGGTTGAGCAGATCATCGAAGGCGCGCGAGATCGAAGTCAGGTCCTCGAGCTGCGCCGGGCTGATGCCGACCTCAAAACGATCGGCGAAGCTGGGCTTCAGCATCAGCGTCGGGATGATGGTGACGAGATTGGCGTTGCCGCAGCGCTCGCCGATGCCGTTGAGCGTGCCCTGGATCTGGCGCACGCCGGCCGTAACGGCGGCCAGCGTATTGGCGACGGCCTGCCCGGTATCGTCATGGGCGTGGATGCCGAGCCTGTCGCCGGGGGCGACCTTCAGCACCTCGGCGACGATGGCCGAAACCTCCGACGGCATGGTGCCGCCATTGGTGTCGCAGAGCACGACCCAGCGCGCCCCGGCCACGAGCGCGGTCTTCACGAAGCTCAGCGCATAGTCGCGGTTGCCCTTGAAGCCATCGAAGAAGTGCTCGCAATCGACCAGCACCTCCTTGCCGGCTTCGACGCCGGCCTCGACCGTCTCGCGCAACCCCTTGAGGTTCTCCTCGGGCGCAATTTCGAGTGCGATGCGAACCTGGTGGTCCCAGGCCTTGGCGACGAAGCAGGCTGCGTCGGCGGCGGAGTTGAGGATGGCCTGCACGCCCGGATCGTTGCCGACCGACCGCCCTGCCCGCTTGGTCATGCCGAAGGCGGTGAAGGTCGCGTCTCGGGTGCGGGATTCCTGGAAGAACTGATCGTCGACGACATTCGCGCCGGGATAGCCGCCCTCGATGTAGTCGACGCCAAGCCGCTCGAGCAGCGCAGTGACCGAAATTTTGTCCTCGAGCGAGAACTCGATCCCGGCGGTCTGCGCGCCGTCGCGAAGCGTGGTGTCGAACAGGTAGAGGCGTTCCTTGCCAGATTCTTGGGCAGTCATCGGAGGATACTCAGTTACGGGGCGGCCATTCGGCCGTGTCGTGGTCGGGGTGCTGGTGGTTGGAGGCGCGGATTGCTGCGGCGGACTGGGGGTGGCGTTCCTCGATGGTAGGGACATCGGGAAGGCTGCCGAGACCATTGGCCCAGCTCATGCGGCTGTCGGTGCCGTGCTGGTCGATCGGCGGAAAGGCCTCGGGATCATCCAGTGACCCGATGGAAACACTGATGTGACGGCCGCCGATATCGGCGAACGAAAGCGGGGTTCCGCAGTCGCGACAGAAGCCCCGCTCGACGAGATCCGAGGACCGGAACAATGCGATCTCGCCTCGCGTCACCATGAAGGTGTCTCGGGGCCCGCCTACTAGCGGAGCATAGAACGCACCGAATGCCTTCTGGCACATGCGACAGTGGCACAGATGCGCGCCGTCAGGCCTTATGGTGAAGCGATAGCGCACGGCGCCGCACTGGCAGCCGCCGGAGAGGACTTCAGTCATGGCGAGGCCTCGGGACCCAGTCGGTGGTGTCGTGGTCGGGGTGCTGGAAGGTGGTACCGGGCGGGCGATCACCCTCGACGGCTGTCGTGAGATGTTTGGGCACGCCGGCGAGGTCGCGGAACCAGCGGCATTCGCTTTCGATGCCGACTTGGCTCCTGAGCGGCGGCACGTCGTCGGGCCGATCGAGCGAGCCGATGGTGACGTCGTAGGGCTGGCCGGCATACCGCATGAACAGCGGCGTACCGCAATCGCGACAGAAACCGCGCAGGACGCCGGGCGAGGATTCGAAGGCTGCCGGCGCACCGCGGGTGAACTCGAGATCCGGTGCCCCGAAGAAGGCCATGCCGAAATTGCCACCGGCCTTCTGGCACATGCGGCAGTGGCAGACGCCAGCATCGACTACCGTGCCTTCGACGCGATAGCGCACGGCGCCGCATTGGCAGCCGCCGGTGAGGGGCAGGTCAACCATGGTACGCCTGCCATTCGGCCGTGTCGTGGTCGGGATGCTGGTGATTGGAGGCGCGGACGCGCTCTACGGCCTCGACGCCGTCTCCCTCCTCAGTGGTGCCGACCTGCTCGGCTCCCGGAACGGGCCGAAGGCCCGGATGGCGGCTCTCGAGGCCCATTTCGTAGAGGATGGGGATCAGGTGCGGGGTGTCGAACGAGCCGATGGTCATCGACACGTGCGGGCCGCCGAGCGAGCGATAGTACAGCGGCGTGCCGCAATCCTTGCAGAAGCCGCGGGCTGCGACATCCGAGCTGTTAAACTCGCTGGGATTTCCGCGGGTCCAGGTCAGATGCTCGTGGCGGATGCCGACGAGATCGGCGAACATGTTGCCACTTGCCTTCTGGCACATGCGGCAGTGGCAGAAGTGCGGGTTGTCGCGCAACTCCTTGGCGTGGAAACGGACCGCGCCGCACTGGCAGCCGCCGGAATATTCGCGGAAACGATAGCTGTCGTCGGTCACATTCCACCTCCAGCGAAGCGATCGGTCGCTTCGATCAAGTGATGCAGGATGCCGGGCTGGCTGAGCGCGTGCCCCGAGCCTTCGACCATGATGAACTCCGCCTCGGGCCAGGCCTGGTGCAGGTCCCACGCGGTCTGCGGCGGACAGGCGACGTCGTAGCGGCCCTGGACGATGACGCCGGGGATGTCGCGGAGCTTGCCTGCATCACGGATCAGCTGGCCTTCGTCCATCCAGCCGGCATTGACGAAATAGTGGTTCTCGATGCGGGCGAAGGCGAGCGCGTAGTCCTCGCCGTAGAAGGCATCGCTGACGCCGGGATCGGGCAGCAGGGTGATGGTCTCGCCTTCCCAACGGGCCCACTCGCGTGCCGCAGCGACGCGGATGTCGCGATCGGCGCTGATCAGGCGCTTGCGGTAGGCACCGATCATGTCGTGGCGCTCGGCGGGCGGGATCGGAGCGACGAAGCGCTCCCATTTGTCTGGGAAGAGCAGCGAAGCGCCGTGCTGGTAGTACCAGAGCAGTTCCCAGCGGCGCAGGGTGAAGATGCCGCGCAGCACCAGCTCGGTGACACGCTCGGGGTGCTTCTCTGCATAGGCCAGCGCCAGCGACGAGCCCCAGGAGCCGCCGAAGACCAGCCATTGCTCGATGCCGACCATTTCGCGCAGCCGTTCGATATCGGCGACAAGGTCCCAGGTGGTGTTGTGCTCGAGTTCGGCGAACGGGCGCGACTGGCCGCAGCCGCGCTGATCGAACAGCAACACATCGTAGCGGGCCGGATCGAAGACGCGACGCTGGTTGGGCGAGAGCCCACCGCCCGGTCCGCCATGGAGGAACACGGCCGGTTTCGCGCCCGGCGTGCCGACGCGTTCCCAATAGATCGCGTGGCGGTTGCCGACATCGAGGTGGCCGGAAGCGTAAGGCTCGATCTCGGGATAGTAGGTGCGGAGAGCGCTCACGCGGGGAAACCGTCCTTGGGCGGCCAGGTGTCGGTATCGTGGTCGGGATGCTGGTGGCTGACGAGGCTTGCCATGAATTCATGCCAGCCGGCCGAATACTCGGTGCGGACCGGCAGCGCCGCCAACCCGTCGAAGAAGGGCAGCTTGTCCGCCATATTCACCTGGATCACGGGCGCCGCGACGGTCGGATCATCGAAAGCGCCGATGGCGATCTCGACCTGCTGCTCGGGTGGGCGTCCGGTTTCCTCGTAGGTCAGCGGCGTGCCGCACTCGGCGCAGAAGCCGCGCTGGATCTTGTCCGAGCTCGCGAAATACTTCGGTGCGCCACGCGTCCAGATGACGTCAAACGATGTGATCAGCGGCCCGAAGAAGCTGCCGAAGGCCTTCTGGCACATGCGGCAATGGCAGATGGAGCCGCGGCCGAGCCGGCCGACGGCAAAGCGCACGGCGCCGCACTGGCAGCCGCCGGTGAAGGTAGGTTCACGCGTCTCACTCTGGGGCATGACAGACGGCTTCGATGTTGTGCCCGTCCGGATCGTAGACGAAGGCAGCGTAGTAGGTGGCGTGGTAGTGCGGGCGCAGGCCCGGACCACCATTGTCCTTGCCGCCGGCAGCGATCGCGGCAGCGTAAAAGGCATCGACAGCGGCGCGATTGGGCGCACCGAAGGCAAGGTGCATGCGGCCACCGGTCAGTTTGCCGCCGTCGCCGACCCAGAGGAACGGATTGTCGGAGCCGAAGCCGGCGGTGTTGCCCTCGTCGCCCTCGAACTTCATCAGCACCGTGATGCCGAGCGGCGCCAGTGCCTTCTCGTAGAAGGCGAGCGAGGTGGCGTAGTCGGCGGTCGAAAGCGCAACGTGATCGAGGGTGGTCATGGCTTCAGCTCCCATTTGGTCTGCCGCTGTCCGGCCTCGTCCTTGTAGTCCATGAGTTGGACACCCTGTGTCAGCAATTGCGCACGGATGGTGTCAGCCTTTGCGAAGTCGCGGGCGTTGAGGGCGGCGAGGCGGGTGGCGACGGCTTCTTCGATGTCGACCGTGGCATCGATCGACAGCGACGACGGTTGCAGCAACGAGTCGATGCCGAAGCCGAGGAACTCGAGACTGGCGCCCAGCAGGTCGGCGGCAGTCTCGTCGCCCTTGCGGGCGTCGCGCGACAACCCATCGAGGACGACCGAGACCTTGTGGAAGTTGAGATCGTCCAGCAGTTCGGCAACCACTCCCGGATGGGGAGGCAACACGGAGTCGCGCTCGGCAGTGGAAGCCGCTCGCTGCCAGTCGCGCAGCTTGCTCTCGGCTTCCTCAAGTCGCTTCACCGAAAAGTCGATCGGCTCGCGATAGTGCGTCATCAGCATCGCCAGCCGCAGCACTTCGCCGGGCCACTTCCGCCCGCCAAATTTCTCCGTCTCCAGCAGCTCGTGCATGGTGATGAAGTTGCCGAGGCTCTTCGACATCTTCTGGCCTTCGACCTGCAAAAAGCCGTTGTGGAGCCAGTAGGTGGCCATCACCGGCGTGCCATGGGCGCAGCGGGACTGGGCAATCTCGTTCTCATGGTGCGGGAAGATGAGGTCGAGGCCGCCGGCGTGGATATCGAAGACCTTGCCGAGATAGCGCTCGCTCATGGCCGAGCACTCGATATGCCAGCCGGGACGGCCCCTGCCCCACGGCGAATCCCAGCCGGGTTCTTCCGGTGAGGACTGCTTCCAGAGCACGAAATCGGCCGGGTTCTTCTTGTGCGCTTCGACCGCGACGCGGGCACCGGCGACGTTGTCTTCGAGGTTGCGGCCGCTCAACTGGCCATAGTCGGGCATGGAGTCGACGGCGAACAGCACTTCCCCGGCGGCTTCGTAGGCGTGCCGCGATCCGATGAGCGAAGTGATCAGCGTCTGCATGCCGGGGATGTTGTCGGTGGCGCGCGGCTGGTGCGTGGGCTCGAGCGTGCCGAGGGCGAGAGTGTCCTTGAAGTACTGCTCGGCCGTTTTCTCGGTGACCTTGCGGATCGCTTCGTTGAGCGGCAGGCCGGGATAATCACGGACGGCGCGGGCGTTGATCTTGTCGTCGACGTCAGTGATGTTGCGGACATAGGTGACGTGCTCGGCGCCGTAGAGATGGCGCAGCAGGCGGAACACCAAGTCGAAGACGATCACCGGCCGAGCGTTGCCGATATGGGCATAGTCATAGACGGTCGGGCCGCACACATACATGCGCACGTTCTTCGGATCGATGGGGGTGAACACCTCCTTCGTCCGGGTCAGCGTGTTGTAGAGGCGCAGTTCCGTCATCTCGCCCAAAGTCTCTTCCCTTTACGCACAGAGGTGCGCTCACGGCGGGGTTCTTCGGGACTAGAGAATTCAGGATGAAGAGAACCGCGCCGCCAGCAGATGCCTAGCGGATAATAATGCAGACCGAAATGCAGTTCGCGGTTGCGGTTTTCATGGCCGGCAAAATGGCTGCAAGCTCGCCAAAAAGCAAGGGGCGCCGGAGCGCCCCTGCCCATCTCGGTTATTGCGGCGTTGCGGGCGCCATCGGATCGGCGGGAGCCGGGTCGGCGGGCGGCTGCGCGGCCGCCATCGCGGCGGCGACATCGGGCGAGGCGAAGCAGGTGGTAAGGCCCCCGCGGGCACGCTCGGTGAGCCCGGCATAATCGCCGTGCGCGGTATGCGCCGCGTCGGTGCCTTCGCCGCGGAGGTCAGCGGCAAGCATGTCGACATCCTTCTGCGGCAGCTCCGCGAACGCGGTGGTGAGGCAACCGCAGAGCGGCGTGAGGATGGAGGCGGAATCGACGCCCGCCGGCACCTCGCCCAACAGGAATGCCTGGCCACCCTGGCAGGACGATGTGAACTGGGTGAGATCGGCCGGGGTCTGGGCCATCGACGGGGCGGCGAAAAGAGCGGCGGCCGTCATGGCGACGAAAAGAACACTGACTCGCAAAAGGAAACTCCAGGCAGAGATCCCCGCTTCGCGGGGACTAGGTGGGCAGTGATCCCCGCTTTTACGGGGAGAATGGGAGTCGCGGGTGGCGCGCAGCCACCTGTTACCACACTCCCTGCGCTCTCTATCAGGCAGAAATGCAGCAGGCGGCCCGTTTGCGGACCGCCTGTGAACATGTCTCTTGTGTGCGCCTCAGGACGGCTTGCGGTAGGTCTGGTGGCACTGGCCGCAGACACCGCCCGTGGCCTTGATCGCTGCCATGTAAGCGTCGGCATCGCCAGCCTCGGCCGCGGCCTTCATGCTGGTCGCGCTGGCGATTGCAGTGGCGAAGATAGCCTGGAAATCGGCGTTCTTCTCCCAGATCACCGGGAGCGCTCCGGTGTCGCCAACCATGGAGCCCCCGGGAAAGAGCACGGTGAGATTGGTAAAGTTCTGGATGAGGTGTTCCGCTGCCGTGACGGCCTCGGCGCCGCTCAAGGCGCCGGCGCCTTTGAGGATGCCACCATCCTCCTTCATCACGGCCTGGCGCTTGGCGACCATCTCTTCGGGCGAGAGGGAGGCGAGCGATGGGTCGGGGGTCACGTCCTGGGCAAAGGCGAAGGTCGCTACCGCGGCAACGGCCGTGGCCAGCGCGAAGGCTGCAAGCTTGTTCGTCGGCATTGAGTTCTCCTGAGGTCCTCGGAATGGGGGCCTGATGGCGCTACCTGCCACGAAATCCCTAGCGCGGCAGGCGACCAGAGGAGCGTAGCTGCGTTTCCAACACCGGGGCAGCCAAAATATTCCCACAAACCCGCTCGGCTTTTTCACTCGTGCGTTACCACGCGGCCAGAGTGGCCCGCCGCTCATCATTGGACGTTAACCGCGGCGGCAGCCATGCTAAGAGGACGAATCTCGCATGCCCCGTCTCGGTTTCGGCGCAAAGGCCGGGTAGCGAGAAGCCAGTGATCCGGTTCGAGTTAATGACGAGCGTCAGACCCTTACTTCTCCTCGTACGCTTTGCCCTGCTGGCCTTTACCGCATGGGCCGGTCTCCTGCTCGATGTCACGACTGCCTACGCCCAGGCCGACAGCTGCGCGCGGCTGCAGGGCATGCTGGCGCAACTCGATCGCAATTCCGACTTCCAGAACTCGCAGGGCAACCAGCTGAAGCAACTGCAGCGGGCCGTGCAGAAGGCCGAGAGCTCCTACGTTCGGCAGGGCTGCAACGACGATGCCAAGGCCGGCCGGCAGCTTAACGCCGAGTGCCGGCAGATCGCGCGGGCGGTGCTGGGGGCGCGCGAAGACCTCAAGCAGATGTCGCAGAGCGTCGATACCGGCGAGGCAGTGGCCCAGCAGCGCGAGGCGTTGCTGCAGGAGATGTCGCGCTTCGATTGCGACGGTCGTTCGCGCGTCACCATCACCAACAGCGATCGCGGCAACCTTTTCGAGCGGCTGTTCGGCGGCTTCACCGACACGTTCGATGGCGAAGGCGGCGTGCGTGGCGAGGAGTTCGACCCCTACGGCGACTATCACACCGTGCGGACGCTCTGCGTGCGCAAGACCGACGGCTTCTACTGGCCAATCAGCTATTCGACGCTGGTCGACTACGTGGCCAATGATGCCGAGCAATGCCGCACCATGTGTCCGGGGCTCGACGTCGACCTCTACTATTACGACAATCCGGGGCAGGAGCCGGCGCAGATGATCAACGAGTGGGGCGAGCCCTATTCGAACCTGCCGACTGCGTTCAAGTTCCGGACCGAGTTCGACACGACCAGCAAGTGCACCTCGACGCAGGAGCAGGGCGCGATCACGGTGGCTGACCTGGGTGGAGGAGCGACGCGCGCCATGGTGACATTCCGCGGCGCCACCTTCCCGCTGCCCATCCGTGACCAGCGGCGCATCATGTCCACGGTGGTGGCCGCGCCGGTGACGACGGTCGCCGACCTCGCCACCTATGTCGATGTGCCGCTGCCGCGTCGCCGCCCGCCGGCACCGGGTGAAGCGGCGCCGACGCCAGTCGCCGTGGTCGCGCCGGCCGTTGGTCAGCCGGTCCGGGTGGTGATGTTCGGCACCAAGCGCGTCAGGATAGTCGGACCAGAGACTCCGTACGCCCTAGCAGCGGCAGCAGGGACTTGAGTTCCGGCCCCTGCTCGCGCCCGGTGAGGGCGAGGCGCAGGGGATGGAACAGCGCCCTGCCCTTGCGGCCGGTGGCGGCCTTGAGCGCATCGGTCCATTTCGACCAGGTCGTTTCGTCCCACGGTTCTGCCGGCAAGAGGTCGCGCGCCGCGGCCAGGTAGTCATGGTCTTCGGCGGCGATGACCGGCGTCACCGGCCCCCGCACCAGCGTCGCGAGATCGACGATGTCGCCAAACACGGAGAGATTGCCGCGCAACGCTAGCCACAGCGGCTCGGAGGCCAGGCCGAGCGGCTCCAGGCGCGGGCGCGCGGTCTCGTAGGGCATCTGGTGTAGAATGCGGGTGTTGAGGCTTGCCAGTTCCGCCGGATCGAAGCGGGCGGAACCATGCGAGACGGCCGAGAGCGAGAAGACGCCCGCCAGCTCGTCGAGGTTTGCGTGCGGTTCGAGCGGCAGGCTGGTGCCGGTCAGCACGGCCTCGATAGCGACGGCCATCGGCTCGTAGCCGGCCTCGTGCAACTCGCCCAAGGAGAGCGAGCCGATCCGCTTCGACAGGCCCTCGCCCTCGGCACCGGTCAGCAGGTTGTGGTGTGCAAAGGTCGGCACCTTGCCGCCGAGCGCCTCGAAAATCTCGATCTGGGTGCCGGTGTTGCTGACATGGTCCTCGCCACGGATCACGTGAGTGATCCCGAGGTCGATGTCGTCGACGACGGAGGGGAGCGTATAGAGGTACGAACCATCGGCGCGGATCAGCACGGGATCGGACATCGAGGCCGTGTTGACTGTCTGCGGGCCTTTGATCAGGTCGTCGAACTGCACCGGCCGGCCATCGAGCCTGAACCGCCAATGGGGCTTACGGCCCTCGGCGTCGTATTTCGCGATCTGCTCCGGCGTGAGGTTCAAGGCCGCGCGATCGTAGATCGGCGGGCGGCCAAGCAGGCGAGCACGGGCGCGCTTGCTGTCCAGCTCCTCTTCGGTCTCGTAGGCCGGATAGAGCCGGCCGGCGGCAATCAGCTTGTCGCGGGCGGTGTCATAGAGCGCGGTGCGGTCGGACTGGCGGACCTTGAAATCCGGGATGACGCCGAGCCAGCTCAGATCCTCCTCGATGGCGCGGGCAAACGCTTCGGTGGAGCGGGCCGTATCGGTATCGTCGAGGCGAAGGACGTAGCGGCCAGCATTGGCCTTGGCGAAAAGCCAGTTGATCAGCGCCGGGCGCGCGTTGCCGAGATGCAGACGGCCAGTGGGGGATGGGGCGTAGCGGACGGTGGGCATTGCCGTCATTCCAGCCCCTTGCTGTCGAGCTTCGCGGTCTGCTCCACCTGCTCCACCACATCGCGATATCCATTGGTGATCGGATACCGCCGTCCCAAACCGAAGGCCTTGCGGGTGATCTTCACGCCGGGGGCCGACTGGCGGCGCTTGTATTCGGCGATGTAGAGCAGCTTTTCGATGCGCTTGACGAGGTCGCGGTCGAAACGACCTTCGGCGCGGGCGACGACTTCGGCGACCGAGAGCTCCAGTTCGATGAGTCCGTGCAGGATCTCATCGAGGATCGGGTACGGCGGCAGCGAGTCCTGGTCGGTCTGGTTGGGGCGCAGCTCTGCCGAGGGCGCCTTGTCGATGATGTTCTGGGTGATCACCTCGCCATCCGGGCCGAGGCAATCGGCCGGGCGGTTGTGGTTACGCCAGTCGGCCAGCTCGTAGACACGCATCTTCAGCATGTCCTTGATCGGATTGAAGCCGCCATTCATGTCGCCGTAGATAGTGGCGTAGCCGACCGCCATCTCCGACTTGTTGCCGGTGGTCAGCAGCAAGCCGCCGAGCTTGTTCGACACGGCCATTAGATACACGCCGCGCATGCGCGACTGGATGTTCTCTTCGGTGGTGTCCATCGGGCGGTTGCCGAAGACCGGCTGCAGTTCGGCGAGCGCCGCTTCCACCGGATCGCCGATCGAGACCACGTCGTACTTCACACCCAGGCGGCGGGCGCAGTCCTCGGCATCGGCGAGGCTTTCCTTGCTGGTATAGCGATAGGGCAGCATCAGGCAGTGGACGCGATCCGCGCCCAGCGCGTCGACGGCCATGGCGGCAACGATGGCGCTGTCGATGCCACCCGAGAGGCCGAGCAGCACGGTCTTGAAGCCGTTCTTGTTAACGTAGTCGCGGAGGCCGAGCACGCAAGCGCGCCACGGCGCTTCATCGACGCTCGAGAGCGGGGCCACGTGCGGATCGGTGCAGCGCCAGCCGTCGGGGGTGCTGGCCCAGTTCGACATCATGATCTCGGGCTCGAAGCTGCGCGCCTGGACGACAAGCCGGCCGCCGGGCTCGATGGCGAAGCTGGCGCCGTCGTAGACCAGCTCGTCCTGCCCGCCCACCTGGTTGAGATAGAGCAGCGGGACATTGTCCTCGGCGACGCGGTCGGTGACAAGCTTGTAGCGGGTCGCCTGCTTGTTGCGCCAATAGGGCGAACCGTTTGGGCAGAGGAGAATGCGTGCGCCGTGGTCGACGAGATGGGCGCAGACGTCCGGGTGCCAGATGTCCTCGCAGATCGGGATGCCGATCGAGACCCCCTTGATGGTTACCGGCTCCTGTAGCTCGGCCCGCTCGAAATAGCGCTTCTCGTAGAACACGTCGTCATTGGGCAGCTCGCGCTTGTAGCGGCGGGCGATGATGGCGCCGTTCTCGCAAACCAGCGCGGCATTGAAGAGCTTGCCGTCCTCCTGCCAGACCGAGGGCATGATGGCGGTAACGCTGGTGCCGGCGGTCGCGCCGGCAAATTCATGCGCGGCGGCCATGGCGTCGGCGACGAAGCGCGGCTTGAACAGCAGGTCGTCGGGGAAATAGCCGGTGAGGAACAGCTCGGGGAAGAGCAGGATATCCGCACCCTGTCCCGCTACATCGGCGAGCGTTCGCTTGGCCTGCTCGAGGTTCTGGCGGATCGCCCCGACGGTCGGATTGAGCTGCGCGAGGGCGATGCGAAGGCGATCAGTCACAGTGACATCCGAGCCGCAATGAGGACATGCGCGGTCGCGCGATCGAACCGGAAAAGTCTGCAACTTTTCCTAATCGCGCTCCGGGCGCGGCAAGACTTATCCGCTCACCCCCAACGGGGCAAGCGGACAGCCGGTTGCGGCAATGCGAGCCTTGTCAGAACTTGTAGGTCAGCTCGGCGAGCAGGCCGTAGCGGAAGAGCGAGAACGGGTTGGCGGTCTCGATAAAGTCCTCAGTCGCCACGCTCGGCTCCGAGTAAGGAGGATCAGCCGGGATGAAGGTACCCGGATTATCGGGATCCTCGATCTCCTGGTAGATCGGCGGTGTAACCTCGGCGCCCGAATAGGTGGCATCGTAAGTGCCGCCGACATACCAGGCGCGGCCGCCAATGCGGAACGTGATGTTCTCGGCCGGGGTGATGCCAGCCATCAGCTCGCCCATCGCGCCGTAGCCCCAGCCGTTGACCTCGGTGGGCGAGGTCTTGAAGAAGTAGGGCGCGCAGAGTGCCGGATCGGGGTCCGAACAGCCTGGATACTGGCCCGGCTCGTCCGAGCCCATGATGGCATGACCGCCGATGACTCCGGAAATGGTGGCGAACGGCACAGCTGCCACTTCGGCGCTGATGTCGAAATAGTCGCTGATCTTGGCCTTACCGCTAATGCCGAGGCGCAGCATGTTGAGCTCGATGCGATCGTCGACGCTGGCGCCACCGATCGACCAGACGCCCGTCTGGTCATCGTAGTCGATGGTCTCGACTTCGGCGTAGTTGGCTCGCGCAGTGCGCGGCGAGTTGTTCCAGTAGTTGTAGCCGATGAAGAAGCCGGCCCCGTTGCCCTTGTTGTCGCTGATGGCGTTCCAGCCGAAATCGGCACCGGCATAGCCCAGCACGCCGTCGACGACATCAGCGCTGCCGTATGGGTCGGAGTATGTCCCGTTGATCGCTGCCGTGTAGCCGGCCCAGGCCTTGCCGTAGGTGCTGGTCGCGTCGTCCTCGATGCGGATGTGGCCCTCGAGGGTGTGTGCAGTGTCCGATTCCTCGAAATCGCCCGCCGAGCCCACATGATGAGTCTGGCTGCCCATCGAGTACCAGTAACGAAGGCCGGTCTCCATGTGGATGCCGTCGCTGTCGTCCCCCAGTTCGGTCCAGTCCTGGGGCTCTACCGAGTAAGCGCCGCGATAGATGTCCTCAGGCGAGGCGGAGTTCCAATCGGCAGCGAATGCCGGCGCGCTGCCTGCGGCTGCGGCGAGAACAACTAGGCTGGTGGCCAGACGGGACATGACAAACTCCGCAACACTACTTGCGTCGTTTATGCCCTGTTAGGGTTAATGTTCCGCTAAATGCCGCTGGCATGATGCGAGGACTCGCCGCCAAACCCTTCGAACCACACGGTTTGATAACAATGCACAGGTTTCATCCCTCACATGTGCACCGCGCCTGCAACCATGGCTGGGGCTGATGAGTTGGCAGGACAGAGATGATAGTGCTTTAGGTGATATGATGAGTTCGAAGGTTCTGGTGGTGGAAGACGAGATTTTCGTCGCCATCGAATTTGAAAACCTGCTTTACGACCTGGGTCACCAGCCGGTCGGGATCGCTGCCGATAGCCGCAAAGCCCTGGCGCTCGCCGAGCAGGCGGAACTGGCGTTCGTCGACATCAACCTCGTGGACGGGCCGACCGGGATCGAGGTCGGCAAGGCGCTTGCCGACCTCGGCGTAACCGTTGTGTATATGACGGCCAACCCGGGCCAGCTCGGCGACGGTGTACCCGGAACGGTGGGGGTTATCCCCAAGCCCGTCGAGACGGCTGAACTGCGGCAGGCGGTCGAGTATGCGGTGGCTTTGCGCAACAAGCGACCGGCAACAGCAATGCCGCCCCCTCGTCTCAGGCTGTTTGGTTCACCGGAACGGTCTGCGTTTGCGTGAGTTCCGCCTTGCGATTGAGAGAAGCCAGCGGCAGCGTCAGCTCCATGCGCAGCCCGTCCTCCTCAAACATCCGCTCCATGTTGCCCCTGAGTTGACCCTCCACGCTTAGCGAGATCAGTCGCGAACCGAAGCCGGTGGCCTTTGGATCGGGCCGGGGGCCACCGTGCTCCGACCAGGTTACGAGGTAGTCGCTGCCGTCGATGCTGGTCGTGATGTCGATGCGCCCATCGGGTCGAGACAAAGCCCCGTACTTCGCCGCGTTGGTCGCGAGTTCGTGGAACAGCAGCGCCAATGGTGTTGCCGCCCCATCATCGATTGGCGCGTCCTCGCCCGCAAAGTGCACGCGCTCGACATCGCCCAGCCGGTAGGGCTGCAGAAGCTCACGGATCAGGGCGTGAAGGCTGGCGGGGTTCGAGCGCGGCATGGAACTGCGCGAATGTGGCCGGACGAAATCATGCGCCTTGCCGAGCGCGAAGATGCGTTCGCGCAGGCTGTCGGCGAACCCTTTTGCCTCAGGGTGCGAGCGAGCACCCAGACTGACAATCCCGCCGATCACCGCGAAGATGTTCTTGATGCGGTGGCTCAACTCCTGGGCCACAACTTCGCGCTCCTCTTGTGCGAGTTTTGACTCGTGGATATCGGTGCAGGTGCCGAACCACCGGACGATGCGGCCTGAGGCATCTCGAATGGGCAGAGCGCGACCAAGCACCCAGCGATACTCGCCCGAGTGGTGCCGCAGACGATATTCGATGTAGTAGGGCTCGCCCGTCTCCAGGGAATGCTGCCAGACACTCCAGGCGCGCTCCTGATCCTCCGGGTGGAACATGTCGTTCCAACCCTCGCCGTCCGTCGAGCCTTCCGGGACCCCGGTATATTCGTACCAGCGGGCATTGTAATAGTCGTGGTATCCATCCGGCAGGGTCGACCACACCATTTGCGGCATGGTGTCGGCGAGCGTGCGGAAACGCTGTTCGCTTTCCGCCAGCTGCTGGCCGATCCGCCGTTCCTCAGTGATGTCCACAACTACACCGGGCAACCGCACCGCCATGCCATCGCCATCGGTAATGACACGACCGGACGCGACAACCCAGGTTACCGAACCGTCGGTGTTCAGAATGCGGTACTCGAACCGAACAGGTCCGGCGTCTTTCAGGGAGGCGCTGATCTCGGACAGAGCACGCTGCCGGTCCTCGGGATGGATCGCACCCATGAACTCCTCGATCGGCAGACCTACGGCGGCGCGGCCTGGGCTGACGTGGTAGAGCGCCGCGAACCTCTCGTCCGCCGTCACCACGTTGTTCACGATATCCCAATCCCAGGTGCCGACCATGCCCGACGCCCTGAGCGCCAGGTCGAGCTTTTCCCGGTACTCCTCAAGCGCTTGGCCGGCCTTCACGCTGTTCGTCACTTCCTGGACGATCGCGAGTACCGCGACGGGCTTACCATCGTCTCCGGCGACCGGGCTGTAGCTGAGGTCGATATAGGCCGGAGTTGGCCCGCCGCCGCGATCAAGCAGGAGTTCCTGGCCGGTCAGTTGCCAGGATTCGCCGCCGAAGCCGCGGCGCATGTTTTCGGCGTTGAAGTCGGCGACCTCGGGCCACGCCGTCAGCACCGGCTGGCCGAAGATGGACGGGTGGCGCTCGCCTGCAAAGACGGCGTAGCCATCGTTGTAGATCAGGATGCCGTCCTTCTTGCCGGCCAGCAGGACCATCGGCACGTCCGACAGTATGATGGTGCGCACCGCGCCACGAAGGCTTTCGGGCCAGCTTGCGATAGGGCCTATGCTGGTTGAGCCCCAATTGAAGCTGTTGAGAATATTGAGGGTAGCGTTCTTGGCGAGCGAGGCGCGTGTTTCAGGGTCAGCGGCTGGGAAAAGCGTGTTCGGCATGTACCCCGATAACCATTCCCAAAGCGACTGACGCGCGCAGGGCGACACCTGCGTCGCCTGATCGTGACAACTAGGTATCGTCAAAAAAAGTTCGGCGACACACAAAATAATGTATCGCCGAACTATTCGGCGGCCACGACCCGATCCGCCCGCGCCGGGCGCTGCGTGCGCAGTTCCTCGGCGACGAGGAAGGCGAGTTCGAGTGACTGCGAGGCGTTGAGGCGCGGGTCGCAGTAGGTGTGGTAGCGGTCCTGCAGCCCGGCCTCGGTTATAGCGGCGACGCCACCACCGGTGCATTCGGTCACGTCGTCGCCGGTCATCTCGATGTGGATGCCGCCAGCATGGGTGCCGAGGGTGCGGTGAATGTCGAAGAAGCTCTTCACTTCGCTCAGCACGCGCTCGAAGGGCCGGGTCTTGTAACCGTTCGACGCCTTGATCGTATTGCCGTGCATCGGGTCCGAGCACCACACGACCACCCTGCCCTCGCGTTCGACCGCCTCGATGAGGCGCGGCAGATGGTCGGCGATCTTGTCCGAGCCGAAACGACCGATGAGCGTGATGCGGCCGGCCTCGTTGCCGGGGTTCAGCTTGTCGATGATCCTCAGCAGGTCGTCGGCCTCAAGGCTCGGGCCGCACTTGACCCCGATCGGGTTGCGGATGCCCGAGAAGTACTCGACATGGGCGGCATCGACCTGGCGGGTCCGGTCGCCGATCCACAGCATGTGGCCGGACGTGGCGTAATAGTCGCCGGTGATCGAGTCCCGGCGGGTCAACGCCTCCTCGTAGCCGAGCAGCAGCGCTTCATGGCTGGTGTAGAACTTGGTCTCGCGCAGCGACGGGGTGTTTTCGGAGGTGAGGCCAAGCGCGCGCATGAAGTCGATCGCGTCGTCGATCTTGGCCGCGATCTCCTCGAAGCGCGGATAAGCCGTGGTGTCCTTCATGAAGCCCATGGTCCATTCATGGACGCGGGTCAGGTCGGCATAACCGCCGGAGGCGAAGGCGCGCAGCAGGTTCAGCGTCGCTGCCGACTGACGATAAGCGAGCAGCAGGCGCTCCGGATCGGGAATGCGCGAGGCTTCGGTGAAGCCGATGTCGTTGATGATGTCGCCGCGATAGGACGGCAGCGTCACGCCATCGATGGTCTCGCTGTCGGACGAACGGGGCTTGGCGAACTGGCCGGCGATGCGGCCGACCTTCACCACGGGCTTGGCCGCCCCGTGCGTCAGGACGATCGCCATCTGCAGGAAGACGCGGAAGAAGTCGCGGATGTGATCGGCGCCGTGCTCGGCAAAGCTCTCGGCGCAATCGCCGCCCTGGAGCAGGAAAGCCCGGCCTGCGGCCACATCGGCCAGCTGATGCTTCAGTTCGCGCGCCTCGCCGGCAAACACCAGCGGCGGAAACTTCTTGAGCTGAGCCTCAGCCGCCTCGAGCTTGGCCGGGTCCGGATACACAGGAACCTGCGTAATCGGCTTTTCTCTCCAGCTCTGCGGCGTCCAAGTCGTCGGCATCACGCACTACCTCCCGGTGGCGCGCGTCCTATCAGGGGATTGCGGCTGTGTGAAGCGGGTTGCGCTACTGCTTCACCCCATCCCGGTAGACGTAGCTGGGCTTCTTGAAGGTCACGAGTTCTTCCGCGGCCGTCGGGTGCATGGCGATTGTGCGGTCGAAATCGGCCTTGCTGGCCTTCATGCCCATCGGAATCGCCGCCATCTGGATGATCTCGGCAGCGCCGGGGCCCAGGACGTGAACGCCAAGCACCTCGCCGCCATCGGCCCGGGTGATCAGCTTCATCATCATGCGCTCAGACTTGAGCGACAGCGTGTTGATCATCGGCCGGAAGCGGGTGACGTACACGTCGATGTTGCCATGCGTCGCGGCATCGTGCTCGGTGAGGCCGACAGTGCCGACTTCGGGCTCGGCGAACACTGCCTCGCCGATCAGCGAATGATCGACAGCGGTCGGCTTGTCGCCGAACACCGTATCGGCAAAGGCGTGGCCCTCGCGGATGGCGATCGGCGTCAGCTGGGCCCGATTGGTGACATCACCGACGGCGTAGATCGAGGGGACGGTGGAGCGTGAATACGAATCCACCTTCACGGCCCCGTCCCAGGCCAGTTCGACACCGGCGGCCTCGAGGCCGAGCCCCGCGGTGTTCGGCGAGCGACCAGTGGCGAACATCACGGCGCCGAACGGGGCATCGACACCATCGGAGAAGCTGACAGAGATGTCGTCACCGGTCGGGCGCATGCCGAGCACGTTGGTCTGGTGGATGATCTTGACCCCGCGCGCCTCGAGGCCGGCTTCGAGCCCAACCCGCAAATCCTCGTCAAAGCCACGCAGCAGCCGGTCGCCGCGATAGACGATGGTCGTGTGCACGCCCAGCCCCGAGAAGATCGTCGCGAACTCGGCCGAGATGAAGCCGCCGCCCTCGATGAGGATGGAGTGCGGGAGCTTCTTGAGATGGAAAGCCTCGTTCGAGCTGATCCCCAGCTCCTTGCCGGGGATATCGGGAATGAACGGATGCGCGCCGGTAGCGACCAGGATGGTCGTGGCCGTCAGTTCGCGGCCGGATTTCAGCAGCTTCACGCTGTTCGGTCCGGTCAGCACGGCGCGGTCGCGGATGATCTCGGCACCCGGCTTTTCGAGGCCGGCGACATAGGCCGCCTCGAGTCGCGCGATCTCCTTGTCCTTGTTGGCCACGAGCGTCGCCCAGTCGAAGGTGGGCGCGCCGACATCCCAGCCGAAGCTCGGGGCGATCTCGAACAGGTCCTTGTAGCGCGAAGCGTAGACGAACAGTTTCTTGGGGACGCAGCCACGGATCACACAGGTGCCGCCGACACGATACTCCTCGATGATGGCGACACGGGCGCCATAGGCCGCCGAAATCCGCGCCGCACGCACGCCGCCCGAACCGGCGCCGATCACTATGAGATCGTAGGTGTCGCTCATCGAAAGTCCCCGAACGCAAAAAGGCCCCGTGCGATGACGGGGCCCTTGATCAGATAGGTGTCAAAACCTCAGGTGTCGATACCTTGGGCCTTGAGCTCGGCGCGCACGGCGGCGAAGAACTCGGTGTTCAGGTTCGAGGCGAATACGTCCATGATGCGGTTGATGGTACCGCTGGTCGATGCGTTCGACTTGGCCAGCCTCTGGCCGGTCGGCGAGCTGTAGAAATCGACGATCTGCTGCAGCTCCTCGACGGTGAAGAACACCGCGTAGACGCGCGCGAACTGGTCGAACAGCTCGCTCTTGCGGCCCTTGTAGTCGCTGAGCACCTTCTCGATCGCCTTGTCCAGCGGCCCGGCGATTTCCGGGTTCTGGGGCAGCAACTGCTGGTAGGTGCGGATGCCGGCCTGGACGATCGTACCCTCGTAGAGACCGCCGGTATCGGTCAGGTCGACATACTTGCGTGCTAGCGCCAGCGCCTCGGGCGAGATCTCGGCCGACTGCTGGCTCATCGCCGGCAGAGCGGCGAAGGCGGAAAGGATCAGCGAAAGCAGCGCAGCGGCAATTGTCAGCGCGCGCCTGGAAGTGGACTTCATCAGCTTGGTGCCCATCTGGTTAGAATTTCCCCTACTAGCCCTACAAGAGCGGCCATCAGCCGTCCATAACGTCGACACCGGCCGGGCCGGCCACGTAGGCCCGCTTGCAGAGGCCGATGAACAGCCCGTGCTCAACCACGCCCGGTATGTCGACCAAGGCGGTTGCCAGCGCTTCTGGCCGAGGAATACGGCCAAAAGAAGCATCGAGGATGGCGTGGCCGCCATCGGTGACGAAGGGCGTGCCGTCCTGGCGGAGCCGTCGCTTGAGTCCGCCCTCGGCACCAAACGCGGTCATCAGCTTGCCGATTGCGATAGTCGTGGCGCCGATGCCGAAGTGGTTCACTTCGATGGGCAGCGGGAAGCGGCCGAGCATGTCGACGCGCTTGCTCGCATCGGCGATCACCACCATCCGCGCCGATACCGCCGCGACGATCTTTTCGCGCAGCAAGGCACCGCCCGCGCCCTTGATCAGTGCGAGGCCGGGTCCGACTTCGTCGGCGCCGTCGACGGTGAGATCGAGTTCGGGCGTCGTCTCGAGATCGGTCAGCGGTATGTTGAGGCCGCGGGCCTGCGAGGCCGTTACCTCGGAGGTCGGCACGCACAGGACGTCGAGGCCACCGGCAACGGCTTCGCCGATCAGGTCGACGAAGTGCTTGGCGGTCGAACCCGTGCCCAAACCCAGGCGCATGCCGCTCCGGACCTCTGCCATGGCAGCCTTGGCCGCAAGCCACTTCGGATCATTGCTCATGAGGCCCTCCCTGTTGCCGGCGCACTAAGAGGACCGACTACTTCGTGTCAACTGCTCCATTTCACGCAGAGGTGAATGGAAATGTCGCATCGCGGCAACACAATGTGGCGCGATTGTTAGCAGTTTGTCCGAATCGTGGCATCGCCCGTTTGTTGGGCGTATGGAACCCTTTATCAACCATGGCTCGACTGGCGCGCAGTATCGCGGCCATTTCCGTCAAGAGGCGCAGTTTGAAGAACATGTCCAGAAGCAGAATTGCGATTGCCGCCATGGCGGCGATCCTGAGCTTGTCGCTGGTGGCCCCGGCCGCAGCGGCGCGCGTCTACAATGCCGACACCAATGCGTGGGAAGACGCCACAACGGTGAAGGCCCGCAACAAGCGCGGCAGCCCGATCGCCAAGACGATCGTCGACTACGACACCAAGTACAAGCCCGGCACCATCATCGTCGAGACCTCGGAGCGTCGCCTCTACCTCGTGCTCGAGGACGGCAAGGCGATGAAGTACGGCATCGGCGTCGGCCGTGACGGCTTCCGCTGGTCGGGCCAGCACCGCATCACCCGCGTGGCCGAGTGGCCAGGTTGGACGCCGCCGGCGCAGATGCGCAAGCGCGTTCCGGACCTGCCGGCCTATATGCCCGGTGGCCCGGACAATCCGCTTGGTGCCCGCGCGCTCTATATCGGCTCGACGCTCTACCGCATCCACGGCACTTCGGAACCCTGGACCATCGGTCAGGCCGTTTCGTCCGGTTGCATCCGCCTCACCAACGAGGATGTCACCGACCTCTACTCGCGCGTGAAGGTTGGCGCCCTGGTCATCGTGCACCAGTAACGCGCCGCTCCCCATGAATTGCAGGGCCGGTCCGCGCGACCGGCCCTTTTTTATTGCGCGCGTCGGCAGTATGAAGGGGTATGTCCGTGACATTGCTCGAACAGCCCGATATCGCGCCCCGCTCCACCGCCCGGCCGCTGATCGACCGTTATGGCCGCCAGATCACCTATCTGCGGGTGTCGGTGACGGACCGCTGCGATTTCCGCTGCGTCTATTGCATGAGCGAGCACATGACCTTCCTGCCCAAGAAGGACGTGCTGAGCTTTGAGGAGATCGACCAGATCGTCACCGCCTTCGTCTCGCGCGGCGTGAAGAAGGTTCGGCTCACCGGCGGCGAGCCGCTGGTGCGACGCGACATCATGGAGCTGGTCGAAAAGATCGGCGGGCATATCGGGCATGGGCTCGAGGAAGTCACCCTCACCACCAATGGCAGCCAGCTTCGGCCTCATGCCGAGGGGCTGGCGCGGGCGGGGGTCAAGCGGCTCAACGTCTCGCTCGATACGCTCGACGAGAAGCGCTTCGCCGAAATCACCCGCCGCGGACGCATCGCCGACGTGCTCGACGGACTCGATGCGGCCGACGAAGCCGGACTGAAGATCAAGATCAACATGGTCGCCATGCGCGGCGTCAATGAGGACGAGATCGAGCCGATGCTGCATTGGGCGCACGGCCGTGGCTTCGGACTGACGCTGATCGAGGGCATGCCGCTGGGCGAAGTGGGTATCGACCGGGTCGACAGCTATCTGCCGCTGCGCGAGATGCGCGAGCGCCTCAAGGCGCGCTACACACTCGAGCCGACCGATCACCGCACCGGTGGGCCGGCGCGCTACGACTATGTCGCCGAGACGGGCGGCCTGATCGGCTTCATCACGCCGATGAGCCACAACTTCTGCGAAAGCTGCAACCGTGTGCGGCTGACGGCGACCGGCCAGCTCTATATGTGCCTCGGGCAGGACGACATGGTCGACCTGCGCGGCGCGATCCGCGGCGGCGGTTCGGTGGCGCTCGACGCGGCTCTGGATCGGGCGATGCTATTGAAGCCCAAGGGGCACGACTTCGTGCTCGACCGGGCTCACACGACCCCGGCGCTGGGCCGGCATATGAGTGTGACCGGGGGCTAGACCGCCCGCGGCCTCACCGAACCGTATACCCCCCATCCACCACCAGCACCTCGCCGGTCACGTATCCGCTCGCCGCGCTGCAGAGGTAGAGCGCCGCTGCACCGATATCCATCGCCGACCCCGGCCGCTTCATCGGGGTCATGTCGCGCCAGACCGGGCCCCAGACGGGGTCGGCGAGTCCGCCATTGGTCATATCGGTGGTGATGTAGCCGGGCGCGATTGCGTTCACCCGGATGCCCTCTTCGGCATAGTCCGAGGCGAGGCTCTTGGTCAGCATGTGCACTGCGGCCTTGCTGGCGTTGTAGGCCGCCTGCCGCTGCGGGATGTTCGAGACCAGGCCGGAGATCGAGCCGATATTGAGGATGACTCCGCTCTGCTGCTTCCGCATCGGCGTGAGTGCCGCCTGGCAGGCGCGGAAGACACTGTCGACATTGATATCCATCAGCCGGCGATACTGTTCAGCCGGGAAGGTTTCGGTTTCGCCGTGCTGGGCCACACCGGCGTTGTTGACGAGGATGTCGAGCCTGCCGCCGCCGAGTCGGACGGCCTCTTCGATCAAGTGCGCCGGCACGGCTGGCTCCTGCACATCGCCCTGGATGTAGTCGACCTTGTGCCCGGCGTCGCGGAAGCGGGCGAGGACGTCGGGCTTGGGGACCTTGGACGAGAGAATTACATGCGCGCCGGCGTCCACCAGCGCCTCGACGATACCGAGTCCGATACCGCGGGTGGCGCCGGTGACCAGCGCCGTCTTGCCGTCCAGTCGAAACAGATCGAAGACCGTCACTCTACCCTCCCTCAATGAACCGTTGCTGCATCGGGCCGATCGAGCCCGAGGATGAAGTCGACACAGCGATCGCCCAGCATCATGGCAGGCGCCGTGGTGTTACCGGCGTTGATATTGGGCACAGCCGACATGTCGGAAACGCGCAGGTTGTCGATCCCGCGCACCCGCATCCGCGCATCGAGCACGGCCATGCGGTCGCCGTCGGCGCCCATCCTGGCAGTGCTGGCCGGATGGTAGTTCGTTTTGACGAAGCGGCGGCAGTGATCAGCCATCACCTCGTCGCTGAGGTCCGGTCCTGCAGGCGCGATCACCTTCTCGACCCGCTTGCCGAGCGGTCCGGAGAGCAGCACGTCGCGGAAGTAGCGCTGGCCGGCGACCATCATCGCCAGGTCGTCGGGATCCTGGAGCAGATGCGGCGAGACCAGCGGCATGTCGGCGGGATTGGCGGAGCGTAGCTCGACATAGCCGCGCGATTTCGGCTTCACCAGCACGGTGGTGATGGTCACGCCATAGGTGTCGTCGAACACTTTCAGCAGGTCGCGGTCGAGATAGACGATCGGCACGCAGAAGGCCTGGATCGAGGGCGGTGCATCGGGATCGACGGGGTTGATGAAGGCGCCCGCTTCGAAGCCGGCCGAGAGGATGGGGCCGTTGCCGAACAGCTTGAAGTTGAGCCCGTTCTTCAGCATCCGCCAGCCGACGCCCTGTCGGAAGTAGCCGTATGGTCCGTTGGCGACCGAGATGACCGGCACTTCGGGGTGGTCGATGAGGTTCTGACCTACGCCCGGCAGGTCGGCGAGGACGTCGATACCGTGCGTCTTGAGCTGCTCCGCCGGGCCCAGGCCCGAGAGCATCAGCAGCTTGGGCGTTACCAGCGCCCCGGCACTGAGGACGATGTCACCCTTGGAATAGACCGTGTGCTCGGCGCCGACAGCGTCCTTGTAGGTGACGCTGACCGCCTTGCCCTTCTCGATATTGATCCGCAGCACTGCGGCCTGGAGGCGCACGGTCAGGCGCGGATCGTTTTTCAGCGGCTCGACATAGGCATAGGCAGCGCTCGAGCGCTTACCCTTGCGATTCATGAACTGGTAGAAGCCGACGCCGCGCTGGGCTTGCCCGTTGAAATCGTTGGTGAAGGGCTCGCCCTTCAGCTGCACGCTCTGCACGAACCAGCGCGACACATCATCGATGTGGCCGGGATCGGAGACCAGCAGCGGCCCGTCATTGCCGTGGTAGTCGTTGGCGATGCGATTGTTGCCTTCGATACGGCGGAAATGGCGAAGCACGGTGCTCCAGTCCCAGGGCGCGCCATCGTTGCTGCCGCGCAGGATCTGGTCCCACTCGTCGTAGTCCGAGGGCCGGCCGCGCATATAGACCTGCGCGTTCACCGAGGTGCCGCCGCCAAGAACGTTGCCCTGCGGGATGTCGTGGACGCGACCGTTCAGGTGCTGCTGCGGAACAGTGTGGTGGTAGGTCATGTACTTGGAGCCGTTGATCAGCTTGAAGATCCCCGGCGGCATGTCGAGCAGCGGATGATGGTGCGAGTATCCGGCCTCGAGGAGCAGCACCCTGTGGTCGCCATCCGTCACCAGCCGTGCCGCAGCAACACAGCCGGACGCTCCGCCTCCGATCACGATGTGATCGAATTCCTCCCGCATTGACGCCCCCTCCAGAGCTGCCGGCATTCCCTAGTGCCGACGGGGCGTGTGTGCCCGCTGCAGCCACAATAGCCAGAGCGGGGCAAAAGTCGATGCTTTGGAAGGGCCTAGAGGTGCCGGGCGAAGAAGGCCAACGTCGCTGCGCGCATGCGCTCGGTCTCGCGGTGCCCCACCCCGGGTTCGGATACAAGCTCCAGCCGGTCGGGCACGCCGGCATAGGCGGCACTCGTCTCCGCCCAGGCTCGCTCGACCGCGAGGGCCGGCGTAAGGCCGTCGGCTTCGCCGATGCAGATCAATTGCGGGCGTGGGGCGACAAGGGCGCCGATGGCGCCGGCATCGGCCTCGTTCAGAAGCCCCGGCACCACGAGATAGACGCCGTGCCCATCGTGGGCACCGAGCTCGATCATGGTGCGCAGATCGGCAAAGCAGCAGAGGTGCGCCACGGCGGCGATGCGCTCGTCCATCGCCGCAAGCCAGTAGCTCAGCGTGCAGCCCATCGAGATGCCGAAAGCTCCGAGGCGCGACGCATCCACATCGGGGCGTGAGGCGAGAAAGGTCAGCGCCGCGGCATGATCGCAGAGCATTTGTCCGAAGAGGCCCTTGCCGTGCCAGAGCAGGGCCTTCGAGGCATAAGCCTCCGACACGGTCGCCCGCGCGCCAAACACCGGCATGTCGATGCACAGCGTCACGTAGCCGGCACGTGCGAAGGCCGGTCCGAGCGGATCGAGCAGATACTCGCGCCCCTCCAGCAGCTCGTCGGCACCGATGTGGTAGGCACCACCGTGCGAGTGGCCGTATAGAATCGCCGGCAACCGGCCGGCGGCATGCGCCGGCCGGGTGAGGATGCCGCGCACCTCGGTGTCGCCAAGGCTCAGCGTCAGGTGCTCGACGACATAGTCGCCGCGCCCCTCGATCACCGACGCGCGCAAAGCAACGGGCGGCTCGTCGAGCCCGATCAGCTCGCGCAGCCTCTCGCGGGTGACCGCCATGTTACTTGTCGTCGTCGGTGACGATGGCAAACTCGAGCGGCAGGGCGGTCGTGTACTTGATCTGGCCCATGGCGAAGGACGAGCTCACGTCGGTGAGCGCGATCTTGCTGATCAGCTTCTTGTAGAAGGAATCGTAGGCGCCGATGTCGGGCACGACGACGCGCAGCAGATAATCGACCTCACCGCTCATGCGGTAGAATTCCACCACTTCGGTGAAATCCTCGACCACCGCCGCGAATTTCCGCATCCAGGCTTCGTTGTGCTCGTTGGTCCGCACCGAGACGAACACCGTTACGCCGGCATTGATCTTGACCGGATCGAGCACGGCGACGCGCGCCTTGATGATTCCGTCCTCTTCCATCTTCTGGATTCTGCGCCAGCACGGGGTGGTGGACAGGCCCACCTTGCGGCCGATTTCGGCAACAGGGGTCGTCGCGTCCTTCTGCAGGAGCGCCAGAATCTTGCGGTCGATCTTGTCCAAAGCGATAGCAGCCCCCAGAAATCAGATTGCGCACAAACCGGTAAAATATGCCGTGCGGCGCAAAGATGGTCAAAGAAGGCGGCATATGACGAAAATATCTTCCGTCTGTCAACTGGAGAACAGGCCCGCCAGCCAGGCGAGGAAGCGCTCGAAACGGCTCGGATTCCCCTGCGGTTCGGCCGTTTTTGTAGCCCGCCAATCAGCGGGCCGGTCGAACCGGCCCTGCCAGATGCCGCGGCCGGCGCGGCGCGCTTCGGATTCGGTCCGAATGTAGCTGCCGGAGGCCACGGCGAGGCCATCACGAACCAGCGATTCGGCGATATCGGCGTCGCCGGCGCGGCAGGTTGCAAGCAGCCGCCCGTAGCGATCGTGCCCTTCGCCCTTGCAGGAAAGCATCGCGCCCCGGGTCAGGTCGCGCATCCGGTCGGTGGCGGCACGGCCGCAGGGCCAGTCGGCGCCATCGGCCCGGCTGCAGGTCTGATTCCACTCCGGTGCATCGAGCCCGGTGAGGCGGATGCGCTGTCCGCCGATCTCGATCGTATCGCCATCGGCGACGCGTTCGACCGGACCGGTGAGCGGCGCCTCGCCGAGCGCGAATGGAGCCTCCGGCAAGGCCGCATAGACGCCCAACGCGCCGAGCAGCACGATAACGATGAGCCATGTGCGCCAGTTGATCCGGCTGCGCCGAACCAGCGGGTTTCGCCGGCCATTGCCCCAGGCCGGCATGGCCGGATTGACGATCGGTGGGCGCATTCTTTTGCCCTCGCTTTTCGACAATCGCGTCCCCCGGATTTCACCCAAACTTAACCATGCCGAGCGTAGGTTTTTGCGCAAGCGTAGCGAGCGCGTTTCTAGCTCGGTCAGTTGTGTAGTTGAGTACGCGAGTAATGTCTTTGAAGCCCGCGATGCACGGAGAAGACGTGCGCGCCCATATGGGCCGCGAGCTTCGTCGTAACTCGCAGCGCGCCGTGGATGACGCCCGGCAGCGACTCACCTCGAGTTCCGGCACCCGCGCTTCCTACGATTTCGAACTCATCGACGAATATGCCAACTCGCGGCTGAGCGGGCTCCTCGCTGTGCCGGCGCTGGTGCTGATCCTCGCGCTGCTCGCAAGCCTCTGGGTATCGCCGCTGGCGGCGGCAGGCTGGGCGGCGCTGGTGATCGTCGCCAATCTGGTCGTCGTCCTGCTCTGCCGGCGCTTCAAGGGCGAGCCGCCGTCCCGCTTCAATGCGGCGCGCTGGACGGCGAGCTTCGTCGCAGCCGAGGCGGTGAACGGTGTCTGCTGGTCGCTGCTGTCGCTGCTTTGGCTGCTGCCGGCCGATCACGTGCCGCTGCTCGTGGTGATGTTCGCCATGGCGCTGGTCGGTATTGCCGCCAATGCGGTGCTGACCCGCACGCTCCCCGCCGCGACGCTGGCCAGCACCCTGCCCCCAGCTGCCGCCGTAACGGTGAGCCTCATCCTTGCCGGCGGCACGCTCAACTGGGCTCTCGCTGCCGTGGTGGTCGGTGGCGAGATCTTCTTCGTCTACCTCGCCCGCCAGTTGCACAGCTCCGAGCTCGAGACGATCGAGCACCAGTTCGAGAAGGACGCGCTGATCAACGAACTCGAGGAAGCGCGCGAGATGAGCGACGAAGCCCGCCGCCACGCCGAGCAGGCCAATATCGCCAAATCGCAGTTCCTCGCCACGATGAGCCATGAGCTGCGTACGCCGCTCAACGCCATCATCGGCTTTTCCGAGGTGCTGAAATCCGAGCTGCTCGGGGCGCATGCCGTGCCGCAATACAAGGAATATGCTGGCGACATCCACAGCTCTGGCCAGCACCTGCTCAACCTGATCAACGAGTTGCTCGACCTCTCGCGCATCGAGGCCGGCAAGTACGAGCTGAATGAAGAGGCCGTGTCGCTGGTCGATATCGCCGAAGATTGTCGCCGGATGGTTGAAATCCGGGCCAAGAGCAAGGGCATCGAGTTTACGGTCAGTTATGCCAACAACCTGCCCAAGCTCTGGGGCGACGAGCGCGCCATCCGGCAGGTGGTGCTCAACCTTCTGTCGAACGCCATCAAGTTCACCCCGCAGGCCGGCAAGGTCCACCTGATGGTCACGCGTTCGGGCGATGGCGGGCAGTTGCTGAGCGTCCGCGACAACGGCCCCGGAATCCCCGAGAACGAAATTGCCACCGTCCTCTCCTCGTTCGGTCAGGGGTCGCTGGCGCAGAAGACCGCCGAACAAGGCGCCGGCCTCGGCCTGCCCATCGTCCAGCGCATCATGGACCTGCACCAGGGCCGGTTCGACCTGTTTTCGAAGCTGCGGTTCGGGACCGAAGTGATCGCCACCTTCCCGCGGGCCCGCGTCATGGACGCGCTGGCCCCGGTGGTAGAAAAGCACTCGCGCCTCAGGATTTACTCTGAGGCAGGATAAGGGCACACCGCCTTGCTCAGGAGGTCGCTGTCCTCAGCACCCTAGCGGTTTTGGGCAACTGGCCTTCCGTGAGCCTGGCATTGTAGCCGCCGGTGTCATGGTTCCACCAATAGAGGTCGACCTCCGCGTTGGCGGCAAAGGTCACCAGCTCGCGCGCAAAGTATGGGTTGTCGCCCTTTTCACCGGCCCCGACCTCGTGGCCTATCATGCGTTTCCCGTGCTCGCGCGCAAAGGCGGCAAGCTGCCCGAGCCCGAAATTGTTGCCGGATTTCGCGCCATTGAAGGAGAGGTCCCAGCGCGCCTCTGGCGTATCCTGTGCCGGGTCGGCCACCTCCCGGTCGTACAGGTCGAACCCGATCACGTCGACCACGTCATCCCCGGGATAGGTCTTGAACGTATCGCAGCACGGCCATGCCGTGATTGCGGGGCACCAGTGCCACCTGAATCGCTCGCCACCATCCAGCGACCGGGCATAGGCCACGAGATTCCGCCAGTAAGCGGCATATTCAGTCTCGGCGGCTTTGGCGTTCCAGGCCTGGGAGGGCACGTTCTGCTCCCAGCCGAGCCGCACGTCGATGTGGTCGTGCGGTAGCTGCAGCAGGGATGAGAGAATCGGCTGGAACAGCTTGTAGAGCCACCCGGGTTCGTCGCCCCAGTGTTCGGCGCCGAGCCTGAGATCCCACCTGGCACCGTTTCTCACCGGCGTTCCGTAGGGGAGCAGCGGTAGCCCGACTATTGGAACCAGGTCCGACCGAGACATGAATTTCGGCACGATCCACGACGTCACGCTGGCCGTGGTGCGGTTCCAGTCGGTGGACGATTCGGCGTTGATCGTCACCGAGCGAACCGGGCCGAAGTGGCGCTCCCATGCCGCGACAGCTTCGAAGTCACGAAGGTCGCCGGCGAAGAGCGAGATGGTCACGCCATCGCCTGAGCTACTCGAACGGGTCGCGACACCCTCGGACCCGGCCTTTGCCGAGCGCAGGGCATCCTGTCCGATCGACGACCCAAATGGCAGGCCGGCGAGGACCAGGGCAGCTCCGCCTTGCAGGATCGACCGTCTAGACCGCATCAAGTTTCACTCCGTCTGCAGTGAGAGCCACCAATGCGTCGAACGCGAGGCGACCGGCAACGAGAGCGTGGCACGGGATGGCAGATTACCGCGACGACGGCGCGGGGGGAAACTCTTTGGCGTCGCCATGACGCTATAGCGACGCAACCAGGCGCGATCAGCACTTGTCGCTGACCCCGGCGCTACCGAACCTGGCCATGTGCTTGTGCAGGTGGAGTGGGGTCTTGGCGAGCACGGCTGCGAGTGCCGCCCCGCTTCCCTCGGCCAACCGCATGCCGAGGTTGAGCAACGGGCGCTTGCCCATCGCTTCGAGCACCCGGTCGTGCGCGTGCTCGGCCGAGACGTGGCCGAAGATGCAGCGTTGTTGCAATCACATCGCGAGCGGGGGCTGGGTGGCGTTCTGCAATAGCTGTTTCCGACGAATTGCTAACGGACCTTAACCATCCGTTCGGTGGTCAACTGGTCTTCGGTTGACGCTTGGGCGGCGGGACGCGCTGCTACCGGCGCGGGGTGCATTCGTTGTGGAGGCAATGATGACGACCACCGAATTCAGAACCAAGGTGAAGGTGACGCGCCGGAGCGAGGCGCAGAAGCGTGAGTTCGCGGCGATCGAGCGGCGGGCCCGGGCGTTCATGGTGCGCGAGCATCCCGACATGTTCGACGCGGATGGCAATGTCGTGGATGCGACGTGGCTCCGGATCCTCGCCGACCTCGACGCCTGGGCAGCCCGGCACAAGGTCAGGATGAAGGAGACCGAGCGGGACCGCGATCCGCCAGTTCCCGAGGGCATTGCCCCGATCATCCTCGCCAGATGTCCAAGCCAGACAATGACAACCGAGCACATCCGGGGCACTGGGGGCGACCCGGGGTTCACGATAGAGACCAGCTGCTACCTGAAGCGCCGGGGCCTTTTCAACCGGTGCGTCTACAACTGCTACACGCAGTATCTGTAGGGGGAGAGGGCTCCGCTTCACCTCACCTAAACTATCGTCATCACCGAACAAGAGAGCACGATCACCCCTTGTCGCTGACTCCAGCGCTGGCAAACGTCGCCATGTTCTTGTGCAGGTGCAGGGCAGTCTTCACCAGCACGGCGGCGAGCGCGGCGCCGCTTCCCTCCCCAAGGCGCATACCGAGGTCGAGCAGCGGGCGCTTGCCCATCGCTGCGAGCACTCGAACATGAGCGTGCTCGGCCGAGACGTGGCCGAAGATGCAGTGATCGATAGCAGTGGGGTTGGCCGCGTGAGCGATTGCGGCGGCGGCGGTGGCGACGAAGCCGTCGACGATGACCGGGATCTTCTGCTGGCGTGAGGCGATGATGGCGCCGAGCATGGCGGCGATCTCGCGGCCGCCGAGGCGGGCGAGGATGGCGAGCGGATCGTCGAGTGCGTCCTTGTGCAGCACGATGGCGCGGTCGACCGCATCGGCCTTGCGCTGCAACCCTGCATCATCGACGCCGGTGCCGCGACCGACCCAATCGGCACCGGTGCCGCCGTAGAGTGCGGTGTAGATCGCGGCGGCGACGGTGGTGTTGCCGATGCCCATTTCGCCGATGGCGAGAAGGTCGGGCTTACCGGCCACTGCCTCCATGCCGTAAGCGATGGTGGCGGCGCACATGCGATCGTCCATCGCGGTGGTCTGGGTAATGTCGCCGGTGGGCAGTTCGAGGGCCAGTTCGAAGACGCGCAGGTTCAGCTCGTGCAGCTGGCAGATCTGGCTGATGGCGGCACCGCCGGCGGTGAAGTTGGCGACCATCTGGGCCGTCACTTCGCGCGGGAAGGCCGAGACGCCCTGGTCGGTGACGCCGTGATTGCCGGCAAAGATCGCCACCATCGGGTTGTCGAGCGTCGGGCTCGCCTTGCCCTGCCAACGGCCGAGGAACTCGACCAGCGCCTCGAGCTCACCGAGCGAGCCGGGCGGCTTGGTCAGTTGCCGATCGCGCTCGCGGATCGCTGCCACTGCCCTTTCGTCGCCGGAGGGCGAGATGTGCAGCAGGTCGATGATGTCGGCGAAGGGCGAGGGCATCGGATGACGACTCCGGCCAAGGGTGGTAAGGGAGGCACGCTTCTGGACCAAACGGCTGGCATTTGCAATTGAACGAGGACGTCCCCCGCGCACGCCCCCGGCAGGACAACGGAACCGCGGTTCCGCCGCCTGCCCCCGAGCCGCGCTTTGGCGACGACATCGTCATGTCGCTGCGCTTCTTCTCGCGCCTGCCGACCGGAGATCGTCCCTTCACTGCCCCGAATCTCGACCGCATGGCGATGAGCCTGCCCTTCGCCAGCCTCGCCATCGGCTTCCTGCCGGCGCTGCTGATGATGCTCTGCGCCTGGGCCACGATGCCGAGCTACTTCGCGGCGGCGATCGGCGTTGCGGCGATGCTGGTTGCGACTGGCGCCATGGCCGACGATGCGCTTGCCGATGCCGCGGATGGCCTCTTCGGCGGGGCGACGATCGAGCGGCGGCTCGAAATCATGAAGGACAGCCGGCACGGCACCTACGGGGTCGCGGCGCTGTGCCTCTATCTGCTGCTGCGGGTGACGGCGATCGGCGCGGTGGCGACGTACAATCCGGTTGCCGCTGCCGGCATCTGGCTGGCTGCGACGGCTATCGGCCGTTCGGGCTCACTGTGGCTCAGCGTGGCGCTGCCCAATGCCCGCGAGGGCGGCGCGTCGGCCTCTGCTGGGCGCGTAGGCAAGCGCAGCTTTGCGATCGGCGCCGGTTTTGCGGCCGTGGTGGCGGTGATCATCGCGGCGCCGTTCACCAGCTTCGTCGCCGTGGTGCTTGCGCTCATCGCAGCTGGCCTCGTCGCCATGGCCTGGGTGTGGGGCTGTCGCAAGCTGATCGGCGGGCAGACCGGCGACCTGATCGGGGCGCTGGCCGCCCTGATCGAGATCGCCGCTCTGGCGGTTTTCCTGGTGTTCGCCTAGGCGGCGGCGACGACCGCCGGTCCTCTCGAGTGCTGACGGACCGCGTCACGAACCCGCGGCCGGGCCTTCATCCGCTCGAACCAGGCACGGATCAACGGGAAGGCATCGAGCGGCGTCTCGGCGGCAGCGGCCCAGTTCACCGTCACGTAGAGATAGGCGTCCGCTACCGAGAAGTCGTCGCCGAGTAGCCAGGACCGGCCCTCGAGCTGCTTTTCGACGAGGGCGTAACGACGCGCGACGAGCGCCTTGGCATAGTCCTGGGCCGCCTCGCCTACTTCGGGGTGGAACAGCCAGGGCGAGTAGCTCTTGTGCAATTCCGTGGCGATGAAGTTCAGCCACTGATCGAGAACCAGCCGCTCCTCGGTCCCAATGGCAGGCGCAAGGCCGGCGGCCGGGTTCAGGTCGGCCAGCGTCTTGAGGATAGTGGCGACCTCGCTGATTTCGGTGCCGTCGTCGCGGATGAGCAGCGGCACATAGTTGCGGGGGTTGGCCGCCAGGTAGTTGGTGCCATCGGCCAGGGTATGGGGAGTGCCGAAGATATCGACATGCACGAAGTCGAGCGCGATGCCGGCTTCGGCAGCGATGATGGCCGGGGCCAGGGAACATCCATAGGGGTTGTAGTAGAGCTGCATTCTTGCCTCACGGGTTATCGAGGCCCACAGAGCTAGCGACGGCGATCACGAAAAGCCAACAGCGATTTCGCCTGCGTCGCTTGCATGACTGCAAACGGGTGACGTGCTACTCATGTCGCATGGAGAACTGGAACGACATGAAGCTGGTGCTCGCCATTGCCCGGGCAGGCAGCCTTGGCGGCGGAGCAGCGGCACTTGCCGTGAACCACTCGACCGCCTTCCGGCGGCTCAATGCGCTGGAGGATAAGCTCGGCGTGAGGCTGTTCGAGCGTCTGCCCGGTGGTGTGTACCAGCCGACGGCCGCGGGTGAGCGCGTGGCGTCGACCGCCGAGCGGGTGGAAACCGAAGCCGACGCTCTGAGCCGCGACGTCAGCGGTCAGGATCAACGGCTGGTCGGATCGCTTCGCGTTACGTCCTCGGAAACGCTTGCCTACAGCGTGCTCACGGCCGAGCTGGCGCGGTTCCGCACCGCTCACCCCGGCATAGTGGTCGACCTGGTGGTCGACAATCGCATCCTGAGCCTCAGTCGACGGGAGGCCGATATCGCCTTGCGCGTCACGCGGCCGAAGGAACCAGACCTGTTCGGGCGCAAGCTCGCGGATATCGGCTGGACCCTATACGGCGCGCCCTCGCTGGTAGGAGATGGTCCGGTCGATCTTGCCGCGTTCGACTTCGTCGGCTGGGGTGAAGATGCCAGCGGCATCGCCGCGGCGGACTGGATCAACGAACGGATCGCGCGGACACGCGTCGTCTATCGAGCCAGCAGTCTCATCAACCAGTTCACCGCCGCCAAGGCCGGCATCGGGCTGGTGCTCTTGCCCTGCTATCTCGGTGATCCCGAGCCGGGACTGTGCCGGGTGATCGACGAGCCGATAGCCGAACTGGCTCGCGAACTCTGGATTGTGACACATACCGATTTGCGGAAGACAGCGCGGGTGCGAGCGTTTTTCAGCATCGTCGGCGACGGGCTCATTGCGAAAAGTTCACTGATGCGTGGTGAGCGTTTGGCTTGAATTGGCCTGATTGCTCCCCATTATCGGGATCACCGCACGCGTAGGGATTTTCATGCTGTTCATCGGCGTCGCCATCGTCATAGCCATCGGCATTGCGCTGCTCGTCAGCGCCGACGCCGGCACACTGGTCGGGCTGACGCAGGAGCAGACGGGACAACTGGTGCCGCTGCTGGTCATCCTCGTCGTCATCGCCGGTGGCGTCTTCTCGCGGCGCCACCGATTCTCCGAGATGGCCGGCAACCTGGCGTTGTGGGCCGGCATCTTCGGAGTGGTGCTCGTTGGCTATACTTTTCGCGACGATATCTCGCTGGTCGCCTCGCGTGTCTTCGGTGAACTGGTTCCCGGCGTCGCTGTGGTCGACGAGGATCGGGGCACGGCTTCGTTCCGCGGCGGGCGCGACGGGCACTTCATCATCAATGCGGGAATCAACGGCGCGGAAATCCGCACCATCTTCGATACCGGCGCTTCGGCCGTCGTGTTGACGCACGAAGATGCCGAAAAGATCGGGCTCTCGACCGATGCCCTGCGCTACGACGTGCGGGTATCCACCGCCAACGGCACCGGCAATGCCGCGGCCGTGACGCTCGACCGGATCGACGTGGGCGGCATCGTGCGCAACAATGTCCGGGCCTTCGTCGCCGAAGCCGGCATGCTCGATACGAGCCTCCTCGGCATGAGCTATCTCGGCACGCTCAGCCGCTATTCGGTCACCGGCAATTCGCTGGAACTGGTGGATTGATCGGGTAATAGTCCTCCGCGAATAACGGAGTTCGAGATGCCGCAACGCCCCTACGACGAAGCCCTGCTGCGCCAATCCTTTGCGGTCGCCAAGCGCTCGCGCGACGGCGGCGACCACCCGTTCGGCTCGGTGCTGGCCGACAAGGACGGCAAGGTGCTGCGCGAACAGGGGAACGGCTACACGTCCGAGGGCGGCGATCGCACCGCACATGCCGAGAAGCTGCTGGCCTCGTGGGCGGCGAAGAACCTGAGCCTCGAGCAACTGCAGGAGACGACGCTCTATACCTCGGCCGAGCCCTGCGCGATGTGCTCCGGCGCCATCTACTGGGCCGGCATCGGCCGCGTCGTCTTCGGCCAGACCGAACGCGACCTCAAGGCCCAGACCGGCGCTCACGAGGAGAACCCGACCCTCGACCTGCCCTGCCACGTGGTGTTCGAAGCGGGGCAAAGGCCGACCGAGATCGTAGGGCCGCTGCTGGCCGACGAAGCCGCGCAGCTGCAGGCGGACTTCTGGAAAGACAAGCACTAGCGCCGGCTAGATCGCCAGCTGCAGCTCCGGCTCGAGCGCGTCGAACGCCTGCATAATCACCTCCGGGCCAGCGCCGCGCTTCGCTGCGTCGACGCTGAGGATCTGGCGGAAGGTGCGGGCCCCCGCCCGGGCATTGGCCAGCCCGAGCATGTGGCGGGTGATGTTGTTGAGCCTCGCGCCACGCGAAATCTCGCGCTCGGCATATTCGGCCATGGCCAGCATCACGTCGCGCAGCTCGACCGGCTTCGCTGCCTCACCGAAGAAGCGCTCGTCGACGAGGGCCAGCAGCATCGGCTCGTGGTAGGCGACGCGGCCGAGCATCACGCCAGACATGTGCGCCATATGCGCCTCGGCATCCCTGATCGTCTTGATGCCGCCGTTGATCATCACCTGCATCGGCTTCAGCCGCTCGGCAAGGCGGTAGACCCGCGGGTAGTCGAGCGGCGGGATGTCGCGGTTTTCCTTGGGGCTGAGGCCCTTGAGCCAGGCCTTGCGGGCATGGACGTAGAGCGCATCCACCCCGGCCGCGACCATGGCGTCGGCGAAGCGATCGAGGCTGTGCTCGGTGTCCTGGTCGTCGATGCCGATGCGGCACTTGACCGTCACCGGCTTGTCGGTGGCGTCGCGCATGGTGCGGACGCAGTCGGCGACGAGCGTCGGCTCGGCCATCAGGCAGGCGCCGAAGCGGCCGGACTGCACTCGGTCGGACGGGCAGCCGACATTGAGGTTGATCTCGTCGTAGCCATACGACGCCGCAATGCGCGTAGCCTCGGCCAGCTCACGCGGATCGGAGCCGCCCAGTTGCACGGCGACGGGATGCTCGACTTCGTCGTATCCAAGCAGGCGATCCCGGGGCCCGTGGATCACGGCGGGGCTGGTCACCATCTCGGTGAACAGCAGCGCGCGCTTGGTGAGCAGACGGTGGAGATAGCGGCAATGGCGATCGGTCCAATCCATCATCGGCGCGATCGAGAACCGGCGCGCCTCGGCAAGGCGGGACGCGGGAGTGCTCATCGCTGAGGTCTGGTCGTGGAGCATCGGGCCGGTCGAAACGATGGATCAGTCGCCGCGATATAGGACGCAACGGCGTTTCGGGCAACCGCCGTGCCGAGATGTGAGCGGCGGCTCAGGCCCAGTTCTTCTTCTTCGACGTCCGCCCGATGCCCGGGTTCATCGTGTTGGTCGGATCGAGCGAGCGGTAGAAATCCGCCAATACGGGCTTGGCCTGATAGAGGTGACCGACATTGTGCTCGGACGGGAACTCGATCCCGCGGCCGCTGAGGTGGGCGATGATCTGGTGCTCGATGGCCATCCAGTCGGCCCCCTTCTTCACCGCATATTCGTAGTGGAACACCTGGCAGAGGAAGTGGCCGCAGGGGATGCGGCGGACGATGTTCGCCTCGACGCCGGGCGGTAGCGTTTCGCGCCAGTCCAGCGTGTTGCGCGGCAGGGCCATGTCGAGGGCGACGATGTTCTCGACCGTGTCGGGATGCGTCGCACGATAGCGGACGGTGCCGCCGCCTACGGCGTAGCGGTGGCGGAAGGCAGCCGCCGCTTCCTCGTCATCGCACTCGAAGAAATCGCCGCTGGCTGACGGGAAGATGGACTTGAGGTGCGCCCGCGCCTCGTCGATGCCAGCGCCATCCATGCGAAGCAGCAGGTGATGCTCGTAGTGGTCACGGAAAGCGTTCATTCGCTTGGGCAGGTGGTTGGGCAGAATGCCGACGATCAGCTGCAGCAGCTTGTCGGAGAGATTGGTGCCGAGCCCGAGCTTGCCGGTGATGGCGTCGAACCGGCTCTTCAGGGTGAAGGCCGTCGGGATGCGCTCCGTGCCGGCGTACTTTAGGAAGAGGTAGAGGTCCTTGCCGTATTCCTCGGCCAGCGTGTAGGCCTCGCGCTGGATATACTCGCCGGCGACGGGCGCGTTTTCGAAGGTCCCGAGGATGTGCCGGCGGAGCTCGGTCAGTTCGCGGTAGTCGTTCGAGCCGATGTAGAAGACGCGCGACGGGCCGGAGCTCGGGAACGTATCGAGCCGCACCGCGAAGACGCAGAGCTTTCCGGCGCTGCCGGCCACTTCGTGCAGCAGGCGCGGATCGTTATTGTAGCGGCCGGGCGTCGGTGCATCGATGTCGCGCACCAGTGTTGCATAGTCGGGGTCGGAGGCGAGCCTGCCGGTCGTGTGGCTGACGTCGGTCTCGGCGTACTCGCCGCGATCGAGGCGCGACAGGATCGTCTCGGGGTCGTTGCCGAGATCGATGCCGAGGTGATTGATCAGCGAGACCGAGCCGTCCTCGCCGACCCGCGCGTAGAGCGCCAGCTCGGTGTAGGCCGGACCCCGGCGGATCAGCGCCCCGCCGGAATTGTTGCAGACGCCGCCGACGACGGAGGCACCAATCGTGGTCGAGCCGATTACCGAATGCGGTTCGCGGCCGAGCGGACGGATCAGTTTCTCCAGTTTATGCAGCGTCGCACCGGCATGGCAGAGCACCTGCTCGCCGCCCTTGAGCAGGTCGATGCGGCCGATGCGCATGGTGTTGATGATGACGACCGGGCGATCGTAGTCATCGCCGAAGGGGCTGGAGCCGCCGTTTAGGCCGGTGTTGGCGGCCTGCGTAATGACCACGTATTCTGCCTCGACGATAGCCTTGAACACGCGCCACTGCTCGACCAGCGTGCCCGGCCGCACCACGGCCAAGGCATGGCCGTCGCCATAGCGATAGCCCTTGCGGTACCGCCGGGTGTTGCGCTCTTCGGTCAGCACATAGGCGTCGCCGACGATGCTCTTGAGTTGCGCCAACAGCGTGTCACCGCTGATCGAGGAAGAGGCCGTGGGCATGGGGAAAACGACTACTGAAATGGTCGAGGCAGCGGTGCCAGAGATAGGCGGAAAGCAGGTGCGTGTCGACTGGTCGAGACAGCGCGCCGGTGTTGCACCCGTCACCCTTTAGTAGCGGCGGCATACCCGCCATGCATAAATCGTTAGCCTTCTAATGTTTCTCCGCGTTGACTTGATAAGTGCACTTATTATATGTGCGCTTATGAATTTGAAACAGGACTACAAGACGCAGGCCCCGCTGGGCTACCTGATCCACGAAGTGGCGCGGCTGATGAAGCGGCGCTTCGAGGGGGAAGCGAGCATGCAGGAGATCACTCTCCCGCAGTGGCGCGCCCTGGCGCATGTCACCGCCTACGAGGGCATCACGCAGAAGGCATTGGCGGACGCCGTCGACACGGACCCGATGACCATTTCGGGGATCCTCGACCGGCTGGAGAAGCGCGGGCTGATCGAGCGCTACGCCGACCCGACCGATAGCCGGGCCAAGCTGGCACGCGTCACGCCCGAAGGCATCGGGGTGGTCCAAAGCGTCCGCAAGATCGGGCTCGCCATGTATGAGGCGGCGCTCGAGGGCGTGCCCCCAGCGGACCGCGAAATCGTCATCAAGGTGCTCAGCACGATGCGCGCCAATCTTATCGGCCAGGCGGCCGAACTCGAGGAAGTCTGATCATGAACGCCCGCGTCACCCCCCCTGCCCCCGGCGAGGCCAAGCCGGTCGAGCCGCCCGCCCTAGAAGCCAGGCCTGCCGTTGCTCCGGCCGCGGCAGCCGCCGCGCCTGAGGCTCCTGAAGCTCCGAAAAAGAAGCGCTCGGGCCGTCGCCTCGCGATCATGCTCGCCGTTCCTGTCGTGCTCGCAGCGGGCGGTGGCTATTTCTGGCTGACCGGCGGGCGCTATGTCGAAACCGACAACGCCTACCTGCAGCAGAACAAGGTCTCGATCTCCTCGGACGTCGCGGGCCGCATTGCTTCGGTGGCAGTGAAGGACAACCAGCTGGTCAAGGCCGGCGACATTCTGTTCACGATCGATCCCCAGTCCTATACCATCGCGCTGGCGCAGGCCGATGCGGCGCTCGCCTCGGCTCGCGTCAACGTCGAGCAGCTGCGTGTGGCGCACTCGATTGCGCTCGCCAAGCTCCAGGCAGCCAGGGACGCTCTCGAGATCCGGCAGAAGGAATGGGACCGCACGTCGAACCTGCGCGAGCAGGGCATCACGGCGGAATCGAGCCTCGACGACTCGCGGCTGGCGCTGCAGCAGGCGCAGTCGAACGTCGCGCTCGAAGAGCAGGACGTGGCCAACTCGGTCGCGGCGCTCGCCGGCAACCCTGACATCGCGACGGACGAACACCCGGCCGTGCGTGCGGCCCTCGCAGCGCGCGACAATGCACAGCGCAACCTCGACAAGACGACAATCCTCGCGCCTGCCGATGGCATGGTCGCTCAGGTCGCCAGCCTCAATGTCGGCCAGTTCGTCAACACAGGCTCGACCATCGCGACGCTTGTCGAGAGCAACGACATCTGGGTAGAGGCCAACTTCAAGGAAACCCAGCTCAGTACGCTGAGGAACGGACAGCCGGTCGAAATCACCGTCGACGCGTTCCCGGGCAAGAAGCTGGAGGGACATATCGACTCGATCGGTGCTGCGACCGGCGCCGAGTTCGCGCTGATCCCGGCCCAAAACGCCACCGGCAACTGGGTGAAGGTCACGCAGCGCGTACCCGTGAAAATCGTCGTCGACTCAACGGATGGCGAAGCCCTCGTCGCCGGCATGAGCGCCGTGGTCAACGTCGACACCAAGCCCGAAGGCACAGTGCCGGAAACCGCTGAGGCGAACTAAATGGCCACAGCCGTTCCTGCCATCTCCGCCCCCAATGTGGTGGTGAAGAACAAGGGCCTTTTGACCACCGCGATCATGGTAGCGGTGATCATGCAGGTGCTCGACACCACGATCGCCAACGTCGCCCTGCCGCATATGCGGGCGAGCCTCGGCGCGTCGCAGGACGAGATCAACTGGGTCCTGACCTCCTACATCGTCGCTTCGGCCATCGCGACGCCGCTGACGGGCTGGTTCTCCGACCGCCTCGGCCGGCGCAACCTGCTCCTCGGCGCGGTCGTCGGCTTCACCGCCGCCTCGCTGCTTTGCGGTATCGCGACCAATCTCGAGCAAATGGTACTGTTCCGCATCATCCAGGGCATTTGTGGCGCCATGCTGGTGCCGCTCGCCCAGGCAACGATGATGGACATCAACCCGCGCGAACTGCTCGGGCAGGCCATGGCGATCTTCGGCGCCGGCATCATGTTCGGGCCAATCATCGGGCCGACGCTGGGTGGCTGGCTGACGGAGACGTTCAACTGGCGCGCCGTCTTCCTCGTCAATCTGCCCGTCGGCATCGTGGCCTTCTTCATGCTCGCCGCGCTGATGCCGAACACGCCGATCAAGATCCGCAAGTTCGACTTCTTCGGCTTCGGCATGCTGGCCATCGCGGTTGCGTCGCTCCAGCTTCTGCTCGACCGCGGCCAGGGCGCCGGCTGGTTCGATTCGCCAGAAATCTGGCTCTACCTGCTGCTCGCCATCTCGGGCCTGTGGGTGTTCGCGGTGCATTGCCTCACGGCAGAGAACCCGTTCATGGACATGGGAATGTTCAAGGATCGGAACCTCGTCACCGGCCTCGTGCTGATCTTCATCACCGGCATCACCCTGTTCTCGGGCCTCGCCCTGCTGCCGCCGATGCTGCAGAACCTGATGGGTTTTCCGGTGATCGAGACGGGCCTGTTGATGGGTCCACGCGGCATCGGCACGATGGTCTCGATGATCCTCGTCGGCCGGCTGGTGTCCCGCTTCGATCCGCGCCTCCTCGTCGCCTTCGGCACGATCGTCATGGGCTACTCGCTCTACATGATGACCGAGTTCGATATCGTCATGGGCTCGGGCCCGATCCTGATCTCTGGCTTCATCCAGGGGGTCGGCATGGGCTTCGTGTTCGTGCCGCTCAACTCGCTGGCCTTCGCCACCATCAACGCGAAGTACCGGGTCGATGCGACCGCGATGTTCAGCCTGATCCGCAATGTCGGCCAGGGCGTCGGCATCTCGGTCGTGACGACGATCCTCGCGCAGATGCAGGTGGTGAACTATGGCGAGCTGGCCGAACGGATCACGCTGGATTCCGGCCCGCTCCGCGACTTCGCGGCGGCCTATGGCGGGTTCGCGAATGTCGTCGGCACGCTCAACGGGCTCATCACCCAGCAGGCGGCGATGCTCGCCTTCCTCGATGACTTCAAGCTGATGATGATCCTGACCTTCGTGTCACTGCCGATCGTCTTCCTGCTGCGCAAGCCGCAGGCGGCAAAGCCGATGACGGCCGAGGAACGCGCCCACGCCATGGGCGAGTGACACGTCGAACTACTGCGGCCGCCCAAGGGCGACCGCGTCCTCCCGCACGAGGCGACTATGACTGAACTGGCACCGCCTATCACCGACAGCGGGCCGCGTGGCCCCAACTTTCGCCGCTACGAAGGCCGGCGCGAGCAGATGATCGATGCAGCGCTCGAGGTGTTCTTCGACAAAGGCTACGACCGTGCCCGCATCGAGGATGTCGCGAGGCTCAGCGGCGTCGGCAAATCCGCGGTGCTCTACCATTTCGGTTCGAAGCTGGCGCTCGTTGCGAGCGTCGTCGCCAAGCACTGCCTGCCCGCGACGCCACTTGGCGGCGGAGCGGCCGAGCAGATGATCGAAGCCAGCCTCGCCGACCCTGCCGCCCCCAAGGTGCTACGCTTCGTGATGACCGAGCAGCGTCGCCTGCCGTCGCTCGGCCGGCTCTATGTCGTCGCCATCATGCGGCGCGTCGGCAGTTCGCAGGGCTTCGGTAATGTCGAGGCAATCCGGGCCGGCGTCGGTCAGGCTTTTGGACGCATGGCGGCACGCGTCCTGTTTGAAGGATATCCCGCAGTTGAAGGAGAGCGTCATGGAAGCAACCCAGTTTGAGATGGTCCACGAGTTGCTCGACCTCGCCGGCGCACGCTGGACGGTCGATGTACTGACCGTGCTTCGGTCCGGCCGCTACCGGTTCAACGAAATCGCTCGGGAAGTGAACGGCATCTCGCAGAAGCAGCTGACGCTCACCCTGCGCAACCTGCAGCGCGACGGCTTTGCTACACGCATGGCGTTCGCCACCATTCCGCCGCGCGTCGAGTACGAACTCACCGAGCTTGGCGTCAGTTTTGCCGACAGCGTCCGGCCGCTCGGCGCATTCGCCGTCCGCAACCGCGACAGCATCGAAGCAGCCCGGCGGGAGTTCGACGGGCCCGACGCTTGACCCTCTAGCGCCGCGCCCCCAGCGCATGCCACCCGTGCTCCCGGAACCGTTGGACGATGACCGTCGAAACCCCACATAAGTCGCGGGCGCAAAACGGGGTTCGACAATGACCAACGAGGCTCAGAGACATCGCGTCGTCGTCATCGGCGGCGGCTTTGGCGGGCTGGCAGCGATCCAGAAGCTGAAGGGCGCCGATGTCGACATCACCATCGTCGACCGGCGCAACCACCACCTGTTCCAGCCGCTGCTCTATCAGGTCGCGACTACCGCGCTCAGCCCATCGGAGATCGCCTGGCCGATCCGCATGCTGCTCAAGCATCGGCAGGAGGTGACGACGCTGCTCGGCAATGTCACGGGCATCGACACAGCTAACCGGCTGGTCGAACTCGAGGACGGCGGCCGCATCCCTTACGATAGCCTGATCATCGCCACCGGTGCGCAGCACGCCTATTTCGGCCACGACGATTGGGAGCCCTTTGCCCCCGGGCTCAAGACGCTCGAGGACGCAACGGCGATGCGGCGGCGCCTGTTGCTCGCCTTCGAGGCGGCCGAGCGAGAGACCGATCCCGAGCGGCGCAAAGCGCTGCTGACGTTCGCGATTATCGGGGCAGGCGCCACGGGAGTGGAACTGGCCGGCGCGATCATCGAACTCGCACGCACGACGCTCAGGAATGAGTTTCGGACGATCAGGCCAGAAGAGGCGCGTGTGGTACTTATCGAGGCGGGGCCACGTGTCCTCGCCAACTTTCGTGAAAGCCTCTCGTCCTATGCCAAATCGGCGCTCGAAAAGCTCGGCGTCGAGGTCATGCTCGGTCGTCCCGTCACCAACGTCACCGCTGATGCGGTGCATTTCGAGGCGGGCGAACTCAATGCAGGAACGATCATCTGGGCGGCCGGGGTACTTGCTTCGCCCGCCGCAAAATGGCTCGGCGTCGAGGCGGACCGGGCGGGCCGCATCAAGGTCGAACCCGATCTCACCGTGCCGGGCCATCCCGAGATCTTCGCCATCGGCGATACCGTGACGGTGGCAGGGCCAAACGGCAAACCGGTGCCGGGCATCGGCGATGCTGCCAAGCAGGGCGGCAAGTACGCCGCGAGCGTCATCCGGGCACGGCTGGACGGACGGACCATCGGCCCGTTCCGCTACAAGCACCTCGGCGATATCGCGACGGTGGGCAAAAGCGCCGCGCTCATCGATTTCGGCTGGCTACAACTCACTGGCTGGATCGGCTGGTGGACATGGGGGCTGGCCCACATCTACTTCCTGATCGGGCTCAAGAACCGCATCTCGGTGGCGATCAGCTGGTTGTGGATCTACCTCACCGGTCACCGCAGCGCGCGACTGATCACCTGGGGCGAGGCCGGCAGCGGCCGCAAGCCGCGCTAGTGCAAAAAGAAAGGCCGGGCTCCCTCGCGAGGCCCGGCCTTCCACATCAATCCGTTCGCTGATCAGGCTTCCTGAATCTCGGTCACGGCAACCTTGCCGGTGCGACGATCTTCGCCGGTCTCGAACGAGACCTTCTGGCCTTCGCTCAGGGCGTTGAGCCCCGAACGCTGCAGGGCGGTGGCGTGGACGAACACGTCCTTGCCGCCGTTGTCCGGCTGAATGAAGCCGTAGCCCTTCTGATCATTGTAGAATTTGACGGTGCCCTTTTCCATCGGGTAGTCCCTCATGCGCAGTTATGTGGTGGACAGAACGCGACCAACGTGTGTCCGTCTATCCGGTCAGTCGAAATTGGAAGTCCCTTCGTGCGCCTGACCGGAGAGCGGGGGCATACGGCCGGAAATCAGCCAAATGTCGATGCAGAACGGATAGAGAGCGCCGCGGCGCTTGGCAAGCACCTGCAATAACGCGACGTCACGCTTTGCTAACGATACGGTTTGGCGCCAGCCAGAACGGCGGCATCGCTCCGGCGAGGTTGGAAAGCGGCAGAACCTCGGGCTTAAGCCTGATTCCCAGCACATCGGCCATGAAGGCGCGGCGCGCCTGGATCCGCCCCCATACGTCGGGGAACGAGGATTTCAACTCATCCCTGCCCTGCGCATCGAGCAAGGCTATCCCATCCTCGATATTGGCGCCGTAGTAGGGCGCACCCGCCGCCGGGATGATGTCGACCTGTACGCACTGGCCGGAACCGAATGGCTCGGTCGAGCCCGGATAGACCTGCGTGTTCATCCACTCATCGATATGGATCAGGTGGCCTGGGTTCAGCACCAGCTTGAAGAACGGTGTATCGAGATGCCGACGGGCCAGCGCATCGAGCTCGCCGCCGGTGACGCCGATGCCGATGGTTTCGTACCACTCGGCGGCGCAGGCGAAATACGGCCCTGCGAGGCGCTCGACATAATCGCGGACGTTCGCCGGCAGATCGCCTGCATCCTCGGCCAGCCAGCCCATGCGGCTCGACAGCCCGCCCCAATAGCCCACCGCAGTGGTCATCGGGTCGCCCTTCCTGAGCACGCGGCCGGTTGGGCTGTTGAGGCCGACCAGGTCGTCACCGGATGAGAACATCGTGTGGCACGAGTGCGGGAGCACGCCGAGCCGCATGTGCTGCACGGCATCGAAGCCGCTCATGCCGGGCCGGACATTGGCGATCAGCGCCTTGACGGCTTCTGAGCATGCGACAGCGCCAAACTCGAACTGGGCGATCTGGACGATCTCGTTCTTGGCACGCAGGCCGGTGACCGGATGCATCAGCAGCGCATTGGCATTGACTACCCTGCCCTCAGGCCCGGCGATCTGGCGCAAGGTATCGGCGATGTAGCTCGGGGTCTCGAGCCAGGACTCGGGCTTGGCGGCCTCGTTGGGCCCGAAATACTTCCAGCCGAGCACACCGATCCGCTGGTTGGCCGCGATGCCGGCGTTGCGCAGCACCTCAGCGAGCGCCGGCGTCTTGGTGCGATCCTGCCCCATGAGGCCGAACGGCGGGTAGAGACGCGCTTCCACCTCGATGGCGGCAGCCATTGCGCGCCCCAGGTTTTCCGGGCCGGCAAGCAGGGTCGGCGTCAGGTCCGGCGCGATGATCAGCAGCGCTTCTTCGAAACGCGGATCGAAGCCGGTGATGTAGGCGAGGTTCGCTGCGTGCTCGCGGTCGGCGTAGACCACCAGCGCATCGAGGCCGGCGGCGCGCCGCGCCCTGCTCAAAGCGTTGAAACGGGCCACATAAACGGAACGGTCGAGCTCCGGACGTGTTTTCGGAATGCCGAAGTCCGGAAGCGTGGCGTCGATCAACTTGAAGGCAGGCATAGGAAGGCCCTGGTTCCGGGACTCGTTTTACCCAATCGTCTCGGAAACCGGTGCCGAAAGCAATCGCCGGGGCAAGGGGTGTTGACAATGGGCAAACTTCAACTGCTAATAAGAACCATTCGCAACTAGGATTGCCGGACAGATGCTTTCTAGACGCCATTTTGCCTTCCTGGCGGTTGCCCTGATCGCCGGGACGATGCCGATTGCCGCACTCGCCCAGGACAAGTTCAAGGTCGTCACGACCTTCACCATCATCGCCGACATCGCCCGCAACGTTGCCGGCGACGCGGCCGACGTCGAGTCGATCACCAAGCCGGGCGCCGAAATCCACGGCTACCAGCCGGGGCCGCGCGATATCGTCCGGGCCCAGGGCGCCGATCTCGTCCTCTGGAACGGAATGAACCTAGAGCAGTGGTTCGTGAAGTTCTTCGAGAACGTGAAGGATGTGCCGCAGGTGGTGGTGAGCGACGGGGTCGAGCCAATGAGCATCGGCGAGGGGCCCTACACCGGCAAGCCTAACCCCCATGCCTGGATGTCGCCGAACAACGCGCTGATCTATGTCGAGAACATCCGCAAGGCACTGGTCCAGTACGATCCGGCCAACGCCGCAACCTACGATGCGAATGCCGCGGCCTATTCCGAGCAGATCAAGGCACTCGACGCGCCTCTCCGCGCCAGGCTCGAACAAATCCCGGCGGAGCAGCGCTGGCTCGTCACCAGCGAGGGCGCCTTCAGCTACCTCGCCCGCGACTACGACATGAAGGAGCTCTACCTCTGGCCGATCAATGCGGACCAGCAGGGCACACCGCAACAGGTGCGCAAGGTCATCGACGCCGTTCGCGCCAACAAGATCCCGGTGGTGTTCTCGGAAAGCACGGTGTCGGACAAGCCGGCGAAGCAGGTCGCCAAGGAGACTGGCGCGGCCTATGGCGGCATCCTCTACGTCGACTCGCTCAGCGAGGCGGATGGCCCGACGCCGACTTACCTCAAACTGCTGGAAGTCACGGTCGATACCATCGCCAAAGGGTTCGGCAAGTGACCCTCACCCCCAACGTGCCGCATGAGTCGTGGAACCCGGCTCCACGGCCGAGTCTCGAGGTCGAGCACGTCACCGTCGCCTATCCCAACGGCAACGTGGCGCTGCGCGATGCCAGTTTCGGGCTCGGGGCCGGCACTATTGCCGGTCTCGTCGGCGTCAACGGCAGCGGCAAGTCGACGCTGTTCAAGGCGATCATGGGGTTCGTGCAGCCTATCTCTGGCGAGGTGCGCATCGCCGGACTGCCGGTGCGCGAGGCGCTGAAGCGCAACATCGTCGCCTACGTGCCCCAGGCCGAGGAGGTCGACTGGAACTTCCCGGTGCTGGTCGAGGACGTGGTGATGATGGGCCGGCAGGGCCACATGGGCTTTTTCCGCATGCCCTCGCCGCGCGATCGCGAACTGGTCGAACAGTCGCTCGCCCGGGTGGGCATGAGCGACTATCGCAAGCGCCAGATCGGCGAGCTTTCCGGCGGCCAGAAGAAGCGCGTCTTCCTCGCGCGCGCGCTCGCCCAGGAAGGCCGCATTATCCTGCTCGACGAACCGTTCACCGGCGTCGACGTTCAGACCGAGTCCGCCATCATCACGCTGATGGGCGAGTTGCGGGCGCAGGGCCACCTGATGCTGGTTTCCACCCACAACCTCGGCAGCGTGCCGGATTTCTGCGACCAGGTCGTCTTGGTCAACCGCACCGTGCTCGCCTTCGGCCCGACCGCCGAGGTGTTCACCCAGGCCAATCTCGAGAAGGCCTTCGGCGGCGTGCTGCGGCATTTCCAGTTGGCCGGTGAAGACCTGCACGACGACAAGGACCAGCGCCGCGTCACGGTGCTGACCGACGACGAGCGGCCGGTGGTGTTCTACGGCGAGAACGGCGGCAGCAAGCCCGCTTCGCCGAGCAAGCCGAAGGACGAGCAATGATCGAGGAACTGCTCGTCCCGTTCAGCTACGACTACATGGTCAAGGCCATGTGGGTCTCGGCACTCGTGGGTGCGGTGTGCGCCTTCCTCTCCGCCTACCTGATGCTCAAGGGCTGGTCACTGATCGGCGACGCGCTCGGGCACGCCGTGGTGCCGGGCGTGGCACTGGCTTACCTGCTGGGCCTCCCCTATTCGGCCGGTGCCTTCGTCGCCGGTGGCCTCGCCGCGGCATCGATGGTGATCGTCCGGGCCCGGACAAAGCTGCGAGAAGATGCGGTCATCGGCATCATCTTCACCTCCTTCTTCGCGCTCGGCCTGCTGATCGTCTCGCTCAACCCCACCGCCGTCGACGTCCAGGCGATTATCATGGGCAATATCCTCGGCATCTCCGACGGCGATGTCATCCAGGTGGTGATCATCTCGCTGGTGTCGCTGGCTATCCTCATCCTCAAGTGGAAGGACCTGATGCTGGTGTTCTTCGACGAGAGCCATGCCCGCACCGTGGGGCTCAACCCGCGCCTGCTGCAGGTGCTGTTCTTCGCGCTGCTGGCCGCCTGCACGGTTGCCGCGCTACAGACAGTCGGCGCCATCCTCGTCATCGCCATGGTGGTGACGCCAGGCGCTACGGCGTACCTGCTGACCGACCGATTCCGGAACCTCTTGATCATCGCCGTGATCCTCGGCTCGGCCACCGCCGCCGTGGGCGCCTATATCAGCTTCTTCCTCGACGGCGCGACCGGCGGCGTCATCGTCTCGCTACAGACGCTGCTCTTCCTCCTCGCCTTCTTCTTTGCCCCCAAGCACGGCCGGCTTGCTGCCCGTCGCCGGGCACTGCGTGAAGCGGGAGCCGAATGATGGAGTGGTTCACCACCTTCGTTGTCGAGCCGCTCAGCTACGACTTCATGCAACGGGCGCTGCTCGTTGCGATCCTCGTCGGTGCAGTATCGGCGGTGCTCTCGTGCTTCCTCGTGCTCAAGGGATGGTCGCTGATGGGCGACGCTATTTCGCACGCCGTCTTGCCGGGGATCGTCGTCGCCTACGTGATCGGTCTGCCGATCGCCATCGGCGCCTTCGTAGCCGGACTGTTTTCGGCCATCAGCACGGGCTACCTCAAGGACAACAGCCGCATCAAGGAAGACACTGCCATGGGCATCGTCTTCACCGGCATGTTCGCGGTTGGCCTTGTGATGTTCTCGCGCATCGAGACCGACCAGCACCTGAGCCACATCCTCTTCGGCGACATGCTGGGTGTCACCTGGGGCGACTTGATCGAGACCGCGATCATTGCGCTCGGCACGCTGGTCATCGTCCTCGCCAAGCGCCGCGACTTCCTGCTCTACGCCTTCGATCCCCAGCACGCCCGCGCCATCGGCCTGCCGGTCCGGCTGCTGCACTACGGGCTGCTGGCCCTGCTCTCGATCACCATCGTCGCCTCGCTCAAGGCGGTGGGCATCATCCTCGTCGTCGCCATGCTGATCGCGCCGGGCGCCATCGGCTTCCTGCTGGCCAAGCGGTTCGAGGCGATGCTCGCGATCGCGGTTACGGTAGCGGTTGGGGCCGGCATCCTCGGCACGCTGATCAGCTACGCCATCAACGGCGCGACGGGCCCGTGCATTGTGCTGATCCAGGCCACGGTGTTCCTCCTGGCGCTGCTGTTCGCGCCGGGGAATGGGCTGCTCAGGCGGCGAGCCCTGCCGCCTGCAGTCTAGTCCTCGACCAACACCTCGGTGACGACCTTCTTCGCCAGCTTGCGCTCGCGCAGCCAGATGTAGAGGCCGGAGGCGATGACGATGGGGGCGCCGACGAAGATCCACACATCGGGCGGCTGGTTGAAGATGAGCCAGCTCGCGGCGGTCATGAAGATGATGTGCAGGTAGCCGAAGGGGGCGAGCACGGAGGCCGCCGCAAAGCGGTGGGCGGTGGTGACGAGCAGGTGCCCGACCAGCGCCGCTGCGCCGATGCCGACGAACAGCGCCCAGGTCATCGCGTCCTGCGGCCACACCCAGCCGCCGAGCGAGAACGGGGCGATGCAGACCGTGGCCACGGTAGCGGCGTAGAACTGCTGGGTGGTGGTCGAATCGACCCCCGCGAGCTTGCGGGTCAGCAGGTTGTAGAGCGCGGCGAACAGGGCGGTAATCAGTGACAGGATCACCGCTGGATGGAACGCCTCGGTGCCTGGCTGGACAATGACCAGCACCCCAAGGAAGCCGACGCCGATGGCGGCCCAGCGCCGCCATCCAACGGTTTCCCCGAGCAGCGGAATCGACAAGGCGCACAGGATTAGCGGCATCGTGAACGAGATCGCCGAGGTCACCGTGAGCGGCAAATAAACGAGGGCGAGGAAGTTGGCGATGGTCGAGCCGAGCAGGCATAGGCCTCTGGCCACCTCGACCGTCAGATTGCGCGTCGTCGCAAGCGTCCTGAGGCCCCGTTGCGGCAGAAAGAACGCCAGCACCAGGATGAACTGGCCGGCATAGCGGACGAACACGACCTCCATGGTGGGCAGGCCGGCCTGTGTCATCAGCTTGGCGCAGCTGTCGATCACCGTGTAGCAGAAATACGCTCCGAGCATCAGGCTGATGCCAAGCAGGCGGCGATCCTCGATCGGCTTGATGGTGGCGGCCACGCTCAGTCCTCCACCGGATCTACCGTGATGGGCCGGTTGAGCTGGCGCTCGCGGAACCAGATGTAGATGCCCGAGCCGATGATGATCGGTGCGCCAAGGTAGAACCAGGCATCCGGTGGCTCCGAGAAGATCAGCCAGCTCGCGAGCGCCAGCAGCAGCAGCTCGGTGTAGCTGAACGGCGCCAGTGTCGACGGTGGCGCGAAACGGTGCGCGATGGTGTTGAGCTGGTGCGCGATCATTCCGGTGACGCCGATGGCGACGAAGGCGAACCACCCTGCCCCGTCGGTCGGCCAGACCCAGCCGTTGAAGGCGAAGGGGGTGATGCAGGTGAGCGCGATGAGGCCGGAATAGACCTGCTGCGTCGCGGCCGAATCCACCCCGGCGAGCTTGCGCGTAATGATGCTGTAGAATGCCGCGCACAGCGCGCCGGAAAGGCAGAGCAGCGAGGCCGGATGGAAGGCCTCGGTGCCCGGCCGGACGATGATCAGGATACCGATGAAACCGGCGCCGACGGCCCCCCAACGGCGCCAGCCGATCGTCTCGCCGAGGAACGGACCGGACAGAGCCGTGACCATCAGCGGCATGGTGAACATCAGGGCGCCCGTCACGGTGAGCGGCAGGAAGCGCATGGCGCCGAAATTGGCAGCCGTGACCCCGAGCAGGCAGAGCCCGCGCATCAGCTGCAGCTTCCAGTTGCGCGAAACGAACAGGTTGCGCTGGAACGGGAGGAACAGCGCGATCGCCAGCGCCACGTGGATGGCGTAGCGGATAAAGACGATCTGCGTCAGCGGCAGCCCGATGAAGCCGAGATACTTGGCCGACGTATCGAGGGTGGCAAAGAACAGCTGCGAGAACAGCAGCAGGCCGATGCCGAAATTGCGGCGCTCCTCGACAGGGGCGATGGTGGAGTTCATGACAAGTCCGGGCCGCGAGACAGCAGCGGCTGCCTCAGCAAACGGGCGAGGCCGCACGCTGTCAATGCCGGAGCGGGACCAATCGGTCCAGTGTGGACTAAAGTCTCGGCTCGCCCGGTGACAGGGCTCGGCCCTGCCCCTCCGTCCAGCGGCCCGCGAGGACGAACAGCCCGAAGAGGATCGCGGTCGAACCGAGGTCACCGATAAGGCTCAGGCCCCAGAACGGGATGGCCGCGACATAGCAGGCGATGAGCCCGTCGAGGCCGTAGCCGTAATAGCCGCCGAGATAGACCCCGAAGTTCGAAACGAGGAAGAACAGCAGGCTGGCGAGGAATGCAGCCGAGCCCAACCGCAGCAGCGACAGCCGGTGCAGGAGGCCGCGGCCGATCAACGCGCCGCCCAGCATGCCGGCATAGGTGAACAGCGCGGAGCTGTGCCAGCCGAGCACGAGGTCGGCGAGCGCCATCACCGCTACCGGAATGAGCGCGGCGAGCCACGGGCTGCGAATGGCGTAGGCACCGAGCAGGCTCACGCCGACTACCGCCGTGACGTTGGGCGGATGCGGAATCAGCCGGCTCAGCACGCCTATGACGATGAGGCCGAGGGCAAGGCGTTCGCTGGTGGTCATGCCTGCAATTGTCTCGCCGCCGCCGTCATCGGTCAATCGTCAGTACGTCTCGCGCAGGTGGCTGACCTTCAGCGACTTCGCTAGCGCGTCCTTGCTCACCGCTGCCCCTTTGCGCGGCGTGAAGCTCAGCTGCACCTCGCGGCCCGGCAACAGCGTCACGGCATTGTCGGAGAAGTAGCCGGGGACATCCACGGTGGCGGTCACGAACATGGCGGGCTTGTCTGCTGTCAGCGTCAGCACCGGCGTCTTGTCACCACCGGACCATTTCGCCGTCACCTTGGCTTCGCCGATCTCGTAGGCTTTGTAGGCCTTGGGGAAGTAGTCGTTCTCGCCGAGGAGCTTCCCGTCTTCCGCGGTCCAGCTGAAGAACAGGAACTCGTTCGGCCCGAGGTCGGCGAGGCTCACCTTGGTGGCGACGACCGCCTTGTCCGGGTTGGTCTTCGCCTTGGCGGTCGCGATCACCCGCGCCCTGCCAGCCGCATCGACCGCCTGCACTTCGACCGCGATCTCGGCCTTGTCTGCCGTGTCATTGATCGCCTTGAGGAGGATGGTGTCGCCATCCGGCACGGCAACCACGTTGATCGGGGCAAAGAAGCGCTTCGCCATGTAGTGGAGCAGCTTCCACTGGCCGCCATAGTCGAGGCTCGACCAGCTGGCGACCGGATAGATGTCGTTGATCTGCCAGTAGAGCGTGCCCATGCAACGCGGCTTGGTGGAGCGCCAGTATTCGATGGCGGTCTTGATGGCGAGGCCCTGCTGGACCTGGCTCAGGAACACCATCTTCTCGAAGTTTTCGGGGAAGCGGAAATAGCGCGTCATCGTTTCGAGGATGCGCGAGTTGCCGCCGGTGTTGCGCTGGTGGGCTTCCATCACCGGCGAGGTCGGGTTGCGATCCTCGGGCTTGGTGAAGGTCTCGATGACGTTCATCGAGGTGAAGCTCTGGAAGCCGAACTCGGAGGCGAAGCGCGGGTTCACGCTGCGGTAGGCCGAAAAGTCCTTGGCCTCGTGCCAGACGCTCCAGTAGTGCGTGTCGCCGCGCGTATCGAGGTGCCAGCCATCGGAGAAATCCATGTAGCCCAGCGATGGCGAGCTCGGCCAGAAGCGGCGGCTCGGGTCCTCATCCTCGACGATGTAGCCGAGCATGGAGTTGAGCCGGTCGTAGTTGGCGACATAGCGCTCAGGCGCAGCCTTGGTCTCGGGGTACCAGTGCAGCGAGCCGATCACCTCGTTGTCGCCGCACCAGATGGCGATCGAGGCGTGGTGCTGCAGGCGCCGGACCTGCTGGGTGATCTCGGTGCGCACGTCGGCGAGGAAGGCGCGATCGGAGGGATAGCTCATGCAGGCGAACATGAAATCGTGCCAGATGAGGATGCCGAGCTCGTCGCACATCTCGTAGAAGTAGTCGGGCTCATACTGCCCGCCGCCCCAGATGCGCAGCATGTTCATGTTCACGGCCCTGGCGCTCTCGAGCAGGTCGCGCACGGTGTCCGGCGTGATGCGCGACGGGATGGCATCGGCGGGGATCCAGTTGGCGCCAAACATCGAGATGTCGCGGCCGTTGATCCGAACCTTGAACGAATGGTCGATCTCGTCCTTCTCGACCAGCCACTCGAGCTTGCGAAGGCCGAGCTTGCGCTTGGTCACTTCGCCATCGAGCGTGGTCCAGAGTTCGTAGAGCGGCTGCTCGCCCTGCCCGTTCGGCCACCAGAGTTTTGGGTTCTTGATGGTGACGTTGTGGACAAAGGTGTTCTCGCCCGGCCGCACCACGACCTTGTCGGCAAGCTTCTGCCCGTCGATCTCATGCATCAGTTCAACCGAACCCTCACCGAAGGCAAAAACACGAGTCGTGATCGAGAGTTCGACCGATTTCTTGCCATGCGCCTGCTCGACCGTAACGCTCTCCTGGCGCGCCAGTTTCGAGCGCCGGATGACCATGCGGCCATAGACACCTGATGGCATCAGGCAGATGCCCCAGTCCCAGCCAGCATGGCAGGCGGCCTTGCGCACGAAGTTCATATGCACGCCTTCGAGGCCGTTTGACAGGTAGTTGTAGGTGAAGGGGATCGGGAACGGGTGCGCGTCAGAGCGGGCCTTCGCCACGTCGCGGGTCACGGCGAATTCGAGGCGCAGTGTGTTGGTGCCGGCCTTCACCTTGCCGGTCACATCGATGTCGTAGCGGATGAACTGGTTCTGCGTGTCGGCGATCTTCTCGCCGTTGAGGATGATCGCGGCGATCGTGTCGACATTGTCGAGCGTCAGCGTCAGGAAGCCGCCGATCTCTTCCGGCGTCGCCTCGAACTTCCGCTCCATCGTCCACGGGGTCTTGTTGACCCACATCACCTCGACCTCGTTCCGGGCGAAATAGGGGTCGGGGATTTCCTTGGCCTCGAGCAGCGCCGTGTGCACGTCGCCCGGCAGGGCGATCGGCAGCTTCAGCTTGTTCCTGGGCGAAGTGAGCTGGAACTGGCCGGCAAGGCTAAGCTCGCCATAGCCGGTTGCTGCGGCAGCGGCCGCGGTCTTGGTCTTCGCCATTTGGGGAACCTCCGATCGAACGGGCCGAGTAGTCGATTGCACGGCCAGGCGGGTTCTAGCCCCTGCCCCGGTGGCTGCCAATCCCATCCATTGGGTCCAACGCCGCAAATCCGCCTCGTGCCTTGTCCTTTCGGTCGCGCAAGCCCAGATTCTATGGATGGGATGGAGGAAATGATGATGACCAATCTCGAGGTCGACAATCCGCAGGTGCCGGTGCTGCCACCGCTTCTGCCGCTCGCTGCGCTGGTACTGGCGATCATTCTCGATTGGCTGCTGCCGCTGCAGTTCCTGGCGGCCCCGGTTGGCTTCAACCTGCAGGTGATCATCGGCGTGCTGCTGGTCGCCGGCGGCATCTGGCTGGCGGCAACGGCAAGGCGACTGTTCGAGCGGGAGGGGACCAACGTCATTCCCACACAGCCCGCACTCAAGATCGTCACGTCGGGGCCGTACCGGTTCACGCGCAACCCGATGTATCTGGGGATGGTGCTCGCTCTGCTTGGCGTCAGCCTGGTGTTCTCGCTGGAATGGGGCGTCATCGCCACGCCGGTGCTCTGGCTGGCGCTCGACCGCCTCATCGTCGTACGCGAAGAGGCCTACCTGCGCCGCAAGTTCGGGCCCACCTACGAAGCCTTGCTGAACCGAACGCGCCGCTGGCTCTAGCCGGTTCCGTTGCGCTGTCGGATCACGCACCCTTGACACGTGACCATTTGGTCACCTATCGTGCTTCCTGTGGATGCCGTCTTCAAAGCCTTGGCCGATCCGACCCGGCGACAGTTGCTCGATAGCTTGAGGGACAAAGCCGGACAGACCCTGACCGAGCTCGAACAGGGGCTCGGAATGACGCGGTTCGGGGTGATGAAGCACCTCAAGGTGCTCGAAGAGGCAAAGCTGGTGACGAGCCGCAAGGAGGGGCGGTTCAAGTACCACTATCTGAACGCCTCCCCGATCCAGGAAGTCGCCGATCGCTGGATCGCGCCGTACCAGAAACCGTTCGCGCGCTTCGCGCTCGATCTGAAGAACAGCTTGGAGAGTTCAGTTCCAATGGCCGACAAACCAAACTTCGTGCTCGAGACCTACATCCGGACGACACCGGAGGCACTTTGGGACGCCCTCACCAAACCCGAGCAAACCGCGCTGTACTACTATGGCACGCGCATCGACAGCGACCTCAAGCGCGGCGGCGCCTTCCGCTACCTCACCGGCGACGGCCAGGTGATGCTCGACGGCGAAGTGATCGAGATCGATCCACTCAAGAAGATCGTCTCGACCTTCATTCCGAGCTGGGCCGAGAACTCGCAGCCGACGCTCGTCACCTTCGCGATCGAGCCGATGGGCGAGGTCGTCAAGTTCACCATCACCCACCACGATTACGAGAAGGCCAATGCCGGTATCGACACCGGCTGGCCGGTGGTCGTGGCAGGTCTCAAGACGCTGCTCGAGACAGGCAAACCGCTGAACCTGCCGACCAGCATGTGATCGTAAGCAGCGGCAAAACAGGGAAACGAAAGATGGCCAAGTACATCCTGGGCTTTCATGGATCGCCCGCTTCCTCACCCGCAGACCTCGAAGCTTCGATGGCCAAATGGATCGCCTGGTACAAGGGCATGGGCGGCGCCGTTGCCGACATGGGCAACCCGGCCGGACCGAGCAAAACCATCGGCGCCGACGGACGCGTGACCAGCACCGACGGCAATGCGCTGACCGGCTATTCCATCCTCGAGGCCAAGAGCCTCGACGACGCCATCTCGCTCGCCAAGGGCTGCCCGATCTATGCGGCAGGCGGCTCGGTCGAGGTCGCCGAACTGATGCCGATGTAGTGCGATTGGGCGGCGCCCGCGCGACGCCGCCCTCCTCCTGAACGCGGAAACCATGCCGCTGCACCTGGTGGCACCGGTGATGGTGGCAGGTGTCGTGCCGCAACGTCGCTGTTGACTTTCATAGCTATTGTCTGTAGCTATCATGGCTACATACGTTAGCCATTGAGGTTCATCATGCCAGCCAGCACTCCGGGCTTCGCCCCCAAATTCGTCATCCGGCAGCTTCGTCTCGAGGGGCTTGTCGGCCTCGCTGCGGCCGTCACCGCATACTGGTTCCTCGGCGGGAACTGGTGGTTGTTCGCGGTGCTGCTGCTCGCGCCCGACCTGTCTTTCCTCGGCTTCTATGCCGGCGAGAAGACCGGGGCGAAGATCTACAATCTCGCGCATACCTACACAGTGCCCGCGATCCTTGGCGCCATCGGCTGGTTCGGCGGCCTGCACCTCTTCGTCGAGATCGGGCTGATCTGGGCCGCTCATATCGCCATGGACCGTGCGCTCGGCTACGGACTCAAGTATCCCGGCTTCGACCACCAGACCCACCTGGGCATGATTGGGAAGGCGAAAAAGCTTGCCAACGCCGGCTAAGACCTCGCGCGAAGCACTGCAGACCATCGCCCGGGGGCTTGTCGAAGTCTCCGGGCCAGATGCGTTGACAGTGGGCGCTGTTGCCAGCGCGGCGGGCATCAAGCCACCCTCGCTCTACAAGCACTTCGCGGACCGCGCCGCGCTGCTCAAGGCGGTGGAGATCGAGGTTCTGCACGAACTCGAAGCCTACATCCGGCGCGAGATGGTCGGCTCCGACCACAAGTCGCGCCTCAAGGCCATGGCGCGCGCCTATCGGGCGTTCGGCAAGGCGGCGCCGCACCGCTACCGGGTGATCTATTCCGGCAATGCCTTCATCGACCCAGAGATCCGCGCCGCCTGCCTGTTCTCGGCGCAGCCGCTGTTCGAGGAGTTGCAGGCGGCCGGCGTGCCCGAAGATCGCGTGCTGTCGGTGTCGCGCACTATCGTGCCGTTCCTCCACGGCTTCGTGCTGATGGAAATCGGCAGCGCCTTCAATCTCGGTGGCGATGTGGACGAGGCGTTCGAGACCGGGCTGGAGACGATCCTCGGCGAAATCGCCTAGCATCCTTGTCGATTTGGTCGGCGTTCACTCGTCGGGAAGGTGAGGTGGCGTTGGCCGCACGAACCAAGAAGGATTGGGCGATGGGCAAGAGCGTTCTCTACATGTCGATGTCAGTGGATGGCTTCATCACCGGGCCGAACGTGAGCCCATCCAACGGCATGGGCGATGGCGGTCTGCGCCTTCACGACTGGGTGTTCCCGGACGTCGAAGCCGGCGACCTCGATGCCGCGGTCGCCCGGCTCACCGGCGTCAACAAGCAGGTCTTTGACGAGCTGATGGCGACCGGCGCCGTGATCGCTGGGCGCGGCACGTTCGAGGCAGCCGGCGGCTGGAACGGCGACCACCATGACGGCGTCGAAATCTACATTCTCAGCCGCCACCCGGCGCCCGACTGGGCGGCGAAGTGGCCGAACGTGCATTATGTCGACGATCTCGCCCTCACCATGCGCGAGGCCAAGGCCGCGGCAGGCGAACGCAACGTTATGGTGCACGGTGCCAGCACAATCGTCCCGATGGCGATCAAGGCCGGGCTGCTCGACGAGATGATGATCCACGTCGTGCCGGTCTTGCTCGGCGAGGGCCGCCGGCTGTTCGACGGGCTGGGTTTCGGCCTGCGCGAGCTCGAGCCGGTACGCGTGCTAGAGGGCGAGGGCGTGACGCATCTGCGGTATCGAGTACCGAGGTAGGCGGATAGACAGCGAAGCACCGCCCTAATCCGTCGCGGCAGCGCCTTCAATCTCGGTGGCGATGTGGACGAGGCGCTCGAGACGGGACGGGAGACAATCCTGGCGACAATCTGACATCGCCTCAGGGGATGACCGAATCCAGTTCCGGATGCAGCACGACGCTCTCGTTCACCGTTGCCTCGTTGCGGGTACCCACAAAGACTGCCGGAACGGCACTCCGATTCACGCCAACATGCATGACGTTGGCGGGAATATAGACGTAGTCCCCCACATGCATCGTCTCGTGGTGTTCCAGATTTGCGCCCGAGTACATGTCAATCTCGTCCCCTTCGATCATGTACATCGCCGTCTCGTGATACTGGTGCAAATGCGCCTTGGTTCGCCTTCCCGGTGGCAGTGTAACAACTCCCAGGAATATCGAATTCGCGCCCACCGTTTCCGCGCTCACGCCCGTCGCGTAATCAGATCCCTGCTTTGCGGTATGGGCGGGAATGCCTTTGACGATCGCCGCCTTGGTTCCATTCAACGTGATGTCCACCGTTTCCTCCCTTGGTGTGCCCGAAATCTAGCGAACGGGGTCGACCCTGAGAAGAATTATTGAGAGTCCCCTACTCCGCCGCCTCGCTGTCGATGAACCCGCCCGACTGCCGCGCCCAGAGCGAGGCATAGAGACCGCCGTGCGCCAGTAGCTGCGCATGCGTGCCCTCCTCGACGATCCGGCCCTTATCGAGCACGATCAGCCGGTCCATCTCGGCAATGGTCGAGAGCCGATGGGCGATGGCGAGGACGGTCTTGCCCTGCATCAGAGTCTTGAGTTGCGCCTGGATCGCTGCCTCCACTTCGCTATCCAGCGCCGAGGTCGCTTCGTCGAGCACGAGGATCGGGGCGTTCTTCAGCAGCACGCGGGCAATAGCGACGCGCTGGCGCTGGCCGCCGCTCAGCTTTACGCCGCGCTCGCCGACATAAGCGTCGTAGCCGGCCCTGCCGCGCTGGTCGATGAGCTGCTCGATGAACTCATCGGCCTCGGCCATGGCGGCCGCGTTCATCATTTCATCGTCGGTGGCGTCTGGCCTGCCGTAGGTCAGGTTGGCGCGGATCGAGCGGTGCAGCAGCGCGGTATCCTGGGTCACGACGCCGATATTGGCCCGCAGCGATTCCTGCGTAACCCTGGCGATATCCTGCCCGTCGATCGAGATGCTGCCGCCCCTCAGATCGTAGAAGCGGAGCAGCAGGTTGACCAGCGTCGACTTGCCCGCCCCCGAGCGGCCGATCAGCCCGACGCGCTCACCCGGCCTGATGATCAGCGACAGGTCATCGATCACAGGCATCGAGTTGTCGTACTTGAAGCTCACGTGGTCGAAACGGACCCCCGCCTCGGTCACGACGAGCGGCCTGGCGTCCGGCGCATCGACGAGGCCGAGCGGCTTGGAGATGATCTCTGCCGAGTTCTGCGCCGTGCCGTAGTTGCGCATCATGCCGTTGAGCTGGTTCATCAGCCGGCCCAGCATGGCATAGAGCCGCAGCACCACACCCGTGGTCAGCGCCACGCCGCCGACGGTGATTACCCCTTCGGTCCAGAGGTGCACGGCCAGCGCCGTGATGCCTGCCAGCGCCAGTCCCGACAGCATGGCCATGGTCGAGCGCACGCCCACCAACGTCCGCGCCAGCTTGCGCATCGCTGAAAGATAATCGTCGAACCCCTTGCGAACAAAGCGATCGTCACCCTCAGCGGTGCCGAAGAGTTTCAGCATCTGGATGTTGGAGAAGCTGTCGACGATCTTGCCGGTAAGGGACGAGCCCTGCTCCGCGGCAGCGGCGGCAAGCCCCCGCATGCGGGGCACAAAGTGGCGGGCAAGGATAGCGAAGACGCCGATCCAGACGATCATGGCCACGGCCAGCCGCCAGTCGAGCTGGCCCATCAGCAGGGTAGTTGCAGCGGTGAAGATCACGATGTTCCAGACCACCTGCAGCAGCGACACCATGAAGTCACCGACCGCAGCGCCCGACTGCCAGACCTTGCTGGCGATGGCGCCGGCGAAGTCGTTCTGGAAGAAGCTGAGGTTTTGCCGGATCACATGCGCATAGGCCTGCCAGCGCACGAGATTGTAGAAGCCGAGCGTGATCGTCTGCTCTTCGACGGCGGCCGAGAGCCACGATATGAGGAAGCGGATACCCAGCGTCACCACCAGCATCCACGCGAGTTCTGGTCCGTTGGCCGCGATCAGCCCATTCCAGCCCAAACCCGCAGGCAGCGCGGTGAGCATGTCGATCAGCCGGCCGACGAAATAGAACAGCGCCGCTTCGACCAGCGCCACCAGCCCGCCGAGCACCAGCAGCGCAACGAAGGCGAGCCTCGCCTGCCGGATGTAGAACCAGAAGAAGCGCAGCGTCAGCGCAGGGGGCCGGAGGTCGCCGTCCTTGCCGAACGGATCGATCCAGGTCTCGAAGATGCGGTGTATAGGTTCGAGGAGCTTCATGGTGTTCGCGCGAACACTCAATAGCTTAGTTCAAAGCAAGGGAACGTGAAATCTGGGAAAGGATTGGGCGAGCGCCTCGCACAAAGCAGAGGGGCGGACCCTTCGGCCCGCCCCCTTTTTCACTGCGCCGCCTCTTCGGCCTTCATGTCGAGGAAGCCGCCGGACTGGCGTTCCCACAGCTGGGCGTAGTGCCCGCCGCGAGCCAGCAGTTCGGCGTGTGTGCCCTCCTCGACGATCTGGCCCTTCTCGAGCACCACGAGCCGGTCCATGGCCGCAATGGTCGAGAGCCGGTGGGCGATGGCGATCACGGTCTTGCCCGCCATCAGCGACACGAGCTGGTCCTGGATCGCCGCCTCGACTTCGCTATCGAGCGCCGAGGTCGCTTCGTCGAGCACCAGGATCGGGGCGTTCTTCAGCAGCACCCGGGCAATGGCGACGCGCTGGCGCTGCCCGCCCGAGAGTTTTACGCCCCGTTCGCCGACATGGGCGTCGTAGCCCCGCCGCTGCTTCGGATCCATCAGCCCGGCGATGACGTCAGCCACCTTCGCCTGCTCAGCCGCGAGGATCATCGCTTCGTCGGTCGCGGTCTGGCGGCCGTACTTGATGTTCTCGCGCACCGAGCGGTGCAGCAGCGAAGTATCCTGGCTGACAAGGCCGATCGCGGCGCGCACGCTTTCCTGCGTTACGTCCCGAACGTCCTGTCCGTCGATCTTGATCGCACCGGATTCCACATCGAACAGACGCAGCATCAGGTTGACCAGGGTCGACTTGCCGGCACCCGAGCGGCCAACCAGACCCACCTTCTCGCCCGGCTTGATGTGAAGGTTGAAGTTCTCCATCACCGTGCCTTCCTTGCCGCGCCAGTAGTTGAAGCTGACGTTCTGGAAGTCGATGGCCCCCTCTCTCACCACGAGGGCGGGAGCGGCCGGCTTGTCGATCATGGCGATCGGCTGGGCGATGGTGATCATCGAGTCCCGGGTCGTGCCGATCTGGCGGAAGATGTTGGAGCCTACATCGAGGATCCAGCCGCTCATATTCATGATCTGGAGCGCGAACGGGATGGCCGTCGCCACGGCGGCGGCGTTCATCGTGCCCGCGTTCCAGCCGGCCAGCGCGATCCAGGCAATCGAGATCACAAGGCCAGCATTGAGCAGGAACAGGGTCGACCACATGTAGGTGAAGACCCGCATCAACTTGCGGAACTCCACCGCGTGCTCGTTCACCGACTCCGCCACATAGGCGTCCTCGTGCCCATCGGTCGAGAACGTCTTCAGCGTGTGGATGTTGGTGTAGCTGTCGACGATGCGGCCGGTCATCACCGACTTCGCCTCCGACAGATCCTCGGAATGCTTGGCGATCATCGGCATGACGATCGTAAACAGGATTCCATAGAGGATCAGCCAGACCGCGATCGGCACCAGCAGCACCCAGTCGAGCCGGGCCAGCACCACCACCGCGACGATGACGAAGATGCCGGCGTACCACACGGCGTCGATCGTCATGTTGACCGAGGTCTCGATCGATTCCCCGGCCTGCATGATCTTGTTGGCGATGCGACCGGCAAAGTCGTTCTGGAAATAACTCCAGCTCTGGCGGATTACGTGCCAGTGGCTTTGCCAGCGGACGATGTCGACGAGGTTGGGCACGATCGAGTGGTTACGAACGAGCGTGTCCAGGAGGAAGGTGATCGGGCGGATGACCGCGATCGTCAGGATCATCCAGACGAAGGTCTGCCAGTGCAGCTCGAACATCTGCCCCGGCGGGGTGGTGGCGAGGAGACCCACGACGACGCCGACGAAGATTGGCATCATGGCGTCGGCAACGGAGCCGACCGCAACCAGCACCATGCGCAGCGCGAACGCCGCCTTGAACTGCTTGATGAAATAGAAAGTGAACTGCGTAACCCCGCTGGGGGGTTCCGTGTTTTCGGCCAGCGCTACGGGTTTGTAGCGGCTGTCGAACCAGGCCAAGACTCGGTTGAGCATTTTGAACTCATCTGTCCGAGCCCTCTATCCGACTATATGAGTCAGCTCAGGGCTCTAATGGATTGTTTTCGTTTCAGTTTCGAACGAAGCGATTGGGGTGCCGGGGTGCGGGCGGTAATGAGGTTGTTGGGCGTATCCATCTGTCCCTCCTTGGGATGGTTGAACTGTTGTGAAGCGGCTTACTCCGCCGCCTCCTCCTGTACGTCCGGCTCGAGGAAGCCGCCGGACTGGCGGTTCCAGAGCTTGGCGTAGGTACCGTTGAGCGCGATGAGCTCGGAATGCGTGCCCTGCTCGATGATGTTGCCCTGCTCGATCACCACCAGCCGGTCCATGGCGGCGATGGTCGAGAGGCGGTGCGCGATGGCGATCACGGTCTTGCCGTCCATCAGCCGGTTGAGCTGGCTCTGGATCGCAGCCTCGACCTCGGAGTCGAGGGCCGAAGTCGCTTCGTCGAGCACCAGGATCGGCGCGTTCTTCAGCAGCACGCGGGCGATGGCGATGCGCTGGCGCTGGCCACCGCTGAGCTTGACGCCACGCTCGCCGACATGGGCGTCGTAGCCCTTGCGGCCCTTGAGATCGACGAGACCCTGGATAAAGCCATCCGCCTCGGCGAGCCGGGCAGCCGCGAGCATTTCCTCCTCGCTCGCTTCTGGGCGGCCGTAGAGGATATTCTCGCGCACCGAGCGATGCAGGAGCGACGTATCCTGCGTCACAACGCCGATCTGCTCACGCAGCGTATCCTGCTGCACGGCGCCGATATCGGTGCCGTCGATCGAGATCACCCCGCCCTCGCGGTCGTAGAAGCGGAGCAGCAGGTTGACGATGGTCGATTTTCCGGCACCGGAGCGGCCGACAAGGCCGATCTTTTCGCCCGGCTTGATCTCGAGGCTCAGGTGCTCGATCACGCCGGATTTCTTGCCGTAATGGAAGCTGACATCATCGAACTTGATGTCGCCCTTGACCGGGCCGAGCGGCTTCGCGCCCGGCTGGTCGGCGACCACCCGCGGCAGCGAGATCGAGTTGATGCCGTCGCGCACGATGCCGATATTCTCGAACAGCTGCGACATCTCCCACATGACCCACTGGCTCATGCCCTGGAAGCGCAGCACCAACGCCGTAGCTACGGCGATGGCACCGGGGGTCATCGTGCCTCCCAGCCACTGGTTGATGCCCACTGCCATCACCGCGAACAGCAGCACGTTGTTCATCAGCGGGATGACGATCTGCAACAGTGCGAACATCCGCATCTGCTTGTGAACGGTGCCCATGAACTGATCCATGGCCTCGTGCGCATAGGCTTCCTCGCGGTGCGAGTGCGAGAAGAGCTTCACCGTCGCGATGTTGGTGTAGCTGTCGACGATGCGACCGGTCATCAGCGAGCGGGCGTCGGCCTGTAGCTCGGCGACCTTGCCGAGCTTGGGCACCCAGTAGACGAGCAGCGACACATAGAGCGCCAGCCAGACGAGGAACGGCACCGCTAGCCAGAGGTCGCTCATCGCCGCCAGCACCACGGCGCCGGCGAAGTAGACGACCACGAACACCGTGACGTCGAGCAGCTTCATCACCACTTCGCGCACGGCGAGCGCCGTCTGCATCAGCTTGGCGCCGATGCGGCCGGCGAACTCGTCCTGGAAGTAGCTCATCGACTGGCGCAGCAGATAGCGGTGCGCCATCCAGCGGATGCGCTGCGGCAGATTGCCGATCAGCGTCTGGTGGATGATGAAGGTATCGAGGATCTGCAGCGTCGGCAGGATCAGCAGCAGGACCGCCGCCATCAGGGCGAGCTTCCACCCTTCCGTCTGAAGGAACGTCGCCCGGTCGGCGGTGCCGAGCCAGTCGATGATCGAGCCCATGAAGCTGAACAGCATGATCTCGCCCAGCGCGACGCCTGCCCCCAGCAGGGCCATGGCGATCAGCCAGCGCTTGGCGCCCTTGCAATAGTGCAGGCAGAAGGCGACCAGGCCCTTGGGCGGCTGCTGCGGTTCCTCCAGCGGATAGGGGTTTAGCTGGTCCTCAAACCACTTGAACACAGGACCAATCATTTGCCGTCTCCCTCACCTGTCGACCACGTTCAGCGGCGGCACGGCTACGGCCTCAACATAGGTTGAGGTCAAGCGGCTCTTGCCAACTGAGGGCCAACCCTCATTATCGCTTTGAATTGCGCACGCGACGGGCAGATGAACCCTTCGGAGGTGCGCGCTGGCGGCCCAACCCGGCACCGATCCCACTACCGCCCAATTCGGTAGGGATCGTGTCCAAATGGCTGGTTGTCAGCCGCATAGAATACACTAAGGGTTGGATTCGGCTGTTGCGAGCCTGCCACAGTTGGTTAACGAGTTGATGTTGCGGAGCATTTAATGCGCGGCGAGAACGAAGAGACGATCTTCCTCAAGGACTACGCGGAGACCCCTTACGCGATCGAGAAAATCGAGCTGGATGTACGGATCGCGCCCGAGACCTCGATCATCCGGACATTCCTTACGCTGGCCCCGCGGGCGGCCACCGCACCGGGCACACCGCTCGTCCTCGATGGCGCCGAAACGCTGACGCTGCGCTCGATCGCCATCGACGGGTTGCCGCTTGCGCTCACCGCCTACGAGGCCACCGCCGACGGCCTCACCGTCCACCAGCCGCCGACCAAGCGCTTCGTGCTCGAGACCGAAGTCGCGGTCGAGCCCGAAAAGAACATCAAGCTGATGGGATTCTATCGTTCGAGCGGCACCTGGTGCACGCAGTGCGAGCCAGAAGGCTTCCGCCGCATCACCTACTACTACGACCGGCCCGACGTGCTCTCGCTGTTCAAGGTGCGCATGCAGGCCGACAAAATGCTCGCGCCGGTGCTGCTCGCCAACGGCAACCTCGTCGAACAGGGCGACCTCACCAACGGCCAGCACTTCGCCGTATGGGAAGATCCGTTCCCGAAGCCGGCCTATCTCTTCGCCATGGTCGCCGGCGATCTCGGCTCGATCCACGACAGCTTCACCACGTCGTCAGGTCGCAAGGTCGCGCTCGGCATCTACTGCACGCACGGCAAGGAAGACGAGTGCTTCTACGCCATGGATTCGCTGAAGCGCTCGATGGCCTGGGACGAGCGCCGCTTCGGCCGCGAATACGACCTCGACATCTTCAACATTGTCGCCGTGTCCGACTTCAATTTCGGCGCCATGGAGAACAAGGGCCTCAACATCTTCAACGACAAGCTGGTGTTCGCGAAGCCCGAAACCGCGACCGACGCCGACTACATCAACATCGAGAGCGTCATCGCGCACGAGTATTTCCACAACTGGACCGGCGACCGCATCACCTGCCGCGACTGGTTTCAGCTGTGTCTCAAGGAAGGGCTCACGGTCTATCGCGACCAGGAGTTCTCGATGGACGAGCGCTCGCGCCCGGTGAACCGCATCGAGGACGTGCGCCAGTTGCGCCAGACGCAATTCCCCGAGGATGGCGGCCCGCTCGCCCATCCGCCGCGACCGGATCGCTACAAGGAGATCAACAACTTCTATACGGCGACGGTCTACGAGAAGGGCGCCGAAGTTGTCCGCATGCTGGCAACGCTCCTCGGCGAGGCCGGCTTCCGCAAGGCGATGGATCTCTATTTCGAGCGCCATGACGGCGAGGCGACGACCATCGAAGCCTTCATCAAGGTGTTCGAGGACGCCTCGGGCCAGGACCTGCAGCACTTCCAGCAGTGGTACCTGCAGGCCGGCACGCCCGAGCTCGACATCACCGACCGCTACGACGCGGCAAGCCAGACCTACACGCTCGAACTCACGCAGACTAACCCTCCGACCCCGGGCCAGGCGGATATGCAACCCCTGGTCCTGCCAATCCAGTTCGGCCTCATCGGCCCCAATGGCAGCCCGATGAGCTGGGGCGCGGTCTCCGGTGCCGAGGTGCGCGACGACCTGATCGTCTTCGACAAGGCCAAGGCCACCGTCACCTTCAGCGGCGTACCGAACAAGCCGGTGCCCTCGCTGCTGCGCGGCTTCTCGGCGCCGGTGAAGCTCACCACCAATGCAACGGACGCCGATCAGCTGTTCCTCGCCCGGCATGACGGCGATCCGTTCAACCGCTGGCAGGCTCTGCAGGACGTGGCCATGAAGCTCGTCGTCGACGCCGTCGCCGGCAAGCCCTGGACCGATGCGCAGGTCGGCGCGCTGGGCGACGCACTCGAGGACACGCTGAACTCAAAGGAGCTCGACCCGGCCTACAAGGCACTGGCAATCACCCTGCCGAACGATCTGGCAGTGGCGCGCGAAATCGCCAGCAACGTCGACCCCGATCGCATCCATTCGATCCGCAAGCAGCTGCTCGCCGCAGTCGTCGGACGCCTCGCGCCAACGCTCGAAAAGGTCTATCTCACCAACGACAGCCGCCTCGCCTACTCGCCCGATTTCCAGCAGACCGGCCGCCGGTCGATGAAGAACACCGCGCTGCAGGTGCTGGTGCTCGGAAGCGCCGAGGGTGCGGCCACACTGGCGCGCGAGCAGTACGATCGCGCCCTCAACATGACCGACCGGCTGGCGGCACTCTACGCTGTCGTCTGGGCCTGGACACCGGATGCCGAGGCGCTGGTCGAAGACTTCCGCGCGCGCTTCACCGCCGACCCCCTGGTTCTCGACAAGTGGCTTACGGTCGTCGCTACCGCGCCCGAGCCTGATGTCGTGGACCGCATGAAGGCAATCCTCGCCGCACCGGACTTCCCGCAGAACAACCCGAACCGCCTGCGGGCACTCACGGCGACGTTCGGGATGAACAACCCGACGCAGTTCGGACGCGCAGATGGTGCCGGCTTCCGGTTCCTCGCCGAGTTCGTGGGCGATGTCGACAAGCGCAACCCGCAGGTTGCAGCGCGGGTGCTTACGGCCTTCCGCGTATGGCGCAGCTACGAATCCGTACGTCGCACTGAAGCCGAAAAAGCACTGAAATCGCTGCAGGAATCCGGCTCGCTCAGCCGTAACACCGCCGACATTCTCGAGCGGACGCTGAGCGGTTAACGGAACCTTACCGTTAGAAGAATTTTTCTTCTGCGGCTAAGTGATTCAGCCGACTCGTGATTTTGGGCTTCGCCGTCACCATGTCCGGACACCCCTCTGGACAGTGACGGCGAAGCGGATTCAAAGTCTCGTCACTGGGCAAATCACTGGGTCGTCCCAATCACATAGGCGGAGAACTTGATGCGGCCGACGGAGCAATCCGGCGACGATGCGAAGCGATTCCGTGCGCCGGATGCAGTGGCGCGTCGCAGTTGGCTGCGGCGCACCACCATCAGCGTACTGGAGAAGCTGCTCGCGCGCATCAGCGGTCGCGACGCCGGCGCGGGCTATGCCACCCTGATCGAAACCCTCCCCTTCGGCGTCGCCTGCTGGGGCGCCGATGCCCGCCTCATCGCCAGCAACTCCCGCTTCGCCGAGCGGCTCCGGGTCGAATCTCTCGATGCCGGTGCCGCCTATCACGACGTGGTCAAGACGCTGGCCCAGGGCGGCTACATGCAATCGGTCCGCGAAGACTGGGAGAACCGCCTGCTCGAGCTGCATCGCGAAGACGGCTCAACTCTCCTCATCGAGGAGCGCCCGCTCGAAGGCTCCGGCTTCGTCACGCTGGTGATGGATGTCACGGAGAGCCGCCGCACCACGCAGCTCCTCACCTCGATCCGCGAAGAGCAGCGCCTGCTGGCGCGCCGCTATCACGAGGAAAAGCTCCGAGCGGAGGCCGCGAGCCGGTCCAAGACCACCTTCCTCGCCCATCTCAGCCACGACATTCGCACCCCGCTCAACCACATCATCGGCTTTGCCGACATGATGCGGCAGCAGCCGTTCGGCCCGCTCGGTGACGCCAAGTATCTAGGCTATGTCGAGGCGGTGAAATCGTCCGGCGAACGCCTGCTCGGCTTTTTCGGCTCCATCCTCGAACTTGCCGAACTCGAGGGCGGCCGCCGCGAGCTGCGGCGCGACCGCTTCACGGCCGATGACCTGCTGCTGGCGGTGTTCCGCCGCTACACCGGGCAGGCGCAGGCCGCCGGCGTTACCTTCGGGCTCGGCGGCCCGTGCAATGCCGTGCTGCTGGCCGATCGCTTCGCGCTCGAGCGCATGGTCTCCAACCTCGTCGAGAACGGCGTGCGCTTCACCCCCCGCGGCGGCAAAGTCACCCTCGCCGCCTATGCCGCGGCCGATGGCGTCGTGCTCGAGATTACCGATACGGGCATCGGCATGTCGGCTGAGCGCCTTGCGACACTCTCACAGCCATTCGTGTTCGGCGACGCCGCCCTGACGCGCGACCGCGAAGGCGCTGGGCTCGGCATCGCCATTTCGCGCGCCATTGCCGAACTCAGCGGCGGACACCTCGCCATCGACAGCCGACAGGGGCTGGGGACGACCGTTGCGGTCAGCCTGCCACTACCGGCCGATGAGAGTGTGAAGGCGGCTTGAGTTAGCCGAACTTCCAGCCGCGCTTGAACTGGTAGAACACATGCATGCCGATCTTGGTGTTCTTCTTCATGCGCGGGGCCCAGTGCGGGTAGACGTAGGTGGCGTGATAGTGGGTCGAGTAGCCGACCGCGGTCAGGTATTCCTTGCCTGATATCACGTCCTTGGCGATCTGCATCGCCTGGTCCCAGGCCTTCTTCTCGCTGACCTTTTCGGGGATGCCGTCGCAGGCGAAGGAGAACTGGCAGGCGTTGCGCTTACTCTGGTTCTGGTAGACGACGCCGCAGATGGTGTCGGGATAAAGCTTATGGGCGACGCGGTTCATCACCACCTGCCCCACCGCGACCTGACCGCGATAGGTCTCGCCACGGGCCTCGAAGTAGATGGCGGTCGCCATGCACCAGAGTTCCTTGTCGGAGACCTTCTTGCCCTTCTTGTCGGTGACCGAGCCGTCGAACACGGTGGCCGGCAGGTCGGCGCGCGCATAGGCGAGCTTTTCCGACATGGACAGCGGGGTCGGCGCGCCGCTGCCGGCGAAGCCTTCGATGGCATCGAGGGCGGGCGTCGTCGTGAGGCTGGGATCGACCGCAGCGAGCGCCACCGGCATCGAGGGCGGAGTGGTGGTGACCGCGGGATCGGCCTTGGCTGTTTCCGTGCCTGTGCCCGCCGGGATCATCTTGCCGCGAGCCGCGGCGATCTGGGCGCGGATGCCCTCGAAGCCGCGGGTCACCTCGGTCAGGGCGACTTCGGGCCGCGCGCGATCCTGCTTCAGCGCACGGTTCGGGCCGACAAAGCTCTGCGACAGGAAGATGTCGTCGATCGAGCCCGTGATAATCACATCGGTGCCGGACCGGGTGATGGTCGGTTTGCTGAGATTCGCCTCGTAGGCTGCATGCGACCCCCTGTCGGGAGCGTGCGCGGCGCCGGTCAGTCCGGCAATGGCGAAAGCGGCGAGCGCAAAACCTGCGCAGGCCTTGAGCACGACGAACTCATGACGAGCCCGGCGCAAGGGGGTGGTCCGGTAGTGGGCCATCAGAACGCTTTACTATCCACGCGGTACGCAACACGACGCTCCGGCATTTCAATTAAACTGTGACGCAAATGCCGGACGTCGCGATAATGCGGGTTTAGGGTTAGCCGGAGGTAAACAGCCTGATTTTGGCGCCAGATGGGACCGGACGTGGCCGCGGCAGGGCCATGTTCGGGCGAAATGGGGCAGCTAAGTTGACTTAGTTTGCGGCGCTATTGCGCAAGGGTCAGCCTGGCCACCGGCACCCGATACGGGCTGCAGCTCACATAGTCGACGTCGAGCCGGGCGAAGAAGGACAGCGACTCCGGATCACCCGCGTGCTCGCCGCAGATGCCGATCTTGAGGCTCGGGTTGGCGCGCCGGCCGCGCTCGATGGCGATGGTGATCATCTCGCCGACGCCCTTCTGGTCGAGCGTCACGAACGGATCGAAGTCGTAGAGCCCCTTGCGCTGATAGGCCGAGAGGAACGCCGGAGCATCGTCGCGCGAGATGCCGTAGGTGGTCTGGGTCAGGTCGTTCGTGCCGAACGAGAAGAAGTCGACATGCTCGGCGATCTCCCCTGCCCTCAGGCAGGCGCGCGGCAGCTCGATCATCGTGCCGAAGCTGAAGCGTTCGCGCGCCGCCGCCGGCAACTGCGCCTGCTCGACAATGGCGTAGGTCTGGCGCTTGATCTCCACCACCTCTGAAACGGTCGATACGAAGGGCACCATAACCTCGAGCGTCACCGGCTCCGATTGCCGCAGCGAGGCCGCGCGTACGCCGGCGCACAACGCTTCGATCTGCATCTTGAGGATTTCGGGATAGGTAATGGCAAGCCGCACGCCGCGATGCCCGAGCATCGGGTTGGTCTCGGCGATGCGGTCGAGCCGCAGCTTTAGGGCGCGGACCTCGAGCCCGAGCGACTGCGCCGTCTCCTCGATATCCTCGTCGGTGCGCGGCAGGAATTCGTGCAGCGGCGGATCGAAAAGCCGCACCGTCACCGGCTTGCCGTTCATCGCCGTGAAGATCTCGGAATAATCGACGGTCTGATATTCGACGAGACCGGTCAGTGCCGCCGCCCGGTCGTCGGCATCCTCCGAGAGGATCAGCCGCCGCAGCGCGACGAGGCGCTCGCGCGAGAAGAACATGTGCTCGGAACGCGCCAGCCCGATGCCCTCGGCGCCGAAGCTCTTGGCCGTGTTCACCGCCTCGACCGTCTCGGCATTGGCGCGCACCTGCACGCGGCGCGAGGCGTCCGACCAGCCCAGCAGCTTGCCCATGGCGCCGCCGATATGCGGCTGGGCAAGCGGGAGGGCGCCGAGATAGACCGAGCCGTCCGAGCCATCGATGGTGATGCGATCGCCCTGCCGAAACTCGCGCTTGCCGATCTTGCAGGTCAGTTCGGCCTGGTTGACGCTGAGCGTCCGCACACCCGCGACGCAGGGCTTGCCGGTGATGCGGGCCACCACGCCCGCATGTGAAGTCATACCGCCGCGCGCGGTGAGGATGCCTGTCGCCGCCTTCATGCCCTCAATATCGGTAGGGCCCGTCTCGGTGACGACGAGAATGCAGTGCCGCCCCCGCGCCTTCATCCGCGCCGCGTCCTCTGCGTTGAAAACGATCACGCCGCTTGCCGCGCCGGGCGAGACGCCGAGGCCGGTTGCGAGGATGGTCGCAGCATCGGGCGAGCGCAGCCGCGGATGCAGCATCTGCTGCAGACGCGCCGGCTCGATATGCGCCACCGCCTCACGCTGCGACCAGGTCTTCCGCTGCACGCGATCGACGGCGGCCTCAAGTTCGGCACCGGCCGAGGCGGGCGACACCCGGGCGGACAACAGCCGGATGACCTCCCCCTCGACCGACACGGTGCACGCCAGGTGCTGGCCGGCTGCCGCATCGAGCGTCTCGACGAAACGGCTGGCCGAGGCGGGCAACGGCCCAAACGGCGCGCCATTCACCGGTGCGGGCCCAAGGGCTCCGGTCTGGGCGTCGCGCGTCATCAGCTGGCGGATGTCACCATCGGCCATGGCCTGCACGATCACGATCTGCCGTTCGGGACGCGGATCGAACGCGGCATAGGACGCGAACGCATCGGCGATGGCGCCCGCCAGCGGACGAGTTGGGTCAACCGACTCGGTCTCGCTCGAGGGCGGGCTGAGGCCCGGTCTGGCCGGCATCAAACCGGCGCTATGTGATCCGGCCGAGGTTCGCACCACCAGCGGCGGTGGGCGCCCATCGCGGCCGACGAGGCGGAACAACGTCGCCACCCAGTGGATGAGCAGCCGATCGTCATCGGCCTTCCGCTCTTCCTGCAATGCGTTCCATGCGGCGCGGCTGATGACGATGGTTGGCGCGACGGCGAGCCCTGCCGCGGCGGCCCGGCTCAGCCAAAGTGCCTTGCCTACCAGCAACCCATCCTGGGCAGCGGAAAGGTTCGCCTTACCCGTCGCGGGCGCGATTGCGAACATTTCCAGAGCGAGGGTCACCGGGACACCTTCCCACCAACATTGCGAATCATATTGCCGCTCAGTGCGTTGCACCGCAACGGGTGCCTTGCGGCACGTTTGGCCGCAGCCCGGGGCGGCCGGCTGCCGCACTTGACTTGCACCATCGTTGAAAGCATCTGCTCTGGTATGGAAACAAGGCCGCACTTGGACATAACGCTGTGTGCGCCGCGCGGATTCTGCGCCGGCGTCGATCGCGCCATCCAGATCGTCGAACTGGCGCTCGAGCGCTATGGCGCGCCGGTCTATGTCCGGCATGCGATCGTGCACAATAAATACGTGGTGGACGGCCTGAAGCAGAAGGGGGCGGTGTTCGTCGAAGAGCTCGGCGAAATCCCCGATACCGAGGCCCCCGTGGTGTTCTCCGCACATGGCGTGCCCAAGTCGGTGCCGGCCGGCGCCAAGGCGCGCAACATGTTTTTCCTCGATGCTACGTGCCCGCTGGTGAGCAAGGTGCATATCGAAGCCAACCGGCATTTCGAGGCCGGCCGCGAGATCATCCTCATCGGCCATGCCGGCCATGTCGAAGTGATCGGCACCATGGGCCAGTTGCCCGACGAAGCGATCACGCTGATCCAGACGGTCGAGGACGCCGAGGCATTCACCCCGCGCGATCCCGAAAAGCTCGCCTATGTCACGCAGACGACCCTCAGCGTCGACGACACCTCGGCCATCGTCGAAGTGCTGCGCCGGCGCTTCCCCGGGATCAGCCTGCCGCACAAGGAAGACATCTGCTACGCGACCACCAACCGGCAGGAAGCAGTCAAGCGCGTCGCGCCCAATGTGGAAGCGATGATCGTCGTGGGCGCGCCGGAATCGTCCAACTCAGTTCGCCTCGTCGAAGTGGCCCAGCGCAACGGCTGCGCCAATGCCTCGCTGGTCGAGCGTGCCGATAAAATCGACTGGAGCCGGTTCGAGGGGATCAGGACCCTCGGCATCACGGCTGGCGCCTCGGCCCCCGAAGCGCTGGTCGATGAAGTCATCGAGGCCTTCGCCAGGCGCTTCGACATTTCCGTTTCCGCCAGCGGCGAGCAGCGCGAGCGCATCGTCTTCAACCTGCCGCGCGAGTTGCGCGTAGCGACGGGAGCCGCGCCGGCCGCATGACCGACCTGACCCTTCTCGAAACCGACCGGCTGGTGCTCTCCGGCTGGCGGCTGGACCAGATCGACGACCTCTATCGCCTGCACGGCGATCCGACCGTCGCGAAATACCTCACCGAACACGGCCGGCCGTGGACCGAAGCGGAGATGCAGGGTGCGCTCGCACACTGGATCGAACTGTTCGAACGCCAGCAGATGGGCAAGCTCCGGGTCACGCGAAAGTCCGACGGCGTGCTCGTCGGCCGCTGCGGCTTCGGCGTCTACGGGCCCGAAGAGACGCCCGAGATCGGCTATTCCCTCTATCCCGAGTTCTGGGGCAACGGCTACGTCTTCGAGGCCGCCAGCGCGCTGCGCGACTGGTACTGGCGCGCGACCGAGCGCGACCATTTCATCGGGCTCGCCGATGTACGCAACGACAATTCGCTGAAGGTGCTGCGCAAGCTCGGCGGCATCTACACCCACACGGGCAGCAACGACGACGGCCACTATTGCGAATGGTACCGCTACGATCGGCCGGTGGCGGCGTGAACTCAGTCATCATCCACACCGATGGCGCCTGTTCGGGCAATCCCGGCCCCGGCGGCTGGGGCGCGGTGCTGCAATACGGCGACACCGTCAAGGAGTTGAAGGGCGGCGCACCGCTGACCACCAACAACCAGATGGAACTGACTGCCGCCATCGAGGCACTCACGGCGCTGAAGCGCCCCTGCGAGGTCGAACTCCACACCGACAGCAACTACGTCAAGGACGGGCTGACAAAGTGGATCCACGGCTGGAAGAAGAACGGCTGGCGCACCGCCGACAAAAAGCCGGTCAAGAACGTCGAACTCTGGCAGGCTCTCGACGCCGCCACCCAGCGCCACAAGATCAACTGGCACTGGGTCAAAGGCCATAACGGCGACGAGATGAACGAACGCGCCGACCAGCTCGCCAACGAAGGCATGACCCCGTTCAAGCGCAAAGGCCGCAAGGACGAGTTGCTGCCGCCGGTTTAGGTCGGCAAGAACTCGGTGCAGCGGCGGCCTGGCAAGGGTAAGATCGCCCTATGCGCCCCTACGCCCTGGCCACCGCCTTGATCCTCCTCGCCACCTCTGCGCTGGCGCAGTTTCCGCCGCCGGGGGTTTATGCCTGCGTCGATGCGGGTGGCGTTTCGTTGGGTGAGCTGACGCTGTTTGTTGCCGGCGATTATTCGTTCAAGGATGCGACCGGCAACAGTGCGAGCGGGCAAGTCGCCTCGGCCGGCAGCGACATCAATCCGCTCTCCGGTCCGTTGAGAGACATGGAACTTCGCGGCGTTTTCGGCACCGACGATACCGGACGGACTGTATTCAAGCTTACCGGCCCTGCCGGGCGGGACGTTACCTGCAGCTGAGGCGGCCGGCGCCCCCTCTACATACACAGTATTTTGCCGGCCAAGCTTCCGCGACTCCCGTGCCTGGGCTAGCCTCGGGCCCACCTTGGGTCGTCACGAACACTTTGGGAGCTTTTCGTGGGCGTCGATATTTTTCTGCACTCCGTGCGGCTTGTGCTCAACGACTGGCGCACGGCGCTGAAGATCACGGGCCTGCTCTACCTCATCTACGCCATCCCTAGCCTTCTGCTGGGCCTGCTGTTCCCGCCGCCGACCACCGTGGACGGCGCGTCGGCGGCGGCGGCGCTCTCGGCGGCTCCCGCCGGCCTCCTCACGCTCGTTCTCGCGATCGTCGCCTTCGTCTGGATAGCGGTTGCCTGGCATCGCTACGTGCTGCTCGATGAAGTGCCGGCAGGCCAGTTCCCCGAATTCAACAGCTCGCGCCTGCTCTCTTATGCAGGCTATTCGCTACTCGTGGGCGTCATCGCCTTCGTGATCATGTTCCTCGTCACCGCCATCGTCGGCATCATCACGGTGCCGCTTCTGGGCATCGTGGGCGGCATCATCACCGGTGTCGTCGGCGTCGCTCTGGCGCTGATCATCGGCTACCGGCTCGGCCCAATCCTGCCGGCATCCGCTGTCGGCAAGCCGCTAACGCTTGGTCAAGCCTGGGCCGCGACGAACGGCGCAAATACAGCAATCATCATCCTCGGCATCATCTCGGCCGTTGCGGCCTTCGTCATCGACATCCCGGCGATGATACTGATGCTGGCCGGCCCGATCGGCGGCTTCCTGGCCCTGCTTTGGACGCTCGCGACCGGCTGGATCAAGATGCTGGTGGGCGTCAGCATTTTGACGACGCTCTACGGGCATTACGTCGAGCAGCGCGCCATTCCCGCTGCTTCCGGGGCCTGACGAACGGTTCCTAAGGCCCGCCGCCTGAGGCGGGCCGGCCTTACTCGGCCCCGCCGCCTGCCGTCTGCAACCAGGCGGCGCCGCATTCCTTCGCCAGTTCGCGGATGCGCAGGATGTAGCTCTGGCGCTCCTGCACGGAGATCACGCCGCGCGCGTCGAGCAGGTTGAAGTTGTGCGAGGCCTTTACGACCTGCTCGTAGGCCGGGACCGCCATGGTCTGGCGGTTGCCGACTGCGCCCTTCTGCAGGATTGCGCGGCATTCCTTCTCGGCATCCTCGAAATGCCGGAACAGCATCTCGGTATCGGCGGCTTCGAAGTTGTACTTCGAGAATTCCTGCTCGTTCTGCAGAAACACGTCGCCATAGGTGACCTTGTCCTCGCCGGTGCCACCGTTGAAATTCAGGTCGTAGACATTCTCGACGCCCTGCACATACATGGCGAGGCGCTCGAGACCATAGGTGATCTCGCCCGGCACCGGCATGGTCTCGAAGCCGGCGACCTGCTGGAAATAGGTGAACTGGCTGACTTCCATGCCGTCGCACCAGCACTCCCAGCCGAGGCCCCAGGCGCCCAGCGTCGGGCTCTCCCAGTCGTCCTCGACGAAGCGGATGTCATGCAGCTTGCGATCGAGCCCGATTTCGTCGAGCGAGCGCAGGTAGAGGTCCTGGATGTTGTCGGGCGACGGCTTCAGGATCACCTGGAACTGGTAGTAGTGCTGCAGCCGGTTCGGGTTCTCGCCATAGCGCCCATCCTTGGGCCGGCGCGAGGGCTGCACATAGGCGGCCTTCCACGGCTTCGGCCCGAGCGCGCGCAGCGTCGTCGCGGTGTGGAACGTGCCGGCACCCATCTGCATGTCGTATGGCTGCAGGATCACGCAACCCTGCTCGGCCCAATAGCGCTGCAGCGTCAGGATAAGCCCCTGGAACGAGTTCCGGGGGTCCATATGGGCAGGCAGAGAGGTCATCGACAAATGTCCGGCTTGGAATTTGCGCGGAACCTAGTGGGGCGTGCGCATCGGGTCAATCGTGGCCATTCACTCGGCCTGCTCGTGCATGGCGGGGAAGCGCTCGGGGTGGCGTGCAATGTCGACAACCTCCCAGGTGGCCAAGGCGACCATGATGGCAGTCGTGGCAGCCGATAGCAGCAGCGGTGTCATGCCGGATGCGAACGGATAGAGCGCGAGGGTCGCGACAAGCCCGCAGAGACGCGGTATCGACCAGTAGTGGAACACCGCACGCTTGAATAACACCGCACCGACCAGAAACAGCGCCGGGCCGCCAATCAGCACTAACTGCACCGCCGTCTCGATATGTCCCTCGGGGTGAGACAGCACGATCTCATCGCCGACGGCCGAGACGACGATGCCGGCGACCAGGAGGATGGGCACGTAGGTATAGGCGAAGCGAGCGAGGCCACCAGGGTCGTCGTGGCGGGCGATGGCCGCCTCCGCAGCACGGGCGTGCTGGCCGAAATAGATCCACCACATGGCGATCGACTGGAGCAACGACACCGTCATGGCGATGATCAACGGCCAGTTCCACTCGAGCTGCGTGAAGGCGGTACCGGTGACGAGGATGGACTCGCCGAGCGCGATCAGGATGAAGAGGCCGTTGCGGTCGGCCATCAGTCCGCCGTCGATGGTCCACTCGTGTGTGTCGGAGCGGCCAAGGCCCGGCACCCAGAAGTTGGCAATCGCCGAGCTCGCGTCGAGGACGACGGCAACCAGCCACAGGTAAAGGCGCAACTCGCCCTCGGCGAAGCCGCCGGCGAGCCAGAACACAGCCGAAGCGCCGTACCAGATGGCGATGCGGACGAAGTTGCGGGTCAGCGATTCGTCGTCTCGCACCGCCCACAACATGAAGGCGGTACGGCCGAGCTGGAACACGACGAAGGCCATGGCAAACGCGAGGCCACGCTCACCGAACGCCTCGGGTAGCGAACTCGAGATAACGAGCCCGATGCCCATCAGGGTGAAGAGGAGCAGGCGCACCAGCGGCTTTTGCGGATCGAGCCAGTTGGTGATCCAGGCCGTATCGATCCAGGCCCACCAGATGGTGAGCAGCAGCATCGCCGACTGCAGGGCACCCACCCAGGTGAGATGCTCGAGCAGGCTGTGCGATACCTGCGTGACGGCGATGACGAAGACAAGGTCGAAGAACAGTTCGACCGAGGTAACCTCGGCGTGCCGACCGGCCCGCCGTTCGCGCAAGAGGCCATTGCTCATGATACCGCTCCCGGTTCGCACCTGACGCTAGCGCGGCGGGCGAGCGGCTGTCGTGGGGAAATTAAGCCTGGTCCTCAGGCGGCCTGAACTTACCGTCCTTGTCGCGCTTGAGCGTCACCACCCCAGGCTGCGCCCGCTCGCGCAGGTCGCGTTCGTGGCGGGCTTTGTCCACCGCCTTGAACTCGCCCTTCCAGTCGCGCCAGATCTTGCGCACGCCCCAGGCGATGGCGAGGAAGACCGCAACGAAGATCAGAATGCGGATGATTACGGCAGTCATCGGCTATAGCCCCAGTCGTGACCAGGCGATGCGGTCTTCCATCTGCGCCGCCACATCGCCTGCGAATGCCGTAATGCCGAGACGCGGCAAGCTGAACAATCCGCGCCTGGGCGCGATCGCGAGGAGGTCGAGCTTGTCGCCATAGCGGGTGCGCAGCACTTCGTGGATGTCGCCCAGCCCATCGATAAGCCCGAGGTCGAGCCCACGAAGGCCGCTCCAGAACTCGCCGGTGAACAGCGTATCGTCCGGAGCCTTCAGCCGGTCGCCGCGCCGCGCCTTCACCCAGTCGATGAACACCTGGTGGATGTCGGACTCCATGGCCTTGATGCGCTCCACATCCTCCGGCTTTTCGGGCAGGAACGGATCGAGCGTCGACTTGTTACGCCCGGACGTGTGCACCCGACGATCGACGCCGAGCTTGTTCAGCGTCTCGACGAAACCGAACCCGGCAAAGATTACACCGATCGAGCCCACGATGGAGGATGGATCGGCGATGATTTCGTCACCGGCCGTCGCGATGAAATAGCCGCCCGAAGCGGCCGCATCCTCGACGAAGACCAGCACCTTCTTGCCGTGCTCGTCGGCAAGATCGCGGATGCGCTTGGAGATGAGGCGGGATTGTACCGCCGAGCCGCCGGGCGAATTGATGATGATGGCGACCACCGGGGCAGTCTTGATGGCAAAGGCCCGTTTCAGCAGCGGGGCCGCCATTTCGATGTTCAGCCGGCCCGGACGCTGGTCCGCCGCGATGACGCCGTGCAGGCGTACCACCGGGATGGTGGGCCCGCTCTGCCCCATCTTGCGCTTCAGCCAGGAACGCAGGCCCATCGCTTGCCTCGTACTTCAGAAATGGTCGGGCACATGTATGTGACGAGGCGGATATTTACCAGATGAGGCGGGCCGTCCCACGGAAGATCGCATCGAACTCGGGCCGGAATGCCCGGCCATCGGCTTCGTGCAAGGGCCGCGACGCCAGCAGCCGGAACGGGGCGCGCGAGCCCTTGATGCCGCGCACCAATATGCGACTGGCCGGCTGTCCCTCTCGCGGCAGCAACGGCAGCGCGGTCACGGCGCCGAAGCGCTGCGTGAAGGCGACGAGCAGCGGCGGCAGCGCCTCGGCGGTGTGAACGAAGATCACCTCGCCATCCGGTGCTGCATGAGTCGCGGCGGTCTTCACCCAGGTGTCGAGCGTCGTCTCGTCCATATGCCGTGCGTCGGCGCGAGCCGGCGATGGCGCCGAACCGCGCGCGGGATCGAAAAAGGGCGGGTTGGCGATGATCGACGTAAAGTGATCCGAGGGCAGTCCCGCGGCGGCGCGCACCCGTCCCGACGCCGTGAGGTCGAGGCCGATCAGCTTGGCGCGATCGCCCATTCCGTTTGCCCGGGCGTTTAGGCCAGCGAGGGCCAGCATGGCCGGATCAGCCTCGACCAAAGTGGCGGTGAGCGCCGGAATATCGGCCAGCGCCACCAGCGCCGCCGTGCCCACGCCAGCGCCGAGATCGAGCAGCGTCCGCGCGCCTTCCGCCACCGCGCTACCGAGCAGCACGGAGTCGAGCCCGGCGCGAAAGCCGCGTTCGGGCTGCGTCACGGTGAGGCGGCCGCCCAAAAAGGCGTCGCGCGTCAGCGTTTGTTGTTTTACAAGATCGGTTGGTTCGTCTAGGGACATCGCACCATCGCGACCGTTCGCTTGCGTCCGACTATAAGGCCGCGCAGACGGACCGCAAACCGAGGATTTTATGGCTCTTTCGGCGGCAGCGGCAAACGAGGCGATCAGCACCGCCGGCGCACTCGACCGACTAGTCGAAGCGACGCGCCCGGGCATGGACCTCGTCAATGCCATGATCCTCGCCAAGGCCGACTCGCATGTCGAGCTCGTGCCGGAAGTAGCGCGCTACCTGATCGATTCCGGCGGCAAGCGGCTGCGGCCCATGCTGACGATCGCCGCATCGCGACTGTTCGGCCGGGCCAATGGCAGCGAGGTCAACTTCGCCGCCGCAGTCGAGTTCATGCACAATGCTACCCTGCTCCACGACGATGTCGTCGACGAGAGCAATATGCGCCGCGGGCGCGCCGCAGCGCGGATGAAATGGGGCAACCAGGCGAGCGTCCTGGTCGGCGATTTCCTGCTCGGCCAGGCATTCATGATGATGGTCGACACCGGCAACATCGATGCGCTCAAGGTCATCTCCAAGGCCGCGACGATCATCGCCGAAGGCGAAGTGCTGCAGCTCGCCAAGGCGCGCGACCTCTCGGCGACCGCCAACGACTATGACGAAGTGATCGGCGCCAAGACCGCGACGCTGTTCGAAGCGGCGACCGAGGTCGGCGCCATGGCCGGCGGTGCAAACGAGGCTGGCCGCCGCGCGCTCAGGGACTATGGGCGCGAACTCGGCTTCGCCTTCCAGCTGGTCGACGATGTGCTCGACTATCGCGGCGAGACCGGAACGCTGGGCAAGAATACCGGCGACGACCTACGCGAAGGAAAGATGACCCTGCCTGTGATCCTCGCCCTCAAGCAGGCAACCGCCGCCGAGCGCGAGATCATCGTCAGCGTGCTGGGCAAGGCCGATACCGGCGCCGAGCAGGTTCGCCAGGTGCGCACGATCTTTGATCGCTACGACACGCTGAACCGCACTATCGCCCGCGCCGACGCCCATGTCGGCCGCGCCATCGACGCGCTGAAGCCGCTCCCCGCCAGCGAGATGAAGACCATCCTCGCCGGCGTCGCCGAGTTCACGGCCAGCCGGGCCTACTGAGCCGGCGTTCGCCGATTGCCTTCGTGACTATTTTGCGGCAAAGTTGACTCATTGGGTCGTCTTTGCTGCAGGGAATGGATTGCCGCTCGTTCCGGGTCGTATCGCGTCGAACCTAGAGGTCAAGGCGCGCTGGGCTTATTCAGAGATCGTCTCGTCCCGGATCGGGAAGATGTATGAGGATCATGCTCCCCTGGCCGACGTCGTCAGACTGGCGCTCGACGAGGTGGCGTTCGAGAACCTGCCGACGCTGCACCATCAGGTTCTCGCCGATGCCGTTTCAGTGTCGCACGCCGGCTCCATGCCGCTGCTGGACCAGCATCGATCGTTCCTGCTCAGCACCTGGAGCAAGGCGCAACTCGCTGAAGCCTTCGTCGACAAGTTCTTCAACACGCCGCGCTGTGACGTGCCGCTTCGATTCCGCGACTATATGATCTGGCCGCGCAACACCGGTCCTGGGGGAACGTACAATCCCACCGACCCGCGCGTAGCGGCCGACAGGGTGCCCCGGGGAACACCGCCCACCACCGATGCCGCGCCCATCGCTGTCGGAGTGGGCGGCAACTTCATCGTCGAAGGGCACCTGCGCTGCACCCTGTTCATGCGCGATGCCCCTGCCTCGGCGTCGCTGCCGGTCTGGGTCGGGCTCGGCGGCTGACCGGCGGTTGGATCAGCCGATAGCCGGAGCCGCAGCCACCCAGTAGTCCGGATAGCGCGCCCGCATTTCGTGCGCCGCCTGGTGCGCCTGGGCGGCCGAGCCAAAGAGGCCGAATACCGTGCCGCCCGAGCCCGACATGCGGGCGAGCGCACAGCCATCCAGCACCCGCATTTCTCGCAACAGCTCCCCGATCGCCGGCACAAGCGCCACGGCGGCCGGCTCCAGGTCGTTGCGCGTCTCGGCCAGCCACAGGCCAAGCTGAGCGGGCCGCGTCAGCGGCTGCGGCAGGGCCGGCATCGGCGGGTTCGTGCGACTTTCCAACCGCCGGAAGACATCCGCCGTCGCCACCGGTACGAGCGGATTGACCAGCACCAGGTGCGTCGGCGGGAAGCCGCGCAGGGTGTGAATGATCTCCCCGACCCCGCGCACCTCCGAGGGCCGCGACAACAGGCACATCGGCACGTCGGCGCCTAATGCCAGGGCGATCTTCTGCAGCTCGGCGACAGGGAAATCGCCATCGCCGGTCCGCGCCAGGAGGCGCAGCATGGCCGCCGCATCGGCCGAGCCGCCGCCAATGCCAGCGGCAACCGGCAGGTTCTTGGTCAGCCCGATATCGAGACCATCGGGCAGCCGATCCGGCCAGCGGTCTCGAAAGGCACGGACCGCGCGCATGACGAGATTGGACTCGGAGTTACCCGTCGCCGCCGCAAAAGGTCCGCCGACCTTGAGCCGGTCGACCTTGGCCGGCCGCACCGTGATCTCGTCGGCCACGTCGACGAAGACCACGAGGCTTTCGAGCTCGTGATAGCCATCGGCACGTCGTCCGGTAACGTGCAGGGCCAGGTTGACCTTGGCGGGGGCCGCCTCGGACAAGACGGCGGCGTCAGCGTCCGCCATTAGTTGGTGGCGGGAGTCGCGGCTTCGCCTTCGGCGACCGGCCCGGCGTCGGGCGCGGCTTCCACGGCATCGAGCCCTTCGGCCAGTTTCTTGGCCACCCGGGCCTTCACATTGCCTTCCTCATCCACCGACGCGGCAATGTTCCACTGGAACTTCGCCTCGAGCTGGCGGCCGGCGCGCCAATAGGCATCGCCGAGATGGTCATTGATCTCTGGATCGGTCGAGCGCAGCTGCACCGCGAGTTCGAGCTGTTGCACGGCTTCCTCGAAGCGGCCAAGGCGGTAGAAGGCCCAGCCCAGGCTGTCGATGATGTAGCCGTCGTTGGGCGAGGCGGCGACGGCCTTCTGGATCATGTCGAGGGCAGGCATCAGGTTGATGCCCTGGTCCACCCAGCTGTAGCCGAGATAGTTCAGCACCTGCGGCTGGTTCGGGTTGAGTTCGAGCGCGCGCTTGAAATCCGGCTCGGCCTTGGCCCATTCCTTGTTCCGCTCATACGAGATGCCGCGGACATAGTAGAAGCGCCAGTCGCCCGGCGCGTCGCCGCCGGCCACGGCCAGGGCCTTGGAATAGGTGTCGGCCGCCTCGGCGTATTTCTCTCCGGCACGCTGCATGTCGCCCAGCACCGAGAGCGCCTCGAGGTCCTTCGGGTTCTGCTGCACGATATTGCCGAGCCGCCGCAGCGCCTCGTCGCGATCGCCGAGGTCATCGAGATTCTCCGCGATCCGCACCACGGCCATCGGCTTCATCGGCGAGTCGGCGGAAATCTTGTCGTAGATCGCGTTGGCGGCTTCGTGCTGCTTGGCCCCATCGAGCAACTGGCCATAGACGAGGTCGATCACGTCCGCGCGCGGATCAAGATACATGCCGAGCTGCAGGAAGGCGGCGGAGATATCCGGGCTGCCCTCGCGGGCGAGCGCCACGCCGACCGAATGGAACATTTCGGCGGCGCCGGCCTGTACGTCGGCGGCGAACACGCCGGGGCGCTGCTTCAGATCGATCTTGGCCTTCACGGCATCAACCAGCGGATGGCTCAGGCCCTGCGCCTCGAAATCGGCGATCACCTTCTCGGCTTCGTCGAAGCGGCCGGCATTGCCGAGCATGCGGGCATAGGCCTCGACGATCCGCGCCACCTGCGGATCGGACTCGTAGGCCTGCTTGGCAAGGACCAGCGCATCCGCCGTGCGGCCTTCGACGTCGGCCATCACGGCACGATGGAAGACGAGAAAGTCCTCGAGCCCGCCCTGCCCCAGCTCGTCCAGCACCTTGTCGGCCTCGTCGCGCTTGCCGTCGCCGATCAGCGCCCAGGCGCGCAGAATGCCGCCGGTGATCCCGGCAAAGGTATCGCCACCAACGGATTCGAGTTCCTGGGCCGCTGCGCGGTAGCGGCGCTCCTTCACGGCTTCGGCGCCAATGACGAGGCTCGCCAGGTCGTTCGGAGCGCTTAGTTCGAGCAGGTGCTTGGCGACGCGCGCGGCATCGGGAATGTTGCCGTCAGCGGCTTCGGCGATGAAGCTGCGGTCGACGACGATCACATTGTCCCAATCGGCCAGTGCCGCGGCGCGGAAGTAGCGCGCTGCATCCGATGTCCTGAGATCGGCGAGCGCCTGGCGTCCCGCCAGGTAGCTGCCGGTGACGCTGTCGTTCATCAATGGCATCGCGCTGCCGGATTCGAGCGCCGTAACAGCGGTCGTGGCGAGCAGGACGGCAAGCAGGGCACCGGACACAAGGCGGGCTTTGTGGGTCACGAGGCTCGATAACTCCGAGAGGACAGGTCAGCAGCGACTAACCGCGGAAACATGGTCGATTTTGGGACTGCGCCGCAAGAGGCAGGCACAATGGCGTGAGTTTGCGCTCACATTCCAGAGTAGTTCGGACCCGAGCCACCCTCGGGCGGCACCCAGGTGATGTTCTGCGCCGGATCCTTGATATCACAGGTCTTGCAGTGCACGCAGTTGGCGGCGTGAATGCGGAACACCGGCTCGCCGCCCTCCTCCGCCATCTCGTAGACCCCCGCTGGGCAATAGAGCGGCGCCGGTTCGCCATAGCGCGCCAGGTTCTCGCGCACCGGCACGGCGGGGTCCGCCAGCCGCAGGTGGGTCGGCTGGTCCTCGTCGTGGCTGAGACTGGCGAGGTGAACCGATGCAGCGCGATCGAACGTCGTCTTGCCGTCCGGCCGGTCATACTGCTTCTGCTCAACCTCGGTGAGGGGGGTCAGCTTCTCGAAGTCGGCCTTGCCATGCCGCAAGGTGCCGAAGGGCGAGAACCGGAACAGCGCCTCACACCACATGTCGAAGCCGCCGAACAGCACGCCGACCAGCGTGCCGAACCGCGACCAGAACGGCTTCACGTTCCGGACCGGCTTCAGTTCGGCGCCGATGCCCGTCGTCAGCACGGCCTCGTTGAGCCCCTCGAGCCTGTCGTGCGCCCTGCCCGCGCCGATCGCGACAGCGACCTGCTCGGCCGTCGCCATGCCCGAGCGGATTGCATTGTGGATAGCCTTCAGCGCCGGCACGTTCATGAACCCGGCGGCGCAACCGATCAGCGCCCCGCCGGGGAAAGCCAGGTCGGGAATCGACTGCAGCCCGCCCGAGGTCAACGCCCGCGCCCCGTAGCTGATGCGCCGGCCACCCTCCAGCAGCTTGGCGATCGACGGATGCTGCTTGAAGCGCTGGAACTCACCGAAAGGCGAAAGTGTGGGGTTCGCATAGCCCAAGTGCACGACGAGCCCGAGATAGAGCTTGTTGCCTGCGGCGTGGTAGGCGAAGCCGCCACCCGAGGTCGCGTCGTCGAGCGGATAGCCGAGATAGTGGTCGACCCGTCCGGCCTCGTGCCGCTCCGGTTCAATCTCCCAGACTTCCTTGATACCGAGCCCATAGAGCTGCGGATCGTGCCCGTCATCGAGCCCAAACTGCTGGATCAGCGCCTTGGCCAGCGATCCGCGCGCGCCTTCGCCGATCAGGGTGTACTTGGCCTTGAGTGCGATACCCGCAGCATAGATCGACTTCGGCTGACCATCGGCGCCGACGCCAAGATCGCCGGTGATGATGCCCTCGACCCGCCCGCCTGCGCCGGTCAGCACGTCGACCGCCGCCGTCATCGGGAAGATATCGACGCCCAGCGCCTGGGCCTGCTCGCCGAGCCACTTCACCAGGTCGCCGAGGCTGACGATCACCGCACCCGGCGTCTTCATCTGCGGCGGGATCATCAGGCTGGGCAATGGAATGTCGTTGCTGCCCGTGAGGAAGTGGAAGGTATCGCGCGTCACATCCGGGCCCACCGGCGCACCCATGTCGCGCCAGCCCGGCAGCAGCGCATCGAGCCCGACCGGATTCATCACCGCGCCCGAGATGATGTGGCCGCCGAGTTCGGCCGACTTTTCCACCACTGTCACAGCGAGATCGGGCGCCACCTGCTTCAGCCGGATGGCCGCGCTCAGGCCCGCAGGACCGGCCCCGACGATCAATACGTCGGTCTCGAGAATCTCGCGGTTTCCGGCGTCGGCCAAGGTCGAAGTCCAATCGCAGTGGCGGGCTAGGGCGGGCTGTGACATAACAGAACCGATGTCCGGAAATCGACCGCTAAATGACGCCGAAGCCCGCGCGGCCCTCGACTGGTATCGGGCCGTGGGTGTCGATTTCGCCGTGGGCGAAGAACCGGTCGATCGTTTCGCCGCGTCGGTTGCACCATCACGCGCCCGTCCCGCTGCTGCTCCTCCATCGGCCTCACCTGTGTCCGGCTCAGCCCCGGCACAGGCGGCAGCGCCGGTTGCCCTGTCGCTGACGTCCGATCCCTCCGAGACCACCGCGCTCGCGGCCGCCGCTCCCACCCTCGAAGCGCTGCGCGCGGCAATGGACGCCTATGAGGGCTGCACGCTCAAGAAGCGTGCGACCCAACTGGTCTTCGCCGATGGCAATCCGGAAGCCGAGATCATGCTGGTGGGCGAAGGCCCCGGCGAGCAGGAGGACCTGCAGGGCAAACCCTTTGTTGGCCGGGCCGGGCAGTTGCTCGACCGCATGCTGGCCTCGATCGGGCTCGACCGCACCAAGGTCTACATCGCCAACATGGTACCTTGGCGTCCGCCCGGCAATCGCGATCCCTCGCCCGAGGAAATGGCCCTCTGCACGCCGTTCCTCCTGCGCCAGATCGAACTGGTCGCGCCGAAGTTCCTCGTGACGCTCGGCAACGTGCCGACCAAGTCCCTGTTCCAGACCCAGAACGGTATCACCCGGATGCGCGGCCAGTGGCGCGACCTGACGATCAACAGCCACGCCACCCGCGCGCTGGCAACCCTGCACCCGGCCTACCTCCTCCGCACCCCGGCGAGCAAAGCCCTCGCCTGGCGCGACATGCTCAGCCTCAAGCAGGCAATCGAGGGCGGGAGTTGAGAGCAGCGCGGGATCGCACCGCCGCCAGGTAAGCAGCACTGGCGCGAACCAAACTCTGGGAACGACTGCTTCCGGCCCAAAGCCGAGAGTTATGACGCGAGCTCGATCCGGAGTGAGAACTCTCCGCGGGTCAGCAGCGGCGTTACGTCCCCATCAAGTCTGCCGAGGCGTACCAAATCCCGCGTGCTTTCGTAGCTGCCATGAAAGAAGGCGAGATTGCCCCACGGCACGTAGTAGCAGAGATCGCCCGGCAGGGCGTTCGGGAACGGGCCGCGCGTCAGCTCGGTCAGCTTGTTCGGCAGGTAGGCGATCTTCTCGTTGTCGGCATAGTCCGAGATCGTGAGGTCGAGGGGCAGCCGGCTGGCGAACTCGCGGGCAGAAGCGTGGTCCTCAAGGGCAACAGTGAAGCTCTCGTCGCCGAATGCAATGTGCACCTTCATGGGCGTAGCTCCCTGTTGATCCTCCTGGCCGGAACCTACCGATGGCAGGAGCGGCGCGACAAGCAGCCCAGCGACCAGTGACCGGCGCGAGATGGCTGGGGCAGCAGGTTCGCCCTTCATGCTCTTCACCATGGCTGGTTGGCCGGACCGACAGTGAATTCGTTGATGGTCGTGTCTTCCGGCTGGTCGATGGCGAAGGCAACGACGTTTGCAATCCGCTCGGGGGCGATGCCGTACTTGTCGTAGGTCTTCTGCATCGCGTCCGCCATCCCGGCGTGGGAGATGGTGCCGAGCAGCTCCGTGTTGATCGCGGCAGGGTAGATGGTGGTGGCGCGGATGTTCGTGCCTTCCTGAGCGGCTTCCATGCGCAGCACTTCCATGAAGTCCTTCACGAACCACTTTGTGCCCCCATAAACCGCGCCGCCGGGATACGCCTTCAGCCCGGCCACCGATGAGTTGGCGATCACATGACCGGACTTCTGCTCGGTGAAGGCCGGAAGCACAGCTGCCACGCCGTTGAGGACACCCTTGATGTTGACATCGACCATCTGATGCCACTCGTGCGTCCGCATGGCGGACAATGGGGAGTTGGGCATGAGCCCGGCGTTCAGGAAGATCGCGTCGATGCGGCCAAACGTATCCTTGGCCAGCTTGACGATGGCGTCGTTGTCCGCCTGGCTGGTCACGTCGAGTTGCCGGTAGATGGCACGGCCTCCATTGGTTTCGATCTCGACCGCGATCTGCTTGAGCTTGTCATCACGCCGCGCTCCCAGGACGATGTTTGCACCTTGGCGGGCAAGCAGTCGCGCGGTTGCCTCGCCGATGCCGGACGATGCGCCGGTGACGATAATGACTTTGTCTTCGATCATGTCGATACTCTGGTGTTTGACTGGAGATGAGAGGCGGCGCTGGCTGCGAGGAGCGTTGCGGCTGTCAGGAGCACGGCTGCGAGGGCGAACGAGCTCCACCAACCCGCCACGTCAAACAGCAGACCGCCGGAGAAGGCCCCAAGGGTGATGGCAACTTGGACCAAGGCGACTTGCAGACCGCCGCCTGCTTCAAGGTCGCGCGGAATGACCCGCGTCATCCACGTGCCCCACGCTACGGGAATGGGGGTCGAAAAGAGACCCCACAGGATGAGCAGCGCCGCCGTCGCTGCGGCATGGTGACCTAGCAAGATCAGGAGTACCGAGAGTACGGCTAGAACACACGGCAGGACGATGAGCGCCGCCTTGAGGTGAGATCTGAGCAGGAACCCCGAGCCTATCGTTCCCGCGAGGCCGCCAAGCCCGAGGCCAAGCAATACCAGTGAGAGCACGTTCACCCCGAGACCGGTTACCGCCTCGAGGAATGGGCGGAGGTACGTCGAGAGGGAGAACTGCCCCATGAAGGCAAGCGCCGTTGCGGCCATCCCAACGGCGACAATCGGGGTCCGCATAAGGCCCACCATGCCTCCCACCGAGACATGCCGCCCGGGCGCCATCGAGGGAAGCACGACCAGTTGCCAGATGAACCCGACGAGGCCGATGGGGACTACGATGAAGAATGCGCCTCGCCAGCCAACAAGGCCGCCAAGGAAGCTGCCGAGGGGCGCGGCGATGACCGCTGCAAAGGCGGTGCCACCTTGCAGCATCGCGAGGGCCTTCGGCAGGTCCGCTGCTGTTGCCAGCCGGGCGAGTATCGCGGTGGACAAGGACCAGAAGCCGCCAATCGACACGCCCACGAGGGCGCGACCGATCATGAAGACCAGGTAGTTTGGCGCGAACGTTACGGCCAGGCCTGAGAGGAAGAGTACGCCGGTGTAGAGGAGCACGACTGTCCGGCGGTCGAGCCGGGACAGCAGCGAGTTGCCGAAGAGGCTGGTGATCACGGCGAAGAAGCCGGAGACAGCAATCGCCTGCCCGGCTTGCCCTTCAGTGATCGCCAAGTCCGTCGCAATGGGCGTCAGAAGGCTGACCGGCAGGAACTCCGACGCAATCAACACGAAGGTGAGCAGCGACATGCAGATCACCGCGCTCCAGGACGTCGTGTTCGGTGGGCCTGTTACAGCCGCCTTTGGCCGTGCGTCCATTCTGATACTCCGCCGTTGGTGGCTTACCGGGGTGGCTATCGCCGCCACTGCGGAAATCGCCAGCCAGTCCAGCTGGGCATCAAGTCCGCCGACCAACGCCCGCTCCCACAGGGCGTGGGGCGTCATCGTTTCGCGACCGTGCCGACTAGGTTCGCTGGTTGCCATGGCGCGGAACATAAGCCCGCAGGACTGCCGCGATTAGCCACGGTAATTCTCTTGGACCTATCGGCTTCTGATATAGATGACAGAGGAGGTGCCGGATGGATCGTAAGGATTTGACAGAGATGCTCTGGTTCTTGGCGGTGGCCGAGGAGCGCAGCTTCACCAAGGCGGCTGCCAGGCTCGGCACGTCGCAACCGACGTTGAGCCACACCATCAAGCAGCTCGAAGCTCGACTTGGTCTGCGCCTGTTGACCCGGACCACCCGCAGTGTCGCGCCGACCGAAGCAGGCGATCGGCTCTTCCGCGCGTTGGCCCCCCGAATAGAAGACCTTGAAACCGACATCGATGCGCTGATGGAAATCCGGGACAAGCCGTCCGGAACGATCAGGATCACCTTGTCCGATCATGCCCTCGAAAGCGTGGTGTGGCCGAAGCTGCGACCCGTGATGCGCGACTACCCCGACATCAAAGTCGAACTCAACAGCGACAATGGCTTTCGAAACATCGTCGAGGACCGGTTCGATGCGGGAGTGCGACTGGGTGAGAGCGTCGACAAGGACATGATCGCCGTCCGCATTGGTCCTGACTGGCGCCTCGTCGCAGTCGCTTCGCCTCAGTATTTCGCCGCTCATCCGGCTCCGGTGCATCCGGGGGAACTGGTCGGCCATAACTGCATCAATCAGCGGCAGATCAGATCGGGTGGCCTCTACGTCTGGGAGTTCGCCAAGGGCGGACGCGAACTTCGAGTCCGGGTCGATGGCCAGTTCATCTTCAACACGTCCTACGCGCAGATCGACGCGGCGGTAGCGGGCTATGGCATCGCGTACCTGCCCGAGAATCTGGTTGAGCGGGAGCTTGCATCGGGACGGTTGGTCCAGGCCCTCGACGATTGGTCTCCGATGTTCGCCGGGTACTACCTCTACTACCCCAGCCGCCGGCAGAACTCGCCCGCCTTTTCGGTGATCGTTGATGCATTGCGCGTTGGCGCATAGGAAGCCGAGATCATACTCTTGGCGAAGGTCCCCGGGAGCAGGAGGAACTGCAGGGCAAGACCTTCGTCGGCCGGGCCGGGCAGTTGCTCGACCGCACCGCTCGGGTGCTGCTCGCGGCTAACCGGGCTGCCGGGAAGCCGGGAAGCCGGGAAGCCGGGAAGCGGACCATTGCTGATTGCCGCTTCGGGCCCATAGCGGACTTTTCGCTCGTCGCCACATTCCTAAGCTGTTGCCAGGCGCCCTGTGTGTTCCTATCTTGAGCACACTTTTGGATTTGGCCGATGAACACCCGTTTCGCAGTTGCTACGCATATTCTGACCTTCCTAGCTTACCAGGCCGGGGAGCCAGCGACGTCTGAACTCATAGCTGCGAGCGTGAACACCAATCCGACCTTTATTCGTCGTCTCCTGACGCAACTTGCAAAGGCAGGCCTGACCAGGTCGCAACTTGGCGCCGGCGGGGGTGCTTTGCTTGCTCACGAGGCGAGCGAGATCAGCTTGCTGGACGTGTACAGGGCGATTGATGAGGAGCAGCAGGTCTTTGCCCTGCATGAGGCGCCCAACCCAAAGTGTCCGGTTGGCCGCAACATCGACGTGGTCCTGAGGGGTCGCATGGTAGAGGCGGAACGGGCGCTTCAGGCGCAGCTCGGCAAAACCACCATTGCAGACCTCGCCGCCGACATCGCCGAGCGCAACAAGGTAGCCTGATCCACCGAGCGTACCTGCGGAACGGATGCCGCTTTACAAGAATGTGTATCCATATTAGATACGTATCTATGTGACCAACGTGGATACACACATGACAAACGGAACTCTCCCCGCAGTCGCCCTGGCAGCTTTGCTCGCTTCAGCAGCAGTCCTGCCGATCACCGCCTCATTCGCACAGGAGCAACCGATGAGCACTCAGGAACAGCAGGTCGTTGACCTCCTCAAGGCCATCGAGACCGGCGCCGGAGAACCGGTGGCCGTCATCGATCCCGACCACTACACGCAGCACAATCTGGGGGCCGCCGACGGGCTCGCCGGCTTTGGCGCCCTGCTAGCCGCCCTTCCGCCGAACTCCGCGAAGGTCAATACCGTCCGCGTGTTCGAGGATGGTGACTACGTCTTCTCCCATACCGCCTACGATTTCTTCGGACCCAAGATCGGGTTCGACATCTTCCGCTTCGAGAACGGCAAGATCGTCGAGCATTGGGACAACCTGCAGGAGACGCCAGCCTCGGCCAATCCGAGCGGCAACACCATGATCGACGGCGTGAGCACTGCCTCCGACGTCGACAAAACAGAAGCAAACAAGGCCCTGGTTGCGCAGTTCGTCGACGACATCCTCGTCAACGGCAAGCTAGACAAGCTCGCCGGCTACTTCGACGGCGACAATTACATCCAGCACAACCCGCAGATCGCCAACGGCCTCTCCGGCCTGGGCTCCGCGCTCGAGGCCCTGGCCAAGGCCGGCATCACCATGAAGTACGACACAGTCCACAAGGTGCTGGGCGACGGAAACTTCGTATTGGTGGTCAGCGAGGGCAGCTTCGGCGGCAAGCCGACATCCTTCTACGACCTGTTTCGCGTCGAGAATGGCAAGATCGCCGAACACTGGGACACGCTCGAGACCATTCCCCCGCAGAGCGAATGGAAGAACCAGAACGGCAAGTTCGGATTCTGATCGTGAATTGGGGCGCCTGCGGGCGCCCTCTTTCTAGGACTGCCGCCAGGACCTACAGGACTGCCTGGAGAGTGTTCTCGTTGGAGAACACGGCGTCCGCATGTGCCCACCCTGAGTGGCGGACATGGCGCTGCCGCGGGTCGGATGCCTCGCGCGGGACGTCGAAGAGGACGTTCGGTGTCGGCGGCCAAGCCTCGCCCTTCTTGACCCCTACTTAAGACTATCCACCCAAGAATATTCTTGGTGCTTGATTGTGCTGCCTGAATTTGGTCCGACTTCGTAGGCAAGCGCCTCGGGCTCACCAACGCAGAAAGCGCCATGTCCTCCGCCTTCAAGATCTACGCCCTGTTCATCGGCTCGGCTCTCCTGATGTTCGGAGGCGGGCTGCAGGGCCTGCTGCTCTCGGTGCGCGGCGCCGAGGAAGGGTTTTCGCTGACGGCGCTGGGCCTTATCGGCACCGGCTGGTCGGTCGGGTTCGTCGCCGGCTCGATCACCGTGCCGCTGCTGGTCAAACGCGTCGGCCATATCCGCGCCTATTCGATCATGGCGGCGATCGGCACGGTCACGATCCTGCTCAACCTGCTCTGGGTCCAGGATATCGGCTGGATCGTGCTCCGCGCCTTCTCCGGCTTCTGCTTTGCCGGCGCCGCGATGATCGTCGAGAGCTGGCTCAACGAGGTGGCGGACAACAAGAGCCGCGGCACCATCTTTTCGGTCTACTCGACCATCAACATGGCCGCTTCGACCGTCGGCCAGCTGGCCATGGCGGTCACCGGCACCTTCGGCCACATCCCGTTTGTCGTGGGCGCCATCGCCTTCATCTGCGCCCTGCTGCCCTCGGCCTTGACCTCGACGCCGCAGCCGCGGCCGATCTCGTCGGCGCGTCTCGATGTGGTGCTGCTCTACAAGACCTCGCCGCTTGCCGTCATCGCGGCCTTCGCCTGCGGCATGGCCAATGGCACGTTCGGCACGCTGGCGCCGGTCTACGGCTTCGCCCAGAAGCTCGATCCCTCGACCATCGCCTATCTGTTCTCGGTCACGGCCATTGTCGGCGCCATTGCCCAGACCCCGTTCGGACGGCTGAGCGACCGGATCGACCGGCGCATCGTGATCGTCGGCCTCAGCGGCTTTGCCGCGCTGATTGGGCTGCTGACGGTGCTGATCAATCCCGGCAGCGGCACGCTGATGTTCATCCTGTTCGGCTTCTACGGCCTAGGCGCCTATCCGCTCTATGCCGTGGCTGTGGCCCACGCCAACGACTTCGCCAAGGAGGGCGAGTTCGGCCGTGTCGCCGGCGGCATGCTGCTGATCCTCGGCATCGGCCTCGCCATTGGCCCGATTGTCGCCAGCTGGGTGATGAACACCATCGCGCCGGTCGGCCTGTTCATCGTCACGGCAACCTTCCACGGCGCGCTGGCGGTCACAGCGTTCATGCGCATGAAGGTCCGCCCGGTGCGCGACGCCACCGGCCGCGTCCGTTTCCGGGCGATGAGCGCCGAAAAGGGCGTGTCGCCGGGCACCGTGACGCTCGATCCGCGCACGGACGAAAAGCCCGGGCGGCCAGTCACGACGACTGCGCCGACCGGCGAGGCCGAGATCATCGTGCCCGACCCGATCGAGCCGGTAGTGCTTGCGCCCGACCATCCCAAGCCCGATGCTCCCGGCGATTCCGAAAAATCGGACAAGCCAAAGCCGGAGTAACAGATGTTCAAGAGCGAGCTCGATCAGTCGCGAGACTTCACCCCGCTATCGATCGCGGTGCTCGCCGTCTCCGACACGCGTACGCTCGAAACCGATACTGGCGGCGCACTGCTCAAGTCGATGATGGAAGCCGACGGGCACAGCTGCTTCGAGCGCGCCGTGGTGCGGGATGACATCCACAAGATCCGCGCCAAGGTCATGGAGTGGGTGGTGAATCCGGAGGTCGACGCGATCATTACCACCGGCGGCACCGGCTTTACCGGCCGCGACGTGACGCCCGAAGCGCTCGAGCCGCTGTTCCAGAAGCGGATCGACGGGTTCTCGGTGCTCTTCCATCAGTATTCCGCCACCACTGTCGGCACCTCGACGCTGCAGTCGCGGGCGACGGGAGGGCTGATCGGCGAAACGTTCGTCTTCTGCCTGCCTGGTTCGCGCGGCGCCTGCCGCGACGGGTGGGAGGGAATCCTCCGCTCGCAACTCGACAACCGGCACAAGCCCTGCAACTTCGTCGAACTCATGCCCCGGCTCGCCGAGCGCTGATTGCATGGCCAAGGACGAAAAGATCACCGTCAAGCTGACGCGCAAGCAGGTGGCGCCGCGAAACCTGGCGGCCAAGTCCCTGCAGGCAAGCCAGTTCCAGCCAAAAGTCGAGGACGACCCCAAGGCCTACACGCGCCGGCAGAAGCATAAGCGCGACCCGCTGCTCGGCATCGACGAAACCGAAGATGGCCCTGTGTAACTTCACTTCGGTTAATCTGGACTATTCACTGCTTTTCGGTTCATTTGTGCCTTGAACCAACGGCTGGAAGCCCTTCCAGAAACACGTTCATTACTGGTTCAAACCGCGCAATTCAGTTGAAGGCGCATGGCCGCAATGACACTCTCGCGGCATCCCAGCGCAGCGGAGGGCTCCATGACCGGCCTGATCATTCTTGCCATCATCGTCGCGGCCGTCGGCTACGCGATCTTCGTCTACAACGACCTCGTCTCGAAACGGCAGCTCAAGGAAGAGGGCTGGTCGGGCATCGACGTGCAGCTCAAGCGCCGCACCGATATGATCCCCAACCTGTTGGAAACGGTGAAAGGCTACATGGGCCACGAGCGCGAAACGCTCGAAGCCGTGACCCAGGCCCGCGCCGCGGCCACGGCCGGCGCCAATGCAGGTCCCGCCGAGCGGAGTGCCCTAGAAGGCGCACTGTCCGGGGCACTGGGCAAGCTCCTCGCCATTGCCGAGGCCTATCCGGACCTCAAGGCCAACACGACGTTCCTCGAGTTCCAGAGCGCGCTGCAGAACGTCGAAGACGAGATCCAGCTCGCCCGCCGCTACTACAACGGCTCGGTGCGCAACCTGAATACTGCCGTCGAGAGCTTCCCCTCCAACGTCGTCGCCAACGCCTTCAAGTTCGAGAAAGCCGAGTATTTCGAGCTCGAAAACGAGGCGGACCGGGCCGTGCCGCAGGTGAAGTTCTAGCCGTTCGGGACAGGGTGCCAAAGATGCAAGCAGACGGCCCCCTCCCATCCTCCCCCATTATGGGGGAGGTGCCTTTCAGTGCACTTGGCACCATCGAGCCACAGCCTCGATTCTTCACCTCCCCCTTCATGGGGGAGGCCGGGAGGGGGCCGTCTCTATCGGCGATCGCAAAGCATCTTGGCGTTGTGCTGGCGCTGTTGCTCCTCCTAATCACCCTCCCCGCCGCCGCTCGCGAAGCCATCACCTCCTTCGCCTCAGCCATCACCCTCAATACCGACGGCTCGGTCGACGTCATCGAGACCATCGAGGTCAACGCCGAGGGCTATGACATCCGGCGCGGCATCTTCCGCGACATTCCGCTGATCCTCATCAATCCGGACAAGTCACGCCTCCGCTCGACCCTCACCGTCACGTCGGTCCAGCGCGACGGCCGCACCGAGCCCTACTCGATCGAAAACCTCGCCGCTGGCTTCAAGCGCATCCGTATCGGCGATGCCGACGTGTTCCTCAACACCGGCCGCCACCGCTACACCATCCGCTACACCATGAGCCGGATGGGGCGCAGCTTCGACGACCACGACGAGCTCTACTGGAACGCCACCGGCAACTACTGGGATTTCCCCATCGATGCCGCGGTTGCCTCGATCAAGCTGCCGCCCGGCGCCAAGATCGACCGGCTGGTCGGCTATGTCGGCCCCACCGGCTCGACCGAGCAGAACGTGACGATCACCCGGACGTCGGACAACACCGCCATCTTCCGCTCCAACCGCCCGCTCAGTTCCGGCGAGGGCATGAGCGTCGCCGCCTCGTTCCAGAAGGGCATCCTCGTCGAGGCCACCGGCACTGTCGGCCTCCTCAACTGGATCAGCGACCACCGCGATGTCGTCGCGCCGGTGATCGCCGTAGCCATCGTGCTGCTCTACAACCTCTGGGCCTGGGTCTCAGTCGGTCGCGACCCGAAGAAGGGCACCATCATCCCGCTCTTCCACCCGCCCAAGGGCTTCTCGCCGGCGCTCGCCGAATATGTCGACGGCATGGGCTGGGCCAAGGGCGGGTGGACCGCCTTCACCGCCTCGATCTTCGATCTCGGGGTCAAGGGCCTCGTCAAGATCGACAATCCCGGCAAGGTGCTGACCGTCACCGCTACCGGCAAGGAACCGCCGGACGATCTGGGCGGCGCCGAGCGGGTGCTGTTCAACTATTTCAACTCGCAGCGCAGCGTCACAGTCAACACCAGCACCGGTCCCAAGCTCAACGAAACGCGCGGCCAGTTCGTCGCGGCGATCGAGGGCGAGAACCGGCAGGTCTACTACAAGAACAATACCGGCTACGTCGTCACCGGCTTCGCCCTGTCGGCACTGTTGCTGCTCGGCATGGTGGTGTTCGACCTCATTGACCCGATAACGCTGGTCTTCGCCGCCGTGGGCGCGATCTTCGTCGGCGTGCTTGCCGGAATCCTGCGCGGTTTCTGGTCCACCCCGATCATTGCCAAGATCATCATCGGCGTCTGGGCGGTCATCTTTGGAAGCAACCTGTTCGGCGCGGCCGCCTCGTTGCTCAGCGATATCCAGCTTGATCTGCCGCTGATCGGCGCCGCCTCGATCATTGTCGTCAATGTCGTCTTCGCCGTCCTGATGCGCGCGCCGACCATCCAGGGCCGCAAGGTCATGGATGAGCTCGACGGCTTCAAGATGTACATGGACACGGCCGAGAAGAACCGGCTCAACATCGTCGGCGAGCCGCCGATGACGGTCGAGCGCTTCGAGCGCATCCTGCCCTATGCCATAGCGCTCGGCGTCGAAAAGCCGTGGTCGCAGCACTTCGAGGGCGAGCTGTCCCGCAACGCGGTCGCCGATGCGCGGGGCGGCTACTCGCCCGGCTTCTACTCCGGCAGCAACTGGTCGAACTCCAGCGGCGGCATCTCCAACGCTGTGTCCTCTGTCGCATCAGGCATGAGCGCCGCGATGATCGCGGCGCAGCCATCGAGCTCCTCTGGCTCCGGCTTCTCCGGTGGGGGCGGTGGTGGTGGTTCGGGTGGTGGCGGTGGTGGGGGTGGCGGCGGCGGGTGGTAGCTCGCCGAGGGCAGGACGTTCTGGAAGCTCCGTAACCTGCACGAGAAGAAATCTCATCCCCCCACCATCCGCCCCATCGTAAACTGCGCTGGTCCAGTCACGGGCGGCGGTCGCGACGAACGAACGGTGAGTGGACATCGGGAGCCATGGCAGTCGTGCCATGGCGGGTTTGTGGGACCGACAACCGACCACCCATCCGGGCTCCGATGCAGTAATGCAGACGAGAGGTGCGATGGGGGCACGCTCCTTGGATTCCACCGATCCTACTCATCCCGATCTGGATCGGCGCGGCGACGGCCGTTTCATTTGCGGACTAACCGCGTGGCCCAAAACCGCGCCGGTCCCCGTCCACCCATTACCCGGAGCCGAAGGGCGGCCGGGGCGATTGCGGCTGCCCGCAATGGACAATCCCCCCCGCCCTTGCTAGTCCTCCGGCGCCTTAATCCCCGGTGCCCAGATGCCTGAACTCCTCGTCGAACTGTTCTCGGAAGAAATCCCCGCGCGCATGCAGCGGAAGGCAGCCGAGGACCTGAAGAAGGCCGTCACCAACGCCCTGGTCGACGCCGGCCTCGTCTACGAGAGCGCCAAGGCCTTCGTCACACCGCGCCGCCTCGCGCTCACCGTCACTGGCCTGCCGGCCCGTTCGCCCGACACGCGCGAGGAGAAGAAGGGCCCGCGCGTCGGCTCGCCGCAGCAGGCCATCGATGGGTTCCTCAAGGCAGCGGGCCTGACTTCGATCGACCAGGCCAAGATCGAGTCCGACCCCAAGAAGGGCGAGTTCTACGTTGCCCATATCGACAGGAAGGGCGCCGAGGCCACCGAGATTCTCTCGAGCCTCCTCCCCAAGGTGATCACCGGCTTCGATTGGCCCAAATCCATGCAGTGGGGGAACGGCGGGCTCACTTGGGTCCGGCCGCTCCGCGCCATCACCGCCACATTCGGCACCGAGAACGACGAGCCCGTCGTCGTGCCGTTCAACTCGAACACCGTCGCCAGCGGGCAGACCACCTATGGCCACCGCTTCCTCGCGCCCGACGCCATCCGGGTGAAACGCTTCGACGATTACGTGCAGGCGCTGGAAAAGGCCAAGGTCGTCCTCGACATCGACCGCCGCAAGGACATCATCAAGACCGACGCCGACCAGCTCGCCTTCGCGCAGGGCCTTACAGTCATCCACGACGAAGGCCTGCTCGAAGAAGTCGCCGGCCTCGTCGAGTGGCCGGTGGTGATGCTCGGTTCGTTCGATCCCGCCTTTCTCGAAGTGCCCGAGGAAGTGATCATCGCCACCATCCGCGCCAACCAGAAGTGCTTCTGCCTGCGCGATGCGTCGGGCAAGCTCGCGCCCTATTTCATCATCACCTCGAACCAGATCGCCGAGGACGGCGGCAAGACGATCGTCGCCGGCAACGAGCGGGTCATCCGCGCCCGCCTGTCGGACGCCCGCTTCTTCTACAAGACCGACCTCTCCCTGCCGCTCGAGCATGGCCTGCCCAAGCTCGAGGAGAGCGTGTTTCACGCCAAGCTCGGAACCCAGTTCCAGCGCGTGGAGCGGCTGGTGAAGCTGGCGGGTGAGATCGCGGGCAAAGTCGGCGCCAATGTCGGGCAGGCCAAGCGCGCCGCGATGCTCGCCAAGGCCGACCTCACCACCGGCATGGTCGGCGAGTTCCCCGAACTGCAGGGCATCATGGGCCGCTACTATGCGCTGGCCCAGGGCGAACCGAACGCCGTCGCCAACGCCATCGCCGACCACTACAAGCCGCTCGGTCCCACCGATCTTGTGCCGGGCGAGCCCGTCGCCATTGCTGTGGCGCTGGCCGACAAGCTCGACACCCTCACCGGCTTCTGGGCAATCGACGAAAAGCCCACCGGCTCGCGTGACCCGTTCGCCCTGCGCCGCGCGGCGCTCGGTGTGATCCGCATCATCACCGACAACAAGCTGACCTTCCCGCTCGAAGTTGAGCCGGACCTCCTCAGCTTTTTCCACGATCGGCTCAAGGTATCGCTGCGCGACGCCGGGGCGCGCCACGACCTCGTCGACGCGGTCATCTCCAGGGACAGCAACGACATCCTCGAGATCACCCGCCGCGTCGATGCGCTGGGCAAGCTTCTCGGCTCCGAAGATGGCGTGAACCTTCTCGCCGGCTATCGCCGCGCCGCCAATATCCTCAGCGCCGAGGAGAAGAAGGACGGCAGGAAGTACGACGCGCCGGTGATCGAGGAGCAGCTCAAGCTCGACACCGAGATCGCGCTCGCCGACGCCATCATGAAGGCCGACGCCGCCGTGGCCGCCAAAGTCGCCGCCAACGACTACCACGCCGCCATCGCCGCCCTCGCCACGCTGCGCCAGCCGGTTGACGCGTTCTTCGAGGCGGTAATGGTGAACGACGCCGATCCGGCCGTGCGGACGAACCGGCTCAACCTGCTGGCAAAGCTACGCGACACGATGCGGCTCGTGGCGGATTTCTCGAAGGTCGCGGGTTAGACTTCCGCCCTACTCCGCTCCCGGGTGCTCCGCCATCATCGCCCGCGCCATGTCCATGAAGGCCCGCACGTTCACGGTCATGAACCGTTGCGCTGGGTAGACGAAGTACACGCCGCCCGGTTCGGTCGAGAACTGCGGCAGCACGCGGACCAGCGGGCTATCCGGCATCACCGCGTTGAAATCGGGCAGTATGCCGATGCCCGCGCCGCGCAGCACGAAGGTGCGGATGGTCTGCATGTCGTCGGCGCGAATACGGGTCTGCGTCGGCAGCATGAACTTCTCAGTGCCGGCGAACAGCGTGAAGGCCTCAGGCATTCGCGAAAAGGCGATCATCTCGTGGTCGGCGAGATCGGCGAGGCTGCGTGGCGTACCGCGCCGTTCGAGATACGCCGCCGAGGCCCAGAGCCCGAGCCTGCCCGAAACGAACTTGCGGCTCAGCATGGTGGAATCGCGCATCGGACCGGCCCGCACCGCCAGATCGACGCCTTCAGCGATCAGGTCAATCTGCCGGTTGGTTACCACCAGATCGAGATCCACCTTCGGGTACGCCGCGAGAAAGCGCTCGCAGAGCGGTGGCAGCGCCGTGCTGGCGATATCGGAGGGCGCGGTTACCCGGAGCAGCCCCGAGGGCTCGCTGCCTGTCGCGGCAAGCTGGCTTTCCCCGGCTTCGAGCGCATCGAGCGCCTGCACGCAGTGCGCAAAATAAGCCGCCCCGGCCTCGGTGACATGCATGCGCCGGGTCGAGCGCTGGATCAGGGTAACCCCCAGCCGCTCCTCGAGCCGCGCGATCTTTGCCGAGACCGTGGTGGTGGGCATGCCCAACTGCCGTGCGGCAGCCGAGAAGCTGCCCTCCTGCACAACCCGGACGAACACATCGATGCCATCGAGGATCATCCGTCGATTATGCAGCAATCTGCACGATCATTCCAGCCATACCCCGATTGTGGGACGAAGCACTCGCCGTCATCTTCCGCGCCAATGCGGCGGCAGAGGGCTGCCCTCTTCGGAAAACATCAAGATGGACTTCCTCACTTCTCTCGACTTTTGGCTCTGGGCCGCAGCGATCATCGCGGGCCTGCTCTACCTCATGGCCGGCTTCATGAAGCTGACGCGGCCGATACCCGACCTCGCAAAGATGATGAAATGGCCCGGCGATCATACGCCAGGCTTCGTGCGCTCCATCGGCGCCGTCGACGCGGCAGCTGGCCTCGGCCTGATCCTGCCGCTCGCCACCGGCATCCTCACCTTCCTGACGCCGCTCGCGGCGCTCGGCTCGGTTGTGTTGCAGATTCTTGCGCTCGGCTTCCACCAGCGTCGCGGCGACGGCACCATGGTGTTGCCGATGAACCTCGTCCTCCTGGTTCTCCCGGCCTTTGTGCTTTGGGGTCGCTGGGGCCTGTTCGGGCTCTAAAGTCCGAAGGTGACATTGCCCTCGGCATCCATGGCGAAGCCGGGGTTCCAGGCAATCTCCCAGGCATGGTCGTCCGGATCGGCGATATAGCCGCGGACGCCGCCATGCGGTGGCGCATCGGCCGGTCGCAACACGCGTCCGCCGGCCGATGCGAGCCGCTCGATCAGGGGCGCCACCTCGGCCTCCGTGCGCACATTGTGGGCCAGCGAGAACGCACCGGGCGTCAACAGTCCGGTGCGATTCATGTCCGCCTCCAGTTCCGCCGTCAGGAACGTGCCCAGCACAAGGCCGTTGAGCTGGTAGAAGATGATGACGTCGCTCTCATAGACCGGCTTCCAGCCGAAGCCCTCGACATAGAAGCGCCGCGAGCGCGCGAGGTCGGCGGTGCCGAGGGTGATAACCGAGACAGATGGCAGCATTACCATGACCTTTCGTTTCGCCGCTCCACTGTGGAGGGCGTTGAAGGCCACGGGACTATCGCCGAAGCGAAGGCCAGGACCGCCGCAGCGGGACGGGGCCAACCGCACCTGCCTCACCTTTTCTGACCCATGAAACCTAGCAGCCGAGCTCGTCGGGTCAACCCGTTGGAGACATATCCCCGCCACTTTGTTCTTGTTCTGTTCTCACGCAACTGATAGTCGTAACGGAACGTTACCTGGGTGGCGAGTCGCTGTCCGGACCGTTGGAGATGCCCCATGGCAATGCGTGTCGCGCCTTCGTTCGAACAGCTGGAGAAGCTCAGCGGCACCCGTGATGCTGATCTGATCGCGCGACGCTTCGTCGATCCCGCGCTCAATCGCGGCCGCGGCGCGCAGACCAACAAGGGCAGCCGCTATGACAAGGAAAGCCGCGAGGAGGTCGATGACGGCTGGGGTCAGGGGATTTACAACGTCGAGGATCTGAAGCCGTTCGAGACCATCGAGCATGTCGAGCGCGCCCGCACCATCATCGCCCGCAACGAGAGCCCTGACATCGGGTTCGATCGCTCGATCAACGCCTATCGCGGCTGCGAGCATGGGTGCTCGTATTGCTTCGCGCGGCCGACGCATGCCTATCTCGGACACTCGCCGGGGCTGGAGTTCGAGCGCGACATCTATGTGAAGACCAACGCGGTCGAGCTGCTGCGGCGCGAGCTGGCCGACAAGCGCTACAAGCCCAAGCCCATCGCCATGGGCACCAACACCGACCCGTACCAGCCTGCCGAGCGCAAGCACAAGCTGACGCGCGGCATCCTGCAGTTGCTGCTGGAAACCAAGCACCCGGTGACCATCACCACCAAGTCGGCGCTGGTGGTGCGCGATCTCGATATCCTCAAGCCGCTGGCCGAGCTCAACCTCGTCCGCGTGGCCCTGTCGATCACCAGCATGGACCACAAGCTTTCCCGCAAGATGGAGCCGCGCGCCTCGACGCCCGAGAAGCGGCTGGAGGCGGTGCGCCTGCTCTCCGAGGCCGGCGTTCCGACCACCGTCATGGCCGCGCCGATGATCCCGGCGATCAACGACATGGAGCTCGAGCGCATCCTCGATGCCGCTGCCGCCCAGGGCGCGCGCGATGCCAGCGCCATCCTCGTCCGCTTGCCGCTCGAGGTGCGCGACATCTTCCGCGAGTGGCTGCTGCGGCATTTCCCCGATCGGGTCAGCCACGTCATGGGCCTCATCCGCGATGCGCGCGGCGGCAAGGACAACGACCCGAACTTCCACACCCGCTTCGTCGGCGAGGGGCCGTATGCCGAGCTCCTGCGCCAGCGGCTCGAACGGGCCAAGGCGCGCTACGGCCTGAACAAGACCATCCCGCCGCTGCGGATCGACCTGTTCGAGCATCCGAAGGTGGATGACGGGCAGATGAGTTTGTTCTGACGCCGTGTGCCTGTGGCACGATCGGCGCTCCCTCACCGGCTGTCATCCCTGCGAAAGCAGGGACCCATTGCACAGCCCGCATCAGCTGAAGCTTGGATCCCAGCCTTCGCTGGGATGACAGCGGGTGGGTGGCGAAATGTGTGGCAAGACTACCGACCCGACCCCAACTTCGCCCTTGCCTCGCCAGCATTGCTGTCGATGCTAGAGGCATGCGTGCCGAATCGCCCACCACTCCGATCATCCCTCCTTTGCCCACGCTCAAGTTCGAGCGTGCTGCGATCAAGCGCGGGGCAACGATCGTGTGCGGTGTCGATGAGGCCGGCCGCGGACCGTTGGCCGGGCCGGTAGTCGTCTCGGCCGTGATCCTGAACCACCGCCGCGTTCCCTCGGGCCTCAACGATTCAAAGCAACTCACCGCCGCCGAGCGCGAGGAGCTCTACGAGGAGATCATGGCCAAGGCCATCGTCTCGATCTCCGTGATGCCGCCTTCGGTGATCGCCCGGATGAACATCCTCCAGGCCTCGCTCTACGGCATGCGACAGGCCGTCCTCGGCCTCACCGTCCGGGCCGACCACGTCCTCGTCGATGGCAACATCGTGCCCAAGAACCTGCCCTGTGCCGGCCAGGCCATTGTCGGCGGCGACGGCAAGTCCGTCTCCATCGCCGCAGCTTCGATCATCGCCAAGGTCACCCGGGATCGCATGTGCCAGATCATGCATTGCGAGGAGCCGCAGTTCGGCTTCGACAGCCACAAAGGCTATGCCGCGCCGGTGCACCTGCAAGCCCTGACCGAGCACGGGCCCGGCCGCCACCATCGCATGGACTACGCGCCCTGCATCGAGGCCCAACGCCTGAAGGACGCCGGGATCGTCGTGACCGACCACGTAGTCGCGGCTTAACCTCTCGCTAACCTCGGCGCTTAAATCCCCTTTAACCCTAACGCCTTACAACCGATCCCGTTAGTACTGCGTCAGGGTTCGAGTAATGTTGCGTACCGCGCGTATGGCGGATTCCGCCAATGCGGAGGGGAGCATGCTCCCCATCGACACCATCCTTGTGGGCGACTGTGTTGCACACATGAATGCCTTGCCGGCCGGCTCGGTTGACCTGATTTTTGCGGATCCGCCCTACAATCTCCAGCTGGAGCAGGGGCTGACGCGTCCCGACCAATCCAAGGTCGCGGGCGTCGATGACGACTGGGACAAGTTCGACAGCTTTGCCCACTACGATGTGTTCACGCGAGCCTGGTTGAAGGCGGCGCGGCGCATCCTCAAGCCCGATGGCGCCATCTGGGTCATCGGCTCCTATCACAACATTTTCCGCGTCGGCGCGGCACTCCAGGATCTCGATTTCTGGATGCTCAACGACATCATCTGGCGCAAGTCGAACCCGATGCCGAACTTCCGCGGCACGCGTTTCACCAATGCGCACGAGACGCTGATCTGGGCCGCCAAGGACCGCGAGTCCCGCGTCACCTTCAACTACGAGCAGCTGAAGCTCGCAAATGACGATGTGCAGATGCGCTCCGATTGGCTGTTCCCGATCTGCACCGGCGCCGAGCGCCTCAAGGGCGACGACGACGAGAAACTGCACCCCACGCAGAAGCCCGAGGCCCTGCTCTATCGCGTGATCAGCGCCACCACCAAGCCGGGCGACGTCGTGCTCGACCCCTTCTTTGGCACCGGCACCACCGGCGCCGTGGCGAAGAAGCTCGGCCGCCACTTCATCGGCATCGAGCGCGAGGACACCTACATCGCCGGCGCCCTGAAGCGCATCGCCACGATCAAGCCGCTCAGCGCGGAAACCATCGAGACGGCCGTCTCCAAGCGCCAGGCACCGCGCGTCGCCTTCGGGTCGCTGGTCGAGATGGGCCTGATCGCGCCGGGCACCGAACTCTACGACGAACGCCAGCGCTTCAGCGCCATGGTGCGCGCCGATGGCTCGCTGGTCTCCGGCCAGCACATGGGTTCGATCCACCGTGTCGGCGCACTCGTCCAGGGTGCCGAAGCCTGCAATGGCTGGACCTTCTGGCATGCCCGACAAGGCAGCCGCCTCGCCCCCATCGACGATTACCGCACCCAAGTGCGCGCCGAAATGGACCGCCTTTCAGCCTGATCCTGACCTCCAATCAACCAGGCTAACATCACCGCCGGCGCAGAAGTGCCGGCGGTTTGTTTTTGTGGCTACTCTACGCCGGCCGCCACAAGCACCTTGCGGAACACACTCGGCAGTGCCTCGGCATCGAGTTCGCGCGGATCGGCCCACCAGCCGTCGGCGAGCGCGCTGGTTTCGGTAATGTCCGCCGTCCACACTTCAAGCTCCAGCCGGAAGTGCGTGAACACATGCACGATCTGCCCACGATGACTCCAGTCGAACGGTAGCGGCGGAGCGAACGGCCGCTTGTCGCCGGTCCACTCCGACACCGGCGTCTCGGTCATCTTGGCGAGCAGGCCCTTGTCGGCTCGCGTCCTCAGATACACGTCGCCGTCGGCATCGCGCATGACGAAGGCGTGCCCATAACGGGTCGGCCGATCCGCCTTCTCTGCCTTCACGGGATACGCCAGCGGCTCGAGCTTTGCACCACGACAGCCGGGTTCCACCGGGCAGAGGATGCAGGCGGCATTGCGCGGGGCGCAGATCGTCGCTCCGAGGTCCATCAGCGCCTGCGCAAAGTCACCGGCCCGTGCCGGAACCGCCTGTTGCACGGTCGCGCGCACCAGATCCTTGGCATCGCGCACCGGCACATCGAGGGCCAGGTAGCGCGCCACGACGCGATCGACATTGCCGTCAACCACGGCGATGCGCTCATCCGCGGTGATCGCGGCAATCGCAGCAGCCGTGTAGGGACCGACCCCCGGCAGGGTCAGCAACTCTTCCGACGCTGTCGGGAACGCGCCGCCGAACCGCTCTGCCACCGCCACCGCGCAGGCATGAAGGTTCCGGGCCCGCGCGTAGTAACCGAGCCCCGCCCATTCGACGAGCACCGCCTCCAGCGGCGCCGCGGCCAAGTGCGCCACCGTCGGCCACAGGTGCAGGAAGCGCGCGTAGTAACGCCCCACCGCGGCGACCGTCGTCTGCTGCAGCATGATCTCGCTGAGCCAAACCCGATAGGGATCGGGCCGCACGCCGCGCGCCCGGTCGGCCGGGCTCACACGCCAGGGCAAGGTGCGCGCGTGGCGATCGTACCAGGCGAGAACCGCCTCCACATCGAGCGGCACGGGGTTTTGCTGGGCTGCGGCATTTGACATGATAGGCGGCAACAGATGCCGCGCCCGTACCCTCGGCGCAAGCTGCAGCAGGAAGTTGTTACCAGTGGCCGACAAAGCCGAACCCAAGGGCAAGGACGACGTGCAGCCCCGCCGGCTCAATCGCGCCGTCGGCGTCGGTGAAGCGCTGGGCAACGCCATCGATCCCGCGCTGAAGAAGCGCGGCTTCGCCAGCCGCGACCTCGTCAGCAACTGGCCGGCCATGGCCCCGGCGCCCTACGACAAGGTGACCCGCCCCGACAAGCTCAGTTGGCCACGCGGCGAGAAGGGCGCCGAAGGCGCGGTTTTGCACCTCAGCTGCCATCCAGGCCATGCACTTGCCCTGCAACACGAGGGCCAGCGCGTCGCCGCGGCCATCAACCGCTATTTCGGCTACCTACTCATCGGCCAGGTCCGCATCAGCGCCACGCCGTTCCCGATCGAGGATACGGTTCCGGAGACCATCCCTGCCCTACCCGAGGTCACGCGGGCGCGGATCAGCCGGGTCGTCGAGAGAGTCGAGGATCCGGGGGTGCGTGAGGCCTTGCGGGAGTTGGGGCAGGCGATGGCGAAGAAGAAGATGCGGTAGCCTCTTCATCCTCCCCCGTTCACGGGGGAGGATGCAAGCCCTCACCAACTGTTCATCACGCGGTGAAACCGTTCATCGCGGGTTGAACTTGCCGCCCGTAAGCTCAGCGCGATATACGAGCGGCAACCAAAAACGGAGACAAACTCGTGGCCAACCGTCGCAATATTCTCATCGGCTCGGGCGCCGCCATGGTCGCAGCCGCTTCGGGCACGGGCCTGACGCTGCTGTTCGGCGCCACCAGCGCGATGGCGCAGCAGTTCGATGCGGCCAAGCTGCTCGCACCGGCTGGCGGCTACAAGGATCATCCGCTCGGCAATCCCGAGTCAAAGGTGACGCTGATCGAGTACCTGTCGCCGACCTGCCCGCACTGCAAGGCCTTCGCGCTCGATGTCTACCCGCAGCTCAAGGCGGAATATATCGACACCAACAAGATCCAGTTCATCGGCCGCCCGTTCATCCGCAACGTGCTCGATGCGGTGGTGTTCATGCTCGCCGAGGCCGCCGGCCCGGAGAAGTATCACGAGGTCGTCGACACCTTCTTCAAGACCCAGGACACCTGGGCCGCGTCAAACACGCCGAACGATGCGATCTTCGCAATCGCCCAGCAGCTCGGTTTCACCAAGGAAAGCTACGACGCTGCCTTGAAGAATCAGGACCTCTATGCCGGACTCGAAGCGGTGCAGAAGCAGGCGCTCGACGAGTTCAAGCTCCAGGGCACGCCGACTTTCTACATCAACGGCAAGATGCTGACCGGGGAAAGCTCGCTTGAGGCTCTCAAGGCCGAAATCGATCCGCTGCTCGCCTAAGCGTCGCGCTCTTCGGGGCGCGCGATGAAGTTCACGCGCCTCAAGCTCACCGGTTTCAAATCGTTCTGCGATCCCACCGAGCTCCATCTGGAGCCCGGTCTTTCCGGCGTTGTCGGGCCCAACGGCTGCGGCAAGTCCAACCTCGTCGAGGCGCTGCGCTGGGTGATGGGCGAAAGCTCGTACAAGGCGATGCGCGCCTCGGGCATGGACGACGTGATCTTTGCCGGCTCCGGCAGTCGACCCGGCCGCAACACGGCCGAAGTCACGCTTGTTCTCGATAACTCCGACCGCACCGCTCCGGCGCCGCTCAACAATGCCGACGTGCTGGAAGTCACCCGCCGCATCGAGCGCGAGGAAGGCTCGGTCTATCGCGTCAACGGCCGGGAAGTCCGCGCCCGCGATGTGCAGCTTCTCTTCGCCGATGCCTCGACTGGCGCTCACTCCCCTGCCCTCGTCCGCCAGGGCCAGATCGGCGAGCTGATCGCGGCCAAGCCGCAGCAGCGTCGCGCGCTGCTCGAAGAGGCGGCCGGTATTTCCGGTCTCCATTCGCGCCGGCATGAAGCCGAGCTGCGCCTTCGCGCCGCCGAGCAGAACCTCGAGCGCGTCGACGACATCATCGCGCAGGTCGAGCAGCAGCTCGAAACGCTGCGTCGGCAGGCCCGCCTGGCCGTGCGCTACCGGGCGCTGAGCGGCGATATCCGCAAGGCCGAGGCAACGCTGTTCCACATCCGCTGGATCGCCGCCCGCTTCAACGAGAAGAATGCCGAGGCGGCCCAGGCCAAGCTCGTCCGCGACCTCGCCGACGCGCAGCACGTCGAACTCGAAGCCCAGAAGGTGGTGTTCCTCGCCGACAAGGCGCTTGCGCCACTGCGCGAAGCCGAGGCCGCGGCCGGTGCCGCGTTGCAGCGGCTCACCATCCTTGCCGAACAGCTCGACAACGAGGCCAGGCGCGCCGCTGCCCGGCTCAACGAACTGAACGAGCGCCTCAAGCAGATCGAGCAGGACGCCGTGCGCGAGCGCGCCCTCGTCGGCGAAAGCGACGAGGCGCTGAAAGCCACCGCTGCGGAACGGACGCAGCTCGAAGCCGATGCCGCCGGCGAGCAGCAGGCTCTTGAAGCGGCTCGTGCGGCTGCCGAGGCGATGCAGGCGGAAGTCGCCAAGGCCGATGCAGATGCGCGCGGTGCGGCCGAGGCGCTGGCGCAACTCCGCGCCCGCCGCGCCGCTGCCGAACGCAGTGTCGGCGAGGCCCGCACCCGGGCGCAGCGGCTCGAAACGCAGATCGCCGATGTCGCGCGCGAGGCCGAACAACTCGCCCGCACCCTCGCTTCCGACGCCACTCTTACCGCAAAGCGCGACGCGTTGGAGCAGGCGCAGGCTCGCGCCAGTTCCGCCGAAGGCGATGCAGTCGCCGCTGAAGCCGCGGCCAGTGCAGCGCAGGCCGCTGCCGACGCGATCCGCCCAGAGCTGCAGCAGATCGAGGCGGCGCTCAACCGGCTTGAGGCGGAGGCGCAGACGCTGACGCGCATCCTCAACAGCGGCGCCAGCAAGTGGCCGGCGATCGTCGACCAGCTCAAGGTTGCCCCCGGCTACGAGACGGCGCTGGGCGCCGCGCTCGGCGACGACCTCGACGCTTCGTCCGATGCCAAGGCGCCGCTGCACTGGGCCGGCGCAATGGCGAGCGACGATCCCACGCTGCCGGCCGGCGCCGTGGCGTTGTCCCAGTTCGTCTCCGGCAGCCCCCTTCTCGCCCGCCGGCTGGCGCAAATCGGCATCATCGATGCCGCCGACGGTGTGCGCCTCGCCTCGCAACTCAGGCCCGGCCAGCGCCTTGTCACCAAGCAGGGCGCACTGTGGCGCTGGGACGGGCTCGTTGCCGCCGCCGACGCGCCGACCGCTGCCGCGGAAAAGCTGGCGCAGCGCAACCGGCTCGCCGAGCTCGAAGCCGAGATCGCCGAAGCCCGGGCCACGCGCAATAGCCGCCGCGCCGATGCGACCACCCTCACCGAAGCGCTGAACACCGCTCGCACCGACGAGCGCAGCAAGCGCGAAGCGTGGCGCACCGCGCAGCGCGATATCGCCGCGGCGCAAGCCGAACTCGACAAAGCCCAGCGCGCCATCGGCGATCTTACCGCGCGTCTGACCGCGCTCGAGGAGACCCGCACCCGCCTCGAAACCGGCCGCGCCGACGCGGCAACCGCCGTCACCGAAGCCGAGCGCCTCGTCGCCGAAGCCGGTGACGAAACAGAAGCCGCAACGCTCTATTCCACCCGCCAGGCACAGCTCGCCGACCTGCGCACCAAGGCCGACGACGCGCGTGTCAAGCTCGGCGGCTTCGAGACCGCCGCCCGCATGCGGGCCTCGCGCCTCGGCCAGATCGCCGGCGACGTCGCCGCCTGGACCCGCCGCCGCGACAGCGCCGCCGCCCAGCTCGCGACTCTCGATACCCGCACCGGCGAAGTCCGCGAGCAGATCACCGCCCTCTCCGCATCCCCCGAGGATTTCGCCGAGCGCCGGCGCGAGCTCGATGCGCAGATCGGCAAAGCCCGCGAAGCCCACAAGGGCACCACCGATGCGCTCAGCGTCGGCGAGAATCGCCACCGCGAAGCCGATCGCGCGCAACGCCTCGCCCACGATGCGCTCTCGGGTTTCCGCGCCGAACTGGCCCGCGTCGAGGAGCGCATCACCGGCCTCATCGCACAGCGCCACCAGATCGAGCGGCAGGTGCATGAGACGCTCAACATCGAGGCGGCGCAGACCGCCAGCCTCGCCGGAATACGCCCCGAACACGCCCTGCCGCAGGAATCGCAGGTGGCCGCACAGGTCGATCGCCTGAAAGCCGAACGCGAGCGGCTGGGCGGGGTCAACCTCGGCGCCGAGAAGGAATCGGAGGAGGTCCGCGAAAAGCTCGACCTCATGGTCACCGATCGCGACGACCTGATCGCCGCCATCGCCAAGCTCCGCGGCGGCATCCAGAGCCTCAACCGCGAAGGCCGCCAGCGCCTCAATGAAGCCTTCGAGAAGGTCAACGCCCACTTCCAGGAGCTGTTCACCTCGCTGTTTGGCGGCGGCACCGCGGAACTGCAGTTCGTCGAGAGCGACGATCCGCTCGAGGCCGGCCTCGAGATCATCGCCCGGCCGCCCGGCAAGAAGCCGACGACGATGACCCTGCTCTCCGGCGGCGAGCAGGCGCTCACCGCCATGTCGCTGATCTTTGCGGTGTTCCTCACCAATCCGGCGCCGATCTGCGTGCTCGACGAGGTCGATGCGCCGCTCGACGATGCCAATGTCGAGCGCTTCTGCAATCTGCTCGATACGATGCGCCAGCGCACCGAAACGCGCTTCCTCGTCATCACACACAATCCCATCACTATGGCGCGCGTCGACCGGCTGTTCGGGGTCACCATGGCCGAGCGCGGCGTGAGCCAATTGGTGTCGGTCGACCTCACCGGCGCCGTGGAAGTGGTGCGGCAGGCGGTGTAGGTGCCCCACGCTCGCCCCAATCATGGCGGCCAGAGTCGACATGACTCAATGTCACACCTGTTCATGACGCGATAAACTCACGTTATTTCAATCACTTAGGTCGTAGTCCGCAGCCTTGACACCACTTGGGGCCGCCACTATGTTGCCCGCGACTTCGAGGGGCTCCAGTTCCTGTTAAGGTTCGGCGGCGCAGGGGAGAGCGGGATGGCAGAATCACGCGGCACCAAGCGCCCTTCCAGTGATGGAAAACCGGGGCCACTCACGACCGATCTCGCTGCCCGGATCAAGCGGGCGCAGAGCGAGAGCGATGAACCGGGTGACGCGGAAATTGCCGCGGCCAACCGGAACATGACCGGAATGAGCCGTGGCTTGCGGCTTGGATCGGAGTTCATTGCGGCCATCCTGGTCGGCGCGGGTATCGGATACCTGCTCGATCTGTGGCTGAAGACCAGTCCCTGGCTGTTGCTGGTGATGGTGCTGGTTGGTTTCGCGGCAGGCGTGCTCAATGTGGTGCGCTCGGCGGCGGAAATGAATCGGGCGGCTCCGCCGCCTACGGCCGCCATGCGCGTGCCGGACGACGAAGAAGACGAGTGAAGGCGCTCTAGCCTAAAGGGAACAGCAGTTGGCCGATCCGAATAAAGTCGACCCGATCCACCAGTTCTTGCTGACCGATATCGTCTCCTCCGGCGAGGGCGGCCTCTCCTTCACCAACTCGGCCCTGTTCATGGCGCTGACGGTTGGTGTGATCGGTCTCTTCCTCATCCTCTCGACGCAGAAGCGCAGCCTCGTGCCCAACCGGGTGCAACTCGTCTCCGAGATGCTCTACGAGTTCGTCGCCAAGATGGTCTCGGACTCGGCCGGCAAGGCCGGCATGAAGTTCTTCCCGTTCGTCTTCTCGCTGTTCATGTTCGTGCTCGTCGCAAACCTGTTCGGCATGATCCCGTTCTTCTTTACCGTCACCAGCCACATCATCATCACCTTCGCGCTGGCCGCCTTGGTGTTCGCCGTGGTCATCATCTACGGGTTCTGGAAGAACGGCTTCAAGTTCCTCAAGCTGTTCGTGCCGTCGGGCATCCCGGGCTACATCCTGCCGCTGGTGGTGCTGATCGAGTTCGTCTCGTTCCTTTCGCGGCCGATTTCGCTCTCGGTTCGTCTCTTCGCCAACATCCTCGCGGGTCACATCACGCTGAAGGTGTTCGCCGGCTTCATCGTGACGCTGGGTGGCCTCGGCTTCCTCGGCTGGCTCGGTGCGCTGCTGCCGCTGGTGATGACCGTGGCGATCACGGCGCTCGAACTCCTCGTGGCGGCCCTGCAGGCCTACGTCTTTGCAGTGCTGACCTCGATGTACATCAATGATGCGATCCATCCGTCGCATTGATCTAGGCCGGTTCACAGTGAGACGGCGGCAAGCGCCGTCAATCGGTCGCAAAATGGAGCAGACTACAAATGGAAGCTGAAGCAGCTAAGTTTATCGGCGCGGGTATCGCGGCGATCGGTATGGCCGGCGCCGCCATCGGCGTGGGCAACATTTTCGGGAGCTTTCTGTCGGGTGCACTGCGCAACCCGGCCGCCGCTCAGGGCCAGTTCTCGAACCTGATCTTCGGCTTCGCCGTGACCGAAGCTCTGGGCATTTTCTCGTTCCTGATCGCGCTTCTGCTGCTGTTCGCAGTCTGATTTCGCGTCAGACGGCTTAGAGCCGACGACCACTGGCTCCGGGTTTCGATCCGGGGCTTTTCCGGCCTCAAAGGGTTTCGAGATGGCGGGTTTGACCCAAGACATCATTATCGTGGCGCAGGCCGAAAGCGGCGACGCGCTCCAGCAAGGCGAGGTCGTAGCGCCTGCCGAGGAGCATGCTGCCGAAAGCGAGCATGCCGCACCGGCCGACGCGCATGGCGCGACGGGCGAGACGCATGCATCGACCGAGGCGCACTCGGAGGTGTTTCCGCCCTTCGATCCGGCTGGCTTCGGTAGCCAGCTGCTGTGGCTGGCCATCACGTTCGGTGCCCTCTACCTGCTGATGAGCCGCGTGGCGCTGCCCCGCATTGGCTCGATCATCGAAACGCGCCGCACCCGCATCGAGGGCGACCTGAAGGAAGCCGAACGGCTCCGCCAGGAGACTGAGAAGGCGGCGGCAGCCTATGAGTCGGCCCTGGCCGAGGCGCGCAAGAACGCCCACGCCATCGCCGAAGAAACCCGCGCCGGTATCAAGGCCGACATCGAAGGCCGCCGTGCCGACGTCGAGGCCCAGTTGAGCAAGCGCGTGTCCGAGGCCGAGGCCCGTATCCTCGCCGACAAGACCGTCGCTCTCGCCAATGTGGGCAGCATCGCGGCCGAGACGGCACAGGCACTCGTCGCCAAGATCTCCGGCAGCGCTACCGCTGCGGAAGCCAAAGCCGCGGTCGCCGCGGTTTCGAAGGAGTAAGGCCCATGTGGAGCTTCGGATACGACGCCACCACCGGCGCCACCATCTGGGCGACTGTCGCGCTCGTTATCTTCATCGGCATCGCCATCTACTTCGGCGTTCACACTACGATCGCCAAGGCGCTCGATGAGCGGATCAAGAAGATCGAAGCCGATCTCGCCGAAGCCGAGGCGCTGCGCGCCGAAGCCAAGGCCCTGCTCGACGACTACGCGCGCCGTCGCGAGGAAGCCGAGAAGGAAGCCGAGGGCATCGTCACCGCCGCCCGCGAAGAGGCATTCCGCCTGACCGCCGACGCCAAGGCCTCGCTCGAAGCCATGGTTGCCCGTCGCGAGAAGTCGGTCACCGACAAGATCGCCCAGGCGGAAGCCCAGGCCGTCGCCGAAGTCCGCGCCCGTTCGGCCGACCTCGCAGTCGAAGCCGCCCGCGTGCTGCTCGAAAAGCAGGTCGCCACCAAAGGCAACGCCCTCGTCGACCAGGCCATCAAGGACGTAGCTGCGCGGCTCAATTGAGCAGTGCGACGCCCCATCGACCATTGAGATGCCCGCCTAAAGCGGGCATTTTCTTTTGGGCTGGCGGGGGCATTGCATGCGGATCGTGAAGCGGATCGCGTTGGGCACGCTGCTCCTTGTCTGCATCCCCATTCTGCTTGCCGTCGTCGGAGCCTTGGTTCCGAGCCCTTCCGGGCCGTCAGACGGTGGTCCAGCCACCCGTCGCATCTACATCGTCTCGAACCCCATCCACACGGACATCGCGGTGCCGCTCGAGCCAGGGACGCTCGCCGCCTTTCCGTTCCTCGCCAGCGCAGGGCTGCCCATCACGCACCCCAACGCGCGCTGGCTGCTGTTCGGCTGGGGTGCGCGTTCGTTCTACCTGGAGACGCCAAGCTTTGCAGACATGAAACCGGGGCCGACCTTCAAGGCACTGACCCTCGATGGTTCGGTCATGCATGTCGATGTCTTAGGCCCCCTGCCCGCTGCAGACCCGGCAGTGATGGCACTCGATATCTCCGAGGCGGGCTATGGCCACATGCTGTCGGCGATCTCCGACAGCTTCACCCGCCGCGACGGCCACGTCCTGCCGATCGAGGGCTATGCCCTCACCGCCAGTGATCGCTTCTTTGAGGGCGAGGGCAGCTTCACTGCCATCCTGGGCTGCAACACGTGGACCGCCCGCATGCTCCGCCGTGCCGGCCTCACGACCGGGATCTGGACACCGCTGCCGATCTCACTCACCAGCACGCTGAGCCTGTTCAACAGTCTGCCGCCTTCATCGTGAGCACCGGCGGCACAAATCTTATCCTCCTCGCTCCAAGCTGTGCGACTCTCCCGCCCGTCCGCTGCACCGAAGCGAGATCATGACGAGTGGTTGGTGCAGTGGAGATTGGGTGATGGGGGAGTCGTTCGCCATCAGGCCGAGAGCACGACGGCATGATCCGGTTCGCCGGGGACGCCGCTAGTACGCGCGAGCCATCCGAATGCGAGGATGGTTCAGGGGACAAGGCTGCCACGCATGAGGCAGCCGCAGAGGCGGGACGGTATCCGGTGGATTCCGGCCGTTCGTCAGCCGGCAGGTTCCTCGCGATGCGGCACGGGATGCGCCCGAGCCATCGTGCCATACGCCCAAAACCCCGATCGGCCGGCGAGGCGTGAGCCTCACTTACATTGCGGACTACCCGCGAGGGGCAAACGCCTCGCCGGCACGTCGCTTCGCTCTTTGACATCCTCCGGGGCCAATGGCCGCCGGATGCATCAGCACGTCGACTGATAGAGACGGCCCCCTCCCGGTCTCCCCCATAAGGGGGAGGTGAAGAGTCGAGTTTCTATCCTCGATCTTGCCTCGAGCACCGGCAGGGCACCTCCCCTTTATGGGGGAGGATGGGAGGGGGCCGTCTGCTTCAGTGACGCACTAAACCGCCCTCGCCGAGCGCGACCCGGTGTCTGCCGCCTACCCCTTCGCCACCACCCCGGGCAGCCTCGGCCAGAAGAACCCGGTTTGCCGGCGGTAATCCTCATAGGCCTCGGCCATCTCCGTGCGCGAGAACTTCCGCTCTTCGCCGAGCGCCGCGATGACATAGATCACCGTGATCGCCAGCAGCGGGATCAGGGACCATGCCGACCAGGTGGCGATGGCCCAGCCGATCCAGAACACCAGGTACGAGGTGTAGAAAGGATGGCGCAGATAGCGGTAAGGCCCGGTCGTCACCAGCCCATGCGGATTGGCGACATCGAAGGCCATCTTGAGCCTCGCCTCGCGCGAGGCGCGGATCGCCATCCAGAACAGCCACAACCCAAAGCACTCGACCGCCAGGCCGATCAACTGCGCAAAGATCGGCTGCGTCTCGATCCAGACGAGCGTGAGGAACACCGCTGCCGTTGCCGTCACCACCACCGAGATCACCACCGTGCCGGTCGGCATCTTGGGCGACTTGAAGTGGGTGCGGAGGGAGCGTCCATACTGGAGAACCACCAGCACGCTCAGCACGGACACAACGAAGTCGAGTACGAGTTCCACCGGTAGTCTCCGAGACGCTACTTGCGGGATCAGGCTATGTGCGCAGCCCAGCTCGCACAAGCGCGGCACAATGCGCGCCTGTGCATGACGATACTTCAAATTGGAGGCTTTTGAGTAGCCATTCGTTCACCGAGCCGTTTGACGAGGTCGTAGGAAGTGCGGGCGTAAGAAGGCGGCGAGGACCGCCGCCATGCCGATCTACGACATCACAGTCAGGACCCAGACCAGCGCGATCCGCCTGAGCGAGAGCGACGGACGCGGCATGCCCATCGTCCTTATCCACGGCTCGGGCGCGTCGCGTACGGTGTTCGCCAAGCAGCTCGCTAGCCCCCTGTCGCGCAGCCATCGCATGCTGGCGCTCGACCTGCCGGGGCATGGCGAGTCGACGAACGCCCGGCATCCGGCCGAGGATTACACCATCCCCGCCCTAGCCCGCACGGTCGATGAGGTGCTGGCCGCCCGGGACATTGAGCGCGCCGTCGTCTTCGGCTGGTCGCTCGGCGGGCATGTAGCCATCGAGCTTATGGCGACGAATCCGTTGGTCGCCGGCCTTATGGTCGCCGGCGCACCTCCGATCCCGCCGGGACCGCTCGGCCTGCTGCGCGGCTTCAAGACCAACATCGACCTGCTGCTCGCCACCAAGGAGCAGTTCAGCGAGCGCGAGGCGCTCCGCTTCTACGAGCTCTGCTACCACGGCCACGGCGATGGCGCCTTCCTCGAGGCGATCCGCCGGGCCGACGGCCGGGTCCGCACCGCCGTCTCTCGCAGCCTCTTGCGCGGCGAAGGCGTCGACCAGAAGCGCGCTGTCGAACAGGCGAGTGTGCCGATCGCCATGGTCAACGGCGAGGCAGAACCGGTGGCGCGGCTAAACTACATCGCTGCGCTCGACTACCGCACGCTGTGGGGCAACACCTGCCACGTCATCCCCAATGCCGGGCACGCCCCCTTCTGGGACCGGCCCGACACCTTCAACCGGCTTCTTGCCCAGTTTGCCGCCGATGTCGCCGACAACCGCCTCGCCAAACCGGCGGTGCTGCGCCAGTCGGCCTAGCGTTACTCGGCTGCCTGCGGCAGATCGTCGGGCCGTTCCCACGTCAGCACCGGCGTCCGTGCTGCGCGCGTCTCGTCGAGACGGCGACGCGGTGCCTTGGTCGGTGCCCCGGTGAAGCGGGCGCTGTTGCCGGCCCTGGCATCGGCCGCCAGCTCCAGCATCACGTCGCAGAAGCGATCGAGCGTCTGCTTGCTCTCGCTTTCGGTGGGTTCCACCAGCATGGCGCCATGCACCACCAACGGGAAGTACATGGTCATGGGGTGGAAGCCCTCGTCGATCAGGGCCTTGGCGAAGTCGAGCGTCGAGACGCCGGTGCCGTCGAGGAAGCTGTCGTCGAACAGCGCCTCGTGCATGCAGGGCTGGCCGGGGAACGGTACGGAGAAGGCCCGCTCGAGCCGCGCCTTGATGTAGTTGGCGTTGAGCACCGCATCCTTGGCCGCCTGCGCCAGCCCATCGCCGCCATGGCTCAGCATGTAGGTCAGCGCCCGCACATACATGCCCATCTGGCCGTTGAAGGCGGTGATGCGGCCAAGGTGCTGGCCCTCGGCGTGCTCGACTAGCTCGCCGGCCCGCACGAACGGCACCGGTGCGAACGGCGCCAGAGCCTCGGACAGCACCACCGGACCGGCGCCCGGACCGCCACCACCGTGCGGGGTCGAGAAGGTCTTGTGCAGGTTGATGTGCATGGCGTCGATGCCGAGGTCGCCCGGCCGCACCACACCCATGATCGCGTTGAAATTCGCACCGTCGCAGTAGAAGAACGCACCCGCCTCGTGGATGGCCGCCGCGATCTCGATCACCTCGGGCTCGAACAGGCCGCAGGTGTTGGGGTTGGTCAGCATGATCGCCGCGACGTCCGGCGACAGCGCCGCCTTCACCGCCTCGACGTCCACCGTGCCATCGTCCCGCGCCGGAACGGCCTTCACGGAGTAGCCTAGGAAAGCCGCCGTCGCCGGGTTCGTGCCGTGGGCGCTCTCGGGCACCAACACTACCTTGCGACGCCCCTGTCCCCGCGCTTCCTGTGCGGCGCGGATGGCCATCATGCCAGCCATCTCGCCATGGGCGCCGGCCTTTGGCGTCAGGCACACCGCAGCAGTGTTGGTCAGCGTCATCAGCCAGTGGCCTATCTGGTTCATTAGCTCCAGCGCACCCTTCACCGTCGAAACCGGCTGCAGCGGGTGGATGTCGGCAAAGCCCGGCAGCCGCGCCATCTTCTCGTTGAGGCGCGGATTGTGCTTCATCGTGCACGAACCCAGCGGGTACATGCCGCTGTCGATCGAGTAGTTGAGCCGGCTCAGCCGCACATAGTGGCGCAGCGTTTCGGGCTCGGTGAGCCCCGCGAGGTCGATCTCGGACTTGCGCTCGAAACCGCCGAGGAACCCGCCGTCGATCTCGACGTCGGGCAGATCGACACCCGAGTGCTCGCGATCGCCGATCTCGAACAGCAGCGGCTCGTTGGGAAGCAGCGAGGAGCCGGACACCGAGGCAAAGTCGGAGGTGCCGATACCGGTCGGCCGGCCCTGGTTGTTCATGGCCATCAGCCTTCTCCGTTCAGCGCGGAATCGAGGCACTCGGCGAGCATCTCGATATCGGTGTGGGTGGTGAGTTCGGTGGCGGCGAGAACAATCAGGTTCGCGCAAGCGGGATTGTCCGGCTCGAGCCGGCTGACCGGCACGCCGGCGAGGACGCCCGCCTGCGCCAGCATCTCGACCACTGGGGCGGCTGGCACGGGCAGGCGGATAGTCATCTCGTTGAAGAAGGTCTTGTTGAGCAGTTCGACACCCGGCACCGTGCCCACCATCCGCGCCAGCCTGATCGCATTGTGGTGGTTGAGCCGGGCCAGCTTCTTCAGCCCAGCCTCGCCCAGCAGCGACATATGGATCGAGAAGGCGAGGGCACAGAGCCCCGCGTTGGTGCAGATGTTAGACGTCGCTTTCTCACGCCGGATATGCTGCTCGCGGGTCGAGAGCGTCAGCACGAAACCACGGTTGCCGTCGGCGTCGACGGTCTCGCCGCAGAGCCGCCCGGGCATCTGCCGGATGAACTCCTTCTTCGTTGCCATCAGCCCGACATAGGGCCCGCCGAAATTGAGGCTGTTGCCGATCGACTGGCCTTCGGCGACGACGATATCGGCCCCAAGTGCACCCGGCGCCTCGATCAGGCCGAGCGACACGACCTCCGTCACCACGACGATCAGCAGCGCACCAGCCGCATGGGCGGCGTCGGCAGCAGCGCGCAGGTTGCGCAGATGGCCGTAGAAGTCCGGCGTCTGGACCACGATCGCGGCGGTGTCGCCGTCGATCTGGTTGAGGATGTCGCCCTGCCCTTCCGGCGACGCTGGCAGGCAAACGAGATCGGGGCCATCGCCGAGATAGGTACGGACTACATCGCGATAGTGCGGGTGCAGCCCGCCGGAGAGCACTATGCGGTTCCGTCGCGTCAGCCGCCGCGCCATCAGCACGGCTTCGGCCGTCGCGGTCGAGCCGTCGTACATCGAGGCGTTGGCAACCTCCATGCCGGTCAAATGCGCGACTTGGGTCTGGAACTCGAACAACATCTGGAGCGTCCCCTGCGAGACCTCCGGCTGATAGGGCGTGTAGGCGGTCAGCCATTCCGAGCGCTGGATCAGATGATCGACGCTCGCCGGCACGTGGTGGCGATAGGCGCCGGCACCGATGAAGAACGGGCCATCACCGGCAGCATGGTTCTGTGCTGCGAGACCCTTCATGTGAGCTTCGACAAGGAACTCCGGTGAATGGCTGGGAAGGTTCACCGGCTCGCGCAGCAGAGCGTGGCCGGGAACGCGGGAGAACAGGTCCTCGGCCGCCCTGGCGCCGATGACGGCGAGCATGTCGGCCCGCTCGTGCTCGGAATGGGGGAGATAGCGCATCGATGTCCTCAGGCCGTCAGCTTGGCGTAGGCGTCGGCGTCCATCAGGGCGTCGAGTTCGCTCGCATCGTCGAGCGTCAGCTTGAAGATCCAGCCGTCGCCCTCGGGGGAGGAGTTGATCAGCCCCGGATCGCCGGACAGCGCATCGTTCACCGCCGTCACGGTGCCAGAGACCGGCGAGTAGATTTCGGAGGCCGCTTTCACCGATTCGACCACCGCCGCCTCGTCGCCGGCCTTGAGCTTCTGGCCGACCTTGGGGAGCTCGACATAGACGATGTCGCCCAGTTGCTCCTGAGCGTAGGGGGTGACGCCCACGGTGCCGTCGGGCGTGATGTACTCGTGGTCCTTGCTGAACTTGGTCATTTGTTGGCCTTCCGGACGTAGCGATGGGGAACGAATGGGGTGGCGACGGCTTCCGCCGCCTGGGTCTTGCCGCGCACCATCACCTGCAGTTTGGTGCCGGGGGCGGCGTGGTCGGGCGGCACGAAGCCGATGGCGATTGCGCGACTGAGGGTCGGGGCGAAGCCGCCGGAGGTGACGATGCCGATCTCGGCGCCGTACTGGTCGAGAATCGGCGCGCCCTCGCGGGCCGGTGCGCCTTCGACGAACAGGCCGACGCGAACACGCTCCAAGACCCCGCCGAGCTCGGCGAGAATGCGCTGCGCCCCGGGGAAATCGGCGGCTTCGCGGCGGCGCTTGGAGATGGCGAAGTTCAGGCCCGCCTCCACCGGCGAAATGGTCTCGTCGAGGTCGTGGCCATAGAGCGGCAGTCCGGCCTCGAGACGGAGGCTGTCGCGGGCACCGAGCCCGATCGGCTTCACCCGGGCATCGGCCAGCAGCGTGTCCCACAGGGCTGCGGCGTGTTCGGGATCGACGAGGATTTCGAAGCCGTCCTCGCCCGTGTAACCGGAGCGTGAGATCACCAGCTTGGTGTCGCGCCAGTCGAACGAGGCGTAGTGCATGAAGCCGAGTTCGGCCGCGGCGGGAACGATGGCATCGACCACGGCAGCGGCCTCCGGCCCCTGCAGCGCCAGCAGCGCGCAATGGTCCGAGCGGCTGAGCGTTGCCTTGCCGAGCGCGGCAGCGGCGATGCGCTGGAAGTCGGCTTCCTTCGTGCCGGCATTGACGACGATGTACAGAGCGCCGCCCCAGCCCTCGGCTGCAGGGCGGGCTATCATCAGGTCGTCGTAGGTGCCGCCCTCATCGTTGAGCAGCAAAGTATAGCGCACCTGGCCCGGCTTCAGGCCACCGATGTCGCCGCAGATCAGGGGCTCGACGACTGCGGCCACGGCGGCGTGGTCGGCCTCGCCATCGCCGGACTTCTGGTCGAGCACCAGAAAGCTCGGACCCATGTGGGATACATCGAACAAACCGGCGTGCTCCCGCGTCCACTTGTGCTCGGCGATGATACCGGCCGGGTACTGCACGGGGAGAGAATAGCCGGAGAACGGCACCATGCGCCCGCCGAGCGCGATGTGCTTGTCGTTGAGGACTACGGTCTTGAGATCGGCTTCGGCTTGATCAGCCATGGGACACCAGGGGTTGAGTGCACGACGACGAAAAGAAGCTACCGCCCCCTCGCGTTCCGCGCCCCCTCTGTCCGCTAACCTGAGAGATTTCCCTGCCGCCTATGGGCAGGTTGCTCCTTCGGTGAGGCGAAATCGCCTGCTTTCCAGAGTTCAGTTCGACTGCGGTCCTTTTGCCTGAGAGTTTCCGGGGCGGTTGCTCCTTCGGCGCCAACGGGAGGCTGGTCTCTCCCGCAGTCGAAAACAACAAAGCCGGGTTTCCCCGGCTATGTCAATGCGCGTCGATGCGGCTCAACAGGCTAGCTGTCGAAGCCGACGTAGAAGACGATCTGTTCGCCGCCTGTGTAGGGCACGGCGACGTTCTCGACCACCTTAACGAACTCCTCCGACTGGTTCGGCGGGGTGATGGTGACCGGGATCTCGTATTTCTCGGAGAAGAGGGCGACGCCGTCGCGCTCGACGGTGAAGCGGACCGGCACGTTGACATTGGTCTGGTTGCCGGCCGGGCCGAGCAGCAGGCGGCCTACCATGCCCATCTTGACGGTGATCAGCCCGTTCGAGACCACGCAGTTGCGCGACTGCTTGTCGATGATGGCCTGGTAGTTGAGGTCCCTGGCGTTACCGACCTTGCCCTTGCCGTAATAGAACAGCGCCTCGCTGCCGGGCTTCACCTTGATCGGCGGGCATTCGGTGGCGATGGCAGGCAGCGCGTTGTTGGTGCCCGTCTGCAGCTCCGCCGCCGTCGGATTGGCCGTCGCCATGGGCGAGGGGCCGGCTGCGGCGGGAGCGAACATGTTGCCCATCGAGCAGGCTGAGAGGGCGAGGGTAATCGCGCCGGTGCCGATGAGGCGAGCCACGGTCGAGGCAGTGATCATCATGCGGTCACCTGCGCAGACTGAAGGGCCATGAGGATTGCGGGTGCGCCGCTGACGGTGACGCCGGTAACGTCCTGCACGAACAGGTCTCGCACCACGCCGTCCTCGATGATCATGGCGAAGCGGGCGAAGCGCTTGCCCATGCCGGCCATCTGCTTGGAGAGCCCGAGCGCGTCGGCGAGATTACCCTCCCCGTCGGCTATGAACTCGATCTTGCCGATCGCATCGGAGCGCTCGGCCCAGGCCTTGGTAACGTGATGGTCGTTGACCGTACCGCAGACGATCTTGCTGACGCCCAGCGCCTTGAACTTAGCGGTGTTAGCGATGAAGCCTGGCAAATGCGAGGTGTCGCACGTCGGGGTAAAGGCACCCGGGACCCCAAAGAAAACCACGAGCCCCTGGCCAAGAACGGCGTCCGACGTCGTGTCGATGGTGTCCCCTGCCCCAACGAGCTTGATGGGGACGGACGGAATCCTGTCGCCGCGCGCGATCGTCATTGTGGACTGGCTCCCCTGAAATTTTGTGCCACCCGGCATACGGGAGGACGGACCCTAGATCAATTGCCCGCAGTCGTCGATCCGGCGGGAGAAACCCGTCGTTCCACCGAGAACGGACCCATTTCGGTCATGAACGTCAGCCGCACGGGTTTGCCCTCCATGCTGCGACCTTGATCTCCCCCGAGCAGTGGCACGAGGACTAGGTTTGGTTCCGGGCTTTTTTGCGGCGCCCCAAAGAGTTGCCCCTCGAGCCCGGCATCGGCGATGAGCGACAGCGGGTCGACCTCCGGGCTAAGCAAAACAGCCAGCGCGTCCGCCTCGGCGTCGTAGCTCACGGCGAGGACCGGATCGCCCGGTCCGTCCCAGTCGAGCGGCGTTTCGGCCAGGGCCTGGGTGATGCGCAGGCCCTGTGAGCGGTCCGGCGTGGCAAAGACCAGCGGCAGGTCGAACGAGGCCATCACCGGCACGCAGATATCGGAGCAGACGCCCATGGTCACGGCGGCCTTGAGATCGGCCTTTTGGCCATCGAGCTTAAGCTCCACCGGCAGGACCACCGGGCCGCGATAAACGTAGTCGACGTAACCTGTCTTGGTCTCGATGGTTGGATAGGGCCAGAGCATTTCGTTGCCGGCGACACCGCTCGAGCCGGCGAAATCGAACACCGTGGGGATGCCCGTCTCGCCCGGTACGCGCCAATAGGTGTTGCTCGACTGCGGCATCTCGATTTCAAGCGCGATGGTCGTCGTGCCGTCGGCCGTGAGCACATCGGAGGAAATCAGCCGGGCCCGCGTGCCGGGCGCCAGCTCCTGCCAGGCCGTCTCGCCGGCATGGGCTGGAAAACTCAGACTGGCCATAAGCAGAAGTGCCGGTACACGCATGGGTTTCCGGATAGCCGAGCCCCGGGGAAATAGAAAGCCGGATCAGGGCATCGTGAACCGTAACTAGGCAGCGCGCCGGGTCAGGGCTAGAGTAATCTGGTCCGGCGGTGCCGAAGTGGAGATTTCGCATGGACTCGCTCAGGGGCCAGTTTCTCGTCGCCATGCCCGATATGGGCGATGAACGTTTTCGCGAGACCGTCATCTACCTCGTGGGTCACGGCGAGGAGGGCGCAATGGGACTGGTGATCAACCAGACCCTCGAAGACATGCGCTTCACCGACATCCTCGAAGAGCTGGAGCTAGGCAACAAGGACGAGCTGATCCGCCTGCCCGACCGGGTGAAGAACCGCCAGGTGCTGCGCGGCGGACCGGTGCAGCGCGGCCGCGGCTTCGTGCTCCACTCATCGGACTATTTCCGCGTCGGCAATTCCTACGAGGTCACCGACGACATTTTCCTTACCGCCACGCTCGATGTGCTCAAGGCCATGGCCTTCAACGAGGCGCCGAGCGAGGCGCTGTTCGCGCTGGGCTATTGCGGCTGGAGCCCAGGCCAGCTCGAGACCGAGCTGCAGGGCAATGGCTGGCTCACTGTGCCGTTTTCGCGGGAGCTCCTGTTCGGCCTGCCGATCGAGAACCGCTACGACGCGGCGCTGGGAAGGCTGGGGATCACCCGCGCCTCGCTGAGCGCGTCGGCCGGGCACGGGTGACCCGGCCTACTTCCCGCTGAACTGGCTCTGCAGGCGCTTGCCCAAGTCCTGGCCGGTCATGGCGGCGCCAAAGGCGAAGCCCTGGGCGTATTGGCAGTTGAGCTGCTGCAGACGCTCGATCTCCTCGATCGTCTCGACGCCCTCGGCGATGACGCTGAGGTCGAGCTCGCTGGCAAGCGTGATGATGGCGCGGATGATCGGCACCTGCGTGTGGCTCATGCCGCTGTCGTCGCTGAGCTGCACGAAGGCGGCCGGGATCTTGATGGTGTCGAAGGGGAAGCGGTGCAGGTAGCTCAACGAGGAGTGGCCGGTGCCAAAGTCGTCGAGCGCGAGGCGCAGGCCGAGCTGGCGCAGCGCGTTCAGCACATAGGCCGAGTGCTCGGGATTGCTCATCACCTGGCTCTCGGTGATCTCGAGCTTGATATGGCGGGCGATCTGCCGATGGTCCGAGACGAGTGCGCGCATGTCGTTGAGCAGCGACTCGGTGGCGAGCTGGCTCGGCGACAGATTGACTGAAACGAAGAAGTCCTCGGGCAGCGGCAGCGAGGCGGCCCATTCACGGGCCTGTCCGGCGGCCTGCTCGAAGGCGACCCGGCCGAGGCGCTCGATCAAGCCGGTGCGCTCGGCGAGCGGCACGAACTCTTCGGGCGCCACCACACCGCGTTGCGGGTGGTTCCAGCGCATCAGGGCTTCACAGCCGGCGATAGTGCCGGCGTGGATGTCCATGATAGGCTGGAACAGCACGCTCAGCTCGCCATGGCGCAGGCCGCGATCGAGGTCCTCCTCGCCGGCTTTGGAGTATGCGGCGATTGAGCGGGCCGAGGCACGGAAAGCCTCGATGCGATCGCCGCCGAGGCGCTTGGCGTAGTACATGGCCAGCTCGGCATCGCGCAGCACGTCGGGCGACGAGACCGGGTTGCCGTCGTAGATGGTGACGCCGATCGAGGCAGTGAGGCTAAGGTCGCGCTCGCCGAAGTTGAACGGCGATTTCAGCGCCTTGCGGATCTGCTCGGCGGTCTCGGCAATCTTACCGGCCGCCTGCTCGGAAGCGAGAATCACGCCGAACTGGTCGCCACCGAGCCGCGCCACTGTATCGAGCGGCCGCATGACGCGGGCGACGCGGCGCGAGATGGCGAGCAGCACCGAATCCGCGGCCGAATGACCAACGCGCTCCTCAAGCTCGGTGAAGCGGTCGATATCGATCAAGAAGACTGCCGGCTTGATGCCGTTGGGCAGGCGGGCGCGGACCAGCGCGCGCTCGAGCCGGTCGAGGAAAAGCTGCTTGTTGGGGAGGCCCGTGAGGCTGTCGTGCACGGCGTCGTGCAGCAAGCGCTCGCGGCTGGCGCGATCCTCGTTGACATCCTGCAGGGTGCCGACGATGCGGTTGACCTGGCCATCGCCACCCAGCACCGGCTTCACCCGCATGCGGAAGGTTCGGAAGCTGCCATCGTGTGCGGTGAGGCGCACATCGGTACTGACCTTGCCGCGACGCAGTTCGACGAGTGTATCGAAGGCGGTGCGGAAACGGTCGCGGTCCTCGGCGTGGATACGATCGAGCCAGCGCTTGATCGAGCCGCGCAGTGCACCACGCCGTTCGCCGAGGCGGGTGCCGAGTTCATCGGAGACCGAGATGCGGTCGCGCTCGATGTTCCAGTCAAAGACGAAATCACCCGAACCGGTCAGCGCGAGGGCGCGACGCTCGACTTCACTGAGCGTGCCGATGGTCACCTGACCTTCGGAGAAGGCATGCTGCACCGCGGTGAAACCGAGCAGCATGACGATGAGCACGAGGCCGCCGGCGACGGCGGGCTGGGCCACATCGTTCGAGACCTGCCCCGTCACCACCAGCCAGGCATAGAACAGCCAGGCGATGTAGATGATCCAGGTCGGCACCAGCAGCACGGCACGGTCGTAGCCGCGGAGTGCCAGCAGCAGGATGAGGAAGAAGCCGGTGATGCCGAGCAGCGCCAGCACCAGTCGCGCCACGGTCGCGGCGATGGAGGGCTGGAAGAAGGCGAAGCCGAACAGGGCCAGGAACACGACCACCAGAGCGAGCGCCAGATGGATGAAGCGCAAGTGCCATCGGTGAAGGTTGAGATAGATGAAGAGGAAGCCGAAGAGTGTCGTGGCTATGCCCGCTTCGGCCGCGGCGCGGAAGGGTTGCACCGAGCCGTTCGAGATGCCCAGCAATGGCCCGAGCACGCCGAAATCAACGAGCAGGTAGATCAGCACCGCCCAGGAGAAGGCGGCAGTCGCGGGGAAGACGCCCCTGCCCCGCACCACGAACATGACGGTGAGGAACACCGCGGCCAGTGCGGCAACGCCGAGCACCACGCCGCGGAACAGGGTGAACGAGTTCACGTAGTCGCGGTAGGCGTCGGGCTTCCACAGGTAGAGTTCGGGGAGCGAGCCGTTCGACAGCTCGGCGACGAAAGTGACGGTGGCGCCGGGGTCGATGACGACTTCGAACACGTCCGCTTCGCGGTCGGTGAGGCGCGTGGGCCGCAGGCCGGCCGAGGGCGTGAGCACCTTGATGCGCTCAGCACCGAGATCGGGGCGGAAGACGCCCGAGCCTGGCAGGCGGAAATAGGGAGCGACGAGCAGGCGCTCGAGCTGCACGTCGGAATCATTGCGCAGCGCGAACAGGGCCCAGTTGGGATTGCTCCCGCCGACCGAGGCCAGCACTTCGATGCGGCGGATGATGCCGTCCTCGCCCGCAGCCGTCGACAGCTGCACCTTGCCGGCATCGCCGGGAACGATATCGACGACGCCGGTGAGATTCACGGCGTTGACGTTCTCGGGGGCTGTGATGACGTCGAAGGCAGCGGTGGGAAGCGTCCCAAGCAGCGCCACAGCCAGGCACATCGCGAGACGGAGGATGTGACGCATTAGCTGAAAACTGGCCCTGCCGAAGTCATGATGGGGGAACTAGGTATCGGGGTTTCCCCGTTCGAACAAGCTTTCACGGCCGGCCACGCCGGATGGCGGCGTCGTAGCGCTCACGGGTCAGGCCGAACATCACGTGGTCAGCCCACTTGCCATCGATCTGGAGGTAGTGCTCGGCGTAGCCCTCTTCCCGGAATCCGTTTTTTTCAAGGACGCGCCGGCTGGCCCGGTTGTCGGGCAGGAAGGCGGCGTGGATGCGGTGAAGCCCAAGCGTTTCAAAGCAGTAGGGGATAACGAGGCTCACCGCCTCGGTCATGAAGCCCTTGCCGGCGAAGGCGTGGCCCATCCAGTAGCCGAGGTTGACGAACTGGGCGGCGCGACGCCGCACATTGGAGAGCGTGATGCCGCCGACCAGCCGGTCCTCGCTGCGGGTGAAGATGAAGAACGAGTAGTCGGTGCCCGCCCGCGCTTCCTCGCGGCCGCGCTTGAGGCGCGAGGCATAGACGCGCTGGCTGAGATCCGACTCGGTCCAGCGCGGCTCGAAGGGCTTCAGAAACTCGCGGCTGGCTCGCCTCAGATCGCGCCAGGCGGTGTAATCGCCGGCGCGTGGAGCGCGGAGGTAGACGCGCTCGCCGATGAGCACGGGAGTATCTTCGCGTGCAAACCAGGTGAGCATCATCGTGCCACCGCCATGGCTCAATTCTTGAGCTGTGCCGCGATGTCGCGATAGTCGGGAAGCCGCGCCACCGGACCGATGCCGGCGAGCGAAACCTTGCCGGATTCGAAGATCTGGCGCGCGACCTGCTTCACGCGATCGGCGGTGATACGGTTGATGCGGTCGACCGTTTCCTGCAGCGGGATGGTGCGGCCCCAGAGGATCTGCTGGCGGGCGAGTTGGCCGGCGCGGGAGGACGGGCTCTCGAGCGACATGAGGAGGCCGGCGCGGATCTGGTTGCGAACGCGGATGACTTCCTCGTCGGTTACGGTCTCGGTGGCCTTGCGCAGCTCGTCGAGCACCACGGGCACCAGTTCGGCGACCTCTTCCTCGCCGGTCGAGGCGGCGACGCCGAAGATGCCGCTATCGGCGAAGGCCCAGTGGAAGGCATATACCGAGTAGCAGAGGCCACGCTTCTCGCGCACTTCTTGGAACAGGCGCGAGCTCATGCCGCCGCCGAGGATCGAGGCGAGGATCTGCACGGCATAAAAGCCGTCGGAATTGTAAGCCCGGCCTTCCATACCCAGAACGATATGCGCCTGCTCATGGTCGGAAACGAGGCGCTGCTCGCCACCGACATAAGCGGCCTTCTGCGGCACCGGGGCGCCGGTGGGCTTGAGGTCGTGGAAGCGGTTATTGGCGATATCGACCAGGGCGTCGTGTTCGACATTGCCAGCGGCGCAGAGCACCATCTGGTCGCCGACATAGTTGCGCTCCATGTAGCCGCGGATCGAGTCCGGGCCGAAGCTGTTCACCGACTCGACGGTGCCGAGGATGGTGCGGCCAATTGGCTGATCGGGAAAGGCTGCCTGCTGGAACAGGTCGAAGACGTGATCGTCGGGATTGTCGCGGGCCGCGCCGATCTCCTGCACGATCACCTGCTGCTCGCGATCGAGCTCCTGCTGCTCGAACTGCGAATTCTGCAGGATGTCGGACAGGATGTCCGCCGCGAGCGCCACGTCCTCCTTCAGCACGCGGGCGAAGTAGCCGGTGTGCTCGACGGAGGTCGCAGCGTTGAGGTCGCCGCCGACATTCTCGATGGTCGAAGCGATCTCGAGCGCGTCGCGGCTCGTCGTGCCCTTGAAGGCCATGTGCTCGAGCACGTGGCTGATGCCGTGCTCGGCTTCGGTCTCGCTGCGGGAACCGGCCTTGACCCAGATGCCCAGGGACGCGCTTTCGAGGTGCGGCATGTCGTCGGTGAGAACGGTCATGCCGTTGGGAAGCGTCGTACTCCGGACCGTCACTTGTGCTCCTCCAGCACGCGGGTTCGTGCCGAAATGAACTGCTCCACCTGCGACTGGTCATTGTCCAGCACGGTAAGGCGTTCTTCCCGTTGATAAAGGTCAGACAACCACGCCGGTAGCCCCGGTTCAATGCCCGTGGCAGCCTTGACGGCGGTGGGAAATTTCGCGGGATGGGCGGTTGATAGCGTGATGACTGGCGTTGCCCCGCCGACTAATGCGCGTGCGACATGGACGGCAACCGCGGTGTGAGGGTCAAGCAGGTAGCCCGAATCCTTGCGAACCGCGGCGATCGTGGCCGAAGTCTCGGCTTCGCTGGTGCGGCCGGCGACGAACTGCTTGCGGATTGCGGCAAGCGCTTTGTCGGGGATCGAAAAGCCACCCGACTGCTTCAGGCCGGCCATCATGATTCTCACCGCACCCGCGTCGCGGTCGGCCGACTCGAACAGCAGCCGCTCGAAGTTGGAGCTGACCTGGATGTCCATGGACGGGCTGATGGTCGGGTGGACGCCGGTCACCTCATAGCGGCCGGTCTCGAGCGTGCGGGCGAGGATGTCGTTGGAGTTCGTGGCGATCGCCAGCGTCCTGATCGGCAGGCCCATGCGCCGGGCGCAGTAGCCGGCGAAGATGTCGCCGAAATTGCCGGTGGGGACGGTGAAGGTCACCTCACGATGCGGAGCACCCAATGCGACGGCGGAGGTGAAGTAGTAGACGATCTGGGCGACGATCCGGCCCCAGTTGATCGAGTTCACGCCGGATAGGCTCACCCCGTCGCGGAAGCGGGCGTTGTTAAACAGGCCCTTCACGATGTCCTGGCAATCATCGAACGTGCCGCGCAGCGCTATGTTGTGGACGTTGGCGTCCAGCACCGTCGTCATCTGCCGGCGCTGCACCTCGGAGGTGCGACCCTCGGGATGGAGGATGAAGATGTCGGTCGTATCGCGGCCGCGGAAGGCCTCGATGGCGGCCGAACCGGTATCGCCGGAAGTGGCGCCGACAATGGTGGCGCGGGCGCCGCGCTGGGCGAGGATGTGGTCCATCACCCGAGCCAGGAACTGCATCGCCACGTCCTTAAAGGCGAGCGTCGGGCCGTGGAACAGTTCGAGCACGAAATGGCCGGGCTCGAGCTCGACGAGCGGCGCTACCGAAGGATGCCGGAAAGTGGCGTAGGCCTCGTCGATGATGCGCCTGAGCTCAACCTCAGGGATTTCGCCTTCGACGAAACGGGAAATGATGTCGAAAGCCACCTCGGCATAGGGCCGGTTGGCAAAGGCCGCGATCTCGCCATGGCTGAGGACCGGCCAATGCTCGGGGACATAAAGCCCGCCGTCACTTGCTAGACCTGCAAGAACTGCGTCTGAAAAGCCGGGCACGGCCGCCCCGCCGCGCGTAGATACGAACTGCATGTAGGGGAAGCGCCCCGTCTTTTTGCTGCGCGTGCCCTGCTGAAGCACGCCGTGATTGGGTTGCGGGGCACCCTATTGAAACTGCGGCTGCGCCGCAAGTTTCATGCCCGGGGGCGCTTCTGCAGGCGGGCCCAGAAGAACAGCATGAACGGCACCAGCACGGCAAAACCGAACCAGGTGATGGCGTAGCCCAGGTGATTATTGGGGAAACTCACCACCGTTTCGCCGCCCTGCGGCAGGGCGCCCGGCCCCACGGCGGGCAGGTCGATATAGATCGGCGCCACCGGCAGCGGCACCTCACCGGAGAGCGCCGCGAGCCGCGCTGTGTTGCGCACCCACTCGATGCGCTTGGCCGCATCGGGCTCGGGCGTGAAGCTGCCGGCCTCTTCTGAGGCGCGCGCGACGCCGGTGAGGCTGACCAGCCCGACATCGAGCGCACCGCCGTGGATGAACGCGTCTGCCGCATCCTGCGGAACGAAGCCGCGATTGACGAAGACCGTACCGCCCGCGTTCAGCTGCAGCGGCGTTAGCACCCAGTAGCCGGGGCCACCATATTGCCCGCGCTGGTCGACGAGGCTGGTGAAGACCCGCACCGTCTGCTCGGGCAGCCAGATGCCGGCGGCCTGAACCGGCTTGTAGTTCCACGCCTCGGGATCGAAGGCGGCCCATTCGGTCACAGGTGGCAGTTCGGCCGGCGGCAGATTCATGCGCACGGCGACATCGGCGATCAGCCGTTCCTTCTCACCCAGCCGCTCGACCTGCCATATGCCGAGCGTCACGAACAGGACCATCAGGGCCAGCATCAGGACGATGAAGCCCCAGAACAGGCCGCGTCCCGACGCGGCCGGATGCGCCCTATCAGCCATTATTGCTGCGGCCTTCGCCGGCCTGGTTATGATACTGCAGCGCGATCATGGTCGCCTTGAGCGGCCGCATAAGCGCCAGCGACAAGATGACCGTCGCCGGCAGCCAAAGCAGCAGGTGGACGAACGGTGGCGGATGGAACAGGCCCTCGACCGTAGCCGCGGCGCCGACGATGACGAAGCCGACGATCAGGATGATGAACACCGCCGGGCCCTCGGTGCCCTCGGCGAAGGCGAGGTCGGCACCGCAGCTCTCACACTGCTTCACTGGCTTGAGGAAGCCGCTGAACAGCGCCCCCTCCCCGCAACGCGGGCAGCGGCAGGCAAGGCCGGTGACGAAGGGCGATGGCAGGCGTTCGGCTGGCTCGGTCATGGCGGGGTTCTTAGCACAGTAGGCACGAGAGTCGCGGGGGCATTCGGGCGCAGGGGGCAGCATCCTCACCCGTTCACTGGGGAGGATGGGACCAAACACAAAGGGCGCAGCTTCCGCCGCGCCCTTTGTCAAATTTCCCTGTCCAGCCACTCAGTGGTGGATGGCGACGCCCCAGCTGCCCCAGACGTAGATCGAGGCGAAGAGGAACAGCCAGACCACGTCGACGAAGTGCCAGTACCAGGCGGCGAATTCGAAGCCGAGGTGGTGTTCGGGCGTGAAACTGTCGCGCATGGCGCGGATGAGGCAGACGATCAGGAAGATCGTACCGACCAGCACGTGGAAACCGTGGAAGCCGGTCGCCATGAAGAAGGTGGCGCCGTAGAGGTTGCCCGAGAACTGGAAGCCGGCCTCGGAATACTCGAGCGCCTGCACCACGGTGAAGAGCGCGCCGAGCGCGATGGTGATGACGAGGCCCCAGACGAGACCGCGCTTGTCCTTGTGAAGCAGCGCATGGTGGGCCCAGGTGACGGCGGTGCCCGAGGTCAACAGGATCAACGTGTTGAACAGCGGCAGGTGCCAGGGGCTGAAGAGCTCGACGCCGGTCGGCGGCCAGGTCGGGCCCATGGCGGCGATGCGGGCGTACTGCTCGGGCGCTTCCTGGTTGAAGAAGCCGTCGAAATAGGCCCAGAACCAGGCGACGAAGAACATCACCTCGGACGCTATGAACAGGATCATGCCGTAGCGGTGATGCATCATCACCACCGGCGTGTGGTCACCGGCCTTGCCTTCCTTGATGACGTCGCTCCACCACGCATACATCGTGTAGAGCACGCCGACGAAGCCGGCGATCAGCAGCCATGGCGGCAGCATATCGTGGAACCACAGGATGGCGCCGAGGGCCATGACGAAGGCGGAAATCGAGCCGACGACGGGCCAGGGACTGGGGTTTACCAGGTGATAGTCGTGGTTGGGCTTGGCGTGCGCAGCCATGGTCAGGTTCCCTCGCTCGTAACGGCGTAGAATGTATAGGACAGGGTGATGTCACGGACAGTGTCGAGGTTCTTTTCCTCGGCAATGTCGGGATCGACGAAGAACACGATCGGCATCTCGACGGTCTCGCCGGGCTGCAGCGTCTGCTCGGTAAAGCAGAAGCACTCGATCTTGTTGAAGAAGATGCCGGTCTGCTCGGGCGTCACGTTGAAGATCGCCTGGCCGGTGATCGGCTTGTCAGAACTGTTGTGCGCCGTGAACACCACCGTCTCGGTGGCGCCGATCTTGTCGGTGATAGGCTTGGCCGGCGTTATCGTCCAGGGCAGCCCGCTCTCGACATTGGCATCGAAGCGTACCGTCATCTCCCGGGCGATGACGCCCTTGGGATTGCCGTCGGAGACCTGGGTCGTGCCGTCGAGGCCGGTCAGTTGGCAGAACAGCCGGTAGAGCGGCACCGATGCGTAGGCGGCGCCCACCATGGCAACGACTACCAGCGCCAGCGTCAGCGCGACGCGGCGGTTGCGGCCATCGTTGTGGGGGAGCGAGGCGTCGGTCATCAAAGCGCCCGGTCGAACACTGCCGGACCCAGCTTCACGATGGTCAGCACGTAGAAGATGATGACGAGGGCACCGAGCGCGAGGCCAAGCGCGATGGAGCGCTTGCGGCGGCGGGCGGCGAATTCCGCCTCCTCATCGCGCGGCGCGGGAGTCTTGGTCGGTTCTACCATCACAGCCATCCTAGCAGCTCCGCCGCATGATCGGTGAGCAGGGCGAGGAAGATCACGGCGAGATAGCTCAGCGAATAGGTAAACAGGGACCGGCCCGCCTTCTTCATCGCGACGGTCTCGGTCGTGCGGAACAGGACCCAGGCGAGCCAGACGAAATAGGCACCGGTGACGACCGCTACGGTCGAATAGATCGGACCCATGAAGCCGGTGACGCTCGGGACCAGGGTCGAAGCGACCAGCAGCAGCGAATAGACGAGGATCTGGACCTTCGTCGCCTGCTCGCCCGCGACGTTTGGGAGCATCGGGATGCCGGCGGCGCCGTAGTCGCTCTGCTTGTAGAGCGCCAGCGCCCAGAAATGCGGCGGGGTCCAGAGGAAGATGATGAGGAACAGGACGACCGAGTCGATGCTGATCGTGCCGGTCACGGCGGCCCAGCCGATCATCGGGGGAAAGGCGCCGGCAGCACCACCGATGACGATATTCTGCGGCGTCGAACGCTTCAGCCACATCGTGTAGATCACGGCATAAAAGAAGATGGTGAAAGCGAGGAGGCTGGCGGCAAGCCAGTTGGTCGCGAGGCCGAGGAGGCAGACCGAGAAGGCGGAGAGCACGAGGCCAAGCGCCAGGGCATGATCGCGCTCGATGCGGCCCGCCGGGATCGGGCGGTTGGCAGTACGGCTCATGATGGCGTCGATATCGGCGTCGTACCACATGTTGAGCGCGCCGGAGGCCCCTGCCCCAATGGCGATGCAGAGAACGGCAACGGCGCCGACGAAGGGGTTGATACCCCCCGGCGCCACCAACAGGCCGACGAAGGCGGTGAAGACGACAAGCGACATGACCCGCGGCTTCAGCAGAGCCAGATAGTCCTCGACCCGCGCCTCATGGGCGGGGACGTGAACATCATGACTATGGTGCACGTAGGCCAATGTCTGCCTGCTTTCCTCAAAGCCGCGGGACCCAGGGGCCCCGCGGGCAGTCGTAGCTTAGTGGTCGGACTTCGTATCGATGCGCGGCAGCGTCTCGAACTGGTGGAACGGCGGAGGCGAGGACAGGGTCCACTCCAGCGTCGTCGCACCTTCGCCCCAGGGGTTAGCTGTCGTCGGACGCTTCTTACGGGCGGCCTCGAACAGCAGATAGAGGAACACGAGCAGGCCCACGAAGGTGATGTAGTAGCCGATCGAGGAGACCATATTCCACAGCGCGAAGGCATCGGGGTAGTCGATGTAGCGGCGCGGCATGCCGGCAAGCCCGAGGAAGTGCTGCGGGAAGAAAATCAGGTTCACGCCCACGAAGGTGATCCAGAAATGGGCGTTGGCCAGCGTCTCGTTGTACATGATGCCGAACATCTTCGGGTACCAGTAGTACCACGCCGCGAAGATCGCGAACACGGCACCCAGCGACAGCACGTAGTGGAAGTGCGCCACCACATAATAGGTGTCGTGCAGCGCACGGTCCGCACCAGCATTGGCCAGCACCACGCCTGTCACGCCACCGACGGTGAACAGGAAGATGAAGCCGATGGCCCAGAGCATGGGCGTGCGGAAGGTGATCGAGCCGCCCCACATGGTGGCGATCCAGCTGAAGATCTTGACGCCCGTGGGCACCGCAATGACCATCGTCGCCGCCACGAAGTAGCGCTGCACGTCGAGGCTCATGCCAACCGTATACATGTGGTGCGCCCACACGATGAAGCCGACGCCGCCGATGGCGACCATGGCGTAGACCATGGCGAGGTAGCCGAAGACCGGCTTGCGCGAGAAGGTCGAGACGATGTGGCTGATGATGCCGAAGCCCGGCAGGATCAGGATGTACACCTCGGGGTGACCGAAGAACCAGAACAGGTGCTGGAACAGGACCGGGTCGCCGCCGCCCTGCGGATCGAAGAAGGTGGTACCGAAGTTGCGGTCGGTCAGCAGCATGGTGATGCCACCGGCGAGGACCGGCAGGCTCAACAGCAGCAGGAAGGCGGTCACCAGCACGGACCACGGGAACAGCGGCATCTTGTGCAGCGTCATGCCCGGAGCGCGCATGTTGAAGATGGTGGTGATGAAGTTGATCGCGCCAAGGATCGAGGAGGCACCGGCGATGTGGAGCGACAGGATGGCGAAATCCATGGCCGGGCCGGGCTGGCCCGAGGTCGAGAGCGGCGGGTAGATGGTCCAGCCGCCGCCGGTGCCCATGGCGCCTGCGGGACCTTCGAAGAACATCGACAGGACAAGCAGCAGGAAGGCCGGCACCAGCAACCAGAACGAGATATTGTTCATGCGCGGGAAGGCCATGTCCGGCGCGCCGATCATCAGCGGCACGAACCAGTTGCCGTAGCCGCCGATCATCGCGGGCATGACCATGAAGAAGATCATGATCAGCGCGTGCGCCGTGGTAAACACGTTGAACATGTGCTTGCCGGCATCGAGCGCAGCGTCGCCCTCGGCACCGTAGACCATAGCCGCGAGGCCGTGGAAAATCTGGATACCGGGCTCCATCAGCTCGAGGCGCATGGCGCCCGAGAGCAGCGCACCGATCACCCCCGCGAAGATCGCGAAGATGAGGTACATCGTGCCGATGTCCTTGTGGTTGGTCGAGTAGACGTAACGCCGCCAGCCGGTCGGATGGCCATGGTCATGCGCTGCGGCGGCGTGGCCGTGCGCGTGATCGTCATGGGCTTCCAGAGCGTGAGTATCGGCCATTTAGAGCGATCCCTTTATCATTCATCGCTGCGCCGGGTCGTGGACCCGCGCACGGGTCCTTAGCTGATTGCCGGCAGGGTGGCGTTGGCGTCGTCGAGCGAGCCGGCCTCGAAGGCCGCCATCCAGGCCGCAAACTCTTCCTTCGTCACCACGCGAACCGCGATCGGCATGAAGGCGTGGTCCTTGCCGCACAATTCCGAGCACTGGCCGTAGTAGAGGCCCGTCTTGCGGGCATTGAACCAGGTTTCGTTGAGCTTGCCGGGGACGGCGTCGATCTTGATGCCGAAGGACGGCACCGCGAAGGCGTGGATGACGCCGGTCGGATCGGCCGTAACCTGCACGCGCACGGTGGTGTCGACGGGGACGACCAGCTCGTAGTCAACCGCGAGGAGGCGCGGCTGGTTCGGCTTCAGCGTCGGACGGTCGATACCGTTCTTGCTGGTTTCGGGCAGCATGAAGGACGAGAAGCCCTTGCCCTGATCGACATACTCATAGTCCCATGACCACTGCACACCAGTGGCCTTGATGGTGAGTTCGGGGGCCGGAACCTCCACGTCGCCGAGCGAGAAGATGTTTGCGCCCAGATACTTGCGCTGGCCATCGGGAATGGTCAGCTGGTCGGTCAGCACCGCAAAGGACGGTATGGCGATGATCACGAGGATCAGCACCGGCACGACGGTCCAGATGACTTCGATCAGCGTGTTATGGGTGGTCTTGGAGGGCGTCGGGTTCGACTTGGCGTTGAAGCGCACGATCACGACGACCAGCAGGACCAGCACCAGCACCGCAATCAGCACTGCGGACCAGAGGAGAGGGCCGTCGTGGAAGACATGGATGGAATCCATGATCGGCGTCACTGACGGCTGCAAGCCGATCTGGCCCGGAACGGGGTGACCCTGCTCCTGCGCCAGTGCTGCCATAGGCAGGAGAGCAAGGGCGGCGGCTCCCAGCGAGCCGATCGAACTCAGTAGTTTGCCGGTCACCTAAGAAACCCCCTTGAGATCGGTCTGGTCCGGTATTCGAGCGCGGGTTGAGAGGGGGAAACGCGGCATAGACAAACGCCGCCCCGACTCAACCTCGGAGCGCTGAAACTTGGAATGTGTCTAAACCACATCGGCCTTCCCAAGGCAATTCATGCCTCTCGCCGCGCAGTGCGTCAAAACGCACCGGTGCTATGCGGCCGCCGCCGCCTCACCCATGCCTTGATTGGAAGGCGTGTATCCCGCCGCGCCCGGCAGCCCGGCGTGTTGACAGCCGACCGGGGCTCATCGACTAAGGTATAGAGCCGTGCGGTACGCGGATTCGCAATGAGACATATAGAGAGACTGGATTGGTGCGGCCCATGATTGGCAGGATGCTCAAGGTGCTGGCCATGGCGGGCCTCGTGGCCGCGGGTCTCGTATCGCCGGGGCTGGCGCAGGGTGTGGTCAAGGCGCAGTACGGCGACTGGCAGATGAGCTGCGACACGCCGCCTGGCGCGAGCTTCGAGCAGTGCGCGCTGATCCAGAACGTCTCGGCCGAGGACCAGCCCAATGTCGGGCTGAGCGTGATCGTTCTGAAGACCGCCGACAAGCAGGCGCGACTGCTGCGCGTCCTCGCCCCGCTCGGGGTACTATTGCCCAACGGGCTGGGACTCAATATCGACGGCGCCAATATCGGCCGCGTCGCGTTCGTGCGCTGCCTGCCGAATGGCTGCGTTGCCGAAGTGGTGCTGGACGACGAGCTCATCAACAAGCTTACTACCGGCAAGAGCGCGATCTTCTTCGTGTTCAAGACACCCGAAGAAGGCATCGGCATCCCGGTCTCATTGGCCGGATTTGGCGACGGTTTCGCGCAACTACCCTAGGATCCAATGCCCCGACCGCCCCGGCAAATGCGACTGAACGAGGCCCATGTGGCCCGGATGGCGCTGCTGGTGACGAGCGAGGACGAGGCCGGACCGCCGGTGCCGATGGCCGCGGCGACCGAGGAGGATTTCCGGCAGTTCACCCACGATATTCTCGCCGGGGCCGATGATCCGGGCCAGGTTTGGGTGTTTGCCTATGGTTCGCTGATCTGGAAGCCGGCCTGCGAGTTCGTCGAAATCCGGACCGGGCTGCTGCGCGGCTGGCACCGGGCGTTCTGCCTCGGCTGGAACACCAGGTTTCGCGGCTCGGCGAAGAACCCGGGACTGATGCTGGCGCTCGATCGGGGCGGCGCCTGCAAGGGCGCACTCTATCGGCTGCCGCCGGGCCTGGAAGCCGAGAACGTCGAGCTGCTCTGCCGGCGCGAGATGGGCTTCAAGCCCTCGCCATTTCCGCCGCGCTGGGTCACGGTGATGACAGAGGGCGGGCCGGTGCGCGCCTTCACCTTCTGCATGGATAGAAACAGCGATCGCTATGTCACCGGCCTCGACGAGGGCCAGGTTGCCGATGTGCTGAGCAAGGCGGTCGGCGGGCGGGGCTCTATGGTCGAGTATCTCTACAACACGGTCGAGCATCTCGAGCGGATGGGGATCGTCGATTCCCACCTGTGGCGGCTGCAGGAAATGGTCGCGGAGCGCCTGGACGCGACGGCCTGAAACAAAAAAGCCGGACCCAGGGGTCCGGCAGTTCATCAGGAACAAAGGCCGGCGGGTGGGCCGGCCCCGAAGATGGCACAATCAAAGACCGGCCAAGGCGTAGGCCGAACTTACGGGTTCAGCCAAATCCGGGAGCTCTCGGCGCGCCGCTGCTGCAGCTGGTAGCCGGGACGCTTGCTGGGCGTGTCGAGCGCCTCGAACAGGTCCTGGCGGTTGATGCCGAGATCCTCGAGGCGGTGCACGTCGTATTCGAGCAGTGACTCGAGGGCGACACGCTGGGCGCGGCGAGCCCGGGCTTTGGCGAACCAGTTCGCGAAAGCACGCACGGGGCTGATAGACGCGGCAGCCAGCGAAGGCCGCTCGCTCGAAAGCAAGTGGACCATGGTCGTTCTCCTGAAGTCATCAATGCCGGACAGGGGGAGCCCGGCGGGGGTGAGCAATCATCGCTGATTGCCGATGACGATCGATATGCGCTCTTGCCTTCCATTCGTCCAACAAATAGATTTCATCCAGTTCATCAAAATTCGTGATGGGACGCCGGATGACCACCCCGCTCGATCTCGACCAGTTGCAGAGCTTCTGCGCCATTGCCGATTGCGGCAGCTTCACCGAGGCGGCGCGCCGCGTGAACAAGACGCAGTCGGCCGTATCCATGCAGATCAAGCGGCTCGAGGAGCGGCTCGGCCAGGAGCTGCTGGCCCGCGACGGCCGCAGCGTCACGCTCACCGAGCACGGCACGGCGCTCTACGCGCGGGCCCGGCGCATGCTGCGCATCAACGCCGAGATCATGGATGTGTTCTCGGATGGCGACCTCAAGGGCTCGATCCGCTTCGGGGTGCCCGACGATTACGCAGTGCGCCTGCTGCCGGTGATCCTCTCCAGCTTTCAGCGCACCCACCCCAAGATCGTGGTCGACGTGCGCTGCCAGCCGTCCGAGGAACTGCTCGAGGGGATGAAGAAGGGGCGCTACGACCTCGTCGTCTTCACCCAGGGCACCAACCACGAGTATGGCGAGCTGTTCCGCACCGAGCGGATGTTCTGGGTTGCCTCCCATGGCGGACAGGCGCTCGCGACCGAACCGCTTCCGATTGCCGGCGGCATGACCTGCTGCTGGAAGGATAACGCGGTGGAGGTCCTCAACCGCATCGGCCGCGAGTACCGCATCGCCTACACCTCGTCGAACGCCACTGCCATCGCCAGCGCCGTGCTGACCGACCTCGCCGTCGGCTTCCTGCCCGAGAGCGCGCTGCAGCCCGGCATGCGCGTCATCGCCGAGGACAAGGACCTGCCTCGCTTGCGCGATGCCGAGATCGCCATCATGCGCGCCAGCCATGCCTATGGCGGCATCTATGATGCGCTGGCCAGCCACATCGTCGCCTCGATGGGCAACCTCGACGGCAAGGACAGTCTGCAGATCGCGGCGGAGTAACTCCCCGAGCTTGGCTGTCAGTCCCGGTGGCCCCTCACCCATAGGCTGTCATCCCTGCGAAGGCAGGGTCCATCTCGCAGCCTGCGTCAGCTGATAGTTGGATGCCCTTCGCAGGGATGACACCGAGCTGGTGAGCACTTCTATTGCCCGGCCCACCAGTCGTCGGGATGACGGCCTGTGTCTCCTTCCGACCGCCCCTACCCCTCCAGCTTCCGCCTCAGCTCTTCCGCCAACCTCGTCCGGTTGGCCTGCACGGCGCGCTCGAACGCTCGCGCCTGGATCAGGCGGGCGGTTGGCGTCGTTGCCTTGGGGTCGAAGTTCTCACGCAGCGCTGCCGCCATTTCGATGTTCAGGAAGCTGCCGATTTCGAGGAACTCGAAGATTGCCTGCAACTGGTCAGGGGTGAAGCGGGCCATCATCATCGGCCCGGTCTCACGGTAGTGCCCGAAGATGCGCTCCGTGATGGCCTTCATGTCGTCGGTCAGTTCGACCCAGATCTTGCGGCGATCGAGGGTGTCGCGGATGCGTTGCACGTAGCCAGCGGCTTCGAGCCGGTCGATAACGGCAGTGACTGCCCCGGTGGTGAGGCCACTGTCGATGGCAAGCTGTCCGGCGCTCACCCTGCCCCGCCGGTCGATCAAATCCATGCAGCGCCCGTCCGTCCGGTTGATGCCGAGGAACTGGCACAGGGTCTCGTCGAAAAGGTCAGTCGCCGTCTGGTTGGCGCGCACTGCCTCCTTGAAGCGGAGAGCGAAATCCGCTTGCGGAATTTGTCTTACCTGTTTGATATCTTGACTCATGAGATAAATTTACGACAGGATGAGCGCCAAGTCCAGATTTTGAATCGGAATGCTGACAACAGGTGTCAGCACGCCGGGGATATGCCTGTCACCGACAGGCAGGAGAAACGATATGGCGATGGCTTCGGCATTCAGTAGCGACGTCTCCCGGGTCGGCGCAAACGGCGCGCGCGTCAATCCTTACACCCCCCTGAGACGGCGGGCATTAGTTGGCATGGACAGAGAATATGGAGAGGTCGAAGTGACCACTGACATCATCGAGGCCAGGGGTCTCAAGCGCACCTTCAAGGCGCGCGGCGCCAAGGGCAAGACCATCGAGGCGGTGCGCGGCATCGACCTTAACGTGCGCGAAGGCGAGATCGTCGGCTTCCTCGGCCCCAATGGCGCGGGCAAGACGACCACGCTCAAGATGCTCTGCACGCTGCTGACGCCGACCGACGGTTCGGCGACCGTTGTCGGGGCTGACTTGCGTCGCGATCCGGTCGAGGTGCGCCGCCGCATCGGCTATGTCAGCCAGGCTGGCTCGACCTCGCCGGAAGCGAAAGTTGGCGAGGAGATCGTCAGCCATGCGCGGCTCTATGGCATCGACAAGACGGTGGCGGGCCAACGTGGACGCGAGCTCCTCGCGGCGCTCGACCTTGCCGAGATATGGGAACGGACCTGCGGCTCGCTGTCGGGCGGGCAGCGGCGGCGGCTCGATATCGTCATGGGGCTCATCCACGAGCCGCGGCTGGTCTTTCTCGACGAGCCCTCGACGGGCCTCGATCCGCAGAGCCGGGCGAACCTGTGGAATCACATCCGCAAGCTCCGCGACGAGCTCGGGACCACGGTGTTCCTCACTACGCACTACATGGACGAGGCCGATTCGCTGTCGGACCGCATCCTCATCATCGACAATGGTGCGATCGTCGCCGAGGGCGCTCCGGCCGAGCTGAAGAAGCGCGTTTCGGGCGACACGATCACGCTGACGCTGCGCAACGAGGCCGACGCGGTGTCGTCGGCGGGGATCGCGGGCAAGCTCAACGGGGCCGATGCACCGGTAACCGAGGCCAATGTGGTGCGGTTCCATGTGCGGGACGGTGCAACTGCCCTGCCCGTGCTTCTGGGCGATCTTACCAAGGCGGGCATCGATGCCATCGGCGTCGACGTCAACCGCCCGACACTCGACGACGTCTTCCTGACCCTGACCGGCCGCTCGCTGCGCGACTAGAGCGAAATCTTGCTGAGCAAGATTTCTCTTAGTTCCGTTACGCCGCGGGATCGAACCGGAAACGTCAGCAACTTTTCCTGATCCCGCTTGATGGAGATCTGACATGACCTTTTTCCGCGATACCTGGATCATCTTCGTGCGCGCGCTTGGCCTGTCGCTGCGGCAGCCGATGTGGGTGCTGATCGGGCTGCTGCAGCCGATTCTCTACCTCGTCCTGTTCGGGCCGCTGCTGCAGACGGTGGCGGCGACTTCCGGATTTCAAGGCGATGCCTGGCAGGTGTTCGTGCCGGGGCTGCTGGTACAGCTTGGCATCTTCGGCGGGCTGTTCGTGGGCTTCGGCATCATTGCCGAGTGGCGTTCGGGCGTGATCGACCGCCAGCTCGTCTCGCCGGCAGCGCGGGCGTCGATCATCGCCGGGCGGGCGCTGCGCGACGTGCTGGTGATCGTGGTGCAGGCGATCGTCCTGATCGGCTGCGCCTATCTGATGGGACTGCGTGTGCCGCTGGCGGCGCTGGCTGTCGGGCTGGTGCTTGTGGCGTTGTTGGGCGCGGCCTTCTCGTTCATCTCCAATGCCATCGGCATCGCGACCAAGAGCGAGGATGCGCTGGCGCCGATGGTGAACACGCTGGCCCTGCCGATCCTGCTGCTATCGGGCATCCTGCTGCCGATGACGATGGCACCCGCCTGGCTGCAGGTGGTCTCGAACTTCAATCCGTTCAAGCACATCGTCGAAGCGCTACGGGCGGTGTTCCTCGACCATTTCGGCGACCCGATCGTGTTGATCGGGCTGGTACTGGCCGTGCTGCTGGTGGTGTTCGGAGCATGGGTGGGCAGCCGCGTGGTGGTGGCACAGACAAAGTAGCTTATCGATCCTCTCCCCGTAGCGGGGGAGGATCACCGCCCGGCCGGTGCAAGAACTCTAGATTTCCAGCACCAGCAGGCAGTGGTCGGAGACTTCCGGCTCGGTCAACACTGTGAAGCTCTCCACCGCCACGTGGCGGTTCACCAGCATGTAGTCGGCAAAGCGTCCGGGTTTACGGTAGTGCGAGGTGCGCGTGCCGGGAAAGCCGCGCGTCGTGACCAGGTCGACGAGGCCGATCTCGCCCAGCACGGCGAACGTGGCGCTGTCGGGTTCGACGTTGAAATCGCCGCAGACAATCAGCGGATCATGGGGTTGGGCCACGGTCAGCACCAGGTCGCGCAGGCGCTCCGCCTGCGCCAGCCGCTCGGGCGTATCCAGCTTGCCGTTGAGGTCACGGAGGCCGTGCAGGTGGGCGATGCAGACCATGCGGTCGCGGGCGTAGTCATAGACCCGGACGACGTGGGCGTTACGCGGCCGTGGGTGCTCGCCATAGCCGTGCGGGGAGAACGCCTTGTGGACGAAGCCCTGCGCCTGCGCCGTCAGGGGCAGCGCGTTGCGGACGAAGGTCGCGAGCCCAAATTGCGAGGGCACCACGGCATCCCCGTCCCACAACACGCCCTGCGATGCGGGACAGAACGTCCCGACGTGGTCGGGGAGCACTGAAGCGACATCGCGGAAGAAGTTGGGGCGCTGCGGCAGCACGTGATCGCCGTCGCGATAGGTCAGCCAGTCGGCGTTGGTTGCCGGGCTGTGGACGACTTCCTGCAGGCAGAGGACATCCGGCGGATCGGCGCTCAGGTAGGCCAAGAGCGGTTCGAGGAGCTTCCCGCCCCAGCCGTTGAGGCTCACAATCTTCATCGCAGCGCCGCCCTGCCCTCAAGGATTCGGCCTAGCCATATCCGGCCGGTCGCATCAGGACCAGTGGTGCCGCCTAGATCTCGGCTTCGTCGTAGATGTGGCTCAGGTCGCAGCCCCAGGCGCCGTTGTAGCGGTCGATCCAGCGCTCGGCCTGGGTCTTGCCGAGGTCGAGCGTCTCCTTGAGTGGGGCGAGGTAGATGGTCTCGTCCTCGCCGGTCCGGAGGTTCTTGCGGCGGCGGAGGCCATCGTCGGCGAGATCGACGACAAGCCGGGCGATGTCGCCGACCGTGCCGTTGCGGAACGGCGTGTGGATGGCGGCGCGCGGGACGTCATTGCGGAGCGTTTCGCGCTCCTCGTTGGTCCAGTCGCTGACGATGTCCCAGGCCGCATCGAGCGACTCGGAATCGTAAAGCAGGCCGGCCCACAAGGCCGAGAGCGCGAGGACATGGCCGCGATCGCCCATGTCGGCACCGCGCTGCTCGAGGAACTGCTTGAGGCGAACTTCCGGAAACAGGGTCGAGAGGTGGTTCTCCCAGTCCTTCAGCGTCGGCTTGGTGCCCGGCAACTGCGGCAGCTTGCCAGTAAGGAAGTCGCGAAAACTTTCGCCGGCGACGTTGATGTACTCACCCTTGCGGATGACGAAGTACATCGGCACGTCGAGCGCGTAGTCGGCGTAGCGTTCGAAGCCGAAGCCGTCTTCGAAGGCGAAGGGCAGCATGCCGGTGCGGGCCCGATCGGTGTTGAGCCAGATATGCGAGCGGAAGCTCAGATAGCTCGAGGGCTTGCCGTCGACGAAGGGCGAGTTGGCAAAGAGCGCGGTGACGATCGGCTGCAGCGCCACCGAGACGCGCAGCTTCTTGACCATGTCGGCTTCGTCGGAGAAGTCGAGGTTCGACTGCACCGTACACGAGCGGTACATCATCGAGGTGCCGAGCGTGCCGACCTTATTCATGTACGGCGTCATGATGCCGTAGCGCGACTTGGGCATGGCCGGGATATCGGCCACGCGCCAGACAGGCGTCACGCCGAGGCCGAGGAAGTGGATGTTCAGCGGGCCGCCGATGGTGCGGCAATCCTCGAGATGCGAGTCGAGTTCGAGCGCGGCGTCGTGGATGGTCAGCTGCGGGGCACCCGAAAGTTCGAACTGCCCGCCGGGCTCGAGCGAGATGCCGCCTACGGCGCCGAGGTTGCGCAGCCCGATCGGGTTGCCGCGATCGAAGAACGGATGCCAGCCGGTGCGCGCTTCGATGCCATCGAGCAGGGCGTGGATGCCGTCATCGCCCTCGTAGGGCACGGGGCGGATTGGGGCTTTGCGATAGACGTGCTTCTCGTGCTCGGTGCCGATGCGCCACTCGGACTTGGGCTTGCCCCCCGCCGCCATGACCTCGATCAGGTCGGCCCGCGATTCGATCAGCGGGGCATTCTCTTCACCGGACATGGAAACTCTCTAGATCGGCGGGCAACCCGGTTATGACCGGACGGCGGCGAAAATAGCGGCGGTTTCACTTAAAGCAATGGCTATTATCGCCAATCACCGATGGTTGCCTGCACGACCGCGAGAGCAGCCACGGCGGCTGTGTCGGCGCGGAGTATCCGCGGGCCCAGGCTGATCGGTAGAACGAAGGATTGCGCGAGCAGCAGTTCCCGTTCGGCGTCGGAGAAGCCGCCCTCCGGGCCGACCAACAGGCCGATCGGCAGGCCGTCGAGGTCGCCGAGCTGGTCAACCGGCGTGTGTGACGAGGCGCTTTCGTCGCAGAAGATCAGGCGGCGCAGGCCCTGCTTCTGCTGCCAGTCGGCGAGGAGGCCCGTCAGCCCGACTTCATGCCCGAGCGTCGGGATGCTGAGCACTTCGCACTGTTCGGCGGCTTCGATCACGTTGGCGAGCAGCTTGTCGGTGCGGAGTCGGCTGACCTGGGTGAACTGGGTGATGACGGGCTGGATGACCCCTGCCCCCATCTCGGTCGCCTTCTGCACGAGGTAGTCGAGACGGCCGGTCTTCAGCGGCGCAAAGCCGAACCAGAGGTCCGATTTCGGCGTTTGGTGCTGGGTCTGTACGGCGATCTCGAGCGTGACGCCCTTCCTGTGATCGTCAGCGATGCGGGCCATCCAGGCGCCGTCGACGCCATTGAAGACGACCAGCGCGTCCGGCCTCTTCATGCGCAGCACGTTGAGCAGATAGTTGGTGTGCTCGCGGCTCAGCTCCAGGCTCGCGCCAGTGGCGAGCGGCACCTCGACAAACAGGCGCGGCAGGGTCTTGTGCGATCTGGGCATCGTGGTACGCGTGACTGAAGTTTGGCCGGATGGTCATTAGTTCATAGCCGAGGTTCGATGCAAACCCCCGAGAAAGCAGCAGGCACCGTCGCTGATGCCCAGCGCGGCAACTGGGTCGATCGCTACGCACCCGAGTGGCTGAAGCCCTATGCGCGGCTGGCGCGGTGGGACCGGCCCATCCCCCTGCTGCTGCTGTTCTGGCCCTGCGGCTTCGGGCTGGCGCTGGCGACGGTCGCAAATCCTACACTTGGCTTCGACGTCCGGGCGCTGATCCTGTTCCTCATCGGCTCGGTGGCGATGCGTGGCGCGGGCTGCACATTCAACGACATCGTTGATACCGACATCGACATGAAAGTGGCGCGCACCCGCTCGCGGCCGATCCCGTCGGGGCAGGTGACCAAGCGCCAGGCGGCATTATTCCTGATCGCGCAGTCGCTGGTCGGGCTGCTGATCCTGTTGCAATTCAACGGGCTCACCGTGGTGCTGGGCGTCGCCTCGCTGGTCCTCGTCGCGATCTACCCGTTCATGAAGCGCGTCACCTGGTGGCCGCAGCTGTTCCTCGGCCTTGCCTTCAACTGGGGCGCGCTGATCGGCTGGACCTCGCAGACCGGCTCGCTCGCCCTGCCGCCGCTGCTGCTCTATGCCGGCTCGATCCTGTGGACCATCGGCTACGACACGATCTACGCGCTGCAGGATGTCGAGGACGATGCGCTGATCGGCGTGCGGTCGACGGCGCGGCTGTTCGGCCGGCGCGCCCGGCTGATCGTGGCGCTGTTCTACGCGGCGACGGTGGTGCTGTGGGTCGCGGCGGCACTTGCGGCCGGCGCCGGGTGGCCGTTCCTTGTGGCGATGCTTGTGCCGGTGGGCATTCTCGTGTGGCAGATCCAGACGCTCGATATGCGCGACCCGGCCAATGCGCTGGTGCGCTTCCGGGCCAATCACTGGGTCGGGCTGGCGCTGACGCTGTCGCTGCTGGTGGGCCTCATCGGATAGTGCAGAATCCTGCACAATGTTTCCACCACTTGCCGTCTTCTGCACCGCGAGGCTTGGGACTATTTCCCTCGCCGCGGGGTGCGAGGAGAGATGAAATGGCAAAGCTCAAGCTTGTGACCACACCCTGGTGTACCTGCCGCCTGCCGCAGGAAGCCGAGATCGGCTGGGAGCGCGCTGCCTATCTCGCGCTCGAAATGATGGAGGACGCCCGCCTGCCGCGGCGTGCGCCTAGTGGTGCGGTTCGTTCCCGATGTTGAAAAGAAGCAGGCCGACCGTTTCGGATCGGCCGGGCCTTACAAAAGAAGCAGGGCCGACCCTTTCGGGTCGGCCCTGGGCTCGCATGAGTTTGGAGGTCGCTACGAGTCTTCTTCCCGGCAGGTCAAGCGTGCATGGGATCGCCGCCGGTTTATGATGTGTTAACGGCCAACGCGGCCGAAAAGTTGCAATCTCAGGCGGTTTCGCCGGGCTTGCGACGATTGAGGAAGCGCGGACGACGCGCGGCTTCGGCGGCGAGCCGGCGACGCTCGTGCGTGCCACCCAGCGCCACGCCATCGACGGTCTGCGAATAGGGCAAGAGGTTACCGTCACCGGCCTTGATGTAGAGTGGCAGGCGGAGCTTCTTGCCCCAGTTCTGCCATTCGGCGACGATGTTGGTGTTCCCGATCTCTTCGAACACGCGGTAGTTGAGATCCGGATCGCCATGGACGAGCTCGATGGCGCTCCGCAGCACCCCGTCCTCGGAGATGGTGGTGGACACGGCGACGCCGATGAATTCCTCGACCGGCACCTTGATCTTGATTTCGACGCCGCTCTTTTCGAGCGTCTTGCGCACGGTCACGGTCTTCACCGGATCCTTGGGGCCGTTGTCATTGGCCGGGCCGAAATGGCGCGGGGTCAGCGGACGGGTGCGCGGCGAGCGGCCGTCGCCAAACAGAAGCACGACGGACGAACCGTCGATCCCAACATGACCCTGCATGGACTACCTTCCTGTCAACTTTCGAGAGCTTGCTTTGGTGCTCCCTTGTTACCCCCAATCTAGCCCGGCCCCTTGCCTGCCCGCTTAAGAAACTGGGTTAAGTTTAGGTTGTTTTGCGAAGGGTTAGCGGGGTGTCACCGGGTGTAACGCAGTCTTAAGTGCAAGTTGTTCCAACCGCTTAACTTGTGTTGCCACGGCGTTAGGAAAACGAGCTTCCCGCCGGCCTGCCGATACAGCGCGGGTCTTGTTCCCGCCGCCCGTTGCGCCTAGAAGACCGCAGCCTTGCTGCCGGAAAACCGATGACGACAAAGACTGCGACCACTGCCGCCGAAGACCGCGAACTGCTGCGCTCGGTTGCCGTCAACGCCGGGATCATCGCCGCCGGATATTTCCGCACCGACCTCAAGACCTGGACCAAGGAAAACGCCTCGCCGGTGAGCGAGGCGGACATCGTGCTCGATGGATTCCTCGGCAACGCGCTGCTCGCGGCGCGGCCTGATTACGGCTGGCTGAGCGAGGAGAGCGTCGACAATCCCGAGCGCCTGACGCGTCGGCGCGTGTTCGTGGTCGATCCGATCGACGGCACGCGCGGCTTCATCCGGGGCGAGGACAGCTGGACGGTGTCGCTGGCGGTGGTCGAGGACGGCATTGCGATTGCCGGCGTCGTTTACGCCCCGGCGCGCGACGAGATGTATGATGCGGCACTCGGCGAAGGCGCACGCTTCAACGGTCAGCCGCTGGTGCGCCAGCGCCATCCGGGCCGCACCGCGCCGCTGATCCCGGCGCCGGGGGCGGTGCACCAGGAACTGCAGAACACGGCGCTCGAATATACGCGCGGGCCCGCCTACCCTTCGCTTGCCTATCGGCTGGTACAGGTGGCGACCGGGCATCTCGATGCGGCCGTGACGCGCCGCGGCGCGCAGGACTGGGACATTGCGGGCGCCGCATGCATCCTCAAGGAGGCCAATGTGGGCTTTGAGGACGTCTGCATAGGTGCCCTGCGCTTCAATCGGCCGGAAATCCGGCACGGCGCGCTTGCGGCGCTGGGCGAGCCTTCGCTAAAAGCGCCGTTGCACGCGGCGCTGGTCAAGGTTTATGGCTGCCCGCAACCGCAGGAAGTCGATCTGGAGCGTCGTTAAGCCGTGAGCAAAGCCAAGAAGGCCGAACCCAAGCAGCAGCTCTTGCACCTCGTCGTCGGCGGCGAATTGGAAAAGGGCGAAGACATCATCTTCAAGGACCTCGATTCCGTCGACCTCGTAGGGCTCTATCCGAACTATGCCGCCGCCCATGCGGTGTGGAAACAGAAGGCGCAACTGACGGTCGACAATGCCGAGATGCGGTATTTCGTCGTGCATTTGCACCGGCTGCTGAACCCGGATGAGGACGGCGAGTAGATTAGCGCAGCCGCGCCCCCAACTCATTGGCCAACACATCAAGCCGCGCCGCCGCGTTGTCCGACACCTGTCGGAACGCCGTGATCATCCGGTCGCGCCGCGGTTTGTCGTTCAGCAGGGCCGTGACCACCTCGGGCAGTTCCGCCGCGTCCATGACCTGGGTCGCACAACCTAGCTCGGACAAGGCTTCGTGCAGCGGCTTCTGCCGCTCTACGTGCGGGCCGTAGACACTTGCGGCCCCTAGGTGCAGCGGCTCGCTCAGGTCGTGCCCGCCGACCGCCGAGAATGTGCCGCAGACCACACCAATGGTTGCGCGGGCATAGGCCGATGCGAGCGTTCCCATCTGGTCGAGCCAGACGAGCATGCCGCCGGTGTCCAGCTCGTCGATGCTGTCGATGATGCGCAGGTCGGCGCCGAACGCGGCGCTCAGCACCTCGCCGGGGGTTTTGCCGGGATAGCGCGGCACGAGCAGGATGCGGACCTCGGGCCGGCGTGTGCGCAGCGCTTTGATAGCCGGCGCGAGCGCATCGATCTCGTCGCGATGCACGTTGCCGAACACCACCAACGGCGGATCGTCCTTGGCGGTGGCGGCGATGCTGCGCGTCGGCACCAGCTTCAGGTTGCCCAACACCTCGATGCGGTCACGCGGCGCGCCGAGCGCGGCGTAGCGGCCGGCGATCGTCTCGTCCTGCGCGTAGATATGCGCTGCTTTGGCGATGGTGCGGCGGGCGACTGCGGTATTGCGCTGATGGCGGGCGAAGCTGCGCGGCGACATGGTGGCGTTGACCACCAGCACCGGCACGCCGGCCTCTTCGGCCGCGGCGAACTGGGCGGGCCAGAACTCGGACTCAACGAGGATCAGCAGGTCCGGGCGGATGGTATCGAACACCCGGCGCTGCGCCTCGAGCGTATCGAGCGGCATGATGAAGCTCGCCTCTTCCCCCGCGATGGCACGGACGCGGGCATAGCCGGAATAGGTGGTGGCGGAGAGGACGACCGACAGGTTCGGCTGGCGCGCCAGGAGGCGCTGGCTCAGCAGTTCGGCGACTTTGGACTCGCCGGCCGAGACGGCGTGGATCCAGATGCGATGTCCGGCCGCGGGCTTCGGCAGCGGCGGGTTCAGCCGTTTCTCGAACCATTCGGCGCCACCTTCGTCGCCGGGCCCGAAGCGGGACAGCATCGCGTAGTGGAGCCAGGAGGCGCCGTACACCAGCGCGCCATAGGCCTTCCAGCTGAGGGGTACTTTGCGGTTCACGGCGGCAGCGTCCTCGATGCGGGATCGTGACTAGCCTGACGGGCGGCGGCGCACAACCTTGCAGGGTTTCAACAATTGCTGCTAATCCAGCCGGCATGTCCCCACCGAGAAGCGGACCGGGCCCAAAGGTGCGATACCCCATCGCCAACGACGCCAGACTGCAGCAACTGAGCCTCGACGAGGCCCGGGCGGCGATCCGCCTCGAAACCGACGGGCTCGAAGCCCTGGCGGCCGGGCTCGACGGCGCGTTCGTCGCGCTGGTCGAACTGATCCAGAAGGCGCCGGGCCGGGTGGTGCTCTCAGGCGTCGGCAAGAGCGCGCATATTGCCCGCAAGATCGCCGCGACACTGGCTTCGACCGGCACGCCCTCGCAGTTCGTGCATGGCGCCGATGCGAGCCACGGTGATCTCGGCATGATCACCAGCGCCGACGTGGTGCTGATGCTGTCGAAATCAGGCGATACGGCCGAGCTCGCGCCGCTGGGGGATTATTGCGCGCGCTTCGGCATCCCGCTGGCGCTGGTCACCGCGCGGCCGGACTCGCGGCTGGGCAAGGCGGCGAACATTGTCGTCACCCTGCCCGACGTGCCCGAGGCCTGCGATATCACCGCGGCGCCCACCACTTCGACGACGATGATGACGGCGCTGGGCGATGCGCTCGCCGTGGTGCTGCTGCGCCGGCGCGGCTTCAAGGCCGCGGATTTCCATGTGTTCCACCCCGGCGGAGCGCTCGGCAGCGCACTGCTCACGGTGGACGAAGTGATGCACAAGGATGCGGAGCTGCCGCTGGTCGGCGCCGGCGCGACGGTTGGCGCGGCGATCATCGAGATGACGTCGAAGGGGTTTGGCTGCACCGGCGTGATCGATGCCGATGGCAAGTTGCTCGGCATCATCACTGACGGCGACCTGCGTCGGCACATGGCAGATGGGCTGCTGCGACAGACCGCAGTCGAGGTGATGACCACCAGCCCGCGCGTGATCGGCCCGGATGCTCTGCTCAGCGAGGCCCTGCGGCTGATGACGGCGCTGACGCCGCGGATCACCGCGATCTTTGCCCTCGATGGGCAGACGCCGGTCGGCATCGTCCACCTCCACGATTGCCTGCGCGTCGGGCTCGCCTAGTGGCCGACCTCATCGTTATTCCCGCCCGCTATGGCTCGACCCGGCTGCCGGGGAAGCCGCTGCATCCCATCGCCGGGCGCCTGCTCATCGAGCGGGTTGCCGGCATCGCCATGGTCGCGGCGCGGAAGCTCGGCGATGTCGAAGTGGTGATCGCGACCGATGACGAGCACATTCTCGACAAGGGCCGGGAACTCGGCGTCGAGACGGTGATGACCTCGCCCGACATCACCTCGGGCTCAGGCCGTGCGCTGGCGGCGTTGCGGGTCAGCGGGCGCGCGGCGGGCCTCGTGGTGAACCTCCAGGGTGATGCGCCATTCACCGCGCCGGACCATATCGTCGACATCGTCCGCACGGCGCGCAACTCGCGGGCCGATGTGACGACGCCGGTGGTGCAGCTCGACTGGCCGCGGCTCGACGCGCTGGTGGCGCACAAGAGGACCACGCCGGCAAGTGGCACGACCTGCATCCGCGCTGCCGACGGGCGGGCGCTGTGGTTCTCGAAGACCGTGCTGCCGTTCATGCGCAAGGAGCAGGATTTGCGCGAGAAGGTGCCGCTGTCGCCGGTGCTGCAGCATATCGGGCTTTATTGCTACCGCACGCCGGCGCTCGAGGCTTTCGAGGCGGCGGCGCCTTCGCACTACGAGGTGCTCGAGGGGCTGGAGCAATTGCGGCTGATCGAGCTGGGGCTGGATATTCGGGCGGTGCTGGTGCCGCCGGCCCGCATCACGATGAGCGGGGTGGATAGCCCGGCCGATGTGGAGCGAGCCGAAAAGCTCATCGAAGAACACGGCGACCCCTTCGTCGACTGGCGCGCATGACCCGGCTGGTCATCGTCCGGCATGGCAATACATTCGAAACCGGCGAAGAGCCGCGCCGCGTGGGTGCACGTACCGACCTGCCGCTGACGGCGGCCGGGGTGGAACAGGCGCGCGCGCTGGGCTGGCACTTTGCGAAGAACCGGGTGCAGTTCGACCGGGTGCTGAGCAGCCCGCTGATCCGCACTCGGCAGACGGCGAGCGAGATCGTCGACAAGGAGCCGGAGACGGCCGATTTCCTTAACGAGATTGACCATGGGGCGGATGAGAACCTCACCGAGGACGCGGTGATCGCCCGCATTGGGGCCGAGGCGCTCGAGCGGTGGGAGCAGTCGCTGGTCGCCCCGCCCGGCTGGGATGTCGGGGCCGACAGGCGGATCGCGGCCTGGCGGGAGTTCGCGCGCACGGCCGACGGCACCATCCTCCTCGTCACCAGCAACGGCGCGGCGCGATTTGCGCTTGCGGCGCTGGGGCTCATGGGCGAGGACGGGGCGCAGAAGCTCCGCACCGGCAGCTACGGCGTCATCGATCTCTACGGGGCCAAGGCGCGGCTCATTGGTTGGAACCAGAGACCGGGCGGACCGGGCGACAAGGGATTGTTCTGATGCAGGTTTTTGTCGAGGCAGCGGGAGGCAAAAGGGTCGAGTTCGGCAGCAAGCTGCCGCTCGCCTTCATTCTCGGGCCCTGCGTGATCGAGAGCCGCGAGCATGCGCTGAAGACGGCGGACTTCCTTGCCAAACTCGGCGAACGGCAGGGCATCCCGCTGGTTTACAAGTCCTCGTTCGACAAGGCCAACCGCACCAGCGCCAGCAGTTTTCGCGGGCTCGGCATGGACGAAGCGCTGCAGATTCTCGCCGATGTGAAGGCCGCGACTGGCCTGCCGATCACCACGGATGTGCATGAGCGCGAGCAATGCGCCACCGTCGCCGAGGTCGCCGATATCCTGCAGATTCCGGCGTTCCTCAGCCGGCAGACCGATTTGCTCGTCGCGGCAGCCGCGACCGGCGCGGTGGTGAACGTCAAGAAGGGCCAGTTCCTCGCGCCTTGGGACATGAAGAACGTGGCGAAAAAACTCGACAGCGCCGGCGCCTCGGGCGTGCTGCTGACCGAGCGGGGCACGAGCTTTGGCTACAACACGCTGGTCGTCGATATGCGCGGCCTTCCGATCATGGCCGAGACGGGCAAGCCGGTGATCTTCGATGCGACCCACTCGGTGCAGCAGCCGGGCGGACGCGGCGAAACCTCGGGTGGTGAACGGCAATACGCGCCGGTGCTGGCGCGGGCGGCGGTGGCGGTGGGCGTCGCGGGCGTGTTCATCGAGACGCACGAGGACCCGGACAATGCGCCGTCCGATGGTGCCAACATGATCCCGCTGGACAAGATCGAAAAGCTGGTGGCGGAACTCAAGGCACTCGACGCCATCACCAAGGCGCGCTGAGCGCATGCTGCAGCAGATCGTCAGCCTCTGGATCGGCGACCGGCTCGGGCTGATCGAGCGGCTGAGCCTTACGTCGTTCGTGGCGCAGGGCCATCCGATCGCGCTCTACACCTACGGCCCGGTTGCGGGCGTCCCCCAGGGGGTCGAGGTACGGGACGCCGAGGCGGTGCTGCCACGGACGATGGCCGACGCGAACCGCTACTCAAACGGCTCCTACGCGCTGTTCTCCAACATGTTCCGCATGGAGCTGCAGCGGCGGTCGCTCGGGATGTGGGTGGATGCGGACGTCGTCTGCTGGCGGCCAATCACGGTGGATGGGCCGTTCGTTGCAGGGCACGAGTCCGACAGATTTCTCAATGGCGCGATCCTGAAGCTCGCGCCGGACTCGCCGATGCTGGTGGATTGGCTCGATACCGCTGCGAGCGGCCGGGTGCCAAGGTGGCTACCTTTCCATCGCGCGCCGAAAGCATTGCTGCGCCAGCTCACCGGACAGCGGATCGAGCCGGCGGAACTGCCGCATGGCACGTTCGGGCCCAAGTCGATCACGGCACTGGCGGAAGTACACGGCTTATGGGCAGCCGCGCAGCCGATCGACGTGTTCTATCCGCTGCGCCCTCGGCAGGCAGAACTGCTCTGGGACCCGTCGCTGAAGCTCGCCGATGTGGTGACCGAGCGAACGCTGACCATCCACCTGTGGAACGAGAAGCTGAAGCCGTTCCGCAACGTCCCCCCACCGCCCGGCTCGATGATGGCGGAGCTGATGGCGCGCTACGGCGTCACGACTGGATAAAGTTCAGTAGCTCCCGGTCGGCGGGTGCCATCTCGGCGATATTGCGGCCGGCGAAGATGCGCGATGCCTCCCGACCGCGAGCGGCCACGATCCTCTGGCGTTCTGTAAATCTCAGCAGATTCAACCGGTTCTCCGAACGTGCTAGGTCGCTCGGCTCGATCACCTCGCGATCGGCGCGATGGGCCTCAAGCCGTTTGGCGTAGCGGCTCTGGGGGTTGGTCTCAAGGTCGTAGTTGGCGAAGCCGAACTCGGGTTTCAGGTATTTTAGGTGCCAGTAGACGAAGGAGTGGAAGCGGCGGCGCATGCCGGGCAGCTGCAATACTTCGAAGCGGCGGTCGTGGACGAAGTAGGTCTCCGATGTCACTGGGAAAATGCCGATGTCACCGGAGCCGGAATAGGGTTCGCGGCGGAGGATGCCGACTTTGCCGGCTTCGTCGCGAGCGAGGTTAAGACCCGAGAAGCAGGCCATTTCGCGCTGCGCCGCCCGGCTGCCGCGGACGTCGGCGACGAGCTTTGCGATCGCTGCGCCCATGGCGATGTGGTCGTCGTCGAGCTTGGTGACGTGGGTGAAGCGGGTGCGGGTGAGCGCGAAATTGTAATAGTTTACAAGGCTTAGCGGCGAGTCTGCCGGCTCGTTGGCGTGGCCTGCGCTGCCGGGGGGATAGACCGGCGGGACGTAGTGATAGACCCGGAGACGCTCGCCGAACTCCGTCGCGAGGCGCCCGAGGATCTCCGGCGTGGCATCGGTCGAGCGGTTGTGGACTGCGACGATCTCGTCAAAGTGCTCGATATGGCTGCGGATGGCGGCTTCGAGCGAGAAGGCGCCGTCGCGGATGCGCATGAAAGCGCTGATGCCGGGGCGGCGCGACGCGACCGCAAGCTGCGATGGCTCGAAGCGGTAGTCGGTGACTTCGCGCGGATCGTTGGGGCTGCTCAACGTTGCGTCCGGATCGTTTGACTGGTAGCGCAGCCGGAGCACACAAGGCAGGCGAGGAACGCCCGTTTCATGCACGCGACCGCGCCTTCCCTTAGCGGGTCCGACCCGCAAATCAAAGACCTGGGGCGCATGGCGCTCGCGATCATCGGCGTCGCGACGGTGCTGCGGATCGCGCTGGCGGCGGTGCTGCCCGCAGGGGTGGACGAGGCCTATTCCATTGGCGTAGCTCGACAATTCGCGCTGAGCTATTTCGACCACCCGCCGCTGCACCTGTGGCTGGTGGGCGGCTGGGCGAAGCTCACTGGCAGCGAGGCGCTGGTGGTACTGCGGCTGCCGTTCATCGCACTTGGTGCGTTATCGTCGTGGCTGATGTACCGGCTCGGCGCGGTGCTGTTCGGTGGGCGGGCGGGATTGTGGGCGCTGATCCTGTTCACGCTGGCGCCGGTGTTTGGCGTCGTGCACCTGACCATGATCCTGCCGGATGGACCGCTGATCGCGGCGGCGCTGGCGACGGCCCTGGTGATGCGGATCGTGTTTGCCGCCGATGCCGGGCGGCAGCTTGGGCTATGGGCGCTCGTGGGACTGCTGGCCGGGCTGACGCTGCTGGCCAAGTATCACGGCGCGCTGCTGATCCTGGGGGTGCTGCTGTTTCTCGCTACGACGGGGGCGGGTCGGAAGCATTTGATGAGCCCCGGGCCGTGGCTGGCCGCGGCGATCGCGGCGGTGTGCTTCCTGCCGGTGATTGTGTGGAACGCCGGGAATGGCTGGGTGTCGTTCGGATTCCAATCCGGCCGCAGCGGAGTCGGCGGTGATCTCAGGTTGTTCGGGCCATTGGAATCATTGGCGATTCAGGCGGGATATCTCTTGCCGTGGATTTTCGTGCCGCTGGCCTGGGCCTCGGTCCGCGCCATTCGCCGCGGACCGAGGGACACCGGGCGCTGGATGCTCGTGTGCCTCGCGATGCTGCCGGTCGTAATCTTTACTGTCCTCACGGTGTTCAGCCGTGGTCTCGCGCATTGGCAGATGCCGGGGTGGCTGTTTGCGATTCCGCTCGCGGGCGAATTGCTGGCTGATGCAGGGCCGCGGGTGAGGCGGGCTGCCAGAATTGTGGCGACCGCAACAGCTCTTGCACTTCTTGGTCTGACAGGCGTTGGAGCCATTCAGGCAAGGTGGGGGGCTTTCGACGCGCTGTTCCAGCCAATTGGCGATCCTACCGACGGGTTGATTTCGTGGCAGCAGCTTAAGCCCGATTTGGAGGCGCGGGGATTACTGGGGCCGCAGACTTTCATCGCCAGCTCGAACTGGATCCGGGCTGGGCAGCTCAACGCGCTGTTCGGCAAACAGATTCCGGTGCTGTGCCTCTGCGATGACGCGCGGCAATTCAGTTGGTTGAACCGGCCGGAACGCTATGCCGGCTGGACGGGAATCGTCATCGATACGCCGGCGCGCATTGACGAGAGGACGTGGCCTTTCGAGTCGGTCGGGGTGGCGGAGCAGATCGACCTGATGAAGGCCGGGCGCGTGGCGCTGTCGCTCAAGATGCTGATCGGTAAGGGGTTTCGACCCTAGCGCGCTGGGATGCCGTAGCGTTTGTGGGCTTCGTAGGCGGCTTCCGCGTTGGCGTAGGCTTCCTGCCGATCGACGTTCCAGTAGGTCAGCTCGTCGAGCGGGATGGGCGAACCAGTGATAGCGCAGCGGACAAAACTGCCCGGCCGCAGAACGACATAGTCGGCATCGAGATACCGGACATGGGCCTCTGACGGGCTGAAGCTTTTGTCGAAAATGTTCATCGCGGCACCAGATATAGGTCAGTTCAGCTGACTTGGAAACAGCGGCTTCCTGAACGGGTCATTGACGGAAGCTGAACGGGTTTTGAGGCGAATTTCAGAACAGGCTGCCCTGGTTGTCTTCGCCGGGTGGGGGCTTGATGCGTTTGCGGGTGCCGGGGGCGCCGCCGACGGTGACGCCGATGGTGCCGTCGGCGACCTGGACGTGGAGCGGGTCGCCGGGCTTTACCTGCGCGGTGTGCTTGACGATGCGGCCGTCGAAATCGGTGACGACGGCAAAGCCGCGGTCGAGGATGTTCTTGTAGCTCACGGCATCGAGGAGCTTCGACGCCGACTCGAGCCGCTTCTTGCGGTCGTCGATAATGCGGGTGAGCGCGGGAGCGAGGCGGCTGGCGGCGGGGGTAAGGCGGGCGCGGAGGTTGCGGACTTCGCCGCGCAGCGTGTTGGGCGAGAGGCGGCCGGAGACGCGCTCGAAGGCGATGCGCTTGCGCTGGCCGGTGTGGCGGAGCGCAGCGGCGAGGTTCGAGGCGGCGTGATCGAGGCGTTGGCGGGCGGAGGCGACGAGATCGAGCGGGCGCGGCAGGCCGGCGGTCGCGGCGCGCAGGCGATCGCGATAGTTGGACGCGGTGCGGCGCATGGCGTGGCGCTGGCGGGCGCCGATTTCATCGACATAGCCGATGAGGTCGGCGCGGACGGGGACGGCGGCTTCGGCGGCGGCGGTGGGCGTGGGGGCGCGGTGGTCGGAGGCGTAGTCGACCAGCGTCGTGTCGGTCTCGTGGCCGACGGCGGTGATGATCGGGATGCGGCTCGCGGCGACGGCGCGGACAACGATCTCTTCGTTGAAACCCCAGAGGTCCTCGATCGAGCCACCGCCACGGGCGACGATGAGGACGTCTGGACGCGGGATCGAGCCGTCCGGGCGCAGGGCATTGAAGCCGGTGATGGCGGCGGTGACTTCGGCCGCGGCGGTTTCGCCCTGCACGCGGACCGGCCAGACGATGACGTGGCTGGGAAAGCGGTCGCTGATGCGGTGAAGGATGTCACGGATCACGGCGCCGGTGGGCGAAGTGATGACGCCGATGGTGCGCGGCAGGTAGGGCAGTTCGCGCTTGCGTTCGGCGGCGAACAGCCCCTCCGCGGCCAGCGCCTTGCGGCGGGCTTCGAGCAGCGCCATCAGCGCCCCGGCGCCGGCCGGCTCGATCTGCTCGATGACGATCTGGTACTTCGACGAGCGCGGGAAGGTGGTCATCCGCCCGGTGACGATGACCTCCATGCCCTCCTCGGGCTTGAAGGTAAGGCGCGGCCACGAGCTTTTCCACACGACCGCGTCGATCGAGGCGTTCTCGTCTTTCAGGGTGAAATAGGCGTGGCCTGAGGAGTGGACACCGCGGAAGCCGGAGATTTCGCCGCGCACGCGCACATTGCCGAATTCGTCCTCGACGGCACGCTTCACGGCGCCGGCGAGCTCGGAGACGGTGAATTCGGGGGCGTTGGTCAGCAGCGCGGGCATGGGTGAGAGGTGCGGGATTGGGGTGAGTCCGTCAAGGGTGGGAAGGTTTTGCTGTGACGCGACCACACACACAGGTGTCATTCCTGCGAAGGCAGGGACCCAAGTTTCCTCCGGCGCCAGCTGATGGTGGGTCCCAGCTTTCGCTGGGATGACAGCCGGTGGGGTTAGCAGGTGCCCACCAATGCGGATGACGACTGAGGGTTGGGCCGCCCCCTCTACCAGCTTCGCTGGTCCCCCTCCCCCGCCCCGCGGGGGAGGATGCCCGACTGCTGCTCCGGCGCGACTATTCCGACTTCATCCTGAAATTCAGGTGGGCCGGGACTGGGTGCTGTTTCAGGCGCTCGGCCAACTCAGCGGGGGTTGGTTCGCGGCCCAACGCCTCGGCGAGGCGGCCCCTCTGCAGGCTACCCCACAGCTGGTCGAGGAGCATTTCGCCTTCGCGGATGGTGGCGAAGCGGCGGTCGAGGAGCTTTTCGAGGAGGTCGAGATCGCCCTGCTGGGCGGCGACGCGGGCGCGGCCGAGGTGGACGCGCTCGTCGGTGAGGGCGGCTTCGGGCAGCGATGAGGCGAAAGCTTCGAGCTCGGTGAGGCGGTTGTGCTTGACGAGGTGGGCGACGATTTCGGCTGCGAGGGCTGGCGGGGCTTCGCCGGTGGCCCAGGCGGCGAGGTAGTCGCGTTCGGCAGCTGCAGGATCGGCGGCGATAAGGGCGCGCTGGCGGAGGCCGAGCCAGGTGGGTTTCAGCGCGATCGACTGGTCGAACAGGGCGGTGGTTTTGGAGCGGTCCTCACGGTCGAGCGCGGCGATCCCGAGGAGGAGGGCGTGGAGCCAGGTATCGCCCTGCCCGGCGCGGCTGCGCTCCAGAGCATCGACCCAGAGGTCGGAGACGGCGATGTCGTCAGGCACCATGGCGAGAGCGGTATCAGAGAAGCGGCCGGTGGTGACGAGGTCGTCCCAAGCGTCGCCGGGGAACGGGACGGAGAAATCGAGGCCTTCGGCCAGCGGGCCATGGATAAGCTGTTCCTGGCGGGCGCCCCAGACCGAGCCGGAGGAGAGGCGCTGCGCTACCGGCTTCCGCGCGGCGGCAGCGAGGAAGGTGTCGACATCGGCGAGTTCAGCCTCGGGGAAGCGGATGTCGATGGCGGCGGAAGTGGTGGCGACGGCAGTGCGGTAGTTCGGGTCCTGCGCGTTCACCGGATCGACGAAGAGGGCGCCGTAGACCTCGGTCCATTCGAGCTCGCTGCGGGCGGGGAGTTCGAAGCGCTGGTTCTGGGTCGGGGTGACGCCGGACTGGATCTCGATGTAGTCGCCTTCGCCCGGGCGGGCGAGATAGTTCATCCACTGCTGGCCGCCCGGGGCCATGCCGAAATAGAAGAACTTGCGGCCGACGAGCGTCGAGGTGGAGGTCTGCGCGAGGCCGAAGCCATCCGCGCCGAGCGCGGCGATATAGCGGCGGCGGGCGGCGGGCGCGCGGAAGAAGACCGAGGTCGAATCGCGCCAGTTCTCGGGATACGAGCCGTCGAAGCGGGCAGGATCCGGGAAAGAGAAGCGGGCGAGTTCATTGCCGGGCAGCACGTGCTCGATCGAGTAGTCCGCCGGGCTGATGACGCGCATGCCCTTGCTCATGGGCGCCGCAACATTGGTCCACCAATAGGCGAGCTTGGCGGTGTCGGCGGCGTTGACGGTGCGGCCGTGGACATAGAGGCGGCCATCGTCCTCGGGGAGGAAGAGATCGATCTGCCAGGTGGCTTCGACGATGCGATCGAACTCGTAGAGGCGGAGGATCGGGCCGCGCTCGGTCTCGACAATGCCGGCGAAGATGCGGGCGGTGGTGAAGGGCGTGTGGCCGGGGATGAGGCCGTTCCACTCGATGCCGCCGGAGAACCAGGCGTTGAGCGAGGCGAGGTTAGCCGGCTGGAAGACGGGATTGGTGAAGACGAGATCGCGCCCGAGCTTCAGGTCGCGCAGCGACATCAGGCGGCCGCCGAGCTGCGGGGCGACAGTGACCTCGAGCCGGCCGTTGGTGATGGCGATGAGCTCCATGTCGGCCTCGACGAGATGGCGGTCGTAATCATCGAAGACGCGGTAGGGGAGGATCGAATCCTTGCCCCACTGAAAGCCATGGCTGTCCTCCTCGGGCGAGAGGCCGCGGTTGGGCGGGGTGTTGGTATCGGCGATCGGCTGCTGCCAGCGAAAACGCGGCAGGCCGCTGGGTTGGCCGAGGCGGGACATGGGCATGCGGCGCGTTGTGGGGGTGATGGTGGTCTTGCCCATGCTGGTCTCCGAAATGGTGGGGGAGGATTGCTAGAACTGCGCGGCAAGGGCAAGGCGGCTTTTGGGGCATCTGGCGAGGGGTTGGCATGCGTGCTAGACGGGCCGCGGAACAAGGAACTCCTCGATGCGTATTCTGGTGATTGGCTCCGGTGGACGCGAACATGCCCTGGCTTGGGCCATCGCCAAATCGCCGCGGTGCGAGAAGCTGTTCGTGATGCCGGGGAATGGCGGGACGGAGACGTTTGCCGAGAATGTGCCGGTGGACATCACCGACCATGCGGCGGTGATCGGGTTCGCCAAGGCCGAGGCGATAGATTTCGTGGTGATCGGGCCCGACGCGCCGGCGGTGGCGGGGCTCGGTGACGACGTGCGCGCGGGGGGGCTCTTGTGCTTCGGGCCATCGAAGGCGGCGGCACAGCTCGAGGGCTCGAAGGCCTTCACCAAGGCGCTGTGCGACGAGGCCAAGGTGCCGACAGCGGCCTATGCGCGGTTCGACAACGAGATTGAGGCGCTGGCCTATGTGCATGACCAGGGCGCGCCGATCGTGATCAAGGCCGACGGGCTCGCCGCCGGCAAGGGCGTCACCGTAGCGATGACCATGGAGGAAGCGGCGGACGCGGTGCGAGACTGCTTCTCCGGGGCATTCGGCGAGAGCGGCTCGACCGTCGTCATCGAGGAGTTCCTCGAGGGCGAGGAAGCCTCGATCTTCGCGCTCTGCGACGGGACCAGCGTCGTGATGCTGCCGAGCGCGCAGGACCACAAACGGGTGTGGGATGGCGATCGCGGTCCGAACACCGGCGGCATGGGCGCCTATTCGCCGGCGCCGGTGATGACGCCGGACATGACGGCGCGCGTGGAGCAGGAGATCATCCTGCCCTCGATCCGGCGCATGGCCGAGCGCGGCACGCCGTTCACCGGTGTGCTCTTCGCCGGCGTCATGGTTACGGCGGATGGGCCCAAGCTGATCGAATACAATGTGCGGTTCGGCGACCCGGAGTGCCAAGTGCTGATGCTGCGGCTCAAATCCGATGTGCTCGACCTGCTCGAGGCGACCGCGCGAGGAACGCTGAAGGACGTGAAGCCGGAGTTCAGCGACGAGGTGTCGCTGACCGTGGTGCTGGCCGCCAAGGGCTATCCGGTGAAGCCGGAAACGGGCAGCGAGATCAAGGGCGTGGACGGGCTCGATGGCGCCAGGCTACGGGTCTTCCATGCCGGGACGATCCGTCGCGACGGCAGGCTGATCGCCAATGGCGGGCGGGTGCTGAACGTCACGGTGCTGGGCGCGACGGTGGCGGAAGCGCGCGACCGTGCCTATGACGCGATCGACCGGATCGATTGGCCCGAGGGCTTCTGCCGGCGCGACATTGGCTGGCGCGCCGTTGCGAGGGAACTGAAACCGGCCTGAACGAGTTGGAAAGAGGTTCAAGCGTATCCTCTTTCCTATCGTGGCACATGATTTTTCAGCGCCGATCTCGCCGACACCGCTGCAGCGGCGGGGGCAGGACATTGTCGATCGGTTGCGCGGTGTGTTTCGGGAGAATCCGCAATCGCTGGGGCGAGAGCCTCGCATCGGCGTGGCACTCGGCGGCGGCTCTGCCCGCGGGCTGACGCATATCCCCTATATCGAGGCGATGGACGAGATGGGGCTCAGGCCGCATGTCATCGCCGGAACATCGATCGGTGCGCTGATTGGCGCCGGCTGGGCCAGCGGCATGAGCGGCGCGGAGCTGCGCGAGCACTCGATTTCGGTGCTGTCGACGATGCGGGTGATCGCCGGTCGGCTGTGGGGCGCGCAGGTGCGCAACCTCGGCAACTTCTTCCAGGCCGGCTTCAACGTGCAGCTCGATGCGCGCCGGGTGGTAGATGCCTTCCTCCCCGACGACTTCCCGCATGAGTTCAAGGACCTCAGCACCAAGTTCTACGTGGTCGCCACGGACTTCCAGTCCTGGCACCAGGCGGTGTTTTCGGACGGCGCGATCCGCTCGGCCATTGCCGGCTCGCTCGCCATTCCCGGGCTGTTCAAGCCGGTGCCGTTCGCCAACCACCTGCTCGTCGATGGCGGGGTGGTGAACCCTCTGCCCCTCGACCAGGCGGCGGCGGACACCGACATTCTGGTCGGCATCGACGTCAACGGCGATCCGTCAGAGCAGATGACCAAGACCAACCACAATGTGATCGACGTGTGGTTCGGCTCGGCCCAGATCATGATGCACTCGCTGACCGCGCATATGATGGCGGCCTACCCGCCCGATGTCTACGTGCGGCCGCATCTCAGCGCCTTCGGAGCGCTCGAGTTCTGGCGCGTGCGCGAAATCATCGCGCATGTCGAAAAGGACAAGGACAACTTCAAGCGCGCGCTCGAAGGCCGGGTGGAGGCCTTCATCCGGCGCGAGGGCACCTCGACGCGGGCTGAAGATCGCTAGCGCAGGCCCTGGAAGAACGCCTTCAGCAGCTCTCCTGACCGGCTTGCCCCCAACCCGCCGATGACCTCCGGGCGGTGGTGGCAGTTCGGGCTTTCGAACAGGCGGATGCCGTTGTCGACGGCGCCGGCCTTCAAGTCTTCGGCACCATAGTAGACGCGGCGGAGGCGGGTGTGGGCGATGGCGCCGGCGCACATGGCGCAGGGCTCGAGCGTGACGTAGAGGTCGCAGCCATCCAGGCGGCCGGTGCCGCGGGCGGCGAGCGCAGTGCGGATGGCGAGGAATTCGGCGTGCGCGGTGGGGTCGTTCAGCTCGCGCATGCGGTTGCGCTCGGCAGCGAGAACGCGGGTGCCTTCGACGATGACGGCGCCGACCGGAGCCTCGCCGGCAGCGGCGGCTTCGGCGGCGAGATCGAGGGCTTGGTCCATTTGGGTGGGCATGGCTTTCCTTAGCCTCCCCAGCCACCCGATGTCATCCCTGCGCAGGCAGGGATCCAAGCTTCAGCTGGCGCGGGTGGTGAGTTGGATCCCTGCCTACGCAGGGATGACAACCTGTGGTTGGGGTGAATCCGGGTGTCATGGCAGCGGCTCGATCCCTATATTGTCTCCCCAGGAGAATCGCCCTTGCCCATCCGCCAGCTGCCCGAAGACCTGATCAACCGCATTGCCGCGGGCGAGGTGGTGGAGCGGCCGGCGAGCGTGGTGAAGGAGCTGGTTGAGAACGCCATCGATGCGGGGGCCAGCCGGGTTGCGATCACCACCGCCGGCGGCGGGCAGAGCCTGATCCGCATCGAGGATGACGGCGTGGGGATGGACGAGGCGGACCTGCTGTTGTCCGTCGAGCGGCATGCGACGTCGAAGCTGGCCGATGACGGGCTCGACGACATCCGGACGCTGGGGTTTCGTGGCGAGGCGCTGGCCTCGATCGGGTCGGTGGCGGAGCTGACGATCTCGTCGCGGCGGGCCGAGGATGCGAGCGGGCTCAAGCTGGCGGTCCGGCACGGGATCAAGGCGCGGCCGGTGCCGCTGGCGATGAACCGGGGCACGATCGTCGAGGTGCGGGAGCTGTTCGCCAACGTGCCGGCGCGGCGGAAATTCCTCAAATCCGAGCGGGCCGAAGCGGCGGCGATCACCGATATCGTGAAGCGGCTGGCGATGGCCAATCCGGGGGTGCAGTTCACCCTCGATGGGGCGGACCGGACGAGCGCGAACTGGCCGGGGCAACTCGGCGAAGGCGCGCTCAGGGCGCGGCTCGGCGATGTGCTGGGGGCGGACTTCGGCGAGAACGCCGTGACGCTCGCGACGATCCGGCACGGCATGGTGGTGACGGGGCTCGCTGGGTTGCCGACCTACACGCGGGCCAATTCGCTGAGCCAGTACTTCTTCGTCAACGGGCGCTCGGTGCGGGACAAGGTGCTGGTCGGGGCGATCCGGGCGGCCTATTCGGACTTCGTGTTTCGCGACCGGTTTCCGGTGGTGGCGATCTTTCTCGCGGTCGATCCGGCAGAGGTGGATGTGAACGTGCATCCGGCGAAGGCGGAGCTCAGGTTTCGCGATCCCGGGGGGGTGCGGGGGGCGGTGATCCGGGCGATCGGGGATGCGCTGACGGCGGCCGGGCATCGGGCAAGCTCGGGTGTCGCGGAGGACGTGGTGGGGGCGTTTCGGGTGCCGGAGTTTGGGGGGGTGGTGACGTCCGAGGGTTTGGCCGCCCCCTCCCCCAGCTACGCTGGGTATCCTCCCCCGCCCCGCGGGGGAGGATACCCGACTGAGGCCGCCCTGCGCTTTGCGGCCTTCGATGAACCGAGTGCGCGGTACAATGAGCCTGTTGCAGAAAGGGTGGAGGACTACCCGCTCGGCACTGCCAAGGCGCAGATGTTCGACAATTTCATCGTGGCGCAGAATGGGGACAGCCTGTTGCTGGTGGACCAGCATGCGGCGCATGAGCGGCTGGTGTATGAGCGGTTCAAGGCGCAGATGGCCTCGGGGCCGGTGGCGAGCCAGTTGCAGCTGATCCCGGTGGTGGTGGAACTTCCGGAGGACGATTGCGCGCGGCTCGAGGAGGCGGCGCCGGTGCTGGAAAAGCTCGGGCTGGCGATCGAGCGGTTCGGGGCGCGGGCAGTGGCGGTGCGCGAGACGCCGGCACTGCTGGGGCAGCCAGATGTGGCCGGGCTGGTGCAGGATCTGGCCGACGGGCTGGCGGAGTGGGATTCGACGGCGGCGCTGGCCGACCGGCTCGAGGCGATCATCGGGCGAATGGCCTGCCACGGCTCGGTACGATCCGGGCGGCGACTGAAGCTCGAGGAAATGAACGCGCTGCTGCGCGAGATGGAAGTGACGCCGCATTCGGGTCAATGCATCCACGGGCGCCCGACTTATGTCGAGCTGAAGAAGGCGGATATCGAGCGGTTGTTCGGGCGGACGCGCTAGGCTTAGCCGCCGAGGGTCTCGACCAGCTTGGCGATGCGGCGCGCGCGGACTTCGGCGGTCTTGGCCGCCTCGATATCGCGGACGTTCTTGCCCTTGAGGCCGAAGGGCAGCTTGTCGACGGCGGTGCGGGCAGCGGGGCGCAGATCGAGTGCGGACTTGAGGTCGTCGGGTTCTTCGACCTCGCGCGGGGCGGTGTCGAGGACAACATCCAGCTCGATCTCTTCGCCTTCGTTGATACCGGCGGCTTCGCGATGGGCGGCGCTGATGCCGATGAGGCGCTGGCCGTTCTTGACGGCGATACGGCTGCGCCAGGTGACACCGTTGATGGTGATGGCGACTGGTGGCCGCGCCTCCGGACCGAGTGCCTGCATCACTTCGGCCGGAACTTCGACCGCGGTGGCGTTGCCGGAGGGCATGACGGTGGCGCCGAACTTCATGGTTTGCCTCACACGGTGCGGATAAAATGCACGGCCGCCGCACCATACTCGCGGCGATCGTCGAGCAGGAAGCCGGCGGGCAGCTCGATCTCTTCCTCGGCACTCTCCTCGAGCACGATTGTGGCGCCTTTGGCCAGCCAGTTGCCGGCGAGCAGCGAGACCAGTGCCTTCTCGCCCAGGCCCTTGCCATAGGGCGGATCGAGGAAGACCAGGTTGAACGGACCCATGGTGCCGGCCGGCCCCAAGGCCGTGGCGTCGCGGCGGAGGAGCTTGGCGATGCCGGCGATGCCGAAGGCTTCGATGTGGTCGCGAATGATGCCGCGGGACTCGGCGCCGGTATCGACGAACACGGCCCCCGAGGCACCGCGCGAGATAGCTTCGAGGCCGAGAGCGCCGGTGCCGGCGAAGAGGTCGAGCACTTTCAACCCATCGAGATGCACGCCGATGCGGCTCGCGAGGATGTTGAACACCGATTCGCGGGCCCGATCGGAGGTGGGGCGGATGCTGTCATCCGTGGGCGACAGCAGGGCCTTGCCGCGAAACTTGCCGGCGACGATGCGCAAGGCTTACTCGCGCGGCTTCTTGGGGCCACGCGGGCGGTCGCCAGCGGGACGGCCAGAACCGCCCGGGGGACGGCCAGAACCGCCCGGGGGACGCCCACCGCCGCCCGAAGGACGGCCACCACCGGCAGGACGGCTGCCACCGGGCTTGCCGGCGTAGGGCTTGCCACCGCCACCCGGCTTGCCAGAATATGGCTTCCGGTCGCCAGCGGGCTTGCCGGAGTAAGGCTTGCGGTCACCGTCCGACCTACCCGCATAGGGCTTGCGGTCGCCGCCCTCGCGAGGCGGACGGGTGCCATAAGGCTTGGCGCCGGGCGCGCGGGCCGGACGGTCCCCGGCTTCGGCGTTGCGGGGCGAATAGGGCTTCTTGCCGAAGCCACCGCCGGCGGGACGGCCAGAGCCGCCCGAGGGACGATCGCCACCGCGCGGGGGCCGCGCGCCGAAGGGCTTGTCGCCGAACTTGCGGGGCGGACGATCGCCAAAGGGGCGATCGCCGCGGGGACGATCACCGGCCTCGTCGCTGCGCGGCGCATAGGGCTTCTTGCCGAAGCTGCCGCTGCGGGCAGGACGGTCACCATCGCTGCGGGGCGGACGGTCGCCGAAGTCGCGCTTCGGCCGGTCACCGAAATCGCCGCGCGGCTTGTCGCCGAACTTGCCACGCGGCTTGTCGCCAAATTTCTTGTCGCCGAACTTCTTGTCGCCGTAGCCGGGCTTGTCGCCGAAGCTGCGCTTGGGACGATCGCCATCGGGACGCGTGGCGCCCGGGGGACGGGGGCCCCGCGCAGGGCGCTCCGCCTGGTGGGCGGGACGGCCAAAATCCTTGGCCGAGCTGTCCTCGGGGTCCCAGCCGCGCTTAGGGCGCTCGCCCTCGCCGCGATCGGGACGGGGCGGCTTGACGCGGATTTCGGCTTCGCGGCCATCCTCGAAATGGATCGTGCGGATTTCACTCGGATCGACCGGACGCGGACGGCTCGGCGCCTTTACCGGCCGCTTGTCGAAGCGGCCGGGGCGATCCTGACGCGGACGTTCGGCGAAGGCAGCAGCTTGCGCGGCTTCGGTGTCGTCGTCCTCGAAGCGGAACTTGTTTTCGCGCGACTTGCGCGGCGAATCCTTCCTCAGCTCCTTGCCGGGAGCGGCGGCGCGCAGCTTGGGGTTAACAGCCTTCTTCACCGGCTGGGGCCGGGTGCCTTCCGGCATCTCGCTCTCGAAATCGGCGTTGGCTTCCGAGGCGAGACGCTTGCCGAGCTGCTCGCGCAGCACGCGGGCGGCAACCACTTCGACCTGGCCCTCGGCGAGGTCGCCGAGCTGGAACGGGCCGTAGCTGACACGGATCAGGCGGTTGACCTGCAGGCCGAGCGCGCCGAGGACGTTCTTGACCTCGCGGTTCTTGCCCTCGCGCAGGCCGAGCACCAGCCAGGAGTTCGAGCCCTGGGTGCGCTCGAGGACGGCGTCGATCGGGCCATACTGGATGCCCTCGATCTCGATGCCGTCCTTGAGGGTGTTGAGCTGCTCCTGCGTGACCGAGCCGAAGGCGCGGACGCGATAGCGACGGAGCCAGCCGGTAGCGGGCAGTTCGAGCACGCGCTTCAGGCCGCCATCATTGGTGACGAGCAGCAGGCCTTCGGTGTTGATGTCGAGCCGGCCGATAGAGACGACGCGCGGCAGGCCCTTTTCGTCGAGCGCTTCGAAGATGGTCGGGCGGCCCTCCGGATCCTTCTCGGTGACCACGAGGCCGGCGGGCTTGTGATAAAGCCAGACGCGCGTGCCCTGCCGGGCGGCGAGCGGCTCACCGTCGACCTTGATCTTGTCGTTGGGGGAAACGTTGAAGGCCGGGGTCAGGACCTTCTTGCCGTTGACGGTGACGCGACCGTCCTTGATCCAGCCCTCGGCATCGCGACGGGAGCAGAGGCCGGAACGGGCGATGACCTTGGCAAGGCGATCGCCGTCCAGCGGGACGGCTGAAATATCGGACATTGACTAACTCCTGCGGGACCGGGGCCAGACGGGATTGCCCGGGGGGTCAGCGCATCTTTCGAGTTGATAGGCGAAAGCGGCCCGCGAAGGGCCGCTTCGGATATTACTGGGCCTGAGCCTGTAGTGCCTTACGCACTTCGGGCGGGCAAGCCTTGTCGGAGAGCGGGACGAGCTCGCCATTGGCAGCCAGACACACAGTGTCCTTGCCCTTGACGGTGGTGAAATACTCTTCCGGCGGCAGATAAAGCGGACGCGGGCCGCTCTGCAGCTTGGCGGCCTTCATGCGGGCCGTGAGCTGGCGGGCTTCGGCCTCGGTGAGCGGGCGACCGTCGATAGTGCGGAGGTCGACAACGCGCGCGTTGCGTAGGCGGGTCAGGTCGGCCTCGGACAGATTGGTGGTGTCGATCTGGACGGTCTTGGAATCCTCGGGGAGAAGCGAGGCGACCTTGTCGGCCTTGGGATCGGGGGGAGGCGGCAGCACGGCGGCGGACTTTGGAATCACCAGCGGGCCGCGCGGGACGATGTTCTCGTCCTTCAGTTCGCGGTCCATCATGCCCATGCCCTTGAGCGTTTCGACGGCGACTTCACGCTCGAAGGTGCCGATGTCGCTGAGCGCGTTCGTGCCTTCGGTCGTGGTGCAGGCGCTGAGTCCAGCGCTGACGACGAGGCCAAGAACCAGCAATCCGCCCCGGGACACGGCACTGAAACTGGGCCGCCGCCCGGTCTTACCACTCAGCATTGAGACTTCCCTTATTCCCCACGTCGGCCCACCCGCAGCGAGGTGGGCCTTATAGACCATCATAAGCCTACGAACAATTCGCTCGGAATTGTTATCGCTTTCGTTGCCCAGGCAACCGGGCCCTAAGGCCAGATTGAGGCGCCTTTGCGATCAGGCCTTCTTCGGCCTGCCGATCCCGACGAAATCGAGGAGCAGCAGCAACACTCCTGATGTGATCGCCACGTCGGCGATGTTGAAGATGTAGAAGCTCCAAGCCTGCCAGTGAAAGTGAAAGAAATCGGCAACGGCGCCATAGAGTAGCCGATCGAGGGCATTGGAGACGGCACCGCCGATGGCGAGCATCAGCCCAAAGCGGACCAGCGGATCGGCAGCGCGGGACCACCAGAGCGCCAGCGCCGCGATGGCGACGATGGCGATGGCGCCGAGCGCCCAGACCGGCAAATCGTTGAGCAGGCCGTAGGAGACGCCGGGATTCCAGACGAGGACGTAGTCGAAAAAGCTGGTGACCGGGACGATCTCGCCACCGCGCCAGCCGAGCATATCGATCTGGAGGAACTTGTGGCCGCGATCGAGAGCGAAGGCGAGGAGGCCGACGAGGAGGGACGGGATGAGGTAGGGGCGGGTCAGGGCTGGCATGTGGGTAAGCCGATAGAGACGGCCCCCTCCCGGCTTCCCCCATAAAGGGGGAGGTGAAGAGTCGAGCTTGTGGCTGGATCGGGCCCACCCACCAGCGGAGCACCTCCCCCATAAGGGGGGAGGATGGGAGGGGGCCGTCTGGTAACGGTCAAGCTCAGAGCCCTGCCGCCTTGCGTTCGCGCATGGCCTGGGCGTCGCGCAGCGACAGGTCCGGATACTCCGCGTCAGTGCCGACCTCCGGCAGAATCCGCCAGGAGCGGGCGCAGCGGTTGCCTTCGGCTTTCTTGAACACCACGGCGACGCCGCGGACTTCGTCGAGGCGGAAGGCGTCGGTCGGGCCTTCGGCTTCGATCACTTCGATGTCAGAGGTAATCGAGATTTCGGCGAGGTCGGAGCCGCGTACGGCGGCGGCGAGCTTGTCGTCGGCGATGTAGACCGCCGGCGCGGCTTCGAGCGAGGCGCCGATGACCTTGTCGCGGCGGGCGATTTCGAGGGCGCCGGTGACGACCTTGCGGACTTCGCGGATCGCTTCCCACTTCTGTTCGAGCTTCTCGTCGGTCCAGCTCTCCGGCAGGTCCGGGAACTGGCGGAGGTGCACCGAGGAATCGGCGCCGGGGTGCCGCTCGAGCCAAGCCTCTTCCATGGTGAAGACGAGGATGGGCGCGAGCCAGGCGGTCAGCGTGTCGAACACATGGTCGAGCACGGTGAGGCTGGCGCGGCGGCGGACCGAGGAGATAGGATCGCAGTAGAGCGCGTCCTTGCGGATGTCGAAGTAGAACGCCGAGAGATCGATGTTCATGAAGTTCGAGAGCGCGGCGACGATGCGCTTGTAGTCGTAGCTCTCGTAGGCCTCGCGCACGAGCGTATCGAGGCTCTTGAGCTTACTGAGGATCAGCCGCTCGAGTTCAGGCATGTCGCGATGGTCGACGGTCTCGTCGGCCTTGCGGTGGGCGAGGTTGCCGATGAGCCAGCGGATGGTGTTGCGCAGCTTGCGATAGCTGTCGACGGTGGAGTTGATGATCTCCTTGCCGATGCGCAGGTCGTCCGAATAGTCGGACTGGGCGACCCAGAGGCGGAGAATATCGGCGCCGTACTGCTTGATGACGTCCTGCGGGGCGGTGGTGTTGCCCAGCGATTTCGACATCTTCTTGCCCTCGCCATCGAGGGTGAAGCCGTGCGTCAACACGCTCGCGTAGGGGGCGAAACCGTTGGTGGCGCAGCTCTCAAGCAGCGAGGAGTGGAACCAGCCGCGGTGCTGGTCGGAGCCCTCGAGATACATGCCGGCCGGGAACTGCATATCCGGCCATTTCTGCGGATTGCCCAGGACCCAGCTGTGCGTCGTGCCGGATTCGAACCAGACATCGAGTATGTCGTCGATCTTCTGCCACTCGGCCGGGTTCACCGGCTTGCCCTCATGCGTGGCACCGGCGAGGAAGCGCTCCTTGGCGCCGTCCTTGAACCAGGCGTCGGCGCCCTCTTCCTCGAAGGCCAGGCCGATGCGCTCGTTGACGACCTCGTCCTTGAGGATGGTGTCGGTCGCTTCATTGTAGAACACGGCGATCGGTACGCCCCAGGCGCGCTGGCGGCTGAGCACCCAATCGGGGCGGTCAGCGATCATCGAGCGCAGGCGGTTCTGGCCGGCCTGCGGGTAGAACTTAGTAGCGTCGATAGCAGCGAGCGAGCGGGCGCGCAGGGTGTCGCCCTTTTTGCCCATGATGTCGCGGTCCATGTAGACGAACCACTGCGGGGTGTTGCGGTAGATGATCGGTTTCTTCGAACGCCAGCTGTGCGGATACTGGTGCTTCAGCCGGCCGCGCGCGACCATCGCGTTGCGCTCGGCGAGCGCGGCGATGACGCGGTTGTTGGCGTCGCCCTTCTTGCCGGCGTCATCGATGACGCGGGCGCCATCGAAACCGGGGGCCGCCGCGGTGTAGAAGCCGGCATCGTCGATCATGAACGGGATTGACGTGTCGATGCCGCGCGCAGCGAGGGCGCGGCCCGAATCCATCCAGATGCCGAAGTCATCGAGGCCGTGGCCAGGTGCGGTGTGGACGAAGCCAGTACCGGTGTCGTCGGTGACGTGCTCGCCATCGAGCAGCGGCACTTCGAACTCATAGCCGCCGGCGAGACCGCGCAGCGGGTGATTGGTCGAGACGATCTTACTGCAATCGACATCGTGCAGGCGGACGAAGCTCTCGACCTTGGCCTTTGCCAGCGTTTCCTCGGCGAGCTTGTCGGCGAGGACGTATTTCTCGCCCTTGCTGGCCCAATTGCCTTCGGGCGCGGCGGTGACCTCGTATAGGCCGTAGCTGATCTTCGAAGAATAGGAGATGGCGCGGTTGGCCGGGATGGTCCACGGGGTGGTGGTCCAGATGACTACGTAGGACGAGCCGAAATCCTCGAACGAGCCGGTGCCGTAAGCGCCGTTGGCCGAGTGGATCGGGAATTTCACCCAGATCGCGTCGCTCTCGTAGTCCTGGTACTCGATCTCGGCTTCGGCCAGTGCGGTGCGTTCGACCACCGACCACATGACGGGCTTCGACCCGCGATAGAGCTGGCCGGACGCGGCGACCTTCATCAGCTCGCGCGCGATCTGGGCTTCGGCGTCGAAGCTCATCGTCAGGTAGGGGTTGGACCAATCGCCGACCACGCCGAGCCGCTTGAACTCCTCGCGCTGGGTATCGACCCAGTACTGCGCGAAGCTCCGGCACTCGTTGCGGAACTCGTTGATCTCGACGTCGTCCTTGTTCTTGCCCTTACTGCGGTACTGCTCCTCGACCTTCCACTCGATGGGGAGGCCATGGCAGTCCCAGCCCGGCACGTAGGCCGAGTTGTAGCCGAGCATGGTCTTACTGCGGCTCACTAGGTCCTTGAGGATTTTGTTGAGCGCGTGACCGATATGGATGTTGCCGTTGGCGTAGGGCGGGCCGTCATGCAGGGTGAATAGGGGCTTGCCCTGCCCGGCAGCGCGCTGACGGGCGTAAATATCCATGTCTTCCCAGCGCTTCAGCCAGTCGGGCTCGCGGGCGGGGAGCCCGGCGCGCATCGGAAACTCGGTTTCGGGCAGGAAGAGCGTCGCGGAATAGTCGGTCTCGGCGCCGCTGGTCGCAGTATCGTTCATCAGAAGGTACCTTGGAAGCTGCGGGCTTTTAGCAAGCGGGGGCGGCGGGTGAAAGGGGAAATGGGCCGGACACAGGCCTCTCCTTCATCCTCCCCTGCGCAGCGGGGGAGGATGAAGAGGCGGCTACGCCACCAGCCCTACCGAAAGAACCCGAGCTTTCGATCTAGTTCCGACACCGGCAGCGTTGCCTGCAAGATGTGCCGGGCCTGCGAGGCGTCGTTGTTCACCGCGGCGATGAGTTCGTCGAGGCCGCGGAACTTCACCTGGCCGCGGACCGTGCCCAGGAGGGCGACTTCGAGGGTTTCGCCGTAGATGTCCTCGTCGAAATCGAAGATCCAGGTTTCGAAGGGCGGCCGCTCGTTGTTGAACATCGGCTTGCCGTAGCTGGCGACGCCATCGAGCAGGCGGTCGCCAAGTTTAGCGCGCACGGCGTAGACGCCTTGCAAGAGGCCAAAGCCGGTGGGGGTGGCCATGTTGGCGGTGGGGAAGCCGAGTTCCCTGCCCCGCTGGTCGCCGGTGACGATCGTGCCGGAGAAGAACCAGTGGTAGCCGAGGAGCTGGGCGGCCGCGTCGGCATGGCCTTCGGCGAGCAGGGCGCGAATGCGGCTCGAGGAGATGTGGTCGTCACCCTCGTCGAGCATGGCGAGGATTTCGACATCGAACCCGTGGCGCTGGCCGGCGTCCCTGAGGAAGGCCGGCGTGCCCTTGCGCTGGAAGCCGAAGTGGAAATCGGCGCCGACTTCGACGCCACGCACGTTCAGCGCGCCGACCAGAAAGCGGGTGACGAAATCCTCGGCTTCGATCTGGCTGAACTCGCGCGAGAACGGCATCACGACGATGCCGTCGAGGCCCAGCGCTTCGGCGATCTCCGCCTTCTGGTCCGCGTAGGTCAGCCGGAACATGAAGGGCTCGGGCGCGAAGATATCGCGCGGGTGCGGTTCGAAGGTGAGCATGAGCGCCGGAACGCCGGCCGCCCTGGCACGCTCGATCAGCCCGCGGAAGACGTGCTGATGGCCGCGGTGGCAGCCGTCGAAATTGCCGACCGCGACCATGGCGCCCTTGAGATTGTCAGGGACCCGGTCGAGGCCCGCCAGCCGAATGAAGGTCAAGTTCCCACCCGCCCGTAGAGGTGATGGCGATATGGCAAGAAAGGGGCGTGATGGCAAGGCGACGAAGGGGGGAGCGGGTATGCGGGGAGCGCAGAAGGGGCTCTTCATCCTCCGCCGTTCACGGGGAGTGGGACCGCCGAAAGCGGTGGAGGGGCGGCAGAAAGCGCCGGTGTTTGGGGTTGCCCCCTCCACCAGCTTCGCGGGTCCCCCTCCCCCGTTTCGCAGGGGAGGATGAAAAAGCGGCTACGCCGCCGCCCCTCATCCTACCAGGCCAATCTCGGCATGAACCCCGCAACATTCGCGCCGCTCGGCTCCACCAGCCGCCGCACGGCATCCGGGTCCGGGTTGCCGAAAGCGTCGAGTTCGGCGGCGTGGATGGAGCCGGTGACGAAGAGCAGGTCGAGCCCTGCCCCGGCGGCGCCGATGGCGTCGGTGCGGACGGAGTCGCCGATGGCGAGGATGCGGGTGCGGTCGAGGGGTGTGCCGGCGGCCTCTTCGGCGAGGCGGAGAGCTTCGGTGTAGATCGGCTTGTACGGCTTTCCGACCATGATGATCATGCCGCCGCGGGCTTCGTAGAGATCGGCGAGCGCGCCGCCGCAATAGATCAGGCGGTCGCCATGCTCGACGACGCGATCGGGGTTGGCAGCGATCAGCGGCAGGTTGCGGCTCAACCACACGGTGATGCGGTCGTTGTACATGTCCGGCGTGTCGTCGTCGGTATCGAGGTCGGTGACGACGACGGCCCTGGCCTCCTGGGCCGATCCGAGAGTGATGTCGAGGCCTTCGAACAGGCTGTCATTGTCGCGCGGTGGGCCGACATAGTGGACGGTCTGGCCGCGATAACGCGCGAGGATGACGCGGGTCGCATCGCCCGAGGTGACCACCTCGTCATAGGCTTCGCGCGGCACCCCGAACCCGTCCATCATCGCGATGATCGGACCCTTGGGACGCGGGGCGTTGGAGATGAGGACGACGCGGCCGCCCTGCCGGCGGTAGGCAACGAGGGCCTCCACGGCCAGCGGATGGGCGCGGACACCGTTGTGCACGACGCCCCAGATATCGCTCAAAACCGCATCGTAGCGGGCGGCGATGGCGCCCAGTCCCCTGAGTTCTTGCATCTTGGTTCCGTGGTTCTCAGGCCTGGCGGCGTTCGGGCTCGCGCGGGCGCTCGATGACGAGATCGGCGCGAACCGGGCCGGGGCGGCCGATATGGGGGCCCTGGACCAGGGCTATGCCGTCCTCGAACAGGCTCAGGAGCTGCTGCTCATCGAGCACCCCGGTGGCGCAGAGCTCGATCTCGAAGCGCTTGGCATAGGGGGCGATGTCGGCGGTGTGGAAATCGGTAAAACTCTCGGGCCGGTTCAGGAACTGGCTCGCATCGAAGCGCGCCGTGGTGAAGCCGAGGCCCTCGAGCTCGGCGAAATCGAAGCGCAGCGAAGTGGCGCCGACGAGGGCGAAGCCCGCACCGGCCTTGTGGAACTCGGTCAAGGCCCGCTTCTCGATCGGCGTCAGCGCCTTGAACTGGGGCTGGGCGATGGCAAAGGACAGCGACGAGGTGACGGCCTGGTTGGCGACGAGCGTCGCGAGCACGAGGTCGAGCGACTTGCGGTCGGCGATGGTGGAGCGGCTCAGCGGGACGAACAGGCGGATCGGCTGGCCGGAGGTCTTGGCGCGACGCGCGATGGTCACGGCCTCCTCGAGCGCCAGCGCCTCGATGCGGCGGATCAGATCTTCGCCGCCGCGCCGGGGCATGAAATCGGGCGCATCGGCGAGGCCGCCGGCGTCCTGCATGAGGCGCGGGACGAGGTCGTAGCCGATCGGCTTGCGCGAGGGGAGCGTGACCACGGGCTCGATATGGAAGACGAGGCGATTCTGGTCGAGCGCAGCGCGCAGCTCGGCCTCGGGAATCAGCGGCTCGATATAGTCGTCCTCGCTGGGGACGGGTTCCGGCTCGGACTGGCGGTACGATGGGAGCGAGCCGCCATCGGAGCGGCGGGCCTCCTCGAATTCGGCCAGCGCTTCGGCGAGCTGGCGGGTGACGGTGCCAAGCACCGAAATATCGGCCTCGATGCCGTCGAGCCGGCTGCCGACATTGGTATCGGCGATGGCGTTGACGCGCTGGCTCAGCACCTGCCCGGCCTTGGCGTCGGTGGAAAGGAGGCGGGCCAGATCCTCTACGGCGCGCTCGAGCCGCGCTTCGGAACGCCGGTGCAGTTGCCGCTCCATCAGCATGATGGCGACGGCGCCAAAGGCTACGGCAGTGACGAAGGCCTCGATAGGCGAAAAGGTCAGCCCAAAATAGGCAGCCGCCGCGACGCCGAGCGTGGCCAGCGCAATGAAGATGTAGACAAGGCCCTGCACGGTCCGCTCGTGCTCCCAGATGCTCGGGATTGCTCCCGGTGCTCGGGAGTCCCTCCCAGATGTCGGGATTCGACAAAAGGTTCTTAGCATTGCGCCGGGTCAGCAGAAAGGCGCGGACGTGCCTGAGCTGTGGCAAACACACGGCATTCGGCGGTCGGCGCGCCTGGCGAAGCGGCAAGCGAACGGTTTGTTTACCGAGATCGTCAACACTCCATTCAGCACAAGCCTGCTCGCAAGGATGCAAATGTCTGCTCCCGGCCCGGATACCGCTGCGCGGATCCCGGATAACGCTGCCCGGATTCTGCTCGTCGACCACGACGCGGCAGGTTGCGACGCGTTGATCGAGCTGTTGGACGCAAGCTTCATCGTGGCGCCGGAGATCGTCGTGGCGAATGGCGGGCGGCGCGCGGTGGAACAGCTGCGGCTCGCGCGCTACGATCTGCTGCTCGCCGACCTCGCGACGCTGGCCGACCTCGCCTCTGACGCAGAACATGCAATGGCGCGCCTCGTGCGGCTGGCGCCCGGGGCGCTGGTGGTTGCACTCTCGGATGGCGGATCGGTGTCGGCGACGCTGGCGGCGCTACAGGCGGGGGCGCACGAACACATCACGCGTCCGGTCAACGGCCCGGCCCTCGCAGCGCGGCTCGGCGAGCTGGCACTCCGGCATAGCCGCCCTATCGCCGGTGCCTTCCGTGGCCCGGCCGACCGCGAACGGCTCGCCGGGCTGCTCGACGCCTCGAACCAGCTGCAGACCGTGCTCGATTTCCTTGCCCGTGATCTGCCCGGCAGCGCCGAGCATCTCGAGGGCGTGGCGCGCCGGATCGTCGCCATGTTCGAGGACAGCGAGGCGCCTGCGCAACCCGACGCTCCGGCGGGCATGCGCCCCGCAGTGCTGCCGATGTGGCAGCAGGAGCAGCGCATCATCGAAGACGCCATCGACAGTTTTGGCGGCAATATCGCGCTCGCCGCCCAGGCGCTGGAGCTAAGCCCCTCGACGATCTATCGCAAGCGCCAGGCGTGGGCGGAGATGGAAGGGACGAAGGGCGCGGCTTAGGTCAGCCCTTAGCCAGCTTCTCGCGGGCCTTCTTTGCCGTCGCAAAGGCGCGGGCCTCTTCGCCGAGGGCGGAGCCCTTCTTCACCACGGTGCCTTCGGCGTCGACCAGCGACCAGTCCCACTTGGTGTTGGGGCCGACGCCACCGGTACGGCGGAGCTTGATTTCGAGTTCTGCGCTTACCGCCATGTGAACACCTTTGTAACCGAGTAGTTGAAGACCACGCTCATCAGCACGCCGAGCAGGCCGGCGACGTAGAACTGCCCGTCGAAGGCGTAGATCCAGCTCGCGACCGAGACGTTGGCCAATGCGCCAATGGAGCAGACGGCGTAGAAGGTCAAGAGACCGGTCAGCCAGCGCCAGCCGCGCAGCTTCTTGTTGGCGTAGGTCAACTCGTTGTTGACGACGAAATTGAAGGTCATCGCCACCACGACCGCGAGGATCTGAGCCCAGACAAAGTCGAGGCCGGCCCGCTCATGTGCGAGCCAGAGCGTGCCCATGTGGACGATCACGCCGAAGCCGCCAATGAGGCCGAACATCAGGAAGCTGGTCGGCAGCAGACCGCGGCTGAGCTTCGAAACGATCAGCCCCAGGAACTGGACCACGACGAGGGAGCTCATCTTGCTCTCGCCGGCATGGCGCGGCCGGAAGGTGTAGGGCACCTCGCCGATCCTCAGCTCGCGGCCACCGAGGGCGTGCGAGCGATGGGCCGAGACGATGATGTCGAGAAGGATCTTGAAGCCTTCCTCGCTGAGCGACGGGGCGAGCTGGTCGAACAGTTCGCGGCGCATCAGGAAGAAGCCGCTCATCGGGTCGGACAGCGCTTCGCCAGTGAGCAGGCTGGACAGGCGCGTGGCAAGCTTGGAGCCGGCTTCGCGGGTCTTGGACAGCCCGTCGCCGACGCTGCCTTCGGCCGTGTACCGGGTACCAACCACGACATCGTCGCCGGCAATCGCCTTCTCGAGCATCTGCGGCAGGATCGCCTCGTCGTGCTGCAGATCGGCGTCGATGACGGCGAAGTACGGAGCAGAGCTGGCGAGGATGCCCTCGATCACGGCCGAGCTGAGCCCACGTCGGCCGATACGGCGGATGGCGCGCACGTTGCGATACTGCTGGGCCATGCCGCGAACGACTTCAGCGGTGCCGTCGGGAGAGTTGTCGTCGACGACGATGAACTCGAACGGGATGCCGCTGAGCGCCGCCGTCACCTTCTCATAGAGGAGCGCTACATTGTCGCGCTCATTGAAGGTGGGGACGATGATGGCAAGCTGCGGGGCAACCCAGGCTTCGGGCGTGCGCTTGGAATAGGTATCGAACTGGACGACGCTCACGTCTGCTCCGGGGCAATTTCGGCTGTCAGGTACCGCCAAGATACGCGCTTGGCAACTTAACATCGCGCAGGTTTACGGTTTCTGTCGGGCACCGGAACGCCCGGTGGCCGAAGCCGTTGCATGCAGGGTTCGCATGCCTGCCACATTGCCAGATTATGGCTGGCGCCCAGCTTGACACCCTCCGAGCCCCCTCCTATATCCCCGGCAGCTGTCTAGCACTCCTCTCGGGTGAGTGCTAACAGCAGCGAAATTACTGAGGCTGATAGGAGCAAAAATGGCTTTCCGTCCCCTGCACGACCGCGTGGTCGTTCGGCGCGTCGACAGCGAAGAGAAATCCGCTGGCGGCATCATCATTCCCGATACTGCCAAGGAAAAGCCCTCCGAGGGCGTGATCGAGTCGGTCGGTCCGGGCGCCCGCGACGAGAGCGGCAAGATCGTCCCGCTGGACGTGAAGGCCGGTGATCGCGTGCTGTTCGGCAAGTGGAGCGGCACCGAGGTGAAGCTCGACGGCAAGGACCTGCTGATCATGAAAGAGTCCGACATCATGGGGATCATCGGCTGATCCAGCGCTCCCGCGCCGATCGACCGATCCCCGTCATTTTCTAAGGAGCGCCTCTCATGGCTGCCAAGGACGTAAAGTTCTCCACCGATGCCCGCGACAAGATGGTTCGCGGCGTCAACATCCTCGCCAACGCGGTGAAGGTCACGCTCGGTCCGAAGGGCCGTAACGTCGTGATCGACAAGTCGTTCGGTGCCCCGCGCATCACCAAGGACGGCGTCACCGTCGCCAAGGAAATCGAGCTCGAGGACAAGTTCGAGAACATGGGCGCACAGATGCTGCGCGCCGTGGCTTCGAAGACCAACGACATTGCCGGTGACGGCACCACGACCGCGACCGTGCTCGGCCAGGCCATCGTCAACGAAGGCATCAAGCTGGTTGCCGCCGGCATGAACCCGATGGATCTGAAGCGCGGTATCGATCTTGCCGTGACCGAAGTTGTCGAGAACCTCGGTAAGGCCAAGAAGACCATTTCGTCGAACTCCGAAGTTGCCCAGGTCGGCACCATTTCGGCCAACGGCGAGACCGCGATCGGCGACATGATCGCCAACGCGATGCAGAAGGTCGGCAACGAGGGTGTGATCACCGTCGAGGAAGCCAAGACCGCCGAGACCGAGCTAGACGTCGTCGAGGGCATGCAGTTCGACCGCGGCTACCTCTCGCCGTACTTCGTGACCAATGCCGAGAAGATGACCGCCGTCCTCGAGGACCCGGTGATCCTGCTGCACGAGAAGAAGCTTTCGAACCTGCAGTCGATGCTGCCGATCCTCGAAGCCGTCGTGCAGAGCCAGCGCCCGCTGCTGATCATTGCCGAAGACATCGAGGGCGAGGCTCTCGCCACCCTCGTCGTCAACCGTCTCCGTGGCGGCCTCAAGGTCGCGGCCGTCAAGGCTCCGGGCTTCGGCGATCGCCGCAAGGCCATGCTCGAGGACATCGCCGTCCTCACCGGCGGTTCGGTGATCTCCGAAGAACTTGGCATCAAGCTTGAGAACGTCACTCTCGACATGCTCGGCACTGCCAAGCGCGTGGAAATCTCCAAGGAGAACACCACGATCGTCGACGGTTCGGGCCAGAAGTCGGACATCGAGGGCCGCGTTGCCCAGATCAAGGCTCAGATCGAAGAGACGACGTCCGACTACGACAAGGAGAAGCTGCAGGAACGCCTGGCCAAGCTCGCCGGCGGTGTTGCGGTGATCAAGGTCGGCGGCTCGACCGAAGTCGAGGTGAAGGAGCGCAAGGACCGCGTCGACGACGCGCTGAACGCGACCCGCGCCGCGGTTGAAGAAGGCATCGTCCCGGGCGGCGGCGTTGCGCTGCTGCGCGCTTCGAACGCACTCACCGTCAAGGGTGCCAATGCCGACCAGCAGGCCGGTATCAACCTCGTCCGTCGCGCCCTGCAGGAGCCGATCCGTCAGATCGTCAACAATGCCGGCGATGAAGGCTCGGTGGTTGTGGGCAAGATCCTCGAGAGCTCGAACCCGAACTTTGGCTACAACGCGCAGACCGGCGAATATGGCGACCTGATCGCCATGGGCGTGGTCGATCCGGTGAAGGTGGTTCGCACCGCCCTCCAGGACGCGGCCTCGGTCGCTTCGCTGCTCATCACCACCGAGGCGATGATCGCCGAGGTGCCGAAGGACGCAGCTCCGGCAATGCCGGGCGGCGGCGGCATGGGCGGCATGGGCGGCATGGACTTCTAAGTCCGGCACCAGCCAAACAGCATTCGACCTTTTCGCGAAGGTCACGAACGGGAGGGCGGTCCACACGGGCCGCCCTTTCGTTTTGGGGGTGGGTCCCCATACCCAATGGCGGGGACAGCGATGGAGGGCTATGCGTCCGCCGTCGATTGACTCCGCCCCTGCCCTCGCGCCAAAGCTCAGGCCTATCTAGCCCAAGGAGCCCCCAATGAGCGTTGTGCCGCCGATGATGGCTGTTCCGCCGATGACGGAGCAGAAGTCCGTGCCCGATCAGCCGCTCGACCGGGACTGGTGGCGGGGGGCGGTGATCTACCAGATCTATCCGCGTTCGTTTCAGGACCACAACGGCGATGGGATCGGCGATCTCGTCGGGATTACCGAGCGGCTCGATTATGTTGCCGATCTCGGCGTCGACGCGATCTGGCTGAGCCCGTTCTTTACCTCGCCGATGAAGGACTTTGGCTATGACGTCTCGAACTATCGCGACGTCGATCCGATTTTCGGCACGCTCGGGGATTTCGACCGGCTGATAGAGAAGGCGCACTCGCGCGGGCTGAAGGTGATCATCGACCAAGTCATCTCACATACCTCGGACAAACATCCGTGGTTCTCGGAGAGCCGGCAGAACCGGACCAATGCGCGGCACGACTGGTATGTCTGGGCCGATCCCAAGCCCGACGGGACGCCGCCCAATAACTGGCTCTCGATCTTCGGCGGTTCCGCCTGGAACTGGGACAGCCGGCGCATGCAGTATTACCTGCACAACTTCCTCACTTCGCAGCCCGACCTCAACTTCCACAACGCGGACGTGCAGGACGCCGTGCTGGCCGACATGCGGTTCTGGCTGGAGCGCGGCGTGGACGGGTTCCGGCTCGACACGGTGAACTTCTACTTCTGCTCGCTGGGGCTCGAATCCAATCCTGTGGTGAAGCCGGAGGATTTCAACGCGTCGACGGCGCCGGCGGTGAACCCCTACAATTTCCAGGAGCACCTCTACGACAAGAGCCAGCCTGAGAATCTCGAGTTCCTGAAGCGGCTGCGCGCGCTCGTGGACGAGTATCCGGGGCGCACCACGGTCGGCGAAATCGGCGACAGCCAGCATCAGCTCGAAGTCATGGCCCAGTACACCTCGGGCAACGACAAGCTGCACATGGCCTACACCTTCGACTACCTGGGCGGCTCGTTCGATGCCGGACATTTCCGGAAATCGATCGACCTGACCGAGAAGGATGCGCCGAACGGCTGGATCTGCCTCGCCTTCTCGAACCACGACGTGGTCCGGCATGTGAGCCGGTGGCTGAGCAGCGGCGATCGCGAGGCGTTCGGCAAGCTGACTTCAACGATGCTGCTGACCATGCGCGGCTCGGTCTGCCTCTATCAGGGCGAGGAGCTAGGGCTGACCGAGGCGGAGCTGTCCTTCGAGGATCTGGTTGATCCCTACGGCATCGAGTTCTGGCCGCAGTTCAAGGGGCGCGATGGGTGCCGCACGCCTATGGTGTGGCAGGCTGCGGCGCATCTGGGCGGTTTCTCGACCGCACCGCGCGCGTGGCTGCCGGTGCCGGGCGACCATCTGCTCAAGGCGCCGGACATCCAGGAGAAGCGCAACGACTCGCTGCTCCACCACTACCGCTCGACGCTGAAGTTCCGGCGCGACCACAAGGCGCTGAGCAAGGGGACGATCAAGACGCTCGAGGCGCCGGAGGGCGTGCTGATGTTCACCCGCGAGGCGGAGGGCGAGACGATGCTATGCGCCTTCAACATGACGCAGAGCCCGATCGTCCTCACCCTCCCCGTCACCGTCCGCGGGGTCGACGCTCCCGGCTCCGTCCCCGCTCCCGTCGGGAACGAGCTCAGCCTGCCGCCCTTCGGTACCTTCATCGGTGTGGTCGTCGGCTGACGGCATAGCCAAATCGGGCTCGGGCTCGGGCTCGGGCTCGGGCTCGGGCTCGGGCTCGGGCTCGGGCTCGGGCTCGGGCTCGGGCTCGGGCTCGGGCTCGGGCTCGGGCTCGGGCTCGGGCTCGGGAGCAGCAGGCTCCGCTGCTTCCGGCCCGGCAAGTGGTTCTTCGACTGGCGTGACGGGCTCCGACTGGTGCGCCACGGGTGGCTCGTCCGGCTTGGCCTCGGCTACCGTGGCGGGTGGCATGGGCGGGGGTGGTTCGGGATAGCGCTGGATGAGCAGTGCGCGCGTGGTCGGGTGCGTGCTCGAGGCGAAGAGTTCTCCGGGCCGGGCAACTTCGACAATGCTGCCGCCATCGAGCACGGCGATGCGGTCGGCGACCTGGCGCAGGATATCGAAGCTGCGGCTGGCCCAGAAAATGGTGAGGCCGTAGTCGGACCGGACACGGTTGAAGAGCTGGATGAACTGGGCAGCGCCCACGGGATCGAGCCGGGCGGTCGGATCATCGAGCATCAGGAGCGTGGGCCGGCCGACAAGGGCGCGGGCGAGCGCCAGGCGCTGCAGGTCGAATGGGGTGAACGCAACAGGCAGCCGGTCGAGCACATCGGGCGAGAGGCCGACGACGCGCACGGCCTCGACAAGACCCTCGGCCTGTTCGTCGATCAGCAATTGTTCCTCGACGCGCAGCGGCTCGGTGAGCGTCAGGCCGACGGGCAGAGCGGGGTTGAAGGCGGCGTGCGGATCGGGGAGCAGCACGGCAATACGCGATCGCACGTCCCTCGGCATGTCCGAGCCGCGATAGCGCTGCTGCTCGTAGGCGAAACCGCCGGCGGTGGTGCGGCCGATGCCGGCGGCGAGGCGCAGCAGCAGCGACTTGCCCGAGCCGGCCGGGCCGAGGAGGCCGATGGCTTCGCCGCGCCGGATGTTGAGGTCGATCCGCTGCAGCGTCACTTTCGGCGTGCGCTTCGCCCAGGGACGATCGCGCGGGTCAGCCAGATGCTTGGTGACGCCCTCGAATTCGAGCAGCGTCACCCCGACCGGCGGGCGGGCCATGGTACGGGTGCGCGGGCGGGCGGCGTGGGTGTGCTCGCGGGTGGCCTCGTGCCGTGGGTGGATCACCAGGTCGTCGGGAGCCCCCCGCTCCACCAGCTGGCCATCGGCGAGGATCGCGGTCTCGAGGCCCATGCTGAGGGGTAGGCGGTAGTCGCTGGTGAAGATGAGAACGCCAATGCCACGATCGCGCTGCGCCAGTTGCAGTGCGGTCAGCAGCTCGCGCTGGATGGCCGGGGCATGGGCGGCGCCGGGTTCGTCGGCGATGATGAGTTTGGCGCCGCGCTCGAGTTCGGCGGCGAGAGTCGAGGCGGTAGACGCTGCGTCGAGCAGGGCCAGCTTGGCCGATAATACGGCCATGCCGCGGAAGGGCCCCTGCCCTGCCAATGCGCGCGCGAGGAGTGATTTGCCCGAGCCGGAGCGGCCGACGATGGCAAGGGCGGTGCCGGGCTCGATCACGAGGTCGATATAGCCGAAGCGGCGGCCGGGGCCGGTTTCGACGCCGGCCTGCTTGAGCTCAACGAGCGCCATTGCGGCACCTCGCGGCGACGACGAGCAAGGCGAGTGCGGCGGCGACGGTGACGACACCGGGGACGATAACCAGCAAAGGCCGGATCGTCAGGAACTGCTGCCCGTCGCGAAGCAGCAGACCGAGGCTGGTGCCGGGCGGCAGGGTGCCGAGGCCGGCGAAGGCGAGCGTCACCTCGATGAGCAGTGCTGCGGCGAGGAGTTCGAAGGCGATGGCGACGAGCTGCGGCAGCAGGCGCGGCACGACATGGCGCTGCGCGGTCGAGAAGGAACTGAGGCCGGCGAGCCGGGCCGAGGTGACGAAATCGAGGCGCCAGAGAGGGCGCACTGCTGCCACCACCAGTTGCACTGCCGCGGGCAGCCCGGGCAGGACGATGGCAAGGATGACGGTGAGGTTGCCGGGAGCGCCGAGACCCGAGACGACGAGAGCGAAGGCCAAGGCGGCGGCCGGCAGGCTCAGTGTCGGGACGGACGGCACCTCGCCCTCGTAACGCAAGGCGATGAAGGCGCCGATGGGAGCGCCGATCAGGAGGCAGACGAGTGTCGCGAAGCCGGCGAGCAACAGGCTGGCGAGTGCAGCCGACATCAGCGACGAGAGGACATCACGGCCAGCCGCGTCCGTGCCGAGCCAGTGGGTCGCATCGGGTTCGGCGAGGGTTGCGAACGCGGCGTTGCCGTACGGAGTCCAGAACAGCGACAGCAGCGCCGGCAGGACTGCGAGCGCGACGACGACGAGGCCGGCGAGCAGCTGCCAGTCGAAGGGCGGACTCCTCGGTGGGGCATAAGCGGCTTCGATGGTCATCGCCGGAGCTCCGGCTCGAAGCCGAGGCGCGACAGGGCCACGATCAAGCCACCTGATGAGGCGACGAGAACGAGGGCGAAGAGGCCGCTGCGCAGCGTTGGCAGATCGTGCTGCTGGGCGGCGCCGAGAACGAGGCGGCCGAGGCCCGGGAGATAGAAGACGCTCTCGACGAGGCAGGCCGCGAGCAGCAGTGCGACAAAGCAGCGGCCGAGGATGGTCGGCAGGGCAAGCGGCTCGCCCTCAGCCAGCCGCAGGGCGATCTGGCCGGCATAGGGCAAGCCGAGCGCGACGGCCGGCAGCAGCAGCGAGGCCAGAGCGCCGACAGGATTGTTCCACGGCACGAAGCCGCCGGCGGGCAGCAGCTTCAGGATGCCGCCGAGCAGCAGCGACAGCAGCAGGCCGAGCCAGAAGGGCGGCAGGACGGCGAGGATGGTGGCAATGGCACGCTGGACCGGGCCTCCGGCGACGCGGTGGAGCGCGTAGCCGCCGACCGCCGCGGTGGCGAGCGCCAGCGCGGTCAGCGGCAGAGTGACGGCGAGACGCAGCCAGGTGTCGGCGGTACCGACCAGCGACAGCACGCGCTCGGCGGGCGGAAGGGCGGAGCCGGGCAGCAGATCGAGGACGACAAAAAGCAGCAGCGCGGTGCCGAGCACCGTGCCGATAAACGCCGCCAGCCGCGTGAGGAGAAATTCTCGCATGCTCCGGCGCCCCCAGCCGAACCACCCCAACGGCGCTAAGCTTATCGAACGGCTGGAGGATTTCCAATTGGCGTGCGCGGAATCGCGTGGAAAGCCTATGGGGGAACGATCGAGCGTCCGCTATTCGCGAACGAGGTCGGCGGGGATGAGCAGGGAGAACATGTTGCCGACGCCGACCAAGGGGTCGACGGAGAGCTTCAAGGCGTTCACCGCCAGCAGCGAGCGGGTCAGGGCGAGGCCGACGCTGGAGCGGACCGGGAGCAGCACTTCGCCATCTTTCCCCAGCCCATCGCGGAAGACGACGAAGCGCTCGCCGAGGTCGCGGCGGGTTTCGCCGCCGTCGCGGACGTTGACGATGACGGCGCCATCGTCCTCGCGCTGGGCCGAGAGGATCACCGAGCCTCCGACCGGCGTTTGGTCGATGGCGCTGGCGAGGAGATTGAGGATTCCCTGCGTGAGCGAGGCACGATCGGCGGTGATGCGCGGCAGCCGCTCGGAGACGGCGCTGCGGACGAGGACGCGGGCCTCGCCGGCTTGCTTCCTAACCCGGGCGAGGCAGCTTTCGAGCAGGCTGGCGAGATCGAGATCGTCCGGCTCGGCCGGGTAGCGGCCTTCGCGCAGGCGGGCGTATTCATCGAGCTCGTCCACGAGGTTGGCGATCTCGGTGCCGGCGGTCTTGATGTCGAGCGCGTACTCGGTGGTGCGCTGGGCCTCGGCGCCGTCGCGGATCAGGTCGGCAAAGCCGATCACCGCATTGAGCGGCCGGCGCACGCTCTGGCTGACGCGACGCAGCATCGAGGGCTCGACATCCTCGGCCGCCGGGGACTGCGGCGGCGCGGCGGTGGTGAGCGGCGCCGGGTGCTTGCGCAGCAAGGCGAAATAGCCGGCGACAATGCCGGCCTGGCCCTCGGCGAACAGGCTGAGGCGGACGTTGCTGTTGGCGCCGGTAAAGAGGATGGCCGGGCGGGCGGTTTCGGCGAAACGGGCCGGGCGCTCGAGGAAGGTCTTGAGTTCGCCCAGCTGGCCCGGATCGATAAAGACGGCGAGCGGGCGGCCGACAATCTCGTTCTCGGTGAGGCCAAGGACGATCCGGCCGTGGAGCGACACGAAAGTGACGATGCCGGCGCGATCGGCGGCGAGGAAGCCGTCGTCGCTGATCTCGGCGGCGAGCTCGGCGAAGGAGCGGACCGCAGCCTCGTGGCCGAGGCGGGTTTCGGCGGCGCTGGCCGAGAGCATCAGCGCCGGGCGGCCGTGCCAGGTGATCGACTGCAGCCGGGCGTTGACGGCGGAGAGCGAGCCGTCACGTTTGACGAGGCGGGTGACCGGGCCAACCGCTTCCTCAGACGGGAAGATGGCGGTGAGGCCGGCGGCGCGCAGGCTCTCGATGCTGTCGTAACCGGTGAGATCGGTCAGCGCGCGATTGGCGAAGAGCACCTGCTGGTCGCGGAAGACGAGGATGCCGAGCGGCAGGCGATTGAGGATGAAGGTCTCGCCGGTGAGATTGATCAGCGCACCTTCGGCCGGGGCGTGGGCCGGCTCGGGCTCCTCGGGGCGTGGGGTAGCCCCCTGCCCGTTCACCCGGTCGGTGAGGATGCGGCTCAGCTCGTCGAAATTGTAGCGCGAGACGCGCTCGACGGCTTCGGCGTCGGGCGGGGTGGAGGCGGGCTCGGCCGGGGCCGGTTCGGTGGGAAGCGGAGCTTCGGCGATGGCCGCCGCAACGTCGGTAGCGGGTTCGGCCTGCTTGGGCTCGGTGAGGCTCGCGGCCGTGAAGCCGCGACCGATGACGCGCCAGGTGGTCGGCGCGACTTCGGGCTCCTCGTCGGCATAGTCGATCAGCGCGGCGATGACGTCGGGTTCGGTGGGCGCAGTAGGTTCGGCAGCGAGCTGAGGTTCGGGCGGCAGTTCTGCTGCTGCCGGTTCGACTTCGTCGGGTGACGCTTCGGATAAGATCGGTTCGATCGCCACCGTTTCGGGTACGGGTTCAACGTCCAGATCGACGGTGCGGACGAGTTCTGACACCGGTTCGGGCGGCGGGCCGGCGAAGTGCTCGTCGCTGGCGGTGAGCGGCGTAAAGAGCGTTTCGTCATCGGCCAAGCGGTCGAAGAGCGAGGACAGCGTGCCGTCGGCGTCGCCGGCGGGCGAAATCGGCTCGACCCAGTTTTCTTCCTCGGCGAGCACGGGTTCGTCGTCAGCGTGCTCGGCAGGCGGCAGGCCGAGGGGCAGCATCGGTTCGTCGAGTGCTTCGGCGGATTCGGTCGGGGCGTCGTCGCTGGCGGCCTCGCCCTCATCCGCGCGGATTTCGGCGATGCTGCGCGCGGCAGGCTGCGCGTCTTCGGCGGCGCTGGGTTCGAACAGCAACAGCATGGCGTCGTGCGGGCTGGCGGTGAAGCGCGAGAGGCGCAGCGACTCGCCCGCCAGTTCCACCCTTCCGCCGTCGGCTGCCTCGGGCAGGCCGTCGCTCTCGATCAGCGGTGCATAGTGCTCGAGCGCGTGACGTGTGCCGTCGGTGATCTGGCCGTCCTCGTTGACGACGAGGATCTCGGAGCCGCGCGGGAACAGGTCGGTGGCCGGCGGCACGGCATGGTCGCGGGCTTCCAGCAGTTCGGGCTCGATCGGATCGACGCCGACGATCAGCAGGCCAATCGCGCCATCACCGAGCTCGAGCGGGGTGCAGGTGCAGGTGGTCGAGATCGGACGCTCGCCGGCGAGGAACTGGATGCGGCTGAGACTCGGACGGCCCATGGAGCCGAGGCGGATCAGACGCGCGATCTGGCCCTTTATGGGCACGGCATCGGGGGCTAGCTTTACGCCGTGCTTCTTAATGCGGCCGTGGAAGAAGCGAGCGGCGTCGTTTCGCCAGAGCAGCGTTTCGCCATCCTGCGACCACAACCAGGCGGGACGCGCATCGGCCCAGTGCAGGAGCACCAGGCGGGCGGTCGGGGTTCTGATCCACGCGGGGTCCACGCACTACTCTCATCAAGCTTTGTGCCAATTAGACACAAAGCGTACTCGGAACTTAATCTTCTCTAAATATCCCGAGGCCCCCGCGCGGTCTACATCCGGAGCCGAAACCCCCGCTCCAATCGCTGCCGATGGTTAAGCAGCGAGGCGGCGACCAGGGGTGGCGCAAGCGACGACCAGGGGTCGCGCCGGGCGACGACAATAGCTCGCGCGAGGGGTCGATAAATCGTCAGCAAAACGCGAAAATCGACGCTTGCAAGGCGTGGCGTCTGAAACTATGGTCCGCCGCGCTTGCCGGGCCGCCTTAGCTCAGTTGGTTAGAGCGCTAGATTGTGGATCTAGAGGTCCCCCGTTCGATCCGGGGAGGCGGTACCAAACTCCCGGCAATTATGCGGACACATGAACGAGATTCTCGCACTTTGGGTCCGCACCCCCAGGTGCAACAAACGGCACAAGAAGGGACCACGCAGGTCCCTTTGGCTGTTCGGCGCTAGCGTGCCGAATGCCTGCTCGACTGTTCGCCGGTCATACGCTTGATCTTCTGGACGATGAGCCTCGGCTTGATGCCAGCTTCCTGAAAATCCTGCGAGCTGCCCTATGGGAGCCGGCGCAGACAAACGCGTTCGCCTCGCCGTCCTGGCGTGCCTGGCTTTGCCGTCGTTCCGATGGATGCGACAAGGTCGGTCAGACCGCAGGCACGAAGTGCGACCCTAGGAAGTACGGCCAGATGACCAGCCCGAGCAGGCCCATCAGAAAGTCCAGCTTCAGATATCCGATGGTGAAGAGCCAGCCGGCAAACCACGCCGCGCCCAGAGAGCTGTGCTGCGTAATATGAATGCGTTCCATGATGATCCTCCTTGGAAAGGCGAACGTTTCGCTCCGTAGCAACACCTTCACAGGCTGGCGGTGCCCATATTGATCTACCGCAAAATCGAGCGAGGAACTCTCCGCGCCGTGCATCTTGCGGGACGGGTAGGCACAATCCCCTGCAACGCCCACGCTGCCGGTTGTTGTATCCCTAGATGCCAGCGGCTACACACGATTCATGGACAGGCTGCCCTCCCATACCACCGATCGACAGGACCTCATCGTCGCCGGCGTCGCGGCTATTTGCCTTGTCCTCGCTGCCGGCATGGCTCTTGCGCCGGAACCAGTGCTCTCGCCGGGGCTGCGCACTATCGGCTCAGCGGTCCTGGCCGCTCTGGGCTTGGGCGCCATCTACTGGTTGCTGCGTTCGGCCCTCGCACTGCGCAGGACGAGGCACCACACTGAGGAAACCCTGCGCGAAAAAGAGGCCCACCTCCAGTCCATCCTGGATACCGTGCTGGATGCAACGGTGGTCATCGACCCGGACGGCATCATGCAGTCGTTCAACGCTTCCGCGGTCCGGCAGTTCGGCTATTCGCCAGAGGAGGCGATCGGCCAAAACGTCAGCATGCTGATGCCGGCTCCCTATCGCGAACAGCACGATGCCTATCTCGCGAGGTACCTCAGGACCGGGGAGAAGCGGATCATCGGTATCGATCGCGTGGTGGTGGGGCGTCGCAAGGACGGGTCGACGTTTCCCATGAAGCTCGCCGTCGGCGAAATGCGGCAGGGGGACCGTGTCTACTTCACAGGCTTCATCCGCGACCTCACCGAGCGTGAAGAGTCGCAGGCGATGCTCGATCAAGCGCGGAGCGAACTGGCCCGGCTGGCCCGGCTGAACGAGCTTGGCGAGATGGCCTCGACGCTCGCCCACGAACTCAACCAGCCCCTGTCGGCGATTGCCAACTACGTCCAGGGATGTCGGCGCATGCTGGACAAGATCGACGAGGAATATGCCATACGCATGCGTGGGGCCCTCGACGAGACAGCCAAGCAGGCGCTGCGTGCCGGCGACATCATTCGGCACCTGCGCGAGTTCGTGACCCGCGGCGAGACCGAAAAGGGGCCCGAGGACATCAACCATCTGGTCGAGGAGGCGGGAGCACTGGCCCTGGTCGGGTCCCGTGAGCGCGGCGTCAAGTCGGTGTTCGACTTCGCATCAGACAGCAGCATCGTGGTGGCGGACCGGGTGCAGATTCAGCAGGTCCTGATCAACCTGATGCGCAACGCCATGGAGGCCATGCGCGACAGCCCCGAAAAGCAACTCATCGTCCGCACGCGCCACATGTCGCCGGACTGGCTGCAAGTCGAAGTCGAAGACACCGGGCCGGGGATTTCCGACGAGGTCGCGCCTCAGTTATTCCAGCCGTTCGTCACAACTAAAGCCAACGGCATGGGTATAGGGCTGTCGATCTCCCGGCGCATCATCGAATCTCACGGTGGGGAACTCACGGTGGCCAAGAACGCATCAGGCGGCGCCACATTCAGTTTTTCGCTCCCCACGTTCACGGAGGCCTCTGGTGAGTACAGCTGACACCGTTGTCCACATCGTCGATGACGAAGAGGCCGTGCGCAACTCCCTGGCGTTCTTGCTTTCAGGGGCGGGCTTCGCGGTACGCGTACACGAAAGCGCCACGGCGTTCCTCGCCATTGCGCCCCAGATCAAGAACGGCTGCCTGATAACCGACCTCCGGATGCCGGATATGGATGGCGTCGAACTCCTTCGACGCTTACGCGACACGGACGCGCTGTTGCCGGCGATCGTCATTACCGGTCACGGCGATGTTCAAATGGCTGTCGAGGCCATGAAAAGCGGCGCAATCGACTTCATTGAGAAGCCGTTCAGCGACGACGTGATCATCGAGTCGATTTCGCGGGCCGCAAGCCGCGCCGCCGAGCGCGTACAGAGCGGAGCCGCCCTCGAGATCGTCAAGCAACGAGTTGCGTCATTGAGCGACCGCGAACGGCAGGTCCTGAAGGGCGTAGTTGCCGGGCAAGCCAACAAGACCATTGCCTTTGAGCTGGGCATCAGCCCGCGGACCGTGGAGGTCTACCGTGCAGGGCTGATGGGCAAGATGCAAGCCAAGAGCCTTCCGGAGCTCGTCCGGATGATCATGGACATAGAGATCGAGGCTTGAGGCTCTGCCTGGCGGACCGCTGACTTTTGGCCGTTTGATTTACCTCAAGGCGGCAGTTCGGTCGGCGGCATAGTGAGAGGCGTCTCCTATCGAGGCGCATTCACAAGGACCCGCCGCGCCATGGCCTCCGGCCGCATTCTCGTTATTGCACCAAACGGTGATCTTCGAGCATCGCTGGTCTTTGCGCTCGAAGCGGAGGGATACCAAGTCACTGCCAAGGAAGCGCTCCCCGACTTTTCGTGGGTCGCATCTCAAGGCTTCGACTGCACGGTCCTCGACCAGAAGGCGCTCTCCGGCCCTGACTATGAGAGCATCGCCTTTTGCGTGAAAGCCGCTCCGGTTGTCTTGCTGGCGGCCCGCCCGTTCCCCTGGCTCGTCGAGTGGGTTTCCCGGATCGTCGAGATGCCTGCGATAGGCAACTCGATGTCAGCTGCGGTCCGCGAAGCCATCCGCGTCCACGTCTAGAGCGGCGAACCGCGCCATCGTGCGAATAGAGCGGGCTAGTTCAACGTGTTCCCTGCACGCAGGGCGGCCATGAGTTCCAGTTCATGCCGCACATGGCGGCGCAGACCTTCGAAGAAGCCGCGCAGCATGTATCCGGTCGCCTCTGGCGCCAAGACCGGTTGGCCGGTCGCGATCTGCTGCAGCTCAAACTGCACTTCCTCCGCAAAGCACTCGTCCTCGATGTGCTCGAGCCGCAAACGTTCTACGACCTGGCAGCCGTCGCCACCCAACGCACTCAGGTGGGGAAACATCAACGCTTCTTCCGAGGCGTGCGCGCGCTTGATGAGAGGGCATATCAGGTTGGCGATCTGCTGGCAGTGCGGTCGGTCAAGCCGATGCGGTAGCGAGTCCGCGATGCGCTCGAGTGAGTCGCAAAGGCTCATTTGCTGGTCGAAGACCTCCCGGAGTTCCGCCGAGAGTCGATCGCGAGTCATCGTCCAGACACTCCCCCCTCAAGAAGACGAGCTTCCTCGAAGACGAGTCGCGTAGTCTTGATCTGGATCAAAGTTGCCGCCCTCCTCGCCCCCTAGGTTGCGACGACTGAAATGAGCGCACGGGGGCGACGTTGCAAAATCTGCCATGGATCATCACGCTGGCGGGCGGGGCGTTCTTTACACTTGTACTGTCCGGGCTGGGGCAGGACGCGGCCTTCAGCGCCCATATGGGTATCATCGCCGCCGTCCTCGGACTGGGCGCGGTGGTTTTGCTTCGCCAGCACGGGCCGGCACCAGCAATCTCGGCGGACGGCACGGATTCGAACGGCTACTTCGATGCGCCCATCCGGATCGGCTCCATTCTCACGGTATTCTGGGGATGCGTGGGCTTCCTCGTCGGCGTGGTCATTGCGCTGCAGCTGGCATGGCCCGAACTCAATTTCGGCCCCTGGTTCAACTTCGGCCGGATGCGGCCGCTGCACACGTCGGCCGTCGTCTTCGCCTTCGGCGGCACCGCCTTGATGACGACGAGTTTCTACGTGGTGCAGCGCACCTCGAGGGCCCGTCTCATCAACGACAGCCTCGCCTGGTTCGTTTTCTGGGGCTACCAGCTGTTCATCGTCATGGCGGCAACCGGCTATCTGCTCGGCATCACCGAGAGCCGGGAGTATGCCGAGCCCGAATGGTACACCGACATCTGGCTGACCATCGTCTGGGTCGCCTACCTGATCCTGTTCCTCGGCACGATCATCAAGCGCAAGGAGCCGCATATCTATGTGGCAAACTGGTTCTACCTTGCCTTCATCGTCACCATCGCGCTGCTGCATGTCGTCAACAACCTGAGCGTGCCGGTGAGCCTGCTCGGCTCCAAGAGCTACTCGCTGTTCTCGGGCGTGCAGGATGCGCTGACCCAGTGGTGGTACGGCCACAACGCGGTGGGCTTCTTCCTCACCGCCGGCTTCCTGGGCATGATGTACTACTACATGCCCAAGCAGGCCGAGCGGCCGGTCTACAGCTACCGCCTGTCGATCATCCACTTCTGGGCTCTGATCTTCCTCTACATCTGGGCCGGCCCGCATCACCTCCACTACACCGCCCTGCCCGACTGGGCGCAGACCCTCGGCATGGTGTTCTCCATCATGCTCTGGATGCCCAGCTGGGGCGGTATGATCAATGGCCTCATGACCCTGCGTGGTGCATGGGACAAGATGCGCACCGACCCGATCATCCGCATGATGGTGATTGCCGTCGCCTTCTACGGCATGTCGACCTTCGAAGGTCCGGTCATGTCGATCAAGTCGGTGAACGGGCTCAGCCACTATACCGACTGGACCATCGGCCACGTGCACTCGGGTGCGCTCGGCTGGGTCGGCATGATCTCGTTCGCGGCGGTCTACTTCATGGTGCCGCGCCTCTGGGGACGCAAGCAGCTCTACTCGCTGCGCATGGTCAACTGGCACTTCTGGCTCGCCACCACCGGCATCGTCGTCTACGCCGCCGTCATGTGGGTCTCGGGCATCATGCAGGGCCTGATGTGGCGCGAGTACGATGACCAGGGCTTCCTCGTCTACTCGTTCGCCGAGACCGTGGCAGCGCTCCACCCCTACTACATCGCCCGCGCGTTCGGCGGCCTGCTCTACCTCGCCGGCGGCCTGGTGATGGCCTTCAACATCTGGATGACCATCCGCGGCCGGGTCCGCGACGAGCGTCCGATCGCAACCGCGCCCGTCTTGCAGCCGGCAGAATAGGAGCTCGCCAAATGGATCTTATTGGCAAACACGGCGTCATCGAACGCAACGCCTCCCTGCTCCTCAGCCTCTCGCTGGTCGTGGTGTGCATCGGTGGCATCGTCGAAGTCGCGCCGCTGTTCTACCTGCAGAACACCATCGAGAAGGTCGAAGGGATGCGTCCCTACACACCCCTCGAGCTCGCCGGGCGCGACATCTATGTCCGCGAGGGTTGCTATGTCTGTCATAGCCAGATGATCCGTCCGTTCCGCGACGAGGTCGAGCGCTACGGCCAGTACTCGCTGGCGGCGGAGTCGATGTACGACCACCCGTTCCAGTGGGGCTCAAAGCGCACCGGGCCCGACCTTGCCCGCGTCGGCGGCCGGTACTCGGACGAATGGCATGTCGAGCACCTCACCAGTCCGCAATCGCTGGTGCCGGAATCGATCATGCCCAAATACGGCTTCCTGGCCGAAACCACCCTCGACACCAGCAACATCGCGGGCAACCTCAAGGCCAACGCCATCGTCGGCGTGCCGTACAGCGAGGAGGCCATCCAGAGCGCCCAGGCCGACCTGATCGCCCAGGCAACGCCGGATGCCGACACCTCGGGACTCCTTACCCGTTACACCAATGTGAGGGCCGAGGACTTCGACGGCGACCCCATGCAGATCACGGAGATGGATGCGCTCGTCGCCTATCTCCAGATGCTCGGCACGCTGGTCGACTTCACCACCTACGACGCCAAAGCCAACTATCGTTAAGCGAGCCAGCTCATGCCAACCGCACACTACGACATGCTCCGGCACTTCGCCGACAGCTGGGGCCTCCTCTACATGATGGCGATCTTCCTCGTGGTCGTGTTCTTCCTCGTGCGTCCGGGCGCCAAGGCAAACGCCATGGCGGCCGCCCGCATCCCACTCGACGATGCGCAGCCAATGGCGCGGGGGGAACAGAAATGAGCGACAAGGAGATCGACCAGGTCACCGGCGTCGAAACCACCGGTCACGAGTGGGACGGCATCAAGGAACTGAACAACCCGCTGCCCCGCTGGTGGTTGTGGACCTTTTACGGCTCAATCGTCTTCGCGATCGGTTACACCGTCGCCTTCCCTGCCTGGCCGATGATCTCGTCGGCCACGACCGGCGTTCTTGGCTATTCCAGCCGCGCCAACCTCGACGCCGAACTGGTCGCCGCCAAGGTGGCGCAGGGCGATCTGGTTACCAAGATCGTCGACACCCCGGTGGCAGAAATCCTCGCCAACGAGGACCTGGCCCGATTTGCCCGTGCCGGCGGGAAGTCGATCTTCAAGGTCTACTGCTCGCAGTGCCACGGCACCGGAGCGACGGGCAGCGTCGGCTACCCTAATCTCAATGACGACGAATGGGTCTGGGGCGGCAACATCGAGCAAATCTACGCGACGATCTCGCATGGCGCACGTTCGCCGACCGATCCGGAGACGCACTACAACGTCATGCCGAACTTCGGCGCGGATGGGATGCTCGCTGCCGAGGAGATCGACCTTCTCGCAAAGCAGGTCGCATCGCTGTCCGGAATCGAGGGCGGTGCGGCCAGTCCCGAGGGCAACCAGCTGTTCGCCGATAACTGCGCGGCCTGCCATAGCGGTGGTGGCGAGGGGATGCCCGATGCCGGCGGCCCGTCGCTCAACGATCAGATCTGGCTCTATGAGGGCACGCTTGCGGGGATCAAGGCTCAGATCGAGCGGCCCCGCCATGGCGTCATGCCCGCCTGGCAACCAAGGCTGGGGGAATCCGCAGTCAAGCAACTGGCTGTCTACGTCCACGGACTCGGTGGTGGCCAGTAAGCCATCGCCGCGGGCAGGAGGAGGGCGGCCGCAAGCGCCCTCCTTCTCGTCCGCGGAAATTGACCCAGATCAAGCCCCTCGCCGGACGTCCGTGAGAGAACCGCTCAATGACGACCCTGATAGACAACACACGCCCATCGGCTGAGCGGCCAGCAACAGAGCGCTACGACGTCGATGCCGTGAACTCGGCTGGACGGCGGCCGCCGCTTTACGCCCCCCGCAAGAAAATCTTCCCCAAACGGGCCAGCGGATACTTCCGGAAGTTCAAGTGGCTGGTGATGCTGGTGACGCTCACCATCTACTACGTCACCCCGTGGCTGCGCTGGGACCGCGGGCCGTTCGCGCCCGACCAGGCCGTCCTCGTCGACCTCGCCAACAAGCGCTTCTACTTCTTCTTCATCGAGATATGGCCGCAGGAGTTCTACTACGTCGCCGGCATGCTGGTGATGGCCGGGATCGGCCTGTTCCTCATCACCTCGACGGTCGGCCGCGCCTGGTGCGGCTATGCCTGCCCCCAGACGGTCTGGGTCGATCTGTTCCTGGTCGTCGAGCGCTTCATCGAGGGCGATCGCAACGCCCGGATCAAGCTGGACGCCGCGCCGTGGAGCGCCTCGAAGCTGACCAAGCGGATGATCAAGCACGTCACCTGGCTGGTGATCGGCGTGCTGACGGGCGGCGCCTGGGTATTCTACTTCGCCGACGCCCCCACGTTGCTCGGAGACATCGCGACGCTCCAGGCGCCGCTGGTCGCCTATGCGACGATCGGGTTGCTTACCGCCACGACCTATACGTTTGGCGGACTGATGCGGGAGCAGGTCTGCACGTACATGTGCCCCTGGCCGCGCATCCAGGGCGCGATGCTCGACGAAAACTCGCTTACCGTCACCTACAACGACTGGCGCGGCGAGCCGCGGACCCGGCACGCCAAGCGGGCTATCGCGGAAGGCAAGCCGGTTGGCGACTGCGTGGACTGCAACGCGTGCGTTGTTGTCTGCCCAATGGGAATCGACATCCGGGACGGCCAGCAGCTCGAGTGCATCACCTGTGCCCTCTGCATCGACGCGTGTGATGACGTGATGACAAGGCTCGGAAAGGAGCCCGGTCTCATCTCCTACGCGACCCTCAGCGACTACAACCAGAACATGGCGCTGGCCACCGGCAGCGGCAAGGTGATCCAGCCGACACGGATTCGCGACCAGATCACCGGCAGGCTGAACGACGCCATCAAGCACACCGACTGGCGGTCGATCATCCGGCCTCGGACCATCGTCTATTTCGTCGGCTGGTCGGCCATCGGGCTCGCCATGCTGACCGCGCTGGCGCTGCGTTCGCCGCTGTCGCTCAACGTGCTGCACGACCGCAATCCGCTCTATGTCGAGCTGAGAGACGGTTCCATCCGGAACGGCTACGAGGTCAAGATTCTCAACATGACGCCGGCCCTGCGTACCGTCGAACTCCGGCTCGAGGGCCTGCCCGGTGCCCAGCTCTCGCTTGTTGATGGCGGCGAGGATACCGCCCAGGTGCTCAACCTCGAACTCGAGCCGGACAAGGTACTGCCGCTCCGGCTCTATGTCCGCGTGCCGCCCGGCGCCCGGCCGGCTTCGCAGGCGAAGTTCCACATCGTCGTCGAGACACCCGACGGCCATGCACGCTCGAACACCGAAACCACCTTCGAAGTCCCGGAGAACGCGAAGTGACCGCGACCCGACCTGCCGATCCGCACGCCTTCACCGGCCGCCATATGTGGCTCCTCGTCATCGGTTTTTTCGGTGTCATCATCGCCGTCAATGTCGGGATGGCGATCGTCGCCTCGACCAGCTGGACGGGCCTGGTGGTCACCAACTCCTATGTCGCGAGCCAGGAGTTCGAGGAAAAGCGCCTCGCCCACCAAGCCCAGCAAGCGGCGGGCTGGCAGGCAGTGTTCACTTATTCGCCCGGGCTCGCCAAGCTCGTCGTCAGCGATGGCGCCGGCAACCCGATCGACCTCGGCTCCGTCACCCTCAAGGTCAACCGTCCGGTGGGTGGGCATGACGACCAGGCCGTGGTGTTCGAACGTGCGCCGGACGGCAGCTACGCCGCGTCGCTGCGGTTGGCCGCCGGCGTCTGGGACGCCCTTGTACAGGCAGATGAGACGGCCAAGGGGTCATTCGAACTCCATGAGCGCTTCAGCGTCGCGGGAGATTGAGCATGACCTGCTGCATCCCCGGCGAGCACGCCATCCTTGATGCCAAGACCAGCAGCATCGAGGCCGACAGCGAAGCGCTGCTGGCCTTGAGCCGCCGCCTCGGCGACGGAACCCGCCAACTCGAGTTCGCTGTTCCCGACGCTCATTGCGCCGCCTGCATCCGGTCGATCGAAACAGGACTGGCGGCGCTCCCCATGGTGCACTCCGCCCGGGTCAACCTCACCCGCCGCCGCGTCCGGATCGTCTTCGATCCGGCGCAGGGCGATGCGGCCGAGCTGGCGCCCGCCATCAACAAGAGCGGCTACCACACCTATGTGCTCGACCCCGGCCAGGAGAGCGACGGCGATCCCGTGCTCCGCGAACTGGTGAAGGCTCTGGGCGTCGCAGGCTTCGCCGCCGGCAACATCATGCTGTTTTCGGTCTCGATCTGGTCGGGTGCCAATGATGCGACGCGCGACCTCTTCCACTGGATCTCGGCGATCATCGCGATGCCGGCAATCGCCTACTCCGGCCGAATCTTTTTCCGTTCAGCCTGGCGGGCCCTGCGCGTCGGCAAGACCAACATGGACGTGCCGATCTCCATCGGCGTCATCCTCGCGACGGCGTTGAGCCTGTTCGAAACGCTGAACTCCGGCGAACACGCCTATTTCGATGCCTCGGCAACGTTGCTGTTCTTCCTCCTCGCCGGGCGCACGCTCGACCATCTCATGCGCGAGCGGGCTCGCAGCGCCATCACCAATCTCGCGCGGCTGCAGCCGCGTGGCGCGACACAGGTGCACGAAGATGGCCGGCGCGAATACGTGAGGCTGGATGAAATCGCTCCCGGCATGACCCTCGAGGTCCGAGGGGGGGAGCGCGTACCTGTCGATAGCGTCGTTGCCACCGAAGGGGCGGTGTTCGACTACTCCATCATCACGGGCGAGACGGCGCCACATGTCATCGAGATCGGTGGCGAGGTGGTTGCAGGTGCCAGCAATCTTGGCGGCCCGCTCCGATTGCAGGCCACACGCGCGTCCACCGATTCCTTCCTCGCCCGCATGGCGGCGATGATGGAAGCCGCTGAAGGCGCAAAAACGAGGCCGCGCCGTATCGCCGACAGGGCGGCCGCAGTCTACGCGCCGGTGGTTCACACCATCGCGATCACCACTTTCCTCGGCTGGGGCCTGCTCGGCGGTGATTGGCACGCGGCCCTGCTCAACGCCGTAGCTGTCCTCATCATTACCTGCCCATGTGCTCTCGCCCTGGCCGTGCCGATCGTCCATGTCGTCGCGGCCGGGAAGATGTTCGAACGGGGAATCCTGATGAAGGACGGGGCGGCACTCGAACGGGCAGCCGAAGTCGACTCGGTCGCCTTCGACAAGACCGGCACGCTCACCATCGGACAGCCGCAACTCATCGACAGCCAGGCCAAGGATGGGCAAGCGAAGGACGTGGCAGCGGCTCTGGCTGGAAGCAGCAACCATCCATTGTCGAAGGCCCTGGCGGCGTATCTCGGTGCCGGGACAGCATTCGCCGGCCAGGTCCGGGAGGAGCCAGGCCGGGGCGTCGAAGGTATGACCGGCGGCGTCACGTGGCGCCTGGGTAGTGGGGACTGGTGTGGGATGCCATCGGAGGCGGGCACGCCGTTCACGGAGGTCTGGCTTACCGCCAATGGCAAGGCCCGGGCCTGGTATCGCTTCAACGACATCGTGCGCCCCGGCGCCGCCGATGCGATCAAGGCCCTTGCCGGCATGGGGCTGCCGTCCCGGCTGTTGTCCGGCGACCGCCAGGGACCTGTCGATGCGGTTGCCGCGGCTGTCGGGATTGACCACGCACTGGGTTCGCGACGTCCCGAGCAGAAGGTCGCGGCCGTCTCGGCGGGCCGGACCCTGATGGTCGGTGACGGGATCAACGATGCACCGGCGCTCCGGGCCGCCTACGTCTCGATGGCGCCGACCTCGGCGGCCGATATCGGGCGCAGCGCGGCGGACTTCGTGTTCACGAGCAATGATCTCGGCGCCGTGCCATTTGCCGTGCGCACTGCCCGGCGTGCTGCACGCCTTGTGTCCCAGAACCTGGTGCTCGCTATCGGGTACAACGCAATCGCCGTACCGCTGGCGATCGCCGGACAGGTAACACCGCTGATCGCCGCCGTTGCGATGTCCTCGTCATCGCTGATCGTGGTGGCAAACGCCCTTCGCCTGCGCTTTGACGCCAACCGGCCAAGCCAGGAGAAGACGACCGACACCAACCTCGCCGAGCTGGAGGAGAAGACCGCATGAGTGGATTGGCCGTTCTTATCCCGATTGCGGTCGCCATGGGGCTGTTCGCTCTTGCCGCATTCTTCTGGGCCTTACGGTCGGGACAGTACGAGGATCTGGATGGGGCGAGCGAACGGATATTCGAGGACGACGAACGCGTTATCCGGCACGGTCCTTCAAAGCGCGAAGGCTGAGTACTTTGACATGGCGGTGGCCCGAGACCGCAATCACGCCGCTGTGCCGCAACTTGCTGACCTGGCGCGATACGGTCTCGATGGTCAGGCCCAAAAAGTCCGCCATGTCGGCTCGTCCGATGGGCATATCGAAAGCAACGCTGTCGGCACTGCCTCTTCCGCTTCGTTTGGCGACCAACAGCAGCAAGCTGGCAACCCTCTCGGCAGCGCTCTTGCGACCCAGGGTCACCATCCACTCCCGCGCTTCGTCCAGGTCGTGCAGCGATTGATCGAGCAGTCGCTGCTTCAGGTTCGAGCTCGACGCAACCAATGCCTCGAGCACGCCCCGCGGAAAGCGGCAGAGCTCGACGTCTGACGCGGCCTCGGCGCTCAGGGGGCTCTCAGCCCGGAACAGACGCCCCATCAGGTCCGGAGCGAACTGCAGTCCGACCAGTTGCTGCCTGCCATCGCGCAACACCCGCGACAGCTTGACTGCACCGTTGGTGACATTGGCGTAGCCGTTGATCTCGCCGCTTTCGAGGGCCAGTCCCTCGCCCGCGTCGTGGCGCGTGTGCCGGGCGTTGCGAGCGAGGTGCCGAAGCTCGGACGGGCTGAGGACGGCGCAGATGCCCTCATGCCGAGCGCGGCAGTCCAGGCAGGCCGACGGCACCGGCTCCGAACTCACTCCCACGGAAATTGGCTTTGGTCGTCGCATGACCCGTCATCGCACGCTGAGGCGAGTGCCATTTGATCAGGATCAAGGACGGCATGGGGAGGCTCTGCGACCTAGGGGCGAGAGGTGCCAATGTCCGACACGATGCTAGCCCGGTACGCGAAGCCGGTCCCCCGCTACACGAGCTATCCCACCGCTCCCCATTTTCACGCGGGGGTGGACGACCTCACCTATGCCGGCTGGCTCAAGTCGCTGCCACCGGCGACAGCACTTTCACTCTACGTCCACATCCCATTCTGCGACCGGCTGTGCTGGTTTTGTGGTTGCCATACCAAGCAAGTGCTCCGCTACGACCCGATCGCCGCCTACCTCCCTTCCGTATTCAGGGAGATGGAAACCGTCGCCGGCCTGCTGGATGGCCGCGGGCAAGCTGTCGCTTTGCACCTGGGGGGCGGCTCGCCTTCGATGTTGCAGCCCAAGGACCTGATCGAGCTCGCGTCTCGCGTTCGACAGGGTTTCGACGTCAGCCGCAAGCTCGAGTTCAGCATCGAGATCGACCCCAACGACATGACAGACGACCGCTACGACGCGTTCGCGCAAGCAGGCGTGACGCGCATCAGCGTCGGCGTCCAGGACTTCAACCCGAAAGTGCAGCACGCCATCAACCGCATCCAGACCTATGAGCAGACGAGAGCCGTTGTGGATGGAATGCGGCAGCGGGGCGTGACGTCGGTGAACCTCGACGTCCTGTACGGCTTGCCGCACCAGACCGTTGCGAGCGTCGTGGCAACGGTCGATCAGGCCCTGTCGATGAATCCCGACCGCCTCGCCTTGTTCGGCTATGCGCACGTGCCGTGGATGAAGACCCACCAGCGCATGATCGATGAGGCGGCGCTTCCGGATCCTGCCGAGAGACTGCGCCAGTCCACCGCCGCCGCGGAGCGCATCTGCGCCGCCGGCTATGTGGCCATCGGTATCGATCACTTTGCCAAACCCTCGGATGGTTTGGCTGTCGCGTGCAAATCAGGAAAGCTCCACCGCAACTTCCAGGGCTATACGACCGACGAGGCCCCCGCCCTTATCGGGCTTGGAGCGTCTTCGATCGGCAACCTGCCCCACGGCTATGTCCAGAACATCACCGCCACGGGCGAGTATATGCGCGCCATACGCCAGCGGGGGCTCGCCATCGCCAAAGGCCTGCCGCTGAGCGACGAGGACCGGATGCGTGGCTGGGTCATAGAGCGGCTGATGTGCGACTTCGCCGTTTCCGTTGATGAACTCCGGAACCGGTTCAAGCACATGGCGGCGCCGGTTGTCACAGAGATGATCTACGCGGCGCAAGGCGACCAAGATGGCGTCGTCTGGTTCGACGGCCACACGTTCTCCATCACCGAACTCGGCCGGCCCTTTGTCCGGTCGGTCGCGGCGACCTTCGATACCTACCTCGCGTCTGGAGTTGGCCGGCATTCCGTGGCCGTCTAGCCCGCCACATCTGCCCTAAGTAAACCCCCTAAGACTCGGACCGGAATTTCGGAAATCGGGGGAACGGCTACCTTCTGATCATTGCAATCAAGGGCAGCAAAAATGCACATCCAGCCGACTTTCCGCGTCAACCAGCCGACCAATGCTGCGGACGCCGGGGTCTCCGCCCTGTTGACTGCGATGCAGCCCGCGGCGATCACCTTCTATCGGGCTGATGCCGTTATCTATGCGCAGGGCGAGGCAGCGGGCCCCCTCTACCTGGTCGAGTTTGGCACTGTTCGCATCTGCCGCATGACGGCCGATGGCCGGCGGCTGATCAGCGCCTTTCACACGGCTGGCGAGGTCTTCGGCTTCGAGGCAGACCCCGAGCACCAATCCTACGCCGAGAGCGTCGACGGCGCCGGCGTTCGCGTGCTCCGCACCAGCTGCAGCGAGCAGCCCACCGGCAGTATGCTGCTGCTGGCGCTCAAGAGCCTCGCTCGCACACAGAGCCACCTGATGGTGCTCGGACGCAGGACCGCGAATGAGCGCATGGCAGCCCTGATCCTCGATCTGGCTGAACGTCAGGGTGACGAGAAACTCGTGCATCTGCCGATGCAGCGCTACGACATCGCCGACTATCTAGGCATCACCTTCGAGACCGTGTCCCGCATTCTCCGCGTCCTGAAAGACCAGGGCGTGATCCGGCTCCGCTCCATCAGCGAAATCGAAATCCTCGATCTCACTGCGTTGCAGGACATGTGTGACTGAACCGTCACCAGCCCCGCGACCTCCAACCATTCGAGAGACAAATGAGTATCTTGCTTGCGGCAAAGTACCAGCTGGCTCGTCTCCGGCCGCTGCTCGCTGCGGCCGGAACGGCCGCCATAGTCCTGCCTCTGGCCGCGACCCCCGCCGAGGCTCACGTCAAGTGGTTTGCGCCCTACATTGTCGGCGCAGCGCCGCAGCCGATCATGTCGACGCTGACCAACACCTGGTTCTGGCTCGCCATCGGGCTGGTCCTGGTATTCTTCATCGGAACGCGCCTCGTCGAGCGCACTCGGCTCGGCGAAGCGACGCTCGCCGGCATCGACAAGGTCTCGGGACCGCTCTGGAACCGGTCGGACGATTTCGTCCGCGCGGTGATCGGCGCCTTCTTCGTCGCGATCTTCGCGGTCGGTGGTGTCTATCTCACGCCTGATCTGAAGACGCCGGCCGAGTGGGTGTCGTGGCTGCAGCTGCTGATCGCGTTTGGCGTCTTCTCGCGGAAGACCCAGCCGTTTTCGGCTGCGGGCATCATCCTCCTTTGGGTCCTGGCCCTGCGCGACTACGACATCTTCCACCTGCTCGACTACCTGGCGTTGGGCGTTGCGATTGCGGGCTATCTCGTTCTCGAAAGCTCGAACAATCCCGAGTGGCGGAAGCACCGGTTTGAGCTCCTGCGTTGGGGTGTGGCGATAGCGTTGATGTGGTCGAGCCTCGAGAAGTTCGCCTATCCGGAGTGGTTCTATCCGCTGGTCGACGAGAAGCCGTTCCTGACCTTCGGGATGTCGCGCGACGTATTCATTCCGATGGCTGGCGTCGCGGAGTTCACCATGGGCTTTGGCCTGCTCTGGACCCCACTGGTTCGTCGGCTGTCGGCGATCAGCCTGTTCGTGATCTTCAACGCCGCGGTCTACCCGTTCGGCAGAATGGACCTCGTTGGCCACGCACTGATCATGGCCATCATCGTCATTATCGCCATCGATCCGACGCGTGAGATGCACTTCCTGCCTGCCCTCAAGCGGAGCTTCAGGAGCGTGCCTGTCGGACTGGCCGCTGCCCTGGTGATCATCGCAGGCAGCTACTGGGGTCTCCACACGGCGATCTACGGTCCCGAAGGCCGGGCGCCGACTGAACAGATGACGACGCACAGCCCAGATCCGGCCCACCCCCATGCTGACGAGGCGGCAGATGTCGACGCCGCGCCATATGATCACCCGGAATCGCTGCTTGTGTCGGCGAGCGATCCCTAAAAAGCCTATTGAGGCCTGCGCCAAATGAAATGGGGTCGCGCCATGCTGCTTATGTTGATTGTCGGCCTGGCCGGCTTGGCGGCCTATGTCTGGTTCGAAAGCCGGAACTTCGAGACGATGATTGCCGGGCTGCGCGAGCGGGTTATCGCCGCCCGCGAGCCGGCTGCGGCTGCGGTAGAGCTTCCCGACATCGTGCGTGCCTATGCGATGCGGGCGGGAGGCAGCATCGGTGGGCCTGCGTTTGTCCACCTCCGCCATCGCGCCATGCTGGTCACGGACCAGCGTCGACCGCCCACCAATATCGATGCAGACCAGTGGCTGGCAACGCGTCGAACGGACCTCGTCTGGGTCGGCCGCGGCAGCATGTTTGGTTTGCCTGTGGCCGTAATCGACAGCGTCGTCGACGGCTCCGGGCTGTTGGAGGCCCGCCTGGCCGGTGTCCTGCCTGTGGCGAAGGGCCTCGGTGCCGATTTCGACAAGGGGGAACTGCAGCGCTATCTGTCCGAGCTGCCGGTTCATCCAGATGCGATCCTCAATAACACGCAACTGCGGTGGCGGCAGATCGAGGATGGCCTGGTCGAGGTGAGCGGCACCTCCCAGACGGGGCCGGCAAGCGTTCGGCTGTTCTTCGATGCCTCGGGCGATATAATCAGCCTGGAGGCCGCGGACCGCCCGATGACCGTGGGCAGCAAGATCGTGCCCACGTTGTGGAGAGGACAGTTCAGCAAATACAAGCAGTTCGGACGCTATCGCATCCCGAGCTACGGCGAAGTCAGCTGGGTGCTGCCCGAGGGGCCTTTTACGTACTGGAAAGGCGAGATCGTTGCCTACGAACCCGAGCAGTGAGTTCAACTTCTGAAGTCCAGGGAGCGCCCTAGATGTAGGGACGAGCCTCTGCACCACGTTCGGGCAAGACGTCTGCAGATTTTGATCATGATCAACCTGCCAGGGAAGCCGGCCTGCTACGCTCCCAACCATCTTGTGGGGCGCCAGATGGAGGCCGCTATGAGGCGACGTCGTTTTCTGATTGGTTCTGCCGGTTCAGGACTGGCAGCAGGACTGTGGCCGGCTCGAGCGATTTCCGACGATGCCCGCCCCACCGTCACAACTCCGGACGGGCAGCTCCGCGGCGCGACTGAGGGCGGCATCCATATCTTCAAGGGTGTCCCCTTTGCAGCACCCCCGATCGGGCAAAACCGCCTGCGACCTCCCCGAGCCTCCGAAAGTTGGGACGGTACTCGAGACGCCACCGCGTTCGGTCCAAAGCCACCGCAGCCGCCCTACCCGCCCATGGTCGCGGCCCTGTTGCCGCCGGAGGTGCCGGGACCGGGCGACAACTGCCTGACGCTGAACATCTGGTCGCCGGCGCTAGGCGAGGCGGGCCTGCCTGTCATGGTCTGGATACCTGGCGGCATGTACGAGTACCACGCCACAGGCGCCTCTCCCTGGTACGACGGAACCAGCTTCGCCCGCGATGGCGTCGTCTTCGTTTCCATCAACTACCGCGTCGGTGCCGAGGGCTTCCTCTTCCTGAACGACGGAATCTCCAACCTGGGTCTGCTCGACCAGATTGCGGCCCTCGAATGGGTGCAGCAGAACATCGCCGCGTTCGGCGGCGATCCAGGCAACGTCACGATATTCGGCGAGTCCGCCGGCGGGCTAAGCGTTGGAACGCTCCTTTCGATGCCGCGTGCCAAGGGGCTTTTCCGGCGGGCGATCATCGAAAGCGGCGGCGGTCATCATGTCAGCACGCCGGGGACCGCCGAACGCATCGGTCGACGGCTGGCTGAGCTACTCGGGACCGACGCAAGCCGCGAGGCCATCGCCGCCGTTCCGATCGAGCGGATGCTGAAGGCGCAGGAAGCGCTGCGGGGCGAGCTTCTCTCAAATCCGGACCCGGAGTTCTGGGGAGAGATCATGCTCGATGGGCTACCGTGGGAACCAGTCATCGATGGTGACCTGATCCCGGTCCGGCCGATCGACGCGATCTCGGCCGGCATCGGTGCGTATGTCGACATCCTCTCAGGATCGAACACCGAGGAGTGGCGACTGTTTCTGGTACCCGGCGGCGCAATCGACGCGACCGGTGAAGAGGCCCTTGCGGGGACAATCATGGCGACGGGGTTGCCGGTGGCGGCCGCTCTCGCCGCCTACAGGGAACGGTATCCGGGCGCGAGTACGGGCGACCTGTTCGCGGCGGTGATGACGGACTGGTATTGGCGAATCCCCGCACTGAGACTTGCCGAAGCGCACTCGACCCATGGCAAGGCAAGGACCTTCATGTACGAGTTCGCCTGGCGCTCGCCTCAGTTCGACGGGCGGCTGGGTGCCGGTCATGCCATCGAAATCCCGTTCGTGTTCAATACCCTCGGGGCCCAAACCGAGCAACTTCTCGGTGCCGGGCCGCCGCAACAGCTTGCTGATGAGATGCATAAGGCGTGGACGCGCTTTGCCGCCACCGGGGATGCCGGCTGGCCGGAATTCGACACGGCGCGACGGGCGACAATGCACTTCGATGTGCCGTCGACTGTCGTCGAGGATCCGATGGCGGCAGAGGGACACCTCTGGGAGGGCGTTCGCTAGAACCGCGCAAGCTCCAGGGTCGTTGATGTCTTCAGTGGGAGCGCGAACTAGGCTGGGGCGAGGCCGAGAAGCGAGCGTAGCGGTCCGGGTACGGCAGCCAGATCACCAATGGAATATTCATCGAGTACGGCCAGGAAGGGGCCGTGAGGCCCGGCATGCTGCCTACTGCCTCATCCGGCTTTGAGCCTTGGTGACACGAGCATCGGCCCGAATTCGAGGATGAACAACCCGAATGCAATGAGCCAGCACGCACCGCTCAGGGAGAGCAGCAGGTGGTATTGCGATGGGATGAGCTCGGCAAATGGACGCAGCACTGCTGAAAGCGTCAGCGCAAGGTAGGCAACCGAAGTGCGCGGCGAAGCGGTGAGCGCTCGCGCGGTATGCCCGAGGCTCGCGCGGGTCATTACCGCAAACGTCATTCCCGCGATGGCCCCCACCGTCAGGACGTGAAGCGCCGAGGCATTGGCGATCCAGCCGAGGGAGGCGAGAGCAACCGACAGCATCCCGAGGGGGATGAATGCGTAGCCGACGTGAAGGGCCAGCAACAGGGGCTCGTCAACCGTGCGCCGGCCGTGCCAGCGGGCCAGCCGGACAGCATGGAGAAAGGCAGCCCCCACCGCTGCGCAGGCCGTGACGATGGTCTCGGGAAAGGCGACCCACAGCGCCAGGGTCACCAGCAGCCATACCATCGCAACGACATCGAAGCGGCCAAACGGGGCCGGCAGTCGAGATGAGCCTGCCTTTGCCAGCCAGTTCCTCGTGAAGCTCGGAACGATGCGGCCGCCGACGACGGCAATCAGCATCACATAGATGGCGACCCCTGCCCGGGACGCCTCAAGCGCCGCGCCGTTGAACGCCACCGACACATGAAACGCGATGTTGACCAGCGAAAGGGCGCTCAGGCCGGCAAGGATCTTGAGGTTCTTCCAGTTCTTTCCCGCGATGATCTCGATCGCCGCTATCGCAGCCATCAGCGGCAAGAAGCAGGCCTCGGCCAGCATCGACAGCGGCAGGCCAATGACGCCCGGAACTGCCATGACCAGTCGACCCGCAAGCCACACAGCAACCAACCCGAGCAAGGGCAAGCCTGACACCGGCAGGCGGCCGGTCCAATTGGGAATTGCCGTCAGCATGTAGCCTGCCAGCGCGGCGCTGGTGTAGCCGAACAGCATCTCGTGAGCATGCCAGTTGAGCATGCCGTAGTCGCCACCGATCTCCCAGCCGGCGGTCAAGGCTCCGATCCAGCCAACCATCGCTGCAATGGCAAAGATCCCCGCCAGCAGGAAAAACGGACGGAAGCCATAGGACAGCACCGGCGGCCCGCTTCTGGCGATGCCCCGCGGAACTGGTTTGCGAGCCTTGCTGACGACATTGCCCAAGCCGAAGTTCATGGTCCTGCCGCTCCTTTGGTGGCCAGCGATGAATGCCAGTCCAAACCTCCCCGGTCTTTGCTGTCGCGCAAGGAAGTCGCTCGGCGCCTGCGTAACGTTTGGTGACAGGAGAAGCCGGAGACGCCGCGATGCCTGGAACCGACATTGACGACCTGAGTCTCGCAGAGATCATGTCAAGGTGGCCGTCGACCATCAGGGTATTCCTGGACCGCCGCATGCACTGCGTCGGATGTCCGATAGCGCCGTTCCACACCTTGGTCGACGCGGCGGAGGAACATGCCCTGCTGCTGGCTGGGTTGGCGGCCGACATCGAACTGGCCAGGCTCAGAGATAGCCAGGTTTCAGCCCGTCACCGATGAGGACGAGCTGGTGCGGGTCCCGTACCAGCAGCTTCTGTCGACCGCCCACCACCAGCCCGGCTGCCTCCCAGGCGGTGAGGATGCGGGAGACGGTGTGGAGAGTGGTGCCGGTCATCTCGGCGATGTCCTGCTTGGAGATAGGGAAGTCGATACGGACCCCCTCTTCCTCTTTCCTGCCCGACTGGTTCACGAGACGGAGAACCGCGTGGGCGACGCGCCGCTCGACCTCCTCGGTCGACAGTTCCCGCAGGCGTTGCTGGGCCTCGAGCAGCCGGCTGCCCATCGTCTGCATCGCGCTGACGGCCAGGGACGGGTATTGCTCCAGGAAGTCGTTCCAGAGGCTCATGGGCCAGGAGAGCACGACGCTCTCCGAAACGGCGGTCGCTGTCCCGGGATAGTCCAACCTGCGCAATGCCTTGGCAATGCCAAACAGGTCGCCGGGATTGACCATTCGGACGACCACCTGCTGGCCCTCGCTGGTGACCTGGGTCACCCGCAGGCGGCCATGCAGCAGCACGAAGAACTGGGTCGCAGTCTGGCCCTGCTCGAACACCGCGTCCCCGGGGGCATAGCGAGGGCTGCCCGCCGATCTCAGCACGTCGTCGATCTGGCCGGGCTCCAGTTGCTCAAACAGCGCGAGGCCCTGGACCGCAGCGCGGTTGATCGGCGTTTGCGTTTGCATGTCAGCTTTCCTCAAATCGAGCGGTCATTTCACGACAATGGTTCCGGGCAGGTGTTTGATGGCAACTGCAGATTGCACATCACACGCACGGGCGATTTGAGGAGGATCAAGCGCGGTGCGGACGCCGGGGCACCTTCAGAAAAATGTCCCGACAGGCCGTGGAGCAGGCTACCGCAAGCGAGGATTTTGCGCCGGCGCAAGGACGCGCTCTTTCAGCTGGCTAACGCCTCGAGTTCGCGCCGTCGCTCCGGGGACAGGTCGAGCCGGAGAACGGTTGCGAGCAGCAGTTGCCTCGTCTTGCCCTTCGCGAGGCGAGCCACGCACACCAGGGTGGCCTGATAGGTATCGAGCCATGTCGGGTGCCGACGGGAGATGGCCTCGAGGCGGGTCGCGCTTGCAAGGACTTGCTCGGGTTCCGGCGACGCGACATCGTCCACCAGTGCCGGGAGGCTGACCCAAGCCTGTAGCTCGGATGCCGTTGGGCAAAGGGGACGTCTGGTTTCGATCTCCGTGGTCGCACCCCAGGAAGTGACGCTGATCGGAAGGCTGGCCATATCGACTCCTGCTCTCGTCCTTCCGGCGTATCGCAACTTGCGCCGGGAATTTTGAGGTAGCGCAAAGACCAGCGCACACTGGCCCGGGGAGCCGACGCTCTTTGCGCCGCCTCAAACTCGTTGGCTATAGCAGCGGCACGCCGGCGATCACTCCATGGCTGACGACCAGGATGGCATAGAGGACCAATCCTGCGCCGAACCGCAGCCCTACCGTTGGTGACAGTCTCGGGCGCACCCCTGCGCAAGGCTCGCCAGCGGGATGTTGGACGTCTTCGAGGCAAGCTGTTGCCAGACCCCATCGCCGAGCGCTCTTCGCGACCGCCGATCGAGCATCGCCATCCTGCCCCCCGACAGCAGCGCAAACAGCCCGAAGGTCATGACGTGCGAGAGATCGCCATTCAGGAGCAGGTGCGAAATCGACCAGACCAGCATGGCCCAGAGGAGCGGGTGGCGGACGAAGCCGGCCGCTCCGGGATGGTCCGGATCAAAGCCCCTCTTCGCTCCCAGCGAGAGCGGATTGGGCATGGTGAGCGCAAAGACCGCCAGGACTGACGCGACCAGCATCCCGATTGCCGGCACCAGACTCTGCCAGTCCGCCCGCGGCCACAACTCGAGGTAGGGCGCATTGGCAGCGGCGCCGATGACCCAGGCAAGGGCCAGGAGCGAGGCGGACCACGCGGATCCGCCTCATAAGCGTGTCCTAGAGGGCAAGCTGATCAGTGATGGCCGTCATGCGCTCCTGCGCCTTCTTGGGCAGTTTCACCGCCTTGATGGCTTCCGCGTCGATTGGGTCATCTCCAACGACGACCAGGGCCACCATGCCCATGCCGAGATGCGGTGCGCATTTGACACCATATGCCCCCGGCGCGGTGAAGGTGACGACGATCTCCTTCCCCATCGCGCCCTTGAAAGCCTCGGCGCCGGCAGGCAGCAGGTCCTTGATCGCCTCGGCGTTGTGTCCCTTGTCGGTGGGAATGAATGTAACGGTGTCACCCACTGCTACCTTGGTCAGGGCCGGCTCGAAGACCATCGCGCCGCCCTCGCCCTTGTTCAGCATGCGGACTTCGAAGTTCGCGGCCATCGCCGGAGCGGCAGCGAGGACCAGCAGCGCCGCGGCAGCGAGGGTCTTGAGGGTACGCATAGTGGTTCTCCGTAAAACGAGGACACGGTCTTCATGTCCTTTCGCGGCTATTTCCTCGATTGCCGACAAGTTCTCTTTGATGAGGATCAAACAAATGACTTCTGGCGCTGTACAAAACGCCGCACCCACAATTTGAGGCGGATCAAAGAAGAGGGTCAGCGGCGGGCATATTCCACAGTCGAACCGGGCGCACGGGTGCCCTTAAACGGTGGAGACCCAAAATGGACGGTCAGGATAAAGTAGAAGTATCGCGCCGCACGCTGCTCGGCGCCGCCGCGTTTGCCGGCGTTTTCGGTGCAGTGCTTGCTTCGGTGCCGGCCCAGGCCGAGGAAGCCGGAGTGACGACCGGCCCTGCTCCTGACCTGTCGGCACTTCCGCGCAAACGGGTCGAGTTGCTGAACCCGCCGTTCGTGCATCCGCATGAGCAGGTCGCAACCGTCGGCCCCCAGGTTGTCGAGTTTGAGCTGGTCATCGAAGAAAAGCAGCTCGTCATCGACGAGTATGGCACAACCGTGCCGGCCATGACCTTCAACGGCTCGGTCCCCGGTCCGCTGATGGTGGTGCACCAGGACGACTATGTCGAACTGACACTGATCAATCCCGACACCAACCAGATGCAGCACAATATTGACTTCCACGCGGCGACGGGCGCGCTCGGTGGCGGCGGGCTTACGCTGATCAACCCCGGCGAGCAGGTGAAGCTGCGCTTCAAGGCCACCCGGGCGGGCGTATTCGTCTACCACTGCGCACCGGGAGGTCCGATGATCCCGTGGCATGTCGTGTCGGGCATGAACGGCGCCATCATGGTGCTGCCGCGTGACGGGCTGAAGGACGGCGCGGGCAAGCCGCTCAAGTACGACTACGTCTACTATGTCGGTGAGCAGGACTTCTACGTTCCGAAGGACGCCGACGGCAACTTCAAGACCTACGAGTCGGCTGGTGACGGCTACGCCGACATGCTCGAGGTGATGAAGACGCTGACGCCGACGCACGAAGTCTTCAACGGCGCCGTAGGTGCGTTGACCGGTGAGAACGCGATGACCGCCAATGTCGGCGAGACGGTGCTCATCGTTCACTCGCAGGCCAATCGTGACACCCGGCCACATCTGATCGGTGGTCACGGCGACTATGTGTGGGCCACGGGCAAGTTCCGCAACGCACCGGAAGTCGACCTCGAGACCTGGCACATCCCAGGGGGCTGTGCTGGCGCGGCGCTCTACACGTTCCTCCAGCCGGGCGTCTACGCCTACGTCAACCACAACCTCATCGAGGCCGTTGAACTCGGCGCCACCGCCCACTTCAAGGTTGGTGGCGAGTGGAACGACGATCTGATGACCCAGGTTCAGGCGCCCACGCCGATCGACGGCTAAGCGTCCGAAACGGCGGTGGCTCGACATGCACGGGCCACCGCATTCTCGAAGGTGCAATCATGACGCACACAGTCGCGCACCAAGATAAGACCGCACTGCTGGTGCCCATCGTCCTGCTTGCTGGACTGCTGGCGACGATCGGGATGCAGACGGGGGCCATACGGCTTCCAGTCGTCACGACCTCGAGCTTGGCTCCGATTACAGTGACAATTGCACCCCGTGCCTACACCTACCGTGCTCCCGGGGAGTTCGTGCGCGGCACTGCCACAGTCGACGGTCCCCTTGTCAGCATCGACAACCCGGCGCCTATCGAGATCATGAAGTATCAAGTCAGCGCGTCGGACTATGACCGGTGCGTTGCCGACCGTGGCTGCAAGAAGGCGGAACCGCGCCGCCGGGGCCTGGCCGATGTTCCGGTGACCGGCGTGAGCTTCAACGACGCCAATGAGTACGCCAAGTGGCTCAGCGAAAAGACCGGTCAAACCTGGCGCCTGCCGACGATCGGCGAATGGGCATTCGCCGCGGGCAGCAAGGCGCGCGACCACGCACTCGATATCGAAACCGACGCCAAGGACCCGGCCGAACGCTGGCTCGCCTTCTACGAGCGCGAAGCGAAGCTCGGCTCGAATGCCCTCGCCACCCCCAGCCCTATCGGGACCTTCGGCGAGAATGAGTATGGCGTCGCCGACCTGGCGGAAACTGTGTGGGAGTGGACAGCAACCTGCGGAAGCCGCACGATATTGGGTCCGGCCGACGAAACGCTCACGTATCTCGATTCGTGCGGGGTCCGCCTTCTGGAAGGCAGGCACCGCACCCCGATGAACGTCTTTGTCCGCGACGCGCAAGGCGGTGGCTGCACCATCGGCGCTCCTCCGGACAACCTTGGTTTCCGGCTGGTGCGGCAGCGCGAGTGGTGGCGCGCCCCGTTCGACTTCGCGCTCGGGCTGTTCCACCAAAGCAGCTGACGACGGCGACCCATGCGACCAGCGCCCTTACTGCGCCGGCGCCGCGAGACGAAGTCCGGGTGGGTTGGTCGGCTAGCCGCCATGCTGTGGCGGGGCATGGACTCTGGCGATCATACCGACGAGATCGAGGCTATGGGCAGCCCAGCCGACGAGGCCAATGGCAACCGCGATGACGGCGATGGTCAGGATTAGGCGAGTGCTGCGACGCATGGTTTTCTCTTGTGCCCAGATCAGGTGTAGGCGAGCGCCTGACGAACGACGAGGCGCGACGCGCGCCAGGCCGGAACAGCGCTGGCAACGAGTGCGATGATGAGCACGGCGGCGAGCCAGATGCCGGCGGCCATGGCGGAGACAACGAAGGGCAGAGCGGTGCCGAACATCACGGTGCCGGAAAGGCCGATCAGGGCGATGAGCGGCAGCGCCAGGACCATCGCTGCGAGCCAGCTCAGGCCGGCGGTGAAGAGGCCTTCGCCGGCGATGATGATGAGCACTGTCGCGGGGGTCGCCCCGACGGCCTTCATCACCCCGATCTCGCGGGTGCGCTCGAGCACGTTGACCGTCATCATCGAGGCAAGGCCGAGGCCGCCGATCAGCGCCAACAACACGGCGGCCGCAATCAGCATGGTCACCGGCACTTCGACGTGGCCGACAAGGGCGAGATAGAGCGTGTCGATCGGCATCGCCCGCTCGATCTGGATCTCTGCTTCCGCCAGCGCGGTCTCGACTGCGGACAGCGCCGCCTCCGGGCCGCCCGGGAAATCCGGCGAGAGCACGGTCCGCACCATCTGTCCGCCCGTGGCGCCGGCGATCGCTTGGAAGGCGGACTTGTTCACATAAGCACCGCCGCCGCCTATCTCCCGGACCACGCCCGCCAGCGTCCAGTTGCGGGCCTTGCCGTCCACCTCGAGCGTGACCCTGTCGCCAAGCTTTGGCGCTGAGGGCCCCCGGTAATTCTGTTGGGTGAGAACCAGGGCGTCGGTGTCGCCCGCTTGAAGCCAGCGGCCCTGGATCAGTGGCATGGAAACGAGGTCGGTGGCCGGCGGAACGCCGATGATCGAAAAACTGCCGTGCCCGCGATCGGGATAGGTTCGCATGATGCTGAGCTGATCGGCGTTGGCGTAGGCCGTCTCGGCAATGCCCCAGACTTCGTGCCGCGTCACGGCGCCCGAGGCGGCGAGCGCCTGCTCGATGCGCGTTTCCTCGACCGGCGCCGACAGCCGAAACTCGACGTCGTAGTGGCGGCTGGTCAGAGCGCTGGCGGCGATCTCGCGCCATCCGTCCCTTGCGCTCAGTGCGGTGACGAACAGGGCTCCGCCGGTGGCGAGCAGCGCCAGCGAAAGAAAGAGCCGGCCGCGCCGGCGAAAGGTGTTTCGCGCCGCCAGCAGCCAGACGAGGCCGAGGCCACCGACGCGACCTGATACGCGCCCCGATGATTGGGCGCCAAAGCGCGAGGCGACGCCGGTCGAGGACAGCGCCTCCCGCACGGTGACGTTGCTGGCGCGAACGACCGCAGGCAGGGCCGCGATGATCGGCATCAGCAGCCCCGCCGCGATCACCACCCCGAAAATCCAGAGCGGGAACGAGCTGTCGAGGACGAGAAAGTTCATGGTATTCGCCATGACGACGGAGAGCCCGCCGGCCGCCCACGCACCCAACGGCAAGCTGACAAGCAGCGCCAGCGCTCCAAGGGCAAGGAGAGCGACGAGGTAGAGGCCGGCGATCTGGCCGCCTCTGGCGCCGACAGCCTTCATCACTGCAATTTCTCGGGCCTGCCGGGCGAGGGTTGCGGCAAGTACTGCCGCCACGAGAATGGCCGCCAGGACGAAGGCCAGGATGGCGAGGCCAAGGAACATCAGCAGCGCGCTACTGATCTGACCCTGATGCGGGTGCTGCCCGGCCGGCGGCGCCTTCACGTCATGCACGTCGAATCCACGGGCCTTGAGAGCCTCGGCCAGCTCCAGCGCCTTGCCGTCGATCTGCGCCTGTGTCGGGCTGCCGTCGAACTTGATGCGCAGCTCTTTGACCGCCGCCGGTTCTCCGAGCGCCGACCACGTCGCAAGGCTCATATAGCCGTAGCCGGATTGCTCCTGCCACGCCGGCGCCAGCGTCGTATCGTGGACGGTGCCCGTGACCGGCACGCCGGCAACCCGTCCAGACGGCGTTCGAATGCTGACACTGTCGCCGATGCCCGCCGCGAGCGTATCCGCCGCGAGACGCTCAACGAGCATCGTCCCGTCCGGCGGCGGCCATGCGCCGGCTTCGGGACGGAAGAGGTTCATCTGCATGGTGTCGAAGTCATCGACGACAAAGACCAGCATCCGCATCCACTCGCCGCCGACATCGGCTCGCGCCTCGATGACGGAGCGAGCCTCGGCCGTGGCGACCCCCGGAAACTCCCTGGCGAAGGCCAGCACTTCCGGCGTCACTGCGCTGACGTCGATGGTCACATGCGCGGGGTTCGTGCTCAGATAGTTGGTGCGTACTTCGCGGGTGACGATGCCGTACGCACCCAGCATGGCGGTCACCGCAAAGAGCGCGAAGGCGATCGCCGTGAGCATCAGCAGCCCCCGGCCGCTTTCCGCCTGAATATCTCGCCAGAGCTTGATCCAACGCATGGTCTCTACTCCGCGGCCCGGACGCGACGACCGGCGGTATCGCTGTCGACGACCCCGTCGCGCAGCACGATGTTGCGATCGACGCGGGCGGCGATGTCGCGCTCATGCGTGACGATGACGACCGTGGTGCCCCTGGCGCTGAGATCGGCGAAGAGCCCAAGCACGTCGTCGGCGGTCCGCGAGTCGAGATTGCCGGTGGGCTCGTCGGCGACCAGCAACGGCGGATCATTGGCGAGGGCACGGGCGATGGCCGCTCGCTGCTGCTGTCCACCGGACAGCGCCGAGGGAAACTTGTCGGCCTGGTCGCCGATGCCTACCCGCCCCAGCAGCTCCATGGCTCGCTCGCGACGCTTACCGACATAGGTGCCGCAGAGGTCCATCGGCAGCATGACATTTTCGGCAACTGTGAGCGTCGGCAGGAGCTGGAAGAACTGAAAGACGATGCCGACATTGCGTCCGCGCCACGCCGCCAGCGCGGTTTCGGATTTGCCGGTGATCGATACGCCGGCGACCGTGATGCTGCCGGTACTGGCGCGATCGATGCCGGTCAGCAGGTTGATCAGCGTCGACTTGCCGCTGCCGGACTTGCCGACGACGGCGAGAAAGTCGCCGCGATCTATGTCGAGGTCGATGCCCGACAATGCGGTGAACGTGCCGGCCGGCGTTTCATAGGTCTTGCCGACCCGGCTCATCACGATCAGTGGAACCCTGCCGCCGGGCGCGCGGTCGTCTTGATCCAGCTTCATCAACTGCCTCCTGACTACGGGACACATGTGTGATATTGAACACTTGTCTCGGAACGCAATGAACAGAGAGATGTCGATGTCCAGTTCGGAACATCCGAACCAAAATGCCCGGAAAAACCCGCTCCACGTGAATTTCGCAGGGCATGGCAATGTCGACAGGCGGGCGCTGCGGACGCGGCAGGCGTTGCACCAGGCACTGATCCAGCTCATCGTCGAGCGGGACTATGACGAGATCAGCGTCATGGACATTGCCGAGGCGGCCAATGTCGGCCGCTCGACGTTCTATGCGCACTTCACCGACAAGGACGATCTGCTGCGCAGCGGCACGGTGCATTTCCGCGACATGCTGCTTAAGGACCACGCCACGCGGCACAAGTCCGATGGTCCCGACGGCCAGCTCCTCAGCTTCAGCCGCTTTATGACCGAGCACCTCAGCGAGCGAAAGGACCTCTACCGCGCCCTCAAGCGTGGCCGGGCCGGCCCGATCATCATGGAAGCGTTCCGGCTGTACGTGTGCGAACTCGTCCGCGCGGACCTCAGTGCACGGGCGGCGAAAGCTGGGCATCCCCACGATACCGAACTGGCGGTGCAGTTCATCGTTGGCGCGTTCATGTCGGTTCTCAGCTGGTGGATGGATCGCGGTGCCAAGGAAGATCCCGCCGACATCGATCGTGCCTTCACCGCGCTTGCGAGCGATGGTTTCTTGCGGCTGTTCCCTGGCAACGCCTCTGGTCACGTCTAGGACCGTCGAAATATCCGCTAGGGCCAAATTAGCGTGTCCCATAGCAATTCTCCTCGAAATGGAACGTTCGGCCTGAGGGCCGAGCCGGCTATCGGATTGGCCGGGCTCGAGATTCTGGCTATGGATGCGCGGGGGAGATATTCATGGACCAAACCACGCCGCGGCGCCTGCCGATGCCGGTGCTGATGTCGGCGAGCCTGTTTGCCATCGGCATCAGTCTCGCATCGACGGCGCCCTATGATGCGATCGTCGCCATCGAGGCGCTCAAGATCAGCCATGGCGACTTCGCGCTGATCCTCACGGCCGCGTCGCTGGCGGGGCTGGTCGCTTCGGTGCTGCTGGGGTGGCTGTCGGACCGGATCGGGGACCGGCGCGTGCTGATCGTGGTTGCGGCACTGCTTGGGGCGGTCGGCTTCGGGCTGGTTTACCTGCTGCGCAGCCCGGTCGGCTTTGCGATCTCCTACTGCCTGCTGCTGCCGCTGGGCAATACTGCGTTCAGCCAGACCTTTGCCTATGCGCGGGTCTATTTCGACCAGCGCGACCATGCCCGCTCGGAGTTCCGGATCACCGCGCTGCGCTCGGTCTATGCCGCATCCTGGGTGCTGGTGCCGCCGCTCGCAGGCTGGATCGCCGCGGTTTACCAGGTGTTCGACATCTATCTCCTCGCGGCAGTGGGCTATCTCTGCTGCGCCGCGATTTCGCTGGTGCTGCTCGGCAGCGAGGAGGCGCGGATCATGAAACCGGTGACAAGCCATGCAACGGCTCCGGCGAACGCGATCGCGACGCCGATGCTGATCGGCATTGGCGGCGTCGTGCTGATCAATGTCGCCATCCGGGTCAGCGGCACGGTGACGCCGCTGGCGATGATCGGCAATTTTGGCGGCACGACGGGGGATGTCGGGATCGCATCGGGCATCAGGGCGCTGATCGAGATTCCGCTGATGCTGCTGTGGGGCCTCGCCGGGCAGCGCTTCCGCAAGCCGACGCTGATCGCCGCGGGGGCGCTGATCTTTGCGCTCTACATGGTGCTGATGACGCAGGCCCGGAGCGTGACCGATGTGTTCTGGCTGCAGATCCCCTGCGCCGTTGCCATCGCAGTGCTGGTCAGCATTCCGATCAGCTATATGCAGGAAGCGATCAGCGGCCGCGTCGGGCTCTCGACATCGCTGCTCGATGTGACGCTGGTGGTGTCGGCCCTGCTCGCCGCCGGCCTGTTCGGCGCCCTCGCAACGCCCGACACCTATCTCAGCCTGTTCTGGGTGGCAGGAGGACTGGCTGCAGCTGGCGCGGTGGTGATGGTAGTTGCGCATCATGTGGTGGAGCGGCGAGCCATCGCCTGAACCGTTGACGCCACAGGGCGGTGGGCGCATTCTCACCGTTGCACCTCCTCGCGTTGGCCATCGCCACGCGCTGCAGCGCAATCCCCCTGACTGACCGATCCTGCCGCCGCCACAGGTCTGTGCGCGGCGTCCTCCAATCACATCAGGAGCGAGGCATGGCCCGCGAAATCATCCTCACCGGCGCTCCGGGCGCCGGCAAGACGCTTATCCTCCGGCAGCTCGAAGTCGACGGGATCGACGTCGTCGAGGAGGCGGCGACCGATGTCATTGCGCTGCAGCATGGGCTCGGCGTCGCCGAGCCGTGGATGCGGCTGGAGTTCACTGAGACCATTGCGCAGCTGCAGGTGCAGCGGGTGGCGCGGCCGGCGCTGGGCGAGGTGCGGGTGTCGGACCGTTCGCTGGTCTGCACCCTGGCGCTGGCCGAGTATCTCGGTCACCCCATTCCGGCGCTGCTGGAGCGGGCGATCGCCGAGAGCATGGAGCGGCGTGAGTTCGAGCGGCGGGTGCTGTTCGTCGAGCTGCTCGGCTTCATCACGCCCACCGACGCGCGGCGGATCTCGCTGGCGGACTCGCAGCGGTTCGAGGCGTTCCATGTCGCCGCGTACGAACGGCTGGGGTTCGAGCTGGTGCGGATACCGCCGCTGCCGCTCGAGGAGCGGATGGCACTGGTTCGGGCGGAAATCGGATGAACGCCAACTGAATGGGGGGTTGGCCGTGGGTTCAAGGCGAATGGTGTGAAACGGACGTCAACACTTCCTTCATCAATGCCCCGGGGGGCCGAAATGATCATTCGTTCGTCGATCGCCGCTTTTGCCTTCGCCACCGCTGCTCTGTCGCTGACGCCCGCCTTCGCGGCCCAGTCGCCAGCCGGCACCTGGGAGACCGTCAGCGGGGAATCCCGCTTTGAGGTGACGCTCTGCGGTGACGGCACGCAGGTGTGCGCCAAGCTGGTGTGGCTGCGCGACGACGCCAGAACCGCGGAGAACCTGCCCTATCTCAACAGCTACGTGCTGATGGGAGCCAAGCGCGCGCTCGAGAACAAGTGGCGCGGCAGTGCCGAGTACATGGGCGAAGTCGTCAAAGGCACGCTGACCCTGGTCGACGGCGACACCATCACCATCAACGGGTGCAAGGGCGCCCTGTGCCAGAAGTTCGAGTTGACGCGGATATGATCGGAAAAGTGCCTAACACCGGCAACCTGCGCCGTCTCTATCGCGTTGTTGCGCTGCCCCAAGGAGGGACAAGCCGGATGGAGCGTCGTGTGGTGCGTTTGACGTCGACTGAAGCGAGCGCTCGCGCGAGGCTGGCGCTGGCGGCGAGACTGCGCCCCGCGTCGCGCCCCGTTCCCCACATCGCGCCCAAGGACGAGCCCGAGGCGATCATGACGGTCAGCTTCGAAGGCCTCACCGAGCGCGAACAGGAAGCGGCGCTCGCCGCCTTTCCGGGCGGCAAGCGGTTCGTCTTGGCGAACTAGCCACGGCTTCTTTCTTTCAATTACCGCCGGTGTCATCCCTGCGAAGGCAGGGATTCATTTCTCCGCCGGCGCAGCCTGCCCGTTGGGTCCCCGCTTTCGCTGGGATGACAGGTGAGGCCAGTCGTAGCTTACCACCGACCTTCAGTGACCCAACCGGTTATTCCGACAGTCGCAGATTGGCGAGTTCGTCGGCGATTTCCTTGAACACAGCGGTGAGTTCGCTCGACTGCGTGGGGAAGTAGGCCATTGAGCTTGTAGTGGCGCAGTTCGTCAGCAGGTCGATGGTCTTCTGGTTCGGGGCATTGAGGCCGATCGTGTAGATCGAGATGCCGGCCAGCTTGGCATTCGCGCACGACTCGAGCGCCCGGCTATCCATCGCGGCCGTTACCTCGTCGTCGTTCGAGGGCAGGGGATAGTCGGTGCTGAATATGCGTCCGTTGTAGGACGTGCCGCCATTCTGGGAAGGCGCGCCCGGCCAGCCATAAGCCTGGAAGGTATCGGCCAGGTTCATTGTCGAGCCGTAGTTGTCGACGGTGTTCTCGCCGTCCGTCATCAGGATCATCACCTTCGACGTCGCCGCCTCGGGAGGCTTGGCCTGGGTCAGTGGTGCGGTGGGCGTCAGCATGTGAAAGCCCCAGATCGCACCCTGGTGGATGTTGGTGTAGCCCTGCGGGGACATTGCGTCGATTGCAGTCTTCACCGTCGACTTGGTCGCAGTGAGCGGGGTCAGCGCATTGGTCGGACAGTCATCGTTGGGCGAGCCGCCGCTGGCGCTGCCGGTGTACTTGCACAAGCGCTCCTGCAACACGCGGTCGGAGAATTGATAGGAGCAGGTCTTGGTGCTGGTCAGACGGTAGCGGTTGGGATTCTTGCTGGTCCGGACGCTGCTGGTGGTAGTGGAGCAATCCGCCGTGATCTCCACGCCGTTCTTGTCTGGCATGGAGGCCGGCGCAGTGCTGGCAGCAGGAGACACCGACGCGCCACTCCATGAGGTCTGGGTCCGTGTGACAGTGGGAGTGTTGCCGCAGCTGCTATAGGTCTGAGTGCTGCAGTTGGTTTTCTCGCTCGTCTCGACCCAGGTGCCGGCGTCCTTGTTGGTGCAGGCGTTCGGCCTGTCGCTCTTGTACGAATTCTGGTACCCGCCCGAATCCGGCGTATCCGGCGCGAACTGCGGCACGAAGAGCGTGTCGGGCGTGGCTGAGGTCGGTTCGGTGTCGTTCGTGTCGTACGGGTAGGGCCGCGCTTCGACACAACCGCGCCAACTCACCCCCATCGCGGTGTAGAGAGCGAAACGATTGACGGCGCCAGTGTACGGCGTCGCCTCGTTGTCGTCGTTGTCAAAATTGTCGTTGGCGATGCTGGAGAGACCGGCCGTGTCCATCCAGGTCGCGGTCTTGTTGCCGGTGCCGACATTGACGAAGCCGGTGAAGGGAACGATGCCGATCCAGATGTTCGGCTCGGTCGGCGCCAGGTCGTTGGTTGCCGTAACCTTGGCGTCCGTGCATTCATCCAATGCGTTGAACAGGACGTTCATCGCGCAAAGGGCCGCCTTCTTCAGGTTGGTCATGCGGCTCAGCTGACCCATCGAGCCCGAGTTATCGAGCACCATGGCGACTTCGAGGTTGAGGCGCTTGCGGGTTGCCTCCGAGACGATGCGGGTGGTCATCGAGGGGATGCCGACCAGTTGCACGAAGGCGGTGCTGACGGTGACGGTGGCCTCTAGGTGCAGCGTACCGTCGCCGGTGCTGGAGGTTGCGACGTCGACATTGGTTACAGCGCTGGCATCGCCCAGCCGTTCGTTGAGCAGGGAGAGTGCGCTCGCCTTCAGAGCTTCCGAGGTGGGCGCGGGCGTGTCGAAGATGGTCGGCTGCAGGCCAAGGGCGGCGGAATCGAGAGCCACCTGCGCCCGGGCACGCACCGTTTCGACATGCGTGTAGTCGACCGCGGCGCCGGCGAAGGCGACAATGGCAATCGCCATGACGCCGAAAATCACCGCGAAGACACCGCGCTCATCGTCGCGGAACCGTATGAGAAGATCCACCAGACCGCGCATAGCGACCAAAACCCCCAGAAATCCGGGGGTCAGTGTCGTCGAAAATCCTAACTAAAGAACAATCACCTTCGCGCCAATTTTTACGCGTTCGTACAGATCTTCCACGTCGGCATTGACCATGCGGATGCAGCCCGACGACACGTTCTGGCCGATGGTCCAGGGCTCGTTGGTGCCGTGGATGCGGTAGAGCGTCGAGCCGATATAGATGGCGCGGGCGCCGAGCGGGTTGTTGATGCCGCCAGCCATGTGGGCCGGGAGATTGGGCTGGCGCCGGCGCATTTCGGGCGGCGGGGTCCAGCCGGGCCACTCGGCCTTGCGCGTCACCCGGTGGCTGCCGCTCCACTCGAAACCGTCACGGGCGGTGCCGATGCCGTAGCGCATGGCCTTGCCGTTGGGGAGCACCAGATAGAGGAACTTCTCGCCGGTGTTGACGATGATGGTGCCGGGCTTCTGGTTGCCGGCATAGGCGACGACCTGGCGGCGGAACTGGGGCGCGAGCTTGATCTTGCCGCTCTTCATCCGAACCTCGGACCGCGGCTTGGCGTCGCTCATCGAATCCAGTCGATCGAACAGGAAGAAGCGCTGGGCGGCCTGGGCCGTATCGACGAAGACGGTAGACGCCAGAACAACAGCGGTTGCGGCAAGCACCGCGCGAGACTTACGCAGCATGGCACACTCATCAGTTTACGCCCCGGGGAGCTGGGGCGGCGGGCAGTATCGGAGAGAATATCGAAAGGGTCGTGAAGCGTTATAGTAAAGTTTGGGTGATTTGCGGTGCGCAACGGGACAGATGAGCTCGGGCAGCGCGACCGTCTACAGCAAAACCTGCGCGGCGCCCTGCTCTTCCTCGAGGTCCCATCCGCCGGGGACCAGCTTGCCGAGTGCGGTGGCGACCTGTGCCACGGTGAAAGGCTTTACGAGGATTTCGCCGACGCCGAGTTCGCGGGCCCGGGCGAAGGTGTCGCGATTGGGATAGGCGGTGACCATCACCACCGGCGGTCGTTTGCCGGCCGGGAAATACGGGCTGCCGAGGATCTCGAGCAGCGCGCCGCCGGTCATTTCCGGCATGTACCAATCCAGGAATACGATATCGTAGCGCGTGCCGAGGATGGCGCCGGTGGCGGAGGCGGCGCCGGTGTGCTCGTCAATTTCAGCAAGACCAAGCTTGCGCAACGTGGCAGCCATGGCGGCACGCGCATGGGCATTGTCGTCGACGATCAATGCCTTCAAATCCTGCGGAACGATCACGGCCCAGCCCCCCAGCCGATTCGCGTAGGCGCCACTATTTACCTGGAGACCCGCATGTCAACGCCGCCCCTCACCCGCTGCTTCTGGGCCGGAAGCGATCCGCTCTATATCGGCTACCACGACGAGGAGTGGGGCCGGCCGGTGACGGACGACAACCGGCTGTTCGAAAAGCTCTGCCTCGAGGGGTTCCAGTCGGGGCTGGCGTGGATCACCATCCTGCGCAAGCGCGAGAATTTTCGCGCGGCGTTCCTGGGTTTCGACATCGACAAGGTGGCGGCGATGGGCGAGGCCGATATCGAGCGGCTGGTGCTCGACGCAGGCATCATCCGGCATCGCGGCAAGATCGCCTCGACCATCAACAATGCCAAGCGCGCGCAGGAGATCATCCGCGAGTTCGGCTCGTTGGCCCATTACATCTGGGGGTTCGAGCCCGAGCCGGTGGCGGGGCCGATCATGGCGGGGAGCATTCCGGCACAGACCGAGGCTTCCAAGGCGCTGAGCAAGGATCTGCGCAAGCGCGGCTTCTCGTTCGTCGGGCCGACCACGGTCTATGCGTTCATGCAGGCGATGGGGCTGGTGAACGATCATGTCGACGGGTGCTTCTGCCGGGCGGAGAGCGAAGCGGCGCGGGCGGGGTTGAAGCGGCCTTAGCCTCCCCCGTTTACGAGGAGGGGGCCGCCGGAGGCGGTGGAGGGGGCGATCACACGAACCGAGTCCAGCCTCGCCCCCTCCACCAGCTTTGCTGGTCCCCCTCCCCCGCTGCGCAGGGGAGGATGAAGGCCCTACGGCCGGTACAGCAGCAGCGCCAACAGGGCGACCGTAGAGAGCCGATCGTCGGGTAGCGGCCACTCGGTGCGGTTCCGGTTGACGGTGGGCTCCGGAGCCGGACGTGTGCGGCGCCGGAGGGGCAGGAAATTTTGCAAACGCATGGTCGTGTCCGGACGCGGTGAGCGCCGGCTCCTTGAGTTGATTTGCGGTGGATGCGCTCCCCCGAGGGGGAGCGCGAGTCAGCAGCGGAAGTCAGGCGGCAGGCCGATATCCTTCAGCAGATGCGGCGACAGGTTCGCCGGGCGGCCGATGGGGTGCGGGCCAATGGTGCGTTTGAGCATCGCGTTGGCCTTGCGTTTCAGCATGAACAGCCGGACTCGGTCGAAGAGGTTGAGCCCTCGCTCTACCTCGGCGTCGAACGCCTCGACGATGCGACCTTCACTGTAGTCGCGCAGAAGGGTGATCATTTTTCCCTCACGAAATGATCTGAGAGGACGAAGCCCGGTGGGCTTCGCCTCGGGAGGACGAGCCGCCAGGCGGCTCGCCTACGGAAAGTCCCAGTGGCTCCTGGGCTCGAGCACTTCGGGCATCAGCCCGACGTCGCGCCTGAGGTGCTGCGACAGTGGCGGTGACCCGCGCGACTGTTGCCGGCGTTCAGCGCGCGCCAGCTGGGCGCTGGCAAGTCTCGTGACAATGGCTGAGACCAATGCGCCGGCGATACCGGTGTGGGAGCGACGGGTGTTCGTGCGGAGTTCGAGAGTCATGGTGGCAATCCGGGCGCAAAGCGGCCCGGTCCTCTGGTTGAAAGACGAATGGGCGGCGACGGAATCGACACGCGCGAAGGCGTGCCATGGCGAAGCCGGTTACGATGTGCAGGCGGAGGCTAGGTAAGGCCGGATGGAATGATCCCGGGGAGGGATCGGCGCACTAGGCGCGAGCGATTCCGGCTGGAAGAACGCCAGGGCCCGAGACGTGATTGAACATGGTCATATGCACGCCTCCTCTGTTGCTGGCGTTGAACGAGTGGGCTGATACGCCTGATTCCGTTCGGCGCCAACCCCTATTGCGACAGGCTGACGCACCCTGTAAGGCACTGTTGCCGCATCGACACACCCACCTTCCTTGAGTCAAAGGGGGGTTTCCGTTACGAGACAGCCTCAGATTCCGGGCTCACCCAAATACCGATCATGACCGACAAGAAGAAGCTCATCGCGCCGCGGCTGCCGCGCGGCTTCGAGGACCGTTTGCCCGCCGAGATCGCGGCCGTCGACGAGATGGTGCGCAAGATCCGCACGGTGTACGAGCGCTATGGCTTCGATCCGGTCGAGACGCCGCTGTTCGAATACACCGAGACGCTGGGCAAGTTCCTGCCCGATACTGACCGGCCGAACGCCGGCGTCTTCTCGCTGCAGGACGACGACGAGCAGTGGCTGAGCCTCCGCTACGATCTCACCGCGCCGCTGGCCCGGCACTTCGCCGAGAATTTCAACGACCTCGCCCGGCCTTATCGCTCGTACCGGGCGGGCTACGTCTTCCGCAACGAGAAGCCGGGGCCGGGGCGATTCCGGCAATTCATGCAGTTCGATGCGGATACGGTCGGGGCCGCCGGCCCAGAGGCCGATGCCGAGATGTGCATGATGATGGCGGACACCATGGATGCGCTCGGCCTGGCCGGGAAGTACGTGGTGAAGGTGAACAACCGGAAGGTATTCGACGGCCTTCGCGAGTTGCTTGAGGTCGAAGACGACGATCGTTGGCTGATCATCATGCGCGCCGTCGACAAGCTTGATCGTCTCGGCCTCGGTGGCGTCCGGGCGCTACTTGGCGATGGTCGCAAGGACGAAAGTGGCGACTTCACCCATGGCGCGAACCTACCGCCGAGCCATATCGACCGGATCTTGAATCTTACCGGGTGGGGCGAGCATGGGTCTGGCGCCGGCGGCGCTGCCAACGGCATTACAATCGACAATATGCGGCGCGGAAATGAGGCCAACCCGACTCTAGCGGCTGGCTGTGACGAACTCGAAGCCATGAATCGACTGTTCGACGCGGCTGGTTACTCGGATATGGGAGCGGAGCGCATCAAGATCGACCCCTCCGTCGTCCGCGGCCTCGAGTACTACACCGGCCCTGTCTTCGAGATCGAACTGACCTTCAAAGTCCAGAACGAAAAAGGTCAGGACGTGGTGTTCGGGTCGGTCGGCGGCGGTGGCCGTTATGACGGGCTGGTGTCGCGCTTCCGCGCCGAGCCGGTGCCGGCGACGGGCTTTTCCATCGGCGTCTCCCGCCTCGCCAATGCGCTGAAGCTCACGGGCAACCTTGGCGCAACCGAGCCAGTTGGTCCGGTGGTCGTCCTCGTGATGGATAAGGAGCAGACGGCGCGTTATCAGGCGATCACGTCTGCCCTGCGCAAGGCCGGGATCCGGGCCGAGATGTTCATGGGCAACACCAAGAATTTCGGCAAGCAGGTCGCCTATGCCGACAAGCGCAATTCCCCGGCCGTGATCATCGAGGGCAGCCAGGAGCGCGAGAACAACAAGGTGCAGATCAAGGACCTGATCGTCGGCAAGGAAGCCGCAGCCGGGATCAAGGACAATGCCGAGTACAAGGCGGCGCGTCCGGGTCAGTTCGAATGCGATTGGGATCTCGAGTCGATCGTCGCCGCCATTTCCGCGCTGCCCGCCGTGGCCGCCTACCTCAAGGCCAACAAGTGAAGACAGCGTCGGAGCGATATGCCGCTCTGGTGCGGCTGGTTGAGTCGCGCACGGTGACGCGCGCCGAGGTGCCGCTGCTGCTGCCGGCCGGGCCGTATTTCGACCTTGCGGGCGAGGAGTTCGGACGGAACCTGCTGCTGACCACGACCAATAATGGGCTCGAGTACTGCCTCCGCCCGGATTTCACCCTGCCGATCGCGCAGCAATATATCGAGGACGGCATGATGGGGGTGGCTTCGGCCTTCACCTATCTCGGCCCGATCTTCCGGCAGCAGAATTCGACCCCGGTGGAGTTCGAGCAGGCCGGGCTCGAGCTGCTCGGCCAGCCCGATGCGGATAATGCGCTCGACCAGGTGCTGACCTTTGCGCGCTGGGCGCTCGCCATCTACGACATCACCTCGCCCAATGTGCGCCTCGGCGGCGTGGGGCTGTTTGAGTCCTTCCTCGAGGCGTCCAACGTGCCGCTCGCCTGGCGCAGCCGCATCCGGCACCGCTTCGGGCATCCCGAGGCGTTGGCGCGGCTGATGGATCGGCTGGCGAACCCCGAAGAAAAGATCGAAGGCCCTGCCCCGGACAGCCGCGACACGGTGATCGAGATAGTCACCGACGCGATGCTTTCGGGCGGGCTCAGCCTCATCGGCAGCCGCACGCCCGAAGAGATCGCCGACCGCTATCTCGAAAAGCAGGCGCTCGACGCGGCGCCGATCGATCCGGATACGGTCGCGCTGCTGCAGAGCTATCTGGCGGTCGCGGAGAGCGCCAACACGGCCTTCGACCGCATTTCCGAGATGTGCAAGGAAGTCGGGTTCGATTTCGACGAGCCGCTGTACCAAGTCCGCAATCACGCAGCGGCGCTGCAGGCGCTGTCGCCGGGCGCCGATGTGATCTTCGATGCGAGCTTTTCGCCGCGGCTCGACTATTACACCGGCATCGTGTTCGAGATGACGGGCACCGATGGCGAAGTGCTGGCCTCGGGCGGCGAATATGACCGCATGCTGGAGCGGCTCGGTGCGCCGGAGCCGGTAAAGGCCTCGGGCTGTGCGCTCTGGGTGGACCGGCTGGAACGGGAGGCAACGCAATGAACGGGCTTCCCGGCGGATTGACCCTCGCCGTGCCGAGCAAGGGCCGGCTGGAAGAATTGACCCGCAAGGCGTTCTCGACCTCGCGGCTGACCATCGCCCGCCCGGGCGGCGCGCGCAGCTATATCGGCTCGATCAAGAACCAGCCGCAGGTGACGGTGCGCTTTTATCCGGCGGCCGAGATCGCGCGCGAGCTGATCCTCGGCGGCGTCGATATCGGCGTCACCGGGTCTGACCTGATCCACGAAGCATCAGAGAACGGCGAGGAGAACGTGCTGTTCGTGCGCGGCCTCGGGTTCGGCGAGGCCAATGTGGTGGTGGCGATCCCCGATTCGTGGATCGACGTGCAGCAGATGAGCGATCTCGCCGACGTCGCGTCCGATTTCCGCGCCCGGCATGGCCGCTGGCTGCGCGTTGCAACCAAGTATGTGAACCTGACGCGGCGGCATTTCGCCAAATACGGCATCGCCGAGTACCGGATCGTCGAGAGCGCCGGCGCCACGGAAGCCGCTCCAGCGGCGGGTTCGGCCGACCTCATCGTCGATATCACCTCGTCGGGCTCGACGCTTGCGGCCAACCAGCTGCGCGTGCTCGAGGACGGGCTGATCATGCAGTCGGAAGCGAACCTGATCGTGTCGCGCACGGCCGACTGGACGCCGCTGCGCAAGGCGCAGCTCGAGGCGCTGCTGTCGATCATGGGTGGGGTGCCGCCGGGGATATCGACCCTCCTTTGACCTTCGACCTGCTGACGCTTGTCGCCTTGGGATTCGTCGGCTTGCTGGCGGGGTTCGTTGATGCCATTGCGGGTGGGGGCGGGCTGATTGCCCTGCCCGCGCTGCTCGCCGTAGGGATACCCCCGGTCGCCGCATTCGGCACCAACAAGGTGCAATCGGTGGTTGGCACGGCCATCGCCGCGGCTACCTACTGGCGGCGCGGGTTCGTGTCGTTCAAGGCGCTGGGTGTCGCCATTCCGCTGACCTTTGCCGGTGCCTTCCTCGGCGCCCTGTCGGTGAAGCAGGTCGACACGAGGCTCCTGAGCTACGCGGTGCCGGTGGCGCTGATCGCCATCGCCATCTATTTCGCCTTCGCGCCGAAGCTGACGGACGAGGACAGCCATGCGCGGCTGTCCTTCGCGCTCTTCGCGCCGGTGATGGGGTTCGTCATCGGCTACTATGACGGCATCCTCGGCCCGGGGACCGGCTCGTTCCTGACGCTCGGCTTCGTCACGCTGTTCGGGCTGGGGGTGACGCGGGCGGCCGGCAACACCAAGGCGCTGAACCTCACCTCCAACCTCGGGGCACTGGCGCTGTTCATTCCGTCGGGCGACGTGGTGTGGCCGGTGGCGGGGGTGATGATCATCGGGCAGGTGATCGGGGGATACCTCGGGGCGCTGACCGGGATCCGGTTCGGCGCGCGACTCATCCGGCCGCTGGTGGTGGTGGTGTCGATCCTGCTGGCGGTTCGGCTGCTGGTGTTTCGGTAGCGGCACACAGACATCGAGGCTGTGGCGCACCCCCCACCCACCGGCTTCGCCGGTCCCCCCTTCCCACAAGGGGAAGGGAAAGCGGACAGCCGCTAGCTCCGGGATTGCAGTCGGGTTTCCCTCTCCCTTGTGGGGAGGGGGACCACGCGAAGCGTGGTGGGGGGGTGGCCCCAACCACCCACCGTTCGATCACCGCGTATTGTGCAGCATCCCCTGGAATGCTCGGTAGCTCCCCTTGGGCGTGCGCTTCTGGGTCTCGTAGTCGACGTGCACGATGCCGAAGCGGGAGGTGTAGCCTTCGGCCCATTCGTAATTGTCGAGCAGTGACCAGGCGAAGAAGCCGCGCACGTCGGCGCCCTGTGCCTGGGCGTTGGCCACAGCGCGGAGGTGGCTGTCGTAGAACTTCACCCGGCGCGTGTCGTCGGTTTCGCTCATGCCGGTTTCGGTGATGTAGAGCGGGAGCTTGGTGTATTCGCGGCTGACGCGCACCAGCAGGTCCTCGAGGCCCTTGGGGTAGATTTCCCAGCCGAGATCGGACTTGGGCAGGTCGCCCTTGATACCGGTGTAGGGGAAGACCGGCCGCGTCGCGTCATACTTGTAGAGCCCGCGCGTGTAGTAGTTGATGCCGAGCCAGTCGAGCGGGCGGGAGACGACCTCCATGTCCTTCTCGAAACCGTCGGGCAGGTACTGCGCCAGCCTGTTGGTCAGTAGCTCGGGGTAGCGGCCCTTGAACAGGCCATCGAGATACCAGCGGTTGAACAGGGCATCGCCATAGTCGAAGGCGAGCTGATCCTCGGCGCTGTCGGAGGCAGGTTCGGCCTTTTCGAGATTGAGCACGATGCCGAGGTTTTTGGCGCCCTCGGCGCGCAGGGCATCGATGGCGGTGCCGTGGGCGAGCAGAACGTGGTGCATGGCGCGGGCGGCGGCGCGGACGTCGCGATAGCCGGGCGCGTGGATGCCTAGGAAGTGGCTGAGGAAGGCGACGCACCAGGGCTCGTTGATGGTCGCCGTGGCATGCAGGCGATCGCCGAAATGGCGGCCGACCAGAGCGGCGTACTCACCGAACCAGCCGGCGATATCGCGGTTCATCCAGCCGCCCTTGTCCATGAGGGCGCTCGGCAGATCCCAGTGGTAGAGCGTGGCATAGGGCTTGATGCCGCGTTCGAGCATGCCGTCGATGAGGCGATCGTAGAATGCGAGGCCCTTGGGGTTTATCGCGCCGATGCCCTCGGGGATGAGGCGCGGCCAGGCGAGAGAGAAGCGGTAGGCCTCGAAACCGCCGTCGCGGACGAGATCGAGGTCCTCGGGCCAGCGGTTGTAGTGGTCGGTGGCGACAGAGCCATTGTCGGCGCGCTTCACGTTGCCGGGGGTGGCCGAGAAGGTGTCCCAGATCGAGGAGCCGCGGCCGTCGATCTGGCCGCCCTCGATCTGGTAGGCGGCGGTGGCGGCGCCGAAGGTGAAGTTCGGGCCGAGGTCCTCGCGGGTGATCTCGAACATGGTCTCTCCTCGAATCGGGTGGCGCTTGGCGCTCGTTGTGGTCGATCCACCCGGCCGATTCACGACATGAGGATCAATGTAATCGATTGCATAGCAATGGAGGGGGAGGATGTCACCCCCGGCACGGTTCACGACTGACGGTGCCTAGGGTAGCCGGACGAAGACCAGTTCGGGGTCGCCCGGATCGAGATTGTCGATCCCGCCGCTCTCCACAAAGCCCAGCTGCGGCAAGAGATTGCGCATCGCTGCGTTGGACTTGTTGGTCGAGGTCCAGAGCTTCTCGCCCGGCGGGGTAAGTCCGATGCAGTGCTCGACGAGCCCCCGGCCAATGCCGGTGCGACGAAGGGCCGGCGTGACCACCAGCAGTTCGATGAAGGGCGAGTGAAAGAACGTGCGCGTGAGCACCAGGTAGCCGACTGCAACGCCGTCCTGCCACGCGATGTGACACTCGCTCGCTGCGACATGCGCGGCAATGGCGGCACGGCGTTCGGCGCCGGCGGGCGCGATACCAATGATCGCGTCGAGGTCGGCTTCAGTGGCAAGCGTGAACGCGAGCATCCGCTCAGGCCCGAAGCTGAGGATGCGTCGCGAGGAGTGTGCGCACGATGGCGCGGAAGGCCTGCGCCTCGGGGCCGTCGGGATTGGTGGCCACCACCGGGCGGCCAGCGTCGGAGGTTTCGCGGATGGCCATCACGAGCGGGACTTCGCCGAGGAACGGGACGCCGAAGGTCTTGGCCGCGCCTCGCGCGCCGCCGTGGCCGAAGATGTCGTAGCGCGTGCCGGTGTCGGGGGCGACGAAGTAGCTCATGTTCTCGACGAGGCCGAGGATGGGAACGCCGGTCCGGGCCAGCATGTCCATTGCCTTGTGGGCATCGATTAGCGCCAGATCCTGCGGGGTCGAGACGATCACTGCGCCGAGCAGTGGGACCTGCTGGACCAGCGAAATCTGGATATCGCCGGTGCCGGGCGGCAGGTCGACGACGAGCACGTCGAGCCCGCCCCAATCGGTCTCGCGCAGCAGTTGGCGCAGCGCCGACGTCGCCATAGGGCCGCGCCAGACCACGGCCTGGTTGGCAGTCAGCATGGAGCCGATCGACATGGCCTTCAACCCGAAGGCTTCGTGCGGGGTGAAGATGCCGTCGTCGCGCACGGCCGGCTGGCCTTCGAGACCGAGGAGTTTCGGGATCGACGGGCCATAGAGATCGGCATCGAGGATACCGGTGCGGAGGCCTTCGGCGGCGAAACCGAGCGCGAGGTTGACCGCGACGGTGGATTTGCCGACGCCGCCCTTGCCCGAGCCGACGGCGACGATGTGGCGGACGCCCGTCACCGCCTCGCGCTGCGGCGGGCCGGGCCGGGCCTTGGGCTGGCCGGCCGCCGCCTGGGCGCGATCGGAGGTCAACGACACCATGACCTTGCGGCCCTCAGCGACCTTCTGCGCCGCGGCCTGGGCCTGTTCGCGGGCCGGGCCGAAAGCGGCCTCCATGCCGGGCGCAACGGAAATCGCAAAGGCGACCGCGCCGGACGTGACGATGATCTCGCTGAGGCCGCCATAGCCGGCGAGCGCGCCGCCACCGGGGATTTCGACGGCAGCGAGAGCGGACTTTACCGCGGCGGCGATGGATTCATTGGGCATTGCCGGCTTCCATGTGTGTGGCCGCCCCCTCCACCAGCTTCGCTGGTCCCCCTCCCCCACTGCGCAGGGGAGGACCACGGAGAGGTTGTGCCACAGCAGCCTGGGGCCACCAGCGGTGCGATGATCCTCCCTCGTTCACGGGGGAGGGGGACCGCCGAAGGCGGTGGAGGGGGCGGCCAAGCGAACCGGCCCTTCCAGCCAATTGGTCAGAGAATGCTCTGGCCCGTGGCCTTCCAGTCCTTCACGAACTGCTCGAGCCCCGACTTGGTCAGCGGGTGGTCGGCAAGCTTGTAGATCAGGGCCGGCGGGATGGTCGCGACATCGGCTCCCGCCAGCGCCACTTCGGTGACGTGGTTGGGCGAGCGGATCGAGGCCGCGAGGATCTCGGTCGAGAAGGCGTAATTGTCGTAGATGGTCCGGATGTTCTCTATCAGTTCGACCCCGTCGAGATTGATGTCGTCCAGCCGGCCGAGGAAGGGCGAGATGTAGGTCGCGCCGACCTTGGCCGCCAGCAGCGCCTGGTTGGGCGAGAAGCAGAGCGTGACGTTGATCTTGATGCCTTCCGAATGGAAGGTCTTGGTGGCCTTGAGGCCATCGATGGTCAGCGGCACCTTGACCACGACATTGTCGGCGATCTTGGCGAGGACGCGGCCCTCGGCGACCATGCCCTCGTAGTCGGTGGCGGCGACTTCGGCCGAGACCGGACCCGGCACGATCGAGCAGATTTCCTTGATGACTTCCTTAAAGTCGCGGCCCGACTTGGCGACGAGCGAGGGGTTCGTCGTCACCCCGTCCAGAAGGCCGGTTGCGTAGAGGTCGCGGATATCCTTGATCTCAGCGGTATCGACGAAGAACTTCATTTTTGTTCCCCTCCAGGAGGTGTGTTTTCTCTACTCAATAGGTAGTCGAAATCCGGCGCAGAACAAGCCGCGCCAGCTTGATTTAGCGCACCGCGGCCAGCAGTTTGTCGGCCAGCTCGCCAACGCGATCCTCGGGAATACCGGCGACGTTGATGCGGCTGTCGTTGATCATGTAGATCGCATCGTCGAGCTTCAGTTTCGTGACCACATCCTCGGGCAAGCCGAGCAGCGAGAACATGCCGGAATGCTCGGCGATGAAGTCGAAGTCCTTGGAGTTCGAGCGCTGGCGGATGGCATCGGCGAGCTTGACGCGCAGGCGCTTCATGCGCTCGCGCATCTCGGTGAGCTCGGCTTCCCATTCGGCGCGCAGCTCCTTGTCTTCGAGGATGACGCGGACGACTTCGGCGCCATGATCCGGGGTCTGGCTGATGGTGCCGCGGATGATGTTCTGCATCTGCGAGGAGACGACGTCGGCGGTCTCGCTGTCCTTCGCGATGGCGATGGCGACGCCGGCGCGCTCGCGATAGAGGCCAAAATTCTTCGATGCCGAGAAGGCGATCAGCGACTCGGGCAGGCTCGAGGCGACCTTGCGCACGCCATAGGCGTCGGCTTCTAGGCCATCGCCGAAGCCGAGATAGGCGAGATCGACCAGCGGGAAGGCGCCGGTGCGCTTGAGGCTCTCGACCACCTTGTCCCACTGGGCGTTCGTCAGGTTGGCGCCGGTCGGGTTGTGGCAGCAGCCGTGCAGCAAGACGATGTCGTCGCTCGTGAGGTCGTCGAGGACCTTCAGCATGGCGTCGAAATCGACGCCGCGCGTGGTGGTGTTGAAATAGGGGTAGTAGTTCACTTCCAGCCCGGCATTCTCGGCGAGCGGAATGTGGTTGGGCCAGGTTGGCTCGGAGATGAAGATACGCCCACCTGGACGCGCGCGGCCGAGCACCTGCAGCAGGATCATCAGCGCACCGGTGCCGCCCGCGCCGTTGACAGTGCGGATGCGCGACTTGTCGACCACGCCACCAAGCGCGAGGTCGACAATGGCGGACGAGAACTCCTTGTTGCCGACCACGCCCTTGTAGGTCTTGGTCTTGGCTGTATCGAGGATGCGCTGCTCGGCCTTCTTCACCGCCGACATGATCGGGGTGTTGTTACCCGGGTCTTTGTAGACGCCCACGCCAAGGTCGATCTTACCGTCACGGGGATCGGCGGCGTACTCGGCCATCAGCACGAAAATCTTGTCGAGCGTGGCCTTCTTGAGGGTCTCAAACATTCACGGGGTTCCGGGGAGATAAATGCGGGGGTGTTTATAGGCGGGATGGGCGGAATTGCAACGGGCCCTCATACTCCCCCGCTGCGCGGGGGAGTATGAAGAGGCTACCGTTTCAGCCCCTCGATCAGCTGCGGCACCACCTCGAACAGATCGCCCACGAGCGCGATGTCCGCGATTTTCATCAGCGGGGCTTCGGGGTCCTTGTTGATGGCGATGATCTTCCTGGCGCCCTGGATGCCGGCGAGGTGCTGCAGCGCACCGGAAATGCCGATGCCGATATAGAGATCGGGGGCGATGATCTTGCCGGTCTGGCCGACCTGCCAGTCGTTCGGTGCGTAGCCCGCATCGACCGCGGCGCGGGTAGCGCCGACCGCAGCACCGAGGACTTTCGCAAGGCCTGCCACCAGCGCGAATTTATCGGCCGAACCGAAGCTGACGCCGCCGGCGACGACGATCTGGGCGGTCGAGAGTTCCGGCAGCTCGCTCTCGGTGCGGTGCGCGGCGATAAACTTCGCCACCGCGGTGACAGCCGGGTTCACCGCGTGCACCGGCGCGTTGTTGCCGGTGACGGCCGGGCGGAAGGCCGAGGCGCGGATAGTGAGGAGGTGCTTGGCCTCGCCCGACGACACCGTCTCGATGGCGTTACCGGCGTAGATCGGACGATCGAAACGGGTCGGGCCGTAGATAGCGATCACGTCGGTGATCGGCATCAGGTCAAGCTTCGCCGCGAGGCGCGGGATGGCGTCACGGCCGGTGGAAGCAGAGGCGGCGACGATGTGGGCGTAGGGTTCGGCGAGCTCAGCGAGGAGCTTCGCCACGGCTTCGGCCGAGAGCGAGGCGAGTTCGGCGCTGTCGGCGACCAGCACCTTTTCGACGCCGGCAAGCTGCGCCGCTTCGGCAGCAACGGTGGCGACCCCCTGCCCCGCGACCAGCAGGTCGACGGGCCCGAGCTTTTCAGCGGCGGCGACGATGCGGGCCGTGGCGGCAGAGAGCTTGCCGAGATCGTGTTCGGCGAGAACGAGGACAGTCATCAGCGCGCCTCCAGTTCGGAGAGTTCGGACTTGATAGCGCTCGTCAGCTCCGTGACAGAAGCGACGGTGCGGCCACCCGGACGTTCGGCGGGCGGGTTGGTCTTTTCGACCTTCAGTCGCGGCGCGACATCGATGCCGAACTCGGCGACGGGGCGCACGGCCAAGGGCTTGGAGCGGGCCTTCATCACCATCGGCAGCGCGGCGTTGCGCGGGGTGTTGAGGCGGAGATCGGCGGTGACAATGGCGGGTAGCGAAACGCCGATGGTGGCGCGGCCGTAGTCGACCTCGCGGGTGACTTCGAGGCCGCCGTCCACCACCTTGATCTCGGACGCAAACGTCGCCTGCGGCCAATCAAGGAGGCCCGCCAGCATCTGGCCGACCTGGTTGGAATCGTCGTCCACAGCCTGCTTGCCGAGCAGCACCAGATCCGGCTTTTCCTCGGCGACAACCGCCTTCAGGAGCTTGGCGACCGCCAGGGTCTCCACCCGGCCATCGGCTTCGATGAGGATGCCGCGGTGGGCGCCCATGGCCAGAGCGGTGAGGATCACGTCGTTGCTCTGCTTGGGGCCGATCGAGACGACGACGATCTCGGTCGCGTGCCCGGCCTCGGCGAGCTGCACGGCAGCCTCGACGGCGTGCTTGTCGAACGGGTTCATCGACATGCGCACATTGTCGGTCTCGACGCCAGAACCATCGGGGCGGACACGAACGCGCACGGCGTGATCGACGACGCGCTTGACGGCAACGAGGATTTTCATCGGTTCCCTCCGAAAGTGCCCGGTCTTTTGCAGAAATGCCCGATCCGAGCAAGGTTGGGCGGGGAAATTCTGACCTGATGGATGGTCTCAGTGAGAAAGGTGTACCTGACCTCTGTCCGCATGTTTGGTGGGCCATGTTTGCGTTCCCGCGGGTTGACGCCGTGCTGTCCACCCCGGCACAGTGCGGCTTTACGGACCCAGGTTACCTTATGCCCGTCATCAACCGCATCGCGGAATTCGCCGACGAAGTCGCCGAATGGCGCCGAGATTTTCATACGCACCCTGAACTCGGCTACGACCTGCCGCGCACGTCGGGGAAAGTCGCGGAGCTGCTGCGGAGTTTCGGCGTCGATGAACTCCAGACCGGCATTGCGCAGACCGGCATGGTGGCGGTGATCAACGGACGCGGCCCCGGGCCGACCATCGGGCTGCGCGCCGACATGGATGCGCTGCCGATCAACGAGCGCACGGGCGTTGCCTATGCCAGCCAGAACGCCGGCCGGATGCATGCCTGCGGCCATGACGGGCATACTGCGATGCTGCTCGGCGCCGCGAAATATCTGGCCGAGACGCGCAACTTCGACGGCAAGGCAGTGCTGATCTTCCAGCCGGCCGAAGAGGGCGGCGCGGGCGGCAAGGCCATGGTCGAAGCGGGCGTGATGGACACGTTCGGCGTCGAACAGGTGTTCGGCCTTCACAACATGCCCGGACAGGCCGCCGGCAGTATCGCTCTGCGCGCCGGTCCGCTGATGGCGGCGAGCGACAAATTCGAGATCGTCATCGAGGGCAAGGGCGGGCATGCTGCCTGGCCGCAGAATACGATCGATCCGGTGATGATCAGCGCGCAGCTGATCATGGCGCTGCACACGATCGTGTCGCGCGACGTCGACCCGATCCGCTCGGCGGTGCTGAGCGTGACCATGCTGCAGGGCGGCGAGGCGTTCAACATCATCCCGCGCTCGGTGAAGCTCACCGGCACAGTCCGTTCGCTCAACGAAGAGGTGCGTGACCTCGTCGAGGTGCAGTTGCACACCGTGACCAAGGGCATCGTCGAAGCCTTCGGCGGCACGGCCGACATCAACTACCACCGCGGCTATCCGGTGACCGAGAATGCCGAGGCTCAGGCGGCCTATGCCGTGGGGGTGGCCGAGCAGGTCGCGGGCCCCGACCGGGTCGACGCCAATGTCGATCCGAAGATGGGCGGCGAGGATTTTTCCTACATGCTGCGGGCCCGGCCGGGCGCCTATGCCTTCCTCGGCAACGGCGACAGCGGCGAGCTGCATTCCGATACGTACAATTTCAACGACGAGATCATCCCGGTAGGGGTGAGCTACCTGGTGAAGCTGGTAGAGAACGCTTCGCGGGGATGAGTTCAGCGCGTGGGGCCTACCCCTCATCCGCCCTTCGGGCACCTTCTCCCACAAGGGGAGAAGGGTCCTCCACAGCAATCGCAGTCGGGCCTTCTCCCTTGATGGGAGAAGGTGGGCGAAGCCCGGATGAGGGTGGGGCGGCTGACATCGGCCTTCAACGAACGGCCCACTTTCCCCCTGCCCACATCCGTCCGATACTGCCGCTCCCACCAACCGAATCCCGTCGATGACTTCCGCCCTTCATGCCGGCGAGATTGCCCGGCGGACGATCCTGACATTGCTGATCTCGGCAGCTGGCGGCGGCGTCGCGGCGCTGCTGAACCTGCCTGCCGCGTGGCTGATGGGCGGAGCGCTGCTGGTTGCCATCGCGGCGCTCGGTGGCGTCAGGGTGATGCTGCCGAACTGGCTGCGCGATGTCGCATTCACACTCACCGGCCTCTCGATGGGGGCGAGCGTGGCGCGCGATTCGCTGGCGCTGATGGTGCAGTGGCCGGTGACGCTGGCGGCGCTCGTCCTCGAACTCATCCTGATCATCACGCTGACCGGGTACCTCTTGCGAAAACTCTTCGGGCTCGATCGCGGCACGGCTTACCTCAGCTCGTTCCCGGGACACTTGAGCTTCGTGATGTCGATCGCGGCGGCCGGCGTCGGCGACACGAGGCAGATCGTCATCATCCAGGTGATCCGCATCCTGCTGCTCACCATCTGCGTGCCGATCGGAGCGCTGTTCCTGCCGATCGGGCAGTACGAAGGCGGCAGCTCGGCGCCGCCGATGGAGCTGACAACGCTGGTCTCGGTGGCCATCGCCTGCGGCATCGTCGGCTACATCTTCACGCGGCTGCGCATTCCGGCGGGCTTCGCACTCGGCGCCATGGCGACCTCGATCAGTGCCAAGTTCGCGGGGCTGTTCGAGGGGCAGATCCCGCCCCTGTTCCTCGTCGGCGTGTTCATAATGGTCGGGGCGCTGATCGGTTCGCGCTTTTCCGGCATCACCATGGATGAGTTCAAGAAGGCGGCGATCGGCGGGCTCGCCGGTACGGCGCTGACCGTGGCCATCGTCACCATCATCGCCTTCGTTGTGACGCCGTTCGTCGATATGCCGTTCGGGCAGATCTGGCTCGGGCTGTCGCCGGGGGCGCTCGAGGGCATGGGGGCGCTCGGCATCGCGCTCGGGTTCGATACCGCCTTCATTGCGGCGCATCATGTCAGCCGGCTGCTCATGCTGACGGTCGCGATTCCGGTGGTCGCCATGCTGGTGCGCGACAAGGATTTGCCGTAGCGGCGCCGCAATTGTCGGCGCAAGTGCTGGCTCGACTTGATCTATCGCGCTTTCGAACCGGAAAAGTCTGCAACTTTCCTGAAAGCGCTCCGCGGAGATTTGCCATGCGCCTCTTGCCCCTTGCCGCGATCGCACTCGCACTCGCCGCGACACCGGCGCTGGCCCGCGAACGCTGTAATGTCGACAGGGGCCCGGCCGGCCTCAAGATAGAGTTCCACGTCGGGTTCGGCAGCGGCGTCAACGATCCGCAGATGGACGAGCAGATCTACAAGATGGAACTCAAGCGCCGCCACGGCATCGAGGCACGCTCTGTCCGCCTGCTCGGCGACGGCTGCCTCGAGGCGTTCGTGCAGAACCTCGATGGGACATGGCGGAACGAGTACTACGACCCGGACGACTATCGCCGGGTGGATTGAGACTCTGATCCTCCCCCGCTTCGCAGCGGAGGATCAGGACCCGTCCAGCCTAGGCCTTCTTCTTCCGCCCCCCGAAAGCCACCTTCATCTCGGCCGTATCGAAGAACGCGAACCCGTTGGCCGCGAGCTTCAGCTTCGTCTTCCTGCGCTCAGCGCCCTGCGACAGCTCGAGCGGCTCCAGCCCCTCGCCGCCCGTCAACGTCACCGTGATCGGCTCGCCCCAGAGGTTGAAGAGGCAGGTCATGGTCTCGTTACTGGTCTTGCTCGCCTGGCGGCGGAACGCCAGTAGCGGTTCGCCGGCCTTCAGAAACTCGATATCGCCGTCGAGCAGCACCGGGTGGGCTTTGCGGAAGGCGATCATCGCCCGGTAGAAGTTGAGGGTCGAAGCCGGATCGGAATTCTGCGACGCGACGTTGAGCGCCGAGTGCTCCGGCTTTACCGGCAGCCAGGGTTTGACCGTCGAGAAGCCGTTCGGCGCTTCCCCCTCTTCCCATGGTATCGGCGTGCGGCAGCCGTCGCGACCCTTGTACTCGGGCCAGAAGCGGATGCCCGGCGGATCGGTCAGTTCCTCGAACAGGATGTCGGCCTCGGGCAAGCCCAGTTCCTCGCCCTGGTAGAGGCAGACCGAGCCCTTGAAGCTCAGCAGCATTGCCGCCGCCTGCCGCGACAGCGCAGCCGGGCTTGCCGAATACGGGGCCCAGCGCGACATGTGGCGCATGACGTCGTGGTTGGAGAAGGCCCAGCACGGCCAGCCGTTCGGGGCGCCGGTGAAGAACTTCTGCTGCTTGCTCCGAAAATGCTCCGCGGTGAACTCCGGCCCGAGCATGTCGAAGGTGTAGGCCATGTGCAGCTTGTCGCCGCCGGAGGTGTATTCCTCCATCAGCTGCAGGCCCTTGTGGCTGTCGCCGATCTCGCCGACCGTGGTCGAGCCGGGGAACTCGTCGAGCAGCTTTCGCACGCGCTTCAAGAACGCGACGTTCTCGGGCTGGCTCTTGCCGTAGCGGTGCTCCTGCATGTCGTAGGGGTTCACCGCGTAAGGCAGGTGCTTGGGGCGGCGGGCCGGCGGATTGTTCCGCAAGAGCTTGTCGTGGAAGTAGTAGTTGACCGTGTCGAGGCGGAAGCCATCGACGCCGCGCTCGAGCCAGAAGCGCATCACGTCGAGCAGCGCATCCTGCACGGCCGGATTGTGGAAGTTGAGGTCGGGCTGCTCGATCAGGAAATTGTGGAAGTAGTACTGGCCGCGGGAGGGGTTCCACTCCCAGGCCCTGCCGCCGAACACCGATGGCCAGTTGTTGGGCGGCGAGCCGTCCTTCTTGGGGTCGGCCCAGACATACCAGTCGGCGCGCGAATTGGTGCGGCTCAGCCGGCTTTCGCGGAACCAAGGGTGCTGGTCGGACGAGTGCGACAGCACCTGGTCGATGATGACTTTCAGCCCCAGCGCATGGGCGCGCTTGATCAGGTCGTCGAAGTCTTCGAGGCGACCGAACAGGCGATCGACTTCCTTGTAGTCGGAGACATCGTAGCCCATGTCGCGCTGCGGCGACTGGTTGATGGGGCTGAGCCAGATCGCATCGACGCCGAGGCTGGCGATGTGATCGAGCCGCCGCATGATACCGGCGAGATCACCGACGCCATCGCCGTTCGTATCCTGAAACGAGCGCGGATAGACCTGGTAGATCACCGCGCCACGCCACCAATCCGTCATCGAAACCTCCGCCGCAAAGTTGCGGGCAGTGTCGCGGCGGGCTCGTGGAAAGGCAACCGCTTTGGCGGAATGGCGGTCGCGCGTCGATTGCGGCGCAGATTGCTTCGGCGGTAGAATTCGTCCCAGCGCGAGGGGCGCCTGGGGAGTTCGCAAAATGCTGCCTATCAACTGGTTGGCCGTGCTCGTTGCCGCCATTATCCGCATGGCGGTCGGCTTCGGCTGGTATTCGCCGCCGGTGTTGCTGAAGCCTTGGCAGGCGCTCACCGGGATCACGCCGGAGAAGATGCAGGCAGGTCTGGGCAAGGCGATGGTCGTCGACATCATCGCGTCGCTGATCATGGCCTTCGCGCTGGCCAATATCATCGTCGGTGCCGGGATTACCGACTGGCTCAACGGAGCGCTGGCCGGGTTGTGGGTGTGGCTGGGCTTCCAGGCGACGCTCCTGGTGTCGCTTTGGGGCTACGAGAACCGTTCGCTGAAGCTGATCGCCATCAACCTCGGCAACAACCTGATCGCGCTGGTGCTGATGGGGGCGCTGCTGGCGGTCTGGCGGTAGATTGGGCCCAGCAAGACCCACTGGCTGTCATTTCTGCGAAAGAGGGGACCAACCCTCAGCTGGCGCGGGCGGTGAGATGGATCCCTGCCTTCGCAGGGATGACACCGAGTTTGGCGCGAGTCCGGTGCCTACCCCTCGTAAGCCACCGACGGAATCTGCGTGGCGAACTTGCCGCCCGAGACGTCGATCGACGCCCCAGTGATATACGCCGCCAAGTCCGACGCCAGGAAGCAGACGAGGTTGGCGACGTCCTGCGCGTCTCCCCAGCGGCGGAGAGTCAGGGTGTCGAGCAGGCGCTGGGCGCGGGCGTCGGGCAGGTTGGCGTAGCCGTTCATCTGGGTCGGGATCATGCCCGGGGAGTAGGAGTTCACCGTTACGTTGAACGGGCCGAGTTCGCCGGCCAGCACGCGCGTGAACTGCACCACGGCCGACTTGCTCGCCGCATAGGCGGCGCTGCCGATCGACGGGATGATGGCGGCAAAGCTCGCCGCGTTGATGATGCGGCCGGAGGCCTGGCGTTGCATGATCGGCGACACCGCCTGGCACATCAGGAACACGCCCTTGGTGTTGGTGTCGAAGTTGGCATCCCACACCGCTTCGGGCAGCTTGTCGACGCGCGCGCCGGCAGCGACGCCGGCATTGTTCACGAGGATATCGACGCGGCCATACTGCTGCTCGATGGCATTGACTGCAGCGGTGACTTGCGCCGCTTCGCGCACGTCGCAGAAGACGCGGGTGCCGGGCCAGCCGGCTTCGGTCCATTCGACCGCGGCGTCGTCGAGCAGGTCCTGCTTGAAATCGAGGATGATGACGGTCGCGCCCTCCTTGGCGAGGGTGCGCGCAATCTGACGGCCAATGCCGCGGCCGGCACCGGTGACGATGGCGACCTTGTTGCTCAGTTCAATCTGCAAAGTGGTTTCCTCCAATACGGCGTGGGCGCCCTCTCTCCCGAGGGCACCCGCTGCAATTACACGACAGCGCTGATCAGCGGCTCGCCGTCGAAATGGGCGACGAGGTTGGCGACGACGAGGTCGCCCATCTTGTCGCGGGTCTGGTGGGTGGCGCTGCCCTGGTGGGGCGAGAGTACGACGTTGTCGAGCTCCCAGAACGCTGGATCCATGGCCGGCTCTTTCTCGAACACGTCGAGGGCGGCGCCGGCGATCTTCCAGTTCTTGAGCATTTCGAGCATGGCCGCTTCGTCGATCAGCGTGCCGCGCGCCACGTTGACCAAGTAGCCCTCGGGACCCAGCGCTTCCAACACTTCGCGCGAGACGATCTTTTCGGTGCCCTTGCCGCCCGGCGCGATGATCACCAGCCAGTCACTGTCGCGCGCCATGTCGGTGAGGTTGTCGTAGAAGACATAGGGCTCGTCGGCCTGCTTCTTCCGGCCATGATAGACGACGCGCATCTTCATGGCCTGGGCGCGGTTGGCGATTTCCTTGCCGATGCGGCCTAGGCCGAGGATGCCGACGGTCTTGCCGGTGAGCTCGCTCTGCAGGCGGTAGCCGACCTTGGCCCACTTGCCCTGGCGTACGAACTGATCGGCCTGCGGGATGCGGCGGGCCAGCGCGATCATCATGCCGATGGTGAGCTCGGCCACGGCGTCGTTGAGGACGTTAGGCGTGTTGGTGACGCGGATATTGCGCGCCTTGGCGGCCTTGGTGTCGATCGAGTCGTAGCCGACGCCGAAATTGGCGATGATCTCGAGCTTGGGGAGCTTGTCCATCAGCTCGCCATTGACGTTGCCACCTGCGACAGCGCGCACCCGTCCGCCGATCTCCTTGATCAGCGCGTCCTTGTCCGCCGCCGTGTGCAGCTTGTGCACGGTGAAGCGCTCGGCGAGCGCCTTCTCACAACGGTCATGCAGCTTGTGCGTCTGGAGAATCTCTTCCGGCATCGTCCCTACCCCTGTTGGCGCGTGTTGTATGGTAGTTTTGCGCGAGGGTGAAGGCGACATTGGTGGCACTGCTGCCGCTTTATTGCGCGCGAACCCGGCTTGTCGCCCTTCAACAAAAGTGTACCAATGGTGGCGAGTGGGATAGGCCGTAAGCCCTTGGGAGTTAATGTCCGCAACGCCGTTTGACGAAATGCATAACGCGGACAGCTCGATCCGCGACCCTTATCTCATTTTGCAGGAGTGGCTGAAGGACCAGCCGCCGCAAGCCCTGGGCCTGATGTCGGCTGACGCCGAGAGTCTGTTTCGCCGGCTGGGTATTACCTTTGCTGTCTATGGCAGCAACGAGGGGACCGAGAAGCTCATCCCCTTCGACATCATCCCGCGCATCGTCTCGGCGATCGAATGGCGCAAGCTTTCGAAGGGCATCGAGCAGCGCGTGCGGGCGCTCAACGCCTTTCTCTATGACATCTACCACCGCCAGGAGATCCTGAAGGCCGGGCGGGTGCCGGAGAAATTGATCCTGCAGAACTCGGCCTTCTGCCCGGAGATGATGGGGCTCGATCCGGCGCGCGGGGTCTATTCGCATATCATCGGCGTGGACCTGGTTCGGACCGGTCCGGACGACTGGTACGTGCTCGAAGACAACCTGCGCACGCCATCGGGCGTCAGCTACATGCTGGAGAATCGCGAGGCGATGCTGCAGCTCGCGCCGGAGCTGTTCCAGCGCTACAAGGTCGCCCCGGTCGAGACCTATCCCGAGACGCTGCGGCGGACGATGGAGAGCGTGGCGCCGGGCGGCATCCACGGCTCGCCCAATCTTGTCGTGCTGACGCCGGGCATCCACAACTCGGCCTATTTCGAGCACTCGTTCCTCGCCGACCAGATGGGTGCCATGCTCTGCGAAGGGCAGGATCTCTTCGTCGAGAACGGCAAGGTCTATATGCGGACGACCACCGGCCCCGAGCGGGTCGACGTGATCTACCGCCGCATCGACGACGATTTCCTCGATCCGCTGACCTTCCGGCCGGATTCGATGCTGGGCGTGCCGGGGCTGTTCGATGCCTATCGCGCCGGCAATGTCACGCTGGTGAATGCGCCGGGCACCGGTATCGCCGACGACAAGGCGGTCTATGTTTATGTGCCGGAGATCATCGAGTTCTATCTCGGCGAGAAGGCGCTCCTCAAGAACGTCCCCACCTACAATTGCACCAATGACGACGAGCGGGCCTATGTGCTCGAGCATCTTGAAGAGCTGGTGGTGAAGGAAGTGCACGGCTCGGGCGGCTACGGCATGCTGATCGGCCCAACCTCGACCAAGGCGATGCGCGAGGAGTTCAGGCGCAAGATCCTGGCGCGGCCGGACAACTACATCGTGCAACCGACGCTGGCGCTTTCGACCTGCCCGACCTTCGTCGACAAGGGCATCGCGCCGCGGCATGTCGACTTGCGGCCGTATGTGCTGTGCGGCGACGACATCCGGATCACGCCCGGAGGGCTGACGCGTGTGGCGTTGAAGAAGGGCTCGTTGGTGGTGAACTCGTCGCAGGGCGGCGGGACGAAGGACACCTGGGTGCTGGAGGATTGAGGATGAGACAGAGCTTGTTGCCCTCCCCCCAAGCGCCGAACTCCGAGGTGTACCATGCTCGGTAGAACCGCGCAAAACCTCTTCTGGCTCTCCCGCTATATCGAGCGGGCCGAGAACATGGCGCGCATGTTCGAGGTCGGCTACCGCATGAGCCTAACCTCGCGGCGCGAGGGTGGCGCCTCCGAGCACCTGGTCTCGATGATGCAGGCGGCCGAGGTCGATGAAGGGTTCAACGACAAGTACCAGATCGCCGACGTCAAGAGCGTCGCCGACTACATGATCTTCGACGAGGACAACTACTCGTCGGTGAAATCGTGCCTGCTCGCGGCACGCACCAATGCGCGCTCGGTCCGCACGGCGCTCACCACGGAAATGTGGGAATCGATCAACGCCGCATGGCTCGAATTCTCGGCCATCCGCCCGCGCGACATCTCGGGCGCCAAGCTCCAGGAACTGCTGTTCTGGATCAAGCAGGTGAGCCACCGCTATCGCGGGGCGTTGCTCTCCACCTTCCTCCGCGACGAGGGTTATGCCTTCAGCCAGATCGGCAATTTCGTCGAGCGGGCCGACAACACGGCGCGCATCCTCGACATGAAATACTACGTGCTGCTGCCGCGGGCGACGATGGTAGGCGGCGATGTCGATATCGCGCAGTGGACGATGATCCTCCGCGCCGCATCGGCGCATCGCAGCTACCGGCACGTCTACCATGACCGCTACAAGGCCTGGAATATTGCGGATTACCTGATCCTTCGGCCCGAAATGCCGCGTTCGCTGGTGTTCTGCGTCGACTGGATCAACCGCACGGTGGATATGCTGGAAGAGATCTACGGCACGCGCACCAAGGGGCACGATGCGGTAGACTCGGTGGCCGAGCTGCTCGAAGCGACCAGCGTCGATCGCATCTTCGAGAACGGGCTGCATGAGTTCCTGACCGAATTCATCAACCGCAACAACAACATCACCGACGCCCTCGCCGAGAGCTACAACTTCTACTGATGCAGATCGCCATCCGACATAGACTCAGCCTCGCCCTCGGCAGCGGCATCGCCCGCAGCGTTCAGCATGTGCTGCTGACGCCGCAGACCGGGCCGACACAGACCGTCCGCGAATGGACCGTGGAGATGCCGGGGTTCGACCGCGCCGCAGCGTTCATAGATGCGTTCGGCAATCGGGCGCATCTCGTCAGCCAGACCAGGCCAGACGCCGAACTCACCATCTCGGTCAGTGGTGTCGTCGAGACGATCGACCGCAACGGGGTGATCGGCCGGCAGCAGGGCGACATTCCCCCTGCCCTCTACCGGCGTCCGACGGGGCTGACCAAGCCAATCGGCGCGATCACCAGCAAGTTCCGCACGGCGCCGAAAAGCGGGCAGGATCGCATCGCACTGCTGCACGCGCTGATGGCCCGCGTCGGCGAGGTGGTCGGCAGTGCCGAGCAGTCGCAATCGCAGGACGGTCAGAGCCAGTCGCAGACTCAGGCGCAGGCGGCCCGTCCGCCCGCCTCGGACTTCGCGCATGCCTTCATCGGCGCAGCGCGGGCGCTCGAAATTCCGGCCCGCTACGTTTCGGGGTATCTGGCCGCCGATAGCGAGACGCCGACGCTGCATGCCTGGGCCGAGGCGTTTGACGATGGGCTGGGCTGGATCGGCTTCGACCCGGTGCTGGATGTCTGCCCGACGGACCGGCATGTGCGCATTGCGGTGGGGCTCGATGCTGTGTCGACCATGGCCGTGCGGGCGGTGCCGGCGGTAGGCGAGCCGAAGGTGCTGTCGATGACCATCGAGGCGGCGCAGTAGGGTTGCCGAGAGAGAGGCCCCCCGGCCTCCCCCACAAAGGGGAGGTGAAGAGTCGAGCTGTGTCTTCGATCCAGCCTCAAGCGCCGGCAGGCACCTCCCCCTTTATGGGGGAGGATGGGAGGGGGTCGTCTGCCTCAGTCAGGCGCTATATCCCCAGCAGATACAGCCAGCCGCTGACCGTCAGGACGCTCAGCACCGTCGAGATCAGCACCGTGTTCGTCGCGACGTTCACGCCGCGATTGTAGTAAGTCGCGAACACGTAGGCGTTGATGCCGGTGGGCATGGCGGCAAGCAGCACGCCGTAGCGGGCGAACTCGTGGTCGACGTGCAGGATGTGGACCATCAGCACCCAGGCGATAAAGGGCTGCACCAGCAGCTTCAGCAGCGAGAGCGACAATGACTGGGCCCAGTTCTCGCTCAGCTTGTAGTCATTGAGTGCACCGCCGAGGCCGAACAGCGCGGCGGGCGTCACCGCCGCCGCCATCATGGTGATGAAGGCATCGACCGGCTCGATCATCTCCAGCTTGGCGAAATTGGCCGCTGCGCCGAGGACGATGCCCCAGAGCAGCGGGTTGGAGACGATGCGGACCGCCGCCACGCCGAGCGCCTTGTGCAGCGGCGCGCCGTCGCGGCGGACGAGTTCCATGGTCAGCATGCCCAAGGTGATCAGCACCGAGGCGTGAAAGGCGATGATCGAGAAGGCGGTAAGCAGCGCATCCTCGCCATAGGCGCGCTGCATCACCGGAATGCCGATCAGCACGGTGTTGGTGAAGAAGGCCGAAAAGCCCGACGCTACGCTTTCACCCGGCTTGTTCCTGAACACTTTCGCGGCGAGCAGGATGCCGAGGATGAACACCGTGATGGCGCCAACGTAGAAGGGCACGATCACGTCCCAGCGGAAGGCGGTCGAGAAATCCGCCGTCGCCATGGCGTTGAACAAGAGGCAGGGCGTCGCGAAATTGTTGACGAACATCACCAGCCCGCGCACGCCCTCGGACGGAAACATCCGGAACCGGACCGCGAGGTTGCCCAGCGCCATGATCGCGAAGACCGGCAGGACGACGTTGAGGATGGCGAGCATGGGCAGGGCCGAACAGGTGTCCCCTGCTAGTGCACGCGATCGGTCCGCCGGTCAATGGAGCGGCACCACATGTAGTTCACGCAAGAATTTCCGCGCATTATGACGTTGATCAGCTGCCGCATTCTCTCCTAGATCGCCGCAAGCATCACGACCGGGGACGACCGTATGACCACCACCACGCCCGTGGATATCTTCATCATCGGCGGCGGCGTGAACGGGACGGGCATAGCGCGAGACGCGCAGGGGCGTGGGCATTCGGTGATGCTGGCCGAAATGCACGACCTGGCCTCGGGCACGTCATCGGCGGCGACCAAGCTCGTGCATGGCGGGTTGCGCTATCTCGAACACTACGAGTTCCGGCTGGTGCGGGAGTCGCTGATCGAGCGCGAAGTGCTGTGGGCGTCGGCGCCGCACATCATCTGGCCGCTGCGCTTCGTGCTACCCTACGAGAAGAACCTCAGGCCGGCGTGGCTGCTGCGGCTCGGCCTGTTCGTCTACGACCATCTCGGCGGCCGTAAGCTGTTGCCCGCGACCAAGACGCTCGACCTGATGCAGGACGCGGCGGGCAAGCCGCTGAAGCCGGGGCACAAGGTGGCATTCGAATACTCGGACGGCTGGGTCGATGATGCCCGGCTCGTGGTGCTCAACGCGCGCGACGCGGCCGACAAGGGCGCGAGCATCAACGTGCAGACCAAGGTCACCTCGGCGCGGCGCGAGAACGGGTTGTGGGTCATCGAGATGCAGGACAAGGCGGGCAAGCGCAGCACCGCCTCGGCCCGGCTGCTGGTCAATGCCGGCGGCCCGTGGGTCGATCATGTGATCGCCGAAACGCTGGGCAAGAACGACGCGCACAATGTGCGGCTGGTCAAAGGCAGCCACATCGTCGTCAACAAGCTGTTCGACCACGACCGCTGCTACTTCTTCCAGAATGCCGATGGCCGCATCTTCTTCGCTATTCCCTACGAGCACGATTTCACCCTGATCGGCACCACGGACCAGGATTTCGCCGGCGATCCCACCGGCGTGAAGATCAGCGACGAGGAAACGGACTACCTGCTCGCCGCCGCCAACGAGTATTTCGCCCGCCAGATCACGCGCGCCGACATCGTCTGGACCTACTCGGGCGTCCGCCCGCTGTTCGACGATGGCGCCAGCGCCGCGCAGGAAGCGACGCGCGACTATGTGCTGAAGACCGAGGGCGATGAGGGCGAGGCGCCGCTCATCAACATCTTCGGTGGCAAGCTCACCACGCACCGACGGCTCAGCGAGCAGGTGGTCGACAAGATCGATGCGCTGATCGGAGCGAAGGGCCCGAAATGGACGCGCGACGGCACGCTGCCCGGCGGCGACTTTCCGCCCACCGCCTTCGAAGCCACGCTGCGCGGGCACATGTCGAGATATCCCAAGCTCGGACTGCCCGTGCTGCGGCGCATGACGCGGGCCTATGGCACGCTGGTGCCAACCATTCTCGGCAACCGCCAAACGGCGAGCGAATTCGGCACCCTGTTCGGCGGCACGCTGACCCAAGTCGAGGTCGATTACCTGATGGACCACGAATGGGCGCGCACCGCCGACGACGTGCTCTGGCGGCGCAGCAAGCAGGGCCTTAGGTTCAATGCGGAAGAGAAGGCGGCACTGGCCGACTACATGGCCAAACGCCTCGCAAAAGAGGGAATCTCGACGTGACGGGCAATATCCTCGCCATCGACCAGGGCACGACTTCGAGCCGCGCCATCGTGTTCGACGGCCAGCAACAGATCGCCGGGCTAGGCAAGATGGAGTTCACCCAGCATTTCCCGCAGGATGGCTGGGTCGAGCATGTGCCGGAGGAAATCTGGGCGACGGCATTGTGGAGCGTCAAGACGGCGCTGAAGCGGGCCAACCTCAAGGCCCAGGACATCGCCGCAATCGGCATTACCAACCAGCGCGAAACGACGATCGTCTGGGACCGGGCGACCGGCAAGGCCATCTACAACGCCATCGTCTGGCAGGACCGGCGCACGGCCAAGCTCTGCGAAAAGCTGAAGTCGGCCGGTCACGAGCCGATGATCTCGAAGAAGACCGGCCTGTTGCTCGACCCGTATTTCAGCGCGACCAAGCTCGCCTGGATCCTCGACAACGTGCCGGGGGCGAGGAAGCGCGCGGAAAAGGGCGAACTCGCCTTCGGCACCGTCGACTGCTTCCTGATCTGGCGGCTGACGGGCGGCAAGAGCCACGCCACTGACATCACCAATGCCAGCCGCACGCTGCTGCTCAACATCAAGACCGGCGAATGGGACGACGAACTGCTCAAGCTCTTCCGCATCCCGCGCTCGATGCTGCCCGAGGTGAAGGAGAACGCCGACGACTTCGGCACCACCGACCCCGAAGTGTTCGGGACGCCGATCCCGATCTACGGCGCGGCGGGCGACCAGCAGGCGGCGACCATCGGGCAGGCCTGCTTCAGTCCCGGCATGCTGAAATCGACCTATGGCACCGGCTGCTTTGCCCTGCTCAACACCGGCAAGGACATGGTGCGCTCGAAGAACCGGCTGCTCACCACGGTCGCCTACCGCCTGAACGGCGAGACGACTTATGCGCTCGAGGGCGCCATCTTCATTGCCGGTGCATCGATCCAGTGGCTGCGCGACATGCTGAAGGCGTTCGAGAAATCCTCCGATGCCGGCCTGCTCGCGGCCAAGGCGGATCCGACGCAGAACGTCTACCTCGTCCCGGCCTTCGTCGGCCTCGGTGCGCCGTGGTGGGACTCCGCAGCGCGCGGCTCGCTCACCGGGCTCACCCGCAATACCGGGCCGGCGGAGCTGGCGCGCGCGGCGCTCGAATCCGTCAGCTACCAGACGCGCGACCTCGTCGATGCGATGCGAAAGGACTGGAAGGGCGCTAACGATACAGTGCTGCGCGTCGATGGCGGCATGGTCGCCTCGGACTGGACCATGCAGTTCCTCGCCGACATCCTCAATACGCCGGTCGATCGCCCAACCATCCTCGAGACGACGGCCCTCGGGGCCGCCTGGCTTGCCGGCTACAAAGCCGGCGTGTGGCCGGACCAGCAGGGGTTCGCCGCCCGCTGGGCGCTCGACCGGCAGTTCAACCCGCATATGGACGACGCGGAGCGGAAGCGGAAACTGAAGGGGTGGCGGGATGCGGTGCGGCGGACGCTGTCGACGAGCTGAGAGCTGGCCTCTCCTTCATCCTCCCCCGCTTCGCAGGGGAGGATGAAGAGCGGCTTCGCCGCCATCCAGCCCTCAGTGCCACGCCTCATACGGCCCGCCGGCGATGAACGCCCAGTACACCCGGTACTTGCTTTTCCTGTTCGCCGGCACCGTCGCGACGGCCAGCCCGAACTCCTGGAACTTGGTCGAGAGCAGCGTGTCGCGGTGGGCCGGAGACGCCAGCCAGCCCGAAATCGCCTGGTCGAGCGTCGATTGCCCGCCGGCGACGTTCTCGCCTACTGCCAGATCGTAGCCGGCGGTGGTGACGCGCTGGCGCAGGGTCACGCCGAGATCGTGCGAGAGCGTGTCCTTGGCGGCCATGAGGTTGGCCTGCGAGCGGGCGGCGGCTTCGAGCTTCACGTTGTAGCGCAGCGGCGGCTTGCCGTTGGCGGCGCGGGTGCCGTTGATGGCCGCGAGGATCGTGCCCTGGCTCAGCTGCATGGGCGCGGGGGCCGTGCTGTTCCGGCCGGGGGCCGGCGCAACGACCGAACTGCAACCCGCCAACAGCATCGCCGTAGCGAGGATCATGAAACCGGAACGCAGGCGAAGCATCAGGCGAGACTATCCGAACGTGGGGCGGCGGCATGAGCGCGCCAATTTTGGCAACGCCAAGGCCGCTGCAATTGGCCGATTACACGCTTCTGCGAGCAAGGTTCTTGTTTTTGTCGCGCTCTCGAACCGGAAAGGTCTGCAACTTTTCCTGATCACGCTCCGGGTGAGCCTACACGGCATTTGAATCTAATTAAGCATGATTTTGCATGGCGCTGGCCGGTTTCCCCGGACGCGCGCACCCTTGGGCGATAGCGGAGGGGCTAGCCCATGATCGACAACGAGATCGAGCATTTCGACGTCCGCGCCGTTACCCGGCACGAGCTGGCGCGGCAGCTGAGCTATGCGCGGAACATGCTGGTCGCCTCGGCCGCGGCCTCACTGGCCATTCTTGGCGCCGGCGCTTACTTCCTCAGCCTCTGGCTTTAGCGGCGCGCCGGCGCCAGCCCTGAGGGCTGCCAGCACCAATACCACCAAGACTGCCACGGCGATGGCAGGCGCCCATTCCGGCGCGCGCCCGGCGACCCAGGCGAGCGGCAACAGGATCACCACGTCGATCGCGACATAGAGCAGCGTCACCTTGCGGTGCGAGCCGAAGCGGCGTTGCAGCGCCTGATAGGCATGGCGCTTGTGTGCCTCCCAGAAGCGCTCACGCCGGATGACGCGACGGACGAGTGTGGTGAGGCTGTCGGCGAGGAACAGCGCCGCGAGGATCAGCCATTGCCAGAGGCTCAGCCAGAAGCTGGTGATGGTGGTGAGCGCGAAGAACGCCGTCATCAGCCCGAGATATGTGCTGCCGACATCGCCCATGAACAGCTTCGCCGGCGGCCAGTTCAGCAGCAGGAAGCCGAGGGAGGCGGAGGCGAGCCCGACCATCCACCACAGGCGTGGGTCCTCGGTGATACCAGGCTCGAACGCAACTGCGATGAGGGCGCCGCCGAGCATGAGGAAAATAGCCTCCGAGGCGGCGAGGCCGTCGATGCCGTCCATGAAGTTGTAGAGGTTGATCCACAGCGCTCCGCCAAGCGCGAGGAGGATCATGATCACCGATTCCGGCAGGCCGGTCAGCGCCATCACCACACCGAGCGGCAGCACCGCGACGACGGCGCCCATCAGCAGCACCTGCGCGCCCAAGCGCCAGCGGGCGGCGAGCGGGCGGCGGTCGTCGGTGTAGCCGATATAGGCGATGAGGATCGACGCCATGATCACCGGCACGCCGAGAAACGGCAGCACCAGCGCGCAGAGGAGGCCGGCAATGGTGCCGCCGACCGCGATGCCGAGCCCCCCGCCCGTGGGGGTGGGCGTGGCGTGCGAGGAGCGGGCGTTCGGCTCCTGCACCAGCCCGAGGCGCTCGGCGCGCCGCATGATCCACCAGGCGGTGAGGAAGGACGCGACCGCGGCGATGGCGGCGAGGATCAGGCCGAGAGTGGGCATCGTGGCTCCGGGACGGGAGTCACAGGGTTAGCGGGAGGCGGTCGCGGGGACAAGGGATGGCCGAGAGAGACGGCCCCCTCCCGGCCTCCCCATAAAGGGGGAGGTGAAGAGAAGAGGCTCCCTCTTCGATCGTGCCTAAAGCGCCGGCAGGCAGCTCCCCCTTTTTGGGGGAGGATGGGAGGGGGTCGTCTGTCTCAGTCAGGCCTCAGCCCGCGTAAAGCTGCAGCCCGCCGTCCACACGGAGCAGTTGCCCGTGGATGAACTTGGCTTCCGGCGAGCACAGGAACACCACCGCGTCGGCGATTTCCTCGGGTTCGGCGTAGCGGTCCATCGAGACCTTGTTGGAGTTCATCTTGTCCGGATCGACCGTGCGGGTGGCCTGGAAACGGGCGGTCTTGGACGGGCCCGGGCTCACCACGTTGACGCGGACGCCGTGTTCCTTCACCTCCTCGGCGAGGCAGCGGGTGTAGTGGGTGACGGCGGCCTTGAGGGTGGCGTAAATGCCGCCGCCGCTCACGCCGATATGGGCAGCAACCGAGGCGATATTGACGACGATGCCGTGCTGGCGCTCGACCATCTGCGGCACAAAGGCCTGCGTCACCAGCATGGTGCCGATCAGGTTGTTGTTGGTGAGTACCATCAGATCCTCGTAGGTGATGCCGAGGATGTTGTTGGGCACCGGCTTGCCACCCGCCGCGCCGATGTCGCCGCCAGCGCAGTTGACGAGGATTTCGACCGGGCCGAACTTTTCCTCGATCTCCTTGCGCATGTTGGCCACCGCGTCGCGGTCGCCGATATTGCCGGTGACGCCCATCGAGCGCACGCCGAGACCTTCGATCGTCTTGATCATGAAGCCGAGATTGTCGGCCTCGCCATACTGGGCGGCTGACTCCCAGGTCAGGTCGTGGACGACGACGTCAGCGCCGCGTGCGGCGAGCTTTTTCGCCATCACGCTGCCCAGGCCGCGGCCCGAGCCTGTCACGAAAGCGATTTTGCCAGAAAGATCCTTTGCCACGGCGGGCCTCCAATCACATTAGTCCAATAGCTTTGAGGTTCGCGGCGCTTTTCCGGTACTGCCCCAGCTCGTATTCGATGAGTTCGTGGTCAGCGTTGCGCTGCCACGGCGTGCGCCATTCCTCACCAGGCTCGAACCGGTTCCTCTGCAGCGCGAGGAGGCACGCGGCGAGGTCTTCGGCCTGCTTGGGCGCGTAGCCGTGCCACCACTCGGGCGTGTAGAGCTTGACGTGCCGGTCATCGAGCGCGCCGATTTCGATGCAGGCAATCATCTCGTCATTGTGCTTGGCGAGGATGTCGAACATTTCCTTGTGCGGAACGCAGCCGTCGCCCGAGGGGCAACGCACGAGGCGGAAGCCATCGGGCTCGATCACGGCGCGATAGTCCTTGACGTGGCAGTGCCGCACATAGGGCGCGATCACGCGGGCGAAGTCGAGTGGCGACTCGGCCACCGGGAAGGTGTTGGCCATGTCGAAGACGATCCGCACGTGCGGGCCGTATTCCTCGCAGAAGCCGACCAGCTCGCGAGACGTGAAATCCTGGTGGTTCTCGATCAGCAGCACCACGCCGGCGGCTTCGAGCTTGGGCACGGCGGCCTCGAGCTTCTGGTTCACCGAGGCGATCAGTTCATGCCAGCGCGGGCCGGCCGCGGCACGGTCGCCGCAGAGGATCGGGGTCAGCGCGACGCGGATGAACTTTGCGTCGAGCGCCTTGGCGCAGCGGACCAAGAGGTCCATGTCGCCATGCTGCAGGCCCGAGCTCAACACGCGCTTCCAGCCGAGATCGTCGAGGCGCGCGCGGAGCGAAGCCAGCTCGGCGTCGGACATGTCCTTGAGCCAGCCTTCCCAAAGCTCGATAGCCTTGCCGCCGAGCTCCTGGGTCAGGCGGATGAAGCCCTCGAGGCCCGCGCCATTCGGGTTGTGCCTCGGCGTACCCGCGCCCTGCAGGCCGAGATAGTAGGTGAGGCCGTAAGGGTTGAGGCCGGTCGTGATCTTCATCGTGTCACCGTCGCTTCGAGTCGGGGGCGTCAGAACTAGCGCAATCCAGCATCTACAGTAATCGACTGCTTGGTGATCATTCGACTGTCGTCGGATGCGAGGAACAGCACCGTGCGGGCGATCTCGTCGCCGAGCAGCACCTGCTGGATGGTCTGGCGCGAGACGACACCATCGATCGAGGCCTGATCCTTGAACCACAATCGCCGCTGCCGGTCGGTGATGACAGCGCCCGGCTCGATGGCGTTGACGCGGATATTGTCCGTGCCGAAGCCACGGCCGAGGGCGCGCGTCAGGCCAATGATGGCGGCCTTTGCCGTGGCATAGACCGGCATGTTCGAGGCGCCGCCGCGCCAGGCGATCGAGGAGAAATTGATGATCGCGCCGCCGCCCTCGGCCTTCATCTGCTCGCGCACCGCCTGGGCGGCAAAGAATTGCGGGCGGAGGTTCAGGTCGAGCGAGGCGTCCCAGTATTCCTCGGTGACATCGTCGATCTCGTGCCGGTCGTCATTGGCAGCGTTGTTGACCAGCACGGTGATATTGCCGAGCCGGTTCTTGATCACGTCGATGGCGGCACGCAGCCCCGCGACATCGGTGATGTCGCAGTTGATGAAGTGGGCGCCCGTCTCCTCGGCGAGCTCGCGGCCATCCTGGTCGAGGATATCGACGAAGCCGACTTTGCTGCCCTGCCCGGCGAAGGCGCGGACGATATCGGCACCGATGCCCGAGGCACCGCCGGTGACGAACACGACCCGCCCCTCGAGACTGGGGTACTTGGCGAACTTGCTGATTTTGGTCGCCCCTAGATCAGTCGCGTCGTGGCCGGATCGAAGAGGCACGCGCGGGTCATGTCGACCGCCAGCGGCATGTTCTCGCCGGTCTTGGGCGCCTCGTCCGGCGAGAAGCGGCCGACAACCTCGAGGTCGCCGAACTTCATCACCGCCATGGTCTCAGCGCCGGTCGGCTCCACCACTTCCACCTGCGCCGACATCGTGGCGATGCCCGGCTTGCCGGCAGTGCTGGTCGACTGGCGGCTGAGGTGCTCGGGACGGATGCCGAGGATGACTTTCTTGTCGGTCGCCCGCTGCGCCACGCCGTTGTAGAGTGGCAGATTGGCGACACCACCATCGACCAGTGGGAACGTCACCGACGGGGCGCCACCGCTGGTCGTGATCTCGGCGTTGATGAAGTTCATCGACGGCGAGCCCATGAACCCGGCAACGAAGATATTGGCCGGGCGATTGTAGATGGTGTCCGGGTCGGCGAACTGCTGCACTTCGCCGTGGTGCATCACGGCGATGCGCGAGGCAAGCGTCATGGCTTCCACCTGGTCGTGCGTCACGTACACGGTGGTCTTGCCGACGCGCTGGTGCAGCTTTTTCATTTCGGTGCGCATGTCGACGCGCAGCTTCGCATCGAGGTTCGACAACGGCTCGTCGAACAGGAACAGCGCCGGGTCACGCACCAGCGCGCGACCCATTGCGACGCGCTGCCGCTGGCCGCCCGAGAGCTGGCCGGGCTTGCGCTTCAGGAACGGCTCGATCTGGAGGAGCGCGGCAACACGGGCGATCGTCGCCTCCTGCTCCGCCTTGGGCACCCCACGGCTCTCCATGCCGAAAGCCATGTTCTCCTTGACGGTCATTGTCGGGTAGAGCGCGTAGGACTGGAACACCATGGCGATGTCGCGGTCCTTGGGCTGCACCGAATTCACCAGCCGGTCGCCGATGTAGATCTCGCCCGACGTGACGGTCTCGAGACCGGCGATCATGGCGAGCAGTGTGGACTTGCCACAGCCCGAAGGGCCAACGAGGGCGATGAATTCGCCGGTGTTGGCCTCGAGGTCGACACCCTTCAGCACTTCGACGGTGCCGAAGCTCTTACGCAGGTTCCTGATGGTCAAGGACGCCATTTACTTGATTGCTCCCTGGGTAAGGCCGCGGACAAAATATTTTCCGCCGAAGAAGTAGACGAGGAGTGGGGGCAGCGCGCCGATCAGCACGGCCGCACTCATGACATCATAGGTGCGAACCGTGGTGCCGCTCATCGAGAGGGCGACCAGGGCCGCGGTGATGGGCTGGTTGGCGCCCGAGTTCAGCACCACGCCGAACAGGTATTCGTTCCAGATGCCGGTGAACTGCCAGATGACCGTCACGATGATGATCGGCGGGGACAGCGGGATCATGATCTTCCAGAAGATGCGCCAGAAACCGGCGCCGTCGATGCGGGCAGCCTTCAGCAGGTCGTCGGGGATCGACACGTAGTAGTTGCGGAAGAACAGCGTGGTGAAGCTCAAGCCCTGGATGCAGTGCACAAGGACGAGGCCATAGACCGAGTTCGACAGCCCGAGCTGGCCGAGGGTGAAGGCCCAGGGCAGCAGCGCGATCTGGCCGGGCATGAACACGCCGAGCAGCATGAAGCCGAAGACGATTTCGGACCCCGGGAACTTCCACTTCGACAGAATGTAGCCGTTGATGGCACCGAGGGCTGTGGAGATGATGGTGGCCGGTATGACCATCGCCACCGAGTTCCAGAAGTAGCGCGCCACGCCATCGCACTGGCCGCCGATACAGAAGTCGCTCCAAGCCTGCGGCCACGCATCGAGCCGGAAGCTCTGCGGCAGCGAGATGAGGCCCATGGCACCGATCTCGGCGTTGGTCCGGAACGAATTGAGGAACACGACGAGGAATGGGACGATGTAGACGATCGAGATCAGCCCGAGCAGGCCGTAGATCACGATCCGAGAGATCAGGCGCCGGCGACTGGCAACAGCCGCTTCCTTGTCTTCTACACCGGCACTGGTGAAGACAGCATCAGCCATTGTTCGCCTCCATGCGCTTGCGCCACACGAGGTAGAGTGAATAGGGAACGAGGACGATCGCGAGAGCCGCCAGCACCATCATGGCCGCAGCCGCGCCTTCTCCAATCTCTCCGCGCTGGAACATGAAGTCGTACACATACGTGGCCGGGAAGGTCGTCGAGATGCCCGGGCCCGAGTTGGTCAGGGCGACCGCCAGATCGAAGGTCTTGATGGCGAACTGCAGCAGCACCACCGCGACGGCTATGAAGATCGGCCCGATCGTTGGCAGGATCACTTTGCGATAGGTCCGGAACCAGCTGGCGCCGTCGATCTGCGCGGCCTTGATGATGTCGGGATCGACCGATCGCAGGCCGGCGAGGAACAGGGCCATCGAGAAGCCGGCGGAGCCCCAGATGCCGGTGATGATGATCGCCCAGATGGCGTTCTTGCGGTCGGAGGTCAACGCGAACTGGAAGTCGGTCCAGCCCATCGAATTGACCAGAAACTGAATGCCGCTGCCGGGGTTGTAGAGCCACTGCCACACAGTACCGGTGGCGATGAAGCTGACCGCGAGCGGATAGAGGAAAATCGTACGCCAGAATGACTCGGCACGCACTCTCTGGTCGATCAGGACGGCCAGCAGCAAGCCGAATGCCATCGAGATGGTGACGTAAAAGAGCGAGAAGAACAGCAGGTTGGTATAGGCAACGCTCCAGCGGCGGTTGGTCCAGAGCGAGACGTAGTTCTCAAGCCCCTTGAAGCCGTAGCTGGGCAGCAGCGTCGAGTCGCTGAGCGAGATGTAGAACGTCCAGCCGGCAAAGACGAAGACGTAGACGAACGACGCAACGATAGACGGCGCGATGATGAATATGGGTGTCCACTTCTTGATGCGGTCCCACGTACTCGTGCCAGTCGAAACGGACTGACCTGCCATAGCCAACGGAATACCCTCCAAAACCTGCCGCCAAGGGAACCGGCCGCGGCACCCGAAGGCGCCGCGGCCGGCAATCCTGGTCAGAAATTACATCTGAGCTTCGACGGCGTCGGCCATGATGTTGGCCGCTTCTTCCGAGGTCATCTCAGGTGTGTTCACGAACTCGGTGATGGTGTCCATCATCGCGCCGCGATACTTCTGGAGCACGGTCATGTTGTGCGCCATCGAACGGACCAGCGTGCCGCCCTCGATCGAACCCTTCAGAGCCGCCTGGCTCTGCTGCTGGCAGACGTTGAAACCGTCCGCCAGGTCGACGTCGAGGCGGGCCGGGATCGAGCCCTTGGTGATGTTGAACACCTTCTGGAACTCGGGCGACAGGATCAGGCTGGCGAGCAGCTTCTGGCCTTCCTGGTAGTCCGGGTCCTTCTGATTGAAGAACACGACCGAGTCCGAGTTCAGGATGAAGCCGTCGCCGGCCCAGTCGGTCGGGGACTGGCCGCACAGGATGTCGCCGCCGGGCTCATGGCCCACCGACTTGATCGCGCCCAGTTCCCAGTCGCCCATGATGAAGAACAGCGCATCGCCGTTGACCATCATGTTGGAGGCGGTGTCGTAGTCACGGCCGGCGATGGCCGGATCCATGTACTTGGTGACCATCAGGCGCATCTGGTCGAACGCCTTGATCATGCCTTCCGAACGGAGGGCTTCGACATCGCCGTCGACGAAGGCCTTGGTGTAGAGGTCCTTGTCCATGCCGTAAACGACCGTCTCGAACGTGGTCGCATCGGTCCAGTCGGCCGAGAGGTGCGCAAGGCAGATCTTGCCACCGGCAACGGCCTTGTCGCAGGCGGCGTTGAAGTCGGCCCAGGTCTTGGGCAGCTCGGTGACGCCCACGCCTTCCATGGCGGCCTTGTTGCCCCAGATCCAGTTGATCCGGTGGATGTTCATCGGGGCCGCGACCCACTTACCTTCCGGCTTCATCACCGGCAGCAGTTCGGGCGCGACGACGGCATCCCAGCCCTCGGCGGTAGCGAGTGCGTCCATGTCGGCAGTGCCGCCAGTGGCGTTCCACTCGGCAATTTCCGGGCCCTTCAGCTGCACGGCGGCAGGGGCGTTGCCGGCGACGACGTCGGCGCGGAGCTTGGCGAGGGTATTGGCAGTGTGACCGGCAATAGCGGTCTGTTCCCAGGTGCCGCCGGCAGCGGTGAACATCTCACCGAGCTTGGCAATGGAGGCGGCATCGTTGCCGGACGCCCACTGGTGCAGCATCAGCACCTTGGGGGCGGCCATCGCGGTGCTCGAAAGCAGCGCGGCAACAAGCATCGTGGTCGCGGCAGCCGCGACCTTGGTCGTGAACGTCATAATTATCTCTCCCTTGAAGCACATCTGCCCGGTGCCGACTCTTGCGGTCGGCCCCTGTCCAGGCACTTGCGCTTTCTCTTCGTCGGTGCACATCCTCCACGGCACCGTCGTATTAGTTCTATGGTGAACTTATTCGGCTTGTCAACGCGCCTGGGGAGGGCGCCGGTGAATAAGATCGAGCTGAAATCGCTACTTGCGCATGGGGCCTTAGGCACGCCGGCGGGACGTATCATTCGTACCCTCAGCGCGCGCGGAAGCATGAGCGCATCACAGCTGGTGCGCCTGACGGGGCTCGCCAAATCGACCGTATCGACCGCGCTCGCCGAACTGCGGCGAGCCAACATGGTGCTTGAAACCGGCACCGAGCTCGACGGCAATGTCGGCCGGCCGGCGACGACGCTGACGCTCAATCCGGAAGCGGGCACCTGCATCGGCATCCTGATCGGCCAGAGCGAGCTGCAGGTGATCATCGCCGACGTGTCGCACCGAGTGCTCTCCGACAAATCGATCGTCATCGAGCCCGATTACGCCCCGGCGACGGCGCTCGAACTGATCCGCCAGCTGGTGGCCGAGGCCTATGCCGACCAGTGGCAATCGGAAGCTGGCCTGCTCGGCGTCGGCCTTGCCGTCGGCGGCCCGGTGAACCCGATGACTGGCCAGGTGATGCGCGGCGGCCTGCCCATGTGGGCCGGCGTCAACCTCCACGAACTGTTCGGCCCGATGTTCGACGCGCCGATCTTTGCCGACAACGAGAGCAACTGCCTCGCCATCGCGGAGATGACCTGGGGCGCCGCGCAGGGCCACGAGGATTTCATCGTCTATACGCTCGATCTCGGCGTCGGCGGTGCCATCGTCGTCGGCGGCAAGGTCATGCGCGGGCTGGCGGGCGGCGCGGGCGAATTCGGCCATGTCGTGATCGATCCGCTTGGGCCCCTCTGCCGCTGCGGTAACCGCGGCTGCCTCGAGGTCTATGCCAGCTTCCGCGACTCGCTGGTCGAGGCGCAGCGCCATGTCGGGCGGCCGCTGCGCATCCATGACGTCGTCGAGCTGGCGCTCGGCGGCGATGAGACCTGCCGCAGGCTGATCCAGCAGGCCGGTGAGGCCGGGGGGCGTGGGCTCGGGCTGATCGGCTCGGTGTTCAACCCGCCATTGGTCATCGTCAACGGACGCCTCGCGGCGGCAGGCGAATTGCTGATGACGCCGCTGGCCGAAAGCTTCGAACGCTTCAGCCTCGTCAAGCCATCCGATGTGCCGGACTATTCCCGTACGATCCTCAGACCGAGCGCCTTCTCCGACAACGGGGCCTGCATGGGCGCCGTGGGCATGGTGCTGCGCAATCACGGCGAGCCGCTCAACCTGCCGCACTGAGACGTTGCATCGGCGCGCTCTCGAACCGCAAGAGTCTGCAACTTTTGCTGAAGGCGCTCTTTTGTCCCCTGCCCGTCCTTCGGGGTTGATCGTGACGGCTGGCTCGACCAGTCTCCGCCTCCCCAGTGAAAAGGAGTCGGCGCATGACGATCGCGATCATCTCAGGCACGGGATTTCTCGGCACGGCCACTGCCAGACGCCTCAGCGAGCGCGGGCATGATGTGGTTGTCGTGGCGCGCGGGCAGAGCCCGGTGGCGCTGGCCGACGGCGTGAAATTCGAGGCGGCGGACCGCATGGACAGCGAGCGCATCGCCGAACTGCTGAAGGCCAATGGCGTCACTGCGGTCATCGATATTTTCGCCTTGAGCCTCAAGAACGCCGAGCCGGTGATCGAGGCCGCCGGCAAGGCAGGCGCGCGCTACATCCTCGTCAGTTCGACCGATGTCTATTCGAACTATGGCGGGCTCTTGAAGAAGGAAACCCCGGAGATCCGGCCCGATCCGGCAACCGAAGATTCGCCGCTGCGGACGCTCCGCTACCCCTATCGCGGCAACCTGCGCCGGCCAGCTGGGGTCGAGGACGACCTGTTCGAGAATTACGACAAGATCCCGATCGAGGAGTTCGCCCTCGCCCAAGGCGCGCCGGAAGCCACGGTGATGCGCCTGCCGATGATTTTCGGGCCTGACGACAAGCAGCACCGCTTCGCCTGGGCCATCAAGCGCGCGAAGAAAGGCGAGCCGTTCAGGCTCGACCGGCGCGGCGCGGGCTGGCTCAATTCCTACGCCTATATCGACGACGTGGCCGAAGCGCTGGCGCTGGCGGCGGTGTCGCCAGAGGCGGCCGGGCGGATCTACAACGTGTCGCAGCCGTTCGTCCGCACCCAGGCCGACTGGGCCCGCACCATCCTGACACTGATGGGCATCGACAGCGAGATCACGCTGGTCGACGCGGAGGCGAACGGCGCGCTGGCCGACCGGGCCGAGTCGAGCGACCTCAGCTATCCCCTGACGCTCGATTCCCAGCGCATCCGGGATGAACTGGGCTACCGCGAGATCGTGCCGGAGGAACAGGCGCTGCGGCGGACGATCGAATGGGAGCTGGCGCAGGGATAACCGGTTCGGTCACTGGCGGCGCCACCTCCACCGGCCAGTGGGTGGGGACCGTCTAGCCCAACTCACCGCCGCCTTACCCCACACTCCCCGTTGACTCCCTCACCCGCTTCTTTAGTGTCGCTAAAATCAAGAGAGCCTCCGTGTCAGTCCTGAAGTTTGCGAAGCGTACCGAGCCGGCCGAGTTGGCCACACCGATCGATCCGAGCCTCGGATCGCGGCTGAAGGCCCGTCGCAAGGCGCTGGGCAAGACCCAGCAGCAGGTAGCGGACGAAGCCAGCCTCACCGTCGGTTTCATCAGCCAGATCGAGCGCGGCATCTCTACCCCGTCCCTGGCCTCGCTCTACAACCTGGCGAAGGCGCTGGAGACGACCGTCGACCAGTTCGTCTCGAAAGTCCCGGCGCGCGAGCATAGCGTCGTCAGCCATTCCGGCCAGCGCCAGACCTACAATGTCGGCGGCACCTCGCGGTACTACGAGTTCCTCGAGCGCGGTTTCCCCGAGGCGCAGCTCAATGCCTGCCTGTCGCATGTGCCGCCCGGCCATGCCTCGGAGATGATGAGCCACGAGGGCGAGGACTTCGTCTATCTCGTCGCCGGGCAGATGCTCTACGAGGTGGACGGCATCGAATACCGGCTGGGCCCCGGCGACACACTGCACTTCGACAGCCGCAAGCCGCATCGCGGCACCAATGTCGGCAACGAGACAGCGCTCGAACTCTGGGTCGGCACGATGCGGCTGTTCCCTGAATGAGCGCGATCGATCCTACTCTCGCGGCACAGCTGAAAACCGCACTCGCTTCGGGTCCGACGGACCTGTTCGCCGTGCTGTCGGCGCTCTTCACCGCCGTCTCCGGCGTACGCACCGCGACCTTCATTGCAGTCGCGCCGGACAAGAGGGCGACCCACCGCATCGGCACGTCCAATCCGGTCGATTTCCCGGTCGGCAACGTCGATCCGGTGGCCGACGACGTCTGGAACAACACCATCCTCGGCGCGATGCTGCCCGTGATCGGCGACAGCGTCGCCGGCATGGCGGCGTTCCTGCCCGAGACCGACGGGCTTGTCGCCATGGGCTACGGCGCCTGCTCGTGCTTCCCCATCGTGATCGGGGGCGAAACCCGCGGCGTCGTGGCCGTGCTCGGCGATGCCGGCATCTTCACGCCGGCCGCCCTCGCCGAGATCGAAACCCTTCTACCCATCGCTGCGCTGACCTTCACCTTCCATGGGATCAGTAAACTGACCCAAGAGGGGATAAGCGAGAGATGACGCCTGCGACTGCAACCGGCTTCATGCGCCGGAAGACTTCAACCAGGGAGACTGCCATGCGTTTATTCAAGACGCTTATGGCGGTCGCCGTCGGCGCGGTAATGTCCGCGTCCGGTGCGATCGCCGAAACGCCCAAGAATACCCTCGTCATCGCGGACGCGATCGACGACATCATCACGCTCGATCCGGCCGAAGTGTCGGAAGTCGGTGGCGTGCTCGCCAGCCAGCAGATTTATCAGCCGCTGGTCAGCTTCGATCCGGCCGATCCGACCAAGATCACCGGCGTCCTCGCCGAGAGCTGGACCGTCTCGGAAGACGGCAAGACCTTCACCTTCAAGATGAACCCGAACGCCAAGTTCGCCTCGGGCAATCCGGTGACGGCCGCCGACGCCGAATACTCGCTGCAGCGCGTCATCCTGCTCGATAGCCGCATCTCGTTCATTCTCACCCAGTTCGGCCTGAACAAGGACAACGTGGCGGAGAATATCAAGGCACTCGACCCGCAGACCCTGCAGCTGATTGTCGACCAGAAGTACGCCCCGAGCTTCGTGCTCTACGTGCTCTCGTCGTTCACCGGCGGCATCGTCGACTCGACCATCGTCAAGCAGCACGAAGGCAAGACCGAGGCCGGCACCAACGACTACGGCAATGCCTGGCTCAAGTCCGAGAACTCGGCTGGTTCTGGCCCGTATGTGCTGACCAAGTGGGACCCCAAGGTCTCGATCCTCTTGAGCCGCAACGAGAACTACTGGGGCACCGCCCCGGGCGTCGATCGCGTGTTCCTGCAGCACATGCCGGAATCGGCGACGCAGCGTCTCGCGCTGGAAAAGGGCGACATCGATATCGCCAACAAGCTCGGACCGGACGATATCGGCGCCATTGCCGGCAACCCGGACATCCAGGTGCTCGAGGGCGTGTCCTCGACGATGTACTATTTCGGCCTCAACGTGCGTAACCCGGCGCTGAGCAACCCGAAGGTCGTCGAAGCCATCAAGTGGGCCGTCGACTACCAGGGCATCGCCGACACCATCGGCAAGGGCACCATCAAGGTGCACCAGACCATGATCCCGGACGGGTTCCTGGGCGGCGGCATCAACTACAACCCCTACTCGCTCGATCTCGAGAAGGCCAAGGCGCTGATCGCCGAGTCCGGCGTTGCAACGCCGATCAAGCTCGCGACCGTCGTCTGGAACGTGCCGCCCTATCCCGACTACGCCCAGGCCGTGCAGGCGACGCTCAGCCAGATCGGCGTCGAGCTCGACCTGCAGGTCGTCGATGGCGGCCCGTGGCTCGACCGCTACCGCTCGCACGATCTCGACATCTGGTTCGGCCTCTGGGGTCCGGACTATCCCGATCCGCACTCGAACGCCAAGGCGTTCGGCAACCATGATCCGTCGGATCCGGATGGCACCAAGGGTAACCTCGCCGACCGCTTCGGCTGGAACTCGGGCAAGGTCTCAGACCTCGTCGCCGCCGCCGTGCAGGAGCAGGACGTCGAAAAGCGCAAGGCGCTCTACGACGAAGCCCAGCGCCTCGACACCGACACCTCGCCGTTCGTGTTCATGTTCCAGGACAGCCGCAAGGTTGCCATGCGCTCGAACGTCAAGGGCGTCGTCCTCGGCATCACCTTCTCGGACGACCGCTACGGCGGCGTGAGCAAGGAATGATCGTGGGGCCGGAGCGCAAGCCCCGGCTCACTGCCTGACGCACCCCCCTTCCCAACCCTCCCCGCAAGGGGGAGGGTGACGGCCGGTGGCTTGGGCGCATTGCGCGCCACAAGCACAAATCGGCACCTCCCCCCTTGCGGTGGAGGTTGGGAGGGGGGTGGAATGGCCCCATACCCAGCGAAGGCCATCATTTGACTGCGATCAATCGCCCCCTCCGCCTCCTCATCGATATCGGCTCGTGGCTGCTCACCGTCGCCATCACGCTGGTCGGCCTGGCAGCGCTCACCTTTTTCATTGGCCGGGTGCTGCCGATCGATCCGGTGCTGTCGATCGTGGGCGAGAAGGCGACGCCGGAGGTGTACCAGAAGGTTTACCTCGAGCTCGGGCTCGATAAGCCGCTGTGGCAGCAGTTCTGGGAGTATCTCGGCAAGCTCCTTAGCGGCGACTTCGGCACCTCGTTCTCGACTTCCCGCCCGGTGCTGACCGACCTCATCAATTTCTTCCCCGCGACACTCGAGCTCGCCACCATCGGCCTTGCCATCGGCGTGGCGCTGGGCGTGCCGATGGGCGTCGCCTCGGCCTATTGGCACGAGAAATGGCCCGACCATGTGCTGCGCGTCGTCGGCCTTGTCGGCTATTCGGTGCCGATCTTCTGGCTCGGCCTCGTCGGGCTTTTCGTCTTCTACTACCTGCTCGACTGGGTCTCCGGCCCGGGCCAACTCGATGTGTTCTATGTCGGCATCGTCGACCGCGTCACCGGCTCGATCCTCATCGATAGTGCCATCGCGGGCGAGTGGGAGATTTTTGGCAACGCCATCAGCCACATGACCCTGCCGGCGCTGCTGCTCGGTTATTACAGCCTCGCCTATATCTCGCGCATGACGCGCTCGGTGATGCTCGACCAGTTGAGCCGCGAGTACGTGCTGACTGCCCGGCTCAAGGGCGCCAGCGAGTTCCGCGTCGTCGCCGGACACGCGCTGCGCAACGCCGCGATCCCGCTCGTGACGGTGATCGCGCTCTCGTATGGCGGGCTGCTCGAGGGTTCAGTGCTGGTCGAGACGATCTTCTCGTGGCCGGGCATCGGCAACTACATCTATTCGTCGCTGTTCGCAGCCGACATGAATGCCGTGCTGGGCGGTACGCTGCTCGTCGGCATCGTGTTCGTGCTCCTCAACATGCTGAGCGACGTGCTCTACCGCGTCCTCGACCCCAGATCACGGGAGCTCCGCCGATGAGCGACACGCCAATCGTGGCCGATCCGCGCCACGCCATCCGCGCTGCCAGATGGGCCGAGTTCAGGCTGTTCGCCCGCCGCTTCATGCGCAACCCGCTCGGCGTCGTCGGGCTGCTGATCGTCCTGTTGCTGCTGTTCACCGCCGCCTTCGCGCCGTGGCTCGCAACGCACGACCCCTACCTCCCCGATCTCGCGTCGCGCCTTGCTGCGCCGAATGCCCAATACTGGTTCGGCGCCGACGAGCTGGGCCGCGATATCTACTCGCGCCTGATCTACGGCTCGCGCCTGACGCTGCTGATCGTCGCGCTGGTCATCGTCACCTCGGCGCCGATCGGGCTGATCATCGGGGCGGTCGCCGGCACCGTCGGCGGCTGGGTCGACGTGGTGTTCATGCGCCTCACCGACATCTTCCTCGCTGTGCCCAAGCTCCTCCTCGCACTTGCCTTCGTGGCGGCACTCGGGCCCGGCATCGTCAATGCCGCCATCGCCATCACCCTTACTGCCTGGCCGCCCTATGCGCGGCTCGCCCGCGCCGAAGCGCTGGTGGTGCGCAACTCGGACTATGTGAACGCGGCGCGCCTCGCCGGTGCCAGCGAGTTCCGCATCATCGTCTTCCATGTCATCCCGATGTGCCTTTCGTCGGTGATCGTGCGCATGACCTTCGACATGGCCGGCATCATCCTGACCGCCGCCGGCCTCGGCTTCATCGGGCTCGGCGCGCAACCACCGCTGCCGGAATGGGGCGCGATGATCTCGACCGGCCGCAAGTTCATATTCGACCAGTGGTGGATCGCCACCATCCCCGGCGCCGCGATCTTCACCGTCTCGCTCGGCTTCAACCTCCTCGGCGACGCCTTGCGCGACCTGCTCGACCCGCATCTGAGGCAGCGCAAATGACCGCCCCGCTGGTCGAGATCGAGAACCTCCACATCGCCTTCCGCAACGATGACGGCGGCTACAACGACGCGGTGCGCGGCGTGTCGCTGTCGCTCGGGCGCGAGAAGCTCGGCATCGTCGGCGAGAGCGGTTCGGGCAAGAGCCTCACCGGCCGCTCCTTGCTCGGCGTCCTTCCGCCTTACGCCAAGGTCAGCGTCGACCGCATGAACTTCGACGGCATCGACCTCAAGTCCGCGTCCCCAAAACTCCGCCGGTCGCTGCGCGGCGGGCGCATGGGCATGATCCTGCAGGACCCGAAATTCTCGCTGAACCCGGTGATGACGGTCGGCAGGCAGATCGTCGAAGCCATCCGGATCGGCGACCGCAAGGTCGGTGGACGCGAAGCCAAGGCGCGCGCCATCTCCGTTCTTGAATCCGTCCACATCCGCGACCCCGAGCAGGTCTTCGGTCTCTACCCGCACGAACTCTCGGGCGGCATGGGGCAACGCGTCATGATCGGCATGATGGTGGTGCGCGAGCCGGACCTCTTGATCGCCGACGAGCCGACCTCGGCGCTCGACGTCACCGTGCGTACGCAGGTGCTCTCCATCCTCGACGAACTCGTCACCCGGCGCGGCATGGGACTGATCTTCATCAGCCACGACCTCAACCTGGTGTCGAAATTCTGCGACCGGGTGATCGTCATGTACGCCGGCCGGATCGTCGAAACGATCGAGGCGAGCCGGCTGAGCGAAGCCCAGCACCCCTACACGCGGGGATTACTTTCGTGCCTGCCCCAGATCGATGGCTCCCTCGAACCGCTGCCGGTGCTGAACCGGCAGGCCAGCTGGGCGGAGGCGTAAAGCATGCTGGAAGTTCGTGACCTGAGCGTAGACTTTTCGGGGAAGATCGCCGTCCTGGACACCGGATTTCTAGTCCGGTCCGGGGAGAGTTTTGGCCTTGTCGGCGAGTCCGGCTCAGGCAAATCGACCATCCTCCGCACGGTGATGGGCCTCAACGGCTCATGGTCAGGCACGATCAAGGTCGACGGGCTCGACGTGCGGAAGACGCCGCGCAAGCAGCTGGCCAAGATCGTCCAGATGGTGTTCCAGGACCCCTATTCGTCGCTGCACCCACGTTATGTCATCGGCCAGCAGATCGCAGAACCCATGCGGATCAATGGCTTACCGGATCCCGAGAAGCGCACCGAGGAACTGCTTGACCTCGTCGGCCTCGGCGGCCCGAAGTTCCAGTTCCGCTTTCCACACGAGCTGAGTGGCGGCCAGCGCCAGCGCGTCGCCATCGCGCGCGCCCTGGCGCTGTCGCCCAAGCTGCTGTTGCTCGACGAGCCCACCAGCGCCCTCGATGTCTCGATTCAGGCCGAAATCCTCAACCTACTCAACAGGTTACGGAAGGAGCTCGGCCTCACCTTCGTGATCGTCAGCCATGACCTCGCTGTCATCAGCTACATGTGCGAGCGGCTGATGGTGATGCGCAACGCCCGGCCGGTCGAGCTGCTGACGCGCGAGCAGCTGCGCTCCGGCGCCATCGCCGACGACTACACCCGCGCCCTTATCGCCGCCGCCTAAGCTACTGTTCTTGCCAGAATATCCAGTACGACGAGATGTTCTGGTCGAGCCACCAAGGCAAAGTCGCGGCATCGCGATCGAAGTTGCGGCAATCGCGACGGTCCCTGTCTGTGCACACCTCGACCGTCAGCCCTCCGGGAACGCTGATCGAGGCGATCCGGTTGTTCCATGCGCCAAGGTTGCGATCGGTGTCGCCCGGCCGCGCGCAGAAGCTGCGGCCGCGGAAGCGGGTATCCTCGTAGAAGCAGACCTCGCGGCGAGCCGCGCCACCGCCACCGGGGCGGCCGGTTTCGGCGAGGAAGTTCTGCGAAACCCAGCCACTGGGACCGCGCTGATCGATGGCACACCAGCCGCCGGTGCAGCGCGAAATCCGGACAGCCTGGCCGGCGCGCAGGACGTCGACCACCGGATAGCTCGTACCCGGACCCGCGCGCACATTGACGCTCGTCGTCGCGACCGCGTTGTTGCCGCCGCTACCGCCACCACCCGGACCATCAGGCACCATGACGAAGGGCTGGATGTCCTGCGCGCTGGCGGGAGGGCCCATGAGCGCGACGGCCAGGAACAACGGGCCAAGCGCCCTCACGAGGAAGCGATGCATGGCAGTTCTCCAACTCGGCGGATAAGGGTGTCGAAGTCTAAAGCGAATGGCCGGGCCGGGGATGAGCGGAGCGTCCGCCGAATAGGCCGGGCGTTTCAATGTGGCACGGGCGATGGCCGTCTAGCCGCGGCGCGGCCCTTTGGCTATAAGCCGCGGCCGGGGGGCCTCATTGAGGTCTGTTGATGCGCTTACTGTTTGCTGCAATTGGAGTTTTTGCCGCCTGCCTGCCCGCCGCCGCTATTGACGATCCCTTTGCGGGAGCGCCGCGTGCCAGGCTCCACGTCCGCATCGAGCTCACCGGCTCAAATCGCGTCGATTTCCCGAACCAGGTGGAGTGGGCGGCCATCGAGGCCTGGCGCTCGCTCGAACTGGACTTCGCGCTCGTCGACGTCGGAAACGACGGATATCCCATCGTGGCCGCGACCGCCCCGGGCACGCCGCCAGCCATGGCCGGGCTCGAGGCGAAGATCGAGGCCTGCGGAGAAGACCAGGGCTGCCTTGCCGCAGCCATGCTGGATTTTGCCAAGGCCAATGAAGGCAATGCCAACATCTTCGCGGAGATGACGGGGCAGCAACCGGGCCGGTTCCGTAATTTTGCCGCCGACCGTGCCGGAACCTGCGCGTCCGGTACCCTCGTGGTGCAGGACATTCTCAGTGGGGTCTACATTCCGCCGCCGGAGCCTGCCCGCGCGTACCGGTTCACGCGCGACGGCAATCTCACCCTGCCGCAGGACGACTTCGGGCTGATGGACTACGCCTGCATGGTCGAAGTCACTCTCGACCATGCGACCGGCAACATGAGCCTGCGCCTGCCTGCGGCCAAGCTGGACGTGCCGGTGACGCTGGGGCCGGGCGCATTCACCGACGAGCGATCGGTGCCGCTCACCGAGGCGCTGCAGAAGATCGAACTGTTCGACCAGCCGGCTGGCCGGGACGGGAAATGGTCCGGCGTCGCGGAGTTCGATGCGGCAGGCGCCGCGTCGCATAATTCCGGGCAAGTGAGCGCGCCGCTCAAGGCGCGCATCGTGTGGCAGCTTACCGAAGGCTGAGGGCATGTGGCAGGCGCGTCACGCGCCTGCCACTCACTCCGCATCGAGCCGCCTGCTACCATCTGCGCATGTCACCGTCGCTTGAAGAATCCGCGCGGATGCAAAATGGTGGCGCCCGTACCAGTTCACGGAGTGTCACCATGCCGACCCCCGGCAAGCCCGCCTACGACCTCGTCTTGAAGGGCGGTCGCGTCATCGACGAGCGCAACGGCGTCGATGGCCATCTCGATGTCGCGATCAAGGGCGGCAAGATCGCCGCGGTCGGACCCTCGATCGATCCTGATGGGGCCAAGGTCAGTGATGTCAGCGGGTCGATCGTCGCGCCGGGGCTCATCGACATCCACACCCATGTCTACCACAAGGCGACTTCGCTCAGCGTCGATCCGGGGTTCATAGCGCGGCGTTCGGCCTGTACCACGCTGATCGATGCGGGCAGCGCCGGGGCCGGCAACTACGACGGCTTCCGCGACTACGTGATGATCCAGTCGCCGTACAAGATCCTGGCGTTCCTCAACATTTCCTTCCCCGGCATCTTCGGCTTCGACAAGGACGTGTCGATCGGCGAAGCCACGGCGCGCGCCATGCTGCCGGTGCATCGGTGCGTCGAAAAGATCGAGGCGAACCGCGATCGCATCATCGGCGTGAAGGTGCGCATCGGCGGCATCGTCACCGGTGATCTCGGGCTGGGGGCGCTGGAGCTGGCGCTCGAAGCCTCGAACGCCGTCGACCTGCCGCTGATGACCCATATCGGCCATCCGCCGCCGAGCTATTCGGACGTCGTCGACATGCTGCGGCCGGGGGACATCCTCACCCATTGCTACCGCCCCGAGCCGAATTCGGCGATTGGGCCGGATGGCAAGGTGATCGACGCCGTGTGGAAGGCGCGCGAACGCGGCGTGCTGTTCGACATCGCGCATGGCATGGGCGCCTTCGGCTACGACACGGCCGAGGCGGCGCTGAAGGACGGGTTCAAGCCGGACCTAATCTCGTCGGACGTGCACGTGATCGCGGTCGAGGGCCCGGGCTACGACCTGCTGCATACGATGAGCAAGCTGCTGAATTGCGGGCTATCGGTGGCCGAGGTCATCGGCATGTCGACCAGCCGCCCTGCCCTCGCCATCCGCCGCCCCGACCTCGGGCACCTCGGCGTCGGCGCGCCGGCCGATATCGCGGTGCTGCGCGAGTACAAGAGCGACTATGTGTTCACCGACGTGGTCGGCACCCAGCGCCAGGGCTCGACGCTGCTGCAGCCCGTCGCCGTCTATCTCGACGGCAGGAGCATGGAAGTCAGCCGCCGGCCGTTCGAGGAGACTTTCCTCATCGGCGGCCATCACTCGCACTAGGAGCTACGCCATGAGCGGACAATTCGCGGGCAAGACCATCGCGATCACCGGCGCGGCCGGTGGTATCGGCCAGTGGCTCTGCCGCTTCTTCGGCGAGGAAGGGGCGATCATCGCCGCCATGGATCGCAGCGACAAGGTGCTGGAGCTGGTTGATACGCTCGGCAAGGACGGCATCACAGTAAAGCCGGCGGTGGTCGAGATTACCGATGCTCCGGCGGTCGAGGCGGCTTTTGCTGCGTTCGGCGATATCGACGTGCTGATCAACAATGCCGGCGGCGCGAACCGCGGCACGGTGGCCACCACCAGCGCGGCGGAATGGGCGGCGGATGTCGATGCCAACCTCAACAGCGCCTTCACCTGCGCCCACTCGGTGCTGCCGCGGATGGTCGAGCGGCGCTCGGGCAATATCGTCAACGTCGCCTCGGTCAACGGGCTCAGCGCTCTCGGCCACCCCGCCTATAGCGCCGGCAAGGCGGGCATGATCGCCATGACCAAGGCGATCGCGCTCGAATATGGCCGCTATGGCATCCGCTGCAACGTGGTGATGCCCGGCACGGTGCGCACGCCGATCTGGGACGAGCGCAAGGCCAAGGACCCGGACGTGCTGAAGACGCTCGAGCGCTGGTACCCGCTCGGCCGCATCGTCGAGCCCTACGAAGTGGCCCGCGTCATCGCTTTTCTCGCCTCGGACGGGGCCAGCGCGGTCACCGGGGCGACGATCCCGGTCGATTGCGGGCTGACAGCCGGCAATATCGTGATGGCGCGCGAACTGACGCTCGAGGATTTTTAGGCAGCCACCCCCCGCTGGACCTAGCCCCTAAAGCTTCACGGGCAATCCGGTGCGGACGCTTTCGTCGCCGGCGATGCAGATGCGTAGCGACTGGACGGCGTCGTTCATGTGGCGGCTCAGATCGATATTCTCGGTGATGGCGCGATAGACGAAATCCTGCTCGCGATCGCAGAGCGCCTGGTGCCCCGGCTCACCTTCCATTGACAGCATGTCATCGGGCTGGGCAAAGCCACCGCCCGGCGTTTCAGCGGCATGGTGGACGCGGATCGTCGAGGTGCGGCTGTGCACCTCGTGGTCGTCGGACTTGGCACCCTCGTCCTTGACGACGATCGAGACGGCGCCGTTGGGCGAGATCACGTCCTTCACGAAGAAAGCGACCTCCGACATCATCGGCCCCCAGCCGGCCTCGTACCAGCCGACCGAACCATCGTCGAACAGCACCTGCATGTGGCCGTAATTGTACATGTCCGGCGACACTTCGTTGGAGAGGCGCACGCCCATGCCGCGCACTTCCACCGGCTTGGCGTCGGTGATCTGGCACCAGACATCGACATAGTGCACGCCGCAATCGACAATCGGCGACGTCGTCTCCATCAGCGCCTTGTGCGTCGCCCATGTCACCCCGCTCGACTGCTGGTTGAGGTTCATGCGGAACACATAGGGGCCACCGAGCTTGCGGGCCTCCGATATCAGCGTGATCCACGAGGGGTGGTGGCGGAGAATGTAGCCGACGACGAGCTTGCGATCATTGGCCTTCGCCGCCGCGACGACGCGCTCGGCATCGGCGACGTTGGTCGCGAGCGGCTTCTCGATGAAGACGTGCGCCCCCTGCTCGATCGCCTTCACGGCGTAATCGGCGTGCGAGTCGGAATAGGTGTTGATCGAGACCAGATCCGGTTTCAGCTCGGCCAGCGCCTCGTAATAGGACGGCAGGATCGTGTAGCCCGCGAGTTCCTCGGACAGCCCGCGCGGCGCCGAGCGGTTCACCAACCCGACCAGGTCGAAGCCCGGATGCCGATGATAGGCCAGCGCGTGGCTGCGGCCCATATTGCCCAGACCGGCAGTGAGAACGCGAATTGGCACGGTACGTTATCCCTCAATGGCACCGCGAAGCGACGGCGCGACAAAGCAATAGACCGACCGGGCCGGGACAACAAATGCGCAACGCAGCGCCGCCTACATCATCTTGCCGTAGATGCTCTCCGGTCGCACCGCATCGTCCAGCCTGAACCGATGATCCGCCGGTGGATGGGCGCGCTGGCCGCATTCCATGCGCGGGCAGATCCGGCACCCCACGCCGATGGGGACGATCTGAGCGGTGTTGTTGAGGTCGATGCCGTCCGAATAGATCAGCTCGCGGGCATGGAGGATCGAACAGCCGAGCCCGATGGAGAAGTGCCGCAGCGGCGCGTTGTAGCGGTGGTCACCCTTCGAGAAGGCGCGCGCGATGCAGAAATAGCGCTCGCCATCCGGCATCTGCGAGATTTGCACGTTGACCCGTTCGGGGCTGAGGAAGGCCGAGTAGACGTTCCAGCGCGGACAGGCGCCGGAGTGGCGCGGGATATGGATGCCCGAGAGCGAGAAGCGCTTCGAGATATTGCCGGCGATGTCGGTGCGAATGAGGTGCAGCGGGATGCCCAGCGCGCCGGGCCGCTGCAGCGTCGTCATACGGTGCGCCACCTGCTCAAAGCTGGCCCCGAAGCGTCGGCCCAGCCGTTCGATATCGTAGCGATAGTCGCGGCAGGCGCGCTGGAACGGGCCATAGGGCATGATCAGCGCCGCGGCGAAATAAGCGGCCAGCACGTTGCGCCCCAGGGCGGGCGCATCGCCCTCGGGCAACTCGGCCACCAGCGCCCCGATCTCGGCATTGGCCGCCATCTGTCCGAGCTGGTGCGCGATGAGGAACGTGGCCGATTCGGCTGGCAAGATGTCCGAGATCAGCAGTTGGTTGCGAGTCCGGTCATAGGTCCGGGCAATGCCCTGCGGCAGCGAGGCGAGCCTCAACTCGGTGCCGAAGACGTTGAACAGGTAGGTCCTGAGACCATAGGCGAAATCGTCGGCGCTGCTGTCGATGTCGGCGCGGATGCGCTCGGCGGCTTCCTCGATGGTGGGAAAGTAGTTGGCGTGCTCCTGCAGGAAATCGGAGATGCGGTCGGTGGCGAGGTGGAAATGTTCCGGCTCGTCTTCGGCCCGGGCTGGGGCCGCCTGTCCCTCGGCGCGAAAGCGCCGATAGAGCTGCAGCATGGCGCGCGCCGCCATCGGGTTGGCATGCGCGAGGTCGCGCACCTCGATATTGGTGACATCGCTGTCGGCGAAGACGTCGTCGCCGAACATCTCCATCAGGTCGCCGACCAGCCTACCCTCGTCGCTGTCCGCCAGTTCTCCCGGCTCGACGCCGAAATAGCCGGCGATCTTCAGCAATAGCGGCACGGTGATCTTCCGCCGGTTGTGCTCGATCAGGTTGAGATAGCTGCCCGAGATGCCGATCGAGGTCGCGAGGTCGGCCTGCGAGATGGCTCGCTGGCGCCGCAACCGTCCGATCCGTCCGCCAATCTGTAGTTCCTCCACGCACTCCTCCTTTACAACGTTTACAGAAACGACCGCGACGCTTTACAGCATTTTGACTGGTTTTCCGGCCGTTTTGCAGTCAGTCGTTGCTCTCCGCGCCAATGTGTCAAATATTTACAGACAACGCAACCGAGGAGGATGCAATGAACCCGACCAACACCGAAACCGAGGAATTCGTCACCATCATCGCCCCATCGACCGGCGAGGCGATGCGGCAGTTCAAGGCCCAGGGCCTCGACCGCCAGGGCTTCGCCATCGCCGGCCGCATCGGCCAGCACAAGTTCTCGCTGGTGAGCGGCGAGAGCGTCTCGGAGCTGTTCCGCGGGCAAGCGCTGGTCGCGGCGACGTTTTCGCGGCGGGTGCCGGCTTAAGCCGACATCCGGAAATCAACTCAGGAGGATCCCATGCTCGACAAACCCGCTACCCCCGACGCCTTCCCGGCGCCCGACTACGCCCCCGACCGGTGGCGCAACATCGCCCGCAGCTACACCGTGGCCGAGGTCCGGCGCCTCGCCGGCTCGCTCCCCATCCGCCACAGCCTCGCCGAGAACGGCGCTCGCCGGCTGTGGGAGTTGCTGCACAGCGAGGACTTCGTCCCGACGCTGGGTACCTTTACCGGCAACCAGGCAGTGCAGCAGGTGAAGGCCGGGCTCAAGGCAATCTACCTCAGCGGCTGGCAGGTTGCCGCCGATGCCAACTCGTCGGGCAACATGTACCCCGACCAGAGCCTCTACCCCGTCGACAGCGTGCCCTCGGTGGTCAAGCGCATCAACAAGGCCCTGCAACGCGCCGACCAGATCCAGATGATGGAACAGGCCGATGGCGTCGCCACCACCGATCTCGATTTCTTCGTCCCCATCATCGCCGATGCCGAGGCCGGCTTCGGCGGCGCGCTCAACGTCTTCGAGCTGATGAAGGCGATGATCGAGGCGGGCGCCGCAGCAGTGCATTTCGAGGACCAACTGGCGTCGGAAAAGAAGTGCGGCCATCTTGGCGGCAAGGTGCTGGTGCCGACCAGCCAGTTCATCCGCACCCTCAATGCCGCCCGCCTCGCCGCCGACGTGATGGGCGTTCCCACGCTGATCATGGCCCGCACCGACGCCGAGGCGGCCCGGCTGATCACCTCGGATATCGATGAGTACGACGCGCCGTTCGTTACCGGCGAGCGCACGCCCGAAGGTTTTTATCGGCTCAATGGCGGCATCGACGCCGCCATCTCCCGCGGCATCGCCTACGCGCCCTATGCCGACCTGATCTGGTGCGAGACTTCGAAGCCGGATCTCGCCGAAGCGAAGAAGTTCGCCGAGGCAGTGCGCAATGTGCACCCCGAACAGATGCTCGCCTATAACTGCTCGCCTTCGTTCAACTGGGCGCGACACATGGACGAGGCGGCAATGCGGGTGTTCCAGCGCGAACTGGGCGCCATGGGCTACAAGTACCAGTTCATCACCCTCGCCGGGTTCCACAACCTCAGCCTCACAACATTCGAGCTCGCCCGCGGCTACGCCGAGGACGGCATGGCGGCCTATTCGAAGCTGCAGCAGGCCGAGTTCGCGGCTGAAGCGCATGGCTTCTCCGCCACCCGGCACCAGCGCGAAGTGGGCACGAGCTATTTCGACGCCGTGGCGATGACCATCAGCGAGGGCCGCAGCGCCACCACCGCCATGGCGGACTCCACCGAACGGGCGCAGTTCCACTGAAGCGCGCGGGCGCCGGGTTCAGCCCGGCGCTCGACAGTTGGTGCAGCGTTCGAATACCAAACGCGGGCGGCTGAAGCCTGGGACAATGCTGGCGGAAGGCAGTGGTCCGGCTGGAAGCTGCTTTAGCGCCAAGCGATCGTTGTCGCTGTTCGCGCCCTAAGCCCGCTGCACCACTACCCCGTCCATCGCCAGCCCCTCGACCCGCGAGGCAAATACGCCGGGCATCGCGCCGCCCGGATAGTCCACGAGCCCAACAACCACCCCGTCGGCGCCCTTGGTCCAGGCGTTGGCCCGCCCTGCGGCGCCAGCTGCCGGGGCCAGATCGGCAGGCGTCGGTCGCAGATCGTAGCGCCGGGCGGTACCGAGTTCGCCTGCTACCTGCCTGAGTGCGATCCGCCTCAGCGTCACGTCGGCGATCGGCGCGGCCGTGGAGACGAGGTTGAGCGTCCCCTCCATCACCCCGGTGATGTCCTCGACGACGAGGCCCTGGACCGCGCCCGCCGGCAGTTCCGCGCGCCGGTCGACAACGGTCACCGTCAACCCCTCGCCCGAGCCCCAGTAGCCGTCAGGCGTCTCGTGGCATTCGAGGCTGATGCGGGAGAAGCGCACATTGCGGATGGCGCCGCCATCGCGCGAAAAGATGCCGAGCCCGCGGTTGGAATCGAGCACGGCGCAATCCTCGAACACGATGTCGGTGACGTCGCCAAAACTCTCGGTGCCGATCTTCAACGCGCAGCTCTGACTCGAGACGCGGCAGTTCCGCACCGTCACGCGCTCGCACGTGCCGATCCCCGTCGCACGTCGCGTCGTTTTGAGGCACACCCCGTCGTCGGCGGTCGAGATGTCGACGCCCTCGACCAGCACGTCATGGCAACTGTCGATCACCAACCCGTCGGTGTTGGGCAACCGCCGGTCGTTCTCGACCTTCACGCCCTTGACCCGCACGTCGCGGCAATTGACCAGGTGCATCGTCCACATCGGCGAGTCCGTGATCCGGACGCCCGATATCTCGACATCCGTGCAATCCTCGAGCACTAGCACCCGCGGCCGCAGCGTCGCCGGCACCCAGGTCCCCACCTCCGGGTCGTCGCCAGCGATATAGGCCCGCCCCGGTGCCGCAATCTCGCCCGCGCCGGTGATGGCGATGCCGCTCACCCCCTGCGCCACGATCAACCCGCGATCCGAGCCCTCCGCGATAACGCTGACGATATTGCCGGCCAGCGCGCCGTAGTCCGCCGTCAGCCGCAGCACGGCGCAGGCCTCGAGATGAAGCTCGATCCCGTCACGCAATCGCAGCGCTCCGCTGGGGTGCTCGCCGGCCGCAAGCACGACCTTGCCCCCGCCGGAGGCCGCGTCGATCGCGGCTTGGATTTCGGCAGTTTGGTCAGTGGTAGAGGCGGAGATGGTGGGCATGTGTAGGTCCTGATTGCTGCAGTCCGAGACGGCCGCCTCCCGTCCTCCCCCATGAAGGGGGAGGTGAAGAGTCAAGGCTGTGGCTCAATCGTGCCAAGTGCACCGGCAGGGCACCTCCCCCCTTGTGGGGGAGGAGGGGGGGCCGTCTTCCTCCGTGACCACCGAGAACTCGATGTCATCCCGGCCAATGCAGCGTGGCCTTACGATCCGGTTGCGAGCCCGTCACCCCACCGGCTTCAGCGTCTCCCCAGTGCCCGCATCGAACAGATGCAGGAACTCGACCGGCGCCTTGAGCGGAACCTTCTGCCCTGCCTCGAAATGCATGTGCTCGGGCACGTGCAGGATCGCCTCCGGCTCAGCCCCGTCGAGCTTGCCGTAGACATAGGTCTCCGTCCCGATGCTCTCGGCATAATCGACGAGGAACGAGACACTTGCCCCCTCGCCCGAGAGCCGCAAATGCTGCGGCCGAATGCCAAGTTCGATCGCGGCGCCCAGCTGCAGCGCCCCGGCATCGGCCGCCACATTGATCTCGCCGAACCCCGGCACGCTCACTGTGACGCCCCCCTCGCTCCGCCCGATCAGCGTGCCCGGATAGACGTTCATCCGCGGCGAACCGATGAAGGTCGCGACGAACTTGTTGGCCGGCCGCCGGAACAGCTCGACCGGATCGCCGAACTGCTCGAGCCGCCCGGCGTTCAGCACGGCGATGCGGTCGGCCATGGTCATGGCCTCGATCTGGTCGTGCGTCACATAGATCATCGTCGCGCCCAGCCGCTTGTGCAGCCGGCTGATCTCGGCGCGGGTCTGTACGCGCAGCGCGGCATCAAGATTGCTGAGCGGCTCGTCGAACAGGAACACATCGGGGTTGCGCACGATCGCCCGGCCGATGGCAACGCGCTGCCGCTGCCCGCCGGAAAGCTCCTTCGGCCGGCGCTTGAGATACGGTTCAATGGCGAGGATGCGCGCCGCCTCCTGAACCTTGCTGTCGATTTCGGCCTTGGGCAGCTTCAGGTTCTCGAGCCCGAAGCTGAGGTTCTTCTCGACCGTCATGTGCGGATAGAGCGCGTAGGACTGGAACACCATCGCGATGCCCCGCTCGGCCGGCCCAAGCGCCTGCACGTCCCGCCCGCCAATGGCGATCTTGCCGCCCGAGACCTTTTCGAGGCCGGAGATCAACCGCAGCAGCGTCGACTTTCCGCAACCCGAGGGTCCGACAAACACGACGAATTCGCCGTCCGTGACCTCGAGGTCGACCCCCTTGATAATCTGGAGATCACCAAAGTCCTTGGTCACCCCAGCCAGCTGCAATGATGCCATCGCTCACCTGTCCTGTGCCGCCCGCCTCGGGCCTTGCCGGGTGTCCATAGTGCGGCCATCCACTTCATTCGTCAATATGACGAACAAACTCGCCGAATCTGACGTTCCTCCCGGCTGACGGCTTCTCGGTCGAAACTGGCAGAAGTTCATGGCCCAAGCGCCGGCTTTACCCGGTTTTAGGGCGTCGAGGGCTCTATCCTACAGCTAGCGGCGGCCGCTGGGCATGTCGCGCTTGTTGGGTAGTTCACGCGGGCTGAACAGCGAGTTGTGCAGCTCACCGAGCGCTATCGCGGCGGCGCCGACGACCGTTGCGAGGGGACCGAGTCGGCCGGGCTCGATCGGCACCGGACGGCGGGTGCAGGTGGGGAGGATCTTGCGGACGAGCTCGACCAGTTCGGGGCGGCCGCCGATATTGCCGCCCATCACGATCTCCTCGGGATCGATTACTGCGGTGACCGTCGCGACCAGCAGCGCGGCCAGCCGAGCGGTTTCCTCGATGGTCACGATCGCGGCGCGCTGGCCTTCGTTGTAGCGGTCGAAGATGTCGCGCACGGTCGTGCCGGGCGGGCCGCCGGCCATGAGGTAGCGGGTCGAAATGCCGGACGCGCCGAGTGCATTCTCCAGTGCGCCACGCTCGACGCTGAGCGGCGCGAACGGGTCCGAGCCGAGCGGCAGATAGCCCACTTCGCCGGCCGCCTGGGCGGCGCCGCGGAGCAGCTTGCCGTCGACGAGGATGCCTAGGCCGACGCCCGTACCGATCGAGATGAAGCCGTAGTGGCCTTCGCTCGAGCGGTGCGATTCCCAATACTCGCCGATTGCGCCGGCATTCACGTCGTTCTCGAAAGTGACTTTGACATCAAGCACTTGGCGTATGGCCGAGGCCACATCGATGGTGCCCATGTCGTCGAGGTTTGGTGCCAGGCTCAATCGACCGGTGCGCGGGTTCATGACGCCCGGGATCGCGACCGTCGCCTGCAGAAGCTTGTCGGCGGAGAGCCCGGCATCGCCGAGGATCGAGGCCTTGAGCGCGCCGATCTGCCCGATCAGTTGCATGCCACCCTGGGGGTCGGCGGCCACCTCGCCATGCTGCACGATGGCGCCGGCGATGTTGGCGATGGTGGCGCGGATCGTGCTCGAGCCGAGATCCACACCGAGCACGTAGCCGGCCGTTGCGTCGACCTCGTAGCGCACCGCCGAGCGGCCGACACCGCCCGAAATCATACCGCTCTCACGCACCCAGCCGCGCTCGGTGAGCACGCGGATGACTTCCGACATGGTCTGCTTGGAGAGGCCGGTGACGCGCGACAGCCCGGCCCGCGAGGCCGAGCCTTCCCGCAGCAGCACGTCCATCACCGCCTGCACCGAAAGCTGCCGAAGCACCCGGGTTGGCGCGACCAGATCGTCCAAAGAGACGCCGCCCATTATTTGTTAAGTCACCGACCTAACTGTGCGCATTCGCCCCACCTGTCAAGTCAGCACCCCTCCCATGATGAACGGGCCAAGCTGACACCTCATGAACAAACTATGAACACCGTCTGAATGACCGAATCCGGCTCCGGAACAAACGTTCTATCCGCTTGACAAACGGAACAGTCCGTCATTCATTCGTCATGTTAACGAACAATTGGACGAGAGATGTCCGACCGGCTCTTGCTCGATGCTATCGATCTGGTCACCGCCCGGCTCAAGGCCGGTCAGGTTGCCGCGCCGGCATTTGAGGGCGGGGCCGCGACCGAGGCTACACGCCTCCTGCGGGAGGCCGGCTGGATCGAGCTGCGCGGCGGCGAGTACGTCGCCTCGAGCAAGCGCGGGCTGGTAATCGGCCTCGACCTCGGGGGAACCAAGCTCCGTGGCGCCATCGGCAACGCAGCCGGCGAAATCCTCGCCGAGTTCGACCTCCCAACCGTTACCGACGCACCCGACCATGTGCTGGCGCAGATGGCCGACATGGCACGCAGTCTTGCGGCGCGAGCCGGTGTCCCCATGGATACCGTCGAGCACGTGACCATTGGGGTTCCGGGCGTTGTGGCGCCTGATGGGCGGGTCGTGCTGTCGCCCAATGTCAGCTTCGACGGCAACACGCCGCTGGCGAAGACCCTGCAGGACAGGCTCGGCACCGGGGTCACCGTCGACAACGACGGTAACCTGTCCGCCTATGGTGAGTTGACCGACGGATGCGGCCGCGAGCGTGGCGCCCACTCTCTCGCCTTCCTCGCCATCGGTACAGGCATCGGCATGGGCCTGATCGTCGACGGCCACCTGCTGCACGGCAAGGGCGGCGGCGCCGGCGAGATCGCCTTCATCCCCTTTGGTTCCGACCCATTCGCCGAAGCTGCGGCCAATCCCGGCGGCGCCTTCGAGGCGGCGGTCGGCACGGACGGCATCCGCCGCTCCTACGCCCGCGCCACCGGCAAGGACGTCGATGTGCGCGAAATCTTTGATCGCGCCGAGGCCGGTGACAGAAGTGCTGCCGCAGTTATCGAGGACACTACGCGCAGCATCGCACTGGGTGTCGCCACCGTGATCGCGCTGCTCGACCCGGGCATCGTCGTGGTCGGCGGCGGCATCGGGGCGCGGCCGGGCCTGGCCGAGAAGATCGGCGCGCTGACGGCGCGCCTCGTGCCAACCGCCTGCGATGTGGTGCCGAGCGCGCTTGGTGACCGGGCGGGCGTTATCGGCGCCGTGGCCTTTGCGTGCCACCAGGCGAGGCTGGGCCTGATCGAGGGGTCGGGCACCGGCGCGGAAAAGGGAGCGGCGGCATGACCATTTCGGCCCGCTATCAACACGGCAGCAACGTGATGACGGCGCAGCCCGACGGTCTCGTTGCTTCCAGGGAGCCGGTGCTCCTCCCGATCATGGCCCCGCGACTGCAGGCTGATTGCGAACCCAACGGGCGCATTTCCCTCGCGCTCTGGGGTGCCGGGACGTTGGGCACGGTGAGTTTCTCCCAGCTCACCGGGCCCTTCGTCTACGGCCCAAACCGGGTCATCGGGAAAGCCGGTGGCGTCTACGTCGCTCAAACTGCCCCCGCGATGGTGATCCGCGGCGTCAGAGGAAATCGGGTGGTCGCGGCCAAGCGCGCGGCATGGTGGCACACGCCGGAAGCGGGGGACGCGACCGCCCGAGCCTCCCGCAACGGCGACCGGCGAAGCTTCGAACTCGCCTGGGGCAGCCTCATCATCGAGCAGCGCGGCGATGACCTGGTGCTGAGCGTCGGCGCTTCACGTGGCGAGGCGGAGGCGGCGCTTTCGCTTTCGGTCGAAACCATCGTCGCTGAGGCCGATGCCTACGTCCAGCGGTGCGACCGCCTGCCCGAGGCCGATCCAGTGCTGCGCTCCATGGTGATCCAGGGAACGCATGCCGCCCTCTCCAGCATCAGGCAGGACGAGCACGGCAAGTTCGCCGGCCTAGCCGCCGGGCAGGCTTACAGCGCCCCGGCCCGCACCTATTACCGCGACGGATACTGGACCCTGCAGCCGCTGCTGCAACTGGCGCCTGAAATCGTACGCGAGCAGATCCGCCTCCTGGCGGTTGGCATCCAGCCCGATGGCGAAGCACCGAGCGGCGTGATCCTGTCGGGCCAGGCGCAGGCGATCGCATGGGACAAGTTCCGCCGCGGCGACAGGGTCTATGCCGGCGAACACCTCCGGCAGGGCGATTGGTGGAGCGACCACTTCGACAGCCCGCTCTTCTTCGTCCTGACGCTCGGCGACTATGTCGCTGCCACCGGCGACCTCGAAGAGGCCAAGCGCCACTGGCTCACGGTTACCGCCATTCTGGAGCGCTACTTCGCGGCTTCCGGCCCCGACGGGCTGCCCAAGAAGCCGAACCACGATCGCGACTGGGCCGACAATGTCTATCGCGAGGGCTATGTCTCATACGACATCGGCCTTTGGCTCGGCGCGCTCGATGCCGTGGCAAGGCTGGGCAAGACCATCGATCCCGAGCTCTCGGGCAAGGCGCAGTTCCAAGCCGAGCTGGCCCGGCTCAACCTCGACCGGGCGCTATGGATGAAGACCGGAAACTATGCCGACTTCGTCAACTCGGATGGCTTCGCCGAGGATCACCTCACGCTCGATTCCCTGACGCTGCTGCGCTACCGCGCCACCTCGGACAAGCGCGCGCTGGAGGTGCTCGAGGCCGTGGCCAAGCGGCTCGAAAGCCGCAGCAACACCGAGCAGCCCTATGGCGACTGGGGCGTACTCTGCGCCTATCCCCCCTTCAAGCGGCCCAAGGACGTGCGCGCTAAATCCGCGTTCGCCTTCCGCTACCACAACGGTTCCGACTGGCCCTATCTCGATGGCGTCTATGCCGAGGAACGGCTGCGACGCGGCCTTCCTGGCGCCCGCTATGCGCTGACGCGCTGGTGGGAGATGTGTCTCGCCAATGGCTGGGCCGGACCCGTCGAATACTATTCGCCGCCCTTTGGGCGGGGATCGCTGCTCCAGGGCTGGAGCGGTCTGCCGGCGCATGTCGCGGTCACCTACCGCGACGTGCTCCTCGCAGGGGACGACGACAAGCCCGCGTCAAACGCTCTCGTCCTGGACGGAGCATAAGGAGGACCACAAATGAACTTCATCAGGCACTCAGCATTGGCCCTGGTGGCGGCGACGGCGCTCGCAACGCCCGTCATCGCTTCCGAACTACAACTGGGCTGGTATGTCGACGGCGACGAACAGGAGCAGGCGCTCCGCGGTCTGCTTGACCAGTACACCAAGCTGCACCCCGAAACGACTTTCGACCTGCAGATCACGCCCTATGACGGCATGTCCGAGAAATTCCGGCAGTATGCCGCGTCGGGCATCATGCCTGACGTGTCGCTGACGTCCTCGATGGAGCCGGTTGTCCGCCCGTTCCTCGTCGATTGGGCCGAGGTGAACGGCAAGGAGTGGATCGACCAGTTCGTCAAGGGTTGGGCCGATGGCGCAAAGCTCGGCGACAAGGTGATCGCCGCGCCGCTCGACGTCACCGCGGTCGGCATCTTCTACAATGTCGATGCCTTTACCAAGGCCGGCGTTGCCCTGCCGCAGCCGGGCGCCACCTGGGACGAAGTGCTTCCGGTACTGAAGCAGGTCTCCGAGAAGGCCAGCGTTCGCTTCCCGCTGGTATGGGACGTTTCGGCCCACCGCTATCTGACCTACCAGTTCCAGTACGGCAACCACATCTACTCCGAAGACGCGCCGATCAAGGTGGCGATGGACGATGCGAGCTGGGTCACGGTGCTCAAGCAATTCGTCAAGATCACCGAAGACTACATGCCGCCGGGGCTCTGGTCGGGTTCGAGCTCGGACAAGCCGTACGACATGTTCGTGAACCAGCAGGCCGTCGCCTACATGTCGGGCAGCTGGCAGATCGGCAGCTTCAATGACAACGCCACGTTCAAGTGGCAGGCCGGCCCGACGCCCAAGGGCACCGTGTCGTCGTCCAACGTCGGTGGCAACTACCTCGTCGCCTTCAACACATCCAAGCATCTCGATGAAGCCACGGCATTCGTGACCTGGATCACCTCGCCGGACGTCCAGGCCGAATACGCCAAGATCTTCGGCCTGCTCCCGGCCAACAAGCTGGCGCCGGCCGTTGCCTATTCGAGCGAAGATGCCGCCGCAGCCGTGAAGGGCTTCCAGGCCGACCTCGAGAACTCGCCGCGCTATGCCGCGACCGACCAGGCGTGGCCGGAAATGCAGGCCGGCGTCTGGGACGCCGTCAAGAACAGCGTCACCCAGGTCGTCGCCGGCCAGGTGACGCCTGAGGAGGCCATTGCCAGCCTGCGCGCAGCCGCCGAAGCTGCCATCACGGCGGGGCAGTAACGACATGAGCACGGGCGATCAGACGCAGTTGCGGGAACAGTACAGGTCGACGGGGTTTCTTCGCCTCATGGGCCAGACCAGCTGGCCCTATCTTCTGCTGCTGCCAACGGTCGCCCTGCTTTTCGCATTCACGCTCTATCCGCTGGTGCAGGGCCTGTGGATGAGCTTGTTCCGGCGCGGCCTCGTGGTCGTCGCGCAGGTGCCGGAATCGACGCCTGTCTTCGTCGGGCTCGACAACTATCTGCAACTGCTCGGCGACAAGGACTTCGTCCTGTCGCTGATCCGGACCGTCGTCTTCGTTGTCGTAGCTGTACCGCTGCAGCTGGCGGCAGCACTCGGCCTCGCGCTCCTGCTTGCTCCGCAGACACGGTTCAACGCGGTCATGCGCACCATTGTCTTCTTCCCTTCGATGATCTCCGGCCTGATCATCGGTGTCATCTGGGCCTGGCTGTTTGCGCGCAACAGCGGCCTCGTCAACTACGGCCTGTCGCTGATCGGCATCCCGGCAGTGCCGTGGCTGGAGCAGGACCAACTCGCCCAGGCGGCGGTCGTCGTTGCCTGGGTCTGGGGCGGCGCCGGGTTCAACATGATGATCCTGATCGCCGGCCTGACCGCGATCCCTCGCGATCTCTACGAGGCAGCCGCGATCGACGGTACCAGCCGCTGGCGGACCTTCACCAATATCACGCTGCCCCTGCTCCAGCCCTCGGTCGTGGTCGTCGTCGTACTCGGCGTCATCGGCGCCTTCCAGGTCTACGAGATCGTGGTCTCGCTGACGACGGGCGGACCGGGCCGGGCCACGGTGTTCCTGGTTCAGAACATCTACGAGACGGCTTTCAAGAAGCCCAATCAGGCCGGCATCGCGGCCGCACAATCGGGCGTGCTGTTCATCATCCTGATGGTGCTGACCATCATCCAGCTGCGAATTGCGCGGAGGCGCTGATGACCCTGCTTCGCTCGCCCGGACGCATCGCCGCCTTAGCCGCCGTGCTGATCCTCTTTGTCTTGCCTCCGCTCTGGCTGCTGTTGTCGGCACTGAAGCCGCAGGCCGAGATCTTCCAGTGGCCGCCCTCGCTGTGGCCTCAGACCTTCACGCTCGAGAACTTCGAGAAGACGGTGAGCCGCGCCAATTTCGGCAACTACTTCCTCAACTCGGCCATCGTTTCGATCAGTTCGGCGCTGCTCTCGGTGACGATGAGCGTGATGGCCGGATATGCCCTCGCCAAGTTCCGCTTCAAGGGCGACACGGTCATCTTCCTGGTGATCATGTCCGCCGTGATGGTGCCACTGCAGATCGTCCTGATCCCGGTGTTCCTGGTGCTGCGCGACCTGGGCCTGCTCAACACCCTGTGGGGGCTGATCATTGCACCCGCGGCGACCCCGACCGGCGTGTTCCTGATGCGCCAGTACATCACCGGCATCCCGGATAACCTGCTCGAGGCGGCCCGCATCGAGGGGACGCCCGAATGGCGGATCCTGCTGCGCATCATCGTCCCACTCTGCCTGCCTGCCATCGGCACGCTGCTCGCCTTCAACCTCGTGTGGCGCTGGAATGACTATCTCTGGCCGTTCCTCATCGTCACCCAGCAGGAGCAGTGGACGGTGCAGCTCGCCATCGCCAATTCCATCGGTCGCTTCTCGATCAACTGGCCGCGCCTGCTCTCGATGACCGTGCTATCGATCCTGCCGATGCTGGCGATCTTCATCGCGCTGCAGAAGACGCTGATGAACGGCCTGATGTCCGGCGCCACCAAGGAATAACCCGGCCCTATATGCGCTCGATCGCGACCTACGACCGCCTGCTCGCCACCCTGCGCGAGCGCATCTTCACGAGCCTCGATGCCGAGGTGCCCCTGCGCTTCCGGCGTGCGGAGAACGGCGATCGGGCGAGCGCGCTGAGCGAGCCGCGCGACGGGTGGGCGCCGGTCGACCGCGACCTGGTCTGGGGTGAGCCGGATGGCTACTACTGGTTCGCCGGCACCGCCACCGTGCCGGAGGAAGCGGCGAGGCAGCGACTGTTCTGCCGGATCGAGGCGCAGTTCGGGTCGGTGATGGGCCGCTCCGATCCGCAATGCCTGGTGCGCGTCAACGGCCGCATCGCGCAGGGGGCAGACGGCAACCACCGGGAGTTCCTGCTCAGCGAAGCCGCCGTGGCAGGCGAGCGGTTCGAGATCGTCATCGAGGCCGGCACGATCGAGGACCGGCGCCAGCTCGGTTTCGCCTGCCGGTTGCAGGTGCACGATGCGCTGGCCGAAAAGCTCTATTTCGACCTCAAGGTGCCGCTCGATGTCGCCCGGCTGCTGAAGTACGACGACGCGCGGCGCACCCGCATTCTCGGCCATATCGATGCGGCACTGAAGCTGGTCGATCTGCGCGAGGGCGATCCCGAGCGCTTCGCGGAGAGCCTGCGCGCCGCCGAGCCGGTGGCCGATCGCATCTACGCCGAGGCGGATGCCGAGGCGATGCCGACCATCGTCGCGACCGGCCACACCCATATCGACGTCGCCTGGCTGTGGCGGGTGCGCGAGACGCGGCAGAAGATGGCGCGCAGCTTTGCCACGGCGCTGAGCCTGATGGACCAGTATCCGGACTACCGGTTCATGTACAACCAGGGCCTGCTGCTCGACTATCTCGAGGCGGACTACCCCGAGCTGTTTGAGCGCATGCGGGAGAAAATCGCCGGCGGCCAGTTCGAACTCGAGGGGGCGCTCTGGCTCGAGCCCGACGTCAACATCACCGGCGGCGAGGCGCTGGTGCGCCACATCTTGCATGGGGTCCGCTACCATCAACAGAAGTTCGGCGTGACGCCACGCATTGTCTGGCTGCCCGATACGTTCGGCTACAGCGCCGCCCTGCCCCAGCTGATGAGCCTGTCGGGGCTCGATATGTTCGTCACCCACAAGCTCAGCTGGAACGACACCAACCGCATGCCCTACGAGGTGTTCCACTGGCAGGGTATCAACGGCACGAAAGTGCCTGCCTACTTCCTCACCACCCAGAAATACGAATACGACGGCATCAACACCACCTACTGCCCCGACCTCGTGCCGAGCCATGTACTGGGCACCTGGAAGCGTTTCAGCCAGAAGGGGTCGCTCGACGAGCTGTTCCTCGTCTACGGCCATGGCGATGGCGGCGGCGGGCCGACCCGCGCGATGCTTGAGAACGTCCGCCGCATGGAGCGCGGCATCCCCGGCTGTCCGCGGCTCGTCCACGACAAAATGGGCCCGTTCTTTGCGCGCCTCAGCGCGCGCTTCGAAGCGGAGCCCGAGGCGTTCCCGACCTGGGTCGGCGAGCTCTATCTCGAATACCACCGCGGCACGCTCACCTCCGTCGCCAAGAACAAGCGCAACAACCGCCGCGGCGAGATCACGCTGCGCGAGCTCGAGCTGTTGGCAGTCCTCGCCGCCGAGCGCGGCGTTCCCTACCCCAAGGCGAAGCTGTGGGAGCTGTGGCAGATCGTGCTGCTCAACCAGTTCCACGACATCCTGCCCGGCTCCTCGATCGGCGCGGTCTACGAGGACAGCGACCGCGACTATGCGCGGTTCTTCGCCGAGTCACACGCACTGGCGGCTGAGCTGGCCGCGCCACTCGCCGGTCCGGGCGAACACTTCGTCCTCAACGCGCTCGACCGCCCGCGCACCGGCTTCGTCTCGGTGCCCGAGGGAGAGGTCGTCCTTGATGGCACGACCACCATCGGGGCACAGAGGGTCGAGCGGGCCGACGGCTCCGAGGAGCATTGGGTCCCCGTGGCTGCCCCAGCTGCGGGCGGCCGAAGCGTAACGCTCATCAGCAGCGCAACCCCGCTCCCGACCAGCGCCGAACTGTCCGTCTCGCCAACCCGCCTCGAGAACAGCCGCCTGCGTGTCGAGCTCGACGATCTCGGCCGCATCGTCTCGGTCCGCGACAAGCGCACCGGGCGCGAGGCCATCGCCCCCGGCGTGACCGCCAACGCTCTCTTCGCCCACCGCGATGTTCCGCTGGATTTCGATGCCTGGGACATCGATGCCTCATTCGAGGATCAGGTGTGGTCGGTCGATCAGCTGGTCTCGCGCGAGGTGGTCGAAACCGGCCCGTATCGTGCCGCCATCCGCCTCACCTGGCGCTACGAGCGTTCGACAATCACCCAGGTGCTGGCGCTCGAAGTCGGGGCAACTCGGCTCGACATCGACTGTTTCGTCGATTGGCATGAACACCAGACCCTGCTGAAGGCGGCCTTCCCCCTTGCCGTCCGCGCCGACAGCACCAGAGCTGAAATCCAGTTCGGCCACGTCAGCCGGCCCACCCATCGCAACACCTCGTGGGATCAAGCGCGCTTCGAAACCAGCATGCATCGCTGGGTCGATTTCTCCGAACCGGGCTTCGGCGTCGCGCTCCTCAACGACAGCAAGTACGGCTACGACGCGCGCGGCAATGTCGTACGGCTGACGCTGATCAAGTCGCCGATCTTCCCGTGGCCCGAGGCCGACCAGGGCGAGCACCGCTTGCGCTACGCCCTGTTCCTCCACGACGGCGACAAGCGCGCCGTGCACGCCGAGGCCGAGAGCTTCAACGTTCCGCTCCGGCTGATCGCCGGCGGCACGGGTGATGGCCACGCGGTCTCGCTGGTCGAGGTCGCGAGCGGCGGCGCCAGCATCGACGCGATCAAGCAGGCCGAGGATGGCGATGCGATCGTCATTCGCCTGTGGGAAACCGAGGGCCGGCGCCAATCTGCCACCCTCCGCTTCGGCCGCACCTGGAAGCGCATCCGGACGGCCAACCTGCTCGAGGCGCCGAACACGACCCTTGCCACCAATGCATCGGAGCTGACGCTAGCCTTGGAGCCATTCGAGATCTTCACCCTCCTCCTCGATTGAGTCTAGGCAGCGCGCAAATCTTACTCCGCCCAATGGCCGTACAGGATTGGCATCTGCCCGACCAACGCGCTGAAGCGCTTCCACGACTTGCTTGCATGTGGCGTCCAGCCGGCTTCGGCAATGGCGGAGAGCCGCGGGAAAACCAGCCGGTCGAAGATGGCCCGGTCGGTCATCGGTTCGGACCAGATGCAGGCCTGGATGCCGAGCAGGTGCTTCTTCTGCTCGTCGGTCCAGCCCTGCGCCGGGTCGAACTCATAGGTCTCCTCCGGCCCTGACCAGCCGGCCCAGCCCGCGCCGGGCTCGGACCATGCCAGGCCGTTGGACATGTCGAGATAGTAGCGCTGGCCCGGCGCGACCACCATGTCGTAGCCCTGTCCGGCGAGCGCCGCCGCGACTTCCACCGTGCGCCAGCCCACCAGATACGACTTCGACTTGTCGATCAGGTCGCCATGCGCCGCCTCCTCCCAGCCACCGGTTACGCAACCGCGCGAGGCGAGGAACTTCTGGATGCGCCCGAGGAACTCGGCTTGCAGCACCGCGGCGCCGGTGCCCTCGATGTGGTCGGCGCCGCCGTGATTGGTGACCTGGTTAAGGCGCTTGGCATGCGATGCCGCCAGCGCCTCGCCTCCGACCTGCGCGAGCTTTGCGAGTGCCAGCGGCGAGCCGGACCAGGCGCCGAGCGGCACTTCATCGGCGCCGATGTGGAAGAGCTTGGACGGGAAGAGCTCGATGAGCTCGTCGAAGATTGTCTCGATGATCGGGTAGATCGCTTCGTTGGCCGGGTTGATGCAGTTGTTCGGGAACGCCTGCACCGAATAGTACTCGCCGTGCTCGCCGGGGTCGCGCAGCTCCGGGATCGCCTGCAGCATGGCGAAGCAATGGCCGGGAACGTCGATCTCGGGGACCGTGGCGATGCCGAGGCTGTCGCCCAGGGCCACAATCTCGCGGACCGCGGCCTTGGTGTAGTAGCCGCCGGATGGCTCGCCGCTCGAGCCGAGCAGCGCCGGGATGGGGAGGCCATGGCCGCGCCAGGCTCCGATCGTGGTGAGGGTGGGATATGCATCGATTTCGACGCGCCAGGCCTCGTCGTCGCTCAGGTGCCAATGGAAGCGGTTGAGCTTGTTCCAGGCCAGGATCTTGAGAAAGCGGGACACCTCGGCACTCGAATAGAACTGGCGCGCAACGTCGAGATGCGTGCCGCGCCAGCGCATCGCCGGCTCGTCCGTGATCATGCCGCCGGTCGGGAAGGTGAAGGCCGCCGGATGCTGCGTTGCGCCGCGGAGAATCTGGCCGAGGGTGATGAGGCCATAGAGGAACCCGGTCTGCGTGGCAGCCCGCACTTCCACGGAATCCGCCGCAAACGCGAGTTCATAGGCCTCAACGCCGAGCCCTTGCCGCGCGATGAGCCGGACTGGATAGCCGGCTTCGGCCGCAGGGCGCACCAGCCCCTCGACCGGGAACAGATCCTCGACCAAGGCCGTGAATGCCGCCGCGGCCCCCGTCGCGGCTTCGCCGACAGGTTGCAGGTCGAGACCGGCGGGCGCCAGCCGCGCTCCGGTCACCGCCACCGCTTTCGGCCACGGCACGATCGACACCGGCACCGGCGACTTGCCGGGCGCCGGCACCGGGAAGCGCGCCGCGCCTTTCAGCAGCTGGGCGTTGTCGCCGATAGCCTGGGTCGGGGTCGTCAGCACCGGCACGATGGTGCCGTCGCCCAGCGCCACATAGGCGGTGTTGGCCCCGTCGCTCCAATGCCGCAGCGGATAGCTGAGGCCGCGCGCGGTGATCGTCCACGTCGCCCCCGGCTCCAGCACGAACCCTGCCGGAGGTCCGAATTCGGAATGGTTCGAGATACGCGAATCGAACGTGCCGCCTTCGATCTCGGCCGTGGGATCGATGCGGGCCGGACCGCTGACGCAGAGCCTGAAGTCGGCAACCGGCGTCGTGCCGGAATTGGTCAGCCGCAGGGTGTAGGCGAGTGGCGCATCGTCCTTGGCCGGCTTCCATGTGGTGGCAAGCGAGAGGGCGGTGAGGCTGGTCATGGTCTGGTCCCGAGGTGAATGGCGCGGCGCGCCGGTCGAAGTGGCGCGGTCAATCCCCGAGCGGCTGGGTATCGTCGCCGTCGCGGTTGACCATCAGCTGATGCTTGATGCGCGCGAGCGCCGGCACGGCGGCTTGCTGCCTCCGCGTCGCCACCGTCTGCGCGATGATGTCGATCATGGCGAGGTAGGCGTACCGGGTCGGCGAGGGGCGAAGGATGTCGTCGGCCTCGCGCACGTCGATGCCGAGCAGGATGTCCGCCTCCCGCGCGACCAGCGAATCCGGGCGGGTGATCACGATCCGCGTCATCCCGTAGTCGCGCCCCGCATGCAGAGCCTGCGCCAGCGGCTGGTTGCGGCCGCTGACCGACGAGGCGATGATCACCGTGCCGCGCGGCGCCCCCGCAGTGCGCATTATCTGCGCCTGGTGGTCGATCGAGGCCGTAATCCTCAGGCCCAGCCGGAACAGCCGTGTCTCGAGCTCGTTGGCGACCAGCGACGACGTACCACCCGACCCGAAGGCGAGGATGTACTCGGCCCCGGCAAGACTGGCAGCAGCCTGCTCGACGCGGTCGACGTCGAGGCTTCCCACCATGGTGAACAATGCCGCCTGGGCATAGTTGACGATGTTGTGCGCAATCTCGGTGGTGGTAGCCGGCCCCTCGGGCGCGGTGACGTAACGCTTCACCACCGAGCGGCTCTGCGCCAACCGCACCTTGAACTCGGAGAAGCTGTCGCAGCCGATCCGCCGGCAGAAGCGCGTCACCGTCGGGGCCGACACATCGGCGGCCGCGGCGAGCTCGATGATCGAGAAGCGCAGCGCCGCCGCGATATCGGTCAGGATGACCTTGGCCAGCTGCTGCTCGGAGCGGGTAAAGGTCTCGCTCTCGGCCTGCAGATATCCCACCAGGTCCAGCATCGTTCCTCCCCACGCCCCCGGTTCAAGCGACAGCCTTGCCCTGTTCGTCAAACAGGTGGCATTGCGCCGGGTCAATACCGATCGAGAACGGTTCGCCCTCGGCGACGTGTGGATCGCCTTCAAACAGACCGGTGAAGTTCTCGCCCGAAGGCAGGGTCGAATAGGTCACCGTGTGGATGCCCAGCCGCTCCACGATCTTCGGCGTCACCGAGAAGCTGAACGGACCACCATCCTTGGCAAGATGCTCGGGTCGGATGCCCAGCGTAACCTCGCTGCCGACAAGATCGCCGGCCCCCTGGCGCTTCAGCGCGATCCGTCCGAGGCCGTGGAGGTCGACAACCACCTCGCCGCCCTCGGCCGCGGCCACCTTGCCACTTATGAAGTTCATCTTCGGCGAGCCGATGAAGCCGGCGACGAACAGGTTGTCGGGCTTGTGGTAGAGCTCCAATGGAGAACCCACCTGCTCGATCTCGCCGGCGTTCAGCACCACGATCTTGTCGGCCATGGTCATGGCCTCGACCTGGTCGTGGGTGACGTAGATCATGGTGGAGCCGAGGCGCTTGTGCAGCTCCATCAACTCGATGCGCATCTCGGAGCGGAGCGCGGCGTCGAGGTTGCTGAGCGGCTCGTCGAAGAGGAATATCTTGGGCTGCCGCACGATGGCGCGGCCGATGGCGACGCGCTGGCGCTGGCCGCCGGAAAGAGTGCCGGGCCGCTGCTGCAGGCGCGTTTCGAGCTGCAGCACCTTGGCTGCCTGCTGCACGCGCGCATTCACCTGATCATGAGGAAGCTTCTCGACGCGGAGCGGGAAGGCGATGTTCTCGAACACGCTCATGTGTGGGTAGAGCGCATAGGACTGGAACACCATGGCGATGCCGCGCTTGACCGGCGGCAGGTCCTTCACGGGCTTGCCCCCGATAATGATCTCGCCCTCCGTCACGTCCTCGAGCCCCGCTATCATGCGCAACAGCGTGGACTTGCCGCAACCGGAGGGGCCGACAAAGACGACGAACTCGCCTTCGTTCACCTCGAGGTCGATGCCCTTGATGATCTCGATTTCGGCGAAGGATTTCTTGAGGCGAGAGAGGGTGAGCCGACTCATCCAGGGGGTCTCCATGGGGCCGACGCGCGGCCCGATGAGTGATTGCCGCCGCAACCGAAGTCGCGGCGGCCGGGAAGGACTTACTTGTACTGCTCGAGGTCGGCGGCTGCCTTGGTGAGGGCGGCGGCAGGCTCGGCAGTGCCGGTCACGACGGACTGGACCATTTCGATCATGACGTTCTGGAAACCGACATAGTCGGTCAGCAGCGGCTCGGGACCACCGAATTCGATGCCGTCGATGAACGGCTTCCAATGGGGAGTGCTGGCGACGAGGGCATCGACTTCTGCGGACGGGCGCAGCGGGGTGAGGCCGCCTTCGGACAGCTCGTACTTAAGCTGGTTCTCCGGCGAGGTCAGGAACTTGCCGAACTCGATAGCCTTTTCTTCCTGGCCGGTGCCTTTGAACACCGCCAGCGAGTCGGTGATCAGCAGCGTGCCGGGGCCCTTGGCCTCGGGGCCGACCGGCAGCGGGGCAACACCCCAGTTGATACCGGCTTCGGTGCCGCGGCCGGCGCAGCTTACCGAGCAGTGCATCATGGCCAGGCCGCCATCGAGCCAGATGGCGCGGACTTCGTTCTGTTCGTAGGCGGTCGGGCCTTCCTCGGAATAGGGCACGATATCCTTGAAGGCAGTCAGGGCAGCCAGGTTCTGCGGGCTGTCGAGCACGATATTGCCGTCTGCGTCGATGACCTGACCGCCATTGGTGTAAACCCAGTGCAGGAACCAGTGCACGGTGCCGTCGAAGGTCTTGGCGATCATGCCGAAGCCGGCAGCGTCGGTGTTCTCAGTGATCTGCTTGGCGAAGGCGATCTCTTCTTCCCAGGTCTTGGGCGGGGTTTCCGGATCGAGACCGGCGGCCTTGAACAGGTCCTTGTTCCAGAAGAAGGCCTTGGTGGAGAAGGCGACCGGAATGCCCCACTGGGTGCCGTCGAAAGTCACGGTCTCGGGCACGTAGTTATAGTAGCCGGCCTTCTCTTCATCGGTCATCGGCACTGGGACGATGAGGTCGTTGAGGGCGAACTGCTTGAGGGTACGCGAACCGACATAGGCAATATCCACCGGCGTGCCGGCGACAGCCAGGGTGGTCACCTTGTCCTGGCACTGGCCCCAGCCGACCAGTTCGGTCGCGACGGGGTAATCAGGATTGGCGGCGTTCCACTCTTCGAAGAGTGCGGTGTAAACGGGTGTCACCGTGTCACCGCAGAGGAGGAGATTGATCTCTTCGGCGGCGGCGACGCCGGCGAAGCTTGTGGTGCCCGAAAGAGCAACCAGCGACGCCAGAATAAGGCCTTTGGTCTTGTTCATTCGTAGTCTCCCTTGTTGCACGCCCTGGGGCGCCCTGCCCGGACCGGCCCCCCAAGGACCGGCCAGGAAACTTGTCACTGCTTGATCGCCCCAGCGGTGAGACCGGCGACGAGGTATCGCTGCAGGAACACGATGATGATCATGACCGGCAGGATTCCGACGAAACTGGCTGCCATCAGCTCGTTCCACTGCACCTCCTGCTTGCCGAAAAAGCCGAAGAGGCCGATCGGAAGCGGCATGTACTCAGTCTTGGAGTTGAAGGTCAGCGCGAAGATGAACTGCTGCGCATAGGCGCCGATGAACGTCATAATCGAGACCACCACGATGCCCGGCATGGCGAGCGGCAGGATGACACGGCGCATGGTGTAGAGCCGCGAGGCGCCGTCGACCCAGGCCGCTTCGTCGAGCTCGCGCGGAATGCGGAGCAGGTAGGTGCGCAGCAGCCAGATCGATGATGGGATGAGGAACGCGGCGCCAGGAATGATCTGCGCCCAGTACGTGTTGAGCAGCCCGATCGTCCGCATCAGGCGGAATAGCGGGATCAGCAGCACGGCGCCCGAGAACATGTTGACCGCAAGGAAGGCCGCAAGCAGCACACCGCTCGCCGGGAAGGAGAAGCGGGCGAAAGCATAGGCGGCCGGCACCGCGACGATGACCACGATGGCGGTCTCGATGGTCGAGATCAGCAGCGAATTGAAGATGTACCGCGCGAGGCCCGGGACGCTCGTCCACATGTTGATGTAGGCGTCGAACGAGCCGTTCTTGGGGATGATGCTGTAGGGCGTCGAGAACAGCTGGGCCAGCGGCTTCAGCGAAACGAGGAAGCCCTCGATGAATGGCGCAAGCACGAAGAAGAGAAACACCGCGATGCCTGCATAGAGGCCCACCATCTCGTACCAGCGGTAGCGATCGATCATGGGTCGCGCCGCTGCGACGCGTACGCGGCGAGCCCTGGTGGCGGAAGCAGTGGCAGCGGGTGCCTCGGGAGCGGCGGCGGCGCGCGACAGGTCGGTCATTGCGCGGCTCCCTGCGAGAGGCGCCGTACAGCGCGGAAATAGACGAGGCAGAAGATCGATACAAAGATGCAGATCATCACCGCCCGGGCCGCGCCTTCGCCGTACTTGGACGAGCGGATACCGGTCTGGAACGTATCGATGATCATGGTCGTGGTGCTGCCGGACGGCCCGCCCTGCGTCAGGATCCAGATGATGTCGAACGAGTTGAACGTCGCGATCAGCGAGAGCAGCGACATGGTGAGCATCGCCGGCAGGATCAGCGGAAGGGTGATGCGGCGGAACCGATAGAAGCGCCCGGCCCCGTCGGCCCAGGCGGCTTCGTAGAGGTCCTTGGGAACCGACTGGATGGCGGCGAGCAGGTAGATGGTCACGATCGGAACGCCGATCCAGACGTCAGTGACGATGGTCGACCAGAATGCCGGAGTCGGATAGCCGAGGAAGGCGTATGGGCCGTCGGTGATGCCGAAGTTCTGGAGCAATCCGGAGATCATTCCGAACTGGCCATTGTACATCCAGCCCCACATGTAGATGCCGATGGCCATCGGCACGACCCATGGCGGCATGGTGAGGATGCGGAAGATGGCCTGGCCGGGGATCGTGGCATTGAGCAGCACCGCGCCGCAGGTGCCGATGATCATCTTCAGGCCGACCGAGCAGATCGTCCACACGATGGTGCGGATGATGATTTCGGTGAACCGGGAGTTGGCGAATATCTTCTGGTAGTTGGCCCAGCCGACCCAATCGACCTTGGGCCTGAGCGCCGCGTTGGTGAACGACAGGATGACCGTGTCGACCAGTGGATAGGCGACGATGAACAGGATGTAAGCGACGGCGGGCAGGAGCAGCAGGAGGGCGAAATAAACGGCGCTTCGGTTTGCGGTCATCGCCCTGTCCTCAGTTCGCTCGCCGGAGGGCGGAGTCGAATTGCTGCCAGATCGGCGTCATGTCGATGACGGAGCGGGTTTTTCGCGCCTCATCCATGGTGAGCGCCAGGAGCCCGGCCTCAAGCGCATCGACGACCGAAACCGGCAGGGGCGCTCCGTCGTAGAGGTGCGCGCAGATATCGCGCGCCATCTGCTCGTCGGCGCCGTAGTGCACCGACAGTTCAGTGCCCGTGTAGGTGGTGTCGATCAGGCGATTTGACGTGCGCGAGTCCGTCACCTTGAAGTAGTTGCGGACGAAATCGCCTTCCGCCTGCCCCTTGGCGCCGATCACGGCGAAACGCCGAAAATCGTCGGGGACGCTCAGGTTGGTATGGAACGACAGCACGGAGCCGTTTTCGTACTCGACCATGGCGGTCTGGAAATCGATGATGTCGCCATCGCTGTCGAACACCTTGTCCGAGCCCATCCAGCCGCTGGGTTTGCGGTGATAGACCTCGAGGTCGTTGATCCCGTGGGACTCCGGGGCATTCTCGGGGATGAAGATCTTGCGCCCGCCGAAGCTCACGACGTTCTTGGGGCGATGACCGATCACGCCGTTGTAAAGGTCGAGGTCGTGGCAGCACTTCTCGAGCATGAAGCTGCCCGAGTAGCGCTCGTAGCGCCGCCAATCGCGCATGAAGAAGGCGCCGTGATAGGGCGGGATGTGTTCCGAAGCCTCGATCGAGACAACCTCACCCAGCAGCCCATCGGCCTGTGCCTGCCGGAGGTCCTTGTAGAGCGGCGCATAACGCAGCACGAGCCCGACCATCAGATTGTCCGAGCCGTGCTTGGCGATCAGCCCTGCAAGCTCCAGCGTCTCGTCGACGGTGGTGACCACCGGCTTCTCGGTGAACACCTTGAGCCCGCGCTCCATGCCCATGCGGATGTGCTCGAGGTGCAGGTGATTGGGCGAACCGACCATCAACAGGTCGAGCTGCTCGGCATCGAGCATCGCGTCAAGCGACGGGTACGGCTTGCCGACCGGGATACCATGCTGCTGCGTGTAGGGAAGGCCGGCAGGTGCGGGGTCGACATAGCCCACTACGGAGAAATCGGCGTGCTCGGCGGTAAACACCCGCGCCAGATAGGCCAGCCGATAACCGAGGCCAACAATTCCGACCCTCATGGACTGCCCGTGCCCCCACCGACTGACCGTCCCACCGCTTGGAACAGCTGTAAACCATTTTCATGGTGACCAGAAACGCGACCACATGTCAACACGGTGACGACCCACTTTCAATACCAATCTAGACCGTCGCGAATGCTCCAGATTCTGCGCGTTTTGAGCCCTTCCAGCCTTGGAATTAGGCAGAATGTTTGTTCCATTCGATGTCAAACGGGGTTTAGCTCTATCGAATTGGTATGCATGTGGACTTACCTCTTGACGACGCGAACCAAGTCGCCGATGAAAATCAATGACATCGGGGGGCGTCGGCTGATGGGCTCCGTATACAAGGCTGGAGCGAATGGCACCTCTCTCCCAAACTCGCGTGACCATGCTCGTCTTTTTCCTGCAACCGATTGCCTTCGGCAGTTGGCTGCCGCGCATCCCCGACGTGCAGCAAGCACTGGGCCTCGGTCCGGCCGGCCTCGCCATGGTGCTGCTCGGGCTGCCCGCCGGTACGCTGCTCACCCTGCCCTTCGCTGGCCCGCTCGTCGGCCGCATCGGCGCCCGGGCCGCCATCATCTTCGGCTTCATGCTCTATGCCATCGCCGTCAGCCTTCCTGGCTTGGCCACAAACCCGGTGCTGCTGTTCGTCGCGCTGATGCTCTGCGGCTCGACGATCTCCTTTGTCGAGCTTGGGCTCAACGTCGAAGCCGACAAGGTCGAGAAAGCGACAGGCCGCCTCATCATGAACAAGGCGCACGGCTTCTGGTCGCTCGGCATCATGACCGGCAGCATCATCGGCTCCGCCCTCGCCGCGGCCGGCGTTGAGGCCCGCTGGGCCATCCTTGATGTCGCCGCCGTCACGCTCGTCGTCGGGCCGCTGGTCGGCCGGCTGGTGCCGGACTACGGCCCCGACAGCGCGGCATCTGTGCCCGGAGTGAAGCCGCCGGTCGGCTTCCGCCTGCCGGACTGGGCCCTCCTCGGCATCTGCCTTTTCGTCTTCGGCGTCACCATGACCGAGGGCGCCATGGCCGACTGGTCCGCTGTGTTCCTGCGCGACGTGCTCGGCGTCGGCAGCGAAGCCGGCATCGGCTACGCGGTCTTCGCGCTGTTCGTTGCAGCGGGCCGGTTCTGGGGCGATTGGGCCAAGTCACGGCTCGGCGCCGTCGTGCTCGCCCGCGCAAGCGTGGTTTTTGCCATCGTGGGCATCGGCGTTCTGACGCTGGCCCCAAGCCTGCCCTTCGCGCTCTTCGGCCTCGCGATCGTCGGCCTGGGCGCTTCGGTGGGGTTCCCGCTCGCCGTCACCGCTGCAGCTGATCTTGATCCGGCCCGCTCGTCGACCAGCGTCGCGACCCTCTCTTTCATCGCGCTCCTCGGCTTCCTCGTCGGCCCGCCGCTCATCGGCTTCATCGGCCAGCACGTCGACCTGCGCTTCGGCATCGCGGCGCTGCTGCCTATCCTCCTCGTGAGCCTCGCCCTCTCCGGCCGCCTTACCCGCAAGGCCGCCGAACCGCACCTCCTCGCACAAGGAGAAGCCTGATGCGTATCGCCGTCGGCGGTGTTCACACCGAGTGCAGCACCTACAATCCGGTCCTCGTCCACGAAGCGGAGTTCCGCATCCTGCGCGGCGCGAACCTCACCGACGATGCCTATTTCTCCTTCCTGGGCGACTACCCGGCCGAATTCGTCCCAACCCTCCATGCCCGAGCCATCGCCGGCGGCCCGGTCGAACGCGGGACTTATGAGGCTTTCAAGGCCGAGATCCTCTCCGGCATCGCTGCAGCCGGCCCGCTCGATGGCGTCTACCTCGCAATGCACGGCGCCATGTATGTCGAGGGCATGGAAGACGCCGAGGGCGACTTCATCACCGCCGTCCGGGCCCTAGTCGGCCCCGAGATCCCGATATCGGCGAGCTACGACCTCCACGGCAATGTCAGCCAGGCCATCATCGACGCGCTCGACATGTTCTCCACCTACCGCACCGCACCGCATATCGACGTCGAAGCGACCATGCGCCGCGCGGTCACCATGCTGGTGCGCAGCCTGCAAACCGGCGTCCGCCCGGTGATCGCCTGGGCTCCGGTCCCCGTCGTCCTTCCCGGCGAGCGCACCAGCACGGAAGACGAACCCGCCCGGAGCCTCTATGCCCAGCTCCCCTCGATCGATGCGGCCGAAGCCATCTGGGACGCCTCTCTGATGGTGGGCTATGTCTGGGCCGATGAGCCCCGCGCCACCGCCGCCGCCATCATGACCGGCACCGACCTGCCGGCACTCGAGCGCGCCGCCGAAGCCCTCGCGCAGGACTATTGGAGCGCCCGCGACCAGTTCGTCTTCGGCACCCGCACCGGCACTATCGAAGAATGCGTGGCGCTCGCCATCGCCGCGAAGACCGGCCCCGCTATCATCGCCGAATCGGGCGACAACCCGACCGGCGGCGGCGTGGGCGACCGCGCCGACGTCCTCGCCGAACTGCTCCGCCAGGGCGCCGACGGCGTCGTCTTCGCCGGCATCGCCGATCGGCTGGCGACCGCTCTCGCCTATGCCGCGGGCATCGGCGCCAGCCTGTCGCTCGACATCGGCGGCAGCCTCGATCCCGCCAGCGCCCCCGTACGCGTCCAGGCCGAAGTCGTCTTCCTCCTCGATGTCGGCGAAGAACGCCTGCGCGAAGCCGTGCTGCGCATCGGCGGTATCAAGCTGGTGGTTACGGCCCGCCGCCGGCCGTTCCACAACATCGCCGATTTCACCCGGCTCGGCCTCGCCCCCGGGGCGGCGAAGATCCTCGTGGTCAAGTCCGGCTATCTCTCGCCGGAGCTGGCACCGATCGCCAACCCCAGCCTCATGGCCCTCTCCCCCGGCGTCGTCGACCAGTTCGTCGAACGCCTGCCACGCCTGCGCAAGGTGCGCCCCACCTATCCTTTCGACACCGGCTTCGATTGGGCGCCGAGCGCCGTCGCCTCGGCCCGGGCAGCTCGCGTCCGATGACAGCGTTGGTCGAAATCGCCGTCGAAGGTGCCGATGGGCTCGTCGCCGCGCAGAACGCAGGCGCAGATCGGGTCGAACTGTGCGCCGGCCTCCTCGAAGGCGGGCTGACCCCGAGCATGGGCATGGTGCGCGCCGCCCAGGACGTGGCCCGGATCCCGTTCTTCGTCATGGTCCGGCCGCGCGGCGGCGATTTTCTCTATTCCGATATCGAGTTCGCCGCGATGCTCGCCGACGTTGCGATGCTCAAGTCCATGGGCGTCGCGGGGATCGTCATCGGCTGCCTCACCGCCGAGGGAACGATCGACGAGGCCCGCACCCGCGCCCTCGTCGAAGCCGCGCGTCCCATGCAGGTCACCAACCACCGCGCCTTCGACATGACCCGCGATTATGAGGAATCGATCGAGGCCCTGGTCCGCTGCGGAGTGGACCGTGTGATGACCGGCGGCCGGCACAAAATGGCCACCGAGGGCATCGACACGCTGGCCCGGACCGTGGCCGCCGCCCGTGGCCGCATCCGCGTCATCGCCTGCGGCGGCCTCAACCGCAGCAATATCGCCGAGGTCTATCGGCGTACCCAGGCCGACGAATTCCATTTCGCAGCGCCCCGCGTCGTCGACAGCCCCATGCGCTTCCGCAACCCCGCCATCGGCATGGGCCGCACCGCAATCGAGCGGGAGTTCTCGCTGACGATCACCGACGAAGCATCGGTGCGCGCCACGATAGCCTCGTTAGGCGGATCGTAGGGGCAAACACTCTGACCATCTTGTCAGGCAGGACGTTGTGCTCGGCTTGGAACAACGCGCGGTGATGTTCGTCCAGCACGGTCCGAAGGGCTCGGGCTAAGCTGTTGGATTTGCTGGGCCACATCGTGCTGTGCTAGCGTGTGACAAGCCGGGTTCGGCGCCAGTTGACGCCGCAAATTGCTGAAATCGTTTAGGTAGAATGGTGCTGCAAGAGAGGATTGAACTCTCGACCTCTCCCTTACCAAGGGAGTGCTCTACCACTGAGCTACTGCAGCATTACGCTGGCGGTCCGGGCGAGGGGCCCGGCGGCGTGGCGCGGTTACTGCCACAGGGTGCCGGGTCGCGCAAGGCAAAAAAGCTGCAAAGCGGATACAGGCAAATCAGCCGCCCTCTGCTAGAAGAAACTTGCGCCAGAAGGCCAAATGGGCCCGGCGCAGGCGGTGGCGGAGTGCCGATGGCGCAGGAAACGCGCGAGCAAAGATTAGCCGCAAAGCTCCGCGAAAACCTCAAGCGGCGCAAGCAACAGGCGCGGGCGAGGTCGGCGGGTCAGCCGGCAACGGGCGGTAAACCACAATCTGATACTGAACAGCCGGACAATGATGGCGGGCAGCCTTCGTTGAAGCCGGAACGGCAATCGGATAGCTAGGGCACGGGCCGTTGCGGCCCAGAGTCGGGAACAAAATTCATGGATCGCATTCGGCTGGTTGGCGGCAACGAACTCGTTGGCGAGATTCCGATTTCGGGCGCCAAGAACGCGGCGCTGCCGCTGATGATCGCCTCGCTCCTTACCAAGGATCCTCTGATCCTGGAGAACGTGCCGCGCCTCGCGGACGTGACGCAGCTCGAGAAGATCCTCGAGAATCACGGTGTCGATGTTGCCGTGCACGGCCGCAAGGCGCCGACGCTCGATGGCCAGCGGATGACGCTCGAAGCCGCCGAGATCGTCGATACCACGGCTCCATACGAGCTGGTTTCGACCATGCGCGCGAGCTTCTGGGTGATCGGGCCGCTCTTGGCGCGGGCGCATGAGGCGCGGGTGTCGCTGCCGGGCGGCTGCGCCATCGGCACGCGGCCGGTCGACCTATTCCTCTACGGCCTCAAGGAACTGGGCGCCGAGATCGAGATCGACGAAGGCTATGTCGTCGCCAAGGCGCCGAAGGGCGGGTTGCGCGGCGGGCATGTGGTGTTCCCCAAGGTCACGGTCGGCGCGACGCATGTGCTGATGATGGCGGCGACGCTCGCTCGCGGCACTACCGTGATCGAGAATGCCGCGATGGAGCCCGAGATCACCGACGTTGCCGAGTGCCTCGTGAAGATGGGCGCCAAGATTTCCGGCATCGGCACGCGCACCCTCACTATCGAGGGTGTCGATGAGCTGCATGGCGCGACGCATACCGTCGTCGCCGATCGTATCGAGACGGGCACCTATGCCATGGCAACCGCGATGGCCGGTGGCAATGTGCTGCTGAAGAACGCGCACCCCAAGCACCTGCAGGCAGCGCTCGATACGCTAAGCGCAGCCGGCGTGCGGATCACGCCCGAAGAGGGTGGCATCCGGGTCTATCGCAACGGCAACGGCATCCAGGCGGTGGACGTCGAAACCCAGCCTTTCCCGGGCTTCCCGACGGACCTGCAGGCCCAGTTCATGGCGCTGATGACCATGGCCAACGGCACCTCGACCATCCGCGAGACGATCTTCGAGAACCGCTACATGCATGTGGCTGAACTCGCCCGCTTCGGCGCCGACATCAAGGTCGACGGCCAGGTGGCGACGGTTACCGGCGTCGGCCAGCTGAAGGGCGCGCAGGTGATGGCGACGGACCTCCGCGCCTCGGTGTCGCTGGTGATCGCCGGGCTCGCGGCGCGGGGCGAGACCATGGTGAACCGCATCTACCACCTCGACCGGGGTTTCGAGCGGCTCGAGGACAAGCTGTCCGCGGTTGGCGCAGAGATCGAACGCGTCACGGGCTGACGGCAACAAGCCGGGTGATGCGGTGCAAGCCGCATTGCCCCCTGCCCCTCAAACTTGTAGATCGGGGTCCGGGCTCCCACTTTCGTGGGTAAATCCAACGTACTCGGACCCTCACATCCATGACCGATCTCAAGCTTATCGCGCTTGACAGCGAAGACCTCGACGTCATCTCCGCCACCACGCAGGACGCGATCGTGCGGGTGGGCGACATGGGCTTCGCCAAGGCCGACAAGCGCTTTGCGCTATTGATGAACCGCTACGCCTGGGAAGCCGGCTCGGCCGGCAAGACCGGGGTGCGGAAGCGCGCGGCGCTGCATTTCGACCATGTGATTTCGGCCAAGGTCGCGGGGATCGACACCAATGCGGTCGACGGGGCGCTCGAGCTCCTGACCATTCGCTTTGCCGAGACGGAAGCTCCGTCGGGGCATGTCGAGCTCGCCTTTGCCGGCGGCGGTACGGTGCGGCTCGAGGTCGAGGTGCTGGAAGCGCGGCTGGCTGATCTAGGCTCGGCCTGGGCGGCCAAGGCCAAGCCCGAGCACGCGTCGTAAATGCCGGTTCGTCTCGACAGCCGGGATGCCGGTTTCGCCCGCGATTTCGAAACCCTGCTCAACTCCAAGCGCGAAGTCTCCGAGGAGGTCGGGGTCGCCGTCGCCTCCATTCTCTCTGCCGTGCGCACGCGCGGCGACGAAGCCGTGATCGAATACACAGAGCGCTTCGACAAGCTGCCGCTTACTGCAGCAACGCTGGCTTTCTCCAGCGACGAGATCGAGGCCGCCGACGCCGCCATCTCCGGCGAGGTGAGGGCCGCGCTCCAGTTCGCGCACGACCGCATCGTCGCCCATCACGAAAAGCAAAAGCCCCTCGATCACGTCTATCAGGATGCTCTCGGCGTCACCCTCGGCACCATCTGGACGCCGATGGAAGCCGTCGGCATCTATGTGCCCGGCGGCACCGCCAACTATCCCTCTAGCGTGCTGATGGGGGCGATACCCGCGCGCATCGCCGGCGTCGACCGCATCGCGCTGACCGTGCCGTCTCCCGGCGGGGTCGTCAGTACGGCAGTGCTCGCCGCCGCCAAGATGGCCGGCGTTACGGAGGTCTACCGTCTCGGCGGAGCACAGGCCATCGCGGCGTTGGCCTACGGCACCCAGACCATCAAGCCGGTGAGCAAGATCATCGGCCCCGGCAATGCCTATGTCGCTGCCGCCAAGCGCCAGGTGTTCGGCACCGTCGGCATCGACTCAATCGCCGGCCCTTCCGAAGTGCTTGTTATCGCCGATAGCTCGGCCAATCCGGCCTGGGTGGCGGCTGACCTCTTGGCGCAGGCCGAGCATGGTGGCGGGGCGCAGTCGATCCTCGTGACGACCGACCATCGGCTGGCCGACCTCGTCGAGGACGAGGTGTGGCGCCAGATCGAGTTGCTGCCACGGGCCGAGATCACGCGCGCGGGGTGGGAAGAATTCGGGGCGGTGATCACGGTCGCCTCGCTCGCCGAGGCGGTGGAACTGGCGAACCGGATCGCGTCGGAACATGTCGAGCTCGCACTCGATGATCCCCAGGCGTTGCTCCCCAAAATCCGCAATGCTGGTGCGATCTTTCTCGGACATCACACGCCCGAAGCGATCGGCGACTATGTCGGAGGCTCCAACCACGTACTGCCGACCGCCCGGTCGGCGCGTTATGCTTCGGGGCTGGGAGTGATCGATTTCATGAAGCGGACGTCGGTGCTTGGGTGCGATCCGTCCTCGCTGGCCGCACTGGCGCCGGCAGCGGTGACGCTGGCCGAGACGGAGGGCCTCGAGGCGCATGGGCGCTCCGTATCGATAAGGCTCAATCGGTAGCGATGACGCTCTCAGCGCGACTGTTCGATCCCAAGACCGATCACCTCGTCGCCGTTACGCTCGACCCCAACACCATCACCTCGACCAACCCGGACGAGGTGCATGAGTGGCGGATCGCCATCTTCGACCTCGTCGAGGAGAACGTGTTCAAGCCGGCACGCGTGAAGGCCACCGGCCCGTACGCGCTGCACGTCTCGATCACCGGCAACTACATCCTGCTCGATGTGCGCAACCCGGATACCTACGAGCCGATCGCGGCGCACTACCTGTCGCTCACCCCGTTCCGGCGGCTGATCCGCGACTATTTCCGCATCCGCGAGAGCTACTACGACGCGATCAAGACGGGCTCGTCGAACCAGATCGAAACCGTCGACATGGCGCGGCGCGGCCTCCACAACGAAGCGGCGGAGCTGCTGCGCACCCGGCTCGACAACAAGCTCGAGATGGACCTCAACACGGCGCGCAGGCTGTTCACGCTGATCTGCGCGGTGCAGCCGTTCGCGAGCCGGATCGACGAGCGCGAATCGAACCTGCCGACGGTGCTCTTCGTCTGCTCGATGAACTCCGTGCGCTCGCCCATTGCCGCGGCGCTGGCGCGGCGGCTGTTTCCCGGCCGGCTGATCGTGCGGTCGGCGGGGGTGCGTTCGGGCAAGGCCGACGGCTTCGTCGAGGAGGTGATGGAGGAGATCGGCATCGACATGAGCGTGCACACGCCGCACACCATGGACGAGCTGGTGGCCAACCATTTCGACCTCGTCATCACGCTCTCGGGCGATGCACCGGAGGCGGTGGAGCGGCGCGGCCTCGAGACAGGCGCGGTCGAACACTGGCCGATGCCCGACCCCACCGAGACGGAAGGCAATCGCGAGGCGGTGCTGAGCGCCTACCGCACGCTGCGCGATACGCTGCAGCAGCGCGTGCGCGAGCGGCTCGACAAGCTGGTGGCCGGCGCGCCGAAGGCGGCTTAGGCGGCTGGAAACTGCGCCGGCACGTCACCATATGTTTCGCACTGCCCGTTTTTGCGGGTGGTTCACAAAGCGAGCGGCTTCAAGTATAGCTGCCGCCCAATCCAGCCCCCGACATTGTCAGTAGCGTGTTTCGTGGGGCCGTCTCAGGAGAGAGAATGGCTAAGGAAGAAGTGCTCGAGTTTCCGGGCGTGGTGACAGAACTGCTGCCAAACGCGACCTTTCGCGTGAAGCTCGAAAACGAGCACGAGATCATCGCCCACACCGCCGGGCGCATGCGCAAGAACCGCATCCGCGTTCTCGCCGGCGACAAGGTGCTGTGCGAAATGACGCCCTACGATCTGACCAAGGGCCGGATCACCTACCGCTTCAAGTAAGGGCAAAGATGGCCAGCCGTCCCGAGCTTATCCTCGCGTCCGCTTCTCCGCGGCGGTTGGCGCTCCTCAACCAGATCGGGATCGAACCCGAGCACCTGGTTCCTGCCCATATCGACGAAACGCCGGAAAAGAACGAGCTGCCGCGCAAGCTCGCGCAGCGCCTTGCCGACCAGAAGGCGATCGCGGCGCAGCACAAGGCGCGCACCTCGGGCATTGCCGGCAACGCGCTTGTCCTGGCGGCCGATACCGTGGTCGCTGTCGGGCGCCGCGTACTGCCCAAGGCCGAGACCATGGAGGAGGCGTCCGAGTGCCTTCGCACGCTCTCGGGCCGGTCGCACCGCGTGTTCACCGCGGTGACCATGCTCACCACCTCCGGCGCCATGCGGAAGCGCCTCGTCGAAACGCGCATCCGCTTCAAGCGGCTGTCGGCGCGTGAGATCGAGAGCTACCTCGCCAGCGCCGAGTGGCGCGACAAGGCCGGCGGCTATGCCATCCAGGGGATCGCCGGGGCGTTCGTGCTGAAGCTCCAGGGCTCCTATTCCGCCGTGGTCGGGCTACCGCTCAACGAGACGGTGTCGCTGCTCGCCGGCGAGGGCTACCCGGTCCACTTCAACTGGCTCAACCAGTCGAGCCTGTCGGCGGTCTGAGACCTCATGACCGCAGAGATCATCAAGCTCAAGAAGACGGTGCCCTGCCCGATCTGCGGCAAACCCTCGAGCCAGCAGTTCCACCCGTTCTGCTCAGCGCGCTGCCAGGATATCGACCTCAACCGCTGGCTTTCGGGCGGCTATGTCATCCCCGCGCGGGATGACGAGGAGGAAGCCAAGCTGCCGGATGCGGACACCGGCGACGAAGACGAGTAGGTCAGCGCAGCCGGCCTGATCCGCCCTCGACAGCCGGCGCTGCCTTCGGGCAAACTGGGATCAAACCAGGGGTGCTGCGGGCTCGCGAGGGCCGCGTTCCACCTGCCTTCCACAACCTTCGCCGCTACCGCCAAAAGCGCTTGCGAACCCCGGCAATGCCCCCTATAAACCGCCCGACTTCAGCGCCCTCGGGCGCCACGGTTGCCCGGGTAGCTCAGTTGGTAGAGCAGCGGATTGAAAATCCGCGTGTCACTGGTTCGATTCCGGTCCCGGGCACCACTTCTTGCAAATATTACGAAGTATTTCAGCGCATTAGCAGGCGACCACTGCAACTGGTCCACCTTTTAGTCCACCCTGCAGCCGTTCTGCTGAATGCCTAGGGCGAGATTGCGGTCTGAGCCACGCGGTGGTCTCGAGACCGTCGGCGTCTTCCGTATTGATCTTCATGTAGGGTGGGCGTTCGCCGCTGTGCAGCTCATATCCTTGTCAACGCCTGTGGAACGCTGATTTGTCTTAGCCACTTTAATCGACCCAAAGAGGTTCGATGATGACGATCGGATTCACCTCAAGCTTGCCCCCGAAAACCGTGCCAGGTCCGGTATCTCCCGCGTCCTCGGCTCCCGAAATCCTAAGTCCCGCCGAGCTGGAGCTGCTAAGGCGCAGCTCCAACGAGGCGATCGATCTCGGGCTAGAGCTTTACGGTCAGAAGAAAACCCGGGGACGAGGAAGATGATGGCCTGACTGTGATCGCCACAGCACTCAAGAATGCGCTTTCCACTACAATTCCGTTCATGCCATCAATCGGGCCGATTTAGGGGGAAGCGCGTGAGCACTCGTTCTGGCATTAGAGACAATCGCGACAGGGGCGAGGTCCACGAGTTCATTAGCGATCGCGCGGTTGCCGGCAGTCAGCTTTCAGTTGTTTCGGCCTACTTCACAGCCTTCGCCTACGATCGCCTCCGAGTGACGCTGGACCAGGTCTCGCAGTTGCGCTTCCTTTTTGGCGAGCCAAGGTTCCTGAAGGATGCAGACAATGCGGGTCTGGTGCCGCCTGCGTTCTCGCTTGGCGAGTCTGGGCTGCGACTTACCGATCAGGTCCGTCACCGGGCGGCGGCACTTCGCTGCGCACAATGGATCAGAGATCGTGTTGAGATTCGCTCGGTCAAACGCGCAGGGCTGCTTCACGGCAAACTGATACATGTGAACGATGGCCGGCGCGAACACGCCTTGGTCGGCAGCTCGAACTTCACGATCAACGGACTCGGGTTGGGCAATTCATCCAACATCGAGCTCAACCTGATTGTCGATAGCGATCGCGACCGAGCAGACCTACTGACCTGGTTCGACGAATTGTGGAGTGACACGAGCCTAACCGAAGATGTCCGGCAAGAAGTGCTGCGTACGCTGGAGGCCAATTATTCTCATGCGGCGCCGGAGTTCGTTTATTTCAAGACGCTACTCCACCTATTTGGCGACTTCCTGATCGAGCAAGCAGCCGAGGAAGCGCTGATCCAGCAGACGGCGTTCGAGCAGACGGCTATCTGGCGCACACTGTTCGATTTCCAGCGCGATGGTCTTCGCGCAGTGCTTGCCAAGATCGAGAAGCATGGCGGATGCGTCCTCGCCGACAGCGTTGGCTTGGGAAAGACCTTCACCGCCCTTGCCGTGATCAAGTGGTTCGAGAAACGCAATAAGAACGTGCTGGTGCTTTGCCCGAAGAAGCTGCGCGAGAACTGGACGGACTATCTCGCCGCCAACAACAGCGAGATGAACCCGCTGCGCGAGGACAGGTTTGGCTACACTGTTCTGTCTCACACGGACCTTTCGCGCGAGCGAGGGAAGGTTGGTGACGTCGACCTCGCGCGGATCGAATGGGGGAACTACGATCTAGTCGTCATCGACGAGTCCCACAATTTCCGAAGCGCGTCGCGAAACAAGAGCGCCGGGGGGCGGCGGAGCCGCTACGAACGACTGATGGACGATGTCATCAAAGCGGGGCTCAAGACGAAAGTCCTGCTGCTCTCGGCCACTCCAGTGAACAACGACCTAAGTGACCTCAAGGCCCAGCTGGACCTAATCTCGGCCGACAACGGCCACGGGTTCGCCGAGCTAGGTGTCCCGAACTTGGGTGCGTTAATTGGCAGTTCGCGCCGTCATTTTGCTGATTGGGCAAAAAGCGGAAGTCGCAACGCAGGCGAGCTACTGACTAAGCTGCCAGCAGCCCTTTTCGGCCTGCTGGATGGTGTTACGATCGCGCGCTCGCGCAAACATGTTGAGCGGCACTATGCCGCCTCAATGGAGAAGATCGGCGGCTTCCCCAAGCGAGCGATCCCAGAGTCTATTTTCGCAAGTATCGACAGTGAACGCGGCTTCCCAGCGTTTGAGGATGTTGATGGCGCGATCAGCAAGCTGGAGCTTGCGCTCTACAACCCGCTGACCTTCGTACTGCCAAAGTATCGCGCGCAGTACGATAAGGGCGGAAATTTCGATCAGGCCAATCGCGAAAAGTACCTGATCGCAATGATGAAGGTCGGCTTCCTCAAGCGACTGGAAAGTTCGGTAAGTTCGTTCCGCCTGACGATGGACCGGATGGTTTCCCGGATCGACCAGCGGCTCCACGACATCGAGAGCTTCGATACGACAGCAGTGATCGATGCGCCGGTCCCCGACGAGATCGAAGTGGACGAGGAGTTGGAAGAAGCCTTTGAGGTTGGTGGTGCGCTTAAATACAACCTAACCCATATCGACCGGGCTGCTTGGAGGGCAGCACTGACGCGCGACCGAGAGCGAATCTCCGCTCTTGCGCTCGAAGCGCGGAAGGTCACGCCCGATCGTGATGCCAAACTTGATCGGATCAAGGACATTATCCGCGCCAAGGCAACCGAGCCGACCACCAATCGCGACGGCGAGACCAATCGCAAAATCATCTTGTTCACAGCCTTCACCGACACAGCGCGCTACCTCTATGACGAGTTGCTCCCCCTAGCGCGCGAATGTGGGCTTGAGGCCGCACTCGTGACAGGCGACGGCTGCAAAACGACCCTCGGCCGCCCCCGCTTTCAAGATGTGCTGGTGAACTTCGCGCCGCGCGCCAAGCGCCGCTCGTCAATGCGCGGCGCCGAGATCAGCGGTGAGATCGACCTTCTCATCGCAACAGATTGCATTTCCGAGGGACAAAATCTTCAGGATGCTGATCTGCTGGTGAATGTGGACATCCACTGGAACCCAGTTCGCCTGATTCAGCGCTTCGGGCGGATCGACCGGATCGGCAGCCGAAACACCTCGATTCGCATGGTCAACTTCTGGCCGACCGAGGATCTCAACAAGTACCTGCGTCTCAAGGATCGCGTGGAAGCGCGAATGGCGCTGGTCGATCTCTCGGCAACCGGCGAAGATGATCTACTCAACACGCGCGTCGGGGCCGAGAGCGACGCACGTTGGCGTGACGAACAGTTGCTCCGCCTGAAAAACGAAGTCTTCGACCTTGAGGACGCTGGCGGCGGCGTATCACTGTCTGATTTCGCGCTGGATGATTTTCGCGCCGACCTGCTCGGCTTCGCTCGCACACATGAGCAGGCGCTGCACGACGCGCCACTAGGGCTTCATGCGATCGTCCCCAATGAGTGCGAGGGCACTAGGGTAGATCCCGGCGTGATCTTCTGTTTGAGGCGACGCCCGCCCGATCCCAACCCGGAACAGGCCAAGATCAACCCCCTTGATCCATTCTATCTTGTTTATGTGAGAGATGACGGAACGGTGCGGATCGGCTTCGGCCAACCCAAACCCATTCTAGAAGCCTGGCGTGCGCTGAGCCTGGGGCATACGGAGCCCTTCGAAGCGCTGTGCAATATCTTCGACGACGAGACTGAACAGGGCGAGAATATGGAGCGATATGACGCTCTGATCGCGACCGCGGTCACATCCGTTGGTGCAACCACAGCTTCGCGGACTCTCTCCTCGCTAGCCGGCATGCGTAGCACCAAAGTTCCGGATGAGGCGTCACAGGCGCGGGCCAACTCCGAGTATGACCTGATCACTTGGCTGATTATCCGACCGGCAGCCGCGACCTCATGAGTGACACTGCCGCCATAGACAGAGCCCTCCGCGCGTTTGCCAATCAGCCGCTCGAGCTGGCCGGGCGCGGCCTGCTCGATGCGCTCGGCTACCGCAGTCCTAAAACTATCGCGCTGGATGGTAGCCCGGAGACTTTCGCCCGGGAGATCGACCAGGACGGCAGGCTGGAGCGCCGTGAAGCACATTTCGACCTCTGGCGCGAAATCCGCTTCCTCTTCCAGCTCACCAACGATGAAATCCCGATGTTGGGTCGAAATCAGAGCGCCATCGATCTGGGCGAGCGGTACGGGCGCTCGATCGTCGACAGCTTCGTCTTCCTCGCCATCCGGTTGGATGGCGAGGAGTGGAAGCGTGCCCAGCTCGCGGGCATTACTAGGGCCGTCAACGCGTTGTTCCCGATGCCCGTCATCATCCTGTTTCGCTACGGGACCTGCGTGTCTCTTGCTGCGAGCGAGCGTCGCCAGAACAAGCGCGATGCTGGCCGGGACGTGCAGACGGGGCGGATTTCGATCATCCTCAACATCGCGATCGCTCACCCGCATCGGGGCCATCTCAGCATCCTGGGTAAGCTGGACTATCAGGTGATGCGCCCGCGCCCGGCCAACTTTGACGAGTTATATGCGGGCTGGCAGGCCGCGCTCTCCACCAAGACGCTCAATGAGACATTCTACAAGGAACTGAGTCACTGGTTCTTTTGGGCGCGCGGCCTCGTCACCTTCCCTGAGGGCGCGGGTAGCAAGACCGAAGTGCCGCTCATTCGCTTGCTTACGCGGGTGATATTCTGCTGGTTCATAAAGGAGCGTGGGCTGATTCCGCATGCCTTGTTCCGGCTTGAGCAGATAAGGCCGCTCCTCAAGACCGATCCCGGCCTTGAGCAGGACGAGGGAAATTACTATCGCGCCGTTCTGCAGAATCTCTTCTTCGCCACGCTCAACACGGAAATGGGCGAGGGCCGCAGATGGAGAGCAAGGAATGCCGGCGGTGGGCAGGATGGGCACCATCTGATCCATAGCGTCTACCGTTACCAGGACCTGTTCGCCGATCCCGATGCTGCGCTCGAGCTGTTCCGCAAGGTGCCCTTTCTCAACGGCGGCTTGTTCGAGTGTCTCGACCGGGAATTGACGGAGCGCGACCTGGCGCGCGATCCGGGCCTCGCGAAAATCAGTGATGGCAAACGGCTGCGCGTGGATGGCTTTTCGGATCATCCAAAGAACCCGATTCATGTTCCGAACGAAATCTTCTTCGGGGGATCGCGCGAGGTCGATCTCAACGCCGTCTATGAGACAGCGGGCCGGAGCTACACCGCGCGCGGGCTGTTCACCCTGTTCGAGGACTATGTCTTCACGGTCGAAGAAAATACTTCGGTTGAAGAGGAAGTCGCGCTGGACCCCGAACTGCTCGGCAAGGTGTTCGAGAACCTGCTGGCTTCGTATAACGAGGAAACCAGCACCACAGCACGAAAGAAGTCCGGTGCCTTCTACACGCCGCGTTACGTTGTAGACTACATGGTGCGTGAAACGCTGGCGCACCAGTTCGCTGCCGTCCTGCGTCCTGATATGGCTAAGGGCGGCATGCGCCCGTCGACGGACGTGCTGGACCTTGGACCCGGTCCCGGTGAGTTGGCGCTAGAGCGGCCGGCCAGTATCGCTCGTGACGCCGGTGAGGACGTCTCCCTGGCTCGCGCGCATGCCCTGCTTGATCCCACCCTGCCCACGCCAGAGTTCTCCGAAAGGGAGCGTAGGGCGTTGATAGCGGCGATCGAGGACTTGAAGGTGCTGGATCCGGCCTGCGGGTCGGGGGCGTTTCCGATGGGGATGTTGCAAGCGCTGATGCAGGTGTTGCAGCGGCTGGATCCCGACAATGCGCGGTGGAAAGCGGTTCTGCGCGAACCCCTCGAACAACGGGCCGCAAACGCTCGCAAGTATGATGTAACTCGGCGGGAGGTTGAGTTAAGTGAGGCCGAAGACGCCTTGGCCGCATTCGACGAGGAGTTCGCCGACAACGATCTCGCAGACTATGTCCGCAAGCTGCACCTCATCGAAAAGTGCCTCTACGGATCGGACATTCAGCCGATCGCAATCCTGATTGCCAAGCTGCGCTTCTTCATCAGCATTGCGGTCGAGCAGAAGCCGCATGAAGGCCGCCGCAACCTCGGGATCAAGCCCCTGCCGAACCTCGAGACGAAGTTGGTGGCTGCCAATAGCCTGATACCACTCGAACGACCTGCGATGAGCGATCTCTTCGCAAATCCGCGTATCGACGAGCTGGAACGAGCGATCGAGGGTGCAACGCAGCGCCATTTCGGGGCGCGGACGATTGCGACCAAGCGCAAGTATCGTGACCTCATCCAGGCCTATCGCGATGAACTCTCCGGCATACTTGAAACCGAGCACTCATTGCCCCACGAGGATGCCCGACGGGCGGCCGCTTGGAACCCGTTCGACCAGAATGCCAGCGCACCCTTCTTCGATCCGCTTTGGATGTTCCAGCTTCACGATGGCTTCGACATCGTCATCGGTAACCCACCTTATGTGCGGCACGAAAAGATAACTGACCAGAAGCTTGCGCTCGAGAAAATCTACGGCGGCAAGGACAGACGCGGCGATCCGTTGGGTAGCTATGCGGGCACCGCGGACCTGCTTGTCTATTTCGTGGAGCGCGGCATCCGTCTGCTCAGGCCCGGCGGCACCTTCAGTTACATCACCTCGAACAGATGGTTCCGCGCCAAATTCGGCGAGAACCTGCGGCACTGGTTCAATGTCAATGCAAAGCTTGAGGCACTGATCGATTTTGGCGACGCCGATGTATTCGACGCAATTGCCTATCCTACAATCCTCGTCGCTACGCGACGCGACCATGTTGGCCCTAAACCAGAGGACCGGTTCCGCGCGCTCAACTGGCAGGATCTAGGAGAAGACGCGCCCATAGAAGAGTTCCCCGCTATGGTTGAGACAAACGGCTTCGACATGCCGCAGACGGCGCTGGGAAAAAGCGGCTGGCAAATCGAGCCGACCGTCAAGCGTGACCTGCTCGCCCGCATCCGCGCCTCCGGCGTGCCGCTCGGCGACTATGTCGAGGGGCGCTTCTATCGCGGCGTCCTGACTGGCTATAATGGCGCGTTCGTTATCGACGGTGCTACGCGGGCCGAACTGATCGTCGCCGATCCCAGGAGCGATGAAGTCATCAAGCCGTTCCTGCGTGGCCGCGACATCAAGCGCTGGCGTGTGGAAGCGCAGGATATGTGGCTCATCTTTACCCGGCGCGGTATCGATATTGACGCCTATCCGGCGATCAAGCGGCACCTGTCGCAGTTCAGGGGTTCTCTAGAACCAAAGCCCAGCGACTGGACAGATGGCGAGTGGCCAGGGCGAAAAGCGGGGTCGTACAGTTGGTACGAGATCCAGGACAACATTGCTTACTGGCGAGAATTCGAGTCCACCAAAATCGTCTATCCCGACATCTACGAACATCAAAGCTTCGCTTGGGACGAATCTGGCGCATACGGAGCGAACACCTGCTACTTCATCCCGACCTCAGAGCGCTGGCTGGTCGCCGTCCTCAACAGCAACCTGATCGAATGGTACTATCGCCAGGTCTCTACTGCCATGCGAGGAGGCTATCTTCGTGCCTTCTCCGAGGTGATGCAGCATGTCCCCATCGCACGCACTTCGGAAGGGCGGCAGCAAACCATCGACGCACTTGCGGCAGCCCTTTCCGTTGCTCCGAACCCTGCGCTCGAACAGCTCCTCAACGGTCTGGTCTACGAGCTCTATTTCCCCAATGACCTTCATGCGCGTGGATTGACGCTGTTCGACGCATCATCTGAGGCCAACTTGGCAGCGCTCTCCAATCTTGAGGGCGACCAGCTGGTCACCGCCGCCGAAGGCTTCGTTCGTGAACAGCTCGGTCGAGGTCGACCACTTCGCGTCATGCTCTCCGACCTTCAGACACTCGATGTGGTTAGGATTATCGAGGGAAAGGGATAGTCGGGCATGCTTCCAGATAGTCTAAAGGGCGGCGGTCTACTGGAGGCCGCGCCAGCGAGCGAGGTTGCGCCAGTGGCAGCGCCGGCAGCGGCAGCGGCAGCGGAACAAGCTAAAAGGCCGCGAATAAAGACAGTCGAGATCTGCGACTTTCGGGCCTTTCCGGGCCCAACACCGGTTGTCATCGAACTCGACGGGAAGAACCTGTTTCTATTCGGTGAGAATGGCGTGGGTAAGTCGACGATCTTCCAGGCCCTGGATGGATTGTTCGCCTATGCCCGCTCGCCCAACGATCTTGCACAAGAATTGAAAGACCAAGCCAACCGGTTCACTCCTGTAGCGGGCAAGGGCGAAGGATACGTTCGCATAGCCTACGACGACGGCAAATCGCCGGCGACATGGTCGCCTACGGGGCATCCTACAGACACCAACCCTGGCCCTGCTGACGAGCGCATCGTCAATGCTGCCCTCGCGAAGGCGATATTGGACTATCGTTCGCTGCTGCGAACGAACTACGATCATGGCGACGAAGAAATAAATCTCTTCGACATCTGCGTAGATCAGTTGTTGCGTGACTATTCGACGGTCACCGGTGAGAGGCTCGGCGAGATCTGGTTGCGGCTCGACGGGAAGCTAAGACTCGGACAGATCCGCAAGGCTCAACGTGACGAGATCGACGAGGACAGTCGCAAATTCAACGACGGCCTTGCCGAAGCCGTGGATGCGATCTTGCCGCTCATCAACCCAATCCTAAAGGGCCTTCGGTACGACGACATCCAAGTCACGAAACTTGTTCCCAAGCGGATTGCTTACAACAACGCCGCGTCAAAGGAGTCTCGTACGTATACCGATCGCTCTGTCGTTCCTGAGATAACTTTTCACGGCGAACCGGTTGATCATCCTCAGCTGTTTCTCAACGAGGCGCGACTCTCCGCGCTGGCGCTGGCAATTTACTTTGCCGGCAGAAAGCTGGCGGAGGCCCAAACCCACAACGACATGCCGCGGATCATGGTTCTAGATGATGTGCTCATCGGTCTTGATCAGGCGAACAGGGTCCCGCTACTCGATGTTCTTGCTGATCAATTTAAGGATTGGCAAATCATTATCCTAACGCACGATAGGGTCTGGTTCGATATTGCCCGGCAGTATCAACGGATCGGTCAAGCTGACAAGTTTTGGACCTACTGGCAGCTGCATCAACCTCAAGACCACACTTTCGCACCGATCGCCACTGATGTGGATTCGAGCGCGTCAGGTCAAATTCTCGCGCAAGCCCGCCGTTTCCTCAAAGAGGGTCATCTCCACGCTGCGGGAAATGCCGCTCGCTTGGCAACAGAGTTTGCTCTGCGAGAATTCTGCGCCGTCAAGAAGGTCCAGACCCCTTACGTGGCACCGCCAGAAGTACTTCCCGCGTCGAAGTTCCTCGACGCGGTCGGAAGCTTCGACACTGAAGGGCACTACTCTGCGGTCATCGATTCCATTCGGATGTACACCACGATCCTCCTCAACCCCCTCTCGCATGGAGGGACACCAGAGGTGACCCCAAGTGAAGTCACGGGTGCTATCGAGGTAGTCGACAAGTTGCTCTTCGCCCTCAAGGTCTTACCAACCGCCGAAATCAAGAAGAGAAAGGCTCAGGTAGGTTAGTGCCTGGATGTCACAACCTTGGGCCAGCACGCTACCAATGGGGTGAACGATGAAACGCACTAACGAAGCCAGGATTCAATTTTACATCCTTAAGCTGATGCAAACCAAGTCGGTCTTCTCAAATGCGCGGCTGAAAGAAGTGTTGAGCCAGGAGTTGGAACTATCGCAAGCAGACCGAGCCGGATCGATCACGCGGCCCAACGAGGCCAAGTGGGAGAACCTCGTCAACAACGCCCTCAGCCCATCTCGCAGCAACTCGCTATACAGCCAAGGTGCAGTCGAGAATTGCGGCCACGGGCTACACCGCATCACCGACAAGGGCATCCACATCCTGCACGAACAGGAACGCTGGAATGAGATGTTCGACGAGGCATTCGGTGACACGCTTGATGATTGGACGTGATCGCTCGGCCGCTACGCTACTAGCTCGTGTATGACGCCTTGGCTGTCGGAACTCAGATGTGGGCCCTCTTCCGTCGTGAGGAGTTGACCCGGAAACCAACGCTCGTACCAGGCCTTCTTCTTTGCCCACTCACTTGCGTATTCCGTAAGGTCCAGACGGCCCAAGTGCTCCCAGAAGTACGTCTTCCCTGCCCAGGTCACCGTGAAATCGGGCAGCCGGAGGGTGCCGTCTCCAGCGAATAGTGGAAGCTCATACCGAAACGGTATCCCACGTTCATGAAGCATGTTGGCGATGATCACCTCCGATTTAGAACGGAGCATGTCACCGCTAAGGGCCTCATGGATCTTTCCGGCTTCGTACCACCCGCCGCGGCTCTGAATGGCTGCCTTGGCGACATGCAGCTCGAACAAGCTTGAGTTGATTTGGGGCGTCTGGGCGTTCTCGCGGCGCCGTGCGTCGAGGAGGCTGTTGATGTCCCGCTCAATAAGCAGGGTGCAGTGTCGATTGGCTCGCGTGAGCGCCGTGTAGATGAGCTCCGCTGAGACGGGGCGTTTTCCGCTTGCTGGCACGACCACGAACGTGTGCCCAAACTCGCTGCCCTGAGCTTTGTGAACGCTGACGGCGTAAGCGAGCTCGAGGTTTCCTTCCACGCTCTCCGTGAGTTTGTACCGGGCGCCCCCATGCGGGACATCGGAACCATAACCCACAGTCAGTCCTGGCTTTCTTGAGAACTTGACCGCGAAGCGCTTGAGCCTAGGGCCGTAGCCGGTCTTGAGCGTAGTCCACACCTTACTGTCAAACCCGATGGTACCAACGGTCCCGATTTCTCCATTGAAGACTTCGACCTGCACACTCTCGCGCTTGGCGGAATCATAGGCCCAAAGCGGGTTTGATTTCGGCCGGTTTCGATACTGGATAACTTTGTCATTCAGCGTGATGCCGTCGACCGCGCCCACCTTCGCGATCACAAACTCCGAAACGTGCTTCTGGCACGCCTCATTCAATGCCTCGACGCCGTGCAACTCGGCGCGGTGCGGTGTCAAAATCTGAAATGCCGTCGGGTCGTCCTTCAGCACCTCCTGCCAGACCTTGTAAGCCGGTACTGTCGGATCGCCAGACGGCCCGCGCATAAGCTTTTCCATCGCTTCGATCAGCGTCGCGGCCAGCTCGGCTGGCTCATTCCAGAAGATGACGTCGAGATCTTTGTCGACCTCACCACCGGCGTGGATGCGTCCGATCAACTCTTCTTGGTCCGGCCGCGTCGCGCGGTTCTCCGATGTGGTGTCGTCCTTGTCCTCATCGTCGACAACAAACAGTTCGGAGAGCGCCACGATCGCGCTGCCGCGCCCTTCCGCTGCATTGAGCAGTTGACGGAGGTTCTTTTGCAGCCGCCCGAGGTTGTCGGGATACGACTTGCCCAGCCACTTTATCAGGTCCGCAAAGATCCGACCCCGGCCGATGGGTGGCAACTGCCCGGCGTCGCCAACCAAGATCAGCCGGCGAACCCCGTTCCAATCGATGGCCCGGAAGAGCGTCGCCGCCAGTTCCAGATCGAGCATCGACGTCTCATCGACGATCAGCGTTCCGATCGTCGCCCGCTTCCCGCCAAATCGCTTGAGGGTCAAGTTCTCATTTAGCCACCCGTTCGATGCGAGGAACGAGTGGATCGTCACGGTCTCGACTCGCGGCAGGTCTGCCTTCTCGAACACTTCGCGCGCGCGGTCGGCAGCCTTGCCGGTAGGCGCCAGTACCTTGATACTCGCTCCCTCTCCCTCAGCGCGCCTCACGCCGCGCACCAGGGCCTCGATCACCGTCGTCTTTCCGGTACCCGCCGCGCCGGTCACGATGGCCAAGGGACGGCGAAATAGCCGCTCACAGATTTCGGCCTGCTCGTCCGTCGCCTCGACATAGGCCTGCGCTGCCTTCCTCGCCAGTACGCTCCCAGACTTGTAAACCCAGCTCGTCCAGTCGTCGGCGGTCACCGGTCGGCGGAGGTCAATATCCGGCCGCGTGGCCATCGCGGCCAGGATCCCTTCGATGTCTCGCTCATCTTCGTAGATATGCTTCAGATAGATGGCGAGTCCGGGTTCGAGCTCATTGAGCGTTAGCGCACCGCCAAGAAACTCTGCATCCACCTCGAAATAGCGCAAATGGAATTCTGCCTGTTTCCATGCGGGGAGCCGGCCCATGCGCTGAGCGATCTCGACAAGTACGTCCTTGGCGAAACGAAATGTGTGGCTCGGTTCCTGACGCAGCTGATCGACGCAAAGCGCCCGAAAGCGTCGGGCATCGTTCAGCTCCATATCGGAGAGCGGCTTTCCGCCAACCTCGGGAGCGGGTAGCACGCCCCGGTCAATCCTGCTCCACGCTAAGCGATCATCAGGTGACTCGCCGCAAAACGATTCACAGAGCACATAAGGGTTTGCGGCAATTTCGCCACCGGATACGGCGAGGCCACACACATCGCGCCCATCCGACGCGATCGCAGACATCGCCTCCGCTGACAGATCGAAGCGAGGGAGGACATCACGCAGCAACAAGCGCGCATCGTCCGCCTGCAGTTTCCAGTTGCGGGCGATGCGGCTTCGCTCCGCCATGTCTAGTCCCGCGCTGATGTTGTTGCTCGTTCCCACGTCGAGGAAGGCGAACGCCTGCGCATGGGCCTCGGCTGATCCCTTTTCCATCGCCAGTTTCTTGGCACGATCGATCAGAGCCGTGGCGCCGGCCGCCTCGAGTGCGCGCAGCAGACCGGGATAAAGTCCTCGATGCTTCCAGAGTTCAGCGATCGTCTTCAGCAGCCAAGCTTCTCTGACGCTCCAATCCTCGCTCTGGTCATTCATCTCAATGAGAACGCGCACCTTGGCGAGAAGCTGCTCGAGCAATCCGATTGCCTCATCGTCCGACACATGCTTCGAGCCGTATTTGCATAGGTTGCTGTTTTCGGGAAACACGGCGATTTCCGCGAGTGTTTCAGGCTCATCGAGATACCGATGATAGGGCAGCCTCACCCCTTCATCTGGGTAGGCCGACGTGACATCGCGCGCCCACACCATACCGCCCGCGAATTTCCTCTGAACGTCCTCGGACGGATTAGCGTAGAGCAGCTCCGCACCGAGCTTGACGATGCGCGATGCGCCAATGATAGCGTAGCGCGGCGCATCATCCTCCGAGAGCGGGTTGGAATAGTTTGCATAGTAGAAAATAAGGTTGTTGCCGACGTCGTCCTGGATGGGTTTGAAGAATTCTAGGGTGAGCTTTCGACGTGTGTTGTTGTCGAGAAATCCCTCGGCCTTGACCTCAGCGGCATACATTGCCTCGTAAGGCCAAATGCTCACCGTCGCTGGGGGCAGGGTCCACTCGGCCCGCCCGGCTCCGCCGAAAAAGAACTCGGGAGGATTGGAAGCAGAAGGAGCCTCCTCCAAGCCAAACGCATTGTAGCTGTAGCTGCAGGGTGGGACATATCCATCGATAGTGTTGCCCATTTTGCCGGCGTGGATCTTCTCAAGGTCAAGCTTGCGCTCCCTGGAAATGACGTCCCCCGGAAAAGACTTACATCCTACACAATAGCTGTTGAGATCGGGTCGACGACAGATCGCACCATTCCAACCATCATTGTGCCAAGCAAGCCGCGCCGTAACATGTGTTGGCAATCCGCTACCTCCGTGAAATTGGAATAGAATGTCTATTTTGCCTGTGCGTGGCAACGACTAGTAGACATCAGGCCCAGTTGATCATGGGGGCAGTGATGTGATCTTCGACGTGCCGAGGCTGGGATCTCGACGATTTGTGGCGGAGGGAGAATATCTATGGAGAGCTGGGATGTCGCGGGGTGACCTTAACGGCTCTCGCTTTCCGGATTTTCTGAGCAGCAGTGTGCGCGGCAGCGCCGAACTGGTCACATAGAAGCCCTGGGCTACACGCCACTTCGCCATGGCATCATGGCGCTGCCTTCACGCGCTAGGCGGTCGGTCACGATCCAGCCGTCGGCATACGACCGATCGCCCACCAGACGCCGGAGCGTTGATCCTCTATAGCAGGACTGGTGGCCGATTGCCGGTTGCGAGCCGACTGGCATCCCGCCATTCTAGCTACTTTCCGACATTGCGGAGGTTAAGCTGGGAAATAGCTCCTGCACGCGCCGCTGCATCTCTAGGCGGTAGCTCTCGGGGAAGTCCTGGTGCTCGAGGGCGGCGGGATGTCGGACTACGAAGTCAACGGTCGACGGAGCGATCTCGAACTTTCGGGCGGTGTCTGCAAACAGCGCGGCCGACGGTGCAAAGCGCCGCTCCTGATTGGGAACGGCGCCCTTGATATAGCTCTCGACAGCGGACCGCACCGCAAAGTCGCTGAAGCCTTCAGTTGCTACGAGATAGGCCAGCGCCACGACGCCCCCGTCAGTCGCCGAAGCGGGGAAGCTGGCCAGCAGCAGGCCAACGGCTTCCCGACGGCTCAGTGTCTCGATCATGCCCATTTAAGCGCTCCAAGGTGGGTGCGAAGAGAACGTCGGCAGCGGTCCTGCGCCGTCCAACGAATGCAGCGTTCGGTGGTGGCCCGGGCAGCGGCGGAGCCGGCTCGTCTGACCAGCGGTCCTGGTTGAGCCAGGTAGCAGGGTTGCACCAAGGTCGTTCGTCGAGCTTGGCGCGATAACGAGCGAGTCCGTTCATCAGCGATATGGCGTCAACCCGGCGGCGAGCTGCAGCGAACGCCTCCCGAGCAGCTGCCTTGGCCACCTTGTTCGGGTAGGCGTTCCAAAATGCGTCGAACTCCTTGGGAGACAGGCTCGACGCGCCCGCGCGTTCTTCTGAGCGAAGCGAAGAAGAACTCTGGTATCTGGTATCTGGTCTCTGGGCCTTAACCCTGGGGTTAACCCCAGGGTTAAGTTGCGCCTTACCCCCCCGCGGCGCCTGCGGCTTGGCCGCTTGCAGCAGGAGCGGGTTTCCGCCCCGCTTGCCGTTGCTACGATGCTTCTGGAACTTGGCTTCGTCGCGCACCATTCGACGGCTGAAGATGATGCCCTCGTCGTCTCGACTGAAAACGCCGGCCGCCTCCAGTTCATTCAGGAGCGCGGCCACCTCGTCCATCGGTGCGCCAGCCAGCAGCGCCAATTGCGAGGAGGTAACCCCACGGTCGTTGATGCGGAGCGAGCCACGCGGTTCCGCCTCGTGCATTACGCAGAGCATTTCGAGCCACAGACCTCGAGCGGCGAGTGAGCACATCCGAAGGGATGGATCTGCGCGATGATCGGAGGGGTAGAATGCCAGCCAGGGGCGGCCTCTCGAGTTGCTCACGGCGCACCCCGAAATCGGGAAAACCCCTCGCGCGCGCGCCTGCGCCCGCCCGCGCACCCGCGATGCAAAAGAATATGAGGTTTTATCAGGTTTTCAGTCTCGCTCATTTTGAGCCCCGGTGGCAGCGGACGGCGCGGGCGCTGGGTACGATCCATCTGTCTTTGGAGCGGCCGAGGCGTGGTAGCTGCCATTGCCAACGACCTCGGCAACGGTCGATCCGACGGCGACCCGACCGCCGAGCACATACCGAGCGTGACGGACGGCGAACGGGCCGTCGTGCTTCTCCTCGATCGTCACTACTCGCAGTCCCTGTTCGCGCAGGCGGTGCACGTAGGCGGCCCAGTGCGGCGCTGGCGTAGATTGCGACGTGCAGCCGCGTAGTCCCGCGGCGGCGAGCTGAAGAAGCGCCCATGCGACACGGCCCTTCACCTTCCTGGGCATGCCACTAGGCAGGATGCGGTACCAGACGACCAACCTCGAGATGCTCATGGGGCAACCCTGTACTCACGCTCGAAACCAACGATGTTCGGGAAAAGCGCAATCTTGTTCGCCGCGGCGAATGAGCGCGACGCTGCTTCCCCTTGCACTTGGAACAGGGGGGCGGTATCCGGATACCGGGATGTGCAGCTAGTCATTTCCCATTTCTCAGCGCCCGCCTCCTCCCCAGGGGCGGGCGTTCGCTTGCTAGGGGTTTGCATGCTTAACCCCCCAGAGCTGCACACTCGATGCACGAGCAGGGCCGCCGGCGACGAGGCTGCGCGCGGCCTTCGCGCGTTCGATGCTGCCCAGCACCTCGCTCAGGGGCCACCTGGACAGCCTGCCCAGTTTCAGGGGGCGCGGCAGGCTGCCTTCTGCGACGCGACGCCAGATGGTCGGTACAGACTCATGGCGCACCGCCGCAACTTGACGAACGTCGAGCAAGGGGTCTTCGGCGCCGGTGGTCGCCTTAAGCTGATCGGCCAAGGAGAGTGCCGTAATGGACAGCTGTGTTTGCATGGTACGATCCTCAGCGGTCTGATACCGCCTTGGACAAATGCCTCATGCCGTTCGGCTAGCGTGTGCAATCTGGCGCAATTGCGTGAGATTGCGCGAGGACGCTACGCGCCCCGTTCACGACGGGCCTTTAGTTCGCTCAGCACGGTCGACACCCTTCGCATCGACGGTGAAGTCATTTTCTTTGCTTCGAGCTCGACCAGCTTTAGCTGCTCAATCTCGTCAATCTTCTCCGGCGGGGCTCCATCGGGTGGCCACAATGTCGCCCGTGCCAGCCACTCGATGATCTGAGTGTGCCGGTCCTTGTGACCCACCTTTTCGGGTGGAATGCCGTGCGGTGGCCATAGCGCATGCATCGCCGCCTCGGTCCTGGCCGCCACGGGTCTGCGTCTGGCCATCGGCTTTGGTGCGACGTGGGCGGTGCAGTCTTCCTCGACGCGATGCCACCGCGCGTGAAGATCCTCGGTGCTCACTTTGATGCGCCAGTAACGCTCGCCCGACCTGTGCCAAATCCGATCGTCGAACGAATCCTCCCACTCTTCCGGCGAGCAACCTGGCGTGGAGATCAGCCTTGCACCTCTGCACTCGGGAACGTCTTCGAACCCCAGCAGCACAGGCTCAAGGTCCATGAACTCAGTGGGAGGTATTCGATCTGGTCTACCCCCCTCTTCGCCAACGCCGAAAGCGCGCACTTTATCGCCCGCGATAGCCGACATCAGCTGTTGATAGGCTCGCCGCCATTGCTGGATGCTTGCGGGGGTAGTTTGGCCAAGATCCGTGGCGAGCCACCATGCAGCTCGCATAAGGGCCATCGTATCGGGCGACAACGCGTCCAGCGCCTCCCATTCCTCGTCTCTGAAACTGAGCCCAACCGGTGTGCCCCGCTCGGGGTCAATCTGTCTGGTCACTTGCGCAGCTCGTCCTGTGCCTCAGGGTGGGGCAGGACCGACTGCAGCAGCACCAGCGCGCGCTCCCGGTGCCCCATCAGCAAGCGCTCCTGACGGACCTCTATTTCCAGTCGATCGAGGACAGGAATGTACGCCGCACCGTATTTCAGGACGACCCATGCAGCGACCGCCAGCGCGCGCTGGAGATCCGTCGCGTAGTGCAGGGCGACAAGCTGCGACGCCGTCTCGGGTAAAGCGCCAGGATTGCCAGACGCCTGCATCATCGCTGCCCAGACGCCAACGCCACCAGCTGGCCTGTCTTGCCCGTGACGTGGGCCTCCCACCGCGTGTGTAGCGCCCGACGCTGCTCGAGGAAGTCGGTGCGCCGGTACGCCAGTTCGACCTTACCTCCGGCGACATGGCCTAAAACTGTTTCCGCAATTTCCCGCGGGGCGTCGGTGGCTTCCGCAAGCCAGTCTCGCAGCGATGATCGAAACCCGTGAGGCCGTGCTGCCATGTCGCGCCTTTCCATCAGCCGGCTCATCGTCGCATCGGAAATCACACCTTTGCGGAGGTTGGGAAACAGGAAGCCGTCGCGCGCGAACTGAGTGCGCGCCTGTTCGACGATCGACAGAGCTTCAGAAGTCAGAGGAACCCGGAAATCGCTGGTGGCATCCTTTCGGCCCTTCATGGCCTCGGCCGGGATGGTCCAGACATCACCTTGGATCTGTTCAGTGCGAAGATGCCTCAATGGATTGGAGCGAACCCCTGTGAGGATCAACAGTCGCAGCGCCAGGTGGGCGATGCTCCCTTCATTGAGGGAGGCATAGAAGGCAGGCACCTCACGCCAGTCTAGCGCGGGGATGTTCTGCGACTTGTGTCGCGACTGGCCGAGCAGCGCCCGGGCCTTCTCGGTGGCTTGGAGGTCAACTGGCAACCCAAGGGCCGCTGCATGCCGTAGAACGATGGCGAGCCGATTGAGCGCCTTCCTGGCCGTCTCGCCCTTCTCGTGCCAGATCGGCTGAAGACAGTCCCTCACGTCGATCTGATCGATGTCGCCTACCGGAAGTTTCCCCAACAAGGGCAGGATGTGCAGCTTGAGCGGTGTGAACCAGCGCCCAGCGGCGCCGTCGCCCTTAAGCGACGACTTCCTGCTATCGAATGCGTCTTGGGCGACGTCCTTGAGTAGGTGTAGGCTACGTATCGCCTCGCGTCTCTGGTGCTGCCGCTCCTTGACAGGATCCTGGCCAAGCCGAACGCGCTGCCGAGCGTTGTCCGCCATCGACCTCGCCTCAGAGAGCGACACTGCGGGAAAGGCGCCCAGCCCCATCTCGCGGCGCCGGCCGTGAACAACCACGCGCAGCACCCATTTGCCTCGTGACTTTTCCGGCTTCACCAGCCATAGGCCCGCTCCGTCCGCGAACTTGCCCTTGTCTAGGGCGGCCACACCTTTGGCACTTAGTCGATTGGTTGCGCGCAACTAGGTCCCCCGCTGGTCCACCCTCTGGTCCACCCACTATCTGTAGTATGGTGACCAACCGCTCAACTCACTATGATACGACATGATAGCTCAAACACGACGGGCAGCAAGGGGCGCTCGTGCGGCGCGCTGCTTTTTGAGACAACCTGATCCGACCTGAACCCTACATATTGATCAGTTCAATGCCGGTCCCTGGCACCACTTCTCTGTTCGCCAATCCCCGCGAATGAGCGAGAAGACCCAAAAAACTGCTGACACTGCCAGCTGATGGTCAGGCCTGCTCGGCCATGGTCGCCAGCAGGCCCGGATAACTCAACGATTGACCGGGTAGCCGGCAAACTGGAGCCATGCAAGGGTTCGGCGTTGGGCTTCGGGGAAGGTGACGACAGGCTCATAACCCAGTTCCCTGGTTGCCTTGGCGTGCTGCAATTTCCAGGCGCAGCGGTGCAACAGGCTCATTTCGAGGCTTGCGACCGGTGGCGCCGATGCTGCGCCCTGCCCCGCCGCCCCTGCCCGGCTAACGGCCATCTCGCGCATGCCAGCCTTCAGGGCTGCCTTTATCGGCCGGGGGAACCGCCTGGCGATGCCCTTCAGCGTTCCATCGTTCAGGAGGCGACGGAGTATACCGCGCGGTTCCTCTGCCACTGGGGGTTGCAGCTCCGCTAAGGGATAACCGAGCACTTCTCCGACCGGCGCCAACAGGTCATGCCAACTATAGGTTTCGCTGTCTCCGAGCAGGTAGGCCTCGCCGTCCGCTATGTCGCTAGCGATCGCCAGAGCCACTGCATGGACCAGGTTATCGACATAGATGCCGTTGCAGATGCCAACTCCACCATCCACCAGATAGGCCTGACCGGCCAGCAGGTCATCGGCAAATCCGCCCACCCAGAAGGAGCGGGGGCCATGGACGATGCCCGGGCGCAGGATCACCACTTCAACGCCGCCCTGCTGCCTTAGCGACAGCAAGCGTTCCTCGGCCTCGACCTTGGCATTGTTGTAGGCGATCGGCTGACGGCGCGAGAGTGGGGTCTGCTCGGTGGTGTTGGGGGCGGGGCTTTGCCCGTGAACCGAGGCCGAACTCAGATAGACGATCCGCTTCACACCAGCCGCCTGCGCAGCTCGATAGACGGGCTCAATCGAGCCGACAATGGTTTGAAGGTCTCCCGCAATAGCATGAAGAACGCTGGAGCAGCCTTGAAATGCCTCCGCAAGTGCTGCCTCGTCGCGACCGTCGGCAACACGCCCTTCGAGGGGAAAGCGGCTCGCAAGCGCCAGGGATTGTGCGGCGCGCACGACGGGTCGGACTTCGTGCCTGCCGCCGAGATACAACATTTCAACGGCGCGGTTACCGATGAACCCGCCGGCACCGAGAATAGCAAGACGCTCCATCATCGTGGCACCCTTGGCGGCGCGACAGCGCGAGCGGCTTCTTCCGGGGCCAGCCAGGGAAGCTGCATCGCCACGCGATCTGTGTAGCAGCGCTCGATCAGGGAAATCGTCGGAAGCACCGATTGCAATTCAGTGCCGCCCGTGCCGGCGGGCATCGCCCCCAGAATTTGCTGGACGAAGGCCTGCTGGAAATCGTCCGGACTTGAACCCGGAACTGCGGCCATCAGCACCTGGGAACGCGTATTGCCTGCCAGATGAAAATCAAAGTTGAGGGCTTCGTTGACGGGCCAGGTGAGCCAACCCTTGGAGCCGACAATGCGGTAGACGTTTGGCCGCGCCCAATCTCGGCTGAGCCGCATTGTTGCTTGAAACGACCCATAATCAAGCCTGGCCAGGCAGTTGGCCTCGACGCCGCCGAATGCATCATCTTCGTAATGGACGCCGCGAGGCTGGCCAAACCACCACTGCAGCAGATCCAGGCAGTGGGTGCCGATATCCTGGAGAACACCGCCGCCCGAAGATGCGCGCGAAAAATAGGACGGGCCGGCAATGGGCCAGGCGAAAGGCCCGCCCTCAAAGGAGGTGACTTCCCTGATGTCGCCAAGCAGGCCCGAGTGTACGACATCGGCGATAGCCCGGGTCGCAGGAAACTGCCGCCGCACCTGCCCGGCGAACAACCGCCTGACGGTGCGCGTCGCCGCATCAATCATTGCAGTTGCTTCGGCAGCGCTGGTGGCCACGGGCTTCTCGCATAGAACATCCATTCCGGCTTCCATGGCTGCGATGGACTGGGCCGCATGGAGGGTAGGTGGAGACGCCACGATCAGGAGATCGGCGCCGCGTGTCAGGAGATCTTCAAAGCTCGTCTCGACAAGCTCGGCGCCGGCGAGGTTGGCGAAAGCCCGGGCCCGCTCAGCATGCGGATCGAAGGCCGTCACCCGGCGCACTCGACCATCCTGAACAAGACGCGCCAGCGCGGGCGCATAGTATATGCTGCTGACGGCACCACAGCCAACCACTGCGACATGGGCGCCCGAACTCGCAGTCATACCCGGCCCCTCATTCCATGCCGAAGCGTGTCCTGCCTCGCGGCGGGGGGCCAACCACCATCGTGCTCGACAATTCCGTACACAGCTTGCGGCATGTGACTTTTCTCCATGTCCAGCCCCAACGCCGTGACCCGGACGGCGGTAGCCACTCTCACCTGACGGCAGGCCGGCAACACCCGTCAAGGCCAGAATCCCGTTCTCTTCGTTCCATACGACGGAACCCCAACTTCTTCCCTGTCCTCCGGAAATGGGTCACGTTTGCCCGGAAAACGCACACTGGCGACGATACGCCTAAGACGTGTGCAGACGCACGGCATGCAAAAGAAACACGCATCCCGCATCGAGGCAGCGCCGGGCGCGGGGCTGTTGCGAGGGTGCGCGAGACGACCAGGGACAATCGGAAGGGACTGACCGACATGCAACTGAAACATACATTGGTGCCAGGCCTCGGCGGCATCGCTGCCGCAGCCATCATGCTCTCGACCTTCGGTGGCGCAGAGGCGCTGGCCGCCTCGCCGCGGGCGGCGGAAAACAAGGTCGTGCTGATCGCGCGGCAGGATCCGGGCACGCTGGACTATGTCACCAGCGGCCTCACGGCGCTGCGCCTGTGGATCCCGGCAAACGTCGTCGAGCCGCTGGTCTACTTCAACAAGGACGGCTCGGTTGAGCCCGGCGTCGCCGAGTCCTGGACCATCTCCGACGACAAGCTGACGTACGAGTTCAAGATCAGGAAGACCAACTTCTCGGATGGCACCCCGGTGACCGTCGAGGACGTGATCTACTCGCTCAACACAATGAAGGCCTCGCCGGTCGTCAACAACTCGTCGGCCTACAATGCCGTAACGTCGATCGAGAAGGTCGACGACTCGACCGTCAAGGTGACGCTGTCGCAGCCCAGCCAGAATTTCTGGCGCGGCATGGGGTCGATCGCCGGCCTCATCCAGCCCGAACACGCTGCCGGCTCGATCGCCACCAACCCGATCGGTACGGGCCCCTATGTGCTGAAGTCCTACACCACCAACTCGACCTTCGAGTTCGAGGCGAACCCCGAATACTGGGGCACCAAACCAACGATCACCGCCGCCACCGTACGCATCGTGACCGACGGCACCGCCGGCCTCAACGCGCTTGAAGCGGGCGAAGTCGACGCCGTTCCGGTGATCACGATCGATCTCTGGGAACAGTTGACCAAGCGCGAACTCGACAAGAAGTTCACCCTCGTCACCTACCCGCAGATCGGGGAGCCGACCTACGCGGTATTCAACCAGAAGCTCGATCCCGAACTGCGCAAGGCGCTTGCCGCGACGCTCGACCGCCAGTCGTTCAACGACGCCTTCGGTGCAGCCTGGGGTGCGGAAAACACCTGCACCTTCGCCCTGCCGAACCAGCCCTGGTATGAGGCCGAAAGCGCCGAAAGCTGTCCGTATCCGTTCGACTACGAGGCGGCCATGGCCGCGGCCCCGGCCTTTGCCTCGACCCCGCTCGAATACGCTTCGCTGAGCGACGTGCCTGACCTGTCGCTGCCGGCCGACATCATGGTCCCGTCCATGCAGGGCGCGGGCTTCAACGTTACCCGCAACGCGATCGACCTCGCGCGCTACAGCCAGCTGATCTTCCAGGGCCGTCCGCCGCAGTTCGACATCACCGTGATGTCGGGCGACGCCGAGCCGACCCAGTGGGCCTGCCCGAGCCCGGACAAGGCCGGCTGGAGCACCTACTGCAGCCAGCCCTATACAGACGCGCTGCTGGCCGCCGACGCGGCTCCGACCGACGAGGAATACCTCGCCAAGATGAAGGAAGCCGCCAAGATCCTGCGTGACGATGCCGTAATCGTGCCGCTGATCGCCAAGAAGGGCGTCGGCCTGTTTGATGCCGAGCTCAAGGGCTTCCTCGAGCCGCGCGTTCTTGTCGCCATCGAGATCGGCAAGCTGCACTGGTAAGCTGACTATTGAAACCGCGGGCCGGCGGCGCGACGCTGGCGGCCCGCATGACGTGACGTGACTTTTCCCGGGAGTTGGCGACATGGCGATCTATCTGCTGCGCAAGCTCGCGTTCTTCATCGGCGCGGTGTTCGTCGCCTCGATCGCCATCTTCCTCCTCATTCGCGCCGCCGGCGGCAATGTCGCCGCCATCGTCCTCGGCAAGGACGCGACCGCCGAAGCGATCAACGCGCTGGCCCATACCTATGGGCTCGATAGGCCGCTGCCGGTCCAGTATTTCGACTGGATCGGCAAGATGTTCACCGGCGATCTCGGCCAGTCCTTCCGCACCAAGGAAGCGGTCGCCGAGCTCGTGACCGACCGGCTGAGCGTCTCCGTGCCGCTTGCCCTTTCCGGCCTGATCCTCGGCCTCATCATCGCCATTCCGGTCGGCACGATCGCAGCGCGCAATGTGGGCAAGCCGTCCGGCGCCATCCTGGCGCTGGTCAGCCAGATCGGCATCGCCGTTCCGGTGTTCTGGGCTGGCATCCTGCTCTCCGTACTGTTCGGCGTGCGGCTGGGCTGGCTGCCGACCGGCGGCTGGATCGACTGGTCGCAGAGTTGGGTCGGCGCCATCCGCTCGCTGGTGCTGCCGGTGCTGTCGCTCGGCCTGATCATGGCCGCGGTGCTGATCCGCTACGTGCGCTCCGCCGTGCTCGACGTGATGAATCAGGACTATGTGCGCACCGCCCGCGCTGTCGGCATGACGCGGACGCAGGCGCTGCTGAACGTGGGGCTGCGCAATGCAGCCCTCCCCATCGTCACTATCGTGGGCCTCCAGATCGCCGAGCTCATCGGCGGCACCGTGATCATCGAGATGGTGTTCTCTCTGCCCGGGCTCAGCCGCATGATCCTCGCCAATGTCGCGGCGCGCGAGGTGATCGTGGTGCAGTCGACGGTGATGCTGATCATCGTTTTCGTCATCTTCGTAAATTTCGTGGTCGACCTGCTTTACGGCATCCTCGACCCACGTATCCGCAACGCGACGTGAGGGAGCGCAGATGACCGACACCGCTGCCCCTCTGCTCGCTGCGCCGAAATCCCGTCGCCGCCGGCTCGATCTCAATGCCTCGCTGGCCGTCGGGCTGGTGCTGACGCTCGGCTTCCTCGCCGTGGCGCTGGTGTCCTATGTGTGGCTGCCGTCGAACCCAAACATTCCCAACATCAAGGCCCGCATGCTGCCGCCGTTCTCGCCCGACCACTGGCTCGGCACCGACGGGCTCGGCCGCGATATCATCGCCCAGTTGATGGTGGGCGCGCGGACCTCGATCCTCGTCGGTGCGGGTGGCGCCTCGATCGCGCTGCTGCTCGGGACTATCTCCGGGCTCGTCGCGGCGGCCTACGGCAAGTTCGCCGACGAGATGATCTCGCGCGGCGCCGACATCATGCTGTCGATCCCCGGCATGGTGACGGCGCTCGTGCTGGCAGCAACCATGGGCTCGGGCGCGCTGACCACCATCCTCGCGCTCGCAGCGTTCTTCACCCCCTCCTTCACGCGCGTCATCCGCTCGGCGGCGATGGGCGTGCTGCAGGAGGATTTCATCACGTCGGCCAAGCTTTACGGTCGTGGCAAGCTGTTCATCCTCGCGCGCCACGTCATCCCCAACATCGCCGGCGTGATGATCGTGCAGTTCACCCTGTTCTTCGCCGCCGGGATCCTCACCGAAGCCGGCCTCTCCTATCTCGGTGTCGGCGTGACGCGGCCGTCGATTTCGTGGGGGATGATGCTCAACGAGGCGCAGCAAACGGTGGGCATCTCCTCGCCGCTCGCCATCTGGCCCGGGCTGGCCATCGTCTTCGTCGTCCTGGGGCTGAACCTCCTCGGCGATGGCCTCCGCGATGTGCTCGACCCCAAGCTGAAGCGGAGGGGCGCATGACCGCCCCCGCAATCGAAGTCCGTGACCTCGTTGTCGGCAATGGCGATGTCAGCGCCGTGCGCGGCGTTTCGTTCTCCATTCCGTCCGGCGGCCGAATGGGGCTCGTGGGCGAGAGTGGCTCCGGCAAGTCGATGACGGCGCTGGCGCTGATGGGCCTCCTCCCGATGGGCTGGGGCACGCATGGCTCCGTGCTGCACGACGGCGTCGACCTCGTCACGCTGTCGGACAAGGCGCTGGCGAACCGGCGCGGACGCACGCTGTCGATGGTGTTCCAGGATCCGCTGTCGTCGCTCAACCCGGTGCGCCGGGTTGGTGACCAGATCAGCTGGGTGATCCGCAAGCACACCGGCGTCAGCAGGAAGGTGGCGGAACAGCAGACTATCGAGCTGATGACGCAGATGAAGCTGCCGCGGCCCGAGCAGCTGGTGCGCGCCTACCCGCACGAGATCTCGGGCGGCCAGCGCCAGCGCATCATGATCGCCATGGCGCTGGCCTGCTATCCGCAGCTGATCATAGCCGACGAGCCGACCACGGCGCTCGATGTCACCGTGCAGAAGCAGGTGCTGCGGCTCCTCAACAACGCCGTGAACGAGCGCGGTTCGGCGCTGCTGATGATCACCCACGACCTGCCGATCATCGCCGCCATGTGCGACACGGTGGCGGTGATGTACGCCGGCCGCATCGTCGAGATGGGGCCGGTGCAGGAGGTGTTCCGCAACCCGCGCCACCACTACACGCGCGGCCTGCTCGACAGCCAGCCGACCATGGACAATATCGCGCTCGATGGCACGTCGAGGCTTGTCTCCATCCCCGGCATGGTGCCGCCTCTGCACGACCTGCCCACCGGCTGCGCCTTCAATCCGCGCTGCCCTGCTGCGACCGACAAATGCCGGACAGAGATGCCCGAGCTGACTGGCGACACGCTGAAAGCGGCTTGCTGGCACCCGGTCGCTGCGTCGAACGAGATGGCCGCGCAATGACCGTCACCCCGTTCCCCAGCGATGTCAGGCCGCTGCTCGAAGTACGGCAGCTGAACCAGGAATATAAGCTGCGCCGGCAAAAGCTGTTCGCGCCGAAGCCGATCCTCAAGGTGTTGCAGAACATCGATTTCGCCGTGCGGCCGGGCGAGGCTGTCGGCCTCGTCGGCGAATCCGGCTCGGGCAAGACGACGCTCACGCGCATGCTGACCGGCGTCGAGAAGCCACACGACGGGCACGTGCTCTATGACGGCACCGATGTCTGGTCCGGCACCGAAGCCGAACGCAAGCTGTTCCGCCGCTCGGTGCAGGTGGTGCTGCAGAACCCGCGCTCCTCGCTCGATCCGCGCATGCGCGTCGGCACGGCCCTGCTCGAGCCGCTGCGGAGCCTCAAGATCGAGGGCGACCACGCGGCGCGGGTGCTCGAAGTGCTCGACCAGGTCGGGCTGCAGAAGAGTGCGCTCGAACGCTTCCCGCACGAATTCTCCGGCGGGCAGCTCCAGCGCATCGCAATAGCCCGCGCCCTGATGCCCAACCCGCGCGTCCTGATCGCCGACGAGCCGGTCTCGGCCCTCGACGTTTCGATCCAGGCCCAGGTGCTGAACCTCCTCAAGGACCTCGTCCGCGATCTCGGGCTTAGCCTCGTCTTCATCGCCCACGACCTGTCGGTGGTCGCCTACACGACCAGCAAGGTCTACGTCATGTCATCAGGCAAGATCGTCGAGGTCGGCCGGCCGCTCGACCTGTTCCGCAACCCCCAGGCGGAAGCGACGCAGGCTCTCGTCGGCGCCATCCTCAGCGTCGAGAGCGGCCTCGCCGGGAACGCGCTCGCATGAGCCAGTGCGTCGCCATAACAGGTTCTACCACTGGCATCGGCTATGCCATGGCGGAGGCCTTTGCACGCGACGGTGCCCGCCTCGTGATCAACTCGCACCTCGCCGACGATGGCGGCGCGGCCGAGCGCCTCGGCGAGCTGACCGAGTGCCATTTCGTGCAGGCCGATCTCTCGACGGTGGCCGGTGCGCAGGGCTTCGTCGCCGCGGCGCGTGAAAAGCTCGGGCGGCTCGATACGCTGGTCAACAACGCCGGCACCTACCTCGACACCAATTTCGACGACCTCACCGAGGCGGTGTTCGACCGCACCTTCAATCTCAACGTGAAAGGCTACCTGTTCGCCGCGCAAGCCTTCGTCAAAGGTCTGGCGCTGGGGCAGGAGAACCCGAGCATCATCTGCACCGGCTCGACCAACTCACTGGCGGCCGAAAAGAACAGCGTCGTCTACGACACTTCGAAAGGCGCGGTGCTGATGCTGGTCCGCAACCTTGCGGTCACGCTCGCCGAGCGCGGCATCCGCGTCAACGGCATCGGACCGGGGATCGTCGAGACGCCGCTGTCCGCGAAAGGGCTGGCGGCGCCGGGCGTCCGCCCTGCCCTCGAACGCCAGATCCCGCTCGGCCGCGTCGGCATGCCCGACGATATCGGCGGCGCGGCAGTGTTCCTCGCCTCGCCAGCCGCCCGCTACATCACCGGGCAGATGCTCTATGTCGACGGCGGCATTCTTGCCAACCAGATGTCGTGGGAACCGGAGCCGTGAAGACCCGCTGGACCAATGTCACGGCAGTAACCCCCAGCGCGGAGGTCGCCAGCGACCTGCTAATGGTGGGCGAGCGGATCGCCGGGCTGGTGCCCGCAGGTACAGCAGTCGGGGAAGGCTGGCAGGTGATCGACGGCAGTGGAGCAATCCTGTTCCCCGGCAGCATCGACCTGCTGCAGCACGGCTATGGCGAGCATCTCTACAACGACACCGAGCAGGGCGCGGTCGCCGCGAACTCGCAAATCCTCTTGAAGAACGGCGTGACCGGCTTCCTCCCCTCGATCTCGTGCCTGCCACCGAAGGATATGGGGCCGACGCTGAACAGGCTTTCGGCGCAGACCAGAGAGGCCACTGGCGCGCGAGCGCTCGGCGTGCACAGCGAAGGCCCGGTCTTTGGCTCGCCTGGCGCGCACAATCCTGAGAATATCCAGCTCCCCAGCATCGAGTTGGCCGAGCGCATGCTCGCCGCCACCGATGGCCGGCTCAAGGCCGTGACGCTGGCGCCGGAGAAACCGGGCGCCGAGGGCTTTATCAGGACGCTGAAGGCGGCCGGTGTCTCGATCCACTTCGGCCACAGCCGCGCCCGAGCGGAGGACATACCGCGTTATGTGAGCTGGGGGATCGATGCGGTCACCCATATGTACAATGTCATGCCGACCGAGCCGCCGGGCAATATGGGCGTGCATGTGGTCTCGCTGACAGACGCGCTGATCGCCGAGCCGACGCTGGCGCTGGGGCTGATCTGCGACGGCATCCATGTCGATCCGCAACTGGTGCGGCTGCTGGCACAACTGCCTGCCGACCGGGTATTCCTCGAAACCGACGCAATGAAATATGCCGGCACGCCGGGCGCGACATTCGAGTTCTATCCAGGCTACGTCGTCACCAGCGCACCGGGGAAAGCCGTGCGGGAACAAAAAGGTGGCGGGCTCTGTGGGTCGTCGCTGACGCCCGACGAAGCCATGCGGAACTATCTGAAGTTCTCGGGCAAGGACCTGGCCCGGGTCGCGAACGCCACCAGCCTTGTCCCTGCCCGCGTGCTGGGGATGGAGCGCGATCTGGGCAGCCTCGAGGTCGGCAAGCTGGCAGATTTCGCCGTGCTCGACCGCACGACGCTAGCCGTCACGGCGACCTGGGTCGGCGGCAAGGAATTGTGGAGGCAATCTGCATGAGCGAGACACTGCGCTACGCCGAAGATGGCGAGGTTCACCTCGACTTCCACGGTGCGACCAACACTACGATCGATTTCATCATCGCACGTTATGGCATCGCGGCGCTGGACGAGATCTTCCGCAAGGTCGGGCGCGATGTCTATCGCTCGATCCACGACGACCTCGTCGCCGGCGACACGACGCAGCTGGTCGAACACTGGCGACACTTCTTCTCTCGTGAGGATTGCGACTACGACATCGCCATCGGCCGCAACGAGATCGTGCTGACCGTGCGTCGCTGCACCGCCTGGCACCATGTGGCGAAGCTCGTCGGCACGCCGTCGTCGCATTTTTGCGACCAGACCATCCGCACCAACGAAGCGCTGGCCGAGGGTTCGCCCTTCGCATTCGAAACCACGATCACCGGCCCCGGTGCCTGCCGGCAAGTGATCCGCCCCCGCATGGGGGCGCCCTCATGATCCCGTCCGACCACTTCACCCGCTTCTACAACGAGGTCTTCAAGTTCCTGGAATCGCAGGGCGAGGCCGAGTTGCAGGCCTATTTCCTCGCCATCTCGAAGAACCAGGAAAAGCACATCCTCGAGCTCATCGAAACCCGCGGCCTCGAAGGCATGGACGAGTACTGGACGCACATCAACATCGAGGAAAACTGCGACATGGACATCGACCGCAACGAGGATCGCCTCGAATTGCGGATGAATGTCTGCCCCAGCCTATCGAAGGTCATGGACAACGATGCCGAGCCGATGGGCCGCTACTGCGACCACTGCGCCGGCTGGATCGGCCCGATCATGGACAAGACCGGCTACCACCTCGTCTACGACGTCATCAGCCGCACCGAGCCGCGTTGCGTGATGCGCGTGTTCAAGGATGCGGCCAAGGCGAAGGAAGCCGAGAAGGATGTGAAGCTGCTGATGGGGTGGCCGGGGCACAAGGTCTAGTCGCCGGGCTAGTGCGCTTGGCGCCCAAGCGCGCTTAAGCCGCCTCCGCCCCCAACTGCCGCGAGATCCGGCTCGCGGCGACCTTGAGCGCTTCCGCGGCCTCGCTCGTCCGCTCCGGCCGCATGCGCCGTTCCGGCGCGGAGAGGCTCATTGCTGCTACCGGATAGCCGGCGCGGTCGAGGATCGGGACGCCGATGCACATCAGCCCGTCTTCGTTCTCGCCCATCTCGATGGCGTAGCCGCGGCGGCGCACGTCCTCCACCTGGCGGCGGAGTTTCGAGACTTCGGTCAGCGTCTTGATGGTCATCGGTTCGAGCGAGCCGTCGCGCTGCAGCACAAGTTGTGCATCGGGCAGGTAGGCGAGCATCGCCTTGCCGAGCGAGGTCGAATGGGCCGGATGGCGGTGGCCGATGCGGGCGCTGGCGCGGAGCGGCTTCGAGGGCTCCAGCATGTCGATATAGACGACTTCGCTGTTGGACAGCACCGCGAGGTTGACGGTCTCGTGGAAGGTGTCGACGAGCAGGCGCATCTCGGGCTGGGCGAACTCGCGCAAGCCGTGGAGGTCGTGATCGACCCGCGCCAGCTCGCGGAACTTGCCGCCGGTGCCGTAGCGATCGTGCCAGATATCATGTTCGAGAAAGCCCGTCGCCGACAGCGTCTGGAGGTAGCGGAACACCGTGGTCTTGGGCAGCTTCAGCTCGTGGACGATCTCGGTGAGGGTCACCATGTGGCCCTGCCGGGTCACGTAGTCGAGCACCTGCAGCGCCTTGACCACCGGCTGCACCATGTAGTCGCCATCGAGCTTTTGCATCGCCATAATCTCCATCCTCAGAAGAAGGTCTTGAGCGCCTCGGTCACGCGATAGTTCTCGTCCACCAGCAGCAGCATCTGCCACTTGTCGAAGGTCGTGCAGGGATGGCCGATGCCGAAGGCCACCATGTCGCCCGGTCGCAACGGGCTCGTTTCGGGCATTTCCATATGTCCGTGCTGGTCGTTGAGCGCCACGATCCTGTGCCCTTCGGGCACCGACTCGGGCTTGGTCATCCGACCCGGCCGGTACCAGCGCAGCGGCACCGGCATGCCGGCGTCGAAGCTGATGTCGCGCTTGCCCATGGTGACGATCAGGCGCCCATCCTCGGGGCGCGACTGTACATAGGCCCAGACCTCGAGCGCGGCTTCGAGGCGTCCCTCGGGCAAGTTCAGGGTCGTCTCACTGATGATCCGCTCGTAGGCGGCGGCGTAGGAAATCGAGTCGTGGGTGAGGTAGCAGCCGGAGCGCAGCACCTTCACCACCGGCCGGCTGAAATTGGTGGCATTGAAACGCTCGCCGACACGGTCGAAGAAGGCGGTGCCGCCGGCGCTGACAACGACCGGCTGACCAGCGGCAAACAGGTTCTCGGCCAGCGCCAATTGGGCCAGTGCCGCGACATCGTCGATCAGCCCATCGGCTGCCTGCGGCGTCGGAAGCAGGCCCTCGAAGCATTCGAAGCCGCCGAGGGCCAACCCGTCGGCCGCAACTACGGCACGCGCAACCTCCATGGCAATCTCGCGCGTCCGCGCCCCGGTACGCCCGCCGAGGAAGCCGATCTCGACGAGCACGCGTAGCGGGTTGTCGGATGGAGGCGGGTTGCGCTTCCCCCCTTCGGCCAGCATGGCGACACCATCGGGACCATCGGCGAGGCAGTAGAGTTCGAAGCCCGGCTGCTGCAGGGCGCGGAAACAGGCATCGATCGCCTGCCGGCCGATCGGCTGGTTGGCGATGATCACCCGCTTGACGCCGAACTTCAGGCACACCTGCAGCTGCTGCACCGTCGCCACCGTGATGCCCCAGGCACCGTCGGCGACCTGCAGGTCGAACAGGGCTGGCGACATCGTGGTCTTGCCGTGCGGGGCGATGACGAGGTCATTTGCGGCGGTGAAATCGCGCATCCAGGCGCTGTTCGCGCGCAGCACATCCTCCCGGATCACTGCGAGCGGCAGCGGCAGGTCACCTGCCAGCACATTCCACCCCTGCTTGCCGACATCGCCGACCGTCAGCGGCGGTGCATCGAAGGGCAGCCCTTTGGTCAACGGATCAAGTGGCGCGTCGCGCAGCGATGCGAGGTCGAGGCGAGGGACAGACGTCAACATACTATTCCACAATATGGAACGACGGTCGTTCCGTCGGTGATGATCTAATGTCAACCGCAGGTGGGCTGTCAACGGCATGATACAGGATGAGCAAGAGCAGGCTTGCGCCGTAACCGGTCGTGATGTTGTATCGCTGTCGAACCCTGCCCCAGCAATCATTCCACCTGTTGGAATGGATCGAGCCGAGCGTAGAAATGCCCAGAGCGATCAGCCCGACAAAGACCAAGCTTGTCGCCCCGGCGGCCGAGGCGCGCATCCAGTCGGTGGCGCGGGCCAAGGCCCTGCTCGACGCCATGGCTGCGGGCGAGTGGGTGACGCTCCGTGACCTCGCGAGCCGCACTGGCCTCGCCAAGACTACGGCGTTCAACCTCGTCACCGCGCTGGTCGACGTAGGGCTCACCGAGCGCGACGCGAAGGCCGGCGCCTACCGGCTCAGCATCCAGCACCTCGTCTATGGCAAGGCGGTCGAGCGGCGGCTGGATATCACCGAGATCGCGCGCCCGCATCTGGTGCGACTCTGCGCCACGACGCGGGAGACGGTGAACCTGGCCCTGCCCGGTCCGGCCGACGCGATGATCATCGAGAGTCTCGAGGGCAGCCAGTCGCTGCGTGTCTCGGCCTATGCGGGCACGCGGGCGGCCTATCACTCGACGGCGTGTGGACGGGCGCTGCTGGCGCACAAGCCGGAAGGTTTTCGCCGGCTGGTCTATTCGATCGGCCACCTGCCGGCAGCGACCAACCGCACCATCACCGATCCCGAGGCGCTGGAGGCGGTGCTGGAACGCTGCCGCACCATCGGCTGGACCACCGAATACGAGGAGAACGAGGTCGGCGGAGCCTGTGTAGCGGCGCCGATCTTCAATCGCGCTGGCGAGGCCGTCGCGGCGGTGAGCATCGCCGGACCGTCGAGCCGGTTCGAGCCGGCCGAAATCGAGCGGCTGGGCAAGCTCCTCGTCGCCAGCCTCGCCGAGATCACCGGCCAGCTTCCCGCCCACTATTCGCCGCCTGGGTTCAGCAAATGAGTCAACGCCGCATCGTGCTCGCGGGCCTGTTCCACGAGACCCACACCTTCGTCGACGAGATCACCGGGCTCGGCGAATACACGATCAATCGCGGCCCGCAGATCCTGGCGCGGCGCGGCGATGGCTCGACGCTCGACGGCTTCCTCGAAGTGGCGGATCGCGAGGGCTGGCAGGTTGTGCCGGTCAGCGATTTCTCGGCGCTCCCCTCGGGGACGACGGACCACTCCGTATTCGAGCTGTTCTGGAAGGAGCTCGAGGAAGGGATTTACGCGGCGCTCGCCGAGGGTGGCCTCGATGGCATCTGGCTGTCGCTGCATGGCGCGATGGTGACCACTGAAAGCGTCGATCCCGAGGGCGAGCTGCTGGCCCGCATCCGCGCCATTCCGGGCGCGACGAAGCTGCCGACCTTCGGTGTCTTCGACCTGCACGCCACGTTCACCGCGGCGATGGCGGCCGGGGCCAACGGCCTCGTCGCCTATCGCGAGAACCCGCATATCGACGCGCGCGACGCGGCGGTGCGGTCGGCGGATCTTCTGGCTCGCACGCTCACGGAAGGGCACGCGCCACGCATGCTGGCGCGCAACGCCCCGATCATCTGGCCACCGACCGGGACAGGCACGGCGGATCGGCCGATGCGCGATCTCGAGGCGCTGGCGCGGCAGATCGAGGCGGAAAACCTTGACATCTGGACCGTCAATGTCGTCGCCGGCTACGCCTTCTCGGATGTCCCCGATGTCGGTGTCGCCTTCTCGGTGACCACGACGGGAAGCGACGCCGATGCAACCGCGGCGCTAGACCGGCTGGAGGCGCTGGCTATCGAACTGCAGCCACTCGGCCTGCCGCAGGAATGGTCGCTGGACGACGCGCTTGAAGAAGCGAACCGTGCGCCCGATGGCCCCAACATCATCGTCGAGCCCAGCGACAATATCGGCGGCGGCGCGCCGGGCGATTGCACGTCGGTACTGCGAGGATTCCTCAGGCACGGCATAACCAACGCGGCGGTGGCAATAGCAGATCCGGCTGCGGTTGCGGCCCTGGCGGAGGTGCCGATCGGCGGCACGGCGCGGCTCAGCATTGGCGGCAAGGGCAGCCGGCTCGATCCAGGGCCGGTGGAGCTCGAAGTGACACTCCTCAGCCGCAGCGATGGCGAGTTCACGCTCGAAGATCGCAACAGCCACCTCGCGGCCATGCAAGGGGTGCATTTCAGCATGGGGCCATCGGCTGTGGTCGAGGCGCAGGGGATCAAGATCCTGCTGTCGAGCCGCAAGACGCCGCCCTTCGACCTCGGGCAGTTCCGCTCGCAGGGGGTCATCCCGGAAGAGCTGCACGTGATCGGGGTGAAGGCAGCGGTTGCGCATCGGCGCGCCTACAACCCGATCCAGAGGCGCAGCTTCACCGTCACCACGCCGGGTCCCTGCACCAGCGACCTTAGGAGCCTGCCTTACGAGCGGGTTCGCGCGAACGTCTATCCCCTGAACTAGAGCTTCGGAGCCGACATGATCGAATACCCAAGCGCGCCGGATACGCCGCGCTCGCACCTGCCATTCAGCCCCGCCACCAAGGTCGGCGACCTGATTTTCGTCTCCGGCCAGGCCTCGGTGGATGCGGCCGGCAAGATTGTTTCGGACACCTTCGAGGGCGAAATGCGCCGCTCGATCGAGAACCTGCGCAAGGTTCTCGAGGACGCCGGCAGCGATCTCGCGCATGTTGCGCAGACCCGCAACTATGTACGCGACGGCGAGGACGTGCCCTTGTTCAACAAGCTATACGCCGAGTACTTCAGTGCGCCTTTCCCGGCCCGCACAACGATAACAAACTGCCTGCCGCCGACGCTCCGTTACGAGATCGAGTGCGTCGCGGTGGCGCGCAAAAGCTGAGTTTTCGGCCGTCCGGCGGTTTTTCCGTGTCGCGGAACCGCCGAGCATTTACACTCGACGGTCTCGTGAGGCCTCTTCAGGTCAAGAACCCAGGGAGTCCGTCTTGTCTGTTCTCACCACCTCCACGCCCTCCGCCGCCGACGACGCCGCGGAGCTCTTGCGCTTCGACAAGTCGGCTGAGACGATCCGCAAGCACGCGCAGTGGATCTCGGGCGGTGTGAACAGCAACTTCCGCCTCAACATCTCGCCGACCCCGCTGGTGTTCGAGCGCGGCGAGGGGCCTTACCTCTACGACGTCGATGGCAACCGGCTGATCGACTATTACCTCGGCATGGGCCCGATGATCCTCGGCCACAAGCCGCAGGCCTTGGTCGATGCGGTGAAATCGCAGATCGACAAGGGCATCCTGTTCGCCGGCCAGACGGCGATCGAGGCCGAAGCGGCGAGGCTCGTGTGCGAAATGGTGCCGTCAGCCGAGCGCATGCGTTTTGGGTCGTCAGGCTCGGAGGTCGACCAGGCTGCGATCCGCCTCGCCCGCGCGGCCACCGGCAAGCGCAAGATCATCAAGTTCGAGGGGCACTATCACGGCTGGTTCGACAACGTGCTGTGGTCCACCGCGCCCTCCGTCGCCTCGGCTGGCCCGGAGAACGCGCCGATCCCGGTGATCGGCTCCAAGGGCCAGTTGCCGGAGAGCGCCGACGACCTGACCGTGCTGCCGTGGAACGACCTCGAAATCCTCGAGGCGCACCTGAGGGAACGCGATGTCGCTGGCGTCATCATGGAAGCGGCCATGTGCAACCAGGGCTCGATCCATCCGGCTGCGGGTTATCTCGAAGGGGTCCGCGCGGCCTGCACGAAGTACGGCGCCATCCTGATCTTCGACGAAGTCATCACCGGCTTCCGCCTCGCCCCCGGCGGCGCGCAGGAGAAGTTCGGTGTGACCCCCGACATTTCCACATTCGGCAAGGCCATCGCGAATGGTTTCCCGGTGGCGGCGATTGCCGGCCGGGCCGACCTCATCGACATGTTCACCACCGGCGGCGTGGTTCATGGGGGCACCTACAACGCTCAGCCGGTCGCCATGGCGGCGACGGCGGCAACGCTGCGCTCACTGACGCCGGCTGTTTACGACAAGATCGGCGCGTCCGGCACGGCGCTAATGGAGGGGTTCCGCGAGGTGTTCGCGCGGCAGGGCGTCACGGCGCAGGTGGTCGGCTTCGGCCAGGTTTTCCACATCGCGCTCGGGCTCGAGGCGCCGGCGCGCAACTATCGCGACCTCGCGCAGATGAACAAGCCGGCCTACATCGCGCTTACCACCGCCCTGCTCTATCGCGGCGTGCGGGCGCTCGAGCGCGGCGCGTGGTTCCTGTCGAGCGAGCACGATGCGGCCGTGATCGACGAGAGCATTGCGGCGATGAATGACGCGGTGCGGGCGCTGAAGGCCGCGGGGACGCTATAGCTCAGTGGGTAGGCGCGGGGACGCTGTTCGTGTAGGACGGCGGCCACTGTTCTCGGCAACGGGTCCCGCGCATGAAGCTCCAATCCCGCAAGATCCTGCTGATCATCGGTGGCGGTATCGCCGCCTACAAGGTGCTGGAGCTGATCCGGCGGCTGCGCGACGAAGGTGCCAGCGTGCGCTGCGTGATGACAGCAGCGGCACAGCAGTTCGTGACGCCGCTGTCGGTCGCGACGCTCAGCGCCGACCGGGTGTTCACCGATCTCTTCGACCGCAATGACGAGCACGATGTCGGCCACATCCGGCTGTCGCGCGAGGCCGATCTGATCGTCGTCGCGCCCGCTACGGCGGACCTGATGTCGAAGCTCGCCAACGGCGCGGCGAACGATCTCGCCAGCGCCGTATTGCTCGCGACTGACAAGTCCGTGCTGATGGCGCCGGCGATGAACCCACGGATGTGGAACCACCCCGCGACCCGCCGCAACCGGGCGACACTCGTCGCCGATGGCGTAAGCTTCGTCGGCCCCAATCGCGGCGAGATGGCCGAGTCTGGCGAGGCCGGCGAAGGGCGGATGGCGGAGCCGGTGGAGATCGTTGCGGCGGTCGTCGCGCGGCTCGGCAGCGGGCCGCTCAGCGGCAAGAAGATCATCGTCACCTCGGGGCCGACGCATGAGCCGATTGATCCGGTACGCTACATCGCCAACCGCTCATCGGGAAAGCAGGGGCACGCCATAGCGGCGGCGCTGGTGCGGCTCGGGGCAGAGGTGCGACTCGTCACAGGGCCAGTGGCAATCGCCGATCCGGCCGGGGTGCTGACCACCCATGTCGAGACGGCGGCGGAAATGCTGGCGGCTGTCGAGAGCACCCTGCCCGCTGATGGCGCGGTCTTCGTCGCCGCCGTGGCGGACTGGCGCGTCGTCGAGGCAGCGAGCGAGAAGATCAAGAAGCAGCCGGGCGCGACCGAGCCACCGGTGCTTCACATGGTCGAGAACCCCGACATTCTCGCTACGGTCGGACACCACGCCCAGCGTCCGAAGCTAGTGGTCGGCTTTGCGGCGGAGACGCAGGATCTCATCACCAACGGGCGGAAGAAGCTCGAGCGCAAGGGCGCCGACATCATCGTCGCCAACGACGTATCGACGGGCACCGGCACCATGGGCGGCGATCGCAACCGGGTAACCCTCCTCAGCGCCAATGGCGCGGACGAGTGGCCGGAGCTGGGCAAGGATGAAGTGGCCGAACGCCTCGCGCAGCTGATCGCGGACCGGCTGGCGTGACGGTCGAACTCACGCCCTACCACCACTTCACGCGCGCCGAGTGGAACGCGCTGCGCGCTGATGAGCCGATGACGCTCAGCGCCGAGGATATCGAGCGGCTGCGCTCGCTCAGCGATCCGATCTCGCTTGAAGAGGCCGAAACTGCCTACCTGCCCCTGACGCGCCTCCTCTCGCTCCACGTCGAGGCGATCCAGTCGCTGCATGCGGTGTCGCGGCGCTTTCTCGGCACAGTCGAGCCGAAGGTGCCCTTCATCATCGGTATTGTCGGTTCGGTGGCGGTAGGTAAATCGACGACGGCGCGTATCCTCCGCGCCCTGCTGCAGCGCTGGCCGTCGAGCCCGCGGGTCGATCTCGTCACCACCGACGGATTCCTCCACCCCAATGCCGTGCTGACGGAGCGCGGGCTGATGCGGCGCAAGGGTTTCCCCGAGAGCTACGACCGCGCCCGCTTCGTCGCTTTCCTCGGTGATGTGAAATCGGGGCGGCGGGACATCGAGGTACCGATCTACTCGCACCTCGTCTACGACGTCGTGCCAGGCGAGCATGCGGTGATCGACCAGCCGGATATCCTGATCGTCGAGGGGCTGAACATCCTGCAGCCGGGCGTGGGCCGGAAGACTGGCGAGCCGGTGCTGTTCGCCTCCGACTTCGTCGATTTCTCCATCTACGTCGATGCCGACCCGGCCGATCTCGAAGCCTGGTACATGGAGCGCTTCTTCCGGCTGCGCGAGACGGCGTTCCGCAACCCGAACTCGTTTTTCAAGCGCTATGCCGACATGAGCAAGGACGAGGCCGGCAAGTTCGGCATGGACAACTGGCAGTCCATCAACCTCGTGAACCTGCGCGAAAACATCGAGCCGACGCGATCACGCGCGGACCTGGTGCTGAAGAAGGGTGGGGATCACCGGCTCAGCGAAGTGCTTCTGCGGCTGGTGTGAAGCGGGCACGGTGCGCGCCCCACACACCGGCTGTCATCCCCGGCCAACTGCAAGATCAGCTCGGCATCAGGCCTTCGCGGAGGATGATCGATACTGCGTCGGCGCGGTTGCGGGCGCCGAGCTTGTCGAGGATGGCGGTCACATGGAACTTGGCCGTGTGCACCGAAATATCGAGCGCCCGGGCGATCACCTTGTTGGAGGCACCATCGACCAGCAGCGTCGCTACCTGGCGCTCGCGCTGGCTGAGCGCCGGGAACGTCGTCGTGCTCTTCGGGCGGCTTTCGCCCGCGTCGCGCTCGAGCGCATAGCCGGAGCCGATCAGCGTTGCCGCTGCGAGAACGAGGACGGGATCGAGGCTGTCGATGGCATTGCGACGGCCCTCGTCGGCGCCGATACGCAGCACGCGATGTGTGTCGATAGCGCCGCCCAGTGATGCCGGGCGATCGGTGATCGTCACGGCGGCCTCACCGGTATCGGCTTCGAACAGATCGGCCCGGTCGGCGACGAGGCCGCGCAGCACCTGCTCCAGCGCCGGATCGGTCAGGTCGAAGGCCACGCCCAGTGCAAGCCCGCCCAGCATCGAGGGCGCGACTGCGCTGCCCGGATTTGCCGAAGCTGCTCTCGGATTGAAGTAGACCACTGCGTAGCACTCCCGTTTCGGCCCAGCACGCCCACGCATTGCAGAGTGGAACCGGGGCGAGCCGATGTCCATACAATGTGGTGACGAACCTTGCCTGAAAGAAGGCCCCGCTTCGTCGCCGAACGTCGCTTGCGACGATGGCGCGCGAGGCAACAAGTCGATAGCTCCCCAAATGGGCAGTCTCGCCGCCATGTGCAAGCGCGCCCACATCGTCAGCATGATTAATGCACAACCGCTTCCATTAACTGATGAACATCTGCTCGACGCCTATTCGTTCAGCGTCTCCCAGGTTGCCGAGACGCTTGGGCCGGCCGTGGGCATGGTCACGACCGATGGCAAGGGCCATGGCTCGGGCGTGGTGCTGTCGCAGGATGGGCTGGTGGTCACCAATTCGCACGTGGTCGGCAAGCACCGCGACGTCCACCTGGCGCTGCCCGATGGGCACCGGCTGGCCGGACGCGTGCTCGGAGCCGATCCGGATACCGATCTCGCCATCCTCAAGGTCGACGGCACCGCCCTCCCCATCGCAACCCTGGGTGACAGCTCCAGCCTCAGGCGCGGCCAGATTGCCATCGCCATCGGCAACCCGCTCGGGTTCGAGTCGACGGTCACGGCGGGCGTCGTTTCGGCCCTGGGCCGTAGCCTCCGCTCGCCGTCGGGGCGGCCGATCGAAGATGTGATCCAGACCGATGCGGCGCTGAACCCCGGCAACTCCGGCGGCGCGTTGGCCTCCAGCACCAGTGAGGTCATCGGCATCAGCACGGCGATGATCGCCGGCGCGCAGGGCATCTGCTTTGCCGTCGCGAGCAACACGGTGAAGCTCGTGCTCGGCGAAATCCTCCAGCATGGCGGGGTAAGGCGGGCCTGGCTCGGCGTTGCCGCCGATACGGTGAACCTGCCGCGGCGGGTGGCCGATGCCGCTCATGTCGGCAGCCAGTCGGCGGCGGTGCTGCACTCAATCGTTTCGGGCGGCCCGGCGGATCGCGCCGGGGTACGCGAGGGCGACGTGCTGCTGGCGCTCGACAGCCGGCCTGTCGAAGGGCCGGGGCCGCTGCTGCGGATGCTCAATGCCGAGGCCATCGGCCGGCAGGTGAAGCTGCAGATCCTGCGGCAGGGCCGCCTGCTGGAGCTCGACGTGCTGCTGACGCAGCGGCCGGCGCAATAGAGCTGCCGCCCCGCTACAGCCCCTCGTCCTCGACAACCACCCGGCCGCTCGAGACGATGTCCATCGCCTCGACCTTGGCCAGCAATTGCTCGACCTTGTCGACATTGGGCAGATGCCGCTGTTCGAGCGAGAAGTTGAGCGTCACGTATTCGCGGCCGGGGCAGAAGGTGCAGATGTTGGCCGCCGGGTGCCAGGCGCCGCAATAGATCGGCTCCATCATGCCGTGGGTCATCGGGCCATAGGTGCGGTGCGGCGGCACCAAGGTCAGCACGATGTGCATGCCGCCGTTGAAGCGCCAGAAGCGCGTGCCCGGCAGGCCCTTCCAGAACTTGTTGATGCCCCGCAGCGTGTGGAACATCGAGTTCATCATCACCTGGAACTTGGTGATGTCCTTCTGCTCGATCTGGCACACGGTCCGGTCCAGCTCGCGCACAAAGGTGAGGAAATCCTCGTGGACCTTGAACTTGGCCTGCAGCGCGCGGACGCGGAAGAAGTCGTCGTCGGCGTCATGGCGCTTGCCGTCGAGCATGGTGTAGGCAGCGCCTATGATCTTCTTCGACATGTGCTTTTCGGCGCCCTCGCCGTTGAGCGCATAGGTCACGAGCGCAAACATCAGCGAGCGCTGGCTGACGCCGATGCGGTTGGCGAGGAGGCGCAGGCGGTGACGCTTGATCGCCAGGGTCTTGAAGCCCCAGGGTTTTTCGGGCGGCGACAGCAGGTTGGCGAGGATGATGTAGGTCCAGGTCATCGACCAGCCGCGCAGCTTGCCCTTGATGCGGGTGCCGAGGCTGACCTTGTTGGACTTGTCGCTCATGATGCCGTGGCCGGCCGAAGCGGAGCGCGTCAGGAGCGCTGAATCCGAGCCCTCGAGCAGGGCGTGGCTCGAACGCACCTGGATCATCGAGGCGCGACCCTCGGCATCCGGACCACCGCGGCGCACGGCCGCCGAGACGCGGAACAGCGGCAGGTCATCGCGCTCGAAGATATCGACGGACTTGCTCACCCACTTGTCCGGGTAGCCGTCGAACTCGTCGACTTCCTCGATATTGGTGATGGCATCGAGCACATGCTTGGGGAACGGCTGGCCCGGGCGGGCGCCGACGAAGCCGTGAGTCAGCTGCGGCGCCAGCGCCACCATGTCGGCAACGAGGTTGCCGATAGTGTCCTTGGTGAAGCTGGTGCGCGACGGGGCGGTGAAGAACACTGTGTCGCGGGCCTCGTAAAGGAACCACTGGAAGTCGGTGAACAGCGCCTGCGGATGCTTGTTGACGGCGGCCAGTGCGAGGTCGAGCACCTCCGCGTGATCATTGGCGAAGCTGGTTGAAGAGAAGCTCTTCATTTTCGGATCCCCCCTGGTTCCTGGGTTCGAATAGTAGACAACGCCGGGCCCGGGTCAACCGGAGGCATTGGGTCCAACCACGTCGGGCGACCCGTTCCTCCCCGGGTCGCATGTCGTGCCTGAACACATTCTGAACATGAAGGTACCGCTTTCTCGCCGCGACCGCATCCCTCCGTATTGATACTTGGTTGATTGGCACGACAGGCGCCATTGTTTAGGATGGTTCCAGACTTGGTGCCAAGCGACAGGCCGGCCAATGACTTGTATAGGCCACCGCGCGGCGAATTGACCTATGTCAATGGAACGGCCACGGGACTAGCTATCCCTTGGCCGCAGGGCTTGGCAGAAGAGTTTGACCATGGATTATCGCGGGTTTTTCGAGGACGCCGTTGACGCGCTGCGGCAAGAGAAGCGGTATCGGGTCTTCGCCGATCTCGAACGCATCGCCGGCCGATTCCCACGCGCAATCTATCGTGATGCCTCCGACAACCAGCGCGAGATCACCATCTGGTGCTCGAACGATTATCTCGGCATGGGCCAGCATCCGGTGACCATCGCCGCCATGCAGGACACCGCGGCCAAGCTCGGCGTCGGCGCCGGCGGCACACGCAATATCTCGGGCACGAATCGCCCGCTGGTCGAGCTCGAGCGTTCGCTCGCCGACCTCCATCGCAAGGAAGCCGCGCTCGTCTTCACCTCGGGCTTTGTGTCGAACGAAGCGGCGATCTCGACCATCGCTCGGCTGCTGCCGGACTGCGTGATCTTTTCCGACCAGCTCAACCATGCCTCGATGATCCAGGGCGTGCGCCAGTCGGGCATGGAAAAGAAGATCTTCCGGCACAACGACGTCGAGCATCTGCGTGAGCTCTTGGCCTCCGTCGATCGCAAGCGCCCCAAGTTGATCGCGTTCGAATCCGTCTACTCGATGGATGGCGACATTGCGCCGATCAAGGAGATCTGCGACCTCGCCGAAGAGTTCGGCGCCCTCACCTATATCGACGAAGTGCATGCGGTAGGCATGTACGGCCCGCGCGGCGGCGGCATTGCCGAGCGCGAGGGTCTGATGGGCCGCATCGATATCATCGAGGGCACGCTCGCCAAGGGCTTTGGCGTCATGGGCGGCTATATCGCCGCCAACCGCGCCATCATCGACGCCGTGCGCTCCTATGCGCCCGAATTCATCTTCACCACCGCCCTGCCCCCGGCCCTCTGCGCCGCGGCGCGCGCCTCGATCGAGCACCTCAAGCTCTCGTCGGCGGAGCGCGCGGGCCAGCAGCGCCAGGCGCAGTTGACCAAGGACATCCTTGCCGACGCCGGCCTGCCGATCCTCAAGACCGATACGCATATCGTGCCGGTCATCGTCGGCGATGCGCGCCTCTGCAAGGCGGCGAGCGATATGCTGCTCGAAAAGCACAATATCTACATCCAGCCGATCAACTACCCGACCGTGCCCAAGGGCACCGAGCGGCTGCGCATCACGCCGACGCCGCTCCACACGGACGAGATGATCATCGAGCTGCGCCATGCGCTCGTCAGCGTCTGGGCGAGCCTCGAGCTGCCGCGCGAGCGGCCGGCGCCACGGGTCAGCGTCGACAAACTGGCGAGCGGCGACCTGACGCTCAGCTCGGCCGGCGGCTGAACGCGCCACACCGGGGCTATCAGACTCCGACGCGCCCCGACGCCCCAAAACCTTCTGTCGCGTGTGGGTGGATCGCCGCTAAAGCGGACATCAGGTGGCCGTGTAGAGGATCGTGCTTATCCGGACAACGATGCTGGTGGCAAACAGTGTCAGGCCCAGCAAGCCCCAGATAGGGTCACTGTCCTCGCGCCCAAGAAACGGGATCGGCTTCGGCAGGCCGAAATGCACCATCAAGGCCGCCCCGGTCACGTTCAGGCCGAGATTGACCCACGGTATCCAATCAGCCATCGCCCCCTCCACCCGGCGCACAGTTTCATACCGGCCGAGTAAACTAGGCAAGCCCAGTGGCGGTTTCCGGATAGGGACGAAAGTCCCCATCGGGCCCGCGAGCGTCCGCTTCCGGGGGGTCTCCGAGGACCGCCCTGTGCGTCCTCTACGGGCGGCGGAACACGCCTTGATCTCGATCAAGATGCACCGCTCACGGTCTGCCAGTCTGCGGCTTATCGAAGGAAGCGGAGGCCCCGATGCGGATCGCCATCGTCTACGACAGCGTGTTCGGCAACACGGCCGTGATTGCCGAGGCTATTGCCAGGTCGGCACGCGAACTGGGCGAGGTCACCCTGCTGCAGGCTCGTGACGCCGCCGGGTTCGATCCCGCGGCGTTCGACCTGCTGGTGGTCGGATCGCCGACCCGCGGCTTTGCGCCGACGCCGGTGATCTCCGAGTTCACCGGCGGCCTGCCCAAGGCTGCTCTGGCCGCCGCGGCCTTCGATACGCGGCTCGATCCCGATCACATCCAGCCGGTGCCCCTGCGCTGGGTCATCCAGGTCGGCGGCTATGCAGCCGACCGAATCGTCGGCACGCTGCACGAAAAGGGCTATCGCGTGCTCGCGCCCAATGGCGATTTCCTGGTGCATGGAACTGAAGGCCCCCTCAAACCGGGCGAAATCGAGCGGGCGGAAGTCTGGCTGAAACAGATCGCCGGCGGTGTATCCACCGGTTGAGCGGTCCGATGTCATCGATCCGTCGCATACCGGCGGTACCGCGCACTCGTCATGACACTCCGCCTTCACTCCCGCTACCAGAACTCGGCCGGACAGCGCGTGCGCATCGTGCTGAACCTCAAGCGCATCGCTTATGAGTATGTGCCGGTGCCCTCGGCGTCCTCGCCGGAATATCGCGCGGTCAATCCACAGGGGCTGATGCCGGCGCTCGAGATCGACGGGCAGATCGTGGCGCAGTCGATGGCGATTATCGCGCTGATCGAGGAGTTGCACCCCGAACCGGCCCTGCTCCCGGCCAATCCGATCGAGCGCGCCAAGGCCCGCGCCTTCGCACTGCTGATCGCGGCGGACCTGCATCCGCTCAACAACAACCGGGTCCGGAAGTATCTCGCCGGGGAGATGGAGGTTCCGGAGGAAAAGATCACGACCTGGTACCGGCACTGGGTGGCGACAGCCTTCGCCAGCCTCGAAACGGCGCTCGCCAACCGCTCGATCGCGACGCGCTTCGCCTTCACCGACACACCCGGGCTGGCGGAAGCCTGCCTCGTGCCGCAGATGGCCAATGCCCGCCGGTTCGAATGCGACCTGACACCGTATCCGCTGCTCGTGGCGCTCGACGCGGCCTGCAGGGACCTGCCGGCATTCGCCGCTGCGGCGCCCGAAGCGCAGGTGGATTATCCGGGGTAGGCTACCAGTCGTTGCCGCCCCCTGGCGTCATTCGCACACCCTAACCACGGGCGTACCGAGCGACTGCCTGTCAGCCTCCCGCCAGCCTGTACACCGAAACATGGCCGGTCGAGGCGGCGTCGAACGGACTTCCGCGCCAGTCGGCATGACGGGTCTCGAGATCGAACCCCGCCAGCTTAGCCATGAGGTCCAGCTCCGCCGGCCAGACATAGCGATGTGCCGAGCGGAACAGGGTCGCGGCCTCGCCCTCGGGGCCGAAGCGGAAGTGGTGCGAGACGACGTGCTGGGCCAGCACGTCCACGGTATCGACCAGCACGTAGCCATCCTCCGCGCGCACGACGTTGGCTTTGGCGGCCACGGTGCGCTGCGGCAGTTCGGGCACCCAGAGTTCGATGACGAAACGTCCGCCGGGCCCGAGGTGCCGTGCCGCATTGTGGAAGCATTCGATCTGCTCGGTCTGGGTCTCGACGTTGGAGATGCCGTTGAAGACGAGGAATACCAGCGAGAACCGGCCGGGCACAGTGGCCGTCGTCATGTCGCCGAGCACCACGGGGATTGCGGCCTCGTCCGCCTTGGTGCGGAGCTTCGCCAGCATGGCGGAGGCGATCTCAATGCCGGCGACCGGCACGCCGCGTTGGCGCAGAGGGATGGCGATGCGGCCCGTGCCGATGGCGAACTCCAGTGCGGCGCCGCCCTCGGCGAGCGCCGCGAGCCGCTCCACCGCAGGCTCCAGCACCTCGGGCGCGAACATGCCGGTCCCCGGGGTGTCGTAGCTCGCTGCAGCGGCCTCGTCCCAGATGTCCTCGTGCTTGGTCCAGGTCACCATGGCCTCCTCCCTCCAGAGGGAGGCTTGGCTACCATGAGCCGGCCGCCGCCGCCACCTAGCTCGTCAGCACGATCCGCATCAGGTCGGCGGTGTTCCGCGCGCCGAGTTTCTCCATCACGCGCGCCCGGTGCACCTCGATGGTGCGCGGCGAGATGCCGAGCTTGCGGCCGGCCTCCTTGTTGGACTGGCCGTTGGTGATGAGCTGCAGCACTTCGCGTTCGCGCGGCGTCAGCTGGTCGAAGCCGCGTACCTCGATGTTGCGGCGGCCGTCATAGGCGACGGTGCCGAGCTGGACGTCATGGCGCAGCGCATCGCGCACGGCGCGAACGAGGCGCTCGGAATCGATCGGCTTGGGGAAAACGTCGGAGGCGCCGGCCTTCATGGCAAGCACGGCGGAATCGACCTCGGGCCGATCCTCGAGGATGAAGACGGGCGTGCCGGTCCGCATGGTCTTGATCCGCTTGAGAATGGCGAGGCCGTCCTCCTTGCCGATGCGGATATTGACGATGGCGATATCGGGCCGCCGCCGCTCCGCCGCCATCAGGAAGCTCGGGGTATCAACGGCGAAAGCGGTCTGGAAGCCCTCGAGGCGAAACAGCACGCTCAACGCCTCGCAGGTTGCTGCATCGGCATCGAGAATGTGCACCAGACGATCTCGGTGCAAAAACGACGAATAATAGAATTGTTCCGTCATGACATGTTCCAGCAACAAATGGTGAAGAGATCGTCGTACGTCTGTTCGCTTGTCACGCGGCCTACAAGCTAAAATCTGGCACTGTCCCGTCGCGTATTGCGACGATGATCTTGCCAGTACTCATCCGCTGCCGACGCGCCCAATATCGGCGCACAGCATGCAATAAGTGTAATCGTTCTCCGATTAGAGAAACTACGTATGCGGGAGCCCGTAACAACGAATAGGCATAAATGCCGCATTGATGGTCGTCAAGGATATTTTTCCTAGGCAATCCGCTGCGAATGCGATAAGGTCCATCAACACCGAGAAGGTGGCTGCCGTTGAAGCTCCTTCGATAGGCAGAAATCCGGGGACTTCCGCAGTGATCACTCCCGAAACGCTACTATATGGGCCAACGCTCAAACTTGAGCGCGCCTACCATCACATCAACGACATGGCGGCCCAAAGCGATGCTTTCCTCGCTCAAAAGCCATTCGTCCTGTGGGAGCGGCACGAACGCAAAGCCAACCGGAAGACCCTGTTTGTCAAACAAGACAAACCCATCCCGAGAGTGTTCCCGCTCATCGTCGGCGACGCCGTCCACAACCTTAGGGCAGCGCTTGACCACACCCTGTTCATGATGGCCAAGGACAGGTCCCCCAAGCCTAGCAAAATCCAGTTCCCGTTCCCGAGGGATGACGCTCCGGGTACTCTTAGAAACGCGATCAAAGAGGGACAGGTAGAGTTCGCAGGAAAAAAGGTCGTTGAAGCCATCGAGTCGCTCGGGCCGAACCCAAGCGGGAATGGCGGTCTCTACGGCGTGCATTTCCTGGACATTCAAGACAAGCACCAGGTGCTGGTTCTCACCGACGTTAAGGCGCTAATCCGAGCCGGAGAACCCGAGGAAGCCCTGCTGAAGGATACGACCGGCTACCCCATGCCCGCCGGCACGACCTTGGTGTTTGCCGGTTCGCCAAGCGATGACGCCCTCATGGTCCTCGAAAACTTCCGGTACGCAACCCGCGAGCTCCCAGACTCTGAGAACGAAACAAAGGTTCAGCCGACCTTCGCCATAGCCTTCTCGGATCGTGAAGCCCTCGCCCACCATCCTGTCATCGAGACGCTCCGTGTAGCGGCGGAGGAAACGCGCCTCGCCGTTCAAAAAATGATCGAGGCCTACTTCGACCCCAACAATACCTTCCCCGCCTGATAGGCTCGAAACGTCACAAGAAGCCTGTCTACGTGGGACATCTCCACCACCCGGCTGGATCGCTAGCAATGTCATTGGGACATTCTTCCTAAACTGGCACTACCCCACCGGCACCCACACATCCGGGCTCTCGCGAACGACAAACAGCCGCGCTACGCCCAGTGGGATGTGTCCATCGAACAGTAGCGTGTCGGGGATCGGCAGGCCGGTGAAGGCGTCGCCATCGGTAGCGGGGCCGCCGGTGTCGGCCATGACCAGCGAGATGATGCGCTGTGGCTGCCGGGTGACGCCGTCGGCCGAGATGTTCCAGACCGGCACCAGCCAGTGGCAGCCGTCGATCCGGATCGTATCCATGCTCTGGAGCGCCCAGCCGCCATTGGCCAGCTGGATCGTCACCATGGTCTGCTCAATAACGCTCACTGCCCGCCCCCGCGCTCATGGCCGTCGTGGCGAGCATAGCGGGAGCGCGAAGACGCGTCGATGCGGCACCGAACAACTGTCCCGTGCCGCGTAACCCGGTTCAGCTACTTCTGCGCCTTGATGGCGTCGCGGATCTCGGTGAGCAGCTTTTCTTCCGTCGTCGGAGCGGGCGGAGCAGCGGGCTTCTCGGCTTCCTTCCGGCGCAGGCGGTTGATGCCCTTGACCACGAGGAACAGCACGAAAGCGATGATGGTGAACTTCACCACGGCGTTGATGAACAGGCCGTAGTTGAGCGTCGCGACGCCGGCTTCCTTGGCGGCGGCGACGGTCGGGTAAGTCGCCCCCTCGGGCGGGAACAGCGGGACGAACAGGTTGGAGAAATCGATGCCGTTCAGGATCAGGCCAATGATCGGCATGAAAACGTCATCGACGACCGACGAAACGATGGCGCCGAAGGCGGCACCAATGATGACGCCAATGGCAAGGTCGATGACGTTGCCCTTCAGGGCAAAATCGCGAAATTCCTTGAACATGGTCTTTCCCCTTCCGTCCCGGCGCCGGCCGCCTCCCCGTTGCGGCGGATGCCCTAAGCCGTGCCCGTTGTTCAACTTTTCCCGTTTCCTGCGACAAAGCAACTCACAACCGGTGCTGCGGAAGCGAAGTCCTCGACTTTGTGTGGCCTTGCGGGGGCGGCGGCCGAGGCAGATATTCCGGCCAAAAGACGGAACCGAAATGGTCGAAACGCTGATCGACACAACCGATACGCTGAAGCAGGCGATCGACTACATCCCGCAGGGCATCGCGGTGTTCGACCGTGACCTGCGGCTCGTCATGTCGAACCAGCGCTATGGCGAGCTGCTCGCCGTGCCCCCGGAACTGATGAGGGCCGGCACGCCGCTCTACGACCTTGCGCTCTATGTCGCCCGGCGCGGCGACCTCGGCCCCGGCGATGCGATCCACCTGGCGGCGCTGCGCGTCCAGACCCTCACCCAGTCGCATGCGACGATCAGCCAGCGGCTCGGCTCCGAGGGCCAGGTGCTCGAGTTCCACTCTTCGCGCCTTCCCGATGGCGGGCTGGTGATCAGCTTTGCCGACGTGACGGCGCGGGTGCAGGCCGAGACCGAGCTCGCGACCATCAACCAGTCGCTCGAGGGGCGTGTGGCGGAGCGCACCGCCGCGCTCATCCAGGTCAATGCCGAGCTGGAAGTGGCGCGCGCCAAGGCCGATGCCAATAACCGCGACAAGACCCGCTTCTTCGCCGCGGCCAGCCACGACCTGCTGCAGCCCTTGAATGCGGCCCGGCTTTACACCTCGACGCTGGTCGAGCGGGCCGGAGGCACCGGGCTCGACGAGCTGGCCCATTCGATCGAAGCCTCGCTGACGGCGGTCGAGGAGATCATGTCGGCGCTGCTCGATATCTCGCGTATCGATGCCGGCGCGCTGAAGCCCGGCTCGGTGCCGTTCCAGGTGCGGGATCTGCTCAAGAAGATCGACGTCGAGTTCGCGCCACTGGCGCTGAAGAAGGAGATCTCGCTCAAGCTGGTCGATACCTCGCTGGCGGTGCTTGGCGACAGGCAACTGGTGGCGCGCATCATCCAGAACCTCATCAGCAATGCCATCAAGTACACCCGCCCCGGCGGCCACGTGCTGGTGGGGGCCCGGCTGCGCGGCGCCCGGGTGCGCTTCGACGTCATCGACACCGGCATCGGCTTCAACAAGGACCAGCACGCACTGATCTTTGCAGAGTTCAGCCGGCTCGAGCACGGCGCGCGCATGGCGCAGGGGCTGGGACTGGGGCTTTCGATCGTCAAGCGGCTGGTATCGGCGCTGGGCCTGACGCTGGAGCTCGAAAGCAAGGAAGGGCGGGGCTCGCGCTTCTCACTTTACCTGCCGCACCATCGCTCGATGAAGGTGGCGCCCGAGCCGGCGCCGGCGCGGGAGCCGGCGACCAATCTCACCGGGCTGCGCATCCTCTGCGTCGACAACGAGCGCGCCATCCTCGATGCGATGGAGGGGCTGCTCGGCGGCTGGGGCTGTGATGTGCGCTCGGCCCGCTCGCTCAAGGACATCGACAAGGACGGGCTGCTGCTCGGCTGGCTGCCTGACCTGGTGCTGATGGACTACCACCTCGACCAGACCTCGGGGCTCGATGCCGTGGAGTGGCTGCGGCACAATGTCGGCGGCCACCTGCCGGCAGCGCTGGTCACGGCCGATCGCAGCGCGGCGGTGCGGACACTCGCCGAGGAGCGGGGCATTGCCGTGGTGACGAAGCCGGTGAAGCCGGGCGCGTTGCGGGCGACGATCAGCCAGCTGGCCGGGCAGCGGGATATGAAGCGGGTCGAGGCTTAGCCCACGGATTGGCCGCCACCTGCCATTCGAGCGTAGCTCTCATGGCCTACTTCGCTAAGATCGCTCCACTGGAGCGATTTTGCGCTACGCGCCGCTCAGGAGCTCATCAAACTGCCCGTCTTCGATCTTGCTCGCGGCGATCACCGCCTGGGTGCGGCTGTCGACGTCGAGCTTTTGCAGGATCGCCGAGACGTGGGCCTTGACCGTCGCTTCGGAGATCGAGAGTTCGTAGGCGATCTGCTTGTTCATCAGCCCGTCGCTGAGCATCATCAGCACGCGCACCTGCTGCGGCGTCAGCGTCGCGAGGCGGCGCATCAGCTGGCTCTGCGAATCCTCGGCCGGGAAGTCCATGCCTTCGGGCACGTAGACCTCGCCGGAGAGCACCGTCTCGATGGCGCGGCGGATGTCGGCGGGGCCGACCGATTTGTGGAGGTACCCGGAGGCGCCGAGCTCGAAGGCGCGCCGGATCGTGCCGCCGTCCTCGACCGCGGTGACGATCATCACCGGGATTTCGGGGTATTGGGCGCGGAGCAGTAGCAGCCCGGAAAAGCCGCGCGTGCCGGGCATGTTGAGATCGAGCAGCACCAGGTCGCAGTCGCGTTCGCCTTCAAGGGCGGCGCTCAGTTCGCTCAGGTCGCCGGCCTCTTCGACAGTGATCGAGGGATCGCCGCCGGCAAGCGTCTGGCGCAATGCGGCGCGGAACAGCGGATGGTCATCGACGATGATGATGCGGCGCGTGGTCATGAAACACCTGAACTCTTCGCGGCCTACCTATCAAGTCCCTGCCGCCTTTTATATCCCACTTATGGCGGCGGGGCGTAATGGCCCGATTCGCAAAATGCGAGCGAACTTAACGCGATCTTTACCATGTTTTTCCAAGAGTAACCGGATTGCCTATGGCCGCTCATGGCCATGCAAGTGTTTCAGGTGCTTGGGATTCGACCGATGGCCCGTGCGACTTCCCCGTTCCAACCGCAGGACTACGGCCAGCCCGGGGCGGGCGAGTGGCAGGAATTGCGCGGCGAACTGGTAGCGCTCCTCGATCAGGTGGAAACGCAGGTCGCCCGCACGGTGCGCCCCGAGCCGGCCTATGACCGCCTCGCCGAACGGATGCGCGACCTTCGCCACCAGGTCGCGGAAGTCGAGCCCGACACTCGCCATCGCGAAGCCCTGCGCTCAGTGCAGCGCGCCATCGACAAGTTCAGCGATCGCGACGCCCCTCTCGCCGACAACCCGCGTGATACGCTGGAAGCGGCCATCCACCAGATTCGGTCGCGGCATTTCGCCCAGCCGACGCCACAGCCAATCGCACCGATGGAGGCGGCGCCCATTGCGCCGGTGCCGCGTTTCGACGAATTGGCCGACGCCGTCGGCGGCATCTCGGTCCGGCTCGAGCGGCTCGAAGGGGAGCTCAAGACCCAGGCCCGGGGCCAGACGGCGAATGTGCGCGAGATCGCCGACCAGATGGGCCAGCTCAGCCATGTGGTCGAGATGCTGGCGGGCGCGGTCGGCGAAACCGGCCAAGTCAAGCGACTGGAGGGCCAGATCGCGGGGCTCGCCAAGCTCATCGCCGACGGACCGAAAGTCGATGCCGAGGCGCTGAACAGCCGGCTCGACGATGTCGCATCGACCGTCACCAAGCTCGCCGAACTGCAGAAGCACTATGCCGACCGCTCAGATACGAGCGGCATGACCGCCCGTCTCGACGATGTGAGCGCTACCGTTGGCCGGCTGGCCGACCTGCAGGTGCAGTTTGCCGGCAAAGTCGAGGGCCCGCGCGACGGGCTCAAGGAATCGATGACGGCGATCGAGGATGGCCTGCGCGGCATTTATGACCGCGTCGATGCCATCGAGCGCAGCACGGCCATGCCGGCGGCCGAACTCGAAAAGATCACCCTCGAACTCGGCCGCGTGGCGCAGGCGATCAAGTCGCCACAGCAGCCGCAGGGGCTGATCGAACTCATCGACGCGCTCAACGACCGCATCTCCGATATCGAGACACGCAGCGCCGACGTAGGCGGGCTGAAGCTCGAGATGGAGGCGCTCCGCAACACGGTCGTCATGGCGCTCGAGCCGCGCTTTGCCGCGATCGAGACCAAGATCGACACGCTGAGCGAGCAGGTCGCCGAGCGGCCGACCGATCCGGGCATTGCGCAGCTCGAGGCGCAGGTGCGCCAGCTGGTGGCGCGCATGGACCAGACCGGCGAGCAGCTGACCGGTCTCGCCAAGCTCTATGCCGCCCCCGCCGAGGCGGCGATGCCCGATTTCTCCGAGATCGCCGATCTCGTGGCGGAGCGGACGTCGGAAGCGGTGAAGCGCGCCGCTCCGGTGGCAGGCGGCCTCGACGAGGCCGGCTTTGCCGAGATCGAGAAGCGCGTGGCCCGGGTGATGAAGGCGGCAGCGGCGGAGAAGCCGAACGACGAGACCGTCGCGCTGTCGGCCACCATCCGCGAAGTCAACGATCGGCTGCAGCGGCTCGAGACGTCGCTCGAGAAGCGGCAGGCCGAAACCGGTCCGGCGCCGGCGCTCGTTGCGACGATTGCTCCTCCGCCCGAACCGATCGCTCCGCCGGCGAAGCCTGCCAAGCCGGCCTCGGCCTATTTTGCGCCGCTCTCGGTCGGGCCCGAACCGGCAGCCACTAACGAGACGCTCGATCCGGCCGACGCCATGCCGGCGGCACCCGCTGCCGAAGCGCCGCTCTACGACAAGCCTTTCGCCTGGCCCAGCCCCGCGACCACCGTGCGGGAGCCGGTGACCCTGCCGCCTGCCAAGCCGGTGATGGCATCGCTCGAGGAGCTCGAGAACGAAGTCCGGCCGGTGTTCGATCCCAGCCTCGCCGAACGCCCGCCGCAGCCGCAGTCGTCGCTCGACCGGCCCGACGAGGACGTGTTCGTGGCGCAGGAAGAGGTCCCTGCCCCGGCGCGCCCGGTCGAGGATGAGCAGCCGCTCCCGAGCCGCAACACCTTCATCGAAGCGCATCGGCGTGCAGCCCGCCAGGCGGCCGCCACCCGACCGGGCATGCTGCCTGCGGTCGATAGCGGCTCACTGATCGGCCGCGCCTTCGCGCGCTTCCAGGCCAATCGCGAGGCGGCGGTTGCTCCCGCTGCCGGTCTGCCGGCGAAGCCGGAGACGAAGAGACCGCTCAAGGCGGCTGCGGAGCCCAAGGTCAAGGCCAGCAAGCTGGCGGAGCCCAAGCCCAAGGTGAAGGGCAAGCCCGAACCCAAGGTCAAGCCGGAGACGGAAAAGCCGGCGCGCTTCTCGCTGTTCAAGTCCAAGCCCAAGGCCGAGCGCCAGCTCGCCGGCGACAAGGACCCGCCGAGCCAGTGGATGCCGGACCCGGAGCCGGTACCGCATGTGCTGCCCGTGGCACCCGAGCCGAGCCTCATCGCGCTCGGCGCCGAGGAGACCAGCCCCTCTCCCGATGGCGCCGGCAAGCCGCGCCAGAGCTTCCTGCTGCGTCACAAGCAGCCGATCCTCCTCGCGGCCAGCGTCGTCGCGCTCGCCTGCCTGACGATCAACCTGATCAACCAGCGCATGAAGCCCGACGAGGCAGCTTCAGCCTCGACTACCGCAGGCGCGGATGTCAGCGACGCGGCCATGGTACCGGTGCCGATGGCCCAACAGGGCATCGAGTCCAGCACGCCGCGCATCGTGCTCGATACGCTGACGACCGGCTCCATCAACAACGGGCCGGCACAGAAGTTCGTTGCCGGCACACCGGAGCCGCCGCTGCCTCAGGCGTTTCAGGCGGCGACGCAGGTGGCGCTGGCCGATGTGCCCGCAAGCCTCAGCGCCGCCGTGCAGCCGCTGCCCAGCGCGCTCGAGAGCCCGGTCAAGGTCGAGCCGCCACCGGCCGCCGTCGGCCCCGCCCCCCTGCTCCAGGCTGCGGCCAATGGCGACGCGCGGGCCCAGTTCGAGGTTGCCGCGATCTATACCGAAGGCCGCGCCGTGCCCGAGGATCTCAAGGCCGCGGCCATGTGGTACGAGCGTGCCGCCAGCCAGGGCTTTGCCCCGGCGCAATACCGGCTCGGCAACCTCTACGAGAACGGCCGCGGTGTCGAAAAGGATATCAACCAGGCGCGGCTGTGGTACCAGCAGGCGGCCGAGGCGGGTAACCGCATGGCCATGCACAACCTCGCCGCGCTCTATGCCGGTGGGGGTCTCGGCACCCAGCAATTCGACGCCGCCGCCAAGTGGTTTGAAGAAGCCGCCAACCGCGGCATGAAGGACAGCCAGTTCAACCTCGGCATGCTCTATGCCCGCGGGCTGGGCGTGAAGCAGGACCTCAACGCTTCATTCAAGTGGTTCTCGTTGGCCGCCAACCGCGGCGACAAGGATGCGGCGAAGGCCCGTGACGATATCGCCTCCTCGCTCGCGGCGGCCGAAGTGCAGAAGCTCATCGACGAAGTGGCCAACTTCAAGTCGCAGCAGATCGATTTCGTCGCCAACTTCGCCCCGATCGGCACCTGGAACGCCAAGTTCGACCCGGGCGAGACGATCACCGATGCCCGTGTCGTTTCCGGCGTGCAAACGGCTCTCAACCAGCTCGGCTTCGACGTCGGGACGCCCGATGGCGTCGCCGGCGAGAAGACCGCCGATGCCATCCGCAGCTTCGAGCGCCAGACTGGCATGAACGAAAGCGGCAAGATCAATCCGCGGCTGCTCGCGGTCCTCGGCAGCCAGCCGGTCTAGCATCCCCACGAAGATCGGGCAGAAGTCGCCCGGCTTTCGCCGGACATCCGGTAGGCGGTGGCCATAAGTCCGCCCACAGTTCTATCCCGGTCTTGTGCAGGGATGGAGCGCCGGTCACCCGGCAATTCCCGACCCATCCGGTAGGCTAACCTCGCCTTTGCATTTTGATGCTAACGGTCGGTGGCATTTCGCGAAAACCCGTCGCATTTCCGTCGCGCCCGAGCGCTACAGCCCGGAGATGCCCTGAGCCCACCGGACGCCCAACGTGCAGGTCTATCTGCCGATCGCCGAGCTTTCGATGAACCTGTTCTTCCTCGTGGGGATCGGGGGAGCGGTCGGGTTCCTGTCGGGACTGTTCGGCGTGGGTGGCGGCTTCCTGCTGACACCGCTGCTGATCTTTTCGGGCGTGCCCTCCTCGGTAGCCGTGGCCTCGGTGACCGGGCAGGTCGTCGCCGCCTCGACTTCGGGGGCGCTCAGTTATTACCGGCGCGGGCTGATCGACCTGCATATGGCGCTCTACCTCGTGCTGTCAGGCGTGCTAGGCGCCTTCGGTGGTGTCGCAACCTTCCAGGTGTTGCGTGCCGCGGGCCAGCTCGATCTCGTCATCTCCGTCGGCTTCCTCGTCCTCCTCGGCTTCGTCGGCTCACTGATGATGGTGGAGTCCATCCGCGCCATCCTCAAGCGCCGCGCCGGTGTCGTGACGCGTGAGAAGCTGCCCAACCAGCACAACTGGTTCCACGGACTGCCCTGGCGCGTGCGGTTTAAGAAATCGCGGCTCTATATCTCGGTGATCCCGGTGCTGGCGCTCGGCGTCTGCATCGGCTTTGTCGGCTCGCTGCTCGGTATCGGCGGCGGCTTCATCCTCGTGCCGGCGCTGGTCTATATCCTGCGCATGCCGGGCTCGATGGTGATCGGCACATCGCTGTTGCAGGTGGTGGCGATGATGGCGGCAACCACCATCCTGCACGCGGTGCAGAGCCAGAGCGTCGACATCCTCCTCGCCTTCTGCCTGATGGTCGGGGGCACGGTGGGAGCGCAGTTCGGCGCCTCGGCGGGCAAATACCTGCGCGGCGAACAGCTGCGCGCCCTCTTGGCCCTGCTCGTTCTCGCCGTCGCCATCCGTTTCGGCATCAGCCTCGTGATGGCCCCATCCGACGCCTATTCGACCGCCGTGATCGGCGCGGCGGGGGTGATCTGATGCGCCGGTTGCTGCTCGCCGCCATGCTGATGTTTGCTGCATCGCCCGGGCTGGCGGAGCGGCTCATCACCCAGGTGAGCCAGGACGAGGTGTCGATCACCTCGAGCTTTGCCGGGCAGACGCTGACCCTGTTCGGCTCAATCGAGCCCGATGTCGGCACCACGGCGATGCCGACCGGCCCCTATCACGTCATCATCACCATCACCGGACCGCTGCAGAACCGGATCGCGCGGCAGAAGACCAACCAGTTCGGCATCTGGCTGAACACCTCGCAGGTCGAATTCACGGGCTTTCCGTCCTTCTACCAGGTGCTGAGCGACGCGCGGCTCGCCGACATCACCAACCCGATCACACTGGCTGAAAGGTCGATCCCGCTGTTGAAGCAGCCGGAGGCAGCGCCGGGCGAGAGCTGGTACGACTCGCTCGCCTTCGGCCCGCAACTGGTGCGGCTGATGGAAAACAAGGGCATGTTCAAGCTCAACGAGAGCGGCGTGACCTTCAGGTCCAACACCTTCTATTTCGGGCAGGTGGCACTCCCCGCCGATGCGCCGCCGGGCTCCTATCTCGCGCACACCTACCTGTTCCGGGACGGCCTGATCGTCGCCGACAAGTCCGAAGGCTTCTCGGTGCGCAAGATCGGCTTCGAACGCTTCCTCGGCCAGGCGGCACGGCAGCAGCCGCTGCTCTACGGCATCGTGTGTGTGGCGCTGGCGCTGTTCACGGGATGGCTGGGTGGGGTAGTGTTCCGGCGGTAGCCGTCACCACGCGTCATACCCCCGCACCAGCCGCTTCGGACTGACCGGGTACACCCGCCCCCGCCCGATCATTGCCACCTCCAGCGTCGGCCAGTGCAGCAGGCCAACGAACGCGGGAGATAGGATGTTCAGCGTTCCGGTCGCCGCGCCATAGGCCGGCAGCACCATGATCCGCCCGTCATGCACGAAGCACGGCCGGCGGACCGAGCGGCCGTTCATCGCCAAATGCGCTGCCGGGTGCAGGTGCCCGGCGATCAGCCCGGCGCCCTGCCGCGGCTCATGCGTCAGTGTCAGGCCCGCGCGCTCCAGCACCGGCACGCAGACCCCGCCGAGGGAATGCGGTGCGGGATCGTGGTTGCCCGAGACCCAGGTACAGCGCGCCTTGCCCATCAGGCTCGCGAGCCGCAGGCGGTCGGCGTCGAGCAGCGTCGTCGTGCCCTCGTCGCGGTGAAAACTGTCGCCTAGCGCGATGACTTCCTCGGCTCCGGTCCGCTCGATGTCCGCCTCAAGCCGCTTCAGCGTCAGGCCGGTGTCGTAGGGTGGCAGCAGGGCACCGCGCTTGGCGAACGAACTCAGCTTTTCGAGATGAAGATCGGCGACCAATAGCGTCCGCTCGACGGCCCACCACAGGGCGCCCGAGGGCAAAGGCTCGAAGACATGACCGGAAAAGGTCAGCAGCACGGGCTCGCCTTCATCGTCGGTTTGGACCGTCCGCGCGGCCCAGGCAGAAGTCAATTCGCCCGCTTCCTTTGCTCGATACCCAGTCCCATGGCCTCGGCGATCAGCTCCTCGGCGGCCTCCGCCATAGTGCTTTCGCGCGCCTCGCCCATGACAGGGACTTTTCCGATGTCGAGCATTACCGGTACCGCCAAAGGCGAGATTCGGTCGAGCGGCTTGTGCACGATGTGGCGCTTGATGCGGGCCAACATGTGACCGAGCCGCTCGATATCGAGGAGGCCCCGCGCCGCATCGCGCCGCGTCGCCTGGATCAGGATGTGATCGGGCTCGTGCTGGTAGAGCACATCGTAGATGATGTCGGACGATACGGTGATCTGGCGGCCGGTCTTTTCCTTCTGCCCGGGATGCCGGCGTTCGATCAGGCCGGCGATGATGGCGCAGTTGCGGAAGGTGCGGCGCATCAGCTGGCTCTCGTCGAGCCAAGCCTCGAGATCGTCGCCCAGCATGTCCTCGTCGAACAACTCGTCGAGCGACAGCCGGCCAGTGCGGATGAGCCCCGAGAAGTCACCGAGGCCCCACACCGCCAACGCGTAGTCCGAAGCAACGAAGCCGAGTGGGCGGGCGCGGGCGCGCTCGAGCCGCCGCGTCAGCAGCATGCCGAGGGTCTGGTGCGCCAGCCGCCCCTCGAATGGATAGCAGACGAGGTAGTTCTGCGCGCCACGCGGAAATGTCTCGACGAGTAGCGAGTCCGGCGACGGCAGGATGGAGGCTTCCTGTTGCAGCCGCAGCCAGTCGCTGACCTGATCGGGCAGCAGGTGCCATTCGTCAGGGTGCGCGAGCAGCTTCCGCACCCCGTCGGCGAGAAAGGTCGAGAGCGGGAACTTGCCGCCCATATAGGACGGGATTTTCGGGTCCTTGCCCTGCGAGCGCGAGACGTAGGCCTCGCTCTCGAACATGCCCTCAAAGGCCACGATCTCTGAGCCGAAGAGAAAGGTGTCGCCGCGGGTGAGCGTCGTGAAGAAGTACTCCTCCATCTCCCCGAGCACCCGGCCGAAGCGACCGATCGGGCCGGTGGACGCGCCCTTCGTAAACCCCCGGCCCCGCACCAGCCGCACCTTCACCATCGGCTCCTCGACGATGGTGCCGATATTCAACCGGTACTGCTGCGCGATCCCCGGATGGGCAATGCGGAAGCGGCCGTCGTCCATCTTCCTGAGCTTGGCGTAGCGCTCGTAGGCGCGAAGCGCGTAGCCGCCGGTGGCGACGAAATCGATGACCCGCTCGAACGTCTCCCAGCTCAGCTCGCGATAGGGCCAGGCGCGGCGGACTTCCTCGTAGAACGCCAACGGCTCGATCGGCATGGCGCAGGCGCTGCCGAGGACGTGCTGGGCCAAGACATCGAGCCCGCCCGAGACGGGATCCTCGCTGTCCTGCGAATTGTTCTCTACGGCCTCCAATGCCGCCTCGCATTCGAGCACCTCGAAGCGATTGGAGGGCACGAACAGGGCCTTCGATGGCTCATCCAGCCGGTGGTTGGCACGGCCGATGCGCTGCAGCATACGGCTCGCGCCCTTGGGCGCACCGATCTGCACCACGAGGTCGACATCGCCCCAGTCGATGCCGAGATCGAGCGTCGAGGTGCAGACCACGGCGCTCAGCCGGCCCTCGGCCATTGCTGCCTCGACCTTGCGCCGTTGCTCCACCGCCAGCGAGCCGTGATGCATGGCGATGGGCAGCATCTCGTCATTGGCCGCCCATAGCTCCTGGAACAGCATCTCGGCCTGCGAGCGCGTGTTGACGAAGAGCAGCGTCGTCTTGTGCTGCTTGATGACCTCATAGAGCTCGGGGATGGCGTAGACCGACGAATGCCCGGCCCAGGGAATGACGGCTTCTGACTTCAGGATCTCGATATGCGGCTTCGCCCCGCCCTGCCCCATCAGCAGCCGCGCCTCCGCATCGGGCAGCGGGCTCGCGATCCAGTCACGCAGGAGATCCGGGCGCGCCACCGTGGCGCTCAGCGCCGTGATGCGGAGGTTCGGCGCCAGGGTCGCGAGGCGAGCCAGCCCCAGCGACATCAGCTCGCCGCGCTTGTTGGTGACCATGGCGTGCAGTTCGTCGAGTACGACGCGCTTCAGGCCCTTGAACATGCGGTCGGCATCGGAATGCGAGAGCAGCAGCGCCAGCTGCTCCGGCGTCGTCAGCAGGATATGCGGCGGCGAGGTACGCTGGCGCTGACGCCGGTGCGAGGGGGTGTCGCCGGTGCGGGCCTCGACCTTGACGGACAAGTCCATTTCCTCGATCGGCGTCATCAGGTTGCGCTGCACGTCCACCGCCAGCGCCTTGAGCGGCGAGAGATAGAGGGTGTGGAGGCCCTGCCTGGGGTTCTCGATCAGGTCGTTGATGGTGGGCAGGAACCCGGCCAGCGTCTTGCCGGCGCCGGTCGGGGCGATCAGCAGCGCCGAGGCGCCTGCCTCCGTGGCTTCCAGCACGCTCAACTGATGCTGCCGCGGCGCCCAGCCCTTTTGCGCGAACCAGTCAGTGATCTCTGGGCGGAGGGACAAGTGATGTTCTCGGTTTGTGCGCAGTATGCGGTGGCGCGCAGGATGGAGCAAGGGCCGAGGCAGACCGCCCCCCTCCCATCCTCCCCCCATAAAGGGGGAGGTGTCCTATCGAGTGTTCGGGCACCACCGAGCCACAGCCCCGATTCTGCACCTCCCCCTGTGCGGGGGAGGCCGGGAGGGGGTCGTCTGGTCGCGGAAAATCCGCTACCTCACTCTCCGGAGGACGAGATGAACGATAACGAACCGCAGGTGCTGAAGCTGACGCCCGAGGAGGCGCTGGTAGCGATTGCCGAAAAGGCCCGGCAGGCGCTGGCGACGCGCGAGGGCCGGATAGCGGTTGGTATCGCCGGCGGTCCTGGGGTCGGCAAGTCGACGCTGGCGACCCAGTTGGTCGCAGCGCTGAACACCACCGCCCCCGACCTCGCCGCCTATGTGCCGATGGATGGTTTCCACATGCGCCACGCGAAGCTCGAAAGCCTCGGCACAGTCAAGGACAAGGGCGCGCCGCACACATTCGAAGGCGCTGCCTTCGCCGAGTTTCTCGCCGGCGTGAAGGCGGCCACGACCCCGATCAGCGGGCCGGGCTACTCGCGCGAGATCGAGGACGTGGTCGTAGATGCTTTCGTCGTCCCGACTGCCGCCCGCATTCTCGTGGTCGAGGGGAACTACCTGCTGCTGTCCAACGCGCCGTGGTGGCAGGTTCGCCCGCTGCTGGATGTGGCGGTGTTCATTGATGTTCCACGCGAGGCCGTGCGGGCCCGGCTGCTGAAGCGCCACGCCGAACATGGATTGTTCAGCGAGGCGCGCAATCGCGAACATGTGGAACGCGTCGACCTCGCCAACTACGACCTGGTCAAGCGCTCGCGCGGTCGGGCGGATATGATTGTCGAGCTGGTGACGGAGAGCTGACCGATAGAGTGGCTTATGCCTACAGCCTCGCCTGCCCCGCCGCCCATTCCGCCGTGGTCTTGCCGCTCAGCTCCGACACCGACTTCAGCCCGCGACTGCGCACCGCAGCGACCAACCCCCGCTTCAGGCGGTCGAGCAGGTTGAGCCCGCCGAACACCAGCGCCGAGTAGAGCTGGATTGCATCGGCGCCAGCTTCGAACTTCGCCACCGCACTCTCCGGCGAATGGATGCCGCCGACGCCGATGATCGGCAGCCTCCCGACACGCTGCCGCACCTGGGCAAGTTTCTGCGTCGCGAGATTGAACAGGGGCTTGCCCGAAAGCCCGCCGGTCTCGGTGGCATTCTCCATGCCGAGTACGGGGTCGCGGCCGAGGGTGGTGTTGGAGACGATGAGGCCGTCGAGGTCGGTGGCGAGCACTACCCGGGCGATATTGTCCAGTTGCCGTTCGTCGAGATCGGGCGCGATCTTCAGCAGCACCGGCACGCGGACCGAGGCTTTGGAGCGCGCCTTCAGCACCGCCGCCAGCAACCGGGTCAGCGCCTCGTCGGCCTGGAGGTTCCTGAGCCCGGGCGTGTTGGGCGAGGAGATGTTCACCGTCAGGTAGTCAGCCACCTCGGCGAAGCGGGTGACGCCGGCCACATAATCGGCGACGAAATCCTCGGAATCCTTGTTGGCCCCGATGTTCACGCCGAGGATGGCGCCGACATGGGCGCCCTTCAGCCGGGCAAAGGCCGCTTCGTGCCCCTCGTTATTGAAGCCCATGCGGTTGATCACGCCCTCGGCCGGTCCGACCCGGAACAGCCGCGGCTTGGGATTGCCCACCTGCGGGCGCGGCGTCACCGTGCCGACCTCGACCATGCCGAAGCCCATGCGGGCCAGCGGCTTGGGCACCTCAGCATTCTTGTCGAAGCCGGCGGCCATGCCGATCGGGTTCTTGAGGTCGAGCCCGCAAAGCGTCGTCTTCAGCTCCGGTGCGTCCGGGCCCTCCTGCTCCGGCGCGAGACCAAGCCGCAGTGCCGCGATGGTCGCGCCGTGGGCGATCTCGGGGTCCATCTTGAGCAGCGCTTCGCGCGTCAGGCCCGAGAGGGCGGGGATCCGAAGCAACGGTGAGAGGCGGGAGAAGATCATTTCACCCACTCCGGCAGGATTACGATGCCGTCGGCCGGGACGTCGAGATCGGCCATCTGCGTCACACTCGACATCGGCAGTTCGGCATGAAGATGCGGGAACAGGTCGCCGCCGCGCGAGGCTTCCCACTTCATCGCTTCGCCGAAGGGTGCGACCGGCACGGCGAACAGCACCTGGCCCTTGAGCCCGGCGAAGTAGAGCCGGATGGTTTCCTTGAGCTGGGCTGCGGTCGAGAAATGGATGTAGCCATCGTTGAGGTCGATCGGCTGGCCGACGAACCTGCCTGCAGCGAGCGAGGCCTCGTAGATCTCGCGGCTGGCGACCTTGTAGATGAACTGAGGGCGGCGCATCGGTGTGACCATGCCCAGCCTTTTGGGCGAGCGGCGGCGCGATGGCAAGCGCGTGTGCCGTTCAGCGGACGAAAAACCAGCCGAGCCCGGTAGCAATGAGCGCCACGAAGCTGGCAACTCCGACATAGAGCCCGATAGCGCGGCCGCCGGTGACGGCCGCGATGACGGCCTTGGAGACGGTGTTGACCCCGACCGCAATAATGATGGCAAGAGCTGCGACATCGAGGCCCATGTGGCCGGCCGCGCGCGCCATCGACACGGTGACTGCGTCGACATCGGCGATGCCGGAGATCGCCGCCACGGCGAGCACGGCGGTGGACCCGATCAACCGCCGGGCGAATTCGGCAGCGATGGTGACGACAGCGATGAAGGCGGCGAGTTTCAGTGCCGTGCCGATCTCGAGCGGGTTGGTAATCTCGAGTTTTGGCGAGCGCTTTTCGCGGTTGCCGGTGAGCAGCAGGAACGCCGCGGCGACGGCAAGGCCAACGGCCAGCGCACCGATCGGAACGGCGAGCGGCAGGACCAGCGCCGGATTGAGCACTGCCGCGACGACCCCGACGCGCAGCGCCATTACCAGCCCGGCAATGAGGATGCCGGCGGACAGGAGTTTGGCTGATTCGGGATGCGCCTTGCCGAGCCGAGCGAGCGACAGCGTTGCCGCGGTGGAGGAGGCAAGCCCGCCCGCAGCGGCGGCCACCAGCACGCCGAGCTGATCGCCGAGGATGCGCACGGCGACATAGCCGCCGAACGAGATGGCAGCGATCATGATGGCGAACAGCCAGATCTCGAACAGGTTGAGCACGCCCCACGGGTCGACAGGCTGCTGCGGCAAGAACGGCAGCAGCAGGAAGGTCATCGCGAGGAGGATCAACACCGAGCGCAGTTCCTGCCACTTGAGCGAGGCAACCCATTGGTGGAGCTGGGTGCGCAGCGCCAGCAGCAGGGTCATGACCACGGCGGCACCGATCGCCACGGTCAATTCGCCGAGCACGGCGTAGGCGCCGAGCACGAAGGTGAGTGCGCCGGCAACGACCGAGGTGACGCTGAAACTCTTTTCGGCCTTGGCCTCCAGCCAATGGAAGGCCGCAAACACGGCTAGATAGCCGAGGAAGATCGCGGCGAGGACGATCGGATCGCTGACCTTGGACAAGGCCGCGGCGATACCACCCAACAGGCCGGATAGCGCGAAGGTGCGAAATCCCGCCGCACGCTGGCCGTCCTCCTCCTCGCGGGTCTTCCAGCCTCGCTCGAGCCCGACAAGCAGGCCGATGGCCAAGGCAACCGCGAGGCGGGTCACGAGATCCATCATGCCTATCCCGCCCTCCGATCTGGCGCGCGCTTTACAAGTCGGCGAGCGCTCCGTACACTAGGACTAGTTTCCTTATGGGACAAGTTTCCTTATAAAGGCGAGGCTCGGCCGCGGATGCTCTCGCATCGTGACATCTGGAACGCGATCGATGCGATCGCCGAACGGCACGGACTGTCGGTGTCCGGGCTGGCGCGGCTTGCCGGCCTCGATGCCACGGCCTTCAACAAATCGAAGCGCGTCAGCAAGGATGGGCGCGAGCGCTGGCCGTCCACCGAGAGCGTAGCCAAGATTCTCGAGGCGACCAGCGAGACCTTCGAATACTTCCTCGCCGGTGGCGGCGCCTATGTGCAGACCGCTTCGCAGTCGACGCCGCGCGCCTATGTGCCGCTGCTCGGTCTCGGTCAGGCCGGTTCGGGCGGCTTTTTCGATCCGGCCGGGTTCCCGCAGGGCCAGGGCTGGGACGAGGTCGCCTTCCCTTCCTCCCCCGAAGACGGCAGCTATGCGCTCGAAGTCTCCGGCGACTCGATGCTGCCGCTCTATCGCGATGGCGACGTGATCGTCGTCTCGCCCACGGCACAGACTCGCCGCGGCGATCGCGTGGTGGTACGGACCAAGGACGGCGAGGTGCTTGTCAAGGTGCTGCACCGGCAGACGCCCAAGGTGGTCGAACTGCACTCGCTCAACCCGGCGCATCCGGACCGCGTCATCGAGGTCAAGGACATCGAAGGCATGGGCCGCATCATCTGGGCGAGCCAGTAGCCCCGTTCAAAATGCGTTCATCCGCGCGGCCAAATTGCGGCCGAATTAGCAGCAGCCGCGCTGTGTTTCGCCATAAGTACTTGTAATCACGCAGCTTTCAGCAGCTTCCCCGCCAGCGCGTCGGCAATCAGCTTGCGCGTCTCCGCCACACCATAGAGCGCGATGAACGACCCGAAGCGCGGGCCTTGCTCGGCACCGAGCAGCACCTGGTAGATGGCGCCGAACCAATCGCGCAGCGGATCGAACTGGTGGGCGTTGCCGACCGCGTAGACGATGTCCTGCAGCGCCTTGGCGTCGCGTGAGCCCTCGTGCGGCGCCAACTGATCGCTCAGATCCTGCAGCGCGGTGCGCTCCTTGTCGGTGGGCGCGCGGAACGACTTGGTGGGCGCCACCATGTCGTTGAAGTAGGCGACGGCGTAGCCGGCGAGCCGGTCGAGTTCGGGTTGCGTCGCGGCCGTCGCGCCCGGGACGTAGCGGGAGATGAAGCCCCAGAGCACGTCCTTGTCGTGCGCGTTCGACGCTGAGGTGATGTTGAGCAGCAGTGCAAACGTGATCGGCATCGTGGCCGCCGGCGGGTGGCCGTAGTGCACGTGGAACGCTGGGTTCTCGAGGCGAGCGGCGGTATCCTGCGTCTGGTAGGCCTCGACGAACTGGTAGTACTCGTCGACGGCCCGCGGGATGACATCGAAATAAAGCCGCTTGGCCACACGCGGCTTCTGGAACATGTAGAGCCCTAGGCTCTCCGTGCCCGCATAGGTCAGCCACTCATCGATCGTCAGGCCATTGCCCTTCGACTTCGAGATCTTCTGGCCGACATCGTCGAGGAAGAGCTCATACACATAGTGCTCGGGCGGGGTGCCGCCGAGGATCGCGCAGATGCGATCGTAGATGCCCTGGTTGGTCTGGTGGTCCTTGCCGAACATCTCGAAGTCGACGCCGAGCGCCGCCCAGCGCATGCCGAAATCCGGCTTCCACTGGAGCTTCACATGGCCCCCGGTGACCGGCACGGTGGTGTCGCGGCCATCCTCGTCGGCGAAGGTGATCGTGCCGTCCTTGGCGTTCACTTCCTTCATCGGCACATAGAGCACACGGCCCGACATCGGCGAGATCGGCAGGAACGGCGAATAGGTCGCCTGGCGCTCCTCGCCGAGGCTCGGCAGCATCACGCCCATGATGTCGTCGTAGCGCTCGGCCGCGCGCAGCAGCACCGCGTCGAACTTGCCGGACTTGTAGTACTCGGTGGCGCTGGCGAACTCGTAGTTGAAACCGAAGGTGTCGAGGAAGCGGCGCAGCATGGCGTTGTTGTGGTCGCCAAAGCTCGCGTACTCGTTGGTCCACGGGTCCGGCACCGCGGTCAGCGGCCGCTGCAGGAAGGGCTCGAGGAATTCCTTGGACGGCACGTTGTCAGGGATCTTGCGCATCCCATCCATGTCGTCGGAGAAGCAGAGCAGCCGGGTCGGGATCTGGTCGCGCGTCAGCAGCCGGAAGGCGGTGCGGACCATGGTGGTGCGCGCCACTTCGCCGAACGTGCCTATATGCGGCAGGCCCGAGGGGCCGTAGCCGGTCTCGAACAGCACTTCCTTCAGGCCGAGCTTTTCGACGCGTTTGACCAGTTTCCGGGCTTCCTCGAACGGCCAGGCGCGCGCCGTCTGCGCGGGCTCAAAGAACACGGGGTCAAGGGTCGGAAGCGGCGCGGGCACGGCAGGCCTCTGGCGAAAGGTTGGAAGAGGGGCTCAAATGCACCACGAGGCAGGGTGCGTCAATGGCGACGGCTGTCACGCGCCTTGCCAAGCGGCACACCGCTGCCTAGTTATGCGGGACTTTTCGCCCATCAGAGGAACCCGATGGCACTCTCGCTCCAGGACGCTCTCATCCACATCATGGTTGTCACCGCTTCGTCGGACGAGGGCATTTCCGATCATGAGCTCGACGTCATTTCGCACCTGATCGCGCGCTCGCCGGTGTTCGACGGCTATGACTCGGGCCGGCTTGCCGCCGTCGCCAATGCGGCGGTCGACAAGACCAATGCCGATGGTTTCGAAGGTGTGCTCGATGCTGCCGTGGCCGTGATCCCGGAGCGGCTGCACGACACGGCCTATGCGCTGGCCGTCGAGATCGCGGTGGTCGACGTACAGCTGCCGCAGGAAGAACTGCGCCTGCTCGAGATGGTCCGCGACCGGCTCCACGTCGACAGCCTCGTCACCGGCGCCATCGAGGCCAGCGCCCGCGCCCGCATGCGCAGCGCCTGATCAGTAGAAGCTGACCGGGAACCACCGAAGGTAGAGTTCGTCGTAGACGCCTGAGCGCTTAAGCCGCGCGAGGCCGTAGTCGATAGCCTGCCGTACGGCGTCGTGCCCGGCGGGAAAGGCGATGGCGAGGCCGTCGCCGAAGAGGTCGGGCCGGAAATAGGGCTCACCGGCGAATTCGCAGCAGCCGACATGCTCGTTCAGCCAGAACGAGGCGCGCATCGCGTCGCCGAAATAGGCGTCCGCCTCTCCCTTCGAGAGCCCATCGAGGGCCGCCAGTTCGCTGTCGTAATCGACCACGTTGACGTCAGCCAGGTAGCGACGAATGAAGGCGGCATGGGTCGAACCACGCCGCACGGCAACGCGCTTGCCGGCCAGCGTCGCCGGGTCGAAATTGGCCCCGACGCCGACCGGGGTGACGAAGCGCCCGGGGAACATCAGGTAGATCTGCGAGAAATCGAATTGCGCGCCGTTCTCCGGCGTGAGGGCGAGACCGGCGATTAGCGCATCGCCCTGGTTGTCGGCCAGCGCCTGTGGCGCCTGGTCCCACGGCCAGGTCTGCAACGTGCAGGCGATCTTCAGATCCGAACACAGCGCACGGGCCAGGTCGACGTTGAAGCCGACCAGCTCGCCCTTGTCGTCGCGGAAGTTGAAGGGCGGGAAATCCGCAGTTGTAAGGAAGCGGATCGAGGGGACCGCCGTCAGGTTGGGCACGATTTCGCGGGCGCCCGGATCGATATGATAGGGCAGCGCCTGGGCCCAGGCCGGCAGCGACAAAGCAAACAGCAATGCGAGAGCGGACAGAAAGGCGCGCATGGCGTTCCGGGAGATCGTCACCGGCTTATGGCGCAATTCGCCGCTCATGGCGAGGCCGCGCCGCCTCATCTCCCCGGTTTCGATTTCGATTGACGATCACGCGCCGGTGATCACTAATGATCGGCGACTATACGTTGTACTTAAAGTCATTTTGGTGAGAAGCAGTGGCGGGAGCGGGGGCGCTTCTTCACGCAATACTTGCCGGGCAAATAGACGGCGAGACCGAAGCACTGCTCCACCTCGAAACCGCGCTGGCGCTCGAGGTGGACCCGCTTGACTATTGCGCCAATCGCTTCGGCCTCGGCCACGACCTGGTCATGGAGCGGGCCGCCACCTGGGCAGGACTCACCTTTGCGACCCGTGTGCCCAATACGCGGCCGGGCAGCCCGGTAATCGAGCGCATCGAGCGGCTGGGCGAAGTGCGGACCGTGCGGGCCAAGCTTTTCAATCACGAAGTGATCTACAGCGCGCCGCGCTTTTCCGAGTTCCTCGCACTCAGCCGGCATGCCCAGCGACATCCGGACTTTCGGCGGAGCTTCTGCGTCGTGCCCGAAAGCGCGATCCGCGCCGAGCTGGCGGCGGCGAGCGAAGAAGTGCTGCTGACCGAGGCGCGGCATCGGCTGTTCCGGCGCTGGCCGCGCGCCAGCGCGCATGTCGACCTGTCGCAGGCGTCCCGGTTCGGGTTCGTCGCGGCGATGGTCGGGCTGATGCTGCTCGCTGTCATCGCACCGATGGTGGTGAAGCCGGTGTTCGTGCCGCTGATCGGTGCGCTCTTGGCCGTGCCGGGTCTGTTTCGGCTCTGGGCCGCGTTTGACCGGCAGCCGGAGCGGCACGAAGTGCCGTTGCTCGAGGATGCCGACCTGCCGGTTTATACCGTGCTGCTGCCGCTGCGCGATGAGGCGCATATGGTGCGCCAGCTCGGCAACGCCATTCGCGACATCGACTACCCGCCGGAAAAGCTCGAGGTGCTGTTCCTCGTCGAACAGCGCAGCCCGGAGACGGTGGTGGCGGTGGCGGGAGAGCTGCACGATCCACGCTTCGAGCTGCTGCTCGTTCCGGACGCCCTGCCCCGCACCAAGCCCAAGGCGCTCAACTACGCCCTGCCCTTCGTCAGTGGCGAGCATGTTGTCGTCTACGACGCGGAGGACATTCCGGAGCCGGGTCAGCTGCGCCGCGCTGCAAGTACTTTCGCGGCGCGAGCGGGTGTCGTCTGCCTGCAGGCAGAGCTGGTGGTCGACAATGCTGGCGAGAACTGGCTCACGTCGCTATTTGCCGGAGAGTATGCGGGCCAGTTCGGCCTGATGCTGCCGCTTCTGGCCCGGCTCGGCCTGCCCATGCCCCTGGGCGGCACCAGCAATCACTTCCGCACCTCGGCCCTGCGCGAGATCGGTGGCTGGGATCCGTTCAACGTGACCGAGGACGCCGACCTCGGCGTCCGGCTCGCACGCCGCGGCATGGCGACCGACATCATCGACAGCCGCACGGCCGAAGAGGCGCCGGTCCATTTCCGCTCCTGGCTGACGCAACGAACCCGCTGGATGAAAGGCTGGATGCGCCTTGTCAACGGCTTATGATTTGTCTTTTTGTTCAATAACTTAGCGGCGATGATGTTGGCCAGTTGATATTCATCGCAACACTGTCGCAACAACCTTCTTTCGTTGCCAGATCACCTGAGGGGCCTTTCTGATGGCGGATGACAAGGAAGTAGCACCGCTGCGAGGTCATGATGTGGCGGCAACGGCAACGCCTTGCCCGTGGTACTTGCGCACGGACCCAGCGACAGCCTGTAGCGCGAGTGCCGAGCCCGTGAGGGAGGCGGCATAGCCAATGGCCGGAGATGCTAGTCACCCACCTCGAATGCCGACGGGATAGACCTAAACAGCTTCATCAGCGCGATCGGTACGATCGTCTCGTTTGGTCTCATGGTCTGGAACCAGATCAGCCGACACGAAAGGTGGACGACGCTGCGGCGAACGAGGCCCTACAGCTCATTGTGGGTCTCGAGCCTCGGAACACCACGGAAGCCATGCTGGCGACCCAAATGGCGGCCGTGCATCTCGCTTCCATAGCTGCAGCCCGCCGGCTCAATAGCACTCCCGGCAACTACGAGAGCATCACCTGTCATTCGAAGGCATTGAACAAGCTCACCCGCACCTTTGCCTTGCAAACCGAGGCGATGAAGAAGCTCAAGGGTGGTGGGCAGCAGAAGGTCGTTGTCGAGCACAAGCACTACTACCTGGCGCCGGGCGCCATCGCGAACTCCAACGCCATCCTCGGCGATGTCTCACAAGGGAGGGGTACGAATGAAATCGGCAGTCAACCTCATGAACATGAAGCCAGCATTCCCGAACGCAGCACAGTGCACGGCCACCTCGAAGCGAACGGGATGCCGTTGTCGGGCGCCGGCTGTGAATGGGTGGAAGGTCTGCCGCTTCCATGGAGCGAGGAGCGGCGCACCGAGCGGACCAGCTAACGGCCGGTTCCGGCATGGGCGAAATACGAAGGAGTCGATCGCCGAAATGGCGCACGTCCGGGAACTGGTGCGCGAGTCTCGAGACCTCCTGAGGGGCCTATAAATGCAACCACAGATCCCAGCGGGCCACTCAACTTCACCCCGCCAATGTGCAGAGGCGGACTGTTGCGGCGAACCCGTGCGGGGATATAAACGATGCTGATCATCGACCGTTGCTGGCGACCTAGGTCGCCGGAGACGACCCCAGCGCGATGACGTAAACTCATCCCCATCGAAGAGCGAGACGCGACCCGACCTTTGCGACTCACAGTGTTCGAGCGGCGGACCTCGGTGGGGGTATTCATGTCGACAGTTCGGCGCTTCCAGTGGCTCAAGTACCTTTTCTGCCTGACGCTGCTTATTGGCATGGCTGCCCGCCCAACGTTCGCTGCCCCCGACAATGCCGAAACCGGAACGGACGTTGTTGAGTTTATGTTTTGGCAATGCTTGATAGAAGACCATAAACCAACCAGCACCCAAAGTGCTAATCAGTGTTGCGATGGAGACGGTTGCTACACTTGCCTATCTGACTTTTCAGAATGTTGGATTTCTAGCGATACGAGCAGTGCAGCGCAAGTAACGGCGCTCCAGTCGCAGAGGCCGAACATAAGGCCGATGCAGGAAAGCCCGAGCGAGGGGCAACTGCAGGGCGTTTGCACGAGGGTAAAGGCCGACTTCACCAGCCTGAAAGGCTTCGGCTATTCGTGTGTGAAGCCCAACTGCAATGGCAAGGGCGACTATTGTTCGATAATCTGTCACGGGGACCGCCAATGCACGGCAGGGACGCCCGACGTCCTGAGGGGCGCCGTGTCGCTGATCGGCATCCTACAAAACGGCGACAACATTTTCCGTACTGAACCCGGCGCCAAAGAAAACAACGTAGGCGGCGTAGGCGGCGGAGGTGGCGGCGACGAGGATGAGGGCAGCCCCTGCGGACCGGACGGGTGTCTCTACTGAGGTCGCGGGCTCGGCGTGTGGCTCGGCCCATGAGGTATCGATCGACTAGGTCCACTTTACCATCCCGTCATCGACGCCCGATGGCGGACCCCACTGGCGACTCATTGCCTACCACCCGCGAGGTCACGCGCCCACGTCTCCAGGTTGTCCTGAAGACCAAGCAACTGCGAAATGTCTGACTGAATGCCGATGAAGTGGGTGATCTCGTCATTGATCCCCCGAACGGCCTTAACAGATAGGCGATTCCAGAACTCGCTCCCGTCCTTTCGATAGTTCAAAAGGTCCAGCACTATCGGGTCCCCTGAGGCCATTGCCCTGCTCAGCCGGTCAATCTGTGCTCGATCGGTTCGTGCACCCTGCAGGAAGCGGCAGTTGCGCCCGACCACCTCGTCTCGAATATAGCCGGTGAGCTTCTCGAAGCCCTTGTTTACGTAAATCAGGGGGCAGTCCGGGCGACGCGCATCAGCCAGACTGACTGAATGCATAGAGGGGTCGATACGTCTATCAAACGGGCGGGTGATATCGATCATGATGGGCTGTTCAGCTAGAGCAAGGATGGTTGGCGGGGCTGCATCGGCAGCCTTAGCGGATCACCGCCTTCGGGCTCACCATCGAGTACCGGCAGCCATTTCAGGGGCTTCTCGGCCACGACCGTCAACGACCCATCGGGAAGAGGTCGCTGCAGTCCTTTGGCCTCGCTCCATGGTGCACGCAGCCAGACGTCAAACTCTTCCTTGGTGGTGAGAATGACCGGCATGGCCTTCTCGTGGATCGGCTTCACGTCCCTGTTCGGAGCGGTGGTGAAGAAGGCGAACACATCGTGCTCCATCGGTCCTTCGTCTTTGCGGCGAGTGCCATGCCATTGCGTCCACAAACCCGCGAAGAAAGCGACCGGCGCCTCCTCGTTGAGAGCGAACCACGCCCAGCCCGTCTTTCCGTCCTCGAGTTTGGTCGGCTCCGAGAACCTGTTCCACGGCACCAGGCAACGATGCTCCGGCCCAAGATAGCCCTTCCAGTCATCGAACCAGGGATGCCGGACGTTGGTGGTGCCCTTGTTGACCTTGTCGCTTGCCGGATCCTTGAGGGATGGTAGGCCCCACCTCGCCAGTTTCATCACTCGACGGTCGTCGGCCATCGTGCAGATCGGAGCGAGGTAGTCCGGGTACACGCCATATAGTGGCGGCACGTTGCGGATCGCGTTCTCCCACTCGGCACGTAGCTTCACCATCGCCTCGTGGTTGGTGGTGATGGAATAGAGATTGCACACGCCGGAGGCTCCCTAAGCTCGGACGGCCTAGTATGCCGCACCAGCCATCAACCACAATCCCTCGCGGCTTGTTCTCTTTTTGTTCCATGCGGTATCGTGATGTCTCCCGTTGGAGACTCAACCCATGTCCGCGCCCCGCACCCCCCGTCAGTTTGCCGACGCCGGCATGGTCGTTTTGATCGCCTGCCGTTGTGGGCACGAGCAGCGTCTAGATCCCCTGATGGTGGAATTCACTTGTGGCGAGAACTTCGACTTGGCTGCAGACTGGCGCGAACTGTCGGTGGCTTTGCACTGCGAAGCGTGCGGCTCACCCCGACCAATTATCAGTTTCAGTGAAGCCGAAAAGGTAGTGCCGGAAGTGCGTAACGACCTTCGGCGAGCTGCAGGCGGACGGCGGTGACGACGTGGCCACCGACGACCGCCGCATCGATGACTACCAGCCGACTGAACTCAACATCGTCTGCCGGCGCTGTGACCGACAGGCAACGGCGAGGACTCATGCGCTGAAGGCACGCTATGGTAACCCGACGCTGAGCGAAGTCGCCTTCATGGTGGCTGCAGACGGCAGCCCGCCGTGCAACCTCGCTGGCGTCGAAGGCAACGCACTATGCGGCGCGCGTCCCGAGGAACCGCCAGTCGAGCAATGGGCAACCCTGCTGCACGCCCGCAGTGGGGGCTGGACGGCTTGGCTGAAGTGTCAACGGCGCCACGCTGCGCTAAAGGCGGCGAAGTCGTGTCCTGGCGAGTTCAGGATTGATGTCCACTCGCTGCTTATGGTGCTGCCCTGGGACTTCCCTCTCGAGCGCCTACGGATGCGCCTGCAGTGCCCCGGTTGCGAGACGAAGGCGATATCAATCACGTGGGATACGACGCCACCGGAGCCGCCGCCCGATCGGAGCGTTCGGCAGCGACAAGCGGGAGCCGGTGGGTTGCGCGTCATCCGCGGCGGGGCTTAGCCCTGTCAGATTGGCACAGGCAGCCAGGAAGCTTGTAAACGGGTGTTCGGAACTCGTTCTGACAGGGGTGTCGTAGCCTATTTGGTGCAGACCCCAAACATCTGAACGTAGCTCGCGGCCGGAGACACCGATCCGGCATCCGGGTCCGCGCTTCCCAGGGTGACGATGGTGTAAAGTTCCCGGTATTTGGGGTCTAGAATAGTCGCCTTGTGGAGCTGGCTGTTCATCCACCACTCCACCGCGGCTCGCGGCGAGGCTTTGTTGCCTCCCCAGCCTGCATAGGTGTTCTCCGCGACGTAAGACTCTCTGCAGTTTCGGCCATAGCCTTCGGCTTCGGCGCGACTTCCTGGCGTTGAGCCTGTCTGCGGATTGATATGCGGATCACATAGGCGCGGATTGTCCCTGATGGGGCGACAGTCCTTGCCGGGTGTCACGCGACCCCACCATTTCAGGGCGATGGCAGCAGTTACGTGCTTGCTTGCGGCGCGCGCCAGCGGAATCCCGATCGCACCCAAGGACCGGTACCTAACGAGCGGAGGCAAGTTGCCCCGCTCTGCATTCACGAGGCAGAGCACTGCATTCTCGATCTTCGATGTCTGCATCCTGAAGTCGACCCGTCCACGCGGAGTGTTTGGAAACGCAGATTGAGGCTGCAAGGAAAGGTCGATGTCCTGACAGGATGCTGCACCCTTTAGAGGGGCAGCGACGGACTGCGTTACGTAACCGAGACAGGCCGTTCCCAAGCCGACAGCGAGCAACAGTTTCACCGCGGCATTGCTTCGCCGAGCTAGCCGACTCGATGTCCGAAAAAACGCTGCAAGACTACCCATTTAGCGCACCTCGCTGGTTGGCGTGGATGTTAGTAGTCCTAGGAGCCACGCCGATTTAGAAGTCGCACCAGAACAGGCCAGTGATCGGTCACGCCGAGCCCCGTCTTCGGGTCAAACCGCCGCGGCTCGACGAATCCCTTGTCCTGTTTGTCGACCATGATCTGCTGAGCGTGAACCACCACAGTTTGGAAGCTGCCCAGGTCTGCGAACCAGTTCATCACCGACGGTTGCGTAGCGCTGAGGCCGGGTGAAACAAGTATCTGATCAAGGTATGACCACGTATTCCAGGACGTAAGCCCATCGAGGAATTTGCTCGAGCCAGGCGCGTTGCAGCTGGCCGTAATAACCGGCGAAAGGTACCAGTTTCCACGCTGCGTCAGTCGATCGTAGAGCGCAGACGTCAGTTCGGTGCAGTCGAAATTGAAGTCACCGGCCGTTAGCACGAGGGCTCCGGGCCCTTTACCTGCGCTGATATCGCTGAGCTGCTGAAACACGCGTATCCGGCATTCCTGCGGATTGCCCTGCGAGGGCAGATGCACGCCCAGAACCGTGAGCGGATCCCCGTTGGGCAGTGCGAATGTTGCCTCGACTATGTCTCGGGTGGCGCCACACTCATCAGAGTCACCAGCAAAGTTGACCTTGTGAGCAATTGGACTGCCCACGAGCGGTAGCTTTGAGATGATGGCGACGTCGATGCCACGACTGATTGGCTCATCGCTGGAATCTAGAGCGACAACGGTTGGGAAGCTGCCGGCAGGCAACTTGGCGACTAAGTCGTCGACAACCTGCTTGTTCTCTGTCTCCGGCAGAACCAAGATGTCCGGCAGACTACCCATTGAAAACAGCACGTCTATAATTCGGGTCAGCTTTGTCTGGTAGACCGCGTCGCTCCAATCCAGCTGCAGGCACTGGTCCCGGAAGAATCCTCCGCCTGGATTGAGCTCATTGCAGTGATCGATGTGGGCCTGTCCCCGCTGTTGCTTCACTGCCAATGGCAAATAGGTGTCGTCTTGGGGATTGTCTGCGTCGTCAGCGGTGTCGAATAGGTTCTCGACGTTCCATGACATCACCTGGAGCGGCGCCGCATGCGCGCTGCTTACGAACGCAAATAGAAGTCCAACCGCTATTTTCCACGCCGTCATGTGAGCCCCTCGATGTCTGTGCATGGAAATAAACAGACAGATCGTTACGTCGTCGTCTTGCCATGACGAGCGCTAAGGCGGTGATGCATTTACGTTTTATTTGGCGGATGAGGTTCAGGACGTGAGCAACGACGGTCAGCGCCGCCACAGGTCGCCCGAAGACCGTGTACGTGCCGGGCCATTATCGAAAGGACGGGACGTACGTTCGCGGGTACTACGGAAGCTAGTGACGGCAATGGCTGGTTCGCCGTTCGTTGAACAGCCGACCTATTTTCTGCTCGCCGGCTTCCCGCGAGAGAAGCGTTGCACCAACGCCCACAGCAAGAGGGCTGGCGATGCAATTGTAAGAAAGACGAGCTGACTCATCAGCAGAAAGCCAACCAGCAAAAGCGCAACGGGGCTAGCTTTTACTACATCGCCGCCTTTGGTATCGGAAAAGAGGAACATCGGCAGCGATCCCATCCACGGATGGTTCCTCAGCCTGCTGTGCGATGAATCAAGGTCTGTAAGGGCGGCAACCCAGTATGAGCCAATCAGCCAGTTCGCGTGGGCGAGGAAAAGGCCGGCCAAGAAAAGCACCAGGGACAAATCGTTGATTTCGAACGGCGTGATGGCAGCCACCAACAGTGGCATGGCAATCAATGCTGCCCATCCACTGAGGTCACTGGGATGAATGCGCAGATCCAAAGAGTCTGAATGCTCGGCTCGCCTTGGGATCATCCCTCTCACGAAGAGCCCGCCGGTGGCGGTGACGCGCAAGAACACCTCCTTCTTGTCAACACTTAGCAAGTCATCGGCAGCTTGGGCGACGCTGCGCGCAAACATTACAGCGCAATACCAGTGCGCGGCCGTCAAAATGAGAAATATGACCCACGCATCTGCGAGGTTTACATCAGAGCCTGCAAACTCGAATGTCGCGAGGCCGAGCAGTCTGGCGATTATCGCCGCGCCGCCAATGGTCACTTGCGCCCAAAGCACACCGTCCAGCCACTTCAGGCTCTCCGTCACCCGTAGTTGCAGCAGCTCATTAGGTTGCTTCCACCCGGCCAAGCTCAACCTCGCAGTTAACGGGATGGAGACAAGCAACACTAGCACTCAAGAGGTCTTGATCCAACTGACCGGCCGTCTTGTAAGTTGTTCGCTCGAGCGATTCGTTCCGCGTCGACGAAAAGGCGGCACCGTCACATCGGTCACATTGTCACAAGCAGGCCTGAAGCCCTTGCAGACAGGGACTTTCCGCGCGCCGTCGTTGTGACAGGCCTCATATTGTGACAGGCACAACGGGCTTGGCGGCTCGAGTTGGCCGCGATCATTCGGCTCGCTGTCGCGCTCGGTGGCTTCGGTGGCTGTACTGCCATAGAAGCCAGTTGGAGGCTCGCGCCTCCTACTGGCGTTGCATCTTCAGTTCCGGCGCAATGGTGCCGGATCTTGGCATGATCGATGTCCGCCACGTGCAAGAGCAGGTTTCGGTGCCGGTCTTCCTGTCGACCCCACATTGGGTGATTCCGCGCCTGCACACACGATCATCGATCATGTCCTTGCAATCGAAATATCCCGAGCAGATACAGGTGGGCGTCTGGCCGCTCTCTTTCGAGCATGTGTAGCTAAGCGCCCCACCGCCAATCGACATTTTCGGGGCTGCCACAGCACTCCCGGTGGCAAGCGTCAGCAGGATGACGAGCGCAACAGATCGGACCATTTGGTTTCCTCCACGCTTCAAGCGAAGGAGTGGCCTCGGGCGGCAGGCTAGACCCGCGTCGGAACAGGCGCAACTGCGAGCGCGGGCGGCGCCCATCCCTGGCCCGCGTGGTCACTCGGCAGCACAGGACCTGGCCATGCGCACCCGGTTTGGTGTGGCGGATAGTGAAGGCTCCCGCACCACGCGGTTTAGCCGCCGGTCAAAACAGCAGGACGAATATCGAGCCGTTCTCCGCGGCCACCGTTACTTCTCCACCGAGTTGCTGGGCAAATCCGGCGATAAGCTTACGACCGATGCCTTTTCCGGCCACAGCAGGGTCGAACCCGACCCCATTATCGGTGACGGAAAGTTGCACCCGCTTGTCGACCGTCTGCTTCAATGAGACCCGTACCACTCCGGGTTTCCCGTCGGGAAAGGCATGCTTGAAGCTGTTCGAGAGGACCTCGTTGAGGATCAAGCCCAGCGGCGCGGCGGCATCCTTGTCTACCACGACGTCCTCCAGATCCTCCTCCACACTGATATTAGTCCCCGCCTGGCCCCGGATATTCTCAATCAAGGTGTGCAGGTAGTCGCGCACCCGCACGTCGGAGAAATTGCCGCTGGTGTAAATGTGCTCGTGTACAGCCGACATTGCAAAAATGCGCCTTGCGAACTCCGCGCGGATTGCAGGCGGGATCGGGTGCAGTTGGAGCAGCGAGTTCACCGACTGGAGGTTGTTCTTCACCCGGTGATGGATTTCCTTGAAAAGGTGCTCGTTATGCTCGAGGGCCGCGCCCAGCGAACGGCTGCTGGCTTGCGCCTTCCTCAGCGCCCGCGCCGTCATCACCGAACCAAACAACACGGCAAGGGCAAACGGCGCCAGTAAGAGGGAGACGACCCAGATCGAGTACCACAGGCCGCCGAGCGCCTCGGTCGTGGAGATTGACGCGACCGCCACGGCGTCGAAGCCGTCGACATGTTGGAACCCGACAATCCTGGCTATGCCATCGACCGGTGAAGCCTCCGAGACGTAGGCCCCGCTCGGGGCTTCCGCGATTTTCCGCATGGCGTCGGTGCCGCTGAGGTTCGTCGGGCGACTAAGTGACGGGTTTCTCGCGACGATGGGTCCATCCAGCCGAATGACGCTGACGGTCGAGTTCGGTCCCAGATTTTGAGGGATGGAGAACTCAGACAGTACCGTAGCCGGCAAAGTTGCCCTTACTACCCCGGCGAAGTCCCGAGTGCCCAAACGGCGCGAAACTGAAAAAGTGGCTTGGTCGCCCGTTCCCTCTTGGGCGCTCAGTTCATAGAGCCCACCCGCAGCGAGGCGCCTGAAGTCGTCCTGGTCAGCGATACTACCCGGAGCGCCTTCCCAGTGCAGGCCCGGCTGCAACGTCCCTTGCGCGTCGTAGACCGCCAGGCGAGCTCCGCCGGGCTGCGCCGATGCAGCCCTCGTCGCGTTGCCAAAAGCTGTCCGGAGGTCGACGGCAGCGCCATCCTCCGGCTGTTGCGCGGCATATTCCAACGGAGCCTTGGTGGCAGCCAGAATCCATTCGACGCCCTCGGCAACGATGGCAGCTGCCCGCTGGGCGCGGGCCTTGGCTTCGTTGACGGTGGTGTCGTAGCCCTGAAAACACAACAGCACGAAGATGGCCACAATCGTTGCCACCAGGAGGCTGCCGAAGGCAACCACGGTGTCTGCCTGCTCCCATTTCCGCGGCCACGCTGGCTTCCTACGGTCGACAGCGACCGAACTGGCCGCGCCGGAAGCTGAACTCATTTTCCCTTCCCCCTAGAGCAATAGTTCGGTGATCGCCTCATGCAACTTATGGTCTTGGTAGGGCTTGCCGAAAAACCTAGTGCCCTCGGGCAACTCGGATGCGCTTACGGCCATCTTGCCCGAGATTACGACGAGCTTGATTGGCGGCCAGCGACGGCGGATGAAGTGCGCCAGCCTAATGCCGTCCATTGTGCCGGGCATGTCCACGTCCGTTAGGACGAGCCTCACCCCCGGGTTCTGCTCGATCATAGCTATGGCCTCGTCGGCGTTGCCCGCCTCCAGTGCCTCATAGCCCCAGTCCGTCGCCAGCGACGACAGACCGATGCGTATCAACGGTTCGTCCTCGACGATCAGAATCTTCATGAACTGCACCCTCTCAGGCCACACTGGTCTTATGAGTTGAAAAGGACTGAGGTAAGCGCCGTCTCGATTTCCTCCCGGGTGTATGGCTTATCCACGATCATGACGCCCTTTGGGACGTCAGCAGCAGCCCCATAACCCGTGGCGTACACGTAGGGAACGCCACATGCGGAGAGTAGCTCGGCAATCGGACTGCTCGGCTCCCCGTTGATGTTCATATCAAGAAGCGCAACGTCGATATTGCCACCAAGGACCAACACCTTTGCGGCGTCGACGCGGTGTGCCGGGCCGACAACAACAGCGCCTAGTTCCTCAAGCGTCTCCGCGGCCTCCATGGCGAGAAGGTACTCATCCTCAAGGATCAGCACGCGTTTTCCAATCAGGGCGCTCATACCGCTGCGGCCCCTCGATGTGCGACGATGGTGCACAGCAGGCCTCGTGGCCTGAACTCCATTTGCACGTCCGCATGAAACTCTGCCTTCATGGCACTCTCGATCATCCGAGATCCGAAGCCACGGCGCGAAGGTTTTTCAACTGCCCCCTGGCACTGTTCGTCCCATCGCAGTTTCAGCCACTGGTCTGCCGCATCGTCAGACTCCCATGTGATGTCAATCGTGCCATCGGCAGTTCGAAGTGCCCCGTGCTTCAGAGCATTCGTGTAGAGTTCGTGTAGCGCCATTGCCGTCGTCACGGCCTCTTTGGGCTTGAGGTAAACCGAAGGCCCAGCCACGCGAACGCGAGCGCCGGCGTCGCCGTTCACGCACTTTCTGGCGATATCCGCGAGCGATGCACTCTGCCAGCTAGTTGCAGCAAGGAGGTTATGCGCCTGAGCCAGAGCTGACAGCCGACCCTCGAATGCTGAGACTTCGGGCCTAGACGTTGGCAGCGTCTTGAAGGTTTGCCTTGCGACAGATTGGACGACGGCGAGCGTGTTCTTCACCCGGTGGTTCAACTCGTTGATCATGAGCTGTTTGCGAGCGTCAGCCTCCTCACGCTCAGTCACATCGACATTTACCCCGATCATGCCCTCATATCGGCCATCCGCACCGAACTGCGGTTTCGCAGTGGTCTCGAGCACCCGGTATTGGCCGTCGTGGCGTTTATAGCGGCCTTTTACTCTGGCCCCTGTTTTTGATTGGCGTGCCGCCGTCATACCCGAGGCAATCTGCTCTCGGTCCTCAGGGTGCATGGTCTCTGACCAATCGAACGACTCGAGGTCATAAACGCCCCAGAACTCGCGCAGCATCTGGTTCAGATGCAGGCAGCGACCTTGGCTGTCCGCCACCCAAATCATGATTGGCGCGTCTTCAGCCATCTGGCGGAAGCGATCATCGCTCTCCCGAACCTGTTGCTCAGCGAGACTACGAGCTCGTTCTGCTCTATGTCGCTCAAGGCTGAAGCCAACTTGTCGGGCAATGGACACTGCAAGGTCGCACTGATGAGGGCTGAATTCGTGAATGTGCGGCAGGTAGGTCATAAACTTGCCGACGACTTCGCCATTGGCCATCAGCGGGACGAACCCAAGCGCGACAATCCCTTCGTTCTTGATAGTGCGCTTGAGCCACTCAGGCTCAGCAGTCCCTTCAATGTTCTGGACGAAAATGGGTTCGGCATCGCGGTCACCTGGACGCCATGGCGTGTGCCCATCGACCGCTGCCCGGTATGCTTCAGAAAGCCCCCGCCACGCCACAAACCGCATGGCCCCGTCTTGGTCGAAAAGGAGAATGGAGGATCTTTCGCACCCTAGAAGCTCTCGAATGGCATCGAGGGCCGCCTGATACACATCTTCTAGGCGTTCGCTGCGATAAAGACGGTCTGTGAGCTGGAGAAGGGTTGCAGTCTCGCGACTTTCCTGAGTCGGCGAAAGTTCCGCTGCGCCAAGCATTCTGTCCCCCCTCGTCAACCAGCCATAACTGGCTTCAGGGCATTAGGTTCCAATGCCGCAGTTTCTCGCCGGTTCGACGGCCGGAGGCCTGACGCCAGCCTCTACCGTTCCTCAGACCACTAACCCTCTCATGGAGTGCCGGAAGGAGTTCGGACGTCACCTCTTGGGCTGCTAAGAGGCTCGTCCTCCACGACCAAGGCGCGACGCGAAAGCGCGGGCGTCATGTTCTCTCCCCCAAAACCTACGAATGCGGGCGATCCTCTGCATTCGAACGCTTTGCAACGACCTCAAATACACTTGGTTCCAAGGACTAGGTCCGGAGTCTTTGCTGCACGCGACCTGGTGCTGTGTCGATCCTAGCGAACCGACACGCCTTGGCCCCTGTCCTCAAGGCTCCGACCTTTCTCGGGGGCAACCAAAGGCGCACGGCGAGGTTAGCTAGGACCCGGCATAACATAAGGTCCAGAACAAATGACTCGAACTTCTATACTGGCACTGGTTGCCGCCGCCGCATTTGCCTTCACGCCCGCAGCCTTCGCGCAGACAGACGTGAATGCGACCACTGGAGGCACGGTCACCGTCGATACCAATGGTGACGGAAACATTTCGGCGGAAGAGCAGGCGGCGGCCGATGCCGCGGCCCAGGCCTCGGGCAACGAGTTTCGCGGTGGTGGCTCCGCCTCTTTGACGGTCGACGCAAACGGCGACGGAACCATCAGTGCCGAGGAGGTTGCGGCTGCCAACGCAGCGATCACGGCCAGCGGCAATGCGAGCATCGTGTTGGACGCAAACGGCGACGGGACCGTGACGGTTGAAGAGGCAACCGCGGCCGAAGCTGCGTTGGCGGCCCTGTCGGAAGATACAATAGCGTGCGAGCCGGGCGGGCTGCAGAGCATGATGTCGAAGATGGCCATGGCAGACGCGGCGGTCATTACGCCCGCCACAAACGTAAAGGTCGTTCTTGTCTCGGACTGCGCGGCGAGCGAAGTATCCTCAGAGCTCGCGAGCGAAGGTGCGACCAACGTGCGGAAGGCGTTGGAAGCCAACGCGGCAGCCGTGGCCGCGGTCCAAGCACGCGGTGCAACGATGGCGGATGTCTTGGGTGCCACGGCCGAGGGCGACACGGTGACGGTGTACGTGGTCGCTACCAGCACAGGTACGTAAGCACTCTCGCAATTAAGCTCGACGAGCTTCATCGGTAGAATCTTCCATTGCCCCTAAAAAAGGCCCCGGTTCACGCTCGGGGCCTTTCCTTGTGGTGTCGCGTTAAGGCGTTTTGGCTGATGCCCCGCTCTGCTCGAGGTGATCGAGCAGCTGCACCGGGGACCTTCTCGACGGCGATCCCGACCTTGAGGACAACGCGACCTCGGAAGCTCGCTAGAGGCCTAGTGGCGCAACTTCGCAATGGTCAGATCATTGACGATGGTGAAGGAAGATGAAGCGGACCTGGAATACTCACTCGGCTGGGGCTTTCACATGAAGTTCACATCGCGCGGCCGATATGGCCAACGGTTGCGACCTCGAGGCCGTCTGAGCCACCTACATGAGGACGTTGGAACTCCAGGGCACGTCCAAGCATTAAATGTCTATCGGTACGGCGCCCCAAAGAACGCCAGTCCAGAAAGCTTCAAAGGCCACTTCCACGAAGTGGCCATTCTTTTGGGCACGCCCCAAAGGGCAGTCTGAGGTGTTCTTGTTGGATTTCCCCGGCTGGGGGAGAGCCGGGGTCTTTGATTGTGGCCACAAGATTGGAACTGCCTAGAGCAGTAGTTGGGCTAGCGTAGTTGCACCCCAGACGCCGAGAACGATCGGTGCCACAAGAGCGGCCCATGCCGCAACCATCCAGCCGAACCGTACCTGCCTCGAAGCACTTCCTCTCACCTGTGATTTGCGAGCCGAACTAGCGCGCCCACAATGAACGGCCAGCGCCCTTTGCCAGGCGATATTTGTGCGGATAGCGCGATATTTTCAATCGGTTCAGTGACGAGGGTCCGACCTCTCGATTACCGAGCTATCCGTGAGCGCGGGGCCAAAAGACGTGTCGAACGTCAGCCGCACTGAGAACGCCACCGCATCGTTCAACCTGACGCGAACAGTGAGTTCCTTCTCGGGTCCGTCGAATGGCAGGAGTTCGCGAGCCAGTTCAGTTAAGGCAAGCACTGCCTGGTAACGAGCTCCGCGGTCGTGGGCACAATCCACGCCAATGTCGTCACGCGCCCAATGGTCCCCATCGAAAATATCAAAGTAGTACCGCATGCTAGCCTCCATCAGTAGGCAAGACGCGGGAAGCGGAGCTTTGGTTGCAGTGGGCGGTCCATGTGATCACGAAGCGCTTGCGGTCCGTGGTGGCGACGATATTGTCCGACCCGATGCTAAGGGGCCAGGCAGACAAGCCGACTATCCGGCTCACGGGAGGAGCATCATGCTCAGGGGGCGGTACGGCGTTGGGTGGATGATTGTCGCGTGGTTGGTGATGGTCGCGCTTCTAGCCGGGGGTATCTACCACGTTGGAAGTCTAGCGCGCTTCATCGTCGGCTAGCGGCGAGGCCCTGCGGATGGGGCAAATATAGAAGGCCTCGCCGTAGTTCTGACTTTGGATGGGAGCGGGCTGTGGTAAGCAGCGCATCCCGCGCCCGCATTTAGCTTAAGCCGCGCCCAGCCCATGGGTCAAATACGCGTACTCGCGCGACTCCGACACAATGTCTGCAGTGAACCCGTACTAGGCGCGAAACCAAATCGCCCTCCCCACGTTTTCAGGCGCGGCCAGGCCTACCGTTCATGTGAATCTATCCTAAATCACTCTGCAAGGCGTGATCCGGATGAGCACCTTATCTTGCTCCAATTCGTTCTCGAGCTTCCGACGATAGTCGTGCCACCAACTTTCATCGACGTCGTTGACGAGCACTTCGACCATGATGATGCGGTCACGCTCGATAGACATGGCTCGTTTCCATAGACCTTCCGCAGGCTCCCGGGTGTAAGCGGTCGCCCCGCCAAAACGATCAGCGAGACCTTTGACGATCCCCTCGATAACTTCGAGATCAATGGGACGGCCTGTCCGGGTGTCTAGCGGCAGGAAGATTTCAACGACGTTCGTCACTTAGTATTCACAAGGTACTTTGCTAGACGAGCCAGATGCCAATCTGGTCGGCTTCGGCTTTCAGCATGCGGGGCTTGGGCAACAGCAGCGCCGCCTTGATTGCGGCGCTCTCGGTGCCGAAGGGACCGGCAACAAGGCCGTGACTATCGTAGACGCCATAGCCGTGATCATCCCGGAGACGGACCTCCCAGCCATCAATCCAGTCGACCAATCGAGACATTGAAAACCTCCTTCCGGTTGTGTTGCGAATTTTGAGCCAAGTGCGTGACACGAGCGGTTCAACTCATGCTTAAAGGGTGCCAAGCAGCAGCATGAGGGCGGCGGAAAAAGCTGCCGTGATCAGCGCCCAAAACCACAGCCTGAGCAGTATCGAGGCGACCATCGGCAGCTCTTCTCCTCCCAGAGAACGCAATGGTATCGCTTGCGAACAAGACGCCGAAATTCAAAAAGATAACCCGTAGCCCACTGAGTATGGGGACTTCAGTCGCTAGAGCGAAAGGGATTTCTCCAGACGGGTCAGCGTTCCGTCAAAAGACTCCTTGAGCCGTCTGGGGTAGCTGAGCTCGAAAGCCGCAAACCTGTTCCCGGTCGCGTCGAACATGAACTTCGCATAGAAGATTAGCTCCTCTACGCCTTCCGGATCCGGCATATATCCCGAAACCACGAACCATGTGCGACCCGACGCCTCGTACACAATGGTGCGGTTGGGATCGACAGTTGTAACTTCGCGTCTGAAGTCGGCAATCGAGAGATCCTGTGCATTGCGGCCGCTGAAGACTTCGAGCTGGGCCCTTCGAGCACTGTCTGTGAGCCGAAGTCGGCCAGGTGATCGATCTGCGACGCCAAAAGTGCTTGTGGGCAAGTCGATGCTTACACCCGGGCCATCGTAGCGTGACCACTCCGCACCTTGTGCGGTGAGGATACCGAGGAGAAGGGCGGTGATGAGCAGCAGCGAGCGGGCAAACACGTTGAACCTCCAAACTGGCCGTCGAGTATGGCCGCATCGACCTGCAATTCCGCTGGCTCTGCATTGACGTTTGTTCGAAGGGCGGGGTCCCGCGAAGGGCCACCTTCAAGAACCCCGCCCCCGTCCAGACGGCCTCTTAAATGCCGCAGGAAAGGTGTTAGATCCACCTGTCCTGCAACGCCACGTTCGAAGTCTCGTTGCTGGCGACTTTGGTCCGTATGGATCCAGAGAGCGAACCGAGGCCGATCCAGAACGCTTTGTCGTCACAGCCGGCACACTAGCGGCTAAGGGCAAAAAATAGACGGCAGTCCATCAATTTCAGGGACAGTTCATTCCTAGGCGCGTCCAGATGCTTGCAACAGGAGAGATCCGATGCCCTACTTAAGAGTTCTCACGTTCGCTTTCGTCGCGCTTTTGTCGTTCGGGGTTATCACTCCTGCGACTGCCCAGGTGGTGGAGGGCGAGGAGCATTGCGTTGTCAATGTGAAGAGCACGGACGCTCTGAACGTGCGAGCCAAGAGCAACGCGAACAGCAAGGTGGTCACCACCCTTAGATATGGTGAGTGCGGAGTAGTGGTGACCGGTCCCTGCAAGGGCTCTTGGTGCCCAATCGAGGATGGGCACGATGCGGGATGGGTCAACAGGAAGTACATCTCGATGGTCTCGCCGGCTCTGTACTGCGTCAGCGGCGTTGGAGCGGGAGACCGGCTCAACGTTCGAGCGTTTCCTTCGCCGGGTTCGCGCGTCGTGACAGTGCTATCGCGCCATCAATGCGATATCGCCTTCCTGCCTTACGCTGTCGGCTCCTGGCAGAAGGTACGAGCTGAAGGCTATGAGGGCTGGGTAAACCGCAAGTACGTGTCTGGGCAGTAAGGGCCGCCCCCCCGGATCGCCTCGGTTAACCCTTAGCCGTGCCACCTCCTTCTCCTCGTGGGGTCAACAAAAGCCACGTGCGTGCGGTGCAGGATTCGGAACTGTTTTCCCGCAGTGCTATTGAATCGCAATGTTCACGAGCAACCCATGGCGGCCGTAGCGGCCCCACCCAGCGGTAAGCGGCTTCGCCGCACGGACTCGGAATCTACCTCGCTCGTCCTCCCCACGTTCCGCCCGTTTGCACTGGCCACGCTCGAGAAGCGTGTGCCGACCGGCGACAGCTGGCTGTTCGAGATGAAGTTCGACGGCTACAGGGCGCAGGCGGCCATCGCCGGCGGTACGGTCAAGATGTACTCACGAGGTGGCCACGACTGGACCCGGCAGTTCGGATACGTCGTGCCAGGGCTTTCGCAGCTTACCAAGGGCACAGCGCTTATCGACGGCGAAATCTGTGCCATCGACGAGCACGGCCGCACCAATTTCACCCTGCTCAAGAACAGCCTCGACGGGCAGAAGCCAGTGGTATTCTACGCCTTCGACCTCCTCGAATTGGACGGCGAGGACCTCGCCCGGCTGCCGCAGCTCGAGCGCAAGCAGCGTCTCGAGGCCCTGCTGGCAAGCGTACCGACCGAGGTGCCCATCGCCTACTCGGATCACATCGTCGGCGATGGCGAAGCGGTGTTCCAGGCCATGTGCGAGGGCGGGCACGAGGGCGTCATCGCTAAGTCGCCAACTGCCCGCTACTACGGCGGCGACCGCTCGACGGCCTGGCTGAAGATCAAATGCGTAAAACGGCAGGAGTTCGTGATCATCGGCTGGCGACCGCCGGAGTATGGCGTCGACAACGTCCGGGCGTTGTTCCTCGCCACTTACGAGAACGGCCAGCTCGTTTATCGCGGCGGAGTGGGCACCGGCTTCACCGAGAAGATGCGCCGCGAGGTGTGGGACGTGCTGCAGGTGATCCGCACGGACACGGCGCCTGACATAAGAGGGATGCCACGCCCTGAGATGCGTGCCGCTCGCTGGGTAGAGCCACGGCTTCTGGCCGAAGTCGAGTTCACCGAGATCACTCCTGATGGCTTGATCCGCCATCCGTCATTCAAAGGACTGCGCGAAGACAAAGCACCGACCGACGTCCACCTGGAGGATGAAAAAGATGCCTGAGATGCACCGCTATCTCGACGAGGCGAAAGAGAAGCTGGGCCACGAACCGGCAAGCGCCGACGACATCGTCGTGATGGTCTCGGACGTACTCTATGACTATCTGCCGCCCGACAGCGGCGTAAGTGCCAAGGAGGCACTCGGCCGCCTGCTGGCGATCATCGAAAGCCCGATGGCGCTCGAAGTCTACGAGAACGAGATGCAACGTCGTAACCCACGCGACGCCGATCGGTGGCACTGATGAGCAGACCGAAGTTTTCGGCACAAACCATCGGCGCCAAGCGTCCGCGAGACCGTCGGGCAGTCCATCGCTCGTGCACAAGGCCTGCATCGAGACGATCACCCGATGACGCAGAAAGAAATCGTGCGAGACATTCTCGCTAAGGTGAGTTTGCCCGAGTCGGTGCAGCGCGAGCTGCGGCGCTTGCACGGCCTGGATTAACCGGAAGGGGCACGTAACACAGTCGCATAAGAGCGTGGATGCCTAAAAGCCTCCTATCTGACGACGACCTGATTGCTTCCTGGACGCTGCCCTACGCTGCGCGGCTAGGATCGTCGGTACGCTCGAAGGGTCTGTATATGCAGGTGAGAACGCAACTTCCGGCGGCGGCCCGCAAGTCGCTGACCGTCAAGGCGGGAGAGTTGATGCTTCGAATGCCTTCCTCTTCGCAGAAGGAGTTTGCCGCAGCATCAGCGATTGTGGCCAAGGCGCTAGTTGGCATCGAGCGGCGACCTGTCATCCCGCGTGAGATCGAGGACATCCTGAGCATTTCATCTACCGAGCGGCGGAGGTGGTTGGAAGATGGCCGGCTACCCAGTGCCGGGACGAGGACGATTAAGTTGCGCGGCCGCGGCACCATCACGTTTCACGTGTTCGATCCTGACTTCGTCGAGGATGCAGCAAACCGAGACCTTGTGGTCGATTGGCGCGAACAGGATGCCGAGGCCACCGCCAAGCGCAGGCGTGAGGCAGCCTGGAAGGCTAAGCAACGCGGAGCTGCAGGGACAAAGGCCGCGGGTGTCGAAGCAGAAGATAGCGAGGCCTCGGAACTGATCGGCTGGGCCGAGTTCAAGCGCACTGGGCTCCCTTGACGCCGATGCCAGGCAACTACGCTGCCGAGTATCCAAGGATGAGCGGGTCGATAGCGTTTCGCTTCTTGGGCTGAGCAGACATGCATCCGCAAGAATGGCCTAACGCCCTGTGTGGGCCATACCTGCTGGTGCGGATGTCGTGTCATCGCTAAAATCAAGCGCCGTTGGGAGGGCTACATGACAGAGAAAGTCACAGCAGAACAGTTCGCGGACGATGGCGAATTGGCCGTCCTTCACATTCCGACCAAGCGCCGATACTCCACATATCGTTACCTCGATCCTGCGGACATGTCGCAGCTCAACGTCAGTAAGGGTGGTGGCTCCAATGACGATGGCTTCGACCTCGAGGAAGTAGATGCGATGGCATTCGGCGTTCTTCGTTCGCGGCTGGCGGCTATACTGAAGTCCGGCTGAGGAACGCTTGAGCATCCGGGCCCATCTGTTGGCGGTACTCGCAGTCGCCTGGGCAGGACTGGCGTTGGCCGAACAGCCGCCAAAACCCATCCCGCGACCCGCAGAGTTCGACCTTAGGATCGGGGCCTTTTACCTGCCTGGCGATTTGCCCGACACGCTGGTGATGGATGGCCCCCTGAAGAGCGGCGCATTTGACGATTTTGTGCGCGCGATTGGGAGCCGGCCTCACGCGATTAAGCTTGTGACCGCGAGCCCTGGCGGGCTGGTCAACGAAGCGCTGGCGGTGGCGCGGGTTGTTCGTGCCAGATCGATGGTCACGGCGGTGCCGGCCAAGGGCGAATGCTATTCCGCCTGCGCCTTCGTATTCTTGGCAGGAGGGAAGCGCACCATAGCGGCCGGCGGGCTCCTAGGTGTTCATCAGATGTACGGCGGTAGCGAGAGTGCAACTGCCACTCAGTTGAGCGTGGCCGCCCTGTTCGAAGCGATGCGCAGCTTCGGAGTGCAGGATCCCGTAATTGTAGAGATGCTGCGCACGCCGCCCGAGAAACTGCATATCTTCACGGAAAGCGAACTTGAGGCGTATGGAATCGTGTCGAAGCGAGGCCTGGACACGCCTGTCCGTCAGCGCGAGGAAAACGGCAGCATTGTTGCGCTGGTCAGAAGTCCACCGGTCAGCACCGAAGTAGTCATCCCCATGTCCGAATGCGACCTGCCGGGCTGCATCAGCTCGCTTGGCTTCGATGACGAACTGGCGCGCATGATAGCCGAACCATTGGAGCATGTGGTGGGCAGCCATGTTGGTGCTGGAACTGTAGCCCGCCTGCTTTTGGGTCCGGCTGCCGGCTCTCCGACACTGATACCGTGGCGCGTATCGCTCTATCGCCAATCGTCGGGGTCGCACCTTGCGACGGCAGCTCTCAACGACCGGGGCAACTACATCGCTGCTATTGCGCCGCAACCCGCCATGCTGGGCGGCTATGTGTTCAAAGCCCCCTCACAAGTGGAGATACCTACGCCGTCATCTACCGGCAAGACCGACAGGGCGCGGCCAGCCGCTCAGTAGCTCAGGGGGCGTGATCACAGATGCGTGACCGGAAAGCCCCATCGGCCCACATGCGCAGGAATCTGGTGGGGCGCATTTTAGGGCTAGCTCCGAGGCTGAACCATATTCACGTTACATAACAACTGTTTAGGCGGAAGAAGTGGCGGAGAGAAAGGGATTCGAACCCTAGTTTGCGCGGCAGAGAATGAATGAAGGGCTAGTCCCTCCCCTCACTGCTCGCAAACACCCCTGTGTGGCGGGAAGGCTGCAAGGTCGCACGGCCCGCATCGCAACACTGTCGCAACGTCCGCTATGCGCGGTGGGTTCAGCTTCGCGACTCTTCTCAGCGTTGTCTCTCCGGCACGGCGAGATTCCCGCGCAACGAATTTCGGCGGTTGGCCAGAGCCGGACCCTCAGCGATGTTCCGCTTTGCACCGCTTGCTGCGCTCCAGAGTTGTCTTCACACCCCAAGACTCACTCGAGCCTACCGATCGTACGCGACGAGTTGAAATTCGCGGGGATCTCAGATCCCGACTGCAAGACCAACCCGGTGACGAAATAAACGGGGGTGGTATCAATTTTCAGCATAAGCCAAGATATTGGTCGGCATGCCGAATACACGGAGGCAAATCCTTGGCCGCTGAACGCAAAAGCGTGTCGTTCTGGAGAGTGAAGGCCCGGATGCCTACAGATTACGAAGGGCCGCAATTTCCCTCGTGAGGAGAAAGCCGTGCAAGACTATTCACAAGCGCACCTAACGCAGCAGCTCGTCTACGAGTCTGCTCGCGCGCACCCAGAGCGCAGCGCTCTTTTGTTCCAAGGACGAGGCATGTCCTACGACAAGCTCGCCGACTCGGTCGCGAGGAGTAGGTCCTACTTTGGACGCATTGGAGTGGGGCCTGGTGATCGGGTTCTCCTGCTCCTTCCTGATTGCCCATCGTTTGTGATCGCGTTTTTCGGAATCATAGCCGCTGGCGGCATTCCCGTCCCCCTCAGCACTTCGGTCGATATTGAAGAGGCTGCCGGCGCCGTCAGCGTTGCTCAGCCGATAGTGATCATCGTTGACGAGCGGAGTGCAGTTCGCTTCAAGCCGTTGCTGTTGATGGAGGGGGTCGAGACTGTCATCATCGCCAGTTGGTCGGCGCCTGCTGAGTTTGAGCGGGAAATGCAACTCTGCAACGCCGACCACTCGATCATCTATGCGCCTGACAGGTTGGCGTACGGACTGTTCAGCTCGGGATCTACTGGAGCACCAAAGCTGATCCCGCACAGACACAAAGACCTCCTGCTGGCCTATGACAGCTACGCTTCGCCACACGTTGGATATCGCTACGGTGATATTTGTCTGGCGGTTCCAAAGCTTCATTTCGGATACGGCCTCGGAAATAACCTGGCCTTTCCACTACGTGCAGGTGCAGCGGTCATTTTGTTCCCAGAGGCCCCAAATGCTTCCGTGCTGATCGAAGCGGCATTAGCCCATGCGCCGACGCTGTTCTTCTCGCAGCCCCGGGCTCTCGCCGAACTGCTCGGAGTAAACACCACAAGAGAAGCGATGGGCTCCGTTCGACTATGTGTGAGCGCGGGCGAACCGCTACACAATTCGCTGATTGACAGGTGGCGAGCTCTGACTGGCACGGATATCTACGACAGCTATGGGACCACTGAAGTTGGACACGTCTTTATGGTTCCTACGCCCGGCAATCATAGACCGGGTTCGGTAGGTGGTCCTATTGCAGGATGCGATATTGTCCTTCGGGACCCAGAGGGCCGACCCACAGAAGAGACCTTGGGTGAACTTTGGGTTAGAACACCAAGCGCGGCCAATTGTTACTGGAACAACCGCGCCGCAAGCGAAGACGTGTTTCAGGACGGGTGGGTGAGGACGCGAGACACATTCTTTCGCGACGAGCATGGCCGTTTTTACCCAAGAGGCAGGGTAGACGACCTAATTAAGCTCGGTTGCGGCAAATGGGTGAATCCGACCGACGTTGAGCAATTGCTTACCCTCGTTCCAGGAGTCTCCGAATGCGTCGTGCTAGGTACGACGGGAATGGATGGATTGACGGTCCTAAAAGCGATCTTGGTCTATGAGGGTACAAACAACCAAGTTCACGCAGCAGAGATGGCCGCAAGTAGCGTCCGAGAGAAGTGGCCCAACGAGCCCGAGCGATGGCTCACGAAAGTGGAGTTCACTCGCTGTCTACCCAAAACGTCTACCGGCAAAATTAAGCGATCGGCCGTGGACGGTCAGACGATGACGGAGTTTGCCTACAACTGTTGAGGGAAGCTGTTGATAACACCGTACTTCTTTGCGCTTGCACCGGCGCCGTGTGGTGATTCAGTCGCTGCAATCTGGCTGGGTGGTAAGATGGATGCCCCCGAGCTCAGCATTCTCGGCTCCCATCGGGTCACATCGTTCCCATTTGCCCACTTCGAGATGTCTGGCCTGGCGTGGTCAGACGATGGTCTTAGGCTTGCCGGATTTCATGGCCAAAGCTTCATCCTCTGGAAACAAGATCTCGGCTTGACCCTCCGCCGAATGGAACACCCTATCACTGGTGTTGGATTCCTGGGAAACGAAGCCTATTTCGTTAGCGGAAGGACACTCTTCAACATCTCGCCGAGCGGAGAACTCCTGCATAGAACGAAGGATGTTGTTGAGATCGCTTTTTCCAAGGAAGTCATGTGGCTTCGCCGAGTGAACGACGGACATCGTGTGGAATGTTGGAACGCGGACGGCCTAGCGTCCGTCACCACGTTGCCCGGGGTCGTCGAGAGGACGACTATCGCCGCATCAGCAGACGGTAGGTGGCTGGCATGTGCAGCTTGGTCAGAGCTTCAATGGCCCAAAGCTGACCTGCTAATTTCGTTGCTAGATGGCGCTTCCGGGGAACTCGCACGTTCCGACATCGGCGGCATCCAGTTTGACGTAGGCCTCGGTACCTCGAAATTGCCGGTGGCGGTTACCGCTAGCGGCGATGTCGTGGTGCAACTCCTTCAAAATGGTCGCACACGGCTGCTCTGCGTCGCGAAGGGTGCAGCAAAGGAACTGACCCCCGACGACCTCGACGTCCAGGATTTTGTGCTCGATCCAACAAGCTCATCATTCGCCGCCGTGGTGACAGCTGTGGGAGGTCGTGGCCCTCCAGGGATGTCGCTGATAGTCGGAGATGCAAGGGCTTCTGGCGCGAGGGGGAAAGTCCTTCGAGAGGTTTCTGGTAGCTTCGACATGCTCCGCTGGTCACTCCAAGGATCCTTGCACTGCGCAAAGGCCCAAAGCAGCGGTTGGCAGCACCAGTCGATGGATCCACGTTCGGCCAAGGTCCGGCGAAGGCATCGCGCGCGCCCCGCTCCTGATTTCAGGGTCTTCCCCCTCGCTGGTCCGCCCGAAAGCAATCGTGCACTTGTCCTAGTTGCCAGCCCATTCCGACTGCTGCGGGCTGGCCCTCAGACATTGTTTTTCCAGCATGCCCTGTACGGGATAGCCTCAGCGGCAGGCGAACTTGGGTACCGCGTGCTCGGGATCGCCGGCCCGACGTCCCCTGGGGGGGGAACCGAGTGGCTTCTTCCAAACACTAGTCTGGCGGCGGCGTGGGGTAAAATCCTCCTGAACATTCGCGGGCAGCTTCGCAAGGAAGGTTGCGTGAATGCTGCATTGCTCGCCGGCAGTCTCGGTGCATACGTGTCTCTGACAGCCATGCGCGACCAACCAGTTTTTGATGTCGCGGCGCTGGTAAGTCCAGTAATTCGGCCTACCCGTGGCGCTGTTCCAAATTGGCCGCCGATACTCGATTCCGCTTTGCTGTCTCCCGGCCCTGTGAGCGCGACAAGGGTCTTGGTTGCGTATGGCTCCGACGATTCTCTGACCACCGAGAGCGACGTCAAGGAACTCCAAATGACTTTCGGTGCATTCGGCAAGAACGTCGTGTTGCCAGGCGAGGGACATATTTTTCGGAAGCCATCATCGTGGCGTACCGTTTCGGACGAAATTTTGCAGTTTTTGGCGGCCTGATCTGATGAAAATCTGTCTCATTGGAAAATATCCACCGATTGTAGGTCAAGTAAGCACTGTCGGGTTTTGGTTGACAGAAGGTCTCATTGGCCGCGGCCACTCCGTTACCGTTTGCACAAACGCCACGGAGGCCGATGCGCCGTTCCGCAGCATCGTCATCGACGAGACCTCTACGGGCGATCCGACGGGTTCGGCCCTCATTGTACTCGGCACCGATCGTTTTGACCCGAGCCAGTTCCATATTCCCCCTGACAATCCCGTCGTCACAAAGCTGACCTCCCTTGGTTTGCGGGCAGTGCACGAACATGGTTGCCAGATCATCCTTGCAACGTACCTTGAACCTTACGGTGTCGCCGCGCACCTTGTGTCGGCTTGGACTGGCGTACCCCACGTTCAAACTCATGCAGGGAGCGATGTTGGTAGGCTCGCGGCACACAAGCAACTGCGCCCTGCCTACGTCGAGCTAGTTGCCCGGGCCCAACAATTCATTGCCAAGAGTTCTCTCGCGCGGGGACTGCGCTCCGATGCCACTGCAACCCTGCCCGCTCCTTACGCACCACCAGACTCGGTCTTCAATCCCGACGTAGCGCCCCTAGACATCAATGCGATCTTGGGTCGCGCCTCGCGTACAATCGGGGATGAGCTGGGGTGGCACACTAATCCGTTCGTGCCCGATCGACCGACGATTGGTTTCTACGGTAAGCTGTTTGAAGCCAAGGGCGTATTTGAGCTAGTCAAAGCGCTTGGTCGAGTAAAGCAGCAGGGCCATGAATTCAATCTCCTCCTAATGACGCGCTGGTATCGAGGCGAAGAGCTCTTGAGGGCGGCTATTCGAACCGAAGGAATTGAGGACAGCACGTGGCTGATGCCACCCGTACACAATCGTCATATCGGTTCGTTCATTCGTGCCTGTGACGCAGTCGCATATCTGAAGCGTGATTTTAAGACGCCCCAGCACGTCTCGATCGTCCCAGATGAAGTCCTCAGTTGCGGGGTATGCTTGGTTACAACCGCCGAGGTTGCGGCCACTCCGAGGTACAGGAACATCTTGCGCAACGGGGATACTTGCCTCATTGTTGAGGACCCGCGGAACTTGGAAGACCTTGTCCTGAGACTGTCTTTAGTAATCGAAAACACTGGGATGCGAACCGCTGTTGCCGCCGCGGGACATCAAGCGTTGAAGAGCGTTCGATCATATGAGGAGTTTGTGGGGAGTTGGGAGAGGTTGCTACAGAACGCGATCGCTCAATAGAGCCGCTCGAAGCGGCAATTGCGGCGCTTGCCTTGATGCTCCGTGGTCGACCGAGTCAAACCGCCTCGCAGGAGGCGAAGCACTGGTTGCGTAACCAAATCGCCAGTTCCGAGTTTCGTGCCACCTGCTGTGAGTTTCTAGTACGAAGCTTCGGCGCACCGACGGAGCTGTGGAACCTTCCGCTCGTTCGACTGACCGACGAACTCCTTTCCGCGCGCATCTTCGTTTGGCCCAGTGGGTATGAGAACACCCGACACGAGCACAATCATTGGTCGGTTGCTGGGGTTCTGTTGCATCAGATCCAGATATTGATCTTCCGCGAAGGTGCCGACATCGAGCCGTCGGTTCAGTTTACTGGGAACGCAGGAGACGTCGGGCTTCTCAAGTCGCCATGTATCCATCAAATCCGCAACGCAGCAAACCATGCGGCCGTGTCGTTCCATGTTTTCGAAACCACGGAGGAAGAGGCGGACGCAGTTGAGGGACTGTCGGACACCGTTTGGCACGGTGACAAAGTCGATCGGTACAGGACCGGGCTCAGGCGGCGCACTGAGCTCGCAACGGTCGAGATGCTTCGCGAACTACCAGGTAACTTCGCCGTCCCACTGCTAAACCGGATGTTCGGGCTTGTTGGCAATAGCACCAAACTGGCCGTTGCCCGTGCAGTCGCGAGCTTCTCTCCATCAATCGCTTCCGAACAGCTGCTGGAGTTGGCGAACGCAGTCGACCCAAAGCTTTCCGACAATTTAGCCGCTATCGCCTCCCGTTTGAAATCCCTGGGCTAGCGCCGTGTCGGAACGAGCGTTTCAAATAGCGCTAGTCGACCTACTCGCGGATGCCTCGAGGATCGACGCTCTGCTAGCAGGCAGTTCCGATGCCGTCGTCGACTCAATGAGCGTCGAGCACCAACAACGCCTCCGGGCGATGATCGAGCGAAACGGCGTTGGCGTTCGCTACTTCGCCGAATTACTCGAACGCAAGAACCTGAATTTTGCGGCCGCCACGACGCCCGTGCTCTTCAGGCAGGTCGGAAAGGAGGCATGGGACCGGCTTTGGGCGACCTTCGACCGCCGGCATGAGCAACAGGAGGGCGCGCCCGAGCCGCTGGAGCAACTGCGTGAATTTGTTGTCGCGCTCCCGAGCTTGGCTCGGGCCGCGAATATTCACATCGCCGACCTAGAATCCTTCGGTCGGATAGAACTCATGCGGCTGCGCGCTGCTGACGAAGACCCCCGCCGTGAAACTGACGCTCCACCCCTCCATTCCGTAGCTTTATTGCGCACGCGTCCCATCCATGCCTGTCGTGCGCAAGGTCGCGTCGCCGATCACTTCGTGTCCGACGCCGGGAGGCAGGGCACGCCCAGCGATTGGTACTGCCTGGTCGCTTGCAGACCCAGAATCGACGGATTTGTTAGGGTTGTTCGCCTAAGTCGAATGCACGCCAGCTTACTGCGATTGTGTGATGGCAAACATAGCATTCTCCAAATTGCCGAAAAGCTGACACGTTCGCAGGAGCCAGTTCCATCACGCCTCAATCGAGCAGTCGAAATGGCCGTTGCCTACCTGGTCTCCCTCGGATTGATCGACGTCCTGCCCATCGCTGCCGAGGGCAGCTAAATGGACGGCCTTCCACAGCTCGGTGTCGGTGTCAGCTACCGGCGGAGTTTCGCGGCCGATGTGTGGCAACATTCCGGTTCCATCAATGTCCTGGAAATTGTGGCCGACAATGTTCCCCGGCTTCTCACACGCGAGGTGGTTGGGTCACTAGCTGCGCAGTTTCCCATAATCTGCCATAGCCTCAACATCTCGGTCGGTTCCGATGAAAGTCTGGATCTCGAGTACGTCGACCGGATCGCAAGAATCGTGGGTGATCTTGGGGCCGCGTGGTTAGGTGACCATCTCGCCTTAACGCGCATCGCTGGCAGGCGCGTCGGCCACCTTGCGCCCCTGTGTTTTTCGAACCAATCCGTCGACATCGTTGCCAGAAACGTTGAGATGTTTCGGCAAAGAACTGGACTGACGCTGATACTCGAGAACATTACCTATTACTTCAGTGTCCCGGGAGGACACATGACGGAATGGGAGTTCATTCGACGCGTTTGTGAAGCCTCTGGGTGCGGCCTGCTTCTTGATCTCAACAACCTGCACATAAACTCAGTCAATCACGGTTACGACCCTTATGAGTTCCTAGAAGGCATCCCGCTCCAGAATGTTGTGCAGGTGCACTTGGCGGGCAGTCGCCGCAAAGAGCAAATCCTTGTCGACAGTCACGCGGATCCGGTGAGCCAAGAGGTGTGGAGATTACTTGAGTGGCTTCGCTTGCGATGCAGACCAAATGCAGTCATCCTTGAATGGGACCGAGCATTTCCGCCCTTTGCCGTCATAGTTGCAGAAGTCGAAAAGGCGAGAGGTATTCTCACCCGGAGGTAGCGAATGCTCCAAGAAGCAAAGCTTGAGGTTATCGTCTTCGTTTCGACCGCGCCGGGCGACGCGCTTCGGGCGGCCCGAAAGTATGGACTTGAGATTTGGATGGTTGCCGACGGCACGCTAACGTGGCAACGCGATCTAGTCGACCGGCAGGTGGATGTCTCACCTTATGATGTAGACGCGATGGTGCCCGTGATGCAGCTGCTGCTGGATGACACCAAAAGGGTCGGCTTCATCACCTACGATGAGAGAGCGGTGGTATCCGCGGCGGCGCTGGCTCACAAACTCGAAGGGTATTCGATAACGATCCAAGCTGCGCTCGCCTCCCGTGACAAGTTCCAAATGAGGCGAGCCTTGAGTGAGGCGGGCCTTCGAGTGCCGAGCTTCGGCCTCGCCGCGAACGTTGGCGAAGCTGTTCACGTCGCGGCCGACTTGGGCTTTCCTGTCGTCTTGAAGCCCCGATGGGGGATGATGAGCCAGGGTGTGGTTCGCACTGACAACTCTGAGGAGGTGGTTGCTGCCTTCCCCCGCACGCAGCGAGTGGCGCAGAGTCACATTCCGTTTGCGGGTTCTGAGGCCGCTTCAGAAATTCTCATCGAGAGGTTCATCCCAGGGCGAGAGCTGGCGGTTGATGGGACCCTATCTGAAGATGGCTTCCTTTTGATCGGCATCTTCGACAAACCGGACATCGGCGACGGTCCGTACTTCGAGGAGGTCTTGTACATAACGCCCTCTGCCGAGACGCCTGAGACTCAGACGCTCGTAGCGACGGAGGTGCTTTCGGGTGTTAAGGCACTGGGCCTGACAAGTGGCGCCATACACGCCGAGGTTAGGATCCAAGACGGTGTCTGCACAATCATCGAGATCGGCGCTAGACCGATCGGAGGGTTGTGTGGCCGAGCACATACCTACTGCCTCGACGTGGACTACCACGACCTCGTGCTCCAATCGACGTTGGGGCTGCCTGCGCAGCGCCGAAGCATCGGTGGGCGTACATCATATGCTGGCGTCCTGATGCTTCCCGTTACCGAACGAGGCATCCTGGCAGAGATAACCGGCGTCGATCAGGCCAAAGCCATCCCAAACGTGCGGGATGTGCACGTAATGGCGAAGCCTGGCGATAGGCTTTTGGGTTTTCCCGAGCAGGATTGCTACCTTGGCTTCGTGATCGCAAGCGCTCCGACTCACGAAGCAGTCAGGACTGCGCTTGATAGTGCTAAGGCGTCCATTGTGTTTGAAGTCTTTGATTGACGATGGAAGGGCAAGAAAATGAGGGTGTTGATCCTCTCGACCTTTGACATTGGGCATCAACCGTTTGGAGTGGCTTCGCTTGCCGGTTGGCTAAAGCGGGATGGGGCGGATGTGCGATGTCTTGACCTCGCAGTCGAGACACCCGATCCTGCGCAGTTTGAGGGCGTGGGGTTAGTTTGCTTCTATTTGCCCATGCATACCGCGACCAGATTGGCAGTTCCTGTCATGGACCGCGTTCATCGCTCCTACCCCGAAGCGCATATTTGTTGCTTCGGCCTGTATGCTCCTCTGAACGCCGAATACCTTTGCAGCAAGGGGGCTATGGCCGTGGTTGGGGGCGAGTACGAGCAGGCGATCTCCGATCTCTATCGTCGGCTCACATCGTCGTCCGCGCAGGCGATCCCGTTGGGCGGTGATCCCGCGGTATCCATCCGACTCGACAAATTGAAGTTTCAGATACCCAGCAGACGAGAACTTCCGCCTTTGAGTGCTTACGCGAAGCTCAACGCACCCGACGGACAGCAGCAACTCGTTGGGTACACAGAGGCGTCGCGGGGCTGCAAGCATCTCTGCCGGCACTGTCCAATAGTCCCTGTCTACCAGGGCCAATTCAGAATCGTCCAACCCGACATAGTGCTAGCTGACATACGGCAGCAGGTCGCGTTGGGTGCAAAACACATATCCTTTGGTGATCCTGACTTTCTCAATGGTCCCGGTCACGCTTTGGCAATCGCGGAACGACTTCACGCCGAATTCCCACAGATCAGCTTTGACGTGGTGATCAAGGTGGAACACCTCCTGAAGCACCGGTCAGTTCTGCCCCGGCTTCGCGCCCTCGGATGTGTGATGATCACCAGCGCGGTCGAGGCCGTCGACGATCGCGTGCTAATCAAGCTTGCCAAACAACATACCCGCAACGATGTGTTCGACGCCCTGCAGGCGGTAAGGGAGGCGGGGATTCATTTCATTCCAACGTTCCTCCCCTTTACGCCTTGGACCACGGCCGAGGACTACATCGAACTTCTCTCTACAATCGAACGATGGGGACTCGTGAACAGTGTCGCGCCGGTTCAGCTAGCGATCCGGCTCCTCCTGCCCAAGGGGTCGCTGCTTCTTGAGCTAGACGACGTTCGAGACTGTGTTGAGCGCTTCGATGACGCATCACTCGCCTACATTTGGACCCATCCTGACCCACGGATGGATTCTCTTCAGATGCAGGTGAAGCGGGTTGTGCAAATTGGGGAGGGCCATCATCGCGACCGCGCCGCGATATTCGACGCGATATTTGGCCTGGCAGAGTCGCTGCTGGGACATGACGGCTCGACAACGGGCCGTGAGCGTCACATGCAACCCGCCATGCCACCTACCATGTCTGAGGCTTGGTACTGCTGCGCCGAGCCCACTGACGATCAGTTTAATCGGCTATAGATCGCTAACTACATCGTCACCCGTCCAAGAAGATTCCCAACCGGGACCTGACCAATATGACGTGAATCGACGCCGTCAGCGACATTGTCGCTTACGACGAATACCGCGTTGTCAGCGATCGGCAGTTGCTCCTTCCCGTACCTAACCTTGTCGGAGCTAGGAAACCCCCCGAAAATCTTGCGGAGATCCCGAGGCATTTCTATACGGGCGCCATCGATCTCGAGACCCTCTTCCGAAAGCCGAATTGTCTCCCCGGGGAGCCCCACTATGCGCTTTACGAACAGGAGGTGCGGCCTAACGGTCTGATTTCGCGATCTGAGAACATCCGCCGCAGCGGCTAGCAGGTCGTCGATCGAAGATGTCTCGTCGTTGACCTTCGCACGCGCAATGTCCAGAATCTCCCGTTCGACGTCGGGGGCCCAAAAGACAGCCACGTCGTACCTTCTCGGCTTGTTGTTCGAATAGTGTACGGTGTCCGCTGCGATCCAAGCGCCTTTTTCGATCGTCGGCTCCATCGCACGGGACGGCATCTGACAAGTTATTCGGCTGAGCACCTCAACCTCCTTTTTGATCGCAAGTGGAGGATTATTCGCTAAGAGCAGGACAGGCAGCCGGCCTCCAACTCGTCGAGCGCCGCGACATCCTCAATCGCTTCAAGGGGGATCGCCTCGAGTTCGCGGATAATCTGCTTCAACGCTTCGGGAAGCTCGGCTTCGAGCCGTTCGGGAGACGTCGGTGACTCCTCCCTCGGAAGCAACGTGGTGGCCTCAATTTCATCGCGCATTCGATCCTCCTCAATGACTCTCAATCCCGCGCGCTTCTCGCGGGAACCGCTTGGCGTCGTGGGCGGCGTACCGAGCAACCAACAAATCAGCAGACCTCGCCACCTCCAGCTGTTCTATGACTTGACCCAACAGAGACGCTGGAACTGCACACGTCACTTCATTGTTGGACATCCCCGTGCGCACGCGACTTAGCATGCAGCCGACACTCATTGCGACTTCGCCACCCTCATGAGCAATCGCAATGATGTGACATTGAGGCTTCCCCTCGAGTCTCATCGAGGGCCACGCGTCATGCAGCATCATTTGTTGTTTGCCGTGTAGCCGCATAAGGACAACCGAAGGCACCAACGGGGTCTCTGCGAGCGGACCATACACTATCGACTCAGGGCGGGATTTGACGACTGTAATGCCTTGCATGGCGGCCAGCGTTACCCAACCTGCCTCACAAACAGCTTGCACGTCCGCTTTCGTGGCGGCCTCGGCCAGACCGATGAGACCGTGAGTAACCGAACCCACGCTGCAGTTGCCATGGTCTTCTGGAATGGTGCTGAACGTCTTCGTTGTCGCCATTACCCAAAAGACGCAGCCGGCCGGCACCATACCACTGCGCCCATCTGCGGTAGGCTCAGACGGCGAGAGTGGAAGGCGAGGTATGCCTGTCTCGTTGTGATCCAGAAATGTAATTGCAATTGGCGGAACGGCCAGTCCGAGCAATTCGGTAAGCTCAGCTGCCTGCTCGCGGAATTGCTCAACCGCGGGGACCGTTCGATCGTTGGTGTCACTGTCGTTAGCCAATTGCCAACTCCCCAAACAGCAAGATTGCAACCTACCCGATCGTGCTTCTTGGCTGAGGACAGTGCTTGCCGCCAGCTAAAGAAGGAGAAGGGGCGCGACTAGACAACTCTACCTCTCGATTGTTAGGGGATTTTAGGCAATGGTCAAGACCAATATAGTCTTCTAACTTCTATTTGCCCAGCACGGTGCAGCGATGACCAGCGTTTCCGATAGCGTCTACTCCGAATTTGAACGACGATCAGGTGAGAATCTCGCCTATTGGTGTCTCCAACGCCACCTGGAGCATGGACGTGGCAACGCGATTGCATTGAACGCTGACGGCAAGGACGTTTCGTACGCCCATCTTGCCTCGTGTGTAAGGGTCTTTTGCTCGGAAGTCGCCATTCGCAATGGCGACGTCGTAGCCATTCTCCTGCCAGACTCGCTCAGCTTTGCGAGCTGCTTTCTAGGTATCATTGCGGCCGGGGCGACAGCTGTCCCGATCAGTACGCGGTTGGCCTCGGCAGATCTCACAGAGGTTCTCCTCCGGATCCGGCCCCGCTTCATCGTTGTCGACAGAACTACGTCACCGATGCTGTCAAGTGTAGGACTCACTTCGATTGGGCAAGTCGTGGTCGACAACGGTTGGTGGACCGATGCGTACAATGAGCAGCAGGCCTCGCCGCTCACAATGCAAGGCGGTGGAGAGGATCGCGCGTACTGTCTGATGAGTTCGGGGTCGACTGGGGCACCAAAGCTAGTGCTAAGCAGGCACAGCGCCCCGATTGAGTGCCTGCGAGCGTTCGAACGCGGCGTTGTCCCGTTCGAAGCGGACGAGAGAGTCATGAGCTCGGCTCGCCTAACCTTTGGCTACGGTTTGTTGGGCAACCTCCTTTTCTCCCTCCTGAACGGATCGACTTCGTTGCTGCGCTCCATCCCATTCACGCCTATGGATTTTATGGATTCCGTTGCCGCGCTTGGACCGTCAATGATTCTGTCGCAACCCAAGTTTGTAAGGAGCATGCTGGCGCGTTCGGTCGAACCACTTCGAAGTGCCAGGGTGGTGCTCTCGGCCGGCGAACCCCTGTCGGCCTCTCTCCTTCGAGATTGGGAGGGTGCCCTCGCCACCCCTTTGCTGGATGCTTTGGGTTCGACGGAGCTCGGACATATCTTCATAGCAAGCTCCGTCGGAAGCGCGGTTCCCGGTAAGACGGGGTTACTTTGTCCCGGGTACCAGGCCGAGGTACGAGATGCCGACGGGGTCGACGTTGGGGTTGGCCAGATCGGGGAACTCTACGCCAGAGGCCCCGCTATGACGGACGGTTACCTAGATGATCACAATCGGACGCTCGAACTCCGGCGAGTGGGTTGGATCCGCACGGGCGACATGGTTAGTCGCGATGAGAAGGGATATTTCCAAGTCCACGGGAGAGTTGATGACCTGATAAAGGCGGGCTGTGGCGAATGGATCATCCCTGGCGAGGTTGAAGCCGTGGCGATGGAACAAGGTGGATTGGCCGAGTGTGCAGTGGTCGCCCAACAAGGCCCCGGCGGCGTCTCGATGATTGCTTGTTTCTATGTTCCGAGTGACACAAAACTAACCCATGCGGCCATCGAACAGCATATCCAAGCAGCTATTCTAGCGAGGTGGCCCCACGAAGAGTTTCGCAGCATCGACAAGTTTGTTGTGCGTCGTAGCCTACCGAGAAGTGCGAACGGTAAAGTCTCCCGTGCGGCGTTAAGAGCCGACCTGCGTGCACAGCTGGAGACCATACCGCAATCAAAGTCAGCCGTGCTCGCTGTAACCACAGTCATGGATTGAGTTTTGCTAAGAACAGGCGCTCAGTACCTCAAAGGTCTAAACGATGGGCGCCGAGTGTTCCTCGGACGCGAGCAAATCATAGACGTCAGCGAACATCCGGTATTTCGGAATGCTGCTCAAACAATTGCGTCGATCTTCGATCTCAAGCGCGAGAAATTCACCGAATCTGCCGATCGGGAGGGCTTCTACAGCGACTACTTCTTAAGCGCAAGAAATGTCGACGACCTTTCAAAGCGAACCGCCGCCCATCGCGCGATCGCTCAGTCGACCTTGGGCTTGCTCGGCCGCTCTCCGGACTATGTTGCCAGTTTCGTGACAGGGATGGCCATGACGCCTGACCTGTTCGGCGAGTTCTCCGACAACATATCGACCTACTATCGCACGCTCCGGGACGCGGATTTGTATCTCGCGCACGCGGTGGTTCCCCACCAGGCCGTTCGTGACCCCAAGGTATATGGCCTCCCCAATCAGCTCGCGCAAACGTGTCGGGTGGTTAGCGAAGACAGTGCTGGCGTCGTCGTATCCGGCATGAAGATGTTGGCCACTGGCGCTATACTCGCCGATGAGATTTGGATCGGTAACATTCTTCCCTTAGCGGACGCGCAGCGTTCCGAGTCCATCACGTTCTCTGTGCCTGTAAATGCCCCCGGTATCTCCCTTTGGTCGAGGAAGCCATTTGGGTCGGCCTCAACTGCGCATTTTGATTCCCCGCTAAGCCTCCGGTTTGACGAAACGGATTGCGTAGTCCTTCTCGATAAGGTCCAGGTCCCCTGGAACCGCGTGTTTGTCCATAACCAGCCGAAGCTGGCGCGCGACATCTACATCGCGACGCCTGCTCACGTGCTCGGCAACCATCAATCCAGCGTCCGATATCATGAGAAGCTGAGGTTTATGGTCGGTTTGGCCAGCACGATGACCGAGGCCTCAGGCATCCGCGATATTCCGCAGGTACGAGAGGTACTCGGCAAGTTGGCTGCGTCCGAAGCCATGCTTGAGGGGATGATCCTGGGCCAGACACATGCCGCGGAGGCCTGGGCCCCGAGCTTTGTCGCTTACAATAGACGTATCATGTACGCGACGATGAACTGGTGTGCGGAAACCTACCCATCACTTGTCGATACGCTTCGGGAGTTGAGTGGGAGTAGCATGTTTCAGATGCCCGCCGACAGTTCTGTTCTTGAGGATGGCGATCTGTTGAGTACCTTTCGCACGTATTGGGATACTCCTAGACTGGAGGCTCCGGCTCGCATGAAGTTGGTAAGGCTCACTTGGGATCTAGTCGGCTCGGAGTTCGCCGGGCGACAAATTCAGTACGAGAAGCTTTTTGCAGGACCCCCATTTATTCTTAAAAGTCACAGCTTCCGAGAAGCTCGATGGGACGAGCTGCATGACCTGGTTGCTCAATTCATAGATGGATACTGATAGGTACGCGATCCGGCGCCGGCCACTCAACCAATCACCTTGGAGGGTGCCATGTGCGAGCAAGTTCCAGTTCCGTTTCCGGCCCCGGCTTGGATTTCAAATCCATGCGTTCGCCTTCGTTGACGGCATCGTCTTGGACCGCCCTCAACCTCTATTTCGGCGAGCCTTACTGCTTCATCAGGCCGCTGCTCGGCTGGAGCGCGGGCGTCCTGGCGCACTGGTGGTTCGTCCTCGGTCCCGGTGCCCGGTCGGGCGAATGATCTCCCTATCCTTTGTCCCACGGCAGGCGCGCCGAGCGTCCGCTGTGGGCCAGAAGCGGTCGTTCGTTGAGGAAAGTGCCCGCTCCACCCTTTAGCGGACTCCCAATTCTGTAGCGTATGCAGGTTCTTAGGTGGAACCGCGATCGTCTGCGCTAACCTATCGCAACGGGATCGCAACTCGCCGCTCAGTCGAGTTTAGCGACAAACTCGCGGCTCTCGCGAGCGAGCGCACTTAACCTCCTCCTCGTCGCGATGACTTCCTTGGTGCGGCCGCCATGCCGATAGTTGCCGTTGGCCTTGCCCTCAGGAGCACCGCCCCCTGCACCATGCATTCGGCAGACAAGCCAGCCTGTAACAACAGGCGCCTTACAGGGCAGCTTCGTCCGTTTGCATCTCGCGTGACAGCGCTTCGCACGTTGCATGGGGTTGATGTCACTTTTCATGCCCGTCCCCCTCCCCCCACCTGCCCCACGATGGCCTGGCCGCCGTCGTTGACCGTAACGTGCTCCACGATCACCTTTTGCTCGCCTTTTGACCGATAGCGCTTCAGGGCATCGACTTGGCCAACAAACGTCCTCGCAAGCTTGTTGAACGAGTTTGAGTTGCTGTCCTGTTGTGGAATTGTCTCCGAACCACGGAGTGCTCTCGCGGTCTTCATGGCCGCCCGATGGACAGCAACCATCTGAACGGCGAGCATCGCCTCGACACCGTCTGCCGGTTGAACCGCGGCAACCTGGGCGAGCATTTCATTGATGGCATGTTCGTCGGGCTTTCGGTCTCGCTGGGTCAGATCGACCACATATTGCAGAATTGAGGTAAGTTCCCCCACCCGCGTAAGACCCAGGGCCTCCATGGTGAGGCTCGCGCCGACCGCCTTGTCTGGATGATCGTCTGTCAGGCTGGCGGCACCACGCACTGTTTCCACGACCTGTCGCGGCAAGGATTTCGCTCGTGACCGTCGATCCAAATGCAAATCTATGGAGACCTTCTCCATTGGCTTGAGCTGATAGCTCTTCGCGGAGGCCGGCGTGACCACCGCATTGGAGGACGTTGGACTAGTCCGCTTGACCGACATCCTAGTTCATCCTCTGAATGTTCGGCGGTATGTGCAGAGCGAGCGCCGACGCGCTTGCCGTTTGGTTTGCATCGCGCCGTCGCTCGCTCTCCGTGAGGCCAGTTTGGGGGGCCTCCCCCTGGCATACTAAGAGTGGTGTCGGAGGGGAACCACGCATCGATACGACAGGTGTCGCCGGGGAACCGTAGGGAGGGGTTCCGTTCAGTGACTGTTCCTTGACGGCACCCGCTTGGTTCCACGCGAGCACCCTGCCGGGGCTCGACAGGGAACTGGCTTTTGTTTTTTTCCATGCGGCGAACTCCTTCGTCGCCGGCCGGTTTTCGATGTCACTCGAAAACTCCGTCAAACGCCACTCTGATGCGTGCCGCAGTTTCCGGCTGAAGCTGCCCCGCATCTCCTGGACGATGAAGCCGTGGTCCTGGAGGCGATGAAGCGCTCGCATGGCTGTCTGCTTGCTGATGTGTAGCGTCTGCGAAAGCTCCAGAAGTGAGTACGGTATCCGTCCGTTGTTGGAGCCGGGCCCCACATACCGAGACGCAATCAGCACGTACACGTCGTGGGCCACAGTATCGAGGTCACGCCACGCCTCCGTTTGAAGAACCCAGTGATAGAGTCGGACGTGCCTTGCCTCTTTCGAGGAAACTCCCTTTCTGCGGGTGGTCATGTTTGGTTGCCCCCTCCATTCAAGGCGAGGTTGGCCTCGCTCTTGAGTTCAGGTAGTCGATCCACCCAGTTCCGCAAATCGTCGGCCAGGACGAGGGTCCGCCGTCCGCGTTTGACGGCTCGAAGGTCTCCCTCCTTTATCGATTGGTAGAGGGAGGTCCGCCCTACACAGGCCACCGTGCAGGCCTGATTGATGCTGTAGGCAAGGGGTGTCATTTCTGGCTCCATTCGCCGCTGACCGGAAGCGTTCCGGCGACCGCGCCTTCATTCGAAGACTGGAGCATGGATAGGTCTGCATCGGCCGCGCGGTCACGCCGCAAATGCGGCATGCGCGATTTGCGCGAAATGCACTATTTGCGTCGTCCTGCAGCACGCAGAATGGTGTCGCTAGAAACCCCAAGCCCGCCTCCCCCGATCCTGCTCATAACCGCGTTGCAGAGGAGCTTGTTGGGCAGGTCGGTGGTGTTGGGGACCCCTTCAGGGTAAAGCTCCAGAATAGCTCTCATGGCTCGAGCGCGAGATGGCATGTCCTTCGGCTTTCTTGTCATCTCCGGAGAAAGCGGCTTTGTCACTAGGGCCGTTTCTCGAGCTAGCCAAACTCCCGCAGCATCGGGGATGGTTCTTCGTGCCTCGTTAGGAGCTAAAGCCATCCGCAGTATCGATGTTTGCGGAACCTCGCCTCGTAGAAGCTGAGGTCCGAACGCGTGAAGACCTCGCTCGACGACGCCCGCGACTTCGCTCCCGTGTCGTCGATGAAGATCCATCACCTTGCGGACGATCTCATCGGCAGGTTGCCCTGGAGAAGCGAGGCAAATGCGACCGAGTTCTGACCCATACTTCCCTGCGAAGGCCAGCTCAGACATTGAGTGCATATCAATGTGAGCCCGCACGTAAGACTCTGCCATCGTTCGATCAATTCCGTGGTCTCGTGCCCCTATTAGGAGGTCGACCGTGTAGAGTTCGGATGGATCGTATTCCTCGGCCCCGCTGGCTAGGACGCCGAAACGGCGGTCAATGCACTGGGAGCAGCAACCACAGTGCGTGTGCGCCTGGGTCATTTCTTGTATCTTGCTGCAGCTAACAGAATGTCGGATCAACTCGCCAAACCCATGCCTGACGATTTTGGCAATTACCTCCGCCTTCGTATTCCAGGCGAAAGGATTCTCAACATCGACGGGTGAACTCAGGATGGCGCTCATGAGACTTGTGAACATCGACAGAGTCAGCGGGTGGGTCGTTCTAGTCGCGCGAGTGCCAATGACCTGCTCCGAAATCGGCAGGTTTATGCTGATCACCCCGTTCTCGTAGAATCGCACTCGACCAAGGTCGAACATGTGGGCAATAGCGGCGGCCATTGAAACGTAGAGAAACGAACGAGTGCGTTGAGTGTACTCGCTCACCGGTAGTGCGATCATGCGGTTGATCAGCACCGGGATGTGCATCAAGCGTCCCGGAAAGGCGGCGGTCAATGCCGCCACAAGAAGCTTCTGATGGGCATACACTTTTGAGGAGGGCCGGTGGCTCACTAGGGCCAGCCGCTTCGACGTCGTCGCCAGCTCCTCGATGACGCCACTTAGCGAATCGAGACCACCAGAGAACAGTACGACCTCGTCCGGTCGGAATGCCTTCGCATCAGCTTCGTCCCAAGAAAGGTACTCCGGGAATTTCCCATCGTTTGGGGCAAGTTGGAAATCGAAGCGGTAGTTGTCATCGGAGAGAAAGCGCAGCGTGCTTTCCAAGCCCTCGCGAATGTCCTGACTCTGCCAATGATCTGGGTCGCGCACCGGGACAACGAGCTTAAAGTCCCGCCTCCAGTCCACGCCCATCTGGCGAGCCACTGGTCCACCTCGACTGTAGGCGAGATCGCTTCCATAAACGTACGCTGCAATGTCCACTAAATCGACAAGTCGGTCCGGAACATCCTTGACCAACTTCTGCCCCAGATCCCCAAGTCGGACTTGGAGGTTCTGTGAAGGCCCGGACAGGTTCAGGCGAAGGGCATAGGGCGGAGCCGCAGCGGCGTCTGATCCACAGAAAATGAGATGCTCAGGCATCGCCAGCATCCCCTCGGCGCAGTTCTTGGCGCATCTTCCGAAAGGCAACGTGTGCGAATTTCGAGGCGTCCCAAGGTGCTATCTGCCTGCCTTCGCCGCTCGCCTTCCCATACCAGCCGCTGGCGAACTCTTTGATGATGCGGGAGGCCTGTCGGCAGTGAAGATCAAGCGCTGAGTCGAACTCGGCGCGGTCTGCCGACGACGTAAAGCGCTCGCCGGGTCCGATGTGGTTCGATAGTTCGCGGCTGAGATAATATGCGAGCGAGCGTCTAGCAATTCTTGAGAAGAAGTCTCTAGCCAGGACACTGAAACTTGCCGAGTTCGCGAACTTCGCAATAGCCTTCCGCACCTCGTCGGACGTCGGCGAAAACAGGCTAGGAAGTTCTCGACCAACTAGTGACAGGATCGTCTCGACCGCTGCTTGTTGTGCGATCTCCCCGAGGTCCGTGCGCCGATGGACCTCGGCCGACTTTGCGTCGATCGCTCCGGCCAGCGCCGCTCCGATATCAAGGAGGCTCGGCGTGTCTGAAACACTGAGGCCCAACTCCCAGAGTCGCTCCGAAAAGTTCTCGAGCCGCGCCGCTTGAGGTAGTTGGGTTAGGAGCCAAAACGCGTGCGACAGTGTGTCATCGGCAGCTGCGTTCGTTAGCGAGCTCTCTGCGGCCTCCGCGCTCGCGCCGACGATGTCAGCGAGGCTGGCATCGGTCGTCAGCAGTTTGACAACGGCCCGCCATTTTCTGGTCCTCGGCAGCACACCAAGGCGAATGTGGCCCATAGGATGCCCTCCCGGCACGCCAAGGGCGGTACCGAATTGTCCGAGAGGGTGCATCGGCCGCTGTTAACCAGAGGCGCTGCAATACGGAGCAAATTGAGGCGCTTTGCCGCCGAAACGATTAGTTATCCGCGGCGCAACATCAGAACGTTGGACTCTGTTCTACCAGCCACGGCGTCCAGCAACTTCTTGTCCCAAAGTTCGAGGACCGGCTTCTTTCGCCCAACGAGATCAGTTCGAATGTAGTGGCGCACAAGTGTCCGTGTGTTGCGCCCTCCTGCCTCATGACCAATTACGGCTGCTACGATCTCAAGAGAAATGCCCATCTCAACCAGCGCCGTTGCTACGGTCCGCCGAAGGTCATGCGTTGTGAATTTGGCGATCGGCAATTGCTCTTTTCGGTACCACAGGTACTGGCCTACGTTCACTGACTTAACCACAGTTCCAAGCTCGGTGGCGAAAAGTGGACCTCGACTGACCTCGGCCAAACACGACTCGATAATGGCCCGGCACTCACCCACAAGTGGCGTTGATCGCGCCCGCTTGTTCTTCGATCGCGTGGCCGGCAATGTCCAGATCCAATTCTCCTGATCGATCTCCTCTACCCTGATGCCGCTCACTTCACCGCATCGAGCCCCGGTCAGGAGCTGCAGTCGAAGGATGCATGACACGTGCTGACTTACGAGAGGCGAGAGTAGCCACGTCCAAAGCGGCCCAATCTCCTCAAACGAGAGAACTCGATCGCTTGGAGTACCTGGATCGTAGGCGGTAAGGCCGGCTGTCGGATCTATCTCGACCATGTCCTGAGAAACCGCCCACCGGAACATTGCGCCAACAGTCTGTCGCCGTTTCTCCGCCTCTCGCTCGGTGCCCTGATCAGCGACCTTGTCCAGGAGTTGCCTGATATCCCGCCGCCTCACCTCGTCGGCGAAGCGTCCCATCAGGCCAGCCAGAGTTCGGTTGAGTCGATAACGAATCTCTCTCGCAGTCCGGAGACGTCCGTCGACTCGCCGGCGGAGGTAGGTTTCGACTAGCTGACCGATCGTTAGTCGGTTCTCTGACGCCTCTTTCGCCTGCCTCTCTTCTTGAACGAGGTCACGGCCCGCTCGGCCAGCGGAGGTCAGCTCGTTCGCCCTACGCCGCGCAGCCTCGAGACTGACATCAGTGACGCGTCCAAGCGACAGCCGCTTGGTCAGTTTGGTTGAGCTTATTCGAAAGGCAAGGTCCCAAGTCTTGATGCCGTTAGTAGCGACACGGACCGCCAGACCCGTGCAACGCTGATCCGCGACCCTGTAGGGGTCCGCGGCCGGTCGTAGGCTCTCAACTGTTTTCTGAGTTAGAAGCAGCTTGTGCTTCGTAAGTCCCGATCCGATGCCCATTTCTTCATCCCTTTCGAGGTCCTGTCGCAACGCTGTCGCAACAAAGTCCGCGGGTGGCCACGAACAGCCAAAAACAGTGACGAAGTCTAAGCCATTGTTTTTGTTCTGTAAAATGTACACTGGCGAACAGCTGCGATCAGCCTCGAACAGAACCTAAAAGGTTGGATGCAGACCTTCATCGTCCACAACAGCCACCCGCGCGAATTGCTGCGGGATCTGGGGTGGAAGGGATTCGCCAGTTTTCAGGTCTATGTCGGCAGCATGATCCTGTCGGGACCGCTGCACACATTATTCGTCGCCTCGGTTATCGCGACAACACTCCTGCAGGGCCTGATCTTCGATGTCTGGTTCGCCCTCACCTGCCTCATCACGCTGATTGGCTATGGTGGGCCGGCGGCCCTGGTCGTGGCCGGCCTGCGACGCCTCGGCCGCTCGGACCTGATTGCTATCCAGTTGCTGCTGCCGGTCTACTGGGTGCTGCACTCGATCGCCGGCATGCGGGCGCTGCACGAGCTGCTCACGCGCCCCTACTTCTGGGCCAAGACTCTGCATGGCGAGACGCGTATGGCGCGTCTCGGGCTCGCCCGTCGTACTCGTGCGGTCAGCTCGAGTATCGGGAAAGACTGAGGTCGCCGACCTCGATGTCGGGTGCGTAGCCGGCGACGATATCGGCCATGACGCGTCCCGAACCGGCGGCCATGGTCCAGCCGAGCGTGCCATGGCCGGTGTTGAGGTAGAGGTTGGCGATGGGGGAGCGACCCAGCACCGGGGTGCCATCGGGAGTCATAGGCCGCAACCCGCACCAGAAGCTCGCCTTGCCGGCATCCCCCGCACGGGGGAACAGCTCGCGCAGCGAGCGGTCCAGCGGTCCGCGACGCGAGGGATGGAGCGCCGTGTCATAACCGGCAATCTCGGCCGTGCCGCCGACGCGGATGCGATCACCGAGGCGCGTGGTCGCCACCTTGTAGGTCTCGTCCATCACCGTCGATAGCGGCGCAACGGACTCGTCGGTAATGGGAACCGTCAGCGAATAGCCCTTGATCGGATAGACCGGGAGCGAGATGCCGAGCGGGCGCAGCATGAGCGGCGAGTAGCTGCCCAGCGCCATGATATAAGCGTCCGCCGTCAGCACGCCGCGCGAGGTCGCAACGCCGGTGACCTTGCCGCCATCGACAACGACACGATCGATCGACGTGCCGTATTGGAACGCGACACCCTGGCTTGCTGCAAGCGCCGCAAGGCTCTCGGTGAACATCTTGCAGTCGCCGGTGTCGTCGTTCTTGAGTCGCAGACCGCCGACGAAGGGTACTGTCGCCGTGGCGAGGCCCGGTTCGGCAGCGATGCAACCTGCCGGATCCAGCACCTCGTAGGGGACGCCATACTGCTTCAGCACGGCGATATCGTCGGCGGCGTGGTCGAGCTGCTTCTGCTCCCGGAAGAGCTGCACGGTGCCCTGCTGGCGGCCGTCGAACGCGAGGCCGGTCTCGGCGCGCAGCGCCATCATCTGGTCGCGTGAATACTCGGCAAGCCGGACCATCCGGCCCTTGTTCACTGCGTAGGCCCGCTCGGTGCAGTTGGCGAGCAGTTGCAGGCCCCAGATCCACATGCGCGGATCGAGCTTGGGCCGCAGCACCAGCGGCCCATCCGTCATCAACAGCCACTTGACGGCCTTCACCGGAATGCCGGGTCCGGCCCAGGGTGAGGCGTAGCCATAGGAGAGCTCGCCGGCGTTGGCGTAGCTGGTCTCCAGCCCAGCCCCGGGTTGCCGATCGATCACCGTGACCTCGTGGCCGGCCTTGTTCAGGTAGTAGGCCGTGGTCGTTCCGATGACGCCGGCGCCGAGGATGAGTATCTTCATGCTGCTCATGTTCCCGAGCGGCGGGAGAAAGGCAAGATCAGCGTGATGTTAGGTGTGCCCTCTGCGCACTTGCACTCGCCCAGCCCTCTAGGCATGTTCGCGACGGGGGCCAGCGACGGACCGTCGGGGGTATGACTTGAGAATAGTGGCTCTTTTGCTGGGCCTCGCGGCGGGGTTGTTCGCACTCCTCGCGCCAACTGCGTTGCGGACCGACCTGATGTCGCCGTTCATGGCGCTGTGGTCGGGTACGCCCAACGACGAGCTGATCGGCAAGATCATCTGGTACGGCGTGCCCGCGGCGGCGGTGCTTGGTGGCGTGCTGGCGACGGTGGTGCCCGGGTTCGCCGTAGCTCCGCTTGCAGCCGCGGCGCTCGGCTGGGTCGCCATCGGCCTCGCCTTGCCCGATCAGTTCGACTACCGCCTCATGGGGCCGGCGGCGGCGTCGGGGCTTGCGGCCGTGTTCGCGCTCGTTGCGGCCGAACTGGCGGTCCGCCGCCGACGGATGCAGAGGCGCAAGCGCCGGTCGCTGGGTGATATGGGCGATGGGGTCGACGAGATCGAGCGCGAAGCAGCGCTCCGCATGGACCCGGTCGCCATTCCGCGCGAACAGGCAGCATCGCCACGGCGCGCCGTGGCGCTGAACCTCGACGATGTCACCGTGGCCTCGCGCCCGGCCGGCCCACCGCCGCGCTGGCAGGATCTCGACGCCGAACGCGAACCGCCACGGTCGAAACCGGATATCTGGGGCGAGGCCATCCGGCCCGAGCGCGAGAAACCGGTCGAGGTCGAGCAGGTGATCGACGCGGAACCCGAGCCGGAGCCGCAGCCGAGCCCGGCGCAGCGCGGTTTCCGCTGGGACCGTGCCGACGCGCCGATCGGGCAGCGATTCCAGTCCGGATCCACGCCCGGCCCCCGGATTGTCGAGGTTCAGAGAGCTCCGCCAGTGCCCGAGCCGAGGCCTCAGCCTGCACCTCCGCCCGAGCGCCCCCGACCGGCCGAGGCCGCCCGCCCAGCCGCCGTTGCCGCATCAGGCTGGCCCGAACCGGAAGTCGAACGCTCGCGCTGGATGCCGCGGGAGCCAGCCCCCGAGCCACGGCGCGGCGGGGGCCTCGTTGCCGCGCTGCTTGCCGTGGTTACGGTGCTGTTGCTGGGCACGATTGCCGTGGGTGGCTATTTCGCCTACCGGGAGGGCTGGGTCGACCAACTTGTCGCGCTCGTAACTCCGGCGCCTGACACCGGTGCGAAGGCCGATCCGCAAGCGGTGGCGGCAACCACCCCGGCGCCGTTGCCCGAGCCGGCGAAGCAGGGACTCGTCCTGCCTCCCGAGCCGGAACTGGCGAGCACTGTGGCCGAAGCGGCGGCGCCCGAAGCGACGGCCACGGCAACGCCCTCAACCTTGCCGGCCAAGCCAGCGATTGCCCCGGCGGCGCAGGCCCTCGCCGGCCCGGTCTACACCGATCCGTTCGCCTATTGCAGCTCGGTGGGCACGGTGGACTATGTCGATGAGCGCTATCGCGGCCCCCTCGTCATCCCGGCAATCACACGGGCACTCTCAGTGCCCGACAACGCTTCACGCGACCGGGTGCACTGGCGGTGCGCCGGCGGCGCCGTGGTTGCCTGCGCGTCCTATATCGGGCCGGTCTGCGATCTCGCGCCGACGGTCGACGAAATGCGCGGCTACTGTGCCCGCTATCCGAGTGCGCCGCAGCTCATGGCGCCGGGTGGCGCATGGTCGTGCGTCAACGGCCAGCCGCAGCTGCCCGAGAATGCCGTGTGGCCGGTCGACGGCCGGGGTTTCCGCGCCGACAGCTGGGTCGTCGTCAAGGCGACGGCCGCTCCCGCCGGTTAGCCACGCGCCCTTGCCTCCGATATAGTGCGAGGTGCAACCGGCCCGGCGGCTGGACGTTTGTCTGCCACACGAGGCCTCAAGGGAGAGCAAGTGAATGCTAAGGACCGCGATAGCCGTTGCCACTGTGATATTGGGCATGAGCCCAGCGATTGCTGCGGGCGATCCCGCCGCGGGCGAGATCGTGTTCAAGAAGTGTGCGACCTGCCACGCCGTGGGCGAAGGCGCAAAGACCAAGGTCGGACCGGTCCTGAACGGCGTTTTCGGGCGCACCGCCGGGACGCTCGAAGGCTACAAATATTCGAAGGCCATGATCGACGCAGGAGCCGGCGGGCTGGTCTGGACGCCGGAGACCGTGCAGCACTTCCTCGCCAAGCCGCGCGACTTCGTCAAAGGCACCAAGATGACCTTCCCCGGCCTGCCCAACCCGCAGGACGAAGAGAATGTCATCGCCTATCTGCTGACCTTCTCGCCGGACTTCGTGCCGCCACCACCGCCGGCTCAGTGAACCGGCGCCGGCGCTGACGGGCCCGCGCCGAAGAACTCGACGCGGGTCAGGAAGGTGTAGTCAGCCTCAAAGGCCATCAGCACCACGAAGACCAGCACCAGCACCGGCGGCACGATGATGGCATAGGCCAGTGCCGCCCGTTCCCAGACCATGTGCATGAACACGGCGACGATGAGTCCGGCCTTGCCAACCATCAGCGCCAGGATCAGGCCCCAGCGCAGGTAACCCTGGAACTGCAGCAGGTCGACCAGGTACGAACAGGCGCTCAGGACGAACAGCCAGAACCAGACCAGCAGGTAGAGCCGGATCGGGTGCTGCTGGCCCTCTTCGTGGGCCGCCGCTTGCGGGACCACACCTGCTTCCATATGTGCCTCAGCCATTTTTGCCTCTCACCACAGATAGAACAGCGCGAAGATGAAGACCCAGACGAGGTCGACGAAGTGCCAGTAGAGGCCGGTGATCTCGACGATCTCCCAGCGCCCCTTGCGTGAGGTGAAGAACCCCTTCTTGCCGGTGTCGAAGTCGCCCCGCCAAACCTTGCGCGCCATCAGCAGCAGGAAGATCACCCCGATCGTAACGTGGGTGCCGTGAAAGCCGGTGATCATGAAGAACACCGAGCCGAACTGCGGCGCGCCCCAAGGGTTCTCCCACGGCCGCACGCCCTCGGAGATGAGCTTGGTCCACTCGAAGGCCTGCATGCCGACGAAGGTGGCGCCGAGGGCCGCAGTTATCAGCATGAGCACGGTTGTCTTCACCCGGTCGCGGCGGTAACCGAAATTTACCGCCATCGCCATGGTGCCGCTCGAGGAGATGAGCACGAAGGTCATGATGGCGATGAGGATCAGCGGCATGTGGACGCCGAAGATTTCGAGCGCGAAGACTTCGCTCGGATTCGGCCACGGCTCCGACGTCGACATGCGCACCGTCATGTAGGCGATGAGGAAGCAGCTGAAGATGAAGGTGTCCGAGAGCAGGAAAATCCAGATCATTGCCTTGCCCCAAGACGCCGTCTTGAAGGCGGTCTTGTCCGAGGACCAGTCGGCGACAAAGCCGGGCTGGCCGTCCGGGGCGGGATGGGAGATGGCAGGGTCGGACATGGGCGGACGCTCCCCGGTTAGCTCAACAGTTCCATACAGAAATCGACAAATCGACCGGCCCAGCCGGCGATCAGGCTGAACAGCACCACCCAGACGAACAACATGAACAGCCAGTAGGTGGCGCACAGCTCAACATTGAGACGGACAGTGCGGGTGTCGGTGGCCCGACTGGCCTTGATCGCTGCCCAGCCCAGTGCAACGAGGCCACCCAGGATGTGGAGGCCATGGAGCCCGGTAACGAGATAGAAGAAGCTGTTGGCGGGGTTGCCGGCGACGACGAAACCCGACGCCGCCAGCTGCTGCCAGGCGAAGAGCTGGCCGCCGATGAAGGCGAGCGCGAAAACCGCGGCGATCGCGAGGCCGGTGCGAACTGCGCCGATGCTGTCGCGCCGGACCGCGCGTTGGGTCCATTCGAGCACGAGGCTGCTCAGGACCAGTGCGCCGGTATTGATCCAGAGTATCCCGGGAATGGGCACGGGCTGCCAGTCGCCGAGGTCGCGCCGCATGAACCAGGCGCCGATCACCAGCATGAACAGCGAACCGATGACGGCAAGCAGGAAGCCCAGCCCGACCCGCTTGGCCGGATCATGCGACAGACGGAACTCGGGCACGCCGTCGTCGATCACACCCTGTTCGAGCCACGGCTTGGCGAACAGCCGCTGGCGCGCCAACCACCACCCGGCGAGCGCCGCGAGGATGGCGAAGAACATCACGACGACGCTCACTTGCTGCCCTCATGGTGGGCCGGCACTGGTCCCGGCTGGTTCTGCGGGATGAAGTCGTCGGCTGCGCCCGGCACGCTGTAATCATAGGCCCAGCGATAGACGACCGGCAGTTCACGCCCGAAATTGCCGTGCGCCGGCGGCGTCTCCGGCGTCTGCCACTCGAGCGTCGTCGCCTTCCACGGGTTGCCTCCGGCGGGTTTGCCGTAGCGGATCGACCAGAGGAGATTGATGACGAACAGGATCTGCGCCGCCCCGACGATCAGCGCACAGACCGTGATGAAGATGTTGAGGTCATGGGCCGACGGCGGCTGGAACGAGATGTCGCCGGATTCGAAATAGCGCCGCGGCACGCCCATGATGCCGAGGTAGTGCATGGGGAAGAAGATCAGGTAGGCGCCGACGAAGGTGACCCAGTAGTGGATCAGCCCCATCGTCTGGTCCATCATCCGGCCGGTGATCTTGGGGTACCAGTGGTAGATGGCGCCGAAGATCACGAGGATCGGGGCGACGCCCATCACCATGTGGAAATGGGCGACGACGAACATGGTGTCGGACAGCGGCACATCGACCACGACATTGCCGAGGAACAGCCCGGTCAACCCGCCATTGACGAAGGTGACGAGGAAGCCGAGCGCGAACAGCATGGGCAGGGTGAAGTGGATGTCGCCGCGCCATAGCGTCAACACCCAGTTGTAGACCTTGATGGCGGTGGGCACCGCGATGATCAGCGTCGTCGTCGCGAAGAAGAACCCGAACCAGGGGTTCATGCCGCTCACATACATGTGGTGGGCCCAGACGACGAAGCTCAGCGCGCCGATGATGACGATGGCCCAGACCATCATGCGGTAGCCGAAGATGTTCTTGCGCGCATGGGTCGAGATCAGGTCCGAGACGATGCCGAAGGCCGGCAGCGCGACGATGTAGACCTCGGGATGACCGAAGAACCAGAAGAGGTGCTGGAAGAGGATCGGGCTGCCGCCGCTATGGGCGAGCTGCTCCCCCATCTCGACCAGCGCCGGCATGAAGAAGCTGGTGCCCAGCAGCTTGTCGAGCAGCATCATCACGCAGGCGACGAACAGCGCCGGGAAGGCCAGCATGGCCATGACAGTGGCAACGAAAATGCCCCAGACCGTCAGCGGCATGCGCATCAGTGTCATGCCGCGCGTCCGGCCCTGCAGCACGGTGACGATGTAATTGAGTCCGCCCATGGTGAAGCCGATGACGAAGACGATCAGCGACAGCAGCATCAGGACAATGCCGGCTTCCTGCCCCGGCGTATTGGCCATTATCGCCTGCGGTGGATAGAGGGTCCACCCCGCGCCGGTCGGCCCGCCCGGCGCGAAGAAGCTCGCGACCAGCAGCAGCACGGCGAGCAGATACGTCCAGTAGCTCAGCATGTTGACGTACGGGAACACCATGTCCCGGGCGCCGAGCATCAGCGGGATCAGGTAGTTGCCGAAGCCGCCAAGGAACAGCGCAGTGATCAGGTAGATCACCATCACCATGCCGTGCACGGTGATGAACTGGTAGTAGGCATTGGCGTCGATGAACTCGAGGAAGCCGGGGAAAGCCAGCTGCATCCGCATCAGCCAGCTGAGCACCAGCGCCACGAAGCCGATGGCCAGCGCCGTACCGGCATACTGGATGGCGATGACCTTGGCGTCCTGCGAGAAGACGTACTTCGTCCACCAGCTCGTCGGATGATAGAGCTCGGCATCCGGAAACTCGACGTGGGCATCGTGCCCGTCGTGGGTGGCGTCGACCATCAGAGTGCCTCCTCGCACTGATGTGAGGTCGCGCCGGAAGTGGCGGTCCTATTGCAACTGGGCCGTCTCGAGTACCTCCGGTGCGTAGAGCTGGGCGTAGGTGGATTGGCCCGCGAGCCAGGCGTCGTAGTCTTCCTGCGTGTCGACCACGACACCGCCGCGCATGTAGGGATGACCGGTGCCGCAGAGCTCGGCGCAGAGCACTTCGAACTGGCCGGTACGGGTCGGGGTGAACCAGAAATAGGTCACCGAGCCGGGAATGATGTCCATCTTGGCGCGGAACTCGGCGACGTAGAAATCGTGCAGCACATCGGTCGAGCGCAGCAGCACCTTCACTGGCTTGTCGATCGGCAGATGCAGGTAGTCGGCCTCGATCAGCACGTCGTCACGGCCGTTCGGATCGTCGGGGTGGATGCCGTAGGGATTATCCGCAGCGACCAGTTTGGTGTCGCTCAAACCGAGCTTGCCGTCGGCACCGGGCAGGCGGAAGGCCCATTGCCATTGCTGGCCGAGCACTTCGGCCTCGGTCGCCTCAGCCGGCACATTGATGAACTGGTTCCAGACGAACAGCCCCGGCGCCAGCATGGCGGCCACGCCTACTGCCGTGATGCCCATCAGCCAGTTCTCGAGCCGCTTGTTCTCCGGCTCGTAATCCGCCTTGTGCCCCTCGCGATGACGGAACTTCCACAGGCAATAGGCGGCGAACAGCACTACGGCGGCGAAGACGGCGCCGGTGATCCAGAAGGTGATCAGGATGGTGTTGTCGATATAGCCCCAGTTGGAGGCGATCGGCGTCCACCACCAGGGGCTCAGGAAGTGGAACACCACCGAGCCGATGACGATCAACACAAAGACGACGGCCACGACCATTTCATCGCTCCCTGCCCGCCTGGGGCTCGAGACGAAACGTCGGTCACCCCGATGGCGGGGCATGGCACATGGTTGGCTGGCAGCGTTTCGATCTGTCTTCAGCCATGCGTCAGGCATCGCCAAGGAGCAAACATCGCCCTGTCGGTTTCTGAACCGAAAGAATCGGAGCCATATTTGCTTAAGGCACCGGCACTTAGGTGGAAGTATTCGGCCGCGTAGCATTTGATGTCAACTGCGACCAATGCCCGCACGACAGAGAATTACATGACAACATAGCTGACCATCTTGCCCCGGGACGTCATATCGGGCCGCGGAGGTGCCGCCGCCGACCTATGCCCGGCGCGGCAGCTACTCGAAGAATCACTATGGGATTGGAGCGGGTGAAGGGAATCGAACCCTCGTCGTAAGCTTGGGAAGCTTCTGCTCTACCATTGAGCTACACCCGCGACGGGGTGGTTTTGCCGGAGTGCGCGGCGGGCGTCAAGCGGCGCGATGTCTGAGCAGGCGGTTGAAAAGAAGCTCATGCGCGGCGGCGGCCGGAGGGCTGCGACCTACCGGCCGACAGGTGGAATCCCCTCCATCGGCGACACCGCAGATGACGCCAAACAGCGGAGCGGGTGACGCCGACCATGCGCCCGATCCATACAACTCGATGTATTTCCTAGTCGTTCTTTAAGTTCCAGATGCGAAGCTGAACGCGCAGCAATGCCAAGGTGCAGGCTGTGCAGGGCATTTGGGGGATATCGTGCCGAGTACTACCAGCGTAGGCCTGACGGGTAATCCGGACATCGACGGACTGCTGTCGAACAGCAAATGGGCCGATCCCAACCTCACCTTCAGCTTCCCGACGCTGCTGTCGCAGTACGGCTACAGCAAGACCGGCTTCGAGCCGATGAACAGCGCGCAGCAGACGGCGGTGCGGGCGATCCTCGACATGATCGAGTCCTATACCGGGCTCAACTTTACCGAGGTCACCGAGAGCGCCACGGTCCACGGCACGCTGCGTTTTGGCGAGGAAGACAATGCCGGAACGGCCTATGCCTACATGCCGACCAGTGTCGTGCAGGGCGGCGACGTCTGGCTCAATCACACGAGCTATGAAAACCCGCTCAAGGGCACCTATTCGTACTTGACCTTCATTCACGAGATCGGCCATGCGCTCGGCCTCGATCATGGTCAGGACGGACTTGCCGCTCTGCCTACCGACCACGATTCGCTCGAGTACTCGGTGATGACCTATCGCTCGTTCGCGGGCGCGCCGCTGACCGGCTACACGGTCAAGCCGGGCAGCTATCCCACGACGCTGATGCTCGACGACATAGCGGCGCTGCAGTACCTCTACGGCGCCAACTACAGCACCAATGCCGGCAACACGACCTATACGTGGAGTGCGACGACGGGCGAGATGTTCGTCAACGGCGTCGGTAAGGGCGCCAGCACCGCCAACAAGATCTTCATGACCCTGTGGGATGGCGACGGCATCGATACGTACGATTTCTCGAACTACACAACGAACCTTATTGTCGACCTGAGCCCCGGTGGCTGGACCACGACCAGCACGGCGCAACTGGCCGATCTCGGCCAATCCTTTTATCCGGGGGAGTTTGCGCGCGGGAACATCGCCAATGCCTACCTCTATGGCGGCAACACGGCCTCGCTGATCGAGAACGCCAAGGGCGGCAGCGGCAACGACACCATAGTCGGCAACCAGGCCAATAATACGCTCTGGGGCAATGACGGCGCCGATACGCTGACCGGCGCGGCGGGCAACGACACGATCTACGGCGGCAACGGCATCGACTACTGTGTGCTCGCGGTGAACTATGTCGATTGCGTCGTCACCTACGACGCCTCGGCAATGACGTTCCTGCTGAGCAGCACCCTTGGCCTCGATACGGTCTCCGGCGTCGAGTACTTCACGTTCCTCGACGGCACCTATACCGCTGCGTCCCTGATGGGGTCGACAGGCGGCACGACCGACACCACGGCCCCGACGCTCACCTCGACGACGCCCGCAGATAACGCGTCCTCGGTCGCCGTGAACGCCAACCTCGTGCTCAGGTTCAACGAAACCGTGGTCGCGGGCACCGGCTCGATCGTCATTCGCACGGCCGCCGGCGTCATTGTCGCCGCCATTGCCGCCGCCGACGCATCGCAGGTCTCGATTTCGGGTGGCACCGTCACGATCAACCCAACGGCCGATCTGGCGCAAGGTCAGTCGTATTACGTGACCATCGACGGCGCCACGTTCCGCGATGCGGCCTCCAATTATTTCGCCGGCCTCTCCAGTTCCACCACGTTCAACTTCACGACGGTCGCCGCCCCGTCGCCGACCACAACCACCATCAACGGCACGTCCTCGTCCAACACGCTGAACGGGACCAGCGGCGCCGATACGATCAACGGTCTCGGCGGCAATGATACGCTGAAGGGTCTGGCCGGGAACGACACGCTCGATGGCGGGACCGGCAGGGACAGCATGAGCGGCGGTTCCGGCAACGATACCTATGTCGTCGACAACTCCGAGGACAGGGTCACCGAGCTCAGCGGCGAAGGGACCGACACGGTCAAGAGCAGCGTCAGCTTCACCCTGGGCTCGAACATCGAGAATCTCACCCTCACCGGCAGCAGCAGCATAAACGGCACGGGCAACTCTTTGGCGAACGTCCTCACCGGCAATGGTGGTGCAAACGTGCTGTCCGGATCGAGCGGTAACGATACGCTCAACGGCAAGCTGGGAATCGATACTCTTTCGGGGGGCAGCGGCAAGGATACATTCGTGTTCGACACCGCGCTGGGCAGCACCAACATCGACAGGATCTCAGACTTCAACGTTACTGACGATACGATCGCGCTCAGCAAGTCCGTGTTCGCCGCGCTCTCGCTCGGCAATCTCGACGTCTCGAGCTTCTTCAAGGGCACGGCCGCAGCCGACGCAACCGACCGGCTCATCTACAATTCCATGACCGGCGCCCTCTACTACGACCCGGATGGAGTTGGCGGCGTGGCGCAGCTGCAGATCTCGACGCTGTCCAAGAGCCTGGCACTGACGGCGGCCGACTTCCTCATCATCGCCTGACGGCCGCGAGATGCCTACAGACGAGGGGCAGTGATCAAGCCGTTGGTCGTCCGAGTCTCTTGAGATCGCGGCGTACAGCCAAGCGCGCGAACGGGGCGGCAGCCAATGCGAGCCAGGCCGGCAGCTGGTTGCGGGCTGATTCGATCGGCTCGCCAGCGTGCCGGCGGTAACGCAGGAAGTCGACGGCGAATCGGAAGCGAAGCCACAACGGCGCCTGCGGGAACCACTGCAACAGGCTCAGGTTGTACTTGGCTGTAAGGTTGGGACTGTCGACCTTTTGACGGCGGCCGTTCGCCGTGATGCCGTCCGGACGCCGGCCCTTACACATAAAAACGGTGTTCACGAAGCGGGTCCGGTAGGTGCGTGCCAGTCCGAACCACAGCATATTCTTGATCGCGCGCCGTTCTGGCTCGATCACCTCGAAGCGGAAGTCGCCGAGCGCCGAGCGGCGGAGTACCTCTTTCTTGTCACCACGGACATTTCGCACCATCCGCATGGTGAAGTAGTCGGTGTCGAGCAGGTCGTCAGGGAAACGTTTGCCGACTAAAATACCATCCTCGTACTCGCACAATCCGCAGATGCCCCAGTACTGGTCGCGCTGATTGGCGGGTATGGCCTGCCAGGCATCCAGGGCCACTTCCAGGCAGTCGGGGCGGATCAGGTCGTCATCGTCCATGATGATGATGAACTCGCCGGCGGCGTGGTCGAAGGCAGCGTTCAGCGCCGGCCCCAGACCGCCGTGGGGGATGTGAACAGCTCGAACCGGAAAGGATGCCTCGGCCGACAGCCGCTCGATGACCGCGACCGTATCATCGGGCGAGCCGTCATTCACGAGCACGAGTTCGAATGCCGGGCCCCGCAGAGCCCCCAGATTCTCGAACACGCCGGCCAGAAGTCCGGAGCGGTTGTAGGTCGGGATACAGATGGAGAAAGCGGGAGCTGGAACTTCAGTCATCTTCGGGTCAACAATACCGAGCGCACAATCTTACGTCGCGCCGGGCCATGCAACCGGGAACAGAAAGGGAGAGCGAATTCCGGAGGGACATCGCGATAGAGGCCCCGTGTTCCCGATGTCAGGTAGGGAACGAGGCCGGCGTCAGAGAACTCGGCCGGACGTTGCTCGCCCGCCGACTCGATCAGCCGGGCGACGTAACCATGCGCAAACAGCTTTTCGAGCACTCTCTCCATCGAGCGCTCGCTCGAGTAACGCTCCGGGTGCAACTCTGTGAGGATGCTCACGGCCGGGGTTGCCAGCAACAGGTCCGAGGCCGCCCCAAGCACATCGACCTCGTAGCCTTCAATATCCATCTTGATCAGCATCGGAGGGACGATCCGTTGCTGGGTAACGAAATCCTTGGGGCTAAAAAAGTCCAGTGCCTCGGAACGGGCACCCGCCGGCGGCACGAGCGCCGTGTTCAGGTTCGAGTGCGTCGGGTGAAAGTAGAACGTACGGGGGCCAGAGGTGTCGGCGATCCCGCAGTTCACGAAGGTCACGGCCTCATCAGGTAGTCTCGCCCGTCGGAGTGCCTCGCGAGCCGCAGCAATGTTGTTCCGATCGGGCTCGGCGACAATGACGCGCGTGGCCGCGCCAGCGCGCAACGCCTCGACGGCCTCGCAACCGTCGCTGGAGCCAACCTCCAGAAGCGTCGACCCGTTGCCGAGCCCCTCGATCAGCATTCGTAGGAACAGAGGTTCGCGTGACCGCGCCCGTGCCGGCGGCGAGAACGGTTTCAGGAGTTCGAGGTAGAGCCGCTCGGCCCAAAGGGACTTCGGCTTGATCGGCGCGCTGTGGTGTCGACCGCCGCTCACTCGAAGCTGTACCCGCCAAGCCTGATTTCCTTGGTGTAGAGACGGCCGACGGTCTCGACCTCGCGATCGGTGTACATCACGCGGTAGTCAGCTGGACGCTTGGCCGCCGTCTTGTACTGTTTCTTGGCGTGCGGGACCCAACCGTCCCACTGGACGCCAAGCTCGCTCATGAGATTGTTCATGTCGTCGTTCAGCGTTTCGTACTTGATCAGCCGGTCAACTGCGACTTCGTCGTCGATCGTGTAGATGCCCCAGTTCGAATGGGGTTCAGGCACGATGCCATTGAGCCGGTCGCCATTCTCAAGCGCGGCGACATACTGGGCAAAACTGGGGCTGCCCGGCCGCGCCTTGGTGCGCCAATAGTAGTCCGATACCGTCTTGTCCCACGGGTTCCGGATGGCGCAGAAGGTGGTGTACTCCTGCCACTCCCTCGGGAATGCGGCCTTCACCTGAGTGGCCGTCGCATGCGTGGCCTTGTTGCCGAACTGGCGACGATACCGGTGCTTGCTCCAAGCATTGACGTAATGCCAGAATGACAGCTTGCTAACGAGGTAGACCCCGGGGACGACGTGGGGCGATGTGATCGCGCCCTGCACAACCGACTTAGGCGGCCGCACGCCGGCCTCCACACCGTCGATGACGCAACCGATCTGGACATCGTCGTCGCCAAGTAGCTTGGCCAGAGCCACCGTCATCGAACTGCCCGCAGTCTTCCGACAATGGAGGAAAATGAACTTGTGCCGACGGCTCAGGATCACGAGATATTTCTACTCCATCTATGGACAAAGAAGAATATTGTGCGAACAAGCGCTACGGCTTCAGTCATAGTTTCTTCACATACCAAAGTCGACTCCTCGACCCAGGCAGCCACGCCGCCGATCGAGAACGTCTGTTCGCTAGAGCGAGAACGGCTTGAAGTGTTTGCTCAGCTTCAGCGTCTGCGCCTGGTAGTTGGAGCCGACGCCGGTGCCATAGAGCCGGTCGGGCGCTTCCGATAGCCGCTCGTAGATCAGCCGGCCGATGGTCTGGCCGTGGCCCAGGAGGAACGGCACCTCGCGGCTGCGGACTTCGAGTACGGCGCGGCTGCCGGTGCCGCCGGCGGCGGAGTGGCCGAAGCCGGGGTCGAAGAAGCCGGCATAGTGGACACGGAATTCGCCAACCAGCGGATCGAACGGCACCATCTCGGCCGCATAGGCCGGTGGTACGTGGACGCTCTCCCGCGAGACCAGGATGTAGAACTCGTCGGGATCGAGGATGAACTCGGCGCCGCGATTGATCAGCGGCTCCCAGTAATCGAGCACATCGAGGTTGTCCTTAATGTCCATGTCGATGACCGGGGTGTGCCGTTTCGAGCGGAAGCCGATGAGGCCGCCACGGTCCTCGCCCTTGAGGTCGATCGAGAGGAGCACGCCCTCGCCCACTTCGGCATTGGCGTCGAACACCAGCGTCTCGATATTGTGCAGCGTCCGGTGTTCGTGGACACTCAGCCGGCTATCACCAACACGGAAGCGCATCTGGCTGAGGCGCGAGCCCATACGCACACGCACCGGGAATGTGCGGGGGCTGATCTCGAGATAGAGCGGCCCACTATAGCCCTGCGGCAGGGAATCGAAGCCGCGGGCGTGATCGCCGATGACGCGGGTAAAAACGTCCAACCGACCGGTTGAGCTCTTGGGATTGGCGCTGGCCGAGATGTTGTCGGGCAGATCGAGGCTCTCCAGCAGCGGCACGAGATAGACGCAGCCGCGCTCGAGCACCGCACCATTGGTCAGATCGAGTTCGTGCAGCGTCAGGGTCTCGATCCGGTCGGCCACCGTATGCTCGGGGCCGGGCAGGAAGCTCGAGCGGATGCGGTAGGCGACGCGGGCGAGCCGCAGGTCGAGGCTCGCAGGTTGCACCTGGTCGACATCGAAGGGCCGATCGGTGACGATCCCGCCGGCCGCTGCCAGACGCTCGATGAAGCGGGCGGGGAAGACGCCCGTGGCCCAAAGTTCGCTCTGCACTTACGCCCCTGATGCCGCAGTCAATCCTACTGTCCCTAGCAACCTCGGCCGTTGACGCCAAGACGGCTTGGGTCGTATATCCCCGTTGTGCGCTGTTGCGGTGACGCAGGGCGCATGGTGGTGATTTGGCCGGTCTGATTGCAGCCACCTAAAACAAGTCGCTAAAGGGACCCTTTGGAGCCGGCCGCCAACACGCGTGCCGGTTTTTTTGTTGTTTTCGAGGATGCCATGTCGAAGTCGAACAATCCGCTGAACGATCCCAAAAAGCTCTCAGCGGCGACGCAGCTGGTCCATGGCGGGACAAGGCGCAGCGAGTTCAACGAAACGAGTGAAGCCATCTTCATGAACTCGGGCTATTCGTACCCGAGCTCGCAATATGCCGAGGACCTGTTCCTCAACAAGATTCCTGGCGCGCACAACTACTCGCGCTTCGCCAACCCGACGATGGAAATGTTCCAGAATCGCATGGCTCTCTTGGAGGGCGCCGAGGCGGCGCGCGCTTTCGCCACCGGCATGTCGGCGGTCACCAATGCGGTGATGAGCCAGGTGCGGGCGGGCGACCATATCGTCGCGGCGCGGGCGCTGTTCGGTGGCTGTCGTTATGTCGTCGAAGACCTGATGCCGCGCTTCGGCGTCAGCTCGACGCTGGTCGATGGTCGCGATCCCGAGAATTTTGCCCGCGCCATGCGCGAAAATACCAAGGTGGTGTTCATCGAGACGCCGACCAATCCGACGCTTGAGCTGGTCGATATCGCGGCCGTGGCCAGGATCGCGAGGGCGCATGGCGCCAAGCTGATCGTCGACAATGTGTTCGCCACGGCCATGCTGCAGAAGCCCTTGCAACTGGGTGCCGATCTCGTCACCTACTCGGCCACCAAGCATATCGACGGCCAGGGCCGCGCGCTGGGCGGCATCGTGCTCGGTTCGAAGGAGCTGATCGACGGCGATGTGCACACGCTGCTTCGCCAGACCGGCCCGTCGCTGTCGCCGTTCAACGCCTGGATCATGCTCAAGGGCGTCGAAACGCTGCCGATCCGCGTCAAGGCGATGACCGAGAGCGCGGCCAAGGTTGCCGACTTCCTAGCCGACCATCCAAAGATCGAGCGCATCTCCTACCCGTTCCACCCCTCGCACCCGCAATACGAGTTGGCGAAGCGGCAGATGACGAGCGGTTCGACGCTGGTGGCGCTGGAGGTGAAGGGCGGGCGCGACGCGGCGTTCAGGCTGTCGGACTCGCTGGCGGTGATCCTGATCTCGAACAATCTCGGCGATGCCAAGTCGCTGATCACGCACCCGGGGACTACCACGCACGCGCGCTTTACCGAGGAGGTCCGGCTCGAGGCGGGCATCACCCCGGGGCTGCTCCGCATCTCGATCGGGCTCGAGGACGCGGACGACCTGATCAAGGATCTGGACTACGCGCTGAGCCAGGTTTAGCGGGCGCTCTCCGCCCAATTGAGACTTGCCCCCTCGTCCGGCTTTTGTTGAACTCCGTCCCAGCCGGTTCTCGGCAGGGACGGAGATAATGAAGACAGCATTGGTCGTGTGGGGCGGGCTCGAATTGCACGAGCCCGAGAAGGGCGCTCATGTCGTGCGCGAGATCCTCGAGGAGGCGGGATTTGGCGTCACGGTGACGGATGACTACACGGCGCTTGGGGCCGAAGACGTCGGGAGCTTCGACCTGATCGTGCCGCAGATCACCGGTGGAGAACTCGATCGCGAGAACTCCATCCGCTTCTGTGCAGCCATCGAAGCGGGCACCGGCCTTGCTGGTTTCCACCACGCACTCGCCACGACGTTTCCGGGCAACGCGCGCATGCGATTTCTCGGTGGCTGCACCTTTGCCACCCATCCGGGTGACATCATCACCTACCGGGTCGATCCCAAGGTGACGGACGATCCGATCATGGCGGGGATCGGGAGCTTCGAGCATACGTCGGAGCAGTATTACATGCATGTCGACCCCACCGTGCAGGTGCTGGCCACCACCACGTTCAGCGGCGAGCACGCCTTCTGGAAGAAGGGCGCCGAGATGCCCGTGGTCTACAAGTCGGCCTATGGCAACGGCCGGGTATTCTATACGGCGCTTGGCCATAAGCCGGCGGAACTGGAGAAGCCTGAGATTATGACGATCCTGAAGCGGGGGCTGCTGTGGGCGGCGCGTTGATTCCAAAGCGCGCAATCGGCGCGACCGGCCTTGAAATCAGTCGGATCGGCTTTGGCGGTGCGCCGATCGGCGACCTGAAGCGCGCGCCGTCCGATGCGGCGGCGCAGAAGCTGCTGCAGTCCGTCTGGGACGCCGGCATCCGCTATTTCGACACGGCCCCGTTCTATGGCTCCGGCCTTTCCGAGCGGCGTATCGGCGACTTCCTGCGCGACAAGCCGCGCGACGAGTATGTGCTCTCGAGCAAGGTCGGGCGACTCCTCGTGCCGGACCGCGCCTGGGCGATGGAGAAGCACGAGAACCCGCGCGCCATGCCGTTCCGGCCGCAGTTCGACTTCACCTATCGCGGCGTGATGCGGAGCCACGAGAATTCGCTGCAGAGGCTTGGGCTCGAGCGCATCGACATCCTGTTCCTCCACGATATCGGGGCCTTCAGCCAGAAGAAGAACCACGCCAAAGCCATGCGGCAGCTGCTCAATGGCGGCCTCAAGGCCATCGAGGAGCTGCGCAGGTCCGGCGCGGTAAGGGCCATTGGCGCGGGTGTGAACGAATGGCAGATCATCGACGAGCTAATGAACCACGCGCAGTTCGACGTGTTCCTCCTCGCCAACCGCTACACGCTGCTCGACCAAGGGGTGATCGACACGCTGTTCCCGCGCATCCTGCGGGAACGGGTCTCCATCGTCGCCGGCGCGCCGCTCAATAGCGGCATCCTCGCCACCGGGCCGATCCCTACGGCGATGTACGACTATGCGCAGGCCAGCGACGAGATGATCGAGAAAACCCGGCGGATCAAGGAACTGACCGACAAGCACGGCACGACGCTGATCCGCGCCGCGCTCAACCTCCCGCTCGGCCACCCGGCGGTGACCTCGATCATCCCGGGCTTTTCCAACCCCGCCGAGTTCGCCGACAACCTTGCCGGCTATCACGAGGCCATCCCCGACGCGCTGTGGCGCGACCTCAAGGCAGCGGGCCTCCTCCATCCCAAGGCGCCACCGCCGGCGACGCCCGCCCTCATCTAACTGCAGCACTGGCCGCCGAGCCGGGGCACAAAACACGTCATCAGGAGACTGCATCATGGGCGAACGCTTCAAACTCACCGCCTCGGACGGCTTCGAACTCAACGCCTATCGCGCCCGGCCCGAGGGTAAGGTGCGGGGTGGCGTTGTACTGATCCAGGAAGTGTGGGGCCTCAATAACTGGATCCGCAGCGTCGCGGACCGCTGGGCCAAGCACGGCTACCTCACCATCGCACCGTCCATGTTCGACCGCATGCAGCCGGGGTTCGAGAGCGAGAATTACGGTCCCGATCACTTCCCCATCGTCGGCGAGCTGATGAAGTCGTTCTCGATGGACAACGCCATGCTGGATGTCGAAGCCGCGGTGAAATCAGCCGCGGAGGGCGGCAAGGTCGGCATTACCGGCTATTGCTTCGGCGGTCGCGTGAGCTGGATCGCGGCGAGCCGGGCGAGCGGACTCTGTGCGGCGTCGGGCTATTACGGCGGCGGCGTGCCGAATTACATCGAGCTGGACCCGCGCATTCCGATCGAGATGCATTTCGGCGACAAAGACCAGGGCATCCCACTGGAGCAGGTCGAGCAGCTGAAGGCGAGACACCCCGGGGCCAACATCTACGTCTACAATGGCGACCACGGCTTCTGTAACAGCGACCGTCCGGAGAAGTTCGACGAAGCCTCATGCACCAAGGCCTCGGCCCGCTCGCTGGAGTTCTTCCATAAGCACCTCGGCTGAGCTCGGTCGGCATTTGGCCTATCTCGAAGAGGCGATCGCCGAGGCGCGGCAGGCCATGCTGTCGCGCAAGAAGGCGATGCTGGCGGCCTATCTGATCGACGCCTATGCCGACCGGCTGTTTGCGGCACGCAACGAGCCGGCGGGGGATGTGCTGGCGTTCCGCGCCGAGCTAGCTGCTGCCAACCCCGCGCTGGCGCTGGTCTTGGAGCTGGTCGCCGGCCGGGCGGAACTGGTCACCGAGGCGGTGGAGGTGCCGCTCGCTGAATACGGCAAGCTCAGCGTCGAGGATTTCATGGTCAGCCTCTACAACCAGCACAGCGTGCAGCGGGTGCGGATCGTGACGGCCGACGCTCGGCATGATGTGCACGAGGTACTGGAGGAGGCGGTGAGGGCATTGCGAGGGCAGTAGTGCCTTGGCCGCAAGCCCAATCTCCGAGCTACTCGCCCTCGTCCATCAGCTGCATCAGCTTCTGCGTCGTCTGCCAGCTGCGGATGGTCATCGACTTATAGAGCGGCGATGCCACGATCTTGCCGAGCCGGCTCTTGGTGCGCTCGGCGCTGAGACGCTGGGAGTAGATCACCCCCTCGCCCGGCCAGACGTTGTCGACGCCATCGCGCGGCTTGAACACGGCGAAGGCCTCGTCGCGATCGATCCCGATCAGGAAGATCGCGTCGCTATGGTACTTGCCGGGCTCGTCGCCAAACCCCTTCGGGCGCTTGTCGACGACCGCCTTCAGCGTATCGCGGCTCAGGACCAGCACTTTGATCAGCTCGTCATCGAGCTTGAAGGTCGAGGTCAGCGCCTCCTCGATCTTGCGGCCGATGGTCCTCGCCGCCAGTGCCGAACGGAAGATGACGTTGCCGCTCTGGATGTAAGTCTTGACGTCCTCGAGGCCCATTTCCTCGAGCAGCTTCTTCAGCCCCGCCATTGGCACCTTGTTCTTGCCGCCGACATTGATGCCACGCAACAGGGCGAGATAGGTGGTCTTGGCCGACATTGCCTCCTCCAAAACAAAAGGCCGGGATCTCTCCCGGCCTCGTTATTCCTGACGCTGTCTCAGCGGCGCTTCTTGTCCACCTGGTGGTAGGCGCGGCGGCTATGGAAATCGCAGTAGGGCTTGCCGTCATCCGAGTGCTGGCCGCAGAAGTAGAAATCGGGGGTCAGCGGGTCGCCGATCGGCCACTTGCAGGTGTGTTCGCTGAGCTGCAGCAGGGTCAGCCGCTGCTCGACCGGGATGAACAGCTCCTGCGCCTGGGGCGCCATCACCATCTCGACCGCGAATTCCTCGTCCATCTTGAGCGCCGTGGCGCCCTGGATGGCGCCGCCACCGCCGCCCGAACTCATGGTGTTGCGAGTCTTCATCACCGAGCCGAGCCCACTCGAACGCGAGGTGCTGGCCGGCGACGACATGCGACGGGGCGCCGGCCGCGGGGCCGTGCGAACGCGCGGAGCGGACGTCGCAGGCTTGGCGCGGCCGGAGAGCTTGAGGCGATGTACTTTGCCAATCACCGCATTGCGGGTGACGCCTTCACCCAGAACGCCCGCGATCTGACTGGCGCTCAGCCCCTCAAGCCATAGTTTCTTGAGCAGCTCGACGCGTTCTTCAGTCCAGCCCATCAAATCAAATGCTCCTAACCGCCATTTAGGCGTGGACGGACTCCTTGACCGTGCCGTTGCCGAGACAACAGCCTGATACGCTACTACGCGTCGTAGGTCTGATGGGTCCGCCACACGAGATATCGTGTCCCAACGCCTTGATACTACACGGGTCGCGGAATCCGGTGCAAGAGTCGGGGAGGTTTTACACGGGGAAAACGCGGCGGGATTCAGGCAGCCGTCAGACACCCGGCAAAGCCTGAGTCAAATCAGTCACTTGCCCCCTGCCAGGGCCGTTTCCGTTGACTTAATTACTCCACAAGGGCATACGGAAAGCCCCGGAACGCGCCGCTCAACCGCAGCGCGTTTTTGGTTTCTGTGGGGCTTTTGCAACAGTCCCGTCCACGAACCCTGAAAGGTGCGAAAATGTCTGCGCTGTACGGCACGTATGCCCGGTCCAACCTCGCTTTCGAGCGGGGCGAGGGCGTGCGATTGTTCGCGCAGGACGGCACCGAGTACCTCGATTTCCACGCTGGCGTCGCAGTGAACGCGCTCGGCCATGGCGACCCGCATATGGTGGCGGCGCTGAAGGCAGCGGCCGAGAAGGTCTGGCACACGGCCAACACCTTCACCATCCCCGAGCAGGAGCGGTTGGGGCAGCGGCTGGTCGAGAACACCTTCGCCGACGCGTGCTTTTTCACCAACTCGGGCACCGAGGCGGTGGAATGCGCGGTCAAGACCGCCCGGCACTATTTCTGGGCCAAGGGCCAGCCCGAGCGCTACGAGATCATCGCCTTCACCGGCTCTTTCCACGGCCGGACGATGGGCATGATCGCGGCATCGGGCAACGAGCACTATCTCGAAGGCTTCGGCCCCCCGCTCGCCGGCTTCAAGCACCTCGACCCGAACGATCTCGAGGCGGTCAAGGCAGCGATCACGCCGCAGACCGCCGCCATCCTGATCGAGCCCGTACAGGGCGAGGGCGGCTGCACCGAGATGACGGGCGACTACATGCGCGGGTTGCGGGCGCTCTGCGACAAGCACGGCATCCTGCTCATCCTCGACGAAGTGCAGTGCGGCTATGGCCGGACCGGCAAATTCTTCGCCCATGAATGGACCGGGATCGAGCCCGACATCATGGCCGTCGCCAAGGGCATCGGCGCGGGCTTCCCGCTCGGCGCCTGCCTCGCCAAGGGCGAGGTGGCGAAGTCGATGGTCCCGGGCACGCATGGCTCGACTTATGGCGGCAATCCGCTGGCCTGTGCCATGGGCAACGCCGTGCTCGACCGCATGCTGGCGCCGGGCTTCTTCGATGAAGTCGACCGCATGGGCCAGCGGCTGAAATGGCACCTGCAGCAGCTGGCGCAGCGCTTCCCGGACCAGGTGCTGGAGCTGCGTGGCAAGGGCCTCCTCGCCGGCATCCGCATTGCAACGCCGGTGCGCGACGTGGCCGCAAAACTTCGCGACGAGCAGCACCTCCTGGCGATGACCGCCAACGAGAACGTGCTCCGGCTGTTGCCACCGCTCGTCGTCACCGAAGCCGATATCGAAGAGGCGATGGGAAAGCTTGCCGCCGTCTTCGAAGAGATCGAAGCCGAAAAGGCCACCGCCTGACCAATTACACGAACGCGAGCTGAAGGGCGGGAGACAGCAGCTCCCGCCTGGCGCGTTTCGCAAAGGAGAGGTCCGATGACCGCTACCCCTCGCCACTTTCTCAATCTCGATGATTTCGACGCCGTAACGCTGCGCGGCATGCTGAGCCAGGCTGTCGAACTCAAGGACCGCCTCAAGAAGGGTGATCGCCCGCAGCTTCTCAAGGACAAGGTGCTGGCGATGATCTTCGAGCGCCAGTCGACCCGCACCCGCGTCAGCTTCGATGTCGGCATGCGACAACTCGGCGGCGAGACCATCTTTCTTACCGGCCAGGAAATGCAGCTCAGCCGCGAAGAGACGCTGGCCGACACGGCTCGCGTCATGTCGCGTTATGTCGACGCAATCATGATCCGCATCCTGACCCATCAGGATCTGCTCGATCTCGCCGAAGCGGCGACGGTGCCGGTGATCAACGGCCTCACCCGCCGCGCCCATCCCTGCCAGGTTATGGCGGACGTGATGACCTTCGAAGAGCACCGCGGCAACATCAAGGGCGCCAAGGTCGCCTGGGTCGGCGACAGCAACAATGTGCTGGCCAGCTGGGTGAACGCTGCCGAACTGTTCGGGGCCGAACTGACCATCGCCGTGCCGGAGGAATACGCGCCGGAAAAGGACCTCCTCGCCGACATCAGGAAGGCAGGCCCGTTGGTCCGCCTGATCGAGGATCCCGAGGAGGCGGTGAAGGACGCGAACCTCATCATCACCGACACTTGGGTGTCGATGGGCGACACCGATGCTGCTGAGCGCCGCAGGGCCTTGAAACCTTACCAGGTGAACCCCCATCTGATGGGACTTGCCGACAAGGACGCGCTGTTTATGCACTGCCTGCCGGCCCATCGCGGCGACGAGGTGACCGACGAGGTCATAGACGGGCCGCAATCGGTGGTCTTTGATGAAGCCGAAAACCGGCTTCACGCCCAGAAGGCGATCCTGTGCTGGGCCCTGGGCCAGGACCGGCAGAACATCTAGCCGTTCTGCCAATCTGATGCGCACTATGATGTAAGGCGCGGAACCCGGTCCCCAAGGAGGAGCGGTGTTGCTCCGCGAGATCGGGTTTGGATGATGACGCAGACTGACATGAGCACCTACGGCCTCGATCGTCCGGAATCGGGCGATGATGTCGTGGTGCCCTTCACCCTCGACCGGCTCGACAGCCGCGGCCGCGTGGTCCGGCTCGGCGCTGCGCTCGACAATATTCTCAACCGCCACAACTATCCCGAGCCGGTCGCGCGCCTGCTCGGCGAAGCCGTGGTGCTTGCCGCGCTGATCGGCTCGTCGCTGAAGTTCGAGGGCCGGTTCATTCTGCAGACGCAGACCGACGGGCCGGTGAATCTGATCGTCGTCGATCTCGATGCGCCCGATGGCCTGCGCGGCTACGCGCGCTTCGACGCCGATGCGGTGATGCAGGCGATCCAGCGCGGCGAGACCTCACCGGCGCAACTGCTCGGCAAGGGCCACCTCGCCATGACCGTCGACCAAGGCACGCACATGGAGCGCTATCAGGGTATCGTCGCGCTCGATGGCGGCACGCTCGAAGACGTGGCGCACACCTACTTCCAGCAGTCCGAGCAGATCCCGACGCTGGTCCGGCTGGCGGTCGCCCAGCATTCGGTGCGCGGCACGGCGGGCCCGCATTGGCGGGCCGGTGGCGCCTTGGTGCAGTTCCTGCCGCCGCACGGCCAGTCGGTGATGCCGGATCTGCCGGGCGACGGCAATTTCGACAACCCCGAGACTGCCGACCCCGACTTCGTCGAAGACGACAAGTGGACGACGACGCGGGCGTACCTCTCAACCGTCGCCGACGACGAGCTCGCCGACCCGGACCTCAGCGCCGAGCGCCTGCTGTTCCGGCTGTTCAACGAGCCGGGCGTGCGGGTGTTCGAGCCGATCGCGCTCGAAGAGCGCTGCACCTGCTCGGCCGAGCGCATCGAAGCGATGCTGCGCGACAACTTCTCGCCCGAAGAGCGCGAGGACATGGTGATCGACGGTGAGATCGAGGTGGTGTGCGAGTTCTGTTCCGCTGACTACCACTTCAAGCCGCACGAGTTCGACGACCACCCGTCGCACCAGCACTGAGGAAGAAGAGGCCCAACCGCAAGGTTCGGGCCCTTTTTCATGCTTGGCAGGTCACAGCATTGACGTGACATCGACGGGTCCGCGGGAGTAAAATCGAAGCTCTTCCAGGGAAGGTCGCCATGGCTGACACGACCCATCATAGCTTCGGCGCGGACGAATTCAGGTCGCTCGGTTCGCTTGCTGGCACCCTTATCGTCATGGCGCTGCTGCTGTTGTGGCCCGCGGGAAAGCTGGGCTGGACGCAAGCGTGGCTGTATCTCGCCTTGTTCGTGGCCGCCTGTGTGGTTGCGATGGTCTATATATGGCGGGTCGACCCCGAGCTGTTCGTCGTGAGGCGAAAGCCGCAAGCGGGGACGAAGCCTTGGGATTTGGCCTTCGTCGCGGTGACGTTGACTTCGATGGCGGCGATCCTGCCCGTGGCCGGGCTCGATTTTCGGTTTTCGTGGTGGCAACTGCCGGTGGGGATTATCTGGTTGGGGTACCTGGTGTTCCTTGGCGGCTTCTGGCTGACGGCGTGGGCGCAGGGCGTGAATCGGCATTTCGAACTCACCATTCGCATCCAGACCGATCGCGGGCATAAGGTCGTCGAGAGCGGCCCCTATGCGATGGTTCGGCACCCCGGCTATGTCGGCGGGGCCGCCCTTGGAATCGGCACCGCGCTCGCGCTTGGCTCGGCTGTTGCGGTGATCCCGGCGCTCATTTGCATCGTCGCCCTGGCGCTCCGCACCCTGGCCGAGGAACAGACGCTCAGCGAGGAACTGCCGGGCTATGCCGAGTACATGCGCAAGGTCCGCTTCCGCTGGGTGCCGGGCGTCTGGTGATCACTCGCTCGCCAGTGCCACAACGGGATCGAGCCGGGCCGCCGAACGCGCGGGCATGAAGCCGAAGGCGACACCGATGACTGTCGAGGCGATGAAGGCGGCGATGATCGTCGTGGGCGAGTAGATGAAGGTCATGCCGCTCACCAGATTCTCGACGCCGAAGCCGATGCCGAGCGAGAGCAGCACGCCGATGGTGCCGCCTATCAGGCAGACCAGCACCGCTTCGATCAGGAACTGCTGCAGGATATCGCCCTGACGGGCACCGACGGCCATGCGGACGCCGATCTCGCGGGTCCGTTCGCGCACCGACACCAGCATGATGTTCATCACCCCGATGCCGCCGACCACCAGCGAGATCACGGCGATGGCCGAGATCAGCAGTGAGAGAGTCTGAGAGGTCGACTGGATGGTTTCGCGGATGGTGTCGGTGTTCTGGAGGCTGAAATCGACTGTACCGTGGCGCTGGATCAGGAGAGCTTCGATCTTGGCCTGAGCCTCGGTCACATCGGCGCTGTCGGCGACGCGCACGGTGATGGTCGAGAGCCAGCTCTGGCCGAGGATGCGCGACATAGCCGTGGTGTAGGGCATCCAGATGCTGATTGCGTTCGACTGCGGACCGAAATTGTTGGTGCTCGCTTCGACGACGCCGATAATCCGGAGCGGGACATTGCCGACGAGCACGACCTGCCCCACCGCCTCTTCGCCATCGGTGAAGAGCGTGTCGCGGGCCGTGGTGTCGATGACCGCCTCCTGCGCGAGCTCGCTGACGCTGTCGGCATCGAAGTTCGTGCCGTCGACGAAGGAGCGGTTGTTGACACGGAAGTAGTCCGAGCCGACGCCCTGGATCTGGGCATTGGCGGAGACGCTGCGATAGCGCACCGCGCCATTGCTCGAGACCTGCGGCGTGACGCTGTCGGCATAGTCCTCCGCCGCGATGGCGGCGGCATCGGCGGGCACAAGCGTGCGGATGGCATCGCGGCGCCGGTCGGCCGCGCTGGCGCCGGGCAGGACATTGATGGTGTTGGTGCCGATCGAACTGATGCGATCGAGCACGGTCTGTTGGCTTCCCTGCCCCAATGCGACGACCGACACCACTGAGGCGATGCCGATGATGATGCCGAGCATGGTGAGGAAGGTGCGGAGGCGATGGCTCGACAGCGCGCGCACCGCCATCTGCAGCGCTTCCAAGCCGCGATCGAGCGCCTCGCGCCAGCGCGGCACCCGCTTGATCTCCACTGGTGCTTTACGCGCCGGTGCTGACGCGCCTTCATTGCGCCGGTCGGCGATAATGACGCCGTCGCTGATCTCGACGATGCGCTCGGTCTGCGCGGCGATTGCGGCGTCGTGGGTGACAATGATGATCGTATGGCCTTCGGCGTGCAGCTCCTTGAGCAGGCCGAGCAGTTCCTTGCCGCTGCGGGAGTCGAGCGCGCCGGTCGGCTCGTCGGCGAGGATGACGTTGCCGCCGTTGACCAGCGCGCGCGCCACGCTGACGCGCTGCTGCTGGCCGCCGGAAAGGGCGTTCGGATGGTGCGTCAGGCGGTCGGCCAGCCCGAGCCGATCGAGCAGGCGATGCGCGCGCTCGCGCCGCTCGGTCCGCTTGGCTCCGGCATAAATGGCGGGGACTTCGACATTTTCGAGCGCGTCGAGATCGGGCAGCAACTGGTAGCGCTGGAAGATGAAGCCGAAATGCTCGCGGCGCAGTTCGGCCATTTCGTCCGGCGCGAGCTTCGCGACATCGCGGCCGGCGAGGTGGTATTCACCGGTCCAGCCGTTGTCGAGGCAGCCGAGAACGTTCATCAGCGTCGACTTGCCCGAGCCGGACTGGCCCATGATCGCAACCATCTCGCCGGCCTCGATGCTGAGGTCGATGTCCCGGAGTACGGTGATGCTCTCGCCGCCGGCCGGGAATTCGCGCCGGAGCTTCTTGATGGAGATAAGCGGTTCGGTCATAGCCGGAACCTCAGCGGATCATCATCATCGGCGGGCCGGCGCCGGCGAGGACGTTCTGCGGTCCGCCCTGGCGGGCCGCGCCCGTCGGGCGAATGGCGGTGGTCGCTGCGGTGGTGACGACGAGGTCGCCTTCGTCGAGGCCGGAGGTGATCTCGGCGGTGACCTTGTTGTTGAGGCCGACCGAAACCTTGCGCGGTTCGACCTTCTCGGCGGTCTGGTCCCAGACAGGTACGATGTAGCTGCCGTCGCGCATTCTGGGGCTCAGCAGCGAGGCCGGGATGGTCAGGACGTTGGTGGCGTCTTGCAGCACGATGGTGACCTGTGCGGTCATCGAGATGCGCAGCTTGTGGTCCGGGTTATCCACGTCGAACAGGCCGTTATAGTAGATGGCCGTCGATGTGCTCGAACTGGTTGAGTCATCGGCGATGGATTCGGGGGCCGGCTCGATAGCCCGCAGCGTGGCGTCGATGCGGGTGTCGGGGTCGCCGAGGATGGTGAAATACACCTTCTGGCCCGGCTGGACGCGCGGCACGTCGGCCTCCGAGATCTCGGCCTTCACCACCATCTTGTCGAGGTTGGCGATCTTGACGATGGTCGGGGAGGAATTGGAGGCATTGACCGACTGGCCGACCTCCACCGAGACGGCGACAATGGTGCCGTCCGAAGGGGCGACGATCTTCGTGCGGTCGAGGTCCAGTTGCGCCGACTCGACGCTCAGTTGTGCCTGCTGGATCTGCGCGTCGATGGCCTTGAGGTCGCCTTCGGCGGTCTCTACGGCAAGCTGGGCGGCCTGGAAGTCGGCGTCGGAGACGAGCTTGTCCGGATTGAGCTTTTCGGCACGCGTCAGGGCAACCTTGGCCTGGGCGAGGCTGGCCGCCTTGACGCCCTTCTGCGCCTCGATATTGGCGAGCGAGGCCTGGGCGGCCTTGACCGCGTTTTCCTGGTTGAGAGAATCGATCTCGGCGATAACATCACCGGATTTCACGTCGTCGCCGAGCTGGACGTTCAGCATCTTGATGCGGCCGGAGACCTCGGCACCGACGCTGACCAGCGAGCTCGCTTCGATCGTGCCGGTGGCGAGCACGGTCTCCTCGACATCGCCACGCGCCACGGGAGTCGTGCGCGGTACTTCGTCCTTGGCGGGCGCGCCATAAACCAGCCAGCCCGCTGCGGCACCACCCAGCAGCACAACCAGCACAATCCACTTTATCCAGCGCTTCATCACGTCACCTCAATGCCCATTCGCCCGCCTCACACATAAGAACGGCCGGCAGCGATGTCGCCTTAGAGCTTGGTAAGCTGGGTGAAATCTTGGACAGGCTGGAAACGTTGGGAAACGGAGGGCGTGCTGATACGTCCGACCGCCAGAGGCGTCGGAGTTTTCATAGAACGCATCTCCCTTCGAGAGATGAAGCGACGTGCCGGCGAGGCGTTTGCCCCTCGCGGGTAGTCCGCAATGTAAGTGAGGCTCACGCCTCGCCGGCCGATCGGGGTTTTGGGCGTATGGCACGATGGCTCGGGCGCATCCCGTGCCGCATCGCGAGGAACCTGCCGGCTGCAAACGGCCGGAATCCACCGGATACCGTCCCGCCTCTGCGGCTGCCTCATGCGTGGCAGCCTTGTCCCTTCGAGCCATCCCGCATCGGACGGCTCCCGCGTGCTAGCGGCGTCCCCGGCGAACCGGATCATGCCGTCGTGCTTTCGGCCTGATGGCGAACGACTCCACCATCACCCAATCTCCACCGCACCAACCACTCGTCATGATCTCGCTTCGGTGCAGCGGACGAGGGAGAGAATCGCACGGATTGGAGCTGGGAGGATAAGAATCGTGAGGGCGGTGCGTGCGGCTCACCACCACCCCAGCTTCGCTACGGCTTCGCCGAGCTGCGCTACCCTCCCCACAAGGGGGAGGGAGACCTGACTGATGCTTCTTTGATGGGCTTCGAGTCGAGCCGAAGGCAAGATCGCTCCAGCGGAGCGACTTTAGGCCGGCAGGGCCGCCACGGCGGAGAGGGCACCCGACGCGCCGTCCCTCAGCTCAGTGCTGCAAACCGCTCGTCGAACGCGTAGCCGGCGCCGCGGACGGTGCGGATGGGGTCGGCGTCGCGGTGGCGGTTGATGGCCTTGCGGAGGCGCCCGACATGGACGTCGACGGTGCGTTCGTCGACATAGACGTCGTTGCCCCAGACGCCGTCGAGCAGTTGCTCGCGCGAGTAGACCCGGCCCGGGTGGCGCATCAGGTACTCGAGCAGGCGGTACTCGGTCGGGCCCAGGTGCACTTCGCGGCCGCCGCGACGGACGCGATGGCTGGTGCGATCGAGCTCGAGGTCGCCGGCCTTGAGCACGGCGGTGACGAGCTGCGGGCTCGAGCGGCGGAGCAGAGCGTTGATGCGGGCGAGCAGCTCGGGGATCGAGAAAGGCTTGACCACATAGTCGTCGGCGCCGGTGGCGAGGCCACGGACGCGTTCTTCTTCCTCGCCGCGCGCGGTGATCATGATGATCGGGGTGCGGGCGGTTTCCTCGCGGGCGCGCCAGCGGCGGCAGAGTTCGATGCCGCTGAGGCCAGGCAGCATCCAATCGAGCAGGATCAGGTCCGGCACGCCGTCGCGGATGCGCTCAACGGCTTCGTCACCCGATGCGGCGGTGGCGACGCGAAAGCCCTCGGCTTCGAGGTTGTAGCGCAGCAGCACGGCGACATCGTCTTCGTCTTCGACGATCAGGATGGTTGCGCTCATCTCGGTCTATCCTAGCGGGGCTGACGCTGCTGTTCTTCGGCACCGAGGTGCCGGCCGGTCTCGAGATAGTAGGCGGCTTCGGCGATGTTGGTCGCGTGGTCGCCGACGCGCTCGAGGCTCTTGGCACAGAAGAGCAGGTGGGTGCACTGCGTGATGTTGCGCGGGTCTTCCATCATATAAGTGAGGAGTTCGCGGAACAGCGAGTTGTAGATGGCGTCGACTTCGTCGTCGCGCGAGCAGACATCCACCGCGGCCTTGCTGTCGCGGGTGAGGTAGGCATCGAGAGCGGTCTGCAGCTGGCGGGCGACCAGCTCCTTCATGTGCTTGACGCCGTTGTAGAATTTCGGCGCGAGGCTGAGCGACTCGATCTGCAGGGCGCGCTTGGCCAACTGCTTGGCCATGTCGCCGGTGCGCTCGAGATCGTTGGCCACTTGGATGGCCGTCACCACCATGCGCAGGTCCGCGGCCATGGGCTGGCGGCGGGCGATGATCGAAACGGCTGCATCATTGATGCGCTGCTGCATGTCGTCGATCTTCTTGTCGAAGAGGCGGACATCCTGGGCCTGCTTGTGATCCAGCTTCAGCAGCGCGCCGGCGCCTTCGGTGATCGCCTGCTCGACCATGCCGCCCATCTCGGAGATGGCGGTGTTCAGGTTGGTCAGTTCGTCCTCGTAGGAGGTGACGATATGCTCGTTCAGCGTGGTCGCCATGGTGGTCGAGTCCTTGTCTGGAGCCGTTCGCCGGCCGGGAGCCGCCGAATGGCTCCGAGTTAATATGTGGTCGCGCTTCCGAACCGGAAACCTGCAAGCGCTCCTGACGTCAGCCGATACGGCCGGTGATGTAGTCCTGCGTCTGCTTGTTGCGCGGATTGGTGAAGATGTCCTCGGTCTTGCCTTCCTCGATGAGCTTGCCGAGGTGGAAGAACGCGGTCTTCTGGCTGACGCGGGCGGCCTGCTGCATGGAGTGGGTGACGATGACGATGGTGAAGTTCTCACGCAGCTCGTCGATCAGTTCCTCGATGACGGCGGTAGCGATGGGGTCGAGTGCCGAGCACGGCTCGTCCATCAGCAGCACTTCGGGACGCGTCGCGATGGCGCGGGCGATGCAGAGGCGCTGCTGCTGGCCGCCGGAAAGGCCGGTGCCCGGTTCCTGGAGGCGGTCCTTGACCTCGTTCCAGAGGCCAGCGCGGCGCAGCGACGAATGGACGATCTCATCCATGTCGGTCTTGTTGCGGGCGATGCCGTGGATGCGCGGGCCGTAGGCGACGTTCTCGTAGATCGACTTCGGGAACGGATTGGGCTTCTGGAACACCATGCCGACGCGGGCGCGGAGCTCGACCACGTCGATCGAGGGATCGTAGATGTCGTCGTCGTCGAGGCTGATCTTGCCGGTGACGCGGCAGCCGTCGATGGTGTCGTTCATGCGGTTGAGCGAGCGCAGGAACGTCGACTTGCCGCAGCCCGAGGGGCCGATCAGCGAGGTGACGTTGAACTGCTCGATCTGCAAATCGACGTCGAACAGGGCCTGCTTCTCGCCGTAGAAGACGCCGACCTTCTCGCCGCGCATCTTGGGCGGGGCGTTGGGGATCGAGGCGGGAGCGGAGCTGGCAGCGAAGGCTTCGGTGGTCATGTGGTTCATCCGTGATTTGGCTTACCAGCGACGCTCGAAGCGGCGGCGCAGCAGAATGGCGATGATGTTCATGAGGGCGAGGAAGGCGAGCAGCACGATGATGGCGCCCGAAGTGCGTTCGACGAAAGCACGTTCGGCCTCGTTCGACCACATGTAGATCTGGACGGGCAGCGCGGTCGCCGGATCGAAGGGCGTCGTCGGGGCGTCGGCGACGAAGGCCACCATGCCGATGAGGAGGAGCGGCGCGGTCTCACCGAGCGCACGGGCGAGGCCGATGATGGTGCCGGTGAGGATGCCGGGCGTCGCCAGCGGCAGGACGTGGTCGAACACCATCTGCATCTTCGACGCACCGATGCCGAGGGCGGCAGAGCGGATCGAGGGGGGCACCGAGCGCAGCGCGGCGCGGGTGGCGATGATGATGGTGGGCAGGGTCATCAGGGTGAGGACCAGGCCACCGACGATCGGCGCCGAACGCGGCATGCCGAAGAAGTTGATGAACACCGCAAGGCCGAGGAGACCGAAGACGATCGAGGGCACGGCCGCGAGGTTGTTGATGTTCACCTCGATGAAGTCGGTGAAGCGGTTCTTCTTGGCGAATTCCTCGAGATAGATCGAGGCGGCGACGCCGATGGGGAGCGCGCAGAGCAGCACGATGCCCATCATGTAGAACGAGCCGATGAGCGCGACGCCGAGGCCGGAGGTCTCCGGCCGCGAGGAGGCGCCGAAGGTGAGCAGGCCCCAGTTGAACGGCGTCGAGATGGCGCCCTCGGCCCTGAGCTGGTCGAGCCAGGCGAGTTGCTGGTCGGAGACCTTGCGATTGACCTCGGCGACGTTGAGGTCGATCTGGCCCTTGTTGGCGCTATCGATATCGGCCGTGGCAAGCAGCGTGACCGGGCGCGTAGTGCCGATCACGGAGGGATCGCTGACCACGATCTGGCGCAGGACGGCGCGGCTACCGTCGGAGATGAACTTCGAGACTTCCTTCATTGCCGCCTTGTCGTCGGGTGAGATACCAAGCGCCTTGGCCAGGGCATTGCGGGCAACAACGGGGTAGTTGGCCGAGATGAGGACGCGCGGGTTGGTGGCGCGCTCGTTGTCCTTGTCGATGATCTCGGCACTGAACTCGACCGGCACGGTGATCGAGGTCTGGACGAAGGACGTGTAGCCCTTCGAGATGATCGAAAAGAGCAGGATGGCGAGGAAGCCGAGGCCGATGACGATGGCGGCGATGCCGTAGAAGCGGAAGCGGGCTTCGGCGGCGTGCCGGCGCTTCAGGCCGAAGTCGCGGCGCGAAGCGGTGCCGGTGGCGACGGCGCTGTGAGGCAGGGCGGCGTCGGTCATTCGTACTGCTCCCGATACTTGCGCACGATGTAGAGCGCGTAGACGTTCATGCCGAGGGTGATGACGAAGAGGGTCAGGCCCAGAGCGAAGGCGACGAGGGTCTGCGGCGAGTTGAACTCGAGGTCGCCGGTCAGCTGGTTGACGATCTTCACCGTGATGGTGGTCATCGCCTCGAAGGGGTTGGCGCTGAGGCGGGCGGCGACACCGGCGGCGAGCACCACGATCATGGTTTCGCCGATGGCGCGCGAGGCGGTGAGCAGCAGTGCGCCGACAATGCCGGGGAGCGCGGCGGGAAGGATCACCTTGCGGATGGTTTCCGACCGGGTGGCGCCGAGCGCCAGCGAGCCGTCGCGCATGGCGCGGGGCACGGCGGTAATCACGTCATCGGAGAGCGAGGAGACCACCGGGATCAGCATCACGCCCATCACGATGCCGGCGGTGAACACCGACTGGGCCTGGATGAATGCAAAGCCGCCGGCGAGTGCCGCCGAGAGATCGCGGAAGAAGGGCCCGAGCGTCACCACGGCGAAGATGCCGTAGACGATGGTGGGGATACCGGCGAGCAGTTCGAGCAGCGGCTTGACCGTCGAGCGGACCCGGGGGCTCGCATATTCGCCCATGTAGACCGCAGCCATGAGGCCGACCGGCACGGCAAACAGCATCGAGACCAGGGCGATGTAGAGCGTGCCGGCGAGCAGCGGGATGAGGCCGAACTGGCCTTCCGAGCCGCCGGAGCCGGCCGCGGCGAAGCGCGGGTCCCAGACGGTGCCGAAGAAGAAGTTCAGCGGGTTGATATCGGAGAAGAAGTGGATCGTCTCGCCCAGCATCGAGAGCACGATGCCCACGGTGGTGAGAACCGCGACGCTCGAGGCGCCGAGCAGGGCCCAGAGGACGATGCGCTCGACCTCGTTACGGGCCCGCAGGCGGATCCTGATGCGAGAGTAGGCGAAGACGGCGCCAGCGATCGACAGCAGCAGGGTGAGGCCCTGGATCAGCAGGCGGTGGGCATTGGCATCTTCGTTCACGCCGGCGGCGAGCGGGACCATGTAGTCCTCGCCGCTATCGGGCATGGTGATGCCGGCGGACGAGGCCTGGTCGCGCAGCGTGGCATAGGTCGCGGGAACATCTCCGCCGGTGAGGCCAAGGCGCGAGAGCGCGCCGGCGGCATTGTGGACGATGCCGATCTGAAGGCTGGCGGCGGCGGTGTCGGGCACGTGGGTGCCGACTTCGGCGCTGACCCGGTTCTCGATCAGACCGTTGGACACGGCGCTGAGGATCAGGAAGACAATCAGGGCGGGGAGCGTCGAGATGAGGAATGCAAACCAGCCGTGATAGAGCGGCAGGGAGTGCGGCACTTCCTTGGCGCGATCCACCTGGTCGCGCTGGAGGCGCGCACGCTGGGCGGAGAAGAAATATGCGAGGGCGCCAATTCCAAGAATTATTGCGACCAGCCAACCTGCGGACATCGGTGCCTCGTTTGAACACTTACTAGAACCGCCCGGAGGCGGAAGTGGCGCGGGCCGTAGCCCGCGCCTTTGGTAGACTTAGAGGGCAGTGCCAGCTTCGAACTTGGCGCGGATCTCTTCACGCTCGGCATCGGGAGCAGCGACCAGACCATACTCGGCCAGCGGCGAGTCCGGGCCGATCATGTCGTCGGAGATGAAGAAGTCCACGTATTCCTTGAGGCCCGGGATGACGCCGATATGGGCCTTCTTGACGTAAAAGTAGAGCGGACGCGAGACGGGGTACTCACCCGAGGAGATCGACTCGGTCGAGGGGACGACGCCACCGACGGTCGCGACCTTCAGCTTGTCGGCATTGTTCTCGTAGAACGAGAGGCCGAACACGCCGATACCGGTCTTGTTGCTGTCGATGCGAGCGAGGGTCTCGGTGTAATCGCCGTCGATGTCCACGGCCTTGCCATCCTTCCGGACCGCAACGCAGGTATCGAACAGGGCGTCTTCAGCGACGCCGGCGGCCGTCAGGGCCTCCTTGTCGCAACCAGCCTCGAGAACCTTGGTCTCGAAGACTTCACGAGTGCCGTGCTTTTCTCCCGGGATGTAGGCGGCGATATCCCACTCGGGGAAGGCCGCGTTCACTTCGGACCACTTGGTGTAGGGGTTGGCGACGAGCTTGCCGTCAACCAGCACTTGGGCCGCGAGAGCCTTGTAGATGTCGGCCGGGGCGAAAGCGAAATCCGGGCCGGCGATGTCGGAGGCGAAGACGATGCCGTCGTAGCCGATCTTGACTTCCTCGACCTCGGCGACGCCATTAGTCTTGCAGCTCTCGAGCTCATCGGCCTTCATGGCGCGCGAGGAGTTGGCGATGTCGATCTTGTCCTCGCCGACGCCTTCACAGAACTGCTTGATGCCAGCGCCCGAACCACCGGACTCGACGACCGGGGTCTTGAAGTCCGGGAAGGCTTCGCCGAACGACTCGGCGACGATCTTGGCGTACGGGAGAACGGTGGACGAACCGGCGACCTGAACTTGGTCGCGCGCCGCTGCGGCACCAAGGCCAGCGGCAAGCGCGATTACCGCAGCGCTCGCGAAAACTGCAATCTTCATGATGTCTTTCCCTTTCGGAAGGATGGCCTTGAGGCCCTTCTGGCGGGCCCCGGAACCTCCGGCCGCCCTGTCTGCAAGGCGGAACCTATGGGCGTTGTCACAAGGTTTTATGACAGCGGGATTGCACTTTTGTGACATGCTAGACCATTGAACCGTATGGTCTATTTCTCAGAACTCGATGGCCGGCCTGTGGAAAGGTCACCGTCCGTCATTTTCGGAGAAGCACGTCCACGCGAGTCCCCTGCCCCGGCTGGCTCTTGATGCTGAGCAGGCCGTGGTGGCGGGTGACGATGTGCTTGACGATGGCGAGGCCCAGGCCGGTGCCCTTTTTCTTGCGGCTCGTATCCGCATCGACGCGATAGAACCGCTCGGTCAGGCGCGGCACATGCTCTTCGGCAACGCCGGCACCGTGATCGACGACCGAGACCAGCGCATCAAAGCCCGAGCGCCGGGTTTCGGGGGTCAGCGTGATTTCGATGGTGTCCCCGTCGGCACCGTATTTGATGGCGTTCTCGAGCAGGTTCTCGAACACCTCGTAAAGCTCATCGCGATCGCCGCTGACGATGACCGGTGACTCCGGCACGGTGACCTCGAGCCGCGACTTGGTCTCGGCGGCCTGGGTCTGAAGGCCCTCGGCCACTTCGCGCAGCAGGGGGCCAAGGTCGACGGGGGCGGTTGGGCGAACGTGCTGGCGCATCTCTATGCGGCTCAGCGACAGCAGGTCCTCGATCAGCTTCGACATCCGCGAGGCCTGGCCACGCATGAGACCGAGGAAGCGCTCGCGCGCCGCCTTGTCGTTGGCGGCCGGTCCGAGCAGCGTATCGATGAAGCCGACCAGCGAGGTCAGCGGGGTGCGCAGCTCGTGGCTGGCATTTGCGATGAAATCGGTGCGCAACGACTCGAGGCGCTTGGACTCAGTGAGGCTCTGCAGCGTGATGACGAGGATGCCGTGATGGTCGCCGCCTTCAGGCACCAGGGGTGAGATGGTGGCGCGATACCAGGTCTCGTTGGGCACGGTATGGTGCAGCTCGATGGTCTGCGCGGCGCCGAGCCGGGCCGCCTCGATTGCGGCGAGCAGCTGCGGAAAGCGCAGAGTGAAGGCGATCGGACTGCCTGCGACCACGCCGGGGAAGTGCCGGATGGCCTGCTGGTTGACGTGGAAGATGACGCTGCGGGCATCGAGCACGATGGCCGGATCGGGCAGCGCATCGGCGAAATGGCGCAGCGCATCGGCGAAGGCAAGCTGCCCCTGCGCGGTGGCGGAGACGACGCCGGTATCGGAGTCGGTCGTTTCGGGAACGAGCGCGGCAAGGGCGACGATCGCGGCGTAGGCAAGCGCCCCGATCCAGACCGGGATGGCGTCGAGCCCGGCCATGGTCATGAACACCAGGGCGACGGCAAGGAGGAGCAGCAGTCGGCCGTAGAGGCGCGATCGCAATGTGTCGAGCCAGTTCAATCCGGCCACTCCGCGCTGGGCTTCGTCAACCATCTGCCATTCCTTCGGCGCCGGAACGATTCGGCCGCCTTGCCAGATGGGGGTGTTCATAGCACGGTTGTGACACGGTCATGACAGGACGGAGAGTTGCATAAAATGCCCGACACGCTCGAGAACTTCGATCTCGACGATCCCGTCCTGCCCCGCGCGATCAAGAAGAAGGCGCTGACGTCGGGCGGCTTCCCCTATGACGAGAAGCTCGACGACGACACGTACGAGGCCGAAATGCTGCAGGTGCAGCGGCAGCTGGCGCTGCTGCAGCAGGATCAGGCCAAGAGCGGCAAGCGCATCGTGATCGTCTTCGAGGGGCGCGATGCCGCCGGCAAGGGTGGCGCGATCGCGACCTATCTTGAGAACCTCAACCCGCGCTTCAATATGGCGGTCGCCCTGCCCAAGCCGTCGGACCGGGAGAGGACGCAGTGGTACTTCCAGCGCTATGTCGACTGGATGCCGGCCGCGGGCGAGCAGGTGCTGTTCGACCGCTCCTGGTACAACCGGGCCGGGGTTGAGCCGGTGATGGGGTTCTGCACGCCGGAGCAGACGGCGCAGTTCCTCGGGGAAGTCCCCGATTTCGAGAAGATGCTGGTGCGCGACGGCATCCACCTGTTCAAGTTCTGGCTGACAATCGGGCGCGAGATGCAGCTCAAGCGCTTCCACGACCGCCGCCATGATCCGCTGAAAATCTGGAAACTCTCCCCGATCGACCTCGAGGCGCTGCGGCGCTTCGATGACTATTCGAAAGCGCGCAACCACATGCTGGAAGCCACCCATTCCGAGCATGCGCCGTGGCGGATCGTGTTCAACAACGACAAGCAGCGCGGCCGGCTGGCGCTGATGCGCTCGGTGCTGCACGCACTCGATTTCGAGGGCAAGGACAACAAGCTGATCGGCACCGTGGACGAGAATATCCTGCTGACGCCCAAGGCCTTCATGAACACCCACAGCGAGATGTAGCGGATGGATTGACCAATCGGTCAAAACCCCGTCAACTGACTGTTAACGTTTTGTGCCGGAGGCCGGCGAAACGTGAACAACAGGGGCGAGGCCTGGGGGCCGGAACGCCCCGTAGGGGTCAGTATGGTGGGGCACCAGTTCGACGCGAGCCGAGAGGTGAGCGTCGTGCCGCCAGTGCTGGTATTCAACGCCGAGGGGCACTCGCCCTTCGTGCTGGCCTGTGACCACGCCTCGAACCGCTTCCCCGAGCCTTATGGCGACCTGGGGCTGACGCCGCACCAGCGGCTCATGCATGTCGCCTGGGATCCGGGCGCGATGGCGGTGGCGCTGCAGCTGAGCGATCTGCTCGACGCGCCGCTGGTCGCCTCGACGGTGAGCCGGCTGGTCATCGACTGCAACCGGCGACACGACGCGCCGGACCTGATCCCGATCACCTCCGAGCGCACCGAAATCCCGGGCAACAAGGGCATTGGGGACAACGAGCGCGCGAGGCGGATCGGTGCTTTTCACGAGCCGTTCCATCTGGCGCTCGAAGGGGTGCTGGACGGGCGTAAAGCGGCTGGAATCGAAACGGTGCTGGTCACCGTCCACTCGTTCACCCCGGTCTACAAGGACGTGCCGCGGCCTTGGCCGATCGGGCTCATCCATGCGCATGACGACCGCTTCACCGCAGCGCTACGGGACGCGCTGGTGGCGGAGGACGCCGAGCTCAACGTGGGCTGGAACCAGCCCTATTCGGCGCTGAACGGGGTCACCTACACGCTCGAGCACCATGGCGAGGATCGCGGGCTCGAAGCGACGATGATCGAAATCCGCCACGACGAAATTCTCGAACCAGAAGGGGTGGCCCGCTGGGCTGCCCGGCTGGCCCGTTGCCTCGAAGCCGCACTTGGGGCGCGCGGCGGTGCAACGGCTACATCGCCGACCGACCAGGACACGTCAGTTCACAGGAGGGTTTGATGGCTGACATACCGTCTAGTGCCACGGGCACGCAGGCGGGGGGCGTGAAATACGCCACCCGCGACAAAGACTATTTCGCCAAGCGCGGCTTGGAACGATATGCGGGCATCTGGTCGCTCTGGGCGCTGGGCGTCGGCGCGGTGATCTCGGGCCACTTCTCGGGCTGGAACTTCGGCTTCGCCACCGGCGGCTGGGGCGGCATGCTGGTCGCCGGCATCATCATCGCCATCATGTATCTGGGCCTCACCTTCTCGATCGCCGAGATGAGCCCGGCGCTACCGCACACCGGTGCCGCCTACTCGTTCGCCCGCACCTCGATGGGACCCTGGGGCGGGTTCGTCACGGGCCTGTTCGAGAACGTCGAATACGTGCTCACCCCGGCGGTGATCTGTACGTTCATTTCGGCCTATTTCGGCTCGATCACCGGGCTCGATACGGCGCTTTATCCAATCTTATGGATCGTGTTCTACGCGATCTTCCTGGCGCTCAACATTTACGGCGTGGCGCTGAGCTACAAGGTGACCCTCGCCGTCACGCTGATTTCGCTGGCCGGTCTCGCCTTCTTCTACATCAGCGCTTTTGGGCACATCGACTTCTCGCGCTGGGCGCTGAACATCGCACCGGATGGCTCGGAGCTGCCGGAAGGCGGCGGCGAGTGGTTCCCCAAGGGCTTTGGCGGCGTGCTCGCCACCCTGCCCTTCGCGGTGTGGCTATTCCTCGCCATCGAGCAGGTGCCGCTGGCAGCGGAAGAATCGGTCGATCCGAAGCGCGACATGCCGCGCGGCATCATGCTTGGCTTTGCGACGCTGGCGCTCTCGGCGTTCCTCGTCGTGCTGCTCAATCCCTCGATCGCCGGGGTTGGCTCGTTTGCTCTCGGTTCGTCGCTCGAGCCGGCGCTCGACGGTATCCGCGCCATGTTCCCGGATGTGGGCTGGGCCGCCTCGGCCTTCGGCATCGTGGCCCTGATCGGCCTCGTGGCGTCGTTCCACACCATCCTCTATGCGCAGGGCCGCCAGGTCTATTCGCTGAGCCGCGCGGGTTACTTCCCGTCGGCGCTCTCGGTGACGCACCCGAAGTATAAGACGCCGCATGTGGCGATGATCGCGGGCTCGCTGCTCGGCCTCGGCGTCATGCTGGTGATCTGGTTCGTCAACGGCGGCGGTGGTGCCGGGGAGACTCAGCTGGGTGACGACATCATCGGCTCGGTGCTGCTCAACATGGCGGTGTTCGGCGCGATGCTGAGCTACATCGCGCAGGCGATCAGCTTCGTCATCCTGCGGCGCAAGCTGCCCAATATCGAGCGGCCGTTCCGCAGCCCGGTCGGCATTCCCGGCGCGGTGCTGACCGTCATCATCGCGGCGGTGACGCTCGGCTACCAGGTGCAGGACCCGAACTTCTTCCGCGGCGTCATCTGGGTGATCGTCTGGTGTGCGGTGGGCATCGTCTATTTCGCCCTCGTCGGCCGGCACAAGCTCATTCTCTCGCCGGAGGAAGAGTTCGCGCTGGAACACGCCAAGCAGTAGCGAGCACGGGAGCCGCGCCCCAGCGTGCGGCTCCCCAACCAACACGCCAAAAAAACTACAGGGAGTAAGCCATGGCCGCGTATTCGCTTGACCAGCTCAAAGCCGACGTGAAGGCCGGGACCATCGATACGGTGCTGGTCGCCTTTCCGGACATGCAGGGGCGGCTGATCGGCAAGCGCTTCCAGGCCGAATTCTTTCTCGATGGCGCGATCGACGAGACGCATGGCTGCGACTATCTCCTCGCCAACGACATCGACATGGAGCCGGTGCCCGGCTACGAGGCGGCCAACTGGGCCAAGGGCTACGGCGATTTCGTCATGAAGCCTGATATCGGCACGCTGATGAAGGCCGCCTGGCTCGAAGGCACGGCGGTCATCCTCGCCGACCTCGTCGATCACCATCATCACGAACCGATCCCGCATTCGCCGCGCGCCATCCTCAAGGCACAGCTCAAGCGGCTGGAGAAGCTCGGACTGACGGCGAATTTCGCCTCCGAACTTGAGTTCTACCTGTTCGACGAGGGTTTCCGCTCGGCGTGGGACAAGGGCTACAAGAACCTCACGACCGCCGGCTACTACATCGAGGACTACCACATCTTCCAGACCACCAAGGAAGAAGGGGTGATGCGCGCGGTTCGGAAGCAGCTGCAGGCTTCGGGTATTCCGGTCGAGAACTCGAAGGGCGAGTGGGGCCCGGGACAGGAAGAGATCAACGTCAAGTATGCCGATGCGCTTACCATGGCGGACCGGCATGTGGTGATGAAGAACGCCATCAAGGAGATCGCCTTCGCGCAGGGAAAGGCGGTGACCTTCATGGCGAAGTGGGACTTTGGGCTCGCAGGCTCGTCGAGCCACATCCACATGAGCCTCGCCAAAGCCGGCAAGAACGCCTTCATCGATGCCAAGGACAAGCTCGGCATGTCGGAACTGATGAAGCAGTTCATGCAGGGGCTGCTGACCTATGCCGGCGACATCACCTATTTCCTTGCGCCCTACATCAACTCCTACAAGCGCTTCCAGGCCGGCACGTTCGCGCCGACCAAGGCGATCTGGTCGTCGGACAACCGCACGGCCGGGTTCCGGCTCTGCGGCGAGAACACCAAGGGCGTGCGCGTCGAGTGCCGGATCGGTGGCGCCGACCTCAACCCCTATCTCGCCTATGCGGCCCTGATCGCGGCGGGGCTGAAGGGGGTCGAGGACAAGCTGACGCTGGAGCCGGCCTTCAGCGGTGACGCCTATGTCACCGGAAAGCTCCGCGAAGTGCACAAGACCCTGCGCGACGCCATCGCCGCGATGCAGGGGTCCAAGATGCTCGAGGAGGCGTTCGGTGAGCCGGTGATCGGGCACTATGTCCATACCGGCAACTGGGAACAGTTCGAATACGATCGCCGCGTCACCGATTGGGAGTTGAAGCGCGGCTTCGAGCGCAGCTAGAACTCCGCCAGCAACACAATGGGTGACCAATGACCGACAAGGTCCAGATCGTCTCGCCGATCGACGGGCGGGTTTATGCCGAGCGACCGGTGGCGACGGATGCGCAGATTGCTGCGGCGGTGTCGAAGACGCGCCGGGCGCGCGAGGTTTGGGGTGAGATCACCGTTAAGGAGCGGGTGAAGTTCCTCGAGCACTTCCTCGATGCGCTTATCGGAAAGAACGACGAGATCGTGCCGGAACTCGCCTGGCAGATGGGCCGGCCGGTGCGCTATGGCGGCGAGAAGCGCGGCGTCGAAGAGCGCTCGCGGCACATGATCGGCATCGCCGAGGAGAGCCTCAAGCCATCGGTGCGACCGGAGAAGGCGGGTTTCGAGCGCTGGATCGCGCGCGAGCCGCTGGGCACGGTGATGGTGATCGCGCCGTGGAACTATCCCTATCTCACGGCGGTCAACTCGATCGTGCCGGCACTGATGGCAGGCAACGCGGTGATCCTCAAGCACGCGTCGCAGACGCTGCTGGTGGGCGAGCGCTTCGCCGAGGCCTTTAAGGCGGCCGGGCTGCCGGACGGGCTGTTCCAGAACCTCGTACTCAACCATGCCGATACGGAAAAACTGATCGGCTCGGGGTCGATCGACCACGTCAATTTCACCGGCTCGGTGGAAGGTGGACGTCGGATCGAGCGCGCGGCCGCCGGCACGTTTGCAACGCTGGGACTGGAGCTCGGTGGCAAGGATCCGGCCTACGTCCGGGCGGATGCCAATATCTCGTACGCTGCCGAGAACCTGGTCGACGGGTCGTTCTTCAACTCCGGGCAGAGCTGCTGTGGCGTCGAGCGCATCTATGTGCACGCGTCGATCTATGACCGGTTCGTCAAGGATTTCGTCGAGGCAGCACGGGGCTGGACGCTCGGCCACCCGCTCGAGGCCGACACCGTGGTCGGACCGATGGCGACTGGCCGGTTCGCCGACCTCGTCCGCGGGCAGACGCTCGAAGCGCTGCGCAAGGGCGCCAAGTCGCATCTCAACTGGAAGGACAGCCGCGATGTCGATGGCTCGCCCTATCTCGCACCGGAGGTGCTGACCGACGTGAACCACCAGATGGCTGTCATGCGCGAGGAGAGCTTCGGCCCGGTGGTCGGCCTCATGAAGGTGCGCGACGACGCCGAGGCGATCGAACTGATGAACGACAGCCCGTACGGGCTGACGGCTTCGATCTGGACCGAGGATCTCGAAGCGGCGGCGAAGATCGGTTCGAAGGTCGAGACCGGCACCGTATTCGCCAACCGCTGCGACTATCTCGATCCGGCACTGGTCTGGACCGGGGTAAAGGAGACCGGCAAGGGCGGCGCGCTGAGCGAAATCGGCTACGCCAACCTGACGCAGCCCAAGAGCTATCACCTAAGGAAAGTTTGAGCGTCATGACCAAGGCCAACTGGAATTATCCGACCGCGGTGAAGTTCGGCGCAGGGCGGATTGCGGAGCTGCCCGAGGCGCTGAAGACGGCGGGCATTACCAAGCCGCTGCTGGTGACCGATGCGGGGCTGGTGAACCTGCCGGTGACGCAGAATACGCTGAAGCTGCTGCGCAACGCGGGCTATGAGGTCGGCGTGTTCGCCGATGTGAAGCCGAACCCGATTTCGGCCAATGTCGCGGCCGGCATCGAGGTGCTGCGCGCGGGCGGGCATGATGGCGTGATCGCCTTCGGCGGCGGCTCTGGGCTCGATACCGGCAAGGTCATCGCCTTCATGGCCGGCCAGACCCGACCGATGTGGGATTTCGAGGATATTGGCGACTGGTGGACGCGGGCCGACCCCAAGGGGATTTTCCCGATCGTTGCGGTGCCGACGACGGCCGGTACGGGCTCGGAAGTGGGCCGGGCCGGCGTCATCACCGATGAGACAACGCACACCAAGAAGGTGATCTTCCACCCGCTGATGATGCCCAAGGTGGTAATCGCTGACCCCGAGCTGACCGTGGGCATGCCGACCTTCATCACCGTAGGCACCGGGTTCGATGCGCTGGCGCATTGCCTCGAGGCCTATTGCGCCAAGGGGTATCACCCGCTGGCCGATGGCATTGCGGTGGAAGGGGTGCGGCTGGCGCTCGAGAACCTGCCCAAGGTTGTTGCCAACCCCAACGATATCGAAGCACGTGGGCATTTGATGAGCGCGGCGGCCATGGGCGCGACGGCGTTCCAAAAGGGGCTGGGCGCCATCCACTCGTTGAGCCACCCGGTCGGGGCGCTCTACGATACGCACCACGGCATGACCAATGCCGTGTTCATGCCCTATGTGCTGGTGGCCAACCGCGATGCGATCGAGGCCAAGATCGCGCGGCTCGCGGCCTATTGCGGGCTGGCGCCGAGCTTCGATGCGTTCCTCAGGGCGATCAACGCATTGCGTGCAAAGCTCAATGTTCCCAATACGCTGGCCGACTTCAGGGTGGGCAGCGAGAGGCGCGAGCTGATCGGCGATATGGCCATCGTCGACCCGACAGCGGGCGGCAATCCGGTGGAGCTGACCAAGGCGCTGGCGCTGGAGATCTTCGACCGGGCGATGGACGGGCGGCTTTAGGGTTGCTGCCTCCGACACCTACCGTCATCCCGGCGAAAGCCGGGACCCAGTGCTCGGTGCTTCGGCGCGCGATGCCGGTGCCGACCCTTCGGTAATGGATCGGCGCTGTCATGCCTAACCCCAACCGTCCGAGCGATGGGTCCCGGCTTTCGCCGGGATGAGGACTGGTGGGTGGGGCTACGACAGTGCGGACACCGTTGCCTTTGCTCCTGACTCCAGCAGCGATTTCACGTGCTTGGTCACCGGATCTGTGAACGCGGTATTCCCAGGCAAATCGGTGCCGAACACTTCCTGAACGGCCAGCAGCCCGCTCGCCAGCTTCTCCGCGTCACGCCCTGCCCCATCGGCGATGGCGCGGAGCCGTGAGGCGTGGGGGTCCTTCACATCGATGGGGTTGCCCTCCTCGTCGATGCCGGTGACGTAGCGCATCCAGGCGGCGACGCCGAGGGTAAGGCGTTGGACTGGCAGGCCCTTTTCGAGGCGATCGCGGATGGTGCCGAGGAGGCGCTGGGGAAGTTTCTGGGTGCCGTCCATGGCGATCTGCCAGGTGCGGTGCTTGAGGGCCGGGTTGGCAAAACGGGCGAGCAGCTGGTCGCGATAGGCTTCGAGGGTGGCGCGTGGCATGGGGAGCGTCGCCATTACCTCGTCGGTCATAAGCCCATGAATGAGCTTCAGAATTCCGGGGTCAGCGATGGCTTCGTTGACGTATTGATAGCCCGAGAGGTAGCCGAGATAGGCCATGGTGGAGTGGGAGCCGTTGAGCATCCTGAGCTTCATCAGCTCGAAGGGCTCGACATCCTCCACCAGCTGGGCGCCGACGGTCTCGAAGGGTGGGCGGCCGGCGGGGAAATCGTCCTCGATCACCCACTGGGTGAAGGGCTCGGTCATGATCGGCCAGGCATCTTCCAGGCCGATGATTTCATTGACGATTTCACGGTCTGCATCGGTCGTTGCGGGGACGATCCGGTCGATCATCGTCGAGGGGAAACTGACGGACTGAACGTAGTTCGTCAGTTCCGTACTCCCTGCCCGCAATTGAGCGAAGCGGCGGACAATGCGGCGGGCAGTCTTGCCGTTCGAGGGGAGATTATCGCAGCTCATGACGGTGAAGGGGATAAGTCCGCGCTGCTGACGGAGCGCCAGCGCGGCGACGATGATGCCGGCGGCGCTGATGGGCTCGTCCGGATGGGCGAGATCATGGACGATGTCGGGGTGGTTTTCGTCGAGCTCGCCGGTCGAGGGATCGTGGCAATAGCCCTTTTCGGTGACCGTCAGCGAGACGATGCGGATCGCCGGATTCGCCATGGTTTCAATGAGTTGGGCGCGTTGCGTACTGGCGTCGAGCACATCGAGGATGGAGCCGATGAGGCGGCATTTGGTGCCCGAAGCATCGCGGATGGCGAGGGTGTAGAGGAAATCCTGCGGCGCCAGGGCATCGCGCGTATCGGGTCGGCGGAGCGAAGCGCCGATGATGCCCCAGCTCGGGTTGTCCTTGAGCAGGCTATCGACATAAGCGGCCATGTGGGCGCGATGGAAGGCGCCAATGCCGAGGTGGACGATGCCGGGTGTGACAGAAGACCTGTCGTAGTTGGGGAGCAAAACTGAACGCTCATTAATGGACTTTGAACGGATTTCGGAGGCTGAAAGACGTGGCATGAGTTCCCTCGAGACAACGCACCCCCCTCCGCCGGCTTTGCCAGCACCTCCCCCGCCCCGCGGGGGAGGATAAGAGAGTGTCCACCCTCAATACCGAAGGCGCCCGTGAACTGCCATACCACCCGGTTGCACAGGGCCGATATCCCCGGCATAAGCGTGGGAGTGTTGAGGGGAAAGTCCGGCGTGACCAAGCGGTTCGTGAGTATCGGCGAAGCCATGATCGAAATGTCTGGCGGCGAGGGCGGCACATATCGCCTGGGCTATGCCGGCGACACGCTGAACACCGCCTGGTACGCCAAGGCACTGCTGCCGGATGAGTGGCAGGTCGACTATGTCACCGCACTCGGCGACGACATGTATTCGGGCGAGATGCGTGCCTTCATCGCCAAGGCGGGGATCGGCACCGACCGGATCCAGACGATCCCCAACCGGCGGCCCGGGCTCTACCTGATCCACCAGCACGAGGGCGACCGGCACTTCACCTACTGGCGCGGCCAATCGGCGGCAAAGCAGCTGGCTGACGATGTCGAGGCGCTGGAAGCGGCGGTGGTGGGCGCCGATACGGTCTATTTCTCCGGCATCACCATGGCGATCCTCGCGCCCCGGGCGCGCGGCAAGCTGATGCGCACGATCGTCAAGGCGCGCGATGCCGGCGCGACGGTAGTGTTCGACACCAACTTGAGGCCGGCGCTGTGGACAAGCCCACGCATCATGGCCTCGACGCTGACCGCGGCTGCCTCGATCGCCGATATCGTCTTGCCCACGCATACCGACGAAGCACCGCTGTTCGGCGACGCCTCGCCCGAGGCGACGGCGGAGCGCTACCTGAAGCTCGGGGCGCAGGAAGTGGTGGCTAAGGATGGCGGCAAGCCGGCCTTCGTCGCCACGGCCGACGGCGTACGCCAATATGTGCCGGCGCCGAGGGCGGAAAAGGTGGTGGATGCCACCGGTGCCGGCGACTCCTTCAACGGCGGCTACCTGAGCGGGCGGGCGCGGGGGCTGTCGCCGGTGGAAGCGGCCGAGCGGGCGCACCGCGTCGCGGGCGTGGTGATCGGCCACAAGGGCGCGCTGGTCGATCCCGCGCTGGTGCGGGGGATCTAGCCCCCTAGCCGCGCAGGATTTTCTCCATTGCCTTGCCCCTGGCGAGCTCATCGATGAGTTTGTCCATGTAGCGGATCTCGCGCATCGTCGGTTCTTCGATGTTTTCGACGCGGACGCCGCAGACGACGCCGGTGATCAGCAAGCGTGCCGGATTGAGCTTGGGCGCCCGGGCGAAGAAGTCCTCGAGGTTGGTCTTGTTCGCCAGGACATCGTCGAGCGACTTTGGGCTGTGGCCGGTGAGCCAGCAGAGGATTTGGTCGACCTCGGCCTTGGTGCGCCCCTTCTTCTCCGCCTTGGCGATGTAGAGCGGATAGACGCTGGCGACGCTGATTGCGTAGACGCGGTGATTGTCCATGCATGCTCCTCCGGCCGGCACAGGTGCGGTGGAAACAGCAGCATCGCATGGGTCCGCGGGTCAAGCCCGCGGATGACGACTGAGGGGCACTACGGCGCCTCGATGATCAGTCTTACCCCCAGCACGCCGATGAAGGCGGCGGCGGCGCGGTCGACCCAGAGTTTGGCGCCGAGATAGAGGGCGCGGGGCTTCGAGGACGAGAAGGCGAGGGCAACGATGGCGTACCAGAGGGTTTCCTGCAGAAAGATTAGCGGCGGCAGGGCCCAGTAGAGCCAAGGCTCCGGGTTGGCCGGCAGCAGGGCGGCAAAGACAGCGCCGAAGACTGCGACGATCTTGGGATTGGAGAGCTGGGTGAGGAGGCCGAGGGCGAAGGCGCGGCCGGGATTGGCGGCAGCGCTACCGGAGGTCTCGACGGTGATGGGATCGGCGGCGTGGCTCCAGATCTTCCAGGCGAGATAGAGCAGGTAGAGGCCGCCGGCGACCTTGAGGCCGGTGAACAGCAAGCCGCCATCCTGCATAAGGGTGCGCAGGCCGAGCACAGCGAGAGCGCCGTAGATCATGGCGCCGACGCCCATGCCGAGCGCGGCCGCGAGGCCCTCGGTGCGCGACTGGGCGACGGCTGTGCGGACGACGAAGACGAAGCTCGGGCCGGGGCTGATAGCGCCAAGCAGCAGGGCGCCGAGAATGGCGAAGAGCGGGAGGAAGTGATCCATTGTGGGCTCGCGCGAGTGAACTGGCGCGAGTTGAACGGGAGTTGCCGGCCGGGTCAAGCCGGGCCGGCCGTGCCGGTGGGCGTCGGTTGATTGTGCCTGCCCCTCGCCCCCGCTTGGCGCGGTCGGGCGGGGAGCAGTGCTCGATGGGCAGCGGCCCTTACATCTTCTCTTCCTTGATCGGCGTGCGGCTGACGATCTCGCGATCGCAGGCGTCGTAGGTGATGTAGTAGGGGATGAAGACGTGCTCCTGGTTCTTCTTCTTGGCGGAGAACAGGTAGATGCCCTCCTCGGCCTCCTTCTCGAGCTTTTCGATCATCTTGTAGTTGCGCTTCTTGAGGAAGCGGATCGCCTGCTTGACGCTCTGGCAGTCGTAGTCGTCGTAGTCGTGATCCTCGAAAATGAGCTTGTCGTGCTTCTGCTCGGCGATGGCCGGCGCCGAAACGGCAACCAGGGAGAGAGCGACAGCGGCGAAGGCCGGGCGGGCAAGGCGGTTGAGACGTTCAAACATAATCCACACTCCATGTGGCAGGCACCTGTTGCCTGCTGGTGTGGGAGCATTAGTGCGAGCTGACTGAACCGGTTCGGACCGCCGAGTTCACCGAATATTCATAAGTCGTCATATGACTTTCAGGGTCAGCGAGCGAGGTATTCCATCACCACCTGCCCTCCTCGGAGGCGCAGTACGCCACTTCCTCAGGTGTCGAAATGCGGCCGAGCGGTTCGTTGCGGCGGGGGTAGCGGCCGAAGCGACGCAGGACCTCCTGGTGAGCCAGCTCGTACTGGATGCCCTCCTCGATGCCGAGCGCCTGATGCAGGCGAAGGCACTCCTCGTGAATGACGAGCGATTCCGAGTGCATGTAGGGCAGGTAGAAGAACATGCGGCGACCGTGCTCGACGGCAAGATCGTGGCCGCCCGCCACCGCTTCCTGCGCCAGCACCAGGGCCATCGGATCGAAGGCGAACGCCTTGCCGTCGCCGCGATGAATCTGGCGGGAGAACTGATCGAGGACGATGATCTCGGCGAGGCGTCCATCCGGTGTTGACCGCCAGCGCCAGGCTTCGCCGCGGGCGACGGCGGCGTGGGTATCGGCGAACTTCTCGGTGAGTTCGGCATCGAAAGCGGGGCCGCCGCCGAACCAGTGGCTGCGGTCGTGATCGATGAACCAGAAGGTGAGGACGTCATCGGCGGTTTGCATTGCGGGCTCGCTTGTTGAGAGATCAACCGAGAGAGACGGCCCCCCTCCCCAGCCATTCGAGCGTAGCTCTCATGGCCTTCTCCCCTCAAATCGCTCCACCGGAGCGATTTGCCCTACGGGACGGCTCGAAGTCCCCCATAAACGGGGAGGATGAAGAAGAGACCTTCACCCTTCCTTTCCCATGGCGAGGGCAAAATGTCATCCGGCGGCGTGCGTTCGGATATGCCCCTGACAGGAGAGACGAATGCGGCTGGTGAAGCTCGATACGCCGGAAGGCAGCATCTACATCAACCCCGAGCACGTGGTGGCCGTGGTGAAGGGCCTGCGCGATACCAAGATCGATACGGTGTCGGGTGTCCACGTGGTGAAGGAGTCGCCCGAAGTGGTGGCGCGGCTACTCGGCATGGAAGAGATCGAGCTCGACGTGACGCCCAACAGGCTGATCAGCCGGGGCTGAGCGCACCGAGAACCGAGCCACCGTCGGTGCGCCTCGACCGGCGCCACGATGCCGGCGGCATGTCCATCATCTTGCGGAAAACGCGGCTCAAGTGGCTCTGGTCGACGAAGCCGCAGGCAAGGGCAATCTCGTCGACGGGCTGATCAGTGGTGGTCAGCAGCTGGGCGGCACGGCGCACCCGCTCGCGCAATAGCCAGCGGTGCGGCGGCAGGCCGAACGACACCCGAAAAGCGCGGGCGAAGTGGCCGGTCGAAAGCCCACAATCGGCGGCCAGCTGCGCGAGCGACACATCGACATCGAGCTGATCGAGCAGCATGTGGGCGACACGGCGCTGCTGCCACGGCGCGAGGCCGGCCTTCGGACGCGCGAGCGTGTGGGCCGGATCGGGACCGCTATAGGCCTGGACGAGATGCGTCGCGATGGCGAGCAGCACGCGATCGACGAACAGCCCGCTGAGCTCGCCCGGACGGCTGAAGGCGGGCACCAGGGCGCGGGCGAGGCCCAGCATGGTGGGATCGACGCGGCCTGGGGCGAAGCTCGGGGGCTCGAACACCAGCGCCTCGACATCGAGGTTGGCGGCTTCGGCCAGAAGCTCCAGCGACACGCGCAGGTTCATGCTGTCATAGGGCGGATGGATCACGGCGCGCCAGTTGTTGCGCAGGTCGAAGAACTGCAGCTCGCCGGATCGCTGGCGTGGCGCCCGAGGTGGCGGCCGTTGCGCCAGATATCGGCCTCCATGGGTGCGAGCTGGACGGCGACCATGAACGCGGCGCCGATGCCGAAACTGGGCACGGTGAGGTCGGTGCCACTGGCGGGGCTCGAGGCGTGCACGGCCAGCACCCGACCCTCGTGGATCATCTTGATGTAGGGCAAGACCGGGCGTTCTGCCGCAATACTAGGCACGATTTCGTTCTTCATAGCATTGCTCGGAAATGTACTAGTCACTTTCGTACAAGAACGATGGATTTGTACAAGCGCCCCACAGGCGCTGCTTGGCAGTGTGCCCCCGCAACGTAACGGGAGTGCAGTCATGACGTTTCTACGCAGTACGGCGCTCGGCCTCGTCGCGGCCACCGCGATGATGGCCGATATCGGCGGGGCGGCCGCCCAGGATATCGGGGTCAAGAATATCGTGCTCGTGCACGGCGCCTGGGCCGACGGCTCGGGTTGGCGGCCGATCTACGAGATCCTCAAGAAGGACGGCTACAACGTCCGCATCGTTCAGAACCCGCTGACCTCGCTCGAGGACGACGTGGCGGCGACCGACCGCGTGCTCGACCGGCTGGACGGGCCGGCAATTCTGGTCGGCCACTCCTATGGCGGCGCGGTGATCACCGAGTCCGGCGACCACGAGAAGGTGGTGGGCCTCGTCTATGTCGAGGCCTTCGTGCCGGATGTCGGGGAATCGCCGTTCGGCCTCATCCCTCAGGATCCGGCGCATCCGCCGCCGTTCGATATCGGCGCGGACGGGTTCGCCTTCTTCAACGAGGGCGCCTATGTGCCGGGCTTCGCCGATGCCCTGCCCGCGGCGGATGCCGAGTTCATGCGCGATTCGCAGGTGCCGATCTCGCTCAAGGGCGGCAGCACGCCGCTGACCGTGGCGGCATGGAAGGACAAGCCGGCCTGGTACCAACTGGCCAAGGGCGACCTCGTCATCCCGCCCGACGCCCAGAAGGCTATGTCGGGCCGCGCCAAGGCGACCGTGCAGGAAGTCGAGGGGGGGCACCTGGCGTTCATCGCGCATGCGGCCGAGACGGCCGAGCTGATCGAGACGGCGGCGAAGGCGGCCGGGAAGTAGCAACGAGCGGGCGGTGATTGTGGCCGCCCCCTCTACCGGCTGCGCGGGCCTTTCAAGCATGCTCTCAAGGCCTTCTCACCTCAAATCGCTCCACTGGAGCGATTTGCCCGGCGGGACGGGTTCGAAGCCCCTCCCCCGCCCCGCGGGGGAGGATCACGGAGAGGCCGGCGCAGACTTCAAACCGTCACGATCGCCTTGATCAGCCCGGTGCGGTCGTGGGCCCAGGCGGGCATGGTGTTGGGGACATCGTCGAGCGAGGTTTGGTGCGTGGCGAGGCGGTCGGTGGCGATCTGACCTGATACCATCGAGGCCATGACGTGCTCGAAATCCTGCCGGGTGGCATTGCGCGAGCCGCGGATGGTGAGTTCGCGCCGGTGCACTTCACTATCGGGGAAGACCAGATCGCCCTTGATGACGCCGACCAGCGTGTAGGCGCCGCCGTTGCGGGCATGGAAGATCGAGGCGTTCATCGCCCTAATCGAGCCGGTGGAATCGAACACGGCGTCGAAGCCGGTACGGCGGCGGGCAGCGAAATCGGCGCCCTCGAGTTCGGTGGGCGAGAAGGTGGTGAAGCCGAGCGAGCGCGTCGCCTCGATCTTGTCGGGCGCGGCATCGACAACGGTGACCTCGGCGCCGGCGATCTTCGCGAAATAGGCGACACCGAGGCCGATGGGGCCGGAACCGACGACGAGGGCACGTGAGCCGGGCTTCAACTCGGTAGTGCGGCGGATGGCGTGGGCGCCGATGGCGAGGAACTCGACCATGGCCGCATCGCGGAGACTCATCTCACCGGCGGGATAGAGGTTGCCGGCCGGCATGATGATCTCTTCGGCCATGCCGCCGGGGGCGTGGACGCCGATGACCTTCAGCGTCTCGCAGCAATTGGTCTTGCCCTCAAGGCAGGCCGGGCATTCACCGCAGTTGAGATAGGGGTTAATGACGACGTTCTCGCCGGCCTTCAGCGCCGAGCCGTTGGGATCGACGACGGTGCCGCTCAGCTCGTGGCCGATGACGCGCGGGTACTCGAAGTAGGGAAAGTTGCCCTCGAAGATGTGGTAGTCGGTGCCGCAGATGCCGATGTGCCTGATGGCAACGCGGACCCAACCCGGCTTCAGCTCCGGACGTGGAATCTCGATCAGCGCCAGCTGGTTCGGCGCGACGCAGGAAATGGCTCGCATGGGGTCTCCTTTTGGCCGGATCATAGCGGGGCGGAACTAACATGCTAGTCGCCAATGGTCGATGGTGGCGCGTTCCCGATGAGGACTCATTGGCGACCGCGTGCTAGGAGCGTCGGGCTTTTTTGACGGGGATACTGACGTGAATTTTGCGAGCGATAACTGGGCCGGGGCGACGCCGCAGGTGATGGCGGCACTGGTGCGGGCCAATGACGGGGCGGCGCCGGCCTATGGCAGTGATGCGCTGACCAAGCGGGTGACGGGGCTGTTCGCCGAGGTATTCGAGACGCCGGTCGAGATCTGGTTCACGGCGACCGGTACGGCGTCGAACTCGCTAGGGCTGGCGGCTTTGAGCCGGCCGGGCGGCGTGGTGTTTTGCGCTAAGGATGCGCATATCCAGAGCGACGAGAGCGGGGCGACCGAGTTCCAGTCGGGCGGGATGAAGCTGATCGACGTGACAAGCCCGCTGGGCAAGGTCGATGCCGGCACGCTGGCTGCGGCGCTGGCGCGGCACCCAGATGGCGGGCGGAGTGTGCCGGTGGCGCTGAGCCTCACCAACGCGACGGAATGGGGCACGGTCTACTCGGTCGCTGAGGTGACGGAGCTGTCGCGGGTGGCCAGGGGCCGAGGGCTCGCCGTGCATATGGATGGCGCGCGGTTCGGCAACGCGGTCGCGGCCCTGGGCGTGACGCCGGCGGAGATCACCTGGAAGGCGGGCGTGGATTTCCTGTCGTTCGGCGGCACCAAGAATGGCTGCTGGGCGGCTGAGGCGATCGTCTGCTTCAAGCCGGGGCTGTTCGCCGACATGGAGCAGCGCCGGCAGCGGGCCGGGCATACGTTCAGCAAGGCGCGGTTCGTCGCGGCACAGTTCGAGGCTTATCTCAGCGACGGCAACTGGCTGCGCTGGGCGGGTACTGCGAATGCGCGGGCCGAGCAGTTGCGCGCCGGGTTGCGCGGGAACGGGGCGGCGCGGCTGGCCTGGGAGAACGCGGCAAATGAGGTGTTCGCTGTGCTGCCCAAGGCGGCGATTGCGCGGGTACGCGATGCTGGTGGCTCGCTCTACGAATGGCCGGCGGAGGGCACGGGGGTGTCGCTCGGTGCGGGTGAAGAGGTCGTGCGGCTGGTGACGAGTTGGACGACGGGTGAGGCGGAAGTGGCTCGGTTCCTCGAACTGGTGCGGTAAAGCACGGGCTAAGTCTCTCAGGCGTCATCCGCGGGCTTGACCCGGGGACCTATGGGATATGGCTGGGTCCCCGGGTCAAGCCCAGGGATGACGGTGATGAAACGCCAAGCTGGTGCTGGCGGTAAGTTGGATCCCAGCTTTCGCTGAGATGACAGCTGGTGGGGGTGGCTACAATGTGCCTCCCAGTACCTGTCGAAACTGCATGCTCCAATACGACAATCTCACGCCGGAAACGCTCCGGTGGCGATTTCGCTTGCGTTGCGATTTTAGTGTGCTACATAACTAGCACACTACCAAGGCATGCGAATGAACCAGTTCAACGACAGCCAGCCGATCTTCGTGCAGATCAGCGAAAGGATTGCGGACATGATCCTCAGCCAGACGGCCAAGGAAGGCGAGGCGCTGCCATCGGTGCGGCAGATCGCGGGCGAATTGTCGGTGAATCCTCTGACGGTGACGCGGGCGTTCCAGTCGCTCGTCGATATCGGCGCGGTGGAATCGCGCCGGGGCATGGGCATGTATGTGGCCGATGGCGGGCGCGAAAAGCTGCTTGCTCATGAGCGGCAGAAATTTCTCAGCGAGGAGTGGCCACGCGTCGTCGCACGCATCGGCGCCCTCGGACTCGATCTCGAACAGTTGCTGAAACAAGGCGGTAAAGATGAATGATCTGGCTCAAACCACGCCTGCTCCGATCGTCTCGGCGCGCGGCCTCCGCAAGCATTTCGGCCGCACCGAAATCCTCCACGGGCTCGATTTCGACATCCCGCCGGGGCGGATCTACGGCCTCGTCGGACACAACGGTGCCGGCAAGACCACCACGCTGAATGCGCTGCTCGGCCTCACCTCGTATGAGGGGACGGTGCGGGTGCTGGGCGAGGATCCGTTTGAGAAGCGCGCCAAGCTGATGGAGAACGTCGCCTTCATCTCGGACGTCGCGAGCCTGCCGCGCTTCCTCAGGGTGCGAGAGCTGTTCGCGCTCCTCAGCAACATTCATCCGAGCTTCGATCCGCACAAAGCCCGCGGCTTCCTCGAAGGTACGGACGTGAAGATGGAAGCCAAGATCAAGAACCTTTCGAAGGGCATGATCGCGCAGCTTCACCTCGCCGTGGTGATGGCGATCAACGCCAAGCTCCTGGTGCTCGACGAGCCGACACTCGGGCTCGACATCACCTATCGCAAGCGCTTTTACCGGCGGCTCCTCGAGGACTACATGACCGAGGAGCGCACGCTCCTCATCACCACCCACCAGGTGGACGAGATCGAGTTCATGCTCAGCGACATCATGTTCATCCGCGAGGGCGAACTGATCCTCCACATGCAGATGGAGACGGTCTCGACCAAGTTCAGCCAGGTGCTCGTGAAACCAGACCAGGTCGCCGCCGCCGAGGCGCTCGGCCCGATCTATTCGGAGACCCGGTTCGGACAGACGGCCATGGTGTTCGACGGAGTAGACCGCGAGGCGCTGTCCGCTTTCGGCGAGGTCTCGACGCCCACCCTCAGCGACCTGTTCGTCGCCCTCATGCAGCGCGGTGCCAAATGAAGTCGATGGTTGCCCTCGTCCGGCGCGAATTCCTCGAGCACCGCGGCGCGTTCTTTTATGCGCCGGGGATTATCCTCGCGCTCATGACGATCTTCATGCTGTCGGGGGTCACCTTCGGCCGCTATGAGGCCATCCAGAAGGTCGGCGCAATAACCGGCGCCAAGGGCTTCGAGTTCGGCTTCCTCGCGCTCAGCGGGCTGTGGATGTTGTATCTGCTGGTGGCGCTGTTCTTCTACTTCGCCGATGCCTTCAGCGCCGACAACCGCAACAATTCCATGCTGTTCTGGAAGTCGATGCCGCAATCGGACTTCAAGATGCTGGCCTCGAAGATGACCGCGGGGATGACGCTGTTTCCCGCGCTCATCTTTGCCGCGGCCATGCTGAGCGGGCTCGTGGTGTTCATCGGCACGCTCATCATGGTGCTGACCGTGCCCGGTTTCGAGTTGCCGAGCCCGATGACCTATCTCGGCACGGCGGCGAATGTCGCGACCTTCGACCTCGGCTACCTCGTCCTGGCGCTGCTCTGGTACGCTCCGTTCTTCGCCTGGGTCGGGCTGCTCTCGACGCTGTTCCGGCGCTGGTCGATCCCCCTCGCGTTCCTGATCCCGGGACTCGTCGGCCTCGCCGAGAATCTGGTGTTGCGCGACACCGGCCCGGAGGCTGGGTACTTCCTCAGCTACCTGCGCCGGCGGGCCGACTTCTCGATCGACCGGGACTTGCTGACCGATGCGTTGTTCCGGCCCGGGCCGTTCGACGCGGCCGGCACGCTCAGCCGCTTCGCCGCGACGGTCGACTTTACGCAGCTGGGGGGCGGGCTGATCGTCGCGGCGCTGCTGGTTTATGCCGCGAGCGAGTATCGGCGGCGGAACGTGGCGACGTAATGGAGCCGAGACAGACGGCCCCCTCCCATCCTCCCCCATAAAGGGGGAGGTGCTCTCTCGGTGTCCGTGGCACAATCGAAGATCACAGCCCCGACTCTTCACCTCCCTCTTTATGGGGGGGAGGCCGGGAGGGGGCCGTCTGCCTCAGCATACGCTTCGGTATGCAATCTACGACAAGAACCGCCCCATTCTTGCACATCAGTATCGACTGCATGACAACGCCCGGCGATGGTGACCGGCACGGCTCCGTCCTATATTCGTCCCCAGCAAGATAATTCCGCCGCAGGGGGCGTATCATGATTACCGTTGAATCCCAGGCCGCCGTCAGGTCGGCTCCCGTCCTTCCGCTCACGACCAGGCTCGGTGCCGTCCGGATCGGCGTTACCGATCGCACCAGCGCGCTGGCGGTGTGGCGCGATGTCGTCGGGCTCGAGCTCATTTCCGAGGATGCCGAGGCGCTGCATCTGGGTGCCGGCGGCAAGGAGCTGATCACGCTGGAACTCGGCGCGACCAAGCCCTTCCCAGAGCGCTCGCTCGGACTTTATCACGTCGCCATCCACGTCCCGACCCGCAAGGCGCTCGCCGAGATGGTGGTGCGCGCGCTGATGCGGCGCGTCCGCATTTCGCCGACCGATCATCTGGTGTCGGAAGCGATCTACCTATGGGACTACGACAATAACGGCATCGAGATTACCTTCGAGACGCCGTGGCGCGGGGTCATCGGCGACGGCGAGGACGGGTTCTATGTCAGGACCGTCGATGGCTCGCCGCATTCGGGCCGCGAGGCCATCGATGTCGACGACCTCCTGGGCGAGCTCGACGATATCAAGACCGTGCCGCCGGCCATGCCCGAGGGGACGCGCATCGGGCACATCCACCTGCATGTGAACGATCTCGAACTGGCGATGCGCTTCTATCGCGACGGCATCGGCTTCGGCGGGCTGTTCATCATGCGGCGCTTCGGCATGGGCGATCTGGGGCTCGACTATCCGCCGCACACCATCGCCTTCAACATCTGGTCCGGCCCCAATGCTGCGCAGGCGCTCAAGGGCTCGGCCGGGCTGCGCTGGTTCCACATCGTGGTGCCGGATGCCGCGGCGCTGCAGGCGGTCCGCGACCGGCTGACCGCTATCGGCGCCGGCTATGCGGACACCAACGAGGGCATCGAGACCCGCGATCCCGCCGGCAACCTGGCTAAGGTCGTCGTCGGCTGACGTCGCTAGTTCCAGGTCGTGACCTGGTGCGGGACCAGCATGGCGCCGGGCAGCATAGTCGCATCCGCCCGTCGTGCTGCGATCATGCAGGCACTGGCACAGACGCCCTTGACCACGAAGGTCCGGCCAAGCGCCAGGTTGCGATCGACGTGGCTGGTCCAGAGATTGACCAGGCCACCCGGGCCCGACAGTACGCAAACGCGACTGTGGCAGGGCGGCGGCGCATAGGCCTTGGCATTGGAGAGGACATCGACCAGTGAGGCGCTGGTCGCCAGTGAGGCGGCGCCCCACAGGATGACCAGCCACAAAACGCCGGATGCAAGGAAGGCACCAAGCAGCTTCCAGCCGAGCGGAAGCCTCGCGAGAACATGCAGCAGCATAGCTCCACCCTTCCGGGGTTTTCCCCGTGTTCTGATAAGAGTGGCCGACTGAAATGTTAGCGCGTTTGCGCTGCGTCGCAGATAGGGACCAAAGCCCCTAGCGGACCTAGAGATGTGGGCTCCAAAACCCGGTTCAGCCGAACGGAAATCGACTTGAATGCTAACGACAGCTCCATGCTGACATGTTAGTCGTTGGGCCTGTTCAGCCGGCACGCCGGCCATTCTATTTCCGGATACTCAGCAATGACCGTCGCAGCTGCGGCACCGGCGAATTCCGTCGCCAGCAAGACCACGTTCTGGGTGATACTCGCGGTTTCCGCCGGACACCTGATCAACGACATCATGCAGTCGCTGATCTCGGCGATCTATCCGATCCTCAAGGAAAACTACGGGCTCGACTATGTGCAGATCGGGCTCCTGACCTTCACGTTCCAATGCGTCGCCTCGCTGCTGCAGCCGGCGATCGGCATGTATACGGACAAGCGGCCGCTGCCCTATTCGCTGCCGGTCGGCATGGCGTCCAGCCTCGTGGGCCTATTGGTCCTCGGCTTTGCCAACAGCTACTGGCTGCTGGTGCTCGGTTCGGCCTTTGTCGGCCTCGGCTCAGCCATCTTCCATCCGGAATCGAGCCGCGTGGCGCGGCTTGCTTCGGGCGGGCGGCATGGCCTGGCGCAATCGCTGTTCCAGGTGGGCGGCAATGCCGGCTCGGCCATCGGGCCGCTGCTCGCGGCTTTCATCGTGCTGCCGCGCGGACAGTGGAGCGTCAGCCTCTTTGCCATCGGCTCGCTCGTCGGCATAGTGATCCTGAGCCGCGTCGGACGCTGGTATGCCGAGCATCGGCGGGCCAATGCGGGCCGGGCACCGGCGAGCACAGCGCTGATCTTCGACAAGCGCACGACGATGATCGCGCTGGGTGTGCTGACCATCCTGACGCTGACCAAGAACGCTTACATGGCCAGCCTCTCGAGCTATTACACGTTCTTCCTGATCGACAAATTCCAAGTCGGCGTGCAGGACGCGCAGCTCCTGCTGTTCGTCTATCTCGGCGCCTCGGCGCTCGGCGTGTTCCTGGGCGGGCCGATCGGCGACCGGTTCGGCGCCAAGTTCGTGATCTGGTTCTCGATCCTCGGCGTGCTGCCGTTCACGCTGGCCCTGCCCTATGCCGACCTCACCTGGACGGTGATCCTGACTGTCATCATCGGGCTGATCTTCTCGTCGGCCTTCTCGGCGATCGTGGTGTTCGCGCAGGAGCTGATGCCGGGCCGGGTCGGGATGATCGCAGGGATATTCTTCGGCTTCGCCTTCGGCGCCGGCGGTATTGCCGCGGCAGCGCTCGGGGCGCTCGCCGACGTCACCAGCATCGAATACGTGTTCTGGCTCTGCTCGTTCCTGCCCCTGGCCGGACTGCTGACGGTGTTTTTGCCGGATATGGGGAAGGTGCGGTAGGGGGCGACTCGTCGCGCGGTGCGCTTGGCTCCACCCCCTCCGACCTGCGCTAGTTCGCTGCGCTCACAAGCTTCGGTTGCCTCCCCCATCAAGGGGGAGGTGGGGGCGGCGCGTTGGCAGGATCATGCCCCATACTCCGGCCGGCACCTCCCCCTTGATGGGGGAGGTCGGGAGGGGGTGAGGCGGAACGAGCCGGTTCCTGCCAACCTCCCGCATCACAGCGGCAGCAGCGCCACCGGCTTTTGCAGCTTGAACACCTGGCCGTTGGCTTTCAGCGTGCCATCCGCTGCCACGTCGAAGGTGACGAGGTCCTCGCTGTTCTGGTTGGCGACGATGAGGTGGCTGCCGAGCAGGATGAAGAAGCGGGGCCAATCACCGCCGCAGGAGACGATCTGCTTGAGGCTGATGCTGCCGTCGGCGGCGATGCCGAACACTGCGATCGAGTTGTGGCCGCGGTTCGAGACATAGACCGCGTCACCCTTCGGGCTGATCTCGATGTGGGCGCCGAAGGACTTGTCGTTGAACTCCGGCGGGAGCGCCGAGAGCGCGTTGATCGGCGTGAGCGTGCCGTCGGGGTGGCGGGCGAGCGCGGTGAGGACGTTGGCGTACTCGGTCCAGAGATAGGCGAACTTGCCGTTGGGGTGGAAGGCGAGGTGGCGCGGGCCGGCGCCCTTCGGTGCCGAGAAGGCGATGACCGGCTCGGTGCCGAGGCTACCGCCGGCATACGGGTAGAAGCGCACTTCGTCGTGGCCGAGATCGACGGTGTAGAGGCGATCGGCCTCGGGCGACCACCGGGTCCAATGGGCGTGGCCGGCATCGTGCGCGTGCGCGCTGCGCAGCACGGTCGGCTCGGCTTTCAGTGCGCCGGTAGTGGCATCGAGGTTGAAGACGGGGACCGAGTCGTCGCCGTAGTTGGCGGTGGCGAGCTTGGTGCCCTTGGGGCTCAACCGAATGTAGCAGGGGTACTTGGCGCCGGTGGGCTGGTAGCCGAGCGGGGTGGCAGTGCCGAGATCGGCGGAGAGGGTGAAGGCGCCGACCTTTTCGGCCATCTCGTCGGTGACGTAGACGGTGCTGGTCGAAGGGGCGAAGGCGATCCAGGAGACATCGGGCGTGCCGGGATACTCGCGAACCAGCTCGAAAGCGCCGGTTGAGGTGTCGAAGCTCAACAGCTTGAGGCCGGCGCCGCCGGGACCGGTATAGGAGCCGGAGAGCAGATTGAGCTTGGGCATGCGGGAGTCCTCCTCAGGTAGGGAGGAAGGTTTAGGGGAGTCATCAGGTTAGGGGAAGTGGGCGGAAGGTGGCATGGCCGAGAGACGGTCCCCTCCCATCCTCCCCCTTTAAGGGGGAGGTGAAGAGTCGAGCTTCTGTCTTCGATTGTGCCCTAAGCAGGGAACGGCACCTCCCCCTTTATGGGGGAGGATGGGAGGGGGCCGTCTCTATCAGTCAGTCAGCGCGCCCTGTCCCACCCCTCGCGCATGAGCTTGAAGCCCTTCTCGTAGACCTCGGCCTCGCTGCCGAACAAGGGCCGCCAGATCTTGGTGGCGGCGGCGAGGTCCGGCAGGGCCGACCCGAAAGCTTCGATGGTCATCCAGCCGTCGTAGCCGGCGCGTTTCAGGGCATCGAACACCGACTGGAAATCGATGTGGCCGGCGCCGGGGACGCCGCGATTGTTCTCGGAGATGTGGACGTGGTTGATCTCACGGATCGTCGCCGGGATCACGTCGGTGATCGAGTTCTCTTCGATGTTGAAGTGGAAGGTGTCGTAGAGATAGCCGTAGTTCGGCTCGTCGACGGCCCTTACCAGTTCGGCGGCCTGCCCGGCCGAGTTGAGGAAGTAGCACTCGAAGCGGTTGAGCGGTTCGACCGAGAGGGCGACGCCCTGCCTCGCCGCATATTGTGCGGCCTGCTTGTGGACGTCGCGGACGCGCGCCTTCTCGTCGGCGGTGGGGCCACGGCCGGTGAACTCGCCGAGCGGCTGGTGGAATGGGCCGGCGGCGAGCGTGCCGCCGAGCGCGGCGGTGCAATCGGTCAGCCAGTGGAGATGGGTCAGGGCGGCGGCGCGTTCCGCCAAGTCGGGCGAGACGGCGGATTTGCCGCCGCCCGGCATGACGCCGATGCCGGTGGCGCCGAGGCCGATCTGGCGCAGGCGGCGGCCGAGGCGCTCGTAGTGATCGGGCGTGCCCTCGAACATCGGTACCTCGACGCCATCATAACCGGTGGCCTTGAGGCGCTCGATGATGGGCCAATGCTCGTCGGTAACGTGGGTGGTCCAGAGCAGGAGATCGAAGCCGAGTTTCAAGTGTTCACCCACTGCCCGCTTTGACCGGACGCGATGATCGCGTCGCAGAGCTTGTTGGTCTCGAGCGCATCCCGGAACGTCGGGGCGGCCGGCTTGCCCGTCTTCAGCCCCTCGAGGAAATCGGCGGCGGTGTGGGTGAAGCTGTGTTCGAAGCCGATGATGAGGCCGGGGACCCACCACTTGCCGAGATAGGGGTGGTCGCCGTCGGTGACGAGGATGTTGGTCCAGCCGCGCAGCTGGCCTTCGACGGAGTGATCGAAATACTGCACGCGGTTCATGTCGTGCAGGTCCCAGGCGAGCGAGCCCTTTTCGCCGTTGATCTCGAGCGTGTAGGCCGCCTTGTGGCCGCGGGCGTAGCGGGTGCTCTCGAAAGTGCCGAGCGAGCCGTTGGCGAAGCGGGCCAGCACTGCCGCAGCGTCGTCGATGCCCACCGCCTGCTTCTTGCCGGTTTCGGCGTGGGTGCGCTCCTTGACGAAGGTTTCGGTCATCGCGGTGAGCGAGGAGATGCCGCCGTTGATCCAGATGGCGCTGTCGAGGCAGTGCGAGATGAGGTCGCCGGTGACGCCGGAACCGGCGGCTTCGACGTCGAGGCGCCAAGTGCCCTGCCCGCCCTGCGGCACGTCGGGCGAGATGGTCCAATCCTGCAGGAATTTCGAACGGTAGTGGAAGATGCGGCCGAGCTTGCCGTCGGCGACGAGGTTGTGGATCAGCGTGACCGCCGGGATGCGGCGGTAATTGTACCAGACGAGGTTGGGGACGCCGGCCTTCTCGACCGCCTCGACCATCGGCAGGCCTTCGGCGGCGGTGCGGGCGAGCGGCTTTTCGGTCAGCACCATCTTGCCGGCCGCAGCCGCGGCGATCGCGATCTCGGCGTGAAGGTCGTTGGGCACACAGATATCGATGGCGTCGATATCCTTGCGCTCGATCAGCGCGCGCCAGTCATGCTCGACGCTCTCATAGCCCCACTGCTCGGCGAAGCGGCGCACCTTGCTGTCGTTGCGGGCCGCGACGGCCTTGAGGACGGGGCGATAGCCGGTGTCGAAGAAGTGGGAAACGGAGGCCCAGGCATGGGAATGGCAGCGGGCCATGAAGCCGTAGCCGATCATGCCGATGTTGAGGAGCTTGGTCATTTACTTGGTCCTTGGGAACGGCAGTCGCACAACCCAGGATGTCATCCCAGCGAAAGCTGGGACCCATCCATCGGTCAGCGCCTGCGGTGAGTTGGGTCCCCGCTTTCGCTGGGATGACACCGGGGGAAGGTTAGAGAGGTGGCCACCACGCGCCTACTCCCACCAGCCGTGCGCTTCGCGGACTTTGAGCATGGCGGCGAGGACCTTGTTCCAGGTCTCCTGCTTTTCCATCACGGCATTGGGGAACATGCAGCCGTCCCAGCAGATGTGGCGCATCATGCGGGTGAGGGTGCCGTTGTTGTTCCTGAGCCAGTAGCCGGCGTGCTTGGTGACATCGAGCCGGCCGTTCGGATCGTCGATCTGGCAGTGGCGGCCGGTCTTTTCGTGATCGCCCGAGCCGAAGGTGGTGCCGTCGTTCTGGGCGACGTGGAAATCGAGCGTCCAGGGGCGGAGCGCGTCGGCGACCTTGTGGTAGGCGGCATCGAGCGCGGCTTTGTCGCTCCACTCGAAATCCCTGGGCAGGATGCGGTCCTTCTCGGCATTGGCGCCGAGGACGAACAGCATCGAATGCGCCATGTCAGCCTGGTAGCCGACGACGCCCGGCATGCCGACCATTTCGAGCAGCTTTACGTTCTCGCGCCAGGAGTGCATGCCGCCCCAGCAGATCTCGCCTTCGGCGACGATGTACTCGCCGTGATCCCGGGCGATCTTGCCGGCTTCGCGGAAGGTGTTGGCGATCTTCTTGGTGTTGCCCTCGGGGTCCTTGTCCCATTCCTCGACGCCGACAGAGCTATCGATGCGCACGCCACCGGTGGGACGGATGCCGATCTCGCGCATCTGCTTGCCGATCTGGCAGGCCTTTCTCACCTGGGAAAGGAAGCGTTTGACGTCATCGGCGTCGCCCATGGCCGAGCCGCCGCCGGCGCCGGCCCAGATGGGGGCAACGAAGCTGCCGACCTTGAGGCCGTAACTGGCGATGTCATCGGCCTTGCGGCGCACGGCATCGAAATCGGAGTCGATTGAGATATGCGGATCGGCGAGCCAGAGATCGACGCCGTCAAACCTCTGGCCATCGACCTCAGCATTGGCAGTGAGCTTGAGGAGGGTATCGAGACCGATGATCGGTTCGGCCCCGGGTGCGCCTTTGCCGACGACGCCGGGCCAGGTTGCGTTGTGCAGTTTGGGGTAGTTGTTCGCCATGGCCCCCTCCTCCCCGAGGGATTATTGCTTGATCAAATGCGGCGCTTTTGGTCGCCCCCTCCACCGGCTTCGCCGGTCCCCTCCCCCGTATGCGGGGGAGGGTATCACGCCGCCTTGTGCCTCAAGTTCAGGCCGGTCTGGGCGTCGAAGAGCATCACCTTGTCGGGGTTCCAGCCGAAGCGGACGGCTTCTTCGACCTTGACTTCGACACGGGCCGGAACGGCGGCGCGGAGCAGGTCGTCGCCGACGCGCAGGGTGACGATCTTCTCGATGCCGTGGTTCTCGATGTCGTGGATCTTGGCTTCGACCGGGGCGCCGGAGGCGACTTCGATGTCCTCGGGGCGGATGCCGAAGGTCATGGCACCCTCGCCCGCAGGATTACCGGCGAGCGGCAGGTTGGCCGCCTTGTCGGCAAAGATCGCGGCGTTGCCGACAACGTGACCGTGCACCAGGTTGATGGCGGGGGACCCCACAAAGCTCGCAACGAAGGTGTTGCGGGGATTGGAGTAGACCTCCTGCGGGCGGCCGACCTGGACGATCTTGCCGTTATGCATCACCGCGATGCGGTCGCCCATGGTCATGGCTTCGACCTGGTCATGGGTAACGAAGATGAAGGTGGCGCCCAGCCGCATCTGCAGATCCTTGAGTTCGGACCGGAGGGCCTCGCGGAGCTTGGCGTCGAGCGCCGACAGCGGCTCATCCATCAGGAAGACTTGCGGTTCGCGCACGATGGCCCGACCGATGGAAACGCGTTGCATTTCGCCGCCCGAGAGGCGGTCGGTCTTGCGGTCGAGCAGATGGGTGATGCGGAGGGTAGTCGACGCGTAATCGATGCGCTTGTCGATCTCGGCTTCGCTGAACTTGCGGATGCGGGAGCGTAGCGGGAAGGCGAGATTCTCGCGCACGGTGAGGCGCGGATAGAGCGAGTATTGCTGCAGCACCAGCGCGACGTCGCGCTCGGCCGGCCCCCACGCGTTGACGTTGGCCTCATTGATCCAGATGCTGCCGACCGTCGGCTTTTCCAGCCCGGCGATCATGCGCAATGTGGTGGTCTTCCCCGCGCCGGTAGGGCCGAGCAGCACGAAGAACTCGCCGTTGGCGATGTCGAGATCGAGGTCCTCAACGGCGGTGTGACTGCCGAAATTCTTGGAGATGTTCTCGAGACGGATGCGCGCCATGATCAGTTCCCCAGCCGGATGCCGAGCGAAGCGCCGGACGTGCTGTCGAAGAAATGGGCCTGGGCCGGATCGATGCGGGCGAACACCTGGGTGCCTACCTTGTCGACATAGCCAGAGGTGGTGCGGGCGCGCAGGGTTCGTTCGCCGAACTTGAGGTCGACGATATCGAAGCCACCGAACGGCTGGATGATGTGAGCTTCGGCCGGCCGGTAGCCTGGCTTCTGGTCGCGACTGACCAGCACGCCTTCGGGGCGCACGCCGAGCGACAGGTCGGCCACGGCCTTCTTCTGCTCGAGCATGCCGAGCAGTTCGCGGGGCAGACCGAAGCTCGCCCCATCAAGCGCGATCTGCGCCTCGCCGTCGGCCTCGCTGACTCGGGTCGCGGCGATGTTCATCACCGGCGAACCGATGAACTGGGCGACGAACAGGTTGGCCGGATAGAGGTAGACCTCGGTCGGCGTGCCGACCTGCTGCAGCACGCCGTCGTTCATCACCACGATGCGGTCGGCGAGCGACATGGCTTCGACCTGGTCGTGGGTGACATAGATCGAGGTCGAGCCGTTTTCGTAGTGCAGGCGCTTGAGCTCGACGCGCATGGTCTCGCGGAGCTTGGCATCGAGCGAGCCGATCGGTTCGTCGAGCAGCAGCGCCTTGGGGCGCCGCACCAGGGCGCGGCCGATGGCGACGCGCTGCATGTCGCCGCCGGAAAGGGCGGACGGGCGGGCGTTGAGCAGGTGGGTGATGCCGAGCGATTTGGCGACCGAACGCACGGTCTGGTCTACTTCGGCCTTTGCGGTGCCGACAGCACGAAGCGGGAAGGCGAGGTTCTCGTAGACGGTGAAATGGGGATAGAGCGCGTAGTTCTGGAAGACGAAGGCGATGTCGCGATCGGCGGCCCGCAGGTCCTGGATCGGCTTGCCGTCGAGGAGGATCTCGCCGGAGCCAATGTCCTCGAGGCCGGCGATGGCGCGCAGCGTCGTGGTCTTGCCGCAACCGGAAGGGCCAAGAAAGACGACGAACTCGCGATCCTTCACCGTCAGGTTGACGTCCTTGATGACGTGGACGGGGCCGAAGTGCTTCTGGACGTGCCTGAGCTCGATCTCAGCCATGGGGGCCTCCGTGGGCCGGGTCAGCCTCGTCGATCAGCTTCTTTTCGGGCGGCGGAATGTGGACGGAGAAGTTGAAGCCGATGAGGCCTACCAACATGACCAGCACGCTCCACTGGTGCAGCACCTCCACCCAGGGCTGGCAGAGCAACAGGATGCCGACGACCATGAAGGTCATAGAGCCGGGGTTGAGGATCTTCTGGTTGAAGTCGCGGATGTTCACTTGCGGATCGCCCCGAAGCTCATGCCACGCAGCAGGTGATTGCGGAGCAGGAAGGTGAAAATGGCGACCGGGAGCAGGAAGAGCACGGTGCCGGCGGCGATGACCGTCCAGTCCTGCAAGCCCGTGCCGATCTGACTCGGAATGAACGGCGGCGCCGTCTGGGCCCGTCGGTTGGTGAGGATCAGGGCGAAGGCGTACTCGTTCCACGCAGTGATGAAGCAGAACACGGCGGTGGCCGCGATGCCGGTCGCGGCTTCGGGCAGCACGATCTTGAAGAAGGCCTGCATGCGCGTGTAGCCGTCGACCAGCGCCGCTTCCTCGTACTCCCTGGGTATCTCGTCGATGAACCCTTTCATCAGCCAGACCGCGAACGACACGTTGAACGCGGTGTAGAGCAATATGAGCCCCAGATGCGTGTCGTTGAGCCCGACGGCGCGGTACATGAGGAACATTGGGATGGCGACGACGATCGGCGGCAGCATGCGCGTCGAAAGGATGAAGAACAGCAGGTCCGCCTCGCCCTTCACGCGGAAGCGCGAGAAGCCGTAGGCGGTGATGGTGCCCATCGAGACCGCGAGGAGTGTCGAGGTGATGGCGATGATCAGCGAATTGACGAAGCGGTCGGGATAGGCCGAGTAGACCACGTCGCCTTGGCCGTTGCGCGACAACCGCTCGCCGCCGGCGAGCACGAGCTGCTCCCACCAGGGGGCGGCGTCAAAGGTAGCCTGGTCCACCGGTGCGGTGAGCTGGGCGCGCTTGACGAACAGCTTCACGAACGGGGTCACCTGCGGCTCGAACACGATCGTGGGCGGCACCGTGGTCGAAAGCAGCAGCGGCTTGAAGGCCGTCGAGGTGATCCAGTAGATCGGCGACAGAAAGATCAGCGTGATGACGATCACCGCCGCGATCGCGAGGCGGTTGCCGATGCGTCCGGCGCGCGTTGATACGACAGCCATCTCAGCGCTCCTTGGCCTTGTTCAGGTACTTGACGTAGATGTTGGTGATGCACAGCACCATGATCAGGATGATGTAGGCCAGCGCCGAGGACGGCCCCGTCTGCCACTGCTGGAACGCCATCTTGTAGAGGCGCGAGGAGATCAGCTCCGCCGCCGGCTGGCCGGTCATCACGAAGGCAATGTCGAAGGTCTTGAAGGCTTCCATGGTCCGGAAGATCACCGCGATCAGCAGGATCGGCGCGACCAGAGGCAGGGTGATGCGGAAGAAGGTGTAGAACCGGCCGGCGCGATCGATCGAGGCGGCCTCGTACAGGTGCTTGGGCACGGCGCTGAGACCGGCGAGCGAGAGCAGCATCACGAAAGGCGACCACATCCAGATGTCGGTGATCGCGACCGCATAGAGCGCGAGGTTGGGGTCGGTGAGCCAGGCCACCTTGCCCAGGCCGAGGACGTAATTGAGGATGCCCCACGAGGGGTCGTAGATGAGCTTCCAGAACAGGCCGACCACGACCGGCGACAGCATCATCGGCAAGAGCAGCAGCGTCGTGATGAGGCCCTTGAAAGGGATGGGGCGATTGAGCAGCAGCGCCAGTCCGAAGCCGACGATGAACTGGCCCGTGACCGAGACGATGACGTACCACAGGGTCGTTGTGAAGGTCCGCCAGATGACCGGATCGGCGAGCACGTCGGCATAGTTCTTGAAGCCGACGAAATTGGCTGCGGCTTTGCTCGACGCCTTGAAGTCGGTGAAAGAGAACCCGAGCGAATAGAGCAGCGGGAAGACATTGAAGACGATCAGGAACCCCACCGTCGGGATGATGAACAGGTTCCGAATGGTGATGTCGCTCCATCCGCGCGTCGCCGCGCGCGTCTTTGGATCGAGCGTTGTCATCAACTTATCCAAGGCCAGAGTCCCCCGCTTGAGAATCCGGGGAGGCGGGCAAGCGCCGCCTCCCCGGACGTTTCGTCACCCGTCACTCGGCCGCGTAGCCGGCCGACTTGAGCGTATCGACCCAGGTGGCCGCCAGCTTGTCGAGGGTCTCCTTGGCCGTGCCCTTTCCGTCCACCACATAGGGGTAGAAGGTGTCGGCGGCCTCGGTGAGGAGTTCGGCATATTCAGGCAGCGCCCAGAAGTCGCGGACTTTGAACATGGTCTGGTAGAACGCTTCGTTGTACGGCGTGGCGTTGCGGAACTCGGGGCTCTCGAGCAGCTTGGCATCGCAGGTGTAGCCACCGAGCTCGGCCCAGCGCTTCTGGGTCTCGGGCAAGATGAACCACTCGAGGAACTTCTTCGCCTCATCCTGATTCTGGCTGTAGCTCACGATCGAGATGCCCTGCCCGCCCAAAGCCGCGAAGTCATCGCCGTTCGGCCCCTTGGGGTTCGCGAAGAAGCCGGTCGACTTGGCATAGGGATTGGTGGCCTCGTTGATCAACGAGGGGAAGAAGGCGAAGTAGTTCATCGCCATCGCCGCCTGCCCTTGGGCAAACGCGGTGTTGGTTTCGACGAAGAACGCGTTGCCCCAGCCCGGCGGGTTGTAGGTGAAGAGCTTGCGATAGTCCTCGAGCGCCTTCACCGACTTCTCGGAATTGAGCTCGCCAGTCACCTTGTAGGTGGCATAGTCGCCGAACGAGCCGCCATAGGCAAAGACCGAGTTCTCGACGCCCATGACGATGGCGTCGCCCGCGTTCATCGTGTAGATCGCGGCTCCGTACATATTCTTGTCGGGACGCGTGAAGAATTCGGCGATATCGAGCAGCTGCTGCCAGGTCTGCGGCACGGCAAGGTCGTAGCCGTACTTCGCCTTGAAAGCCGCCATCTCGTCCGGATTTTCGAACCAATCCTTCCGATAGGCCCAGCCGAGAGCATCACCCTCGAGCGGAACCGCCCAGTATTTGCCCGAGCCACCCGGATATTCCGAGTAGTACTTCATGGTTGCCGGAGCCATTGCCGTGGTCAGGTTGTGCTGAGCGACAAAGTCCGTCAGGTCGACATAGTGCCCCTGCGTCGAGCCGGCACCCAGCCACTGGCTGTCGCCGACCACGAGGTCATAGGCCGAGCCCTGGGCGTTGAACTCGGTGAAGGCCTTGGTCTGGAAGTCCGGCCACGGAACGGTTTCCACGGTGACCTTCGCACCCGGGTACTCATTGACGAGTTCCTGCAGGTAATTGGCCGGATCCCATTCCGCCCAAAGAATAGTCAGTTCCTGCGCGAGCACAGACGTGCTCGACGCAAGCATCAGGCCGAGACCGGCCAGCATGCCTTTCCCTAGAACGCGCATATGGTCCTCCCTCTAGCGCTCGTGGACCGGTTGCGAGACCGGTCCGCGCCCCTCCTCAGTGCCGGGGGCATTCAGCAGCGAACCGGCAAAGCTCTCCCAAGCCCGAAATAGCCGGTCGTTTTGGTCGCGACGTCGGAATGTTTCCGGTGTGCCGGCCTGCCTCTCCCAAGGCATCCGGCTGCGGCGCCCCTCAGCGCCCGTCGCACTTGATCCTCCCTCCGATCGTCGTGCTGGCAGTAGTGTGTCTATGTTTTGCCAGTGACGTCAAGCTAACATGCTAGCATTTTCTCCAGTCGAAACTCAGATTGGGAAAATTGTTTCTCCCTGACAGATCAAGCACCTGCCTCGGCAACTGCAGCGCGCACCAGCGCCGAGGCGGCCCAGCCAGCAACGTCCCGCATCTCAGCCATCTCAAGCCCCCACAAGTCTTTGAGAACAATAAGGACTTCGAGGCCGTAGACCAACGACAGGGCCTTGGCCAGACGCTGGAACTTGGCTTCAGGCAGTTTATTCTTGAGTGGCGCTATCGCCATTTGCAGCAGATCGACGCGATGACCGCGCTTGAACGGCGGTTCAGCGCCAAATGTACCAGCCCGGCGCTGGGCCCACTGCTCGAGCGACAGCTTCAGCGCCGCCTTGAAGGTGGCCTCGAACTCGGCAACGCGCGGCATGGTTAGCGTCAGCAATTGCTGCACCCGCGCCTCCGGATCGGCACTATCACTGCGCCAATCGAGGATGGGCCCGAGGGCTTCGTCGACCACGGCGTGGACCAGTGCGGCCTGGCTCGGAAAGTAGCGATAGGCCGTGGCGCGCGAAACCGCCGCCGCTTCGGCGACGTCGCTGACCGACGGCGTCTCGCCGCGCTGCATGAGTGCGATGGCGGTCTGCAACATCAGTTTCCGCGTGCGGGCCCTGGCGCCGCGCGGCTCGATCGGTTGCAGATCCTCGGTATCTGAGACGTCCATATCGAAATGATACGCACATCTCAAAACTCTTTGCAATGAGGCCCGGGGTCTGCAATGACTGGGGCAATGGCGCCGGCAATGCGGACGGGAGGAGACGTCTGCAATTGCACAAAGAGCGCCGGAGGGAGCGCCGATGAAGCGCATCTACGTGGTCGGCACGGCCGACACGAAGGGAGAGGAACTCGCCTTTCTCGCCGAGCGTATTCGTGCGCTCGGCGGCGATCCGCTTGTCGTCGACGTTGGCATTCGCACGCCGACCATTCCGCCCGAGATCGCGGCGGCTGAGGTGGCAACTTTCGGGGCTCCGGGACTGCTGGAGGTCACCGACCGAGGGGTTGCTGTGGCGGGGATGGCAGAGGCCTTTGCCAACTTCATCATAACACGTGATGATGTAGCGGGGATCGTTGGGATCGGCGGCGGTGGCGGCACGTCGATCATCACGGCCGGGATGCGTAAGCTGCGGATCGGTTTGCCGAAAATCATGGTATCGACATTGGCGTCGGGTGAGGTGTCGCCCTATGTCGGGGTCAGCGACATCATGATGATGCCCTCGATTACCGACCTCGCCGGGCTCAATCGGATATCACGCGTTATATTGTCGAATGCCGCGCAGGCGATCGCCGGCATGAGCGCGAGCGAGGAGCCAGTTCCACCGGCCACCAAGCGGGCCGTGGGGTTCACTATGTTCGGGGTGACGACACCGGCGGTTACGCAGATCGTCGAGCTGATGGCGGGGGCCATTGAGCCGCTGGTGTTCCACGCGACCGGCACGGGTGGCAAGACGATGGAAATGCTGGTCGATTCCGGGCTGATCACTGCCGTCATCGACATCACCACCACCGAAGTCGCGGATTACCTGATCGGCGGGGTGCTGCCGGCTGGGCCGGAGCGGCTCGATGCTATCGCGCGGACCCGGGTGCCCTATGTCGGCTCGGTCGGCGCGTGCGACATGGTCAATTTCTGGGCGCCGTCCACAGTGCCCGAGCGCTTCTCCGCCCGGCTGTTCTATTCGCACAACGACAATGTCACCCTGATGCGCACGACGGCGGATGAATGCCGGGCGATCGGGGAATGGATCGGTGGCAAGCTCAATGCCTGCGAGGGACAGGTGCGGTTCCTGCTGCCGCTGCGAGGGCTGTCGGCGATCGACACCGAGGGCGGACCGTTCCGCGATGCCGAGGCGGACGCCGAACTGTTCAACGCCGTCCAGCGCACGGTGCAGTGGAACGGCAACCGGCGCCTCATCACTCTCGACTGCCATATCAACGACCCCGAATTCGCGGCGGCTGCCGTCGCCGCTTACACCGAAATCGCAGCATAGGAGCCCACATGGCAGCGATTGCCCGCGCCGAAATCCTGAGGAAATTCCATGACATGGTGACGCGCGGCGTGCCCATTGTCGGCGGCGGAGCCGGCACCGGCATTTCGGCCAAGGCCGAAGAAGCCGGGGGCATCGACCTCATCATCATCTACAATTCGGGGCGCTATCGCATGGCCGGGCGGGGCTCGGCGGCGGGGCTGCTCGCCTATGGCAATGCCAACGAGATCGTCAAGGACATGGCACGCGAAGTGCTGCCGGTGGTGAAGCGCACACCGGTACTGGCCGGCGTCAATGGCACCGACCCGTTCGTGCTGATGCCGCAGTTCCTCGCCGAACTCAAAGCCATGGGTTTCTCGGGGGTGCAGAACTTCCCCACCATCGGGCTGTTCGATGGGGTGATGCGGGTCAGCTTCGAGGAGACAGGCATGGGCTACGGGCTCGAGGTCGACATGATCGCCGAGGCGCGAAAACTCGATCTGCTGACAACACCCTATGTGTTCAACCCGGATGAAGCCAAAGCCATGGCCGGCGTCGGGGCCGATATCATCGTGGCGCACATGGGGGTGACGACCGGCGGCGCCATCGGGGCCACGGCGGCAAAGTCGCTGGACACGTGCTGTGCCGAGATCGAAGCGATCGCAACGGCGGCGAAGGCGGTGAAGCCGGATGTGATCGTCCTCTGCCATGGCGGGCCGATCGCCATGCCGGAGGATGCGAAATTCGTGCTCGACCGGGTCAAGGGCTGCCACGGGTTCTACGGCGCGAGCTCGATGGAGCGGCTGCCGGTGGAGGTGGCGATCAAGCACCAGGTCGAGGGGTTCAAGGGGTTGAGGACGGGGGATAACTGACATGGCCGAGAACAACTTCGTCTATCCGCGCGATGTCAGCGCGTTCGGGTTCGATTGGGGACGGCTGGCGCTGACGGTGGCGCCGGAGGTGAATGGGGCGCAGCGATTCTCGGGCGGCGTGGTGGATCTGCCGCCGGGTCAGGGGCATAGCCGGCACAACCATCCGGGGGCCGAGGAGATCATCTTCGTCATCGCCGGCGAGGGTGAGCAGATGGTGGAGACGCCCGAGGGCGTGCCGGTGACGCAGAAGGTCGGGCCGGGGTGCACCGTGTTCGTTCCGGAAAGCCGGTTTCATTCAACGCTCAACACCGGCGACAAGCCGATGCAGCTGTTCGTCGTCTATTCGCCGGCCGGCCCGGAACTGGTCTTGCGCGACCTGCCGGATTTCCGCCTTATCCCGAAAGGCCAGTAGCGGTTTCCACTTCCAAGTAACGCTGCAAGGATTTACCCTTGGACAGAGGGCGATCGTTCCGCCTAGGACGCGGATATGGAACAGGTTTTGTCGCGCCGTCTCGTGGCAGTGCTGTGCGCTGATGTTGCGGGATACAGCGCGCTGGTAAGCATTGACGAAGCCGGGACCGTCGCAGCCCTCAAGGGCCACCAGGTCGCCGTGATCCAGCTGTTGCAAAAGCACGGCGGGCGCGTCGTCGATTTGGCCGGCGACGGACTTGTCGCGGAGTTCGGTTCCATTGTCTCCGCCGTCGAGGCCGGGCTCGCCATGCAGGCGATGATGGTCGAGCGCAATGCCGACACGCCCCCGGCCCGGCGCCTCGTGTTCCGCATCGGCATCAACCAGGGCGATGTGGTGCATGACGACGCGCACATCTATGGCGACGGCATCAACATCGCGGCGCGGTTGCAGCAGATCGCCGATCCGGGCGGCATCTATATTTCGGGCAAGGTGTTCGAGGAGGTGCGCGACCGGATGAAGGTCGGCTTCCTCGACATGGGTGAGCGCGACCTCAAGAACATTCCCCGCCCGGTGCGCGTCTACGAAGTGCTGGCGGAAGGCGCCGAAGCGCCCAAGGGCCGCGAGTTCGGGCCGGTGACGCCGCGCCGGCCGTCGGTCGCGGTGCTGCCGTTCGACAATATGAGCGGGGACAGCGAAGAGGAGTACTTCGCCGACGGGGTGGTCGAAGACATCATCACCGCGCTCAGCCGGTTCAAGGATTTCGCCGTCATCGCCCGCAATTCGAGCTTCGTTTACAAGGGCCGCGCGGTCGACGTTCGCCAGGTGGCGAAGGAACTGGGGGTGCGCTACCTGCTCGAGGGTAGCGTGCGGCGGGCTCGCGAGCGCTTGCGCATCACGGCGCAGCTGATCGACGCGACCACCGGCGCGCACCTCTGGGCCGACAGGTTCGACGGCACGCTCGAAGACGTGTTCGACTTCCAGGACCGGATCACCGCCACGGTCGCCTCGCTGGTCGAGCCCACCATCCGCTGGGCCGAGATCGAGCGTTCGCGCCGCGAGCGGCCGGACAGCGTCGAGGCCTACGACCTCTATCTCCGCGCCCTCCCCATGCACCTGGCGCAGACCGAAGCGTCCAATGCCGATGCCATCCGGCTGCTGCTGCGCGCCATCGGGCTCGAGCCGAATAATCCGAGCTATCTCGTCTATGCCGGCAACGCCATGCTGCACCGGGCGGCGCAGGGCTGGCCGGCGATCGGGGTGGACGACTACCAGCGCGGCATCGAGCTGGTCGAGAAGGCGCTCGCCAACGCCCGCGATGACGCGGTGATCCTCAGCCTTTGCTCGATGATGCTGATCCACAACCTCAAGGACTACGACCTGGGCCTAGAGCTCAGTCGCAGGGCGGTGAAGCTCAATCCGAACAATCTCGACGTGATGATCTTTGCCGGCATCGCGCAGTTGCACCTCGGTAGCCTCGACGACGCCATCGCCTATAGCGAGCATGCGATCCGGCTCAGCCCCTCGCTGGATGGCGCGCACTGGCCGATGACGGCGATTGCGCATGCGCACATGATCCGCGGCGAATACGAGGAGGCGCTGACCTGGGCCAAGCGCAGCCTCACGGCCAATTCGAGCTTTGTCTGCACCTACTGGATGCTGGCGGCAGCCAATGCGCATCTGGGCCGCATGGACGAGGCCAAGCGCTATCTCGCGACGCTGAAGAAGCTGTCGCCGGGCGTCACGGCCAAGCTGATCTGGGATGGCCAGCCGCAGCGCGATCCGACGCGATTGGTGGCGGTGCTCGATGGGCTGAAGCTGGCGGGGCTGGCGGAGGCGTAGGCGACTATTGCCTTCGCAGGGATGACATCTGTGGGTGGGACACCTTCGAGGCCGACCCGCAAGAACCTTCACCGTCCTGTCACATTAGCTTCACATCGGCAGGGCACCCCTCGCGGCCAGAAAACAGGGACGCGCACGATGAACGACGACAACCGGAACCCCGCTGAAGTCGAACGGATCAAGCAGGCGATCGCCGACGATTTCGACGAAGAGCTGGAAATGCAGATGGAGGACGACCGTCTCGACGAGATGGTCGCCGACGGCATGGAAGGGCCGGGCACCGATACGCTCGACCGAAAGGTGTATTTCCGCGAGTTGTTCCGCCTGCAGCACGAGCTGGTGAAGCTGCAGGACTGGGTCGCCTACAAGAAGCTTAAAATGGTCGTGCTGTTCGAGGGTCGCGACTCCGCTGGCAAGGGCGGCGCGATCAAGCGCGTGACGCAGCGGCTCAATCCGCGCGTGGCGCGCGTCGTGGCGCTGCCGGCGCCGACCGAACGCGAGCGGCACCAGTGGTATTTCCAGCGCTACGTGCCGCACCTGCCGACGGCGGGCGAAATGGTGATGTTCGATCGAAGCTGGTACAACCGCGCCGGCGTCGAGCGGGTGATGGGGTTCTGCACCAAGGACGAGCTCGAGGAGTTCTTCCGCACCGTGCCCGAGTTCGAGCGCATGCTGGTCCGCTCCGGCATCATCCTCGTCAAATACTGGTTCTCGATCACCGACGAGGAGCAGGAATTCCGGTTCAAGATGCGCCTACATGATCCGCTGAAGCAGTGGAAGCTCAGCCCCATGGACCTCGAAAGCCGGGTGCACTGGGAAGACTATACCCGCGCCAAGGAAGAGATGTTCGACCGCACCCATACCGAGGAAGCGCCGTGGTGGGTGGTGCAGGCGGTGGACAAGAAGCGCGCGCGGCTCAACATGATCGCGCACCTGCTTTCACAGGTGGAGTATGGCGATGTGCCCAAGCAGGACGTCGAGCTGCCGCCGCGCGTGCGGCACCCGGACTATGTGCGGCACGCGGTGAGCCCGGAGTTGTATGTGCCGGAGGTTTATTGAGGGGTTGGCTCCTTCTTGATCCTCCCCCGCTGCGTAGGGGGGATGAGGAGGCACCACTGCCCACCGCACATCCCCGCCATGCGCACTCCGCCATGTGAGCTTCACGTAACCCGTGCAAATGTCGCGTCGGGGGACTGCACATGGAAAATTACGATCTCATTGTCATCGGCTCGGGGCCGGCGGGTCGGCGGGCTGCGATCCAGGCGGCCAAGATCGGTCGAAGCGTGCTGGTGGTGGAGAACCGGCTGCGCGTCGGCGGGGTGTCGGTGCATACCGGCACGATTCCATCGAAGACCTTGCGCGAGACGGTGCTGAACCTTTCGGGCTGGCGTGAGCGCGGCTTCTACGGGCTCGCCTATCGCGTGAAAAAAGACATCGAGGGCAAGGATCTCGGCGCGCGGCTGCGGATGACGCTCGATCACGAGATCGACGTCCTGGAGCACCAGTTCGCCCGCAATGGCGTGCGCACGGTGGCCGGCAAGGCACGGTTCGTCGATCCGCACACCATCGCGGTGAAGAACGGCGGCGACAGCGAGTACAGCTTCGGCTTTGCGAATGCGGTGATCGCGGTGGGCACGGCGCCCTATCGGCCCAGGCACATCCCGTTCAACGAGACGAGCGTGTTCGACAGCGACAATGTTGCCTCGGATCCGCGTGTGCCCAAGAGCCTGACCGTGGTCGGCGCGGGCGTGATCGGGCTCGAATACGCGACGATCTTTTCAGCGATGGACGTGCCGGTGACGCTGGTCGAACCGCGCGAGCAGTTCCTCGAGTTCATCGATCGCGAGATCATCGAGGAGTTCGTGCACGAGCTCAGGAAGCGCGGCATGCAGCTGCGGCTCGGGGTCAAGGTCGAGACGGTGGAGATCGACAACCAGGGCTGGACGGTGTCGACGCTGAGCGACGGGCGGAAGATCCGCACCGAAATGCTGCTCTACGCGGCCGGCCGGGTTGGCGCGACCGCCGGGCTAGGGCTCGAGACCTGCGGGCTCGAGGCGGACGACCGCGGCCGGCTCAAGGTGGACGCCAAGACGTTCCAGACCACGGTGCCGCATATCTATGCGGCGGGCGACGTGATCGGCTTTCCCTCGCTGGCTTCGACGTCGATGGAACAGGGACGGATTGCCGCCTGCCACGCTTTCGGCGCGCCGATGCCCCCTGCCCCCGAGTATTTCCCTTACGGCATCTATGCCGTGCCGGAGATCTCGACCGTGGGCCTCACCGAGGCCGAAGTGAAGGCCAAGAACATTCCCTACGAGTGCGGCATCGCCCGGTTCCGCGAGACGTCGCGCGGCCACATCATGGGACTGCAGGGCGGGATGATGAAGCTGATCTTCTCGCTGAAGACCCGGCGACTGCTGGGGGCGCACATTATCGGCGAGGGTGCGACGGAACTGGTCCACATCGGCCAGGCGGTGCTCAATCTGAAGGGTACGGTCGACTACTTCGTCGAGAACGCGTTCAACTATCCGACGCTGGCCGAGGCGTACAAGATCGCAGCGCTCGATGCGTTCAACCGCATGCCGGGGCGGGATGTGGGCGGGGCCAGCGCAATCAACTGAGCGTGGGGCGCCCCAAGCACACCGGGCCACTGTCGATCCCACCCCTTCCCCGTTCGACCATTTCCGTAAACACCACGGAGATGGACGATGCTGGATCCCTCGGTCGAAATCTTCCTGCGAGCCTGGGCGCTGGGCCTGGGGACGCGGATGGAGCGCGAGGACGATCTCAGCCAACTGGTGCGCTTGAAGCAGGAGGAGGCGAGGGGTAAGGGTTCTCACCCCATTTTTGCGAAGGTTTTCCAATGGCTCAGGGCAAGAACCCCATCGATCCCGTCAAACTCGACCGACTCGCCGAAGTCGCGATCAAGGTAGGTCTGCAGCTTCAGCCGGGGCAGGATCTGGTGATGACGGCGCCGATGTCGGCGCTGCCGCTGGTGCGCAAGATCACCGAGCATGCCTACAAGGCCGGGGCCGGCATCGTGCAGCCGGTCTTTTCGGACGAGGAGATCACTCTCAACCGCTATCGCTACGCGGCGGACGCGAGCTTCGACAAGGCGCCGGGCTGGCTTTTCGAAGGCATGGCCAAGGCGTTCGACGGCAATGCGGCGCGCCTCGCGATTTCTGGCGACAACCCGATGATGCTCGCGACGCAGGATCCGGCCAAGGTGGCGCGCGCCAATCGCGCGACGTCGATGGCCTACCGCCCGGCGCTCGAAAAGATCACTGGCTTCGACATCAACTGGAACATCGTTTCCTACCCCAACCCGGCCTGGGCCAAGCTGGTCTTCCCCGACGACGAGGAGGAGGTGGCGATCGGCATGCTGGCCGAGGCGATCTTTGCCGCGTCGCGCGTCGACCGGGACGATCCGATCGCCGAGTGGAAGGCGCACAACGCCCGGCTCAAGGAGCGCTGGACCTGGCTCAACGGGCATGCCTTCTCCGCCCTGCACTATACCGGCCCGGGCACGGACCTGACCATCGGCCTCGCCGACGAGCATCGCTGGAAGGGCGGCGCCTCGGAGGCGAAGAACGGCATTACCTGCAACCCGAACATCCCGACCGAAGAGGTGTTCACCACCCCGCACAGCCAGCGCGTGTCGGGCTATGTGCGCTCGACCAAGCCGCTCAGCCACAACGGCACGCTGATCGCCGATATCGAGGTGAAGTTCGAGGGCGGGCGGATCGTCGAAGCCAAGGCATCGAAGGGCGAGGCGGTGCTGCAGAAGGTGCTCGACACCGACGAGGGCTCGCGCCGGCTCGGCGAAGTGGCGCTAGTGCCGCATTCGTCGCCGATCAGCAAGTCGGGCGTGCTGTTCTACAACACGCTGTTCGATGAAAACGCGGCGAGCCACATCGCGCTCGGCCAGTGTTACGCCGACTGCTTCATCAACGGCACGAAGATGACGCCCGATGAGATCGCGGCGCGCGGCGGCAACAAGAGCCTGATCCATATCGACTGGATGATCGGCTCCGACCAGATCGATATCGACGGGATCAAGTCCGACGGCAGCAAAGTTCCGGTGATGCGCAAGGGCGAATGGGCCTGAAGTAACGGGCAAAACCTAACCTTGCGCTCATCATGCCTTAACCATCGGCGCAGTTGTCACTGGCTTGCGGGGATTTCAGCACCCCGCGATTAATCCTTTGGCTTGTTCCGCTGCATAGCATCGGGGCGAGGTAGAGGGTCCTATGTCGAAACGAGCAGGCGAGCCCGACAGCAGGGGTCGCGGCAACGAAGAGGCCGCGGCCGAACTGTTGCGCCAGATCGGCGACAAGGTCGGCATTTCGGTGTGGACCTGGCATGCGCCCACGGACCGAGTCTATCACTCCACCACCACCACCCGTGGCGAAGCGCTCAACCAGGGCGTGCCACTGGCCAACGCGCTGGCGCGGCTGCATCCGGGAGATCGGGCCCGGGTGCGGCGCAGGCTGCATGCGGCGGTGCGAAGTGGCAAATCGGGCGCGTTCAGCTTTCGCGGTGAGCCGCGCGGCAATGAGATTCGCGAATTCAGCGCGACGCATTTCCCAGCCGGGGTCAACGAAGTCCAGGTGATCGTGCAGGATGTCACCCGCACGCGGCGTGCCGAGAAGGCGCTGCGCGAGAGCGAGGACCATTACCGCAACGCGGTCGCGCTCAATCCCGAGGTGCCGTGGCTGGCGGACGCCGAGGGCAATATCATCGAGTTCGGCCCGCGCTGGCTCGAGATGGTCGAGATCACGGCCGAGGAAACGCTTGGCCAGGGCTGGGCGCGCGCTCTCCACCCCGACGACCTTGCTCCGACGCTTGAAAACTGGGGAGCGGCACTGCGCTCAGGCGAGCCTGTCGACGTCGAATACCGGATCAGGCTCAAGAGTGGCGAGTACCGCTGGATGCGGGCCCGCGCGGCCCCCCGGCGCAACAAGCAAGGCGCGATCATCCGCTGGTACGGCACGCTCGAGGACATTCACGACCGGCGCATGGCCGAGGCGGCGCTGCGCGAGAGCGAGACCTTTGCCCGCTCGATCCTCGAAGCCAGCACCATGGCGATCGAGGTGCTCGACGCGGAAGGCCGGCTGATCTTCATGAACGGGCCTGGCATGAAGATCATGGAGGTCGCGGACTTCGACCGGATCCGCGGACAGCCGTTCGAGACGTTCTGGCCCGACACAGTGAAGCCCGCAGTGGCGAGCGCAATCGCAGCGGCGCGCGAAGGACGCACTGTGCGCCAGACGCTTTACGGGCCGACTGCCAAGGGCAAGCCGCGCTGGTGGGACTTCTCGGTCTCGCCGATTTACGACGATGCGGGCCGGGTGGCGCGCCTCCTCACCTCGTCGCGCGATGTCACCGAGGCCAAGCACAATGCCGACGAGATCACACACCTGGCGCGGCACGACACGCTGACGGGCCTGCCCAACCGCAACCATTTCCAGGAGGAGCTCGATACGGCGCTCGCCGGGCTTGGGGACCATAGCCTCGCGGTGCTGTCGATCGACCTCGACGACTTCAAGCAGATCAACGACTCGATGGGGCACCTGGCCGGTGACGCATTGCTGCGCGCCGTGGCCGGGCGGCTGCGCGCCAGCACCGATCGCCGCGGCCTCACGGCCCGGCTCGGCGGCGACGAATTCGCCGTGCTGCTGCGGGCCAAACACCCCGACGAGGCGGCGCAGCTGGCGCAGGCCATTCTCGGCGCAATTACAAAACCCTTCTCACTCGAGGGCGAGACCGTCCATATCGGCGCCAGCATCGGCATCTCGATGGCGCCGCGCGACGGCCGGAGCGGCGACAGCCTGCTGCATGCTGCCGATCTCGCTCTCTATCGGGTCAAGGCCAACAAGGGCCGCGACTATCGCTTCTTCGAGGCGGCGATGGACGAGGCGCTGCGGCAGCGCCGCGAGATGAAGCGCGACCTGTCACTGGCGCTCGGACGGGGCGAACTGTCCGTCGTCTACCAGCCGCAGGTCGAGGTCGGGAGCGGCCAGCTGGTCGGGTTCGAGGCGCTGCTGCGCTGGACCTGCCCGAAGCGCGGGCCGGTGTCGCCGATGGAGTTCATCCCGCTGGCCGAGGAGAGCGGGCTGATCGACGAGATCGGGCTCTTCGTGCTGGAGACGGCCTGCCGCGAGGCCGCGAAATGGCCGGCCGCCGTGTCGCTGGCGGTGAACATGTCCGCCGTGCAATTCCGCAGCCACGCCATCGTCGGCCTCGTGACCGATACGCTGCAGCGCAACGGGCTCGCGCCGGAGCGGCTGGAACTCGAGATCACCGAGACGGTGCTGCTGAGCGAGAACGCCGAGGCGCTGGCGGCGCTCGGGGAATTGCACCGGCTCGGCATCCGCGTGGCGCTCGACGATTTCGGCACCGGCTACTCGTCGCTGAGCTATCTGCGCCGTTTCCCGTTCGACAAGATCAAGATCGACCGCTCCTTCGTCGCCGATCTGCCGGAAGCCGAGGGCTCGCACGCCATCGTCAGGGCGATCATCGGTCTCGGCCGTTCTCTCAAGACCCGGGTTACTGCCGAGGGCGTCGAGACCTGGGAACAGTTGCTGCTCCTCAGGGCCGAAGGCTGCAACGAAGCACAAGGGTATCTCTTTAGCCCGCCAGTCCCGGCCGGGGCGGCACTTGAACTAGCGCGGGCGGGCCTCCCCACACCAGAACGGCACGCCGAAGTCTGGCAGAACCGGGCTTGACGCTTAGCTTCATGACGCGAACCAAAGTTTAACCGGCGCCGGGCTAGCGTCCCTACGCAATAACCCCCGCTGCCCCGGGCCGAAATGTTCGACAAACAGCTGATAGCCACTTCGTCGGAGTCACTCGCGCTGATCGAGCCAGTGCCGGCCATTGCCGACGCCGAGCGCGCCCTGCAGCTGCTCGAGCAGCACGAGGGCTTCGGGCAGTGGAAGATCATCTTCCCCGGCACGGTGCTGCTCTCGCCGCAACTGGTGGAGGTTTATGGCCTCGCCGCCGACGGAGCGGTGCCGCTGCAGGACATGGTGAAGCTCTATTGTGCCGAAGATCGCGGCAAGCTGCTGATGCTGATCGCACAATCGCTGCAGGACCGGCGCGGCTTCCGCTGCCGGCTGCGGATCGAGCGTCGCGACGGCCAGACGCGGATGCTCGAGACCATAGCCGACCTGCGAGTCCGCGACGGGCGGGTGACGGAATTGTTCGGCCTCAGCCGCGACGTCACGGCCGACATGGAGGCCGAGCTCAGGAACGAAGGCCGGCTGCAGCTGGTGCAGGATCTCGTCGGCGCCCTGCCCGCGCCGATCGTCGTCCTCGACGACAGGCTGCGCGTGATGGACTGCTCGGTCCACTGGCTCAAGGCACACCGGTTCGTCGAACGGCGCGAAGTGGTGGGGAAGACCCTGCAGCAGCTCTTTCCCGAGACCCCGGCCGAGCAGGCTGCCGAGTATGAGGCAGCGCTCAAGGGCCAGACGATCAAGACCAGGCGCACCTTTACCAGCCCGACGACCGGAGCCCCGGTGCAGTTCGCCACGGTGATCGCACCGTGGTTCGTCTCCGACCGCAAGGTGGGCGGGCTCACCATGGCCATCGGCTGGTCCGAGATCGCGACGGTCAAGGGTGCGGCGGCAGCGCCTCAGGTGATGGAAGGCTTCGACGGCGGCCTCCTCGATATGCTCAAGCAGGTCGTGTGATCGGCGCTTGATGCGCCCCGCGTTTTCCCCGATTGAAGCGGCATGAACCTGCCGCCCCTTCCCATCGACGAGGCCCTGCCCGGGCTGAAACTCGCACTTGCGGCCGGGCCCTATGCCGTGCTGGTCGCGCCGCCGGGGGCGGGCAAGACGACCCGGGTGCCGCTGGCCTTGCTCGATGCGCCGTGGCGCGGCGACGGCAAGATCGTGATGCTGGAGCCGCGGCGGCTGTCGGCGCGGGCGGCGGCGCGGCGGATGGCGCAGACGCTGGGGCAAGAGGTCGGCGCGACCGTCGGCTATCGGGTAAGGCTCGACGCAAAGGTCAGTGCGAAGACTCGGATCGAGGTGGTGACCGAGGGTGTGTTCACCCGGATGATCCTCGACGATCCGGAGCTCAAGGGCGTGGCCGCGGTGCTGTTCGACGAATTCCACGAGCGCAGCCTCGATGCCGACCTCGGCCTGGCGCTGGCGCTCGATGCCGGGGCGCTGCGGGACGATCTACGCGTGCTCGTCATGTCGGCGACGATCGACGGGGCGCGGGTGGCGGAACTGCTCGATGGCGCGCCGGTGGTGGTATCCGAGGGGCGGGCGTTTCCGGTCGAGACGATCTGGCGGGATCGCGATCCGCAGGCGCGGATCGAGGATCAGGTGACGAGCGTGGTGCTCGAGGCGCTGCGGGAACAACCGGGCTCGGCGCTGGTGTTCCTGCCGGGCCAGGCCGAGATTTCGCGGGTGGCGGAGCGGCTCGCGGGCCGGGTGCCCGGGGATGTCGAGATCGCACCGCTCTACGGCCAGTTGACGCCGGAGGAGCAGGATCGCGCCGTGCAGCCGGCGCCGAAAGGGCGGCGCAAGGTGGTGCTGGCAACCTCGATCGCCGAGACCTCGCTGACCATCGAGGGCGTACGGATCGTGGTCGACTCGGGGCTGCGGCGTGCACCCGCCTACGAGCCGGCGACCGGGCTGACGGTGCTCGAAACGCGAAAAGTGTCGCGGGCTGCGGCGGACCAGCGGCGGGGGCGTGCGGGTCGCGTCGAGCCAGGCGTCTGCTATCGGCTGTGGGCCGAGGGGCAGCACGCGGCGCTACAGGCGTTCGATGCGCCAGAAATGCTCGAAGCGGACCTGTCGGGGCTGGCGCTCGACCTTGCCGGCTGGGGAGTGACCGATCCGGCGCAGCTGAGATTTCTCGATCCGCCGCCGGGACCGGCGTGGAACGAGGCGGTCGGGCTGCTGAGGGGGCTCGAGGCGCTCGACGTCGAGGGCCGGATCACCAGCGAAGGCAAGGCGCTGGCGCGGTTGCCGCTGCATCCGCGGCTCGGGCACATGATCCACCGCGCGGCGGAGGAGGACGATGCATTGGCGGCGGCGGAGCTCGCGGTGCTGCTGAGTGAGCGCGGGCTCGGCGGGGACGGCACCGATCTCGCCCACCGGCTCGACCGGTTCCGGCGCGAGCGTAGCAAGCGGGCGGATGAAGCGCATGGGCTGGCCCGGCGCTGGGCGCAGATGGTCGGCAATACCGGCACTGGCGGCGAAGTGGGGCGGCATCTGGCGCGGGCCTATCCCGACCGGGTGGCGCAGCAGGCAGGGGCGCGTGGGCGGTATCGGCTGGCCAATGGTCGGCAGGCCAGCCTCGATGAGACGGACGCGCTGGCGGCGGCGCCCTATCTCGTCGTGGCCGACGTGACGGGCGCGGCGGCGACGGGGCGGATCCGGGCAGCGGTGGCGATCACAAGGGCGACGATCGAGGAATTGTTCGCAAGCCAGATCGTCGACGAGACGGTGATGGCGTTCGACCGCAGCGTGAAAGGCGTGCGGGCGCGGCGGGTGCGGAGGCTCGGGGCGCTGCGGCTTGACGAGGCGCCGGTGGCGATTGCCGATGCCGGGGCCGCGGCGCAGGCATTGGCGGAAGGGATCGCCGGGCTCGGGATCGGGCCGTTGCCGTGGACGAAGGAGCAGAAGGCGTTACGCGAGCGGGCGAGCTATCTGCGGGCGACGATCGGCGAGGAGTGGCCCGACCTGTCGGATGCGGGGCTGGCGGCGGATGTGGAGTGGCTGGTGCCTGGTATCACCGGCAAGACGGCGCTGAGCGAGATCAGTGCCGACGATCTCGCCAGGGCGCTCGAGGGGTTGCTGCCGTGGGGAAAGCGGCAGGAGATGGAGCGCCTGCTGCCATCGCATTTCGATGCGCCGTCGGGATCGCGGCTGCCGATCGATTATGGGGCGGAGAACGGGCCGGCGCTCGAGGTACGGGTGCAGGAGCTCTTCGGGCTCGACAAACACCCGAGCGTTGCAGGCGGGAAAGTGCCGCTACTGCTGGTGCTGCTGTCACCGGCGCACCGGCCGATCCAGACGACGCGCGACCTGCCGGGCTTCTGGCGCGGCAGCTGGAAGGACGTAGCGAAGGATCTGAAGGGGCGGTATCCGCGGCATTATTGGCCGGAGAATCCGGTGGAGGCAGTGGCGACGGCACGGGCGAAGCCAAGGGGGACGTGAGAGGCGTGGTACTTGGTTGCCGCTGCAGTCACCGGCCGTCATCCCGGCGAAAGCCGGGACCCAGTGCTCAGCGCCATCCACCCGCGCGATCTCGCCGACCATGCCGTGAAAGACCGGATGGGTCGGCACCTGTTTGGCCGTCGGAGCAGTGGGTCCCGGCTTTCGCCGGGATGACGGCCGGTTGGAAGTGCTAGCTATTCAGCCCGTCCTGCGGCCTTCAGCACTGCCAGGAACTCGGCGCCATAGCGCTTGAGCTTGCTCTCGCCCACGCCGGAAATGGTCGCCAGCTCGGCCATGGTCTGGGGGCGGTCCATGGCCATTTCGCGCAGCGTCGTGTCGTGGAACACCACGTAGGGCGGCACGCCCTGGGCCTTGGCGATTGTCGCGCGCTCGGCGCGGAGCGCATCGAACAGGGCTTGCGCCGGGCCAGGCAGCGCGACGGCATTCTGCAGCGCCCTCCGGGTTTCGGTGGCCTTGCGAGGGCGATCGCGGCGGAAGGTGATCTTGCGTTCGCCCTTGAACACGGCGCGGGCGTCCTCGGCGAGGTGGAGGGCGCCGAAGGCGTGGTCGACGGTGATGAGGCCCATGGCCGTGAGCTGGCGGAACACCGATTGCCAGGAGCGCTGGTCGAGGTCCTTGCCCTGCCCGAACACCGGCTGATCCTGATGGCTGAACTGGGTGACCTTGTCGGTCACCTTCCCGGTCAGGACGTCGATGATGTGGCCGGCGCCGAAGCGTTGGCCGGTGCGATAGACGGCAGCGAGGGCCTTGATGGCGGCGTCCGAGCCGTCCCAGGTCTCGACGGGCGAGAGGCAGGTGTCGCAGTTGCCGCAGCCGCCGGCATGGGCCTCGCCGAAATGGGCGAGGATGGATTTGCGGCGGCATTCGGGGGTCTCGCAGACGGCGAGGAGCGCGGTGAGCTTGCGGTGCTCGACACGCTTCACTTCGTCCGGCGCGTTGCCCTCGTCGATCATGCGGCGGCGCTGGGCGACGTCGCTCATGCCGTAGCACATCCAGGCTTCGGCCGGCAGACCGTCGCGACCGGCGCGGCCGGTTTCCTGGTAGTAGGCCTCGATGCTCGAAGGCAGGTCCATGTGGGCGACGTAGCGCACGTCGGGCTTGTCGATGCCCATGCCGAAAGCGACCGTAGCGACTAGGCAGAGCGACTCTTCCTTGAGAAACGCGTCCTGGTTGGCGCTGCGCTCCTTGGCGTTCATGCCAGCATGGTAGGGCAGTGCGCGAATGCCCTCCTTGTTGAGCCACTCGGCGGTGGTGTCGACCTTGGCGCGGCTCAGGCAATAGACGATGCCGGAATTGCCCTTGTGGCGGGCGAGGAAGCTCTTCAGCTGCGAGCGGGCATTGTCGCGCTCGACGATCGAATAGCTGATATTGGGGCGATCGAAGCTGGTGGTGAAGACCCGCGCATCGGTCAACCCGAGGCGCTCGATGATGTCTTCGCGCGTGGTGGGATCGGCGGTGGCGGTGAGCGCGATACGGGGCACGCCGGGATAGTCGGCGGCGAGGTTGGTGAGCTCGCGATACTCGGGGCGGAAGTCGTGGCCCCACTGCGAAACGCAATGCGCCTCGTCGATGGCGATCAGCGAGATCGGCACGCCCTGCATCATCGATTTGAAGCCGGGCAGCACCATGCGCTCGGGCGCCACATAGAGCAGGTCGAGCTTGCCGGACTTGAGGTCGCGGAAGGTCTTCGAGGATTCTTCTGAGCTGATCGAGGAATTGAGGGTCGCGGCATTGACGCCGGCCTGGCGCAGGGCTTCGACCTGGTCGCGCATCAGCGCGATGAGGGGGGAGACCACAATGCCGACGCCTTTGCGGGCCAGCGCCGGCACCTGGTAGCACATCGACTTGCCGGCGCCGGTGGGGAAGAGGACAACCGCGTCACCGCCGCCCGACACATGGCGCACGACATCTTCCTGCTGGCCACGGAAAGACTGGTGGCCGAACACCGTGCGGAGAATTTCCGCCGGATCGTGCGGGGTGTCGAACAGCGACTCAAGCATGGGGGCATAGAGTCGGATGGCGGTGGGTGGGGTCAAGGGTTTGTTCGGGGTGATGAGGGAGCCCACGATGCGACCACAATACCGATTGTCATCCCTGCGAAGGCGGGGATCCATTTCGCAGCCCGCGCTGGCGGAGAGTTGGATCCCTGCCTTCGCAGGGATGACAGCTGTTGGTGAGGCGAGATTGTGCCCCTCCCGCCGTCATGCCCGGGCTTGACCCGGGCACCCAGGGATATCGCGGCATCGCGTGGGTCCGCGGATCAAGTCCGCGGATGACGACTGAGAGAGCAGTGGTTGCAGCCGCTTGTTGCCGCTGTCACTCCTGATCGAGGAACTCGAGCGCCGTCGCAGCCAGCCTGGGCTCGGTCATCATGGTGTAGTGGGTGACGCCCGGGAGGATGGCGAGGCGGTTGGCGTTCATACCAGAGCCGTCCCAGAGCGCATCCTGCAGGCCGCCGCCGAGCAGCTCGAAGAACCTGGCAACGTGGCTGGTGCGGACCGCGTCCCAGTCGCCGTAGATCAGCTGGGTCGGAACGGCGAGCTTCGGGACATCGGCCGAATAGTCGTAGTCCCGACCCATGTAGGTCATCTGGTCGAGCAGCTTGGGGAAGTTGACCTCGGGGTCCGGGTTCACGGCGGCGAAGCCCTCGTAGAGCGGGGAGCCCTTCATGCTCTCGGCCAGGCTCGCATTGAGCGAGCGCATGCCCTGCTGATTGTAGTCGTGCCAGCCGGAATAGGCGAAGGGCGCCGAGGCTATGACCAGGCGGTCGACCAGTTCGGGATGGGCAAGCGCGAGGCGCAGGCCGATGGTGCCCCCCATCGAGTAGCCGACGATATCGACCTTGTCGTAGCCGAGCGATTTGATGACCTCGGCGACGTCGGCGGCCATGTTGTCGAAGCTCATGGGGCGGTCGAGCGGACCGGTGCGGCCGTGGCCCTGTGCCTCGATGGCGATCACTTCGCGGGTTTCGGCGAGCTTGGGGAGGAGGGGGCCGAAAGCCTCGATGGTCATCAGGCCGCCGTGCAGCAGGACGAGCGGGGATCCCGCGCCATAGGTGGCGAAGTAGACTTGGCCGCCGGCGACGGGAACGTAGCCGGACTTGGTGGGGGTGGGCATCTGTGTGGCTCCTTGCTGGGCAGTGGCCGGCAGTGCGAGAGCAAAGCCGGCGATGAGGGTGATGGCAAGCACGGTGCGTCTGAGCATGGTGGTTCCTTTCGGGTATGGCTTCGCCAGTCCCCGGTGAGGGGCGGCGGTGGTTGATGAACTGAGAGAGTGCGGCCCCCTGCGCCGGCCGTGCCGGCACCTCCCCCGCCCCGCGGGGGGAGTAAGAGGAGAGGCCGGTGAGTTAGCCTTGGGTCAGCATTTCGACGGCCTTCTGCACGCGGCGTAGTCGTCTCCGGCGCCTTGGCGCCTTCGATGGCGGTGACGTGGGCCTTCTTGTGGCTCGGGGCGAGCTTGTCCCAGGCGGCTTTGGCGACGGGGTCGGCGTCGAGGGCGGCCTGCAGGTCGCCGGGGGCCTCGACGATGCGGGGCTTGTCGTCGAGCAGGACCTCGACCTCGTGGGTCTCGCCGCCTTTGACGCCGGTGATCTTGCGGATGTCGGCGCTGACGCCGATCAGCAGCCTGTCGCCCATGGTGGCGATCTTGCTGCCCCAAGTGTGCCCGGCGAGCGTGACGCGGACGAGCGGGTTCTTGCCGCCGGCGAGGGCGTCGCGCACCTCGGTGGGCACGTCGATACCGGTATTGTTGCCCATCTGGTGGATGTTGGCGGTGAACTTCACTTCTCTCCTCCAAGGGTGCTGAGGTGGGCGGCGAGCTTGTCGTAGCTTTCCAGCACGCCTTCGCGGAAGCCGCGGCGGGTGACGGCGTCCTTGTTGGCGGCGGTGTCGAAATAGGCGTCGAGCGTCAGCCGGGTGCGGCCGTTGCCGATATCGCTGAAGGTGATGACCCGTAGGAAGCTCGGGGGTGGGTTGCCCTCGAATACCGCGTCGTCGAGCTGGGCGTTGCGGTAGACGATCCGTTCGGGCGGGGTAACTTCGAGGAACACGCTATCCGCCGGGTAGTCGCGCCCGTCCGGCCCGCGCATCACATGGTGCCACCGGCCGCCGGGGCGCAGGTCGATCTCGCAGACCGGGTTGGTGAAGCCCTTGGGGCCCCACCACTGGCTCAGATGATAGGGGTCCGAGAAGGCCAGCCAGACGAGTTCGCGCGGAGCATCGAAGATGCGCTCGATCTCGAGGTGGCGGTCGTCGGGGATGGTTGCGAGATCGGGGAGCATTTAGTCGGCCTTCTGGGCGAGTTCGATCAGCAGTTCGTCCATCACGCGGAAGCCGTGGCGCATGCCGATTTCCATGCCGGAGGCGACCATGCCGTCACGATCCTCGATGCTGTCGTAGTTCGAGACGGACTTGTAGTGGGTGATGTCGCCATCTGCCTCAAAGGTGTGGGTCTCGACCAGCGTCTTGCCGAAGAACATGTTCTCCATGCCGAAGGTCCAGACGAACTTCTCGGGCTCATTCACCTCGCGATACTCGCCGATGAAGATGTAGACGTTGCCGCTGGGATCATGCGACTCGACGCGCCATTTGCCGCCGGGGCGGACGTCGAACGAGGTGATGACGTTCTTCTGTCCCTCGGTGCCCCACCAGCGGGCCACGTGCTCCGGCTCGGTCATCACCTTCCAGACAAGACGGCGCGGCGCAGCGAAATCACGGGTGGCGACGACGATGGGTTCGTCGGCGGGGGCTTCGATCTTCAGGTTGTCGATAGGCATTTCTCTCTCCTTTAGTTCCTTCAGGTAATCGGCGAGGCGATCGAGGCTTTCCTCCCAAAATCGCCAGTAGATGACGAACCAGTGTGCGGTTTCGGATTGCAGCCGGGTGCGGCGCAAAGCTTCGCCGTGGCGCTGCCGGACGATCTCCGAAAGCGCGATGACCTTTGGTCGTTCCATTTTTCGCGGCCCAGCCGCCCGATCGCCGGCGTTCCTAAGTGGTCGCGCTCTCGAACCGCAAGAGTCTGCAACTTTTGCTGAGCGCGCTCGCGCCGGCTAGTTCTTCGGGCCGCCAGGCTCTCCCTTCTGCAGTTGGGCGAGGTAATCGCCCAGGCGATCGAGGCTTTCGTCCCAGAAACGGCGGTAGTTCTCGACCCAGTCGGCGACTTCGGCCATCGGGGCGGCTTCGAGCCGGCAGGGACGCCACTGGGCTTCCTTGCCACGCGAGATCAGCCCGGCCTTCTCCAGCACCTTCAGGTGCTTGGATACGGCGGCCATCGACATGTCGTACGGTGCCGCCAGTTCGCCGACCGTCGCCTCGCCCTGGGCCAGCCGGGCGAGGATGCCGCGACGGGTCGGGTCGGCGAGAGCGGAGAGCGTCTGGGAGAGGTGGTCGGCCATGTGAGTCTCGGTCATTCGGCTGCGAGGCGCGAGGGCACGCCGTTGAAGAAGTCGATCAGCGTCGGCGCGATGGCCTCGGCCTTCACTTCGTGAGTCTGGCCCGGGAGCACGACCAGATCGGCGCCGCGGATGGTGTTGGCGCAGAGCGTGGTCGAGTCCTTGAGCACCGGCATGGTCTTCGAACCATAGATGCCGAGCGCGGGTACGCGGATGGACTGCATCCGAGTCTCGGGTGGGGCGAAGCCGTTCACCGCCGCCATGTCGAAGGGGAGGCTCGGCGCCTGTGCGGCGAGCGTCGGCCACATCCTGGTGAGCTTCATGGGCAGGAGGAAGATCGACGGCATGCCGATCAGCTTGGTCATGAAGTAGGCGACGGCGTCGCCGTTCTTGCCCTCGGCGACGAGCCTTTGCACATCCTGCTCGAAGCCGGCGGGAACTTTCCGGGCCTTGGGGCCGACCATGTAGGGCGGCTCGTAGAAGGCGAGGCGGCTAATGGGGAGACCGGCCGCTGCGGCCTCGATGGCGAGGCAGGCTCCGGAGGAGAAACCGATGAGCGCGGGCTTGCCGCCGGCGACATCGATCAGGGCGCGCAGGTCTTCCAACTCGCGCTCGACGCTGTAGTCGGTCGAGGGCGAGGAGTCGCCGCGGGCACGGCGGTCGTAGTGATAGACGCGGAAGTGCTTGCCGAGTTCGGCAGCGAGCTTGTTGCTGGGCCCGAAATGACGGCCGCAGAAGGCGCCTTCGACAAGGATGACGGGCTCGCCCTGGCCATAGACGTCATAGGCGATGGTGGTGCCGTCGGCGGAGATCACGGTGTTCATCGGAAGGCTCCTCAGCTTTGTGTGGCCGCGCCTGCGGCAAGGGTTTCGAGATAGACGTCCAGCTTGTCGCTGGCCTGCAGCACTGTGGTCGCGAAGCCGTGGCTGACGGCCTCGTCGCGGGCGACAAGCGAGGTGAAGCGGACAATGACGGTGAGCGTGGTGCGGCCCGCGACTTCGCCGAGCGTCATTTCGGTGACCATGTTGGGCGGCGGCAGCTCGTCGCCGAAGCGGTAGGCGTCGGGCGCATCACGCCAGACCAGCCGCTCCGGCGGGGTGATCTCGAGATAGGCGCTGGTGTAGCCGTACTCGTTGCCCGAGGCGAAGCGCATCACCTGGCGCCAGTGACCACCGACGCGGAGGTCGAGATCGCTGACCGGATTGCTGGCGCCCTTGGGGCCCCAGAACTGCACGAGATGGGCGGGGTCGGTGTAGCAGCGCCAGACCAGCGCGCGCGGAGCGGCGAAGCTGCGGCGGATCACGATGACCGCCTCGCCGGCCGGCGTCTCGACGCTTGCCAGGTTCGGCTCTCGCCCTTTGATGCTCTCGATGCTGTCCATTTCTGAACCTTACGGTTATTAACTGTATGGTTGAATACTGCACGCAAGGATGCTTGTCAACCGTTCGGTTAAATGAACGTTCAGGCGGGCAGCAGGGCGGCGGAGAGCAGCTTGATGGAACGGCGCCGGTTGTCCGGATCGTTGTCGCCCATCCGGACGGAATCTGGGAAGCGGAGCTCGAGTTCGACGCGGCCATTGGCGGCAGCGGCCAGCCCAGGCGGAATGGCGACGGCAAAATTCTGCGGTGGGTCGGCGGAGACCGTGACGGTGTCGATGAGCACGCCGTTGAAGACGAGCTCGACGCGCTGCGTCGGCTGGCCGTCCTTCTTCACCGCCTGCATGGACAGCTTTAGAACCGCAGGGACGGCGGGTTCGGTGTAAACGAAGCGGAGGCGCGAACTGGTGCCGACGGCATGATTGCCGTCACCCACCGGACCCTCCCAGCCGCAGACGCGGATCGGCTTGGCGATGGCGCCACCGGCGGAGGTGAAGTCGATGGTCGCGCCCAGCGTGTAGGTTCCCGCAACCGGCTGGTTGAGGCACGTCGTGGTCTTATCGATGTAGTAGGCGCGGAAGTCGGGCGACACGTTCGGGTGCAGCATCAGCCAGAATACGGCGAGTTCGAACAGGGCGATGAGCCCGACAAGGACGTAAGTGCCGGTGCGGAGGGCGCTAGACAAGGCTGAGATATCCGGTGAGCCAGCCGATGGTGGTGAAGTAACCCCCGGCGAGGAAGACGAGCAGCGCGATGGCGAAGAGCCAGCGCCTCGAGGCCAGCAGCCGGCAGAACTGAATGGCGAGCGGCGCGAGTCCCGCGGTGAACCGCAGCATCGAGGCCATGCCGGCAAAGAGGGGCGCAGTGAGGCAGAGCAGCGCGAAGATGCCCATGCCGAACTGCCGGCGGACGAGCAGCGTGATGGCGAGGCCGTAGCCGACGAGCGTCCCCAACGCGAGCTGCTGCGAGAACGTCGGCAGGGCGGCGCCGGGAGCCGGATCGAACAGTGCATCGTAGAGGAACATTGGTGGCAGGCCGGACGGCCGGGCCCAGGCGCGCTGCACGTGGCTGAAGGCGATCGCATCGCCGATCCGGAGATGCAGGAACAGCATGTAGGCGAAGAGCCCCAACGGGGCGATGAAGATGGCGAGCAGCCAGTCGGGGCGCTTCAGCACGCCAGGGATGACGTCCCGCCAGGTGCCGCCAGCTTCGCGATGGGCGCGCCAGAGCTCGATGACGATGGCGAAGACGATGAAGCAGCCGACGATGCGGGTCGCGGACAGCAGCGCCGCGAAGATGCCGGCGAGGACGAAGCGGCGCCTTTCCAGTGCGGCGAAGACGCAGGTGGTCAAGAACAGGAACAGCACCTCGGTATAAAAGGTGGTGAACCAGATCGAGAATGGGCCGGCGACGAGGAAGGCCGAGAACAGGCTGTAGGCGCGCAGGTCGCGGCCGAGCAGCGGCCAGGCGACACGGGCCGAGCCGATGCACAGGAGGATGGAGAGGCCCGTAGCCGCGACGATGGTGTCGAGCCCGGTAAGGGCCTTCGCGATCGCGACGAGCATTGGATAGAGCGGGAAGAAGGCCCAGTTGCCGGCGTTGATCAGGGTCGGCGTCGGGAAGCCGTCATAGCCGCGCTCGGCGAGCTTGACGTACCAGTCGCAATCCCACCGGCACATGCCGTCCGCGAAGTTTGCGAGCGACGCATCGGGAACCGTTGCGGCGTATCCTGCATAGCGGATCACCAGCCCCGCGAGCGCAAGCACGACGGGAACGAGGATGAGTACCGCCTCGAGCGGCAAGCTCTTCGGGGAGCGTAAAGCGACGACGTCGCTCATCTGTCGATCCGTGGGGTCTGGAAACGGCCAGAACTCGTAACGTATTGCGGCGAAATCATATCCATTCGGGACATGCATATCTGCCATGCGACAACTTTCGTGGCTCCACGGCGTTGCCGACTTCGTGTTTTGGTGCCCGAGCCCTCCCTCAGCGTAAGCGTATGACGACCACACTTCCTCATCGGCTCGGTCGACGAGCTTTTATTCAGGCCGCCGCGGCAACCGCGGCCCTGCTTTCCACCACTTCCCTAACTCGCGTTGCGTTCGCCCAGGACGCCGACAGCGGCGAGACGTTCGATTTCGACGTCCTGACCGCGAGGATGCTCAAACAGGCGGGCGAGCCGTTCAACGCCGCCGTGCCCGAGCTGCCGAAGCTCTTCGCCGGCCTCGATTACGACAAGTACCGCAAGATCCAGTTCGATCCGCAGCATGCGCGCTGGATCGACAACAATTCCGGCTTCCAGGTGCATGCCTTCCCGATGGGCTGGCTGTTCAAGGAGCCGGTCGGCGTGTTCGAGGTCGCCGAAGGCAAGGCACTGCCGTTCGATTTCTCCAATGCCGACTTCATGTTCTACGACGCCACGATGAAGGCCGATGCGGATGCCGAGGCCTTTCCTGGCATCGCCGGCGTGCGCATCAACTACCCGCTCAACGAGGCCGAGAAGATGGACGAGCTCGTCTCGTTCCTCGGCTCGAGCTATTTCCGCGCGCTGGGCCGCAACAATATCTATGGGCTCAGCGCCCGCGGTCTCGCCATCAACTCGTGGGGACAGGGCGCCGAGGAGTTCCCGCGCTTTTCGAACTTCTGGCTCGAGCGCCCCACCGAGGGCAAGCCGCTGGTGCTCTATGCGAGCCTCGAGGGCCCGAGCGTCACCGGGGCCTATCGCTTCGAGATCACGCCGCCGAGCGATGCTCAGCAGGAAACCATCATCGACGTGACGACGCGGCTCAACTTCCGCGCCGATCTGGCCGAAATCGGGGTGGCACCGCTGACCTCGATGTTCCTGTTCGCCGAGACCAACCGCTCGCGCTTCGACGACTACAGGCCGCAGGTGCATGACAGCAACGGGCTGATCGTCGAGCGCGCCGACGGCCAGGTGTTCTGGCGTCCGCTCAACAATACCGAACTGCTCGGCAATTCGTACCTGTGGGAAAACAACCCGCGCGCCTTCGGGCTCTACCAGCGCGACCGGAGCTTCGAGACCTACCAGGATGCCGGGGCGCATTACGAGCGCCGGCCCTCGGCCCGGATCGAGCCGGTGGGCGACTGGGGCCAGGGCCACGTGCGGCTGGTGGAAGCGCCGAGCCAGCTGGAGGCCGAGGACAATATCGTTGCCTTCTGGATTCCGGCCGAGCCGATCAAGGCCGGCGAAAGCCGCGAGTTCCACTATCGCCTGATCTGGGGTGACCTCAGCCCCAAGGACGACGCACCGCTGGCCCATGTGGTCGAGACGCGCGCCGGCCAGGGCGGCGTGTCAGGCGTCGAGAACGACGAGAAGCTCAGGAAGTTCGTCATCGACTTCGCCGGCGGCGCGCTCAAGGACGTGGCACCCGACGCCAAGCTCGAGATCGCCGCGACGACCAGCGCCGGCGAAATCGTCTCGAGCGCGCTCAGCCGCATCGAGGCGAATGGCGCCTGGCGGCTGGCGCTCGACGTGATGATCGAGGGCGACGCAACCGTGGAACTCAGCGCCAGCATCGCCAATGCCGGCAAGACAATCAGCGAGACGTGGCTCTATCAGTGGCGAGGGCAGGCATGAAGCACGACAATTCTACGCTGTTCTCGGGCGCCCTGCCCGATGCTCCCATGTCGATGCCCAAGCAGGTGCTGGAGCGGCGCCGCAACTCGCTGTTCTCGGCACTGCGCGCGGTCTTCGCCGCGGCCCTGCCCCGCTTCTGACCCATGGCGGTTGACGGAGCCAGACCAATGGCACCGGCGCATCGTATCCGCGTCGTGGCACTGACCGTATCCGGGCTTATCAGCCTCGGAGCGGGCTGGCTCTACATGCGCTTCATCGGCAGCGACGGCACGAACTTCCTCGACGTCCTCCGCACCGCGCTGTTCGTCATGACCGGGTTCTGGCTGGTGTGGGGCGGTACGGCGGGCGTCCTCGGCGCGCTGACCCGCATGCCGCGACAGGAACTGGACGAGACCCCGCCCGAAGCGATGACGGCCATCCTCATGCCGATTTACAACGAGGATGCGGCCGCCAGCTTCTCGCGCGTCGCCGCGATGAACCGCAGCCTCGTGGCGCTCGGGATCGCCGAGAAATTCCACTTCGCCATCCTCTCCGATACCAATCGCGACGAGGTCGCGGCCGAAGAGCTGGTGTGGTTCGCCCAACTGCTGAAGGAGCCGCTGGCCGAGGGCCGGGTGTTCTATCGCCGGCGCGAGCGCAATATCGGCAAGAAGGCCGGCAATATCGAGGACTTCATCTCGCGGTCCGGCGCGGCCTATGAGTTCGCGCTGATCCTCGATGCCGACAGTCTGATGGACGGGGCAACCATCCGGACGATGGTCAAGCGCATGGAGGCCGACAAGCGGCTCGGGCTGCTGCAGTCCGTGCCGGAGGTGATCCATGCGCATTCGATGTTCGGCCGGCTGATGCAGTTCTCGGCGGCCTACCTCTCCCCCTATTTCGCTCGCGGCACGGCGCAGATGCAGGGCGAGGAGGGTCCGTACTGGGGCCACAACGCCATCGTCCGGGTACAGGCCTTTGCGGCGAGCTGCGGGCTGCCGGTGCTGTCGGGCAAGCCGCCGGCGGGCGGGCACATCCTTAGCCACGACTATGTCGAGGCGGCGCTCTTGTCGCGGGCCGGCTGGAAGGTCGAGGTCGACCCCTATCTCACCGGTTCCTACGAAGAAGGGCCGGAGAACCTCATCGAATATGCCAAGCGCGATCGGCGCTGGTGCCAGGGCAACCTGCAGCACCGGCGGCTGCTGGATGCGCCGGGCCTCAAGTTCTGGAGCCGGTTCACCTTCGTCCAGGGCATCATGGCCTACATGGCCTCGCCGCTGTGGCTGACGCTGCTGGCGGCCAGCATTCTCTCGGCGGCGCTACCTGGCCGATACTGGTGGCGCGACGACGAGACGGGGATCTGGGTGCTGGCGGTTGCCGTGGCCGTGGTGCTGCTCCTGCCCAAGCTGCTGATCCTGTTCCGCTCGACACTTTCAGGCCGCAACCGCGCTTTCGGCGGCACGCTGCGCGCCGGGCTGTCGGTGCTGACCGAGATTCTCGTCTCGACGCTGCTGGCGCCGATCATGCTGTGCTTCCAGACCAAGGCGGTGACCGAGATCCTGCTCGGGCTCGATGGCGGCTGGCCGGCGACCAACCGGTCGGAGAGCCGGGTCAGCCTGTCGCTGGCCTTTGCTGCGAGCTGGTGGGTGATGGTCGCGGGCGCCGCCGTGATCGCCATCGGCATCTGCTTTGCGCGCGAACTGGTGCCGTGGCTGCTGCCGGTCGGCCTGCCGGCGATCTTTGCGCCGGTGCTGATCTCCTGGACCTCCAACAGCGCGCGCGAGGGGCGGCAGCCCTTCCTGTTCGTGACCCCGAGCGAGTCGCAGACCGCCCCGGTGATAACAGAGCAGCAGCGCATCTACCTGAGCTGGACGCAGCACGGCCCTGCGCTAGCCGAGGGTGCAGCTACCGGAGTGGCGCATGTCCACGCCTGACACCGCCACACTCGCCCGCGCACCGCTCAGCGAGCGCGTCAAGGGCTGGCTCGAACTGCCCATGGCGGCGAACCGCGCCGGCATTGCTCCCGGCCGCGACGCACGGCTCGACATGTTCCGCGGGCTGGCACTGCTGATGATCTTCATCAATCACGTGCCGGGCACCGCATGGGAGAATTTCACCAGCCGCAATTTCGGCTTCTCCGATGCGGCGGAAGCCTTCGTCTTCATGTCAGGGCTGGCGGCTGGGCTCGCCTATACCGGCCGGTTCATCACCGGGCCGCTGTGGCCGGCGATCGCCAAGGTGTGGGCGCGGGCACGGCAGCTCTATTTCGTCCATCTCACGATCACGATGATCGCGCTCGGCATCTTTGCCGGGGCGGCGCTGTGGTTCGGGCTCTATGACCTCCTCGGCAAGAACAATCTGGCGCCGCTGTTCTCGAACCCGCTCGCGACGATGATCGGGCTGCCGCTGCTGACGCATCAGCTCGGCTATCTCAATATCCTGCCGCTCTACATGACGCTGCTGCTGGTGACGCCGGCGGTGATCGTCCTCGGCCTCCGCTGGCCGGGCCGGACGCTGATCGGCTCGATCGCCGTCTGGGTCGTGGCGGGGCAGTTCCGGCTCAACTTTCCGAACTATCCGGTGCCGGGCGGCTGGTTCTTCAACCCGCTGTCGTGGCAGCTGCTGTTCGTCATCGGCCTCCTCTCGGGCATGGCCATGAAGCAGGGCAAGCGCTTCGTGCCGCGCAGCCCGTGGCTGTTCGGCGCCTGCGCGGCGTTCGTGCTGTTCGTCCTCGCCTGGCTCAAGATCAAGCCGATCGGCAGCGCCGGGCTGCAAACGCTGGGCTGGCTCAGTGGCGTGGGCCTGCCGTTCTACATCACCTGGTTCGACAAGACCTTCCTCGCCCTACCCCGGCTGCTGCATGCGCTGGCGCTGTTCTACGTCTTCGCCTCATTGGGCGGGGTGCGGCAGCTGGCGGAAAGCAAGTGGCTCACCCCGCTGCGGCTGATGGGCCGGCAGGGACTCGCCGTGTTCGCGGTGGGGACCGTGCTCAGCCTTTTGCTGCAGGCGGTCAAGGACGGGATCGAGGCCGACTTCTGGCTCGATACGCTGCTGCTCGGCAGTGGCCTGACGCTGCTCGTCGGACTCGCCTATGTGCTTACGTGTACTCAGGAAATGCACCGCGCCGCGGCAGCCGTACCAGGTAAGTTGCAGGGCAGTTGAGGGGAAGTTTCCCCTCACTTTTCAGAGAGCGTTGCATAACCGTCGCTTTTGCACTTGGCAGCGGTGTTGCGGCTCAACTAGCCTTTCAATGACCTGAGGGAGGGGACTGCCTGTACTCGAGCGCGGGAGCGTTTGATGGCGAGACGGCGACCGCTCTATAGTCGGTCACAAAAGCCCAGAGCCGAACAAGGCTCAGCATGGACGGCACCTAACGGCGTCGATCCCGTCTATGTCGATCTGCCGGGCAGCGAGCCAGGTCCGACGCTGCGGCAACGCGCTGGAACGTGGTGGCGCGGACTCTACGGCAAGCACCAGGGTCCGGTTCTCGTTGGCCTCGGCGCGCTGGTGACCCTGCTGCTCATCGGCACCTACGATTTCATCGCTCCCGACCCGCAGCGCATCTCCGACTGGCAGTTCACCAACGCGGTGAACAAGGTTGTCGACGAACGGCCGCAGGGCCCGTCGGTCGAGTCGCGGGCCTTCGCCACGATCATTCCCTCGGTCGTTCGGGTCGACGGCTATGACGACACGGCGGATGAGCCGACCGCCGCAAAACCAGGCGAGCCGGACAAGCCGACTGCCGAGAATCCGCCGGGCGGCAAGCTCGAAGAGGACTTCCACGAGCAGTTCACCGCCGTCGGCACCGGCGTCGTGATCGACGACCAGGGCACTATCCTCACCAACCTCCACGTCGCTGCGGCGGCGAAGACTTTGCGCGTCACCTTTGCCGACGGCACCGAGTCGCGCGCCATGCTGGTCGGCGCTCGCCCGGACAGCGATCTCGCGATCATCCGGCCGTTCGATCTCCCGGATGAGCTCGTTCCGGCGACGCTGACCGAAAGCACCAGCCTCGTGCCCGGCGATACGGTGGTGGCCGTCGGCTTTCCGTTCGGTATCGGCCCCTCGGCCTCGGCGGGGGTTGTCTCCGGCCTCGAGCGCGCCTTCGCGCAGGAGGGCCAGACCAAGCTCGAGCACCTGATCCAGTTCGACGCGGCGGCCAATCCCGGCAATTCCGGCGGCCCGCTGGTCAATGCCAGTGGCGAGGTGGTGGGGATCGTTACCGCCATCCTCAACCCATCCGGACTTCGCACCTTTGCCGGTATCGGCTTCGCCGTGCCGATCGAAACCGCCGCCGGCGCGGCAGGAGAGAATCCGCTTTAGCCCAGTAACCCCAACCCCGACGGAGAAAATGGACGACACATCGAAGGACTCCGGCGCCGCCGTCGCCTCGCTGATGGAACAGGTGCTCTACGAGGTGAAGAAGGTCGTGGTCGGACAGGACCATTTCCTCGAACGGGTGCTGGTCGCATTGCTCGCCAAGGGGCACCTGTTGGTCGAGGGCGTGCCGGGCCTCGCCAAGACGCTCACAGTCAACACGCTGGCCGAGGCGATCGGCGGCCAGTTCAAGCGCGTGCAGTTCACGCCGGATCTCGTGCCGTCCGATCTCGTCGGCACCCGCATCTACAGCCAGAAGTCCGGTGATTTCACCACTTCGCTGGGCCCGGTGTTCTGCAACCTGCTGCTTGCCGACGAAATCAACCGCGCGCCGGCCAAGGTGCAGAGCGCACTGCTCGAAGTGATGCAGGAGCGCCAGGTCACCATTGCGGGCGAAACCCACAAGGTGCCCAACCCGTTCGTCGTCATGGCGACCCAGAATCCGATCGAGACCGAGGGCACCTATCCGCTGCCCGAGGCGCAGGTCGACCGGTTCATGATGAAGGTCCTCGTCGGCTATCCGAGCGAAGAGGAGGAATTCGTCATCGTCTCGCGCGTCACCGGCCTCATGCAGGCGGTGACGCGAGTGGCGACCACCGAGCAACTCGTCGCGCTGCAGGCCAAGTGCCACAAGCTGTTCGTCGATCCGTCGCTGATCACCTTCGCGGTGAAGGTGGTGGCAGCGACACGCAATCCCGCTTCCGTGGGTCTCGGCGACATGCAGCGCTTCATCACTTATGGCGCCAGCCCGCGCGCGACGATCAGCATGATCGAGGCCGGACGGGCGCTCGCGTTCCTGCGCGGCCGCGAATACGTGCTGCCCGAGGATGTGATCGACGTGATCGGCGACGTGATGCGGCACCGGCTGGTGCTGAGCTACGAAGCGATCTCGGAATCGATCACCCCCGACGACATCGTCGCGCAGGTGCTCAAGGCCGTTCCCGCCCCCGAAAAACCCCTGGAGGCGCATGTCCGCATCGCCGCGACAGGCTGAGAAGCTCCTCGGCCGCCTCGAATGGACGGTGATCCGCCGGCTCGACGGATTGCTGCAGGGCGACTATCGCACGCTGTTCCGCGGCTTCGGGCTCGATTTCGCCGACCTGCGCGAATACCAGGCGCATGACGATGTACGTCACATTGACTGGAACGTGACGGCGCGCACGCAGGTGCCGCATGTGCGGGTCTACAATGAGGACCGCGACGTCACGGCGTGGTTCCTGCTCGACCTCTCGCCGTCGGTGGATTTCGGCTCGACCGAGATCACCAAGCGCCAGGTGCTGACCGAGTTCACCGCGGTCGTGTCGCGCCTCCTCGCCCGGCAGGGCAACAAGGTTGGCGCCATCCTCTTCAACGGGCAGTCGGACCTCGTGATCCCGCCGCATGCGGGGCGGCGGCACATCCTGCATGTCCTCGATAAAGTAATGACCAATCCGCGCCTGCTGCGCTCGCCGGAGACCGACCTCAACGCCTTCCTCGGCCGGGCGCTGAGCGTGATCCGGCGCCGCTCGATCTGCTTCGTCGTCTCCGATTTCGTCTCCAAGCCCGGCTGGGAGACCGGCCTGTTCCAGCTCAGCCAGCGCCACGAGGGGATCGCGGTGCGCCTGCTCGATCCGCTCGACATGGCGCTGCCCGACATCGGCATGCTGCTGTTCCAGGATGCCGAGACCGGCGAGCAGATGTTCGTCGATACGGTGGACAAGCGGTTCCGGCGACGGTTCGCGGCGGTGGCGGAACGGAACGAGCAAGCCCTGATGGATGCCTTCGCGGCGGCGGGGCTCGACGTGCTCGAACTTTCAACGACGGACGACCTGGTCGCTGCCGTGCTGCGCTTTGCCAACATGCGCAAGGTGCAGTCGCGGCTCGGTGCGGGTGGCGGCTTGCCGGCGGCGGCAGGCGGATAGACGGCGGGTGACGACATGACTTTCATCTGGATGGATATGCTGTGGCTGTTGCTCCTCGTGCCGCTGCTGGTTGCGGCCTATGTCTTGCTGCTCAGGCGGCGCAAGAGGGCCGCCGTGCGCTACGCCAACCTGGCGCTGGTCAAGCAGGCCATGGGCAAGTCGGTCGGCTGGCGCCGGCATGTGCCCCCCGCCCTGTTCCTTGCTGCGATCACGGTGCTGATCGTCGCAGTCGCCCGCCCGGCGGCGGTGGTGGAACTAGCGTCGGCCCGGGCAACCGTGATCCTCTCGATGGATGTTTCCGGCTCGATGCGCGCCCGCGACGTCGAGCCTTCGCGCATCGTAGCGTCGCAGATCGCCGCGAAGGAATTCATCCGCAGCCAGCCGGCCGATGTGCAGGTCGGCATCGTCGCCTTCGCTTCGGCGGCGGTGCTGGTACAGGCCCCAACCGTCGACCGCGAGGCGCTGTACAACGCGATCGATGCGTTCGACCTCAGGCGCGGTACGGCGGTCGGATCGGGCGTGCTGGTGGCGCTGAAGACCATCTTCCCCGAGGAGGATTTCGACATCGACGGCGATCCGCGCGACGGGCTGGGGCTGCCGAGCTTCAGTTTCGGCGGGGCCTTCGATCAACCTGGCCAGACGACCCAGCCGACTCCGGATGCGCTGCTCTCGGCGAAGGAACCGAAGACCCACATGCCGGTCGAGCCGGGCTCGTACGACAGCGCGGTGGTGATCCTGCTCACCGATGGCGCTACCACGACAGGACCGGATCCGCTGGCGGCGGGGCGGCTCGCGGGTGACTATGGGGTCAAGGTCTATACGGTCGGCTTCGGCTCGGCGAGCGGCGACGTGGTCGATTTCGGCGGCCGCTCGATGCGGGCGCAGCTCGACGAGACGACGCTGCAGGCGATCGCCGACGCGACCGAGGGCGAGTATTACGCGGCGACGAGCGCGACGGACCTGACCGAGGTCTACAAGTCGCTCTCCACCCGTTTGATCAGTGAGAAGAAGCTGACGGAGATCGCCTTCCTCTTCGCCGGCGCCGGCGCGCTGCTGGCGGCACTGGCCGCGGGCCTCTCGCTTTGGTGGTTCGGGCGCATCGCCTAGGCAGCGCCCCCTCCCCTAATACTCGAAGCGATGTGCGGGGCGCAGGGCGCTTCGCCACTTTGTCGCGCTTGCGCCTCCGCCAAATTATGATAATCACAATCATCTTTTAAGACGGACGATCGGGCGGGTGAGCAAGGTGCGGATGCAGGATCAGCGGGAGATAGCAGCGCTACCGAACCAAGCGGTGCCGCTGGACGTGCCGGCGGGGCAACCGGTGTTCACCACGGAGCAGCTGTTCGGCTCGAGCAACGAGATCACCATCGTCCACCAGGGCCAGACCTACCGCCTGCGCACCACGCGGCAGGGCAAGCTTGTCCTCAACAAATAGGAGATGGCCTTGCGCCTCGCCCCCCTGATCGTCACAGCGGCGCTGGCCGCCTCCCCGGTGCTGGCGCAGGAGAGCCCCCCGGCGCCCGGCCTTGCGCTCGAACTGAACGCACTGACCCCGAGCGAGACCGGCTGCCGCGTCACCTTCCTCGCCACCAACAAGCTCGGCACCGAAGTGACGCGCTCGGCCTTCGAGATTGCGCTGTTCGGTACCGGCGGCAGCATCGAGCGGCTGGTGTCGCTCGAGTTCAAGGCCATGCCCGACGGCAAGACGCGCGTGCTGCAGTTCGACATTGGCGAGATCGGCTGCGAGACGCTGAGCCGGGTGCTGATCAACGACATCACCGCCTGCGACGGCGAAGGGCTCGACCCCAAGGTCTGCTACGCGGCGCTGAGCACCGTGTCGCGCCTCGACGCGGTGGAGTTCGGCGTCTGATGGAGACGGTGGTCGAGAGCATCCAGCCGATCGCGGCGGCCCACGACATGTCGATGTTCGCCCTGTTCGTGCAGGCGGACTGGGTGGTGAAATCGGTGATGCTGGGGCTGCTGTTCGCCTCGATCGCCTGCTGGGCGGTGATCATCGCCAAGGCCGCTGCCTATGCGCAGGCGCGGCGGGAGATGAAGAGCTTCGACAGGGTATTCGCCTCCGGCGAGCCGCTCGGTGCGATCTATACCCGCATCAAGGACAGACCGCGCCAGGGGCTGGGCGCGCTGTTCGCCGCCGCGATGGAAGAGTGGAACGGCTCGCATGCCGACAATGCGGCCAACGCCGCGGGCCTGCAGGCGCGCATACGCATCGTGCTCGATACGACGGTTGCGGCGGAGAGCGAGAAACTCGACCGGAACCTGGGGTTGCTCGCCACGGTCGGCAGCGCTGCCCCGTTCATCGGCCTCTTCGGTACGGTGTGGGGCATCATGAATGCCTTCACCTCGATTGCCGCCGCCAAGTCGACAAGCCTTGCGGTCGTGGCGCCGGGTATCGCCGAGGCGCTGTTCGCCACCGCCCTCGGCCTCCTCGCGGCCATTCCGGCGGTGATCGCCTACAACAAGCTCTCGAGCGATTCCGGGCGGATCATCGCGCGCTTCGAAGCCTTCGCGGATCGTGTCTCGGTCCTCCTCTCCCGCCAGCTCGACGCCAGGGGGAACGGCTGATGAGCATTTCGCTGCAGGGCGGACGTGGGCGGCGCGGTGGACGCGCGCCGATCGGCGATATCAACGTGACGCCGCTGGTCGACGTGATGCTGGTGCTGCTGATCGTGTTCATGGTCACGGCGCCGCTGCTCGCGACCGGCGTGCCCATCGACCTGCCGCAGACCAGCGCGCCGGAACTGAAAGTCGATACGGCCAAACCGCTGACCGTCTCAATCAATGCCAAGGGCGAGATCTATCTCGGCGAGGACCAGATCACGGTCGATACGCTGCTCGCTTCCGTCGCGACCGAAGCCGGTGAAGCGGGCAAGGAACAGCGCATCTACCTCCGCGGTGACGCGGATGCCGATTACGGGCTCATCATGGAAGTGATGGGCGCGCTGTCGGGTGAAGGCTATGCGCGCATCGGCCTCATCACGCGGCAGCGCGAGGGCTGACGATGCGCAAGGCCATGGCGGCATCGGCGCTCATCCACCTCGGCCTCATCGCCGGGGCCTGGGCGGCGTTGAACATGCCGCCGGTGGTCGATGAAGCCGACGCGGAGTCGGTCTCGGTCAGCGTCATCTCGATGGACATGGTTTCGACCGAGCCGAGCGAAGTGGTGACGCAGACGAACCGGAACCTGGTTTCGGCCGGCGAAGACCATGAGGCCATGGACGTGCCAGAGGTGGTCGAGGCGCAGCAAGTGACCGCGGATGTGGCGGAAACGGCAGACATCGCGCTACCCAAGAAGGTGGCGGAAGCTGAGCAGGAAGTCGCTGCAGCGCCTGCTGCGGCCGAGACCAGTGAGACGGACGAACTGGTTTCGGCGGTGGTGCTGACTGCCGCCACCGAGACGAGACAACCGATCGCGGCCGCGATCCCCCAGGTGACGAGCGAGGCCGCAACCATCGTCGTGGATACGGTGAAGCCATCGCGGTCCGACCCACTCGAGCAATTGCGGACGGCTTCGATCAGCGAACTCACTCCTCCCGAGCCGGTCCAGAAGCTGCCCGAGACGCTGGCAAAACCGGTCGAGGCGATCAAGCCGGTACAGGAAGCAAACCTCTCGCCGACGATAGCGGAAGTCGAGGAAACGGCCGAGGCCGTGCCGGTACCCCTGCCCCGCATCGTGCGGAAACCGGTGGAGGAGCCGGCCGAGCCGAAGCAGGCGGAGCCCAAGCCTAAAGAGCAATCCAAGAAGAAGGCCGAGCCTTCCAAGAAGCCGGCCGAAGCCAAGCCGCAGAAGCAGGCACCGAGCAAGCAGGCTAATCTCGGCAACGGCGGCAATGCCGAAGCCGACGCGGCGGCAAGTTCCAAATCCGGCGGTGGCAAGGGCAAGAAGGATAATGGCGGCAGTGCTGCGGCCAGCAAGTACCCAGGCCTCGTGCAGGCCAAGGTCACCCGCGCGGCAAGATACCCGGCCAAGGCAAAGGGCAAGGATGGCGAAGCGTTAGTGAGCTTTGTCGTTGGTTCCGGTGGTAACGTGTCGAAGGTTGCCCTGGCGCGGAGTTCGGGAAACGGCGTGCTGGACGACGCGGCCGTTGCAGCGGTGAACCGCGCAGCGCCGTTCCCGCCCATTCCCGAGGCGGCCGGACGATCGAGCTGGGCTTTCACCGTGCCCGTTTATTTCAAGAAGTAGGCTTCGGAGAGCGCGATGCAGGACGAGGACAAGAAGGACGTGCGGCAGGCGACGACGCCGGAAGCGGTGCGGCAGGCCAAGGGGCTGATCCGCACGGCGCGTTCAGGGGTGCTGGCGACCGTTGCGCCAGGCACCGGCTGGCCGATCGCGACGCGCGTCGGGCTCTCCACCGATATCGACGGGACGCCGGTGATCCTGACCTCGAGGCTCGCCGCACACACTCCGGCGCTGCTCGCTGATCCGCGCTGCTCGTTGCTGGTCGGCACACCCGGCAAGGGCGATCCGCTGGCGCATGCCCGCATCACCATCGCCTGCGAGGCACATGAGATCGAGCGCGACAGCGACGAGCACAAGCGCGTCGACCACCGCTACCTCTGCCACCAGCAGAAGGCCGAGCTCTATTCGAGCCTGCCCGACTTCCGCTACTTCCGGCTCGAGGTGCAGAGCGCAGCGCTCAATGCCGGGTTCGGCAAGGCGTTCGACCTGACCCGAGCCGACCTGATCAATGCCAACCCGGCCAGTCCGGAACTGGCAGCGGCGGAAGCTGATGCAGTCGAGCACATGAACGACGACCACGCCGAAGCGGTGGCGATGTACGCCGAGTATTTCGCCAAGGCCCCGGCAGGCAACTGGCGGCTCTGCGGCATCGATGCCGAGGGTATCGATATCGTCGATGGCGACGACATCCGGCGGGTGTGGTTCGAGACCGAACTCACCTCCAGCCACGACATGCACATGACCCTGGTCCGCATGGCCGGCGAAGCCCGCCGGGGTCTCGACCGACCGCTCAAGGACGCGCGCGCCGGCCACTAGGCTGCGTCCGCCGATGTTCTGGCTCAGGTCGTATTTCCAGCTGTCGAATGGCCTTCGTCTCGTTCGACCAGTTGCGCCAGGCAGCCGGTCGGAGGACGTTGAGGCATGGAATTTCGCGATGACACGCTCGAGCAGTTCGCGGCGGCAGGGGCGCCTGCGCTCCCTGCGACGGATATAGCCGGTTTCACCGAGACGGACGGTGCTCGCATCTGGTCGGCGAGCTACGGAGCCGGGGCGCCAGTGATCCTCCTGCATGGCGGCATGGGCAATGCCGGCAACTGGGGACACCAGGTTCCGGTGCTGGTCGAAAACGGCCGGCGGGTGATTGTTATCGACAGTCGCGGACATGGACGCAGCAGCTGGGATGGGCGGCCGTTCAGCTATGTCCAGCTGGCAGACGATGTGCTGGCGGTGATGGACGCGCGACAGGTCGAAAGCGCGCCGATCATCGGGTGGAGCGACGGCGCCTGCACCGGACTCGCCATGGCCCGGAAACAGCGCGAGCGGGTGAGCGGGGTGTTGTTCTTTGCCTGCAATGTCGACGAAACCGGCACGCATCCGTTCGAGTTCACGGAGCGGATCGGGCGCTGCCTCACGCGCCACAAGGCGGACTATGCGGCGCTGTCGCCGACGCCGGAGCGGTTCGACGAGTTCAGCGAAGCGCTGGGCGTGATGCAGCGCACTCAGCCAAGCTATTCGGCCGGGAACCTGGCGGAAATCGACGTGCCGGTGCTGGTGGTGCAGGCAGAGTTCGACGAGTTCATCCGGCCCGAGCATGCCGAGTACCTGGCGCGGACGCTGCCGCGGGCCGGACTGATGATGCTCGGCGGCGTCAGCCACTTCGCCCCGGTCCAGCGGCCAGCCCAGTTCACCGCGGTGGTGGTGGACTGGCTGGACTCGCTGAATCCCTAGCGCCGGTTACAGCGGCAACCGGTTGGCGTGCGGGGGTTCGAACTCGGCCTGGCCGAACGTGCCGGGCAGGTTGATGTTCATCCACTCGTAGGGGTAGCCGAGTTTCAGCGGCATGGCGTCGGTGAGCTTCTGCCTGATATCCTCGGGCAGGTCGAAATCGCCGGCCAGCATGTTCTCTTCGACCTGCTCGACACGACGGGCGCCGATGATGGCGGCGGTGACGCGCTTGTCGCCGAAGAGCCAGCTGAGCGCGACCTGGCTCGGGGTCTTGCCGAGGTCCTTCGCCGTCTCGACGACGAGGTCGATCATCTTGAGCGAATCCTCAAACCAGTAGCGCGGCAGCGTGATGGCGGCCTGGATGCCGATGCGGGACTTCTCATCCGGCTTGTCGTCGCCGCGATATTTGCCGGTCAGCATACCGGCGGCGAGCGGGCTCCAGCAGATCATGGCGAGGCCCTGGTCGTCGCAGGCGGGCAGGATCTCGCGCTCGATGTCGCGGCGGACGAGGTTGTAGAGATGCTGCGCCGAAACCAGCGGCTCATAGCCCTTGAGCGCGGCGACGCCGTTGGTCTTGGCGATCTGGAAGCCATAGAAATTGGAACAGCCGAGATAGCGGATCTTGCCGGCGCGGATCAGGTCGTCGGCGGCGCGGAGGCTCTCCTCGATCGGGGTGTAGGGGTCTGGCCCGTGGAATTGGTAGAGGTCGATATAATCGGTATCGAGCCGCTTGAGGCTCGCCTCGCAGGCCTCGACGATGTTCTTCCGGCTGAGGCCGCGGGCGGTGATTGCCTTGTCGGACGGGAACCAGCACTTGGTGGCGACGACGAGGTGCTCGCGGTCGTAGTCCTTGAGCGCCACGCCCAGCATCTTCTCGGACTCGCCGTTCGAGTAGCTGTTGGCGGTGTCGATGAAGTTGCCGCCGCCCTCGATGAACTTCTTGACGATTGCGCTCGAGCCTTCCTGGTCGCAGCCCCACTGGGTGTTGCCGAAGGTCATGGTGCCCAGGCACAGGCGCGAAACGAGCAAGCCGGAACGGCCGAGATAGCGGTACTTCATCGATTATCCTCCACGCGACGCGAAACGCAGGCCGCGCCGTCCGGGCGCGATGGAACATGACCGCGGCGCGCACGTAAAGCGGTCCATCAGTCGAAGGTCAGGCCGGCTCGTGTCTGACCGGTGTCGCCTCGATGGTCGTATTGCCAAGCCCTTCACATTGCTGAAGATAGCAAAATCCGTTGCAGTCGGCATGACCGCTGCGTGAGGGAACGGAAACAGGGGGGACGTCCATGAAGCTTGGTATCCTGACCGCGCCGTTTGCCGACACATCGCTCGATGCGGTCGCGGACTGGTCGCGCTCGGTTGGGTTCGAGGCGCTGGAGATCGCCTGCTGGCCCCGCAGTTCAGGCCCGACGCGCCGCTATGCCGGTACCAGCCATATCGATGTCGCCAATCTCTCGGCCGCCGAGGGCAAGGACATCACGGCCGGGCTCACTGCCAAGGGCATCGGGATTTCGGCGCTCGGCTATTACCCCAATCCGCTGCATCCCGATGCAAGCCACCGTACGGCCGTGGCCGATCACCTGAAGCTGGTGATCAGCGCTGCGGCCAAGATGGGTGTCGGGCTGGTCAACACGTTCTGCGGCGGCGATGCCAAGAAGACGCTCGACGAGAACTGGGCCGATGCCGAGAAAGTCTGGCCAGCGATCATCGCCCACGCCAAGGCCGAGGGCGTGCAACTCGCCTTCGAGAACTGCCCGATGATCTTCAGCCACGACGAATGGCCGGGCGGGCACAATATCGCCTATTCGCCGAAGATCTGGCGCCGCATCCTCGACACCTGGGATGGCGCGATCGGCATGAATTTCGATCCATCGCACCTCGTCTGGCAGATGATCGATCAGGGCCGCTTCATCCGCGAGTTCGGTGCGCATATGCGCCATGTCCACGCCAAGGACCTGATGATCGACCGCGACGGGCTCTACGAGAATGGCATCATGTCGGCCGGCATGGGCTGGCAGGTGCCGCGCATGCCGGGGCTCGGCGAGGTCAACTGGGGCGAGTTCTTTTCGGCGCTCTATCGCGTCGGCTATGATGGTCCTGTCATCATCGAGCACGAAGATCGGCGCTTCGAGGGGACCGACGGAAAAGTGAAGCGAGGATTCCTGCTCGCGAGGGATATCTTGCAGCCGTATGTAAAGTAACGGCAATCTGACAACGCGAGTTTTTGGGAGGAGACTATACTCATGCGTATTTCACTGAAGACTATTCTGCCCGTTCTGCTGGCCGGCACTACCCTTGCGGCGGCGCCGAGCGCCTTCGCAGCGGGTCCGTACACCATCGGCGTCTCGAACACGGTGGCCGGCAACGGCTGGCGCGAGGAAATGATCTGCTCGATCAAGGCGCAAGCTCTCGCCTCGGGTGAAGTCTCGTCGCTCAACATCGCCCACCGCAACACCGACGCGGCCGGCCAGCTCGAAGACATCCGCAACCTGATCAGCGCCAAGGTCAACGCCATCGTCGTCAACCCGTCCGATCCGGCCGGCATCCAGGCGGCGCTCGCTGAAGCCAGCGCGGCGGGCATCGTCGTGGTGGTCGTCGACCAGAACGTCACCGAGCCGACCGCCTACATCCTGCAGAACAACCAGGAACAGTATGCCTATCTCGGCGCCAAGTGGCTGTTCGAGCAGATGGGCGGCAAGGGTAGCGTGGTCTACATGCGCGGCGCTGCCGGCGCTTCGGCCGATACCGACCGCGACCGCGGCTTCAAGAAGGCCCTCGCCGAGTTCCCGGACGTGAAGGTCGCCCAGGAGACGTTCACTGGCTGGCAGCAGGACCAGGGCAAGCAGCAAATCCTCGACTACATCGCCACGGGCATTCCGTTCGATGGCATCTGGACCTCGGGCATCGACAACGTCATCGTCGACGCGCTGGTTGAATCCGGTGCGCCGCTGGTACCGGTGGTCGGCGCCGATAACGCGGGTTTCGTCGGCCAGCTCAACTCGGTCGAAGGCCTCAAGGGCGCGGCGGTCACCAATCCGGGTTCCGTGGGTGGTGCAGGCGTGACGCTGGCGCTGCAGATCCTCAACGGCCAGAAGCCGGCCAGCCAGTCCGTGCTGGTCGACCCCTCGCTGTGGGAGAACGTGACCGACGCGGGCAAGGCCCAGCTCAAGGCAGCCGCCGATCCGTCGCTGAGCCCCGAATGGCCGGTGTCGATCTCGATCCCGGGCTGGACCACCTACACCAAGGAACAGATCGTCGCCTGCAAGGGCCCGGGCGAGTAAGCTAACCTGATGACGCCTTTGGGGAGAGACGACGGGCAGCCCTCGTCCCTCCCCTTTCAGTATCCGGGGGCCGCGTGACGACGGAATCGCTTCTCGACGCCACGGGCGTCGCCAAGACTTACGGTGCCGTGGTGGCGCTGCGCGACGCATCGCTGCAGGTTCGGCCGGGCGAAGTTCACGCGCTCATGGGCGCCAACGGCGCCGGCAAATCCACGCTGGTCAAAATCCTCACCGGAGCGATCAAGCCGACCGCCGGCCGCATGCTGCTGCGCGGGGTGGAGACGCAGGTCGGCTCGCCGGCCGAAGCGCGCCGCGCCGGGCTGGTGCCGGTGTACCAGGAACCCTCACTGATCCCCGATCTCGACGTGCTGCAGAACTTGAGGCTCACGCGCACGCCGGTCGAGGCCTTTCGTGGCTGGGTGAAGGAACTCGGGGTCGACGACCTCGACCTCGGCACGACGGCGCGCGATGTGCCGCTCGCCATCCAGCGTGTGCTCGATCTCGCCCGCGCGCTCGCCGTCGAGCCCGATGTGCTGCTGCTCGACGAGATGACCGCCGCGCTCCCCGCCAACCTCGCCGAACGCGTGCTCGAGGTGGTGAAGGCGCAGAGCAAGACCGGCCGGTCCGTCATCTTCATTTCGCACCGCTTCGTCGAAATCGCCGCGCTCTGCGACCGGGCCACGGTGCTGCGGGACGGCGAGACGGTCGGCGTCGTCGATATCGTGCCCGGCATCGAGGAAAAGATCGTCGAGCTGATGCTCGGCGAAAAGATCGAGCGCCGCCGCGCTGAAGGGTCGATCAGCGCTGCGCGAGTCACCGAGGCGCAGCCACGGCTCAGCGTGCGGAACCTGCGGCTCGGCACCAAGCTCCACGATGTGTCGTTCGATCTCCACAATGGCGAGGTGGCCGGCGTCGTCGCGCTCGAGGGCCAGGGGCAGGACGAGCTGTTCGCCGCGCTCGCCGGCGCCATCAAGCCGGCCGGCGGGACCATCGAGGTCGACGGCAAGCGGGTCAGCTTCAGCCATCCGCGCGATGCCATCGACGAAGGGCTCGCCTATGTGCCGGGCGACCGCAGCGAAGCGCTGCTGATGCATCGCTCGGTGCGCGAGAACATCGCCCTGCCGTTCAGCGCGCCGGTCAGGCGCTGGGGGCCGATCAATCTCGGACGCGAGCGTTCGGTGGTCGGCGAGGCCATCGGCCGGCTGCAGATCGACACCCGTGCCCAGCGCGAGGCCCAGCGGCTCTCGGGCGGCAACCAGCAGAAGGTAACAATCGCCCGCTGGATCGCGGCGGACGCGCGCACGGTGCTCTGTTTCGATCCGACCCGCGGCATCGACGTGGGTACCAAACAGCAGATCTACGGGCTGATGCGCGAGCTGGCCAACCAGGGCAAGTCGGTGCTGTTCTACACCTCCGAGCTCGCGGAAATTCAGCTGGCCTGCGACCGCGTCATCGTCATCTTTGGCGGCAGGGTCGTAGATGTGATGCCGGTGGAAATCGCCGATGAAGCGGCGCTGACGCGGGCCGCCTACGGCCTCGCGCGGGATGCCGCCGATGTCGGGGTATTGGCAGCACCCGGCACAGGAGCGGCGCCATGAGCGCCTTCATCCGCCGCAACAGCTGGGTGATCGGCCTCTGCGTGCTGTTCATACTGCTGTTCATCGCCACCCGCATCATCCAGCCTCACTACGGCGCCAACGACTTCGGCTCGCTGGTGCGCGCCGTGCTGCCCTATGCCTTTGCGGTCGCGGCGCAGGCGATCGTCGTCATCGCGGGCGGTATCGATCTCTCGGTCGCTTCGATGATGGCGGTGACCAGCGTCACCGCCGCCGTGCTGATGAACGGGGCGAGCGAGGAGTTCGCTATCCTCGTCGTGCCGCTGGTGCTGGCGCTCGGCGTCTGCCTCGGTGCAGTCAACGGCATCCTGATCGTCGTGACGCGGGTACCCGACATCGTCGTGACCCTCGCCATGCTGTTCGTGTTCCAGGGCGTGGCGCTGCTGATCCTCGCCTCACCCGGCGGCGGCGCGGCACTGTGGCTGAAGGCGACGGTCGTCGGCACGCTGCCAATCCCCGGTGTGCCGCCAGAGATTACGGCCTGGATTCCCAGCGCGCTGATCCTCCTGATCGCCTGCCTCGCCCTCGTCTGGATCCCGCTGAAGCGTTCGCGCCTCGGGCTTTCGATCTACGCCATCGGCTCGAACGAACTCGCCGCCTATCGCAGCGGCGTGCCGGTAGCGCGCACCAAGATCGCGGCCTACGCGCTCGCCGGGCTCTTCGCCGCGATGGGTGGGCTGTCCCTGACCATGAGCACTGGCATCGGCGCACCGATCCCCGGCCCCTACCTCCTCGCCAGCGTCGCGGCGGTCGTTCTCGGCGGAGTCGTGCTCGGCGGTGGGCGCGGTGGTCTCGTCGGCCCGATCGTTGCGGTGTTCGTGCTGCGGCTGGTGCGGACCGATCTCACACTGCTCTCCGTCGATCCCAATGTCGCCACCATCGTCGAGGGCACCATCATGGTGGTGGTGGTGATGCTCGGCGCCTTCCTTGCCATGAGGGCACGCTCGCCATGACCATGGTTGCCCCTGCCCCGGTTTCGTTCGGCCGCCGCCTCAAGCGCTTCATGAGCGATTATCCGATCGTGCCGCTGGTGATCCTGCTCGCCGCGCTGGTCGCGTTCCTCCAGATCATGCAGCCGGGCATCGTCAATGCGCGGTGGATCGCCAGCACGATCCAGTTCGCCATTCCGCTGGCGCTGCTCGCCGGCTGCCAGACCATGACGATGCTGACCGGCGGTATCGACATGTCGGTCGGCACGGTCGCGACGGTCAGCGCGTTCGTGCTGACGACGCAGGTGGTGCACAACGATCCGGCCGTTGCCTTTGCGCTCGCCATGCTGCCGGCTATCCTTGTTGGGCTCGCCAACGGCATCGGCGTCGGCATCTTCCGCGTGCATCCGCTGATCATGACGCTCGGCACCGGGCTCGTCGCCTTCGGTAGCCTGCAGGTCTACCAGCGCACCGTGATCGCCACCGGCTTCCTCGTGCCGGATTGGCTGAAGTGGCTCGGCACGGGCCTCAGCTACGGCGTGCCGAATTCGCTCTTGGTATTCGTGCCGCTGGCGGCGCTGATCATCTTCACCCTGCGCTACACCGGCTTCGGCCGCCTGCTCTACGCGGTAGGCGACAACGAGAAAGCATCACGCCTCTCGGGCGTCAAATACTGGCAGGTGATCCTGACGCTCTATGTCAGCTCCAGCATTCTCGCGGGCATCACCGGCATGCTCTATATCGGGCTGATCAAGGCCGCCTCGCTGACGCTGGCCGAGCCGCTGCTGCTGCCCGCCGTTGCCGCGACCGTCATCGGCGGCACCTCGATCTTCGGTGGGCGTGGCGGCTATGTCGGCACTATCGTGGGGGCGCTGATCCTCCGCGTGATCACCACGATCCTGACGATCCTCCAGATCCCCGAGGGGGCCCGGATGATCATCTTCGGGCTGATCATCCTCTTCGTCACCGCCGCCTATCTCCGCATTATCGAGGACCGCTGAATGGTCTACGCAACGGCCGACGGCCGCGCCGCCGAGAAACTGCGCGTCGGCATGGTGGGCGGTGGGCGCAACGCCTTCATCGGCGCCGTGCATCGCTTCGCCATGCGCCTCGACGACCAGATCAGCCTCGTCGCCGGTGCGCTTTCGTCGGACCCGGAGAACGCAGCGGTGTCGGCAGCGGAAATCGGTATCGCGCCCGATCGCAGCTATGCCGATTGCCGGCAGATGGCCGAAGCCGAGGCCAAGCGCGCCGACGGCATCGAAGCGGTGGTGATCGTGACGCCGAACCACCTGCATGCGCCCATCGCCACGACCTTCCTCGAAGCCGGCATCGACGTCATCTGCGACAAGCCGCTGTCGGCGACGCTGCCCGAAGCCGAGGCGCTGGTGGCACTGGCCGATCGCCTCAATCGCAAGCTGCTCGTGACGCTCAACAACACCGGCTACGCCATGGTGCGGCAGGCCCGCGAGATGGTTGCGGCCGGCGAATTGGGTCGGCTGGTCTCGGTGCATGCCAGCTACATCCAGGACTGGCTGACGCTCCCCGTCGATGCCGATGGCAACAAGCAGGCCGAATGGCGCACCGACCCGGCGCGGGCGGGCGAATCGGCAGTTCTCGCCGATATCGGCGTCCACGCTTTCAACCTCGCCGCCTTCGCCTCAGGCCTCGATGCCGAGGCGGTGGCGGCCGACCTCTTCACCGCCGTGCCGGGCCGCCGCCTCGACGACAACGCCCATGTGCTGATGCGCTGGAGCGATGGAGTGCGCGGCACGCTCGTCGCCAGCCAGACCTCGCCCGGCCATTACAACGACCTCTCCGTTCGCATCTATGGCGATAAAGCCGGGCTAGAGTGGTACGGCGGCCGCCCCGAGGAACTGCGCTTCTCGCGCTATGGCGAGGAGAGCCGCACCATCATCCGTGGCGGCGCCGGTTCCGGTCCCGAAGCCCAGCGCGCCTCGCGCATGCCGGCTGCGCATCCGGAGGGCTATATCGAGGCCTTCGCCAACTACTACCGCGACGCCGCCGCCATCATCCGCGCCCACCGTTCGGGCGAGACGCCCGACCCAAGACTCGTCGCGCTCGTCCCGGATGTCCGCGCCGGTGCCCGCGGCGTCCGCTTCGTCAATGCAGCAGTGCGGTCGGCGGCTGCCAGTGGTGCCTGGACCGAACTCGGCAGCTGACGCGCCCAATCTTTGACCAGCGTTGCCGATAAACTCGGCATGATCCTTGTCGGTCGGAGCCGTTGAGCCGCGGAAAACCGCCGCCAAAGCCGCTGGCACGCGGATTGCATCACTGGTTCCGAGTTGGCGGCTAGGGTTCCGGCGAAAGCGTCTGGTCCGAGAGCTGCCACTGGCCGGGAGAGACATCCCGCCAGGTGCACGGCGGGACAAAAGCCCGGGAGACCTCGTTAGCCAAGGGATTGGCGAGCGCAGCGTCTCGTCATCCCTCAACCTGAGGGAGCAATGACTCTTCCAGCGATGTCTACCGTATCCGAGGTCCCCGTTCTTTCCATCCGCGGCCTCCACGTCCGGTTGAGCCGCGACGGCCGCGCCAACACCGTGCTCGACGGGATCGACTTCGATCTCGCCCCCGGCGAAGTCGTCGCGCTGGTGGGCGAAAGCGGCTCGGGCAAATCCACCATCGGACTCACCCTGCAGGGCCTCCTCCCCGACGAGGCGCAGCCCGATGTCTCCGGCAGCATCCGGCTAGCCGGTCGTGAGATCGTCGGCGCGAAGCCGCATGAGTTGCGCGATATCCGCCGCAGTCTCGTCCGCGCCGTGCCGCAGGATCCGATGGGTGCACTCAACCCGACAATGAGCATCGGCGCGCAGTTGCGCGAGAGCGGGCTCGGCGCCGACGAAGTGCTCGAGTGGCTGGCCCGCACCGGCCTGCCCGACCCCAGGCGCATCGCCGCCGACATGCCGCACCGCCTGTCCGGCGGCCAGCGCCAGCGCGTGTTGATTGCGATGAGCATGGCGGCCCGCCCCCGCGTGCTGATCGCCGACGAACCGACGACGGCGCTCGACGTCACCGTGCAGGCGCAGATCCTCGCCCTGCTCCGCGATCTCGCCCGCGAGCACAACACCGCCACCCTGTTCATCACCCACGATCTCGCCGTCGCGGCGGAACTCGCCGACCGGGTGATGGTGCTCTATGGCGGGCGGGTCGCCGAAGTCGGCGATACGCGTGCGCTGATCGCCGCGCCGTCGCACCCGTACTCGGCGGGCCTGCTCTCGGCTCGCTTCGACCTCGATTCCGATCGCAGCCGCCAGCTCGGCACGCTCGCCTCGGAGCAGCTGCGAGCGCGGCCGAGCGGCGCGCACTGCAGCTACGTCACCCGCTGCCCCCTGGCCGAAGCCGAGTGTTCCGAGCGCCGGCCCGACCTCGTGCGCCGGCAGGATGGGCGGCAGGTCGCGTGCTTCCAGTCCAATCGGGTGCCCGACCTGATGGCCCGGGTGCGGGAAGCTCCAGCATGGCCGCCCGCGACAGCCGGCGAAGCCAATGCCCTCGAGCTCTACCACATCAAGAAGAGCTTCGGCCCGAAGCGCGGGCTCCTGCGTCCGGCCCGTCAGACCCAGGTGCTCGCCGGCATCGACCTCCGCATCCAGCAGGGCGAGTGCGTCGCGCTGGTGGGCGAAAGCGGCTCGGGCAAATCGACCCTGCTCCGCATCGCGGCGGGGCTCCTCGCCCCCGACGAGGGCGACGTCTCGTGGTTCGGCGGTATCCCGCCGCAAGTGGTGTTTCAGGACGCCGTGGCCGCGCTAACGCCCTGGCTCACGGTGGGAGAACAGATCCGCGATCGCCTCCGCCCGCTCGGCCTCAGCCGGCACGAGCAGGACAAGAAGATTGCCGAGGCGCTGAAGCTGGTCGGTGTCGATCCGGCGCTGCAGCACGCGCTGCCGAGCGAACTCTCGGGCGGCCAATGCCAGCGCATCACCGTGGCGCGTGCGGTGGTCGTGCCGCCAAAGCTGCTGCTCTGTGACGAGCCGATCAGCGCCATGGACGTGTCGCTCGCGGCGCAGACGCTGAACCTCCTCGGGAGTCTCCGCCGCAGCATGGGCATGGCCATGCTGTTCGTCACCCACGACCTCGCCGCGGCCCGGCTGATCGCCGATCGCATCGCGGTACTGGAGAAGGGCCATCTCGTCGAGATCGGCGAGCCAGACCAGGTGATTTCCGCACCACGGGCGCCCTACACGAAAATGCTGGTCGGCGCCGTGCCGCGGCTCGCCAGCTGACCGAGACCGACAATGGCCCTCGCAACCGAACATTCCGCCCCCACGACCCCACCCGCCTTCGCCTGGCTCCGCCGCGTCGGCTGGCTCGAGCGCATCGGCCTTGCCGGTGTGCTCGTCATCACGCTCATCGCCATCTTCGGCCCGTTCTTCGTGCCCTACGATCCCATGTTGCGGGTCGCCGCCGCCTACCTGCCGCCGGACGCGGCGCACTGGTTCGGCACCGACGAGATCGGGCGCGACCTGTTCTCGCGCGTCGTCCTCGGCGTGCGCTACACCTGGCTACCGGGCCTCGCCGTCATCGGCATCGCGCTGGTCATCGGTACGGTGATCGGAGTCTTCGCCGGGATGGTCGGCGGCTGGGTCGATACGTTGCTGCAGCGCGTGGTCGAGCTGTTCCTCGTCCTCCCCTCGACGCTGATCGCGCTCGCCGTGGTCGCAGCGCTCGGTCCCGGCCTCGTCAACACCATGATCGCCATCACCATCTTCTGGTGGCCCTGGTATGCGCGCATGGCCCGCGACGAAGTCCGCCGCATCCGCGCCCGGCCGCATGTCGAGGCGGCGCGTATCGCCGGGGTGAAGGGCCCGCGCCTGATGTTCCGCTACCTGTTGCCGGGCGCCATTCCCGCTCTGGCGGTCGCGGCGACGCTCGATGTCGCCAACATCATCCTCACGCTGTCGGTGATTTCTTTCCTCGGCCTCGGCCTCCCTGCCCCGGCGCCCGAGCTTGGCGCCATGACCTCGCGCTCGGTCGACAGCCTCACCGCTTACTGGTGGCTGCCGATCATCCCGGCGCTGGTGATCTTCGTGATGTCGATCCTTGCCAACCTCGCCGGCGACGGCATCCGCTCCGCCCTTCGAGGTGCATGACATGCTGCCCTATCTCGCCAAACGCCTCGGCGGCCTCGTCCTCGTCCTCGTGGTGATGAGCTTCATCGTCTTCTGCCTGCAAGCGATCATCCCGGCCGACCCGGCCCGCGCCCTTGCCGGCCCTTCCGCGCCCGTCGAAACGATCGAGCGCATCCGCACCGAACTCGGCCTCGACCAGCCATTGCTGGTCCAATACGGGCAGTTCATGAGCCGCCTCGCCCAGGGCGATCTCGGTACCTCGATCCGCACCCGCCAGCCCATCGCGGCCGACGTGCTGAAATACGGCCCGGCCTCGCTCGAGCTGATCGTCTTTGCCATGCTGCTCGGCACTAGCTTCGCCTTCCTCCTTGCGTTTGCGCAGACGACGATGGCCCGCTCGGGCGGCGTACGGCTCGGCATGCTGGCGGCGGGCTCGTTCCCGATCTTCCTGACAGCGCTGCTGCTGGCCTATTTCCTGTGGTTCAAGCTCGGCTGGTTCCCGGGCAGCGGGCGCCTCGATATCCGCCGCTTCACCGGACCCACCGGCTTCTTCGTCCTCGATGGACTGCTGCTCGGGCGGCCGGATATCTCGCTCAATGCGATCTGGCACATGGTGCTGCCCGGGCTGGCGCTATCGGTGCCGATCGCCATTGGCGTTGGGCGGGCGCTCAACTCCGCGCTCGTCGATGTGATGCGCCAGCCTTACATCCGCACGGCGCGCGGCAAGGGCCTCAGCGGCGGCCGCATCTTCTTCCGCCACGGCCTGCGTAACGCTGCCTCTGCACCGCTCGCCATGCTCGGGCTGCAAGTCGGCCTGCTCTACGGGAACCTCTTGATCGTCGAGCGCATCTTCTCGTGGCCGGGGCTTGGGCTCTACACCGTGCAATCCTTCGGAAGCTCCGACCTGCCGGCCGTGCTCGGCATCGCCATGGTGTTCGGGGCGTTCTACATCCTCGTCACCATGCTGGTGGAAGTGCTGCAGTCGGTCGCCGATCCGCGGATCGCGCTCTGACTGATCTTCCCCGGTTGTGGGGGATCAAGAGCGACTTGCGCCTACTGGATGAGCTCTTTCAGCAGATCCCGCAGCGCGGCGGCCTTGTCGCCCTCCAGCAGGTCGACGATGCGCTGTTCCTGGGCCGTCGAGACGCCGCGCAGGCGCTTGAACAGGGCCTTGCCGCCCGGGGCGGTGAGAATGAGGACGCGGCGGCGGTCGTTCGGGTCGGGCGCCCGATAGACGAGGCCCTCGGCCACCATCTTGTCGACGATCTTGGTGAGGGTCGGCGCTTCGATCAGCGATTGCTGGGCGATCTCGCCCATCGCCGCCGGCTCGCTCGCATCGAGCACTTCGAGGATGCGATACTGCTCGATCGGCACGCCGCCCGGGCGCAGACGCTCCTCGAGCTCGGCTTCGAGCTGCCGGTTGATGCTGGCGATCATGTAGGCCAGCTGATCCTTCATCCGCATCTGTGCCAACTCGTCCTCCCGTATTTTCAATAGTCTTCAGTTCAAGTAACGCAGGATGCGCCACTCGCGTTCCGACCTTTGAACAGGAGGTGAGCGAGAGTTGCGCCGAGTCTGGCGTGCGGAATCACCGCACGCCGTCATTGGCGCGTGCATATCACTACGACTTCAGTCTGACAATATTGCCGATGCAACTAAATTGCGGGATCCGGCAGCGGCGTCAGTGCTGCAGCTGCGCGACCACCTGGAGGGTCGCGCCATCGGCCTCGCCGAGATAGACCGGCGGCTTCACGCCGATCGGCTTGTCCTCGAGCATGTGCCGGGCCAGCGGGCGCGACATCGGCCGGGTCAGTTCGCGGGCCAGCGCGCGGCTGTCCAGCGTCCTGAGGTCGCTCGCGAGGCCCGCCAGTACGTGCAGGCCCTCGTAGATACTCACGCTGCCGGCCGAGACCGGCGGCGCAAGGGCGCCGAAGGCCTCGTGGTAGCGCTCGAGGAAACTGTCATTCCGCCGCGAGTGCTGAACGGCGAAGTAGCTCGATGCCGTGAAGAGATTGGTCGTCGCGTCTGCGCCGATGTTGCATACCACGGTCTCATCGACGATGAGACCGAAGCGCAGCATTTTCTGATCGAGCCCGGCAGCTGCGAAGGCGCGGTTGAACTCGACCGAACATTGCCCGACCAGCGCCTGCACCACGACCTGCGCCCCCGAACGGGCGATCTGGCGGATCAGATTCGTGAAATCCTGCGGCTGCGTCGGCACCAGGGCTGCGCCGACGAGGTCGGAGTTCTGCTGGCGCAGCACCCGCTTGGTGGTGCCGAGGGCCATGCGTGGCCAGATGTAGTCGTTGCCGACAAAGAAATAGCGGTCGGCCTGCTTCTCGGTCTTGAGCCAGTTCAGGGATGGGCCGAGCAGTTCACCATCGGTCGAGCCGATGGCGACGGTCGATGGCCCGACCGCGATGCCCTCGTATTGCGAGGTGTAGATGTAGGGCAGACGGGCGCTGACCTGGCGGCTGATCGCATCGCGCAGGTTCGACGTGTGGCTGCCGACGATGGCATCCACGCCTTCCATCTCGATCAGCGTATCAACGGCGTTCAGCGCGACATCGAGGGTGAAGCCGCAATCGCCGAAGACGATCTCCACCTCTTCGCCGAGGATCCCGCCGTTGGCGTTGATTTCGGCGGCGCCCAGCATGGCGGCGGCATCCATGGCCGGAGCCCACATTCCGGCGATTCCGCTTCTCGGATGCAGCATCCCGACTTTCATGCACCCCTCCGCAAGCAGTCCACGAAACTTGCCGCGCGAACGATCATACGGTTCGTGGCGACGGGGCACACTGAACGCTCGTAAACCGCTTGTCAAACGATTGATGCTTTTTTGATCGAATGGTCAACATGCCTAAGGATCAGGCACAACCAGCGTGAAGACTCCACTTGCATTGTTGATATTTTCATATTTGACTATCGGCGATGATATCAATTGGAGACTCGCGATGGACGCCGAGGAGCCGCACGCCCTCGCGGTCAGCCGACGAGAGGCCGAGAGTGGCCTCCATCTCTCCTGAACCGAGACTTTTCCTGAAGCACGAGAGGATACTCTGATGCACAACGTCACCCTTCCCGGCCATATCGTCGAGCGCATGCGCAAGCTGCGCAACGGCAGCGACCACATCTACAGCTCCCTCGATATGAACAAGGTGGCCCATGTCTGCGTCGATATGCAGGTCGGCTTCGTCGAGGTCGGCGCGCCGATCGAAGTGCCGATGACGCGCGAGATCTATGGGACGATCAACACCATCTCCGAGGCAGTGCGGCAGGCGGGCGGGGTGAACGTCTTCACCCGCTACACCTACGACCTCGGCGAAAAACACAGCTGGGAATACTGGTTCGCCACCCTGCCGCCGAGCCAGCGCGACGCGCAGGAGACGATGGCGGCCGGTAAGCCGGACTGGCAAGTCGATCCGCGCATGGAGGTGAAGGCGGGCGACATCATCGTCGACAAGACCCGCTTCTCGGCCCTGATCCCCGAGACCTGCGACATGGATGCGATCCTCAAGCAGAAGGGCATCGACACGCTGATCATTTCGGGCACGCTGACCAATTGCTGCTGCGAAAGCACGGCCCGTGACGCCCTGCAGATGGGCTACAAGGTGATCTTCATGTCCGACGCCAACGCGACGCTGTCGGACGAAGAACATCTCGGCACGCTGATCAGCATGTACACGATCTTCGCCGACGTGATGGACACCCCGTACCTGCTCGACCTGATCGAGAAATCCGCCGTCAAGGCCGCGGCCTGACCCCCAGCGGCCCGGGCCGGCCCTCCCCACCGGGGCCGGCCCCTCCTTTTCCCATTTCCGGAGTTTCAGCATGAACGCGCTCGCCCAGCCGGTCGTCACCACGGCCGAGATCGACGTCACCGAACTGACCATCGCCGACGTACAGGCCGGCTTTGCCGCGGGCACGTTCACATCGGAGCAGCTGACGGCAGCGCACCTCGCGCGCATCGAGAAGTATGAGCCGTACTACAACGCCTTCACCTTCATGAGCCCGGACGCGCTGGCCGACGCACGCGCCGCCGATGCGCGGCGGGCGAATGGGACGGTCATCGGGCCGCTGGACGGTGTGCCGGTGGTGGTGAAGGAGGCCATGGACATGGTGGGCCTGCCGTCGACCGGCGGCTGGGCCCCGCTCTCGAGCCTCGCCGGCGGCTTCGACCTCATGCCCGGTGTCGATGCGCCGGTGGTGGCGCGCTTGAAGGCGGCGGGCGCGGTGATCCTGGGCAAGACCAATATCCCGGCTTTCAGCTATGACGGCGCCCGCGCCAATACCAGCTGGGACGGCCCGACCTATAACGCTGTCAATCGCGACATCGCTCCGGGCGCCAGCTCCAGCGGCACCGGCACCGCCATCTCTGCGAGCTTCGCCGTCGTCGGCCTTGCGGAGGAAACCGGCGGCTCGATCCAGAACCCGGGCGCGGCGCAGAGCCTGATCTCGGTGAAGCCGACTTTCGCGCTGATCCCCAATACCGGCGTCGCCCCGCTCGCCGGCTCGACCCGCGACGTGGTCGGCCCGCATGCGCGCACCGTCCGTGACGCGGCGCTGCTGCTAGATGTGCTCGCCGGTTACACCCCCGCCGACCCCAAGACTGTCGCGGCAATCGGCAACCTGCCCGAGGGCGGCTACGCCTCGCTGCTCTCGGACACGGCGCTGAAGGGCAAGCGGCTCGGCCTCTACGGCGCCGGCTGGCGCACGAAGCCGGTGGCCGAGGAAACGGCCAAGCTCTATGCGTCTGCGATCGAGGAACTGAAGGCGCGCGGCGCTGTGCTGGTCGAGGACCCTTTCGCCGGCACTGAATTCGCGTCGCTCGCGAAGGGCGCTGCGGGGTTCGATTCTCGCGGGCTGGAGTCGATCATCCACGATTTCGAGAATTTTCTGCGCCGGATGGGGCCGGGCGTCGCGGCGACCTCGTTCAAGGGGCTGGCGGCCATGCTGCCGTCCGATCCGTTCGGTCCGGAAGGAACGTTCGCCAAGCTGACCGAGGGCAGCCCAATAGTGCAGAAGTCACTCGTGGATCCGACGCTGCCGCCGGACCTGAGTGAGTTCCATGCGGCTCGCACGGCCTACCTCAAGCTGTTCAACAAGGTGATGGCCGACAACCAGCTTGATGGACTGGTCTTCCCGCAGTCGGAAGGCCCGCTGCCGGGGATTTTCGAGAAGGCGGAGTATCTCGCGACCACGGTGTCGGAGATCAACATCGCCGGACTGCCGGGTGTCACGGTGCCGGCGGGGCAATACGCAAACGGTGCGCCGTTCGCGCTGATCTTCGTGGGCAAGATGTGGAGCGAGGCGGAGCTCCTCGCCTTCGCCTACGACTACGAGCAGGCAACCCACCACCGCATCGTGCCGCAACTGGTGGAGACGCCGTACCCGGTGCCGGCAGCCAACGACGCCTAAAGGCGTCGCATTCCCCTGCGCGCATAGAGTCTGTCGCGCAGGGCCGTGAGAAAGCAGCCGATCAACGCAAACACGCTCACCGCGCCTTCTCCGCGATGAACGCGCGCCAGCCGCCGAAGCTGGTTATCTCCTCGGCCCCGGCCAGTGCGTGCGCTTCGCAGAGGAAGCCCGAGACGGAACTCCCATCGTCGAGCGACACCTTGCCGATGCCGAGCGGCGCCGGGATGGCGGCGACGAACTGGCCGAACGCCGCGGGCGGGAGGGCCCAGACCTCGACTTCGAGGCCTGGTCCGGCAAAGCCGGGCTCGCGCACGAGGCCGGGCTTGGGCGGGGTGGTGTTGGGCAGTGCGAAGAGCCGGTAGTCCCCAGCCGTCTTGCACTTCTTCACCAGTTGCCCGCCCGGCGTCGTGAGCTGCGGGTTCAGCGGCATGCCGCTCAGGTGGGCGCCCACCACGACGATCGGCAACAGGTCGGTCTGCGTGTCGGACATGCTCAGTTCTCCTCGAGTACGATGATGACGTCGCCGGTCTTGACGTTGCGGCCGGGACCGGCGCGGACATCGCGGACTGCACCGGCGGCGTGGGCGGTGACGGTGATTTCCATCTTCATGGATTCGATGATGGCGACGGGCTGGCCGGCTTCGACATGGGCGCCGTCCTCGACCAGGATCTTCCAGATATTGCCGGGCACGGTGCTGGCGACGCCGAAATGGCCCGAGGGGATTTCGCTGGTGTCCGACGCGCTTGCGCCCTCGTCGGCGACGAAGCTGTCGAGCCCCTCGTCCTTCCAGCGCTGGCGCTCTGTCTCGAACGCCGATTGCTGGGTGTGTTTGAACGCGGCGATACTGCCGGCATTGCGTGCAAGCTCGGCGGCATAGTCGGCATAGGAGAGTTTCGTCTCCTCGATCTTCACCGGATAGCCGCCATGCGGAAAGCTTTCGCGCGCCTCCGTCAGCTCGTCATGGCTGACCGGGAAGAAGCGGATCTGGTCGAAGAAATCGAGCAGCCACGGCGACTTGTCGAAGGCCGGAGTGCGCCGCCAGGTGTTCCACACCTGGATGGTGCGGCCGAACAGCTGGTAGCCGCCCGGACCTTCCATGCCGTAGATGCACATGTATGCCCCGCCGATGCCGACGGCGTTCTCGGGAGTCCAGGTGCGGGCCGGGTTGTATTTGGTGGTGACGAGCCGGTGGCGCGGATCCATCGGGGTCGCGACCGGGGCGCCGAGATAGACGTCGCCGAGGCCGAGGACGAGATAGCTGGCGTCGAAGATGGTCTCCTTGACCGCCTCGATATCCGGCAGGCCGTTGATGCGGCGGATGAACTCGATGTTGTCCGGGCACCACGGCGCGTTGGGGCGCACCAGTTCCTGGTACTTTCTCATCGCCAGCTGCGCTTCCGGATCGTTCCAGCTCAGCGGCAGGTGGACGATGCGGGAGGGGACCGTGACATCTTCCGGCCGGGGCAGAGATTGCTCGATCTCGCCGAGATGTCCGAGCAACCGGTTCCGGGTGAGGGTCGTGCCGTCGTAGTGGATCTGCAGCGAGCGGATGCCGGGGGTCAGGTCGATGGCGCCGATGCCCGGACTGTCCTTGACCGCCTGCATCAACAGATGCACGCGCAGCCGCAGCGCCAGATCAAGCGCCATCGGGCCGTACTCGACCAGCAGGTTGTCGTCGCCCTGCCGCCGGTAGACGACCGGGACGGGGCCATTGTCGGCATGTCCGACGATCGCCGAGCCGGCTTCGCTGGGCCGGTGGATCGCCGGACCGGCGATCACGTCGTCGGGGCGTGCGACGGGAACGAAGCGGATGGTGTCGCCAGGCTTGAACTGGCCGAGCTTCCACAGTTCGTCGCGTGCCATCACCGCCGGGCAGACGAAGCCGCCGAGGCTCGGGCCATCGGGACCGAGGATGATCGGCATGTCGCCGGTGAAGTCGATAGCGCCGATGGCATAGGCGTTGTCGTGCAGGTTGGACGGATGCAGCCCCGCCTCGCCGCCATCGGTGCGCGCCCATTTCGGCGCGGGACCGATGAGGCGAACGCCGGTGCGGGCCGAGTTGAAATGGACCTCATAGGCCGTGGAGAACAGTGTCTCGATGTCCTCGGTGAGGAAGAAATCTGGTGCGCCATGCGGACCATAGAGAACGCCCACCTGCCACTCGCGGATGAGCGGGGCGGGGTCGTCGGTGGCTTTGGCGGTCTGAGGAGTGCGGGCGAGGTGCAGCACTTCACCGGCTCGAAGTGTGCCGGTAGCGTGGCCGCCGAACTTTCCGAGCGCGAAGGTGGCCCGTGAGCCGAGCACTTCGGGGGCGGCGATGCCCCCTGAGATAGCAAGGTATGATCGCTGGCCCGGGCCGTCGATGGTGCCGATGCTCAGGATCTGACCGGCGCCGATCGCAACGGCTTCGTTGTGCGGCAGTGGCGTCCCATCGAGCTTCATCGGCATATTCGCGCCGGCGAGTGCGATGGTGGCCGGGGCGTGGAAGCGGAGCGTCGGACCGGACACTGTGAGTTCGAGCGCCGCGGTTTCGTCGGCATTGCCGACCAGGCGGTTGGCGTGGCGGAAACTGCGCTCATCCATCGGGCCCGATGGCGGCACGCCGACATGCCAGAGGCCGAGGCGCCCGGGCAGTTCCTGCAGCGAGGACTGCGCGCCGGGGACGATGACCTCTATGACATCGGGGGTGAAGGCGAAGCTGCGGAGCGCGGTGGTAGCGACCTTGCCCGATGCCAGCAGGTCAGACGCGGCGATGGCGCGCAGATACTGCAGGTTCGTCTCGATGCCGGAGACGCTGGTCTCGGCCAGTGCCGAACGCAGCTTCTCGATCGCAGCGGGGCGATCGTCGGCCGCGACGATGATTTTCGCCAGCATCGGGTCGTAAAAGCTGGTGACCTCGGTGCCGGTCTCGACCCACGTATCGACGCGCGCATCCCCGAACTTCACCTCAGTGAGCAGGCCGGCGCTAGGCTGGAAGTTGGCATGCGGGATTTCGGCATAGAGCCGGACTTCCATCGCCGTGCCGCGTGGCGAAAGCGGCGTGGCCGGGATCACGTCCTCGCCGGCGGCCTGGCGGATCATCCATTCGACAAGGTCGATGCCGAACACGGCTTCGGTGACCGGGTGCTCGACCTGGAGGCGGGTGTTGACCTCGAGGAAGTAGAACTCCTCGCGCACCGGATCGTAGATGAACTCGACCGTGCCCGCCGAGCGATAGCCGACGGCGCGGCCAAGATTGGTGGCCGCCTCGTGGAGGCGATAGCGGACGGTGGCAGAGAGGCCGGGCGCCGGTGTTTCCTCGACCACCTTCTGGTTACGGCGCTGCAGCGAGCAATCGCGCTCGCCGAGCGCGATCACCTTGCCCTTGCCGTCGCCGAACAGCTGCACTTCGACATGGCGGGCGTCGGAGACGAAGCGCTCGAGATAGACGCGGGCATCGCCGAAGCTGGCGCGGGCAGTGCGCTGCACGCCCTCGAAGGCGGCGATGAGCGCCGGGGCATCGGCGCAGAGCGACATGCCGATGCCACCACCACCGGCGGTGGATTTCAGCATCACCGGATAGCCGACGGTTTCGGCCGCGGCCACCGCCTCGTCGAGCGTGGCGAGGAGGCCGGTGCCGGGCAGCAAGGGCACGCCGTTGGTCTCGGCCAGCTCGCGGGCCGTGTGCTTCAGCCCGAAGGCCTCGATATTCTCAGGCGTCGGGCCGATGAAAGTGATGCCTTCGGCTTCGAGCCGGCGGGCGAATGCGGTGTTCTCGGAGAGGAACCCGTAGCCGGGATGCACGGCCTGCGCGCCCGTCGCCTTGCAGGCGGCGATGACGGCGTCGACGTTCAGATAGCTCTCGGCGGCCGGCGCCGGGCCGAGACGCACCGCTTCATCGGCGAGCTGCACCGCCTTGGTGAAGCGATCCGCGTCGGAATAGACCGCGACCGAGGCGATGCCCATCCGCTTGAGCGTACGAATGACCCGCACCGCGATCTCGCCGCGGTTGGCAATGAGGACTTTTGTGAACATCACTCAGCGTCCCAGACCAGGACCTGGATCGGCGTGGGATTGAACCCGTTGCAGGGGTTGTTGATCTGGGGGCAGTTGGAGATGACGCAGAGGACGTCCATTTCGGCGACGAGCTCGACATAGTCCCCGGGCTTTGAGAGCCCATCGACGATTGTCATCTCGCCCGAGGGGGAGATCGGCACGTTCATGAAGAAGTTGATGTTGGGGACGATGTCCCGCTTGGTCATGCCGTGCTTGGTGACTTCGAGCACGAAGTTATCGCGGCAGGCGTGGAGGTAGCGGGTCTCGTGGCCGAAGCGCACGGTGTTGCTCTCGCACGAGCAGGCGCCGGCCATGGTGTCGTGGCGGCCGCAGGTATCGGCGACCACGGTGAGCATCACATTGCCCTCGTTGGACACGACCTTGGTGCCGACGCCGACATAGGCCGATCCCTGGATGCGCAGCGTGTCCTGCGCGCTGTAGCGTTCGGCGAAATCGCCTGCCGCGTAGAAGATCGTGTCGATGGCCTGCTGACCCTCGCTGTCGATGATGCGAATGGTCTGGCCCTTGCGGACGACGCCCGACCATGGGGCCTCGGCGGGGATGAAATGCGACTGGATGGCGTTCTCTGCGCTGCGCATGATCAGGCCTCCGCGCGGGCGTTGTTCTCGAAGCCGCGAACGGCTTCGGCGGTGGCGGTGCGGCTGAGATCGTCGGCGGCGACATTGGCGCGATAACGCGTTATCTCGACTGGGTTCGGCGCATAGTCGGGGTTGGGATCGAGCGGGTGAGGGCAGTTCGATACTGCGACCAGCAGGTCCATCTCGGCCCGCAGGTCGACATAGTCGCCGCCGTTGAGGAGGCCGGGCTGCCAGGCGAAGTGGCCGTCGTCGTCGGAGACGCGGACCGGCGCGAAGAGCGTGAGCGCCATCGGAATGTCCCTGCGCGAAAGCCCGAGCTTGCCAGCCGCAAGGACGAGGTTGTCGCGCGTGTTGCGGGTCGTGGCGCCCGGGTACTTGGCGGCATTGGCGGCAGCGGTGGAGCCGCCGAGCAGCACGTCGTGTGCGCCGCCCGAGGAATCCTCGGTGACCGAGAGCAGCACGCGGCCCATGTCGGAGAAGAGCACGCGACCCTTCTGCACGCGGGTGTCCCATTGCACCTTCACGGTGTCCGGTAGGTTCAGCCGTTCGCTCGTATCCTTGGCGCTCCAGCAGACGAGCGCTACCGAGGCCGGGCCATGGAGCTGGGCGATGCGCAATGCCTCGCCCTTGCGCAGCGGCGTCGACCAGTACCAGCCGCCCGCGACAGTTTCGGTGGCGATGATGCTGTCGGCGCTCAGCGGGACGGCGGGCAGCGGGCTCGCCTCGGGCAAGGCCTTGGTGGCGAAGGCGAGGCCAGCCCGCTGGTGCGCTTCGTAGCGCGCGCGATCGGCGGCGATCTGTTCAGGCGTTCGGCTCATGCCGGGGCTCCTTGAGGTACGGGAACCAGGTCGTCCTGGGGGGAGCCCGCTGGTTTGATCAGGTCGTCCTGATCGGGGCTGTCTGGGTCAACGAGGCCGGCGCGGCGCGGCGGCCAGACCTCGATGTCGCGGCTCAATGAGGCGCCATAGCGCTCGCGCTCGTCGGGCCGGTCGCGGGGCCGCTCGAAGGCGATGACGCGGGTGCCCAACGTGAAGGCCTCGCGCATGTCGTGTGTCACCATCACCACGGTGAGGTTGGTCTCGTTCCACAGCCGCCGCATTAGCACGTGGATTTCGGCGCGGATGCCGGGATCGAGTGCGCCGAAGGGCTCATCGAGCAGCAGCACGCGCGGCTTCATGATCAGCGCCTGCGCCAGGGCAAGCCGCTGCTGCATGCCGCCCGAGAGCTGGGCCGGGTACTTGTCCTCGGACCCGGACAAGCCGACTTCGGCGATCAGCCCGCGCGCTTCTTCGATGGCCTCGCGACGGGCCGGGCCGACCAGGCGGGCGCGGAAGCGCGAGGCTTCGAACTCCTTGCCGAGCAGCACGTTGCCGAGGACGGTCAGGTGCGGAAACACCGAATAGCGCTGGAAGACGACGCCGCGATCCGGGCCGGGCTCGGAGGCCAGCGGCTTGCCGTCGAGCGTGATCGAGCCCTGCGTTGCCTGCTCTTCGCCGAGCAGCAGCTTCAGGAATGTGGTCTTGCCGCAGCCCGACGGACCGACCAGAGCGACGAAGGCGCGATCCTCGATGGTGAGCGACACCTTCTCGAGGACGATCTGGTCGCCATACTCTTTCCAGACATTGTCGACGACGATCATGACGCCCTCCCCACTTCGGACCACGGGAAGACGCGGATGCGCAGCCAGTCGAGCACCACGTTGGTGAGCACGGCGAGCAGCGTAATCCAGATGACGTAGGGGAAGATCACGTCCATCGACAGGTAGCGGCGGACGAGGAAGATGCGGTAGCCGAGCCCGCTATCGGCCGAGATGGCCTCGGCGGCGATGAGGAACAACCAGGCCGGGCCGAGCTGCAGGCGAAGGCAGGTGATCAGCCGCGGCAGGATTTGCGGCAGCACCACGCGCAGCGCGATCTGCCAGGAATTGCCGCCCAGCGTCTCGGCTTTGACGGTCTGCTCGCGCGGCAGCTCCATCACCTTGAGCGCGAGGTCGCGGATCATGATCGGGGCGACGCCAATGACGATGAGCGTGATCTTCGATGACTCGCCCAGGCCCATGACGATGAAGAGGATCGGCAGGAGCGCCAGCGGCGGCACCATCGAGATGGCGGCGAAGAACGGCGCCAGCAGGGCCCGGACATAGGGGAACATGCCGATGATCATGCCGAAGACGAGCGCGATCACCGTGGAGATACCGAGGGCCGCGAACAGGCGGCCGAGGCTCGCGAGCGTATCGGACCAGAGCAGGTATTCGCCGGTGCGCGGATCGGCGACGAAGGCCATGCGGTTGATCGCATCGGCGAGTGAGGCCAGCGCCGGCAGCAGCTTGTCGCTCGGATTCTCGGCCAGCCGCGCCGCCGAGCCTAGCGCGTAGGCCACGGCAAGCAGCACGAACGGCGCCAGCGCCAGCAAGAGCTGGTTCATTCGGCTCGGCTTGAGGTTGATCAGGCGCATCGACAGATCCGTTCGGGTGGCTCACCCCTCATCCGCCCTTCGGGCACCTTCTCCCACAAGGGGAGAAGGCGATCGCCGAGAGGCGACAGTCGGGCCTTCTCCCTTGATGGGAGAACGTGGGCGAAGCCCGGATGAAGGTGGGGCAGTTGGCGCGGAAAATTACAGCGTCCCCGCCGCAGCCTCTTTCATGTACGTGCTGGTGAACCTGAGCTTGATGTTGTTGGCATCGCCCAGCACTTCGCCCGATGGCAGTTCGATGCCGATCACGTCGGCCGACGGCGCGCCCGAGCCCAAGAGCCCCTTGTCGAAGAGGAAGGTGCGGACCTTGTCCATGGTGGTCTTGAGTTCGGGGCTGTCGGTGAAGGTCACGGCCTCGGCGGGCGTCGGAAACAGCTTGGTCGCCGCCAGCTGGGCTTCGAAGCCCACCTGATCGGTGCCTGAAGCGGCGCCCATGGCGGCGCGGGCGGCGGCGCCGGTGTCGTCATTGGCGGTCATGATCGCCATCGTGTCGTACCAGATGCCGGCCAGCGCCTTGCCGAAGTTCGGGTTGTCCTTCAGCGTCTCGGAATTGGCGACCATCATGTCGATGATCTCGCCCGGGATCATCGAGCTGTCGAAGACGCTGGTCGCGCCGGGCAGGTCGAGGATCTCCGACACCATCGGGTTCCAGGTGACCATGGCGGTGACATCAGGCGTCTGGAACGCGCCGACCATGTCCGGGTCGGAGGTGTTGACGACATTGACGTCGCGCTCGGTCATCCCGACCGACTCCAGCGCCCGGGCGAGCAGGTAGTGGCTGACCGAGAACTCGACGAGGTTCACCGGCTGGCCCTTGATGTCGGCGAGCGCGGTCTTGTCCTTCAAAATCACCGCGTCGTTGCCGGCCGAGAAATCGCCGATGATGACGGCGGTAGTGTCGACGCCGCCGGCGGCGGGGATCGAGAGGCCGTCCATGTTGGTCAGAGTCACCGCGTCATAGGCGCCGGCGGTGTACTGGTTCATCGACTCCACATAGTCGTTGAACTGGGTGACCTCGATGGTGATGCCGTACTTGTCGGCCCACTTCTTGACGATGCCGGTGTCGGCCGCGTAGCCCCAGGGCATCCAGCCGACATAGATCGACCAAGCGACTTTGAAATCGGTCTTTTCCTCGGCCGCGGCAAAAGTCGCGGAGCCGGCGGCAAGGGCCGCGAGGGCGAGGGCGGAAACGAGTCTGGTGAACTTCATACGCAATCCCCTGTTGTCGACTTTGGGGATTGGCTTGGGCGCGTTAAGACCCGTCCTGCCAATCCCTTGGCTTACGAGGTCTCCCGGGCTTTTGTCCCGCCGTGTCCCGGAGGGATGTCTCCCGCTCCGGTGGGTGCTCTCGGACCAGACACGCATCAAGCGCCGGAACCCTAGCCCCTAATCTCTGCATACATTTGAGCAAGCGACGTGCCAGACGAGGAAATGCTTGTATTTCATGGCCTTGGCAGGATCGTCGCTTGCCGGTGTGTTTCTCGCCTGAGGATTCGGCGTGCGAGGTGATTATTCGGTAGGCAGTGCCCGCGGGGCCGTCACTCCGGGATATCTGGCGTCGAACGGCCGCCATAGGACTTGTCGATCAGGGTGACGTTGTTCCCGTGCAGCCAGCGATAGGGCTCATGCATGGCGAGAACGCCGCGATCGATCCAGGGCTGGATGAAGCTCTCGAGCGGGGAGGTCAGATAGTCCGGCTCGTCCTTCCGCTTCAGCAACTGGATGTTGTAGTCGAGGATCGCCTCGGTGAACTCCTGCGTGTAGCCGCCGCCATCGATCACCTCGAAGCGGCCGTGGCAGGGGTAGAGAGCCTTGGCGTCCATCGCCAGCAGCGAGCGGTAGGTCATGATCTGCGCCGCGATTTCGCTCGTCATGGCCGGCGTATTGAACGTCACCGTGTCCTCCACCGCATCGGCGGCAAGCAGGATCTTGTCCTTGGGCAGATAGGCGACCAGGTGGCCGAGCTGGTGGACGAAGGTCTCGATCAGCTCGATCTGCAGATCCTTCAGCCACACCGTCATCCGCCCGTCGAACGTGCGGTTGGGCAGCACCACTTCCTTGACACCGGGATAGTTCGGATCGCCCGCGCCCCAGATCTCGCCGCTCAGCATCTGCGGGGCATAGGCCTGCAGCTTCCAGCGGGTGCGGTTGGTCGCGATGATGTCGGCGTTCTTGTAGAGGTAGTTGCCCGCGATGTGGTCGCAGTCCCAGTGCGAGTTGATCACCGAGACATGCTTGATCCTCATCTCGCGCATATAGGCGTCGATGGCCTCCATCTGCTCGCCATAGACCATGGTGTCGAAGACGATGGCGCTGTCGCCGCGATGCAGCACGTAGTTGCAGACACCGAGCTTCATGTCGATGTTGCCCTTGATCCAGTCCGGATAGTCCGCGATCTCGCGGCCGTCATAGAAGCAGATCAGATAGTCGTTGATGTGCGAAACGCGCAGTTTCGGCACGAAGGGTTGGCGGACGATGTCCGTCTTGGTCGGCATGGTGCCTCCGCTTGGTAGATGAGAAAGGGGCGACCGTTTACAGCCGCCCCGAAATGTCACTCCGCCCAGCGCACCGAGCCGTAGTCGATGTTGCCCGGGGCATAGGCGGCGCGGAGGTCGAGATCGACCAGTCCCTTGGGGGCGACCACCACGTCGTCCACGCCGACCAGCGGGATGAAGAGGCCATTGTCGAAATAGAGGTGGCCGGCCTTTTCGTAGAGGGCGTTGCGGGCGGTGATGTCGGTCAGCGCGCCCGCTTCCTGCAACAGTGCATCGGCTTCCGGCAGGCCACGGCCGTAGAAGTTGATCGGCGCGCCGGAGGCAAAGAAGATGCCGGACTGGTTCTCGGGATGGAGTGCATCCGGGGTCAGCTTGCCGATGTAGAAATCGGGGCCATCCGGATTGTCCTTGAGCCCGAATGCGGCGCCCTGCGGCAGGATGGTGACCGTGGCGTTGATGCCAATGCTGGCAAGCTGCGCCACCAGCAGGTCACCGACGCGGCCGAGGGCGTTCGACTCTTCGGTGCTGATGCCGATGGTGAGGGTGACCGGGCCCTTGGCGGTGACCGTGGCCTTGGCGGCCTCGATATCGTCAGGGAACACGACCGGGGTGACCGGATCGAGCATCGCCTCCGGATAGACCGACTTGGCCGGATGGCCATAGGCGCCGAAGGCGTCCGCAACCCAGGTCGCCGGGTTGATGGCGGTGAGGAAGGCCTTGAGGATTTCGGCGTCGGTGAGCGGTCCGGTCGGCTTCACGAAGCCGATGATTTCCGACGTGCTCGGCGCCGCAGTTGCCTCGAGATCGGGCGGAAGGGAGGCGAGCTGGGCCCACGGGTAGTTGGCAGGGACAGCGTCGGTTTCCTGCGCCTGGAGGTTCAGCACCTGCTGGCCGATATCGGGCACCAGCGGCAGCTCGATGGTCGAGAAGTACGGCGCCTTGCCGTAGTAGCCGTCGTAGCGCTCGAGCGTATAGCCCTGGCCGCGTTCGAAGCTGGTGAGCTTGAACGGTCCGGTGCCGGCGGCATTGGTGTCGAGCCAGGCGCCGGCTGCCTTGCCGCCGCCATTGTCGGCCAGCGCCTTGGGGCTGATCACCTTGGGACCCCACGGGCTCGCGAGGCTGTCGAGCAGCGAGGGCTGCGGCATACCGAGCGTGATGACGACGGTCTTGTCGTCGGGCGCGGCGATCTCCTTCACGTTCCACAGGAAGTAGCTGAGGATCAACTCGCTGTCGCGGCGGCGCTCGAACGAGGTTTTCACCGCCGCAGCGTTGAACGGCGTGCCGTCGTGGAAGGTGGCGCCTTCGACGAGGTTGAACGTGTAGGTGAGGCCATCTTCCGAGATGGTCCAGTCCTTGGCGAGGAGGCCGCGGATTTCGGCGCTACCCGGCACATATTCGACGAGACCCTCGTAGACATTGTTGATGGCGGCGAGGCCGTCCATCTCGAAGGCGTTGTCGGGGTCGAACGAGTCGAAATCTGTGGCGATCGGCAGGCGCAGGGTTTCCTGCGCCTGAACCGCGCCGGCGGACATGGCAATAGCGAGAAGTGCGGCGCCGGCAAGCAGCCGGCCCGTGAGTTGAGCGGATGACTTCTGGCTGAATGGTTTCATTGTTGACGACATGAGTCGCTCCCTTGAACAGGGATTGACGGACCATCGTCGCCAATCCCTTGGCTTACGAGGTCTCCCGGGCTTTTGTCCCGCCGTGCGTCCGGCGGACTGTGGTGTCCGCCGGTGGCAGCTCTCGGACCAGACACGCGATCAGCGCCGGAACCCTAGCCACCAGTCTCGGGGAGGACGATGCAAGGGTCATGCCAGCGACATGGAACGGGTAAGAGATTGGAATTGCTTGGATTTACGACGCAGGTGGATGGCAATGCTGGCAACAAATGGCTAGTAAATATGCGCACGCAAGAAACTGCACATTTGTGAGGCACGTTCTGGTCTGTTGTATGCCGAGCTGGCTTTATCCTCCTTGGTGCCGCGCCCAGCTGAGGATGAAAGAACACCCGGCTCTCACCGGGTGCCAGTTTGCCGCCGAGAGACGCGGCGTCAGGAATAGGTCCGGGAGGGCTCAGAACCCCGGCGGGCGGCGCGTGTGCCAGTCGGTCGCCATCTGGTAGGCGTGCGCCACCTTGAGCAGCAGCGCTTCCGAACCCGGGCCGCCGGCCAGCTGCATCGCGACCGGGCGGCCATCGTCGGTATAGCCAACAGGCAGGGTCACCGTCGGCGTGCCCGTGGCGTTGAAGGGCGAGGTGAACTTGCCGATGATGTCGAAGCTCTCGGCCACCTGGGCCCGCATTTCGCTCCAGGTCGGGGTGCCGAGCTTGAACACCGGCATGATGAACACCTCGATATCATCGAACATGCGCAGCACCGCGCCGCGGAACTTGTAGCGCTCGATAATGGCCTGCCCCATCGCCACGGGGTCGGCGCTGCGACCCTGATCGATCATCGCCCTGATCGACGGACCGTACTCGTCAGCCCGGCTCGGATAGGTGGCAGCGTGATGAGCCGCGGTTTCGGCCATGGTGGCGGCCATGTTCATTTTCAGTAACGGAGCCTGGTCGGGGAATTTCACTGGCGTCGTCAGCGCCCCGATCTCTTCGAGCACGGCCACGGCATCCTTGATGAAGCCTATGGTGACTGGATCGGCATCCGTGGCCACATAGTCCCAGTCGAGCCCGATCTTGACGCCACGGGCACCGTAGACGCCCTGCAGCTCCGCCAGGTAGTCCGGCACCGGGGTCGACAGAGAGGTAGAATCCTTCGGGTCCCAGCCCGCCAGGGTCTGCAGCATCGCCGCAGCGTCAGCGGCCGAGCGGGCCATCGGCCCCAGATGATCGAAGGTCGCCGCGAGGTCGAAGATGCCGAAGCGGCTGATGCGGCCCCAGGTCGGCTTCACGCCCGTCAGGCCGTTCGCCGCCGACGGGAAGCGGATCGAGCCGCCGGTGTCGGAGCCGATCGCTGCATAGGTGAGGCCGGCGGCCGTCGCGACGCCCGATCCGGACGACGACACGCCCACCCACAGGTCCTTCTTCCACGGGTTCACCGGCTCGGGAAATTCCGGGTGATGTTCGAGCGTCGCGCCTTCGGTCATGTGCAGCTTGCCCAAGAGCACCGAGCCGGCGTCGGCGAGTTTGGTCACCACGGTCGCATCATGGTCGGGCTTGAAGTCGCGATAGATCGACATGCCGCCGGTTGTGGTGATGCCCTTGGTATAGCAGAGATCCTTCACCGCGATCGGGATGCCGTGCATCACCCCGCGATAGATGCCCTTCATGATCTCGACCTCGGCCTTCTTCGCCTGCTCCATCGCCACGTCGGCCGTTACGGTGGTGTAGCTCTTCAGCCCCTGATCGTAGTTCTCGATGCGGGTGAGGATCGCCTCGGTCACCTCGATGGGCGAGATGTCGCGGTCGGCGATGTGCTTGGCGACCGTGGTCAGCGGCTGGAAATGGATGTCGTCTAAAGCCATGGCGGGCTCCTATGGGTTCGTCAGGAAAGCGTGGGGCGGCGCAGGTGCCAGTCGGTCGCCTGCTGGTAGGCATGGGCGGCCCTGAACAGGGTGGCTTCGCTGAGATGCGTGCCGATCAGTTGCATCGCGAGCGGCAGGCCGATCTGGTTGATGCCGACCGGGAAGGTGATGGTCGGCACGCCGGCCATGTTGTAGACGCCACCGAAGCGGCCGAAGAGCGGGATGCGCTCGAACAGTTTGTCGAGTTCGTCGTACTTCATCCCCACCCACGGCATGATCGGCGCCGGAATCACGTCGACCTGCTCGAAGATCTCAGCGAGCACCCCCCTGAAGCGGTCCTTCTCGATATAGGCGGCAGCGACATCGACCGCCCGATGGGTGAAGCCACGCTCGATCACCTCGGCCAGCTTGCCGAACCCTTCGGGGTTGGCCCGATAGTACGCCTCGTGATAGCGGGCGCACTCGGTTTCCATGATCAGCCGTTGCGAGCGGACGACAGCATCCAGCTTGGGCAGCCTGATCGGCACGACGCGACCACCGATGCTCTCGAACACAGCGAGCGCCTCGCGGATCGCCTGAACCAGCTCGGGGTCTACCTCGTCGGCGATATAATTCCAGTCGACACCGATCCTGAGGTCGCGCGCGCCCCAGATGCCTTCGAGCGCATCGAGATAACCGGGCACCGGCGCCTTGAGGCTGGTCGGATCGTTCATGTCATGGCCGGCAATCACGTCGAACACCGCCGCGGCATCGGCGGCTGAACGGCACATCGGGCCAACGGAATCGAGGGTGTCGGCGAGGGTGAAGACGCCGTAGCGGCTGACCCGGCCCCAGGTTGGCTTCAGTCCGGTCAGGCCATTGGTGGCCGAAGGGAAGCGGATCGAGCCGCCGGTATCGGAGCCGAGCGAGGCAAAGCAGAGCCCCGCCGCCGTCGCGACGCCGGAGCCCGAAGACGAGCCGCCTGGCCAGTAGCCGGCGACATAGGGATGCCGCGGCGGGGCGCCGAAATGCGGATGGTGCTCGGCCAGCGCCCCCTCATGCAGGGCCAGCCGCCCGAGAATGATGGCGCCCGCGGCTTCGAGCCGGTCGACGACGGTGGCCGAGTAGTCGGAGACGAAATCCTTGTAGGCGAGCGAGCCGAACGTCGCCGGCACGCCCCTCGTGAAAAACAGATCCTTGATGGCGATCGGCACGCCATGCAGCGGCCCGCGATAGCGGCCGGACCGGATCTCGGTCTCGGCCCGCCGTGCCTGCACCAGCGCCGCCTCGGAGGTGACATTGAGGAAGCTGTGCAGTTCCGTGTCCACCTGGGCGATGCGGGCCAGCATGGTCTCGGTCAGCGTCACCGGCGACAGCGCGCCGGACTTGATGCCGGCGGCGACGTCGGTCAGCGCCATGAAGGGAATGTTGCTGGTATCGAGCATGGGCAGAACTCTCAGTTGAGGGGCGGGCGCTTCAAATGCCAGTCGGTCGCCTGCTGGAACGCGTGCGCGGTCTTCAGCAGGCCGGCCTCGCTCAGATGCGGGCCGATCAGCTGCATGCCGATGGGCATGCCGACCTTGGCGAGGCCGACCGGGAAGGTGATAGAGGGGCTGCCGGAGACGTTGTAGGGCGAGGTAAAGCCGAGGAAGTTGACCAGGTCGGCCAGGTGACCGTCCATCTCGTCATAGCGGGCGCCGACCATGGGATAGACCGGCGAGGCGATGGCATCGATGCCCTCAAACGCCCGCAACAGTTCACCCTTGAAGCGGTCGCGGGTGATGTACGCCTTGGCCAGGGTCAGCGGGTCGTAGCTCCGTCCCCGCTCCATGGCCTTGGCGAGTTGCGGTCCGAATTTGCTCGGATCGGCCTCGTAAACCGGCTTGTGGAAGCTGAAGCTCTCGGTGTCGGTGATCATCATCTGCCCTTCTGTCGCAGCGCGCCGGTCGGGCACCCGCATCGGCACGATGGTGGCGCCGAGATCGCGGAACACCTCGATCGCGGCGCGGATCGCCGCCACGGTCTCGGCATCGACGCCGGTCTCGATGTAGCTCTCGTCGACGCCGATCCGCACACCTCGGGCGCCCAGAATGCCATCGAGCGCCGCGAGATAGTCGGGCACCGGCGCCGTCAGCGACGTCGGATCGCTCGGGTCCGGTCCGGCGAAGGCCGCGAGCATCGCGGCGGTATCGGCCGCATCGCGCGCCATCGGCCCGATGGTGTCGAGCGAATCCGCCAGCGGGAACACGCCGTAGCGGCTGGTCCGCCCCCAGGTGACTTTCAGCCCGGTGACGCCATTGGCCGCCGAGGGGAAGCGGATCGAGCCGCCGGTGTCGGTGCCGAGCGAGGCAAAGCACAGCCCCGCCGCTGTCGCCGCCCCGGAACCGGAGGACGAGCCGCCCGGCCAGTAGTCGGCGTTCCACGGGTTGAGGCACTTGTCGAGCGCCGGATGGTGCTCGCCGAACGCCCCTTCATGCAGGTGCAGCCGCCCGAGGATCACCGCGCCCGCCATCTTCAGGCGATGGACGATCGTCGCGTCCTGATTGGCGATGAAATCCTTGTAGGCCACCGAGCCGAAGGTCGAGGGCACGCCCTTGGTCCAGAACAGGTCCTTGATCGCGATCGGCACGCCGTGCAGCGGGCCGCGATGGCGCCCCGCCGCGATCTCGCTCTCGGCGATCTTCGCCTCGTCGAGCGCACTCTGGCTCGTCACCGACAGATAAGAGTGGAGCGAGCTGTCGACCTTGCCGATGCGGTCGAGCATCGCCTCTGTCAGCTCCACTGGCGAGAGCGCGCGCGAGGCAAGCAACCCCGAAACCTCTAGCAGCGAGGCATAGTGAAGGTCGGCGGGCTGGGACATCGGATGGCCTTGGTATTACCGTGAGAGAACGATCGCGGCCAGGGCCAGCGCGCCAACCGCATCACTCACATATACAGTCCTTTCTGATATTTGAAAACGATAATATCAAAAGTAGAAATACTAGCCACGCTGCCCGTTTGTTGAGCGTTACGACCGTTCCAAACCTGCCCAGGAACGAAGCTCTTACTCGATCCGAACACATTCGGAATCTGCATGGCAGCCATCCACCATGCCAAGATGCTTGGTTTTTCTAATATTTAAGCGTCAGCGATCCGGGATTGCCCTTATGGCTGACAACGCTGGCACACCCCTTGCACCGTTCCCTTCGTAGCGCCCGAACAAGGGCGCGTCCGCATGCAGGAAGGATGCATTATGAAGTCACTCAAACTGCGAGGCGTGCTAGCGGCAGCGGCCTTGGCCGTCGCGGCCGGCGTTGCAGGCTCCGCCTTCGCCCAGGAGACGGTGCTGCGCGTCGCCATGTCGGCAGCCGATATCCCCGATTGGACCGGCGCCCCCGACCAAGGCTACGAGGGCTATCGTTTCGCCGGCTATACCATGTACGACGCGCTGGCGCTGTGGGACCTGTCGAGTTCCGACAAGGCCGCCGATATCGTCCCTGGCCTCGCCACCAGCTGGGAAGTGGACCCCACCAACAACCTGCTCTGGACCTATCACCTGCGCGAGGGCGTGAAGTTCCATGACGGCTGCCCGTGGAACGCCGACTCCGCGGTGTGGAATTTCGCCCGCGTGCAGGACTCCGACGCGCCGCAGTTCAATGCCCGCCATGCCGGCATGCAGGGCTCGGGCGTCGTAAACGTCGCCAAGGTCGAGAAGGTCGACGACTACACCATCAAGATCACGTCCAAGACCCCGGCGTCGCTGCTGCCCTACGACCTCGCCATGTTCTACATGATCTCCAATTGCGGGGTCGAAGCGGCTGGCAACGACTACGTCAAGTATGCCGAGCACCCGGCGGGCACAGGCCCCTACAAGTTCGACAAGCTGGTGCCGCACGAGCGGCTCGAACTGGTCAAGAACGCCGAGTACTGGAACCCCGACCGTATCCCCAAGCACGACCGGCTGGTGCTGCTGCCGATGCCGGAAGCCTCGACCCGCGCCGCGGCCCTCCTCTCGGGCCAGGTGGATTTCGTCGAGGCGCCCTCGCCCGACACTATCCCGGCGCTCACCGCCGCCGGAATGCAGATCGTCACCGTGCCCTACCCGCACAACTGGGACTACCTGCTGCGCGTCGACAAGGGCCCATTCGCCGACCTCAGGGTTCGGCAGGCCGCCAACATGGCGATCAACCGGCAGGACATGGTCGATATGCTCCAAGGCGTCGCCACGGCCGGCTACAACACGCTGATCGAGAGCCAACCCTGGTACGGCAGCCCGCCGATTTATGAGTACGATCCGGAAGGCGCCAAGGCGCTGCTGACCGAGGCCGGCTGCATGCCGTGCAAGATCAAGATCGGCATCTCCACCTCCGGCTCGGGCCAGATGCAGCCGCTGCCGATGAACGAGCTGGTCAAGGAACAGCTCGACGAGGCGGGCTTCGAGGTCGAGCTGATCCCGATGGACTGGAACGCTCTGATCGGCGTGTTCCTCGGCGGCGCCGACAAGTCCGAGTTCGACGGAATCAACTTCTCGATGGCGCCGATCGATGCCAGCCAGGGCATCCTCAAGAAGTGGATGACCGCCTACGCGCCGCCGAGCTGCTGCAACTGGGGTTTCTACAAGAACGAGGAAGTCGACAAGCTCGGCAACGAGGCCATGGCCGAGTTCGACCAGGCCAAGCGCGACGTCATCCTCACCAAGATGAACGACACCATCATGGCCGATGCGCCTGAGCTGTTCATCGCCCACGACCTCAACCCGCGCGCCCTGTCGCCCAAGCTTTCGGGCTTCGTTCAGGCACAGAGCTGGTTCCAGGACCTGACGCCGATCGTCGTCAATCCCTGATCCCGACTAGTCCGCGGGCGCCATGGCGCCCGCGGCACCCCGTTCCATATCCAGCCGGGAGATTTCGCCTTGTGGCTCTACGCGCTACGTCGTCTCGTGATGACCATTCCGATCCTGTTCGGCGTCACGGTGATCTGCTTCGCACTCGTGCAGATCGCGCCGGGCGACCCGGTCCAGAACCTCGTGCGGCCCGATGCCAACCCCGAGGACGTAGCGCGGCTCCGCGCCTATTACGGGCTCGATCAGCCGGTGGTGATCCAGTACGTGCTGTGGCTGTGGCGTGTGCTGAACGGCGATTTCGGCATGTCCATCGCCAATAACATGCCGGTTGCCGGCGAGGTGTTCCGGGCCTTTTCCAACACCATCATCGTGGCGCTGATCTCGGTGGTGCTGGCCTTCATCCTCTCGATGGTGCTGGGCATCATCGCGGCGACCCGGCAGGGCGGCGTCGTCGACCGGCTGGTGACGGCCATCGCGGTCTTCGGCATCTCGGTCCCGACCTTCTGGCTGGCTGTGGTGCTGGTGATCCTGTTCGCGGTGAACCTCAACTGGCTGCCGGCGACCGGCATGGGGTCCGGCGGCTCGGACACCTTCAACTATTTCGACTGGAACGACTTCAAGTTCGCGGTGATGCCGATCATCGCCTTGGCGCTGCCGCCGCTCGCCATCATGACCCGCACGACGCGCTCCTCGCTCAGCGAAATCCTCAACCAGGATTTCATCCAGACATTGCGCGCCAAGGGGCTGAGCGAGTTCGCCATCATCACCCATGCGGTGCGCAACATCATGCCCTCGGCGATCGCCATGCTCGGGCTCCAGCTCGGCTACCTGATCGGTGGCTCGGTGCTGGTGGAGACCGTGTTCACCTGGCCGGGCACCGGGTTCCTCCTCAACAAGGCGATCCTCACCCGCGACATCCCGCTGCTGCAGGGCACCATCCTCGTCCTCGCCACGGTGTTCGTCCTCATCAACCTCGTCGTCGACTTGATCCAGTCGGTGGTCGACCCGCGCATCAAACGCATCTGAGGCAAGAGCAATGACCGATATTCCTGCTGGTAGCATCAAGGTCGACGGTGCCCAGGCCTCTCCCTCCTCCAAGGTGCGCGGCTACTGGGGCAATGTCTGGAGCCGGTTGCGCTACGACTATGTCACGCTGTTCTGCCTCGCTCTGATCATCGTCATCGTGATGCTCGCGGTCTTTGCGCCGTGGCTGGCGCCGATGGATCCCGAGAAATCCAGCATGGCCAACCGGCTGCGGCCGATCGGCTACAAGAAATACCTGCTCGGTACCGACGAGCAGGGCCGCGACATGCTGAGCCGCCTGCTCTGGGGCGGACGCGTGTCGCTGATGATGGGCATCCTGCCGGTGCTGTTCGCCACCCTGATCGGCGGCGGCTTCGGCGTCGTCGCCGGCTACTACGGCGGCAAGGTCAACATGGTGATCATGCGCACCATGGACATCTTCTTCGCCTTCCCCTCGGTGCTGCTGGCCGTCGCCATTGCCGGCAGCCTCGGCGGCGGCATCGGCAACCAGATGATCACCCTCACCGTCGTGCTGATCCCGCCGATCTGCCGGGTCGCCGAGACTGCCACCAGCCAGGTCCGCAGCCTCGATTTCGTCGATGCGGCCCGCGCCAGCGGGGCGTCGACGATCTCGATCCTCTTCACCCACGTGCTGATCAACGTGCTGTCGCCGGTGCTGGTCTACTCGTCCACCCTGGTTTCGATCTCGATCATCCTCGCTTCCGGCCTCAGCTTCCTCGGCCTCGGTGTGTCGCCCCCCACCGCCGACTGGGGCCTGATGCTCTCCACCCTCCGCCAGTCGATCTACGTGCAGCCGCTGGTCACCGCGCTTCCGGGCGTCGCCATCCTCATCACCTCGATCGCCTTCAACCTCGTCTCCGATGGCCTGCGTCAGGCCATGGACGTCAAAGCGTAACGGGAGACAGCTCCATGACTGACGTGATCGAAGCGACCCAGACCGGCCCTGACCCGCGCGATCGCGGCGGGCCGGCCCAGCCGATGCTGATCGTCGAGAACATCAAGAAGTACTTCCCGATCCGGGCGGGCCTGCTCAACAAGAAGGTCGCCGAGGTAAAAGCGGTCGACGACATCTCCTTCTATGTGCTGAAGGGCGAGACGCTCGGCATCGTGGGTGAATCGGGCTGCGGCAAGTCCACGCTGGCGCGGCTCCTGATGTACCTCATCGACAAGGACGAAGGGCACCTGGTTCTCGATGGCGAGGCGGTGGGCGAAAAGACCGGCACCTCGCTCGATGGCCTGCGCCGTTCGCTGCAGATGGTGTTCCAGGACAGCTATTCGTCGCTGAACCCGCGCCTCCCCATCGAATCCTCGATCGCCTACGGCCCCAAGGTGCAGGGCGCCAGCACGAAGGCCGCCAAGGAACAGGCGCGGGCGCTGCTCGAAAAGGTCGGCCTCAAGGCCGAGCGTTTCGGCCAGCGCTACCCGCACGAGCTTTCGGGCGGGCAGAAGCAGCGCGTCAACATCGCCCGCGCCCTGGCGCTCGACCCGCGCCTGCTCATCCTCGACGAGGCCGTGTCGGCGCTCGACAAATCGGTCGAAGCGCAGGTGCTGAACCTACTCGGGGACCTCAAGGAACAGCTCAACCTCACCTACATCTTCATCTCGCACGACCTGCACGTGGTGAAGTACATCTCCGACCGCGTGCTGGTGATGTATCTCGGCCAGGTGGTCGAGATCGGTCCCGTCGACAAGATCTACGAGGACCCCAAGCACCCCTATACCCAGGCCCTGCTCGCCTGCCGGCTGTCGATGGATCCGGACGAACGGGTCGAGGCCGCGCCGCTGGCGGGAGACCCGCCCAACCCGGTCAACCCACCCTCGGGCTGCCGCTTCCACACCCGCTGCCCCCATGTCGAGGACGTCTGCATGTCGAAGATGCCGTCGCTCGGGGACTCCTTGCGCGCCGATCCGGGCGAGCATCTCGCGGCCTGCCACATGGTCCATGCCGGCTCGGGCCACTCCAAGGCCCCCAACCCCGACACGAGACAGCTCCCGCTCTGGCAAGGAGAGATGAGATGAACGAGATGCGCTCCCCGGACCTCTCCCAGGTCGAAGCCCAGAACGATAAGCCCGATGCCTATGTGAAGGTGAAGGACCTCGAGGTCCGCTTCGTTTCCCGCGAGGCGACGGTCAAGGCCGTCAACGGCGTCTCGTTCGAGCTGAAGAAGGGCGAGGTGCTCTGCGTCATCGGCGAATCCGGCTCCGGCAAGTCGGTGATGATGCGTTCGCTGCTGCAGCTCCACCCCAAGAAGCGCACACGCATTTCCGGCGAAATGCGCGTCGGCGAGCACGACATCATGGCCGCCACCGACAAGCAGATGTCGGAACTGCGCGGCTCGACCGTCTCGATGATCTTCCAGGAGCCGATGACCGCGCTCGATCCGCTCTACACCATCGGCGACCAGATCGCAGAAACGGTGATGCGGCACGAAAAGGTCGATCGCGACGCTGGCTGGAAGCGCGCCCTCGAACTGCTCGAGCTGGTCCGCGTCCCCTCGCCCGAGCGCCGGCTCAAGGCCTATCCGCATGAGCTCTCCGGCGGGTTGCGCCAGCGCGCCATGATCGCGGTGGCGCTATCGTGCCGCCCCTCGCTGCTGCTCGCGGACGAGCCCACGACCGCGCTCGATGCCTCGGTGCAGATCCAGGTGCTGGTGCTGCTTAGAAAGCTCCAGCGCGAGATGGGCATGTCGATGATCTTCGTCACCCACGATCTCGGCGTCGCCGCCCAGATTGCCGACAAGGTCGCGGTAATGTATGCCGGCCGCATCATCGAATATGGCGATGCCCGCGACGTGCTGATGCGGCCCGAGCACCCCTACACGCGGGCCATGCTGAGCTCGACCATCAAGGATCAGGACCGGTCCCAGCCGCTCGAGGCGATCGCCGGCACCCCACCCGATCTCCGCGCCCTGCCCGATGGCTGCAGCTTCGCGCCACGCTGCAAATATGCCGGCCCCGATTGCAGCAAGGAAATGCCCGCCGAGATCACCGACGGCCGCAACCACATGGCCCGTTGCATCAGGGTCAGCGTCGTCCGTGGGCTCCTCGCCTTTGAGCCGGGCATCCCCGCGGCCCCCGTCCTCGCCTGATCCGGAACCACCATGACCGAACACCACCTCCTCCCCAGCGTCGACACCGTCCACTGGGGCTATTTCGACGCCACGCAGGCGCCGGCGCTGGTCGTCAAGAGCGGCGACACCGTCACCATCGACACCGTCACCGGCACGCCCAACACCGTGCCGGACCGTTCGAAATTCCATGTCCCGCCGGCGCTCGACGAGATCTTCGCCGGGCTGAAGCCCGAAGGCCCGCATATCCTCACCGGCCCGGTCTATGTCGAGGGGGCGAGGCCCGGCAGCGTGCTGGAAGTCCGGATCAAGGATGTCTCGATCATCCAGGACTGGGGCTTCAACATCATCGTCCCCAAGCTCGGCACGCTGCCGCACGACTATGACGAGATGGTCTACAACAACATCCCGATCGACCAGGCGCGCAAGGTCGGCATCATGCCCTGGGGCCTCGAGCTGCCGCTGCGGCCCTTCTTCGGCGTCATGGGCCTCGCGCCGCCGAAAGGCTGGGGTCGCATCTCGTCGATCGCCCCGCAATCGATGTGCGGCAATCTCGACAACAAGGAGTTGATCGCCGGCTCCACGCTGTACATCCCCGTCTTCAACGAAGGCGGCCTGTTCAGCTGCGGCGACGGCCATGGCTGCCAGGGCGATGGCGAGGTGAACGTCACCGCCATCGAGACGGCGCTGCGCGGCACGTTCGAGTTCATCGTCCGCGACGACCTCTCCTTCACCTGGCCGCGCGCCGAAACCCCGTCGCACCACATCACCATGGGCATGGACCCAGATCTCGACCAGTGCGCCATCACCGCGCTGCGCGAGATGATCGCGCTGCTCGGCGAGAAATCCGGGCTCTCGCACGCCGACGCGTACATGCTCTGCAGCCTCGCCGGCGACCTCCACATCACCCAGACCGTCAACGGCAACAAGGGTGTCCACATGATGATGGAAAAGAAGAACTTCCAGCTATGAGCAAGATCCGCATCGCCCATATGGCCGGCCCCACGGCTACCATCCAGAACACGCCGCCGCTCGTCACCTCGAACAAGGCCCGCGCCAAGGCGGGCCTGCCACCGGTCAGCGAGGGGTTCGATCCGCTGCGCGCGCAGCGCCTCGCCGCGCCGGTGAAGGTGTATGTCGAGCAGTTCAGCGCCCACCCGCTCGAAGCCGACGCCGCCGAGCTCTACGCGGCCCCCGATGGCTATATCGGCGCCGATGGCAGCTTCTCGAAGACGAAGGCGTCCGAGGCAGACAAGCCCGTCTACGAAATCGAACTCAAGCCGGAGGACGGCCTCTACCCCCTCCCCTACATGGCGCTGCAGGCCGACGGCACCGCGTGGGAAGAAGAGACGACAAAACCCTTCGGCACCGTCACCCGCCAGGGCTTTTACCCCGACGGCTCGCGCAGCTTCGAGGAGATCGACCGGCTCTCCATCGGCGCCGACGGCAAGGTTAATCTGATCGGGGGCCGCGCCAAGGTGGATTTCTATCGCCCCGCCCCTCCGGGTGGATTCACCAAGGGCCTCGCAAACGCCAGACGCGCCGACCAGGGCGATGGCGATACGCCCACCGAGCGGCTGGGTCACGACTTCTTCGCCTACAAGCCCTTCCACATGGCGAAATCCCCGCCGCGCCCGGTGCTGGCCAAGATCACCAACGAAGTGCAGGCGATCATGTCGTCGGGCAAGTATGACGGCGCCATCTGGACGCAGGGTTCCCCGCAGGTCGAGGAAACCGCCTACTGGTTCAACCTGCTGATCGACACCGACCTGCCCATCGCCTGCAACGCCGCCCAGCGTCCGCAGAACCAGATCTCCAACGACGGCCCGGCCAACATCGTCGACAGCGTCACCTACCTCCAGTCCGGCATCTGGAAGGACGGCAAGGGCGGCAACCGCGCCGGCACCGTCGTCATCCAGGAGCAACAGTTCTTTGCCGCGCGTGAAGTGGCCAAGGTCGATGCCCGCCCCGGCGGCTATGTCGCCACCGGCGGCCACGGCGGCATCCTCGGGCAGGTGACCCATATGGGCACGCCGTACATGATGTACGTCCCGGCCTACAAGCACACATCGGCCTCCGACGTGAACATCACCAAGCTCCCCGCATCGGTCACCGGCACCAGGCTCGTCGACGGCAAGGCCGTGACCTGGGAGGTCGCGATCAAGGATGCGTCGGGCAAGCTCCTCGCCGATGCGATCCCGTCCGTGTCGATCATCAAGGAGGGCGGCTACTTCGCTGACCAGTTCGGCGACGATCCGGCGGCCGAGGACGATCTCGATTACCTGATCAAGCACAAGCTCAGCGGCAAGCGCCTCGGCGGCTTCGTCGTCGAAGGCCTCGTGCCCTACGGCAACATCACCTCGGAGCTCCGCGGCCAGATGCTGCGCGTCGCGAGCTTCATGGGCATCCCCGTCGCCCGCACCGGCCGTGGCTATCCCGAGGGCTTTTCCGACCCCGAGCCGTACACCATCGCCGGCAGCAACCTCACCTCTACCAAGGCGCGCCTGCTGCTGATGGCCTGCCTGATGAAGTTCGGAGCCTTGCCTATCGCCGCTGACCCCTACAACCCGACACCGGCGGAGTTCGATGCGCTGAAGGCGGCGCTGGCGAAGTATCAGTCCGTGTTCCACACGCATTGATGGAGACCGGTATGCTGCGGCTCCACGGCATCATCGGAACGGCTCACGATGCGGCCTATGCCGGCCTCATCCACGAGCTCGAGCACCGTGACGGGATCGAGCTGCTGTTCGTCCCGCCTTCCGATGCCGGCCGCAAGCGCTTCCGCCTCGTCACCGATCGCGGCACCGATTGCGCCGTCAGCCTCGATCGCGACGAGGATCTCGTCGATGGCGCGGTGCTGTTCCTCGATCCGGAGCGCGCCATCATCGCGCGCTTCGGCGAACAGGAAATCTGGAGCCTCCGCCCAGTCGACCAGGCCGCTTCGCTGAAACTCGGCTGGAACGCCGGCAACCTCCACTGGCGCGTCCGGTTCGACGGCGACGTGCTGCACGTGCTTCTGGATGCGCCGCTCCACACCTACCGCGCGCGGATATTGCCGCTGCTGGAGAGTGGTGAAGTGGAAGAGGTGCCGTCTTGATTTCGGTGCTTGTGGTCGCCGCCTCCACCTCCTGCGGCCGTCCCCCTCCACCGTGGTCACGGAGGATCACGGAGAGACCGTGCCACTGGAATGGTCGGCGCACCGGCGGCGCAGTCGTGATCCTCCCCTGCGTAGCGGGGGAGGGGGACCGGCGAAGCCGGTGGAGGGGGCGACCCCACGCACCGGCCCTAGTTCACCCCGCACCTGGGTCGCTCCCATGACCTTCACCCCCGCCACCGCCCTGGCCCTCCTCCAATACGGCGACAGTGCCTACCCCGCCGGCGGCTTCGCCTTTTCCTGGGGCATCGAGGGCCTCGCCGCCGACGGCCTCCTCGACTCCCCCGCCCAGCTCGACGGCTTCATCGCCGACCACCTGGGCCACCGCTGGCAGACGATGGACCGCGTCCTCCTCCGCCGCGCCTTCATCGCGCCGGATCTCGAACTCGTCGCCGCAACCGACCGCCTCGCCGAAGCCGTCACCCTCTCGGCCGAGATGCGCGAAGGCTCGCACCGCGCCGGCAAGGCTCTGCTCGGCGTTGCCGTCAAACTTGGCGGTTCGGGTTCCGTCACCTACCGCCAGATGGTCTCCGCTGACCCGCGCCTCGGTCACCTGCCCGTTGTCCAAGCCATCGCCTACCGCGATGCCGGCCTCACCCTCGATGCCGCCGAACTCGTCTCCGGCTGGACGCTCGTCACCGGCCTCGTCTCCGCCGCGACCCGCCTCGGCATCGTCGGCCATATCGAGGCACAGCGCTCGATGACCAGCGCCCGCGCCGTCCTCGCCGAACTGCTCGCGGATACACCAGACGCCGGCGCCATCCCCTCCAGCTTCACCCCGCTGATCGATATCGCCGTCGCCCGTGGCCCCTCCCGCCATGTCCGCATGTTCGCCACCTAGTTTCAGGGAAGAGCAATGAACCTCACGCCCACCGAGATGGATCGCCTGACCATCTTCACCGCCGCCGAAATGGCGCGCCGGAATCGCAAGCTCGGCATCCGCCTCAGCCACCCGGAAGCTGTGGCGCTGCTGACCGACGAGGTCATGCTCGCCGCCCGCCGCGACATGCCCTATGCCGAGATCCGCGACATGGCGAGCCGGCTGCTCACCACCGACGATGTCGAACCCGGCGTCGCCGAAATGACGCCAATGATCTATATCGAGTGCGCGTTCGCCGAGGGCACCAAGCTCCTCGTGCTGTTCGAGCCGATCAGCATCGGGCACCAGCCGCTCCTCGAAGACTCCTATCCCGGCCAGATCTTCAGCCCGGAAGGCGAGATCACCTTCTTCGAGGATGGCGAGAGCGTCACGCTCGACGTCGTCAACACCGGCGATCGCGATATCCAGGTGCGCAGCCACACGCACTTCTTCGAAACCAACCGCGCGCTCGAATTCGACCGTGCCGCCGCCTGGGGCATGAAGCTCGATCGCCCCGCCGGCATGGGCATCCGCTTCGAGCCCGGCGTGCCGCAATCGGTCCGGCTCACCCCCATTGCCGGCAATCGTGTCGTCCAGGGCCAGGCCGGCCTCGTCAACGGATCGCTCGACAGTGCCGGGGCGAAAGCTGCGGGCCTCGAGCTGGCCCGGGCTCGCGGCTACAAGGGAGCCTGAACCACATGTCGACACTATCCCGCGCCGCCTATGCCCGGCTCTACGGCCCGACCACGGGCGACGTCATCCGGCTCGGCGATACCGAGCTGCTGGTCGAAATCGAGCACGACTACGCCGTCTATGGCCACGAACTGGTGCTGGGTGCCGGCAAGAACCTCCGCGACGGCGAGGGCATCGACCCCTATGCCCGCCCGAGCGACGGCATCCTCGATATCGTCATCTACGGCGCCACCATCATCGATGCCGTGACCGGCATCATCAAGGCCGATATCGGTATGAAGGATGGCCGCATCGCCGGCATCGGCAAGGCCGGCAACCCGCACACCATGCCCGGCGTCACCCCCGGCATGCTGGTCGGCAGCACCACACAGCAGATACCCGGCAACAACTTCATCGTCACCGCTGGTGCCGTCGAAAGCCACGCCCATATCGGCTCGCCCGAGCAATCCGAGCACGCGCTGGCTGGCGGCACCACGACGCTGGTCGGCGGCGGTCCGCTCGATGTCGGTTCGGGCACCACGCGCTCGTTTGGGCTGCTGCTGCAGGGCATGGAGAGCTCGCCCGTCAACTACGCCCTGTTCGGACGCGGCAGCACCAGCCCGGAGGCGGTAGAGGAATCGGTCGCGGCCGGTGCCGCCGCCATCAAGATCCATGAAGATTGGGGCGCCGCGCCCAGCGTCATCGACGGCTCGCTGATCGCCGCCGACCGCAACGATTTCGCGGTGCATCTCCACACCGACACCATCAACGAGTTCCTCTTCGCCGAAGACACCATGGCGGCCTGCGCCGATCGCACCATCCACATGTACCATGTGGAAGGCGCAGGCGGCGGCCATGCGCCGGACCTCCTGAAGGTCTGCTCCTACGACAATGTCATCCCCTCATCGACCAACCCCACCAACCCCTACACCCAGTATGCGATGGAGGAGGGGCTGCCGATGTCGATGATCGCCCACAGCCTCAACTACAACACGCCCGAGGACCTGCTGTTCGGCGAGTCCCGCGTGCGCGCCGGCACGGTCGCCGCCGAGGACTTCCTCCACGACATGGGGGCGATCTCGATCTTCGGCACAGACACGCAGGGCATGGGCCGGCTCGCCGAGAACGTCGCCAAGTGCTGGCAGCTCGCCTCGGTGATGAAGGAGCGCATCGGGCGCCTGCCCGAGGAGACGACCGCCCGCGCCGACAATGAGCGGGTGAAGCGCTATGTGGCCAAGCTCACCATCAACCCGGCCATCGCCGTCGGCATTGACGACCATGTCGGCTCGATCGAAGTGGGCAAGATCGCCGATCTCGTGCTCTGGCCGCGCGCCTCGTTCGGCGTGAAGCCATGGACCGTCATCAAGAATGGCGCCATCACCTGGCAGGCAATGGGTGACGGCAATGGCAGTCTGGGCGTCGCCGAGCCGCAGGTGCAAAAGCACATGTGGGGCGGGCTCGGCATGGCGACGCAGCGGGTCAGCTTCAACTTCATGTCCAAGCTCGCCATCGATGCCGGCGTCACCGGGTCGCTCGGGCTCAGCAAGACCACGCTGCCGATCAAGTCGGTCCGCCACCTCAGGAAGAAGCACATGATCCGCAACGATCTGCTGCCGTGGATCGAGGTCGACCCGCAGACCTTCGAGGTCCGCGCCGACGGCAAGCTGCTGATGTGCGAGCCGGTCAAGAAAGTCCCGCTGATGCGGAGGTACATGCTGCGATGAACGAGCTTTCCCCGACGCGTACCGTCGGAGCAAAACCCATCGGCGCCGCGCGCGTCGGCATCGGCGGTCCGGTCGGCTCGGGCAAGACCGCGATGGTCGAGCGGCTGATCCCGGCGCTGATGGCGCGCGGCATCGACATCGCCGTCATCACCAACGACCTCGTCACCGCCGAGGACGCCGAGCGCGTCCGCCGCTCCGGCCTGATCGATCCGGCCCGCGTTTCGGCCGTCGAAGCCGGCGCCTGCCCGCATACCGTCATCCGCGAGGACCCCACGCTCAACATCGAGGCCGCCGATGAGCTCGAGCGTCGCTTCCCCGGCGTCGAACTTATCCTCCTCGAGTCCGGTGGCGATAATCTTGCCTCGACCTTTTCGCGCGACCTCACGGATTTCTGGATGTTCGTCATCGACGTCGCTGGCGGTGACGACATTCCCCGCAAACGCGGTCCCGGCGTCATCCGCTCCGACCTCCTCGTCATCAACAAGACCGACCTTGCCCCCTATGTCGGCGTCGATCTCGAGCGCATGCATGCCGAGGCGAAGTCGGTGCGCAACGATCGCCCAGTGCTGCTCACCAATTGCCGCAAGGGTGAAGGCATCGAAGCGGTGGTCGACCTCATCGAACGCGAGGTCCTGTTCCGCGCGTGAAGCACGTCACGATTTCAGAGACGGAGGGCGCCCAGCTCGATCTGAGCTTCGTTGTCCGCAACGGCCGGACGGTGCTCGATCGCCGGCTGTTCCGCTACCCCTATGTGCTGATGCGGACGTTCAGCCAGCCTTTATCATCCGTTCAGGATGGTCAGGACAATGCGGCAGCGACGCTGACCCATGTGCTCGTTCAGAACAGCGGCGGACCCGTTCATGATCGCGACAATCTCACGACCAACCTCCGGCTGACCGAAGGCACCAATGTCCGCGTCACCTACCAGGGCGCCACCACCATCAGCCGCGCCCGCCCCGGCAACATGAGCCGTGAGCGCCTCAACATCACCCTAGATCCGGGCAGCCGGCTCGCCTATCTGCCCGAGGCGCGGATCCTCTTCCCCGAAGCCGCGCACCACCAGACCACCGACATCGAGCTAAGTGCCGGCAGCACAGTGCTTTTCACCGACGCCTTCACCTTCCACGACCCCGCGGCGACCGGGCGGCTGTTCCGCGAACTCGACAACACCCTCACCATCCGCCGCAACGGCGAGATCGTGCTGCTCGACCGCCAGCACCTCACCAACCCATTGATCGGAAAAGACTATCGCGCCTTCGGCACGATCCTGCTCATCGGCCGCCAGGCCCCCGAGCTTCCCGAAATCCCGAACCTCTACGCCGCCACCAGCTGCCTGCCCTTCGACCTCGGCTGGTCCATCCGCCTCGCCGCGAGCGATCTGCGTCCGATTAGAGCCGCGATCGGGTTGATCGATCGATCGCGATGAAGCGGAGGTGACGCCGAGTTTCCCTGACACGCCACGCTCTTTGGGAGAATTGTCGTTCTGGCCAGCGTCTCCCCGCTTCTCTTTCCGTTGGAATCGCGGTCTGGTATCGGCGTTCGGACAAGCGTCCACAACCGTCTCCGAACCAGCGGATGCTACTAGCGCAAGCCCAAGGAGCATCCCTGTCACGCGGTCGATCTTGGAACCACGCTATGCGGCAAGGGGAAGAGATTGGCGCGCCCTAAGAGATTCGAACTCCTGACCCCCAGATTCGTAGTCTGGTGCTCTATCCAGCTGAGCTAAGGGCGCGCACGGCCGGTGGTGTTTCCGGCGAACGGCGTGACCCATACATTGGGAGTTGCGGCATTGCAAGCCGGGAAGCCATGCGAATTTTGACGTTCCGGTGACAGCGTCAGGCGATGCGGATGCTGCGCGGCAGGGTGACGTCGAAGCGGGTTCCCTGCGGCTGGTCGACGAAGCCGATCTTGCCGCCATGGGCTTCGGTCAGCTCGCGGGCAATGGCGAGGCCCAGCCCGGTGCCGCCAGCCCGGGCCGAGCCCTCGAAGGCGACGAACAGATTGTCGCGGGCCCGTGGCGGCAGGCCCGGCCCGTTGTCGGAAACCGAGAGCGTCAGCCAGTCCGCGGTTTCGGAATAACCGATCTCGACATAGGGCGCTTCGATCTTGCCGTTGGCGGCCTCGAGCGCCTCGCGCGCGTTCTTCAAGAGGTTATCGAAGATGCGGGCGAACTGATCCGGGTCAGCTGAAATGGTGACGGCGTCCGGCACACCGTTGCGCCAGCGCACCGTTGGGTGCCCCACGAGGCCCGCATCGAAGGCCGCTTCGTCGAGCAGGAGGTGCAGGTCCACCGGCACTGGACGCGGCGGCGTGGCGCTCTGGCGGCCGTAGTCGAGCACCGACTGGGCAAAACCGATGGCCTTGTCGATCGATTGCACGAGGCGCGGCGCCAGCCGCTGCACCTTGGGATCGTCGACATTGGCGACCTGGTCGGAGAGCAACTGGGCAGAGGTCAGGGTGTTGCGGAGGTCATGATTGATCTTGGCCACGGCGAGGCCGAGATCGGCGAGGTGCCGGCGCTGGCGCAGCATCGAATAGATGTCCGATTCCATCGCCGCCAGTTCGCGCTCCATGATGCCGATCTCGTCGCGCCGGTCGGACGGCACGACGATGAGCGCAGCGTTCTCGGGAGCGCCGGAGAACTCGACGAGATTGCCGGTCAGGCGGCGGATCGGCGCGATCAGGATGCGCGACACGAAGACGTAGAGCACCGCCGAGGTGATGATGGCGAGAATCACCGAGAGGAAGAACAGGTTGCGCGAGTAGAGCAGCAGCTCGGCCCGGAGCGGCGCCTCGGGCATCAGCACCTCGATGGTGCGGTCGGCCTGGCCGTCCTCGTTGCCGACGATGCGCAAGGTCCGGTTCGAGCCGAAGAGCAGCGTATCGAGCGCGCCCAGGATCAGCGTCGCCGGGTCGCGCTGACGCATATCGACGGTAAGCGCCTCCCGCGGGGTCTCAGCGCCCTCGAGCTCGATCAGCTGGCTCTGGCCCTCGCGGCGATAGACAATGGCGATGGCGCCCGCCGAGGTCAGCAGGCGGTCGGTCAGCATGCGCGGCAGGTCCATGGCATCGGGCACGGCATCGAGCACACGGGCGGCGACGGTGCCGACGCGCAGCCGGTCGTTGAGCCAGCTCTGGCGGAAACTCGCGGCGGAGGGGAGATAGATCACCACCTCAACCGCAAGGATCACCACGATAAGCGTGGCGATCAGCTTGACGGAGAGGCCCGAGAACGGGCCCGGCATCGCACGGGTCGGTGTGGCCATTTGAGCGATGCTTACCGGGAAAAACCCGGCCTTGCCAGTGCGATAAGGGTCGGATCAACCGAGGAGACGGGTCAGCGCCGCCCAGTATTTGACCAAGGGGCTCTGCAACTCGCCGCGGCGGAACTCGGCGCCGAGCCGCACCGCGATCTCGGCGACAGAAGGATAGGGCACCGTCAGCGACGCCAGGTCGCCGGCCTTCATGCCGGCGGACATGGCGAGCGAGAACAAGGCAACAAGCTCGCTCGCCCCCGCTCCGACGACCCCAGCACCGATGATCCTGCCAGAGCGGTCAGTGACGAGCTTGGCGAGGCCATAGGTCTGGCGCGCGGCGCGGGCCTGGTCGTTATCGGCAAAGGCCCAGCGGGTGACGCGGAAGCTGACGCCGTGCTTGGTGCGCGCGGTGGTTTCGGTGAGCCCGATCTCGGCGATCGCCGGATCGGTCGAGACGAGGCGCGGCACTAGGCCGCTGGGCCGGGCCAGCGCACCGAGCACGGCGCTACGGACCACGGCTTCCGCCTGCCCCATGGCGGCGGGTACCGACTGGCTGCCCACGACGTCGCCGACCGCATAGACATGCGCATTGGTGGTGCGCAGCCCCGCCGTGAGCTGCAGGAAGGCAGGGCGGCTCTTCTCCAGCCTGATGCCCGCCTTGGCGAGGTCGAGGCCGTCGAGATTTGGGATGCGCTCACCGGCAATCAGGATGTGCGACGCGTCGAGCAGCAGGTCCGTCTCGCCGTCATGCACGGCAACGCCGATGCCCATCGAGCGGGACTGGATGGCGGTGACGGCGGCATTGGGCACCAGCCGCACCCCCTCCTCCGCCACCCGCTTCAAGGCAACTGCAGCGAGTTCGGGGTCGAGGCCGGGGAGAAATGCCCCGCTGCCGATCACCGTCACCTCGGTACCGAGGCGGGCGTAGGCCTGGGCCAGCTCGATGGCGATGGCGCCGGTGCCGATCACGACGAGATGGGTGAGCTTGCGCGTATTGTCGAGAATGGTGTCGGCGGTAAAATAGGGCACCCCATCGACGCCGGCGATCGCGGGCACCACGGAGCGGGCCCCGGTGGCGATGACGAAACGGCGAGCGCGGATCTCGGTGTCGCCGACGACAACCGCCCTGCGATTGATGAACCGGGCCGTGCCCTTGACGACGTCGATGCCGAGCGCCCCGAGCCGCGACACAGCGCTCGCCGGCGACAGCGCGGCGATCACCTGCTCGATGTGATCGTGGACACGGCGGAAGTTGACTCTCGCTTCCTCCACGGTGACCCCGAACTGGCCGCCGTCACGGACGTTGCGGGCATGGGCCGCCGCTGCCGCGAGCGCCTTGGCCGGCACGGCGCCGGTGTTGAGGGCATTGCCGCCGAGCGTGCCTTTTTCGACGAGGACGACGCTGGCACCATAGGCCCGCGCCAGCTCGGCGACCGCGAGGCCGCCAGATCCGGCCCCGATGACGCACAGGTCGGGAGTTAGGATGTCGGCCAATCGCGTCCCCGGTGTTCTTCACGGGGCCCCAAACCCCTGTCCTGCCTCAATAACACCGGCCTCGTGCCGGGCAATAGTGGCGAAGGCCAAGCCACAGTGGAAATCCGCTGCATAAAAGCCGAACTGACGCAGGCGGGTCGCGTTGACTTCGGTGGACCAATTCCATATACAGCGCCGAAATCTGCCGTGGACCACTCGATGGGTCCGGCCGGCATGCCAATTGCTTTGCTCTAGTCAGCAGAATTAGGGAACCGCGCGCCGGCGTGGTCAGATCGTATGTCGAAACGCACTTTCCAGCCGAGCACTCTGGTCCGCACCCGCCGGCATGGCTTCCGCGCCCGTATGGCAACCAAGAATGGCCGCGCGGTGCTGGCTCGCCGTCGCGCCGTCGGCCGCAAGAAGCTGTCGGCCTAAGACTGTGGCCGTGCACACGGCCATATCTGAGGAGGGCGCTGTGCGGCGCCTGAAGAATCGATCCGAATTTGTTGGAGTCGCCCGAGGCAAGCGCGTCGGGCGCTCTGCATTTTCGCTGCAGTCGAACGACCGCGCGCTCGACGAACCCGGTATCGGCTTCACCGTTACCAAGCAGCAGGGCAACTCGCCGGAGCGTAATCGCATCCGGCGTCGCCTCAGAGCCGCCGCCAAGGCTTGCGAGTCGAGCTTCCAGCCCCAACATGACTATGTGCTGGTCGGACGCCGCGACGCGCTGAGCACACCGTTTGCGGAGCTCGTCAGCGAGCTCAACGCCTCGATTTCCAAGATTCACCTGAAGAAGAAGAGCTGATGCAGTCCGAAAACAACCGCAACATGATCATCGCGATCGTGCTCAGCATCGTGGTGCTGTTCGGATGGCAGTTCTTCGTGGCCGGGCCGCAGCTCGAGCAGGCGCAGCGGCGCGCCGAGGCCCAGCAGGCTGCCCAGCAGACGACGGCTCCCGCTGACACCGGCCTCGCGACGCCGGCCGCCGGCACCGCCGCTGCCGGAGCAGCGCAGGTCGCCGTGACCGACACCACCATCGCCGGTAGCTTCGCCACGCGCGAAGCGGCCCTCGCGGCCTCGCAGCGTGTCAGCATCGATACGCCGGCGCTGGCGGGCTCGATCAGCCTTACCGGTGCGCGCCTCGACGACGTCCAGCTCAAGGACTACCGCGAGACGGTCGATCCGAACTCGCCGATCATTACGCTCCTCAGCCCCTCGGGCGGGCCGAACGGCTACTATATCGAGGGCGGCTGGGCCCCCGCGGCGGGCAGCACCAATGCCCTTCCGGACGGCAACAGCGTCTGGACGGTCGAAGGCGACAATGCTTCGCTCACCGTCGCAACGCCGGTGACGCTGCGCTGGGACAATGGCGCGGGCCTGATCTTCCGTCGCAACTTCACCGTCGACGACCATTATCTGGTGACCGTGGTCCAGTCGGTGGAGAACACCACCGCCGGCGATATCGCGCTCTACCCCTATTCGCGCATCGTGCGCCAGGGCACGCCGCATGTGGCGAACTTCTTCGTCCAGCACGAAGGCCCGCTCGGCGTGCTCGGCGCGAACAACCTCGTTTCGAAGAAATACTCGGACGTCGTCCATGACGGCCAGATCGACTGGACGTCGGCAACCGGCGGCTGGGTCGGCATCGGCGACAAGTACTGGGCGACCGCGATCCACTCGCTCCCCGGCTCGCCGCTGAACGCACGCTTCTCGGCGACCAAGCAAGGCGCCATCGACGTCTACCAGACGAGCTTCGTCGAAAGCACCCCGGTCATCGTGCCGGCCGGCGGCAAGGCCGAGAGCAAGACCTACGCCTTCGCCGGTGCCAAGCAGACCCATATCATCGACAGCTACGACAAGACCTATGGCTTCGACCGGCTGGAACTGCTGATCGATTGGGGCTGGCTGCACTTCATCACCCGCCCGATGTTCGACCTCTTGAACTTCCTCTACGGGATCCTGGGCAATTTCGGCCTTGCCATCCTCGCGGTGACGGTCATCGTCAAGGCGATCTTCTTCCCTCTGGCTAACCGCTCCTACAAGTCGATGGCGGCGATGCGGCGCGTGCAGCCGGAAATGAAGTCGATCCAGGAGCGCTTCAAGGACGATCGTGCTGCGCAGCAGCAGGCGATGATGGAGCTCTACAAGAAAGAGAAGATTAACCCGCTCGCGGGCTGCTGGCCGATCCTGATCCAGATCCCAGTGTTCTTCTCTCTGTACACCGTCATCTTCATCTCGCTCGAGATGCGTCATGCGCCGTTCTTCGGCTGGATCGTCGACCTCGCGGCCCCCGATCCGACCAATATCTTCACCCTGTTCGGCCTGATCCCGTGGAACCCGGTGGCCCTGCCGGTGATCGGCGGCCTGCTCCATCTCGGCATCTGGCCGCTCATCATGGGCGTGACCATGTGGGTGCAGATGCGGCTCAATCCGCCGCCGCCGGATCCGACTCAGGCGATGATCTTCAACTGGATGCCGGTGATCTTTACATTCATGCTCGGCACGTTCCCGGCCGGCCTCGTGATCTACTGGGCCTGGAACAACCTGCTGTCGGTGACGCAGCAGTGGTTCATTATGAAGCGCCACGGCGCCGAAGTGGACCTGCTCGGCAACATCGCGGCGAGCTTCAAGCGCAAGCCCAAGGTTGAAGAAAAGCCCGCCGGCGGCAAGGCGAGCTGAGGCTAGACCCACGTAATTCGAGGGCCGCGCATCGTACGGTGCGCGGCCCTTTCCTTATTCGCCGGTCTCCCCTATTGAACGCCCATGAACGACACGCCCGCCAAATTTAGCGACGACCAGATCGAAGCCGGACGGCTGCTGTTCGCGCGCCCGTTCGTCTTCATCAAGGGCTGCGTGCGCCTCGCCGACCTGCCGGAGGCGGACAAGCTGGAGATCGCCTTCGCCGGGCGCTCGAACGTCGGCAAATCCTCGCTGATCAATGCGCTGACCGGCACGACGGCTCTCGCCCGCACCTCCAACACGCCGGGGCGGACGCAGGAGCTCAATATCTTCGATAGCCAGCATGCGGATCTGCGCATCGTCGACATGCCAGGCTATGGCTTTGCCAAGGCGCCCGAGGCGAAGGTCAAGCAGTGGACCAGGCTGATCCACCAGTACCTCACCGGCCGGCCGAACCTGCGCCGCGTCTACGTGCTGATCGACGGCCGCCATGGCCCGAACGCCAACGACAAATCGGTGATGAACGAGCTCGACAAGGCGGCGGTGAGCTACCAGGTGGTGATCACCAAAGCCGACAAGCCGACCAAGGCCGAGCTCGACGCCGCCATCAAGAAGACCCGCGACACCATTGCAAAGCGCCCCGCCGCACATCCCGAAATCGTCCTCACCTCGAGCGAGACCAAGTTCGGCATGGAGCAGTTACGGGCAGAGATCCGGCAGTTGCTGGAGCACTAGCGGCTGAGGAACGCGCCCAGCCAGCCGGCCACATCCTTGCTGTGCGAAGGCGTTGCGACTGATGCCAGTGCCTTATCGACCAGTTCATCCGGCGCCTTACCCCGGCGCAGCTCGGCTAGCGCCAGCGTGTAGTCGTCGAGGAACTCGGGATGCGGCTGGAGGCTCAGGGCCTTGCCGTTCTTGTAGGCGAGGCCGGCATTGGGGGTGAACTCCGAGCCGAGGAATACCTCCGCCTCCACGGGCGGCGTGATCACCTGGTCCTGATGCGAGCAGGCGATGGAGAGCGCCGGCAAATCGGTGGCGAGAAAGCCGGGCCGCGCCTTCACCTGATAGGTGTGACGGCCAAGGCCCCAGCCCTTCTCGGATTTTCGCACATCGCCGCCCAGCGCATCGGCCATGATCTGGTGGCCGAAGCAGATGCCGAGCATCGGCGTGTTCGCCGCATAAGCGGTGCGGATGAAAGCCCGCAACGGATCGAGCCAGGCGTGATCCTCGTAGACGCCGACGGCCGAGCCGGTGATCAGGACGCCTTCGAGCTTGCCCGGATCGGGAAAACCGGCGCCGTCGTAGATGGGCACAGTCTCGTATTCGAAGGCCTGGCCGGCTTCGTCGAACATGCGCTTGAACATCGGGGGATAGGCGCCGAACTGCGGCCGCAACGGCGCCGGGACGTCGCCGGTCTGGATAATAGTGAGCTTCATTCAGTCACAGATGGCGCGGTTCGTGAAACGGCGCAAGATCGGTGGAAGTCGGAGCAGGGTTGCGCTGACTGAAGCCGAGACTGCCCCCTCCCATCCTCCCCCTTAAAGGGGGAGGTGAAGAGTCGAGCTTGTGTTTTCGATAGTGCCCTCAGCACTGAGCGGCACCTCCCCCTTTATGGGGGAGGATGGGAGGGGGTCGTCTGTTTCAGTCAGCGTCCCGCTCACCCCTCGGCCGGGTGAAAGACCAGTGCGGCGCCGTTCATGCAGTAGCGCAAGCCCGTCGGTTGCGGGCCATCGTCGAACACATGGCCGAGATGCCCGCCGCAGCGGCGGCAGTGCACTTCGGTGCGGGGATAGCCGAGCAACGTGTCCGTCGACTCGCCCACGGCGTTTTCGAGCGGCTGGTAGAAGCTCGGCCAGCCGGTCCCGCTCTCGTATTTGGTGGCACTGTCGAACAGCGGGAGTTCGCAACCGCCGCAGGCAAAGGTGCCGACGCGGTGCTCGTAGAGCAGTTCGGACGTCCCCGGGTGCTCGGTATGTTCGTGCCGGAGCACCTGGTAGCTCATCGGACTGAGCCTCTTCTTCCACTCCTCGTCGGTGAGGGTGAACTCGAACGTGCCTTCGGCGGCACGCGAACTCCCCATCGGACGGAAGAAGAAGGCAGCGGCGCCGAGTGCGGCGACAGCACTGGTGCCGAGGAGAAAATTGCGGCGACTGGTGGTCATGGGATCGCCCCTTTCGAGCTTGGTTCAGTCTAGCGGCAGGCGGTCGAGCGAGCAGTACAAATGGCTGTGTCCCGCCCATAAGGACGGGACACGGGTCCGCGTGTCGATGTGTTATTCGCGGCCGAAGCCGTGAACGTTACATCTTGGGCAGCAGCACCTTGTCGATGACGTGGATCACGCCGTTCGACTGGATCACGTCGGCGATTGTCACGGTGGCGACGCCGCCCGATTCATCGGTGATGGTGACCTTGCCGCCATCGGCCTTGAGCCAGAGCTTGCAGCCGCCGACAGTGGTTACTTCGTGAGTGCCGCCATCGTCCATGGCCATCTTGGTGATGTCGGTGGAGAGGGCCTTGGCCCCGATGACGTGGCAGGTGAGGATCTTGACCAGCTGGTCCTTGTTCTCAGGCTTCAGCAGGCTGTCGACCGTACCGGCCGGCAGGGCGTCGAAGGCGGCATTGACCGGGGCGAGCACGGTGAACGGCCCCGCGCCCTTCAGCGTGTCGACGAGACCGGCGGCCTTCACAGCGGCAACCAGCGTCGTGTGATCGGCCGAGTTCACGGCGTTGTCGATGATGTCCTTGGTCTCGGACATCGGCGCGCCGCCGACCATCGGATTCTCGGCATAGGCAATAGAGCCGATGGCGGAGACCGACAGCATGGCCGCGGCGGCAAGTACACGCAGAGTGGAGAGTTTCATTGACTGTTCCTTCCTTTTGACTGTTGCCCGCATTGGTCTTGCGGTGTGACAGGCGGAGTTACGGAAGGTCCATCGATCCAGTTTCGGATCACATTTTCGCTGGGCGAGGTTTATTCGCGCGCTGAAGCGAAACTTTTGCGGCGTCAGCTTCGTACGGGCCGCGCCCGGCGCCGGAAACAAAAACGGCCCGCCAAGTGCGAGCCGCTGAATGGGAAATCGGGCAGGCGTCAGATCGGCGTCGCCGTACCGACGGCCACGATCGGACCCTGGGCCACACCGGTCGGCGAGCCGCCCTTCTGCTCTAGGGTGACGGCAAAGACCGTACCCGGCCCGATATTGGGTCGCGTAGCCGCGTCGATCGGGATCTCGCGCCGCTCATTGACCGGCAGCACACCCATCGAGACGGCCGGCGCATCACCCTTGATGTACCAGAGCTCGTAGTCCTTGTCGGCGACGGCATCGCCCTTGAGCGACGTGATGCGAACCTCTCCCAGCGCCTCGTTGTAGATGGCGACGAACTCGACACCGCTGCCTTCCTGCGCCTGGATGGCGGCCACGAGCTGGGTGGCGAAAGCTGTGGGATCGACACGCGGCTGGAGCAGGTTGACGCCGATGGCGACGACTGCGACCGCAGCGGCCGTCGCGGTAAGGGCACGCCACAGGGCGAGCGAGTTCCACAAGCCACCCGCGCCCGCCTTGGTAGCGCCAAACAGCCGGTTCTCGATGCGCGAGAGCACCCCGGCAGGGGCGGCGACTTCGGCAAACTCATTGTCGAGCGTCGAGAGCCGGTTGCGCCAGAGCCGCAGGTCGGCAGCCAGCACCGGCTCGCCGGCGATACGGCGAGCCACGGCGGCGCGTTCGCCCCCTTCCAGAAGGCCGAGCGCGTATTCGGCGACCAGAACCTGGTCGTCCTCCCCGCTGCTGCTGTGTCCTTCGGTACTCATGCCGTGAGGCACTCTCTCAGTTTGATCAGGCTCCGGCGGAGCCAGGTTCGCATCGTGTTGAGCGGCACGCTGTGGCGCGTCGCCAGTTCTTCGTAACTATAGCCGTCGAGGTAGGCGCCCCTAACGCAATCGGCCTTGTCGGCCTCCAGCGTATCGAGACACCCGTCGATGCGCGTCCTCTCCGAGCTGTCGATCGTTGCCTGTTCGGGATCGGGAGCCCCGTCCGCCAGGTCGATCGCGGCATCGATGTCGTCGCTCATCGGCTTGCGCGCCCGCAATATGTCCAGCGAGTGGTTGCGAGCGATCGCCACCAGCCAGCTGATCGGGCTGTAGCCACCCGCCACATAGCGGTCGGCCCGCTGCCAGATCTTGACGTAGACTTCCTGAAGCGCCTCTTCGGCCTCCGATCTGTCTTTGAGAATACGCAGCGTCACACCGAATAGTTTCGAGCTGGTGCGGCTGTAGAGATCGCGAAACGCCGCGCGATCCCTGAGCGCGGTGCGGGCGATGAGATCGGCGATGTCGGAGGCGGTACCGCTCGTCATGCGCCGGACCTTAGCCAAAGGTCCTGCCGCTGCCTATCCCCTCGCCGGGCGGTCACGAAATCTTCGCCATTGTCCTGTTTGAAGGCCGGCGCGGGCGCAAAAGCGCTTTCGACTCCAACGGAATGCGCTATAGGACGAAGCAAAATGGATACTCTGCGCAAGATGCCCGATCTCGAGAGCTTTACCCGCGACGCTGGCGTTCTCAGCCAGGCGCTCCCCTATATGCAGCGCTACGAGGGTAAGACCGTCGTTGTGAAATACGGCGGCCATGCCATGGGCGATGTCAACCTCGGCCAGGCCTTTGCCCGCGACATCGCGCTCTTGAAGCAGTCGCGCGTCAATCCGATCGTCGTGCATGGTGGCGGCCCGCAGATCGCCTCGATGCTGAAGAACCTCGGCATTGAGAGCAAGTTCGAGGGCGGGTTGCGGGTCACCGACAAGCGGACGATGGAAGTCGTCGAGATGGTGCTCGCCGGCTCGATCAACAAAGAGATCGTCGCGCTGATCAATGCCGAGGGCGAGTGGGCCATCGGGCTCTGCGGCAAGGACGGCAACATGGTCTTTGCCAAGAAGGCCGAGAAGCGCATCAAGGATCCGGGCTCGAACATCGAGCGCGTGCTCGATCTGGGCTTTGTCGGCGAGCCGGTGGAGGTCGATCGTACCCTGCTCGATACGCTCGCCCGTTCCGAAATGATCCCGGTGATCGCGCCGGTGGCGCCCGGACGCGACGGCAATACCTACAACATCAACGCCGACACGTTTGCCGGTGCGATCGCCGGCTCGCTCGGCGCCAAGCGCCTGCTGTTCCTGACCGACGTCGACGGGGTGCTGGACGCGAACAAGAAGCTCATTCCTGAGCTTTCGATGCGCGACGCCAAGGCACTGATCGCCGACGGCACCATCTCGGGCGGCATGATCCCCAAGGTCGAGACCTGCCTCGAGGCACTAGACAACGGTGTCGAAGGCGTCGTCATCCTCAACGGCAAGACCCCGCACGTGGTGCTGGTCGAGCTCTTCACCGAACACGGTGCCGGTACACTGATCGTACGGTAAGCGGCACCCGCCGCTACCGGTTCAGCCACGGCGTCTCGGCGCTCCAGAAAATCGCGTTCACCCCGAGATAGTCGGTGGCGAATTCGACGAACTCCTCGCGGGTGAAAGACTTGCCCGTCTTTTCGTTGGTGTAGGCGAGCGTCGGCTCCTGCACGGCCATGCCGACGAAATCGAGCTTGCCCTTGTACTGGTTGAAGAACGGGTAGGAGTTCTTCATCTGCCCCTTGCGCCACGGCACGATGTCCGGACCGCCGAGGCCGATCCCGTTCGTTGCGGCATGCTCAAACAGCCGGCTCATGTACTGACGGTCGTCCTCCCACTCGCACGGCCAGAAGTTCACGTATTGCACCACGTGCGACGCCTTGAACGCGGCGCGAGCGGCTGTGAGATTCTCCAGTTCGGCGGCAAAATACCCGTCGCAGGTGAAGCCCGTATCGTCCGGCGCCTCGGTCACGTCGATCGCCGTCTCCGGCAGGTTCACTGCAAACACCTTGCCGTCGAAGCGCTGCGCCAGAGCATGCAGCAGGGCCTGATAACGGGCCCGGACCGCCGGGTTCCACTGCATGGTGGTCCAGCCGTAGCCCTCCGATTTTCCCTCTTCGACCTGCGGAACCAGCCCGCCGCCATATTGCGCTTCGGTCAACAGGTACTCGGGGATGTTCCGGGCCTCTGGTGAGAAGAAGCGGTCCTGCACCTGGATGACCAGTTTCTTGCCGAGCTTCTCCGCCGTGGCGAGGTCGGCGTCGATCTGGCTGAAGTCATACTCACCCTCGGCCCTCTCGAGCCGCTTCCAGTTGTAGACGACCTGCACGCCCTCGATATCCGGCCGGGCGAGAATGGCCGCGTTACTCTCCAGCTCTCCGGCGCTGGTGTAGAGGAAGTTGGCCGGCAGAGGCTCGGCGCTCTTCGTCGGCAGCGCCAGCGTGAGCCCCAGGATGAAGAATGCGGTGGCTGTCGCGGCGAATGTCGTCAGGCTGTTCATGGCGGGCTCCGGTCTGGCCCAGCCTCGTCGCATCGAGGCAGGGCCGGATTGTGGGCGGAGCCGGACCGATCTGTGGCATTCGAACAGATATCGAAACGGGTGGTTAGCCAGTGGTAAACCTGCCACTCTGGGGCGAAGGGCGCCTCGCGGCGCCCTCTGCGTCAAGCCTCGGCGACAACCGGGGGAGCCGCTTCGGCGCGCCCCTGCCCGGGCGGTTCGGGCCGCTTGATCGTGAGGAACGGCACCAGGATCACGACGAGGCCGAACGAGACGATCTGGTAGATGATCGCGGGCGCGGCGGCTTCGGCGAAGGCAACATGTGGGGCCTCGCCGGCGGCGAAGTTGGCGGCGAGCTGGGTGAAGAAGATCTCACCCACCAGCGCCACACCGACGGCCCCGCCGATCTGCTGAAACGCCTGCAGCGCACCCGAACCGGCGCCGGCATCGCGCGGCGGTACACCCGCGAGTACCGACTGGAACAGGCCGGAGAAACCGAGCCCCAGGCCAAGCCCGGCGATCAGCAGCGGCGGCAGGAACTGCCAATGATTGATCTCCGGGCCGAGACTGCGGATGGTGAGATCGAGCCAGGCAATGCCGACCACCAGCGTCGCCGCGCCGACCGCAAGGCGGGTGCGCAGGTAGCGCTGGCCGAGCCGACCGATGAACAGCGAGACGGCGAGCACACCGACCGAGAATGGCGTGTTGACCAGCCCGGACTCGAGCGGGCTGAAGCCGTAGCCGGACTGCAGCATCAGCGAGATCACCATGAACATAGCCGGCACGCCGGATGCGAAGACGGTGGTGATGAGCAGACCGAGCAGGTAATTCGGGTTGCTGATCAGGCTGAAGTTGAGCAGTTGCGGAGCGTCCTGCCGGGCACGGTGGCGCTCCCAGATCACGAAGATACCGGCCAGCAGCAGCCCCAGAGCCATCAGGCCCCACAGCCAGGTCGGCCAGCCGAGCGAGTGCCCCTCGACCATCGGGAAAACGATGGCCACCACGGCGGCGCCGAACAGGGCAATGCCAACGAAGTCGTTCTTGAGCCCGGGATGGCCGGGCGTGCGCGGGATCAGGTACCAGCCGGCGACGACGGCGAGGATGCCGAAGGGGATGTTGACCAGAAAGATCGGGCGCCAGTCGAGGCCGAAGAAGTTCGCGCCGATCAGCAGGCCACCGACGATCGGGCCGGTGACGGCGGCAAGGCCGGCGCTGAGGCCGAACAACGAGAACGCCTGGCCCTTTTCCTCGGGCGGAAAGGTCACCTGCGCGATGGCGAGCACCTGCGGGGTCATGGCCGCACCGGCAAGGCCCTGCAGTACGCGGGCAAAGATTAGCCACTCGATCGAGGGGGCAAGGCCACAGAACGCCGAAGCCAGTGTGAACGCGGCGACGCCGATCAGGAACATCTTGGTGCGGCCGACGATGTCGCCCAGCCTGCCGAAGGGCAGGAGGCCGAGCGCGAAGCTCAGCACATAGGCGGCAATGACCCATTCGATGTGGGTCGAGTCGGCGCCGAGGTTCTGTTGCAGGCTGGGCAGCGCTACGTTGACGATGGTCACGTCGATCAGGTTCATGAAGCTTGCGAGCAACAGCACGGCGAGCGCGATCCAGCGGCGCGGATCGGCATCGGCCTTCGATTGCGGCACGTGGAATTGGGCAGTCATCTACTAACAACCTCTGGCGGCACAGGTGGCCTGATCAATTCGCACGTGTAACCGCACCATGATGTCTGGCATAGTAGCGCGATGAATGATTTGACTAAGATGCGGTCACTATCCCACGTCACCGACTGGGTATTCGACCTCGACAACACGCTCTACCCGCGCGAGTGCAACCTGTTCGCGCAGATCGACATGCTCATCTCGCATTACATGGTGGGCGTGACGCAGCTGCCGTTCGACGAGGCGCGGGCCCTGCAGAAGACCTATTACCGCGATTACGGCACGACGCTGAACGGGCTGATGCAGCGGCACGAGGTCGATCCCGACCACTTCCTCAATACTGTGCATGCGATCGACTATTCGCCGATTGCCGCGCATCCCGATCTCGTCGATGCGATCCGCGCCCTGCCCGGCCGCAAGTTCATCCTCACCAACGGCGATGTCGGGCATGCCCGCGCCGTACTCGGCCGCCTCGGCAATGCCGACGATCTGTTCGAGGACATCTTCGATATCCGCGCCATGGGCTACAAGCCCAAGCCCCTGCCTGAGGCCTACCAGCAGTTCTTCGACAAGCACGGCATCGACGCGCGGCGCGCGGCGATGTTCGACGACCTCGAAAAGAACCTGAGGGTCCCGCACGATACGGGCATGACCACCGTACAGGTGATCGCATCGGAAGCGTTCACCCACGAACAGGTCGAGGCGTGGGAACTGGAACGGACCGGCGGCGCACATGTGCATCACATGACGGCGGACCTGGCGGGGTTTTTGCGGAAGCTGCCATAATCTAATGGGCGCAGGGGGCGCTCGCCATGAAGGTCAACGTCGTCTATGCGCATCCGGCTGCCGACAGCTACCAGGCGTCGCTGCACCAGCGGATCCTGCGGACCCTCAAGGCCAGGGGCGACGAGGTCATCGATTTCGACCTTTACGCGATGAAGTTCGACCCGGTGATGGGGGAGGAGGAGTGGCACGGGCAGGAGGAGCGGACACGGCCGCCGCCGCAGGACCTAGAGGTCTACATCGGCGCGCTGAGATGGGCCGACGCCTGCGTATTCTGCTTTCCCACCTGGTGGTCGGACATGCCGGCGATCCTAAAGGGTTATTTCGATCGGGTATGGCGTCCGGGCGTCGCCTTTGAACAGCCGCCGGGCGGAGGTCTCATCAAGCCGGCTCTGCGGAACCTCACTCGGATGGGCGTGGTCACCACCTGCGGCTCGCCCTGGTTCTACAACCAGCTGCTGATGCAGGATCCGGCGAGAAAGCTGCTGCTGCGCGGGTTGAAGGCCACCTGCGGCGGCCTCGGCGTGAAACACCTGTATCTGGCGCAGCACTCCATCTACGACATCTCGCCGGAGGCGCGAGAAAAGTTCGCGCAGAAGGTCGAGCAGCGGTTCGCCCAGTTCTAGGGTGCGGCCGCCCCTCAGCCCGCCTACGTCAGTTCCGGCAAATTGTAGTGCGCGCGGACCACGTCCCAGCCTTCTTCGGCGCTGTCGACCACGGTGAACAGGTACGGATCATCAGGCGCGATGGTGCCGGCTTCGGCCAGCGCCTCGAAATTGATCACCTTGGCCCAGAACTCCTTGCCGAACAGCAGGAGCGGGACGCGCTCCATGCGGCCCGTCTGGATCAGCGTCAGCGTCTCGAAGAACTCGTCCATCGTGCCGAAGCCGCCGGGGAAGATCGCCACGACCCGCGCGCGCAGCAGGAAGTGGATCTTGCGCGTCGCGAAATAATGGAAATTGAAGCAGAGGTCCGGGGTGATGTAGGCGTTCGGCGTCTGCTCGTGCGGCAGCACGATGTTGAGACCGATCGAGGGGGCATCGACGTCGTCGGCACCGCGATTGCCGGCCTCCATGACGCCGGGCCCGCCGCCCGTCACGACGACGAAATCGCGATGGTCAAGGGCCTTGGAGGTCAGCGAGGCATATTGGGCGAAGCGGCGCGCCTCCTCGTAGTAGCGCGAGGCGGCCTCGAGGTTCTTCTTCTGCGTCTCGTTGCGCGCCGCCCAGGCCGGCTTGCCCGGCTCGGGGATGCGGGCGCCGCCGAACAGTACGACGGTCGAGCGGATGCCGTATTCGCGCAGCCGGAACTCCGTCTTCAGGTACTCCAGCTGGAAGCGCACGCCGCGCGTATCCTCGCTGGTCATGAACTCCTCGTCGGAATAAGCGAGGCGGAAGGCGGCGGCTTCGGTCTGCGGCGTCGAAGGCGCGCTCTTTACCGCATCCAGGTCCTCGACCGAGGTACGAAGCGGGGTATCGGCGCGTCTGGCCATTTCAAGTCTCCGAAAACTGCTCCCAAGCTTGCATCGCGCCGGGTTAAGGATCGTTGACAGGCCAAGCGAGCGGGATAATGTCCGCCGCGCTTACTATCCCGCCAGAGAGCCAGTCCATGTCCTACGCCGATCTCGCCCGTACCATCGACGCCGCCTGGGAGGCGCGCGCCGAAATCAACTCGGGCACGTCAGGCGAGGTCCGTGAGGCGGTGAACGAGGCGCTGAACCTGCTCGACAGCGGCAAGGCGCGGGTCGCTGAACGGCAGGCGCCGACCGAGTGGACGGTCAACCAGTGGCTGAAGAAGGCGGTGCTGCTGAGCTTCCGGCTCAACGACAACACCATGATCCCCGGTGCGCCCGGCGGCGCCTCGTGGTGGGACAAGGTGCCGTCCAAGTTCGAGGGCTGGAGCGAAAACACCTATCGCGACGCCGGCTTCCGCGCCGTGCCCGGTGCGGTCGCCCGCCGGTCGGCTTACGTGGCCAAGAACGTCATCCTGATGCCGAGCTTCGTTAATGTCGGCGCCTATGTCGATGAAGGTACCATGGTCGATACTTGGGTGACCGTCGGCAGCTGCGCGCAAATCGGCAAGCACGTCCACCTCTCGGGTGGCGTCGGCATCGGCGGCGTGCTCGAGCCGATGCAGGCCAACCCCACGATCATCGAAGACAACTGCTTCATCGGCGCCCGCTCCGAAGTGGTGGAAGGCGTCATCGTCGGCGAGGGCTCGGTTATCTCCATGGGCGTGTTCCTCAGCGCCTCGACCAAGATCGTCGACCGCGCCACCGGCGAAGTGCATATCGGCAAGGTGCCACCCTATTCCGTCGTCGTCTCGGGGAGCCTTCCCGGCAAGCCGTTGCCGAACGGGCAGCCAGGCCCGAACCTCTATTGCGCCGTGATCGTCAAGACCGTCGACGCCCAGACGCGCAGCAAGACCGGCATCAACGAGCTGCTGCGGGACTGAGGTGGTCGACCCCGTCCAACTCCTTGCCGACCTGATCCGCAAACCTTCGGTCACCCCGGAGCTTCACGACGTCTTCGATGTGCTCGAAGCGGCGCTGGTGCCGCTCGGGTTCACCTGCGAGCGGGTGCGGTTCGAGGGTGACGGGTCGTACCCGGTCGACAACCTGTTCGCGACGCGCGGGAGGGGCGGCAGGCACCTGCTGTTCGCCGGCCATACCGACGTGGTGACACCGGGTGACGCCGCGGCGTGGACCCATCCGCCATTCGCGGCGGATATCGTCGATGGCAAGATTTATGGGCGCGGTGCGGCCGACATGAAGTCCGGCATCGCCGCCTTCATCGCCGCGATCTCGCGCGCTCCGACCGATGGCACGATCTCGCTCGCCATTACCAATGACGAGGAAGCGGACTCGATCAACGGCACCGACAAGCTGATGGCCTGGGCCGAGAGCCAGGGCTATCGGTTCGATTTCGCCATCGTCGGCGAGCCGAGTGCCACCGTCCGGGTCGGCGACAGCATAAAGGTCGGCCGGCGCGGTTCGCTCAACGGACAGGTCCGCGTCACCGGCACGCAGGGGCACGTCGCCTACCCGGACAAGGCCAACAACCCCCTGCCGGTTGCCGCGACTTTGCTGCTGGCGCTCTCGGGCAAGCTCGATGACGGCTCGGAGCACTTTCCGCCGTCGAACCTCGAGTTCACCTCGGCCGATGTCGGCAATACGACGACCAATGTCATCCCCGCCTCGGCGCTCCTGCGCTTCAACGTGCGGTACAATGACCGGTGGACGCCGGAGACGCTGATCGAAGCGATCGAGGACGTGATCGCCAATCAGGACAAGCGCGACACCCTCGTCGAGTTCAAGGTGGTGGGCCGCCCGTCGCGTTCCTTCCTCTCCGACCTCGGCGGCGGAGTAGAGACGCTGATCGAGACCATCGCCCGGCGCACCGGCATTCCGCCGGAACTCTCCACCGGTGGCGGCACGTCGGACGCACGCTTCATCGCCGACTATTGCCCGGTAGTGGAGTTCGGCCTGCCCGGCCCGACCATGCACAAGGTCGACGAAAACATCCGGCTATCCGACCTCGAGGAGCTGACCACGCTCTACGCGCAGTTCATCGCGAACTACCTCGGATGAACGCCTTTTCCGAGCTGTGGCGCGCGGTGGTCGGCTGGCTCGACCTGCTGACCGCGCAGCCTGATGCGATCGCCAAGTTCAACCTGACGCGCGCCGGCCTGCTGAACGCGATGGGGTTCTACGTCGTCAGCGTCCTGCTGGCGATTGCGGTCCTCGGCCTCGCCGCCGGCACTGTGCCGGCCTGGATGCAGGTGGCCATCAGCCTGCTCTTCAATCTGATCCTGGTGTTAGCCATTGTCATCGCGGCCTGGGGCACGGCGCGGCTGATGCGCGCCGATGCGTTGGCGGTTGCCGTTCCCAGCGTCTATGCGCTCGGCATCGTGCAGGTTCTGTCGCTGCCGCTCGTCTATGTGCACAGCGACGCCGCTGCGCTGGCGCTGCTCGGGGTGCGCGGTTTCATGTTCTATCGGGCGGCGCGCGAGGTCGGAAAGCTCAGCCTCGGCGTTTCCTTCGCGTTTGCCATTCTTTGCATTGTGCTGCTTGCCGCCATCCCGTTCGGTCTCTACATGCTGACCACCGGCGGGCAAGGGATTGTTTAGTGCCTGAGTCGAACACGACCATTGTCGAAGAGACCCAAGCGGCGGCGCGGGGCCTGTTGGCGCTGCTGACCGGCGACCGCAGCGCGGCGGGCTATTTCAAGTTCACGCAGGCGGGGCTGGTCACGAGCTTCATCGCCGTGCTGGTCGTGACCGCTGCCGAACTGGTGGCGACAGCGCTGCTCGGCGCTGGCCACATCTTCTCCTCGCTGATGCAGACCGCTCTCGTCTACGCGGCGGTGCTCGGCACTTCAGCACTGTACCTGCGCCAGATCGGCCGATGGGATGCATTGGTGCCGTTCATCGTGGCGGTGAACTGGGCCAACGCCATCCTGTCGGCAGTGATGCTGGTGACGGTTCTGATGGGCCTCACCTTCCTCGGCTTCCTGTTCCTCATCGTGGGCGTGGTGGTGTCGATCAACATCGCGCGGCTGGTGATGACGCTCAAGCCGATGCAGATCGTGCTGCTGATCATCGCGCAGGCGGTGGGATTGATCGCCGCGGTGCTGCTGCTGGTGATGCTGTTCCCGCCGACGCCGGAGCAGCTGGCGGAAATCGCCGCGGCAGCCAACCGCTAGTAATCGACCTTCGTCAGGTAGAGCCCGTCGGGCGGCGCCAGCGGGCCACAGCGCGAGCGATCGCGTGCGTCCAATGCGGCGCGGAAGTCGCTTGCCGTCCACTTGCCTTCGCCGACCAGCTTCAGCGAGCCCACCATCGAACGCACTTGCGAGTGGAGGAAGCTGCGGGCCTTGGCGGTGACGACGATCACCTCCGCTTCGCGCCTTACGTCGAAGACATCGAGCGTGCGCTCGGGCGACTTGGCCTGGCACTCGGAAGCGCGGAAGGTGCTGAAGTCGTGCTTGCCGAGGATGCGCTGCGCCGCCCCGTGCATGGCATCGGCATCGAGCACCATGGGCACGTGCCACACCTTGCCGCTATCGAGCGCGGGGCGGGCGCGGCGATTGAGGATGCGATACTCGTAGTGCCGGGCGATGGCGGAAAAGCGAGCCTCGAACGCCTCGCCGACGCGATCCGCAGTCAGGATCGCCACCGGGTGCGGTTTGGTGTGGAAGTTGAGGGCCTCGCGCACCTTGAACGGATCCCACTCGCGCTCGAGATCGAAATGCACCACCTGCCCCAGCGCGTGCACGCCGGCATCGGTGCGCCCTGCAGCCTGCGTTACGGCAGTCTCGCCGGAGAAGCGCACAATCGCCTCTTCCAGCACCTGCTGCACCGAGAGGTCGCCCGCCTGCCGCTGCCAGCCGCAGAAGGGCCGGCCGTCATACTCGATGGTCAGGCGATAGCGCGGCATCAGCCGGCCCGCTCTGGCAAAGCCCCGGCCCCACGCAGGAAGGTCGCCGCATCCATGGCGCCCTTGCCTTCGCGCTGTACCGCCACGAGGCGGACGGCACCGCTGCCGCAGGCAATGGTGAGATCGGGCAGGATCGTGCCGGCTGGGCCACTACCGCTGACGAGCGTCGAGCGCAGCGCCTTGATGCGCGTGGGGATGCCGTTGAGCGTCAGCTCGAACCAGGCGCCCGGGAACGGCGACAGCCCGCGGATGAGGTTGTGCACCTCGGCCGCAGGCTTGGTCCAATCGATCCGGGCTTCGGCCTTGTCGATCTTGGCGGCGTAGGTGACACCGTCCTCGGCTTGCGGCGTGAAGTGCAGGCTGCCGCGATCGAGCGCGGCCAGCGCCCGGCCCATCAGGTCGGCACCAATCAGCATCATCTTGTCGTGGACCTCGCCTGAGGTCATGTCCGGGCCGATCGGCATCTCTTCGACGAGCCCGACCGCGCCAGTATCGAGGCCCTCGTCCATCTGCATGACCATGATGCCAGTGCGGGCATCGCCGGCCATCACCGCGCGCTGGATCGGGGCGGCGCCACGCCAACGCGGCAGGAGGGAACCGTGGAGATTGAGGCAGCCGAGACGCGGCGCGTCTAGGATCGGCTTGGGCAGGATCAGGCCGTAGGCCACCACCACCGCAACATCGGCGTCGAGCGAGGCGAACACCTCCTGCTCCGGCGATTGCCTGAGGGAACGCGGCGTGAATACCGGAATGCCGAAACCTTCGGCGGCCTCATGCACGGGCGACTTGCGCTCGGCCTGCCCGCGCCCCGCCGGCTTGGGGGCCCGCGTATAGACGGCAACGACCTCATGGCCGGTCGAGACGATCTCGGTGAGGGTGGGCACCGCGAACTCGGGCGTGCCCATGAAGATGATGCGCATCGATCGGCTATCCTGCACCGGGTCACCCCGGCGAAGGCCGGGGTCCATCATGAGATGGTCCCATAACCCCTGGATGGTGGCAGCGCCACCTCAAGATGGATTCCGGCTTGCGCCGGAATGACATCGCGGATTGGGGGGCTCAGCTCGCCTTCTTGCTCAGCCGCTCGGCCTTCTGGAACTTCTTCAGCACCCGGTCGCGCTTCAGGCGGCTCAGGTAGTCGATGTAGAGCACGCCGTCGAGATGATCGAGCTCATGCTGGATGCAGATGGCGAGGCGGTCCTTGGCATCGCGCTCGATGACCTTGCCATCGAGATCGGTGTAGCGAACCGTGACTTCGGCCGGGCGCTCGACGTCGTAGTAGAGCTCCGGAATCGAAAGGCACCCCTCTTCGGTCACGACGGTTTCGTCCGAGTACTTCAGGATTTCGGGGTTAACCATCACGATGGGATCGGGCGTCTCGCCTTCTGGGGCAAGGTCCATTACCACGATACGGCGCAGCTCGCCGACCTGCGGCGCGGCGAGGCCGATGCCCGGCGCGTCATACATGGTCTCGAGCATATCCTTGGCGAGTTGCTTCACCTCATCGTCGATCTGGGCGATCGGCTCCGCAATGGCGCGCAGGCGCTCGTCGGGCAGGATAAGGATAGGGCGCTTGGCCATGAACGTTCGGTCCTCAATCGGGGATGCCGCTGAATATGGTATTTCCGGCCCGCGGGTCAACGGCCAGCCGGTTTACGCCTTCGCAAGCATAATTGCGGCAAGCGTGAACAATGCGGGAACAAGGGCGGCGAATCGTGTAAGCTACGGCGATGGATCGTGTGCTTTTCGTCGTCGCCGACTTTCCCGTCACCCTCGAGATTGCCGCCTACGCGGCGGCCGGGCTGTTCACGGCGCTGCTCGTGGCACTGCTCGTCGTCGTCGTGCGCCAGTCGCGGCAGCGGGCAGAAGAGGCACGTCAGCGCGCCGAGGAAGCCGAGGCGCTCCGACTCAAATCGGCCGAGAACGAGCGGCACCTGGCCGACATGATCCGCATCCAGTCCGAAATGACCGGACGCATGCAGACGATGAGCGAGATCTTCGGCTCGCGCACCTCCGACCTCGCGCGCCTCGTCAACGACCGGCTCGACAGCCAGGGCCAGCGCATCGGCGCGGCCATGAGCGAGAGCAGCACCAAGACCAACGAGAGCCTCGCCAAGCTGCAGGAGCGGCTGGCGGTCATCGACCGGGCGCAGTCCAACATCGCGCAGTTGAGCCAGAACGTCGTCTCGCTGCAGTCGATCCTTGCCAACAAGCAGACGCGCGGTGCGTTCGGCCAGGGCCGGATGGAAGCCATCCTCGGCGACGGGCTGGCGCAGAACGCCTACGCCTTCCAGGCGACGCTCTCGAACGGCAGCCGGCCCGATGCGCTGGTCTATATGCCCAACAATGCGCCATCGCTGGTGATCGACGCAAAATTCCCGCTCGAGAGCTGGCAGCGTTTCACCGCCGCTGCCGAGGGCGAGGATCCTCGCTTTGCTGCCAGTGGCTTCCGCAACGACATGGGCGTCCACATCAAGGCGATCTCGGAAAAGTACCTGATCGCTGGCGAGACAGCGGATACGGCCTTCCTGTTTGTGCCGTCGGAATCGATCTTTGCCGATCTCCACGAACATTTCGAAGACGTCGTGCAGCGCGCACTTAAGGCGCGGGTAGTGATCGTCTCGCCCTCGATCCTGATGTTATCGATCCAGGTGGTGCAGGCGCTGTTGCGCGACGTGCGGATGCGCGAGGAAGCCTATCGCATCCAGACCGAGGTGCGGGCGCTGCTCGGCGATGTCGGCCGGCTGGACGAGCGCGTCAGGAAGCTCCAGACCCACTTCACGCAGGCCAGCAACGATATCGGCGATATCGTCACCTCCTCGAACAAGGTCATGCGCCGCGGCGAGCGGATCGAGGCGATGGAGTTCGACGAAGCACGGCCGGAGCCACAGCGGCTGGCAGGGGAATAGTCGTCAGCTGGCTGCCCGCAGCTGCACGCGCGAGGCGACTTCGAGAACCTTGCTCCGACCCTCGGTCACCGCGAGGAATGCTCCGATATCCTCGGGCCGGCTCAGCAGGTAGCCCTGCGCGGTCTGGCAGATTTCACCCCGGAGGAAATCCAGCTCCTCCTGCCGTTCGACGCCCTCGGCCACCACCGGTACGTTCAGCCCGCTGCCGAGGCCCAGCACGGCGCGCACGATGGCGGCCGACTGGTTGTTGTTGTCGACCGAGCGGATGAAGGACTGATCGACTTTGATCTTCGAAAACGGGAAGGCGCGGAGGTTGGCCAGCGACGAGTAGCCGGTGCCGAAATCGTCCATGGCGATGCGCACGCCGAGAGCCCGCACCTGACGCAGGGTCGTCACCGCACGGACCATGTCGCGGACCAGCGCGGTTTCGGTGACTTCGATCTCGAGCCGGGATGGCGACAGGCCAGTCTGGGTCAGCACCTCATGCACCTTCTGGGCGAAGGCCGCCGCGTGGATCTGTACCGGCGAGACGTTGACCGCGACGCTCAGCGGTGACTTCCAGCGGGCGGCTTCGGCGCAGGCAGTGCGCATTACCCAGTCGCCGATCTGGAGGATCAGCCCGCTTTCCTCGGCCACGGGCACGAAGGTGGCCGGCGAGATCTCGCCACGCTCGGGATGGCGCCAGCGGACCAAGGCCTCGAAGCCGGTGACCTCGCCCGACCGGATGTGCACCTGCGGCTGGTAGACGAGGCGCAACTGGTTGCGCGATACGGCGTGGCGCAAGTCATGCTCGAGCATGCGGCGATCGCGCACCTCGGCGCCCATGGCGCTCTCGAAGAAACGATAGATGCCGCGACCGTCCTGCTTGGCGCGATAGAGCGCGGTGTCGGCATTGGTCATCAGTTGCTCGGCGGTCTCGGCATTGTCCGGGAACAGCGCGATACCGATCGAGGCCGCGATGTTCGGGCCGGAGAGCATGATGTCGTTGTTGCGACGGAAGGCATCGAGCACCTGTTCCGCGATGCGCCCGGCCCTCGCCGGCCCGCCGATGTCGCCCAAAAGGATCGCGAACTCGTCGCCGCTCAGCCGAGCCGCACTGCCGATGCCGTCCACAGCGGTGAGCAAGGCGTTGCCGACCCGCTGCAGCAGCGCATCGCCGGCACCATGGCCAAAGAGATCGTTGACCTCCTTGAACCGGTCGAGATCGAGGCAGAGCACCGCAAAGGTCTGGCCATGGCGGCGAGCATGGGCGATCTCGTCATCGAGCTTGCGTCCGAAGCTGACGCGATTGGGCAGCCCCGTGAGCGCGTCGTGGTGCGCGAGGAAGCGGATGTGTTGTTCGGCCTGCTTGCGAGCGGAAAGGTCGCGCACCGCGATGGCCTGGTGCGGCAAGCCGGCATAGTCGACCTCGCGCAGGATGACTTCGGCTGGCACGATTTCCGAGGTCGCCTTGAGCTCGGTCTCGATGGCGGTGTTCGGGCGCTCGACGAGGCGCGTGACGACGGCGCAGGAAAGGAACTCGGCCACTGGGCGGCCGTGCACCGCTTCAGCGCCGACCATGTGGAGAAAGCTCTGGTTGGCGGTGACGATGATACCGTCCTTCGCCACTACCAGTCCCTCGACCGCGGCATCGGCCAGCCCCCGCATGCGCTCGCTTTCGGCAGCGGTGCGACGGCGATCGAGCATATCGAGATAGGTACCGCCCAGCGCGAACAGCAGGATCATCACCGAAACGACGGCGACCACGATCGACAGCCATTGCGGCGTGGCATCGCCGTCGGCGACGATCGGATAGCAATTCTGGAGCCCCGCCGCGCCCATGGCGGTGAAGTGCATGGCGCAGATGGCGAGCGTTAGCAGGATGGTGGCCCGAAAGCGGTGCCGGAGCGTATTGCCCTGCACGGCAAAATAGAGGGCGATCGAGCCGAGCCCGATGCCGAGCAGCATCGAAGCGGCGACGAGCGGCGAGTCCCAGGCGATCCCGCCACCGATGAGGAGCGCAGCCATGCCGGTATAGTGCATCGCGGCGATGCCGACGCCGACCACGGCGCCACCGAGGAGGCTGTCGGTGCGGCGCGGGCCGATCGCAGCGAACCACAGGCCCCCACCCACAATCGAAATTGCGATGGCCAGCGACACCAGCGTGACCGGCAGGTCGTAGCCCACCGGCATGCCGGCGTTGAATGACAGCATGGCGACGAAATGCGTCGCCCAGATGCCGAAACCGACTGAGACGGCGGCGACGGCGAGCCAGGCGCTTTTCATGCCGCCGTCGGTGCGGCGGGCGTGGTTGAGCAAGGTGATGCCGGCAAAGGCCGAGAGCGCACACACGAGCGCCGCCAGGGCCACGAGGCGCAGATCGTGCTGCGCGAAAAGAGTTGTGAGTACGGTCTGCACGGCAGTGCGTCCTTCTGGAGCAACATACGCGCTCCATGTGGCGATGGCCGTGTAAACAGAACCTTGCCCGCTGCCCTACGAGAGATGCGTAGCCGCTCACATCTGGGGACGGGGTGAATGTAAGCTTAAGCGCCGCCGCGTTCAGGAAGCGTGATCCGCGGCCGCCGCGGGATCGATCTGCCCGTGCCGTGCGTTGTGGGTGCAACTCACATAGGGAGGGCGCGATGAGCTCCCGTTTCCGCGATCTGGTCGGACAGGACATGCCCGTCGGCAATGACGGGGACACGCCGGGCATGGCACAGCCCGTCAGCCAGACCGAGGTCGAGGAGCTGCTCTACAGCGACGACTGGCCGATCGAGGAGCGACTGGCCAAGCTGCGCGAGATGCGGCAGGACATCGCTGACTTCGAGGCCCCCGACTATGGCGACGAAGACCCGCTGACCCTTGTCCGCTTCATCGATGATGCGATCAACCGGCTTCAGAAGCTCAACGGTGAAGGCATGGACCGGACGTCTGTCGACCAGGATGCCAGCGCGCACCGGGAGACGCTTTCACCCGATTCCGACGAGCTGGAAGCGATCGAAGCGGCCGACGAAGCCTCGTTCGGCGAGGATGCTGCCGACGATGGCTCGATCGACAGGAGCCAGTGGATCGACGGGCTGGACGGCGGGAAGAGCTAGAGCGCTTCCAGGAAAAGTTGCAGACTTTTCCTGTTTGAAAGCGCGACAAAACAAGGACCTAGAGTGCTGTGCGCGCCTTCAGCGCCTGGCTAAGCGTACCCTCATCGAGATAGTCGAGTTCGCCCCCCACCGGCACGCCGTGGGCGAGGCGGGTGATCTTCACGCCGCTGGGGGCCAGCCGGTCGGTGATGTAATGCGCAGTGGTCTGGCCCTCGACGGTGGCGTTTACCGCCAGCACGATTTCCGCGAACTCGGGGGCGCGTCGCAGCAGCGCATCGATCGAGAGGTCGTCCGGCCCGATGCCGTCGAGCGGCGACAGCACGCCGCCGAGCACGTGATACTTCACCGCTCCGACACCGGCGCGCTCGAGCGCCCAGAGGTCGGCGACATCTTCGACCACGATCAGGATGCCACCCTCGCGGCGCGGATCGGCGCAGATGTGGCAGGGCGAGCGCGTATCGATATTGCCGCAGGTCTCGCAGACGATCACGGCTTCCACGGCGCGATCGAGCGCCGCCGAAAGCGGGATCATCAGTTGTTCCTTCTTCTTGATCAGCTGCAGCACGGCGCGCCGAGCGGAGCGCGGCCCAAGCCCCGGCAGGCGCGCCAGGAGCAGGATCAGCTGTTCAATCTCGGGTCCGCCGTTGGACAAGCTGGCCTCAGAACGGGAACTTGAGGCCGGGAGGGATCGGCAGTCCGGCCGTCATCTCCTGCATCTTGGCGTTCATCTCGTATTCGACCTTGCCCTTGGCGTCGTTGTGAGCGGCAATGATCAGGTCCTCGAGCACGGAGACGTCGTCGGAGACGAGGCTCGGGTCGATCTTCAGGCCCTTGAGCTCACCCTTGCCGTTCAGCGTGACGACCACCAGCCCGCCGCCGGAGCGGCCTTCGGCGGTCATGTCGGCGACCTTACTTTGAAACTCTTCCATCCGCCCCTTCATCTCCTGGGCGGCCTTCATCATGTTCATCAGGTCTTTCATTCGTCATCGTCCTCGTCGCTGTCGCGGTTCATCATGTCCGCGTAGGCCTCGATGGGCACCTGTTCCTGCTTGACGGTGACCCGCACCGTGGCACCAGGAAAAGTATCGAGAATAGCCTGCACCAGTGGATCCTGATGCGCCTCCTGCCTTACGGCTTCCTGCCGCTCCTCGCGCTGCTCGCGCATGGTGGGCACGTGCTGGGCATCGGTCTTGAGCGTGATCAGCCACTGCTTGCCGGTCCAGAGCTTCAACCGAGCCTGTAGCGTCTGGATGATCGCCGGATCGGCGTTCTGCACCAGCGCCACTTCGAGCCGGCCATCGCCGATCGACACGGGGCGCAGCGACTGCTCGAGCGCGAGCTTGACCAGCACGTCGCGCTTCTCGCCGGCGAGAGCGACGATCTCGGCATAGCTGCGTGGATTGGCAAAAGCCTGCGGCGCCGGCTGCGTAGTCACCGGAGCCGCCGCCGGCGCAGCCTCGAACTGCGGAGCGACCTGCGGCTGCAACTGTCGTGCCGCCGAAGGGCCGCCCGCACTTCCGCCGCCGCCACCATTGCCGCGTGCCACCGGCGCCGTCTGCGGCGTGCTGGGGATAGGCTGGTTCGAGAGCTTAGCGATCAACTCGTCCGGGCTCGGCAAGTCGGCGGCGTAAGCGAGGCGGACCAGCACCATTTCGGCTGCCTGCAAGCCGTTGCCCGCCTGCTGAACCTCGTCATAGCCCTTGAAAAGGATCTGCCACGAACGGCTCAGCGCCCGCATGCCGAGCTTGGTGGCAAGCTGGGCACCGCGGCTGCGCTCGTCGGGCGTCAGCGACACGTCGTCGGCTGCGGCCGGCACCACCTTGATGCGAGTGACGAGATGGGTGAAGTCGCAGAGATCGGCGATGATCGTCTGCGGGTCGGCGCCGGCGTCGTAGAGTTCGCGGAGGTTAGTGAGCGCATCGGCGATGCGGCCGGCCATCAGAGCTTCGAACAAGTCGATAGTGCGCGCGCGGTCGCCGAGGCCGAGCATGGCTTTGACCGTCGCGGCGGTCACCTTGCCGTCGCCATGGCTGATGGCCTGGTCGAGCAGGGACTGGTTGTCGCGGACCGAACCCTCGCCGGCACGGACGATCATCGACAGCGCCTCGGGCTCGTAGTCGATGCCTTCGCGGCCGAGTAGGTCGATCAGATGCGCGTTCATGATGTCGGGCGGCACGCGGCGCAGGTCGAAGCGCATGCAGCGGGAGAGGATCGTCACCGGCACCTTGCGGATCTCGGTGGTGGCGAAGATGAACTTCACATAGGGCGGCGGCTCTTCGAGCGTCTTCAGCAGGCCGTTGAAGGCCGCGGTCGAGAGCATGTGCACTTCGTCGATGATGTAGACCTTGTAGGGCGCCGAAACGGGCCCGTACTTCACCGAGTCGATGATCTCGCGGATGTCGTTGATGCCGGTGTTGGACGCGGCGTCCATCTCGACCACATCGACGTGGCGCCCCTCGATGATGGCGCGGTCGTGGATGCCTTCCTTGGTGAAGTCGAGCGTCGGGCGGCGACCGTTCTCGTCCTCGTAGTTGAAGGCGCGGGCGAGGATGCGGGCGGTGGTGGTCTTGCCCACGCCGCGCACCCCGGTGAGGATGAAGGCGTGATGGATGCGGCCCGATTTGAACGCGTTGCGCAGCGTCTGCACCATCGCGTCCTGGCCGATCAGGGAATCAAAGCTCAGCGGCCGGTACTTGCGCGCCAGCACCAGATAGGGCGACGACGCCGTGGATGCGGCGGGCGCAGGCGGGTCGTCGGGGAACATTCCGTCAGCCATGGAGAGCATATAGCGACCGGCAGCGCGGATCGCAAAACTTCATGCCGTCGCAGGCAGGGTGAGAACGGAGATTTATGTGGGGAAAGTAGGAGGCTGGCAACGACCCGTGAAGGTCTCGTTGGGGCTGCTTCCTTCCGGACCTGACCCGGTTGGCGAGGAACACGTCCGCGCCAACCTCCCGAGCCGGTATATGGCGCGGGAATGCGGCGATGGCAAGATGCAACCGCGACCCGAGTTCAGCCGTTTCTCTACGCCGAGCGTGTCGGAGTTTGAACAAATGATCGCCAGGGGAAGCCAGGATGAAAGCGAGGTCCGCCATCATATCGCGATGTGGCAGGGGCTGATCGCGCACTGGAATGTACTCGCGGACGGCTATCGCGCGGCGGGGCGCGGGCGGGCCTTTGCAACCGACAGCCTGCTCAGGGAAGCGGACCGGACGCGCCAGGACATCCTTGGTGCACTCGATCTCAGCGACCGGCTGATCGACAATCTGGCGCCCGGGCATGACCTCAGGCGCGACCTGTTCCAGATCGTTTCGGCCCTCGAGTGCCTGAGCGAGAGCATCGCGATTTCGGCGGAAGCCATGGTGCCGAGGATCGAGGCGAGCCATAACGTGGCGGGGCTCAAGTACCTGCTCGGGGCATTGAAGAAGGACGCAGGGCTTACGTCTTAGCTGTGCTGATGCATCCGGCGGCCATAAGCCCCGGAGGATGTCAAAGAGCAGGCGGGGAGACCGGCGCGGTTTTCAGCCACGCGGGTAGTCCGCAATGAAACGGCCGTCGCCGCGCCGGTCTTGATCGGGATGGAGTTAGATCTGGGGGATCCAAGGAGCGAACCCCCATCTCGCCTCTCGTCCACATTACTGTGTCGGAGCCCGGATGGGTGGCCGGTTGTCGGTCCCACAAACCCGCCACGGCACGACTGCCATGGCTCCCGATATCCACCCACCGACCGTTCGTAGCGACCGCCCGCCCGTGGTTGGACGAGATGAGGATAAGCGGGGGTGGAGTGTGAGGGGATAAGTTTCCGGGCAGAGCGGTGTCGTCCCGTGCCGGGATGAACGCGTCCCTCAGAGCTTGTTAACAAACTCGGGCGCATTCTTATCAACATCACGAGCCCAAGGAGGGCTTGTCATGTTGAAGTCAGTCCGTGTTCCACTCGATCTGATCGCCGTCAGCCAGATGCAGCGGGCCAGCATCCGCGAAGCCGGCGCGCCGCTCTATCTCCCCGCCTTCCAGAACCAGATCCTCGAAGCCGAGGCGCGCAGCGCCGAGGACGACACCGATCTCGACTGGGGCGTCGAGGCCGGCGGCATCACCATCGGCGCCGACGAGGACGACGACTTCTACTGAGCCGCGACAATCGGATCCGGCGAGGCCGCCGGATAGACGCCCAGCACGTGGAAGTGGTCGGTGAAGAACTTCAGTTCCTCGAAAGCGAACTGAACGCTCTTGTCCTCGGGATGCCCTTCGATATCGGCGTAAAACTGCGTCGCGGTGAACGAGCCATCGAGCATGTAGCTCTCGAGCTTGGTCATGTTCACGCCGTTCGTCGCAAACCCGCCCATCGCCTTATAGAGCGCCGCCGGCACGTTGCGCACACGGAAGACGAATGTGGTCTTCACCTTGCCGTTGTCAGGCTTGGGGGTTTCGGGATTCTTCGAAATGACGAGGAAGCGCGTTGTGTTGTGCGCGGCATCCTCGATATTGCCGGCGATCACGTCGAGCCCGTAGACCTCGGCGGCAAAGCGCGAGGCAATGGCACCGACGGTCTTGTCGCCGCGCTGGGCGACCTCGCGGGCGGAGCCGGCAGTATCGACTGCGTTGATGGTTTTGAGCTTGTGCCTGGCGATGAACTTGCGGCATTGGCCGAGGGCCACCGAAAGCGACTGCACCGACTTGATCTCCTCGAGCCTTGTGCCGGGCAGTCCCAGCAGGTTCATCTCGATGCGCAGGAAGTGCTCGCCGTTGATGAACAGCCCGCTCTGCGGCAACAGGTGATAGATGTCGGTGATGCGGCCATAGAGCGAGTTCTCGACCGGCACGACACCGTAGTCGGCATCACCGTTCTGCACGGCGGTGATCGTGTCCTCGAAGGTCACGCAGGGCAGCGCCTCGTCGGCGGGAAAGAGCGCGTGGGCCGCGGCATGGCTGAACGCACCGGGTTCGCCCTGGAACGCGATCTTGCGGGACATGGAAATAGCTCCGTAGTGACAGGCGGCGCCTTAATGCGACCGAGCAGCCGCCAAGTCAATGTTGAGGCACTTGCTCCAGTTTTCTCGTTGTCGCAGGGGCGCCGAACCCCGTTGCACGGGTGAAAACCGCAGACTATCTTCCGCCCGCGTCGGGACAGGGCTTGAAGCGCCGGTGCAGGCTAGGTAAGGCCTTGCATCTGTTCCGCCGTTCAGCAAACCGGCGTCAAAGGCTAAGATACCCGCGATGGATTCGTTCGAACTCAACAAGATCATTGGCGCCATCCTTGGCACCCTGCTTTTCGTCATGGGCGTGGGGTTCCTGGCCGAAGCCATCTACCACCCGATCGTGGACCGTGGTCCGGGTTACGCCCTGGCGGAAGCCGAGGCTCCGGGCGAGCACGGTGGCGCCGCCGCCGAAGCCCCGCCGGAAGTTCCGCTCGGTGTGCTGCTCGCCAGCGCCGATGCCACCGCCGGCCAGGCCGTGTCCAAGAAGTGCGCCAGCTGCCACAACTTCGGCGAGGGCGAAGCCAACAAGACAGGCCCGGGCCTCTACGGCGTCGTCGGCCGTCTGATCGGCAGCCACGAGGGCTTTGCCTATTCGGCCGGCATGGAAGCGCACAAGGCCGCGGGCGACGTGTGGTCGTACGAGAACCTAAATGCGTTCCTGACCGCGCCCAAGAGCTTCACGCCCGACACCAAGATGAGCTTTGCCGGCGTCAAGGATCCGGTCGAGCGCGCCAATCTCCTCGCTTACCTCGCGACGCTTTCCGCATCGCCCGTGCCGTTCCCGCCGGCTGAAGCGGATCCCGCAGCTGCCGCAGCGGCCCCCGCCGAAGGCGCCGCACCTGCTCCCGACGCTGCTGCTGCGCCGGCCGATGGTGCTGCCGCTCCTGCGGCCACCGAGGCACCGGCGGCCACCGAAGCTCCGGCCGCTTCGCACTAAGCGGCGTTGCCTATCGCGATCAATTTCAGAGCCGCGCCCATGGTGCGGCTCTTTCGTTTTGGGGATCCGACATGACGACCTTGCTGCTCCACCTTGCCGATTTCAACGAGCGCCGCTGGGCCGACGGCTATGCCGCCGCCCTCCCCGGCCACAAAGTGGTGACGCGGGCCGACCAGTATGATCCGGCCGAGGTCGACTACATCTTCATCTGGAAGCCCAAGGCGGATGCGTTCGACGGGCTCACCAACCTCAAGGCGATCCTGTCGCTCGGCGCTGGGGTCGACGCGGTGCTGCGGCACCCGAACCTGCCGGCGAACGTACCGGTGGTCCGGTTCATGGACAGATCGCTCACGCAGCAGATGTGCGACTACATCCTTAGTGGCGTCCTCGCCCATCACCGGCTCGATACCCGCTTTGCCCGCGACAAGGCGGCGAAGCGCTGGTCCCAGCTCTATCCGGCTCCGGCCTGGAACACGACCGTGGGTGTGATGGGGCTCGGGATGATCGGCAGCGAAGCGATCCGCTTGCTCGGCGCCATTGGCTTCAAGACGCGCGGCTGGGCCCGCAGCAAGAAGGAGATCGAGGGCACGCCGACCTTCGCCGGCCCGGAAGAGTTCGATGCCTTCCTTGCCGAGACCGATATCCTCGTCAATGTGCTGCCACTGACGCCCGAGACGCACGGCATCCTCAACTACGACACGGTATCAAAGCTTCGCCGCGGCGGGCTCGACGGCTACGGCCCGGCGCTGATCAATTGCGGGCGCGGCGGCCACCAGCGCGAGGCCGACCTGATCAAGGCGCTGACCGATGGAACGCTCGGCTCGGCCAGCCTCGACGTGTTCGAGACAGAGCCGCTGCCGCAGGAGAGCCCGCTGTGGGAGCTCGACAACGTGCTGTTCACCCCGCACATCGCCGGGGCCTCGACGGAAAAGACGGGCGTCGCCTTCTTCTCGCACGTGATCCTCGACCACGAGGCCGGCAAGCCGCTGCCCAACGTCGTCGACCGCAGCCGCGGCTACTAGAGGCTAGAACATAGGAAGTGGGAGGTAGGAATTAGAAGGTAGACAGTCGCGGCCCGCGACAGAAGCCGGTCTTGCGCTACGTCCTACCTTCCAATTCCTGCCTCCTACCTCCTCACAGCGGCAGTTCCCAGTACTCGCCGATGAGGTCGCGGCCGAAGCTCCGGTGCGGCTTGCTTTCGACGAGGGTGAAGCCGGCGGCCGCATAGAGCTTGCGCGCCGCCAAGAGCTCAGACTGGGTCCAGAGCCTGATTTTGCGATAGCGCTTGTCACGAGCAAAGCGGATCACCTGCTCGACGAGCAGCTTGCCGACGCCGAGCCCGCGCGTCTCGGGCTCGACATAGAGCAGGCGGAGCTGCGCCGTGCCGTTGCCGGCGTCCACGACGAAGACCGAACCGACGATGCGGCCGTCGCGTTCCGCGATCCAGCAAGCGTCGGTCGCCGGGTCGAATTCCTGCAGGAACTTACCGCCAATCTCGGCCGCCAGCCCCTCGTACGAGCCGTCCCAGCCGAACTCCTGCGTATAGAGCTGCGCCTGGCGACCAACGACGTGAGCGATATCGCCGACCCGGTGCGGCCTCAGGACGATCGAGGCGGTTCCGTCGTCGCCGTCGAGAATTCGCCCGATGGTCTGCATGGCGGACACGAGCTGACGTTTTTCCATCTCGGTGAGCGGCGCAATTAGATCGGCGATGGCGCGGTCGGCGGCGGCATCGAGCTCGCCGAAGGCCCGATCTCCGTCGGCAGTGAGCGCCAGCTCGCTACGGCGCTTGTCCTGGGTGCCGGGTGAACTGGCGATCAGCCCGGCAGCGACGAGCTTGTAGACCATCCGGCTCATGTAGGCCGGATCGACCCCCATCGCCCGGGCCAGCGTCGCGCTGTTGGAATGGCCCGCCGCATCGAGCTCGTAGAGCAAGCGGCTCTCCGCCGGGCTGTAGCCGGTTTGCGAATAGTGTTCGTCAAACAGACCGAGCCAGCGGGAGAAGGCGCGGTTGAACTGGCGAATCTGGGCAATGCGGTCATCGGTCATGCCGACGATGATGCGCCGATAGTTGACCTTGTCAACTATACCGTTGCTTCAGGTAACCATAGACGGCGCGGATGCCCTGGTCGGTGCCGCCATAGGGGCGACCAGCGCGCGCCTCGGGGGCCCAGGCGTAGATGTCGAGATGCACCCAGGCCTTCGCCTGCTTGACGAAGCGCTTGAGGAAGAGCGCCGCCGTGATCGATCCGGCGAAGCCGCCGGAGCCGGCGTTGTTGATGTCGGCGATCCTGGACGAGAGCATCGATTCGTAGGGGGCATGGAGCGGCATCCGCCACAGCAGGTCGTCGGACGGCGCACCGGCGGCGAGGAGGCCGGCGGCCACTTCGTCGTCGGTCGAATAGAGCGGCGGCAGTTCCGGGCCGAGCGCGGTGCGGGCAGCGCCGGTGAGAGTCGCCATGTCGACGATCAACTCGGGGCTCTCCTCGTCGGCGAGTGCCAGCGCATCGCCGAGGATCAGCCGGCCCTCTGCATCGGTGTTGCCGATCTCGACGGTCGAGCCATTGCGGGCCCGCAGGACGTCGCCGGGACGGAAGGCCGGGCCGGAAATGGCGTTCTCCACAATAGGGATCAGCACGCGCAGGCGCACTCGCAAGCCGGCGTCGATGATGGCGTGGGCAAGGCCAAGAATGTTGGCAGCGCCGCCCATGTCCTTCTTCATCAGCAGCATGCCGGACGAGGGCTTGATGTCGAGGCCGCCGGTATCGAAGGTCACGCCCTTGCCGACCAGCGTCACCTTTGGGTCCTTGGCTTTACCCCAGCTGAAATCGACGAGCCGAGGCGCCTCAGCCGCTGCGCGACCGACCGCATGGATCATCGGGAAGTTCTCCTTCAGCAGGTCGTCGCCAACGATGACCTTGGCCTCGAGCTTGTGGCGCTTGCAGAAAGCTCGGATTTCCTTTTCGAGCGCGGCGGGGCCGAGATCGTTGGCCGGCGTGTTGACGAGATCGCGGGCGAGATAGGCCGCGTCGGCGAGCCGGGTGACTTCGGCGAGATCAGCACCGGCCACGTCATCGAGCACCGCCGGCTCGCGCGGCTTGCGATAGCGATCATAGCGATAGGCACCGAGGCGGAAGGCCAGCGCCGCGATGGTCGGATCGCCGAAGTCTCCGGCAAGGCTGTAGCGGCCGGGCTCGAGGGTCGCGGCGGCTGTGCCGAGGATGAGAGGTGAGCGGCCGGCGGGGTCGCCAAGTCCGAACAGGTAGCCGGCGAGGCTCCCCTCATCCCCCGGCAGTGGAAGCAGGCGCCCGCGTTGCCCCGTAAACCCCTGCGCCTTGGCCCATTTCGACTGTGCGGCGCTGAGCGTCGACGGAAGCCTGCCGTCCTCCACGGCGATGAGGGGGAGCGTCTTGGGCTTGGCCATGGTCGGATCCGTAGGTGAGGCGGGAGCGCACGATGTACGCCCGCTGCCCGCCCCTGACAACGGCGGGAAAGCCGGTTTAACCCGCTGTTAGGGTTAATCAATTATTGCTCAACTACGTGCCCACGAGGAAGTTCGCCGTGTTGTCCCGTTCCGTCCGCCCGCTGCTCAAACCCTGGCGCGCCCTTCTCCTCGCCGGTGTCGCCGCGGTTGCGCTCTCTGCCTGCGCGTCAAACCCGATGACCACCGGCGCTATCGGCGACCAGCCCTCGACCGGGCTCGCCGGCAGGCAGTCTGCGGCGCTCGCGCAACTGGCGGCACACTACAAGAAGAACCCGGGCGACAGGGCCACGATCATCTATTACGCGGCAGCGCTGCGGGCCAACGGCCAAGCCGAGCAGGCAGTGGCGGTGCTCGAGAATGGCGTCACCAGGTTCAAGGACGACCGCGAGATCCTGGTCGCCTTCGCCAAGGCGCTGGCCGCATCGGGCCAGTTCGACCGCGCCCTCAACATCATCGACCGGGCCATCGACCCGGCTTCGCCTGGGTGGAACGAGCTGATGGTCAAGGGCGCGATCCTCGATCAGGGCGGCAAGAACGCCGAGGCCCGCAAGCTCTACACCCAGGCCATGAAGATCGCGCCGGACCAGGCGTCGATCCACGCCAATCTCGGCCTTTCCTACGCCATGACCAACGAGCTCGACAAAGCCGAGTCCGAGTTGCGCATGGCGGTGAAGATGCGCGGCGCCACCAGCCAGGTGCGGCAAAACCTGGCGCTCGTCGTCGGCCTGCAGGGCCGCTTCGACGAGAGCCGCACTCTCTTCGCCGCGGAACTCCCGCCCGACCAGGTCGAGGCCAACATGGCCTACATCAAGTCGCTGCTGACCCAGCAGAATCGCTGGGATTTGGTGAAGCAGCAGGGGTAGGAAGTAGTAGTTCGAGGGTAGGCACTAGGAACGAAGAAGGCGCCCAGGGGGCGCCTTTTCTACTTCCTACGTTCTACTCCCACCTTCTCAACCGCCGCCGCTGAAGTAGCTGTTCGAGAACACGCGGATGATGGCCGGGGAGATAATGACGATGAACAGCACCGGCAGGAAGAACACGATCAGCGGCACAGTCAGCTTGGGCGGCAGGGCGGCAGCCTTCTTTTCGGCCTCCATCATTCTCTGCTCGCGGCCTTCCTCGGCCATGACGCGCAGTGCCGAGCCGACCGAGGTACCGTGCCGTTCGGACTGGATCAGCGCCTGCATCACCGACTTGACGTTGTCGAGTCCGGTGCGGCGGCCGAGATTCTCATAGGCGCGGGTACGGTCCTCGAGAAAGCTCAGCTCGGCGGTGGTCAGCGTCATCTCTTCGGAGAGTTCGATGCTCTGCGCGCCCATCTCCTTGGCGACGCGCTTCAGCGCGTGCTCCACCGACATGCCGGCTTCGACACAGAGCAACACAAGATCGAGTGCATCGGGCCAGGCCCGGCGGATCGACTGCTGGCGCTTGATCGTCTGGTTCTGAAGGAGCACCGCCGGCAGGTAGGCGCCGATGAGGCCGACGAGGAGCGCGTAGATCGCGTTCATCCATAGCGGCTTGTCGGCAAAGACAGTGAGGCTCATGTAGCCGAAGGCAAGGATGAACAGCGCGAACGGGGTCACGAAGCGGATGAACAGCCAGGTCGTCAGCGCCGACTGCCCCCGGTAGCCGGCTCGCGCCAGCTTGTCCACGGTGCCTTCGTCCATGAACGCCTTCTCGAGCGAGAATCGCTCGACGACGTTCTTCATGTAGTCCTTGCTCTGGACATTGCGGATGGTCCGCGTGCCCTGCTCGGCGTCGCCCGTGCCGCGCAGACGGGCCATTTCCATGGCACGCATCTTCTCGCGTTCAAGCGCCACGCGCTTGATGCGCTGGCGCATCTTGGAGCCGCCGGTAAAGAAGGTGGCGCCGATCGAGAAGACAGCAGCCGCAGCGGCGATGGCGGCGAGCGCCGCGATCAGGAACTGGGGGTCGGTAAGGGTATCGATTAGCCGCTGCAACGCCGGACTCCTAGACGTCGAACTGGATCATCTTGTTCATGATGAAACCGCCCATGAACATGAGGACCGCCGCGATGCCGAGCATGATGTTGCCGATCTGGGTGTTGATCATCGGCAGCAGATAGGTCGGCGTGGTCAGCGACACGAGGATGGCGACGATGATCGGCAACGACCCGATGATACCGGCGGAGGCCTTGGCTTCGGACGACATGGCCTTCACCTTGGCCTTCATCTTCTTGCGGTTGCGCAGCACGCGGGCGAGGTTGCCCAGTGCTTCGCTGAGGTTACCGCCGGCCTGGGCCTGAACCGTGATGACGACGATGAAGAAGTTCACCTCGGGCAGCGGCACGCGGTCGTAGAGTGTCGTCACCGCTTCCTGGATGGTCTTGCCGACCGATTGCTGGTCGAGCACCCGCTGGAAGTCGGACTTGATCGGCTCCTTGGCCTCCTTGGCGACGAGGCGCATGGAGTCGTTGAGCGGCAGACCGGACTTCACGCCGCGCACGATGGCTTCCACGGCGTTCGGAAGCTCGTCGAGGAAGGCGTTGTGATACTTCTTGCGCCGGCGACTGACGTACATGCGTGGCAGCAGGTAGCCGCTGGTGACGCCGAAAATGATCCAGTAGTACCAGTCGAGCTGCAGCACGAAGCAGATCACGGCGACGACGACGCCGACGATCACCGAGTTGCGGATGAAACCGGCCGGCTTGATCTTCATGCCGGCCTGGTAAAGCCGGTCGCGCAGGGGGACGTGCTTCTTCTTGCGCTCGAGGGCCGCAGTCTGGGCCTTGAGGGTCTGCTGCAGTTCCTTGCGGCGCGTGTCGCGGTTCCGGTCGGCCTCGCCAGCAACGCGGGCGGCGCGCACATCGCCCTGCATCGCCTTCATGCGCTTGTCGGCGCGACCGCTGCCGAATACCGCCGGGACTAGCGCAAAGCCCGCCGCTGCAACGGCGATGGCGGCGAGGATGGCGTAGATAAGCGGGCTCATGGGCTGGCCTTATGACCCGAGGATGTCTTGCTGTTCGATGTTCGACTTCTCGAGCGCCTCGACGAGGTTGGGCTCTTCGTTGAAGTAGCGGGCGCGTTCGGTGAAGTTCGGCTTGGTGATGCCGGTCGAGCGGTGGCGCCCGACGAGGTTGCCGTTCGCGTCCTCGCCGATGATGTCGTAGAGGAAGATATCCTGGGTGACGATGACGTCGCCTTCCATGCCCAGCACCTCAGAGATGTGGGTGATGCGGCGCGAACCATCGCGCAGGCGGGCGGCCTGGACGATCACGTCGATCGAGGAGCAGATCATCTCGCGAATGGTGCGGCTGGGCAGAGCGTAGCCGCCCATGGTGATCATGGATTCGAGACGGGAAAGCGCCTCGCGCGGGCTGTTGGCGTGGAGCGTGCCCATCGAGCCGTCGTGGCCGGTGTTCATAGCCTGCAACAGATCAAACGCCTCGGGTCCGCGCACTTCGCCCACGATGATCCGCTCAGGACGCATACGGAGGCAATTCTTGACGAGGTCACGCATGGTGATCTCGCCCTCGCCTTCGAGGTTGGGCGGGCGGGTTTCGAGCCGCACCACGTGCGGCTGCTGCAGCTGCAGTTCGGCCGAGTCCTCGCAGGTGATGACGCGCTCGTCCTTCTCGATGAAACCGGTGAGCGCGTTGAGCAAGGTGGTCTTGCCCGAACCGGTACCGCCGGAGATCAGAATGTTAGCGCGCACGCGACCGAGGATGCGCAGCACCTCGGCGCCCTCGGGCGAGATCGAGTTATACTTGACCAGCTGCGGAAGGGTCAGCTTGTCCTTCTTGAACTTACGAATGGTGAGCGCGGCGCCGTCGATGGCGAGCGGTGGGGCGATCACGTTGACGCGTGAGCCGTCGGGGAGGCGGGCGTCACAGATGGGGGAGCTTTCGTCGACGCGGCGGCCGACCTGGGACACGATGCGCTGGCAGACGTTCATCAGGTGCGCGTCGTCGCGGAAGCGGACGTTGGTGAGCTTCACCTTGCCGCCGACCTCGATGTAGCACTTCTGCGACCCGTTCACCATGATGTCGGCGATGTCGTCGCGCGCCAGTAGCGGCTCGAGGGGGCCGTAGCCGAGCACGTCGTTGCAGATGTCCTCGAGCAGGTCTTCCTGCTCGGAGATCGACATGATGATCGATTTGAGCGCGATGATCTCGGCGACGATATCGCGGATTTCCTCGCGCGCCGTCTCCTGCTCCATTGTAGCGAGCTGGGAAAGGTCGATCGAGTCGATCAGGGCGTTGAAGATCGCCGACTTGGTCTGGAAGTATTCCTTGTCGCGCGTCGCCGCTTCGGGGCTGCGCACGTCGATGACCTCGTCGGGGCGCTTGATGTCGATCCCCCGCGCGGGCTCCGACCGTGTGGCCGGAACGACTGGCGCGACCGAGGGCCGCGGCACGGGGGCCGCGCCGGGAGTATTGCCGCCGAAAGTGGTACGTCTACCGAACATTCAGAAAGCCCTCAGGCGCGCTTCTTCTTGAGGAACGGCAGTTTCAGCCCACCCATGGAGGAGGCTGCCCGTTCCGGGGCGTTGCGGCCGGTGACGTGCATGCCGATCAGGCGGAACACCTCGTTGGCCTTGTTGTTGGCCGAGACCTCGGCGATCATCTGCCCGTTGTTGGCGGCGGTGCCGAAGGTCGCGGCGTCGAAGGCGATCTGGCCGAGCAGCCGGCACTCGACGGAGGTGGCGAATTCGGCCGGCGCGATCTCGGGGCGGCGCGGAATGCCGACCTTGTTGATCACCAGCATGGGCTCGCTCTCGGTGGGGCGCAGCGCCTTGATCGCGTCGGAGAGGTTCTTGGCGTTCCGCAGATTGGCCAGGTCCGGCTCAGCGACGATCACAATTTCATCGATGGTGGCGATGGTGTAGCGCACCCAGGCGTTCCAGGTGTGCGGCAGGTCGAGCACGACGATCGGCGTCGACTTCTGGCTGAGTTCGAGGATCTGCTCGAACTCGCGCTCCTCGAAATCGAAGGTGCGATCGAGCATAGCCGGAGCGGTGAGGAGGCTCACATGGTTGGCCGCCTTGCTCATCAGACGGTCCAGCATGGTCTGGTCCATCTTCTGGGCGTTGCCCCCGATGGCGTCGGCGATGCCGTGCGGCGGATCCTGGTTGAAGTTGAGGCCGGCCGTTCCGAAGGGCAAGTCGAGATCGAGGATCAGCGTATCCTGACGCAGGTGCTGGCTTACCGCCCAGGCGACATTGTGCGCGACGGTCGAGCTGCCGGAACCGCCCTTGGCTGAGATGAAGCCGACGGTGCGGCCGATCGGGGCGGCGCCTTCGGCGGCAAACAGCTCGGTGATGGCGGAGACGATCGTCTGGGCCGAGGCCGGCAGCACTATGTATTCGGAGACGCCGGAGCGGATCAGCTCGCGATAGAGCAGCACGTCGTTGACGTGGCCGAGGACGATCAGGCGCGTAGAGGCATCGCAGACTTCGGCGAGGCGTTCGAGCGCATGCGGGATCTCTTCGGTCGGCAACGAGGTCTCGACGAGGATCAGGTTCGGCGTCGGATTGGCGCGGTAGGTCTCGATGGCGCCCTCGAGGCCACCATTGTGGGTGGTGAGCGCCACCTTGGACATACGCCGGTCGTGCACCGCCGACTCGACCAGCTGGGCGGTCTGCGAATGCTCGCAGAATGCCTGGATGGTGATGCGGGGGATCAGCCGCGCGCCTGCGGCGACGTCCAGCACCGTTTCTTCGGCAGCTTTGCCGCCATCGCGGGAGAGCAGACTCATGACAACCTTACTCCATCAATCCAGCACGAAGCCGACGTTACCGTCGTAGCTGCCGCGCGTGCCGGCCGGGCCGACACCGTACATCGTCTCGATACGCCCGAGGAAAATAGCCTCGGCATCGTTAGCAAATACCATCCTGTCGGCCGGGGTCTCGGGAGCTTCCTGCGTCGCTTGGGCGAGATAGGGCGTCACGAGGATGACCAGCTCGGTCTGCGAGGTGATGAAATCGCGCGAGCGGAACAGCGTGCCGAGGATCGGAATGTCACCGAGGCCGGGCAGACGGTGCACCTGCGCGCGGGTCGTTTCCTGAATGAGACCGCCGATCGCGAGGGTCATGCCCGCGCCGACCTCGACGCTGGTCTTGGCAGAGCGCTTCTTGATGCCCGGCAGCGTAACCGTGCCGACGGTGATGCTGCCCTCGGGGCTAAGTTCGCTGCTCGTCGTATCGATCTGCAAACCGATCGTGCCGTTGGACTTGATGGTCGGGGTGAAGTCGAGCGTCACGCCAAAGTCTTGGTAGGCAAAGGACACCGTGTTGTCCGAAACGCCGGTCGGCACGGGGAACTGGCCGCCTGCGGTAAAGGATGCGGTCTGGCCGGACATGGCGGTCAGCACCGGTTCGGCCAACATGCGGGCAGCGCCGCGCTGTTCCATGGCGCGGATTTGCGCGTCGATCGACAGCGGCCCGACGTCAAGGCCCAGATCGACTCCATTGCTGGTGAAGATGTTCGAAACGCCGCCGATGGGCTGCGTGGAAACGAAGCCGGTGGTCAGCGCGCCGCTGTTGATGCTGCCGCTCAGATTGATGCCGAACTCCTTGGCGAGGCTGCGATTGACCTCGGCCACGGCGACTTTGATCATGACCTGCTGCGTGCCGCCGACCTCGAGCACGCTGGTGACGTTGTCCTGTCCGCCGGCGAATTGCGCCGCGATCGACATGGCCTTGTGCAGGTCGTCGGCGCTGTTGGCTGAACCGGACAACACGATGCGGTTGATGAGGTTGCCGTCGGCATCGGTCATCGCAACCGCCTCAACGTCGATCTGCGAGTTGGGGATGACCTTGGCGTAGGTGTCGCGCAGCACCGCGGCGACGCTCGAACTCTGGTTGTTGGTGCCCTTGGTGCTCACATCCAGGACAAGGATGGTGCGACCCGAGGCATCCATGAAGAAGATGTTGCTGTCACCCGGCCCCAGGGCCTGAACAATGGCGCGGCGCTTCGAACGCAGGATCGCGTTGGCCACACCCGGCTGGGAGACGATGACCTCGTAGGCATCGACCGGCAGGTCGACCAGCATGGACTTGTTGAGATCAAGGCTCACCTGCTGGGTCGAGCCGAAGCCGCTGGCGGTGAGCTTGAGGTGCGTGGACTCGGCCGCCCGCCCCTCGACGAGCCCGAGCGGGGCAAGCCCGAGAGTGGCGCCGACAGCCGTAGCAGCGACCATCAGACGCGCGGATCGGGCAACGAAGCCGCGGACGGGGCGGACGGGGACCGGGGTCATCACGTTATCCTCACGCATCATTCGGCCTGCTCTTCTGAGCCGGTACCTTCAGTGGCCAGCTGCCGGTCGATGTCGGCTTCGTTGCCGACAACCGACTCGCCAGCGGGCGTGGTCGGACCGTCGACGGGGGCATCGTCACTGGCCGGTTCGGTGTACGCGGCGTCGGTGACCTCGGCGCCGTTGGTCGCCGGCATCACGGTGGCATCCTTGCCGAAGCGGATCATCTTGATCGCCCGGCTGGTCTCGTTCTGGATCGCGTCGCCCGGCGACTGGGCGAAATCGGCGATCGAGCGGAGAACCACCGAGAGCTTGCCGAGGCGGGTGGCGTTGATGATCATTTCACCCTGGGCCGGGGTCAGCTCGAGAGTGGCGATCGTGCCGCCCTGGAAGGTGCTGACGTCCGTTGCCTTGGTGTCCTCACCCTCTTTCTTGGCCGCCTGGTTGATCTGGCCGAGACGGGTGCCAATGGCGAGAATCTTGACGTTGGCGAGGATGGTTTGGCTGATCCCGCCACGGGTCAGCACCACGTCTACGCGGTCGTTCGGCACCACGAAACCACCGGCCGCGGCGTCGGCGCTGACTGGCACGGACACGCCGCGCATGCCCTTGGGCAGGACGGCGGAGAGGTAGCCCTGGTCGGAGCGCACCAGCTTCTGGTCGGAGATCGGCTCGCCAATGAAGATTTCAAAGCGGGCAACGGTGCCGTTCATCTGCGTCAGGGCATCGGGCAGCTCAGCCTCGGTGACATACTCGTCCCGCACCGACAGCTCGGGCCAATCCATCCATTCGATCGTATCGGCACTCAACCGCTGGCCGACGCCGATCGGCGCCTTGGCGATAAGGATCTTGGCCTTCTTTTCTTCGACGATCTGGGTCGGACCGGGGACAGCGACCTGTTGGGGGGTGCCCTGGCGCATCGCGAGAAATGCCGCCAATCCGCCTGCCAGCAAAGCTACGAACAGCAGGATAATACGCGAGGCACGCATGGCTCAGACTCCAAGCCGACTGAGCCCCCAAAGGCCCGGTTACACTTGCCAACGACTATCGGGGCAAAGGGTCAAAGTTTGGTTAATCGAAGCTTGTCAATTACGGTTAACGACCCGTAGCGCGAAGACTTTCAGCCGATGAGCAGTTGAAAGACGACGCTGGTCGGGTAGACCGCCAGCCCGGCTGCGGCGAGCGCGATGCCGTAGGGTACGCCGGTCTTGGCGTCGTGGAGCTTTTCGATCCAGCCGACGAACTTGAGCTGTGGCGGCAGGGGCAAGCGACGCACGCCCAGCAAGGCGAGGGTCAGGCTGCCGCCCAGCAGCGAGGCGTAGATCATGTAGGCGATCGCACCGGGGAAGCCGAACCACAGCGCCGTGGCCGCGATCAGCTTGGCGTCGCCACCGCCAATCCACCCGAAGGCAAAAAAGCTGAAAGCGACGAGAAGGACGACGATTCCGGTCAGCGCGTGAACGCCTATCTGCTCGAACGGCATGCCGATAAGCAGCGCCAGGGCGAAGAAGGCGACAATGAGCAACAGCACGAGCTTGTTGCTGATCCGCATGGTGAGGAGATCCGAACAGGCCGCATAGGCCATCAGGGCCGGAAACACGAACAGCAGCGGGACGGTGATGAATGCGGGCATGATCTGGCGGCGGTTCAATGCCGGCAGACCCGGCGCGCCGCCACTCTCGGTGGTTCGTGGTTAATAAACCAGAAACGGAAAGGGGACCCACTGGGGGTCCCCTCCGAACTCTTTTCGAGCCCCGTAGCGACTTACGCGTCCGGGATATTCTCGGTAGCGGTACCAAGCTGGGTCGAGATCGCGGAGAACAGACCCGAGAGGCTGCCGCCCAGGGCGGTAGCGGCGGCGATGATACCGACGGCGATGAGCGCGGCGATCAGGCCGTACTCAATGGCGGTCGCGCCAGACTCGTCGTTCACGAAGTTAGCAACAGTGTTCATTTTTGGCTCCTTGCACACGTCATTCTTGTGATCGCATCGTTTGATGCGTCCTGCACCGTTCGATACGTCACACATCGAACATGCCCAAAAGCTAGCGCTCGACCTCTTGACATTGAGTTAATGTTGAAGCCCGCAAAGCCCCGGAATACAGGGCTTTCAAGCATACTGAGCGGATCGTTAAAGCAGTCGATCCAATTGTTCAGACCTGGCACCAAGTAATACGACCGAGCCCCGCCACCGCTGTTCGTGCGTGTTGCCGGCCTGGGGGCATTTGCGAATTGTTCACCATTCCGCGCAACACTCTATTTGCGTTCGAGTACCGCTTACCAGGGTCGCCCCATGTCGTTCCGTACCAGCCTTGCCGTATTGATCACGCTGCCGATGCTGCTGGCGCCTTCGTTCGCCCATGCCGAAAGCGCACCGGTCAGTGTCAAGGTGAACATGGCGCGCATCCTGAGGATCAACGCGCCGGCCTCGACCGTGATCATCGGCAACCCGGCCATCGCCGACGTGACCATCCAGGATCCGCAGACGCTGGTGCTCACCGGCAAGGCCTACGGCCAGACCAACCTGATCGTGCTCGACAACCGGGGCAGCCCGATCGCCGATACGATAATCGAGGTGGTCCAGGACCAGGCCAGCATCGTCACAGTCTACATGGGCGATAAGCGAACCACCCTGTCGTGCGAGCCGACTTGCCAGCCGACGATCATGCTCGGCGACGACAGCGACTTCACCGGCACCACGATCAGTTCGTCGCAGACGATCGCATCGGCGGCACAGCAGTAACCCGGCGTTAAGCACGCGGTCGCATCCCTTCCAAATACTGCCTTCGTACTAACCATTAACTAGGCGGTTGCTTCTAGCTTCGGCGTCGCGGTGGTATGCGGGGCTCACTATGCGCAAACGCGGTACTCTCTTAAGGCGATGGATGACGCCGTTCATACGGCGCGGCCGGCAGTTCGGCTGCGACGAGCGCGGCGTGACGGCAATCGAGTTCGGCATCCTGGCGCTTCCCTTCTTCACCATCATCGGAGCGACCCTCGAGACGGCGATGATCTTCCTCGCCGGCCAGGTCCTCGATAGCGCCGTGCAGGACACGGCACGCCTCGTTCGAACCGGCCAGGCTCAGACCGCGGAGTGGGATGGCGACGACTATCGCGCCGCCATCTGCGACAGGCTCTACGGCATGTTCGATTGCACCAACGGGCCCAACGCACGGATGCGCGTCAACGTCGCCGTCATCGAGGATTTTAGCGAGGCCGCCATCGGCTACCCGCTGGAGATCGATGACGACTGCACCGCCGTCACCTGCGACTGGACGCTGGAATCCGACTACGTACCCGGCGTTGGCGCCGACGTTGTGCTGGTCCGGGCCTACTACAAGTGGCCCACGATCATAAACCTGCCCGGCTTCAACTTCGGCACCCTGCCCGATGGCAGCCGGCTGCTGGGATCCTCGCGCGTGTTCAGAAACGAGCCCTTCGGATGCAGCGATTGCACATGATCCGCAACCGGTGGAAAGCCAGTCTCGGTGACGAACGTGGGGTCGCCGCGGTCGAATTTGCCCTGGTGCTGCCGCTGATGCTGGCGCTCTATCTCGGCTCGGTCGAGGTATCGCGGCTCTACACGGCGGACCAGAAGGTCGCGATACTGGCGAGTTCGATGGCCGATCTTGTGGCCCGCGAGCGGGACACGATTGGCCTGTCGACGCTCAACGACTACTTCGCCGCGGCGGCCACAGTCATGCAGCCGTTCAACACCACCGACCTCGGCCAGGTCGTCTCGATGGTCTCGATCGACGAAGACGGCGCGGCGACGGTGCTGTGGAGCAGGGCTAGCGGTGCCGGCACGGCGCGCGAGACCGATAGTCCGTTTCCGCTCGACGGCACGACGCAGATCAGCCAATTGGCGCAGAACGCTGACGGACTGCTCGTTGCCGCCGAGATCGACTATCCCTACCAGCCGCTCGTCAACTACATCATCTCCGACACGGTCAATCTCAGGCATGTCGAGTACTTCCTGCCTCGCTTCGGGGAAGCCATAGCGCTCGACCCCGATAGCTGAGCTTGCTGTCCGGGTGCGGCCATGCCATAGGCGCGGCCATCCCAGCGACGAGGCAAGTTCCATGACCGATACCCTGATCCCTGTCTTCGACCTCGGCGGGGTGTTCGTCGACTGGAACCCGATGTACCTGTTCCGCAAGCTCTTTCCGAACGAAGAGGAAGCGCAGTGGTTCTGGGACAATATCTGCACCAAGGACTGGAACCTGGAGTTCGACGCCGGCGACATCTTCGCGGAGGGCGTCGCCAAGCTCATCACCCGCTATCCGCGTTACTGGCGCGAGATCCAGGCGTTCGACCTGCGGTGGAAAGAGACGGTGGGCGAGTTCATCCCAGGCACGATCGCCATCCATGACGAGTTAATCGCTGAGGAGATCCCGACTTTCGCCATCACCAATTTCAGCTGGGAGAAGTGGGTCAGCTGCCTCGGCGAATGGCCGTTTCTCGAGAAGTTCGACGGCGTGGTCGTCTCGGGCCTCGAGGGCCTGGTAAAGCCCGATCCCCGGCTCTACCGCGTGTTCTGCGAGCGCTATGCGCTGGCGCCGGAGATGTGCGTGTTCATCGACGACAGCGAGGCCAACGTGATCTCGGCCCGCAAGTTCGGCATGCACGCGATCCATTTCACCGGCGACACTAAGGCGCTGCGGAAGGAACTGATCGGGCTGGGGCTGCCGCTGAAGAAGGCGTGAGGGGGAGCAGGAGGTAGGAACCAGAAGGTAGAAGCTAGCGCGTCCGCGTTGGGGGCGCCCGCTGCGTTCCAGTTTCCAACTTCTACTTCCTACCCCTCTACTTCCTGCTTTTTTGCCTACTTCGTCCCGTACATCCGGTCGCCGGCATCGCCCAGCCCCGGGATGATGTACCCCTTCTCGTTGAGATGGCTGTCGATCGCGGCGGTGAAGATCGGCACGTCGGGGTGCGAGGTGGAGAACTTCTCGATGCCCTCGGGGGCGGCGAGCAGGCAGAGGAAGCGGATGTTGTTGGCGCCCCGCTCCTTGAGCTTATCCACTGCGGCGATCGAGGAATTGGCTGTCGCCAGCATCGGATCGACGATGATGATCAGGCGGTTGTCGAGTTCGGACGGCGCCTTGAAATAGTACTCCACCGGCTGCAGCGTCTCGTGATCGCGATAGATGCCAATATGGGCGACGCGGGCGGCCGGAACGAGATCGAGCATGCCGTCGAGCAACCCGTTGCCGGCGCGCAGGATGGACGCAAAGACCAGCTTCTTGCCCTTGATGGTCGGGGCTTCCATGTGGGTCATCGGCGTCTCGATGGGGACCATCTCGAGCTCGAGATCGCGGGTCACCTCGTAGCACATCAGGTGCGCGATCTCGCGCAACAGGCGCCGGAAACTGGCGATCGAGGTGTCCTTGTCGCGCATGATGGTCAGCTTGTGCTGGATCAGCGGATGGTCGATGACGGTGACGCCGCGCATGCTGGGCCCCTTGGGCTAGAGCGAGATCGGGAAGGTTTGCAGACTTTTCCGGTACGATCTCGCGACAAAAAAAAGACCTAGCACAGGGTGCGATTCAAAGAAGCGCAACCCAGCGCTAGAGGAAGGATTTCCCGTGCGGGCCGGGCGCGAGGCCGAGCCAGCGGGCGATGCTCTCACCTATATCCGCGAAGGTCGGCCGGATGCCAATGGTTCCGGGCGCGAGGGCTGGGGAAAAGGCCAGAATCGGGGTCTGTTCGCGCGTGTGATCGGTGCCGCGCCAGGTCGGATCGTTGCCGTGGTCGGCCGTGAAGATCACGAGGTCGTCGGGACGCAGGGCGGCGATCAGCTCGGGGATGCGATTGTCGAACTCTTCCAATGCCCTGGCATAGCCCGGCACGTCGCGGCGATGGCCGAAATCCTGGTCGAAATCGACGAAGTTGACCATGATGAACGCCCCGTCGGCGGCCATTTCCATGGCTTCGAGGGTGCGGTTGAACAGGGCCATGTTGCCGGTGGCCTTGATCTTGTGGGTGACGCCGTGGCCGGCATAGATGTCCGAGATCTTGCCGATGGCATAGACCTGCCGGCCGGCGGCCTTGGCACGATCGAGCAAGGTCGGCTCGGGCGGGGCGATGGCGAAGTCGCGGCGGTTACCGGTGCGCTTGAAATCACTGGCGTTTTCGCCGACGAACGGCCGGGCAATGACGCGGCCGATATTGAGCGGCGCGGTGAGCTCGAAGGCGGTTTCGCAGAGCTTGTAGAGCCTCTCGAGCCCGAAATGGGTCTCGTGGGCGGCAATCTGGAAGACGCTGTCGGCGGAGGTGTAGCAGATCGGCTTGCCGGTCTTGATCGACTCCTCGCCGAGCTCGGCGATGATGGTGGTGCCGGACGCGTGCTTGTTGCCAAGGATGCCAGGAATGCCTGATTTTTCAATTAGTTGCGCGATGAGGTCGGGCGGAAAGGTCGGCTCGGTGAGGGGGAAATAGCCCCATTCGAAGGGGACCGGGACACCGGCGATCTCCCAGTGGCCAGACGGGGTGTCCTTGCCCTTCGAGACCTCGCGGCCGACGCCGAAGCGGCCGCCCTTCGGCTCGGCGGTGAGGCCGCGCGGCACTGTGCCGGTCGAGAGTTTTGCCGCGGCGCCGAGACCGAGCGCATCCAGATTCGGCAGTGATATCTGATAGTTGGCGGCGATGTGACCGAGTGTGTCGGCGCCGGTGTCGCCATAGTCGGCAGCGTCAGGGGCGCCACCGATGCCGAAGCTGTCGAGGATGCAGAGGATGGCGCGCGGCATCAGGGAGCTCCGATCCGGTCGGCGATGAGGGGATGCGACGGGGCAGGACCGTCGGAGATCGTGTAGGCGGCAAGCAAGCGATAGGTCGCGTCTGCTGCCGTATTTTCATCCCGTGCATGAACGCGGCACAACACAGTATGAACGTCGGTTTTCGCCCCAATACCAAGGATTCGGTCGAATCCGACGGCATGGTCGATGCTGTCCGTGGGGAGGCGCCGGCCACCACCGAGGGCGACGACGCCCATGCCGACACCACGCGTGTCGATGGCGGTGATGGTGCCGGACGATGGCGCGAGAATATCACGCACGATAGGCGCAGGGGACAGGTGGGCGTCCATGCGCTCGACGAAATCGGTGGGGCCGCCGAGGCCGGTGACCATTTTCGCGAAGTGTGCCAGCGCCGCGCCGGAGTCGAGGGCCTGGTCGACCGCCCGTAGGGCCCCCTCGCCGCGCCCGCAGAGCTGCAGCGCCGAGACGCAGAGGGCGATGGTAACGGCATACAGCCGTGGGTCGCGGTGCTTGCCGCTGAGGAAATCGACGGCATTGCGGATCTCGAGGGCGTTGCCCGCGGCGGAGGCGAGCGGCTCGTTCATATCGGTGATGAGCGCCGCGGTCTTGAGGCCCGCGCCGTTGGCGACGGAGACGAGGCTATCGGCGAGGGCGCGCGATTTCTCCAGGGTCGGCATGAAGGCGCCCGAGCCGGTCTTCACGTCGAGGATCAGGGCGCCGAGCCCAGCCGCGAGCTTTTTCGAGAGGATCGAGGCGGTGATCAGCGGGATGGACTCGACGGTGCCTGTGACGTCCCGGATCGAGTAGAGCACCTTATCGGCCGGAGCGAGGTCTGCGGTCTGGCCGATAATGGCGCAGCCGGCGTCCTTCACCACCTTGCGGAAGAGAGCGTTGTCCGGGCTCGTGGTGTAGCCGGGGATGGAATCGAACTTGTCGAGCGTGCCGCCGGTGTGGCCGAGGCCGCGGCCCGAGATCATCGGCACGTAGACGCCGCAGGCAGCGAGGATAGGCGCCAGCATCAGCGAGGTGTTGTCCCCTACCCCGCCGGTCGAATGCTTGTCGGCGACCGGCCCATCGAGATCGGACCAATCGAGCACGGTACCCGAGTCCCGCATGGCTTCCGTCAGCGCCACGCGCTCGGGCGTGGTCATGTCGCGGAAGAACACCGCCATGGCGAAGGCCGCCGCCTGGGTGTGCGACACGGAGCCGTCGGTCAATCCGGCGATAAAGCCAGAAATTTCTTCGGTGGAGAGAGCAAGACCATCGCGCTTGCGCGCAATGATTTCCTGAGGGAGCAAGGTCATGGCGCTGTTTTGCGCCGCCCGCCGGGGGGTTGGCAAGGTTTGGATTGCCGCCGTACCACCCTGCCGGCCCGATACTCAGTTCATGACGTAGAGGAAGTGCTGGCGGGCCAGAGCGGCGGCTTCGCGGTCAAAGGTGCGGGGCACCACGAACAGCGCCTGACGCCCGTGCTTTTCCACAGGCGCCACGAAATCCTCGACGACATGGTACCAGGGCCGGTCGGCATAATCGTCGAACAGGATGTGCGTTCCGGCCGCGCCCGTGAGCAACGAATGCAGAAACGTACAGACACGGAAGCGGCCGTCGATGAGCACGACATCCGGTTTGACACTATCGGACCAAACCGCCTGGATGTAGTTCGCGAAGCGGTCGCGACGCGCGTAGGTCTTGGGCCACCCCCAGTCCCCAATAGGGCCCAGATCAACCCAGGTCGCATGTAAACGCGTGCGGTCTGTGGCCTTCGATACTACCTCATCCACCCATCTGACGGACGTATCGACTGCCTGGACAGTCACCCGGGTGTTGGCCAGGGCCCAGAGCGTGGAAGCTCCCATGCCGTACTCGCCATATACCGAAGCATCGGCAAGGAGGCGGGCGAACATCTGCCCGTCCCCGTCGAACAGCGACGACATCGACTCGTTGTTATTTTGGGTATGCGCAGCCTGTGGCAAAGTACTATGACCTTGAAATCGTTCCAGAATCTGCGTCCTCGACAGGGATATACCCTGTACCAACCGAGTCAATCAGCCAGGGACTTTCTCCGAACTGTATGGCGCGCCCGGCTGGTTCGGTCTGGCTGACGTTGTCGGCGTTGGAGGCCGTGGGCGTTACGCCAGGCCAGCGGCGAGGGAGAGTTCTCCGCCACGCAGCTGGAGCGCGTCCTGGCTGGGCGATGTGCCGAACTGGCGGCGGTATTCGCGGCTGAACTGGGAGGGGCTGTCATAGCCGACGCGATAGCCGACACCGGCAACGTCGTTGGGTGAGGCGGCGAGCAACAACCGCGCCTCCTGCAGCCGCATCTGCTTCTGGAACTGGATCGGGCTCATCGCCGTGGCGGCCTGAAAGTTACGGTAGAAGGCGGATGGGCTCATGCCGCAGATGTCGGCGACATCCTCGACGTGGAAGGTCTTGGCATAGTGCTCGCGGATCCAGCGGACCGCCTGTGCGATGCGGCTCAGATTGGACCCGGCAAGGCCGAGCTGGCGCACGGTGGCGCCCTGCTCACCGACGATCAGCCACCACAGGATTTCTCGCTTGATCAGCGGCGCCAGCATGGCGAGGTCGCGCGGACGATCGAAGAGGCGGAGAAGGCGGAGGACGGCGTCGAGCAATTGCACCGGCGCCTCGCTGACCATGATCCCTGATGGCGGGGTGCCGCGGCCATCCGGCATGGCGGCGGCGCCCCCCTGCAGCAGCAACTCGGCAATGGCGGCGGGGTCGAGCAGCATGCCGAACCCCAAGGCAGGGCGATCGGGCCCGGCATCGAGGAACTGGCCGGTGACGGGCAGATCGAGGGAGGAGACTAGGTACTGCCCCGGGCCGTACTCGTAGACCCGATCCCCCAGCGCCAAACGCTTCCTGCCTTGCGCGACGAGGGCCATGACGGTGCCGGACATAGAAGCCTCGAGGGTCGAGACTTCGTCGCGGGCGATCATCACGCCTTCGACCGGGGTGCTCATGTCCGGGCGGACGTGACGTTCGATCAGGTCGCGGAGTTCCTCGATGATCATGGTTTGCCTCCTTCTGCCGTTGTGCAGGCGTAGCAGGCAAGCGTCACGATGCCAAACAATTCTCTTGTGAATAGTAGGATCGTGCAAGCGATTGCGACTGCGCGCCTAACGCTGGGGTCGCGTCGTGTGATCATCTCCTCGGCATCGGTGAGCGACAGAGCCACCCGCAATGACAGGAGATTTTCGATGACCATGACGCACGGCTTTCACGCCGCCATCCCCGCCAGGCCCGGCCAGGGCGACGCCCTCGTCGCCCTGCTGCTCGACGCACCATCGCTGAGCACCGAGGACTGCATCGTGTTCCTCGTGGGCCGCTCTGCCAGCAACCCGGACCTGGTGTTCGTCACCGAGGGCTGGGTGAACGAGGAGGCGCACGGGCGCTTCTTCAACAGCGAGGTCGCCAAGGCCTTCACCGCCCGGGTGCAGGAGCTGGTGGGCGGCGAGAGCCAGTATGCCGACGAGGTGCCGGTCGGCGGCAAGGCGGCGATCTAGTCACAGAGCTGGGGGCCGCCCCCTCCACCAGCTTCGCTGGTCCCCCTCCCCCCGCTGCGCAGGGGAGGATGAAGAGGCGGCATCCCTTCCCTCACACAACAATCCGAGACCGACGCGACCGGCTTTGCCGGCGACGCATGAACTCGCCCTGAAATCCAAAGGAGCCTGAAATGATCCTCCCACGTCCCTCAATCGATCCGGAGCTGGCTGCCGGGCTGGCGCAGATGCCGCTGGTGGCGGAACTGACGCCGGACATCCTGCAGCAACTGCGCCAATACAAGGTGCCGGCCGAGACGTATCTCGAAGGCCGCGCCATCGAGCGGCGCGAAGCCAGCATCATGGCGGCAGACGGCACGGCGCTGGCCGCGACCATTCTCCGCCCGGCTGATGCAGCTGCGGATGCACCGTGCATCTACTGGATCCACGGCGGCGGCATGGTGCTGGGCGACCGGTTCGCCAATCTCGACATTCCGCTCGACTGGCTCGCCGCGTTCGGCGCCGTGGTGGTGACGGTGGACTACCGGCTGGCGCCCGAAGTCAGCGGCACGACGCTGGTGGAGGACTGCTACCGGGGCCTCGAGTGGGTGGCGGGGCATGCCGAGGAACTGGGCATCGATTCGTCGCGGATCGTCGTCGCCGGGATCAGCGCCGGCGGCGGGCTCGCGGCGGGAACGGTGCTGCTGGCCCGCGATCGCAGCGGCCCTGCCGTCGCAGCGCAGGTGCTGATCTGCCCGATGCTCGACCACCGCAACATGACGGTTTCCAGCCGGCAGTATTCGGGCGAGCCGGGGTTGTGGACGCGCGAGTCCAACGCCTTCGGCTGGCGCGCCGTGCTGGGAGGCGATGGCGCCGAGGTGCCGGCCTGTGTCTCGCCGGCAATCGCGACGGACCTATCACGCCTGCCGACCACCTATATCGACGCGGGATCCGCGGAAGTGTTCCGCGACGAAGTCATCGAATATGCGAGCCGCATCTGCGCGGCGGGCGGACAGGCCGAGCTGCATATCTGGGCCGGCGGCGTGCACGGTTTCGACGGGTTGTTTCCCGAGGCCCGTGTGTCCCTGGCGGCGCGCCGCGCCCGCACCGATTGGCTGGCTCGCGTTCTCGCCTGAGCCGCCGACATCAATCCCAACCCAAAGGAAAACAAGATGAAGACCGTGCTGATCACCGGCGCGTCGTCGGGCTATGGCCTCGAGACCGCGCGCTACTTTCACACCCAGGGCTGGCGGGTTATCGCCACCATGCGCCGGCGGCAGGAGGACATCCCGCCCAAGTCGGACCGCATGATCGTGGTGCCGCTCGACGTCACTGACGCCGGAAGCATCGCCGCCTGCGTCGAAGCGGCGGGACCGATCGATGTGCTGGTCAACAATGCCGGCATTGGGCTCGCCGGCGTCTTCGAGGCGACGCCTATGGCCGAGATGCGGCGGATCTTCGAGACCAACACGTTCGGTGTGATGGCGATGATCCAGGCCGTGCTGCCGGGGCTGCGGGCGCGAGGGGCGGGCGTGGTGGTCAATGTCACCTCGAGTGCGACGCTGGCGCCGTTTCCGCTCGCAGCGATCTACACGGCCAGCAAGGCGGCGATCGAAGGGCTGACCGGCTCGCTGGCGCTCGAGCTTGCGGCCATCGGCATCGACACCAAGCTGGTCGAGCCGGGCTACGGGCCGGACACCCGCTTCAGCGCCAATTCAGGCATGCCGGTCGCCGAGCTGATCCCGGAGGCCTATGCCGCGTTCACCCAGCCGATCTTCGAAGCATTCGGCCAGCCGCCGCAAGTGTTCACTACCGCCACCGATGTCGCGGAGACGGTGTGGCGGGCGGTTCATGACCGGTCGGGCCAGCTGCGGTTTCCCGCCGGTCCCGATGCTGTGGCACTGTGGGAAGCGGCTGGCGGCAGATAGCCGAATTCCCTAGGGGGCCTGGCTCAAGCCCCGTAGGGAATCCAGACGTTCTTCACCTGGGTGGCGCGGCGGAGGAAGTAGTCGCCTTCGAACTTCTGCTTGTCGCTCAGGTCGTAATAGAGGCCGCGGCTGGTCCAGGTTTGCTTGACGTTGCCGGCGCTGGCGGCCTCGACCATCTTCGAGGTTTCGGCATCGCCGGCGAACCAGATGGCGTCGATGCCGTCGTGCTCGGCAAGGGTCTTGGCCAGCACCTTGCTCTCGCCGGTGACGATGTTGAGGACGCCCGAGGGGACGTCGGAGGTTTCAAGCACCTGGTAGAAATCGGTCATCGACAGCGGCGATTTCTCGGATGGGACGAGGACCACGGTGTTCCCCATGGCGAGGGCCGGGGCGACGAGCGCGATGGAGCCGAGCAGCGGACGGCTCGGCGGGGCGAGGATGGCCATGGTGCCGAGCGCTTCGACCATGGCGGTTGCCACCATGCGCTGCGGCGGGTTGTGCACGGCGCCATCGTATTTGTCGGCCCAGCCAGCGAAGGCGAAGAGGCGCTCGACCGATGCGGCAACTTCCGATGCACCGTCCTCGCCGGTCTGCGCCTTGATGCGGGCGGCAAACTCGTCGGCGCGGTATTCGAGGTTTTCGGCGAGGAAGTAAAGGATCTGGGCGCGGTTGTGCGCGGACGTCGTGGACCAGCCCAGCGCGGCGCGAGCGGCTTCGACGGCGTTGCGGATATCCTTGCGGTTGCCGTCGCCGACTTCGCCGACGAGCGCCCCGGTGGGCGAGAGCACGGGGCGGGAATAGCCGGAATCCGGACGGGCCTGCTTGCCGCCGATGTACATCTTGGCGGTCTGATCGATTGAGCCGATGTCGTCGAGCGGGTTGGCGGACTTGGCTGCCTTGGGTGCTGCGGCGACGAAGGGCTTCAGCTCCTTCTCCCAAGCCGGCTTGAGATATGAAGCCATGCCTTCCCTGCCACCCTCCCGGCCGAAGCCGCTCTCCTTGTAGCCGCCGAAGCCGACGGCGGCGTCGAAGTTGTTGGTGGAGTTGATCCACACGACGCCGGCCTTCAGCTTGGGGGCGATATCGAGGGCGAGGTTGACGTTCTCGGTCCAGATGGTGGCGGCGAGGCCGTAGCGGGTGTTGTTGGCGAGCGCCACCGCCTCTTCGGGCGTGCGGAAACTCATCTCGACCAGCACGGGGCCAAAGATCTCCTCGGACGCCACGGTGTTGGCGGGGGAGACGCCGGTGATCAGCGCCGGGCGGAGGAAACAGCCGCCGCCGGGGGGCAGGTCGATATCGGGCTCGTAGAGCTGGCCGCCTTCGGCAATGCCCTTCTTCACCAACTCGGTGACGCGGGCGACCTGCACCGGGGCGACGAGGGCGCCGATATCCACCGCCTTGTCCAAGGGATCGCCGACGCGGAGGGTGGACATGCGCTTCTTCAGCTTTTCGAGGAAGCGGGTCTCGATCGATTCCTGCACGAGCAGCCGCGAGCCGGCGCAGCAGACCTGGCCCTGGTTGAACCAGATGGCATCGACGAGGCCCTCGATAGCGCTATCGATGTCGGCATCGTCGAAGACAATGTAGGGCGACTTGCCGCCGAGTTCGAGGCTGAGGCCCTTGCCGGTGCCGGCCGTGGCCTTGCGGATGATCTTGCCGACCTCGGTCGAGCCGGTGAAGGCGATCTTGTCGATATCGGGGTGGCTGGTGATGGCGGCGCCGGTGTCGCCCTCGCCCGTGACGATGTTGACGACGCCCTTGGGGAGTTTTGCTTTTTCACAAATCTCGGCGAACAGAAGGGCCGTGAGCGAGGTGAACTCGGCCGGCTTCAGCACCACCGTGTTACCGGCGGCAAGCGCCGGGGCGATCTTCCAGGCGAGCATCAGCAGCGGGAAATTCCACGGGATGATCTGGCCGCAGACGCCGTAGGGGACGTGATCGGGGAACTCGCGCTCGCGGTGCTGGGCCCAGCCGGCGTGGTGGTAGAAATGGCGGGCAACGAGCGGGATATCGACGTCGCGGCTCTCGCGGATCGGCTTGCCATTGTCCATGGTTTCGAGAACGGCGAAGAGGCGGCTGTGCTTCTGGATGAGGCGAGCGATGGCATAGAGGTACTTGCCGCGCTGGTAGCCGGAGAGCGCCGACCATTTCGGGAAGGCGGCGCGGGCGGCTTTGACGGCGGCGTCGACGTCGGCGGCGGTGCCGTCGGTGATTTGCGCCAACGGCTTGTTGGTCGCCGGGTTTTCGGTGGCGAAGGTCTTGCCGGGCTTGGTCCAGGCGCCGTTGATGAAGTGGCCGAAGGTGTTGTCGTGCGCGCTCAGCCAGGCGAGGGCAACGTCCGGGCTCTCGGGGGCCGGGCCGTAGTCGAGGGAGGTGAAGATTTCGGCGATTTTGTTCATTGTGTTATCCCTCAGACTTGGTCAGTCACGGCGCGGGGGCTAGTTTGCAGATGATGATCAACGAGAGCGAAACTGAGATCGTTGGCCGCTGGCTCGCGAACGAAGGCCATGTGACGGCCGATGCCAACTGCCAACGTATCGACCAACTGACCACAGGGTATCTGACGCTGCTTGGACATGACGCCAGCGGCTGGCAGGCACTCTATCGCGATCCTCTCGACGGCAGGTATTGGGTGAGGAGCTATCCGACGAGCGGACAACACGGCGGCGGTCCTCCGGAACTGCGACACACCTCCCTACAAGATGCGCAGAAGCTGTTAGGTATCGCGGTCGGCTAGCCACGCTCGGCGACATCGTCACACCATCGGCATGCGGTAGTCCGCAGCATAATGCCCAGTCAGCGTGTGCTCCAACTGCCGTTCGATATCCGTCAGCAGCGAGCTCGCACCGAACCGGAACAGATGCGGCTGCAGCCAATGCACGCCGAGCTCTTCCTTCATCAGCGCCATGTAGTCGAGCGACAGTTTTGCCGTGGCGATGCCGCCGGCGGGCTTGTAGCCGATCTCGATGCCGGTTTCCTCGTGGAACCACCGGATCATGCGGACCATGGACATCGAGGTCTGGAGGTTGGCGTTGACCTTTTCCTTGCCGGTCGAGGTCTTGATGAAATCGGCGCCGGCCAGCATGCAAACGAGCGAGGCTTTGGCCACGTTGGTCTGCGTCGCCAGTTCGCCGGTGCCAAGGATCGTCTTGATGTGCGCGTCGCCGCAGGCCTTCCGCATGGCCTTCACTTCGTCGTAGAGCGCCTGCCAGTCGCCGCGCAGCACCATGCCGCGCTCGATGACGATGTCGATCTCATTGGCGCCATCGGCGACCGACGCCTCGATCTCGGCGAGGCGGGTGGAGAGCGGGGCGAGGCCGTGCGGGAAGGCGGTGGAGACGGCTGCGACGTTGATGCCGGTGCCCTTCAGCGCATCGACGGCCGTCTTGACGAAGGAGTGGTAGACGCACACAGCGGCCGGCTTGATGTCGAGGTCGGTAGCGCCGAGGCCTTCCAGGATATCCTGCCGGACCGGGTGGCGGGCCTTTGCGCAGAGGCGCTCGACGCGGCCGGGGGTGTCGTCGGAATTGAGGGTGGTCAGGTCCATCAGCGTGATGGCCTTCAGCAACCAGGCAGCCTGCCAGTCCTTCTTCACGGTGCGGCGTGCGGGCAGCGTTGCGGCGCGGCGTTCGAGGGCCGAACGGTTCATGCGCACGCGCTCGACCCAATCGAGATCGAGCGGATAGCCGGGGTTGCGCCGATGCGAGGCAGCGGGCTGCAACGTAGGCGCGCTGGCCGCTTTGGCCTTGGCGGCGGCTTTGGTCTCAGCCTGATCGACGACGCGAAGTTCCATGGATGGCCTCCTTGCCTCCAACGGGTCTTACGCCCGTTTTGCGGCAACTTTCATACGGGCATTATCGGCCCAAAAACTCGGGTCCGAAAGAGTGCGGCAGGAGTTGCGCGACGGTCTGCTCGAGTGGTGCGCCATCGATGCCGTGCGAGACGACAACCACGTCCTGATCGGCGAATTCGCGGATGCGCTGGCGGCAGCCGCCGCAGGGGGTGACCGGAGTCACGCCCGGGCCGGTGGTGTAGACGCGCTTGATGCGCTTGGCCCCGCCGGCGAGCATCGCGGCGATGGCCGAGGGCTCGGCGCAGTTGCCGACCGGATAGGCGGCGTTCTCGACATTGCAGCCGACATAGATCTTGCCGTCATCGGCGAGAATGGCGGTGCCGACGTGGAAGTTGGAATACGGCGCATAGGCTCTGGCGCGCACGGCTTCGGCGGCAGCAAGGAGCTCGGGGTCACGGGCATGGGGCATGGCTAGCGCTCCTTGGTATAGGGCACGCCGCCGGCCTTGGGGCCGACCGCCTTGCCGATGAAGCCGGCGAGCAGCACCACCGTCAGGACATAGGGCAGCGCCTGGATGGCCTGCACCGGCACTTCGATGCCAAAGATCTCTGCCGACTGCAGGCGGATCTGCAGCGCATCGAGGAAGCCGAAGAGGAGGCAGGTGAACATCGCCGGCAACGGCTTCCATTTGGCAAAGATCAGCGCGGCGAGAGCGATGAAACCCTTGCCGGCGGTCATGTTGTTGCCGAAGCCCGAGCCCTGCGCGATCGAGAAGAAAGCACCGGCGAGTCCGCAGAGGAGGCCCGTAATCAGCACCGCCTGGTAGCGGAGCTTGACCACCGAGATGCCGGCGGTGTCGACCGCCTTGGGGTTTTCGCCCACAGCGCGCAGGCGCAGGCCGAAGCGGGTGCGGAAAAGCACGAACCAGGTGATCGGCACGGCAAGGAAGGCGATGTAGACAAGCAGGTTATGGCCCGAGATAAGGTCATGGTAGACCGGCCCCAGCACCGGGATGCCCTGCAGTTCGTCGGCGAAGGGCAGCGTGATGTCGGTGAAGCGCTCGCCGGCCTTGAGCTGCGGGGTACGGCCGCCCTGGGCAAACCACTGGATGCCGAGAAAAGTGGTGAGGCCGGCGGCCAGCATATTGATGGCGACGCCGGCAATCAGCTGGTTGCCCTTGAGGGTGATGGCGGCCGCGCCCTGAAGCGCCGCGGTGCCGATCGAAACCGCGAGGCCGGCGAGGAGACCCAGCCAGACATTGCCGGTGACGGCGGCAGCGGCGGCCGCGGCGAAGGCCGAGGCGAGCATCTTGCCTTCGAGGCCGATATCGAACACGCCGGCGCGCTCGGAATAGAGCCCGGCAAGGCAGGCGAGCAGCAGCGGAGTCGACAGGCGCAGCGTCGCATCGAGGGTGGAGAGGATGAGGCCCAGGTCCATCTCAGCTCTCCGACTTCACGCGGTTGGCGTCGAGCGCATCCGCCTTCTGCCTAGGCGACAGCGTCATGAACACGCGCTGCAGGCCCGGCCGGAACAGGCCTTCCATGGCGCCGGTGAAGAGGATGACCAGCGCCTGGATGACGACAACCATCTCCTTGCTCAACCCGGGGATTACGTATTGCAGCTCGTTGCCGCCCTGGTAGAGCGCGCCGAAGAGGATGGCGGCGAGCAGGATGCCGATCGGGTGGTTGCGGCCCATTAGCGCCACCGCGATGCCGACGAAACCGGCGTCGGCGACATAGTCAAGCACGAGGCGATACTGCACGCCGACCACCTGGTTGACCGCCACCATGCCGGCAAGCGCGCCGGAGAGTGTCATGACGATCATTATGGTGCGGGAGTTGGAGATACCGGCGTATGTCGAGGCAGTGGGGTTGTGGCCGAGCGAGCGCATCTGGAAGCCGAAACGGGTGTGCCAGATGAGGACATAGACGCCGACAAGGCAGACGAGCGCCAGCAGCAGGGTGAAGTTGACGTCGGTGTTCTTGAACCACGGGATGAAGGCGCCGAGCTTGGGCATGCGGCCCTCGGGGGCAATCATTGCGGATTCGGGCGCGAGGATGCCGGCGGGCTTCAGCACGTTCACCACCATGTAGACCATGATCGCCGAGGCGATGAAGTTGAACATGATGGTGGTGATGACGACGTGGCTGCCGCGCTTGGCCTGCAGCCAGCCGGGAATGAAAGCCCAGAAGCCACCTACGGCCGCGCCGGCGACGATGGCGATGGGAAAGGTGATCCACCAGGGCAGGAACTGGAGCGGGAGCGCCACCGCAATGACGCCGAGGCCGGCAATATAGGCCTGCCCGTTGCCGCCGATGTTGAACAGGCCCGCATGCGCAGCGAGCGCCACGGCAAGTCCGGTGAAGATGAAGTTGGTCGAATAGTAGAGCGTGTAACCGATATTGTAGCCGTTGCCGAAGGCGCCGGTGACAATGGCATTGAGCGCGGCCAGCGGATCCTGCCCGATGGCGAGGACGACAAGGCCGGAGACCACGAAAGCCAGTACCAGGTTCAGTAGCGGCAGAAGGATGACGTCGGCCCAGCGCGGCAGCGGTTTGAGGATGGCGCTGCTCATTCCACTATTCCTTCGGCCGCTACACGCGCCGGGGCAGCTGCCGTGTCGGTGACCCCGGCCATCATCAGCCCCAGTTCGCTCTCGGTGGCGGTGGCGGGGTCGGCTTCGCCGACGATGTGGCCATCGAACATCACGAGGATGCGGTCGGCGAGCGAGCGGATCTCGTCGAGTTCGACCGAGACGAGGAGGATGGCCTTGCCCGCATCGCGCATCTTGATGATCTGGTTGTGGATGAACTCAATGGCGCCGATATCGACGCCGCGCGTCGGCTGACCGACGATCAGCACGTCCGGATTACGATCCATTTCGCGGGCGAGGACGATTTTCTGCTGGTTGCCGCCGGAGAAATTAGCGGTCTTCAGCCGCTCATTGGCGGGGCGGATATCGAACTTCTTGATGCGGTCGCGGGCCTGGGCCCGGGCGGCGGCGATATCGAGGATCACGCCCTTGCCATAGGCGCGGTCATCCTCGTAGCCGAGCATGGCGTTTTCCCACTCCTCGAAGGCGGTGACGAGGCCCATGCGCTGGCGATCCTCGGGCACATGGGCGAGGCCGGCTTTCCTCGCGCGGTGGGCGCCATCGTCGCCCTCGAGCGAGAGCGGCGTGCCCTTCAAACGCACGGTGCCGCTGGCTTGGTCGCGCATGCCCGAAACGGATTCGAGCAATTCGGACTGCCCGTTCCCTGCAACCCCGGCGATGCCGACGATCTCGCCGGCGCGCACCGAAAAGCTCACGTCCTTGACGCGGGTGACGCCGAGGTCGTCCTTCACGACGAGGTTTTCGACCGAAAGGAAGGTCTCGCCGGGCTTGGCAGGGCCCTTTTCGACGCGCAGCAGCACGCGGCGGCCGACCATCAGCTCGGCGAGCTGCTCGGGATTGGTCTCGGAGGTCTTGAGCGTATCGACCATAGCGCCTTGGCGCATGACCGACACATAGTCGGTGATGGCCATGATCTCGCGCAGCTTGTGGGTGATGAGGATGATGGTCTTGCCCTGGTCGCGCAGCACGCGCAGTACGCGGAACAGGTCGTCTGCCTCGGCCGGTGTCAGCACGCCCGTCGGCTCGTCGAGGATCAGGACGTCGGCGCCGCGATAGAGCGCCTTCAGGATCTCGACGCGCTGCTGGGTGCCGACCGAGACGTCCTCGATGATGGCGTCGGGATCGACCTCAAGGTTGTATTCCTTCTCGAGCCGTACCAGTTCGGCGCGGGCGCGGACGAGGCTGGGGCCGATCAGCGCGCTGTCCTCAACGCCGAGCACAACGTTCTCGAGGATGGAGAAATTGTCGACCAGCATGAAGTGCTGGTGAACCATGCCGATGCCGAGCGCCAGGGCATGACGGGAATCGGTGATGGCCTGGGGGGTGCCGTTGACGCGGATCTCGCCCGAGTCGGCGGTGTAGAAGCCATACAGGATCGACATCAGCGTCGACTTGCCGGCGCCGTTCTCGCCGACGATGCCGTGCACCGTACCGCGACGGACCTTCAGATCGATGTCCTTGTTGGCGTGGACGGCGCCGAAGCGCTTGTTGATCTTGATCAGCTCGATGGCGAGCTCGGACGCAGCGGCGGCCGAAGACGCAGCGGCGGCCGAAGACGCAGCGGCCCCTTGGGGCCGCCGCGCAGTAGTGTCACCGTTAGGCACGGGGTCGGTCACGAGGACCTCAGACGCCCGGGCAGGTGCTGTCGGTGGTGTAGTCGTGCACCGTGATCGCGCCCGACTGGATGTCGGCCGAGAACTTGTCGACGGCGGCCTTGGTGGCGTCGTCGATCAGGGCCTTGTTGTTGTCGTCGAGCGCATAGCCGACGCCGTTCTGGGCAAGGCCGAGCACGGTGATGCCGGGCTTGAAGGTGGCGTCGTCGCCGGCTTCCTTGAAGGCGGTGGTGACGGCGACGTCGACGCGCTTCAGCATCGAGGTGAGGACCGAACCGGGGTGCAGGTAGTTCTGGTTGCTGTCGACGCCGATCGAGAGCTTGCCGGCGTCGGCGGCTGCCTGCAGCACGCCTAGGCCGGAACCGCCGGCGGCGGCAAAGACCACGTCGGCGCCGGCATCGAACTGGGCCTTGGTGAGTTCACCGGCGGTGACCGGATCGTTCCAGGCGGCCGGGGTGGTGCCGGTGTAGTTTTCGATCAGCTTGATATCGGGCTTGGCGGCCTTCGCACCCTGGGCATAGCCGCAGTAGAACTTGTGGATGATCGGCACGTCCATGCCGCCCACGAAGCCGACGGTGCCGGTGGTGGACTTGAGCGCCGCGAGCGCACCGACGAGGAACGAGCCGGTATGCTCGTCGAAGATGATCGACTGCACGTTCGGCTGGTCGACGACGGCGTCGATCACCACGAAGTTGGTATCGGGGAACTCGGCGGCGACAGTGCCGAGGGCAGTGCCCCAGGAGAAGCCGGCCATCACGATCGGGTTGGCGCCCTGCGAAGCGAAGCGGCGGAGCGCCTGCTCGCGCTGGGCGTCGTTCTGCAGCTCGAGATCGATATAAGTGCCGCCGGTCTCGGCCTTCCACGCCTCGGCACCGTTATAGGCCGCTTCGTTGAAGGATTTGTCGAACTTGCCGCCGAGGTCATAGATGATCGCGGGGTCGGCGAAGGCGGCACCGGCGACGAGGACCGAAGCGGCAACGCCAGCGGCGAGAGCACCGAGGTGCTTCGAAAAGAAGTTCATTGGAATAGTCTCCCTGTATCGCACCGGCAACGGCTCATTGCCGCCCTGACAACCGGCGCGTTGGGGAGGATACAATCTCGCAAAAAGGCGCTCGGCAAGGGGGATTCGCGCAAAACTTTGACCAAGTGGGCAAAATTTTGTGGGCTGCCGGATGCGGTCAGGCGCGCGCCCGTGGCTTTAGGTGCGGCCGGTTGTCGTTCCCGGCGTCGCGAGTATGGATTGCCGCGAGAGGCTCCCTCAGCGCCTCGGCTTCAATCGCAAGGTCGTAGCTGGCTTGCAGATTGAGCCACACATTGGGTGTCGTATCGAAGTACTTCGCCAGTCGCAGGGCCGTGTCCGCGCTGCCCATCTGTTCCTTGACGATGCGCTCTATGCGAGTGCGCGGCACCCCAAGTGCCTTGGCGAGGGCACCGGATGAGAGCTTCAGAGGGGCTAGGAATTCCTCCCGCAAGATTTCTCCTGGGTGAATCGGCGGATCGAACTTCAGCATCTCACTCTCCATCAGTGGTAGTCGACGATCTCGACGTCGTCAGCACCGCCATCCGACCAGCGAAAGCAGATCCGCCACTGGTCATTGATGCGAATGCTGTGTTGCCCGGTGCGATCACCCACCAGGGCCTCGAGACGGTTGCCGGGAGTACTTCTGAGGTCCCGGAGCTCTACTGCCTCATCCAGCCACTTAAGCTTCCGGCGGGCGGGAGAAACCAGATCAGCAGGGAAACCCTTTGGCGCGCGCCCGGAAGCTATCGCCTCAGCGTGCTTTCCCCTGAGGATCTGATCGTCTCCGGCCCCCGCGACGTATCAGTGACTGATGCATGGAGGAGCGTCGAGGGAAATGTATCACCGAACGATACGACACCCCGTGGAGGATCACGACGTAATCGGCGTGACTTCGGCGCCCATGGCTTGGCCGAAGCGTTCGAAGAAGCCGTCGATGACTTTCTGGGCGGATTTGCCGATGAGGGACTTGCCGAGCTTCATGATGCCGCCGTCGGCTCCGCCATCGGCGACAAAAACGAGGCGGGTGTGCTCGCCAGCGTCGCTCAGCGTGATATCGGCGGCGGCTTCGGCCTTGCCGAGGAGGCCGCCCCGACCCTTGCCGGCAAGCGTGTAGCTTTGCGCCGGCACGACGTTGCGCAGTTCGAGATCGCCGTTGAACACCGGCTGCATGAGGCCGAGATTGACCTCGATCTCGAGTTCGAGGGTCGTCGGGCCGGTCCAGTCGATGCGGCGGCAGCCGGGGATGATGGCCCTCAGCACGTTGGTATCGTTGAGCGCCTGCCACACCTTGGCGCGGGGGGCCGAAACCAGATAACTGCCACCAAACTGCATAGAGGCGATCCCTTCACTGCCGAGCGCAAGGCATAGCTAATGCCGGGGTGGCACGAGGGCAACCGCGCCGTCGGCGCAACGGTGCAGCCAAACTTCGACATGCGACCTTTTCATGAGGCTTTTTAGCACCATATGCCGCAAAACAGGCGCGTTGCGCATGACTAGTGTGGCATCCGGCGCCGGTAACGGGAATCATGTCGCCCCAAGGTGACCTACAGAGGAAGAGCATCCAAATGGCCACTGAAGTGATGGAAAAGCCGCTGCAGTATCTCGACAAGGCGATGACCTCGATCAAGAACCTCGGCATCTGGCCCGAGCAGCCGGCCGAGCAGCCGATTACCGGGTTGCTGAACGAGATCACCGCGCTCGACGAGAACAAGGTGATTCTGATCGGGCGGACGCTCACCCAGGCCAGCGCCTTCAACGAAGTGGTGCGCAGCCAGGTCGCCGCGATGAAGATCGGCGAGCGCTACGAGGACATCACCAACGGCTTCAACTCCATCCGCGACGATGCCAAGGGCATGGTCGACCAGCTCGACGACGGCAAGCTCGACCTGATGGAGCGCGCCTCGAACGTCTGGATGAAGGTGTCGCGCGGCGATATCGCGACCCGCTTCGACAAGATCCGCAACACCTATCTCGAGGTGTCCAAAGACACCAAGGACCAGGTCGATCGCGAGCACATCATCCTCGAGGCCTATCGCGATTTCCGCGGCGCGTTGAAGCAGGCCGAAGTGATGGCGCTCGAGCTGCTCGACACGGCGACCAAGCACCTCGACGAGAAGAAGGCGACGCTCAAGGCCGCCTCGGACTCCGTTGCCGCCTTCACCACCGGCACCCCGGCCGACCGGGCGCGGCTGGAAATGGACCGCGACGAAAAGTTGCGCGCGCTGCAGAACGAAGAGCGCCGCTACCAGATCACCAAGGACCTCAGCGACAACCTCACCATCTCCTACTCCACCTCGGAAGTGGTGATGGCACGCCTAATGCAGACGACGCAGGCCAAGGAGCGCGTCTACCAGCAGGCGATCTCGTTCTTTTCGACCAACGAGACGGTATTCACGGCGCTGTCGGCCTCGTTCACCGGTCTTTTTGGCCTGCATGAATCGACCGAGACGCTGAACGCGATGAAGGAAGGCATGTCGAAGAGCCTCGAGACGCTTTCCGAGATCGGCGACCAGGTCGGCGAGGCAGCCGTCCGTGCCGGCTACGGTCCGACCATTCGCGCCGATGCGGTCAAGAAGCTGGTCGACTCGGTGGTGAACTTCCAGGAGAAATCGCGCGTCATCATCAACGAGATGCGCGAGGCAGCGACCAAGAACTCGGCCGAAATCCGGGACGCGGTGGAAGACGGCAAGCGGCGCCTGGCAAAGCTGGCGGCCGAAGGTAACGCGCTGCTCCTGGAAGAGAAGAAGGCTTGAACCGCGAGGCGGAGCTAGTACTGGCTCGATCATGAGCACGACGACGGCGACCGAGAAGGCCCCGCTCGATGAGGTGATGCTGGCGATGGACGTGGTCGACACGCTCCGCCACCGGCAGGACCTGGTTGAGCGCGAGTTGCTGGGCGAGGCCCGCGAGAAGCAGCTGATCGACCGGCTGCGCGAAATCTATCACCAGCAGGGTATCGAAGTGACCGATGCGGTGCTGGCGGAGGGCGTGAAAGCGCTCGACGAAAGCCGCTTCACCTACACCCCGCCCAAGCCGGGTTTCGGCGTCAGCCTCGCCAAGCTCTATGTCAGCCGCAAGAAGTGGGGCCCGGCGGCCATCGGCGTCATCCTGCTGCTGACCATCGGGCTCGGCGGCTATTTCCTCGCCTACAAGCCGTTCCAGGACGCCCAGGTCGAAGGCGCGCGGGTCGAACTCAGCGAGAAGCTGCCGGCGCAGATGGACGCGCTCTACCAGACGGTCTTCGAGGAAACCAAGGTGCAGCAGGCGGCGACCAATGCCGAAGCTCTGCGCGAACGCGGCAAGACCGCCGCGGCCGAAGGCAACCGGCCCGGGGCCGAACAGGCGATCACCCAGCTGACGGCACTGCGTGACCGGATCCGGCAGGCCTATCAGCTCAAGATCGTCAACCGGCAGGACCAGAAGACCGGCTTCTGGACCTTCCCCGAGGTGAACACGGCGGCAACCAACTACTATGTGGTCGTCGAAGCCGTCGGCGATGACGGCAAGGCACTGACGCTGCCGGTCACCAATGAAGAGAACGGCCAGACCGAGAATGTCGCGATCTGGGGCGTTCGGGTGCCCGAGAGCACCTACAAGGCGGTCGAGGCCGACAAGAAGGATGACGGCATCGTGCAGCGCAACGTCCTGGGCATCAAGGAATACGGCTTCCTCGACGTCGACTATGTGATGCCAGTGCTCAATGGCGCGGTGACGAGGTGGTAGCGGCATGAGCCTTTCCGGCCCCGAAGCCCTCCGGTCGCTGGACGACGCGCTGCGCGACATCCGCCGCGAGGAGGATGAGATCGCCAAGCGCCTGTCGCGTTCGGCCGAGCTGGTCACCAAGTTCAAGGAGACCGAGAGCGAGCTGTTGCGGCAGCTGGCCGAGGTCCGGCTCGACCCGACGACGCAGGCAGAACTCAGCGGCCGGTTGAGCCAGGCCGAGACCAAGGCGCGCGAGATGCTGACCCGGCACGGCGAAGAGCTCAGCTCGGCCGAAAGCGGGCTCAAGGAACTCGACAAGCAGATCGCAAGCCTCGCCAAGGAGCGGGCGGAAAAGCTCGAGGCGGCGGCAGCGGCGCAGAAGGCCCTGAAGACGCTGTCGGACAAGGTGGCCGTCGAAGGGGTCAAGGACCCGGAATATGCCGAGAAGCGACGCGCGGCGGAACAGCTGGCGCAGGTGGCGGCCGAGAGCATCCGCAAGACCGAACAGGCCGAGACGGACAGGGAAGAAAAGGGCAAGCCCTACCGCGACGATTCGCTGTTCATGTACCTGTGGGAGCGCGGCTACGGCACCAAGAATTACCGCGAAAACAACCTCATCCGCTATCTCGACAGCCTGATTGCCGGGCTCGTCGGCTTTCCCGAGGCGCGGGCGAATTTCGCCATGCTCAACGAGATCCCGATGCGGCTGCGCGAACATGCGGAACGGCAGCAGCAGATCGCGGCGGCTGCAGCGGACGAGGTGACACGGCTCGAAAAGGCGGCGGTGGACGCGGCCGGCGGCCGGCCGATGCGCGAGCAGCTCGAAGCCGCGCAGGCCCGGATCAGCGCCATCGACGAAGCAATGGTGGTCGCCGAGGACAAGCGCGACGAGCGCGCACGCGAGCAGCGCGAGCTGGCGCAGGGCAGCGATCCGGCGTTCTCGTCGGCGGTGAGCGGGCTGGCGGAGGCGTTGGGGCGCGAGGATATCCAGACGCTGCTCGCAGCGGCACGGGCGACGCAGACGGCGCAGGACGACACGATCGTCAAGCAGATCGACGAGTCGCGGCAGCGTGCGGTCGAGGAAGACGCTGACAGCCGCGACCAGAAGGCGCGACTCAAGACGCTGGCGGCCCGGCGGCGCGAGCTGGAGGACATCCAGTACGAGTTCAAGAAGCAGAATTTCGACAATCCGCGCTCGAGCTTTGGCGAGGACAAGCTGGTCGGCGACTTGCTCAACGATTTCCTGCGCGGCGGCATTTCGGCAGCCGACTACTGGGGTCAATGGCGGCGCAGCCAGAACTGGCAGGGCGGCAGCCCGACGGCGCAACGCCAGCAGGATTCACCCTGGGGCGGCAATTCGGGCGGCTTCAGCTGGCCCGATTCGAGTTTTGGCGGCGGCTCATCGGGGAACCAGCGCGGTGGCAATAGCGGCTTCGGCGGCGGCTGGGGCCGACTGCCTACCGGCGGTGGCGGCTTCGGCGGTGGCTCATCGGGCGGCGGCGGTTTTTCGCGGCCACGCACCGGGTCGAGCGGCAACCGCACCAGCGGCGGATTCAAGACCGGCGGCGGGTTCTAGGACGGCAGTACCGGGTCCCTCGCTTGACCTTGGTCAATGCGACCAGTCACACTCGGTGCCACGATGCCCCATCGCGGAGCCGGCAGATGCGCATCTATGTCCTTTTCGCCCACCCCAACTCCGACAGCTTCAACGGTCGCCTGTGCGAGGCCTATTGCGCCGCGGCGAGTGCCAAAGGCCATGAAATCCGTCGACAGGATCTGTTCCAGCTGAGCTTCGATCCGATCCTGCGCGAGGGACTGCGGCGGGTGCAACCGCTGGAGAACGACCTGATCGCAGCGCAGGCCAATCTCAGCTGGTGCGAGCATTTCGTGCTGTTCTACCCGGTGTGGTGGGGCAACGTCCCAGCCCTGCTCAAGGGCTTCTTCGACCGCACGCTCTACTCCGAATTCACCTATCGGCACGACGCCAACGACCCGTTCTGGAAGAAGCTGCTGCAGGGTCGATCCGGCCACATCATCACCACCTCGGATGCGACGGCCGATTGGCTCGAGAGCCGGTACCACGATGCCGATATCAATGCCGTGCGGGCCGCGACGCTCGAGATCTGCGGCATGCGGCCGGTTGCGGTGACGCGGATCGGCGGGGTCAAGGACCTGAAGCCGCCACAGCGTGAGGAATGGCTCACGCGAATGGCAGAACTGGCGGCGCAGGCGCCCTGAGCCGGCTCCTATCCCGAATGCCCCGCACAGGCCGGTACATCCTTGATCGGCGCCTGCGACAGGATCGTCGAGAGCGGGATGTTGCTGAGGAGCGGTGACAGGCCGGTGGCGCCGGGGAGTGCGATGAGGGCGGAGACCGTGGTCTTCGCCGGATCGATCGGCTCGGTGCGGCAGAGGCGCGGGGCGAGCGAAACCGAGAGCGAGTTGGCGCCCTGTGGCAGAGTTTTCGCCCAAGCCTGGGCTTCGCGGATCGCTGTCTTGTCGGCGTCGGAAAAGCCGAAGAGGTAGTAATTGCGCTCGCCTGTAGGCGGCGGAAGCGTGCCGGCGAGTTCGTCGGCGTCGGCGATCACGAGGGTCGCCTTGATGTGCTTCTCGCCGCTCGCGGGCGACTTGATGTCGAAGCTGAGGGTCGAGCCCTCGGGGGCCGGCTCGAGCGAGGGTGGCAGGTCGAAGGCGAGCAGCAGGCTTGCGATATCGTCGTTGAGGTAATCGAGATTGCGCAGCTTGTCGCCGGTGCCGATCGGGATCGACGAGCAGGCGGCGAGAAGCATCACCAGCACCAGTGGGGCGAACCGCCAGCCCTTGCGCATAACATCCTCCCGAGTCGCGACAGATCAAGCGGTAGCGCGAGTTCGGCGGGGTTGCAAAGGAGCTTTCGGTGGGGCGTGGAATCGGGCCAGCCTCGCCCAATGAGCGAACACCTGAGACTGGCCGGAAGGCCGCAAGCGGAACAGGTTGCGGCAGTGGAGGCATTCCTCCGCGACGAGCCGGTGATGATGGCCGTGCTCGAGGGGCTGCGGAACGATAGGCTGCCCGACCAGTTGCTGGTGGCAGGGGCGATCTACAACCTGGTGTGGAACCGGCTGACCGGGCGCCCTGCCCTCGCCGGCATCAACGATATCGACGTGTTCTACTTCGATCCCGATACGAGCTGGGAAGCCGAGGACGTGGTGATCAAGCGGCTCGCGGCGCGGTTTGCCGACCTGCCATTGCCAGTGCAGGTGCGTAACCAGGCGCGGGTGCACTTGTGGTTTCCGCAGAAGTTCGAGGTGACGGATTTCGCGCCGCTGACCTCGTCGGCGGAAATGCTCGGTCGCTATGCCTCCAAGACCCATGCGGTGGGTGCGAGGCTCGCGGCGGATGGGACGATGAGCATCGTCGCGCCGTTCGGGCTCGACGACATCTTTTCCTTTCGCGTGGTGCCCAATCCGGTGCTGCCCAACCGGGTGGCGCATGAGGCGAAGGGCGCGCGGGCGAAGTCAGTGTGGCCGGAGGTCACAGTGGTGCCGTGGTCCGAATGAGACGCGGCACTCCCGTGGGCGCATCCACAAACCCCGATGTCGGTGGGCGGGCATGACGCCGGCGATGGTTGCCACATCCCGTGGGCCCCGGGTCAAGCCCGGGGATGACGGTGACAACGGGCGCGATCGTGCGTGGATTAATTCAGCGCCACCAGCACCGTCGCCTTGACCTGCGTGACCGGCTCGATCTCGGCGAACTCCAAATCCTCCCTGCCGAAATAGCTCTTCTGGTTCGTCGCAGACCAGTCGTTGGTGACGAGCTTGTAGGTGGGCTTGTCGGCCAGCTCGAGCGGCGAGGCGTAGAGGAAATCGCCGGTGCGGGCGGCAAGCGGGATATCACCATCCTGGTTGGTGATGGCGAGAATCTGATCAAGCGTGGCCCGATCGACTTCGGTGGTGACGAGCTTGCCGTCGAAGCGGACGACGGAGTCGAAGACGTATTTGGTCACCTCGCCCGAGGGCAGGCCGGTGCCGAAAGTGGTGTGACCGATGAAGCCGACATCGGCCCCGGCGGCGGCGGCAAGCGTGGCCGCGGCGAAGCGGGCGCTCTCGCCGAGAGTCTGGGCCGTCGGGCTGATGCCGACGATGGCCAGCTCTTCCGCGGTGAGGTGCTTGGCGAAGGTGGCGCCGATGAGCGCCGTGAGTTCTTCGTCGGCGGCACCGTTGCGATCGACGGCGACCTGGCGCAGCGAGAGGCTTTTGTCGGCGGCGATGTCGACGACAGTTATGAGGCTGCTCCACGAGCCGGTGTGGACGTAGCGCGTCTTGCCCTCGGCGTGCTCGAGGACCAGGTGGTCGTGGCCGCCGATGAGCAGGCTGCCATCATCGAGTAGCGGGAGGATGCCGCGGTCGGCAACGACGCCGGCATGGCTGAGGACGACGTGCAGGTTGCCGTCGGGAAGGTTGGTCTCGAGGTTGGCCGTGGCCCATTCGACCGGGTCCGGGATGCCCAACTGGTCGCGCGAGGTCTTGGGATAGGTGTTGAGCGCTGATGTCGCGATACCGACCAGCGCGATCGGGATCGGCCCGAGATCGAGCAGGAAGCCGGGCTGGGTGTAGAGTGCGCCGGTGCGGGTATCGGTGATGTTGCTGACGACAGTGATGCCCGCGCGGCGGGCGCGGGTGATCATCTGGGCGAGGTCGTTGATCAGGTCGGGCTCGTGATTGCCGATGTTGAGCACGGTCGGCGCAAGCCGCGACAGCTTCTCGAGCAGCTTCCAGTCGACTGCGCCTTCCGAGCGGGTGGCGACGACGTTCCCGAGCTCGAACACATCGCCATTGATCAGGATTGCGGCGGGCGCCGGGTTGGCAGCGATCTCGGCGGCGACGGCGGCGAGCAGCTGGGCGCTGCGCTCATAGGCCGAGTGGAGATCGGAGAGAATGATGAGGCGCGCGGCCGGGGTGGACTGGGCAAAGACCGGGCTGGTCAGGAGCGGCAGCACGGCGACGGTGCCGAGGAGTTGCAGGAGGTGGCGGCGGGTGAGAAGCGACATGATGAGCCCCGAGACGGATGGATGCGTTTCGGTATCGTGCGTTTGAGTCGACGGCGTGACAATGGGGCCTGGGGCCAGGCGCGAGGTGCCTTCCCAACATCCATCCTCTCAGTCGCTATCCGCGGACCCATGGGATGTTGCCGATATCGCTGGGTCCCCGGGTCAAGCCCGGGGATGACGGCGATCGGGGGAGGCCCAGCGGCGGAGGATGAACTAGAACAGGAAGGCTGAGACGATCTCGAACGTGCGTCCGGACGAATCCGGCACGTTGGAATAGACGAGTTCACGGTAGCTGAGGCGCATGGCGAAGGAGGGACTGAGCACCAGGCCGAGGGTAGCGCCGAATGCGAGCGTCTCGAGCTCGTCGTCCTGGGCGTAGCCATCGTAGGAGGTTTCGCCGCCGATCTCGTAGTAACCGTCGATCGCGGCCCAGAGGCTGTTGCCGAAGTTGCGGGTGATGTGGCCCTCGACCCCGAAGATGGGGGCCTGGCTCATGACGTCGGCGCCACCGAACGGTTCATCATTGTCGCCGAAGATCACGACGCCCGGCCGGATTTCGAACGTCATCAGTTCCGGGTCGAGCATGGTGTCGCCGAGCACATAGGTGATCGGAACACTGGCCGTCAGCGACCAGCGGTTCTGTCCGAGGCTGACGATCCGGTCCGGATCATAATCACCGGTGGGGAGGAACAGCTTGGCCTCGACGCTGGCCTGCAGGCTGGTCGGCACGTACTGGAAATATTCCTGAGGGGAGAGCGACGGCATCCCGAGCAGTCCGAACGAACCGCCGACGAACATGTCGCCCTGGGCAATGCCGGTATCGACATCGAAGGGCCCGGCTTCGAAGGAGACGTTGCCCACGGGCATGCCGATCAGCACAGTGCCGACATTGCCGAAGGCGTCGAACGTGTGTTGGAAGGACGGGGTCAGGACGCCGACATCGAGCGTACTCGCGCCGAGGTCGATCGTACCTTCACCGTGGAGGAGCGTCGTCGTCAGGCTGATGTTGCTCGAGCCCTCGGGACGCAGATGATTGGAACGCGCCCCATCCCAGGACAGCGCGCCGGTGACCATGGCTGCGGATGCCGCAACCGCTACGAGTATCCTTGTAAGCACCCTTGCCTCCCCTCGACCGGTCGCATCGGCAACCGCCACAGCCGGCGCAAACCAGCCCCCAAGCAGGGAGAGTGCACTTGCATTAAAGTAAGGCCAAGAAGTTTTTGGCTATCGCCAATCACATCCGTCGCAGACGTGGCACGCGATCCACAGCAGGCTCGGTATCGTTGGATGATCCGCCGGGGAAACTGCCCCACCTCTACTGTCGTCATTCCCGCGAAAGCGGCAATCCAGTGCGGACTCTCGGCCTCCACCAGCGCTGCGGCATCCCAGTAGGTTCCCGCTTTCGCGGGAATGACGGCGGGGGGGTGAGCGATGTGCCCGCGTGCAAGGTCGATGCCTCAGCCGAAGACGCTGGCGCCCCGATCCGCGGTGCCGACCAGGGCTCTGAAGCCGGCGAAGAGTTCGCGGCCCATGCCGAAATGCTCACGGCGGAGGTCTTCGGTGGCGGGGGTGCGGGAGAAGAACTCGCGCTCGTCGCCGAGGAAGGTCAGCGTGCCCTCGTTGGCGTCGAGGCGAATCAGGTCGCCGTCGCGGATCTTGGCGATGGCGCCGCCATCCGAGGCTTCCGGGGTCATGTGGATGGCGGCCGGGATCTTGCCCGAGGCGCCGGACATGCGGCCGTCGGTGACCAGCGCGACCTTGAAGCCACGGTCTTGCAGGATGCCGAGCTGCGGGGTCAGCTTGTGCAGCTCGGGCATGCCGACCGACTTCGGGCCCTGGAAGCGAACGACCGCGATGACATCGCCGTTAAGCTCGCCGTTCTTGAACGCGGCCTGCAGCCCCTCCTGGGTGTGGAAGACGCGGGCCTTGGCCTCGATCACCCGGTTCTCGGGCTTCACGGCCGAAACTTTGATGACGGACTTGCCGATATTGCCCGAGAGCACCTTCAGCCCGCCATTGGCGGAGAAGGCGTCCTTGACCGGCGCGAGCACCTTCGGGTTGCCCGAGACTGCCGGCGAGGGTTCGAAGGTCAGCTTGTCCTCCAGCAGCTTGGCCTCGACGGCGTAGCCCGAAAGACCGGCGCCCCAGACGGTCTTGACGTCTTCGTGCAGATACCCGGCCTCGAGCAGTTCGCGGATAAGGAAGCCCATGCCGCCGGCGGCGTGGAAGTGGTTCACGTCGGCGATGCCGTTAGGATAGACGCGGGCAAGGAGCGGAACAGCGCTCGAAAGATCCGACATGTCCTCCCAGGTCACCTTGAGCCCGGCCGCCGCGGCAATGGCGACGAGGTGCATGGTGTGGTTGGTCGAGCCGCCGGTCGAGAGCAGGCCAACAAGGCCGTTGACGATGGCCTTCTCGTCGACGATGTGGCCGATCGGGGTGTAGTCGTTGCCTTCGGCGGTGAGCGACAGCGCGCGCTTCGCCGCCTCGCGGGTCAGCGCTTCGCGGAGCGGCGTGTTCGGGTTGACGAAGCTGGCGCCGGGCAAATGCAGGCCCATAATCTCCATGAGCATCTGATTGGAGTTCGCCGTGCCGTAGAAGGTGCAGGTGCCGGGCGAGTGGTAGGACTTGGCTTCGCTTTCGAGCAGCTCGGCGCGGCCGACCTTGCCCTCGGCATAGAGCTGGCGGACCTTGGCCTTCTCGTCGTTGGAGATGCCTGTCGGCATCGGACCGGCAGGGACGAACACGGCCGGCAGGTGACCGAAGGTCAGCGCGCCGATCATCAGGCCGGGGACGATCTTGTCGCAGATGCCAAGATAGACCGCGGCATCGAACATGTTGTGGCTCAGCGCGATCGCCGTCGCCATGGCGATGACGTCGCGGCTGAACAGCGAGAGGTCCATGCCCGGCTGTCCCTGGGTCACGCCATCGCACATGGCGGGCACGCCGCCGGCGACCTGGGCCGTAGCGCCGATCTGGCGGGCGGCGTCCTTGATGATCTCGGGATAGGTCTCGTAGGGCTGATGGGCGCTCAGCATGTCATTGTAGGAGGTGACGATGCCGAGGTTGAGCGACTTGGAGCCGGCGAGCTTGGCCTTGTCGGATGGCGAACAGGCGGCGAAGCCGTGGGCGAGGTTGCCGCAGGCCAGCGCGGCGCGATGCACGCCCTGGATGCGCGCCCCCTCGATGCGTTCGAGATATTCGCGGCGCGAGCCTGCACTCCGGGCCGCGATGCGCTCGGTGACTTCCTGGACGGCCTTTACGACGGACATTCTTTGGCTCCTTGGGGGGAACCCAGTAGAGGCAGTTTCCTCACGGGCTCCAGAAGATATTCATTGGCGTCTGGGTCTGCCTGAGTACGGCACGGATCGGCATGTCCTCGATGGGACCGTCGCCCGAAGCCACCTCCAGCGTCGCCAGCTTCTCCTCCCCCTCGATATGCAGATAGAGTCCCGAGGTGTCGAGCAGGCGCCTCAGGACTAGCGTCACCCGGGGCTCCCCAGCGCCCGGAGCCCGGATGGCAATGGCCGGCCCCTCGCCGGTCAACGCCGCGGTGAGACTATCACCACCGGGGAAAAAGGATGCGGTATGTCCGTCATTGCCCATCCCGAGGATGACCGCGTCGAACGGGGTCGGGAGGGCGTTGATGGCAATGTTGGTGCGGGCGATGGCCGCATCGGTCGGCTCGTCGCCGCCGGACCAGAGCGGCACGAAGCGGGCGACGGCCGCCGGGCCCTGCAGCAGCTTCTCGTTGACGAGGCCGGCATTGGAGCGCGACGAGGTTTCCGAGACCCAGCGCTCGTCGACGAGCGTGACGATGACCCTCGACCAATCGACGGTGCGGTTGCGGCCGAGAACCTGGAAGAACCGGGCCGGCGTCGAGCCGCCCGACACGGCGAGGACGGCCTGCCCGCGCGCTTCGATCCCGTCATTGAGGTGACCGGCGACGGCCTCGGCCAAGCCGAGCGCCAGATCCTCCTTGGTACCAAAGCTGCGTCGCGTCACGTTCAAAGATCATCCTCATGCCAGGTGCGGCCATCTCGTTCGATCAGCGCAATCGCGCCGGTCGGACCCCAGGTGCCGGCAGTATAGGTCTGCGGCGCGTCCGATGCAGCATCCCAGGCATTGCGGATCGGATCGATCCAGCTCCAGGCGGCCTCCAGTTCGTCGCGGCGCATGAACAGGGTCTGGCTGCCGCGCACGACGTCGAGCAGCAGGCGCTCGTAGGCCTCGGGCGTACGCTCCTGGAAGGCTTCGGCGAAACTCAGGTTGAGCGGCACCTCGCGCAGGCGCATGCCGCCCGGGCCCGGATCCTTGATCATCAGGAACAGCTTCACGCCCTCGTCGGGCTGGATGCGGATGACCAGCCGGTTGGGGCGCGGGGCGCCCTCGGCGTGATCGAAGATCGAGTGCGGGATATTGCGAAACTGGATGACGATCTCGGAGGCGCGCGAGACGAGCCGCTTGCCCGTCCGGATATAGAAGGGCACGCCGGCCCAGCGCCAGTTCTCGATCTCGGCCTTGATGGCGACGAAGGTCTCGGTGCGCGAGCCCTTCTTCTCCTCGGGCAGTTCATCCTGGTAGGAGGCGACCTGCCCACCATCGACGCTGCCGCCGCGATACTGGCCGCGCACGGTAACGCGGCCGACATCGCCGGTGGCGATGGGCTTTAGGGAGCGCAGCACTTTTAGCTTCTCGTCGCGCAGCGCATCGGCGGCGTCCGAGGCCGGGGGCTCCATGGCGACGAGGCAGAGGAGCTGGATGATATGGTTCTGCACCATGTCGCGCAGCGCGCCGCTCTCGTCGTAGTAGCCGCGGGTGCCGGCGCCGACCGATTCGGCCACGGTGATCTGCACATGGTCGATGCGGGCGGAGTTCCAGATCGGCTCGAACAGAATGTTGGCGAAGCGCAGGGCGAGGAGGTTCTGGACGGTCTCTTTGCCGAGGTAGTGATCGATGCGGTAGACCTGATCTTCCTTGAAGATCTTCGACACTTCGTCGTTGATCTCGATGGACGACGCGAGGTCGTGGCCGAGCGGCTTCTCGATGACGACGCGGGCGTCGCGACGATAATAGCCCTTCTTGAGGATGTAGTCGCAGGTCGGCCCGAACAGGTCCGGCGCGATGGCGAGATAGAAGGCGCGCACGATCTTGGGATCGTCGCGGAGGTTATTGCCCAGGTCGCCCCAGTGCGCCTCGTCGGTCACATCGTTGGCGACGTAAGAGAAGATCGAAATGAAGCGGTCGACGGTCTTCTTGTCGAGATAGGACTTTTCGACGAAGGCCTCGAGCGACTCGCGCGCCAGCTTCTGGAACTCGGCATCGGTGAGCTTGGTGCGGGACACGCCGATGATCCGGCTGGTATCGCCGAACTGGCCATCCTTGAAGCGGTGGTAGAGCGCCGGGATGAGCTTGCGTTTGGTCAGGTCGCCGGTCGCGCCGAACACCACGTAGTCAAAGGGCTGGACCGGGATGATGCGGCTGGACACGCTAGTCAGGCTCCTGTCGTGGAAAGTCATACTGAGGCTCAGGCAAAGTTCTGCTTGGCAAGAATAACAGCGCCATGCAGCGGTTCATCGACCGGGCGGACGATGAAATCGCCATACCGCTCGATCATCAGGGGATAGAGGCGCGTGCCGAAGCCGCCGACGGCGGCCATGCGGGTGACGCCGCGCGCCTTGAACCAGCGCACGTAGTTGTCGATGTAGCCGAGCTCGACGGCCATCAGCTTCTTGGCCACCGGATCGCCCTGCTCGAAATAGTCGAAGAACAGCGGGATCAGCGCGCCAAATTCGGCTGGCGCGCGGCCGAGCAGCGTCGATGGGGCACCCGATGTCGCGGGCATGGGGCCGCGCGGATCCTGCGGGAACGACCAATCCATCACGGCATCGATCGAACCGCCGAGCTTGGCGATCACCGCCTCGGTCAGCGGAGAGCTTTCGACGAGACCATCGGCGGCTTCGACGGAATAGCGGACGAGCTCGCGGCCAAGGATGGCGCCGCTCATCTGGTCGCCGATCTGGAAGCCCCAACCGCCGGCCTGGTGGCGCTGGCCATCGACCATGGCGAGGGCGGCGGAGCCGGTCCCGACGATGATCACCGCGCCATCCTCGCCGCCATGGGCGCCGGCGCGGGCGATGTCGATATCGTCGTAGACCTTGACGCCGGCGAAGGGCCAGCTGCGCTTTTCGAACGCCTCGCGGGCCGAAGGCAGGCGGCCACCCGCCATGCCGAAGCAGGCGTGGGTGTTGGCGGTCTCGGCGTAATCGATTCCGGCCTTGAGGAACGCTTCCCTGGTCCCCTCCATGATCGACCGGTAAGCCGGCTCGCCGGCCTCGATCTGCAGGTTGGAACGACCACCAGCCGCATCGGCCAGGGTCTTGAGGTTCTCGTCGGCAAGACGGATACGGCAGTTGGTGCCACCACCATCCACCCCGAGATAATACCTAGCCACGGAACGCGCTCTCCAGGAGAAAAAAGCTGGCGACCCGAGAAGCCCCCCGAGTCCGGCGCGGACCATAATGCCAATGGGTTTCAGACGAAAGTAGAATAAGCGACCGGTTGCGCCGAGGAAGGCCGCTTGCTGCATGGCTCGCATGCGAACAAGGTGCGCGCAAGGGAGCCGATGCGGCTAGCGCGCATTTCTATGGCTAGGAGGCCGTGATGGGTCACGTACTGGTGTTGGGCGGAGCACGATCGGGCAAAACCGGCTTTGCCGAGCGGCTGACCATGAGGGCGGGGACGCGACCGGCCTATCTCGCGACGGCGCAGGCGCTCGACGACGAGATGCGCGAGCGGGTGCGGGCGCACCGGGAACAGCGTGGGCCGGAATTCGCGACGATCGAGGAGCCGCTGAGGCTGAGCCGTGCGATTACCGAGGCCGCCAGGAAGCACGATGCGATCCTCGTCGATTGCTTGACACTCTGGATCACCAACCTGATCATGGCCGAGGAGAATGTCGCGGCGGCGGTGGACGAGCTGCTGGCGACGCTGACGGAAACCCAGGGCAGCCGGGTGATTCTGGTGTCGAACGAGGTCGGACTCGGGATCGTGCCCGATAATGCCATGGCCCGTATGTTTCGCGATCTCGTGGGCTCGGCACATCAGCGCGTCGCCGAGATTTGCGACGATGCGTATTTCGTGGTGGCCGGGCTGCCGATGGTGCTGAAGGGCTCGCCACCCGTGCCCGAGGTGATGCGGCGGGTGCATGAGGCCTGAGGCAGGAACGGCCGGAAGCGGTTGTTGTGTGACAGCGAAAGGCCACAACAACCACTGAGTGGGGGATCGTCGGTGCTAGCTCAACCGCCAAACTAGAACAGCAATCAGCGCGACCACAGCGAGCAGCACATTCAGTCCCGCCCGATAGAGCCGCAGCGCCCGATCGATATCCTCCGCCCCCAGCTCCGCCCGCCCGTCGCCGAAGTTGGGCAAATCCACCGTCTCGCCGGCATAGCTGCGGGGACCGCCGAGCGCGAAGCCAAGCGCGCCGGCCATGGCGGCTTCTGGCCAGCCGGCATTGGGGCTTTCGTGCTTTCTCGCGTCGCGCAAGGCGGTCGACCAGGCGGCTTCGGGGTTGGCGCCCTTGACGAAGAAGGCGGCGCCCGCGATCAGCAGGGCCGAGAGCCGAGCGGGGACGAGGTTGAGGAGATCGTCGAAGCGGGCGCTGGCCCAGCCGAATTGCAGGTGACGCTCGGTCTTATGGCCGATCATCGAGTCGGCGGTGTTGACCGCCTTGTAGAGCGCGATGCCGGGAAGGCCGAGAAGCAGCAGCCAGAACAGCGGCGCGACGACCGCGTCTGAGGTGGACTCGGCGAGGCTTTCGATGGCGGCGCGGGAAACGCCGGGCGCGTCGAGGGTTTCGGGATCGCGACCGACAATGTGGCCGACGGCGGTTCGGCCTTCGGTGAGCGACCGGCGCAGGGCGGTGGCGACTGCGGTCACGGCGTCACCGAGGGATCTTTGGGCGAGGAGGGTCGAGGCCAAGAGTGCCTCGATGATGGAGCCGTAGGGGACGGCGCGGAGGATCATCGCGATGACGACGGTGATCGCGGCAGTGACGGCCAACAGGATCAGGAGCGCGAGGACGCCCCTGCCCCTCGTGCGATTATTGAGGCGGGTATCGAGGAGCGAGATCAGCCGGCCCATCCAGATCACGGGATGGCCGATGCGCGCGACGACAGCGTTGGGGTAGCCGACAAGCCGCTCGACAGCGAGGGCGATGAGCGCGACCAGTGGTGTCATCAGCGGGCGAGCCCGAGGATGTAGTCGAGATCGAGATGGCGCTCGAGATGGGCGGCGAGCCCGTCCAGCGTCTGCTCGACCATCCGCTCGTAAGCCAGCGTCGAGGTCGCGGCGGCGGCGCTGAGGAAACTGCGGCGGAAATCGTCGGCGGCGAAGAGGCCGTGGAGATAGGTGCCCATGACGCTGCCGTCCGCGCTGACGGCACCGTCGGCGGCGTTGCCGATGCGGGCGAAGGGGCGATCGAGCCCGGTGCCGGAGGTGACGCCCATATGCATGTGGTAGCCGCTGATCGACTGGGCGGAGGCGACATGCGTGGCAGCTTCGACGCGCAGTTCCTTGGTCGCGCCGAGAACGGTCGAGACATCGAGAAGGCCAAGGCCGGCGGAGGTGCCGGCGGGACCTTCGACGCCGTCGCGATCGAACACGATGGTGCCGAGCATCTGGTAACCGCCGCAGATGCCGAGCACGCGCGTGCCGGTGCGGTGCTGGGCGAGGATGTCGATGTCCCAGCCTTGTTCGCGCAAGGCGCGGAGATCGGCGCGGGTGGACTTCGAGCCGGGCAGAATGATGAGATCGGCCGGCGGCAGCGGGCGGCCCGGCTCAGCGATATCGAGGCTCACGCCGGGTTCGAGGCGGAGCGGATCGAGATCATCGAAGTTGGAGATGCGCGGCAGGCGGGGGACGACGATACGATAGGCGCCCTGCCCGCGCGGCAACTGATCGAGCGCGAGCACGTCCTCGGCGGGAAGCTTCGAAGCATCGGCAAAGAACGGGATCGGACCGAGGCACGGACGATCGGTGCGTTCGGCAATGAATTGCTTGCCATCGTCAAACAATTGCGGATCGCCCTGGAACTTGTTGACGAGCGTGGCGGCGATCAGGGCCGCGTCGGCCGGGTCGATGACGGCGAAGGTGCCGACCAGCGCGGCGATGACGCCGCCGCGCTGGATGTCGCCGATCAGCACCACCGGCTTGTCGGCGGCGCTGGCGAAGCCGAAATTGGCGATGTCGCCCGAGCGAAGATTGACCTCGGACGCGCTGCCTGCGCCTTCGACGAGGACGAGGTCGCAGTCGGCCGCCAGCTCGTTGTACCCACCCAACACTTCCGGCAGAAGTTCATGTCTTTTGGCCCAATAGTCCCGGGCTTTGTATGATCCGCGACGCTGACCTCTAACGATTACCGATGACCCGGTCTCGCCTTCGGGCTTTAGCAGCACCGGGTTCATCGCAGTGATGGGCTCCCGCCGTGCCGCCCGCGCCTGTAATGCCTGAGCCCGTCCGATCTCGCCGCCATCGGCGGTCACCGCCGCGTTGTTCGACATGTTCTGCGGCTTGAACGGCGCCACCCGCAGGCCGCGATTGGCGTAAGCACGCGCAAGTCCCGCTACGAGCAGGGATTTCCCGACATCGGAGCCGGTGCCCATGAACATGATCGATCTGGCAGTCATTGCGAACTGATAGCGGGTCGGGCGCCGATCCGGTAGGGATTGGATATGCGTACCATCCTCGTAATCGGCATCGGGGCCGGCAACCCGGACTACCTGACGGTGCAGGCGATCAGCGCCATGAACCGGGCAGAGGTCTTCTTCATGCCCGACAAGGGCGAGGAGAAGGCGGGGCTGAACGCGATCCGGCTGACGATGCTGGAACGGTTCGTTGCCAAGCCATTGTATCGCCTGGTCGATTTCGCCATCCCGTCGCGGCGGCGAGCGGACACGCCGGGCTATCGGGATGCGGTGAACGAGTGGCGTGACAAGCTCGAGGCAGCCTACCAGCGGATGTTCGCCGAACTCGGAGAGGACGGCGTCGGCGCGTTCCTCGTCTGGGGGGATCCGACGCTCTACGACGGAACGCTGCGAATATTGAAGGACATGCAGGGCGCCGGCTGGGAGCTTGCCATCGAGGTCATCCCCGGGATTTCGGCGCCGCAGGCACTGGCGGCGCAGCATCAGGTGACGCTCAATCGCGTCGGCGAAGCGGTGACGATCATCACCGGCCGGCGCGTCGGCGAGGGCGAGGCGGATGAGCTGTCGAGCGCGGTTGTGATGCTGGACAATCACCAGGTGTTCCGCCGGTTTGCCGGGGAAGAAGCGGAGATCTTCTGGGGGGCCTATCTCGGCACGGCGGACGAGATTCTCGTGGCCGGCAAGGTGGGCGAGGTGATGGACGAGATTGAACGGGTGCGCACCGAGGCGCAGACGAAGAACGGCTGGATCATGGATACGTACATGATCCGCAAGCCGGAGACGGATTAGGCGACGTCGATCACATGGGCGTACGAGCCCATCACCCGGCCGTCGACGGTCCCCATCGGCGGCAGCGCCTCGCCGAGCGCGTCGGTGGCCGCGAACAGCGGCGTGCCGTGCGTGCGCCGGGCGCTGGAATAGTGGAATTCGTGGCCCGTGAGACGGGCCGGGAACGGTAGCGGGCTCGCGTGGGTCAGGCGCCGGTAGCCGAGGATGCGCTTGGGGCGATCGATGCGCGTCTCGTGCGGGAGCAGGCCCGACATCGCGTGCGTGACGCTGGATTTGTCGGTGATCGACTGGCCGAGGACCATGAAGCCTCCGCACTCGCCGTAGATGAGGGCGCCGCGGTCGCGCGCGGCGTGGAGGCCGGCGTGGAAACGGGTCGCGGCCGCAAGGGTTTCGCCGTGGAGTTCGGGATAGCCGCCGGGGAGAAATACCGCGTCGGCGGTCGGGTCCGGGGATTCGTTGGCGAGGGGCGAGAAGAAGGTGAGCGTGGCGCCGGCGGTGTGCCAGTCGCTGAGCCAATGCGGGTAGAGGAAGGCGAAGGCGGCGTCGCGGGCAATGGCGATGTGCTGGGCGAGGGGTGGGAGGCCGGTGCGTGTGGTCGCCCCCTCCACCGCCTCCGGCGGTCCCCCTCCCCCGTGAACGGGGGAGGATAAGGCCAGCAACAGGTTGAGGTCGACGTATTCCTCGATTGCTTCCGCTGCAGCGTTGACGACTTCGTCGAAGCTGGCGACTTCGTTGGGGAGGACGAGGCCGAGGTGGCGGTCGGGGAGGACCAGGGTGTCGCGCTTGGGGATGATGCCTAGGAGCGGGATGTGGAGCGCGCCGAGGGCGCGGCGCACCATGGCTTCGTGGCGGGTGGAGGCGGCGCGGTTGACGATGAGACCCGCGACGGTGACGTCGGGGCGCCAGGTGGCGAAGCCGTGGGCGAGGGCGGCGATCGACTGGCTCTGGCGTTCGGCATCGAGGACGAGGATGACCGGCAGGCCGAGCGTAGCGGCGAGATCGGCGGTGGAACCCCGATTATCGGCGGCGCCATCGAAGAGGCCCATGGCGCCTTCGACGAGCAGCAGATCGGCATTGGCGGCGTGGTTCGCGGCGAGCTGGTGTAGGCGCGCCGGCGACATGGCCCAGGCGTCGAGGTTGAGTGCCTCGCGGCCGGCGGTGCGGGCGAGGATGGCGGTGTCGATATAGTCGGGGCCGGATTTCGCGGGGGCCACAGTGAGGCCGCGGCGGGTGAGCGCGGCGACAAGGCCGAGTGTCACGGTGGTCTTGCCGGAGGCGGAGCGCGGGGCGGCGATGACGAGGCCGTTCATATGCACCCGCCGTTATGCGAAGCCTGCGTAGAATTGTGCTGCGAAATCCTAGTGCTAGCCCCTATAGTGCGGACGGGGTGGCGTGGACGCGGCCCGAAATGCGTTCTCCCGGGTTGGCAGGCCCGACGGACGCAGGGGTCGTAGGGGAAAGCGACTGGACGATGAGAATTCTGATCCTTGGGGGCACCGAGGAGGCGCGGCTGTTGGCAGCGCAGCTGGTCAAGCTGGGCCATGACGTCACCACTTCGCTCGCCGGCCGGACGAGCGAGCCGCTGCTGCCTGCCGGCAATGTGCGGGTGGGCGGTTTCGGTGGCGGCGACGGGCTGGGCAATTATGTGCTGAGCGAGCGGTTCGACCATCTGGTCGACGCCACGCACCCCTATGCCGAAGAGATCAAGCGCAGCGCGGTGCGGGCCGCCGAGCTTGCCGGCTTGCGCCTGGTGCGATTGACGCGGCCGGGCTGGGCCGAGCCACAATATGCGTTCTGGAAGCACATGGCGTCGGCCGAAGCGGCAGCCGAGGCGCTGCCGAAGGGCGCGCGGGCGTTCCTGACAGTGGGGCACAGCAAGCTCGAGCCGTATCTGCGGCGCACCGATTGCAGCTTCGTGGTGCGCTCGATCGAGCCGCCGGAGCGGGAACTGCCGGTGAACGCGACGTCGATCCAGGCGCGACCACCGTTCTTCTTCAACGGCGAACTGGCGCTGCTGCAGGAGCAGGGAATTACCCACCTGATCTGCAAGAATTCCGGCGGGGCGCAGACGGAGGCGAAACTGCAAGCCGCGCTGCGGCTGCGGTTGCCGGTGTTCATGATCGCCCGGCCGGAGTTGCCGCCGGCCTACGAGGTGCCGACTGTGGGGCGGGCGATTGCGGCGTTGAAGTTGACCTGACGGCCGGGCTCTCATCCCGCCGCCCTCGCCTTCTTCTTCCCGGCGTTGCGCAGCACGTGGGAGAAGCCCTGGTCGTAGAGCTTGCTCTCGCGGAAGCGGGTTTCGCCGAGGACACGGCCGACGAGGATGAGGGCGGTGCGGGTGATCTTCTCCTCGCGGACGCGGGCCTTCATTTCGCTGAGGGTGGTGAAGATCACCTCTTCGTCCGGCCAAGTGGCGCGGTAGATGATTACGACCGGGCAATCGGCGCCGTAGTTGGGCGTCAGCGCAGCCTCGACATACGCGAGGTTGCGGATGGAAAGGTGGATGCAGAGCGTCGCCTTGGATTGCCCCAGGATTTCGAGGCTCTCGGACTCCGGCATTGCCGAGGCTTTGCCCGAGGTGCGGGTGATGATGATGGTTTGCGAGATCTCGGGGAGGGTCAGCTCGGCGGCGAGACGGGCGGCGGCGCCGGCGAAGGCGGGGACTCCCGGAACGACTTCGTAGGGGATGGCGAGCGCATCGAGGCGGCGCATCTGTTCAGCGGTGGCGCCGTAGATGGATGGATCGCCGGAGTGGACCCGGGCGACATCCTTGCCTTCGGCACTGGCTTTGATGATTTCGTCAATGATCTCGTCGAGATGCATTGGCGCGGTGTCACGGACCAGCGCACCTTCGGGGGCCGAGGCGACGATCTCGGCGGGGACGAGCGAGCCGGCATAGAGACAGACCGGGCAGCGCTCGATCAGGCGCAGGCCGCGCACGGTGATGAGGTCGGGCGCACCGGGGCCGGCGCCGATGAAGTAGACGGTCATGGCGCCTTCTTCTCGTAGCCGCGCGGCGTGTAGGCGACGGTGCCATTGCCGCGCTCGAAGGCGCGGGAGGTGCTGGAGCCAACGATGACGATGGTGAGCATGTCGATCTCGGTGGGGTCGAAATCGGCGAGGGTGACGATGCGGACGCGTTCGGTAGGTCGCCCGAGACTGGAGCCAATCACAACAGGAGTGGAGGCCGGGCGGTGTTCGAGGAAGACGCGCTTCGCTTCCTCGATCAGATCGGTGCGGCGCTGCGAGCGCGGGTTGTAGAGGGCGGTGACGAAATCGGCTTTCGCGGCACCGTCGAGACGCTTGAGGATGTCGGCGCGGGGCGTCAGCAGGTCGGACAGCGAGATGCAGCAGAAATCGTGGCCGATGAGCGCGCCGGCTGCGGCAGAGGCGGCCTGGAAGGCCGAAACACCGGGATGTGTCTCGACATTGACGCGGCGGGCGACGTCGGAGACGGCGCGGGGCCCGGTGGCGTCGAGCAGTTCGTAGGCAAGCGCGGCCATGGCATAGATCTGGGCGTCACCGGAACAGACGAGCGAGACCACCCTGCCCTCGGCGGCGAGTTCGAGGGCGTGGCGGACGCGCGGCTCTTCCTCGCCGAGGTCGTAGCGATGCGCTTCCTGGTTGCGGCGGAGATCGGACACAAGGTCGAGATAGAGGCCGTAGCCGACCCAGTCGGTGCTCTGTTCGAGGGCGTTCACCGCAGAGGCCGTGCGGGAGATGGGCTCACCGGGACCGATGCCGACGAGGTGGAGAACCCCGGGGCGACGGCCGAAGGTTTCGGGATCGATGGGGCGCGGGGCCTTGCCGATGGCGCAGGTGGCGCGTTCGGACTTCAGCTTTTCAACGACGAGCGGACCGGCCTTGAGGGCGGCAGGTTCTGCGACGCCGGGGCTGCCGACGGTCTCTTCGACATAGTCGGAGGGGTGTTTCAGGCGGTAGCGCTCCTGGCTCAGCTCGGCGGCGGAGAAGAGGCGGAGCGGCACCTTGAAGTGGCGCGCGGCGGCGTGGAGGGCCGGCTCGTCGGCCTTGATGTCGATGGAGGCGATGGCGGCGAGGCTCTGGGGGGCAAGGTTCTGCTGGGCGAGGGCGAACTCGATGAGGCTGATCACCTCATCGGCCTCAGCGCCGCGTTCACAGCCGACTCCGGCGACGAGGGTTTTCGGGTGATAGACGACGCCGCGATCGATCCGGAGCTTCTGCTCGGTGACGAGGACTTTTACCGCCCCCAACGACGAAATTGGATAGCCGGCTTCTTCAAGGAAGGGCGCATGGCCTTCGAGCTGGATCTTGGCGCCGAGCAGCAGCGACATCATGGCGGGCTTGGCATCCTGCGGATTGCCGAGGATCCAGCCGGCAGGCGGTTCATCGAGGCCGTGGGCGAAGAGATTGTCCGACGCGGTGGTGATGGCGGGGTGGCCACCAAGCTCTTCGGCCAGTTCGCGGGCGAGGCGATTGGCGCCGCGGTGCCCGCCGAGCAGCGGCACGATGCTGCCGCCGCCGAGCGACACGGCGAGCACGGGCGGCTCCCGGTGCTTGTTCTCAAGGCTCGGGGCGAGGAGGCGGATGAGGATGCCGGCGGCGCAGACGCCGATGATCGGGCGGCCTTCGGCGAAGAGGCGCGGCAACAGTTTCAGCGCATCGGTGCCGCCCTGCCCGCAGGTGAAGATTTCACCATCGGTGACTTCGGCGATGCGGGTCGCAGTGTCGAGGCCGGTGTCGGCGAAGGTGATGATGGCGGGTTTGGTCACGGGCGGCCCCAGGCCTCGTCGCCGCGATAGCAGAGGATGGTCGAGAAATACGGCCGCTCGTCGTGGGCGAAATCGGCGAGGCGGGTGATGCGCTGGCGCTCCCCGGTGGCGTGCTCGACGACGACGGCGCCATCAGCATGGCCGGTCTCCGAGAGCAGCGTACGGACGCGATCGAAATGACGGCCGACCTTGATGATGGCGGCGGCGGGAGTGGCGGCAAGCTCGGTGCGGAGGGTGGCATCGTCGAGCGGCGCGGGCAAGATTTTCAGCATCTCGCTCCGGGCGGCGAGCGGGCGGCCGATGGCGGCGGCAGCGGCGGTAAGCGAGGTGACGCCGGGGATGACGGCGACCAGGGCTTCGATGCCGACGCGGGTGACGAGGTACATGGCCGAGCCATAGAACAGCGGATCGCCTTCGCAGAGCCAGGCGACGTCGCGGCCGGCGCGGAGGTGGGCGAGGATGGCCTCCGCGGCACCGTCATAGGCGGCTTGGGCGGGGCCGCGCTCGACGCTCATCGGGATGGTGATGGGGAGGCGTTCGGCGGCGGGATTGAGGTGTGGCGTTGCGATGCTCAGCGCCAGGGCCGAGTCCTCTCCCGTAGTGGGGTAGGCGGCGACCGGCACCGATGCGAGGAGCTTTGCGGCCTTGAGCGTAATCAGTTCGGGATCGCCGGGACCGACGCCGACGAGGTGAAGTGTACCGGTCATGGGGTCACCACGAGGCCGTGTACCGCTTTGACCACCACCCACTGGGTGACCGCCATGCGCGGCTTGAAGGCGCGGTGGCCGCCAATCTTGTCGAGGCTGGAAATCTCGATGCGGGTGAGTTCGCCACCGAGCTGGAGGTGGCGCGAGTAGAGAGCGTGCTCGGCATCGAGGGTCACGGCGTTGGCGACGAGCCGGCCGCCCGGCTTCAGCGCGTTCCAGCAGGCATCGAACAGATCGTCATTGCCGACATCGCCGCCCATGAAGATGGCATCGGGTGGCGGACGGCGGCCGAAAGTGCCGGGGGCTTCGCCCATCTGGATTTCGAGGTTCGGGACACCGAGGGCCGAGGCGTTGGCCGTGATCATCTGCACGCGGTTGCCATCGCGTTCGAAGGCTATGGCCTTGGTGTCGCGGGCGGCGCGCATCCATTCGATGGCGACCGAGCCCGAGCCGGCGCCAATGTCCCACAGGATAGCGCCGGGGAATGGGGCCAGCTTGGCAATGGTGGCAGCGCGGACCTCTCGCTTGGTGATCTGGCCGTCGTTGATGAAGGTATCGTCGGGCAGGCCTGGGACCGGCGGCAGGAGCGGCGCGGTGAAATCGGGCACGCAATCGATGGCGAGGACGTAGAAATCCTCGACGTCGTGGCTGTTGAAGCTTTCGGCCTCGTCGCTGGTGATGCGCTCTTCGGGCGAGCCGAGGTTTTCGAGCGTGGTGACGAGGCTGCGGCCGTAGCCGCGATCGACGAGCAGCTCGATTGCGAGGTCGACGGTCGAGTGATCGGCGGTGAGAGCGAGGATACGGTTGCCCGGCACAAGGTGCGGGTGGAGCGCTTCGACCGGGCGGGCGTGCAGCGAGACCGTCGCGACCGATTGGAGCGGCCAGTGCAGGCGCGCGGCGGCCAACTGGAAGGCCGAAAGATGCGGGTGGATGACGAACTCGCCTGGCAGCAGGTGGCGCGTGAGCGTGGCTCCGATGCCGAACCACATCGGATCGCCGGAGGCGAGGATAACGGTGGGCGTGTCGCGGCGCGCCATCACCTGCTCGACCATGGTCTCGATCGGCGGCTCCCATTCGACGAGGGTGCGGCCGTCGGCATAGTTGGCGGCGGGCGAGTGATCGGGCTCTTCACCGGAGAGGGCGCGCGCCACGGCCTCAAAGCTGCGCTTCGATACGAACTCGGGGTTGAACAGATCCGCCGTGGCATTGGGCCGCGCGATCGGCTCGAGATCGGCGAGGAAGCGCGAGGGACCAATGACGGTGTCGGCATAAGTGAGGAGGAGCTTGTACGACGCCGGCAGTTCACTCGGCCCGCGCTCGCCTACCCCGATGATGTGCAGCCAGGCGGTCATTGAACCCTGCTTATCGCATTGAAGGCGGCGCTGGCGATGGCGGAACCGCCACGACGGCCGAGCACCGTGAGGTAGGGAATAGAAAGCCGGCCGGTGGCCAGCAAGGCCTTGGACTCGGCTGCCCCCACGAAACCGACGGGTGCCGCGATGATTGCCGCCGGACGTGGCGCGCCCGCCTCAATCATCTCGATCAAGTGGAAGAGCGCGGTGGGGGCATTGCCGATGAGAACCACGGCGCCCGCGAGGCGGGGGCGCCAGAGTTCGACGGCAGCAGCGGAGCGGGTGGTGGCGAGGGATTTTGCAAGTTCGGGGACGGCGGGGTCGTTGAGCGTGACGATGAGTTCGATGGTTGCGGGGAGATGGCGGCGGATGACACCGGCGCGGACCATTTCGCAATCGCAGAGGACGGGCGCGCCGGTGGCGAGGGCGGCGACGGTTGCAGCGACGATGGCGGGGTCGCCGTCGATGTCGGAGGCGAGGTCGACCATACCGCAGGCGTGGATCATGCGTATCGCAGCAGGGTGTAGTTCGCGCGGCAGATGGCCGAGATCGGCCTCGGCTTCGATGGTGGTGAAGGACTTGATGTAGATGGCGTCGGGGTCGCGAAGGTAGGTCATGCGGCCCGCCTCTCGATCAGATGCCCGTGGCCGATTCCGGCGATCCAGCCTTCCTCGCGGATGAGTGTTTCGCGCTCAGTGGCGTCGATTCCGGCAGGCGCGCCGAGGAAAGTCGCGAGATCACCAGCCGCGTCGAGGGCGGCAAAACGGCGGACGACGGTTTCGACCTGGGCGCGATCCTTGGGGGTGACCGAAGGATCGTCGAGCGGGAAGAGCGAGGGGTAGATTTCGACTATCGCGATCGGGCGGGTCAACGCGTCGGTGAAATCAGTTTCGAATGGCCAGATGGCGATGTCAGGGCCGAGTATTGGGTGATGGCGGAGGGCTTCGAGGCGGGCGATGCCGAGGAGGGACTGGCTGCCGACGGCTCCGGCGCCGGTGAGCTTCCAGACTGGCTGGGCGGTACGGGCGAGGATTTCGGCGCGACGGCGCTCGGGAATTGTGCCGTAGGTCGCGGGGCGGCGTGGCGTGAGGTGGTCGTAGCGGTGCTGGTGCGGGTGGCCCCAGTAGTGCGGGGCGGCGAGACTGGCGTTGATGGCAGCAGCGACGTGGAAGCGGTTGGAGGTGTTGTCGGGGTTGTCGACGACAGCGGTCGCAAGATGAGCCCAAAGGGCCTGCCAGTCTGGCCCTCCGGCAATCATTTCAGCAGCGCCAGCAGGGTAGCCGAATACGAAATCGAGGCCGAGCATGAGGCGCTCGCCCGCGGCGCGAGCGGCTAGCAAGCGATCGGTGATTTCAGCCATTGCGGCATGGCGTGTAGGCGGGTTGATGCTCTCCGCCAGCCCCGCAGCCGACCACTCGCCTATCCAGATCGAGTCGCGGCCGGTTCGGGGGCTGTTCGCCGCCGACCAATCCACGGCGATGTAGCGGTCGAAGAGCGGCATCAGCGTTCCTGCTCTTCGCGGGCGAGGCGGCCGGGAACCTTTGGCAGGGTCACGGGGCCGAGCGGATGGTCGGCGTGCGGATAGGGGTGATGGTGGTGCGCGGGTGCATCGCCATGGTGGTGGCCGTGATCCTCGGGGTAGCCGTGGTCGTGGCTCGGGCCGAGGCGGATGGTCGGGACCGCCGGATTGGCGAGCAACGCGTGGCGGGCCAGCTCGTGGGTATGCGGGTGGGCATGGTCGTGGTGGTGGCCATGTGGATGATCGTGGTCGTGCGCGTGGAGCGGGGTCCACGGCAGGCCGTGCGCCTTGCAGAAAGCTTCGTCGCGGCAGGAGCTGTCGCAATCGCCCTTGCAGGGGCAGTTCTCGAGGCCGCCGCCGGTGCCTTCGACGTGGTGGTGGTGGCTTTCCTGCGCGAGGCCGACTTCGGCTTCGAAACCCAGCACCTGCTCGCGGTACTTGCACATGGCGCAGTTCATCAGGTTCTGGCCGACCAGCATTTCCTGGATGCGATCGAGGAAGGTGTCGATGACCAGCGGATGGTCGTTGAGATAGGGCGCGTTGAGAATCTCGATGTCGGGGTACTTCGCCGCGGCCTCGTCGGCGGCGTCGTAGATGCGCTTGACCAGCACGCCGGTGAACAGGAAGTACGGGAAGACGATGATGCGGCGATAGCCGAGGCGCGCGGCGTGGTCGATGGCGGGGGTGACGAGCGGGAAGGTGACGCCAGAATAGGCGACCTCGCCCCAGCCGAAACCCATGCCCTCCCAGAGTAGCCGCATGACCTTGGCAACATTGGAATTGGCATCGGGATCTGAAGCGCCGCGGCCGACGACCAGCAGCAGGGTTTCGTGGCGCGGGATTTCGGTCGGCGCGGCGGCGATGGCTTCCTGGATGCGGTCGCCGGCGGCGCGCAGCATTTTCAGGTCGACGCCGAGTTCGCGGCCATAGGTGATGTCGACGCCGGCCTTAGCTGCATAGGTGTTGAGCACGGACGGGATGTCGTTCTTGGCGTGGCCGGCAGCGAACAGCATACCGGGCACGGCAAGGATGCGGTCGACGCCGCTTTCGCGCAGGCGGTCGAGCCCCTGATGGATCACCGGATTGGCGAATTCGAGATAGCCGTATTCGACAGGCACGCCAGGCAAGCGTTCGCGCAGGCGATCGGCGAGGATGGCGAACTCGCCCACGGCAAGCTGGTTGCGGCTGCCGTGGCCACAGAGCATGACGCCGGTCCGCGCCGGCAGGATCAGGGATTTGTCCATTCTCGCCTCTTTTTTGCACAAGAGGCAGAGTTCGCTTCCGACCAATCAGCAGCCCTGGAATTGGTCCCCGATTTGGGTCGACCGCACCAGGCGTGAGTTTCAGTCCATCAAGGAACGCTGCGCTATCAATGGGTTGTATTGGGCAGCCCGGAACGGGTCAAACGATTCCCGGCCCAGATGCGAACGCTTCTCAAAATCACATGCAAATTCAGTGACTTGCCTCGCTTAGAGGGCCGGAGTATGGAGCGCGAATGAAAGCGTCATCCGAAAATCTGGCCGTGCGCGTCGCCATCGGGAGCCTGGTGGTCGGGGTCGTCGTGCTCGGCCTCAAGGGTTACGCCGCCTATGCGACGGGCTCGATTGCGCTCTTCTCCGATGCACTCGAAAGCATCGTCAACCTCGTCACCTCGGTGGTGGCACTGGTGGCGGTGCGCCTCGCCGCGCGGCCGGCTGATGCGAACCTGCCCTACGGCTATCACAAGGCCGAGTATTTCTCGGCGGTGGTCATCGGCATCTTCATCGGTGTCGCGGCCATCCTGATCCTCGAGAGGGCGTGGGAGGGTTTCAACAACCCGCAGCCCTTCGATGCCGATCCGATCGGGCTGTCGGTGTCGTTGCTCGCCACGGTGATCAATCTTGGATGGGGCTGGGTGCTGCTGCGCACCGGCAAGCGCGAGCAGTCCGTGTCGCTCGAAGCGGATGGCAGGCACCTGATGACCGATGTGCTGTCTACCGTAGCGGTGCTGGTCGGTGTGCTGCTCGCAGTCGTCACCGGCTTCGAACGGCTGGACGCGATCCTGGCGGCGTTCGTGGCGGTGACGATCCTGTGGTCTGGATGGCAGTTGATCCGGCAGAGTATCGTCGGGCTTATGGACGCAGCAGTGGAGCCTGGTCTGCTCGAGAGGATCCGCGAGATCATCTCGGCGAGCGCCGAGGGAGCGATCGAGGCCCATGATATCCGGACGCGGCAAGCGGGGAAGATGACGTTCATCGACTTCCACCTCGTGGTGCCCGGGACGATGAGCGTCGATACCGCCCATGCGATCTGCGATTCGATCGAGGCCAAACTGCGCGAGGCAGTGACCCACGCGCAGATCACCATCCATGTCGAGCCGGAGTACAAGGCGAAGCACTCCGGCATCGTGGTAGTCTGATCAGACCGATGGCTCCGCTTCCAGCGGACCGGGTTCGACGACGGCGGGACGTTTGGCGAGCAGCGTCGTGGTCGCGGCATTGCCCTGGACATTCACGACCGTGAGGATCGGATCGACGATCGGGTCGATGGCGACGAGGAGGATGATCGCCACTTCGACCGGCAGCCCGAGGGGCACGAGGATGATCGAGATCATCGACAGGGCGGCAACGCCCGGCGCGCCGGTAGTGGCGACGCCAGCCAGCATGGCGGCGAACAGGACGAACGCCATCTGGCCCGGATCGAGCGCCAGCCCGTAAAGGTTGGCGAGGAACATGGTGCAAATGGCGAAGTGGAAGGCAGAACCGGGCGGATTGAGCGTGATGCCGAGCGGCAGCGCGAGATCGACCACGCCGCGATCGAGCTTCAGCCCCTCCTTCAGCCCGCGCAGGGCTGAGGGGATGGTGGCGTAGCTCGACGATGTGCCGAAGGCGACAAAAACACTGTCGCGAAGCGCCATGAGCGAGGCGATGTAGCTGCCTCCGACGCGCCACCAGATGACGAGCGAGTAGATCGCGAGCAGCACGATGCAACCGGCGTAGATCATCACCACGAGCTTGGTCATGGCGACGAGGACATCGAGGCCAACGGAGGAGACCTGGCTGTAAGCGAGGCAGAACAGGCCAAACGGCAGGACGTACATCAGCCATTCGATGATCTTGATGAAGGTGTCGTAGAAGGCCTCGAGCAGTGCCGTGGCGCGCTCGGATTTCTCCCGCGCGATCGAGCCGAGGGCGACGCCGAACAGCACGGCGAAGAACAGGATGGCGATCTTGTTGCCGGTGGTGAGCGCGCCGAAGATGTTTTCGGGGAACATGCCGACGACAAGATCGGAGATGCCGGAGGCAGCCTCTGGGATGGCGGAGCTCGACGCCTCCGCTGTGAAGATCACCTGGCCGATCACTTCGCGGGCCGCGGTCTGCAGCTCGGTGCCGGGCTGGCCGAAATAGCCGAGGGCGACACCGAAGCCGGCGGCGAGGGCGAGGCCGGCGACCATCATTACGACCAGTCGGGTGAAGTAGCGGTTAGCGGCGCCGTCGAGGAACAGGCGGCTGAGGCTGGTGGCCACGGCCGTGAACAGCAGCGGGATCACGCACATCTGCAACAGGCGGATGTAGATGTCGCCGAGCGTGGCGATCACCGGCATCTGTCCCTTGTCGAGCCAGCCAAGCAAGCCACCGGCGGCGAGGCCAACGAAGACCGCTACGGGGTGAAGGAGCGCGCGGCCGAGATGGCCTCGGATGGAGCTAGTCATCGATCAGCGCCCTTTCCTTGGAATAGAGGAAGGTGCCGAGCACCTGATCGAGAAAGCCGTTCGAGCGGACCTTCTCAAGATAGAGATCCACCCAGGCCTTGAGGTCGGTATCGCCCGGCCGCATGGCGATGGCGATGGTGTCGGGGTGGCCGGCGAGGTGGTAGGGGCGCAGCTCGACGGCGCCGGCGGAATCGGTGAGGCGCCAGTTGCCGATCTCGATCTCGTCATACATCAGCGCCACGAGGTCGCCGGATTTCACGGCGGCCAGCATCTCCGACCAGGCCTCGAACTCGACCGCCTCGGCATCGGGAAAATCTTCGGCGACGAAGCCAACATAGGAGGTGCCGCCGATGACGCCGATGCGGGATTCGGGGCGATTGAGCAGGGCCGGGATGTCATTGGCGCGAGCCGGATCGGCGGCGACGAGGCGACCGAGCTGCAGGCGGTTAATCAACAGGAACTGGCGGACGCTGACATAGCTCTGCGAAAAGCTGGCGCGGGTGGCGCGGTCGAGGGTGTCACTGAGGAGGCTGATTGCCATATCGGCGCGGCCCTCGACGACTTCGTCGATCAGCCCATCAAAGGTCTGGGCGTGCCGATTATACTCGACGCGCACGCCCAGCTTATTGGCGATGTCGGCGGCCAATGCCGGATCGACGCCGATGAGGCCGCCATCCGGCGCGGCGTAGAAGAACGGCGTTACATCCTCGAAAAACACCGCGACCGTGAGCTTACCGGCAGCCTTGATACGCTCGATTGCAGTGTCCACGGCAAAGGCCGGGCTGGCCGCGAGAAGAATGCCGGCGAGCGCACTGGCCAGCAAAGTCCTGCTCCGCCTATTGACGGCACGGACCAATCCAAACAGGTGCATCAACAATAGCCCCATCGACCGCCCCAAGGCGCGGCATCCCAATGCGCGAATGTCTTCACATTGTCGCGCCGCTGGCAAGCGTGACGATCGCCCCAAAACTACGCAGTGACAGCTATTTGCGCGTGGTCGCGCGCTTCCTATATTTGGTAATAGCCAGCGCGGGCTCGATCCGCGGGCTCACGTCTTGGCACATGGAGGCTAAGATGGCTCTGAATGCTCCCCACGTGGTCATGTACCTGATTGCGCTCGTGCTCGCCGTCGCCGGCCTGCTCGCCTATTTCGGCGTGCTGGGTGGCATGGTGAGCTGGGCGTTCTGGTTGATGGTGATCGCCTTCATCGTGCTTGCCGGCGCGGTGTTGGTGAAGGCCTCATGACGCAGTGACGCGCGCGCAGCCTTCGTGGTTGCGCGCCGCCCCTTAGGAGACGTTGAACGCGGTGTCGCTCCGCGGGATAGTGGCGCTCATGCGCGCCATTCTGTTCCTGATCATCGCCCTCGTCGCTGCTCCCGCAGTCGCTGAGGATTGGACCCAGTATTCCAACCCTCGCTTCGGCTATTCGATCGACGTGCCGGCAAGCTTTGCCACGGTGCGCGACTCCGACAATGGTGACGGCCGCTCATATCGCGACGGCGCGACGAGGCTTGCCGTTTGGGGAGGCAATATCGTTGATGACAGCTTCGAAAGCGCGGCCTTCGCCGCGAGCGGGCTTGCTGCTGGCGAGGGCTGGGGCATCACCTATGAGGCGGTGACGCCGAGCTGGGCGAGCTTTTCGGGCACGCAAGGGCAGCGCGTGCTGTACCAGCGGATGGTCGTGCTCTGCGGCGGGCAGTATGCCGCTTTCCGGCTGGAGTATTCAGCGGTGGATATGGCACGGCTCGACTCCGTGGTGAGCCGGCTGGTGCAGTCGCTCAAGGGAGGCTGCTGATGGCACGGGTGATTCAACGACAGGAGTGGGCCGCCCACCCCACGCTTTGGTCGGGCGAGTGGGAGGGCGGGGACGCCAATGTGACACTGATCCTGCACGAAAGCATCGAGCCCGGCCATGGTCCACGGCTGCACACCCATCCGTACCCTGAAACCTTCGTCATCGAGGAGGGGCGAGCGGTGTTTACTGTCGGCGAGGAGGAGGTCGAGGCGGGGTCCGGACAGATCATTGTCGTGCCCGCGAACACGCCGCACAAGTTCCGAACCCTAGGGCCGATGAAGAGCATTCACATTCACGCCAGTCCCAAGTTCGTGACCCACTGGGTGGAGTAGCTGGCAGCGGAGATGCCAATTGGCATCAGAACTCGATGCCGGCCTGGGCCTTTACGCCGGCGCGGAAGGGGTGCTTGATCTCGGTCATTTCGGTGACGAGGTCGGCGAGTTCGATCAGCTCGTCCTTGGCGTTGCGGCCGGTGACGATGACGTGGGTGTCGCGGGGCTTCGAACGCAGGACCTCAAGGACCTCGTCGAGGGGTAGGTAGTCGTAGCGCAGCACGATGTTGAGCTCATCGAGGAGGATGAGCTTGTAGGTAGGGTCGGCGATCAGTGCCTTGGCCATCTCCCAGGCGCCGCGGGCGGCGGCGAGGTCGCGCTGGCGGTCGGCGACGTCCCACGTAAAGCCTTCGCCCATGGCCTTGATGGTGACCTGATCAGGGAACTTGTCGAGCACATCCCGCTCGCCGGTTGACCAGGCGCCCTTCACGAACTGCACGACACCGACCTTGAAGCCGTGGCCGATGGCTCGGAAAACCATGCCGAAGGCGGCGGTGGACTTGCCCTTGCCCTTGCCGGTGTGGACGATGAGGAGACCCTTCTCCTCGGTCTTGGTGGCGAGGATCTTGTTCCGCGCCTCCTTCTTCTTCTTCATTTTCTCGGCGTGATAGGCATCGCGCTCCGCCTCGCTCATGAGGTCGGTCTTCTTGGGGGGCTTGTCGGTCATGGTGTGTCCTCGAGATAGGCGAAGGCGGAGTTGGAGCGGGGCGTCCAGAAGCCGCGGCGGCGGGCTTCATTGAACTTCTGGATCAGCTCGTCATAGCCGAAGCGGTTGTTCGACTGGATAAAGGTGCGGGTTTCATCGTCTTCGACGAAGGCCTCGAAGGCGAGGTCGAAATGGTGGGTCTTCACGGCGCCGGTAGTGGCGGCGAAGGCGAACATGTAGTCGACCGTGGCGATGATTTCGAAGGCGCCCTTGTAGCCGTGGCGCTTCACGCCATCGATCCATTTTGGATTGACCACACGCGAGCGGACGATGCGGGAGATTTCCTCCTCCAGCGTGCGAGCGAGCGGGCGCTCGGGACGGGAGTGGTCGTTGTGGTACGCAACCGGCTTGCGGCCGGTCAGGGCTTCAGCGGTGACGGCGAGGCCGCCTTCGAACTGGTAGTAGTCGTCGCTATCGAGCAGATCGTGCTCGCGGTTGTCCTGATTGTGGACAATGGCATCGATATTGGTGAGTCTGGCAACGAAACGGTCGCGCTCGGGTGTGCCAGTGGCGTTGGCGCCGTAGGCGTATTGGCCCCAGTTCAGGAAAGCGTCGGCGAGGTTGGCCTTGGTTTCCCATGAGCCGGAGTCGATGAGGCCCTGGAGGCCTGCGCCGTAGGCGCCGGGCTTGGAGCCGAAGATGCGATGGCCAGCTCTGAGGGCAGCGTCGCGGTCGTTGGCGCCGGCCTTCATGAGTTCGAGCGCATCGGCGCGCATGCGGGCGGCGATGGGGTTGTCGTCCTCGGGTTCATCGAGCGCGCCGATGGCGCGGATGGCCTTGTCGAAGAGGGCGATCTGAGCCGGGAAGGCATCGCGGAAAAAGCCGGAGATGCGCAGCGTGACATCCACGCGCGGGCGGCCGAGCTTTGCCAGCGGGATGATCTCGTAGCCCGAGATGCGGAGGGAGCCCGGGTCCCATGTCGGCCTTGCGCCGATGAAGCCGAGGGCCTGGGCGATATCGTCGCCGCCGGTGCGCATATTGGCCGTGCCCCAGACGGAAAGGGCGAGCGAGCGGAGCGGCGTGCCGTGATCCTGGAAGTGGCGGAGGAGCAGGTTCTCGGCAGATTTCTGGCCGAGTTCCCAGGCGGTGGGCGTGGGCACGGCGCGGTTGTCGACCGAATAAAAGTTGCGGCCGGTGGGCAGGACATCGAGCCGCCCGCGCGAGGGGGCGCCTGAGGGGCCGGGGGCGATGAACTTGCCGTCGAGGCCGGCAAGGAGGGCGGCTGTTTCGGATGGACCCGAGGCGCGGAGGCGCGGGCGGATGGTAGAGCCGATGGTAGCGAGGACGGCGGCAGTGGCGTGCCAGTCGGGGTCCGGCGTTGCCCCCTCAACAAGCTCAGAAGCCAGAGCTTCAAGGTACTCAACAACGTCGCCGACTGTGCGCAGGGTCGCCCCCTCCACCAGCTTCGCTGGGCCTTTCGAGCGCAGCTCTCCAGGCCTTCGCCCCTCAAATCGCTCCACTGGAGCGATTTGCGCTACGGGACGGCTCGAAGCCCCTCCCCCGCCCCGCGGGGGAGGATCAAGGAGAGATCCCGGCCCGGTCCACGGTGCACCAAGATCAGCCGTGAGCGGGTCAAAGCCACGCTTCAGATCATCGGCCAGGGCTCGTATCAGCGATGCGTCCCCTGCCCCTTCGCCGCGGGGGACGCGGGCCAATGCTACGATCAGGTCGCGCTCCAGCCGTCCCGTCGGAGATTGGCCGAAGATGTGGAGGCCGTCGCGGATCTGGGCTTCCTTGAGGTCGCAGAGGAAGGTGTCGATACGCCTCAGGCTCTCGGTTTCGTCGGGGACAAGGCCGATGTCGCGGTCGAGGCGGGTGTCGCGGGTGAAATCGAGGATGCGCTTCCTGAGCCCGGCGAGGCGGCGGCGGTCCATGCCGGAGGCGGCGTAGTACTCGTCGAGCAGGGCCTCGAGATCCTTGAGTGGGCCGTAGGTTTCGGCGCGGGTCAGCGGGGGGACGAGGTGATCGATGATCACGGCGCCGGTGCGGCGCTTGGCCTGGGTGCCCTCGCCGGGGTCGTTGACGATGAACGGGTAGAGCTGCGGCAGCTCGGCCCAGAGGGCGGCGGGATAACTCGCCGGATCGAGCGCCGTGGCCTTGCCGGGCAGCCATTCGAGATTGCCGTGCTTGCCGTTGTGGATCACGGCGTGGGCGCCGAACTCGTGGCGCAGCCACAGATAGGCGGCGAGATAGCCGTGCGGGGGAACGAGGTCGGGATCGTGATAGCTGGCGGTTTCGTCGAGGTGGTAGCCGCGGGCCGGTTGCAGCACGACGGTGACGTTGCCGAGGTCGAGGGCGGGGAGGTGGAAATTCTCACCGCGAACGAAGGGATCGGTCCTGGGGTCGCCCCAGCGGGCGGTGACTTCGGACTGGATCTTGGCGGGGAGCGTGGCGAAGAGGTCGCGGTAGCGATTCACGGGAAACAGGATACCGCTGCCGCGCTCAGGATGGGCATTGGTGGGGCCGGATTGGAGCAAGGCAATCAGGTCATTGCCTGTGACCACCCCCCTGCCATCCTCCCCCATAAGGGGGGAGGTGTCTGCCGGTGTATTTGGCCCCAATCGAGTATCAGACTCGGTCGGCACCTCCCCCCTTGTGGGGGAGGATGGGAGGGGGGTAGCGGTATACCCTGCCCCCCCGAGTGTCTTCAGTATCTCCACCGTCGACTGCGGCGCATCATAACCCACACCGTTCGCCAACCGGCCGTCGCGGATGGGGTAGTTGGCGAGGATGATGGCGACGCGGCGCTTGGCAGGGGGCGTCGTGCGGAGGGTGGTCCAGTTCTTCGCCAGCGTTACGGCGCGCCGGATTCCGGCGTGGTCGGGCGTATAGGCCGAGAGCGGGCATTGGGTGCGCTCGTGCCAGACCGCATCCTGCTTGTGACCGACGAGGATCATGCCGTGGCGACCATCGAGTTCGGGCAGGACCACCTGCATGGCGAGGTCCTTGGCGGTCAGCCCCTGGGTGTCCTCGGCCCATTGCTGCTCAGGGCGGCCACCCTGGATCAACTGGATCACCGGGGCATCGATGCCGGCGAACGGGTTCTGCTTGTCATCGAGCCCGTCGATGCCGAGGGCGAAGCCGGTGAGGTTGAGGATGACTTCGGGCGGATAGGTTGCGAAGGCCGACTGCACGAAGCGGATGCAGGCACCTTCCTTCAGCGTCGAGACGACGATGGGGACCGGGTTGAGGTTCTGGGCCGTGAGTTCGGCAATGAGCGCTTCGAGGGTCGCGGTGCCGGCGCCTTCCAGCGCGGCGCGGTAGAAGAGGATTGGCACGTTCGGATGCGACGAGACCGGCAGGGCTTCGACCATGCCATGGGCCGGATGCCAGAGGCCGAAGCGGGCGAAGGGCTTGATCTCGGTTTCAGCAGTACCCGCTCCGCCCCTCCCTTGCCATTCGGGCACAGCCCTCATGGCCTTCTCACCTAAAATCGCTCCACTGGAGCGATTTTCCCTCTGGGACGGCTCGAAGTCCCCCACAAGGGGGGAGGTGCCCGGGAACATCGAGGCGAAGAACTCCAAGAGCGCATCCGCATTCTCCGGCCCGCCGGCCGTGAATAGCGCATGCAGCCGCGACCAGTCCTCGGGCGCAATTGTGGAGCGCTGCTGCAGGATCGGGTCGGGGGTGGCGTCGCCGGGCAGCAGGACGAGATCGAACTTGCCCTGCATGGCGAGGGCCGAGAGTTCGTCGACGCCGTATTGCCAATAGGCGGCGCCGCCGAGGAGGCGGAGGACGACGAGCCTGGCGTGCTGCACGGTCTGATCGATCCACATGTCGACCGAGAGGTTGTGGCTGAGGCGCAGGAGGTTGGCCAAACGGAGGTCGCTGGTCCCTGCCCTGTCGGCGGCGGCGGCCAGCATCATCAGCTCGCTGTCGGCGGCGGAGGCGAAGATGATCGGCGCAGGCGTCTGTGCGAGGTCGATGGCCTCCCCTTCCTGCTGCAATGCGCCGGCCTGTGCCGCGAGGAGGTGCATCACGCCAGCGCCGCGCGGAAGCGGCGGGAGCCGCGGAGTTCGGTGCCGTCGGTCATGCGGATGCGGAAGTCGCCGTCGCCGGCCGGCTCGACCTGCTCCACTTTCAGCCGGTTGACGAGGTAGGAGCGGTGGATGCGGGCCACGTCGACGCCAGCGTCGGCGAGCTGCTGTTCGAGCGCGGTCAGGCTGAGGCGAGCCAGGTGGGTGCGGCCGGCGGCACGGATCTCGACATAGTTGCCGGCGGCTTCGGCCCAATCGAGGGTCGTGGCATCAAGGAAGATGGTGCGGCCGCCGGACTTGAGAGTGAGACGGCCGGTCTCACGGGCCTCAGCGCGGGCCGCTTCGCCCTCGCGGCGGTGCTCCTCGAGCGAGCGGACGAGCGTCAGGGTGAGGACAACCACCGCATAGGGGAGGAGGTCCTTGCGATACTCGTAGAGCAGGTCGGTCGGCAGGTCGTCGAAGAAGACGTAGGGGTGGCCGATGACCAGCGGGAAGGTCAGCGTGCGCAGCAGCCACATGCCGAGGATATGGCCGGCTGAGAACAGTACGGTGCCGAGGATGTGCCACAGGATGGCAATGCGCCAGCTGTCGGGGGTGAAGGGGAAGCGGCGCTCGTAGAGCCCGACCAGCGGCACGAGGGCAAAGAGCGTGAGGACGCTGGTGATCTCCAGCAGCCATGGTTCGCGCGGATCATAGGGGAGGCCCGAGCGCTCCGCCTCGGTGGTGAGGGTGAGCGCGTTGATGGCGGCGACGGCCACGAGGAAGATCGCCGAAATGATGATGACGCGGGAGAGGACGCGGCGCTCGAGCGCGAGATCGGGGTTCATTCGTCCCTCGCCTGCCGCCGCTCGTCACAGGCGACCGCCGCCCGTCCCCGCGGGCTGATGCCGGTCCCGCGGAAATTGGCGCAGGCGCAGCCGGCAGCTAGGCCGGATGCAGGCATTCCGCCGATTTCCACGAGGCAATTCAATGTCGCACTATCCGGTTTCCGGGCACTCTCTCGAGCGCCGCCACGATCTCGACTGGCTGCGCGTCGGCGCCTTCGGGCTCCTGATCTTCTATCACATCGGCATGTTCTACGTGACCTGGGACTGGCACGTGAAAAGCCCCTATGCCGCCCCATTCCTTGAGCCGCTGATGGGGCTGATCAATCCGTGGCGGCTGGGGCTGCTGTTCCTGATCTCGGGCGTGGCGCTGCGCTTTGCCATGGACAAGGCGACGATGGGCAAGTTCCTGCCGCAGCGCCTGCGCCGGCTGGGCATCCCTATCCTTTTCGGCGTCTTCGTCTGGGTGATGCCGCAGGCGTTCTTCGAGCTCTACTACAAGGGCGAGACGGGGCCGGACATGCTTGCCTTCTGGTGGCAATACCTCGACTTCGACACGGAGTTCTCGATCATCACTCCGACCTACAACCACCTGTGGTACGTGGTCTATATCCTGATCTACACGCTGATCCTCGCCGCCCTGCTGCCGCTGCTGAGGCGGCTGACTGATGCCGTTGGCTGCGCGTTCGAGCGGATGGAGGGGCACCCACTCGCCTGGCCCCTGGTCGTCTTTCCAGCCGGCTGGTTCGCGGTGCTGGTGCTCGCCATGGCCGACGAGTTCCCGGTGACGCATGCGCTGGTCGACGACTGGTTCAACCACGCGACCTCGCTGTCGCTGGTGCTGCTCGGCTGGCTTGCCGCTAAGAGCCCTGCGTTCTGGCGCGCGGTGGAGAAGGCATTGCCGCTTGCCGTTGCGGTGGCGATCACGGCCGGCGTCGCACTGGTGCTGTTCCGTATCGGCCGGATGCGCGGCGACATCTACGACATGGTCGAGGTGCTCTATGCATGGACGGCGATCCTCGGCCTTGTGGGGCTGGCGCAACGCTACCTGAACCGGCCGAGCCGGTTGCTGCGCTACCTCAACGAGGCGGTATTCCCCTACTACATCCTGCATCAGACACTCATCGTGGTGATCGGGGGGCTGCTTATCCCCACGCGGCTGCCGCTCTGGGGCGAGGCTTGCATACTCGTCCTCGGCACCGTGGCCGGCTGCGCAATCGGCTACGAGCTGATCCGCCGGGTGAAGGTGCTGAGGCCGCTGTTCGGCCTCAGCTGGTCAGGCCGCGACCGCAGCGGCGCGCTGGAGATTGGCCGTGATCGCGGTCCGATCGAGCGGGCTTTCCCCGATAACGACAAGGGCCGTTTCACGCCTCTCGCCCGGCTTCCAGGGCCGGTCGAAATAGGCGGAGATGCGGGGACCCACGGCCTGTATGGCGAGCCGGGCGCCAGCACCCGGTAGGGCAGCAAAGCCCTTGAGGCGCAGCACATCATGCCGGCGGATCGTCTCCTCGATCACCTCGAGGAGGCGATCCTTGTCGGTGACGTTTTCAAGGACGAGCGAGAACGAGTCGAAATCGTCGTGCTCGTGGGCTTCGCCGCCGTGCTCGAGTTCGTGGTGGCTTTCGCGGCCTGTGAGGTTGTCCTCGGTGCTGAGGCCCATGCCGAGGAGGGCGGCGACGTCGACGTGGCCGTTATGAGCGCGGACGATACCGGTGCCGGGGCGCATCTCGGCCCTCAGATGACTCTCGATGGTGGCGAGTTTGTCGGAGGAGACGAGGTCGGACTTGTTGAGGATCACCATGTCGGCGGCGATCAGTTGATCCTCGAAGAGTTCACCCAGCGGGGTCTCGTGATCGAGCATGTCGTCGGCAGAGCGGAGTGCGTCCACCGCTGCCTCGTCATTGGCGAAGCGGCCCTCGCTGAGGGCCGCCGCATCGGCGACGGTGACCACGCCATCGATGGTGACCTGGGACTTGATCTCGGGCCAGTTGAAGGCGCGGATCAGTGGCTGCGGCAGAGCGAGGCCGGAGGTCTCGATGATGATGTGGTCGGGCCGATCCGGACGGGCCAGCAGCTGCTGCATGGTGGGGATGAACTCGTCGGCGACGGTGCAGCAGATGCAGCCGTTCGAGAGCTCGATCATGTCCTCCTCGCGGCAGGTCTTATCGCCGCAACCGGCGAGGATTTCCTTGTCGACGCCGAGCTCCCCGAACTCATTGATGATCAGCGCAATGCGCTTGCCTTTGGCATGGGCGAGGACGTGGCGCACCAGCGTCGTCTTGCCGGCGCCGAGGAAGCCGGTGATGACGGTGACAGGAATTTTCTCGGTGTTCATGCGTGGGCTCCCTTGAGGGCGAAGGCAGACGAGCGGGCGAAGCGCCCGTTGAGCCAGCCCAGCAGCGGGCCGGCAATCAGCCAGAAGACGGCGCCGGCAGCGAGGCTGGCGGACGCGAACGACGTGGCGAGGTGGGCAGGAACGCCGCTCGGCTCATGCGGCGCGGCCGGGGCGCCGATGACGTGCGGCGCAAGAAGCAGCACGACGGCGATGCCGATGCCGGTCCAGTTGCGCAGTTTGGCGATGGCAAGAATGCCGGCGCCGGTTGCGACGGCGGTGCCGATCCACCAGACCTGACGGGCGACGAGATCGGCGGCGGGCATGCCGGGGAGTTCCGGCGGCAGGCCGAGCGCGGGGGCGAGTTGCAGCGCAACGAAGCCACCGAGGCCCCAGACCACGCCGTTGCGCCGGGTGATCTCGATGCCGGAGAGGACGGACACGGCGGCGAGGAGGAAGGCGAAGCCGATGGCGCCGAGGACATTGGCGAGCACGGTGTAGAAGATGCGCTCGGCGCCGTCCTGCGGGGCCCAGGCATCTTCATCGTGTTCGTGCGGGGCTGCCGCTTCTTCGTGCGTGTGGGCTGGCGTGCCCGCATCGTGGGTGTGATCAGCCGGGGCGGCGTTCTCGTAGACTTCGGCTTCGAGGATGAGCGGGGCGACACGCCACTGCTGCACGGCGCTCATGGCCAAGCCGGCTGCGAGTCCCGAAAGGACCGCAGCGAAGAAGATTCGCTGGAAGAGTTTCATCGATGTCTCGCGGGTTCGCGCTTAAGCGGGACTAATGGCAGGGGAAGCCGAGCGCATGGCGCGTGTCGTGCGCGCCGTTGTGGATGGCCATATCGCTGGCAAACCCGACGCCGCCAACGAGGACGAAGCCGAGGAAAAGCGCCAACACACCTGCGATGAGCCGCTGCGAGACAGAAAGACTGGCGACAGACGCCGTCTGGACCTGAGCATTCATAGACCTGCACCCTCCGTGCGGATGAAAATGGGCTCTTCGCCCGGTTACACGTCGGCAGGTCTCCTGGCTCACGGGTCGTCGTGTTCCTCCTCCTTCCCGGCTCTCGCCAGTGGATACGGAGGGCACTCGCCGCTTACAGTTGCGGGGGCAGCCACGGATTTGGTCCCTGATGGGTACGCCGCACCGTGTTCCCTTTTGATCCGCGTGCCCGAACGGGTTTGCGGAACCAACGTGGGGTGATCAATACGCCGCGCGATGGATGGTGGTCAATCTTCGGCAGCGGAGGAATCGCGGTAGCCGACGGTGATGGTGTCGACGCGGGCGTTCACAGTCGCGAGCAGTGGCTCGATGGAGGAAATCTGCCGGTCGCCCGAAATGGCTGTGACGTCGAGATCGGGCGGATAGTCGCCAACAGCGAAACGGACGCTGACGACGCAGCCGCCCTCGATGTAACCGAGCTTGCCGCCTTCGAAGCCGGCGCTGCCGCCGTAGTCCCAGAAGAAGCCGTAGAGGTAAAAGGGGCCGCCGTTCAGCGCTTCGACCTCCTTGACGGTCATGCCGGCCTTGAGGCCGCCCGGCGCGGTGTCGCCGGCAGGAACGGTGAAATAGGCAGTGCGCTCGAGGCTTGCCTCGTCCCACCAGCCAAACTCGATGCTTTTGGCGGGATCGTTGGGGTAGACGGTGGTGGCAAGGACTGTGGAGCCCTCGGGGCCGGGGACGTCGCCGGTGACGACGTTTTCCTTGCCAAAGGTCTCGATGAGTCTCGATTCCGAACTGTCGGCCGCGAAGGGGCCCTCGCACTTGATCTCGTCGCCAAGGGCGGGTGCTGTCACAAGGACCAGCGAGAGGGCGAGAATGCGCATGCTAGGCCTCCATCGATCCGGCGATTCTAGCGGATCGATGTGAGTCTGGGCACGGGTTCAAGGCAGAAGCGCGACGCTAGCCCTTCACTGCGCCGCCGGTCAGGCCGGAGATGATGTAGCGCTGCGCGAGCAGAAAGAAGCCGATGGCCGGGACGATGGTCAGCGTTAGGTAGGCGAGGATCTTCGGCCAGTCGGTGCCGTGCTCGCCCTGGAACTGCATGATGCCGAGCGGCCAAGTGTAATTGACGTCGGTGTTGAGTGCGATCAGCGGCAGGAGGAAGCTGTTCCAGCTGCCGACGAAGTTGAATACGCCCACCGTGGCGATGATCGGCAGGCTCAGCGGCAGGGTGACGTACCAGTAGATGCGGAGGTACCCGCAATTGTCCATGCGGGCGGCGTCGACCAGCTCCTTGGGCAGCTGCTTGAAGAAGTTATGGAAGAGCAGGATCGAGAAGCTGAGGCTGAAGGCCACCTGGACGATGATGATGCCCAGGTGTTTGTCGAGGAGGCCGAGGTCGCGCATCTTGATGAAGAGCGGCAGGATGGCGGTGGCGGACGGGAACAGCAGCCCCAGGAGCAGGAAGCTCATCAGGAACTTCGACCCGAAGAAGCGGATATGGGCGAAGGCGAAGGCCGTCATCGAGGCGAGGATGATGCTGAGTGCGACGGTCGCGAGCGCGATGAACAGCGAGTTCAGCAGCGAGCGGAAGAGGGTCGGCCCGAGGAGGATGCTGAGGAAATTGGTGCTGTCCCAGCTCGCCGGCAGGCCGAACGGGTTGGTGCGGAGTTCGCCCACGCCTTTGAAGCCGCCGAGCACGGTGGTGTAGAACGGCACGACGATGAAGAGGGCGACGAGCAGCAGGGTCAGCCACTGCAACGCCGAGACGGCGGGGCGGCGGCGCCTGCGGGTGGGTGGCGCCGTGGTGGCGATGGCAGGGGAGACGGTGGTGATATCGGTCATCAGTCGTTCTCCCGTGCGAACAGCACGCGGCGATAGACGATCGCGACGATGACACAGGCGATGCAGAGCAGGACGCTGACCGCCGCGCCGAAGCCGATCTTCATGCGCAGGATGCCGAAGGCGTAAAGGAAGCTGACGATGGTGTGGCTCGAATTGGACGGGCCGCCATTGGTCAGCGGGATGATCACGTCGAAGAGCTGCAGCGCTCCGGTGATGGCGAAGAAGACCGAGATGACGATCGAGGACCAGATCATCGGCAGCTTGATGTGCCAGACGATCTGCCACTTCTTCACGCCATCGAGCCGCGCCGCCTCGATCACCTCGCTGGGGATCGACTGCAGGCCGGCGATGTAGATCATCATGTGGAAGCCAAAGTACTTCCAGACGATCACCAGCATGATGGCCGGGATCACCCACATCTTGTCGGCGAGGAGGAAAGGCAGCTTGGTGCCGAGGGCGTCGCCGATCTGCGGGACGAGGCCGTAGTTGCCGTCGTAGACGAACTTCCAGATCAGGCCGGCGGCGATCTCGGCCAGCATGTAGGGCAAGAAGAACAAGGTCCGCATCCAGGCGACCACCCTGCCCCCCTCGGCCAGTGCGATCGACACCCACAGCGCCAGCGGCAGCTGGATCAGCAGCGAAGCTGCGACGACGATGAGACTGTTGCGGACGGCGGTACCGAAGTTCCGATGCGTGATGACGTCGACATAGTTGTCCAGGCCAACGAAATCGGTGATCGGCCCATACCCCGTCCACTGAAAGAACGAGTAGGTCGCCGCGTCGATCATCGGCAGAACGACGAAGAGGACGAACAGGATCAGCGAGGGCGGGATCAGGATCAGCAGCGGGATCAGGCTGTTGCGATCCATCAGGCGCAGGCGTCGCCTGGGGGCCGCCTTGCCGAGGGGAACTGTGTTCGTCGCTATGCTGGTCAAAGAGGCCTACCCGCTGAAGCACCTGCCGGGAAAATGATGGCGGACGGCGGCATGTCGTCGCCCGCCACAACTGTCAGATCAGGCTCACTGGGAGTCTTCGACCGCTTCCTTGATCTGCTGCGCCGCATCGGCGGCAGAGATCTCGTTGGCGGCGAGTTCGGCGGAGACGTCGTTGACCACGCCGCCCACTGCCGGCCCGAGTGCCTGATCGAAGAACAAGGCATGCCAGTGCGCGCCGTTGATGTCCTTGGCGACCTGAACCTTGAAGGGGTTGGTCATCTCGTCGGCCGAGCCCTTGGTAATCGGGATGTAGAAGTTGGCGTTGGCGAACTTCTTCTGGACCACCGAGCTGTTGTACCACTCGATGAACTTCACGGCTTCATCGGAGGCGTTGCGGCTGAACAGGTAGCCCGAAAGGCCGCCCAGCGTGTCGGTCGGGTCGCCCTTGCCGCCCTCAATGGTGGGGAACGGCAAGATGCCGAGCTGGTCATCCGGAAGGCCGGCCTTGCTGGCCGAGTTGTCCTTCATGGCGCCGTAGTCCCAGTCGCCCATCAGGTGCATCGCCGCCTTGCCGTCGCCGAAATAGCCCGAGGCGTCGCCATAGGCTGCGGCCTGGAAGCCCTCCTGCCACGGCTCGAGCGCCGCGAGTTCAAGGAACAGCTCACCCGCCCGGACGAAATCGGCCCCGGCGAAGCCGTCGCCCTCGTTGGCGGCAGCAGCTGCGAAGCCCTCCTGGCCCGCAAGCCGCACGACCAGCTTGCTCCACCAGAAGTGTGCCGGCCACTTGTCCTTGCCGCCAAGGGCGAAGGGCGTGATGCCGGCGTCCTTGAACTTCTGGACGCCAGCGAGAAAGCCCTCCCAGGTGGCCAGGCTCGCCGGATCGACTCCGGCCTGTTCGAACAGAGCCTTGTTGTACCAGAGGACGACTTCGGCCACATCGCGGGCGACGCCGTAGGTGTGGCCATCGGGGGCGGTGAAGGCAGCGACGCCGGCCGTACCCTGGTCGTCCTTGGCGGCCTGGCTCAGCACGTCTTCGACCGGACGCAGGACGCCCGCCTTGGCCTGCTCGTAGAACACGCCGCCACCCCAGGAGTGGAAAATGTCCGGCGCTTCCGATGACTGGAGGAGCGTAGTGAGCTTGGCCTTGAAGGCTTCGTTCTCGAGGAACGGCAACTCGATCTTCACACCCGGATTGGCGGCTTCGTACTCCTTCACCGCCTCTTTCATGATCTCGACCTCAGCCGGAATCGACGCGATGTTGAGATATTTGACCACGGTCTGGGCCTGAGCCGGCGCAAACGCCATCAGGCCGAGAAGCGCGGCCAGCGCAATTCGTTTCATGGATATCCTCCCAATGTCCTCCACGCGATCCGGATTGCCTCCCGAGCGTTCCGGATTTTCGCGTGCCGCGCCTGGCCCTCCAGCCTCGATGCGGCTTGATCACTGTCGCGCAACGGTTCATACATAGCAAGAGGTACGTGCCTCAAAATTTCCACCGCAGCTTCGAGGAGGAAGCGCGCGGAAGGAAAGTGTGCGTCCTTGTAATGGGTTACGGCGGGTGGTGCGCCACCTGGGAGGGGATTGATGGCCGAACTGCAATTGCGTGGCGTGAACAAAAGCTTCGGCCTTGTTCCGGTGATCCATGACGTCGACCTCGACATCGCCGATGGCGAGTTCGTGGTATTTGTCGGACCATCGGGCTGTGGAAAATCGACGCTGCTGCGCACCATCTCAGGCCTCGAGGAGCCGACCGCCGGCCAGGTGTTCATCGGCGGCGAGGACGTCACCGACTACGACCCGGCCGAGCGCGGCGTCGCCATGGTGTTCCAGTCCTATGCGCTCTACCCGCACATGACGGTCGAGCAGAATCTCGGTTTCGGGCTGAAGATGGGCGGCATGCCGCGCGGTGAAGTGGCGGGACGTGTCGCCGAGGCGGCGCGAATCCTCGATATCCAGCCGCTGATGGGGCGCAAGCCGCGCCAGCTCAGCGGCGGGCAGCGCCAGCGTGTTGCCATCGGCCGGGCTATCGTTCGCGAGCCCAAGGCGTTCCTGTTCGACGAGCCCCTCTCGAACCTCGATGCGGAACTGCGCGTGCAGATGCGCATCGAAATCGCCAAGCTCCACCAGCAGCTCGGCGCCACCATGGTCTATGTGACGCACGACCAGGTCGAGGCGATGACGCTGGCGGACCGAATCGTAGTGCTGCGCGCCGGCCGGATCGAGCAGCAGGGTACGCCGATCGAGCTCTACGACGATCCGGACAACCTGTTCGTTGCCGGCTTTATCGGCTCGCCGCGCATGAACTTCATCGGGGCGACCGTTGCGGGCGTCGAGGGTCACGAGGTGGCGGTGCGACTCGACGAGTTCGGCGAGGCATCGTTGAAGCTCAGGGCCCGGTCGGATCGCGCGCGCATCGGGGACAAGGTGACGGTAGGGGTGCGGCCGGAGCATTTCGTCGATGCGGGTGGCGCACCGGTGCGGCTCGTGGCGCGGGCGCAGGTAGTCGAGCAGCTGGGCGGCGTATCCTATGTCTACGCTGCCAGCGTGGGCGGCGCGCAGATCACGGTGCAGCAACGGGGCCATTCGCACATGGCGACGGATACGGCCGTGGAGTTCGGGGTCGACCCCGCGACGGTGCTACTTTTCGACAAGGATGGTCTGCGCCTATAGCCCTTGCGGGTGGGTGCGAGCCGGGGATATTGCGGAGACGCGATTTTCCGGTGCCTCTCCAATGACCTTCCAAAGCGTGATGCCGATCATTCTACTGATCGGCTCGAACGTATTCATGACCGTGGCCTGGTACGGCCACCTCAAGTTCCCCCACATGGCCATGTGGGTGGCGGTGATGGTCAGCTGGGGCATCGCCCTGGTCGAATACTGGCTGGCGGTGCCCGCCAACCGTATCGGCTACGGCACCTATACGGCAGCGGAGCTGAAGACCATCCAGGAGGTCATCAGCCTCACCGTGTTCGTCGGGTTTGCGGTGTTTGTGCTCGGCGAGAAGCTGACCTGGAACCACGCGGTCGGCTTTGTGCTGATCTTTGCCGGCGCGTTCTTCATCTTCCGCGGACCGCTGCGATAGGCGGTTGAAGCGTCCGCGCCTGCTGAAAGCGCTCTAGCCGAGACAGGCCTTGAGATTGTCGGCGAGGCCGGTGATCAGGGTGGGATAGAGGCCCGGGCCTTCGTCAAGCGTACCTCCCTCGGGATCGAGCACGCCACGCTTGGCCGAGGTCCCCTCGATCAGCACGTCGACGAGGCGCGGATTGAAGTTCGGCTCGGCAAAGACGCAGGCCGCGTCGAGGGTCTTGAGCTTGTCCCGGATCTGGTTGATGCGCTCGGCGCCGGGTGCCAGCTCGGGGCTGATGGTGATCGAGCCGGCGACGTTCAGCCCAAAGCGGTGCTCGAAATACTGGTAGGCGTCGTGGAAGACGACGAAGGGCCGGTCCTTGATCGGCGCAAGGGCCGCCGTGGTCTCGGCAATCAGGGCGTCGAGGTCGGCGGTTTCGGCGGCAGCGTTGGCCTTGTAGGTGTCGGAATGCTCCGGATCGGCCTTGGCGAGGCTGTCGGCGATCACCGCCACCATGGCCTTGGCATTCTCGGGGTCGAGGAAGAAATGCATGTCACGCTCGGCCTCGTGGGCGTGATCTTCGCCCTCATTTGCGTGGTCTTCGTGGTCGCCGTCGGCGTGCTCCTCGAAGGTGCCGCTTTCGCGCGGCGGGAGCAGTTCGATCCCCGGTGATTGGCTGAGCTCGACGATGGTGGCGTTGGGGGCGAGCGAGTTTATCGAATCCTCGAGGAAGAGCTCGAGGCCGTGGCCGGTCCAGAAGACGAGATTGGCCGATTGCAGGGCCTGCGCGTCGGACGGCTTGAGGCTATAGGTGTGGGGCGAGGCGGCGCCGCTCACGATCAGTGCCGGAGTGCCGAGATCACCCATGACGGCGGCGACGAGGGAGTGGATGGGTTTGACGCTCGCCACGACCTTCGGCACTTCGGCGAACGCAACGGTGGAGAAACTCAGCGCTGCAGCCAGCGCGAGGACAAAACTCTTCTGCACAGGAAACCCTCTTGGTTCGACGCGATACCGTACGATATGTTATGACATAACGCTTTCGGCGCCCGACGCTATAGCGTAATGATATAACGTCAGCAAGAGATGGAATGTGAATTTCATGGATGCGGTAACGCGGCACGAAGTGCTGGTGGATGTGGCCGGCGCGGGCGTGCAACGCGATGGACGTTGGCTGGTGGAGGGCGTGGACCTTTCCATCCGGCGCGGCGAGATCGTGACGATGATCGGGCCCAACGGCTCGGGCAAATCGACCACGGCGAAGCTGGTGACGGGCGTGCTGAAGCCGAGCGTCGGCACGGTGACGCGACGCACGGGGCTACGGATCGGCTACGTACCGCAGAAGCTCGCGATCGACTGGACCATGCCGCTGACGGTCGAGCGGCTGATGACGCTGACTGGCAGTTATGGCCGTGACGAGATCCGGGCCGCACTCGCGGCGACGGGCGTCGCGCACCTGGCGCAGGCCGAGGTGCAGCATCTGTCGGGCGGTGAGTTCCAGCGCGCGCTGCTGGCGCGGGCGATGATCCGGAAGCCGGACCTGCTGGTGTTGGACGAGCCGGTACAGGGCGTCGATTTCTCGGGCGAGGTGGCGCTCTACGATCTCATCGGGCAGATCCGTGACGAGACGCAGTGCGGCATCCTGTTGATCAGCCATGACCTCCACGTGGTGATGGCGGCGACCGATACCGTGATCTGCCTCAACGGTCATGTGTGCTGCCGCGGCACGCCGGAATCGGTGGCGCGCAGCCCGGAGTACCTGAGCCTCTTCGGGGCACGGGCAGCCAATGCGCTGGCGGTCTACCAGCACCATCACGATCATACCCACCTGCCGGACGGCCGCGTGCTCGAAGCGGACGGGAAGGTGGTAGAGGCGCACGAGCACGTCCATGCGCACGAGGGGCACGAGCACCACGGACACGACCATGCTTGACGATTTCTTCACCCGCGCACTGATCGCGGGGGTCGGGCTGGCGCTGGTCACGGGGCCGCTCGGCTGCTTCATCGTGTGGCGGCGGATGTCCTATTTCGGGGATACGATGGCCCATTCGGCGCTGCTCGGTGTCGCCCTGGCGCTGGTGCTGCAGATCGATGTGACGCTCGGGGTATTCATCATCGCGGCGGCGGTGGCGGGGGCGCTGTTGTTGCTGCAGCAGCGGAATACGCTGTCGACCGACGCGCTGCTCGGCATCCTCAGTCACTCGGCGCTGGCGATCGGCCTTGTTGTGGCTTTTCTCAGCGGTATCCGCGTCGACCTAATGGGGTTCCTGTTCGGTGATATTCTCGCCGTGACGATGGCCGACATCGTCGTGATCTGGGTGGGCGGAGCGCTGATCCTCGGAGTGTTGGTCGCACTGTGGCGGCCGCTGCTGGCGGCGACGGTGAATGGGGATCTCGCGGAAGCCGAGGGCATGCGGCCCGAGGTGACGCGGGTGGTGTTCATGCTGCTGCTCGCCTCGGTGATTGCCATCGCGATGAAGATCGTGGGCGTGCTGCTGATCACGGCGCTGCTTATTATTCCGGCGGCGACGGCGCGGCGGGTTAGCGGCACGCCGGAGCAGATGGCAGTGATCGCCGGTGTCGCGGGCGCCGTTGGCGTGACCGGCGGGCTGTTCGGCTCGCTGCGCTTCGACACACCGAGCGGCCCGTCGATCGTCGTCGCGGCGCTCGTCCTGTTCCTGATCTCGGTTGCATTGCCGGCCCGGCTGCTGGGCCGGAAGCGGGAGGCCTGATCCATGTCCCACAACCATGACGACCACCACCATGAGCGGCCGCGCGACCTGACGCGCAATCAGGGGCTCGTGCTCGAGACGCTCAATGGCGCGGAAGGACCACTCTCGGCCTACGACATTCTGGACAAGCTGCGCGACGAGGGTTTGCGGGCGCCACTGCAGGTCTATCGGGCGCTCGACAAGCTGATTGAGCAGGGTTTCGCGCACCGGCTGGAATCGCTCAACGCCTTCGTTTGCTGCGCCGGTGCTGAGTGTCACGGCGCCGATACCGCGGCCTTCGCTATCTGCACCGGCTGCGGGCGGGTGGACGAGTTTGCTGACCCGGAGGTGACGGAGCGGCTGGGGGAATGGGCGAAGACCACCGGGTTCGGGCTTGAACGGACGACGATCGAGCTGCGCGGGCGCTGCGCCGAGTGCCTGAAGCGCGCGAGTTAGCTGGCCTCGCGCAGTTCCTCGGGCTCGTCGCTGATCAACCGGACAAGTTGGGCGAGGCGGAGCGGGCGGGCGAAGAGGAAGCCTTGGAACTCGCGGCAGCCGAGGCGGGAGAGGAGCGCAGCCTCCTCGCGGCGCTCGACTCCTTCAGCGGTGACGGCGAGGCCCATGGCAAAAGCGTAGACCATGGTGGACTCGACCAGCGCTGCCTGGACCGGATCGGCATCGATATCGGCCACCAGCGAGCGGTCGAGTTTCACCCGGTCGAACTTGAACTGCTTCAGGTAGCCGATCGAGGAATAGCCGGTGCCGAAATCGTCGAGTGCTATGAGCACGCCGGCACGCCGCAACTGCTCGATCAGCATGATGGCCCGCTCGGGCTGGGCGACGAGGAAGGATTCGGTCACCTCGAGCTGCAGACGCGTTGGATCGACGCCCCACTCGTCGAGCGCGGTGAAGACTGTCTGCGGTAGCGTCGGGTTCCGCAACTGGGCGGTCGAGACGTTGACCGAGATCTTGAGGTCGCCGAGCGGGCCGATTTCCTCGACGGCGCGGCGCAGGGCGAACATGCCGAGATCGTCGATGAGGCCCGAGGCCTCCGCCGCGGGAATGAACTCGCCCGGTCCCATCGGCCCGGCAGCGCGACGGTTCCACCGCATTAGCGCCTCGACACCGGTGATCGCCCGAGTGCGGAAGTCGATGATGGGCTGGTATTCGAGGTCGAATTCGCCGGCCTCGAGACCGCGACGGATATCGGCCTGCAACTCGACGCGGCGACGGCGCTCGTCCTCAATGGCGGGCGCATAGACCACGGTGTGGTTGCCGCCGGTTTCGCGCGACTTGGCCACGGCCGTTTCGGCCATGCGGATCACGTCGCCGATGTTTTCGCGGGGCAGCGAGGCGGAGGCGAGGCCGATGCTGATACCCCCGATCTTGAGCTTCAACGCGCCGACCGGAACGGGGTCGGCAGCGGTGGCGAGGATCTTTTCGGCCACGATTGCGATTGACTGCGGCGAGTCCTCGCCGATCTGAACGAGCCCGATTTCCGCGGGACCGACGCGCCCGACGTGGGCGTCGCCGTCGGCCAATGTGGCGAAGCGCTCGGCAAGGGCGACCAACACCTGGCCGGCTGTCTCGCGTCCGTAGAGGCCGACGATATCGGGGAGACCATCGACATACATCTGGAGGGCGGCCACGGTGCGCTCGCCACGCTTTTTCGGGATGAGGCTCTTGAGGTGATCTTCGAGCCCAAAGCGGTTGCGCAGCCGGGTCATGGCGTCGTAGCGCGCGTTGAACCAGTCGCGCTCGTCGGACACGGCCTTCTGCTTGATGGAATGGCGGAAGGCGGCGAGGACCAGGAAGACCAGCACGCCGATGACCAGCATGACCATGACGGCGACGGTGATGGTGTGGGCGAAGGCTGGATCACCCGGACGGCGTGGCGGCCAATCGATGATGGCGATATCGGCGCCGGCGGCATCGGTGAGCACCATTGAGTCGTGCCCGGGCTGCGGGTCCGCAACGAGGCGCGGCAGCGGCAGTTCGAAGCGGGCAGCGACGTCGCGCAGCATGGTGTCGTCGAGTTGCCTGGCCAACCACAGGATACGCCGGTGCTCGCGTGGAATGCTGGCCTGACCGGAACTGCCATGGACCACGGCACCGGCAAGAGCGGCGGCGCCGCGCTCGTTGTGCGACAGGTGCGCGACAGTCGCATCATCCCCAAGGCGACCGATGGTGGCCTCGAGTTCGGCGAGCATTTCGACAGCGCCGCTGAAGATGTCGGCCAGGTTGCCGGTCAGGGGGCCGCGACTGGTCTCGCCGAAGACGATTTTGCCTCCGACATCGGTGATGATGGCGGTGTCGTAAGTGTCCGAAACCCGGGCCGTCGCGCCCCAGGTGGAATCGTGCCAGGCCGGATTGGGCGTGACGTAGGTGTTGAGATAAGCCTCGGTCCAGGTGGCTTCGTCGGCGGTGCTTTCGCCGAGGCTCACGACCAGCGACTCGACGGCGGCGGCGATGGCCTTCTTGCCGCGATCGGAGTCGATGGCGTTCATCTCCGAGCTCATCAGGTGCATGGCGAGGAAGACCAGAGCGCAGACGACCACATAGGTTGCGAGCGCCGGCAGGGCGACCCAGAGCGTGAAGTTGGTAAGTGCCGAGACGGGGCGGGCAGCCCCCTGCGCGCCGCGGGCCTTAGCGGCCAGAGCCAATCTCTGTGCGGCAGCTGTTGGCAATGAAATACACCGGCAATAAGAACATGCCGGAAAGCTAAGGCCCCCGGCTTAACACCGGCTTAAGTCGTGTGGCGGCTCAGGCGGGCTGAGCCGCAGCTTTCCTTGCCAAACGCGCTTTGATGCTTTCGACGTCGGCACGCGGCGTCGCGGCGAACAGGGCCTTGGTGTAGGGGTGCTCGGGATTGGAGAAGAGTTTGTCGCGACTCCCCTGCTCTACCGCCTCGCCCAGGTACATCACCATCACGTCGTCGGCGATGTATTTCACGACGCTGAGGTCGTGGCTGATGAACACGTAGGTGAGGCCGAACTCATCCTGCAGGTCAGCGAGGAGATTGAGGATCTGCGCCTGCACCGAGAGATCGAGGGCGGAGACCGGTTCGTCCAGCACCAGCAGTGAGGGGCGGAGGATGATGGCCCGGGCGATGGCGATGCGCTGGCGCTGGCCGCCGGAGAACATGTGCGGGTAGCGGTTGAAGTGCTCGGGCTGGAGGCCGACCTTCACTAGCATGTCGAGCGCACGCTCACGACGCTCGGCGGCCGGCATGTCGGTGTTGAGCAACAGCGGCTCCATCAGCACGTCGCCGATCTTCTGGCGCGGGTTGAGCGAACCATAGGGGTTCTGGAACACCATCTGCACCTTGCGGCGCATGTCCTTGGTGACGCCGGAGCGACCAATATCGACGGTCTCGCCGTCGATCTTCAATTCGCCGGCGGTCTGCCGATCAATGAGCGTGAGGATGCGCGCCAGCGTCGACTTGCCGGAGCCGGACTCGCCGACGATGGCGAGCGTCTTGCCCTGCTCGAGCTTGAAGCTCACACCCTTGACGGCATGGACGGTGCGACCGCCGGTGAAGATCGTGCCGCCGACGTGGTAGTCGCGGACGATGCTGCTGGCTTCAAGGACGGTTGCCATCAGTTGGCCTCCTCGAAGTTGAAGCCGGAAATGGTGGGCAGGCGGTCACCGGTTGCGTTCTCCGGCAAGGCGGCGAGGAGCGCGCGGGTATACGGCGACTTGGGCGCGGTGAAGAGTTCGAGCACGCCCGCCTCCTCCATCTTCTTGCCCTTGTACTGGACGACCACGCGGTCTGCCGTCTCGGCGACGACGCCGATGTTGTGGGTGATCATGATCAGGCCCATGCCGTGCTCCGCCTGAAGGCGAACGAGCAGGTCGAGGATCTGCTTCTGGATGGTGACGTCGAGCGCGGTGGTCGGCTCGTCGGCGATCAGCAGCTTGGGGTTGCAGGCGATTGCCATGGCGATCATGACACGCTGGTTCTGGCCGCCCGACATCTGGTGCGGATAGGAGTTGATGCGGTCGGCCGGGTTCGGAATGCCCACGAGGTCGAGCAGCTCGACGGCGCGGGCGCGGCGCCGTGCTTTGTCCATGCCGAGATGGAAGCGGAGCACTTCCTCGATCTGGAAGCCCACCGTGAAGCACGGATTGAGGCTGGTCATCGGCTCCTGGAAGATCATGGCGACATCCTTGCCGATGATCTTGCGCCGGTCGGCAGCAGAGATGTTCAGCAGGTCGCGCCCATCGAAGGTCAGCCTGTCGGCTGCGACCGTGGCTGTGGGCGGCAGGAGGCCCATGACGGCGAGCATGGCAACGGACTTGCCCGAGCCGCTTTCGCCGACAATGGCGAGCACTTCGCGCGCCTCGACATGGAGATCGATGCCTTTGACGGCGTTGAAAACGCCGACCGAGGTGTCGAAGGAGACGGTGAGGTTCTTTACATCGAGAAGGGGCATCGGCCTCAGCTCCGCTTGAGCTTGGGGTCGAGCGCATCGCGCAACCCATCGCCGATCAGGTTGATGGCGAGCACCGTGATGAGGATGGCGAGGCCAGGCATGGTGACGATCCACCAGGCCGAAGTGATGAACTCACGCGCCCGTGCCAGCATGGTGCCCCACTCGGGCGTTGGCGGCTGGGCGCCCATGCCGAGGAAGCCAAGCGCGGCGGCCTCAAGGATGGCGTTCGAGAAGCTCAGCGTCGCCTGGACGATGAGCGGGCCGAGGCAGTTGGGGAGGATGGTGATGAACATCAGCCGCAGATTCCCCGCCCCGGCGACCTTGGCCGAGGTCACGTACTCGCGGCTCTTCTCGCTGAGCACCGCGGCGCGGGTGAGGCGTGCGAAATGCGGCTGCAGCACGAGCGCAATAGCCAGCATGGCGTTGAACAGGCCCGGCCCCAAGATGGCCACCAGCACCAGCGCCAGCAGCAGCGAAGGGAAGGCGAGGATGATGTCCATGACGCGCATGATCACCGCATCGACCCAACCACGGAAGTAACCGGCGAGGAGGCCCAGCGTCACGCCGGTGATCATGGCAGCCGAGACGACGAAGAAGCCGATGAAGAGGGAGTAGCGGGCGCCGTGGATCAAGCGCGAGAGGATGTCGCGCCCGACTTCGTCGGTGCCGAGGAAGAATTGCGGCTGCGTGCCACCCGACCACGGCGGCGCCATGCGGATAAACTCGCGGAACTGTTGGTCGGGCGAGAACGGCGCCAGCAGGGGCGCGAAGATGGCGACAATGATGAGTGCGACGAACACGATGAGGCCGAGGACGGCCCCCTTGTTCATCGAGAAATAGTACCAGAACTCGCGGAGGGCAGCGAAGCGGCCGATGGCGGTGTTGGGCGTTGCGGCTTCCGTGCTCATCACTGCACCCTGATGCGTGGGTTGATGACGGCGTAGAGGATGTCGACGATGAGGTTCACCGCCATAACGATCAACGCAATAAGCAGCAGCCCCGACTGCACAGAGACGTAGTCGCGCTTACTGATTGAATCGATCATCCATTTGCCGATGCCGGGCCAGGAAAAGATCGTCTCGGTGAGGATGGCCCCGCCCATCAGCAATCCAACTTGCAGGCCGATGGTGGTGACCACCGGGATCAAGGCATTGCGGAAGGCGTGGACGCCGACGACGCGGCCGGGCTCGAGCCCCTTGGCGCGCGCGGTGCGTACATAGTCCTCGCCCAGCACCTCCAGCATGGCCGAACGGGTCTGCCGCGCGATGACGGCAAGCGGGATCGTGCCGAGAACGATCGCCGGAAGGATCAGGTGGCGGAGCGCCGAGACAAAGCCCGCGGGTTTGCCAGCGATAAGGCTGTCGATCAGCATGAAGCCGGTGACGCGCGGGAAAAAGAAGCTCACCGCGATACGGCCCGACACCGGAGTCCAGCCGAGATAGCCGGAAAAGAAGATGATGAGCAGGAGGCCCCACCAGAAGATCGGCATCGAATAGCCTGTCAGAGCCACGCCCATGGTGATCTGGTCGAACCATGAGCCGCGCTTGATGGCGGCGAAAATGCCGGCGGGAATGCCTAGCGCGACGGCGATCAGCATAGCGAACAGGGCCAGCTCGACCGTTGCCGGGAACAGCGTCATAAACTCCTCGATCACCGGGCGCTTGGTGGCGAGCGAGATACCGAAATCGCCCTGCAGGATGCCGCCGACATAGTTGAGATACTGCTGCCAGATCGGCAGGTCGTAGCCGTACTGGTGCTTGAGGATTTCATAGCGTTCGGGGGTCACGCCGTACTGGCTGGCCATCGCGAGGATGGGGTCGCCGGGGAGCAGGCGGATGAAGGCAAACGATGCAATCGTGATGCCGATGATGGTCGGCACGATCAGGGCGAGTTTCTGGAGGATGAATCGCAGCATTGGGTACGCCAAGGGGCGGCGCCGGTGATGGCGCCGCCCCTCGAACTCTATCTCTAGTTATTCGGTTACGTCGACGTTGTCGAAGCGGTGGATGCCGAGCGGGTCCATGGTGTAGCCCAGGACGCGCTTGTTCATCGGCATGAAGACCTTGGAGTGGGCAATGGTCATTGCCGGCTCTTCGGCTTTGAAGATTTCCTGGGCCTTGGTGTAGAGCGCGGTGCGCTCGGCCTGGTCGGAAACCTTCTTGGCGTCCTGGATGGCCTTCTCGAAGTCGTCGTTGCACCAGCTCGAGTAGTTGGAAACGCCAATAGCCGAGCAGGAGAACAGGGTCGCGAAGAAGTTGTCCGGATCACCGTTGTCGCCGGTCCAGCCGATCTGGAACGCACCCGGGCGGTCCGGCTTCTTGCCGCGCTCGCGATACTCGGTCCACTCGTAGGTGACGATGTTGGCAGTGACCCCCACGGCAGCCCAGTCAGCCTGGATCATTTCAGCGACGCGCTGCGCGTTCGGGTTGTACGGACGCGACACGGGCATGGCCCAGAGATCGAGCGTCAGGCCCGACACACCAGCATCGGCGAGGAGCTTCTTGGCCGCTTCCGGATCGTAGGCGGTATCGACGATCTTGTCGTCATAGGACCACATGGTCGGCGGGATCAGGTTCTTGGCCACCTGGCCGGCGCCCTGGTAAACCGCTTCGACGATGGCCGGCTTGTTGATGGCCATCGACAGCGCCTTGCGGACGTTGACGTTGTCCATCGGAGCAATCGTCGTGTTGTACGACATGTAGCCGATGTTCAGGCCTTCCTGCTCAAGCACCTGCAGGTTGGTGTCCGCCTGCAGGCCGGCGATGTCGGCCGGGGCGGGATAGCTCATGATATCGCATTCGCCGGCCTTCAGCTTCTGCGCACGCACGGCCGGATCGGTCGTGATGGCGAAGATCAGGTCGTCGATCGCCACCTTGCCGCGCCAGTAGTCGGCGAAGGCCTGGTAACGGATGACGGCGTCGGTCTGGTAGTCGACGAAAACGAACGCGCCGGTGCCGACGGGCTTATTGGAGAAATCGGCGAGAGCGGCCGGGTCGTTCTTGGCCAGCAACTGGTCGGCGTATTCCTTCGAGACGATCGAAGCGAAGTCCATGCCGAGGTTGGCGATCATCGGAGCGTTGGGCTCGGTGAGCGTGATCACGACGGTGAGGTCGTCAGCGCCCTTCTCGATCGACTTCAGGAACTTGGGCATGTCCATGCCCTGGAAATAGTCCCACGAGATGCCCTCGAGGTACTTGTTCCACGGATTGTCTTCCTTCCACTGGCGCTCGAGCGAGAAGATCACGTCGTCGGCAGTGAGGTCGCGGGTGGGGGTGAAGTAGGAGGTGGTGTGGAATTTCACACCCGGACGCAGCTTGAAGGTGTACACGAGCCCGTCGGCCGAAACTTCCCAGCTCTCGGCGAGGCCCGGAATGACGGCGGTGCCGCCATGCTCGAACTCGACGAGGCGGTCGTAGATGGCGCGCGACGAGGCGTCGAAGTCGTTACCGCCGGTCGTCGGACCGGGGTCGAAGTGAGCCGGCGAAGCTTCAGAGCAGAATACGAGTTGCTTGGCGTAGGCACTGCCGCCCAGAACCGCGACAAGCGCGGTTGCGGCGAGCAGGGTGCGCATCAATTTCATGATGTTGTCTCCCGAATAGCATTGCGCTCCGACGTTCACGGCACAGAGTCCCTTGTGCTGGTCGGAGCTTGGCCGGCAACAAAGCGCTTTTTCCGTGACCGCGCAATGGGGAGTTGACCAATTGGTCAAGACGACGCCGGACGGGGAATGAGTTTCCACCGTTGGGGTCTGCGACAGAAAATGACACCACCGGCCAAAAATCGGGCCCGTAAAGCGGTTGCATGGTGGGGTTCGATCAGGCGACACACCAAACAAACAGAGCAGCAAAGAATTTGAGGAAGATGCAATCCATCGCCACAATCGCCCTTGTCGTTGCCGATTACGACGAGGCCATCGCATTCTACCGCGACAGACTCGGCTTTGCCCTCGTTGCCGACACTCCGCTTGGCGGTGGTAAGCGCTGGGTGCTGGTCGCTCCGACGGGTGGCGGGGCGCGGCTATTGCTGGCTCAGGCAGACGGCTTTGAGCAGGAGGCGCGGGTCGGCGACCAGACCGGTGGCCGAGTCGGCTTTTTCCTCGAGACCGATAATTTCGAGCGCGACTTTACTGCCTACACGGCGCGCGGCGTGCGGTTCCTGGAAGCGCCGCGGCACGAGGTTTACGGTTCGGTGGCGGTGTTCGAGGACCTCTATGGCAACAAGTGGGACCTGATCCAGCCAAAGGCCTGACGGACGCCGTTGTTCCATCGCTTGTCGCCGATGGAAGCTGCGCCTAAGGTCCGGAGCCGCCCGCCCGCCTGCTTTTCATTCAAGGAGATTTGTCATGACGAAGCGCCGCCTTGGCCGCACCGAGCTATTCATCGAGCCCCTGGTTTTCGGCTGCAACGTGCTCGGCTGGACGCTCGAAGAGAGCACCGCCTATGGGGTGCTGGACGCACTTCTCGATGGCGGCTTCGCGGCGGTGGATACGGCCGACAGTTACGGCAAAGGCAAGTCCGAGACCATCCTGGGCAACTGGATGAAGGCGCGCGGCAACCGCGACAAGGTGCTCGTGTTCACCAAGGTCGGCTCTGACATGGGCCAGGGCCATCGCGACCTCAGCGCCAAATGGATCGAGGAGGAAGTCGATGCCTCGCTGACGCGACTACAGACCGACTATATCGACCTCTACCAGACGCATTGGCCCGACCCGAACACGCCGCAGGAGGAGACGCTTGCCGCGCTGGACCGGGTCGTGAAGGCCGGTAAGGTGCGCTACATCGGCTCGTCGAACCAGGATACTGCGCTGCTGACCGAGTCCCTCGCGATCTCGAAGGCGAATGGCTTGGCGCGCTACGAGACGATCCAGAACGAGTTCAACCTCTACGACCGCGCCAAGTTCGAAGAGGTGCAGGCGACCTGCGTCGCGGAGGAGATTTCGGGCATCGGCTATTTCAGCCTGGCGCGTGGATTCCTCGCGGGCAAGTACCGCAGCGCGGCTGACGCGCAGCAGAGCCCGCGCGGACAGGCGGTGGTCGAGAAGTATCTCAATCCGAAGGGCTTCAGCATCCTGAAGGCGCTCGACGCCATCAGCAAGCGCACCGGCGCGACGCCGGCGGAAGTCAGTCTCGCCTGGGTCGCGGCACAGCCCGGCGTTGGCGCACCGATCGCGTCGGCAACCTCGGTCGAGCAACTCGCGAGCCTGATGAAGAGCGCACGCCTGACGCTCAGCGCCGAAGACATCAAGGAACTCACTGACGCGGGGAAGTAGGGTGGCGCTGACACCGGTGGAAGCGGCGGGTCTCGCGGCACTGGCCGCGATCGTGCTGGGCTCGACCGGCGGTGCTTTGGCGCAGGAGGAAGGCTGGCATTACTCTCCGCTTGCGGGCGAGGGTGATCGTGCCGCGCTCGGGTGCGCCTACAAGTCGACGCCAGAGAGCTTCACCTGCATCGCTGTACGCTGCGAGGACGATTTCAGCGTCGGGGTGCACCTGCATACCAGCCGCCCCGGCGGCGATGCCGGGCGTTGGCGACTCGATGTCGACCGCGAGACGGGACTCGAGATAGATGCAAAGCCGGACGGCACGCCCTATCACGCCAAGGTGGCGGGCGAGGTCACCGACGTCATCGAGGCGCTGAAGAATGGCGGCGTTGCTTATCTCGATCCGAAGGCCGGGCCGGCTCTGCCGACTAACGGCATTCCGCTCACCGGTTCGCTCTACGCGATCAACCAGGCACTCTATTTCTGCGCGCCTAAGGTCGGGTCAGGCGATGAGGTAACCGCCGTCGACGGGCAGGATGGCGCCGGTGATGAAGCCGGCGAGGGGCGAGCAGAGGAATAGCGCGGCCGGGGCAAGGTCGGCCGGCGTACCCCAGCGTCCGAGCGGGGTGCGCCCCATGAGTTCGGCGTTGCGCGTCTCGTTGGCGCGCGGGACCGCGGTCATCGCCGTTTCGATCCACCCGGGAGCAAGCGCGTTGACCCGGATGTTCTCTTTCGCGAAGGCGACGGCGAGCGACTTGGTGAGGCCGGCGACGGCGTGCTTGCTCGCGGCATAGGCCGGGGCGTGCGGGGCGCCGAAGAACGAGAACATCGAGCCGATATTGAGGATGGCCCCGCCGGCGAGCTTGTCGCGAAACGCATAGGCGGTGCGCATCGAGCCATTGAGGTTGATGTCGATGACGGTCTGGAAGCCATCGACCGTATGCTCGGCGGCACGGAGGTTCACGCCGGCGCAGTTGATGAGCGCATCGACGTGCCCGAAGACGCCGGCGTATTCGGCGACCTGCTCGGCGTTGCGGACATCGAGCTGGGTGTAGCGAAAGCGCGGCTCGGCGGCAGCGCCGGATACGACTTCGGCCTGGGTGGCACCGGTGACTTGGACGGTGGCGCCGGCATCGGCGAAAGCGCGGCCTATGCCCTGCCCGATCCCCGAAGTGCCGCCGGTGATGACGACGGTCTTGCCCGCGAAGAATTCAGTGGCCCAGCTCATCTGACGAACTGCTCGACGTAGTCCGCGCCCAGCCCGACCTTCTCGTAGTGCTTCTTGCACATGTCGATCTTAGTGAAGACGTCCTCGAAGCCGATCTGCTTGTTGTCCTTGTCGAGATAGACCATGCAGCCGGAGATGTTGAAGAAGGTGATCATCTCCGGGGTGTCCTCAGGGACAGTGAGGGTATGGATCTCGCCGGGCGGCTCGAAGACGTAGGAGCCGGTTTCGGCCACCCAGTCGTGCTCGAGATAGTGCCAGCGGCCCTTGATGACATAGCCATGCACGGGCTGCGGATGGAGGTGCCGGCTCAGGATGCCGGCGCGGCGGACGCGCAGCAGGTTGCACCACTGGCCCTGCAGCGTGTTGAGGAAGAGCGGACGGAACCACACTCCGTCGGCCTGTGGCACCCAGACGCGCTCGTCATCGGGCACGGCGGTGATGGCGATTTCCTTGGGCGCAAGCGGGTGCGCCGAGCCGTTGAAGGTCTCGTACATGGGGTGCCTCCTGATCTGGTATGGTAGTTCTAGCCACGCGCCAGGGCACGCGCCAGTGGACAAATGTCTAGATGCCGGCGCTACTGTCCGACGCCACCCACCGGCACGGTCTGGATCTGGTCGCCGAAGCCGGCGATCAGCGGGATCGCCTTCTTGATGGTCTCGGCGACGAGCGGGATTTGCAGCGAGGCCTTGTGGCTGTCGGCGGAATCCCAGACCTCGGTGATCCAGATCTTGTCCGGATCAACCGGGTCGTGGGCGACGATGTAGCTGAGGCAGCCCGGCATATCGCCGGTGCTGGCTGTCATCAGCGCGATGAGTTCGTCGCGCTTGCCCGCATGGGCGGTGAAGCTGCCGATCAGGCCGTACATCGTCCCCTCCGCGATTGACCTACCAGTGGAACTCTTCGACGTTCTCGCGGGCGCCCAGCAGGAACGCATCGCCGATGAGGCGCAGCGGCGAACCGTCCATCTCGGACTTGCCCTTCTTGAGCAGCTTGGCGAAGCGCTCGTAGATCGCCTCATACTCCTCGGACGGGTTGGCGACGGTTTCCTTGCCGTCGACCTTGAGCACCGTGCCGCCCCTTTCGAGCTTCAGCTTGGTGCCCTTGCGGGTTTCGATGGCGATGGTCCATATCTCGCCGGACTCTTCGAGCCAGTTGAAGCCAGCCGAGAGTTTCGGGGCATGCTTCTGGGCCGACTTGAAGACGATCTCAACATCGACCGGGGTCTGCCGGTTGGCCGGGAACTTGAGCGTAGCTTTGTCGACGAAGACCGGGAACGGCATGATCTTGGTGAAGATCGACATGGCGTTGATGCCGGGATCGCAGACGCCGAAGCCACCGGGCTCCCACACCCATTCCTGGCCGGGGTGCCATTTGCGGACGCTCTCGCGCCAATCGATGCGAACCTCGGCGACGCCTTCGTCCTTGAGGATGAGCTTGGCGGTATCGACGGCGGCGTTGTAGCGGCTGTGCCAGGTCTGATAGAGGACGCGGCCCTTTTTCTCGCCATAGGAGACGAGGTCCTCAAACTCGGTGATCGTGGGCGTCGGCGGCTTTTCGAGCAGCACGTCTTTGCCGGCGTCGATGGCCTCACGGACATAGGCATGACGCACGCCCGGAGGGGTGCAGATGGCGACGAGCTTGACCTCGGGCATGGCCTTGTAGAGTTCGGCCGGGGTCTTGAAGACGGGCACGTCACCGTGGCCGATACCGCGCGTTGAGACGCAGGCAGCGAGCTCGAAATCGGGGCTCTTGTCGATGACCGGCAGGTGCTGGTCCTGCGCGATTTTGCCGATGCCGATGACGGCGATCTTCTTTTTGGCCATATGCGGCACCTCCCTGGAATGGGCGGCACTTAATGGGAAGTCGGGGTGAAAGGGAAGTTCCACCGGAACCAAAATCGTCCGGCTGCTTAAGGTGGTGTATGCTCGCCGCGAAGGAGACAGCCGATGTCACGGGCATTCGTCAGCGAGGGCGGCAGCGTGCCGCAGGTCTATTCGTCGGTGGAGAGCGCCGAGAGCGCCGCCAATATTCAGCGTGCCATGGACGGCGGCCAGTACGAGTACGAGGTGCGGCCGCGTGAGCGCGGCGGGTACATGGTGGCGCGGCTCAGGAAGGACGGCGAGTTCGACAGCTGGGTGGAGGAGTAAGCCGGCGCGTGCGGCCGCCCCCTCCACCGCCTACGGCGGGCCTTTCGAGCGTAGCTCTCAAGGCCTTCTCACCTCAAATCGCTCCACTGGAGCGATTTGCCCTGTGGGACGGCTCGAAACCCCTCCCCCGCTTCGCAGGGGAGGATCAGTCCACCGGTGGTTGCCAGAGTTCGATCTGGTTACCCTCAGGGTCGGCGACGCGGGCGAAGCGGCCGGTTTCGGGCGTGTCCCATTCATTGGGGCGGGTTTCGACGGCGATGCCGGCGGACTTCAGCTGCGCGATGAGGCCGTCGAGGTCGTCGACGCGGAAGTTGATCATCCACTGCTTGTCGGCGGGGAAGTAGGTCGTTGCCTCTTCGAACGGCGAATAGATGGTGAGACCGGCGTCCTGCGTCCAGAAGCCCGGCACGCCGAGATGCTCTTCATACCAGGCGCTCAGCGCCTTGGTGTCGCGGGCGCGGAAGAAAATCCCGCCGATGCCTGTTGCCTTGGCCATGAAGCCTACCTGATGATGATGGCGCGGAAGTCGTTGACGTTCGTCCCTGTCGGGCCGGTGATGAACAGCCCGGCCACGGCGCGGAAGGCGTTATAGGCGTCGTTGTTGGCGAGGGCGGCGCGCGGGTCGATGCCTGCTGAGCGCATGCGTGCGGCGGTGGTGCCGTCGCAGAAGGCGCCGGCATTGTCGCCTGCCCCATCGATGCCGTCGGTATCGGCGGCGAGCGCGGAAATGCCCTCCTGCCCTTCGATGGCGAGGGCGAAGGCGAGCAGGAACTCGGCGTTGCGGCCGCCTCGGCCGTCGCCGCGGATGGTTACGGTGGTCTCGCCTCCGGAGAGAAGGATCGTGGGCTTCTCAAAAGGGCGATTGCGGCTGCGGATTTCGCGGGCGAGCGCGACATGTACACCGGCGACATCGCGCGCCTCGCCCTCGATGGCATCGGAGAGGATGTGGGGCGTGAGGCCTGTGTTGCCGGCCTCGGCCGCGGCGGCATCGAGGGAGAGGGCGGCGGAGGCGATGATGCGGACGCTGTTGTGCGAAAAACGCGGATCGGCTGGCGTTGGGGCGAGGTTCTGGTCGGAGGCGAGGAGGTCCTCGGCCGGTTCTGGGAGCTTCAACCGATAGAGCGCTGCGAGGTGACGGGCTTCGGCTCGGCTCGAAGCCATGGGTACGGTCGGCCCCGACGCGACCAGCGAGGGGTCGTCACCGGGAATGTCGGAGACGATCAGCGTTGCGACGCGGGCCGGCGATGCCACTGCCGCCAACCGGCCGCCCTTGATGGCGCTGAGCTCGTTGCGGATGACGTTCATCACGCCGATCGGCGCGCCCGAAGCGAGCAGCACCTGGTTGACCTCCTGCTCGTCCTCGAAGCTCAGCCCCTGCGCCGGCTGCGGCAAGAGGGCAGAGCCGCCGCCGGAGATCAGCGCCACGACCAGATCGTCGTGGCTGAGCCCTGAGACGGTCTCAAGCAGCCGGCGGGCGGCGAGATAACCGGCGATATCGGGCACCGGATGGGCGGCTTCGACGATCTCGATGCGTTCGCAGGCCACGGCGTAGCCGTAGCGGGTGACGACCAGCCCCTTGTCGATGGGGTGCGGCCAAGCCTGTTCGAAGGCTTGCGCCATCTGGGCCGAGGCCTTGCCGGCGCCGATGACGATGGTGCGTCCACGCGGCGGTTCGGGCAGGTTGGCGGCGATGGCGTGCCGGGGCTGGGCGGCATCGACTGCGCGATGGTAGAGCCGCTCGAGAAGTTCGCGATCCATGTAAGCCTGACGTCCCTGATGCCCGCATAGTGGCGGCGCCATGCACGGGGCGCAAGCTAGCCATCTTCATCATCATTTCGCGAACCGCTTGCGTCGCGGGCCGGCTTGCCCAAATAGGCGCTAAGAAGCGATCGGGGCGTGTAGCGGTTGGGCAACGCTGGCGCCGAGATCGGGTGAACGGTGGCTAAACGGGAACCTCAGCAGGTGTTCAAGCGTCGACGGGTAGTTGCCGGTTCAACAAAGCAAAGTCATAAATCGTCTCGGTCGTGGACGCGACCGTTGGCCTCACGCCAGGAAACAGAATGAACGCAATCCGTCCCCTCGCGAGCGCCCTGCTCGCGGCACTGATGTGTGTACCGGCATTTGCAGACCCGGTAACCGAACTCCCGCCCGGTGGTGGGCTTACGCCCCCGATCGACGACACTGGCCCGACCGACCTCCCGGATGACGCCAAGCCAGACAAGGCAGCCTCGCAGTCGTCTTCTAGCGACTATCCCGAGCCGGTGCTGCAGACGCGGCATTTTGGCTTGCAGGTCGAACTCAGCTGCAACGTGGCGACCCAGCCCAATGCGATTGAAGTGATCAACCACAGCGCCGAGAACCTGCCGCCGGGTACAAGGATCAAGTGGCAGCTCAAGAGCGAAGGCAAGGTCGGCTATTTCGCGCTGATCGGTCCGCTGGCAGGCGGCGAAACGCTCGTGGCTGACAACGTGTTGCCCGGCGGCGCCAACTCCGCTGCAGCCTGCGTGGCACGCGTCATCTGACGCGTTCCCGGGCGCTTGCACACAAGCTTGCGGCACTGACAAAAAACTGACATCGAACGCAGCTAGTCACCGCCGCGTTTCCAGCGAGCCGCAGTCGATGTCCGAACGATACGCAATATATTATGCGCCCGCCGCGGATGATCCGCTGTGGGCCAAGGCCGCTGAGTGGCTCGGCATTGATGCGCTGACGGGTGAGACGTTCACAGGGCCGCTTGCGGGTGTATCTCGCGACGAGCTGTTCGAGCGGAGCGTTTCGGCCCGGCGATATGGCTTTCACGCCACGATCAAGCCGCCCATGACGCTCAAGGCCGGCACGACCCGGGCCGCGCTGGAGGATGCGCTCGCAGCGTTCGCAGCGGAGGTAGAGCCGGTTGCCATCGGCAGGGTCAAGCTGGCGCTGCTGGATGGGTTTATCGCGCTGATCCCGGCGGCGCAGAGCGAGGAACTCACCGTATTTTCGGGGGATGTGGTGGAGGCGTTCGAGCCCTACCGAGCGCCGCTGTCGCCGGCCGAGCGGGCGCGCCGGGTCGAGGGCCGCGCGTTCAGCGATCGGCAGATCGAGCTCATCGATCGCTACGGCTACCCCTATGTGTTCGAGCAGTTCCAGTTGCACATGACTCTGACCGACAGGTTGGCCGAAAGCGAGCGCGACACCTACATGCGCGCCGCGGCCGAGCATTTCGGCCCGCTGGCCGGGGCCGAGATGGTACTCGACCGGCTGGTGCTGTTTTGTGAAACCGAGGCCGGCGGACCGTTCGTCCGCCTCGACGACTACGTCCTTACCGGGGAGTCAGCCTATGACCGAATTCGCGCTTTCTAACGCGAGGATCGTGCTCGCCGACGAGGTGATCGAGGGCTCGGTGCTGATCCGCGACGGGATGATCGCCGCCATCGATCCGGGCCATACCCACGCCGGCGAGGATGTCGGGGGCGACTATGTCATCCCCGGCCTTGTCGAGCTCCACACCGATCATTTCGAGAACCACTACCGGCCGCGGCCGGGGGTGACGTGGAACGCCATGGCAGCGCTGCAGAGCCATGATGCGCAGGTCGCGGGCGCCGGCATCACCACGGTGTTCGACGCGGTTCGGATCGGGTCGGACCCGGAGACGGGCGATATCACCGAGGACGTGCGGCTGATGGTCGAGGCGGTGGCCGAGGCCGATGCCGACGACCGGCTGCGGGCCGACCATCACATTCACCTCCGCTGCGAGCTGGCGACGCCCGACGTTGCCGAGCAGTTCGCGGCGCACTGCGCCAACCCAATCGTCGGCCTCGCGTCACTGATGGACCATACGCCGGGCGCGCGGCAGTACGTGACGCTCGACCACTACATTGCCTACTACCAGAAGAAGATGCGGTTCTCGGACGCCGAGATGGCGAAGTACATCGCCGACCGGCAGGCCGAGCGCGACAAGTATGCCGACACGAACCGGCAGGCGATCTTGACGCGCGGTCGCGAGATTGGGCTCGCATTCGCCAGCCACGATGACGCGACGGTCGATCATGTCGGCGAGGCGGTACGCGATGGCATGAGCATCGCCGAGTTCCCCACCACGATGGATGCGGCGAAGGCCTGCCACGCGGCGGGGCTGGCGGTGCTGATGGGGGCGCCGAACGTGGTGCGCGGCAAGTCGCATAACGGCAATATCTCGGCCTCCGAACTCGCCAAGGCGGGCGTGCTCGACGTGCTGAGCTCGGACTATGTACCGTTCGCGCTGATGTATGCAGCGTTCCTGCTGCCCGAGCGGGCCGACAATATCACCCTGCCGCAATCGGTGCGGATGGTGACGAAGCGCCCGGCCGAGGCGGCGCATCTCAGCGATCGCGGCGAGATCGCGGTGGGCAAGCGCGCCGACCTCGTGCGCGTGCGCCGGACCGATCCGGTGCCGGTGGTGCGCGGCGTGTGGCGGGAAGGCAAGCGGGTCAGCTGATGAGCGAAGGGGCCCTCGTCCTCGTGGTCGGACCGTCGGGCGCCGGCAAAGACACGCTGATCGGGGCGGCGAAGACCGCGTTGGCGGACGATCCTCGCTTCAGTTTCCCGCGCCGGGTGGTGACGCGGCAGGCGATGGTCGAACTCGAGGACCATGACAGCATCGACACGGCCGAGTTCGGGCGGCAGAAACTGCGAGGTGCCTATGCGCTCGACTGGGAAGCGCACGGGCTCTGCTACGGCGTGCCGGCCGCGATCGATGCGGCGATGGTCGCAGGGCGCGTCGTGGTGGTGAACACTTCGCGCAAGGTGATCGAACGCGCGGTCGAAAAGTACCCCAGCTGCCATGTGCTGGTGGTGACGGCCGATGCCGACGTGCGGGCGCGGCGCCTTGCCGGGCGGGGGCGTGAGAGTGCCGACGACGTTGCCGCGCGGCTGGCGCGGGAGGGTGCGCCGGTGCCGGTGGGCGTCGAGGCGGTGACTGTCGACAATTCCGGATCGCTCGACGACGGCGTCGCCCGATTTGTCGGTGCGCTCAAAGCGATAGCCGATTGAACCAATGCCCGGGCTGTTGCGTTGCGGATGCAGCGTCAACAGCAAAGAGTCCCGGCATGACCAGAAGCTCACTCTACGTCGTAATCGCAGCGTTATTGGCCGTGGTGGTCGGCTTTGGCCTCTATCTCGCCTACCAGGAATCGCAGCGCCCGGCGCTCGAGATCAAGGTCGATGAAGGGGGGATCAAGATCGATGGCAATGGTTGATGAATCCGTCCGTACCCAGCAGATCGAGGACGCGCTGAAGCATGCGCTTGCGCGCCAGCCGGTCGAAAAGGTGGCCGATCTCGACCTCACCAAGCTTGCGGTCGACATCGAGGCGGTGATCGGGATCGAGCCGGTTAACCCGCTCGACCCGGAAGGCGATGGGCTGACGACGGGCGAGCTGAACGCGGCGAACGACCTCTAGGCCGGGCTGGAACTCAATGGATTGCGCCTGCAGACTTCCAGGAGAAGCCTGCACGTGGTCCTGGAAGGCCGCCTAGACAAACAGCTCGGTGCGCTCGAAGGTCCGCACATCGATCAATCCCTGATCGGAAATCCGCAGCTCCGGGATGACGACCAGCGCCAGCAGCGAGTGCTGCATGAAGGCGTTGTTGAGCGTGCAGCCGCAGGCGCGCATGGCGTCGACGAGGCCCTGCGCCTTGGTCGCGACGACCGGGGCGGCCTCATCCGACATCAGTCCGGCGATCGGCAGCTCGACCAGCGCCAGCACTTTGCCCTTCGAAACCACCACCGCACCGCCGCCGACGTCGCCGAGCGTGTTGGCGGCGAGGGCCATGTCGTCGCGGTTGGTGCCGACGACGATCATCTGGTGGCTGTCATGCGCGACGGTCGAGGCGACGGCGCAATCGACATTGTAGCCGAAGCCAGAGACGAGCGCGTTCACTACGGCGCCGGAGCCGGTGTGGCGCTCGACCAGCGCGATCTGGCAGACATCCTGTGCCCGGTCTCCGGTGACGAGACCACTTTCGACGGGGAGGGTTCGTTCAAGGGCGCGGGTCGGGGCTTGGTTCTCGATGACGCCGATGACCCGCGCAGTGACGGCGTTGCGACCCGTGGGAGCGGTGATCTCGAAGCGGGAAGCGGTGAGCGGCTGGATGTGGACGGTATTCTTGGCGAAGGCCGGATAGGCCCAGGGGTCGAGCGGGACGGTGAGGCTGCCGTTCTCGGCGACCACCCTGCCCTGCCCGATGACCAGTTCGATCGGCAGGGTGACGAGATCCGAAGTGAGGATCATGTCGGCACGACGGCCCGGCGTGATAGAGCCGAGCTCGCGCTCGAGGCCGAAATGGGTGGCGGTGTTGAGGGTCGCCATCTGGATGGCGGTGATTGGCTTCAAGCCGCAGGCGATGGCATGGCGAACGACGCGGTTCATATGCCCGTCGTTGACCAGCGTGCCGGAATGGCTGTCGTCGGTGCAGAGGATGAAGTTGCGGGAATCGAGGCCCTCTTCGGTGATGGCCTTTACCTGCGGAGCGACATCGTACCAGGCCGAGCCGAGCCGCAGCATGGCGCGCATGCCGAGACGGACGCGAGCGATGGCATCGGCAACGCGGGTGCCTTCGTGGTCGTCGGCCGGGCCGCCGGCAACGTAGCCATAGAAGGGCTTGCCGAGGTCGGGCGAGGCATAGTGCCCGCCTACGGTCTTCCTGGCGCGTTGGGTGGCGGCGATTTCGGCCAGCATCTTGGGATCGTTGGCAGCGACGCCGGGGAAGTTCATCATTTCGCCGAGCCCGATGATCTGCGGCCAGGTCAGCATCTCCGCGACATCGTCGGGGGAGATGGAGGCACCGGGGGTTTCGAGCCCGGGAGCGGAGGGCACGCAACTGGGTGCCTGGACATAAACCGAGACCGGCATGGCAGCGGCCTCGTCGTGCATCAGGCGGACGCCGCGGATACCGAGCACGTTGGCGATCTCGTGCGGGTCGATGAACATCGAGGTGGTGCCGTGCGGAATGACGGCGCGGCAGAACTCAGTGACGGTGACCATGCCGCTCTCGACATGCATATGGCCATCGCAGAGGCCCGGCACGAGATAGCGGCCGTTGGCGTCGATCACCTCGGTATCGGGGCCGATGGCATAGCTCAGGTCGGGGCCCACGGCGGCGAAGCGCCCGGCGGCGATAGCGACGTCGGTGCCGGCGACGATCTCGCCGGAGTGCACGTTCACCCAGCGGCCATTGCGGACCAGCATGTCCGCCGGCTTTCGGCCGGTTGCGACATCGATGAGGTGCGGTGCGACATCAGGCCAGGAGGCGATCGGCAAGGCGGCTATCCCTTTATTTTGTGGTGCCGCGATCTGACTGGTCGAGGTGCCGCCGGTCAAGACAAAGGGGCCGCCCGTCTCACGCGGGCGACCCCTGATCTTTGTCGATCTGACTGGCGGAGTTCCACGAAGAGCCGAGGCTCGACGGGTACGCATCCGCTACAGGTCAGTCGCGCCTTCGAACCGGAAAGGTCTGCAATCCCCGCCTTCGCGGGGACAGGCTCTTTCCTGAAGGCGCTTACAGCTTGGCGACGCACACCTTGCCGACACCGGAATTCTTGGTGCCGAGCCGCGCGGCGGCTGCCTTGCTGAGGTCGATGATGCGGCCCTTCACGAAGGGACCGCGGTCGTTGATGGTGACCTTGATGGACTTGCCCGTGCGCTGGTTCGTGACCTTCACGACCGTGCCGAGTGGGAGAGTCTTGTGGGCCGCGGTCATGGCATTCTCGTTGAACCGCTCGCCCGAGGCCGTTTTCTTGCCGTGGAAACCTGGTCCGTACCAGGACGCCCCACCGCACTGATCTGCTGCCATCGCACCGGTAACGGAAGTCATCAGGCCCGTTACGAGGGCGGCGGCGACCAGAACGATTTTCCTATTCAACCTTGGACTACTCACGCTTGTTTACGACAGGCCGGACAAGGCTTTGGCGGTGTGGCGAGAATATGAACCGAAAATGAACAGCACCCTTGCAAGTGGAACCGTTGCATAAATGCATCAGAAGCATTAAGCTGGCTCGTTCTATTTTTGCACGAGATTCCATAAACTTGCGTCGCCTGGGTCAACGACTCGGACGCTATCGTCGCAGGCGAAGATTTTCTGCCGAGGGGCCGGAAATCCGCTTCCGGTAGCGTGCCTCGAAGCCGAATGCGGCGGGAATAGTGCAGATTTTCCGTCCGGACGGCCTTTTTGGCCCCGAGAGACACGCCCGCGGCGGTTAGCGATCGTGCTGGGGAGGCGGGCCTCGCGGACGGCCATGCGGGAGCTCTTAAGCCAACGTCAACCATCTCCCAATAGCCCTGCAGCGCGCTAAGGATTTACGCGGATCCCGCGGCTAGTCTTGGGGCGAGGCAAGCGGGGGCGCACATGCCGCGACGGAACGAAGAAGACACAGAGATCGGATCGACAGGGCCTTTGCCGGACCCGCGGCGGCTGCTGATCGGCAGCGTGGTGGCGATGCTGCTCCTGGCGCTGACGGTCGTCTTTGCCGCCTTCTACGCCGTGCAGGCGATCGACCAGGTCGCCATTGCCAGCGAGACGGAGCGGGCACGTGCAGCGCTCCTCGTGGTCGGCGATGCGCCCGATGCAGAAGCCCGGTTGCGCGGCGAGTTCATTCTCGATGGTGCCCATTACATCCCGGCGGCTGCCTTGGCTGACAAGGAAGTGTCGGTGCCGGTGCCCGGACGGGCCGAGGTACTGGCCTGGACGCCACGCCGGATCGGCACGGACATGTTCTATCATCTGGCCCCGCTGAGGCTTGCGGCTTGCGCCGTGTTCCTGTTCGGAGTCTTCCTCGCCCTGCGCAAGCTCTACAACCTGACGCGCGAACTGGAGCGGCGGCGGCGCGACATGGCCGACCTCGCAACGCGTGATCCCCTGACCGGGCTCGCCAACCGGCTTGCCTTCGAGCAGTGGCTGGCCGAGACCGGCGCTCATCCAGTCGGGCTGCTCTATCTCGATCTCGACGGCTTCAAGCAGGTCAATGACAGCATGGGCCATGGCGCGGGCGACGAGCTGCTGAAGATCGTCGGCAACCGGATCAGAGGCCTTGCCGACAGGGATGATCTCGTCGCGCGCATCGGCGGCGACGAATTTGCCTTCGTGCGCAAAGGGCCGATCGAGCGTGCGGCGCTGGCCGAACTCGCTGCCGATATCGGTGCGGCCCTCAGCGAACCGATGCGGCTGGGCGCGGCCGAGATCGCGACCGGCGCCAGCGTGGGCATCGCCATCGGCAATGCCAGCGATCCAGACCTCGTTGCGGCAGCCGATGCGGCGCTCTACCGCGCCAAGGCGCTGCCCGGCCACACCTTCGTTTTCTCCGAAGCGGCCTGACGCATTCCCCGAGGCAGCCGGATTCTTCGCACCAAAGTGGGGCTCCCGACTCGGAGCGTGGCCAGATAGCGTCGCGCCCGAACGAGGAGAACCGACGTGCCCACCGATCTGTCATCGACGCTCTATGCACTGGCCCGCCTGCTGCTCGGCGGCGCCTTCGTGGTGTTCGCCATCCGCAACTATCTGGTCAACGTGCCGCGGCTGACGGGGATCATCGAGAACAAAGTGCCCAATGCCCGGCTGATCGTGCTTGCCGGCATAGGGCTGCAGTTCATCGGCGGGCTGCTGTCGGCGATCGGGCCGTGGCAGGCGCTGGGCGGGGTGCTGATGATCGTGTTCCTCGTCATCGCGACGCTGCTGTTTCACCCGATGTGGAAGTATTCCGGGGCCGATCGCGCCCCGCACACGGTGGCGACGCTGATGAACACCTCGCTCTGCGGCGCCTTCCTGCTGCTGGTCGCCGGCGGCGTTTGAGCTTTCCCCGGCGCCGCTATAGAGAGGCGGCGCGAGCAGGGGGTGAGTTGGATTGGCGGAAATCGGAACGGAAGTCGAGGGCGCGGCCGATGGCCGGCAGCGGAAGGTGGCGCACCTTGCGATGCTGCTGTTCGCGGCGCTGATTGCAGGCTCGTTCACGCTGGGCGCGCTGACGGTGCCACTCATTCATGCCGTGCCGCTCAATGCCCTGCGCTTCGTGATGGCGGCGCTGCTGATGGGTGCGTTCGCATTCGGCGTGGCACGGCACCAGTTCAGTTGGCCGAAAGCCCCCTGGCGCTTCGGCATCAACGGCTTCCTCACCGCCGTCTATTTCGTCTCAATGTTCATCGCCCTGACGATGACCAAGCCGGTGGCGACGAGCGCGGTATATACGCTGGTGCCGCTGATGACGGCGGTGACCGCTTACTTTATCGTCGGGCAGCGTTCCGGACCGGCGGTGCTGGTGAGCCTGCTGCTCGCCGGCGCCGGCGCGATCTGTGTTATCTTCCGCGGTGATCTCGACGCGCTGCTGCGCTTCGATATCGGCCAGGGCGAACTGATCTACTTCGTCGGCTGCGTCGCCTATGCGCTCTACACGCCGCTACTGCGCCGCTTCAACCGGGGCGAGCCGGCGCTGGTGCTGAGCTTCTGGACGATGACCGCGACCGCCGCGTGGATTGTGCTCTACGGCCTACCGGAAATCGCAGCTACAGACTGGCTGCAGTTCGACCCGCTGGTCTGGTGGGTGGTGCTCTACCTGGCGATCGGGCCGACCGCTGTCTGCTTCTTCCTCATTCAGTTCGCCTCATCGCACCTGCCGGCGGCCAAGGTGATCGCCTACGGGTATCTTGTGCCGGCCTTCGTCATCGTGTTCGAAGGAATGGCGGGGCATGGGTGGGCGAGCATCAGCGTCGCGATCGGAGCGGCGGTGACGGTGCTGGGGTTGTTGGTGCTGGCGCTGCTCAGGGACAAGTAGGCGCCGGCGTGAACTTCTGATTTCTGCAGCAGCAGAGACAAGCAGCCGGCGCCCCACTGGCGCGCCGGTCTTGGGCTAGCGGTCCTTGGGCAGGAGCCCGTGCAGGAACAGGTTTTCGAGGTAACGGGCGGCGTCCTCGAAGCGGCCTTCGCCGCCGCGGTCCTTGCCGAGGACGGCGCGGACCTGGACGTCGAAATCGGCGTAGTGCTGGGTGGTGGCCCAGATCGAAAAGATCAGGTGGTACGGATCGGTGCGGACAATCTTGCCGTTGTCCATCCAGCCCAGGATGACCTGGGCCTTCTCGTCGACCAAGGCTTTGAGGTCGACCTCCAGTACGTCGAGCACGCGCGGGCCGCCCTGCAGCATCTCGTTGGCGAAGAGCCGGCTCTGGCGCGGGTAGTCGCGGCTCATCTCGATCTTTCGACGGATATAGGAGCGGAGCTCGGAGACCGGGTCGCCGACCGAATCGATCTCGCGCAGCGGCTGCAGCCAGACGTCGAGCATCTCGGTCATCAGACGCTTGTAGATCTCTTCCTTGCGCGGAAAATAGTAGAGCAGGTTGGGTTTGCTCATCCCCGCCGCCTCGGCGATCTGGTCGATCGTCGCGCCGCGGAAACCCTCGCGGCTGAACACGTCGAGCGCCGCTTCGAGGATCACTTCCTGCTTCTCGCGCTGGATGCGCGTCTGCGCGCGCGGCCGCTTTTTGGCGGGCGCGTTTGCCGCACCTTGACCACCCTCGGGGGCCAGCATTTTCACCTTGATCGGCGGCATGGGAGTGATAACGTTTTTTCCAACTGGTCAAATTTCTGGATAACGCGTCCAAAGGTCAAGTGCCAAAGTCACTCGGCCACGCAACTCACAAAAGACTTGAGGGAGACCCAAGGTGTCCGACCGCCGCAATGTCACGCCGAACGATCTGAGCGCGTTCTGGATGCCTTTCACTGCCAACCGGCAGTTCAAGAAGGCACCCCGCATGTTCGTGGGCGCCAAGGACATGCACTATACGACTTCCGACGGACGGCAGGTGCTCGACGGCACGGCGGGTCTGTGGTGCGTGAATGCCGGCCATTGCCGCCCCAAGATCGTCGAGGCGATCGCCACGCAGGCGGCCGAGATGGACTACGCGCCGGCCTTCCAGATGGGCCATCCCAAGGCGTTCGAGCTGGCCAATGCGCTGGTCTCGATCGCGCCCGAGGGGCTCAACCACGTGCTCTACACCAACTCCGGCTCGGAGTCGGTGGAGACGGCGCTGAAGGTGGCGCTGGCCTATCACCGGGTGAAGGGCGAAGGCGCGCGCTTCCGGCTGATCGGGCGCGAACGCGGCTATCACGGTGTCAATTTCGGCGGCATCTCGGTGGGCGGCATCGTCACCAACCGCAAGATGTTCGGCACTCTGCTCACCGGCGTCGACCACATGCCTCACACCCATACGCCGGGGAAGAACCAGTTCACCCGGGGCGAGCGCGAGAGCGGCGGCGAGGATCTGGCGTCGGAGCTGGAGCGCATCGTCACACTGCATGACGCGTCGACCATCGCGGCAGTGATCGTCGAGCCGGTGGCCGGTTCGACCGGCGTGCTGATCCCGCCTGTCGGCTACCTCAAGAAGCTGCGCGAGATCACCAAGAAGCACGGTATTCTGCTCATTTTCGACGAAGTGATCACCGGCTTTGGTCGCGTCGGCACGCCATTCGCGGCGGATTATTTCGGCGTGACGCCCGATATCATGGTGACGGCCAAGGGCCTGACCAACGGCACCATCCCGATGGGCGCGGTGATGGTCACCTCCGAGATCCATGACGCGTTCATGCAGGGGCCTGAGCACGTCATCGAATTCATGCACGGCTACACCTATTCGGGGAACCCGGTGGCGGCGGCTGCAGGACTCGCGACGCTCGAGACCTACAAGGACGAGGGCCTGCTGACCCGTGGTGCGGAGCTTGCCCGGTATTGGGAAGATGCACTGCATTCGCTCAAGGGCCTGCCGCATGTCATCGACATCCGCAACCTTGGGCTGATCGGCGCGGTGGAGCTGGAGCCGATCGCCGGCTCGCCGACGAAGCGGGCGTTCTCGGCCTTCGTCCAGGCCTTCGAGAAGGGCATCCTGATCCGCACCACCGGCGACATCATCGCCATGAGCCCGCCGCTGATCATCACCAAGGCGCAGATCGACGAGCTGATCGGCACGCTCGGGGGCATCCTGAAGACGCTTGAGTAAGATGGAACGAATGTTCTATATCCACAAGAATAGAATGAACGTTCCACACAATCAGGGCGGAGGTCTGTGATGCAGACGATTCAGAATGCCATCGGCGGGAAGCTGGTCACCTCGACAAGCAGCCGCACCCAGCCGGTGTTCAACCCGGCAACCGGCGAGGCCATCGCCACGCTGCCGCTATCGAGCGTCGACGAGATCAACTCGGCCGTCGCGGCGGCGAAGAAGGCCCTGCCCGCCTGGGCGGCGCAGACGCCGATGAAGCGGGCGCGTGTGATGTTCAAGTTCAAGGAGCTGCTCGAGAAGCATGCCGACGAACTGGCCGAGCACATTTCGCGTGAGCACGGCAAGGTGCACGACGATGCGCTGGGCGAGCTGGCCCGCGGCATCGACTGCGTCGACTTCGCCTGCGGTATCCCGCAGCTGTTGAAGGGCGAGTTCAGCCGTAATGTCGGGCCGAACATCGACTCCTATTCCGACAGGCAGCCGCTCGGCGTCGTTGCCGGCATCACGCCGTTCAACTTCCCGGCCATGGTGCCGATGTGGATGTATCCGCTGGCCATCGCCTGCGGGAACACGTTCGTCTTGAAGCCGTCGGAGCGCGACCCGTCGGCGCCGATGTTCGCCTGGCAGCTGTTCATGGATGCCGGGCTGCCGGACGGCGTGCTCAACGTCGTCCACGGCGACAAGGAAGCGGTCGACACCATTCTCGACCACCCCGACATCAAGGCGGTGAGCTTTGTCGGCTCGACGCCGATCGCCGAGTATGTGTACCGGCGCGGCACGCAGGCCGGTAAGCGCGTGCAGGCGCTGGGCGGCGCCAAGAACCACATGGTCATCCTGCCCGACGCGGACCTCGACCAGGCTGCGGATGCGCTGATGGGTGCCGGCTACGGTTCGGCGGGCGAGCGCTGCATGGCGATTTCGGTGGCGGTGCCGGTGGGCGACAAGACCGCCGATGCGCTGGTGGCGAAGCTCAAGCCGCGCGTCGAAGCGCTGAAAATCGGCCCCGCGACCGACAAGGACGCGCAGATGGGGCCGATCGTCTCCAAGGTCCAGCGCGACAAGATCGTCGGCTATATCGATGGCGGCGTCGAAGCCGGCGCCGAACTCGTCGTCGATGGCCGCGGCTTCAAGCTGCAGGGCTATGAGAACGGCTTCTTCGTCGGCGGCACGCTGTTCGACCATGTGAAGCCGGACATGAAGATCTACCGCGAGGAAATCTTCGGGCCGGTGCTGAGCGTGGTGCGCGCCAAGACCTACCAGGACGCGGTCGACCTGATCCATGGGCACGAATACGCCAACGGCACGGCGATCTTCACCCGCGACGGCGATGCGGCGCGCGATTTCGCCGACAAGATCGAAGTGGGGATGGTGGGCATCAACGTGCCGATCCCGGTGCCGGTGGCGTACCACTCATTCGGCGGCTGGAAGCGCTCGATCTTCGGCGATCACTCGATCTATGGGCCCGAGGGCGTGCATTTCTATACGCGCCTCAAGACCGTAACGACGCGCTGGCCGGCAGGCATCAAGAGCGGCGCGGAATTCACCTTCCCGAGCATGAAATAGGACTATCGATGGCAGCTCCCGGCGAGAACCTCAGGATCAACCCCGAACGCCTCTGGAGCTCCATCCACGAGTTGGCCGAGATCGGCCCCGGCGTTGCCGGGGGCAACAACCGGCAGACCGTAACCGACGACGACGCCAAGGGCCGCGCGCTGTTCAAGAAATGGTGCGAGGCCGCCGGGCTGAGCATGGGGCTCGACCAGATGGGCACCATGTTCGCACGCCGCGAGGGCACGGAACCGGGGCTCGATCCGGTCTATGTCGGCAGCCATCTCGACACCCAGCCGACCGGCGGACGTTATGACGGCGTGCTCGGGGTGCTGGGCGGGCTCGAGGTGATCCGCACGCTCAACGATCTCGACATCAAGACCAGGTACCCGATCGTCGTTGTCAACTGGACCAACGAGGAAGGCGCTCGGTTCGCGCCAGCCATGATGGCCTCGGGCGTGTTCGCCGGCGTGCTCGACCAGGCCGAAGTCTATACGCACAAGGACAAGGACGGGAAGACGTTCGGCGAGGAGCTGGAGCGGATCGGCTGGAAGGGCGAGGAAGTCGTCGGTGCCCGCAAGATCCACGCCTATTACGAGCTCCATATCGAGCAGGGCCCGATCCTCGAGGACGAGAACATCGATATCGGCGTCGTGACGCACGGCCAGGGACTTAAGTGGCTGCAGGTGACGCTGACCGGCAAGGAAGCCCATACCGGCTCGACCCCGATGCCGAAGCGCCGCAACGCCAGCCTCGGCATGGCGCGGGTGATCGAGCTGGTGCACGAGGTGGCGATGGACTACCAGCCCGATGCCGTCGGCGCGGTGGGCCATATCGAGGTCTATCCGAACTCGCGCAACATCATCGCCGGCAAGGCGGTGTTCACGATCGATATCCGCTCGCCGAACAAAGAGGTGCTCGACCAGATGGATGAGCGCATCCGCGCCGGGATCGCGAATACAGCCGAGGCGCTGGATATCTGGTTCGAGGTCGAGCAGGTCGGGCATTTCGACCCGGTGGCGTTCGACAAGACGCTGGTCGGGAACGTGCGCAAGGCTGCGATCGAGGCGGGATATTCGCACCGCGATATCGTTTCGGGCGCGGGGCACGACGCGTGCTGGATCAACCGGGTGGCGCCGGCGGCGATGATCATGTGCCCGTGTGTGGATGGGCTGAGCCACAACGAGGCGGAAGAGATTTCGAAGGAGTGGGCGGCGGCCGGCACGGATGTGCTGCTACGCGCGGTGCTGGAGACGGCGGAGATCGTATCCTAGCGCACAACCGGCGCCTACTGACCCTCCTGGGGAGGGTCGACTGAACAAAGACAGGGACCGAGCAATGACCAGCAAAATCATCAAGGGCGGCACCGTCGTTACCGCCGATCTGACCTACACCGCCGATATCCGCGTCGAGGGCGGGGTGATCACCGAGATCGGGCCGAACCTGACGGGCGGTGAGATTCTCGATGCTTCGGGCTGCTACGTCATGCCGGGCGGGATCGATCCGCATACGCATCTCGAGATGCCGTTCATGGGGACGTACTCAAGCGACGATTTCGAGTCCGGGACGCGGGCGGCGCTGAGTGGCGGGACGACGACGGTGGTCGATTTCTGCCTGCCCTCGCCCAACCAGTCGCTGCTCGAGGCGCTGCAGATGTGGGACAACAAGACGTCTCGCGCCTCCTGCGATTACTCGTTCCACATGGCGATCACCTGGTGGGGCGAGCAGGTGTTCAACGAGATGGCCGATGTCGTCGATCGCGGCATCACCTCGTTCAAGCACTTCATGGCCTACAAGGGCGCCCTGATGGTGAACGACGACGAGATGTTCGCCTCGTTCCAGCGCTGCGCCGAACTTGGCGCCCTGCCCCTCGTCCATGCCGAGAATGGCGACGTGGTCGCCTCGATGACGGCCAAGCTCCTGGCCGAAGGCAATAACGGCCCCGAGGGCCACGCCTATTCGCGCCCGCCGGAAGTGGAAGGCGAGGCCACTAACCGCGCCATCATGATCGCCGATATGGCGGGGGTGCCGGTCTATATCGTTCACACCTCGTGCGAGCAGGCGCACGAAGCGATCCGCAGGGCACGGCAGGCGGGGAAGCGCGTCTATGGCGAGCCGCTGGTGCAGCATCTCGTTCTCGATGAGAGCGAGTATTTCAACAGGGATTGGGACTATGCAGCGCGCCGGGTGATGAGCCCGCCTTTCCGCAACAAGCAGCATCAGGATTCGCTGTGGGCCGGGCTCGCGGCCGGTTCGCTGCAGGTCGTGGCGACCGACCACTGCGCCTTCACCACGGCGCAGAAGCGCAACGGCATCGGCAATTTCGCCAAGATCCCGAACGGGACGGGCGGGCTCGAGGACCGGCTGCCGGTGCTGTGGACCAAGGGCGTCAACACCGGCCGGCTGACGATGAACGAGTTCGTTGCGGTGACCTCCACCAACATCGCCAAGATCCTCAACATGTATCCCAAGAAGGGCGCGACCCTCGTTGGGGCCGATGCCGATCTGGTGGTGTGGGATCCGAAGCGGAAGAAGACGATCACCGCGGCCAGGCAGCAGTCGGCGATCGACTACAACGTGTTCGAAGGCATCGAAGTCACCGGGCTGCCGCGCTTCACGCTGACCCGTGGCAAGGTGGCTGTGACCGAGGACAAGGTCACGGCCGAGCAGGGCCATGGCCAGTTCGTCGCCCGCGAGGCCAAGAACCCGGTCAACCGGGCGCTGAGCCAGTGGAAGGAAATCACCGCGCCGCGCAGGATCGAACGCGCGGGCATTCCGCAGAGCGGGGTTTGAGAGTTTGACGACGGACGGGGGCAAATCGCAAAGCGTGGTCGAGGCCAAGGGTCTCGGCCTAACTTTCAAGACGGCGGATGGCGACGTGGTCGCGCTGTCTGACGTCAATCTCGACATCAAGCGCGGCGAGTTCGTCTCGTTCATCGGCCCCTCGGGCTGCGGCAAGACGACGTTTCTGCGCGTGATTGCCGACCTCGAGCAGCCGACGTCGGGCTCGATCACCGTCAATGGCACCTCGCCGGCCGATGCGCGGGTCAATCGCTCGTATGGCTATGTGTTCCAGGCGCCTGCGCTGTTTCCGTGGCGGACGATCGAGAAGAACGTGGCGCTGCCGCTCGAGATCATGGGCTATGGCGAGACAGACCGGCGCGAGCGGATCAGCAAAACGATGGAGCTGGTGAACCTCGAGGGCTTTGAGAAGAAGTTCCCGTGGCAGCTCTCGGGCGGCATGCAGCAGCGCGCCTCGATCGCGCGGGCGCTGGCCTTCGATGCCGACCTCCTGCTGATGGACGAACCGTTCGGGGCGCTCGACGAGATCGTGCGCGACCACCTGAATTCGGAGCTCCTGAAGCTCTGGGCCGCGACGCAGAAGACCATCGCCTTCGTCACCCACTCGATCCCCGAGGCGGTATATCTTTCGACCAAGATCGTGGTGATGTCGCCGCGGCCGGGCCGGGTCACCGACGTGATCGACAGCCCCCTCCCCGCTGAGCGCCCACTGGAAATCCGCGAAACGCCGGAGTTCCTCGAGATCGCCCACCGCGTCCGCGACGGCCTCAGGGCCGGGCATTCCTACGAGGAATGACGATGGGCAAGACGTGGCGCGACGGCAGCTTGTTCCCCATTGTCATCGTGCTGATCGGGCTGGTTGTCGTCTGGTACGTGGCCGCCGTGCTGATGAACTGGTCTGGGATGTCCGACTTCTACCAGCGGACGGATGTGACCAATGTCACCTTCGGCCAGCAGCTCAACGACGTGCTGAATGCCGAAAAGCCGCTGCTGCCGGCGCCGCACCAGATCGTTTCCGAACTGTGGAAAACCACGGTCGAGCAGGCGGTGACGTCGAAGCGGAGCCTTGTCTATCACGGCTGGCAGACGCTTTCGGCGACGCTGCTGGGCTTTGTCATGGGGACGCTGTTCGGCATCGGACTTGCGATGTTCATTGTCCATAACCAGGCGATGGACCGCTCGCTGATGCCGTGGATCATCGCCAGCCAGACGGTGCCGATCCTGGCGATCGCGCCGATGGTGATCGTGGTGCTGAACGCGGTCGGGATCGCCGGGCTGATCCCCAAGGCGCTGATCTCGACCTATCTCAGCTTCTTCCCGGTGGTGGTGGGCATGGTGAAGGGGTTCCGCAGCCCCGAGGCGATCCAACTCGACCTGATGCGGACCTATAATGCGTCGCGCTTCGAGGTGTTCACGAAACTGCGCTGGCCGATTGCGCTGCCGTATCTCTTCACCTCGATGAAGGTGGGCGTGGCGGCGAGCCTTGTCGGCGCCATTGTGGGCGAGCTGCCGGCAGGGACCAGCAATGGCATCGGGGCAAGGCTCCTCGCCGGCTCCTATTATGGGCAGACGATCCAGATCTGGGCGGCGCTGCTCGCGGCGGCACTGCTTGCAGGTGGGTTGATCGCCATCGTGAGCCTCGCCGAACGCGCCACGAATGCGCGGCTGGGGGTGCGGGCATGAGCATGCTGCAGCGGGTCCTCGCCGCCTTCGCGGCCGGCTTCGCGTTCATTGCGCTGGTGTTCCCATTCGCCTCGACGGAGGGCGCGCCGCTGCCGGTGTGGGAGTTCCCGGCGATCGGGGTGTTCCTCGTTCTCGCCATCCTGAGCCTTGTGCGCTTCCGGGTGGGGTTTAGCTTGTGGATCGATGGGGCGCTGGCGGCGCTCGGCGCGACGTCGCTGATGCTGGCGCTCGATACGATCGAACAGGCAGACGCGGGCTTCTGGTTCGCGCTGGTCTCGAGCTGGCTGTTCGCCTGGCTGTTCGCAGAACGGCTGTCCGGCGCGATCAGCCGGGAGAAGGCCCTTGAGGGCGTGGGGGTGTTGATCCCGATCGTATTCGGCATCGCCATCCTTGTTGCCTGGGAAGCGATCACGCGCGGCGGCAATGTGCCCAAGGTGCTGCTGCCCTCGCCTTCCGGCATCTGGACCATGCTGATCGACAACGTCCCGCTGATCGCGGTCGATTTTGTGCAGACCTTCAAGGCGGTGCTGGCCGGTTATACACTTGGCTGTGGTTCGGGCTTTCTCGTCGCGATCCTCGTCGACCGCTCGCCGTTCCTGAAGCGCGGGCTGCTGCCCATCGGCAATTTCGTCTCGGCGCTGCCGCTGATCGGCATCGCACCGATCATGGTGATGTGGTTCGGCTTTGACTGGCCCAGCAAGGCCGCGGTGGTCGTGATCATGACGTTCTTTCCGATGCTGGTGAACACGGTGGCGGGACTGAATGTTGCCGGGCACATGGAGCGCGACCTGATGCGCACCTATGCTTCGGGCTACTGGTCGACGCTGTTCAAGCTCCGGTTGCCGGCAGCGGCGCCGTTCATTTTCAACGCATTGAAGATCAACTCGACTCTGGCGCTGATCGGCGCAATCGTGGCTGAATTCTTCGGAACACCCATCGTCGGCATGGGCTTCCGTATCTCGTCCGAGATCGGCAAGCTCAATGTCGAGATGGTCTGGGCAGAGATCGCCGTGGCGGCGTTAGCGGGCTCTGTCTTCTACTGGGTGGTGGCGCTCATCGAGCGAGCGGTCACTTTCTGGCATCCGTCCGTCCGTGGTGGGCGGGCTTAAACAGGGAATGAGGGAACAATCATGAAGAAACTTCTCGTCGGCCTGGTCGCCGGCGCTCTGGCGCTCAGCGCCACTGCCGGCTTTGCCGCTGATCCGGTGACGCTGCAGCTCAAGTGGGTGACGCAGGCGCAGTTCGCCGGCTACTACGTCGCCAAGGACAAGGGCTTCTATACCGAAGAAAACATCGACATCACGATCAAGCCGGGTGGCCCGGATGTGGCGCCCGAACAGGTGATCGCCGGCGGCGGCGCCGATGTGATCGTCGACTGGATGGGCGGCGCGCTCGCGGCTCGCGAGCAGGGTGTTGGCCTCGTCAACATCGCCCAGCCGTTCAAGAAGTCGGGCCTCTTGATGATCTGCCCGAAAGATGGCCCGGTGCAGACCGAAGCCGACTTCAAGGGTCACACGCTCGGCGTCTGGTTCTTCGGCAACGAGTATCCGTTCTACGCGTGGATGAACAAGCTCGGCATCCCGACCAATGGCGGCCCGGATGGCGTCAACGTCCTGAAGCAGAGTTTTGACGTCTCGCCGCTGGTGCAGAAGCAGGCCGACTGTATCTCGGTGATGACCTATAACGAGCTCGGCCAGGCGATCGACGCCGGCTTCACGCTCGATAAGCTGGTGGTGTTCAACTACACCGACCTCGGCAACGACCTGCTCGAAGATGGCCTCTACGCCATGGAAGACAAGCTCGCCGACCCGGCTTTCGCCGACAAGATGGTGCGCTTCGTCCGCGCTTCGCAGAAGGGCTGGCAGTACGCGATCGAGCATCCCGATGAGGCTGCCCAGATCGTTCTCGACAACGACGAGTCCGGTGCCCAGACGCTCGCCCACCAGACCTACATGATGGGTGAAGTGGCCAAGCTCGTCGACGCCACCGACTTCAAGCTCGACGCGGCCGCTTACGAGCGCACCGAGAAGGCGCTGCTGGACCAGAAGATCATCCAGAACAAGCCCTCGGGCGCGTTCACGGACACGATCACCAGCAAGCTCTGAGGTTTGCGGGTTTGCATTGAGCGGGCGGGGCTTCGGCTCCGCCCTTTCTTTGTTGTTTTTGTCCCACTCCGACGTCATTCCCGCGAAAGCGGGAACCTAGTGGGATGCCGCAGCGCCGCACCAGGCCGATAGATCGCACTGGGTCCCCGCTTTCGCGGGGATGACATCAGTGGGTGGGAGAGCAGAACGCTCCCACCAAGTCTGTGTCAGCTGCCGATCACCGCGTCATCGTCTTTGGTGATCACCACCAGCGAGGGACGCGGGCCCTGGCCCTCGATGAAGTCGGGCCAGTTGGTGCCAGCGTCGGCGATGGAGGTCGAATCCTCGCCGTCATCGAGACGCAGTTCTCCCGGGTGCTGGATGGAGAGGAACATGGTCTTGCCGTCGGGCGTGAAGGCCGGCGAGCAGACTTCCGAGCCCACCGGCGGCACGTAGAACAGCTTGGGCAGAGCTTTGCCGTCGCCTTCGGTGTCGGCGACGTAGAGCGCGTCGTTGAAGCCGGCATCCGGTGGGCCATCAGTGGTGACCCAGAGGCGGCCGGCGGGATCGACCGAGAGATTGTCCGGGTCGGTGAACCAGCCATTTTCGGACGTCTGCGGGTGGCAGAGGGCATGCGAGGCCGGATCCCGGGGGTCGCCACAGAGAATGAAGGCGTCCCAAGTGTAGTCGGTCGCGGCATGGTCGGGAGCGTCGGGCGTGCCCGGCGGGGTGAGCTCGAGGATGTGGCCGTCGGGGTTGGGCGCGCGGGTGTTGGCGACGTTGACCTGCTCGCCTTCATCACCCTCGCCGGCCGGGAGGCGGTCCTCGTTCTCGGTCATGGCGATGTAGACGCGGCCGGTCTTCGGATGTGGAACGAAGCCTTCGGGTGCATCCATCGGCGTCGCGCCGAGGAGATCAGCGGCCATGCGGGTGCGGAGCACGACGTCGGCCTGGGTGTGGAAGCCGTTCTCGGGCGTCAGCGGGCCTTGGCCCTGGATCAGCGGCAGCCAGACCATCTTGCCGTCGGCATCGAAGCGGGCGGTGTAGAGCGCGCCCTCGTCGAGCAGGTCCTTGTTGGCGGCGCGGTCGGCCGGGTTCCAGGGCTTGGACGTGACGAACTTGTAGAGGTACTCGAAGTCGTCATCGTCGCCCATGTAGAGGACGACGCGGCCATCCGGCGCAACGGCAACCTGCGCGCCTTCGTGGGTGAAGCGGCCGAGCGCGGTGCGCTTGACGGGCTTCGCCTCAGGATCGAACGGGTCGATCTCGACGACCCAGTCGAACTTCATCCACTCGTTCGGTTCTTTCTCGAAGTTCAGCCGATCCTCGAGGCGGCCGAGGCCGTAGCCGTCATTCTCGTCCTCGTCCCAGCCCTGGCGCTCGACGAGTTCCTGATCGGCGAGCGTGGTGTAGTCGCCGGCGAAGACGTCCATGCCGCCTTCTTCGCCGGAGAGGATCGTACCCCATGGCGTGACGCCACCCGAGCAGTTGGAGATCGAGCCAAAGACGATGTGCCGGTGGGATCGATCGAGGTCTTGAGCCGATCGTCACCGGCAGCCGGACCAGAGAGGCGCATCTCGGTGCCGAGGTGGACGCGACGGTTGTACTGGCCATCGGTGACGACTTGCCATTCGTTGCCGCTCTTTTTGACCTCGACGACGGAGATGCCGGTCGAGGCGGCGACGGCGCGCAGCTGGTCGTCGCTGAGCTTCTCCTTGTAGTCGTCATAGGTGACGCCGGGGAACATCAGGTAGGGCGCGGCGTATTCGTGGTTGACGACGAGCAGGCCGTGGTCGTTGCTCCCGCTACCCTGCGGCAGGGACAAGAAGGCGGTGAAATCGTTGTTGTAGCCGAACTGCTTTTCGGCGGCGGGGCCATTCAACGCGGCGAGATCGAACTCCGGCGCGTCGGCGAACAGGTTGTCGCCCCAGCGCAGGAGGATCTGGCGCGAGTAACCCTCGGGCCAGTGGTCATCCCTGTCGGTGACGCGGGTGAGTTCGGGGAAGGTCAGGCTCGAGGACGAGTTCGTCTGGGCGAACGCTGCCCCAACGCCAAAACCGGTGCCGGAGGCGACAACAGCCGTGCCGGCGAGCAGGCCTTTAAGGACCGAGCGGCGGGAATAGCCTTCAATCATCAGTTCGGAATACTTAGTGCCAAAGGCTTGGCGGCGCGTCGGGCGCGCGCGGGTCTTCAAGCGGTCGGTCATGTGACGCTCCATGCATTATTCGGAGCGTTGCGTGCGCCCGGTGCGCGACGCTGGTGTGACGTTCGCGTGAACGCGGGATGACCGCATGACGACGGCGTGACCGGGTGGTGCTGCCGTGGTGCCCCTAACCGGCCTGGCGCTGTTGCGGCAGGACTTCCGGCATCTCGTCGAAGGCGGCGGTGAGCATGCGGCGGGTGGCTTCGCGGGGCATGGGGCGGGCAATCAGGTAGCCCTGTGCTTCCTTGTAGCCAGCCGCATGCACGGCGCGCAGCTGATCGGCGTCCTCGATGCCCTCCGCCGTCGTTTCCATGCCGAGCCGGGCGCCGATATCGGCGACGGCACTGACGATGGTCTTGGCGCCATCAGCGCTGGAGAGAGCACGGACGAAAGTACCGTCGATCTTGATCTTGTCGAAGGGGAAGGCGAGGAGGTAGCCGAGGGCGGAATAACCAGTGCCGAAATCGTCGAGAGCGATGCGGACGCCGAGCGCCCGCAGCTGGCGCAGCGTCTCGAGGCTCTCGGCGGAATTTGCGAGAAATACCGACTCGGTGATCTCAATCTCGACGCGACCATGGGCGATGCCCGATTTCGCCAGGGCCTGCATCAGGATGGTCGGCAGGTTGCCGCGCACCAGTTGCGCGGACGAGACGTTGACGGCCACGCGCAGGTCGGCCGGCCACTGTGCAGCTTCGGCCAGCGCCTCGCGGATCACCCACTCGCCGATCGGCAGGATGAGCCCGGTTTCCTCGGCGACCGGAATGAAGTCGCATGGCGGGATCATGCCGCGTTCCGGATGGCGCCAGCGCAGCAGAGCCTCGAAGCCGGAAAAGGCCTCGGTCCTGAGATCGAGGATGGGCTGGAAGTAGAGCTCGAATTCCTGCAGCTCGATGGCGCGCTTCAGGTCCATTTCGATGCGGCGGCGGTCGGCAGCGGCGCGATCGAGGGCCGGATCGAAACTGCGGATGCCGCCGCGCCGATCGCGCTTGGCGGCGTAGAGGGCGAGATCGGCGCTATGCAGCAGGGCGTCGGTATCGCCGCCGTCACGGTCGGCATGGGCGATGCCGATGCCGACGGCGATGCTGGCGACGCGCCCGTCGAGGTCGAAGGACGCTTGCGTCGCCTCCGCAATGCGGTCGGCGAGGGCGAGAGCGGTGTCCTCGTCGCCGCCGCGGTGGAGGACGGCGAATTCGTCGCCACCCATGCGGGCGGCGGTGTCGTCGGGGCCGAGGCAGGAGATGAGGCGAGCTGCGAACTGGCGGAGCAAGGCATCGCCCGCGGCGTGGCCCATGGTGTCGTTCACGGGCTTGAAGCCATCGAGATCGAGGCAGAGGACGGCGAGGCCGCCATGGGCATCGAGATTCTTGAAAGCGTTGCCGATGCGCCGGTAAAACAGGGTGCGATTGGGCAGGCCGGTCAACGCGTCGTGGTAGGCGAGATGGGTGAGTTCGGCCTGCATGTTCTGGACTTCGGTCACGTCCTTGTGGGTCGAGACCCAGCCGCCATCGGCCATCGGCTGATGGGTCATGGAAATGACCTGGCCGGAGTTCAGCCGATGAATGCCGCCGAGCGTCCTGCCCTCGTCAACCGCGCTGATGCGATCGGCGACATAGGCCGCGCCGTCGTCACCGACATGGGTGTTGCCGGCGACCCGCGCTTCGAGGATGTCGCGGAAGCTGGTACCGGGCTTTCCCAGTTCGGGCGGCAGCCGATAGATGTCGAGGAACTGCTGGTTGCAGAGCACCAGGCGCGCTTGGTTGTCGTAGAGCGACAGGCCCTGGGCGAGGTTGTCGAGGATGGCCCGGATGCGGAGGTCCTGCGCCGCAAGCTTGGACTGCAGCGCGACGAAACTGTCCGGCCGATCCGCAGCCGTTGTCGGCGGGTCGTCGGCAGATACGCCGGAAGATTTGCCCCTTCTAGGCAAGTGCTCTGAGCCCCGGAACCGCTGGAAATCCCAAGCGTGAACCTAGCGGGGGCAAGTAAAGACTCGGTTAGCCCGATCGGTTGACTTCACTCCGGGTTGGGTTCGGCCAGCATTCCCCCGTAGATTCCCGGACTTGATTTCGGGATTTCCAGTGCATCGAGACGGCGCTGGTAGAACTCCACCGGGCCGGGATCGCCAATCACCGCATAGCCGTACCCGGCCTCGCGCATGCCGCGGAGGGTGGCGATGAGGAGAGCTTCGCCGATGCCCTGCCCTCGCGCCGCCTCGCCGACACCGGTCGGGCCGAAGAAGCCCTTCATGGAGGCGTCATGACAGGCGAAACCGAGCAGGTCGTTGCCGCGCACCGCGATCCAGCAGGTGACCGGGTGCTGGCTCATGGCCATCTCCACCTCGGAAACCCAGTAGTTGTTGAACTTTGCGCCGACCCAGGCCGTGACGAAGTGGCGTTCCGGCGGCAGGGCACGGCGGACAGTGACGCCGGCGGCGGCGACTTTCGCCTCGGACGGGAAGTCGGGCAGATCGTAGAGGCGGACCAGCAGTCAGGTGCCGGCGTTCGGTCTCGTTCCAGCCACCGGCTGGGTCGAATGCGTAGGTATTCTCCAGCGACGACCAGCCGGCCCAGGCGGCGCCGCATTCGTAGAAATCTGGCGAGTTCGCCATATCGAGATAATAGGCCTGCGCCGGAGCCACGACGACGTCGTAGCCCTCTGCCGCAAGCTTCTGGCTCACGTCCATGTCGCGCCAGCCGACGAGATAGGCGCTGGCCTTGTCGATGCCGCCGCCATGGCTCGCCTCTTCCCAGGCGCCGGTGATCTTGCCCTTCGAACTCAGGAAGGCCTGGACGCGCTGGAGGAAGCGGGCTTGCAGCGGTGCTCCGCCGGTGACGCCGAGTTCCTGCGCAGCTGATTAGCGGCGGGGGATGCGTGCCAGGCATCCTCCGGTACCTCGTCGGCGCCGACATGGAAGTAGCGCGAGGGGAAGAGTTCGACCATCTCGGTGAAGATGGTCTCGATCACCTCATAGGTGGCAGCAAGCGCCGGATTGAGGCAGTTCTTGGGGAAGCTCTGGATCGTGTAGTAGGGCGCGTTCTCGCCGGCATCGCGTAGCGCCGGGATGGCCTCTAGCAGGGCGTAGCAGTGGCCGGGCACATCGATCTCGGGGACGACGTCGACGCCGAACTCGGTGGCAAGGCCGACGATCGCGCGGATGTCGGCCTTGGTGTAGTAGCCGCCGGTGCGCTCCGGGCCCGAGCCGAGCACGGGCGGGATCGGCATGCCGTAGCCGCGCCAGGCGCCCTTACCGGTGAGCTGGGGATAGGCGTCGATCTCGACGCGCTAGGCTTCGTCATCACTCAAGTGCCAGTGCAGCACGTTGAGCTTGTTCCAGGCGAGGATGGCAACGAACTGCTCGACCTCGTCGCGGGCATAGACGCGGCGGGCGACATCGAGATGGCTGCCGCGCCAAGCCATGGCCGGCGCATCCTCGATGCGGCCTTCGGTGGGAAACAGAACTGGCGCAGATGCAGGCGAGCGTCGTGCAGGATCTGGCCCAGCGTGACCAGGCCGTAGAGGGCGCCGGTCTCGGTTTCGGCGGTGACGCGGGCCCGCTCGCGGGTGAAATCTATGCTGTAGCCTTGCCTGCCGCCGGGACCGGAAACCAGTTCCACCGGGTAGTCGCCCTCGTGGGCGGGACGGACCAGTCCCTCGCCGGCGAACGGGGCGCTCGGTCAGCTGCCGAACGCGGACGCGGCGGCCTTGCCAAAGGCGCCATTGGCGATGGGTACGACCAGCTTCGGCCAGGGCACGATCAACACCGGCACCGGCGGATGCTCGGGGTACATCGTAGATCGCGGTACCCTTGAGGCGCTGCGCGTCGCTGCCTTCCATGGTGACCGGTACGGTGCGCAGGGAGCGGACGCTGCCATCGTCGAGGACGAGGAAGCCGGTGGTGGCGCCATCGGTCTCCCGTTCGGGCAGCAGTCCTAGTCGACTCGCCCCCGGGCCGCAACGGGCACGGTCCCGCGGACCTCGTCGCCCGAAATGAGGGTCACGGTGTCGAAGAGGTTCGAAACGACGCAGGCGTGGTTGGGGATGATGCGGAGCCTTTCACCGATCCGCGGCCAGTCGGAGGCAACCGGCATTTCGATGACGCCATGCTCCTCGGAGAGGCCCTTAACCGTGAGTTCGGTGCCCATGACCAGGCCGAAGCCCTGCATGCCGAGGAGGTCCGAGGACAGCGACTTGGAGCCGGCATCGATGACGATACGGGTTGCCGTCGGCCGACTGACGACGGTGGCGAGCACGGAGAGAGCGCAATCGTCGAGGCTTGCGGCCTTTTCCTGCACCTGGAAGCGATCATAGTAGATGTAGGTGCCCGGCCGCCGCTCGGTAACCGGACCACCGCCAGGCGCCCACATGTCCGGGCTGTTGCCCGAGGTGACCTTGGGCACGGCGATGCCGGCCTGTTTGAAAACGGCTAGCGCGTCCTCAATCCAGGCGTTGGATTTCTCGACGCCATGCAGCGGCGGGTAAGTCATCAAGCCACCGAAGCGGAGCCCGGGCGCAAGTGCAATCTGACGCGCCAGGGCGACGGCCTGGGCCGGGGTCTGGACGCCGCAGCGGCCGCCGCCGGAATCGCATTCGACGAGAACGGTCAGCGGCTGCTCGGCGGTGAAGGTGGCGGCATAGCCGGCGACGGTGTCCGGGCTGTCGGCGGTGACGGCGAGGGTCACCCGCGCGTTGAGCGCCTTGAGCCGCGAGAGCTTCTTGGCGCCGAGGATATTGTAGGGGAGGAAGATGTCGCTGATGCCCGCGTCGGCCATCACCTCGGCTTCGCCCAGCTTTTGCACAGTGATGCCGACGGCGCCGAGTTCGATCTGGCGCTTGGCGAAACGCGGCAGCTTGTGGGTCTTGATGTGGGGGCGGAGCGCGTAGCCTTCCTTGTCGGCGTGGGCCTGGGCGCGCTTCAAATTCGCCTCGACGCGGTCGATGTCGATGAGCACGGCGGGGGTGTCGATGTTGGCGATCTTGGTCATGATGCAGTTCCGGATGTGCAGCGCGACAATTGGCGCCGAGCCACAGCGGAATGCAAGCTATCGGCGGGTCTCGGTGGCGCGCAGCACGAAGCCGATGATTTCGGCCACCGCCTCGTAGAGTTCCATGGGAATCTCCTCGTCGAGCTCCACCCCGGCGAGGGCCTCGGCGAGTGGTCCGTTGGCATCGATGACCACGCCGCTCTCCTCGGCCATGTCGGCGATACGGCGCGCCAGTTCGCCCCGCCCCTTGGCGGTGATTCGCGGGGCGTTGCGGGTGCCGCGCTCGTACTCGAGGGCGACGGCGAGATTGATCGGCTTGTCGGTGTCGCTCATCGGGCACTGTCCAGCAATTGGCCGGGAGCCTGTGGTCGGCGAGGTGGCATGCCGCGGCGAACGCGGAGGCCGGCGACATCGAGGCCGTGGCTGGCGAGGGCCGGAGCGAGTTCGGGCAGCATGGCCTCGAGCGCGTCGGCCGTGGCGGGCTCGGCGGCCCAGATCGAGACATTGGCGGCACGGCCGAGGAGCGCGATATCGGCGCCGATTTCGCCGATGGCGCTGAAACGCATGGCGAAGCGCATGCGCCAGCCGCGCTCGCGCGGATCGGGTTTGTGCCGGCCATCACGCTGTACCAGCAATTGCAGGATGCCGGTCTCCGCACCGAGTAGCATGGGGATTTCGAAGCGCAGTTCGGGCCCCGTTACCTGCCCGGGGCTTCGAGCGTCCGGTGGGCTGGATGCGAGTTGCAGCAGCTTCGTCCGGGCTAACGCGCTATCGGTGTGACTGAGCAAGTGCTTGGCGGTTTCCTCGGGCGACAGATCCGGCACCGGTGCAGCAGGCGTCGGCTGGGGCGCGCGCGGCGGTTCGCCCGCCATTGGCGGCGCAGGCCGGTGCACGATTGGAGCGACGGCATCGACCTTGCCACCGAGGAAGCTCGCGAGGGTGCTGCGCAGGGCAAGCAAAGTCGCACGCATATCGTCCGGCTGGCGTGGACCGGCTTCGAGCGTTCCGGCGCTCAGAACTGCCTGGCGTAGAGCCTTGCCATCGGGCGGGGTGCGGTTGAGGTCGATGCGGCCCGCCATCACCCGGGCGAGCGCTTCGAGCACGGGAAGGGGCAATGCCGAGGCTGCGGGCGCGACCAGTGCCGCAGTCGCCTGGGCGAGAAGCGGTGCGACGGTCGTCTGCCGCGCCGCGGCCTGCACGGGATCGGCGAGAACCTGCTGCAGGGGCAAGGGCGCGGGACGCGCAGCCGGCGCCGCGCTTGGTGCGGCGGGCTGCGGGCCCGGTGCGGCAGGCACCGCACTCGGGGTCGCCGGCGCAGGCGAACTTACGAGCGCGGACGCAGCTGGAGTTGGGGGTTCCGGAGCGGAAAGGGATGGCTGCATCGGCGCCGGAGATGCCGACGGTGCTGGCGGCAATACCGTGCCAATGGCGGGTGGCGGCCTCTGCGGCGTGGGATAGGGGGTGGCAAGCTGCCGGACTGGCGCGGCGGGCTGGTCGGGAGCGCTTGCGGCCTCCTGAGACGGTGCGAACGGCGTTGCGACTGCCGGTGTACCGGGAGCGGTCACCGGGACTGGCTGGGCTGCAACGGGGGGTGTTGCCACCGGGGTTGATACGGCGCTGACAATCGGCTGTTGCGGCGAAGGGGTCGCCGCGGAGGGATGCGGTGTGGCTGGCTGCGACGCAGGAAGTGTCGCCGGGATAGCGGTCGGCACTGTCGGCGGCCGGGTCGGCGGTGCCGATGCCGTGACCGGTTGCGATACCGGTGCAGGGACTGCGGGTGGCGCCGCGGTCGAGACCGGCGCCGGGGAGTTGCTTGGAGCTATTGCCGCGGCTGGCGCCGGCGCAACCGGAGGTGCGGGCGGCGGGGGCGCTGGTAACGGCACGGCCACGTTCAACGGCGCCGGCGGATGTAGTTGCTGCGGCATCGTCGGTGCCGGACGAGCCGGAGCGGCGGGGACCGCCTGCGGCATTGTTGTCGAAGGCGGCGCAACGGGATTCGGCACAGCCAATGGCGCTGCAGGCGCGAGTGGCGGCTGCCGTGCGACGGAAACCGCGGGTTGGCCGGAGGATGACGGCGCGACCTTCACGGTCACCAGCGTGCCGATCGGGATCGGGGTTTCGAGCTTCAGCACGAAGCTCTCGCTGCCCGCGCTCAATTGCGTCAGTCCGGCCGCCAGTTGCGCGGTCACCTTGGCGTCAATGCTCTGCCCGAGCTTCAGTACCAGCGCGTCAAGGGTGGCACGAGCGAGCCGCACTGCCGCGAGAGCCGGGTCGGCGGCCGGCTCGGCGCGGGCGCCCAACTGGGCCAACAGGGTGGCGATATCGCTCATGCCGGCACCATGCGGGGAGTCGGGTTAACGGGAGTTAACCGGTGTCAGCATGATGCGCAAAGTATCGAGTCGTGGTAGAGGGTCCACACTGCAGCAGGATCGTGATAGTCCTGCCACTTTGTTCAATTCTACTTAGTCGCAATTTATGGTTTGCTTATCGAACTTTGCCTAGCATGGCAGGGCCCGGAAACTGATTCCAGAGGCGGCGATGGCCGTGAAGCCGACCGCGATCGACCCCGTGTCCGCCCCGAGCCGGGTGGAGTCGGACGCTGGCCTCATGTTGGCCAATGAGCGCCTGCAACGCTTCGCGGCAACGCTGGCTGGCGACCAGGTCCGTGCGCGCGAGGAGCGCGACTGGCTGCGCACCATGATCGACCAGGTGCCGGACTATCTCTACATCAAGGACAGCGAGGCGCGTTTCGTCATCGCCAACAAGGCCGTGGCCGCCGACCTGGGGCACGGCAATCCGAACGACTTGATCGGCAAGAACGATCTCGATGTGCATCCGCCGGAGCTGGCACGGCGCTATTACGAGGATGACCTCAGCGTGCTGCACGAGGGCAAGCAGCTCATCGACCACGAGGAATATGTCGTTCGCCCTGACGGCAGCCAGATCTGGCTGTCGACAACCAAACGGCCGCTTCGCTCCCCTGACGGTGCAATCATCGGGCTCGTCTGCATGGCGCGCGACATCACCGAGCGCCGGCAGACCGAAGCGCGTATCCATTTCCTTGCCTACCACGACGCACTCACGGGCCTCCCGAACCGGGCCCAGTTCGAGCGCGATCTTGCCGGGCTGGCCGAGCGCGCGGCCGGCGGCACCCCGGCGGCGCTGGTCCTGCTCGATCTCGATCGATTTAAGCATATCAACGACACGCTCGGGCACGTTGCCGGCGATGACCTGCTGCGCCAGCTTGCCAACCGGTTGTTCCAGCTGATCGGACCGGCAGGCATGATGGCGCGGCTGGGTGGCGACGAGTTCGCAATCCTGCTCGAGGGGCCGGCGGCGGGGGCGGCGGAGTCGATCTGTGCGGCAATACAGGTGCAGTTCGGTCGGCCCTTTAACCTGATCGGAGATCCCGCTTTCATCAACTCCAGCTTCGGTATTGCCCGCTGGAAGCCCGGCTCGAATGCGGATGGCATGCTGCGCCAGGCCGATATTGCGCTCTACGAGGCGAAGGCGCGTGGGCGTGGACGCTGGGTGGTGTTCGCCGAGCCGATGGCGCGGAGTGTCGAGGACAAGCGGCGGATCGAGCAGGACCTGCGGCGGGCGCTGGCGGCCGGAACGGAACTGCGGCTCGACTATCAGCCGATCTTTGCCGCCGACGGGGTGTGCATGGTGGGGGCCGAGGCCCTGGTGCGCTGGGAGCACCCGACGCGCGGCCTGCTGTCGCCCGAAGTGTTCATCGGCATAGCCGAGGAGCGCGGGCTCATCGAGCGGCTGGGCGAATGGGTGTTCAACGAGGCCTGCGCCATGCTGCAGCAGAGCTCGCTCCCCTGGGTTGCCGTCAACGTATCGCCGGTCGAGCTGAGAAGCCGCGGTTTCGTCGACCGCGCGATCGAGGGGCTGGCGGAGCGCGGCATCGACGCCGCGCGCCTGCAGCTCGAAATCACCGAGGGCGTGCTGCTCGACAATTCCGAAGCGACCGCGAACGGGCTCAGCCGGCTGCGGGCTGCGGGTATCCGCCTGGCGCTCGACGATTTTGGCACTGGCTACTCCTCGCTCAACTACCTGCGCCGGTACAATGTCGACAAGCTGAAGATTGACCGATCGTTCGTGGCGCAGATCGGGCAATCCGCCGATGCCGAGGTGATCGTGCGGACTGTGATCGACCTGGCGCGGTCGCTGAACATGCGCGTAACAGCCGAGGGCGTGGCGACCGAACTGCAGCGCGACTATCTCGTCGCCCGCGGCTGCCACGAGTTGCAGGGGTTCCTGCTGTCGGAGCCGCTGCCGCTCGAAGCGCTGCTCACCCTGCCGGGCGTCGCGGCCTAGAGCATTGTCGCGCTTTCGAACCGGAAACGTCTGCAACTTTTCCTGAAAGGCGCTCTAGCCCTCGAGGATCCGCCGCGCGCGGGCGACGACGGGAGCATCGACCATACGACCATCCAGCGTGAAGGCGGCATCGCTGGTTTCGGCCGCGGCGAGGACGCGGGTGGCCCAGTCTTGCTCCGACTGGCTGGGCGCAAAACCATCGTTGAGGATTGAAACGGCTGAAGGGTGGATGCAGGTGGCGCCATCGAAGCCGTGTGCCTTGGCCTCGCGGGCGGCGGAGGCGAGGGTTTCGAGATCGGCGTAGTCGGCAATCGACTGGAGGAGGCCGAGCGACAGCTTGCCCTCTGCCTTGGCGGCATAGTGGACCATCAGCTTGGGGTGGCGGAGGACCTGGGGGGTCGGGGTGCCGCCGGTGACGGCGGTGAAATCCTCGGCGCCGAAGCTGAGCGCCATGACACGCTGGACGCGGGCGATGGCGCGGGCGTCGAGCAGCGCCGCCGGGTCCTCGATCATGGCGACGAATGGGGCCGGCGCGCGGTTGAACTTTGCCTCTTCGGCACGGAGCGTGCCGGCGAGGGCTTCGAGCGCTGCCGGGTCGCGGGCTTTCGGGATGAAGAGGCCGTAGGCACCGGCCCGGGCAGCGGCCAGGGCGTCGTCGCGCTGGCGGGGGCCGGCATTGATGCGGACGAAGGCTACAGCGCCGTTGCGGGTGACCGAGGCGATGGTCGCCGCCAGTGTGTCGCGGGCTGCGGTCTTTTCAGCCTCGGGCACAGCGTCCTCGAGATCGAGGATGATGGCATCGGCACCGCGTTCATGCGCCTTGGCGATGAAGCGCTCGGAGTGGGCGGGAACATAGAGCAGCGAGCGCAGGCGCATCGATCAGGCTCCTACTGTTGCAGGGTCGACGCCGGCTTCGCGCAGGACGTCGGCCGTGTGTTCGCCAAGCTCGGGGGCGGGCCGGCGGAACGTGCCTGGCGTCTCACTCAAACGCGGCAGGATGTTGTGCATGGGCAAGGATCCGAACTGCTTGTCTTCGACATCGACAATGATGCCACGGTCAATGAAGTGCGGGTCGGCGGCGATATCGGCGATCGAGTAGATGGGGCCGACCGTGGCGCCGGCCTCACGCATGATCGAGAGCGCGTCGTCGTGGGTGTGGTGGCTGAACCATTCGCCCACGGCGGCATCGACAAGATCACGGTGCTTTACGCGATCGGAGTTGGTGGCGAAGCGCGGGTCCGCGTTCATCTCGGGCTTGCCGATGACTTCGAAGATGCGGCGGGCGACCTGCGGGGTGGAGCCGGAGAGGGCGACGTATTTGCCGTCGGCGCAGCGATAGACGTTGCGCGGCGAGGCGGTGTTGGAAGCCGAGCCCGAGCGCTCCTTGACCTTACCGGTGACGTTGTAGATCGCCGCCTCGGGGCCAAGGACCGAATACATCGGCTCGAGCAGGCTGAGGTCGATGACCTGGCCGCGGGCCTTGCCACGAAAGCGGGCGAAGAGCGCGGTGACGGTGGCATTCGCGCCGTAGACGCCGGCGATCATGTCGGCCAGCGCCAGCGGCGGCAGGACTGGCTCGCGATCGGGGAAGCCGGTGCGGTAGGCAAAGCCGCTCATGGCTTCGACGATGGTGCCGAAGCCGGGGAACTGGGCATAGGGTCCGGTCTGGCCGAAGCCGGAGATGCGGACGATGATGAGGTCCGGATTGGCGGCGAGGAGGGTTTCGGGCGCGAGGCCCATTTCCTCGAGCGTGCCGGGGCGGAAGTTTTCGATGAAGACATCGGCGGTGGTGAGCAGGGTCTTGAGCGCGGTCATGTGCGGGGCTTCGCGCAGGTTGAGCGCCACCGAACGTTTGTTCCGGCCGTAGGTCTTCCAGTAGAGCGAGTGCCCGTCATCGCGCCACTCGCGCAGCGGATCGCCCTGCGGCGGCTCGATCTTGATGACGTCGGCACCGAAATCGGCGAGCTGGAGGCTGAGCATGTTGCCGGCAACGAGGCGCGACAGGTCGATGACGCGGATGCCGTCGAGGGGGCCGGTGGCGGTGGGGTTGAAGGGGATGGGCTCGCTCACTTGGCCCCACCCGCACGCTCGAGCATCAGACTTCCACCACTTCCAGCCGCGATACCGTCATCCGTCCCGCCGAGGACATGCGGAGGCCGGCCTGGCCGTAGCGGAACTGGGCGTCGGTGGCGGAAACCACGTTCTTGCCGTCGATCGCGAGCGTCAGTTTATCGTCAACCACGGTCAGCGCGAGCTTGTGCTGATCGCCCGGTTTGATCGGGAACGGCGCACGCGCCAGCACCGTGGTCCCGTGGTCCTGCTTGACGATCACCGCTTCGCCGTTCTCGAAGCCGGCCGCATAGAACCGGCTCGTACCCTGGACGCGGGCGGTGACGAGATGGGACTTGCCGGCGAGCGGGGTGATGTCGGCCGTTACCGTCACGTCGCGGAGATAGCCGTTGCCGGTCCAGGCGTCCGCGTCCTCGGCGGTGTGCGCGTGGATAACGCCGTTCTGCAGGCTCCAGTGGCCGCGGTTCCAGGTGAAGCGTGTGATGCCGCCCCATTCCTGCTTTTCGATCTTGGGATCGATGGCAAGCTTGCCCTTCCCCGACACGGAAAATTCCGAGAGGAACAGCCGGCCGAGGAATTTGAGGCGGCCGAAATATTCGACCAGTACGCCGATCTCGTCGATAGCTTCGTCGCCCTCGGGGATCACGAACTCATAGTCCTGCCAGCCCGCGGAGCTTGGCACGTGCCAGGCGCCGGTTTCGACGATCTCGCCGGAGATGGCGCGGCGGACATAGGGGGCGACGCGGAGGTTGCCGTCGCCGTTCCACGGATCGAGCTGGAGCTTGAACTCTACCGTCTGGCCGGCATCGGCGAGCGGGGTGAACATGGGGCGGTAGCGCTCGTCGTCGAAGTCCGAGCGGCGGTAGAAGGGCTTCCAGAACACCCGGCCGCCCTGCCCGCGCTCGAGCCGATCGAGCAGCACTTCGAGCGCGCCGCGCGAGTTCGGACCCTGCTTGTCCTTGGCCGCCTTCACTTCGATCTGGTTGAACGGCTCGGTGCGGAAGGCGTGGGTGGCGCCGGGGGCTTCGAAATCGAAGCGGACGCCGCGGCGCTCGAAATCCTCGACCCATTGTGCCGGCGGTTCCTTGCCGTCGAGGCGGAGGGCTAGCACCGTGAGTTCGCGGGCAAAGCTAGGGATATCGACGACGTTGAGCGTGCCGATGACGCCGGAGGCGATGACGAAGTCGTTGATCGGCTTGCGATACTTGTCCCAGCTCGGCTGAACGCCCTGGAAGGTGCCGACGATGGCGCAGGCATTGCCGGCGTTACAATCGGTGTCCCAGCCGGCCATTGTGGCGATCTCGGCGGTGCGGGTCAGTTCGCCCTCGCCATAGAGGATCGCCATGACGGTGACGCCGGCGTTGGGGATGATGTGGCAGACGCCCGGGTAGCGGTCGTAGCCCCAATCGGCGGTGAGCATGTCGCGGCAGAGGCGCCAGTCGGAAGGGTTGGCCTTGTGGAAGCCGATGACGGCGCGGGCGACGCGGGCGTAGGTCGAGTTGGGGTCGATGGTCGAAAGGCCGGTTTCGACGGTCTCGTCGATGGATTTGGCCACGAAGGCCTGCGCGATAGCTGCCGCGCAGAAGCGGGCGCCGTTGAGGCCGTCGCCGTCATGGGCGACCGAGGCGGCCATGGCCGACATCTCGGCGGCGCGCGTGGGATTACCGGGGTTCACCCAGCCCCAGCTGTCGATGAAGATCTGGCCGCCGATCTGCTCGGCGACGGTGGTGCCGTTGGTGGCGATGGAGCCGGACTCCGGCGCCCCCATGCCCGACTTCAGGTTCTTGTAGGCGGTGTGCTCGGTGGAGTTGCCGAAGCCGCCCCACCAGTACATGCCGTGCTCCTCGGCAGCATAGTTGAGCCAGGTGCGGCCGACATCCGCGGCGGTGGCCTTGAGGCCGTAATCGCGCAGGGCGCGGATGAAGTAGACCGGACCGTTGGTATCGTCATCGGCGGCGAAGTTCTTGAAATCGCGGAGGTACTGCGTGATCTCGCCATAGGTGTCGCGGATTCGCTCGTAGCTCCAGATGGTCGGTTCGACCGGGGCGCCGAGGCGGACGCCGATGGCCTTGCCGATGAAGCCGGCATAGATGCGATCGAAGATGTCGGTAGTCGAGAGCATGGGAGTTCCGATGGTCAGATGAAAACGACGTCGCCCGCGGGGGCTTCGCTGAACAGGTCGTCGCGGCCGCGCTCAGTGGCTTCGTGGGCCCTGCGGTCGGCGAGGAGAATTTCGGTCGCGGTGGCAGTGAAGCGGTCGGCCGCAGCGGTAAGATCGAGGCGGTTGGCGGCATCGAGCTGCAGCCGGTCGGCTTCGACGATGACACTTTCGCCGTGCATGGCGCCGAGGATTGCGCCGGCCATCACACCGATCGAGTCGGTATCGCGGCCCGAATTGATCCCGTCCTCGATGGACTTGCGGAAGTCGCCGCCATTGACCAGCGCGAAGCCGAGCGCGAGCGGCAGTTCTTCGATCGAACCCAGCCGCGACGGCTGATAGGCGGTGGACAGGCGCCCAGCCCGTTCGGGCGTGTGGTTGACGTCGTCGCCCATCGGCGAGAATGGCGCGATGGTCGCGTGGAAGGCAGCGACGACTTCGGCGTGGTCGGCGCCGTGCAGCTTGGCTGCGACTTCCACGATGGCGCGGATCGCTTCGCGTGTCCCGTCCTTGCTATAGACGATGGCCCAGTCGACGACTTCCTCGATCGTCGTCCCCGGCACGAAGGCGGCAGCGACCGCAGCGGCGAAAGCGCCGGCGGCTTCGAGCCCGTAGCTCTCCTGGTGGCCTTGCGCGAAGCTGATCGCCTCGTGGTAGGCGGCACGGGGATCGCAGGCGTTCACGACGCCGACCGGGGCGATGTACATGGCAGCGCCGCAGTTGACCATGTTGCCGATGCCGCCCTGGCGGGGGTCGCAATTGGCCAGCTGGTGGCGCTGGAAGATCCACCTCTCGGGATAGAACAGGCGGTCGATCAGGTTCGCCTCGCGCTGCATCTCGGGGATCCAGCGGGGCGTCCAGGCGATCTGCCGGACCATGGCGTCGGCCATGTCCCAGGCGTCGAGGTGATGGTTGGTTTCGGCGTAGACGTCCATCAGCGCCAGCGTCATCAGCGTGTCGTCGGTGACGATGCCGTTGCCGCGGATGCGGTGGTTCCGCTGCTCGGGCGGCAGGTCCATCTTGTGCCAGCGGGCGTCGAGCGTGGTGACGCGGCCATAGCGGGCGCGGATGTCGCCGGCCGATAGCTTTTCGACCGGCGCGCCGAGCGCGTCGCCGAGGGCGATACCGTGCAGCATGGCGCGGACGCGGCCGCGGAGCGAGGTACTGGTGTCGTTCAAGGCACTGTTCCGTGTGTGTTTGCCCCACCCTCATCCGCCCTTCGGGCACATTCTCCCATCAAGGGAGAAGGCGATGAGCCGAGACTTTTCAGTCGGGCCTTCTCCCCCTTGCGTTGCGCTCTGACACACGCCAACCGCTGGAGCAGGAGAAGGTGGCCGAAGGCCGGATAGGGAGGTTCCCACCGGCCCTCGGTCAGCGCCGGGCCTTAGCCGTTCAGCTTGGTCCGGGCATACTCGTTGAGGCGGTCGCCACCGGCGGCCTTCCATTCGGCGACGAAAGCGTCCCACTGATCTATCGAGGCTTCGCCGGAGATGAACTTGTAGACCCAGGCGCGATAGACGTTCTCGGTCGCGTCGAGGTCAGCGGCGAAGTCGGACGGCCAGACGAAGGCGTTGTCGGGCTTGAACCAGGTGGTGATGTTCTTCAGCGACTCCTGTGCCGCAGCCGACTTCCACTCGACCGGCGGCACGAAGTTAGCAGCCGCGAAGAAGCGGGCGTACCAGGTGCTCATCTTGTCGGTGATTGTGTAGGTGTCGCCGGACTTGGTGTATTCCTCGCCCTCGAAGCCCATGCGGTCGAGCATCTGGCCCTCGGTCGAGGCCATGAAGTCGAGGAGTTTTGCGACTTCTTCCTTGTGCTGCGAGGTGGTGGCGATGGCGAAGCCGCGGCTTTCCTTCGACACATCGGTGGCCGAGAGACCCTGGCCGCCCGGGCCCTTGGGGATCGGCAGCAGTACCAGTTCGATCGGGGTTTCCGGATGCGCCTGGCGCATCTTGCCACCGTAGATGTCGATGACTTCCGCTGAGGAGCCGAAGATCACGCCAGCCTTGCCGGTGTAGAACTTGTCTTCCTTCACGTCGAACTTCGAGGTCACGTATTCCTTGTCGTAGAGGCCCTCGGCCGCAAGCTTGGCGTACCAGGTGATCTTGGCCTTCTCGGCATCGGTGATGCGCGAGCTCACCCACTCGCCCGCGGCGTCCCTCATCCAGGTGCCGGTGATGCCGAAGGCCTGGTTGAAGATCGAGTCGAGCTCGTTGGTGTTGTCGGCGGTGGTGACGCCGAGCGTGTTGCCCGGGGTGCCGTCGCCATCGAGATCGGCGTCGTGGATGGCCTTGAAGAAGGCTTCGTACTCATCCACCGTCTGCGGCGGGGCGATGCCGAGCTTGTCGAGCCAGTCCTTGCGGATCACCGGCTGCGGGGCGCGTGGCGGATAGACGTAGAGCAGGTACGGGTAGTTCTTGAGGCGGTCGACGTTGTGCGGCCAGAGGGCGGCCTTGAGGTTGGGCGACTTTTCGATCCACGGGTTGAGGTCTTCGAGAATGCCCTGATCGGCCATCTTGGCGTCGCCGCCCTGAAAGTAGATCAGGTCGGGGATATCGCCCGAGAGCAGCATGACGCCGAGCGCATCGGCATAGCCGGAAGACGGCAGGTCGACGATCTGGATGTCGAGATCGGTGCCTTGCGCCTTTAGCACCGCCTCGATGCGCTCGATATGGGCGACGTCGGGCGGATTGGTGGTCAGCAAGTCCTTCGAAACGAGACGGATCACCGTTTGGGCGCTGGCTGGCATAGCCAGCGACAGGCTGAGCGCCAGCGCTGTGGTTGTCAGAAGCAGGGTCTTAAGCATGGATTCTCCTCCGTTATGCCTGGTTATTGGTTGGTTGAGCGGGAAATCCCCCACGGCCGCGATGTCATCCCGGCGCAGGCCGGGGTCCATTTCGCCGGCTGCGATGGCGGCGAGATGGATCCCCGCATTCGCGGGGACATCAAGTGTGTGGGAAGGACTCGGGCCGAACGTCTTACGCGCCGAGAGCGGCGGCTTACCTGAGGGCGAAGAAGCCGAAGAAAGCGACGACCAGCAGCAGCGGCAGGAGCGCGAGTATCAGGGCCAGCACCAGCCAGCGGCGCTTGAGCGCGAGGATCAACGCCGGGAGCGTCAGCAGCACCAAGGGGATGCAGATGATGATCGACATGTCCTGGCCCATCGAGCGGGTCATCATGTCCATCGAGGCGGCACGCAGCCAATAGTCCAGCTGGGCAAAGGCGAACAGCGCCACCTGCAGGCCGACGAGGGCGAGAACCGTGTAGCGCAGCCACGGCGTCTTCGGGCTTGCCGTGGTATCGGTCATGCGGCTCTCCTCGGCTCTGCAGCGCGAGCATGCCCCGACAAAGGGCCGGAATAACAGCGGAATCTACGGCGGCGAAGGCTGGGGGAGGAGCTAGGTGAGATACCAGACGGCCAGCGGCATCAGCAGGGCAAGAATGGCCAGACCCAACGCCAGCTTCAGCCGACGTCCCCAGATCCCGAGAATGAGCGCCGGCAGAGTAAGCAGCACGATGGGGGCTGCTACTGCCGCTGCCAGCGCCCAACCGATCGATCGACTGAGTTGCTCGTTGGAGGCGATCGCCTGATTGAGTACGAAATACGCGACGATGACGAACAGCACCGCCTCGATGCCCGCCAGTAGAAGAACCGCGATCCGCAGGTCCCGATTGACTGCACTTCTCTTGCGCTCGGTCATGACACTCTCCCGCGCCGCATGTCGGGAGTTTGCCTCCAAATCGGGCAGCAATGACAGAAGAATTTGTCATCCCTTCAGCGCCCCACTCATGGTGCCCTTGGTGAAGAACTTGAGGATCAGCGGATAGATGGCGAGGATCGGCAGGATGGTGATGATGATCATCCCGGCCTTCAGCGCCTTCAAGTTGATCTGGGCGACGCCGATATTGTTGGCCGCGTTCTCGGCGCCGACGATCGCCAGCTTGTCGCCCTCGACCACGAACTGCCGCAGTACAACCTGCAGCGGATACTTGGTCTGGTCGTTGAGGTAGATCATCGCCCGGAAGAACTCGTTCCAGTGGAAGACGAGGTAGAACAGGGCGATCGTCGCCAGCGCCGGCTTTGCCAGCGGCAGCACGACCTGGAAGAAGATCTGGAAGGCGTTGGCGCCGTCGAGTTCGGCGGCCTCGAGCAGTTCCTCGGGGATCTCCTCGAAGAAGCGGACGAGGATGATCAGGTACCAGGCGTTCACCGCCTTGTAGAGGATGACGCTCCAGTAGCTGTCGAGAAGGCCCATCCGCTTCATCAGGAAGTAGTCAGGGATGATGCCGGGCTCGAAGACAATGGTGACAAGCACCAGCAGGAAGATGGCGCGGCGGAACGGCAGCCCCGGCCGGCTCAGCCCCCAGGCCATCAGTGCCGTGCCGATGACGCCGATGGCGGTCGCGGTGGCGGTGATGAAGATCGAGTTGAGGATGCCGCGCTGGACGTTGGGATGCTGGAGCAGCAGCAGCCAGACATCGAGCGAGAAGCCGGACGGCCAGATATCGAGGCCGCTCTTGCCCGCGACCCTGGTGGGATCGGAGAAGGAAACAGCGAGCAGGTTGAGGATCGGCTGCAGCATCACCACCACCATGGCGAGCAGCGTGGTGACGATGATGGCGTATTCGATGCGCTCGAGCGGCGAGCGGCGGATCGCGGTACCTCGGGGCGCGGCCATCACCACACTCCCTTGCCGGTGAGGCGCTTCGAGACGAAGTGCGCAGTGAGGATCAGGATCATGCCGAACACGGCTTTGAACAGACCGGCGGCGGTGGCGAGTGAGTATTCGCCGGTGCGGAGGCCGATCCGGTAGACGTAGGTGTCGAGGATATCGATCTGGCCGCGGTTCACGTCGTTGAGGAAGTTGATGACCTGGTTGAGGTCGGCCGAGAGGAACATGCCCATGTTGAGGATGAAGAGCGTCGCGATGGTCGGGACGATCCCGGGGATGGTGACGTGCCAGACCTTCTGCCAGCGGTTGGCGCCATCGAGCTCGGCCGCTTCATATAGCGACTGGTCGATGCCGACGATGGCGGCGAGGTAGAGCAGGCTGTCCCAGCCGGCGGAGCGCCAGATTTCGGAGAAGACCAGCACCCAGCGGCTGGAGTTGCCTTCGGTCATGAAGCTGACGGGCTTCGCGCCGAAGAAGCCGGTGATCTGGTTCACGGCGCCATCGGAGGGCGAGAGGATGGCGATGAAGATGCCGGCGATCACCACCCAGCTGAGGAAGTGCGGCAGGTAGATCGCCGACTGCACGAATTTGCGCAGCCTGCCGCTCCGCACCTCGTTGAGCAGCAGCGCCACGATGATCGGGACGGGGAAGACGAAAACGATCTTCAGCGTCGAGATGATCAGCGTGTTCGCGAGCACCTGGTAGAAGACCGGCGACGAAAACAGGGTCTGGAAGTGCTTCAGTCCCACCCAGATATTGGGCGGTATGATGCGCACCTGCTCGAAGGCCATCTTGGCTTCCCAGATTGGGAAATAGTGCCAGATGAGGAAGAAAATCAGGCCGGGAGCGAGCATGACGTAGTAGGGCCACCAGCGGCGGACTCCGGAGGCAAAGCGGCTGGACTTGGGAACGTTCCCGGCCGAGGTCGAAAGCGCCGTTGCGCTGTCCAGGCTGGACATAGTCTAGCTCCTCCCCACCCCGGCAATGCGCAGGGGTGTTTGTGCGCCCAGATCGGCGAGTGAACCTCGCTCTATCAGGCGGCACGGCAGATAGGTGCGGCCGGCCTGTGGGCGGCCGGCGATTTCGTCGAACAGGGCGAGTGCGGCGCGGCGGCCGAGTTCGCGGGCCGGCTTCTCGATGGTAGTGAGCGTCGGCCAGGAGAAGGCACCGGCCGGCACGCCGTCGAAGCCGAGAATGGAGACATCGCGCGGACATTCGCGCCCGGCATCGCGTACGGCCAGCATGGCGCCGAGTGCCATGAGGTCGTTGGCGCAGAACACGGCGATGTGACCGATCGGCTGGCGCGCCATCAGCCGCTGCATGGCGGCCTGGCCGCCCTCGAAGGTGTAGTCGGTCTCCTCGACGAGGAGCGAGGCCGGATCGATGTCGTGCTCGAGGCAGTATTCGTGCACGGCGCGAAGGAAGCGAGCCCGGGCAAGACGTGATTTCGGGCCGAGAATCAGGGCCGGGCGGGTATGGCCAAGGGACGCCAGATGCTCCATGCCGAGGCGCACCGCCTGGGCGATATCAGAACCGATGCTGGCCGTATCCGGGAAGCGCTCGGCCGAAGAGCCGATCAGCACCAGCGGCACGCCGAAGCGCCCGAAATCATCGACATTGTCGGAGACCGGATTGACGATGGCGCCCTCAACGCGGGCCTGGCGCACGGCGCGCAGGTGCGCGGCCTCGCGGTCGTGATCCCAGTCGGAGGAGAAGACCAGGAGCGAGGCGCCACGCTCGCCGACGATATCTTGCGCACCGCGGGCGACTTCGGCCCAGAACGGGTTGGTGATGTCCGGAATGACGAGGCCGAAAAGGCCGGAGCGGCCCGAGCGCATACCGACGGCGAGGTGGTTGCGCTCATAGCCGGCCTGACGGGCGGCGAGGCGGACCTTCTCGCGCGTCGCGTCATTGACGTCACCGGAATCGGTAAGGGCGCGGGCGGCGGTGCTCTTCGACACGCCGGCAAGCCGTGCAACATCAATGATGGTCGGGCGCCTGCCCATCGATCCTCCGTGCCGTGGACCGGCATCTATTGGGAACGTTACCGGAAGTCCCGGAGCGAGTCCAGTGGGGTCGGACGGGCACGGAAATCGATGCCTGGACGCGCAAAGGTGCAGTGAAAGTCTGCTCTTAGGCCATGAACTTCTGCCAGTCCTTGACTTGGGGGGCATCGGCTGGTTGGTGGCGGCCCTTCCGAGGACGAGGTTCGATGGCGATGAATTACTGGCTGCGATCGCTGCGCGCCCGCTTGTCCGATTCACGTCCGATCGAACGCCTCGGCAACGAGGAGACATTGCGGCGGGTGCTCGAAGATGGCGTCGCGCTGTCCCGGTTCGGCGACGGCGAGCTGAAGCTGGCGCTCTACGGGCGGGGGCTGCGCTTCCAGCGGCACAGCGCGGCGCTCGAGGCGGCGCTGAACGAGGCGCTGCTGGTGCCCAGGGCCGGGGCGCTTGCCTGCTTCAACAACCTCTTCACCGACAGGGCCGAACAGGAGTGGGTGGCGCGTTATGAGCGCTATCCCAAGGTGCCGGATGGCTTCCGCAGCATCCGGGAGCACAACGATATCCTCGTGCTTAAGCGCCGGCGGCAGCAGCGCGAGTATCAGCGGCACTGGCGGATTGTCACACATGAAACCGGGCTCGATACCTACGGCTCGGCCGGCGTGTTTTTCCTTGGCCTGCATGTCGAGGAGTATGCACGGGGCGAGATGGAGGGCGTGCTGGATCGGTATCGAGCGCTGTTCAGCGGGCGGCGAATCCTATTCGTCTGCCCGGACCGGCCGATGGGCGGGCTGTCGTTCCCCGAGCAGTTGGGCACCATGCAGCGGCTTGGGCTCAGGGATGCCCAGTTCATCAAGGTGCCGGAGACCGATGCTTTCGAGCACTCGGCCGAAATCCGGAGCGCGGTGCTCGCTTCGACCGGCTTCGACGACCTGTTCATCCAGGCGGGTCCGGCGGCGACGGTATGGGCGTATGAGTTCGCGGACCGGATCGATGGCCGGGTGCTCGATGTGGGGAGCCTCAGCACGCAGTTGCGGCATTTGGGCTAGCGAGTACTGCAAGAGCATCACCGCTGGTGGCGAGATGGTTCAGCCGGGCCGTGAAGGCGCTCAGAACAGCAGGTCGTCGAGATCGCCGGAGGCTTCGGGTTCGGGCTCGGCCTCGGGGATGGTGCCAAGGAAGCTGTGGTGGAGGCGGCGCTCGGCGTCCATGGTGTAGCGGCGGCGGAGGGTGGCGAAGAAGTCGGGGTGGCCCTCGATGATGTTCCCCCCTCCGTCCCGCCCCTGGCCGGCCACCTCCCCCGCCCCGCGGGGGAGGATCAGGGCGAACTCGATGTCGCTGAGGGCTTCGGAGATGGCGGCGTGGCTGGCGAGGGCGCCGACGGCGTCTTCAAGAAGGCGGGCGACCTTGGGACCATCGGCATAGAGCTCGACCAGTGCGTTCTTCATGCGGAAGCCGACGGCTTCGAGCAGTTCGAGCGCCGCAGTCGCCTCGCGTTCGAGATCGCCGACGCGGGTGGCGCCGGAGCCGGCGGACTGGGTGAAGGCGGTGGAATAGCCCGCCGCTTCGTTGAGGCACTCGACGGCGGCCTGGGCCGAGACGACGGTCTCGCCGGTGAGGGTGCGGAGCTGCTGGGCGATGACATCGAGGGCGCGGCCGCGCGGGCCGAGCTGGGCGCATTTGACCGCGGCGTTGAGCGAGACGAGCCGCATCTTGTACTCGATCTCCTGCACCGCCTCGACGTGGTCGAGCAGCACGCGGACGGTATCGGAAACGGCGGCAGCGACCTGATCGAGCTTGCCGCGCTCGCTTTCGCAATCGCGCAGCACGGTAACGGCGCGGCGGACGGCGCCGTGGAGTTCGGCAAGGGCGGAGCGGTTCTCGGCGGAGCCGTAGACGCTGCCGGCATGCTCGAGCACGGCCTGGACGTCCTGGGTGAGGTGGCTGAGCGCGTCTGCGCCCGAGGACATCTCGATGATCAGGGTTTCGCGGGCGGATTCGAGCTGGAGGCGTTGGAGTTCCATGGCCGTGGGGACATACGAGGGAACGACGGCCGAGGGATCGTGGCCCCCTCCGGCCGGCCCTGGGCCGGCCACCTCCCCCGCCCCGCGGGGGAGGATGAAGAGGGAGGCCACGTCGAGGAGAGCAGCTTCGACGTGTTCGACGCGCTGGCGGGTGGCGTCGCCGACCTGGAGGGCCATGACCGCGGCTGCGACCTTGTCGGTGATGGCGCGCGACATCTGGCCAGTGGTGACGCTGGAGCGGGCGGATTCGAGCCGCTGCTCGGTGACTTCGGCGAGGTCGGCCTCGAGCTCGGTCGCGAGCGCGGAAAGCGTCTGGCGATGCGCGGCTTCGAAATTGCCGCGAGCTATAGCGGCGTCGGCGACGACGCCGGTGAGCGCCTCGTAGGTGCGGTGGAACTTGCTGATGGTGGTCGCAGCGCCGTCTGAGAGCTGGGCGATATCGGTGGTGAAGACGCCGAAATCCTCCTCAGCGGTGACGACGCTGGCGGCGACGACCCGGGCATTGATGGCGACGATGCCCATCATCTTGACGGTGCGGCGGAGTTCCGAGATCGGGTGGGCGGCCTTGCGCAGGGCTTCGACGAGGCGGTTGAGGTCATCCTGCTCGGCGCCGAGCGCCACGGAGATCTCGCCGGCGCGGCGGCCGACAAGGGCGAGGCCGTCGGTGGCACTGGTGAGTTCATCGCTGCCCAGTTCAACCGGCAGGGCCTCGAAGGTGCCGGTGATGCGAGTGAGGATGCCGGCGCATTCGGCGAGGCGATCGCCGACCGCGACGAAGGCGCCGTCGATGGCTTCGCGGGGGGAGGCGAGGTGGGAGACGATGGCGCGGAGATCGGGGATAAGATCGGCGAGGGTATCGCCGAGATCTGGGTTGCCGCCTCCACCACCCTTTGGGTGGTCCCCCTCCCCCGCCCCGCGGGGGAGGATATCCAGTGCGGTGCTTGCTTCGGCGATCATGCGGAATCCCTCAGCGGCGCACGGCTGGCGTAGGTGGTGATCTCCTGGGCGACGCGCTTCAGCGGCACGATCTTGGCGGCGGCGCCCAGTGCGATGGCTTCCTTGGGCATGCCGAAGACGACCGAGCTTTCCTCGTCCTGCGCGATGGTGGTGGCGCCGGCCTGGCGCATTTCGAGGAGGCCCCTGGCGCCGTCGTCACCCATGCCGGTGAGGAGAATGCCGAGGGCGTTGCGGCCGGCGCCATAGGCGGCCGAGCGGAACAACACATCGACCGAGGGGCGATGGCGCGAGACATGCGGGCCATCGACGATGTTGACGGTGTAGCGCGAACCGGTGCGCTGCAGCGTCATGTGACGGCCACCGGGGGCGATGAGCACCTGGCCGGCCTCAAGCACATCGCCATCCTCGGCTTCCTTGACGCGCACCTGGCAGAGGCCATTGAGGCGGCGTGCGAACGCGGCGGTGAAGCGCTCGGGCATGTGCTGGACGATGAGGATGGCCGGCGACGCGGCGGGCAGTTCGACGAGGACGTCGCGCAGGGCCTCGGTGCCACCGGTCGATGCGCCGATGCAGATCACCGGCTCGGTCACCGGGATGGTGGCGAGAGCGGAGGCGGCGCGTGCGGCCGAGCGAGGCGGGATTACCGCGTCGGCGGTGAGCTTGGCTTCGACGTGGATTTCCGGTGCCGGCGGCCGGACAGCGCGGCCCTTCAGCCGTGCCTCGGCGGCATTGCGGGCGGCGGCGCAGATGCGGGCGCGCGAGTCATGCAGGGCCTCAACCGTATCGACGCGCGGCTTGGGCACCACATCGACGGCCCCGGCTTCCAATGCCTTGATCAGCATGTCGCTGCCTTCGCTGGCGTGGGACGAGCAGATCACCACCGGGATGGGGCGCTGCGACATCATCTTTTTCAGGAAGGTGATGCCGTCCATACGCGGCAGCTCGATATCGAGGAAGATGACATCGGGCACTTCCTGGCGGATGCGCTCGACCGCGATATAGGGATCGGCGGCCGTGGCCATCACTTCGAGGGCCGGATCGGACGAGATGATGTCGGTGAGCGTGGTGCGCACGGCGGCGGAATCGTCGACGATCAGGACACGTATTTTGCGGTCGGGCATCGGCTCCCCCTCAGAGCTTCTGGAATACGGCAGGGGCGACCTGCCGGACGGCATGCGCGGTGCCGATCATGGATTCGGAGTGGCCGAGGACGAGATAGCCGCCCGGCCGGATATGGGTGAGCAGGCGCGCCACCACGGCTTCCTGATCGGCTTTCTCGAAGTAGATCAGCACGTTGCGCAGGAAGACGATGTCGACGTCGCGATCGAACGGGTAGGTCTGGTCCATCAGGTTAAGATGGGCGAAGCGGACATAGCGCCTCAGCTCGGGCGCCATGCGCACCTCGCGGCGAGGGCCGGGCCGGCGCGCGTGCATGACGTAGCGGGCCTGCATTTCCGGCGGCACCGGAGCGATCATTTCGGCGGGATAGACGGCACGGCGACCCTGGGCCAGCACCTGCGTCGAGATATCGGTGCCGAGGATGGCGAAGCGGAAATCGTGGCGCTGGGCGACCATGTCGTCGAGCACCATGGCAAGCGTATAGGCTTCGGCACCGGTCGAGCTGGCAGCGCTCCAGATCTTGAGGAGCGGGTTGCGTTCGCCCCGCGCCTTGAGCAGCAGCGGCACCATGGTGGAGACCATGAAGTCGAAGTGCTCGGCCTCGCGGAAGAAATCGGTCTTGTTGGTGGTGACGGCATCGATAAGATGGGTCAGTTCGCGCTCGAGGCCGTTTCGCTTGAACAGGAAGTTGGCATAGCTAGCGAAATCGGCGAGCCCGAGGACGCGCAGGCGCTTTCGCAGCCGGCCCTCGACCATCAGGCGCTTGCCCGGGGGTAGCTTGATGCCGGCCTCGCCTTCGATGAGCTTGGCAATGCGGCCGAAATCGAGCGCGCTGAGATGATCTTCGCCGTCGTCTTCGATGGGGCGGGATGTTAGTGCGAGGCTAGGCAAGGGTGTGTTCCCCACTGGCATACGGCCCCCTCCCTCGCCATTCTCTATCGGTCATCACTCTCAAGCCGCCTCAGCCACACCGCCGAGCAGGCGGTCGAGATCGAGGACGGTGACGAACTGGCCGTTGCGGCGTCCGATGCCGGCGACAGTATGGGAGCGCCACTTGCCTGAGACGGACGGGGGTGGATCGAGTTCGTCGGCATCGAGGACGGTAACTTCGAACACGCGGTCGGTGCGGAGGCCTAGCGTCATCGGCGCGGTGGCGCCGTTGACGTGGAGCACGACGATGCGGGTGTTCTCGGTGTCGTCGGCTTCGGGCAGGCCGAGGGTCAGACGCAGGTCGAGGACCGGGATGCCCTCGCCGCGCACATCGGTCATGCCGAGCAGGTTCGGGGGCGCCTGCGGCAGGCGCGCAACCGGCCGCATCTCGAGGATTTCCTGCACCTTCTCGACGGGGGCGGCGAAGAGTTCGCCGTCCACGCCAAGCGTCACGTATTGGGATTTCTCAGCCAAGTCCGATGCTCCTTCAGGCGGCACCACGGCGGGTGAACTCGGCATCGAGCTCATCGCCGGTGTCATCGATATCTAGGTCGAAACCACCATTGCTGGCCGCGCGGGCGGCAGGCTTGCGCGGCGCCATGTGCGGGGCCTTGGCGAAGACTTCGCTGCGCAGGTTCGGCTTCGCGGCAGGCTTGCGCGCCGCGGGCGCCGGTGCTTCGGCTACCGTAGCGGCTTCGATGCGGAAGTAGCTGATGGCGATCTGCAACTGCTCGGCCTGGCTGGCCAGCTCCTCGGACGTCGCCGACATTTCTTCGGCGGCCGAGGTGTTCTGCTGGGTGACCTTGTCGAGCTGCTGGATGGCGGTGTTGATCTGCGCCGCACCGGCATTCTGCTCGCGGGCACCGGCGGTGATCTCCTCGACCAGTTCTGCAGTCCGCTTGATGTCGGGGACGAGGCGGGTGAGCATCTCGCCGGCCGACTGGGCGGTTTTCACCGTGGTGTCGGAGAGCGTCGAGATTTCCGCCGCGGCGGCCTGGCTGCGTTCGGCAAGCTTGCGCACTTCGGATGCCACAACAGCGAAGCCGCGGCCATGCTCGCCTGCGCGCGCAGCTTCGACCGCAGCGTTGAGGGCGAGGAGGTCGGTCTGGCGGGCGATTTCCTGCACCACCATGATCTTCTGGGCGATGGTCTGCATGGCGGTGACGGCGTCGTTCACGGCCTGGCCCGAGGCGATGGCGTCGGCGGCGGACTGGCGGGCGATCTTTTCGGTCTGGGCGGCGTTGTCGGCCGACTGCTTGATGGTCGCGGCCATCTCTTCCATCGAGGCGGAGGCTTCTTCGGTCGAGGAGGCCTGCTCGGTGGCGCCCTGGCTCAGCTGCTCGGCGGTGGCCGAGAGTTCCTGGCTACCGGCCGAGACGTTGTTGGCCGAGCTGATGGCTTCGGTGATGACGTCGCGGAGCTTTTCGACCATACGGCCGAGCGCAAGGCCCAGCGTGTCCTTGTCGGAGAGGGGCTTGGGCTCGACGGTGAGGTCACCGTCGGCGATGCGATCGGCGATGGCGGCGGTGTTGCGGAGGTTACCGGTCATGTCGTTGACCTTGGCCACCAGATCCTTGATCTCGTCATTGGTCTTGACGACGACGGTCTGCTCGAGATCGCCGATGGCGACGGCGTTGACCGCGTCGGTGACGCGGGCGAGGCCCTTGGCGATACCCATGATGATCCAGGTGGCAGCGACGGCGGCGATCAGCACGGAGCTGATCAGCAGGGCGATACCGAGCATGCTGGAGATGGCCGAGAGTTCGTGGGCGTGCGCGGTGGCCTCGGCCAGTCGCTGGTTGTTGAGGGTGACGACTTCCTCGAGCGAGGCCTCAGCTTCGTGCATGACGGCAGCCGCTTTGCCGGAGGCGAGCGCGTAGGCCTCGGCATCGAGATTGGCGACCGACAGGCGACGGATCTCGGCGTGCTCGGTTAGGTATTCGCCGAATTCTGCGGAGAACTTCTCGACGAGCGGCTGGCCGCCGTCGCTGGAGCGATCGTGCAGATCGGTGGCGCCGGACTCGATCTCAGCGATAAGGCGATCGAGGTTGGCGGTGAGTTCGGCGGTGTCGGCCGGCGTGGAGGCGAGCATGAGGTCGTGCTCGTCTCGGGCGAATTCGAGCAGGTCGCGCTCGAGGCCCGAGGCGAGCTCGATGCGCTTGACGTTGTGGTCCATGGCGGCGGTGAACGCGCCATCCATGCTGTTCAGGCTCTGCAGGGCAATGAACATGCTCACGGCGCTGAGGGCGATAATGCCCACGAAGGTGGCGGCGAGCTTCAGCTTGATTGTAAGTCTCAAAGTATCCCCCAAACGCTGCTGCCGGTCCCAACCGGCTTGATGGGTATGCCGGACCGCGGCTCATCCGCGATCCGGTTCGTCAAAGGCGTGGTCAGGCGGCGCCGCGGCGCGAGAACTCGCTGTCGAGATCGTCGCCCATGTCGTCGAGATCGAGGTCAAAGCCGCCACCGGAAGCAGTGCGGGCCGGGGCCTTGCGCTTCATGTGCGGGGCCTTCTGCATCAGCTCTTCGCGGAGCTTGGCAGTCTTCGCGGGTACGCGGTCGTTGGCCGGAGCCGGGGCGGTGTATTGCTGGCTCGGGTCGATGCGGAAGTAGCTGATCGCAGACTGCAGCTGTTCGGCCTGGCTGGCCAGCTCCTCGGAGGTCGCAGACATTTCTTCGGCGGCCGACGTGTTCTGCTGGGTGACCTTGTCGAGTTGCTGGATGGCCGTGTTGATCTGGGCCGCGCCGGCATTCTGCTCGCGCGAGCCGGCGGTGACCTCTTCCACCAGTTCGGCGGTGCGGCGGATGTCGGGCACCAGCTTCTGCAGCATGTCGCCGGCCGAGCGGGCGGCCTTCACGGTATCTACCGAGAGGGTCGAAATCTCGGCAGCGGCAGCCTGGCTGCGTTCGGCGAGCTTGCGCACCTCGGAGGCGACCACCGCGAAGCCGCGGCCATGTTCACCGGCACGAGCCGCCTCGACGGCCGCGTTGAGGGCGAGGAGATCGGTCTGGCGAGCGATCTCCTGCACGACCATGATCTTTTCGGCGATGGTCTGCATGGCGTTGACGGCGTTGCCCACGGCCTCGCCGGAGCTGTTGGCGTCGGCGGCCGACTGGCGGGCGATCTTTTCGGTCTGGCTGGCATTGTCGGCCGACTGTTTGATGGTCGCGGCCATCTGTTCCATCGAAGCGGAGGCTTCTTCGGTCGAGGAGGCCTGCTCGGTGGCGCCCTGGCTCAGCTGTTCGGCGGTGGCCGAGAGTTCCTGGCTGCCCGACGCCACGTTCCGAGCGGCGGCGGTGACCTCTGAGACGACCTCGCGGAGCTTCCGAGTCATCGTGTTCAGCGCGTCGATGACGTCCTTGATCTCGTCGTTCGACCTGACCTTGGCTTCGGCACTGAGATCGCCACCGGCGACGGCGTTGGCGAGACCGAGAGCGGCCGACAGGGACTTCGAGATGGTGACGATCATCCAGATGGCGGCAAGCGCAGCGATGACGACCGAACCCGCGAGGAGCGCGAGCAACAGCAGCATCGAGGAGTCGTAAAGCTGCTTGGACTCGACTGCGGCGGCGTCCAGCAGTTCCTTGTTACGCCCGATCATCGACTCGAGCGCCGTGTCGGCATCGCGACGCGCCACGGCAGCGACGTCGGAGGCCTGCATGGCGTTGTAGTCGCCGCGCTGGATCGAGATGTCGACGGCCTTGTCCATGGCGACCACCAGGTTGCCGTATGCTTCCTCGGCGGCCGCAAGGAGGGCGGTCTCGGTCGCCGGCACAGTGCGGCGGAGTGTCGGGAACAGCTCGGAGAGGCTTTCGACGCCGGTCTTGTAATCGGCGTACCACTCATCCTGCTTGGCCGGGAGCGAGGAGGCGAGCAGCACGTTGCGCTGCTGCCGGAACGCATCGGTGATCGTCATGTAGGCTTCCGACGCCGCTTTGAAGGCCGGGAACGCACTACTGTCGCCGGCGCTGACGCGGGCGGAAAGGGCGTTGACCAAGGCGCTCATCGTCTCCTCGACGACGCCAAGTGCACCGCTGCCGTCGGTGGTGGTGACGGTCAGCGCGGCGGTGTCGGTGTTGAGCTTGGCCAGGTCGAGGGCCCGCATCATCTCGGTCTCGTAAGTCGCCATCTTGGCGGTATAGTCCGGAAGGATGCCGCGGACCTGGGGGTCCTGGACGTTGCCGTCGAGCGCCTGCAGAAGCCGGGCCATCTCGGCGAACTCATCTGTGATCTTGGTCACGTAGTCGTCGATCACGGCCGAATCGTCGGTGATGATGGCGGCACGGAGACGCGAGCCGAGGCTCTCGAGGTGGGTCTGCATCTGCTGCATGGTCAGCGTATTGGCCGACCGAACGTTGACGATCGTAACCAGCGACTGATTGAGCTTGTCGAGGTTCTGGAGGGCAATGAACATGCTCACCCCGGACACCACCGTGATGGCGCCAAAGACGGCCGCCAGTTTTGCCTTGATAGTCAGTCTCACGATGCGGCCCTTTCTTCTGCTGCACTAGACGAGCCGCTCCTGCGGCCCTCGATTTCGAAAATTCGCTGCATGTCGGGGATGATGATGAAATCTCCCCGGCGCTTGCCGATGCCGCGCACATAGTCGGGGCGCCAGCGCATGCCGACGCGCGGGGCCTCCTCGATGGCGGCCGGCTCGATATCGGTGACGTCGAACACCTTGTCGGCGAGGATGCCGACAACGCTCGGCTCGTCCTCGATTTCGGTCTCGATGACGACGATGCGGGTGTCCTGGTCAGGCTCGCGCCGCGGCATGCCGAAAGCGACCTTGAGGTTGGTGAGCGGCACGACGCGGCCGCGCACATTGATAAGGCCCGCGGCGAACGGCGAGGCGTTGGGCACTTCGGTGACTGCGACGAGATCGAGGATCTCGCGGACACTCTCGGCCTTGATGGCGAAGAGCTCGTCGTCGAGGCGCAGCGTCAGGGCGCGCATGGGTTCGGTGAAGGCGGTCATGCGGCGACCTTTCCAGTGCTGCGGAACTTTTCCTCATGCGCCTGGCCGAAGGAGACGAGGCGCGAGGTGTCGAGGATGAGCGCCACGGCGCCATCGCCGAGGATGGTGGCGCCCGAGAAGGTCTCGAGGCCCGAGTGGAGCTTGGAGAGCTGCTTAATGACGGTCTGGTTGTTGCCGATGATCTGATCGACGACGAGACCTGTGCGGCCCTCGCCCGAAGAGATGATCACCACCTTCTGGTGCGCATCGGGCTCGCCCGGAATGTCGAGCAGGTCGCGGAGGCGCAGGAAGGGCACGAGGCTGCCACGGATATCGAGGAAGTTGCGGCCACGCGAATGGGTCGCGACTTCGGCCGGTAGCTCGACGCATTCCTCGACCGCCGAAAGCGGGATCGAGTAGCGGCCGTTGCCGACGCGGATCAGCATGCCCTCGATGATGGCGAGGGTGAGCGGCAGGCGGAGTGTCATCGTGGTGCCCTCGCCCGGCCTGGTCGAGAGCTCGATCTTGCCGCGGAGGCCATCGATGGTGCGCTTGACCACATCCATGCCGACACCGCGACCGGAGAGCGAAGTCACGGCACTGGCGGTCGAGAAGCCGGGCGCGAAGATCAGCTGGTAGAGCTCCTGGTCAGCGAGGCGCGTTTCGGGCGTGATCAGCCCCTGCTCCTCGGCCTTCTTCCGGATGCGATCGGCATTGAGACCGGCGCCATCGTCGGTGACGGAGATCGCGACTTCGGCGCCGGCATAGACGGCGGAGAGCTTTACGGTGCCCTTGGCGGGCTTGCCGGCCTTGATGCGCTGCTCGGCGCTTTCGAGGCCGTGGTCGACGGAGTTGCGGATCAGGTGGACCAGCGGATCGGCGAGGCGCTCGATCATGGTCTTGTCGAGCTCGGTCTCTTCGCCCGTCGTGATGAACTCGATGTCCTTGTCGAGCTCGCGGCTGAGGTCGTGCACCAGGCGGCGGAAGCGCGAGAAGATCGAGCCGATCGGCACCATGCGGATGCCCATGGTGGTGTCGCGCAGACCCGAGGACAGGCGCTCGAGTTCCTCGGCGACGGTCTTCAGGTTGAGATCGGAACTCTGGGCGGCGAGCTGCGACAGGCGGGCCTGGGCAATGACCAGTTCGCCCACCTTGTCCATCAGTTCGTCGAGCCGTTCGGCCGGCACGCGCATCGAGGTCGAGGCGGCAGCCTCGGGCTTTTCCTTCTGCTCCCTGGCGGGCTGCTTGCTGGATTTGGCGATCGGCGCCAGTTCGGCGGCAAGGGCCTCGGCTTCGGTTTCCTCGGCGAGGATATCGAGGATGGTCTCGGCTGCGGGGGCCAGCTCCGGTTCGGCGGCTGCGGCGATGGCCAGCGGCTCGATCGAGAGCTCCATGCCGTCCTTGAGGAACATGAAGACATCGTCGAGCGCGGCGGTCGGGTCAGCGTGCTCGATATCGACCTGCCAGCCGAGGTTGCAGTGCTCGGGATCGATGACGTCGAGGGTCGGCACATTGTCGACGAATGCGGTGATTTCGGTTGGACCGAGATCGGCGATCTCGCCGAGCAGCAGCATCGGGTTGGTGCCATGCACCAGCGCATCGGTCGGGAGCATGAAGCGGACGCGCCATTTGCCGGTCGGCTCGAGCGGGACGTCATCGGCCGGCGCCGGCATCGCCATCGGTGCGGCCGGGAAGGCGTCGTCGCCATCGACGATCTGGCGCAGTGCAAAGAGGATCGGCTCACCCGCGCCTTCGGCTGCGTCGGGTGCTTCGATCAGGGCGTGGATATGGTCCTTGGCATCGAGCGCCACGGCGACCAGCGCGTCGGTGATGGGCGAGAGGCCCTTGCGCACCTTGTCGAAGGCGGTCTCGAACTCGTGCACGAAGGCGGCGACGTCGGCAAAGCCGAACATGGCGCCAGAGCCCTTGATGGTGTGCAGCGCCCGGAAGACGGCGTTGACGAGGTCGGCATCGTCAGGGTTGTGCTCGAGATCGAGCAGGCCCTGCTCCAGCTGCTCGAGCAGTTCGCGGGCTTCCTGACGGAAGGTGTCGGCGGGATCGGAATTCATGCGCCGGTCACCTTCTTGATGACGGCCAGCAACTGATCCTGCTTGAACGGCTTGACGATCCAGCCAGTGGCACCGCTTTCGCGCGCCTGGCGCTTCAGTTCATCGTCGGACTCGGTGGTGAGCAGGATCACCGGGATGCCCTTGCCGGCGGGGTGCTCGCGGAACTTCTTCAAGAACTCGAGCCCGTTCATGACGGGCATGTTGAGGTCGGTGACAACGGCATGGACCGTTTGCGTCGTCGCCGTGTTGTAGCCTTCGAGCCCGTTGCCGGCCTCGAGCACGGTCAGGCCGGCGCCGCGCAGGGTCATGGCGACCATCTGCCGGATGGAAGCGGAATCATCGATGGTGAGGATGGTCTTGCTCATGCCGCCTCTCGCGAAATGGTCCAGGTGGAAAGGGTGGGAAGGTTGGGGCTGCCGTCGGCGGCAAGGAACCCGGCCGCGATCAGCGTCCGCGCCACAGGACCGTTTGCAGCAGCCGTGACGGTGAGCGTCCGGCCCTGCGCGGCAGCGGTCTTGGTGGCGGAGACGAGAAGCTGCACAGAGGCGACGTCGATGCTCTCGACGGCATCGGTACCGATAGCGACCGCGTCATGCGCGGCGATGGCCTGGGTGAGCTTGGCGTGCAACTCGGCAATCGAGCGCAACGAGAGGTCGCCGCTCAAAGCGAGCGGATGCGGCAATGACTGAGACATAGGGTTCGTTCTGGCCCCGAGTGAGTATGCTTCTGCGATACAGTTGCATTGGGCGCGCAAGCCACCGACCGGAAGACATGGCAATCCGCCACGCCGCTCCAGTAACAGTGCCTCCGCGTCCACTCGGAATTGCTGTTGCCCCCTAGCACTCCTATAATTTGACCGGATAAGTTAAATCCGCATTACCGATACGCAGTATTTGTGATAACCGTTGTTGCGAGATATTACTGTGTATTTCTAGGTTAATACTTGGTTTCTTCGAATCTATCGCGAGTGCTCATCGACTCCGGGATGACTCACCGGGAGTCATGGGCGAGTCGACGCAAGCCGACGGAGACTCTGGGAGAGGCGGGAATACTTGCCCGCGAGGGCTGGCGATCGTGTGCGGGGGTAAGCCCGCGGCCCAGGCCGGTGCCGAGACGGCGCTGCGCATCGGCAGTAACTTCGCGGGTTCAGCCGGCGAGGCGGACGGGCTCGGGAGGCTCGGTCAGCATGGCCTCGATCTCGGGCCACATGCGCTGGAAGGCAGCGACGCAGGACGGATCGAAATGCGTCCCCGCGAGCGAGACGATCTCGCGATGGGCATCGGCGATCGGCCAGGCCTGCTTGTAGGGCCGCTCGGAACAGAGCGCATCGAAGACATCGGCGATAGCGACGATGCGGGCTTCGATCGGGATATCGGTGCCCGACAGGCGGTCGGGGTAGCCGGTGCCATCCCAGCGCTCATGGTGGCTCTGGGCGATGAGCTCGGCGGTGCGGATGAGTTCGGACGAGCCGTTCTCGAGGATGCGGGCGCCGATCGAGACGTGCTCGCGCATCACCGTCAGTTCGGCGGGCGAGAGCTTGCCGGGCTTGCCGAGGACGGCGTCGGGGATGCCGATCTTGCCGATATCGTGCAGTGGTGCGCTCAGATAGATGAGCCGGCAGCGCTCGGGGCTGAGCCCGAGGGCGCCGGCGAGCATGGAGGAGATCTGGGCGACGCGGGAGACGTGGCCACCGGTGTCGCCGTCGCGATATTCGATGGCGCGGGCGAGGCGCCAGATGATCTCTTCCTCGCGGGCGACGAGGTGGCGGGTAGCGACCTCGACTTCGCGGGCCAGCCAGGCGGCGCGGTCGGCGAGCTCGATCTGGGCGCGGCGCAGGGCCAGTAGGTTGGTCACCCGGGCCTGCAGTTCGGTAGTGTCGAAGGGCTTGTTGACGAAATCGGTCGCGCCGGCCGCTATGGCTTTCACGCGCAAAGCGGGGGAGTTGTCCGAGGTCACCATGACGATGGGGACGAGGCGGTAGGCTTCGAGGGCGCGAAGGCGACGGGTCAGCTCGACGCCGTCCATCTCGGGCATCACATGGTCGACGAGGATGAGATCGAACTGGGTGCGGGCTACGGCTTCAAGGGCGAGCGAAGGGCGTAGGAAGGTTTCGAAGGTAACGCCCTCGAGCGCTCCGACCACATGGCCAAGGAACGCGAGGCTCGATCGTGAATCGTCGACGATCAGGACTTGCACCGAATATCCCCCGGAGCTTCTGCTCCTGTGGTGCATCCAAGCAGGCGCAAGTTAACAGAATCGAAAATGTGATCCGTTGGGCAGCAATGCTTTGCGTTCAACTGGTTAGCAAGATGTTGGCGTGGCCAATGGCGGTTCACGGAACTTGCCGCCGCGGCAGCCATTGAGGTCGGATAGGCACCAGTGCGCGAGTTCGCATGTCACCGACCGGCCCTGTCGACAAGGATGGTATCGCTTTCGGTTCGCTCGGCACGAGCTGGGTGCATCTTTGCGTCGACATGCAGCGGATGTTTGCCGAGGAGACGGACTGGCACACCAAGTGGATGGCGATCGTGCTGCCGCGGGTGGTGCAACTGGTGGAGCTGGCGCCGGAGCGGACGGTGTTCACCCGGTTCGTGCCGGCGCAGAACGCCACCGAAGCGGCAGGTACGTGGCAGCGTTACTACCGGCGCTGGCCGGAGATGACGCTCGATCGGCTGGATCCGGGCCTGCTGGACCTCGTGCCGGACCTGCGGGGCTTCGTGCCGCCGGCGCGGGTGATCGACAAGCGCGTCTACAGTCCCTGGATCGACGGAGTACTCGACGACGAGCTGAAGCGCCGCGGCGTGGCTACGGTGATCATCTCAGGGGCCGAGACCGAGGTTTGCGTGCTGGCGGCAGTGGTCGGGGCGATCGACCTCGGCTATCGCGTGATCATCGCTACCGACGCGGTGTGCTCGTCGGCGGACCAGACGCATGACGCGGCGCTGGAGCTTTACCACAACCGGTTCGGCATGCAGGTCGAGGTGGCGACGGTGGCGCAACTGCTCGAGGAGCAGCGCGCCACCTGAGAGGTCAGAGCTGCCCGAACGGAAGATCGTCGCGCATCGGGGCGGGACGGGCAGCTGGGTGGGTGAGCTCGATACGCCTCCCGCTTTCGGCCGACTTCAGGATCGAGTCCATGATCTCGAGGACATGGAGGCTCAGCTCGTGGCTGGCGCGGTGCGGGCGGCCTTCGGTGATGGCCTGGGCCATGTCGGCGAGGCCGAGGATGCGGTAGTTGCCGTCGCCGTAGAGATGCGTTTGCGGCACGTCGGTCCAGTCGCCCTTCTTTTCCGAGACCTGCACGGCGCCATCGAAACGGTTGGGGTCGGGGACCAGCATGGAGCCGGCGCTGCCATAGATTTCGATATGGCCGTGGGCGTGCTTCCAGACATCGAAGCTGGTGGTGATGGTGACGGCGGCGCCGTTGGCGAAGGAGAGGAGCGCCGAGATGTGGGTGGGGACTTCGACGGCGAAGCTCTCGCCCGCGCGTGCGCCGGAGGCGATGGTGCGGGTGTCGTAAGAGGCCTTGGCGGCGCCGGTGACGCTCGCGACGGGGCCGAGCATGTTGACGAGGCAGGTGAGGTAATACGGGCCCATGTCGAACATCGGGCCGCCGCCGGCCTTGTAGTAGAAGTCGGGATTGGGGTGCCAGAGTTCGTGACCAGCGACCATCATGAAGGCGGTGCCGGCGAGCGGCGTGCCGATGGTGCCGGCGTCGATCGCCTTGCGAGCGGTCTGGTGCGAGCCGCCGAGGAAGGTGTCGGGCGCGCAGCCGATGCGGAGGCCGGCTTTCGCGGCTGCTTCGACGAGGCGCAGCCCATCCTCGAAGGCGACGGCAAGCGGCTTTTCGGAATAGACGTGCTTGCCGGCGGCGATGGCCTTCAGCCCGACCGGCACGTGGTGCTGTGGCGTCGTGAGATTGAGGACGATGCCGATGCGCGGATCGGCCAGAAGTTCGTCGACAGTGAGGGCTTCGACGCCGTAGGTCGCGGCCTTGGCGCGCGCTGCGTCCATGTTGATATCGGCGCAGGCGACGATCTTTATGATCGGGAATTGCGGGGCGGCCTTGAGATAGGCATCCGATATATTGCCGGTGCCGATGATGCCGATGCCGACGGGCTGCATGTGACGAAACTCCTCCGGTAGTGTCAGCTGATAGGCTGATTCAGGTCGGAAAGCTCATACACCGGTTACGTACCTCAAGCCATGCGTTTCGCAGCTTTGCCTGGGCAGGTGCGAGCGCTAGAGTGGGCCTGAGCTTGAGGAGGCCCCGTGCAACAGACGCCTGCCGCAGATCGCGAACTGGTCGTGCCCGCATGGGCGGCGGTGAGCCGTGAGGCGGCACCGTTCGCGTTGCTGGCGGAGGGCGCGCGGCTGGGGATACCGGGGGCGCTCGTTGCCATTTCCGCTATCGACGGCGGGGCGCCGAAGGAGCTCGGCGCCCATCTCGCGGTGCTCGCCGATGGCCGGCATGTCGGGCACGTGTCGGGCGGTTGTGTCGAGCCTGCGATTGCGACGGAAGTGCTGCCGTTCATCGCCGAAGGCGGTGACCGCATCGTCCGCTTCGGCAAGGGCTCGCCCTACATGGATATCCGCTTTCCCTGCGGCGGTGGGGTGGACCTCTTGGTGCATGTGAGCCCGGATGCGCAACTCATCGACGCGGCGCTCGATGCGCTGGGGCGGCGCGAGGCGTTTGCCATTGCCTTCCGGCCCGAGGATTCAACGGCACGGCTGATCCACGACAATGGGGCGACCGGCTGGCGCGAAGGGGCGTTCGTGCGCCGCTACCTGCCGCGCACCCGGCTGGGGCTGGCGGGACGCGGACCGGACCTCGAGGTGCTGGCGCGCGTGGCGCTGGCGGCCGAACTGGAGGTCGCCGTCGCAACGCCGGACGATGCGAGTGCGGCGGTGGTTGCGGCTCTCGGGCTGCCGGTGACGCGGCTGACCTCGCCCTCTCAGACGCTGGACCTGGCGATCGACCCGTGGACGGCGACGGTGTTGCTGTTCCACGAGCACGAATGGGAAGACGCTATCCTCACGCAGGCCGTCGCGGCGCCCGGTTTCTATATCGGGGCGATGGGGAGCGTGCGGACCCACCGGCAGCGCTGCGAGCGGCTGATCGCCAGGGGCGTGCCGCCGGAGCAGGTCGATCGCATCCGCGGCCCGATCGGACTGATCGACCGGGCGCGTGATCCCGGGACGCTGGCGCTTTCGGTGCTGGCCGAGATCACGGCGGAGCGGGCGGCGATTGATCGAGCCTGAGACCATTGTCGGCGTGATCCTGGCCGCCGGGCTGTCGACCCGGTTCGGCGCTGACAAAGTGCTGCACGTGTTGGACGGCAAACCGCTGGGGGCGCATATCGCCGACACCATGGGCAGCCTGCCGCTGGCTGCGCGTTTCGCGGTCTGCCCGGCGCGGGCGCGCGGACGGATCGAGCTGTTCGAGGCGCGCGGGTACGGGATCATCAGCAATCCCAATCCGGCGGCCGGCATGGGGGCGTCACTGAAACTCGCCGCCGAGCGCGCCATGGCACTTGAGGCCGATGCGCTGATCATCTGCCTCGCCGATATGCCCTATGTCACGGCAGAGCATCTGAGGACGCTGGTCGAGGCGACGGTCGGCCGACCGGCGGCGGCGACGCGTGTCGCAGGGCACATCACCCCGCCGGCGGTGTTCCGCCGGCCGATGCTGGAACAACTGATGCGGCTCAGCGGCGACCACGGAGCGCGGGATCTGCTGGTCGGCGCCCGGCTCGTCGAGGCGGACCAGCATATGGCGCGCGATTTCGATACGCCTGAGGATTTTGCGCGGGGGGATTAGCCGCTGTCACCTGTCTTTTTGAGGGGACAGACCGGTGCCTGAGGTCGCCCCTCCCCCGCCCCCGCCCCCGCCCCCGCGGGGGAGGATCAAGTGGTGCTTCGCTGCTAGTCTTTCGGCAACCCCGACAACAGCCGGTCGATGCGGATGGGGAAGTCGCGGACGCGGACGCCGGTGGCGTTGAAGACGGCGTTGGCGACGGAGCCGCCGGTGCCGCCGGCGCCGAGTTCGCCGATGCCCTTCACGCCGAGATGGTTGGCGCGCTCGTCGAAATCGTCGAGCATTACCGCCTCGATATCGGGAAGATCGGCATGAGTTGGCATCAGGTACTCGGCGAGGTCGCCGTTGACCCAGTGGCCATGGCGCGGATCGGCGTAAGCGCCTTCGTGCAGCGCGGCGCTGACGCCCCAGATCATGCCGCCGATCAGTTGTGAACGTGCCGTCTTGGGGTTGAGGATGCGACCGGCAGAGAAGACGCCGAGCATGCGCCGGAGCCGCACCTCGGCGGTGTCGATATCGACGGCCACTTCGGCGAAGGAGGCGCCGTAGGTGAAGATCGAATAATCGGTGTAGTCCGGCTCCTGCTTCTGCCCGCGCGTATGCCCCGTCGCCTCGAGCCCGTCGGGGAAGTGGCGGCGGACTTCGGCAAAGAGGTCGTTGAAACCGGTGCCTGCGACCTCGGTGATCTTGCCGCGCAGAATCTGGCAGGCGCGATCGACCGCGACCGAGGTATTGCCCGAGCCCCATGAGCCGCCCGAGCCTTCGGAGCGCGGGAAATTGGTCCGCGCCAGCTCGACCTTCACCTGCTCGACGCCCACGCCGAGTGCGGTGGCGGCAACCTGCGCGGCGATGGTGTAGGTGCCGGTGCCGAGGTCGGTCATGTCGGAACGAACGATGACGGTGCCATCGGGCTCGAGGCGCACGATGACATCGGTCTTCGTCTGGAAGTGGCCGCGCATCGAGGAGGCGACGCCATAGCCGATAAGCCAGCGCCCGTCGCGCCGACTGGCCGGCTGTTTCGGACGCTGGTCCCAGCCGAAGCGCTCGGCGCCTTCTGTGAGGCATTCGCCAAGGCGGCGGCTACTCAACGGAACCTTCTTTTCGGGATCGAGATTGGTGTCGTTCCTCAATCGGAATTCGACCGGATCGATGTCGAGCTTGTGCGCCAGCTCGTCGATGGCGGACTCAAGAACCATGAGGCCGGACAGTTCGCCCGGGCCGCGTACCGGTTCGGCGGCGCCGAGATCGAGTTCGCGATGGGCGGTGCGGGTCAGCCGGTGCGGGGCCGGATAGAGCGGGCGGGCGACCGTCGCGACGCCCTCGCTCCAGTTGCCCCAGGGCGAGGTCTGGACGCGGGCGTCGTGCCCGATGGCGTGCAGCTTGCCATCGGCCGTAGCGCCGAGCCGGATGCGGCTGACGGTGGCGGCGCGGTGGCCGATGAGGGTGAAGAGCTGGCGCCGGGTCAGGATCAGCTTGACCGGCCGGCCCAGTTGCATCGCCGCTAGCGAAGTCAGCACCGCCTCGGCATGGAGCGCGATCTTCGAGCCGAAGCCGCCGCCGATGAAGGCGCTGTCGATGGTGATCGCATCAGGATGCAACAGAAGAGTCTCCGCCAGCGCATCGCGCAAGGGGGCGATCATCTGGGCGGTGAGGAAGAGCGTCAGGTGCCCCTCACGCCAGTCGGCGATGGCGGCGTTGAGCTCCATCGGATGGCCGAAGTGATAGGGCGTCGAATAGGTGACATCGATGGTGGCGGCGCTCTGGCGCAGGCCGGCGTCGAGGTCACCGTGGCGCGACGCCTCGTGCCAGGGCTCGGCCGGCTGCTCCGTGCCCATCTCGTATGCCGCATCGGGATCGGCGACGTAGTCGACCTCGATGATTGCTGCGGCAGCGCGAGCCTCCTCGAAGCTGTCGGCGACGACCAGCGCGATGGGCATGCCGTAGCGGTCGATACGATCGCTCCAGAGCTGCGGCTGGGCATCGAACATGTCGGCGTGCTCGAGCGCCGGCGCCTGGGCGGGGGCATTGCGGTGGGTGAGGACGAGGCGGACGCCGGGCGCGGCCTCTGCCTTCGCTGTATCGAGCCGCTCGATGCGGCCGAGGCCGATGCCGGCGCCGAGGACATAGGCGTGGAGCGTTGGGCCAAGCTCCTGCCGCTCGGCGGAGTAGCGGGCGCGGCCGGTGACCTTGAGCGGACCATCAGTGCGGCTGATGCCGGAGCCGATCATCGTGCCACCTCGCGGGCCTCGGCGATGACGGCGGAGAGCGTGCGCCGGGCGAGTTCGGGTTTGTAGGCGTTGTCCTCGGTCGTATGGACGCCAGCCAGGGCGATCTCGGAGATCCAGCCGGCATCGTGTCCACCCTCGGCTGCTTCGACGCGCCAGGGCTTGGCCGCGACGGCACCGAAAGCGAGCGCCCGCACACCACCATCCCTGAAGATCAGGGCCACGGAGACATTGGCGAAGGCGTAGGAGGCCCGTTCGCGGACCTTGCGATAGAGCTGCACGCCGCCCTTGGGGGGCGGCAGCGTGACAGCGGTCACAAGTTCGCCGGGGGCCAGCACGGTTTCGAGGTGCGGGGTGTCGCCGGGGAGGCGATGGAAGTCGGCGATGGGGATGGTGCGGGTGGTGCCGTCTGATGAGACCGTCTCGACGGTGGCATCGAGGGCGCGCAGGGCCACACACATGTCGGAGGGATGGGTGGCGATGCAGCTCTCGCTGGTGCCGAGGATCGCATGGTTGTGGCTGAGACCGCCGAGGGCAGAGCAGCCAGAGCCGGGGCGACGCTTATTGCAGGGCATGTCGGTGTTGTAGAAATAGGCACAGCGGGTGCGCTGCAGGAGGTTTCCGGCGGTCGTCGCCTTGTTGCGCAACTGGCCCGAGGCCCCGGCGAGCAGCGCGCGCGACAGCACGGCATAGTCGCGGCGAACCGTTTCGTCGGCGGCGAGGTCGGTGTTGCGCACCAGCGCGCCGATGCGAAGGCCGCCCTCGGCGGTCGGCTCGATCCGGTCCAGCCCGATGTGGTTGATGTCGACGAGGTGTGCCGGGGTCTCGATGCCGAGCTTCATCAGGTCGAGGAGATTGGTGCCGCCGGCGATGTAGCGCGCGCCTTCAGTGGTGGCGACGGCGTGGGCGGCCTCGGCGGGGCTCGTTGCCCGCTCGTAGCTGAAGGCTTTCATCTCTCACCCGCGAACTGGCGGACGGCGGCGATGATGTTGGGATGGGCGGCGCAGCGACAGATATTGCCGCTTAGGCGCTCACGGAACTCGACGTCGGTGGCCGACGGGGCGGCTTCGAGGTCGGCCGTCACGTGGCTGGGGATGCCAGCCTCGATCTCCTTGAGCATGGCGAGGCTCGACATGATCTGGCCCGGCGTGCAGTAGCCGCACTGGAGGCCATCGTGTTCGACGAAGGCCTGCTGCAGCGGATGCAGCGCCTCGGGCGTGCCGATGCCCTCGATGGTGGTGACCGCATCGCCCTCATGCATCACCGCGAGGGTGAGGCAGGAGTTGATACGGCGACCGTTGACCAGGACGGTGCAGGCACCGCACTGGCCCTGGTCGCAGCCCTTCTTGGTGCCTGTGAGATCGAGATGCTCGCGCAATGCGTCGAGCAGCGTGACCCATGGTTCGAGCACGAGGGTCACGCTCTCGCCATTGAGCGTGAACGTCACCGGCAGGGCTCCGAGCCGCGCCTCGCTATTTTGCATGCTTCCCCCCGCCGCCCCAAACCGATCGGCCCTGTTGGGGCGAGACTAGCATCGCTGGGACGTTGCGCAACCAGCAGGGGCGCGATTGCCGGTTGAGCACAAGGGGAAATGGGAAGGCCGATGCGGCCTTCCCATGCCGGCGTCATGCGGCCTTGAGGTTTACCTGGGAGACAGCGACCTGGCTGAGCTTCTTGTCGGTTGCTTCCTCTTCCTTGAGGGTGGCGTCGAGAAGGGCCGCCGCGTCTTTCATCCCGAGCTGCTGGGCCCAGGTCTTGAGGGTGCCGTAGCGGGCAATCTCGTAGTGCTCCACCGCCTGGGCTGCAGAGATGAGGCCGGCGTCGAGCGCGACGGTGCCCTTGAACTCCTCCATGATGGACTTGCCTTCCTCGATGATGCCGAGGATCGCGTCGCAGGTCTTGCCGCGAGCCGGCTTGCCGATCAACTCGAACACTTGCTCGAGTCGCTCGATATGCCCTTCCGTTTCGTCGAGGTGCTGTTCGAAGCCGGCCTTCAGCTGCGGCGATGTCGCGGCTTTGGCCATCTTGGGCAGGGTCTTCACGATCTGTTTTTCGGCGTAGTAGATGTCCTTGAGGGTATCGAGGAACAGGTCGTCGAGAGTCTTTTCGGTTGCCATGATGTGCTCCGGTTTTCTTGTCTGGTTCAGTGAAGACGCTGAGTCACAGAACCCTCTTGCACACGTTCCGTTCCGCCCTTTGCTGGCACCGCGCTAGTAAAGATCGTTGAAGCGGTCGGGGTCGCTGCCGGTGCGGCCATGCTCCGGATCGTCGAGGCCTGCGATGCGGGCCATTTCCGCTTCGCTGAGGGTAAAGTTGAAAACCTCGAAGTTCTCGCGGATGCGGTCGGGGGTCACCGATTTCGGGATGACGATCGAGCCGCGCTGCAGGTGCCAGCGCAGGATGATCTGGGCGGGACTGCGTTCCCGCGCCCCGGCGATCGAGGCGATCACCTCGTCGCCGAGCACGGTGCCGCTGCCGAGCGGGGAATAGGCTTCGTGGCGGATGCCGCGGTTGCGGAGATATTCGACCATCTCGGGCTGCTGGAAATAGGGGTGGGTTTCGATCTGGTCGACCACGGGCACCACCCCGGTCTCGTCGATCATTCGCTCGATATGATGCGGGAGGCAGTTGGAGACGCCGATATTGCGGACCAGGCCCTCCTCGCGCGCCTCGACGAGGCCCTGCCACGCCCCGACGTAGCGCTCGGGATCGAGTGTGGGCCAGTGGATGAGCATGAGGTCGAGATAGTCGAGGCCGAGCGTCTCGAGCGAGGCACGCACGCCGGCGAGGGCGCCCTCCCGGCCCATGGCCCGGGTGCGGAGCTTACTGGTTACGAAGAGCTCGGAGCGGGGGAGTTCGGCATTGCGCAGGGCGAGGCCGACGCCTGCCTCGTTGTCGTAGCCCTGCGCCGTGTCGATCATTCGGTAGCCAGCATCGAGGGCAGTGGCGATGGCGTCGCCGACCTCGTCATTGGCGATCTGCCAGACGCCGAAGCCGATCTGGGGGATGAAGTCGCGGTCGTTGAGCGCGACCGATGGCGTGCCGGCGGCAGCCACGAACCTGTCGGTGATCATGATCGTTCCTTTCGTTGGCAAGGCACCAACTTTCGGGACGCGACGAGGTTCCTGTGGATTGCCCGCACGTGGGCCGGAACCGGATCGATCGCGGCCCGTTCAGCCCTTGCACTGAGCAGAGAAGTGAAGTGCCGCCAGGCAGCGAATCTATTAGGGCGGGCTGCGCTTGAGAGGCGGGGGTATGTCACAACAAGTCTTCGGTCCCGAACAACGGGGCGACAAATGGTATTTCTACGCCTACGTGGACGGTCAGCAGGTGGAATGGGGACCGTACCGGTCCAAGGAATTCGCCGAAGGCGCCATGGCCGCCATCGACAAGCGCATCCAGGGCCTGCCGCCGAAGAGGCCCGGACCGGTTAGCAGCGAGGCGCAGTAGGCGGCCGGTACGGGGCCTTGCGTAGCTGCCGGACGAACACGGCCACCTTTCGCGCTTTCCCGACCTCCACAGGTAGGTGTTTATACCTGCCGGGCTGCTGGGCACTGATTTACCCAACTCGCGCCACGAAGACGTCGGGCGACGCGTTGGTAATTCTATGTTCACCGGCAATGCAAAACATCGGCTGATTGAAATCTGCCGGTGCCGTCCAGTTGTCTGCCGTCATCTACACATTGTTGAATAATCATGACCTCGTGCTGGTCGCGGTTGCGGCGCTGATCTGCGCGCTGTCGGCGTTTGCCGGAATATCGCTATTGCACCATGCGCGCCGGTCGACGGGCTGGATGCAGATGCTCTGGCTGGCTGTCGCGGCGGTGTCGGTGGGCTTTGGCATCTGGGCGACGCATTTCGTTGCGATGCTGGCGTTCCAATCCGGGATAAATGTGGGTTACGACCTGCCGCTGACGCTGGCCTCGCTGTCGCTGGCGATCGCCATTGTCGGCGGCGGCTTCTGGTTTGCGGCGATCAGCTCGTCCAATGCCGACTCGATCGTCGCCGGAGCGGTCGTCGGGGTCGGCATTTCGGCGATGCACTATACCGGCATGGCCGCCTTGATCGTGGGCGGCTCGATCGCTTGGGACGGCAACCTCGTTGCCCTCTCCATCCTTACCGGGATGGCGTTGAGCGCCGGCGCGCTGCGGGCGACGCGATCCTCGACGCTCGTCTCCCGGGTCCTCGCCCCAATTCTCCTGACGCTGGCGATCTGCGCCATGCACTTCACCGCCATGGGCGCGGCGGGGTTTGCCGATTGCTACACGATCGTCACCTCGCCGGAAGGCACGCCGGGGTGGCTGTGGATGGTCCTCGCCCTGGCTTCGACGCTTATTCTCGGGCTGGCCTTGGGCGGAACGGCGCTCGATCTCCGGGATCGGCGGCAAAGTTCAGAAAGCGCACGCATGCGCGAATTGGCCGATGCGGCGGTCGAAGGGCTGGTGATCGTCCGGCAGGGAACTATCAGCGCCACCAATCGCAGCTTCAACAAGCTGGTCGGATCGGCGGTGGAGATCAGCGGCCGGCCGCTACTCGACTATCTCGATGCCGAGGCGTGCGCCGCACTGGCACAGACGCCCAACGCTACGATCGAGGGACAGCTCACGGGCACGGATGGCCCGATCCCGGTGGAAGCCGTCGCGCACGAGATCGAGTTCCAGGGTGTGCGGCAGCTGGCGATCGCGATCCGCGACGTCTCGGTGCGCAAGCAGGCGGAAGAGCACATCCGCTTTCTCGCCCACCACGACGCGCTCACCGGCCTCCCGAACCGGGTGAGCTTTGGCGACCGGCTCAACGAGACGATCGACCGGGCCCGAAGCGAGGGGCAGAGCTGCACGGTGCTCTGCATCGATCTCGACAAGTTCAAGCAGGTCAACGACCTCTACGGCCACGCCGCCGGGGACGCGCTGCTGCGCCGGGTCGGGGCGATCCTGCGGCGGGAACTGGCGGAGATCGGTTATCCCGCGCGCCTCAGCGGCGACGAATTCGCGATCGTGCTCAATGCCAGCAGCAGCATCGCGGCTGCCAATCGCCTCGCCGAACGCCTGCTCCATGCGTTCGAGGCCGACGCCGCCGAGGCCTCCGGCGACCTGGCCATTTCCGCTTCGATCGGCATCGCGTCCTTCCCCGACAATGCAGGGAATGCCGAACAGCTCATGTCGGCGGCGGACATGGCGCTGTACCGGGCCAAACAGGACGGCCGCGGCGCCTACCGCCTGTTCGAGGCGTCGATGGACAGCGAGTTGCGCGACCGGCGCCTCGTTGCCAGCGACCTCGCCAATGCGGTGAGCGCCGGCCAGCTAAGTCTCGTCTACCAGCCGCAGGTCGATCTGATTTCGGGAGCAGTGACGGGCTTCGAGGCCCTGGTGCGCTGGGCCCACCCGCAGCGCGGCGAGATTCCGCCGAGTACCTTCATTCCGATCGCCGAGGAGAACGGCCTCATCGCGCAGATTGGCGAGTGGGTGCTGCAGACGGCCTGTGCCGAAGCGGCGCGCTGGCCGGCCTCGCTGAGCCTTGCCGTCAACGTGTCGGCGGCACAGATTCACAACACCTCATTCTCCCGGCCGATCCACGAGATCCTGGTGCGAACCGGCCTATCGCCGCTGCGGCTCGAGGTCGAGGTGACCGAAACCGCGCTGGTGCGGGACCTGGTCCGGGCGGTGACGACGCTCAGGCAGGTCCGGGCGCTGGGTGTCCGCATTGCCATCGACGATTTCGGGACCGGGCACTCCTCGCTCGCCAACCTGAGTGCCTTTCCGTTCTCGCGGATCAAGCTCGACCAGTCCTTTGTTCGGAGTTTCGACCGCAACCCTCAATCGGCGGCGATCCTCCACGCGATGCTCGAACTCGGGCGCTATCTCGGGGTGTCCGTGGTGGCGGAAGGCGTCGAGCGGCGCGAGGAGCTGACCTTCTTGCGCTCAGAGGGCTGCCGGACCGCCCAGGGCTACCTGTTCGGCCCGCCGGCGCGGATCGACCGGTTCGGCGACCTCACCGGCCTCATCGAGCAACAGCGCACAGCCGACGAGCCGCTGCAGGTGGCCCGGGCGTAGCCTGACGACCGCCGATCGGTTGACAAAGTCGCCGGCAGCGCACGCATCTGCTGTTGCGCAAGGCGGCCGAATAGCAGCAGATCGTTATCCTCGGTGCCGGGAGCCGAACTGGCTCTGACTGGGCGCATCGGTGAAGCGGCTGTAGAGGGATTCGATGAGCGAGGGGACATCGGGCGCTGCAACGGACGTTGCCCCCCTGCGGGCGCGTGTCTACCGGGCTCTCTCGGGCGGACTGTCGGGCGAGGGGCGGCTGTCGCGCACCAATGTGGTGCTGATCGTTCTGATCGTCGCCTCCATCCTGTTCGCCGTGATCGATAGCGAGCCGACGATTTCAGGGCCGTTTGTCGAGCCGTTCAGGCTCATCGAAACGGCATTCGGCGTCATCTTCCTCGTCGAGTATGTGCTGCGCGTCTGGTCCAGCGCGGAGAACCCGCGCTATGGCGGTGGTCTCAGGGGCATGCTGCGCTTCGCGCTGACGCCTGCGGCGCTGATCGACCTGTTGGCGCTGTCACCGCTGTTCTTTGGTGCGATCGGCAGCGAGGCCTACGTGCTGAGGGTGCTGCGCCTGCTGCGCATCCTCCGCCTCACCAAGATCGGGCGCTATTCCGGAGCTGCCGCCGCGATCTGGAAGGCGATTCGAACGCGGCGGTACGAGCTGGGCGTCAGCCTCGGCGCCGGACTGTTCCTGATGCTGGTCTCGTCGGCGTGCCTCTATGCGATCGAGGGCTCCGACCAACCGGAGAAGTTCGGCAGCATCCTCAGGGCGATGTGGTGGTCCATCTCGACGCTCACCGTCGGCTATGGCGACGTGTACCCGATCACGGTGGCCGGCAAGGTGTTTGCCAGCATCACCGCGCTGATCGGCATCGGGCTTGTGGCAGTGCCGACTGGCATCATTGCAGCTGCCTTCAGCGAGGTGCTGGAGCGGCCCGGAACCGATCGAGCAGACAAGGATGCCGACGCGCCGACGGTGCCGGATCGGGAGACCTTCGCCGCTGCCATTGAGGCCGCGATCACCCGGGCGCAGGAACAGGGACGCGCTCACATCGAGATCAACGCGGGCGAGTTGCATCGAGCGGTTGGCGGATATCCTGGCGCCTCGCATCGAATGCCCGTGTGTTGCGCGGCGCTGCGCTCGCTGATGGACGCCCGCGACGCCGTGGTGTTTCAGCCGCCTGCTGGTGATGGGGCCTCCTTTACGGTTCGCTATCAGCTGCCGCGCTGAGCAGCGCGCGTGGCTCCGTTGCACTTCAAGCGCGGCAGCCGAACTGCTATGAGCCGGGCGATGACTGTGTTCGATCCATATGATGTCCTCGGTGTTGGGCGCGCTGCACGCGCAGCCGACATCAAGCTCGCCTATCGCAAGAAGGTGCAGACCGCCCATCCGGATCGCGGTGGCGATCCGGCGGTGTTCATCCTCGTCGTGCGGGCTTTCGGGCTACTCTCCGATCCCGATGCGCGGCGGCTGTTCGACGAAACCGGGATTGTCGACGACGAGGCGGTGACGAGTTATCGCCGCGAGGTGGCGCAGATCCTCGCCGACATGTTCGACGCCGCGGTCGAAACGGCCGTGTCGACGGGGTTGAAACTCGAGAGCGTCAACTTCATCGCCCAGATGTCGGCGGCGGTGACAACAGGCCTTGGCGACTCGCGCCAGACGCTTGGCCGCACCGATGCCGAGATCGGGGCGCTGCAGGCGCTGCGGGCGCGCATCCGCCGCACCGATGCCGACCGGAACCTGTTTGCCGAGCGGCTCGATGCGCAGGTTGCAGCCAAGACCGAGCAGCATCGCATCATCAAGCGCCGCGTCGCCATGCTGGAGACGGCACTGGCGGAGCTGGGCAACTACGAGAGCGAAACAGAGCTGATCGCGGCGCTCGAGGCCGAGGGCTGAATGCCGGCCCATCGCCCCCTCTCCTGGTGAGGGGGCCCTGCAGCAACACCCAACACGGGAAAGGCCCCCTCACCAGGACTTTTGGCCCGACCTCTCCCCCAAGGGAGAGGTGAAGAGGCCGCACCACTGACGCTCAGCAACTTTTCTTCAACTCGATTGTCGATCCGAGCGTTTCTCCTTCGTCGTCAGGACAGGAGGCGCATGGGAGCGCCGACGACACACGGGAGAAGAACGATGAAAACCGCCATCCTTGCCGCCGTCTTTGCCATCACCGCATTCATCAGTCCGGCCGCAATGGCCGAGGACACATCGGGCACGCTGCCGATCAACGGGCTCGAGATGTTCTACGAGATCCACGGCGAAGGTGAGCCGCTGGTGCTGCTGCACGGCGCCTATATGGCCAACGAGGTCAACTGGGCCGGCCTGATCCCGACGCTGGCGCAGGAGCACCAGGTGATCGCCGTCGAGTTGCAGAGCCACGGCCGCACCACCGACCGCGACACGCCGATCACCTATGACGGGATGGCCGACGATATCGCCGCACTGCTCGATGCGCTGAAGATCGAGAAAGCCGCGGTGTTCGGCTACTCGATGGGTGGCGCCGCCGCCATCCGCCTCGCCATCCGGCATCCCGAGAAGGTGACGCGCATTGTCGCCGCCTCGGCCGGCTATATCTACAATGAGGAGGTGATGGGTGCCGACTTCATGAAGATGATCGACTCGATCACCCCCGAGATGTTCGAGAACACGCCGTTCTCGGCCGAGTTCAAGCGGTTGAACCCGCACCCGGAGAATTTCCCGGTGCTGGTCGAGAAGCTGAAGGAACTCGACAAGACGCCGTTCGACTGGTCGGCCGAGTTTGCCAAGATCGACGTGCCCTCGCTCTATATCTACGGCGATGCCGATGTCGTGCCGATGGACTATATCGCCAAACACCACGTGGCCGCTGGCGGCATCGTCAACGGCGACATGAACGGGCTGCCCAAGACGCAATTGCTGGTGCTGCCGGGGACGAGCCATATCGGCGTATTCTTCAACCCCACCAATATCGAGATCATGAAGCTTGTGGTGCCGGGCTTCCTCAAGCAGCAGTTGCCGGCCGCGCCGCAGATGCCGTCCTGATCGGCGCGATCGTTCAAGCCTTGGGGCCGGTGAGCAGTCACCGGCCCTTTCACGTGACTTGAACTCCGGATTTCCCCGTACGGGGATTCCATGCCGCCAGGGGATCGCGGGCGTGGAAGGGATTGGCCGTCGCTGATTTGGGGACGGTGATGGCCGGGATCTCGAACTTCCGCCGCGTGCGGCCGGTCACGCCGGGCGTGCAGCGCGCCGCAGCGCGACGGCGCAGCAATGACCGCTGGGCGACATTCTGGCTAATGCTCCTCGCATTCCTCGTCACTGCGGGGGTCGCCAGCCTGCTGTTTGGAGCGCTGCCGGTACGTGTGCCGGGCCTGCCGGTCCTGGCATCCGCTTCAGCGGTCAGCGCCAGCTTTGCCATCTGCGGGAGCGGGGCGCGGGTCACCTGCGTGGTCGATGGCGACACGTTCTGGCTCGACGGGCAGAAGTACCGCATCGCCGATATCGACACGCCGGAGATTTCCCAAGCGCAGTGCGCTGCCGAGAAAGCACTCGGCGACCGGGCCACGCGCCGGCTGGCCGACCTGCTGAATGCCGGGCCGTTCATTCTCGGTGCGGCGGACCGCGACGAGGATCGCTATGGCCGGAAGCTCCGCGTTGTCTATCGCGACGGGGCTTCGCTGGGCGATAGCCTTGTTGCCGAGGGGCTGGCGCATCGCTGGGATGGCGGCAAGCATCCCTGGTGTTGACCGGTCGAGCCGCCATCGCCATCCTCGCGCGGTTGCCGAGGGAGGATTGGATGAGCGCGCTATTCGATTGGGCCGACCGGCCGGAACGCGAGGTGTTTCCGGGGTTTCACGGCCGCTTCATCCATTCCGGGCGGATGACGTTTGCACGCTGGCGTATCGACGCCGGCGCGGTGCTGCCCGAGCATAGCCACGAGCATGAGCAGGTGGTGCATGTGTTTGCCGGGGAGATCGAGATCGTGATCGACGGCAAGCGCATCGTCTGCACCCCGTCCACCGTGCTGGTGATCCCCTCCAATGCGAAGCATTCGGGCCGCGCGCTCAGCGATTGCGTGGTGATCGACGCCTTCGCCCCGGTGCGCGAGGATTACAAATAATAGCCGCTGCTGACATGGCCTGTCAGGAGGGGTGAGCGAAGGTCGGGGCATCGAAAACGGAGATGCCCCAGATGACCACCACTACCCTTGCTTCCTGCTATTGCGGCGGCACGGTGATCGAACTGCCGACGCCGCCGACCGAAGCGACGCAGTGCACCTGCAGCTGGTGCACCAAGTCGGGCGGGCTCTGGGCCTATTACGCCCCGGAGGCGGTGAAGATCGTTAGGGCGGACCACCTCGGCCACTATGCCCCGAACACCATCAACGAGCACTTCTTCTGCACCAATTGCGGCTGCACTACCCATGGCATCGCGCCGAACTGGACCATGGAATCGCTCACCACCTTCGAGATGCCGAAGGACAAGAAGTTCGCGATCAACGTGAAGATCCTCGACGACTACGAGCTGATGAAGTCGCTACCGGTCGGGGTGATCGATGGGCGGAGCATGTGGTGAGGGTGAGCGGCCCCCAGAACGAAAAAGGCCCCGGTCAGGGCCCATTCATGCGGTGATCGCTAGGGTTCAGTTCGTTGCGTAGAACACGTGCGAGCCGATGGCGGCTACACGGTTGAAGGTGTGGGACCATTTCGGCGCCACAGCCGTCGTGTGGTAGAACAGCACCGAGTTCGGCACCACGCCCGGGCGCTGGCCGCGCTGGAACTCGTAGAAGGCTTCGTCGGCGAGGTTGAGCGAGCGGTTCCACGCCGTGCGTTCGCGGCCCAAATCAGAGCGGCCATCGCAGGCGAACGTGAACTGGCACTTGAAGCGGCCCTTGTCGGCGTTCTGGAAGACGACGCCACAGATGGTCGAGGGATATTTCTTGCTCATCGCACGGTTGATGATGACGTTGGCGACCGCCAGTTGGCCCGCACGGCTTTCGCCGCGAGCTTCATGGTAGATCGCCTGGGCGAGGCAGAGGCGTTCGCCCTCGGCGAGCTTCACGCGCTTAGTGGTCGGGACGAACCCGTCGTGAGCGTAGTCGGTGAGCACCGCGGCGGTGAGCGAAGGGCCATCGGAGAAATCGGCGGCCTCGATGGCGTCGAGGGCGCGATTCTGCTTGCGGGCGATGTAGCCTAGCAGCACTTCCTCGGTGAGTTCGGGTGCCATGGCCGGGACGTCGAAGCCCGAGAAGCTCTTCAATTCCTGCTGACGATCGACATAGGCCTGGAGGAACGCGCTGGTCAGCTTGGGCTGGACCGCGGCGGTATATTCCTGGCGCTTGAGTGAGACGGCCTGCGTGAAAGCGGCAGGAAACACGGACTCGATGGTGAGTTCTTCAGCAGTTACGGGCGCTACGGTGACGTGCAGCACAAAGGCTGCTGCGGCAATCGCCGCCGCGTGCATGCACACGCGCATCGTCTTCGCAAACGCCCCTGCCCTCAACCCGCCTACCTTCCCCGATGCCGCCCCCGAGGCAGCCCAGTGGTCTATTACCCTTGCTCGCAAGCTAGCCGAGCGAGGGCGGTGATGGAACCCAGAATTTACAGTTACTTAACCATGAACGTTAGGTTCTTAAATTGAGGTTAATGCGTCGCCATCAGGGGTGAAAGCCCTGATTTTCAAGAGTTTGCGCGATAGGTAAGGGTGGCTTTCGGCAATCGATAAAAGTTAATCGATCCGAATCGTTGCAGGAACACAACAGTTTGGCGGCCCGGTTTCCGGACCGCCGTTCAAATTGCCCTGGGTTTGCTTGAGTCGCCCGGGTTAGCCGCGCGGGAACGCGTGGTCGCGGAGGACGTGGAGACTATCCATCACCGCAACGCAGAGCGCGCTGATCTCGTCGGACGGGGCGACGATGTCGGGAACCATGATAGTCTGCAGCCCGGCTGCATGCGCCGCGCGGACGCCCGAATGGGAATCCTCGACCGCGATGGCATGCGCCGGATCGACGCCGAGCAGCTGCGTTGCCCTGAGATAGGGCTCGGGATGCGGCTTGGGGTTGGTGACGTCGTCGCGGGTCACCACGGCGGCGAAGCTGTCGAGTAGCCCGGCATGACCAAGATGGCCGAGTGCATGCGCCGAACGCGATGACGTCGCGACCGCGGTCGGGATGCGGGCGGCCTTGAGCTCCTTCAGTATCTCGTGCACCCCGGCCTTCACCGGCACCGAGACCGCCATGCGCGCCCTCATCAGCGTGCGGCACTTGTCGTCGAAGATCGTGTAGGGGAAGCTGACGCCATAGGCCTCGATGAGGAGACGATTGGTCGTCTCGTGGCTCGAGCCAACGATCGAGTGGTGGAGGCTGTCGGTCATGGTGAAGCCGAGTTCGGTGCTCACGTCCCACACGATCTCCTTGAACACCATCTCGGTGTCGAGAAGCGTTCCGTCCATATCAAAGACGATGGCAGAGAAGGGCTTTAGCGGCGCGTTCGGCGATGTCGTGGGCATGAGGTCCATATAGGTAGATTTGGCGCCCGCCGCTACCCTTGCCGGCGTAGACCTCGCCTGCGCCTGCGGGGCATCGGGTGATCTAGAGTTGCGCCAGCGACGAGATGGCGCCGTTGTCGTCGATCACGCAGGTGGCCTGCCCGACGGGCAGCTTCAGGTCGACGGCGTAGGTCCCGGCCGTGGGACCGGGGCGGGAACTGGTCGGCAGGACGCTGTTGGCCGGCGCGTCGAAGCGGGTCTGGGCTTCGCTGGCGCAGAGCAGCTGCAAATCGGCCGGGGCGGTCTGGGCGCTGCCGCGGATCGTTGCCGGGCTGATCGTCGGGGTCGTCGAGGCACAGGCCGCCAGCCCGAAAACCGACACCACTCCTGCAACCTTCATGAGGCTATTCATCTCGGTCTCCAGGATAACACGTCACACCCCGCGATAGAGGGCGGCGCCGGACATCAGGACAACGACCTTGGCATCAAGCGCAACGCGTGCGTAGAGGTCGGTGACGTCGTCATTGTTCAGCCGGATGCAGCCGGACGAAATGTTGAGGCCGATCGACCAAGGCTCGATCGTGCCGTGGATGCGGTAGATCGTGTCCTTGTTGCCCTCGAACAGGTACATGGCGCGGGCGCCGAGCGGATTGTCGGGACCGCCGGGCATGCCGTTGGCCCACTGAGCCGAGCGCGGATCGCGGGCGATCATTTCCGGAGGCGGGGTCCATACCGGCCACTCGACCTTGCGACCGACGCGGACGATGCCGGCCCAGCCGAACCCGTCGCGCCCGACCCCGATGCCATAACGGACGGCCTGGAAATCCGGCAGGACGAGATAGAGGAAGTGCCGGTCGCCATCGATGATGATGGTGCCGGGCTTCTCAGCCGTCCGGAATTTGACGATCTGGCGCCGGAATTCCTCCGGCACCGAACCGTAGGCCTTGTAGTACTGCTTGGCGCGCGAGGGATCGTAATCGACCCAGACCTTCTTTTTCGCGTCGTAGATCTGCGAGTAGATCGCCTGCGCCCGGGCCGGGTGGGCGCCAGCGAGACCGAAGGCGATGCCACCGGCGGCGAGACCGAGCAGCCGCCGCCGCGACAGCGTTGCGTGGGGCCCCGTCATTTCAGCCACCCCGCGATACGGTCGGCATTGGCCGCGACCCAGGCCTTCGCCACGTCGGCCGGCGCCTTGCCCTCGACCTCGACCGCGTAGCTCATCGCCGCAAGGTCGGCCGCTTCGAACTGGATGCCTGCCAGGAGGCTCGCCGCCGCCGGCAACCGCTCCGCCAGGGCACTCGCATAACCAATGGACAGCGAGGACTCGGCCCAGCCGGTCTCGGCACCGGACACGGACAGCCAGTTAGGATCGTCGGCGGGGGCAACGATGTGCCAGCGCGACGGGTCATGCGGCGCTTCGTCGAGCAGGACCACCTCGTGCAACTGGAACAGGTGATGCGGCTCGTAGCAGTAAAAGACGAGCGGCTTGTCGGTGGCGACGGCTGCGTCCACCGCTGCCATTGCCAGTTCTTCGGGCGCCTCGAGCAGGGTCATCGTCTTGTCGTAGCCAAGGCTCTTGGCGCGCACCCGCTCGACATTGGTCGAAAACCAGGAGTGATCGCCGATCCAGATTTCACCCTTGCTGTCGCCATCGCTGTCGAACTGGCCGGCGATCTCGGGCCTGGCGAGATCGCCGAGGGCGGCGATACCGGTTTGCTCGGCGGTGGCTTTGGTGACGCAGATGCCCTGATGGGCCGCGACCGTCCTGGGGCTGACGGTGATCGCATCGGCATATCGGGCCACGGCGGCGTCGAGATTTGGCGACCAGAGTTCGGGATAGACGTCGATCTCGCCGCGAGCAATGCCCGACAGCAGCCCCATCGAGCCGCGTTCGACATAGCTCGGATCGACACCGAGCCGCTCCGCCGCGACTTGTCCGATGATGTAACCGGTGACCTGCGCCGAGGGCCAGGCGGTGAGGCCGATCTTCAGTTCATCAGCCTCGGCAAGCATGGGCAGTGCCCATAGCGCCAGAGCTGCCGCAAATATCCGCATTAGTCCCTTCTCCCACTCCCGCAAGACCGACGCGGCCCGATCGTGTCACTCCCGCACGCTCACGACAGCACGACCATTGTCATCGACCAGGCGCATCCGCCCTTCCGGTGTTCTCTCGAAGCGCCGGACTGTCGCGAGCGCCGTGAGGAAGCGCTGCTCCTGTTCCATCAGGCCATCGTCGCAGGCCATCATGGTGCCGCCCGTGTTCGATATCGTCAGCGCCTCGCCGCTCAGCGCGAAGCTGCCGAAGAAGCGGTTGCAGGAGGAATTGCCGTGTACTCGACCATCGAGGTCGAAGGCAATGGAGGTGTCGGACCCTGCGACCACTGCTTGCCCGCCGATCTCCTCGACCTGCCAGTCGCCGAGGAGGAGGCTGAGGGACTCGCCACCACAGCCGATATAGGCTTGCTCGCCGACGACGACGGCCACGGTCTTGGGAAACGGCATTCCCGTCATGCTGTCGCTGCAGATCTTGTCGGCGACGACAAGCGCGAATGGCTTGCCGTCGACGGCTGCGGCGTAGACGATCACTTCGTTCGCTGTCTTTGCCGCCGGCACCGGCTCAACCGACACGGTCGGACCGTCTATCGTGTTGAAGATGATGGCCTGATCGGTGACTTGAACATTCCAGCTGGGCTCGTTGCCGCGCGCCGTAAGGCCGGCGGCCTGGGCACCGCCCGTGATCAGCAGCGCCGTCGCCACCGAGCATATCCCCGCCCCTCGCATGAATCGGGTCATGGTCACGGCTAGTCTCTCCCTTGACCGGCTGTGCACGCGCAGCCTCGCAGCGCTACTCGACGATGACATCGCCGCCGACCGGGGTGGCGCTGTCGAAGATGATGAAGACGATCGGCGTCCCCTCTTCCGCCGTAGCGTCGGTCCGCCGTGCCCCGATCTCGCCGGCACGGGGCGCGGTGTACTCGGCGACGACTTCTCCGAAGGTGTTGCGCTGGATGGCGAGCTTCTGGCCCTCGGTCACCACGTCGTTGATTTCGACCAGCAATTCGACGAAGCCGCCACGCGTCGCCAGGATCGGCAGCATGCCGTCGGCCACGAAGATGTTGGAATCCGCGCCGGTTCGCCCCATTGGCCCGGCGATGATGCCGTGGTGCTTGAGGACGTTCATCGTGCCTTCGACGAAGAGCTCGATCATGGCGAGGTCTAATATCCTCGGCCGGCCAATCTCGGGCGTGAGGGCCGGGATGCCGGCATCGATCAGTGCATTGGCGAGCAGGCCGTTCTCGCCGAAATTGTCGAAGATCTGGTCGATGGGGAACAGCTCCGCCATTGCGCGCACTTCCGGCAGGTCCATGCGCGCGAGGTGGAAGGCGGTCGCGTCCATGCCGGTCGCCGCGGTGTGGAAATCGAGGCCGTAGTCGAGATTGGGCTTGAGCAGCCGGTTGAACACGAGGCCCGCATGGCGCGTCGAGATTTCCGGGCCGTTCTCGTTGCCCGGAAACACCCGGTTGATGTCGATGAGATCGATCCCGCGCCCCGAACTGTGCCAGCGCCGCGACATCGCCTCCACCGCCGGCCGCGACAGGTCGAACACCGCGACCACCGAGCCGGACATTGCCGTGGGATCGAGCTGATTCATCACCGTTTGCAGGGTGTGCATCGGGCTCATCTCGTCGCCGTGGACGCCGCTGATCAGGCCGACGCGCTTGCCGGGCGCCGCGCCCTTGGCCACGCTCACCGAGACATACCAGTGCTGGCCCGTCGGCATCTGGGCGCCGCGAAAATAGAAGTTGTGTCTGCCGGGCTCGAGATCGGAAATATCGAGCGCGCTGATCACCTGCTTGCCGTCGATTATGTCGCCGGTGAACACGGTGCCGCCTGCGCCTGCGCCCGAGGCTGCCCGCTGCGTCGTTGCGTCCTGCGCCTGGGCCGGCCCGGCCATCAGGGTTGCCGCCGCGCCGAGGGCGCCGACGGATGCGAGCATGAAGTCTCGACGATCGATCTCGTCGCTGCGTCCGTTCGTCATGGTCCGGATCCTCTCGTGCAAACGGTCGGCAAGGTCCGGGCATTTAGAGGGATGAATGAGAGCTCTGGAAGCCTTGCAGACGGCCGACCGACATTTAGAGACAGAGGAACAAGCCTTGGGACTCCGAGCATACCCGGAGGTGCGGTCTCGGGTGGGACGACGAGGAACAGCCCCCAAAAAACCGTCGAGCCGGGCACGGTTTTGCGCGATTGTGACATGTCACTGGGCTAGCTTCGGGGCGAACCCCGGGTGAGTGATTCATGTCCCTTTCGCACGACAATATCCTCGACGACATGGTGGCCGTGGCCCGCGCGGCCGGCGCCATTACGCAGAGCCATTTCAAGCACTTCCGCGACATTGAGATCGGCATAAAGGGACCAGCAGATTTCGTCTCCGAGGCTGACAAGCAATCGGAGCTGCTGATCCGCAAGGAGTTGTTCGCGCGCTACCCGGACTGGAGCTTTACCGGCGAGGAGTTCCCGCCGGTCGACAAGGCGGACCAAGAGTATCGCTGGCTGGTCGATCCGATCGATGGCACCACCAACTTTATCAATGGCATGGACTACACCATCTCGATCGCGCTGCGCCGCGGCAACGAGACGGTGGCGGGCGTGCTCTACAACCCCGATGCCGACGAGATGTTCACCGCGCTGCCGGGACAAGGCGCGTTCATGAATGGCGAGCGCCTCAAGGTTTCGGAACAGGCGGACACCGGGCTGATGATCGTTGGGACGGGCCTGCCGACGCCGGGGCTGTCGCTCTATTCAGGCGCCTACCAGCGGCTCGACGCGATCCGCGCGCCGATCGGTGCCGTGCGCATCGTCGGCAGCGCCGCGAATTCCTGCGCCTATGTCGCGATGGGCCGCCTTACCGGCTACTTCGAAGAGACCGGCTTCGTCGATACCGCCTCCGGTATCCTCTTGGTGCAGGAAGCGGGGGGCGTGGTGACCGACTGGTGGGGACGCGGACCGGAGTATTACGAGCGTACCGGCGCCATGATCGTCGCCAACAAGGCGACGCATGCGTTCCTGATGGAGCATTTGAAGGATGTGCCGAAGAAGGATCCTGCTTAGCGCGAGAGCCGCCGCATCAGCGCCACCAGTCCCCAGAGGATTGCCGCCGTGAGCGCAGTGATGCTGGTATCCTCGATGGCCTCCAGCGCCCGGAAGTCGCGGCGGACCAGCAGGTCACCCGCGACGTCGAGCGCTTCGTTTAGCACTTGCATCGCAACGGCGACGGCAAACGCAATGCCGCCCCTTCGTGTCACGAGATAGACGGCGAAGAACACGGCGACCGCGATCAACACATGCAGTCCACTGCCCTCGATTCCAGTGCCGTCGACGATGATCTGCTTGAGGTCGTGCCACATGCGACAAGGCTAGCGGGCCGGAAGCGGCTCGCCCACCCCGGTTGCGCTACGCCGATGCCGCAGGCTGGTTCAGCCGCGCCGCGACGCCTTCCGGATCGTCGGTGGTGATCTGGTCAACCTTGAGATCGAGCAGGCGCTCGATCACGGCCATGCCTTCGGTATCGGCGAGCTTCACCGTGTAGGCGTCGATCCGCCGGCCGTGGGCATGGAACGCCGCGATGATGTCGAAGCCATCCCGCTCTGCTTCCAGCACCAGCCGGTACTCGAGATAATCGAGCTCCGACTTCGGCGAAGCGGCCGCCGCGTCGGCGACGAATGCCGCGTAGTCGCGTGTCGCCATCAGCCGCTCCAGCGCGCCCTTGTGGCAGGGGTCGTAGCCGATCCGCAGCCCCGGCACGTTCTCGCTCAGGAGCCGCACCGCCTCGGCGTCTCCCGACGACAGGATGAAGTGCCGCGCCACCGGCCGCAGCGCCTCGGCAAAGTTCGCGATCACCTGCGGAGTGAGCGCGGCCGCATCCTCCTTGTAGTCGAGCTGCAGCAGCCCGTCTGGATGGGCACCGTCGCGCGCGATGAGCTGCGCGAGGTCCTCGAGCAGCATGACCTTGTCGGCGATCGGGGCACCGTCATTGCCGCGCAGGTTGAGATCACGGAGCACCGCGGCGAATGTCTCGCGAACCAGTCCTGTGCCGGTGGTTTCCCGCTCCAGGGACATGTTGTGGAGGACTGCCATGCCATTGTCGGCATGGATCACGAGGTCGACCTCGACGCTGGCGCCCAGCTTCATGCCCTCGAGGATGCGGCGACCGGTGAAAACCGGATCGCTCGCCTGCCGCCGCCCACGGTGCCACTTGAAAAAGGTCTGGTGCCCGTTGCGGATGACGGAGATCGCGTCGGCCATGGGAAGACTCGTCAGTTGCTGCGGTGGAGGAGAGCGTTGTCGCGATAGGCGGCAAAGGCGCGCGGTTTCAGCGCCACTGGTTGTCCCGCCTGCCAGAGGCGGGCGTCCGGTGTCATGGCCTTGAGCCGGACACCATCGGGCAGGTCGATATCGACGACGGCGTGGGTGCCATAGTCCGTGACCCGGTGGATTTTTGCCGCGGAGTCCGGCGCGGGCACGATCTCCAGCGCCTCGGGACGCACCGCGAGCGTTGCAGGGCCGTCGGAGACCGGCAGCGGCACAGCGAAGCCGACATGATCGAACTTGCCACCGAGCACAGCGCCCTCGATCAGGTTCATGGTGCCGATGAAGCCGGCGACGAAGGGCGTTTCGGGCTCGCGATAGACGACATCGGGCCGGGCGATCTGCTCGGTCCGTCCGTCGCGCATGACGACGATGCGATCGGCGAGCGCGAGTGCTTCGTCCTGGCCGTGGGTCACGAAGAGCGTCGTGATCTTCAGCCGCTGCTGGATGTCCCGCACCTCTTCGCGCAGACGTTCGCGGAGGTGCTGGTCGAGGCTGGCGAACGGTTCGTCGAGCAGCAGAATCTTGGGCTCGAGCACCAGCGAACGCGCCAGCGCCACGCGCTGCTGCTGTCCGCCGGAGAGCTGCGTCGTCATGCGGGTGCCGTAGCCGCCGAGACCGACAAGATCGAGGACGGCCTCAACCTTGCGCTTGATCTCTGCCTCGGGGAGGCGGCGGAGCTTCAGACCGAAGGCGAGGTTCTTGAAGACATTCATATGGGTCCACAGCGCATGGCTCTGGAACACCATTCCGGTCGGCCGCCGCTCCGGCGGCACGCGGGTGACATCGTCGCCGTCGATGCTGATCAGGCCGGAGGTCGGGGTCTCGAAACCACCGATCATACGCAGCAATGTCGACTTGCCGGAGCCGGACGGCCCGAGCAGGCAGACCAGCTCGCCATCGCCGACCGTCAGGTTGAAATCGTCGACCGCCCGCGTGGTCGAGAAGGCCTTGGTGACGTTCCTGATTTCGAGAACGGACATCTCTCTCCTAGCCGCCGAAGCCGCGGGCAAAGCTGCCCGAGTTGATGACGCGGCGCGCGAACAGCAATGCGATGAAGCTCGGGATCCACAGCAGCACCGACAGCACGGCGCCGAACTGGATGACGGGCTGGTTGTTGATGAAGCTGATCATCAGCACGGGCAGCGTGCGGATCGCAGGTGCGCCGATCAGCCAAGCGCCCTCGGTTTCGTAGAAGGTGCCGACAAAGCTCAGGAGGACCGCCGCGGCGATGGTCGGCCCTGCCTGCGGCAGGGTGATCGACCAGAATACGCGCAGGGGCGAGGCGCCGACGTCGCGTGCCGCTTCCTCCATGCGCCGGTCCACCGCCTGAAAGGCGGCCACGGGAATCCAGATCATGAACAGGAGCGTGCCCACCAGCTGGATCAGCACCACGCCCCAGAAGGTGCCGATGAGATTGAGCTGCAGGAAAATGCCGGCAATGGCGACGAGAAGACCGAATTTCGGAAAGGCCTGACCAGCGAGGAAGGAGAAGAACAGCACGCTCCGGCCCGGAAACTCGAGCCGCGCGAAGGCGTAGGCGGCGGGCAGGCATATGACAGCAGAAAGCACGGTTACCACGGTCGAGAGCAGCAGGCTGATCGAGATCGAGCTCCAGACGTCGGCGCGCGCCAGCGTCATGCCCCAGTAGCGCAGCCCGAATTCCTGCGGGATCACCGAGGGATAGCGCCACACATTGGCGAAGGCCCAGGTGCCGACGACGATGAGGGGAAAGACGATGACCAGTGTCAGCAACACGGCAAAGACGATACCGGTCCAATCGATCCGCCGCTCGGTCAACACGCGCGCCATGTCAGGGAGCTCGGTTCTTGGCGACGGAGCGGACGTAGAACAGCCCGAACACGATACAGAAGCCGAAGGCGATGACCGCCTGGGTGATGGCGTTGGTCGGATCGTTGAGATCGCGGAAGGTGCGCTGCATGAACGGGCCCATCATTTCGGGCGCGGCGGGGCCGAGCACGTAAGGCAGCGTGAATGAGGAGAAGATGCCGAGTACGGTGAAGCTCACGGCCACGAGGATCGAGTTGCCGATCCGCGGCAGGATAATGTGCCACAGCACCGCAACGCGGCCGGCACCGACGTCGCGCGCCGCCTCGATCGACTGGTTGGAGACATTGCCCAGCCCCGACAGCAGAATCAGCACGGTCAACGGGATATTGTCCCAGACGAGGCCGATCACCGGACCCCACGGGGTGAGGTAGGGCGAGCGGATCTTGGGCAGCCCCACAGCGTTGGCGAGCAGGTCCACCGTGCCGTTCGGCCCGAGCACCCGGATGACGGCGTAGCTGAGGATGATCGAGGGGACGAACATCGGAAAGATCGCCAGCCCCTGCACATAAGCGGCGAGTCGGCCCTTGGCGAAGCGCAGATAGAGCGCGATCGGCAGGCAGATCAGCACGAGGAAGATGGCGCATACCGCCGTCGTCCACAGCGTCACATAAAGATTGTTGAGGCTGTACTGATCGGAAAAGAAGAACCGGTAGGTCTCGAACGACAGGCTCCGTCCGCCGCCGTCATTGGGCAGCCAGATCGTTCGCCCGATCGCCGAGATGATCGGCCAGATGATCATCCAGATGACCAGCAGCACCGGAACGGCGACCAGCAGGAGGCCCGTGAGCCCCCTGCCGAATTTTGGGCCGACGATGTCGTTCGCCGGCGTCAGGCTCACGCGTTGCGGTCCACGTTCGGGGCCACGTTGCGATACCAGCCGTCATTGATCGCCTTCTCCCACTCGCCTGCTGGGAAGGACGGGATGGTGGTCGGGATCACGTCGGCGTATTTCTGCCGCAGCTCCTGGCTGACATAGTCCCACTGCACGCCAGGGAAACCGCCGAGTTCGGCGAGCACGGCCGACTGGACCTCTTCCGAAAGCACGTAATCGGCGAGCTTCAGTGCCGCATCCTTGTTCACGCCATTGGCGAGGATGATGCCGCGCGAGAAGCCGCCTGGCAGGGCGAGGTCGGAGAGCTGGACGAGGCCGGTGGTCTCGGGCAGGACGCCGGTATTGATCGCCTGGATCGCCTGGTCGGACCAGGCCGGGATCATGGTCACGGCCGACTGGCCGAGCAGCTGGACCGACTGGGTGTTGCCCGAAGTGTAGGCGCCATTGTCGAACAGCGACGAGGCTAGATCCTGGAGGATCGCCCAGGCCGGTGTCAGGGCCTTCTCGGCGGCTTCGGGGGTGAAGTTGTCGACGGTGAAGGCCTTCGGGTCCTTGCCGTTCGCCTCATAGATGGCGCGACGGACGAAGTTGCCACCCGAACCGCCCTTGTCGGGACGATTGTAGATGAACTGGCCGGGGTTGGCCTTGATCCAGGTGACGAGGTCGGCCCAGGTCTTGGGCGCATCGGCCGGAGCAAGCTTGGTGGTGTCGTAGGCGAGCAGCACCTGCGAGCCGCGATAGGGCACCGAGTAGTCGGTGTCGATCGCCAGCGGGTTGATCTTGGAATAGTTCGAGAGGCCGGCTTCCTTGATGTTCACATAGAGCCCGGCGTCGATGGCGCCGGCCGGGAGGCGCGGATCGCCCGTTTCGAAATAGTCGGCCTGCGGATCGGTCTTGGTCTGCAGCGCGGCAAGTGCGCGATCGGCGATCGCCAGTTGCCCGGCACCGTCACCCGCGTCGACGAGGTTGAGGGTCACGCCCGGATTGGCGGCCTCAAAGCCCGGCTTCACGAAATTGGTCCAGAAATCGAGGATGTTCTGGTCCGACGAGGTGTACCAGTCGATCCGACCGGCCTCGGCAAAGGCCATACGCGGCAGCAGCACGATGCCCGCGGCAGCACCGCCGACGGACAGCATAAACGCACGACGTTTCATCGCTTTTCTCCCATGTTCGCCTTGCAGGGGCTACCTGCGGCAGGCCGATCTGTGCCGGCCTTCCGGAGCGAAGACTATTCCGGCTGGGCCCGCTGGCAAGTAAAAAACGGAATGGAAATTCCATTGTGACAATCGTGCGAACGAAACATTCCGCACGATCGGCGGAGGCTTTAGGCGCGTCACGTGACACTCCAATGACGGCGTTGTCAGGCTTCAACAGACACGGCGCACCGCTGCTCACGGGCCCCGTTGACTCTTCCGGCGCTTGTTTGTTAATACGCATTAGCAGCTAATACGCATTAGCAGACCTGGGAGGGGTGTTTGGCCAAGGTGGGGCGGCTTACGCAGCGTGACATTGCCCGCATTGCCGGCGTCAGCCAGGCGACGGTGTCGCTGGTGCTGAACGACGCCAAGGCGGCCGCCGGGCGCATCCCTGACGAGACGCGGGAGCGGGTGCACAAGGCCATTCGCGAGACCGGCTATGTCGCCGACCCCATCGCCCGGCGCATGGCCAAGGGCCTCAACCGCATCCTCGGCGTCTTCACTTACGAGCCGGCGTTTCCGAGCGCGCAGGCCGACTTCTTCGCGCCGTTCCTGTTCGGCATCGAGGAGACGGCGCAGACACTGGGCTACGACCTGCTGCTGCTCACCGGCGCGCCAGCCAATCGCGGCAAGCGCCAGATCTTCCACGAGAACAACCGGCTGCGGCTGGCCGATGGCTGCGTCATCCTCGGCCGCGAGTTCGACCGCGCCGAGCTGAAGAAGCTGGTTGCCGGGGACTATCCGTTTGTCGCGGTCGGTCGCCGCGATCCGGTCGGGGCACCGGTGCCGTTTGTCGGCGCCGACTATGTGACGGCAACCGCCGAGATGGTGCGCCGCGCTCGGGCCAAGGGACATACGAAGCTCGCCTATGTCGGGCCGAGCAAGGGCGCCGAGTCTTCGGTCGATCGCTGGCTGGGGTTGAACTCGGTGATCGATGCGGCGGATCTCGCACTGCACCTCCCCGAAGTCGGGGGCAAAGCGCTGCCGATGCTCGAGGCGATCCGAAAGTCCGGCGCAACAGTTGCCTTCTTCACCGAACTGGCCGACGCGGTCGTCGTCGATGCGGCGGCGCGCTCGCAAAACCTCTCGGTCCCCGGCGACCTCTCGATCGTCGTGCTCGGCAGCCATTTGCGGCCGATGCAGTCGGGGACGCGCTTCACCACCTTCTCGATCCCGCGCGAAGAGATGGCGCGACGCGCCACGCAGATGCTCTGCGAGCGGATCGAGGCCGGGTCCAAGGGCGAGCAGGTGCTGCTCGCGTGCGAGCCGGTCGAGGGCGACACCCTCGGTCCCATCCTCCAATCACCGACGGATTTGAAGTGAAAGAATATTCGGCAGATATCGCGATCATCGGTGGCGGACTCGGCGGCGTGGCGGCGGCGCTGGGCGCGCTCCGCTCGGGCCGTTCCGTGGTGATGACGGAAGAGTTCGACTGGATCGGCGGGCAGATGACTAGCCAGGCCGTGCCGCCGGACGAGCACAGCTGGGTCGAGCAGTTCGGCATCACCCGCTCCTACCGCGCCCTGCGCAACGGCATCCGCCAGTACTATCGCAACCATTATCCGCTGACCGAGAAGAGCCGCGCCTGGGGCGACCTCAATCCGGGTGCCGGGTTCGTGTCCCGGCTCTGCCACGAACCGCGCGTCGGCCTCGCGGTGATGGAGGCGATGCTGATGCCCTACCGAGCGGGGGGCAAGCTCACGGTGCTGCAGCCCTACAAGCCGGCCTCGGCCGAGATGGACGGCGACCGCGTGCGCGCCGTGACGCTGAGACATCGTGACAGCGGCAACGGGATCGTTGTTACCGGCAAGTATATCATCGAGGCCACCGAACTGGGTGACCTGCTACCGATGACCGGCACCGAGTATGTTACCGGCTTTGAGAGCCAGCGCGACACCGACGAGCCCTCGGCACCCCCGGAGGCGCAACCGACCAATTCGCAGGCGGTGTCGATCTGCTTTGCCATCGACCATGTCGACGGCAACCAGGTGGGTGACAAGCCGAAGAACTACGACAAGTGGCGGGCGGTGCAACCGAGCTTCTGGGGCGGGCCGTTGATCGGCTTCGTCGGGCCGCATCCGCGCACGCTCGAGACCGTGACGCGTACCTTCACGCCGAACCCCGACGATGAGCCGACGCTGGTCGATGCCGACCAGCGCAGGAACCCCGGCGACGGCAACCTCTGGACCTTCCGGCGCATCGCAGCACGACGCAACTTCGTGCCGGGCGCCTACGCGTCGGACATCTGCCTCGTAAACTGGCCGATGCTGGACTATTTCGAGCAGCCGATCATCGATGTGCCCGAGGACGTCTACAACCATCGCATCGGCGAAGCGGCCGAACTCGCCTATTCGGTGTTCTACTGGCTGCAGACCGAGGCCCCGCGCGAGGATGGTGGACAGGGGTTTCCGGGCCTTCGGCTGCGCGGTGATGTCACCGGCACCAGCCATGGCCTCGCCATGGCGCCCTATATCCGCGAGAGCCGCCGCATCAAGGCGGTAACCACCGTGGTCGAACAGGACCTCTCGTACGCCTTGCGCGGCGAGGCGGGGGCGGTGAACTATCGCGACAGCGTCGGCATCGGCATGTACCGGATCGACCTCCATCCCTCGACCGGCGGCGACAACTATATCGACGTCGCCTCGTGCCCGTTCGAGATCCCGCTCGGCGCCCTGCTGCCGCAGCGCACGACGAACCTTATCCCGGCCGGCAAGACCATCGGCACCACCCACATCACCAACGGCTGCTACCGTCTGCATCCGGTCGAGTGGAACATCGGCGAGGTCGCGGGCCTGCTCGCCGCCTATTGCCTCAACCACGGCGTCACGCCGCACCTGGTGCAGGCCGACGACGCCGTAGTCGCCGATTTCCAATCCCGGCTCTACGCGGAGGGCATCGAAACCCGCTGGCCTGACGTGCGGGGCTACTGAACCAATCTCACAGGGAGGAACGTGAAATGAAACTACTGGACCTGAGGATGGCGGCTCTCGCAGCCGGCATCGCGATCCCGATGGCGGCCATTCCCGCCGTGGCCGAAGACATCCGCATGGCGATCTGGAGCGCCAACGAGGCGCATCTGGCGCTCTTCAACGAGATCGCCGCCGCCTACACGGCGACGCATCCCGATGTGAGCGTCACCTTCGACTCGCTGCCCTTCGACGGCTACACCACAACGCTCACCACGCAGATCGCCGGCGGCAATGCGCCCGATCTCGCCTGGATCCTCGAAACCACGGCAGGCGATTTCGTCAGGTCGGGCGCGCTGAGCCCGCTCAAGGCAACATTCGAGGGGGCGGCTGACTACAACCTGGCGGACGTAACCGAGAGCGCGCTGGCCCTGTGGTCGGCCGATGGCGAGATCTATGCCTATCCGTTCTCGACCTTGCGCAACGCATCCGCCGGGTGCTGATCCCGCTGGCGCTGCCGGGCCTCGCGGCGGCCGGGCTCTTCACCTTCATGTCGGCCTGGGGCGATTTCCTGCTGCCGTTGATCCTCTTGTCGTCGGCCGAACTCAACACCCTGCCGCTAGGGCTGTTCCGCGCCTTCCTCCGGGTCAACGAGATCGACTACGGGCTCCTGGCTGCGATCGCCGTTGTCTACCTCATCCCTGCGGTCATCGCCTTCAGCTTTGCCCGCCGGTTCCTCGTCCAGACCTTCTCCGGCGGCGTCAAAGGCTAGCGATGTCCACTCCCATGATCGAACTCAAAGGCGTGAACAAGCGCTACGGCCACATGCAGGTGATCCACGACGTGGACATCACCGTTGCCGATGGCGAGTTCACCGTGTTCGTCGGCCCCTCGGGCTGCGGCAAGTCCACGCTGCTGCGCATGATTGCCGGGCTCGAGACCATCGACGGCGGCGACCTGATCCTCAACGGCAAGCGCATCAACGACGTGCCGCCCGACCAGCGCGGCATCGCCATGGTGTTCCAGTCCTACGCGCTCTACCCGCATATGACGGTGGCGCAGAATATCGGCTTCTCGCTCGACCTGAAGAAGGTGCCCAAGGCCGAGATCAGCCGCGAGGTCGGCCGGGTGGCGGAGCTGCTGCAGCTCTCCGAACTGCTCGACCGCCGGCCGGCGGCGCTGTCGGGCGGGCAGCGGCAGCGCGTCGCCATCGGCCGCGCCATCATCAAGCGGCCCCGGGTGATCCTGTTCGACGAGCCACTGTCGAACCTCGACGCGGCGCTACGTGTGCAGATGCGGGCCGAGCTGCAGAAGCTCCATCAGGAGCTGAAGCCCACCATCGTCTACGTGACGCATGACCAGGTGGAAGCCATGACCATGGCCTCGCGCATCGTGGTGCTGAACCAGGGCCGGGTCGAGCAGTGGGATACGCCGATCGCCCTCTACGGCAGCCCGATGAATACGTTCGTCGCCGGGTTCATCGGTTCGCCGAAGATGAACCTGCTCTCGGGGACCATCGGCGGCGATGGCGGGGCGTCGACCTTTGTCGCCGATGCCGGCTGGTCGGTGCCGCTGCCGGGCCGGTCGCTTGCGGGCAAGATCGGCGAGCGCGTGACGCTCGGCCTCCGGCCCGAGGAAATCCGGCCCGTCGATGCCGGCAGCAAGGCCGACTTTGCCGCGACCGTCGCCATTGTCGAGCGGCTGGGCGCCGAGACCTACCTCAATGTGCAGAGCGGCGAGGCGACGCTGCTGGTGCGTGTGCAGGGCGACCTCGCCATGAGCCCGGGCGAGCCGGTGCAGCTCGCCATGAACCACCACGCCTTCCACCTGTTCGACCAATCCGGCCGCGTCATCGCGGCGTGAGTATTTGGAGCTTGAAGTGACTATTCGCCTGACCATCTGGAACGAAGGCCGCCACGAAAAGAACGACCCGCCGGTCGCGAGGATTTATCCCGACGGCATGGATGGGGCGCTGGCTGCCGGCCTCAAGGACCGCGACTTCACGATCGAGCGCCGCTCGATCGACGATCCGGAACAGGGGCTGGCCCAGGAACTGCTCGACCGCACGGACGTCCTGACCTTGTGGGGCCATGTCGCCCATGACGAGGTCAAGGACGAGTATATCGACCGCGTGCAGCAGCGCGTGCTGGCCGGCATGGGCCTTGTCGTGCTGCATTCGGGCCATCATTCGAAGATGTTCCGCCGCATGGTCGGGACCAATGCCAACCTGAGCTGGCGCGAGCTGCCCGAGGGCGATCTGGAACGCGTCTGGACCATTCTTCCCAACCATCCGATCGCGGAGGGCGTGCCGCCCTTCTTCGAGATTCCGGCCTCGGAGATGTACGGCGAGCCCTTCGATATTCCGGCGCCCGACGAGATCATCTTCCTCTCGTGGTACAAGGGTGGCGAAGTGTTCCGCTCGGGCCTGACATTTTATCGTGGCCTCGGCCGCATCTTCTATTTCTCGCCCGGCCACGAGACCTTCCCGATCTATCACAACCCCATGGTCCAGCATGTGATCGGCAACGGCATCGAATGGGCAATGCAGCCGCACAAGCCCTCGCGCAAGCTCGACAACTGGCACCGCAAGGAGCCGATCCACCGCTAACCCGCCTCCCCCGCCCGCCGCCGCGCTTATACAGTCAAGGGCGGCGACGTGACCGGCAATGGCAAGTTCAGCCGGGATGCGAGCGGCAGGATCATCGGCGTCGACCTGGCGAGCACTTTCGTGCGGTAATGGTGTTGCCTCGCCGGTCGATTCGATGATTTGCGCCGGCCGGGTTTTATCGGCAAAGTGAGCCGCACCGACTACCCGAGCGTCAAGGGTGAGCAGTCTTCCAAGATCACCGCGAACCGCGTCAGTTGATTTGCATCGGGCCGACCGCGGGGCCGGCCCCTCGTCAAACAAGGGGACTGGACATGACCACGACTGATGTGACGGCGAAGGGCGCCCCGGCGTCCCTGGTGAACACCCGCAACGTGACCCGGCTGTCGCTGATCGTCTTTGCGCTGTTCCCGACGCTCTGGGGCTTTCTCGGCCTGCTCAATGACGCGACGGATTTCAACGATACCGTCGTCAACGCGGTCAAGCCCATGATCGAGATGACCAATACCTACGGCAACCCGCTGCAGCAGGCGCGCGCCATTACTCTGCCGTGGGCGGCGCCCGTCGGGCTCCTCGGCATCATGACGGTGGAGACCCTGGCTGGCATCTGCGGCCTCATCGGGCTGGTGGTGATGGTGCTGAACCTCTTCGGCAGCACGGCCAAGTTCGACAAGGGCAAGGCCTGGATGATGCTGGGGTGCCTGTTTGCGGTGCTGATCTGGGGCGTCGGCTTCATGGTCATCGCCGGCGACTACTTCCTGTCGTGGGAAGCCAAGACCATGCCCCTCTCCAACCAACTGGGCGGTATGATCTATTTCCTGCCCAACGCGCTGGGACTATTGTTCGCCGCGCTCCATCGGGAGGACAGCGCGAGCTGACGAGGGCGCCGCCGACGAAGCGGCCGACAAGAGGGAACGACCATGCTGCGTAGTTTGGCTGTGCTGATGGCAAGCGGACTGATCCTTGCCGCATCGTGCTTTGGCGCCGCTTCGCAGACGGCGTTTTACACCGCCGACCCGGCTGCGATTGCGAACGGCAAGCCGGGCTCGCTGATCCGGAACGAGAAGATCGACGTCTCCCCTTACGGCGGCAGCAAGTATCGCGTGCTCTACCGCTCAGTTGGCGTCAAGGGCGAGCCTATTGCGGTTTCCGGCATGATCTTTGTCCCCGGCGGTGACGAGCCGGCCGGCGGCTGGCCGATCGTCGCCTGGGCACATCCGACCAGCGGCCTCGTGCCCAAATGCGCCCCCTCGGTCGCCGGCTTCGGCACCGATCAGGTGCAGGGCCTCGAAGCCTTGATGCAGGAGGGCTATGTCGTCACCGCCACCGACTATCCCGGCCTCGGTACGCCCGGGCCGCAGCCATTCCTCGTGGGCGAGAGCGAGGGCCGTGCGGTGCTGGATTCGATCCGGGCCGCGCGCGAGTTGATGGGTGGCACCTCAGCCTATGCCGCGGTGTGGGGCCACTCGCAGGGCGGGCAGGCCGTGCTCTTCGCCGGCAAGCTCGCCCCCGACTACGCGCCCGATGTAAAGTTGCTCGGTGTCGGCGCAGCGGCCCCAGCCACCATTCTCGCGCAGCTGCTCCGCGACGACCTCAACACCGGGGGTGGCAAGAACCTGCTCGCCATGACGCTCTACTCCTGGAACGAGGTGTTCGACGCACCGATCACGCAAGTGGTCGAGCCGAAGGCCATGCCGGTGGTGGACGCGCTGGCGCAGGTCTGCCTCGAGACCATCGAGGATCTGCCGGCGCGCTACATCGATGGCGAGGAACTGATGCAGGGCTTCCTGTCCGTCGACGACATCACCGCGCTCGAACCATGGAAGGGCCTGATGGACACCAATACCATCGGCCCACTGCACAAGGGGATGCCGGTACTGCTGCTTCAGGGCGACAAGGACCAGACGGTGCCGGAGTCGGTTACCGCCAGCTACTTCGCCGAGAGCTGCAAGGCCGGCTCCAACGTATCGATGCAGGTGATGCCCGGCGTCGATCACATGACGGCCGCCAAGGAAGGTGCGCCACATTTCATCCAGTGGCTGGGCGACCTGGTCGCCGGCACGCCGGCCGCCAGCAACTGCCGCTGACGAGCCCGCCTCAGCCCATCATGCGGGCATCGAGGCTGGCCATGATCCAGAGACTGCCGCCCACCATCAGCAGCACCAGCAGCCCAGTAAACAGGATCAGCTGCAGGTCCTCGCGCTTCTGCCGCGACAGGTCGATGTGAAGGAAGAAGCGGAACTGCACCACGATCTGGACCAGCGCCAGCGCCCCGATTGCGGCAAGCAGCGCGCCGCCAGTCAGCAGCTTGAAGGCCGCGAGTCCGAAGGCCGCCGCTGTCAGCACCACGGCAAGCCCGAGACCCCAGAGATACCTGCCGCGTTCGCGCCGGGCGTCAGTCCCCGGCTGCGGCACTCCCTGCGCCGCCTGATCGCCTTCCCATGCCCCGCTCATGCTGCCACCGCGGGAAGATAGACGACTGTAAAGATCACGATCCACACCAGGTCGAGGAAGTGCCAGAAGAGGCCGAGCCTCAGCAGCCGCGAACGCACGTGTCGGGTCGGTCCGAACACAGCGAGCTGCACCAGCATCACGAGTAGCCACACGCAACCGACGAGCACATGCAGCCCGTGCGTCGACAGCAGCACGAAGAAGCTCGAGAGGAACCCGCTGGTCTGAGCCGTGGCGCCCTTGGCGATGAGGCCGAGGAACTCCCGCAGCTCGAGCCCGATGAAGCCCAATCCGAGCGCCAGCGTTACCACCAGCCAGAGCACGATCGACCTGCCGCGCCCTTCCTTGAGCGCTACCGCAGCCATGCCGAAGGTGAAGCTCGAGACCAGCAGAACCATCGTTTCGATGAAGGCATTGGTGATGTCGAACAGCTCCGGGCCCGTCGGTCCTCCAGCCGTGCGGTTGACCATCGTGGCGTAGGTGGCGAACAGCAGCGCGAAGATGATCGCGTCGCTCATCAGGAAGGTCCAGAAGCCGAAGACGCTGATCTCGGTGTGCCGGGCGTCCTCGGGACTGGCGTGGGCGAGGTTGATGCCCGGGTGCTGCAAGAGGTCGGTCATGTCGCGGCCCCCGTGCGCGCAAGCACAGCCTGTTTCCAGCGGCCCTCGATCTCGGCGACCTCAGCCGCTGGGATGACGCGGGTTGTGTTGGTGGCAAAGCTTCGGGCGATAATGGTGCCGATAACGGCGACGAGCCCGAGCGTTGCGAGCCACCAGATGTGCCAGACCACCGCAAAGCCCAGGATGAAGGCCGAGGCGCCGAGCGCCAACCCGGTCACACTGTTGCGCGGCACCTCGATGTCCTCGTAGCGGTCGGGCCAGACATAGGGCGTGCCTCTGTCCTTCATCTCGCGAAACGCATCGAGCGACGCGATCACCGGCTGCACGGCAAAGTTGTATTCGGGCGGCGGCGACGAGGCCGACCACTCCAGCGTCTGCGCATCCCACGGGTCGCCGGCGAAGTTCTCGGTCAGCTTGCGATTGCGGATCGACACCACAAGCTGCACGATCTGGCAGCCGATGCCGCAGAGCACCGAAAGCGCCCCGATCGCCGCGACGATGAAATAGATCTGCCACTCCGGCTGGTCGTAGTAGGTCATGCGCCGCACCGCGCCCATGAAGCCGAGCACGTAGAGCGGCATGAAGGCGAGGTAGAACCCCACCACCCAGAACCAGAACGCCCGCCGGCCCCACTTCTCATCGAGCTGGAACCCGGTCGCCTTGGGGAACCAGAAAGCATAGCCGGCAAACAGCCCGAACAGCATGCCGGGGATCAGCATGTTGTGGAAATGCGCGATCAGGAACAGCGTGTTGTGGAACACGTAATCGAGCGGCGGGATCGACAGGATCACGCCGGTCATGCCGCCGATGACGAAGGTCAGGATGAAGGCGATCGACCACAGCATCGGCGTCTCGAACCGGATGCGGCCGCGGAACATGGTGAGGATCCAGTCGTAGACCTTCACCCCGGTCGGCACCGCAATCACCATCGTCATGATGCCGAAGAACGCATTGACGTTGGCGTCAGCGCCCATGGTGAAGAAGTGGTGGACCCACACCGTGAAGCTCAGCACGGCGATGCACATGGTGGCATAGACCAGCACCGTGTAGCCGAAGAGCCGCTTCTGCGCGAAGGCCGGGATCACGGTCGAGAAGATGCCGAAGGCCGGCAGGATCAGGATGTAGACCTCGGGGTGGCCGAAGATCCAGAACAGGTTGGCGTAGTTCATGACGTTGCCGCCACCGTTATTGGTGAAGAAGTGCATCCCCAAATAGCGGTCGAGGCCGAGCAGGCCGCCGGCAACGGTGAGGCCCGGTATGGCGAAGACGACGAGCAGGCTGGCGCAGAGGGCTGTCCAGCAAAACAGCGGCATCTGCATCAGCTTCATGCCCGGCGCCCGCATCTTGTAGATGGTGACAATGAAGTTGACGCCGCTCAGCGTGGTGCCAGTGCCCGCGATCAGCAGCGCAACGATCCAGTAATCGACACCGACCGTCGGGCTGAAGCTGAGCTCGGTATAGGGCGGGTAGCCGGTCCAGCCGCCGGTCGAGAACACCCCGATCACCAGCGAGGCCATTACCAGTGCTGCACCTGAAGCGGTGAGCCACAGGCTGATCGCATTGAGCAGGGGGAACGCCACGTCGCGCGCGCCGATCTGCAGCGGCACGACGTAGTTCATCAGTCCGAACAGGAACGGCATGCCCATGAAGAACACCATGATGGTGCCGTGCGAGGAAAAGATCTGCTGGAAGTGATCGGGTGTCAGATAGCCCGGCGCATCCATGGCGATGGCCTGCTGCGCGCGCATCATCAACGCATCAACGAAGCCGCGCAGCAGCATCACCATCGCGAGCATGACGTACATCATGCCGATCCGCTTGTGATCGGTGGAGGTCAGCCACTCGCGCCAGAGGTAACCCCAGGCGTTCAGCTTCGCGACGATGGCGAGGACGGCCAGCCCGCCGACGACGATGACACCCGCGCCGCCGGCGGCGATCGGGCTGTAGAACGGCAATGCGTCGAGGGTCAGGTTACCGAACAGGAAGCTCCAGTTCATTGCGCGTGCTCCGCATGCGTCATGGCTTCCTCTGCCGGCGCGCTGCCCGCCGCCGTGTGCGGCATCGAGCCGTGCGAAGAAATGATGGTCTGGAAGAGGTTCGGCGCGACACTCGAATAGAGCCTCACCGGACCGGCGATCGTCGGCGCCGCGAGCGCCTCGAAGCCCGGCTGGTCGAGCGCAATGGCGCCCGCCCGCGCCTTGGCGAGAAAAGTGTCGTAACCCGTGACATCGACGGCCTCGGCGGAGAAACTCTGCGCCGAAAAACCATCGCCGCTGAACATGGTGTTGCGACCGTGATAGGTGCCAGCTCGATCCGCGAGGAGGTTGAGCCGGGTCTGCATCCCCGCCATCGCGTAGATCTGCCCGCCCAGCGCCGGGATCGACAGCGAGTTCATCACCGTGTCGGACGTGATCTCCAGCGTGAGCGGCCGCCCCACGGGGAAGACGAGCCGGTTGACCGAGGCGACGTTGTCCTCGGGATAGATGAACAACCACTGCCAATCGAGCGCCACCGCCTGCACCACGAGGGGCGGCTGGGTGCTGGCAAGCGGCTTGTAGGGATCAAGCTCATGCGTCCGGGCCCAGACGACGAACCACAGCATGACGACGATCAGCACCGGCATGAACCAGATGGCAATCTCGATGACACGCGAGCCGGCCCAATCGGGCGCGTACTTCGCCGCGGTGTTGCTGGCCCGATAGCGCCAGAGGATCAGCCCGGTGAAAACGAATACCGGCACGATGACGACCAGCATCAGCCCGATGGCATCGAAGAACAGATCTCTGGTCACGGCCGAAACAGGTCCGGCAGGATCGAGCATCGTGTCGTTGAACATCGCCACCCCCGTCGGAGGGAATCTGACCGGCCTATTGTGCCGATAGTGCCCGGTTATGGCGTCGGCGCCATCACTACTTCAGGTGATTGCATCCCTTTATTCACTGCCGCAGCCGTTGGTTCAGCTAGGGAACCGCAATCAGCAACAGGTAGGCGACGAACACGACGAGATGGACGAGGCCGGTCAGCACGGTGGTGCGGCCCTGGCTGAAGCTGACGATGCTGATGCCCAGCGAGAGCAGCAGGAGCACGGTGTCGCCGGCGCCGAGCCCCAGCGTGAGCTGGTGTCCGGTAATGAGGCTCACCGCGGCGACGACGGGCACGGTCAGCCCGATGGTGGCGCAGGCCGAGCCCAGCGCGATATTGAGGCTGCGCTGCAGCTCGTTGCGCATCGCCGCGCGGAGAGCGGCAACCGTCTCCGGCATCAACACCAGTGTGGCGATGAAGGCGCCGACGATCGCGTCGACCTGGCCGATATGCAGGGCTTCGAGCCCGCCTTCGAGCCCCGCCGCGATGTGCTCGGCAAGCATCACGATGCCGATGAGGCCCAGCGCGAGCATTGCGAGGCTTAGCGGCAGGCCATGCAGTGGTGGGACATGCGGCGGTGGGGTATGAGGCTCCTCGACGGCCGGCGTCACATCGTCGAGGAAGTCCTCGCGCTGCCGCGTCATCTGCGCATAGACGAAGCTGCCATAGAGCAGCACGGAGAGCATGCTGACGAAGGCAAGCTGGACAGCGGAGAAGCTGCCCGGTGCAGCGGTGAGCGTGAAATTGGGCAGCACCAGCGTCAGCACCGAGAGGGCGATCACCACCGCGAGCAAGGCGCCGGTGCCGAGCCGCTTGTACTCCTGCTGGCGATGGAGCAACCCGCCGAGCACCAGGCAGAAGCCGACGACACCAGAAGTGACGATCATCACTGTCGAGAACACCGACTCCCGCGCGATCGTCGGGTTCGCATCGCCGTGCAGCGTCACCGAGACGATTACCGACGCTTCGATCGCGGTCACCGCCATGGTCAGCACCAGCGTGCCATAGGGCTCGCCGATCCGCTGCGCGATCGCCTCGGCATGGCCAAGGGCGACAAATACAGTCCAGACCACCAGCCCAATGATGCCCATGGAGAGCGCGACCTCGACCATGGCCGGCATACGGTCAAGATCGGCACGGAGGAGCAGCAGGGTGGCACCAAGAAAGAAGGCGCTGATCGGCACCAGCATGGGCGGTGTCAGCAGGCCGGCCGCGCCGCCCGGTCGCGCGAGTTGACCCGACTCATGCTGCCCGTCGCTCATGATGTCAGGTCCCGAGAATCGCCTGTGTGGGGGCGAGCACCGGTTCGATCACGGCCTTCATCACGGCACCCCTCCGTCGTTGGACGTGCGTTGGCAGCAGATGCCTGGATCTTAGCACTTCGCGAATGTCGGCGTCGTGCAGAACCGTTTGCGACTGGCTCTTGCACCGTCCCATCAAACATGCAAGATGAGGTCTATTACTCTAGACCTCTTAAGAAACCGTCGTCTGCATCAGGGGAACCGTCATGCCCAAATCACTCGCAGCCCTGCTGGGCGCAACAGCCATCACCGCCATGCTCGCCGCCATGCCCGCACAAGCCGAAACGCTGGTTATCTTCGGGCCCAGCACCTGGGACACGCTGGCGCCGGGCGCATCCGAAGAGGTGAACGATGAGGTGCTGGCCAAGCTCAAAGCCGGCTTCATCGCCCAGCATCCTGAAGTCACCGACGTCACGATCAATTCGGGCGGCACGATCACCGATGGGCTGAGCCGGTTGCGCAATGCGGTGCTCGCCGGCGACCAGATCGATGTGATCCTCTGCGCCGCCAATCCGGTGAACACATCCTATGCACGCCTGAACCTCATCTTGCCGGTCGACGACATCGTCGCCTCGATGGGTGATCGCTTCATCGATGGCGCGGTGTCGAACTTCACGGTGGGCGGCAAGGTCTGGGGCGTGCCGATGTCGGCCGTCAACGTCACCACCTTCTTCTACAACAAGGCGCTGTTCGAGAAGGCCGGCATCACGGCGCCTGCCACCTACGAAGAGTTCGTTGCGGCCGCGCCGAAGCTCACTGCGCTCGGCGTGATCCCGGTGGTGCACCAGGGCAAGAACGCCTGGATGTGGCCGCTCTACTACATGAGCTCGCTGTCGCAGACGACCGGCAACAAGCAACTGGAACTGGTCGAGGCGACGCTCAAGGGCGAGGCCAAATTCACCGATGCGCCCAGTGTCGAGGCGCTGAAGCTCGCCTATGGCTGGGTGAAGGATGGGCTGCTCGATCCGCAGTCGAACGAGCTCGACGAGGAGGCGATGAAGTCGGTGTTCCTCTCCGGCCGCGCCGCAGCCTACTTCGGCGGATCGTGGGACGTCCCGGGTCTCACCACTAACGCCACCTTCGACTGGGGCGTGTTCAAGTTCCCCAAATACGAGAGCCAGCCGGGCACTCCGGTCGCCTATGGCGGGGCCGAGACGGGGCTATGCGTCTCGAGCTCATCCAAGAACCCGGACCTCGCCAGGGCGTTCATCTCCTACGCTTCGGAGGACGCTCAGGCCAAGGTGATGCTCGAGCCGATCTCGCCGATCGCGACGTCGAACAAGGGTGTGCCGGGTGTCGATACGCCGATCGCCAAGGATCTCGCGACCTACCTGCCAACTTCCAAGTTCCTCGATTGGGTCTGGCCGCGCGAGCTGACCGAGACGATCCAGCGCGAGATCCAGACCATGATGGGCGGCGCCGAGACGCCGGAGCAGGCCGCTGCCAACATGCAGGCCAAACTGGATGAGATGGTAGCCGCCGGCTACGTCTACGGCCAGTAAGTCACAGGGCAGCGCGAGAGCTACGGAATGACGTTGAAGCACCTTCCGCCGCTCGCGCTGCTCGTTCCCGGCATGACCCTGCTGACGGTGTTCATGCTGGTGCCGGCGGCCTATGGCCTCTACCTGAGCGTCCATCAGTTCGACGGCCTCAACATCGGCAACTTCGTCGGCCTCGCCAACTATACCGCCGTGCTCACCGATGCCTCATTCCTTGCCTCGCTCGGGCAGACCGCGGTGTTCGCTATCATCGTGGTGGTGGGGAAGAATGTCTCGGGCCTCGCGCTGGCGGCGCTGGTCAACCTGCCGCTCAGGGGCATGCGGACAGCGCGTACGATGCTGTTCCTGCCGGTGACACTGAACATCATCGTCATCGGGGCCTTCTGGCAGTTCTTCCTGTCCTCGGCGCGCTTCGGCGGATTGCTGAACCAGTTGCTGATCAATGTCGGGCTGGGCGAGCTGCAGACCTCGTTCCTCTCGACGCCGGGCGTGGCGCTGGTCAGCGTGGCGCTGATCGAAGTGTGGCGCTGGGCCGGCCTCCACATGCTGATCTTTCTCGCCGGCATGCAGGCCATCGACCCGTCGCTCTATGAAGCGGCCAGGCTCGATGGCGCCAATGCCTGGCAGCGCTTCCGCAACATCACCCTGCCCGCGCTGCGCCCGATTATTTTCGTTTCGACCCTCTTGGCGCTGATGGGGGCGTTCGTGCGCAGTTTTGACATCGTATGGGTACTGACCCGCGCCGGCTTCGGCACCGATGTCGTGGTCACCCGGCTCTACAACGAAGCCTTCCAGTTCGGCCGCTTCGATCGCGCCGCCGCCATGGGTTACGTGATCTTCGTCATCATCGCGGTGATCAGCTTCGTCTATGTCCGCGCCGCCAATTTCGGACGCGCCAATGACTAGGCCGCGCTCAGCATTCCACCTCAATCCCGTCGGCACGTCGCTCGCCTATTTCGGTCTTGGCCTCGCGGTGCTCCAGGCTATGGGGCCGGTGCTGTGGCTGCTGGTCGGCTCGCTCAAGGCCCGGCCGGAATTCTACGCCGATCCGTGGGGGCCGCCGAAGGCCTGGCTGATCCAGAACTACGCCGATGCCTTCGTTACAGCGCGCATCGGCGACTATGTGCTCAACAGCGCCATCGTCGTCGGGCTCGGGCTGGCGATCCTGCTGGTCTGCGCCGCGACCACTGCCTACGCGCTGGCCCGCTTCGCGTTTCCCGGTCGCGACCTGGTGCTCGCCGTCATCCTCATGACCATGATGGTGCCGCCGGACATCCTCACAGTGCCGCTGTTCCTGACGCTGCGCTCGCTCGGCCTGCTCGGCTCCTATCTCGGGCTGGCCTTAATCTATGCGGTCGGCGGCTTCGGCATGTCGGTGTTCCTGCTGCGCGGGTATTTCATGGGCGTGCCGGCCGAACTCGAAGAGGCCGCGCGGCTCGATGGCGCGGGTACGCTGCATGTGCTCTGGCACGTCATCCTGCCGATGAGCCTGCCGGGGTTCCTGAGCGTCGTCATCATCCAGGCCATCGGCATGTGGAACGACCTCTACCTCGCCTTCGTGTTCATCCGCGATCCAGACATGGCCACCGTGCCGCTGGGGCTGCTGAACTTCTTCCGCCGCGACTCCATCAACTGGCCGCTGCTGCTCGCGGCTCTCACGATCCTGACGATTCCCGTGCTCATCATCTATGCCATGGCGCAGCGCCGCTTCGTCGAAGGCTTTACCAGCGGAGCAGTGAAGTGACGGCGCCGGTGCTTATCCTCTCCAACATCATCATCGACGATTTATGGTTCGCCGATGGGACCAATCTGCCCAACACGCTGGGCGGGGCGGCAACCTACGCAGCGATGGCGGCGCGACTCTGGTGGGACGAGGTGGCGATCGTCACCGGCGTCGGCACCGATCTCGAGGAGGTCACCAAGGGCAAGCTCACCGCCTACGGCCTCCGCGACGACGGATACCTGCGGCGCAGCCCGCACACCATCCAGTCGAAACTGGTCTATCGGGCCGACGGCAGCCGCACGGAGACGCCGGCCTATGGGCCGGAGCATTTCGCCACGCTGCAGGTGCTGCCCGAAGACATTCCGGCATCGCTTCGGCCGGCAGCAGGGACATATGTCTTCCGCGACCTCGACATGCCGTATTGGCAGAGCCTCAAGCGTGTTCGCGCCGACCTCGGCACCATGCTCTGGGAAATCCAGGACGATCGCATCGCCGACCGCTGGGCCGAAGTCGCCGAGCTCATGCCGCTGGTCGACATCTTCTCGTGCAATCTCAGCGAGGCCCGCTCGCTGTTCGGCGATATCGATCCTGCGCTGATGTGCGACGCGATCCTCGCCGCCGGCGCGAAAGCCGTGGTCCTCCGCATGGGTGGCGACGGCGCGATGATTGCCACACCCCACCAGCGCTTCTGCGTCACCCCGCCGTCGACCGAGGTGGTCGATGTGACCGGAGGCGGCAACGCGTTCTGCGGCGGCTTCCTTGCCGGTTGGCTGTTGCGATCGGGCGATCCGGAGTTTGCGGCGCGCTGCGCCGCGGCCGGTGCCGCCCATGCTCTCGGCCAGTTCGGCCCGGCCAATCCGGTCGGGCACCGGCAGTCCCGCCTCTGGGCCGAGGCGACCGGCATCACTCCCATCTTCGAAGGTTTCAATGAGCCAGTACGCTGACTTCATCACGCAGATCGACAGCCTGCCCGAACTGGTGAAAACCGAGGCCCGCCAGATCGACGATCGCATGCGCCTGTTGCTGAAGACCCCGGAAATCTATGGCATCCGCCAGGTCATCCTGCTGGGTTCGGGCGACTCCTACTTCGCCGCGCAGGCCGTCGCCCCGGCGATCCGCGCCTGGACCGGGCTGCCGGTCAGCGCCATGCTGGCGATGGAAGCGGCGCGCTATGTCGATGCCGGTGTGCCACCGCTTGCCGGCCGCAATCGCGGTTTGCTGGTGGTCTCGATCAGCAGTTCGGGCGAGGCCGCGCGGGTCGTCGAGGCGACGCAGCGCCTGCGCAAACTCGGCGCGCTGACGCTTGGGGTGACGGCGAGCCCGGACAGCCGCCTCGGCAAGAGCGCCGAGCGTATCCTCGGCATCACCATCCCGAGTTCAACCAACGCGCCGGGTACGCGCAGCTATGTCGCCTCGATGCTCGCCGGCTACTCGATCGGCCTGCGCCTCGCCGAAGTGCTGATGACCATGACCATGGACGTGGCCAATGCTCTCCGCACTGAGATCACCGGGCTCAGCGACAAGCTCGCCGAGGCAAACAAGATCTCTGCCGGTCCAATTCTCGAACTGGCGGACCTGTGGCAGCAGTTCCGCTCGGCTGATATACTCGGCAGCGGCCCTGCTCTCGCCAGCGCGGGCTATGGCGCAGCCAAGCTCGTCGAGGCCGCCGGCGTCCACGCCACAGCGCAGGACGCCGAGGAGTTCCACCATCTCAATTACTTTGTGGCAGCGCCCGACCAGACCCCGGTCGTTGCCTTCGCGGCAGGCAGCGCCCGCGCGGCGAGCCGTACGCTCGAACTGGTCGGGACGCTCGAGGGCCTCGGTCGGCCGGCGCTGATCATTACCGATGCCGCCGAACTGCCAGCCTATGGCACACAGTTGCGCCTGCCCGAAGTCCGCGAGTGGTTTGCGCCGCTCGTCCACACGGTGCCGGCGGCACATCTTGCCGCCGCCTGGGCCGAAAAGATCGGCATCACCCACTATCGCGGCCATACCGGCCCATGGCGCCACGCACAGGGCGCCGGCCTCGTGCGCAACAGCGCACTTGAAGTCTGAGGAAAGCCAATTGCTCCAATCCTTCCCACTCTCCACCGACCGCAACGGCCTTTTCGACATTACCGAGGCCGTGGTCGAGGCCATTGGCAAGTCCGGCATCACAGACGGGCTGGTGCTCGTCTCGGTCCCACATTCGACGGCCAGCGTCACCGTGGTCTCGCCGTGGGACGTGCTCGGCCTCGAGGATGTGCATGACGAGATTGTGCGCATCGTGCCGACGCGCATCGACTTCAAGCATCAGTACGACACGCCCCAGGACGCCGCCGGCCATGTGAAGGCGGCCATCGTCGGACACTCGCGCACCTTCTTCATCGAGAAGGGCAAGATCGGGCTCGGACATTCGCAGAAGATCTACTTCTGGGAGTTCGACGGCCCACGCAAACGCACCGTTGAAGTGAAGGTAGTAGGCCAATGAGCAAGGAACTTCCCGCCGTCAATCGCGAGCTGTGGGACAGCTACAAGTACAAGGACAACGTGCCGCTCGAAGGCCTCGCCATCGACGGCAGGCCGGCGCTGACCGGCATCGATCCGAGCAAGGTCGGCGACTACGTGCTGGTGTTCGTGCGCGACCCGCTCTGCGCATATGATGAGGACGACCCGGCGACGCAGCTGTCAAAGCGGCTCGAAAACCCTGTTCTGGCTGGCCGCACCGGCATGTTCACCACCTGGACCGGCACCTACAAGGGCGCGCGCGTGAGCGCCATCAGCGGCGGCTCGGGGTCGCCGGAAGCCGAGCTGTGCATGGTGGAGCTTCTCGAGCACACCGATGCCAGCACCTTTCTGCGCGTCGGCGGTTCGGGCGGCACGAACGAGAAAGTCCGCCCCGGCGACCTGGTGATCGCCAAGGGCATCGTGCGCGACGACGGACTCAGCGCCTGCTACGTCAGCAGCGGGTGGCCGGCAGTATGCGACCCTGACGTGGTGCTCGCCCTCTCCGAAGCCGCACACAAGCTCGGCGCGCGCTATCACATTGGGCTCACCCGTTCGGTCGATTCCGACTTCATCCAGGGCGGCCGTCCATCGGTGCGCGGCTACCTCCGCCCGCACCAGACTCAGGCGGTCGACGACTGCCGCCGCATGGGCATCCTCAACGGCGACCGCGAGGCCTCCGGAATCGTCACGCTGGCGACGCTGTTCGGCAAACGCGGCGGATCAGTCTGCTCGGTGGCGGACAATATCGCGACGGGCGAGAAGTTCGTTGCCGGTGCGGGGCATGCCGCCGCGATCGACGTGGCGCTCGAAGGGGTCGCAATCCTTGCCGGCATGGACCGCGCCAAGGCCCGCCACGGGTCTGAGCACTGGCTGCCGCATATGGGCACCGAATAGCGCGAGCGCGAGGGGTGTGCCATATCGGTGCACCCTTCGATTTCAGCCGCGACCATGGCCCTTCCGAGCAAGACATACATCCTCACCGTTGAGGAGCGGGACCAACTCTCCAACGATGTCGGGCTTTCGCCCGTTACGCTGGCGCGCTTCCTCGCGGGTCAATTGGAGCTGCCGGACGCCTCGGCACGGCGCATCGAGGCGAGCATCCTCGACCTGGGGCTTGGAACGACCGTCAGCCCGGTGAGGACGGTGGCGCTGATGGTGCCGGACCTCACTGCCTCGTACTTCGCGCATATGGCCCAATGCGTCGAACGCGAGGCGCTGGACCTCGGCTGGGATCTGCTCATCGCGATGACCGGCAACGATGTCGGGCGCGAACTGCGCCTGCTCGATGCGTTCCCCTCCGGCAACGTGGCAGGCGTGCTGCTGTTCACCAATAACGGCGCGAACGACAGGCTGCTGCAGGCGCTGGCGCGCCGCGACGACATCGTGGCGCTGGCCGAGGCGGTGCCTGAGGGCCACGCCCATCGGGTCGTGAACGACTTGCAGAATGTCGGCCGGCTGGCGGGCGAGCATCTGGTGTCGCTTGGGCATCGCCAGATCGCCTTCATTGGTGGTCCGCCGCTTGTGGCCAGCACGCGGCAGATCAGCACGGCGTTCTCCCGTGAGATCTACCCAAGCCTCGCGGCGCGCGGCGATTATCAGGAACTGCTCGGCGCGCACAGCGAAGAGCATGGCTTCAGCGCCATGACGCGGCTCGCCGCCCGCAGCCGTCGTCCCACGGCGATCCTCGCCGGCAGCAGCGTCATCGCGCAGGGGATCATCCGGGCGTGCCGCCAGCTCGAACTCGACCTGCCGGGTGATGTCTCGCTCGTGGCGTTCGACGGCACCGGTCCGCTGGACCTGCTCAGACCCTCGGTGACCTCGATTACGGTGCGCATGGAGGATGTCGCCAGGCGCGGCCTGACGCTGCTGCGGCGACGCAGCGGCAATCGCACTCGCCCGTTGACCGACAAGGTCGAGGTGACGCTCGAGATCCGCGAGTCGACAGCGCCACCGCGGGTGCGGCGCCGGCGGGCCCGGCTCTGACCTACGGGTGCCGGCGCTTCAGCCTTTCGCCTTGGCCACCGGCCGACGCGACCGCTTCGAGGCGAAATGAAACCGGACATTGCCGGCCCAGAGCGAGAAGCAGCGCTCCACCGGCACGTCCTTGCTGTCGAAAGTGGTGCCGCTCACCCGGATTAGGGTGTCGCCCTCCTCCACATGCAGCAGCCGGGCCTCGTCGGCAGATGCCTTCACCAGCTCGAAGTGCTCCTCGGTCGAGGCGGGCGTGATGCCGTAATTGGTGGTCAGCGTCTTCCACAACGAACCGTCGATTAGCTCGGCCCGGTCGAGGTTGGGGAATTTCGCGGTCGGCAGCCAGGACGTGTTGATCAGCACCGGCCGGGTGTCGGCCAGGCGCACACGGCGGATGACGGTCGCCGTCTCGGTCTCGTCGAGCCCGAGCGCGGCGCGGATCAGCGGCGTGGGGGTGGCGATGGTCTGTACGTCGATGACGGTGCGCGGCTCCTGACCCTGCCGCCGGATCTGCTCGGCGATGCTGATCATCGAACTGAGATCGACGGTCACCGGTACGTCCGGCGGCGTCGCGATAGTGCCGACGCCGTGGAGGCGGCGGATGAGCCCCCCGGTCTCGAGCCCCTCGAGCGAGCGCCGCACGGTCATGCGGCTCACCCCATAAATGGCGGCGAGCTCAGTTTCGCGCGGGAGCCGAGCCTCGGCCGGAATCTCGCCGGACAGGATCTGCCGCCGCAGATCCTGCTCGACCTGCATGAAAGCCGGTACCGGCGACTCGTGGTTGACGAAGTTGCCAATCGTCAAACTGGCCAATTGTGGTCTTGCCAATGCCTGCCCCTTATCCTGCGGTGAAAGACCCCTGCGAAATCCAGCCTGTCAAGCCCTTCAGATTCTGCTTGTGGCAAGAGGTACTATATATTAGACCTCATTGAACACAATGCACGTAATCACCGGCTGATGAGCGACAGGCACTTCAGCCGTCGGGCTCAGTCGGCGATATGGAGATCGGGATGGACCACAAGGCTTCGGTGCGCGAGCGGGTATGGAACGACCTCAGGAAGGTCGCGGTCCCCGATAGCCGCTTCCACTTCGATTTTGGCGAGTTCATCGCCGATTTCGAAGGCAGCGCCGACGCCGTCGCGAGACTCACCCGCCACCGGTACTACCGGGACGCCGATATCATCTTCATCGCGCCGGACAATTGCATCGAACAGTTGCGGCTGCAGGCGCTCAGGGACGGCAAGCGGGTCCTGATGACAACCTATTCGATCAAGCGCGGCTTCTGGCTGCTGGATCCAAAGGAGATCGCGGCGGAGGACTACGAAAAGGCGGCGATGCTGGACGGCATGGAGCGGCTTGCCCGCCCCGTCTCGCTCGAACAGATCGCGGCTCTGGGCAGGGTCGACTACCTCGTCACGGGTACTGGCGCGATCAACCACGAGGGTGTCCGTTTCGGCAAAGGTCACGGCTTCTTCGATGCCGAATGGGGCATCCTGTACACGCTTGGCTGCATCAGCGAGGAAACGCCGGCTGCAGCCGTAGTGCATGATTGCCAGTTGCTCGACGAGAAGCTCTATCCCGACACGTTCGACACCGTGGTCGATGTGGTCTTCACGCCCACCCGCACGATCGAAGTCAGCGATCCGCAAAAGCCGACCTGCGGCATCCTATGGGACCGGCTCGAACCGCACATGCTCGACACCATTCCGCCCCTGCAGGACCTGAAGCGCTCCGGGCGTACCGTCTGACGTCTCTTCCCTGACGTCCGAGAGGGTCGTGGTCTCCTGCCACGGCCCTCTCTTTCTTGGTCACCGGCCTTACGCGCAGCGGACTGCATCGACAACCGCTGCCGGCGGCGTGGCTCCGAACAGCAGCGCCAGCGTGTCGACTCGAAGTACTGCGGGACGCGCCGCCTGTGGCATCGCTATCGTTCGGTCGGGGGTGAACGTCATGTCGACCGGTACCTCATCCAGGCCTCCGGCATTCGTCGCCTCGATGACCTGAGCTTCGTGCACGACCGTCCATACCGGCGTTGCGTCGGACACGAGCCCCGCCGCTGCGAAGATGTTCCACTCGACATCGAAGTAGCGATGACCCATGCCGAAGCGGAGGCCGCTCGTTGTCACGGCGGCCGCGCCGACAAGGCACAAGTCGATCCGACCGATGCCGGGGAGCTCTGGGATCGGCACGAACGTGCCGAAATGCTCGCCGCCGTCGCCCCAACTGGCATAGAGCGCGAGGGCCGGATCGAAACGCGCCGGATCGAGCTTGAGAAAGCCGCGCTTCAGCCCGTAGGTCGGAATGAGGACAGTCTTGCCGGCGGCCAGCGCCAGGTGCCGCAGTTCCTGCATCGAGTTGTCAGGTGTGATGAACAGCCTTTTCGCGCGGATGAACGGGGACTGACCAGCTGCTGAACGGCTGGCGGTGTCCACGCCCGTGAAGGCCGGGATGAAGCTGTCGAGATCCATGTCGAAGCGTGAGTCTGGCAACGCGACCTGCATCATGCGCGCGCGGATATCCTGCCAGGCAGTACCGAGGTCGACTGTGGTCATTGCCATCTCCAGCGTCCCTAAACGGGATCGCCCCTGATCATCCGACCAGGGGCGACCGTGCATTCACTTCAGGCCGGCGCTACTGGACGAAGCGGTTGGCCGGGATGTCCTGGACGAGGCCGCGGCTCAGCTCCTTGTCGAAAGCCTTGGCGGCTTCCTCGACGACCTTTTCGGGCGTCTCCTTGCTCAGCCACATGGACTCAACGTCCTTGATGAACACGTCGGTGGTGGCGGGAGGGAAGAAGGCCTGGACCTTGTAGCCAAAGTTGCCAGCTGCGACGGCGTCCGCAACTTCCTTGGCGGAGTCGTAAAATGCCTTCACCACTCCCGTGGCTTCGGGGTCGGACGGGAAGTCCTTGAGCGGCACGGCCCAGTAGCCCGGCCAGACCTTGGCCATGCTGACCACAAATTCGGGGGACATCATGATGTCCAGCACCTGGGCGGCGGCGTCCTTGTGCTTGGAGGCGGCATTGATCGAGTAGGTGAAGGCGCTGCCGATCGAATAGACCGGATATTCCACCGAGCCACTCATCTGCGGGAAGGCGGTCCAGCCGATATCGTCCGCCTTGTCGCCGGTGAAGTGGTTGATGGCCCACTGATAGGCGAAGTCGGGGGCGAAGAAGAACGGCGTCTTGCCTTCCGACAGGAGCTTAAGCGAGGTGTCGAAGTCGAGCGAGAAGTAGTCGGAACCGCCGAGGAACCCGGCCTTGTACCAGCGGTCGAGATTGCTCATGGCCTCGACCACCTCAGGCGAGTTCATCGGCATCTCGCCCTTGAGGATCTTGTAGAGCTTCTCGGGGCCGACATACTGGTTGAGGAAGATCGAGGAGTAGTTCTCGTTCACCGGCTGCCAGCCCTTGTTGCCGGTAGCCGAGGCGTACATGCCGAGCTTTTGGGCTTCGAGCATGATCTTTTCCAGCTCTTCGCCGGTCTTGGGCACGGTCCAGCCGTTCGCCTCGAGCACGGCCTTGTTATAGAACATGCCGTCCGCGAGGATGGATGGCGGCAGGCAGTAGAGGTGGCCGCCGGTGGTGCAGGAATTGAGCGCCGGCGCCACGAGGCGGTCCGTCCAGCCGTATTTTTCGGCATAGGCGTCGAGGGGCTCGAGCTTGTTGGCCTTGGCCATCGGCGTCACCCAGGACGGACCCGAGGTATAGACCAGGTCAGGACCCTGGTTGGCCATCACCGAGACGCGCACGTCATTGTCGACCGAGTTGCGGAACTCGATTTCGAGCTCGTAGTCGCTCTGCATGGCCTCGAAAGGCTCCTTGAGCGACTTCTTGAGCACGTCCTGATAGGCCGGGGATGCACCCCAGAACCACATCGTGACCTTGTCTTTGGCGAGGGTGGTGCCGGACTGCATGGCAGCGAGGCTGATTGCAGCCAGGAAGGCTGCGGTTCTCATCAACATTCAACTCTCCTTTGGCATGACGATAGGCAGCCCTGTCGACGATCAGACGCGATCGCCGGCAGGGGAGAAGGTGTGGGCACTGCTGGGATCGATCGCGATCTGGATGGTTTGGCCCGCCGCCAACGCCCCATCCTTGCTCTCGATGCACAGTTGCTGGCCCCCGACGTTGGCGTAGAGGTAGTTCACGTTGCCGAGCCGCTCGGCGACGAGGAGTTCCGCGGCGATGCCGGGTGAGTTCGAAAGGCGGATGCCGTCGGGGCGGATGCCGACGCGCAGCCTGTCCCCCGGCCGGGCGGCCGAGCGGGACGCGGCGATCGGGAAGACGAGGCCGCCCATCGAGGTCGCGCGTAACGACAGCTGGCTGGCATCCCGCGCTTCGACCACCGCATCGATGAAGTTCATTTTCGGCGAGCCGATGAAGCCGGCGACGAACTCGTTGCGGGGGCTGTGATAGAGCTCGAGCGGCGTGCCGACCTGCTCGATGACGCCGCCACGCAAGACGACGATGCGGTCGGCCAGCGTCATCGCCTCGACCTGGTCGTGGGTGACGTAGATCATGGTCGCCGCCAGGTTGCGGTGGAGCTTGGCGAGTTCGAGCCGCATCTGCACGCGCAGCTCGGCATCGAGGTTCGACAGCGGTTCGTCGAAGAGGAAAATGCCCGGCTTCTTGACGATGGCGCGACCGATGGCGACGCGCTGGCGCTGGCCGCCGGAGAGCTGCCTGGGCTTGCGCTCGAAGAGCGGCTCGAGCTGGAGCAGCTTCGCCGCCTCTCGCGCCTTGGCCATGCGTTCGGCCTTGGGCATTCCGGCAATCTTGAGCGGGAACGCGATGTTCTCGCCAACGCTCATATGCGGGTAGAGCGCGTAGCTCTGAAACACCATAGCGACGTGGCGCTCGACCGGCGGCAGCTGGGTCACGTCCTTGCCGCCGACCACGACCTGTCCGGCGCTCACCGCCTCGAGGCCGGCGATGAGACGCAGCAGCGTGGACTTGCCGCAACCCGAGGGTCCGACGAAGACGACGAACTCACCCGCCGCGATCTCCAGGTTGGCGGACTTGATGACTTCGGTATTGCCGAAGGACTTCTGGACATCCTGGAGATCGAGGCTGAGCATCGGCAGGTCCTCGGGCTAGAGCGCGTGGACGGCGAAGCCGCGGGCTGGCACGGTGCCTTCGTCGATGTAGAAGCCAGCGCCGCCCGAGACGTAGGAGCTGTCCTTCGCCGTGACCCGGGCGCGGTCGCCAACGCTGAACTCGAGGCTGTCGCCGGAGACGGCGAGGCGGAAGTCCAGCGTGTCGTGCTCGGCGTAGTTCACCGGCACCTCGGCCAGCACGTCGACCGCATCGTCGCGACGGCGCACGATCTGCGCCTTGCCGTCCGTGACGCGGCCGGCGTAGTAGCGCCGGTGCCCGCGAGCGCGCGCCACGAGGCCTGCGCCCTTGTGCAGGTCGAGCGTCAACCGCGAGGTGACTGCGTAGTCGACCCAGTCGCGTGAACCGGTGGTGGCGATGCCGTTGGTGGTCGGGTGCGACAGGCAGAAGGTCGAGGCAACGTCGGGCGCGAAGTTCTTCGCCGAGCTCACGAACGACTTCAGCCAGTAGGACGACGTGTCGAAGGGTGTGATGCGCGGGCTGAGATCGTAGACCGACCCCATGACGAAGGCCTTGGGCGCGCCCTTCCAGTCCATCTCGAGCAGGCCGAGCTTGCCGCTGATGCGGGCGTCGGAGGTAAGCTCGATGCCGACGCGATGGATCGGCAGCCCGCCGACGTCCGGCACCTGCCATTCGATCGTGCTGACGCCGGGCCTCAGGTGCATGACCTCGCCGACGCTATGCTCGAGCTTGCCGTCGCCATTGTAGAAGATGACGTAGAAGCGGACGTTGGGGATGGCGTCGCCGAAGGTCTTGAACTTGGCGCGGAGTGTCTGGGTGCCGTAGATCGACGGGCTGGCGAGCACCTCGAAATAGCTGGTCTCGCTCAGGGCGCGTGGCTTGGGATCGATGAAGGTGGGCACCGAGAGGGAGCCGGTCACGCCCGTCGCAAGGTTGGCGAACTCGATGGCAAGGCCGTTCTCGTCGGAGTCCTCGTTGAGGTTGCCGAGGCGAGTGACGGTCTGGTTGCCGATATGCAGCGGGCAGGTCTCGAAGCCCTGCACCGAGCCGGGGTATTCGAAGGAGAAGCGCGCCTTGGGCTCGTCGTAGGTCTCGCCATTAAGCTTGGTAGCGACGCGCAGCACGCGGCGTGTCTCCTGCACCGCGTCCGACAGGCACTCGCCGCCATCGGCGCCGACGACATAGAGGCGGTCGGCGACGGGGCCGCGAAGGTCGGGGCCGACATTGAAGGCGTCGATTCCCAGCCGGATGCCGTTGAGGCAGGCGAGATTGCCGGCGTTGCAGTCGGTGTCCCAGCCGGAGGAGACAGCGATCTTCAGCCCTTCCTGCACGTTGTCGCCGCCCATGATGAACGAGGCGAGCAGCAGCAGGTGGTTCGGCATCATCGGGCACGGCCCGGCATAGTGGCCGTACGAGTGGTTGCGCTCGAGCCAGTCGCGCACGTCGCGCCAGTGATTGGCCTTGGCGCACTGCTCGCGCAGGTCGTTGATCGAACGGATCAGGTGCGGATGCTGAGTCATCGAAAGCCCGAGATCCAGCAGCTTGTTGATGTCGCGCTCGACGAAGGCCTGCGCCTCCATCGCCGCCAGCAGCGCAGCGGCTTCCACGGCGATGCCGTCATGGCTGACATAGGAGGCCTCGCGCGCCATCGCGGCCGCACGCTCCGGGTTGGCCGGATTGATCAGCGCCCAGGTGTCGATGAAGATTTCCGAGCCAATGGCCTCGGCCATGGCGACGCTGTTGAGCTTGGCCGAGCCGCTCATCGGCGCCTTGATGCCGTTCTTCAAGCGCAGGTAGGCGGTGTGCTCGGTCGAGCGGCCGAGGCCACCCCACCACAGAACGGTCTTGTCCTCGACGATGTAGTTCAGCCAGGTATCGCCGATGGTCGCCGCCTTGATGTCGGCGGGCGAGCCGTTGTCCTCCATGGCGCGGTAGAACAGGAAGGTGCCCGACAGATCGTCGTCCGGCACGATCAGCGGCCAGTTCACCTTGTCGTTCACGTAGTAGTTGATCTCGCCGAAGGTCTTCTGGATCGCCTCATAGCTCCAGCCCTCGACGGCGCGCCCTAGATAGACGCCGATCAGCTTGCCGACGACGCCGGCATACATCTGGTCGGCGTACTGCATGACGCTGCCGTCGATCTTAGAAAACTCGCTCATCCCTTAACTGCTCCACTGGTGACGCCCTCGATGAAGAGGCGCTGCATTGCGAGGAAGAAGATGACGACGGGGACCACGAGGATCGCGGCACCGGCCATCAGGATTCCCCGATCGGTCAAAATGACGTTGTTCATCGACAGGAAGCTCAGCATCATCGTCTGGTTGTCGCTGCCCTGCTGGAAGGTCGATGTAATGAGGTAGTCGTTCCAGGCGTTGAGCCCGACGATGATGGCCACCGTGATCAGGCCCGGGCGCATCAGCGGAACGATGACGAAAATGAAGGTCTGCCACTTGCGGGCGCCGTCCATGTAGGCGGCATCGTCAAGCTCACGCGGCACGTTGAGCACGTAGGTCCGGAGCAACAGGATCGAGAGCGGCAGGTTGACTGCGGCGAGGATGAAAGCGGTCGCCAGCGGGTTCCCGACGAGGCCCACCTGGGCATAGGCGAAGAACAGCGGGAACAGGAACAGCTGGATCGGCACCGTCACCGCGCCGAGGAAGTAGAGCGTGATCAGCCTCGCGAAGCGGATCTTCTGGCGGGCCAGCGGATAGGCGGCGAGCGAGGCACAGACGAGGGTGATGACAACGGTGGCGCCGGAGATGATCAGCGAGTTGATGAGGCCGGTGGTGAAGTTGCCGGCCGTCCAGGCGGTGATGAAGTTGCCAAGATCAAACGAAGCGGGCAGCGCCAGCGGGTTGTCGAGAATGGCGAGGTGCGGCTTCAGCGAATTGATCGCCATCAGGGTGAGCGGGAAGGCCACCATGAGGATGGCTATCCAGAGGAATGCCGTGCCCGCGAAATGGGCGGCGGAGCGCTTGCCGGCGACGCTCATTTGAGGCTCTCCCGGCTCAGCCACACGTAAACGAACGAGGCGATGAGGCCGAAGACGCTCATGGCGATGGCGACGGCAGCCGCCTTGCCGACCTCGAAGGTGCGGAAGGCGAAGGAGTAGGCCAGCGTCGACAGCATTTCGGTCGAGTTGGCCGGGCCGCCGCCGGTCATCAGGTAGACGAAGTCGAAATTGAGGAAGGAGTAGATGGTGACGATCACGAACATCAGCGCGAAGGTCGGCAGGATGTGCGGGAAGGTGACGTTGACGAAGATCTGCCAGCCGTTGGCGCCCTCGAGATAGGCGGCCTCGAGCTGCTCCTCGGGGGTCTGCCGCATGGCGGCGGCGAAGATCACCGCGAGGTAGCCCCAGAAGCTCCAGATGTTGACGGCGGCGACGGTGTAGAGCGCGCTGTCGACATTGCCGAGCGGGTAGCTGGTGGGGAACCAGTTGCGATTAACAAAGCCGAGAACACCCGAGTTCACGTCGAGCACCATGTTCATCCAGATGCCGGTGTTGGCGACCGGCGAGAGGACGAAAGGGATGAGCAGGATGATCTGGTAGATGGCGCTGCTCTTCTTGCGATTGAGCAGGATCGAGGCGGCGATCAGCGCCAGAGCCATCGGGATGGTCAGGAAGATCGCCATCCAGCGCAGGTTGTTGAAGACGGTCTGCCAGAACAGCGTATCGCCCAGCAGATCCTCGAAATTCTCGAGGCCCACCCAGTAGGGTTCGGAAACGCCGTCCCACTCGGTGAGCGAGGCGAGGACGGTGAGGACCGCGGGCACCACCACGACCAGCGCGGACACGAGGAGCGCCGGGAGCACGAAGAGAGCGTAGCTCCCTTCGAGGTTCCCCTGGGCAACTGCTCCCTGCTGTGGGTTTCGACCAGACACGTGGACCGCCCTCGCTCCAGACCGAGCCTGCGCTCCAGCGCGCTCGTGCTAGAGGTATAGACTACTAGTCCTCTTTTTGGAACGTCAACGGCCATTGTCATCGCGCCGTCGCAAAACAGCCCTTGCCGCAAAGAGGTCTAGTCTGTTAGACCTTTCTGCAAACTCAATGGAGAGACTCGATGCGCGTACTGGTGGTTGGCAATGCGTCCCTTTCGGACCTGATCCTGAAAGCCGGCGCAGCGCCAGGTTCGTCATCGGTCTCCGCGTTGAAGGACTCGCCCGGGACGCACGGAAAGTGGGTTCCAGGCGGTGCGGCGACGACAATCGCCCTCGCCATCAGGGCAACGGGCCATGAGGTCCAGCTCTGCCATCCACTCGCCGCAGACCCGCTGCAGCGCTCGGATCTCTCCGATCTCACCGCGCGGGGCATCGACTTCGGCAAGTCACCACTGGTCGAAGCCGAAGCCGGACGCTGCATCATCGTTTACGGCGGCGCCGATCGCTTCGCCTGGTCGACTCCTTCCGACCGCGAGGTCTCGGTGGATGCCGTCGAAGCGCTGGAGGGGGTCGAGTACGTCGTCGTCGCGCCGGTCTGGAGCAAGCTCTCGCAGCTCATCGTCGCCGAAGCCAACCGGCGCGGCATCCCCTGCGCCCTGGTCGGCGAGTTTGCGACCGGCGCGGACAGCGTCGACTGGGACACAGTGATCATCGATCGGGCCCAGAGGGAAGCGGCGGGGCGCTTTGCCACCAATACGCTGGTGGTCACCGATGGCGCAGCGGGATCGAACGTGGCGGTTGGCGGCGAGTCCTTCCATGTCCCGGCAAGGCCAGTCGAGGTAGTCGACACCACCGGAGCCGGGGACACCTATGGCGGCTCCTTCATCGGTGCGCGTCTCGGGGGTCGCGGTCACCGGGAGGCGGCCGAGTACGCGACCGAGATGGCGGCGAAATGCTGCGGCGGGTTCGGCTCGTGGGCGGCGTTTACCGCTGCGCCCGCCGAGCCGCTCAAGACGGAGCTGAGCAAGCGCGACCGCGTCGTCGGCGCACTGTGGGGTACGGCCTGCGGCGATGCATTCGGAATGCCGAACTCGTTCCTCAGGCAATTGCCGTGGCTCACCGAAATGATGCCGGGCCCGCCCAACAGCCCCTATCATGCCGGCTATCCCGCCGGCCGTATAACTGACGACACCGAGCAGGCGATCGCGCTCACCGAGGCCTTGCTGGCCGGGTTCACGCCGGAGACGGTGGCGGCCAAGCTCAACGAATGGTTCATCAGCGTCGGCGGCGAGAGTTCGCTCGCTGTTGGCCCCAGTACAAAGCGCGCCATGCTGGCCTTCGCCCGCGGCGAAGACGTGCGCGAGATCGGCAAGTTCGGAGTCACCAACGGCTCGGCCATGCGGGTCGCGCCGATCGGCGTCGTGGCTGGACTCAAGGGGCTTTCAACCCGCGCCATGATCGACCTCGTCGAGGTGTCGTGCACGCCGACCCATTTCACCTCGCCAGCCATTTCCGGCGCCGGCGCCATTGCGGGAGCCATCGCCGCTGCGATCAAGGGAGCGAATTGGGACGACGTCATCAGGGCTGCGCTCGAGGGCGCTGCGGAAGGCGAGACGCGCGGCAACTGGATCTACGCGCCCAGCATCGTCGAGCGTATCCGGCTGGCGCTGAGCATTGCGGACCGCAGCGCCACCCCGAAGGAATTCACCGAGACGATCTCGCTGGTGGTGGGAACAGGCGAGCCCTGCACCGAGTCCGTACCGGCCGCCGTCGCTGCCGCGCACTATGCCAAGGGCAACCCGGCGCTCGCCATCGAACTCTGCGCCAACGCGCGCGGCGATACCGACACAACGGCGGCGATGGCCGGCGGCATCTGCGGCGCTTTTGCGGGTTGGACTCCCCTCCCCGACCGATGGCGCGCGCTGGTGGGTGAAGTGAACAAACTCGACGTCGCCCTGTGGGCGACCAAACTGGAACAGGCCGCAGCCCTATGAGACCTCTGCTTATCGACTGTGACACCGGCATCGACGACGGCATCGCCATAGCCCTCGCGCATCAGAGCGGTGTCTTCGACATCGTCGCCATCACCGCCGTATCCGGCAATCTCACCGCCGACCGGTGCAGCGAGAACTCGCGCATCATCCTCGACCTGATCGGGGCCGGCGACATTCCGGTGGCGCAGGGGCCAATGCGCCCATTGGTGCGGCCCTATCCGCGCGATCCATTCTCCCATGGCGACAATGGCCTCGCGAACATCGTCTTCCCGCCGACCCAGCGCGTTGCCGACAAGCGTTTTGCGCCTGATCTCATCATCGAGATGGCCGAACGCTACCCGGGGCAGCTGGAGATTGCGGCGCTCGGGCCGCTGACCAATCTCGCACTTGCGACGATCAAGGACCCCTCCCTGCCCGGCAAGATCGCCAAGGTCAGCGCCATCGCCGGAGCCTTCGGCTTCCAGCAGTTCGGCACCTCGCGCGCTACGGGTGACAACCCGGCGAGCGAGTGGAACGTCTATGTAGATCCCGAGGCGGCGCAACTGGTGTTCGAGGCGAGGTTCAACCTCACGGCCGTCGGGCTCGACGTCGCCACCCATCCGCAACTGACGCTCTCGACGACGCAACGGGCGACGCTCGCGGCGGCCAAGACCCCGATGTCATCGCTGGTGCTCGATGTGCTCGACTTTGTCGAGAAGCGCGGCTTCGGCGCCTATTGCGGGCTGATCGACAGCATGGCGATTGCGGCTTTGATCGACCCGGGGCTGGTCCAGACCGAGACGATCCGCGTGATCGTCGAACGGAAGAGCGACCTGAGCCTCGGCCAGACCATCGTCGAGCGGCGCGAGAACTTCGCCTGGGAGGGGCTGAGCCAGATCTCGGCGGTGAAGGACGCAAAGTTCGGGGAGATCACCGACCTGCTGGTCGCCGCATGCAACAAGTGAGCACGAGTTCAGCGCCCGATGGCATAGGCCTGCATAAGGCGCGGCGTGGCGGCAGCCCGGAGTAGCCCGTCGGCATCCCGGCGTGCGGCGGTGAGGCGGCCCACTGTCCATGGGCGCGCCAGTTCGAGCTTGTGACCTCGGGCGGCAAGACTGTCGAGCGTCGCCGCCGGCGCACTCGACTCGATCATCAGGTGCCCGGGCTCGCGGGAGCGCGGATAGAACGAGGCCGGGATATGCGCGGTGTGAAACAGCGGCATGTCGATGGCTTCCTGCAGGTTGAGGCCATGATGCACATGCCGCAGGAAGAATGAGAGCTGCCACTGGTCTTGCTGATCGCCACCGGGGGTGCCGAAGGCCATGGCCGCGCCGTCGGCGTGAAGGGCGATGGTTGGTGTCAGGGTCGTGCGCGGCCGTCGGCCGGGCACCAGCGAGTTAGGCAGGTCGGGTGTCAGCCAGAACATCTGGGCGCGTGAGTTGAGGCAGAAGCCAAGTTCCGGAATGGTCGGAGAGGATTGGAGCCAACCGCCCGATGGCGTCACGGATACCATGTTGCCCCAGCGGTCGATGACGTCGACGTGGACGGTGTCGCCGCGCTCTTCGGCCAGATGTCCCATGGTCGGTTCGAACACCACACCATGCTTGCCGTCCATGGCGGAAAGGAACGCCCGGGACCGCTCGAACAGGGCCTCATATCCCGGCAACTGCCCCGGCCGCAGGTCGAATGATGCCTCCTTGCCGATGAGGGCCCGCCGCTGGCGATTGTATTGGTCCGACAGCAGCGCCTCGAGGGGCGGCGGCTCTGCGCCGGAATCGCCGTAATAGACCTCGCGGTCGGCATAGGCGAGTTTCATGGCCTCGGTGACCGTGTGGACGAAGTCGGCGCCGTTCGGGTCGATACCAGCCATATCGAAGCCCGACAGCAGCGCCAGCGACTGCAGCAGCACCGGACCCTGCCCCCAGGCGCCGGTCTTGTGCACCGTCCAGCCCTGGTAGTCATAGCTCGCCGAGGCCTCGACCGTAGCTTGCCAGCCGGCCATGTCCGCGCCCGTCAGCACGCCTTTGTGGCGACTGCCGCTTGCGTCCATCACCGAGGTATCGCTCACGAACCGGTCGATCGCCTCGGCGACGAAGCCGCGATAGAACGCATCGCGCGCCGCCTCGATCTGGGCTTCGCGCCCCCTGCGGGCCTCCGCCTCGGCGAGGACGCGCGTCCAGGTCGCGGCAAGGGTCGGGTTGCTGAAGTTGCTGTTCGGCCTCGGCGGAGCGCCGCCGGGCAACCACATGGCGTAAGACGTCGGCCATTCCGTGCGGAAGAACTCCGCCATCTCGGCGATCGTCTGGCTGACGCGCGGCAGCACCGGGTGGCCGTGTTCGGCATAGTGGATGGCCGGCTCGAGTACGGTGCGCAGGTCGAGGCTGCCATAGTCGCGCAGCATCAGCATCCAGCCATCGAAACTGCCGGGTATGACCGTGGCGAGCATGCCGTCGCCTGGAATGAGGTCGAGCCCCTCGGAGCGATAGTGCGCGATGGTGGCGCCTGCGGGGGCCGGCCCCTGCCCGCAGATGACTTCAACCTTGCCCCGAGCCGCCGAATAGACCAGCGCCGGCATGTCGCCGCCCGGCCCGTTGAGGTGTGGTTCGACGACCTGCAGCACGAAGCCGGTAGCGACCGCAGCATCGAATGCATTGCCGCCGCGCTCGAGCATGCTCATGCCCACGGCCGAGGCGATCCAGTGCGTGGAGGTGACCACGCCAAATAGGCCCAGGATTTCCGGCCGGGTCGTAAACGTGCTCATCAATCCTCCGAGGCTGAACCAATTTCGTTAATGAGCCACCCGGAGTGGTGTGCTGCGAGACGAGGCGCGCCCGGGAGGACTATCCGCTCGAGCCATACTGCGCCAATTCGTCCGTCGGCACCAATGGTTCTGCATAATTTTCGAGCACATTTTCCCTATTGACAGATTTTGTGCAGGTCATAGGCTTGGTACCAATTCAATATTGGTTCACAATGCTGACCACGACACTCAATTCCAGCCTGGTGCGTACGCAGATCATGGCGCTGATCCAATCCGGGGCGCTCGGTCCGGCCGGCCGTCTGCCGACCGAGCGCGAGCTCAGCGACCAGCTGGGCGTTGGACGCCGCAGCATCCGGCTGGCGCTCGAAGCGCTGGAGGCCGAGGGGTTGATCTGGCGCCGTCAGGGCAAGGGTACGTTCGCGGGCTCGCCGCCCGATCCGACCGGGGCCCTCGCCGCGGCGATCGTCGGCGATACCACCCCCGCCGACATCATGGAGGCGCGGCTGGCGCTGGAGCCGGCGCTCGCAGCGCTTTGCGCTCGCCACGCCCTGCCTTCGCATATCGAGCGCATGCGGCACCTGGCGCAGCGGACGCTGGAAGCGCCGAACCCGGACTCCGCCGAGCTGTGGGACGGCACGCTGCACCGCCTGATCGCCCAGACCGCCGGCAATCGGCCGATGATGACCATGCTGGCGCTGCTCGATGAAGTACGCGGCAACGAAACCTGGCGCGCGATCCGGTCGATGGCCCGTTCGGAGGAGACCAAGCGCAAATCGGATCGCGAACACCATGCGATCATCGATGCGATCGAGAGCGGCCTGCCCGATGCGGCCGCCGAAGCGATGCGCAATCACCTGCTTACCTTGATCGAAAACCTCCGCCGCGTGGGCGTCTTGCCCAAGCCGGTCTCCGGAAGCTGAGGGGAGTTGCTGGTGCCCGATCCCGCGTTCACCCTTGCCGATCTTGAAGCCGCAGAGCGGCTGATGGGCATCGTCTATACGGCACGCGAACGCCAGCAGATGCTCGGCAATCTCGACGGACAGATCGCGTCGGCCCGCCAGAGCCGGGCGCTGAAGCTCGAAAACGGTGTGCCGATGGCCAGCCGCTTCGATCCGCGCCTCGCCGGGTTCGGGATGCCGGCAGATACCGGAGTGAAGTTCAGCGCCGCGACGACCGCAGAGTTGCCCGCCGACGAGACCGATATCGCCTTTGCGCCGGTCACGGCGCTTGGCACGTGGATTCACACCGAACAGCTGACCAGCCGCCGGCTGACGCAGATCTATCTGGACCGGATCGCCACCTACAATCCGAAGCTCGAGTGCTTCGCTGCCATCCATCCGGATCGCGCGCTGGCGGAGGCCGACGCCGCCGATGCGCTGCTGCGGGCCGGCGTCTATCTCGGCCCACTGCACGGCATCCCCTATGGGGTGAAAGACCTGTTCGATACCGCCGGGATCGTCACCGGCTGGGGGGCAGAACCTTTCCGGGATCGAATGCCCACTGCCGACGCCACCATCGTGAAGCGGCTGCGCGCCGCCGGCGCAGTGCTCCTGGGCAAGACCACGGTCGGTGCCCTTGCCTATAACGACATCTGGTACGGGGGCCGTACGCGCAACCCGTTCAACACCGAGGAAGGCTCAAGCGGCTCGAGCGCTGGATCGGGCTCGGCCACCGCGGCCGGATTGTGCGCCTTCGCTATCGGTACCGAGACGCTCGGCTCGATCACTTCGCCATCGCAACGCTGCGGCACCACCGGCCTCAGGCCCACCTTCGGACGGGTGCCGCGGACCGGGGCCATGGCGCTCTGCTGGTCGCTCGACAAGGTCGGGCCGATGTGCCGCTCGGTCGAGGATACGGCGATCGTGCTCTCGGCGCTCAACGGCTATGACGCCGCCGACCGCAGTTCGATTGCCGCGCCGTTTTCGTTCGATGCCACGCGGCCAATCGCCGGCATGAAGCTCGGCTACCTGCCGGCGGCCTTCTATGATCCCGAGGCGAACGGCGTCGATCGCGCTGCGCTCGAGGCGGCGCGCGGGCTCGGCATCGAGGTCGTGCCGGTGTCGCTACCCGACCTGCCCTATGGGGCGCTGATGAACATCCTCTATGCAGAAGCAGCAGCAGCCTTCGAAGATCTGACGCTCAGCGACCTCGACGACACGCTGACCTGGCAGGACGAGGGCGCCTGGCCCAACACCTTCCGCAAGGCGCGCTTCCTGTCGGCGGTGGACCATGTCCAGCTCGACCGGCTGCGCTATCGCGTGATGCAGGCGATGGATGGCCTGTTCTCGGAAGTCGACGCGCTCATAGGGCCGTTCATGACCGGCCCCATGCTGGTGGCCAGCAACTTTACCGGACACCCCTGCCTGCACCTCAGAGCCGGCTTCATCGACAGCGGCACGCGAGGGCTGGCGTCGCTCGGCTCAGGCAAGCTCACCACGGGCACCGAGGACGGCGCGGGACCGGTGTTTCGGGTACCGCAGGGCATTTCACTGTGGGGGCGGCTGTTTCAGGAGGGGCCGATCCTCAACCTCGGAATGGCGCTGGAGAAGGCGCTCGACGTCGCGGGAGAACGCCCGCGCCTGCCGAGCTGAAAACCGGCGATGCCGGCTCCGGCCGACATTGCTTTCCCAAGGAGGGGCACGGGGTCCTGAGGACCTGACGTGTGGGCAACAAGAACCTTGCAGCCGCATAGGGGCCAGCCGGGCAGACGGAGCACGCGTATTGCCCGGCGGACGCCGGAACACGTCAATCACAAGGGGAAACGATTATGAAGCGCAGGAATTTTCTGATCTCTACAGCCGGCCTCCTGGGCAGCACGGCCATGCTGCCCGTCTTCACCAATCTGGCGATCGCCCAGGAGACGCCAGTAAGCGGCGGAACGCTGATCTGGGGTCACTCGGAGACGGTGCAGAACCTCGACATGCACCAGACCGGCACGGCCTCGACCAGCCGCGTGCTGCAGAACGTGCATTGCTCGATCGTCACCGTCGACAAGAACCTCAACGTCATCCCGGTCCTGGCGGAGAGCTTCGAAGTCGCCGAGGATGGCCTCACCTACACCTTCAAGCTCCGGTCCGACGTGGTCTTCCACAACGGCCAGAAGATGACTTCGGCCGACGTGAAATACTCGTTCGACCGCTGCAAGGACCCTGCCACCGGCGCGGTGAACTTCGAGGTGTTCAACAGCGTCGCCGCGATCGAAACGCCCGATGACCTGACCGTCGTCATCAAGATGTCGGCCGTCAACGCGCCGTTCCTCGCTCGCCTCGCCGAGAACGGCGCCGGCGTCATCATGCCGGCCGGTTCGGGCGACCAGCAGGGCACCACGCCGATCGGTGCGGGTCCGTTCAAGTTCGTCAGCTACGAGGCCGGCAATGCCGTCGTACTGGCCCGCTTCGACGAGTATTTCGAGGGCCCGGCCTATCTCGAGGGCGTCGTCGCCCGCGAGATCACCGAGCCGACCGTCCGCCTCACCGGCCTTCGCACGGGCGAATTCCACATGATCAACGACATTCCGCCCGACCGGATGGACGAGATCAAGGGCGACAGTCAATTCCAGACGGTGTCCTGGTTCCCACTCAACTTCGACTTCATCAACCTCAACAACGACTTCGAGCCGTTCAAGGACCAGCGCGTCCGCATGGCCTTCGACCTGATCATCGACAAGGAGACGCTGCTGCAGGGCGCGCTCTGGGGCCAGGGTGCGCTGACCGCGTCGCCGAGCTACCCGACCTCGCTCGCCTACAACAGCGAGCTGAAGCCGCGGGCGCAGGACATCGAGAAAGCCAAGGCGCTGCTGGCGGAAGCCGGCCATGCCCCGGGCACGCTCAACATCGTGTTCAAGGCGACGACCAACTACCCGTACCACGTCGAAGCGGCGCAGATCCTCGTCGAGTGGTTCCGCGAGGCGGGTGTGAACCTCACCATCGAGCAGCTCACCTGGGCGGACTGGCTGAGCCAGGTCTGGGTGAACAAGGACTTTGAGATGTCGATGATGAACTTCTTCGGCCTGTGGGAGTCCGACTTCCTCTACTACAGCCTCTATCACTCGACCGGCGGCTTCAACTATCGCCACATCAACGACCCGACCATCGACGACCTAGTCACCAAGGCCCGCAGCGTGGTGGACGATGCGGCGCGGGCCGACATCTACAAGCAGGTGCAGCAGCGCGTTTATGACGAAGTGCTGGACGTGGTGATCTGGTTCCGCAACGGCTCGATCGCCGCCCAGACCGGTGTCGGCGGGCTCGATACCGTGGTCCATCCCAACGGCAATGCGCTGAACTTCCACAAGGTCTGGCTCAAGGCCTGATCCTTCGGGGTTCACCGGGCCGGCCTCAGGGCCGGCCCTTTCCGGCTATGCCTGCGGAGCGTCGCCATGAGCTTTCTCCTCAATCGCCTTCTGTCGATCGCCCTCACCCTCGTGCTCATCTCGATGATCACGTTCGGGGTGACCAATATCCTGCCAGGCGACGTGGCCATGATGATCATGGGTACCCAGAGCAACCCGGAGGCGCTGGCCGGGCTGCGGCAATCGCTCGGCCTCAACGATCCGCTGGTCGTGCAGTATGGCCGCTGGATCGCCGGCATGGTGACCGGCGACTGGGGCAACTCCCTGATCTTCAAGGTGCCGATCACCGAACTGCTCGGGCAGAAGATCCGCTCGAGCGCATTGGTGGTCGTCCTCTCGATGGCCATCGCGCTCGCTGCCGCCGTACCGCTCGGCGTCTGGGCCGCGGTCCATCGCAACCGCTGGCAGGACACGCTGAGCTCGAGCACCGCACTCTTGGGTGTCAGCCTGCCCGATTTCTTCTGGGGCATCATGATGATCCTCTTGTTCGCGCGCGGGCTCGGCTGGCTGCCCTCGAGCGGCGTCGCCGATCCGGCGGTCGATTTCGGCGCGGCGCTGCGGTACGCGCTACTGCCGTCCCTGGCCCTCGGGCTGGGGCTGATGGCGCACCTGACGCGCATGACGCGCTCCACCATGGTGGGCATCCTCAACCAGGAATTCGTCCGGGTGGCCCGCGCCAAGGGCCTGTCCGAGCGGGTGGTGGTCCGGCGCTACGCGCTCGCCAACGCCATCGGGCCGGTGATGACGATTGCCGGGCTGCAGGTGGGATACCTCTTCGGCTCGATCATCGTGGTCGAGACGCTGTTCAACTACACCGGTATGGGCTGGCTGACCTACCAGGCGCTGCTCAATCGCGACGTGCCACTCATCCAGGCCACCGTCTTCGTTATCGCCGCCGTGGTGATGCTCATCAATCTCCTGGTCGACCTGCTCTACGTGCTCGTCGATCCGCGCATCCAGCTGGAGTAGCGGCATGAAGCGTTTCCTCACCACCAAGGGGGTGATCGGCGCCTCGCTCGTCCTGCTGGTCATCCTGGTGGCCCTGCTCGCTCCGGTGCTGATCACCTCGGAGATGTCGACGCGCATGGATATGCGGGCCCGGCTCGCGGGCCCATCCCTCAACCATGTGCTCGGCACCGACCAGCTCGGGCGCGACCTGTTCTTCCGCGTCATGCTGGGCACCCAGACCTCGATCGGCATTGCCGGCACCGCGGTGCTGCTCTCGATCGTCATCGGCCTGCCGCTCGGAATCGTCTCCGGCTACTACCGCGGGCATGTCGACAACGTGCTGATGCGGATCGTCGATACGCTACTCGCCTTCCCGGCGCTGCTGCTGGCGCTAGTGATCAGCGCCATGCTCGGCCCCAACCTGCAAAACACTATCATCGCCGTGGGCATCGCCTTCACCCCGTTCCTCGCCCGCATCGTTCGCGGCGAGGCGCTGCGGGTGGCGCAGATGCCGTATGTCGAAGCGGCGCGCGCCTCGGGCACCAACGACCTGATGATGATCATCCGGCATATCCTCCCCAACATCATGCCGCAGATCATCGTGCAGGCGACGATCAGCCTCGCCTTCGCCATCCTCGCCGAGGCGGGCCTCTCGTTCCTCGGCCTCGGCACGCAGCCGCCCAACTCCTCCTGGGGCCTGATGATCCAGGCGTCGCGCGACTATCTCGACGTCGCGCCGTGGACCGCACTGGTGCCCGGCGGAGCAGTGGCGCTGACGGTGCTCGGGCTCAACATGTTCGGCGACGTGCTGCGCGACGTACTCGATCCGAGGGTCCAGGGATGAATGAACTCAAACCTATCGTCGCTATCGACAAGCTCCGCGTCGAGTTCCCCACCGACGGCGGCACCGTCAACGGCGTCAACGACGTCAGCTTCTCCATCCGCCCTGGCGAGACGGTGTGCGTCGTTGGCGAATCCGGGTCGGGCAAGTCGGTGACCTCGCTAGCGCTGATGCGGCTGGTCGAGTTCGGCGGCGGCATCATTACCGGCGGGGCGCTCAGGTTCGCGCGCGGTGATGGCAGCGTGCTGGACGTCACCAGTGCCGACGCGGCGACCATGCAGTCGATCCGCGGCAACGAGATCGGCATGATCTTCCAGGAGCCGATGACGTCGCTGAACCCGGTGTTCACGATCGAGCGCCAGCTCATCGACGGGTTGATGACGCATCGCAGGCTCAGCCGGGAGACGGCTTCGACGCGGGCACTCGAGCTGCTCAACGAAGTGCGCATCCCCGAGCCGGAGCGACGGCTGAAGCAATATCCGCACGAGCTGTCGGGCGGCATGCGACAGCGCGTGGTCATCGCCATGGCCATGGCCTGCGACCCGCGCCTGCTGATCGCCGACGAGCCGACGACGGCGCTCGACGTCACCATCCAGGCCGAAATCCTGGCGCTGGTCGATCGCCTGAAGCGCGAGAACGGCATGTCGGTGCTGTTCATCACCCACGACATGGCGGTGGTGGCGCAGATGGCCGACCGCGTGGTCGTCATGTACCGCGGCAATATCGTCGAACAGGGAACGGTCGAGGAGATCTTCGAGAACCCGCGGGAGGACTACACCAAGGCGCTCCTCGCCGCGGTGCCGCGGCTGGGTGCGATGCGCGGCAAGGCCGTGCCCGAAAAGATGCCGGTGCTGAACACCGGCTCGGCCCCGGCAGCCCCCGCCGCCGGCGCCGCTGCCGAGGCCACGCCGCACATCCTCCTCGATGTGCGCGGGCTTACGACGCGCTTTCCCGTCAAGCGGGGCCCGCTTCGCCTGACGGTCGCCAATGTCCACGCCGTCGAGGACGTTAGCCTGCAGCTCAATATCGGCGAGACGCTGGCACTGGTCGGCGAATCCGGTTGCGGCAAGTCGACCACCGGCCGTTCCATCCTGCGCCTCGTCGAGCCGATGTCGGGCGCGGTGACGCTCGACGGCTGGGATGTCCGCGCCCTCGGCGCGACGGACCTGCGGCGGGCCCGGCGCGACATGCAGATGATCTTCCAGGACCCGTTTGCCTCGCTGAACCCCTATCGCCGGCTGCGCGACCAGGTGGCCGAACCGCTGGTCAACTTCGCCATGGCGGAGGGCAAGGAACTCGAGGACCGGGTGGCGACGCTGTTCGACCGGGTCGAGCTGCCGCGCAGCGTCATGCGGCGCTTTCCGCATGAGCTGAGCGGCGGCCAGCGGCAGCGCGTGGCCATCGCGCGCGCCCTTGCCACCGATCCCAAGCTCATCGTTGCCGATGAGGCCGTGTCCGCGCTTGATGTTTCGGTGCGGGCCCAGATCCTGAACCTGATGATGGGCCTCCAGGCCGATCTCGGGGTGTCTTTCCTGTTCATCAGCCATGACATGGCCGTGGTCGAACGCGTCTCGCACAAGGTTGGCGTGATGTATCTCGGCCGCATCGTCGAGTTCGGTACCCGTCAGCAGATTTTCGAGAACCCGCAACACGACTACACGAGGACGCTGCTGGCGGCGGTGCCGATCGCCGATCCGCGCCAGAGGCGCCTCCTCGACGACAAGGTCTTTCGCTCGATACCCTCTCCCGTCCATCCTGCCGGATACCAGGCGCCGCCCTCGCTCTACACTGAAGTCGAGCCTGGCCATCTGGTCCTGCGCCCCAACTGACAAGCAACAGGTCTGCCATCATGCCCATCAAGAACCGGATTGCCGAACTGCACGATGAGATCACCGCCTGGCGGCGCGATATCCACGAGCATCCCGAGACGATGTACGACACGGAGCGCACCTCTGCCCTCGTCGCCGATAAGTTGCGCGAATTCGGCTGCGACGAGGTGGTCGAAGGCATCGGCCGCACCGGCGTCGTCGGGGTGATCAAAGGGCGTACCGATACGGCGGGCCGCGTCGTCGGCCTGAGGGCTGACATGGACGCGCTCCCGATCATCGAGGCGACGGGCCTACCCTATGCCTCAAAGACCCCCGGCAAGATGCATGCGTGCGGCCACGACGGGCACACAGCCATGCTGCTGGGCGCAGCGAAATACCTGGCAGAGACTCGCAACTTCGACGGAACGGCGGTGGTCGTGTTCCAGCCGGCCGAGGAAGGCGGGGCCGGCGGCGACGCGATGGTCAAGGACGGGCTCATCACCCGCTGGGGCATCCAGGAGATTTACGGCATGCACAACATGCCCGGCCTGCCGGTGGGCAGCTTCTCGATCCGCCCGGGCGCCTTCTACGCGGCGACCGACAACTTCACCGTCGATGTCGTCGGTAAGGGCAGCCACGCGGCGCGTCCGCATGCCGGCGTCGATACCACCCTGATCGCCAGCCACATCGTCATTGCGCTGCAGTCGATCGCCTCGCGCAACGCCGATCCGTTGAAATCGCTGGTGGTCTCGGTGACGAGCTTCCGCACCGAGTCCGACGCCTACAACGTCATCCCCGAGCATGTTGAACTGCGCGGCACCGTGCGCACCTTCGACAAGGAAATACGGCAGCTCGCCGAGGATCGCTTCAAGGCTATCGCCACCACCACGGCGGAGGCGTTCGGCGGCAAGGCCAATGTCCGCTACGAGCGGGGTTACCCCTCGATGGTCAATGCCGAGACCGAGACAATCTTTGCACGCGACGTGGCCAGGAAAATCTCCGGCATTCCGGTAATCGACGCCGCGGCGATCATGGGCGGCGAGGACTTTGCCTACATGCTCGAGGCCTGCCCGGGCGCCTATATCCAGATCGGCAACGGCAACACCGCGGACGTCCACCATCCGCTCTACAACTTCAACGACGAGGCGATCCCGCACGGCACCTCATACTGGGCCGAGCTGGTCGAAACTCGCATGCCGGTGGCATAGAGGCGGGATCATGTCCGAGACATCACGCAGCGTCGGCAGCGGGCGCAACAGCTGGAGCGCGAGCCCGGAGCGGATAAGCCTCGCGACAGTGCGTGCCGCAGCGCGCCCGATCGGCATCGCCGCATCTCCGATCGCGATCGAGCTGGATCTCAGCCGGACCGCCGTGATCGTCGTCGACATGCAGAACGCCTTCTGCGCGCCCGGCGGTCTGTCGGACATCAATGGCTTCGACCTCGCGCCGGTCCGCGCTCCCATCGCGCCGCTCAACACGCTGCTGCCGGCGCTGCGCAGCGCCGCTGTTCCCGTTATCTGGCTCAACTGGGGCAATCGCCCGGACCGGCTCAACATGCCGCCGATGGCGCTGCACGCTTTCGATCGCGATGGCCATGGCCGCGGCATCGGCGGAGAGCTGCCTGGCGGCAAGGGCGCGGTGCTGATCAAGGACAGCTGGTCGGCGGCGATCGTCGACGAGCTCCAACCCGATCCCCGCGACATCCATGTCGACAAATACCGCCTCAGCGGCTTCTGGGACACGCCGCTCGACGGCATCCTGCGCAATCTCGACGTCCGCACCCTGCTCTTTGCCGGCGTGAACCTCGACGTCTGCGTCTACCACACCTTGGCCGACGCGCATTTCCTCGGCTACGAATGCGTGTTCGTCGAAGATTGCTGCGGCACCACCGCGCCGCAGTTCTGCGTCGATGCGACGCTATTCAACATAAAGAAGTGCTTCGGCTTCCTGACGACATCGGTCGCGCTCGCAGCTTCGCTGGGAGCCGATTGACGGGCCAGCCGACTATGGTCGGCTGACCTCGCACACGAGACCCGGCAGGCTAGCGCCCGAAATACTGGCGGTAGTCGGTGTCGTAGCCGAAGTAGCGCGGACCGACGAGCTCGATGCCGGCGGGCGTCAGCCATTGCGGGTTGGACGGCATAGCCAGCGCCTTGAGACGGAGGCCGTAGCGCAGGGCGTCGGCCGTGACCGGCAGGCCGGATTCCGCGTCGAGCACGGTGATAAGGTCAGGCGTCGTGACGAGGATTTCGCCGTCGCGCTCAGCCATCAGGAACTCGTTCTGGAAATCGAGGCGGAAGCTGTGGCCTTTCCACTCCTCGACACCCTCGAAGCGGGCCGTGCCACGGGCGAAGCCACCGACGGTGCGGCGCTCGATGTCCTTGATGCGGCCGTGGAAAATCACGTCGGCATCCAGCTTTTCGACGATGGCGTTTACCGGATCGACGTGGCCGGCCTTGGCCTCGCGCAGGGTGCGGCCGAGTTCGGAACAAAGGGTGAGCGTGCCGCGCACGATCGCCTTCTTCGCCACCGCGCCTGACATTGAATAGAAGGCAAGGAGCGCCGAGCCGCCCATTTTCACCGTAGCGGCGCGCGCGAGCCGCTCGGTCCAGGCGTTGCTGACCGTCTCGAGCACCAGCGAATTGCCCTTGTCGTCGCAGAGCACCATCGGGGTCGCGGAGACGCCATGCATGGTGAAGGTCACCATCTGCAGCTCCGGATAGGCGCGGCCCATGCCGTCGCCGTCGACGAGCGGCAGGCCGGCCATGGCGGCGACGACGAACGGGGTGGTGGAGTTGACACCGCCGGCTTCGCCGCAGAGCACCGCGTCGATCTTGCGGCCGAGCAGCTGCTCGAGGGCGCAGAAGGCGTTGATCAGCTCTTCGCCCTGCGGGAGCTTTTCGGTCATCACCGTGGGGGCGCCCATCATGCAGACGGGGACCACCAACGCGTCATCGGGCAGCTCGTCGATATCGACGAGGTTGACCGGGCCGTACTGCTTGATCGCCTGCTGGGCCATCAGCTTGCCGACATAGGGATCGCCACCGCCGCCGGTGCCGAGAATGGCGCCGCCGGTGGCGATGTCTTCCATGTCCTCGGCATGGATGGTGCGAAGAAACTTCATGGTGCGGTTCCTCTCGCCTCAGACCACGACGGGCTGGGGCAACAGCGGGTTGAAGGTGAGTTCGGGATAGCCGAAGGCTTTGGGGCCGACGATTTCGAGCGCTTGCGGCGTCTTCATCAGGTCGTGCACGGGCAGCCCGATCACGGCGATGCGCTGGCCGTAGCGCAGCACTTCGGTGGTGATCGGCTCGCCGGTATCGAGTTCGAGGTTGATGATCAGGTCGGGCACCATGATCACCGGCACGTCGTCAACCCAGAGCACGAGATTCTCGTTCTGGATGGCGATGCGCGCTTCCGATCCGGCCCAGTCGCCGACGCCGCTGAGGTGCGCATGGCCGCGGGCGAAGCCGCCCACCAGTTCGCGTCGGACATCGGTGACCTTGCCAGTGAAAAACAGCTTGCCGCCGGTCGAGGCGACGACGCGCTCGACGACGTTCTGCCGCTTCGCACGTGCGTCGAGCACCGTGTGGCCGATCCGTAGCGCCTGGGTCACGGTGCCGGGCACAGCGGTGCGGCGGACGAACTCCATCGACATCGGCGCAATGGCGAGGCCGGCGGCCGCGCCCATGTTCACCGAGACGCCGCGTGCAAAAGTCTCGAGCCAGAACATGTCGATGACTTCCTTGAAGACGACGACATTGCCCTTTTCGTCGGCGATGGCGGCCGGAGCCGCCTTGGCGCCATAGATGAAGAAGGTGGTCATCTGCACTTCGGGGAAGGCCCGGCCCATGCCATCGCCGTCGATCACCGGCAGGCCGGCATAGGCCGCGGCAATGACCGGCTCGAGCGCGTTCGAGCCACCGATCTCCGCCGAGATGGTCGCCGAGATCTTCACGCCGGCGGTCTCTTCCACGGCGCGCATGGCGCGGAAACACTCGCCGCCTTCCTCGATCTTTTCGACGCCCACCACGGGAGCGCCGATGCCGCCAACTTCGCCAATCCAGGCGTCGTCGGGCAGCGCATCGAGCGGCAGCACGCGGATATCGGCGCCCTTGCGGATCAGCTCGCGGGCGCGAAGCATGCCGACATAGGGGTTGCCGCCGCCACCGGTGCCGAGCAGGGCTGCCCCGATCGAGAGCGGATGGAGGTCGTCCTCCTTGAGGAGGTAGCCCTTACCCGACATGCAGTTCACCCACGGCCTTCACGCGGACTCGGGTGGCATTGCCGGGGAGATAGGCCAGCGGCACGTCCTCGACATCGACGATCTCGATGGACGAGCGCAGCGCACCGGCGGAGACGGCCGCTTCGGTGGCGCGTTCCTTGGCGTCGGCCAGCGCCTGGTCGCGGCCGATCTCGGCTAGAGCGTAGACGCGGTCGACTTCGCCCGACACCTGCGCAATGGCGGCGCCGACAGCGTTGGCGACGGCGAAATGATTCGGCTTGATCACTTCGAGGCCACCGATCGGGCCATCCACAAGGATCGAACCGCCGCCCACGACGATCACCGGCAGCGGATCAGGCGACAGGCGCGAGCGCTCGACGCAATCCTCCAGCATCGACATGATCTTCGCCTGGGTACGGGCGATGAACTCGGGCGTGAGATGCGCGACCTTGGACTTGTCGCCTAGTTCGTACCGGCCGGAGGCCACGACGACATCGGAGGTGGTGAGGGTCTTGCCGCCGAAGATCAGCGCTTCGGTGACGATGCGGTAGCCGACCGAGGTGGGGCCGACCTTGATGGCATCGCCGGTGTCGACGACATGCGAGCCGCCGCCGAGGCCGATCGAGAATACGTCGGGCATGCGGAAATTGGTGCGGACGCCGCCCACTTCGACCGCAACGGTCGCCTGGCGCGGAAAACCCTTGTGCAGCGAGCCGACGTCGGAGGTGGTGCCGCCGATGTCGACGACGATGGCGTCCGCCACGCCCGAGAGGAACGCCGCGCCGCGCATCGAGTTGGTCGGCCCCGAGGCGAAGGTCAGCACCGGGAACTTTTCGGCGAACTCGGCATCCATCAGCGTGCCGTCGTTCTGGGTCAGGTAGAAGCGGCCCTTGATGCCGGTTTCGGTGATCGCCTTGCGGAAGGCTTCGATGACATGTTTCGAGAGATCGCGCAGGCACGCATTCATGATCGCGGCGTTTTCGCGCTCGAGCAGGCCGATGCGTCCGATATCGCTCGACAGCGTGATGTGGACGCCCGGCAGCGCCTTGGCGAGGATTTCGCCGGCCTGCTTTTCGAACTCACCGGTCACCGGGGAGAATACCGAGGTGATGGCGATGGTGTTGATGCCCTTGGACTTGATGTCCTCGGCAATGCCGAGCAGTTCAGCTTCGTCGAGCGGCGAGATGACCCGGCCGTCGAACTCGTTGCCGCCGTGGGCGAGGTAGCCCGTGCCGCCGATCGCGAGCTTCAGGTCCTCGGGCCAATCGACCATCGGGGGGAGGGAGGCGGTGGCGGGGAGGCCGAGGCGGACGGCGGCGGTCTTCGCCAGGTCGCGGCGCTGCACCACGGCATTGGTGAAGTGGGTGGTGCCGATCATCACCACGTCGATCGCCGAAGCGTCCATCTTACTGGCTTCGAGCACGGCTTTCAGCGCGTTGACCACCCCGGTCATCACGTCGCCCGTGGTGGCTGCCTTGACGCCGGCGATGACGGTGGTGCCGTCCATGACGACGGCGTCCGTGTTGGTGCCGCCCACGTCGATGCCAATTCTGATCATTTTTCTGTCCTTTGGGAGACTGCCGCCGCGCCGCCGCGCAGCGCGATGAGTTGTTCCGCGGTGGGGATTTCCCCGTCGATCAGCGGGATTTTTGGCCGCATCGCCTCCTCCTCGGCCGAGATCACCGGCACCGAGGCGAGGAGGAGACGGGTGTAGTCGTGCTGCGGCGCTTCGAAGACCGACGCAGTGGGACCGGTCTCGACGATCTTGCCGAGATAGAGCACCCCGACCGTGTCGGCGAAGTTCCGCATCAGGCTCAGATCGTGCGAGATGAAAAGGTAGGTGAGGCCGAGCTGCCGGCCGAGATCGACCAGCAGGTCCATCACGCGCGCCTGCACCGACACGTCGAGCGCCGACGTCGGCTCGTCGAGGATCAGAAGTTGCGGCGCTACGGCCAGCGCGCGGGCGATGGCGACGCGCTGCTTCTGGCCGCCCGAAAGTTCGTGCGGATAGCGCAGGGCAAAATCGGCCGGCAACTGCACCATCTCGAGCAGTTCGGCGACGCGCCCCTTGTGCTCGGCCCGCGGCGTTCCGTGGGCCGAAAGCGGTACTTCGATCGACTGGCCGACGGTGCGGCGCGGATTGAGCGAGGAGCCCGGGTTCTGGAACACCATCTGCACCTTGCGCCCATAGGCGCGGGTGCCCTTCTCGCCGGTGATATTGTGCCCATCGAGCAGGATGTCGCCACTCGTCGGCTTCGCCAGCCCCATGATCATCCGCGCGATGGTGGATTTGCCCGAGCCGCTTTCTCCGGCAAGGCCGTAGACCTGGCCCTTCGGAATTGCGAACGAGACATTGTCGACGGCACGCACCTCGCCGGTCTGGCGGCCAAAACCGTTGCGGACCGGGAATGTCTTGGTCAGCCCGACGATCTCCAGCATATCGGTCATGCGGCGGCTCCCGCATGGCCGAAGCGGGTGCCGCCGGTAAGGCGCGGCACGGCGGCGATGAGCGCCTTGGTGTAGTCGTCGCGCGGCGCTTCGAAGAGCTCGGCGGTCGGCTGGTGCTCGACTACGACGCCCTTGTTCATCACGTAGACATAGTTCGAGGTCTCGCGCACGACGCCCAGGTTGTGGGTGATCATCAGCAGCGCGAGCCCGCGTTCCTCGACAAGGTCCTTCAGCAGCTTCAGGATCTGCGCCTGCGTCGTGACGTCGAGCGCCGTGCCCGGCTCGTCTGCGATCAGCAGCTTGGGCTCGCTCAAGAGCGCCATGGCGATCAGCACGCGCTGCCGCATGCCGCCACTCAGCATAATCGGGTACGAGCGAGCCACTCGCTCGGGGTCGCGCATCCGCACCTGGCCGAGCACTTCATGCACCCGCGCCATCCGCTCCGTCTTGCCACGCACGCGGCCCAGGCGGCGGTCGGCGTATTTGAGGATGGTGCCCATCTGGTCGGCGATGGTGAAGACCGGGTTGAGCGAGCTCATCGGGTCCTGGAACACCATCGACATGGCGGTACCGCGGAGCTTCAGGCGCTCCCTGGCGGGCATCGTCAGCAGGTCGCGGCCATCGTAGAAGATCTCGCCGCCGGTGACTTTTGCGGGCGGCGTGCGCAGCAGGCCCATGATGGCCTTCATGGTCACTGTCTTGCCCGAGCCGCTCTCACCCACCAGCGCGATCTGCGAGCGGGCCGGCACGTCTAGCGACACGCCCTTCAGCACCTCATTGGTCTGGCCGTAGGTGGTGAACTGCACGGAGAGGTTGCGGACGGAGAGCAGCGCATCGGCCATCAGCGCACCTCCTGCACGTCGAACAGGTCGCGCAGCCCGTCACCGAGCAGGTTGAACCCCAGCGCCACGACGAGGATCGCGCAGCCCGGCAGCACCGACTCCCACCAGTAGTCCGGCAGGAACGCCGAGCCCGAGGCGACCATGGTGCCGAGATCGGGGGTCGGGGGCTGGATGCCGAGGCCGAGAAAGCTCAGCGATGCGCCGACCAGGATGACGAACCCCGCATCGAGCGAGGTTTTCACCGCCAGCGCCGAGACGCAGTTGGGCAGGATTTCGCGGAACAGGATGTGGAACTTGCTGGCCCCCAGCGTCTCGGCCGCCTCGACGAACTCCTGCGACCGCAGCTGCCGGGTGATCGAGTAGATCAGCCGCGTATGCCAGGTCCACCACAGCGCGGCGATCGCCAGCATCGAGTTGATCAGGTCGGGCGACAGCACGGCGGCCACCGCCAGCGCCATCACCAGCGGCGGGATGGCGAGCGCGATATCGGTCAAACGCATGATCACGATCTCGACCCAGCCGCCGAAATAACCGGCAAGCAACCCGAGCGTCGTGCCCACCGGGATGGCGATGCCGAGCACCACCAGCGCCAGCAGCAGCGAGATGCGCAGCCCGAAGATCACCCGGGTGAAGATATCGCGGCCGACATTGTCGGTACCGAACCAGTATTCGGCCGAGGGCGGCAGGTGGCGGGCGCGGAAGTTCACCACCGCCCCGACATGCTCGGGGTGCGGGGTGATCCAGGGCGCGAGGATCGCCGCGAGGATCGCGAGGATCACGATCGCCGCGCCGATCACCGCGGTCGGGTTGCGCGAGAAGCGGTACCAGTTCTGGTAGGCGTTCGAGAGCCGGCGCGGCGGGGTGGTGGGAACAGCTTCGCTCGCCATCTCAGCGGCTCCCCCGGATGCGGACGCGGGGATCGACGAAGCCGACCAGCACGTCCACCACCAGATTGACGAGCACGAAGAACACGCCCGACACCATCACCACGCCCATCACGGCGTTGAGGTCTTTCTGCAGGATGGTGCGGATGCCGTAGGCCGCCATGCCGGGCCAGGCGAACACGAGCTCGACCACGAAGGCGTTGCCGATCAGCGACGCGAACTCGAGCCCGAGTATGGTCAGCGGCGGCACGAAGCTCGGCCGCAGCATGTACTTGAACACCCGGATCGGCTCGGGCACGCCGAAGGCCCGGCTCGCCTCGATATAGTCTTGGCTCGCGACATCGATCATCGACGATCGGGTGATGCGGGCGATCTGCCCCATGGTGGCGAGCGCCAGGGCCGTCGCCGGCAGCAGCAGGTAGCGCAGCGCCTCGCCGAACACGTCGAGCCGTCCGGCCAGCAGCGAGTCGACAGTCAGCAACCCGGTGATCGAGGCGACGAATTCCATGTTGTGCGGCAGCCGCCCGGTGGTGGGCAGGATGTGCAGCACGTAGCCGGCGAGGATCTGCAGCAGCAGGGCGGCAAAGAAGCTCGGTGTCACAGCCGAGAAGATGGCGAGGATGCGCACCAGCGTATCGGGCCACTTGTCCTTCCAGCGCGCCGCGGCAACGCCAAGGGGCACGCCAAGCACAAAGGCGAGGGTGATGGTGGCAAGCACCAGTTCGAACGTCGCCCCGAAGGTCTCGCGGATGTCGTCGTTGACCGGACGCTCGGTCAGCAGCGAGCGGCCGAGGTCACCCCGGCTGAGTCCAGCGACGAACATGCCGTATTGCTCGACGATCGGCTTATTGAGCCCGAGCTTCTCCTGCAGGTCGGCGACCTGTTCGGCGGTGGCGGTCGGCCCCAGCGCCATGCGCGCCGGATCACCGGGGACCACGCGGGCTATGGCGAAAATGACGATCGACAGGCCCACGAGGACGAGGATCGACCACAAAACACGCCGCAGGAGGAAAAGCAGGAATTCCAAAGGCAGCCCGCCCTGGTGAAAGGAAGATGCGTGGTGCGGGAGAGTGGCGTCCCCGGTTGGGGCCGGGGACGCCGGCTATCAGCAGGTCCAGCTGTAGCGGGTGAAGTCGTAGTCGAACGACTGCATCGGCACGGCCTTGAAGCCGGTGAGGCACTTGTCCATGGCGTGCTGCACGGTCTGCGTCGTCAGGTAGACATCCGACTGCAGGTCGACCAGCTTGTGCTGCAGCGTCTTGTAGATCTCGGCCTGCTTGGCGGTGTCGCCGGTGCCGCGCGCTTCGTCGATCAGGGCATCGATTTCAGGGTTCTGGATCCACTCCATCGAGGCCCAGGTGCCGGCGGCGCCCGAGTGATACTGGGTAAAGAACATCGAGTCGGGCGAGGGATAGGTCGGGCCGAAGAAGATCTGGTTCACCGCCGGGGTGGTCTCGACCTTGCCGGCGATCTCGGTGATGCGGTTCCACGGGTCGGCCTGCTGGGTCACCACGAACCCGAGTTGCTCGAGGTTCGACTGCATCAAGAGGCTGATCTCTTCCTCGAACTTGGTGCCGGCCACATAGCCCAGCGTGATCGGGATCGGCGAGCCGGCATACTTGGACAGCGCCACTTCCGCCTTGGCGGCTTCGAGGTCGTAGACCGGCTCGGGGATATCATCGGCATGGAAGGCGGCGAAGGCCTTCGGCAGCGGCGTCGACAGCACGCCACCGGGCGAGATCACTTCGCGGATGGTGGCGTAGTCGGTGGCGAGCGCGATGGCCTTGCGGATGTGCAGGTCGTCGGTCGGTGCCACCTTGGAATTGAGCTTGAGGTAGAAGGCTGTCGACGTCTCTTCCTTAGCGATGGTGAAACGACCCATGCCCTCGAGCGCGGTATAGGTGTCGGGCGACTGGAACTGGCTCGACATGGTCAGCTCGCCGGAAGCGGCGAGCGAGCGCACCGTGGCCTCGTCATTGGTGATGATCCAGCGGACCTCGTCGATCGGGCCGGGGCCGAAACCCTTGTAGTAATCGGGGTTGCGCGTGATGGTCATCTGGCTGCCGCGATCCCAGCTCTTGAGGCTGTAGGCGCCGGCGCCGGCGACATTGGTCGCGAGCCAGGTCTGGCCGTCGTCCGTGCCCTCGTTGGCCTTCACCAGTTCCTCGTTGAGGATCATGATGGCGGGCACCGTGGTGAGGAACGGCGCGAAGGTCTTCGACAGCGTGAACTTCACGGTCTTGGGGTCGACGGCGGTCACCGAGCCGGGCGCAAGCACGCCGGCGAACAGGTTGGCCGGGCCTTGGTTGATGCGCAACAAGCGCTCGACCGTATAGACCACATCGCTGGCCTCGACCGGCGAGCCGTCGGCGAACTTGGCGTCGTCGCGGATCTTGTAGGTGACTTCCTTGGCGTCGTCCGACACCGTCCAGCTCTCGGCGAGCTCGGGAATGATGTTGCCGCCCGAGTCCACCGTAACGAGGCCGTCATAGAGGTTCACGGCCGCCATGTAGTCGGTGTAGTCGGAGATCTTGGCCGGATCGATGGTGCCGAAGATCTGCACGGTGTTCATCGTCACGGTCGCCGCCATGGCGGGCATCGCGCCCAACATGAGCGCGGAAATCGCTGTTGCTGCGAGAAGGCTCTGTCTGTTCATGCTGAATGTCCCTGTCCCTGATTTGCCTTGTCCCGGCGCGCTGGCCCATGCGCGCCATGGATTGTCCGGTCGACCGGCCGCCTGAAGGCATGTCAGGCCCGTTGCCCGCACGCCTTCCGATCAGTCAGCTTCGCAACTTGGCGGCACCTCTCTCAAGGCGCACCGATGGCTAGGTTTTCGACTAAATCGTCTAGGTTTTCAGCCGACGAGCCCGAGCGCACGTGCCGCGCTGATGGCCTCACGGCGACGGCGGCAGCCAAGCTTGCGATAGACATTGCCCAGGTGAAACTTCACCGTCGCCTCGCTTAGCCCAAGCGCATTGGCGATGAACTTGTTGGACGAGCCTTCCGAGATCATCAGCAGCACCTTGGTCTCGCGCCGGCTGAGCCCGTTCTGCGCGCCCAGCGCAGAATTGGGCAGGCCGTTGTCCCGCAGGCGCCGCAACACCTGGCGGACCGGGCCTGAAATATCGAGGAATTCACCGATGCGCTGGTGCTCGATCAACTCGCTCAGGAACACGCGCTCCTCGGCGAGCGGCGCAATGGCGCCGAGCCGGGCGGCCTGTTCGAACACCTTCTGCAGCAGGGCTCGAGCCCGCGACAGGTTGCGGTGCCGCTTGTGGACAAAGGCGAGCCACACCTCGACCCCGAGCCGCTGCCGGCCGGTGAGGTTGAGGTTGTTGAGCATGGCGTCAAGCTGCCGCTCGAGATTGGGCCGGGTCGGCTGCTCGTAGACGATGTGCCGGAGCCAGATCAGGGCCAGGACGATCTCATCGCGATCCTGCAGCCGTCCCAGTTCGTCAACGGCCGTGGTCACCCACTGCCGGGTGATACGGGACGGCACGGGACCGAGCTTTTCGGCGGCCTCCTGCCAGCGGTTGGCATTTTGCAGGATGGTCGCCTCGCGCAACTCGATCATCATGCCGAACTGGCGATTGGAGACCTGATAGACCCGCCAGCGGTCGAGGAAGTTGCGTGCCGCGATGGTGGAGAAATGCTCGCTCAGCGCCTGGCTGCCATATTGCAGCGCGAACTCGATCAGGCTCGGCCAGATTTCCCCATGCGCGAAGTCGTCGAGCTGCGAGCTGAGGAAGCGGGCCAGTGGCTCGGCCTTGCCGCCCTCATAGTCGATGCAGGCGAACAGCAGCGTCAGCAAACGCTCGTCACCCGGACTTTCGAAGCCGACCTGATGCAGCAGCACGTCGGCCTGCACCGCGTGCCGGCGCGCATTGATCGCATCGCCCATCATCAGCCGCATCAGCGCCTGGTAGAGGCTGATGTAGAAGGCCAGCAGCGGCGCATTGGCTTCGCGGTAGTGATGCAGCGCCCGTACGGCCACATCCTCGGCGGCGGCGAAGCGCCGGCCGCGGACGTAAAACTCCAGCACTGAGTTGTAGAAGCTGCCGCGAACGATATGCCCGTCGGGCGGCAGGTCTCCCAGCATGCCGAACACCTGCTCGAACAGGTCGTCGGTGAGGAGGTAGTCCTCGTAGATCAGCATAACGACGCGAAACGCGAGGAAGTCGGTAGTATAGGCCGTCTTGTCGCTGAAGACCGTATCGAGATCATTGACCGCGGCGCCGAAACGATCCGCGATGAGGCGCCGCGCGCGTTCGACCTCGCCGCGCTTCAGCGATTGCATGGCGAGACTCATGACAAGCGTATCGTTGTGGGTAGCGTAGTCGATCGGAAACCCTGCCAGCACGCGGTCGAGCGCCGCCGACCCGTAGTGATAGAGGTAGAAGCGCCCTGACGCCTGCTGGAACAGTTCCAGCGCCTCGTCGTAGCGATCGGCGCGCTGGTAGGTGACGATCGCCTCGGTGACTTTTCCGCGCGCTGCATAGGCGCCGGCGATGGCGAGAGCTTCGTCAACGTGCTGCAGGCGCTGTTGCATCACCCCCTTCAGAGCCTCGCCCAGAGATTCACGCACCCGGTCGAGGACCTGAAGAAACCGGGGGTCGATCGTACCTGCCACGCCATCCTCGAGCCAGGCGCTGACCGCGACCAGCTCGACGGAAGTCATCGGCTCCAGCAGTTCCGTCGCGAGGAAAGAGGCAAGCTGCTGGTCGGTCCTTTCGGCATTGCGCGCCAGCAGCATGGGCCAGCCGGCCGACTGCTGCAGGAGCCGATCGGCAGTGCGCGGCGAGAAGCGCTCGAGCAATTCGTCCTCGGACAGCAGGAGCTCTGCGGTGCCAAGACGAAACACCTTCCCATAGGCGAGCGCGCGGGCCAGCGACGGCAACTTGGTGTCCGGCCGCTTGGCGATGACGATCCGACCGGCACCGGAAATGAAGCGCTCAGGCAAGCGTTTGGGCTCGGAGTGAGGCGCAATGTCCCACAGCACGAGTTCGGCGCCTGACGTCGGTGCCGCCGTCAGATGGTGAACTGGCTGTCCGAGCGCTGCCCCGAGCTGCGCCAGCAACACCGATTTACCCATTCCCGCCGGCGCCTCGATCAGGATGACGGGTTCGGGGCGGCACAGGATCAGCGCCTTGAGCCTGGCCCGCTCGATCTGGAGAGCACCTCGGCGAACCCTTGTGTCAGCGAGAGGTGTCAACAGGCGCGCACTCCAACTCTCCGAGCCCCAAGGATCGTTGCGCACACGGACGGCGAAGGCAACCGCCTGGGTGCGGGCCGGCGGGGTTTCTTGTAACAAGAATTACAGCATGGTCTCACCCTAAGCCCACGCCGATGCCGGTCGGTGCCTTGATCGGTGCGTCGAGGCGCGCTGGAAGTGACTTTGTCGAACAGCAATCAAGGAGCCGATCAATGGTCAAAGTACAGCAGCCGCCCGATCCGTGGCAGCGCACCACCACCGAGCATGGCTTTGCTGCCGACGAGGTGATCTCCGCCCTGCAGAAATGCATCCGCCGCGGCCTCGTCGACAATGTGCTGCTGCTGGGCTGGGAGATGTTTGTCACCAGCCCGGAAATGGAGGAAATGCTGTGGTCGCGCCTCTGCGTCATCGCGGTTGAGGACATCGGGTTCGGCAATGTCGATGCGCCGGTGCTGATCGAGACGCTCTACCAGCAGCACAAGCGCTATCCCCGCCCCGCCGGAGACCGGTTCCTGTTCGCGGCACACGCCATCCGCGTGCTCGCCACCTCGCGGAAGGACCGCACCAGCGACGACATGGTCAACTGGGCCAGGCGTTCGGTGGAGATCGGCGAGAGCCTGCCAGAGATTCCGGATGTGGCGCTCGACATGCATACGCGGCGCGGCCAGGAAATGGGGCGGGACTACTCCTTCTTCATGACCGAGGCTTCCAAGGTCATCCCCGAAATCAACGACAAAGACCAGAAGTACCGGGATTGGATTCTCAAGGCCCTGGCCGACGGGAAGCTAAGGTGACACCAGCACACAAGGTCTAGATCGCCGGCGCTACCAGCGCAGGGCGGCAGTGTGCACCGGCTCGTCCCACAGTCGCGTGGTCTCGTCGTCGAGGAGGCTCAGCGTGATCGAGCAGCCGGCCATGTCGAGCGAGGTGACGTAGTTGCCGACGAGCGAGCGCACGATCCGGGCGCCGCTTTGCTCGAACAGGCGCCGGGCGGCATTGTACATGAGGTAGAGCTCCATCGCCGGGGTGGCGCCGAAGCCGTTGACGAACAGCAGCGCCGGCTTGTTCGCGATCGCACCGAAATCGGCGGCGATGGCCCCGCAGATCTCCTCGGCAATGGCATCGGCGGACATGAGCTTGTCGCGGCGGCGGCCCGGTTCGCCATGGATGCCGACGCCGAACTCCATCTCGTCCTCGCCGATCGCGAACATCGGCTTGCCCGCGGCGGGCACCGTGCAGGAGGTGAGCGCCACGCCCATCGAGCGGGTGGCCCGATTCACTCGGTCGCCCAGCGCTTTGAGCTCGCCGAGGCCCCGGCCCTGCTCGGCAGCCGCGCCAACGACCTTTTCGACCACCAGCGTTCCGGCAACGCCGCGGCGGCCGGTGGTGTAGGTCGAATCCTCGACGGCGACATCGTCGTTGACCAGCACGCGCTCGACCGGCCCCGCCATCATCTCGGCCGCCATCTCGAAGTTCATGACGTCGCCTTCGTAGTTCTTCACGATGAGCAACACGCCCGCTCCCCCATCCACAGCTTCGGCGGCCGCCAGCATCTGGTCGGGCGTGGGCGAGGTGAATACCTGGCCGGGACAGGCGGCATCCAGCATGCCCGCGCCGACAAGCCCGGCGTGGAGCGGCTCATGGCCGGAGCCGCCGCCCGAAATCAGCGCGACCTTCCCCGGCTTGAGCGCCTTGCGGCGGACGAACTTGTGCTCGCCACCGAGTGTGAGAATGTCGGAATGCGCGGCGACGAGGCCGTCGAGGCTCTCGGTGAGAATCGTGTCGACCCCGTTGATCAGCTTTTTCATTCGTCCCCTCCTCCGGGGCGCATCAGGGCGCCCATCTTTGTGATGAACTCGCCGACAGCCTTGTCGAAGGCGGCGTTCTGCTTGTCACCCAGGTCAGGCACCAGCAGCGTCAGGTGGCGCGTACGCATGGTGAGCTCGCCGATATCGAGCTTGCCGCGGTGGGCACGCTGATAGGCGGTCATGAAGGCGTCGCGCTCGGCCGGACTGAAGTGGCAGACGGCAAAGATGGTCGCCAGGTGCTTCTGCGGGATCGGCGTCGCGTAGGAGGTACTGGTGATCTGCGTGACGAAGCTGCGATGCTTGCCCAGCGCATCGGCGAGGCGCTGGCGCGCGCCGGAGGGGCGCGTCTCGAGTACCCTCGAGAGCAGCAGCTTATAGGTGCGGATGGCCTCGTCGACGCCCTCGCGCGGCGGCTTATCGGGCGGCATCGGAGCTGTCCCGGGTGCCGGTGCGCGCAATGGCAGCCTTGGCGAGCGGCAGTTGCGCCGGCGCGACGGACAGGGCACGCAGCCCGGCTCCGATCAGCAGCGGGATAACCGCGGGATCGCCACCGGCATCGCCACAGAGGCTCACCGGAATGGCGTTGACCTCGCCGAAGCGGGCGACACTACGGATCAGCGAGATGACGGCGGCGTGCCGGACGTCGCCGAGAGTGTTGACGGCGCCGCTGTCGCGGCCGGCGGCCATGACATATTGCGTCAGGTCGTTGGAGCCGATCGAGAAGAAGGCGACGTCACGGAACGGAGCCGGGTCGATGGCGACGGCCGGGACTTCCACCATGATGCCGAGCGGCGGCATGCGGTGCGGAATGGCGGCATCGGCGAGTGCCACGGCTTCCTCGCGGAAGATCACTTCGGCGGCCCGGTATTCCGCGGCAAGGCTGATCATGGGGAACATGACCTTGAGCTCGCCGTGCACGGCGGCGCGCAGCAGGGCACGCACCTGGACACGGAAGACGTCGGGCCGGGAGAGGGACAGGCGGATGCCACGCAGGCCGAGGAAGGGGTTGGCCTCGTCGATGGTGTAGCCGCGCACCGGCTTGTCGCCGCCGGCATCGACCGTGCGAATGGTGACGGGCTTGCCCGCCGCCCATTCGAGCACCTTGCGATAGGCCCGGTACTGCGTCTCTTCGTCGGGCAGGCCGCGGGTGAACAGGAACTCGGTGCGCATGAGGCCGACGCCGTCGCAGGTGGCGATGTCTATGGTGTCGACATCGACGGGCTCGGCGATGTTGACGAACACGTCGACATGCTCCCCGTCCGAAGTGGTCGCGCTTCTCCTCACCTGGCTGCGGGCGAGATTGAGCAACTGGTGATGGGCGGTCGAAGCCTTGAGGAACTCGCGCTGCGCCTCGGTATCGGGCAGCACGATGATGCGGCCGTGCTCGGCATCGAGCAGCACCAGATCATCGTTGGCGGCTTCGATTGGGCCGACGCCGACCAGCATGGGGACGCCACGCGAGCGTGCGAGCATCGCCACGTGGCTCGCCGAACTCCCCTGCTTGAGCACGATGCCGCCGCCGCGCTGCCAATCCATGGCGAGGAACTGGGTGGGGGTAATGTCATTGCCGTAGAGCACAGCGCCGGCAGGGGCCCTGCCCGACTTGATGCCGGAAAGGGCGCGCAGCACGCTGTCGCGGATATCGGTGAGATCGGCGCTGCGGGCGCGGAAATAGCTGTCGTCGGCGGATTCGTATTCGGCGATGTGTTCCGCCAGCGCCGCGGACCAGGCCGTGGCAGCATCGATGCCACGAACGACGGCGGCAAAGGCAGGCTCGGCGAGGCTATCGTCCTCGAGCATGGCGATCTGGAACTCGAGGATCGCAGCGGACTCTGGTTCCGCCACGGCCATCAGTTCCGCTACTGCAGCCGAGGCGCGGGTGATGGCGGCGGTGAGACGCTCGGCTTCCGTCGCGGGGTTGCCGCTCGCAACATAGGGACCGGAGCCGCGCTCGAGGAAGTAGAGCGGGCCGGAGGCGTAGCCGATCGAAGCGACTGTACCGCTCGCCCTATGCGTGGGCATGGGAACCCTCGTCGAAATCCCGCTTCACCAGCCCGACCAGCGCCTCGATGGCATCCTCGGCGTCTTCGCCTTCGGCCCGCAGGTACAGCGTCGAGCCCTTTGGGGCCTTGGTCGCCATCACCTTGACGATAGACTTGGCGTCGACCCAGGGGCCATCCTCGGCGAGCGCCAGCGCTATACGCGCCCCAAACCCTTTGGCGAGCTTGGTGAGCTTCACCGAAGGGCGTGCGTGCAGGCCCACTTCGTGGGTGATCAGCACCTGTGCCTCAGCCAAGTCGGTTGCCTTGTTCATGCCGGTGACAGTTCCTCTGCGGTGGCGCGGACCTCGGCGAGCGAGGCGCCGCCCGAGGCTTCGGTCGCCGCCATTACCGCGCCTTCGACGACCGGCGCGTTGCATACCACGACCTTGCGGCCGCGATCGGCGTCGAGCATCTCGATGGCCATTTCGGAATTGGTCTCGGCCCCGCCAAGGTCGACAAGGATGGCAACGCCGCGCTCGGACCAGGCCCGGTCGATGGCGGCGATGATTGCTTCGACCGAGGTACCGAGCCCGCCTTCCGGATTGCCGCCGCACCAGGCGAGCGGGACCTCGTCGCCGACCATCTGGCGCACCATGTCGGCGGCGCCCTCGGCGACGAGCGGCGAATGCGAGACGATGACAATACCTACGTTCTTCATTTGAGCGCTCCCGCAACCGCTTCGAGGATGAGAGCGCTGGAGCGCGCACCCGGATCAATATGGCCGATCGAGCGGTCACCGAGGAACGAGGCCCGGCCGCGCGTGGCCTTGCGCGGACCGGTGGCCGCCACCTCGGCATTGGCGATGGCCAGCAGCTCGGGCAGCGGCTTGCCGGCGCTGAGCCCGTCGGCGACCGGATAAAGCACGTCGAGCATGGTCTTCTGACCAATCTCGGATTTGCCGCGCGTGGCCACGGCATCGACCGCGCGGCGGAAGGCGCCGGCGCAGTCGTCCGGCGACGCGGCAAGCTCCTTGCCGAGCGTCAGGAACAGCGTGCCGTAGAGCGGGCCCGAAGCGCCGCCAATGGTCATCACCAGCTTGGTGCCGATGGCCTTCAGCGCATCGGGCAGCGGCTTCGTAGCGATCTGGTCGATATCCGCGGACACTGCGTCGAAGCCGCGCTTCATGTTGACGCCGTGGTCGCCGTCGCCGATCGCCGAGTCGAGCGCGGTCAGCTCCTCAGCATGGGCCGCGACGCTGGTCGCGACGGCGGAAACGAGGGCGCGCAGCTGTGCTTCAGAAATCATCGCGCGGCCCCTCCCACACGGTCGCCATTGGCATCGAAGCAAAGGGGATTGTTGTAGCGGATCATCACCTTGTCGCCTGCGGCAAGAGGGGTATCAGGCGGAACCAGCGTGATCAACTTGCGCTCGCCGATGCGGACATGGAGGTGGTTCTGGTCACCGAGATGCTCGATCCAGTCCACGGCGCCGTCGGCATGGCCGTTCGCGGCCTTTTCGATCGAGAGATGCTCGGTGCGCGCGCCGATGGTCTTGACCGCGTCATCTAGGCCGGCGTCCGGCAACAGGCCACGCGGCAGGAGGTTGATGGCCGGCTGGCCGAGGCGGGTGGCGACGTAGGCGCTGATCGGCGCGGTGTAGATCTCGCGCGGCGTGCCGATCTGAATCAGCCGCCCTTCCTTGAGGATGCCGATGCGGTCGGCCATGGTCATGGCCTCGATCTGGTCGTGTGTGACGTAGACGAGAGTGGCGCCTAGTTCCTGCTGGATGCGCTTCAGCTCGAGCCGCATGCCGGCGCGAAGCTTGGCGTCGAGCGAGCTCAGCGGCTCGTCCATGAGATAGACCGACGGCTGGCGGACCAACGCCCTGCCGATGGCGACGCGCTGCATCTCGCCGCCGGACAGGCGGGTGGCGCGGTTGTCGAGCTTGTGGTCGATCCGCACCAGCCGCGCCGTCTCGCGGACCCGCCGGTCTATCTCGCTTTTTTCCATCCGCCGAACCGGCGAGCGCAGCGGGAAGGCGAGGTTCTCGTAGACGGTCAGGTGCGGGTAGAGGGAGTATTGCTGGAAGACGAAGGTGACATCGCGCGCCGCGGGAGGAAGCGCCGTGACGTCCTCGCCACCAATGGTGATACGTCCCGCATCCGGCGCCTCGAGTCCGGCGATGAGGCGCAGCGTCGTGGTCTTGCCGGCCCCGGTCGGGCCGAGAAGCACGACAAACTCGCCGTCGGCGATGGTGAGATCGAAGTCGCGGACCGCTTCGGTCTGCTTGAAGCGCTTGCCGACGCCACGGAGGGTGATCTCAGCCATGGGCGCCTCCCTCGTAGAGCGCCGTCTCGATGGCACGCCCGCTCGCCTTGTCGAAGAGCGAGAGATGACTTGCGTTGAGGGCAAGGCCGACGGTCTCGCCGGCATTGACGGTGATGCTGGCCGGGATGCGGGCTTTCACTGTCCCCTCCCCGGTTTCGACGACGACGATCTGGGTGGTGCCCAGGTATTCGGCGCCCAGCACTTCCCCACGAAGCCTGGAAGCATTGTCGAGTCTCACATGTTCGGGACGGACGCCGAGCATGAGGTCGGACGGAGCGACATCCTCGCGCAATTGCGGGACAGTGATGTCGGCCTCACCCATGCGGATGCTGGCGTCGCCCTTCTGCAGGCCGCTGTGCAGGCGCAGGAAATTCATCGGCGGCGAACCCATAAAATCGGCGACATACATGGTGCGCGGGCGCTCGTAGATCTCGCGCGGGCTGCCAAACTGCTCGATGATGCCGTGGTTCATCACGGCGATCTTGTCGGCCATCGACATGGCTTCCATCTGGTCGTGCGTGACGTAGACGGTGGTGGCGCCGATGCGGTTGTGCAGCTCGCGCAGCTCGTGGACCATGAGGTCGCGGAACTCCGCGTCGAGCGTGCCGAGCGGCTCATCCATCAGGAAGCACATCGGCCGGCGCACGATGGCGCGGCCCAGCGCGACGCGCTGGCGGTCGCCGCCGGCAAGGCCCGACACGGGCCTGTCGAGGATGTGATCGATCCGGAGGAGCTTTGCGACTTCCTCGACGCGGGCGCGAATCTCCGACCGGGCGACGCCCTGGGCCAGGAGCGGGAAGCCGATGTTCCGCCGCACGTTCATATGCGGATAGAGCGCGAAGAGCTGGAACACGAAGGCGATGTCGCGCTCGCGCGCCCGCTTCATGGTGACATCCTCACCGCCGAGCAGGATGCGGCCGGAGGTCGGCAGCTCGAGGCCGGCGATCATCCTGAGCGTCGTGGTCTTGCCGCAGCCCGATGGGCCGAGCATGACGAAGAACTCGCCGTCCTCAACGGTAAAGGTGGAGTCCTCCACCGCGGTGAAGCCGGAGAATTCCTTGCGGAGATTTTCGACCCGGATTTCGGCCATGGCGCTACTCCGGGAACTTCGAGACGACGATGAACATCAGCGTCCCGACCAGCATGGTGATGAACGAATACGAGTAGAGCTCGAGCAGGAACGGCTGGAACAGCATGACGAAGCCGATAGCGATCAGTGCGATGGCGAGCGCCTCCATCGGTCCGCGGCGCAGGATTTTCGGCCAGGAGCTCATTTGCGCACCGCCCCGAACGTGATCCCGCGCAGCAATTGCTTCCTGAGCAGGATGGTGAAGACGAGGATAGGGACGAGGAAGATCGTCGTGCCGGCCGCCACAGCCGGCCAGTCCTGGCCGCCCTCGCCGATGATCTGCGGAATGAAGGGTGGCGCCGTCTGCGCCTCGCCCGAGGTGAGTAGCGCCGCGAAGGCATACTCGTTCCAGGCAAAGATCAGGCAAAAGATAGCGGTGGCGGCGATACCAGTGGTTGCCTGCGGCAGGACGACCTTCCAGAAGGCATGGAGCCGCGTGTAGCCATCGATCATGGCCGCCTCTTCGTATTCGCGCGGAATCTCGTCGATGAAGCCCTTGAGCAGCCACACGGCGAGCGAAACGTTCACGGCCGTGTAGAGCAGGATCATGCCCAGCGCCGAATCCGAGAGGCCGAGCTCGCGGTACATCAGGTAGATCGGGATGGCGACCGCGATGGGCGGCATCATCCTGGTCGAGAGGATGAAGAACAACAGATCGTCGGCGAGCGGGACCTTGAAGCGCGAGAAGCCGTAGGCGGTGAGCGTGCCGAGGAAGACGGCGCAGAAGGTCGAGCCGAATGCGATGACCAGAGAGTTGATGAAGCGCGGCACGAAGTTGGATGGACCGGCGATCACCATGTTGCGCTTGCGCGTGACCTCGTCGCAGAAGTTGGTCGCCGGCGGCAGATTCTCGATATAGCCGGGCTCCTGCCGGGTGCGGGTGGTGAAGAGGTTGCAGTAGCCCTCGATCGAGGGCTGGAACACGATCTTTGGCGGATAGGCGATCGAATCCGGCGGCGTCTTGAGGCTGGTGGCGAAAATCCAGAACAGCGGCACGATCGAGATCAGCGCGTAGACGATGACAATGGCAGCGGCGATGCGCTTGCTGGTCCGGCTGGGCTCGACGACGGAATGGGCGGTGGTGAGACTCATCTCTGCTTCACCCGGTTGAGCGCCTTCACATAGATGTTGGCGAGGCCGAAGACGGCGACGAAGAGAATGATGGCGAAAGCCGAGCTGTAGCCGGTGCGCCACTTCTCGAAGGCCTCGCGCTTCAGGGTGATCGAGGCCACCTCGGTGGTCGAGCCGGGTCCGCCGCCGGTCAGGAGGTTCACCATGTCGAACATCTTGAAGTTCTCGATGCCGCGGAAGAGGACGGCGAGCATGATGAAGGGCAATGCCATGGGCAGCGTGATCGACCAGAACTGCCGCCAGGGCGAAGCGCGATCGACTTCGGCCGCCTCGTAGATGTAGTCGGGGATGGAGCGCAGACCGGCGAGGCAGATCAGCATGACGTAGGGCGTCCACATCCAGGTGTCGACTATGACGATGGCCCACGGCGCGAGCTGCACGTTGGAGAGCATCGCGACCTCGGTGGGCGGGATGCCGGAGACGAAGCTCACGGCATAGGCGAAGAGCCCGATCTGCGGCTCGAAGAGGAAGCGCCAGAAATTGCCAACCACGGCGGGGCTCAGCATCATCGGCACGAGGATGATGGTGGTCCACAGGGCGTGGCCGCGGAATTTGCGATCGATCAGGTAAGCGAGGCTAAAGCCGATCAGGGTCTGCAGCGCGATGGTCCAGAACACGAAGTGGGCCGTGGTCTGCATGGCGACCCAGATGTCGGGATCGGTGAGGATGCGCTCGTAGTTGCGGAGGCCGACATTGTCGATCGGCTCGTTGGGCCGGTTGGCCCGATAGTTGGTGAAGCTCAGCCCGATGGCCCAGAACAGCGGGAAGATGTTGATGGCCAGCAGCAGCGCCATCGTTGGGGCGATGAACAGCCAGGCGACGACGCGATCGGAAAACCCGGTGACACGCTTGCCGATCTTCAGCGGGGTCGAGCGAGCGGCAACGTCGGCCGCACGATCGAGCATCGATGTTCTGGTGTCGGTCACGGGGCTACTCGGGTTCGAGGAGGTGACGGCGCCGCATGCTAGCACGCGGCGCCGGGGAGAAGGACTGGCGGAGCGCTAGAGCTTGCCGTCGTCCTCGAACACTTCGGTCCAGTCGGCGACGAGACCATCGAGGGCTTCCTTGGCGGTGCCCTGTCCGGCGACCACGTAGTCGTGGAAGCGCTTCTGGCTCGCCTGCAGCAGCGAGGCGTAAGCGGGCTCGGCCCAGAAATCCTTCACGATCGACATCGAGTCGAGGAAGGTCTGCGCATAAGGCTGGCTGGCGGCAAAGCCCGGGTCCTCGACCACGTCGCGCAGGCACGAGAAGCCGCCGAGCGACCACCACTTTGCCTGCACTTCGGGGTTGGCGAACCACTTGATGTAGCTGAGGGCCGCGTCCTGCTTATCGGAATAGGACACCACCGAGATGCCCTGGCCGCCGAGCTGGGCGAACTGCTCGCCATCGGGGCCCTTGGGATTGGCGAAGTAGCCGATCTTGTCGCCGCCCACCGCCTCGTCCTTCTGCAGGCCCGGCCAGGTGAAGGCGAAGTTCATATGCATCGCCACCTGCCCCGATTTGAAGGCGTCGACGCCTTCACCCATGTAGGAGTTGGCGGCGCCCGGCGGGGTGCAGCAATCATAGAGCGATTTGTAGAACTCGAGCCCGGCCACCGACTTGGCCGAGTTGACGAAGCCTTCCATCTCGTAGGGCTTGTCCGGATTCTCGTATTTGAAACCGTAGCTGTAGAGCACGTCCATGGCGCCCATGGTGACGCCTTCCGAGCCGCGCTCTGTGTAGATCGAGGCGCCGTAGACGGTCTTGCCGTCGACCTGACGGTTCTGGAAGAACTCGGCGATCTGCTTCAACTGCTCGAAGCTGGTCGGTGCCGCGAGATCCCAATTGTACTTGGCCTTGAACTCGGCCTGCAGTTCGGGGTTCTCGAACCAGTCCTTGCGGTAGGTCCAGCCGACCACGTCGCCCATCGCCGGCAGCGCCCAGTAGTTCGGCGTGCCCTTGGGCCATTCAGAGTAGCCGGTCACGGTCGCCGGCACGAAGTCATCCATGGTGATGCCTTCGGCGGCGAAGAAATCGTTCAGCTTGATGTAGTGGCCGTTCTCGGCCGAACCGCCGATCCACTGGCTGTCGCCGATGATCAGGTCGCAGAGCTTGCCCTTGGAGTTGAGCTCGTTGAGGAAGCGGGCCGCGTATTCGGTCCACGGCACGAACTCGAATTTCATGCCGATGCCGGTCTCGGCGGTGAAGTCCTTGCTGAGCTCGACAAGGGCATTGGCCGGGTCCCACGCGGCCCAGCACAGAGTCAGTTCCTCGGCTTGCGCAGCACTCGCAAATCCCAGCGGCGCGGCGGTTCCTAGAGACAATAAGGCTACGCCCGCGAAAGCGGTCCTCGACGTCAGATTCATGATGTCCCTCCCAATGCGGGGCCGCCACGCGACCCCTGATACGAGCGCCCCTCAGCGCTCCGTATGGCTCCTCGACACGCTTGTGCGTGTTTAGTTCGTTTGTTTAGTTATGCATGATTTACTAAACAGTGCAAGTGGTCACGAAGCAGGCGACCGGGAGCCGGTGGCTGTGGGGAATCTTCTCGATCAGGCAAGGCCTTGCCGTCGGCGGGTTTGCTACCCGCTCCTTGTCATCGCGCGTCGGGGCTTAGCGATAGAGGGGTGACGTGCCCCCGTCCGCGTCACTCCGCGAGCGCTGCCAAGCCTCGATACAGCGCCAGGCACTCGGGGTTGGCGAGCGCCGTGTCGTTCGCGATCGGGCGACCGTGGATGGTATCGCGCACAGCGATCTCGGAGATTTTTCCGGACCGCGTGCGGGGGATTTCGGCGACGGCGACGATGCGGGCGGGCACATGGCGCGGGGTGGCGCCGGTGCGGATGCGCTGGCGGATGGTCTTGACCAGCTCATCCGACAGCACGGCGCCGTCGCGCAGGCGGACGAAGAGCACGATGCGCTGGTCGCCCTCCCAATCCTGGCCGACGGCGATGGCTTCGAGCACTTCGGGGATGGTTTCGACCTGGCGGTAGATTTCGGCCGTGCCGATGCGCACGCCGCCAGGATTGAGCGTGGTATCGGAACGACCCTGGATGACGAAGCCTCCGGCAGGACGCTGCTCGGCGAAATCGCCGTGGGCCCAGACGCCGGGGAAGCGCTCGAAATAGGCGGCGCGGTAGCGGGCGTTGTCGGTGTCGCCCCAGAAGCCGAGGGGCATCGAGGGGTGGGCGGCGCGCGAGACAAGCTCGCCCGGGGTGCCGGTGACAGGCTGGCCGGCGCTGTCGAGGGTCGCCATGTCCATGCCGAGCATTGGCCCCTGCAGTTCGCCGCGACGGACCGGCAAAGTGGGGACGCCGCCGAGGAAACAGGCGCAGATATCGGTGCCGCCGGAGATGGAGGCGAGGTGCAGGTCGGGCTTCCAGTTGTCGTAGATGTGGTCGAAACTCTCGGGGAGGAGCGGTGAGCCGGTGGAGAGGATCACGCGTAGCGCGCTCAGTTGGTGCGTTTGGCGGAGGCTGAGGCCCGACTTGCGGCAGCTGTCGATGTATTTGGCCGAGGTGCCGAAGATGGCGATCCGTTCGGCGTCGATGAGGTCCGGCAAGCGCGTATGCTCGGGATAGGCCGGGTTGCCGTCATAGGTGACGAGGGTGGCGCCGGCAGCGAGGCCGCTGACCAGCCAGTTCCACATCATCCAGCCGCAGGTCGTGTAGTAGAACAGGCGATCGCCTGGGCGGACATTGCAATGGAGAACCTGCTCCTTCATGTGCTGTAGCAGCAAGCCACCGGCGCGATGGACGATGCACTTGGGCTTGCCGGTGGTGCCGGAGGAAAACAGGATCGCCAGCGGCGCGTCGAAGCTTTGCCGGTGATAGGGGATAGGGGCCGGGGCGAAGGGGGCGATCCAGTTGTCGAGGGTGACGGCCGGCCGGACATAAGTGGCGTCGGGGGCGGGTTCGCCCAGCAGGACGATCTGCGCGATATCGGCGGCCTCGGCGACGGCATTGATGCTGGCTGCGATGTCGAAGCGCTTGCCGGAATAGCCGTAGCCGGGAACGGCCAGTAGCAATTTTGGGCCGATCTGGGCGAGGCGATCGGCAGCGCCGGTGGGGCCGAAATCGGGTGAGCACGAGGCCCAGACGGCACCGACGGCGGCCGTCGCAAGGTAGGCGGCTATGGCCTCGAGGTCGCTGGTGACGATGGCGGCGATGCGGTCGCCCGGGACGATGCCCGTCGCGGTCATCGCCTGGGCGAGGCGCGAGACGAGGGCATCGAGGTCAAACCAGCTCAGCTCGCGACGGGTGCCGTCGTCGCGGTGGGCGATGATGGCGGGGCCGGTGCCGGGGCGGGCGAGGAGGTTTTCGGCGTAGTTGAGCGATGCTTCGGGAAAGAAGCGGGTCGAGATCTGGTCGGGGCCAGCAGCGTAGGCGAGACTACCCTTGTCGCCGACGATGCCGACGAAATCCCAGAGACGGGAGTAAAAGCGCTCGGGCTCGGTGATCGACCAGCGGTGCAGCCCGGCATAGTCGGTGGCAGCGAAGCCGGTTTCGGCGGCTAAGCGCGCCAGCGCGGTCGCGGCGATGCGTTCAGCCGAGGGCTGCCAGAGGATATCGGCCACCTCAGTCACGCTGCACCGCCAGGGCAATACCCATGCCGCCTCCGATGCAGAGGGTGGCGACGCCGCGCTTGGCGTCGCGCTTGCCCATCTCATGCAGCAGCGTGACCAGCACGCGGGCGCCCGAGGCACCGATAGGGTGGCCCAGCGCGATGGCCCCACCGTTGACGTTGACGCGGGTCGGGTCGAGCCCAAGTTCGGAGATGACGGCGAGGCTCTGCGCGGCGAAGGCCTCGTTGATCTCCCACAGGTCGATATCGCCGGCTGACCACCCTGCCCGCTCCAGTGCCTTGCGGCTGGCGGGGATCGGCCCGAGCCCCATGACCTGCGGATCGACGCCGGCATGGGCCCAGGCGGCAATGCGGGCGAGTGGCGTCAGCCCGCGGCGGACGGCTTCGCTTTCGCTCATCAGCACCAGTGCGGCAGCGCCATCGTTGATGCCGGAGGCGTTGGCGGCGGTGACGGTGCCGTCGACGAGGAAGGCGGGCTTCAGCATCGTCATCGCCTCGAGGCTGGCGTCGTGGCGGATGTGCTCGTCGGCATCGACGGTGATGTTGCCCTTCCGGGACTCGATGGTCAGGGGGACGACCTCGGAGGCGAAGCGGCCGCCCCGGCTGGCGGCAGAGGCCTTCTGCTGCGAGCCAAGCGCAAACTCGTCCTGGGCCGCGCGGGTGATCTGGTGGGCGCGGGCGACGTTCTCGGCGGTGTTGCCCATCGGGTAGCCGTAGAAGGCGTCGTTGAGGCCATCGCTGGCGACCGTATCGCGGAAGGTGATGTCGCCGAGCTTCCTGCCCTGCCGCAGCACTGCGACATGCGGGGCATTGCTCATCGATTCCTGTCCGCCCGCGACGACGATCGAAGCGCTGCCGGTCTCGATCTGCTGGTGCGCCAACACGACGGCGCGAAGGCCGGAGCCACAGACCTGGTTGACCAGCGCTGCCGGCGCGCTGTCGGCGATGCCGGTGCGGCGGGCGGCCTGACGGGCCGGGTTCATCCCCTGCCCCCCGGTCAGCACCTGGCCGAGGATGGTTTCATCGATCTGGTCCGGCTCGATCCGGGCGTCGGCAATTGCCGCGCCGATGGCGATGGCGCCGAGTTCGTGGCCGAGCAGTGGCGCGAGCACGCCGTTGAGCGAGCCGATCGGGGTGCGCCGGGCAGCGACGATAACGGTGGAGTTGGTGGCCATCAAAGTGACTTCTTGGTCCAGCGGGCGATGACGCCGACAATACCTTCGCGGAACAGCAGCACGCTGACGACGAAGATGACGCCCTGGATCACCGTCACCCAGGCGCCAAAGCCGGCAAAATAGTTCTCGGTGGTGACGATGGCCGCGGCGCCGACGAAGGGGCCGAAGATCGTCCCCATGCCGCCGAGCAGCGTCATCAGCACCACTTCACCCGACATGGTCCAGTAGACATCGGTGAGCGAGGCTAGCTGGAAGACGATGGCCTTGGTGGCGCCGGCGAGACCGGCGAGGCTCGCCGACATGACGAAGACCGCGAGCTTGTAGCGGTTGACCTTGTAGCCGAGCGAGACGGAGCGCGGCTCGTTGTCCCGGATGGCCTTCAGCACCTGCCCGAACGGCGAATGGATGATGCGGTAGATCACCAGCATACCGCCGAAGGCGATGAGCAGGACGACAAAATAGAGCGTCAGGTCGTTGCTCAGGTCGATCAGGCCGAACAGTTTTCCGCGGGGGACCGCTTGTATTCCGTCCTCGCCGCCGGTGAACGGCACCTGCAGCGCCAGGAAGAATACCATCTGCGCGAAGGCGAGGGTCACCATGGCGAAGTAGATGCCCTGGCGGCGGATGGCGAGGGAGCCGATGCCGAGGCCGAGCACAGCGGCCGCGCCAGTGCCCAGAAGGATGGCGAGTTCAGGCGTCAGCCCCCAGACCTTGGCGGCGTGCGCTGCTACATAGCTCGCCGAACCGAAGAAGGCGGCGTGGCCGAAGGAGAGCAGCCCCCCGTAACCGAGCAGCAGGTTCAACGCCGAAGCGAAGAGCGCGAAGCACAGCACCTTCATCAGGAACACGGGGTAAAGGACGAAGGGCGCGACCAGCAGCAGGGCGAGGAGGCCGGCGAAGATCACCACGTGATGCCGGGGGGTAGTGATGCGGAGGTCGGTCGGAAGCGTCACCGGCGGGCTCTCGGTATTGGACATGGTCATGCGGTCCTCCCGAACAGCCCGGCGGGCTTCACGAGGAGCACGATGGCCATGATGACGAAGATCACCACCGCAGAGCCCTCGGGGTAGAAGACACGGGTCAGGCCTTCGACGATGCCGAGGCCGAAGCCGGTGAGGATGGCGCCGAGAATCGAGCCCATGCCGCCGATCACCACGACGGCGAAGACGACGATGATGAGGTCGGCACCCATGTTGGGGTTTACCGAGTAGATCGGCGCGGCGAGGACGCCGGCGAGTGCCGCGAGGCCGACGCCGAAGCCGTAGGTGAGGGTGATCATGCGCGGCACGTTGATGCCGAAAGCGCCGACGAGGGTGGGGTTCTCGGTGGCGGCGCGGAGATAGGCGCCGAGCCTCGTCTTCTCGATGGCGAACCAGGTGCCGAAGCAGACGATGAGCGACGCGAGGACGACCCAGCCGCGATAATTGGGAAGGAACATGAAACCGAGGTTCGTGCCGCCGGAGAGCTCGGGCGGGATGGTGTAGGGCAGGCCCGAGACGCCGTACTGGTTGCGGAACAGGCCCTGGATGATCAGCGCCAGGCCGAAGGTGAGTAAGAGGCCGTAAAGATGGTCGAGGTGGTAGAGCCGCGAGATCATCAATCGCTCGATGACGACGCCGGTGGCGCCCACGGCGATGGGAACGAGCAGCAGCGCCCACCAGTAGCCGATGCCGAGATAGGTCATCCCCATCCAGGCGAGGAAGGCGCCCATCATGTACTGCGCGCCGTGGGCGAAATTGATGATGTTGAGGAGCCCGAAGATCACCGCGAGCCCTAGGCTCAGGAGCGCATAGAACGAGCCGTTGATCAGCCCGAGCAAGAGTTGCCCGAACAGCGCCTGCGGCGGAATTCCCAAGAGCTCGAACATCGGAAGCCTCAGTCGGTTGAAGGCGGGACACGACCGCTCAGCGGCCGCGTCCCGGCGTTGATCTACTGCGCTGCGGTCGGGCAGCCGCCATCGGCGAGCGGGCGGAAGGCCTCGGCGGCGGGAATGGTCGCGACAAGATTGTAGTAGTCCCACGGGCCCTTCGACTCGGCCGGGCTCTTGACCTTGAACAGGTACATGTCGTGGGTGACGCGACCATCGATGCGGACTTCGCCATTGCCGAACAGCGGATCACTGGTCGGGGTGGCCTGCATCGAGCCGAGCAGCGCAGTCGTGTCCTTGCCGCCGGTCGCCTCGACGGCCTTCAGATAGTGCAGCACGCTGGCATAGACGCCGGCATGCACCATGGTGGGCATCTTGCCGCCGTTGAGGTCAGCGAAGCGCTTCGACCAGGCGCGGGTATCGTCGTTGAGGTCCCAGTAGAACGCCTCGGTCATCACCAGCCCCTGCGCCGTCTCGAGACCGAGCGCATGGATATCGGTGATGAAGATCAGAAGCCCCGCCAGCGACTGGCCGGCCTGGGTGATGCCGAACTCGGCGGCCTGCTTGATGGTATTGACCGTGTCGCCGCCGGCGTTCGCCAACCCGATCACCTGCGCGCCGGAGGCCTGGGCCTGTAGCAGGTAGGACGAGAAGTCGGTGCCCGGGAACGGATGCTTGACGGTGCCGAGAACCTCGCCGCCCGCTGCCTTGACGACGGCCGCGGTGTCGGTTTCGAGCGCCTGGCCGAAGGCGTAGTCGGCGGTGATGAAGAACCACTTGGTGCCGCCGGTCTTGACCACGGCATTGCCGGTGCCATGGGCAAGGGCCCAGGTGTCATAGGTCCAGTGGATGGTGTTGGGCGAGCACTTCGCTCCGGTCAGATCGGCCGAACCGGCGCCGGAGTTCATGAAGATCTTGTTCTTTTCCTTGGTGATGTCGCTCACCGCAAAGGCGGCCGACGAAGTGGGCACGTCGACGATGAGGTCGACGCCATCCTGGTCGTACCACTGGCGGGCGATGTTGGAGGCGATGTCCGGCTTGTTCTGGTGATCGGCCGAGATGATCTCGACGGTGATACCCTTGGTGGCAGCAGCGAAATCCTCGACCGCCATCCTGGCGGCGATCACCGAGCCCTCGCCCGAGAGGTCGGCATAGATGCCCGAGCGATCATTGAGCACGCCGATCTTGACGGCCGTCTCGGCCAGTGCCGGTGCCGCCGAAAATAACAGGGCGGCGCTGAGTAGCAGTCCCTTGGAAAAAGTCATGACTTAGGTCTCCTCCGGTGTCATGCGTTGGTGGTCACACGCCGAGATAGGCGTGCAGTTTTTGCGTATTGGCGGCGAGATCGGCATTGGGGATCTCGTCGATCACCCGTCCCTGCTCGACGACGTAGTGGCGGTCGGCGACCGAGGCGGCGAAATGGAAGTTCTGTTCAACCAGCACGATGGTGAAGCCGCGCTGCTTGAGGGTGCGCAGCGTCGCCCCGATCTGCTGGACGATCACCGGCGCGAGGCCTTCGGTGGGTTCGTCGAGCAGCAGGAACTTGGCGCCGGTCCTGAGGATGCGGCCGATAGCGAGCATCTGCTGCTCGCCACCCGAGAGCTTGGTGCCCTGGCTGTGGAGCCGTTCGCGCAGGTTGGGGAACATGCCCAGCACTTCGTCGCGGCTCAGGCCACCCTCCTTGATGGTGGGCGGCAGCATCAGGTTTTCATCGACCGAGAGGCTCGAGAAGATGCCGCGCTCTTCGGGGCAGAAGGCGATGCCGAGCCGGGCGATGGCGCGGGCGGGCAGGGCGATCAGCTCGCGGCCTGCGAACTGCACCGAGCCCTTGCGCTTGCCCAGGATGCCCATGACGGCCTTGAGCGTCGTGGTCTTGCCGGCGCCGTTGCGGCCGAGCAGGGTCACGACCTCGCCGGGGCGAACATCGAAGCTGATGCCGTGCAGCACGTGGCTTTCGTCGTACCAGCCGTGGAGGTCGCGCACGGCGAGCGTGGCGGCCTCAGTCGCGGGGCGATCGAGCGTTGCCGTCTCAACCATGGCCGACCCCTATATAGGCTTCGATGACGCGCGGATCCTTGCTCACCTCGGCATAGGGCCCTTCGGCGAGCACCTGGCCGCGGGCCAGAACGGTGATGCGATGCGAGAGGTCGGCGACGACCGAAAGGTTGTGCTCGACCATGAGGATGGTGCGGTTCCTCGCGATCCGGGCAATCAGTGCCGAGATGCGCGCCACGTCCTCCTGCGCCATGCCGGCCATGGGTTCATCGAGCAGCAACATCTCGGGATCGAGCGCGAGGGTGGTGGCGATCTCGAGGGCGCGCTTGCGGCCATAGGAAAGCTCGCCGGCGGGCGTTGCCGCGAATTCGGTGAGGCCGACCTCTTCGAGGCCCTGCATTGCAGCTTCGTCGAAGCGGCTCAGCGTCTTCTCGGAGCGCCAGAAGTCGAAGCTGTCGCCGCGCTGGCGCTGCAGCGCGATGCGAACATTCTCGAGGGCGCTGAGACGCGGGAACACGGCCGAGATCTGGAACGAGCGCACCAGCCCGCCGCGCGCGATGTCGGCGGCGGAGGTGCGCGTGATGTCGCGGCCCTTGAACAGGATCTTCCCCTCGCTGGGCTGCAGGAACTTGGTCAGGAGGTTGAAGCAGGTGGTCTTGCCGGCGCCATTGGGACCGATCAGCGCGTGGATGGTGCCGCGCTCGATGGCGAGATCGACATTGCTGACCGCCGCGAAGCCGCCGAAGCGCTTGGTCAGCCGTTCGGCCCTGAGGATGATGTCGGCGGTCGCGCTCATTTGGCGGTCCACCCCCCATCGATCGAGATGGCGGAGCCGGTGATCGAGCGCGCCAAGTCACCGCAGAGGTAGGCAGCGAGCTCAGCGATCTCCTCGGGCTGGACGAAGCGGCGGGTCGGCTGGGGGGCGAGCATTACGTTACGGATCACGTCCTCCTCGCTCATTTTGTGGACGCGCGCCTGGTCGGCGACCTGGCTGGCGACGAGCGGGGTCCACACGTAGCCGGGACAGATGGCGTTGACCGTGACGCCCTTCTCAGCCGCCTCGAGCGCTACCGTCTTGGTGAGGCCGACGACGCCGTGCTTGGTCGCGACATAGGCGGATTTGAACGGCGAGGCGCGGAGGCCGTGGGCCGAGGCGATGTTGATGATGCGGCCCCAGCCGCGCTCGGCCATGCCGGGCAGCGCGGCGCGGATGGTGTGGAAGGCGGAGTCGAGGCTGATCGCCCGGATGCGGTCCCAATCGGCGGGCGGGAAATCCTCGATCGCTGCGACCTTCTGGACGCCGGCATTGTTGACGAGGATATCGAGGTGGCCGAAGACCTCGATCACCTCCCCAACCAGCCGGAAGGCGGCAAGGGGATCGGCGAGATCGGCCTCGAAATAGCGCACCTCGGCATTGCCGAACGAGACCAGCGCATCGGTCACTTCCGCCTCGGGCTCGAAGCTGTTAAGCGCCACGGCGTAGCCCAGCCGCGCGAACTTCTGCGCGATGGAGAGCCCGATGCCGCTGGTCGAACCGGTGACCAGCGCTACTCGCCTGCCGTTCTGCACGCCCTTCTCCCTCAAGTCGGTCTTTGCGACCTGTCCTTGGGGAGAAGCATTTCAAGTTCCGTGCCAAGTGGCGAAACCCCGGATCTGCGGGAGTTGGGACCGGCGTCACTTGGCAAGAGTCCGGACTACCGGACACGAATCCCGGATTCAGGACGTGATGTTGTGCCGGCGAAGCTTCTCGTAGAACTGCGAGCGCGACACACCCAGCCGGCGGGCGGCGGCCAGCTTTTCGCCATTGCTGGCATCGAGAGCGGCGAGGATGGCATCGCGTTCGGCTTCGGCAAGGCGGGTCGCAAGGTCGCCGCCGCTAGTGGCGGCCGCCGTCGGTGTCGGCCTCGGCGCCGCTTGCGGCATGGCGCGTCGGATGGCGGCGGCATCGAGCACTTCGGATGGCGCCAGCGCAGCAGCGCGCTCGAGCACGTTGCGCAGCTCACGCACGTTCCCCGGCCAGTCATGGGATTCGAGCAAACGGATAGCCTCGGGGAGGAGCACCCAACCGCGCTGGCCCGGCGTGCGCATGGTCTGCTCGAGCAGGGTTTCGCAGAGCAATGCGATGTCCTCGCGTCGGTCGCGCAGGGGCGGGATGCGGACGGTCAGCACCGCGATCCGATAGTAGAGGTCGGCGCGGAAGCTCTTGTCGGCGACCTTGGCCTCCAGATCCTGCGAGGTGGCGGCGATGATGCGGACATCGACCTTCTTGATGGTATTCGAACCCAGTGCCTCGACCTCACCCTCCTGCAGCACGCGCAGGAACTTGGCCTGGATGGCCGGCGGCATGTCGCCGATCTCGTCGAGGAAGAGCGTGCCGCCATGGGCGAGCTCGAACTTGCCCTGACGCGGCTTCCTGTCCGCCCCAGTATAGGCGCCCGGCGCCACGCCGAAGAACTCCGCCTCGAGCAATTGCTCGGGTACGGCCGCGACATTGATGGCGATGAACGGGCCATCGGCCCGGTCGGATTGCCGGTGGATGGCGTGGGCGAGGAGCTCCTTGCCGGTGCCGGTTTCGCCCTGGATCAGGGCGGCACCCTCGCGCAGGGCAAAGCGGCGGACCTGAGACTTCAGTTCCTTTACGGCATCGCTGAGACCGACGAAGCTCGACAGCGAGTATTTGGCCTGCCGCTCGCGGGTCAGCGCGGCCTGCGCACGGGTCAGCTGCTTCTGCAGGTTCTCGAACTTTTCGAGAATGGGCTCGAGATAGTCGACATTGTCGTAGAAGACGAAGCCGATAGCGCCTTCGACCTTGCCCGCTTCATCCTTCAGCGGAATGCGGCAGACGACGAACTGCCGGTCGTCGAAGCGCATGATGTCGAGCAGCGTCGGCTTGCCCGTCTCGACAACCCGGCGCATCAGCGAGTGCGGGATCACCTCTTCCACGGGTAGGCCGACGGGATCGAAGTCGGCAGCCAGTTTCAGCAATTCGCGGTAGCGCTGGTCGATCCAGGTGATGCGCGAGTGCGCATCGACGATGATCGCCCCCTCGAAGTAGTCGCGCAGCAAGCCGAAGGCGTTCACCGCCTGCTCGATGCCGGCATGCCCGTGGCCCGGGATCAGACGTGGGCGATGGGACGAGGTGGCGGACATACTGGCTCACTCGGCGCGGAGCATGAAGAGTAACGAGCGATGGCCGGCCCGGCAACCTCCTGCCGGGCCGGCCGTCGTGAAGTTCGGGCTGGCGCACCCTAGTGGCACATGGGGGAACCGCCTAGACGCCCACAGCTGCCTCTTTGACGATCAACTCGCTGTAGTCGCGGACCCCGTTCGTGGTGACCCGTAGCCTGCGAGGCAGGAGGAGGTCCCAACGGCCATGACGTCCGGCTCGACCAAGAAGCGCGGGCATAGGGTGATCGAGCTGTAGCACATAAACGGTTGGCCGCTGCTCGGCGCCCTTACGGAGCTGTGACTCGGCACGTTCTATGGCCGACACCGGGTGTATCGTCGCCCATAGAAAGGGCTCGCACCGGTTTTGGACTAAGCCAGCCTCCCCGATGTCGCCTGACAGCAGAACCTGGCCAGAACCGATGACGATAGGCGAAGAGGCTATCTCGGAGCTAAGCGACCTGACCAGCTCGAGCTCGGTTGCGGTCGCCCCGCCCCTACCCAGATCATTCAAGGCCCGGTCATAGCGCACGCGATGTTGCCTGGTTCGGTATCGTGCAAAATGCGGCGTGTCGCGGAGACGCAGACCGCCCTGGCGCCAATCTTCGTTCGTGCGCAGGACCGTATCGATTTCCTCGCGTACGTGAACACGCTCGCCGGCACTCGCCATCGCTGCCTGAATGAGTTGGACGTGAATTGGCAGCGGCAGACACGGTAGCACCCTAGCCGGCTGGTGTTCCATTGGAGTCCCCCTGGCAAGGAGGTTCTAAAGGTTGCCATCGTTGTAAGGTCAAGCCACCGTGACCATCGGGGCATGATCCAGCGACAGGCAACAAACTCCCGCATTAGCGGTTCGTCAGGGGCCGAGCCGCCCGGTTTCGATCCGCCACCACCTCGGGTCCGTTGACCACCTAGGCACAACGCCGGTCGTCAACGGGACTGTTGATCATGAAATTGAAGTTGGTAGGCGCTTGGCTGGCAGCCGCGGACGGGGGCGCTCCGGCGCCCCCATTCTGTTGTTCATTCGGGCTACGACTGGCGCTCCGGCAGTGCGCCCACTTAGGCGGTTTGCGAAGCCAGCACCGCCGCTATCGACGCAACCACCGCTGACTGGGCATCCGCCTCGGCCAGGCGTCCAGTGCGAACCTCCGACGCCGCCGTATGAAGCAGGGCGTAGAAGCAGGCTGTCAGCCAACCGACGGGCTGATCGTTGCGAAACGCCCCTTCGCTCCGGCCGCGAGCGATCAACTGGCTTACTCGCTGCATTGGTTTGTGATGGTGCTCGCGGATCCGATCCGGCGAGAGCTCGTACTCGGCGGCGCCCAGAAGCCGGTGGAAGGCATCGACGATCCGCCAGGACGATACCACCAGACGCTCCAACGCGGCTGCCGGATCACCCTCCAGATCAAGCCTCGACAGCTGCTCTTCCGCACGGGTGACCGTGCGTTCGAACAGGACATCCATCAACTCGGTTCGCGACGCGAAGTGACCATAGAGGGTCACCCGGCCCACGCCAGCCGCGCTCGCGATCTCGGCCATATTCGCCCGCGGATTCTCGAGAAAGAGCTCCAGCGCCGCGTCGAGAATACCGTCGCGGTTGCGGACCGCATCCGCTCGCCTTGCTTTTCCCTCGTGCACATTGGGCATACCCGGCATCCCTTTACTATCTCGAACACACGTGTATGAGTTATCAACTCAAACATACGTGTTCATGTTAGGAAAGTCCATGTCTCCCCATCAACACTCAACCAATGTGGATGAGCGGGTCCACCTAAGTGACTGGCTGGCCCTCGCGGCCTTGGCCCTGGCGCAGTTCATGCTGATCCTCGACGTTACGGTGATCAACGTCGCATCGCCCTACCCGATCTCAGCCGCGATCTGGGCTTGTCGGCCGAAGCGGCCGGCTGGGCGATAGCTGGCTACGCGATACCGTTTGGCGGCCTGATGCTGCTGGGAGGCCGATCGGCCGATCTTTTCGGGTCGCGGCGTGTGTTCCTTCTCGGCCTCGCCCTGTTTACCGCCGCTTCATTCGCCGCCGGCATCGCACCAAACGCCTCTACCTTGATCGGCGCTCGCGTGCTGCAAGGTGTCGGCGCTGCAATGCTGTCGCCGGCAGCCCTCGCCACGCTGACAACGCGATTCACTGGCCGGAACCGACATCGAGCGCTCGGAGTGTGGGCGGCCATTGGCGGCATCGGGGCGGCGGCCGGGGTCCTGCTCGGCGGCCTACTCACTGATGGTCCGGGGTGGCGGTGGATATTCTACATCAACGTGCCTGTCGGCATGCTGATCGCCATCGTCGTGCCGCTGCTGGTCCCTGCAGTGCCGGCCAATGCTGGAGGCCGCCGGCTCGATATCGTGGGCGGTGCCATTGTGACGGTTGCCATCGCGAGCCTTACCTATGGCATCATGAATGCTGGACCAGCAGCAGACCCCGTGGCTTGGCTCGTTCCGCTGGTCGTCGCCATCGGTCTGGTCATCGCTTTCGCCGTCGTTGAGCGCCGCGTAGCTGATCCACTCATCGATCTGAGCGTGTTTGGCAGACAACCTATTCGCGCCGGCATCTTCGTAATGTTGCTGGCGAGCGCACTGCTGATCGGAGGCTTCTTCCTGCTGTCCTTCGTGCTGCAGGGTCGGATGCTATGGTCGCCGCTGATCACGGGGCTCGCGTTCCTTCCGGTAGCGCTGGGCACTCTCGTAGGTGCGCATCTCGGCGGAACGTTCGTTTCGCGGGTTGGAGGCCGTGCCATTGCCAGCGTCGCGTTCGCGGTGGCGGCAGCTGGCTTCGGTACCGCGGCGCTGCAGCTCGATACCGTGGCCTTGCTGATAGCGGGTGTTTCGATAGCCGGCTTTGGCTTGGGTGCCGCGTTCGTCGCTTCTACGACGACTGCGCTTTCCCATGTGGCTCACCACGAGGCCGGGGTTATCTCCGGGCTGATCAATACGTTCCACGAGCTGGGCGGCGCACTCGGCGTTGCCGCTATGTCGGCCTTGGCTGCCTCAAGCCTGATGACCCCCACTTTCGATGGTGGCTTTGCGCTCGGCCTGGCTGCCTGGGCCGTTGTTGCCTTGGCGTCGGCGATCGTTGCTGCGTTGCTGGTACCTCCGGGCAAGCCGGCCGCCGACGCACCGCGTTTCGCTCACTGAACCACCAGGGGTCGGGCCTTTCAGCCCGGCCCCAAACCGGTGGCGACGAACTGGGCTTCCTTCTCGCCACCCTGCATTCCCTCTTCTGGTCAGATGTAGACCAGCTCCGACATCATGCCGGTCATCATGTGGTAGAGGTTGTGACAGTGGTAGAGCCAGCGACCGGGGTTGTCCGCGTCGAATTCCACGGTCACCGTGCCCATTGGAGGGATAAGCACGGTGTCCCGCATGGCGCCGGCGACGCGTGTCTTGTTGATCTGGGTAACCTGGAATTGATGGCCATGCAGGTGCATGGGGTGTGCCATCATCGAATGGTTCATGAACCCAAGCGCCACGCGCTGGCCCGACTTCACCTCGAGCTTCTGTCGCTCCTGCCATGTCTTGTCGTTCAGGGTCCAGACGTACGGAGCGATCGCGCCGCCGAGCATGACCATCAGGTTGTGGTCCACCGGCCGCGAATTCAGGGGAGCGGTTGCCACCAGTTGCTGCTCGAAGGACAGGTCGACCGGTATCTCAACCAAGTCAGAGGCGCCGGCGTATTTCTCAATGCTGGCGCCCGGAGCCGCAAGAACGATGCCGGTGCGGGCGACGTCCCCCTCGCGGCGGGCAAATACGGGAACTACAGACCCGGCAGGGACCTCGATCAGCAGGTCAAGGCGCTGCGCCTGAGCCAGCGGGAAGCGGCTGCCGGTCAGCGGTTTGACGGGGTTGCCGTCCGCTGCGAGCACAGTTGCCTGGCGACCGTCGAGGTCGATCCAGAACGCGGTAGAAGCTGCTCCATTGATGATGCGAAGGCGTACGCGACCGTTGCGCTCGGTACGGATGACCTCGGGATCGTCTAGTGTCCGATCGTTGGCAAGGAATGCGTCGTACTCGACGTCATTGAGGTCCATGCCGCCGATGGTGGAATGGTCCATCGCGGCCATGCCGCCTGCGTCACCATTATCCATGCCAGCCATCCCGCCATGGTCCATGCCCTTCTGTCCGGTCAGCCCTTCAAGAATCTCCGCTGGGTCACGGAAACTGAAGTCATTGAGCAGTAGCGTTACTTCCTGCAGATCCGACGCGTTGGCTTCGCGCACGATCAGCGGCGCCGTGAGCAGCGACTGTTCCTGCAAGGCGTGATGCGAATGCATCCAATGGGTCCCCGGCCTCGCGACGAAGTCGAAGTTCCGTATTTCCCCCGGCGCCAACGGCGGGACGTAGCCGGTTTCCGAGATGCCATCGAGTTCAGGCGTGGGGGTCAGACCGTGCCAGTGGACAGTCGTTTCCTCACCCAAGGTGTTTTCCAGCGCGACGGAGAAGCGCTCGCCGGGCTCCAGCAGAAGGCCGCTGCGACCGACTCCGCCGGTTACGCCGAACACCTCTGCGGGCTTGCCCAATACTTCTATGGTCCGTCGTCCGACGATCAGCTTGTGCTGCGGAGCCGCGAGGGCAGGCACCGAAGGGATGCAGCTTCCCGCTCCGACTGCTGCCACAGCGCCGAGGAAAGTTCTACGGGTCATTTCGGCCATTCTAGTCTCCAGGTCAGGCACAACGGTCGCTTTGTACCTAGCCCTGCTCCTTCCCACCGTGGGAAGGTCAACCCCTTTCATATTGACGCTCGGTGACCAGAGGGCCGGTCCTCAACGTCCGCCCAGCGTCATGAGCGATCGTTCGCTCTCCCGACTGCTCAGGAGGCCTTGGGGCCGCTGAGGTCCAGTGCGACCTGGCGGATCGCGACCACGAGGAGTTCGGCGGCATAGCCCATTGTCTCGCCCGAGCGCATGGTCAGGCCCACCGGGCCCGTGGTCTCGCTGGTATCGACGGGGAGGATGGCCATGTGGCCCTCGGTGACGTCGTCGGCGACCACGCCTTCCGATATGATCCACACCGCATCGGTGCTGAGGGTGTAGCGGCGACCGAAGGCGTTGGAGACCGTCTCGATATCGTCCTTGAGGTCGGTGACGCCATGCGCCGTCAGCAAGCGCTCGACGCTGGGCAGGATCACCGCGCCGGGAGGCGGCATCAGGATCTGATAGGGCTCGATGTCCGTCAGCGCGAAACGCTCGAGCTTGAGCAGGGGGTGGTCGGCCCGAACCGCGAACACGACCTGCTCGGAATAGAGGTGCTCGAACGACAGGCCGGCAATTTCGCCCGGTTCAGCCATGCGTCCGATCACCAGATCGACCTCCCCGGCGCGCAGCAGCGAAAGCAGGTATTCGTTGGGTCCGGTGACGATGCGCGCGCGCGCCTGGCGGTTCTCGGCGAACCGCTTGACGGCAGGCGGCAAAATCCGCGCCGAGACCGTGGGGAGCGCGCCGACGCGGACGATCGCCTGCTTCTCGGTTATGCGTACGGAATCGATGCCCTGCTTGAGTGCGCTCACCGACGACGCGGTGTAGCGCTGGAACTGCTCGCCGGCCGGAGTGAGAAAGAGGTTGCGGCGCGAGCGGTCGAAAAGCTGCACGCCGAGGATTTCTTCCAGCTCCTGTATGGTCTTGGTCGCGGCCGGCTGGCTCATGTTGAGTGCGTCGGCGGCCTGCACGACGCTCTTCAGCCGCGCCACCTCGAGGAAACAGACGACGTGTCTGAGCTTGACGCGCGGGTCGATCAGGCGGGGCGCCATGGGCTGAACACTCCGCGGCATATGTGCCGCCGGTTATGGATGCGGGCAAACTAATCATTTTACAAGCCAGGGATGCGGGGCCTTACTGCCGGGACATGAGGAGAGCCATGGGTTTTGCGTCCATCAACGGCACGGTGCTGCACTATCGGCTATCGGGAGCGGCGGATGGATTGCCCCTCATCCTCGTCAACTCGCTGGGGACCAACTTCCAAATCTGGGACGACCTGTTGCGCCCGCTCGAGCAGCGCTTCCGTGTTCTTGCCTACGACAAGCGCGGCCACGGCGTATCGGATGCGCCTGCCGGGCCCTACAGCCTCGATGACCATGTCGCCGATCTCCTCGGCCTCGCGGCGCGCTGCGGGTTCAGGAAGTTTGCGATCTGCGGCATCTCGATCGGCGGCATGATCGCCATGCGCACTGCCGCACAGCATCCGAACAAGGTGGTGGGGCTGGTGCTCTGCGACACCGCCACGAGGATCGGCACTGCCCAGATGTGGAACGACCGCATTGCGCAGGTCCGGCAAGGCGGCATGGCGTCCATCGCCGATGCGGTGCTCGGCCGCTGGGTTTCCCCCGGTTATCGTGAGCTCCGGGCTGCGGATTTTGCCGGCTGGCGCAATGTGCTCGAGCGCTGTCCGGCCGAAGGCTATGTCGCAAGTTGCGCGACGGTCCGCGACAGCGACCTTGCCGCCGACCTTGCGCGCATCTCGGCGCCCACTCGGGTGATTGTCGGCGAGAACGACCTCTCGACCCCACCTGAGCTGGTGCGCCAGCTCGCCGATGCCATCCCCGGAGCCAGATTCGAGCTCGTGCGCGGCGCCGGACACGTCCCTTCCATCGAGCAGCCCGAGCGGCTGTGCGAACTTATTTGCGAACACCTGAGCGAGGTTGTCCATGTCTGAGCCGACGGACCTGTTCCAGCGTGGCATGGCCACCCGCCGCGCCGTCCTCGGCGACAGTCACGTCAACGGCGCCGAAACCGCCAAGACCGACTTCGACACCGATTTCCAGGCCTTCATCACTGAAGGGGCTTGGGGTTCGGTTTGGTCTCGCCCAGGACTTTCACGACGGGAACGCTCGCTCATCACCATTGCCCTGCTTGCGGCGGCGGGCCATGACGAGGAAGTGGCCATGCACATAAAGGCCACGTCCAACACCGGGGCTTCGGCCGAGGACGTCAAGGAGGCGCTGTTGCATGTCGCGGTCTACGCCGGCGTTCCGGCGGCCAACCGAGCCTTCAAGATCGCCAAACGCGAACTCCAGAAGCGGGGGGCGTGAGATGCCCGTACCACCGATGACTGCCGAGGAGGGTGCGCTCTACCAGCGCGACCGGGCCTGGCATCCGCCGGCCTTCACCCCGGGCTACAAGAGCACGACACTGCGCGCGCCCAAGCATGCCCTGCTGTCGCTGGCGCCGACCAAATCGGAACTCACCGGGCCGACGTTCGGCCACGGCATCATCCAGCCGCTCGATAACGACCTCATCCGCAACTACAGCCAGGACGGCAGCGAGGCCATCGGCCAGCGGATGATCGTTTACGGGCAGGTGCTCGACGAGAATGCGCGGCCGGTGCGCGGCACGCTGGTCGAATTCTGGCAGGCCAATGCCGCCGGGCGCTACCGGCACAAGCGCGAGGGCTACACCGCCCCGCTCGACCCCAATTTCGGCGGCTGCGGCCGAGCCATCACCGACGAGAACGGCTACTACCATTTCCGCACCATCAAGCCCGGCGCCTATCCCTGGCCCAATGGCGGCAATGACTGGCGACCAGCGCATATCCACTTCTCGGTCTTCGGCCACGCCTTCGCGCAGCGCCTCATCACCCAGATGTATTTCGAGGGCGACCCGATGATCTGGCAGGACCCGATCGCGCTCGCGATCCCCGACCGCGCTGCGGTCGAGCAGTTAATCGCCCGGCTCGACCGGCTCAACACAACGCCGATGGATGCCCTGGCCTATCGCTTCGATATCGTACTACGCGGGCGCCGCTCGACCCTGTTCGAGAACCGGCCGGAGGGGAACTGATGCTGAACCAGTTGCCCCCGCTCAAGGAGTCGCCGTCGCAAACGGCGGGACCGTATGTGCATATCGGCATGACGCCGAGCCTCGAGAGCATCACCGGGCCGAACGTCAAGGATCTGGGCTCCGGCCCGATCACTGCCGGCACCGGTCCACGCATCGCCGTGACCGGCCGCATCTTCGATGGCTCCGGCGCGCCGGTGAGCGATGCGGTGGTCGAGCTGTGGCAGGCTGACGCCGACGGCAACCACGCGGCCGCCTGGGGGCGTGTTGCCACCGACGGCACCGGAGGCTTCAGCTTCGACACAGTGAAGCCCGGGCGGGTGCCCGGGCCGGACGGCAAGCCAATGGCGCCGCATCTGACACTCTGGATCGTCGCACGCGGCATCAATATCGGGCTCCACACGCGGCTCTATTTCGAGGACGAGGCCGCGGCCAATGCGGCCGACTTCGTGCTCAACAAGATTCTCGACCCGCGCCGGCGCAAGACGCTTATCGCGGCGAAGTCCGAGCGCGACGGACGCTCGGTCTATGCACTCGACATCCGCCTCCAGGGCGAGGACGAGACGGTGTTCTTCGACATCTGACCGAATGGGCGGGTTGGCGTTTCGCCCCGACACCGCTAGCGATGGGGGCTGGGAGGACGAGCCGATGACCCGGTCGCTGCTGCAACATCTGGTAGGAGACGCCGAGTTCGAGGCGCTGTTCGCGGACGAAGCCGAGATCGCCGCGATCCTGAGGTTCGAGGCGGCGCTGGCCGGCGCCGAGGCTGACGCGGGCCTGATCTCGGAAACAGCGGCGGACGCGATCGGCAAGGCAACTGCCGGGTTCAAGCCCGATATGGCCGACCTCGCCCAAGGCATCGCCAAGGACGGCGTGGTCGTGCCGGCCCTAGTCCGGCAGGTGCGAGCGGCGGTAGGCGAGCACGGCAAGTCGCTGCATTTCGGCGCGACCAGCCAGGATGCCATTGATACCGGGCTGATGCTGCGGCTGGCCGCCGCCATTGCACTGATCGACCAGCGGCTCGTGGCCCTCGAAGGAGCTTTCGCCACGCTTGGCGAGCGTGATGGCACTCTGACGATGATGGCGCATACGCGCATGCAGTGCGCCCTGCCCATGCCCGTCTCAACCAAGCTCGCGGCCTGGACTGCGCCGCTGACGCGGGCGCGCCGCACGCTCAACCTTCTGCGCCGGCGCCTGCTTGTCATCCAGCTCGGCGGGCCGGTCGGCACGCGCGCGGAACTCGGCGGCAAGGGCGAGCTGGTGGCCCGGCGCCTTGCCGAGCGGCTGGACCTGGGGCTCGCCGACCCGTGGCACACCGAGCGCGATCCGATCGCCGAGTTTGGGGCGGTGCTGTCGCTAATCACCGGCGCACTGGGCAAGTTCGGCGCCGATGTCTCGTTGCTGTCGCAGAACGAAGTCGCGACCATCGTCATCGAGGGGGGCGGCGGCTCCTCGGCCATGGCGCACAAGTCCAACCCGGTGAATGCCGAGCTGCTCGTAGCGCTTGCCCGCTTCAACGCTGGGCTGGTCGGGACGCTGCACCAGGCGCTGGTGCACGAGTACGAGCGATCCGGCGCCGCCTGGACGCTCGAGTGGATGGTGTTGCCGCAAATGGTCGTCGCAACCGGCGCGAGCCTCAGGATCGCCACCGCGCTCGCCGGCCAGATCGGCTTTCAGTCGGGCAAGCCGCAATAGTTCTCGGCAAAGCTGCGCTGCGCCACCTCGGACGTGCGCAGATAGTCGAACTCGGCCCTCTGGATGCGGCGGCCGAACGCGCCGGTTTCCGGGAAGGTGTGAAGCAGCGAGGTCATCCACCACGAGAAGCGCTCGGCAAGCCAGATGCGCTTGAGGGCGCGGTCGGCATAGCCATCGATACCGGCACTCGAGCCCTTGCGGTAGAAGGCCATGAACGCCTCCGCCAACGCCCTCACGTCATGCATGGCGAGGTTGAGGCCCTTGGCGCCGGTGGGCGGCACGATGTGCGCGGCGTCGCCCGCAAGGAACAGCCGGCCATGCCGTAGCGGTTCGGCAACGAAGCTGCGGAGCGGGGCGATGGATTTCTCGATCGAAGGCCCGGTCTTGAGCGCGGCGGCGGTATCGGGGTTGAGACGGGCGCGCAGTTCGTCCCAGAACCGCTCGTCGCTCCAATCCTCCACCTTCTCGGTCATCGGCACCTGCACGTAGTAGCGGCTGCGACTCTTCGAACGCATCGAGCACAGGGCAAAGCCGCGCTCATGATGGGCATAGATGAGCTCGTCGGCGACCGGCGGCCGATCGACCAGTACGCCGAGCCAGCCGAAGGGATAGACCCGTTCGTAGGTGCGCAGGTCGGACGCCGGCATGCTGGCTCGGCTGACGCCGTGGAAGCCATCGCAGCCGGCGATGAAGTCGCACTCAATCTCGTGCGTCTCGCCGGCGTGGCGGTAGCTCACGCGCGGCCGGCCGCCGTCACAATCGTGAAGGGCCACATCCTCGGCCTCGTAGATCGTCTCGGCCTTGCGAGCTTCCATCAGGTCGCGGGTGACTTCCGTCTGCCCATAGACCATGACCTTGCGATCACCGAAATCGATGCGGTGCACCTCGCCGTCGAAACTCAGGTCGATGCCAGTATGGATCAGGCCCTCGGCATACATGCGCGCGCCAACGCCGGCTGCGTCGAGCAGGTCCATCGCCCCCTGTTCAAGCACGCCCGCCCGGATGCGGCCGAGCACATAGTTTGCACTCTTGCGCTCGAGGATAACGGTGTCGATGCCGCTCATCTCGAGCAGCTTGCCGAGCATCAGGCCGGCCGGGCCGGCGCCGATGATGGCGACTTGCGTGCGCATACTGATTCCTCTCCCACTGCGCCGAACTCAACCATTCGACACGCGCCCGGCAAAATCGCCATTGCAGGCGGAACGATAACCGTGGGGTTATCCTGGCCGCTATACCCGCTCCATTGCCAGTGCGATGCCCTGCCCGACGCCGACGCACATAGTGGCGAGCGCGCGCTTACCGCCCGTCAGCGACAGCTCGAGCGCAGCCGTGCCGGCGATACGGGCACCGGACATGCCGAGGGGATGTCCGAGCGCGATGGCGCCGCCGTTCGGGTTGACCTGCGCATTGTCGGGAGGCAGCCCGAGCTCGCGCAGCACGGCGATTGCCTGGCTGGCGAAGGCTTCGTTGAGCTCGATGACGTCGAAATCGACGGGCGAAAGTCCCAGCCGGGCGCAGAGCTTCCTCGTGGCCGGAGTCGGGCCCATCCCCATGATGCGGGGCGGCACGCCCGCCGCAGCGCCACCTAGGATACGCGCGATCGGGGTGAGCCGGTGGCGGCGCATCGCTGCCTCCGAGGCGACGATCAGCGCCGAGGCGCCGTCGTTGACCCCGGAGGCGTTGCCGGCCGTCACCGAGCCCCCCTGGCGAAACGGCGTCGGCAACTTCGCGAGCACGTCCAGCGTGGTGTCGGCGCGGGGATGTTCGTCCTTGTCGACGACCACCGGGTCACCCTTCTTCCTGGGTATTGTGACCGGCACAATCTCGCGCGCCAGACGCCCGTTCTGCTGGGCGGCGACGGCGCGCTGCTGGCTGCGCAAGGCGAATGCATCCTGGTCGGAGCGGCTGACCTCGTAGTCTTCGGCGACGTTCTCGCCGGTCTCGGGCATGGAATCGACGCCGTACTGCGCCTTCATCAGCTGGTTGACGAAGCGCCAGCCGATGGTGGTGTCGTAGATCTCGGCGTTGCGCGAGAAGGCGCTGTCGGCCTTGGGCAGCACGAAGGGCGCCCGGCTCATCGACTCGACGCCGCCAGCGATCATCAGCTCGGCCTCGCCGGCGCGGATCGCCCGGGCGGCGGTGATGACCGCATCGAGGCCGGAGCCGCAGAGGCGGTTCATCGTCGTGCCGGAGATGGTGTGCGGCAGGCCGGCGAGCAGCAGGCTCATGCGCGCGACGTTGCGGTTATCCTCGCCCGCCTGGTTGGCGCAGCCGAAGATCACGTCGTCGACCGCTTCCCAGTCGACTCCGGCGTTCTCGGCGACGAGGGCCTTGAGCGGCACCGCGCCCAGGTCATCGGGTCGCACCGAAGCAAGGACGCCGCCAAAGCGGCCGATGGCGGTACGCCGGTAGGCGCAGATGAAGGCCTCAGCCATGCTTTTGCCCCGCATGCGCAGCGGCAGTGCGCGCCTGCAGGTCGCGCAGCGTGCCCAGCTCGAGTTCGGTCGGCTCGGGCGTCTCGCCGAGGTCATCGGCGAAGCGTGCGTTCCAGCCGCAGGTTTCCTGCACCATTTCGCGCGTTACGCCGCGGTGGAGCGAGGTGACGGTGAACTCCTTGGTCTCCGCATCGGGCCGCCAAATGGCCAGGTCGGTGATCAGGAGCGTCGGCCCCTTGGTGGTAATACCGAGGCGCTGGCGGTGGTCGCCGCCCTCGCCGTGGCCGAAAGAGGTGAAGAAATCGATCCTTTCGACCATCGAGCGCTGCGCCTGCTTCAAGGTGATGAAGATCTCGCCGCAGGACGTGGCGATCTCGGGCGCGCCGCCGCCGCCGGGCAGGCGCACCTTGGGCTTCGAATAATCGCCGATCACGGTGGTGTTGATGTTGCCGAAGCGGTCAAGCTGCGCGGCGCCGAGAAAGCCGATCGAGATGCGTCCGCCCATCAGCCAGTAGCGGAACATCTCGGGCACCGAGACGGTCGACAGCGCCGTTTCGCACAGTTCACCATCGCCGATGGAGAGCGGCAGGACCGCGGGCGCGGTGCCGATGGTGCCGGACTCATAGATCAGCGTGATGTCCGGCGCGTGAGTGAGCCGCGCGACGTTGCAGGCGGCCGACGGCGCGCCGATCCCGACGAAGCAGACGTCATCGTTGGAGAGCGCGCGGGCGGCTGCGATGGTCATCATCTCGTTGGGGGTGAAATCCCTCATCGCAGCGGCTCCACGCGGGTGGCGAAGATTTCGGGACCGACGCTCAACACATTGTCCTTGATCCAGCTTTCGAACAGCTCGCGGTCGGCCGAGATCTTGTCCCATTCGAGATAGGCGGCGTTGTCGCGGGCGTAGTAGCCGTGTGCGTAAGATGGATGCGCCCCGCCGGGCACGACGGCAATGGCGTCGATGGTCCAGTGCGGCAGGATGCAGAGATTGGGGTGCAGGCCGGCAAAGTCGGACACGACTTCCTCGACCGTGACCACAACGCGCCTGGCCGCCAGCGCCGCTTCCTTCTGGACGCCGATGATGCCCTCGACGAGGACGTCGCCCTTCTGATTGGCCTTCTGGGCGTGGATGAAGGTGACGTCCGGCCGATGGGCGGGGACGGCAGCCAGTTCCTCGCCGGTGAAGGGACAGGTGACCGACCGGATGTCCGGGTTCACCTTGGGCAGGTCGGCGCCCTTGTAGCCGCGGAAGATGGCGCAAGGCAGCCCGGACGCGCCAGCCTCGTAGGCCTGGGCCATGGCGGAATGGGAGTGCTCGACCGTCTCGATGGCGCGCGGATGTTGGTTCTCGATCGCGTCGCGCATGCGACGCAGCAGGCCGACGCCCGGGTTGCCGGCATAGGAGAAGATGACTTTGCTCGCCATGCCCATGCCGATCATCTGGTCGTAGATGACATCCGGCGTCATGCGCAGGAGCGTCAGGTCCCTGAAGCCCTGGCGGATCGCCTCATGCCCGGCTGCGTGCGGGATAAGGTGGGTGAACCCCTCGAAGGCGACGGTGTCGCCGTCGTGGAGGTTTCGCCGGACAGCCTCGGCGAGAGTCAGGAATTCGGACATGGGCCAGCGTGAACTCGATGCGTTGGATGGCAGTCAATCATCGAAGCGGCGGCGGAGGAAATGACAATGGCGGGGCGACGCATAACCTGAGGTTTATACGAGCTAGCTATCCGAGGAGGTAGGGAGGGACGGGTTGTGGAACAAATCGCGACCCATATATGATATTTCGAGTTTCATCAGAGGATTTCGTCTTGGAACTGAAGCAGCCCGAAGCGGTGGGCGATAGCGTCTTTCGCCGCATCCGCACCGATATCATCTTCGGACGCCTGGCGCCGGGCAAGAAGCTGCGGCTCGAGCAGCTCAAGAAGGACTACGAAGCGAGCATTTCGACCCTGCGCGAGATCCTCAACCGCCTCGCTTCCGAAGGCCTGGTCGTCGCCGAGGGGCAGCGCGGCTTCGAAGTGGCCCCGGTTTCGCCCGAGAACCTCAAGGAGATCGCGGCGCTGCGCGAGCTGCTCGAATGCTATGCGCTCGAGCAATCCTTCGCGGCGGGCGACCTCAACTGGGAGGCGCAGATCGTCGCCGCGCACTACAAGCTGGCCCAGATGGAGGCCAAGATGCTGGCCGGCGACCGATCCGTAACCGAGCAGTGGAAGCGCTACGACTGGGAGTTCCACCAGGCGCTGATCTCGGCCTGCGGGTCACGCGTGCTGATGGATACGCATGCGGTGATCTTCGACAAGTACCTGAGATACCAGATGATTTCTCTAACGTTCCGGGGAGCGATCGCGGCCAACGAGCATCGCGAGCTGCTGGAGGCGGCGCTCAGACGCGACGCAGACACAGCGCAGGCTATATTGCGCAAGCATGTGCAGGGCGGCGTGGAGCACGGACTGACGGCCTGAGGTTTCATCTGATGAAACACATGTCATCGGATGATATCTACATTGCATGTTGATTGGCGACGAGCCATGTGCAACTGTTCCTTCAGCTGGTGCGGTGGAGGCCGTGCCACATGAGGGAGGAAATCAATGACCAATTTCTCGCGTCGCGCTTTCCTGCGCACGTCTGTCTCTGCGGCCGCGCTGGCCACTGCCGGCGGGCTGTTCTCCACCCGGGCCTTCGCCCAAGGCGTGCTGCTGCGCCTGTCGTCGCCGGCCACCGAGACCGATCAGCGCGCTGTGGCGCTGACTGAAGTCTTCGGGCCGGCGGTTTCGTCCTTTGCGACCTTCGAGCCGCACTGGAACGCCACCCTGTTCAAGCAGGGCACCGAGCTCGAGGCCATCGCCCGCGACAATCTCGAGATGTCGATCACCTCGCCGCAGGAGCTGGCGACACTGATCCCGTCCTGGTCGATCTTCACCGCCGGCTACCTGCTGCGCGACGCCGAGCACCAGAAGAAGGTGTTCGCTGCCGACTTCATGGAGCCGATGAAGAAGGAGGTCGAGGACACCCTCGGCGTGAAACTCCTCGCGGTGATGTATCTGGGCCGCCGCCAGCTCAACCTGCGCGGCGACAAGGAGATCAAGACCCCAGCCGATCTCGCCGGCGTCAAGCTGCGCATGCCCGGCACCGATGCCTGGCAGTTCCTCGGCTCTGCGCTCGGCGCCAACCCGGTGCCGATGGCCTTCACCGAGGTCTATACGGGGCTACAGACCGGGGCCATCGACGGGCAGGACAACCCGCTGCCGACCGACCGGGACTCAAAGTTCTACGAGGTCACGCAGCAGATCGTGCTGACCAGCCACCTGGTCGACCAGAACTATGTCGCGTTCAGTAAGAAGGTCTGGGACAGCCTCACCGCCGAGCAGCAGGCCACGGTTCAGAAGGCAGCCGAAGATGCCGCAGAGACCGGCCGGCAGCGTCAGCTCGCGCTCGAAACCGAGCTTGAGCAGTTCTTCAAGGACAAGGGCCTCAAAGTCTACGCGCCCGACGTCGAAGCGTTCCGCACCCAGGTGCAGAAGGCCTACCTCGAGTCCGAGTTCGCCAAGGACTGGCCGGAAGGCCTGCTCGACAAGATCAACGGGCTCACCTGAGCCTTGCCATGAAGCCGGCAATCGCATGGTTGCGCCGGCGCGCGGAGGACGTGGCAGCGGGGCTTCTCGCTGTCATGTTCCTCACGTTCCTGGTGCAGATCTTCACCCGCTATGTGATCAACTACCCACTGGCCTGGACGCTGGAGGTGTGCCTCACCGTCTGGCTGTGGCTCGTCTTCTGGGGCGCGGCTTTCATCCTCGATGACCGCGACCAGGTGAAGTTCGACATGTTCTACCTCGCGGCCTCGTCGCGGGTGCGCCGCATCCTGGCGCTAGTCACCGCGGTTGCCATCCTCGCCGGTTTCCTCGCCGCCCTGCCGGCGACGTGGGACTACATCACCTTCTACAAGATCAAAAAGAGCGCGACGCTGCGCATCCGCCTCGACATCGTGTTCAGCGTCTACGGCATCTTCGCCATCGCCATCATAACGCGCTATGCGCTGCGGGCCTGGCAGCTCATGCGCGGAGGGTCGCCTGACGCCGTGTCGCAGCCGCATGAGCAGGTGGCCATCGAATGATCAGCCTTCCCTTCGGAGCTTGCCTCGTTGCCCTGTTCGGCTTGGCCGGAATCGGCGCGCCGATCGCGCTGTCGATGTTCGTCGCAGCGATCCTCTATCTCTTCCTCAAGGGACATGACCCCGGCCTCGCGGCCGAGCAGAGCATCCAGGGGCTCTATGACAGCTTCGTGCTGCTCGCCGTGCCGCTGTTCATCGTTGCCGCCAACATCATGAACCAGGGCACGATCAGCGACCGGCTGCTCGATTTCTGCAAGGCGCTGGTCGGCCGCTTCCGCGGCGGCCTGGCGCAGGTCGATATCCTGGTGAGCCTGGTATTTTCCGGCATGTCGGGCTCCGCGGTGGCCGATGCGGCAGGCGTGGGCAAGGTCAGCATCAACATGATGCTCAAGAGTGGGCACTATTCACCCGGCCTCGCCGGCGCCGTCGTTGCCGCCTCGGCAACGATCGGGCCGATCATTCCGCCGTCGATCCCGATGGTCATGTACGCGCTGATCTCCGACACTTCGATAGGCTACCTGTTCCTGGGCGGTATCATCCCCGGGCTGCTGATGACGGCCGTGATGATGGGCATTACCAGCTGGATTGCCCACCGGCGCAGCATTCCCGCCGAAGACCCAGTTCCGCTGCGCGAACTGCCCAAGGTCACGTTCCGGGCGCTGCCGGTGCTTTTTATGCCAGTGATCCTGCTCGCCGGGATCTATGGCGGGGCAACGACGCCGACCGAAGCCGCAGCGATCGCGGCGCTCTATGCGCTGCTGCTCGCGGCCTTGTTCTACCGCTCCGTGAGCTGGCGCAACCTGCACGAGGTGCTGGTAGACAGCGCGCGGTCGTCGGCCTCGGTGGGGCTGGTGATCGGCAGCGCGCTGATCTTCAACTACATCGTGGCGTCCGAGAACATTCCGAACGTGCTGGCTGGGTGGCTCGGCGGCATGGACCTGTCCCCGCTCGCCTTCCTGCTGCTGGCCAACGTCATCATTCTGCTGCTCGGCTGCCTGCTCGACGCGACGACGATCATCCTGGTCATCCTGCCGCTGTTCATCCCGACCTGCCGGGAGCTGGGCATCGACCTCGTCCATTTCGGCGTCGTGATGGTGGTCAACTGCATGATCGGGTTGATCACGCCGCCCTATGGCATGCTGCTCTTCGTCATCAATGCGACCACGGGCATCGCCATCAAGGACATCGTGCGCGAAGTGATGCCGTATCTGGCGGCGCTGCTCGCGGCGCTGCTCGTGATGACGCTGTTCCCTGAGACGGTACTGTGGCTACCGCGAATGTTCGGTTACCAGGGATGAGCGCACCGTTCCACCTGTCGGCCGGGAGCCGAACGGTCCGCCTGGGGCTGATCGGGGACAATATCGCCCGCTCGCGCTCGCCTGACCTGCATCGTATCGCGGGTGAGCTGGCCGGGGTGCGCACGACGTATGACAGATTGATCCCGCGCGAGCTGGGTGCCGATTTCGATGCGGTGTTCGCGCAATGCGCGGCGAGCGGCTATCGCGGCATCAACATCACCTATCCCTACAAAGAGCTCGCCGCCGGCAAGGTCCACACCCCCGATCCGCTGGTGCGAGACGTTGGTGCGGTAAATACCGTGATCTTCGAGCCTTCGGGGCCGCATGGCTACAATACCGACCTCACCGGCTTCATGGCGGCGTATCGCGGGGCCTTCGGCGCCGCGCCGCCGGGCCGTGTCGCGCTGATCGGGGCGGGCGGGGTCGGGAAGGCGATCGCCTTCGGCCTGCTCGGGCTCGGAGCAGCCGAACTGCGCATCACCGACAAGGACGCGGCGCGCGCCGCAGGACTCGTGCAGGCGCTGGCCGCCGCTTCCTCGCGCCTGAGGGTCTCGGTTCACCCGAGCGCCGCGGAAGCCGTTATCGGCACTGACGGCATCATCAACTGCACGCCCGTCGGCATGGTGGGCTATGATGGAACACCCGTGCCCGCCGACGCACTGCATGGCGCAAGCTGGGCCTTCGACGCCGTGTATACGCCGGTCGATACGACCTTCCTCCGCGACGCGGCAGCGGCTGGGCTCATCTGTATCAGCGGCTTCGAGCTGTTCTTCCACCAGGGCATCCAGGCCTTCCGGATCTTTACCGGTCTCGATGTCCCCGAAAAGAATTTGCGGCAGCGCCTTATCGGCGTTGCCGCCAGCGACCAAGGACAATGACGTGACCAACCAAACGACCGGCCATCCCCTGCGCACCAAGATCGGCCTCAGCGCCGCCATGACCACCCCTTTCATCGCCTCCGGCGAGATTGACTGGGGACGGTACGCGGCCCATGCAAGGAATTTGCTCACCCGCGGAATGCAGGCGGTGACAGCGTTCGGGACCACCGGCGAGGGTATCTCGATCCCGGTTGCCATGCGGGCTTCGCTCTACGAACAGATGGCGGCTCGCGGCGTCCAGCCCGGCCAGCTGGTCGAGTGCGTCTACGGCCTTTCGGTTTCGGACGCGGCGGCGCAGGCCGGGCGAGCGATCGAGGCCGGTTGCGCGGCGGTGCTGCTGACCCCGCCCTTCTATTTCAAGGACCCGAGCGAGGAGGGCGTCCATGCGTGGTTCAGCCGGACGCTCGAAGCCATCGGCCCTTCGGCCCGCGACATCATCCTCTACAACATCCCGCAACTGACCGGGGTGACGGTCGGGCTCGACTCGCTGGCGAGGCTGCGCCGCACCTTCGGGGCGGTGATCGGCGGGGTCAAGGACAGCGGCGGCAACTGGACCTACACCGAGAAGCTGGCCCGAGCGAATGCCGACATAGCCGTCCTCGTCGGTAACGAGGGCCACCTTGCCGCGGCCGTGCGCCTGGGGGCCAGCGGAGCGATCAGTGGGCTAGCCAATTTCGCGCCCGAACTGGTGGGCCGGCTCGTTTCGGGCGTCGACGACCCTCGTATCGAGGGCCTGCTGCGGGCCGTCCTCGCACGGCCGGTCGTCCCGGCCATCAAGGCCTATATGGGCGCAACGCTCGATCCTGCCTGGCGCGAGGTGCTGCCGCCGCTGCAGGCGCTGGCTCCGGCGGATACGGCCAAGCTCGTGGCCGAAATCGACACCGCTGTTGCTGGTGTCGCGGCATGATTTTGTCGCGCTTTCGAAACAGCTGAAAGCGCTCTGGGAGGATCGGATGAAGACCTCGATTGCCACGGTTTCGATCAGCGGTGACCTTGCCGAGAAACTGGAGGCGATCGCGGCTGCCGGGTTCGACGGCGTCGAGATTTTCGAGAATGACCTGCTGACCTTCAACGGGTCACCGCGCGAGGTTCGCCGCATGGTCGCGGATCTCGGTCTCGAGATCACCCTGTTCCAGCCGTTCCGCGATTTCGAGGGCCTGCCGGAACCGCATCGCGCCCGCGCGTTCGAGCGGGCCGAACGCAAGTTCGACCTGATGCAGGAGATGGGTGCGGAGCTGATGCTGGTCTGCTCCAGCGTCTCACCGCTTGCGCTCGGCGGCATCGACCGCTGTGCCGCCGATTTTCGCGAGCTTGGGGAGCGGGCGCAACGGCGCGGACTTCGCGTGGGCTACGAGGCCCTCGCCTGGGGCCGCCACATCAGCGACCACCGGGATGCCTGGGAAATCGTCCGCCGGGCCGACCATCCGAACGTCGGGCTGATCCTCGACAGCTTCCATACGCTGTCGCGCGGCATCGACCCCGACGGCATCCGCTCGATTCCCGGCGACCGCATCTTCTTTGTCCAATTGGCCGATGCCCCTCGCATCGACATGGATGTGCTGCAGTGGAGCCGGCACTATCGCAACATGCCCGGCCAAGGTGACCTCCCTGTCGCCGACTTTCTCCGGGCGGTGCTGGCGGCCGGCTACTCGGGTCCGCTCTCGCTCGAAGTGTTCAACGACCAGTTCCGTGGCGGTGGATCGCCGAAGGCGATTGCCGTCGATGGCCGGCGCGCGCTCACTTATCTCTTCGACCAGGCAGCCCGCGCCGAGCCGGCGCTTGGGCTCGACGCATCCGCGATGCCGCCGCGGGTCGCGGTCGAGGGTGTCGCGTTCGTCGAGTTCGCGACGAGCGAGCAGGAGGGCGCAAAGCTGGCCTCGCAACTTACGAGCATCGGCTTTGCCCGCGTCGCCCGGCATCACCACAAGCGCGTGGCACTGTACCGGCAGGGCGACATCAACATCGTACTCAATACCGAGCGGGAGGGGCTGGCACATTCCGCCTACGTGACGCATGGCACGACCGCCTACGCCATCGGCCTCAAGGTCGAGGACGCCCAGGCTGCGATCCAGCGCGCCGCCGCGATGGGCGCAGCGATCCACGAACAGCCCGTCGCCCGGGGCGACCTGAACATCCCCGCCATTCGCGGCGTCGGCGGCGGCGTCATCTACTTTATCGATGCGCACAGTGATCTGGGCCGGGTGTGGGATATAGAGTTCGTACCGGAGGCTCGAGCCGATCACGCCGACATCGGTCTCATCGGCATGGACCATATCGCCCAGACGATGGCCCACGATGAAATGCTGACCTGGGTGCTGTTCTACGGCTCGATCTTTGCGACGCGGAAAAGCCCGATGGTCGACGTCCTCGATCCCTCGGGGATCGTGCGCAGCCAGGTCATCGAAAACGAGACCGGCACCCTGCGCCTGACGCTCAACGGCGCCGAGAACAGCCGCACTTTCGCCGGCCACTTCATCAACGAGGCATTCGGCGCCAGCGTCCAGCACATGGCCTTTGCGACGAACGACATTATCAAGACCGCTGCGGCGCTGAGGTCCAACGGCTTCGAGGCACTGCAGATCTCGCTGAACTATTACGACGATCTCGCCGCCCGGTTCGGGCTCGAGGACGACGTGATCGAGCGCCTGCGCGCCAACCACCTGCTCTACGATCGCGACGATGGGGGCGAGTTCTTCCAGCTCTATAGCCGCACCTTTGGCGAGGGGCTGTTCTTCGAGATCGTCGAGCGCCGCGGTGCCTATGGCGGCTACGGCGCCCCCAACGCGCCCTTCCGCATCGCCGCCCAACGCCGCACCATGCGTCCTGCCGCAATTCCAAGGCTGTAGTCCCTCACGGCCGGACGTGCGCTCACGGGTCCAGCGATCATGGCCTGCGACGGCTGCTCGTCGGAAACAGGTCGATCCCAGTCCGGGCGCGGATGGCGCCCCACAGCCCCTCTGGCAGAAGCTGCGCGAAGGCGATGGCGATGACGCCGAGGCCGGCGAGGTACCAGACGCCGAAATCGCCGAACAGCTCCTGCAGGACGAAGAACAGCACCGCGCCAAGGATCGGCCCCTCGAACGTACCGAGCCCGCCCACCAGCACCATGAACAGCATGAACACCGTCCATTGCACACCGAAAGCAGAACGAGGCTGGAAGGTGATGGCACTGGAAAGCCAGATCGTGCCGGCAAGCGCACAACCAAGCGCAGCGACGACGAAGATCACCCGCTTGATCCGGAACACCCGGATGCCGAGCGAGGCCGCAGCCTCTTCGTCGTCACGGATGGCGCGGGCAGCGGCACCGGTACGGCCGCACAACAGCCAGTAGGCGAGGCCCAGGATCGCCGTCGTGGCGCCGAGCGCCAGCCAGTAGGTGAGGTTGCGCCGTAGCTCCGGATCGACGGCGTTGAGGGCAATCAGCGAGGTGCCGGTCTCGCCCTGGATGAGCGGATCGAACATGACCAAGACGCGCACGACCTCGGCCACCACCCACATGGCGATGGCGAACTCGCCGCCCTTGAGCCGGAGCACGAAATACGAAAGCGGGACGGCGAGGAGTGCCGCCCCGCAGGCGCCGAGGAGGAGCGCCATGTATGGGGGGATGCCGGCATCGACGAGACGCAGCGCGAAGTAGCCCCCGAGCCCGAAAAACACCTGCTGGCCGACCGAGGCGAGGCCGGCATAGCCGGCCAGTAGGTTCCACATCGCGGCGAGCAGCACGAAGACGAACAGCGTCGTCAGCTTGTCAATCGCCAGCCCGCCGGCGACGGCGGGGAGGACCGCGAGCGCGAGTAGCAGGCCGAGCGTGGCGATGCCGGTCAACCGCCCGGCGCTCCCCGACTTTGCCATGGTGTCGAGTGCCATCAGCGCACTCCCTTGAACAACAGGTTGAGGCCGCCGCGGCTGCCGGCATGGGTGAGGTAGACCCGGGCACCCAACACCCCGAGAAAGACCAGATGGCCGGCGAGCTGGAACCATTGCGGCGAGATCAGCGAACCCAGGCTCTGCGCCATGCCGAGTACGATGCCGCCAATCAGCGTGCCCCAGAGCGAACCGATGCCGCCGATGACCACCGCCTCGAAGGCGAAGATCAGCTGCTGCGGGCCAGAATATGGATTGATCAGCGCTCGCATGGCGAGGAAGGCACCGGCGAGCCCGGCCAACCCCACGGCAATGGCGGCAGCGGCGCGGTGGACGGTTTTCGCATCGACGCCCACCAGCTCGGCCGCCTCGGGGTCGGCGGCGGTGGCGCGGATGGCGCGACCGAGCTTTGTGCGGCTCAGCACCAGTTGCAGCGCTACAAGCACCAGCACCGCGATCACGAAGGTCAGGACGGGGAGCTTGCCCAGCGAGATGCCGAACGGCAGTTGCCAGCTGTCCCATGCGAGGCTGCCAATGGCGTTGCCGAGCGATTTGGTGTCCGAGCCGAACAGTCCGAACATGCCGTTCTGCAGTACGGCGCCGAGGCCGAACGTGGTGAGCAGCGGGAGCAGGAAACCACCCCGCAGCGTGCGGGCGAACAGTGTCGCCTGCAGCACCCAGCCGAGCCCAGCCATCGCCGGCAACACGGCCAGCATCGCCAGCCAGGGCGAGAGCCCGAAGCGCTCGACGCAGAACAGCACCAGGTAGGCGCCAAGCACCGCGAGGTCGAAATGGGCGAGGTTGGTCAGCCGGATCACACCGAACATCAGAGACAGGCCGGCGGCGAGAATGGCGTAGTAGCCGCCGAGCAGAAGGCCTTGCAGAGCCGCATCGAGCATCAGTGCATCCTTTCCCCGGCCTCGAGGCCGAAATACGCGGCCGCGATTTCCGAGCGCGTCAGGGCGCCCGACTTGTCCTCGAGCACGGCCCGTCCCTCCAGCATGCAGACGATGCGATCGGCAAAGCCGGTGGCGCGGTCGAGATCCTGCTCGACGACGATCATGGTCGTGCCGCTCGACTTGAGCGCCCCGAGAGACGCGTAGAGACCTTCGACGGCGATCGGTGACAGCCCCAGCGACACCTCATCAAGCAGCAACAAGCTCGGATTGCTCATCAGCGCCCGCCCGATCGCGACCGCCTGCCGCTGCCCGCCGGAAAGCCCGCCTGCCGCGACGCGCGCAATCGGCTTGAGCTGCGGGAGGGCATCGAACACCGTCGCCAGCGTCCACTCGCCTTTGCGGCCATTCTCGCCGGCGATGGCGAGGTTCTCGGTCACATTCATATCGGCAAAGAGCCGCCGGCCCTCGGGCACCATGGCGATGCCGGCCGCGACGCGCCTATGCGGGGCGAAGCCGGAGATGTCACTGCCGCCAAGGCGGATGGTACCGCCCGCCAGCGGATGCACGCCGCTGATGGTGCGGAACAGGGTCGTCTTCCCCGCCCCGTTGGCGCCGACAATCGCGAGCACCTCGCCAGCGGCGATGGAGAAAGAGATGCCATGCACCGCGGTGAGCAGCCCGTGGCGGGCGACGTGGCCGTCGACTTCGAGCAGGCTCATTCGATGCTGCCTCCGAGATAGGCCCGCATCACGGCTTTGTCGGCCATGACCTCGGCGGGGGCGCCCATGGCGATTACCGCGCCGGCGCTCAGGCAGACCAGCCGATCGATGACGGCGAGCAAGGCGTGGAGGATGTGCTCGATCCAGACGATGGTAAGCCCGTCCGCCTTGAGCTCGGAAACGAGCGCGACGAGAAGCTTGAGCTCGGCCTCGGTGAGACCGCCGCCGATCTCGTCGAGCAGCAACACCTTTGGCCGGGTGGCGAGCGCCCGGGCCAGCTCGAGCCGCTTGCGGTCGAGCAGGCCCAGCATCGCCGCGGGACGATCGGCCTGTGCGAAAAGCCCGGTACGCCGCAGGGCCTCGGTTGCGCATGTCTCGGCAGCATGACCGCCGAGCCCTGCCCCGTTGCAGGCCGCCACCAGCGCATTCTCGAATACGCTCATGCTGAGGAACGGCCTTGGCACCTGATGGGTGCGCGCGATGCCGAGCCGGCAGCGGCCGGCTGCGTCGGCGGTGGTGATATCGGCGCCGCCGAAACCGACTTGCCCCTCACTCGGCACCAGTGCGCCGGACAGGACGCCGAACAGCGTGGTCTTGCCGGCGCCGTTCGGACCGACGATGCCGACGGCCTCGCCTGGGGCGACGCTGAAATCGACTGCCTTAAGCACCTGGAAGGCGCCGAAGTGCTTGTCGATGGCTCTGCCTTCGAGCAAGGCCGTCATCTCATCATCCTTGCAGCGAATAGGCCGACATCTCGGCGGTCAGCGGCACGGTGGGATGATCGGCATTGGCAACGATCTCGAGTTCGAACTGGCGGTTCGAGCCCGCGGGTGCCTTGACCCACTGCACACCGACAAGGCCGGTGGGCGTACAGTTCGGGACCGGTCCGGCGGTGAAGTCGATCGTCCCCACGGCGGTATCGGCTTTGAGCGTCGACAGGGCCGCGGCGAGCGAGGCTTTGTCCTTCGGGTTCGACGCCGATTTCAGCGCCGCCAATGCCGCATCGAACAACGATGCCGTCGCACCGACCTGCTGGTTCCACTGCTTGCCGCTCACCGCCTCGTAGCCATCGGCAAGTTCGCGGCAGCCTAGGCCCGTGGCCGGCGAAGTGAACGGATAAGCCCGGTGCCAGTAGGCGCCGGCCTGAAGGCCGTAGCCGAGCGGCCCCAACGCCTCGAGCTCGGGGGCGAACAGACCGGCTTTGGCCATCTGGCAAATCTTGGTCTGTTGCGCGAACCCCTTCTGCGCCGCCTGCCGCCAGAACACGGCGAAATCAGGCGGGAACGGGAAGGTGTTGAAGATCTCGCACCCTTCCTGTTTGAACAGGTTGATCTGGGTGGAGAAATCGGCGTTGCCGTTCTCGTAGGGGCCGGCATCGACAACGGTGAAGCCGGCTGCCTCGAGACCCGGGATCAGCATGCCCCGGATGGCGTTGCCGTCAGCATCGCTGGGCAAGAGCATCCCGACCTTGCGGTTGGTTTCGACCTTGCTCCACTGGTCGGCATAGAGCTTGGCGAAGTTCCCCACGCCGAAGGAAAAGTGGTAGGTCCACTTGAACGGCGAGGGCTGGTCGGGCTTGGCGCCGCGGCCGAAATAGAACGCCTCCCACGGCGCCGTGGATGAAAGTGCCGGCACGCCGGCCGCCTCGCAGGCGTCGGCGACCGGGTTCACCGTCTCGGGCGTCGAGGTCGACAGCACGAAGTCGACGCCGTCGCCGTTGATCAGGTCCTTGGCCACCTGCGCGGCGCGAACCGGGTCGGACTGGGTATCCTTGTTGATGAACTCCACACCGTAGCGCTTGCCGCCGACGTCGATGCCTTCGGCTACGGTCTTGCGTACGAGGTCGAGCACGTAGGGATCGCCATCACCGAAGATGCCGATCGGCCCCGATTGCGGACTGACGAAGCCGATGCGGATGACGTCCTCGCCTGAGGCGAAGGCGGACCGGGCAGTGGCCGGCACCGACAAGAAGGCCGCGGCGGCGCCGGCGGTCTTGAGGAAGCCGCGGCGGCTGATGCCGCCGGGCCCGTTGGATTGGCTCATATTCTCCTCCCGAGTGTTGAGCGTGTGATGCTTCGCCGGCCTCCCAACCGGCAGAGTTTTTGAGTCAGGCGAGGTGGCGTCGCAGGAACCGGCCAGCCTCCTCGATCGAGGCCATGCCTTCCTCCAGCATGGGCGCGAAGAGCTGCCAGGAATGGACCATGCCGTCCCAGAGCTTGAGCTCGGTCTCAACGCCCGCGGCCCTGAGCCGCTCGGCGATGGTCACCGAGTCGTCGCGCAGGATTTCCCAGGTGCCGACATGAACCAGCGTCGGCGGCAGGCCACCGAGATCGCTGTAGAACGGCGTGACCGCCGATGACTTGCGGTCGCCATCGCCCAGGTAGATGGCGTTGAACAGGTCCATCAGCGGCCGCACCAGCAATGGTGCCTCGGTCGCGTGCGAGGCACCTTCTGCGGCGAGGTCGAGGGCCGGCGAGAACACTGCCAGTGCGGCCGGCACCGGCAGGCCGGCGTCGCGAGCGCGCACCGCCGTCGCCAGCGCCATGTTGCCGCCGGCGGAGTCGCCGGTGATGGCCACGGAAGCCGGATCGAACCCCTCATCCAGCGCCCACTGATACGCCGCGAATGCATCGTCATGCGCTGTCGGCGCCGGATGTTCGGGCGCCAACCGATAGGCAACCGAGAGCACCGCAACACCGGTGGCGCGCGCAAGATTGGAGGCAATCACCCGGTGCGAGCGGGGCGAGCCCATCATGAAGCCGCCGCCGTGGTAGTAGATCACCAGCTTGTTGTGGTCGGCTCCCGGGGTGCTGAGAAGTTCGGCGCCGAACGGCCCGATCAGTACGGGCTCGATCTCCAGGCCGGCGGCAACCGGCGTGTCGGCATTGATGCTCTCGAACCACTCCCTGAGCTCGATCGGTCCGCCCGGGGGCGGTGGGTTCTGCGCGCTTACTTCGAGGATGAAGGCGAGCTGTTCCTTGGACATGGCTCGCCCCTCAAACGTACGTGGAGGCCAGCCCGCCGTCGATCGGCAGGTTGACACCGTTGATCCAGCGCGCCGCGTCCGAAAGCAGGAAGGCCACCGGCGGAGCGATCTCGTCGCCGAAGCCTGGTCGCTTCATGCGCGGCGCATCGTTGGCCACGCGCTCCTCGCCCAACATGGTGACGAAATCGCCCAGGATCGGCGTGAACACCGGGCCAGGGGCGACGCAGTTCATGCGGATGTCGAACTCGAGGAACCACTCCTGCGCCTGGCCGAATGTCCAGACGATCAGCGCTTCCTTGAAATACTGGTAGCAGGTGGCCTGCGGCACCGGGTTGCCCGCGAGCCAGGCCTCGCCCTCCGCGAAGCCGTTGACGGCGGCCAGTGCCTTGTGCAGCTCGAGCCGCTGCAGCCACTCGCCGCCGAGGACAGACGCGAAATTGACGATCGAGGCGCCGGGGTTGAGCTGTTCGATGATGCCCTCGGTCAGCTGCCTCAGGCCGAGATAGTTGACGCGCGCGACGAGGTCGCACGGCGCCGTGCCCGGCACGCCGGCGGCGTTGACGAGACCGTCGAACTTGTCCGGCAGCGCGCCTATGGCCTCTTCGATGCTGGCAGGATCGCCCAAGTCGGCTTTGACGAAGGCATCGAGCGAGATGAGCGGATCGTTGCGGTCGACGCCGATGACGTGGGCTCCCGAGAGGCGTACGAGCCGGGCGACTTCAGCGCCGATGCCCGAGGAGGCGCCGGTGACGACGATGGTCTTGCCGTTGAGATTCATGGCTTTGGTCCTTGGTATCGAAGTCAGAACGGGTACGGGGTGGCCTGGTCCTTGACCGAAACCCAGACCCATTGGGTGAACTCCTCCCAGAGCGCCGGGCCGGAGATGCGGCTGCCATTGCCGGAACGACCGCGACCGCCGAACGGCGCGAAGGGTCCGCCGTTGACCGTCTGGTCGTTGATGTGGAGGTGGCCCACTATCAGCCGGTCGCCGAGCGCCTGGGCGCGTCCGACCGAAGCCGAAATCACCCCCGCCGCGAGGCCGTAGTCGGAGGCGTTGGCGAGGGCGACGGCCTCGTCGTCGCTGGCAAAGCTCGCGATGCAGGCTACCGGCCCGAAGATCTCTTCCTCGAAGGCGCGCATGCCTGGCTTGACGCCCATCAGCACCGTGGCCGCGTAGAAGCGCCCCTCGTGGGTGCCGCCGGCGAGGAGCTTTGCTCCCTTCTGCACGGCGTCGTCGACGATGGCCTGAATCTTGGCGACCGAACCGTCGTTGATGATGGGGCCGAGAGCGACGCGTCCGGTCGAGGGATCACCGGCCGGCAAGTGGCTGGCCTTGGCGGCCAGCCGGGTGGCGATTTCGTCGGCAATGCTTTCGTGTACCAGCACAAGGCCCGTCGACATGCAGATCTGGCCCTGGTGCAGGTAGCAGCCCCAGGCGACGTTGGAGGCGGCGATGTCGAGATCGGCATCCTCGAGCACGATCAGCGAGTTCTTGCCGCCCAGTTCGAGTTGCACCTTCTTCAGGTGGCGGCCGGCGATCTCGCCAACCTTGCTGCCCGCGGCGGCCGAACCGGTGAACGAGACCATGGCGATGTTCGGGTCCGAGCACAGCGCCTCGCCCGCCTCGATGCCGCCGGGCACGACGTGCAGCACGCCCTCCGGCAACCCGGCCTCCTCGAAGATGCGGGCGATGATCACGCCGCCCGAAATCGCAGTGCGCGGATCGGGCTTGTGCACCACCGTGTTGCCCAGCGCGAGCGCCGCGGCGATGGCGCGGATCGAGAGGACGAGCGGGAAGTTGAACGGCGAGATCACGCCGACGACGCCATGCGGCACGCGCTTGGCGTAATTGGTGCGCCCGGCATCCATCGAGGGCAGCAGCAGGCCGTTGGGTTCCACCGCCGCAGCGGCGGCATGGCGGACAAAGGCCGCGCCGTGCTCGATCTCGATGGCAGCCTTGGGCTGGATCGAACCGGATTCACGCATGATCCAGCCGATGAGTTCGGAGCCGTTCTCCTCGAGCAGGGCGGCCGCCTTGTTGAGGATGGCGGCACGTTCGGTGGGAAGTTTGGCTGCCCAGGCTGGCTGCGCGGCTCGCGCTGCTGCCGCGGCCCGGGCGATATCGGCCGCGCCGGCAATGCCGACCGAGGCCAGCACCACGTCGGTCGCCGGATCGCGTACGTCCATGACGCCGGCAAAGGTTGGCTGCCAGCCGCCCGAGAGGGCCATGCCCTGCCAGCGCGCGACATCGATGAAATTGGGGTTGTGTTCGTTCATCCGGTTTCTCCTCATCCGTTGACTGCAGCGGTCAGTTGCTGGCCGTTGCCGTTCACGCGAGGAGAAAGAGGGGTGCTGCCGCGGGCCCTTCGGGCAAACCTCCAGCGGTGGTCGCAAACGGACCTTCCGCCGCCTGCGCCTCAGCAGTTACGAGACCCTTGGGTCCATCCTCCTCACCCGCAGTTCCTCCTCGCGGGCTGAAAAATGAATTGCAAAGGCCGTGCCAAACTCAACGAATTGTTATGCCACATTACAAAAGCGTCGTGATCTCATTGGCTTACGTGCGCCACCGCTCCCCGCTGGTGAGCGGCAGCCGCACGCCGGTTTCCGATTTTCATGAAACTCGCTGGCCAGTTTCACCAAAACATGAAACGAAGAGCGGGGAGGAGCTGACCATGAACGAGCCAAAAGCCCGTATCTCGCTGGCCGAGGCATCGCGCCGCGCCAGCACAATCCTCACGCGCGGCGCTAGCAGCGAGCTTGAAACCGGGGCTGCGCCGACCTTCCAGGATTTGACGGAAGTGCTGCATTTCGCACTCGGCGACGGCCGCATTTGGCTCAACGACCAGCGCATGGTGCTGATGCAGTCGGTCGTCTTCGGCCGCATCCGGCAGGAGATCATCGACGCCTTCGGTACCGAGACGGCGCGCTCGCTGTTCATGCGGGTGGGCTACATGCAGGGCGTGCGCGACGCCGAACTGATCCAGAAACGCTTCCCGCACGAGGACCTGACCCACGCGTTGGCCGCCGGCCCGCGCGTCCATACGCTCGAAGGTTTCGTCAAGGTGACGACCAAGCATTTTGAGTTCGACAGTGAGAAGGGCACCTATTTCGGCGAGTTCCTGTGGGACGATTCCTCTGAGGCCGCCGAGCACCTGCAGAGCTACGGCATTGCCAGCGAACCGGTGTGCTGGCTGCAGACCGGCTATCCCTCCGGCTACACCACCAAACTCTTCGGCAAGCCGGTGATCTTCCGCGAGACCGAATGCATGGGGATGGGCGCCAAACGCTGCGTCGTGGTTGGCCAGCACGCCGAAGCCTGGGAGAAGGACGCGCCGGAACGCGAGTATTTCGGCCTCGAGTGGAAGGCCCGCCGGCCCGCTGCCCGCAAACCCCGGCCGGAGCCGACCGCCCGGCTCGCCGATGTCGTGGCGCCGATCGGCGACGTCGCGGTCGGCGTGTCGGGTGCGTTCCTGCGCACGCGGCGGCATCTCGAAAAGGTCGCCGCGACTGATGCGACTGTACTGTTCACCGGCGAAAGCGGGGTGGGCAAGGAGCTCTTCTCCAACCAGCTCCACGCCATGAGCCGGCGCTCGGCGGGGCCGTTCGTCGCCATCAACTGCGCTGCCATCCCCGAGAACCTCGTCGAATCCGAGCTCTTCGGCGTCGACAAGGGGGCCTATACCGGCGCTACCGCCTCGCGTGCCGGCTATTTCGAGCGCGCCACTTTGGGCACGCTGTTTCTCGATGAGGTCTCCTCGCTCGCCTATTCGGCGCAGGGCAAGCTGCTGCGCGCCCTGCAGGAGCGGGTGATCGAGCGCGTCGGCGGCTCGCGACCGGTGCCGGTGGACGTGCGCGTCGTCGCCGCCTCCAATGTCGATCTCGCCAGCGAAGTGGCGGCCGGCCGCTTCCGGCAGGACCTCTATTTTCGCCTCTGCGTCTTTCCCATCGCCATTCCGCCGCTACGCGAACGGCGCGACGACATCCCGCTGCTGATGGCGCATTTCCTTGCGCTCTATTCGGCTCGCCATGGCCGCTCGCTGCGCGGCTTCACCCGGCGGGCGACCGACGCGCTGCTGAAATACGACTATCCCGGCAATATCCGCGAGCTGCAGAACCTCATCGAGCGCGGCGTGGTCTATGCCGATGACGGCGGGCAGGTCGACATCGTGCACCTGTTCTCCGGCTCCGAGCTGCTGCCGCCCTTCACGGTCAGCCTGTCGCGTGAGGGCCGCCTGGACCAGTCGCCGCTGAACGCGGCCACATCGCTCGCCGAAGGTGCCTCGTTCGAGCAAATCGCGCGCAACGCCTACCGCGTTGCATTGGAGCGGGCGGGCGGCAACGTCTCCGCCGCCGCCCGTGACCTGAAAATCAGCCGCGCCAGCCTCGACTACCGGCTCGGCAAGCTCGGCATGAAGGACTAGACGCCGCCCCAGATCGCTTCGGCCGTCCGCACCACGAGCTCGAGCTTGCGCTTCTGGTCGTCCTCGGTGATGGCGTTGCCCTCCTCGGTGGAGGCGAAACCGCATTGCGGGGCGATGCCCAACTGGTCGATATCGGCATATTTGCTCGCCGCTTCGAACTTGCGCTTCAGGTCGTCCAGGTCCTCAAGCGCGGCTGTCTTGGTGGTGATAAAGCCGGGGAGGACGCGCTTCTTGCCCTTGGGCAGCAGCCGCAGCGGCTCGAAGCCGCCGGCGCGGTCACTGTCATACTCCATGAAATAGATATCGACGCCTGTCTGGTTGAAGACGGCATCGGCCGCGGGGTCATAGGCGCCCTCGGCCACCCAGGTGGATTTGAAGTTGCCGCGGCACATGTGCATGCCGATCAGCATGTCGGCCGGTCGGTCGGCAATCGCATCATGCATCATCCTGGCATAACGGCCGATCAGCCAGTCAGGGTCCTCGCCACGCGCCTTGCGCTCAGCCCGAATCTTGGGGTCGCAGAGGTAGGCAAAGAAGATGTCGTCCATCTGCAGGTAGCGGCAGCCGGCCGCGTAGAAGGCTTTGACGGCCTTCCTGTAGGTGCGGGTGATGGCCTCGAAATAGGCCTCGGCGTCGTGCTTGTATTCGTTGACGTCGATGTCGTCCTCGGCGACGCGGAAATGGATGGCGCTCGGCCCGGGGATCGAGATCTTCGGCGTAACGCTGGTATGCGCCTTCACGAACTTGAAGTGCTCGAGCATCGGGTGATCGTCCGGGAAATCAAGCGCCCCGGAGATGATGGGCACATCGGACTTGGTCTTGACGCCATGGAACTGGATGGCGCCACCGTCGCGCCGGACGATGTCAAGCCCATCCAGCATGCCCATGAAATCGAAGTGCCACCAGGCCCGCCGGAACTCGCCATCTGTGACTGCTTTCAGGCCAGCGGCCTCCTGCATGCGGATGACGTCGATGATCGCCTCGTCCTCGACTGCCTTCAGCTCCTCGGCGGACAGCGTCTTGTCCTCGAGCCGCGCCTTGCGGGCCGCCTTTACCGAAGCAGGCCTCAGGAAGCTGCCGACGATATCGGCGCGGAAAGGCGGCGTGGACGTTGTGGCGACGGTCATCTGATCCTCCTCCCAGAGTCGGCGCATGTGACCCGCCTTCCACCCCCGAGGCAAGCTTGCCCTTGCCAATTGTATACAGGTGGTCTTTTATGATGCGGACACCGATCGATTTCTGGGAGGAGCGCGGTCATGCCCCAACAGACCTTTCCGATGAATGCATGGTACGCCGCGGCGTGGGATACCGAGGTCAAGCGCGAGCTGCTGCCTCGTACGATCTGCGGAAAACCAGTGGTTATGTACCGAAGGCAGGACGGAACGCCGGTTGCGCTGGCCGACGCGTGCTGGCATCGGCTGCTGCCGCTCTCGATGGGCGAGCTCTACGGCGACAACGTCATCTGCGGCTATCACGGTCTAGAGTTCGACGATTCCGGCCGATGTGTATACATGCCGTCACAGGAGACAATTAACCCGTCGGCCTGCGTGAAGTCTTACCCGCTGGTCGAGCGACACCGCTTCATCTGGCTGTGGATGGGCGACCCGGCGCTGGCCGACCCCGCGAAGGTGCCGGACCTGCACTGGAACGACGATCCGGCATGGGCCGCCGATGGCAAGCTGATCCACGCCAAGTGCGACTATCGGCTGGTCATCGACAACCTGATGGACCTGACGCACGAAACCTATGTGCACGGCTCCTCGATCGGCAACCGCGCCGTCGCCGAAGCGCCGTTCACGGCGACGCATTCCGACCGCACGGCGACCATCACGCGCTGGATGAAGGATATCGATGCTCCGCCGTTCTGGCGCGGGCAGTTGGGCAAGCCCGGGAACGTCGATCGCTGGCAGATCATCAATTTCGAAGCGCCGGCGACGATTGCGATCGACGTGGGAGTCGCGCCGACCGCAACGGGCGCGCCGGAAGGCGACCGCAGCCAGGGCGTCAACGGCTTCGTGCTCAATACGATCACGCCCGAGACCGAGAAGACCTGCCACTATTTCTGGGCCTTCGCACGCAACTACAAGCTCAGCGAACAGCGCCGGACACATGAGCTGCGCGAGGGCGTGGCCGGCATTTTCCGCGAGGACGAGCGCATCCTCGAAGCCCAGCAGGTCGCGCTCGACAACAATCCCGACCACGTCATCTACAACCTCAATATCGACGCTGGTTCGATGTGGGCGCGCAAGCTCATCGACCGGATGATTGGCGAAGAGCAGGCGCAACGGATCGCGGCGGAGTAGGGTGATGGCTGAGGCGCAACGGCGGCAGCAGCCGCAGTCACTGAAGGCACTCCTCGGAGTGCGCGACCTCGTATTCGGTGGGCAGGCGCGGCCGGGCGAGCGGCTGTCCGAGATCGCCATCAGCGAAAAGCTCGGTATCTCGCGCACGCCCATCCGGGCAGCACTGGCCCGGCTCGAGCAGGAGGGGCTACTCGAGATCATCCCGTCGGGAGGCTACGCGGTGCGCAGCTTCACCCGTGACGAGGTGATCGACTCTATCGAACTGCGCGGTGTGCTCGAAGGAACGGCGGCGCGGCTCGCAGCGGAGCGCGGCGTGCAGCCGGCGAAGCTGCGCGCCATCAACGACCTGCTGCGCGGACTCGACGAGACCATGCCCGGACGTCCCGAGGACATGGACTTCGACCGTTATGTCGAACTCAACGCCCAGTTTCACGAGGCACTGGCTGGCCTTTCCGGCAGTGAGACGATCCGGCGCGAGATCGAACGCGTGACGCAACTGCCCTTCGCCTCGCCCAGCGCGTTTCTCGACAAGCAGGCCGACGTGCCTGAGTTCCGCCGCTCGCTAGTGATCGGCCAGTCGCAGCACCGGGCCATCGTCAATGCCATCGAGCTCAGGGAAGGCGGGCGGGCCGAAGCGCTGGCGCGCGAGCATGGACGTCTGGCGCGGCAGAATCTCGAATATGTCATCGAGCAGGATCGCAGCCTGATGCGGCGCGTGCCGGCCTTGGCACTGGTCACCGGTTGAGGGGGACGAGATGCGCAGCAAACAGGAATGGATGTCGGCCGAGGTGGCGGACGCTCGGCTCATCGCAGAGGACACGCGGCTGATCGAATTCACCGTGACGGGCGACGTGCCAAGGTTCGAGCCCGGGTCGCACACAAATGTCCGGGTGAGGCTCGGAGACGGAACGGCGACCCGCACTTATACCTGCCTCCCCGCCTCGCCGGATCGGATCCGGATCGCGGTGAAGCGCCACACGCATAGCCGTGGCGGCTCACGCTTCATGTGGGGCCTGGCCGTTGGTGAGCCGATCGAGATCACCGGACCCGAGAGTCGCTTCGAGCTCTCCTGGCGCAACAGCCCGTGCCTGCTCGTCGCCGGTGGCATCGGCGTGACGCCGATCTACGGCATGGCGCTGGCGCTCCACGCCCGCGGTACACCGTTTCGCATGGTCTATGGCGGCAGGCGCCGGCAGGACATGGCCTTCGCCGACGAGCTCGAGACCCGGCTCGGGGCGCAACTCGAGCTCTTCGCCGCTGACCAAGGACGGCGGATCGACCTCGCAGCCGAGATCGCCGCCCTGCCCGCCGAGGCAGAACTCTATGTCTGCGGCCCAATCGGCATGCTCGAGGCTGCCAAGGCCGCCTGGAGCGCGGCACACCGCCCCGTCGGCCGGCTGCGCTACGAGGTCTTTGGCGATAGCGGCCTGTTTGCCGAAGCACCGTTCCAGGTCGAGGTGGTGCGCCGCAATGTGCTCGTCGACGTCCGACCCGACCAGACGCTGCTGGACGCTCTCACCGAGGCCGGCGTCGAGATGATCTCGGATTGCCGGCGCGGCGAGTGCGGACTGTGCGCGATCGTCGTACTCGACGCGGACAGGCCCATCGACCACCGCGACGTGTTCCTCAGCGCCGGGCAGAAACACGAGGGCACGCGCATGTGCGCTTGCGTCTCCCGCTTCACCGGTGGCCGCGCCGTGATCGACGTCGGGTACCGGCCCTAGCTGCAACGAAGCGGGGCGCCGTAGCGCGCCCCAAACTCAAGCTCCATTCGGCGGTGGCCTCAGCCCGCGACGAGCGCCTGGGCGGCCTCGTGCAGCGCCTTGCCGTCGAAACCAGCGGCCGTGGCATCGGCGTACCACTTGTCGATGGTCGGCTGGGCTGCATCCTTCCAGCGCTGGGTCTCGGCCTCGTCGAGCGTGACGATGCTGTTGCCCGCGTCCTGCGCGATCTTGAGGCCGACGGCATCGCCAGCATCCATCGCCGCGCCGAAGGCACGCGCCGTTTCGACGCCCGCATTCTGATCGATCAGCGCCTTCAGATCATCGGGCAGGCCGTTGTAGCGGTCGAGGTTCATGGTGAAGGCAAAGGTCTGCGTATAGAGCCCGTGCGTGCCCGAGAAGCCGGTGTGGTTGTGCACCAGTTCGGCCACCTTGAGCGCCGGCGTCACCTCCCACGGGATCGTCGTACCGTTGATAACGCCTGTGGAGAGCGCCTCGGGCACCTGCGGCACCGGCATGCCGACGGGCTCTGCGCCCAGACCCGCGAGCAGGCCGTTGATGATGCGCGAACCACCGCGGATCTTCATGCCCTTCAGGTCCTCGAGCTTGGTGACCGGGTCCTTGGTGTGGAACAGGCCCGGGCCGTGCGTGTGGACGCAGAGCAGCTTGACCCCCGCGAACTCGTCGATCGAGTTGGCTTCGACAAATTGCTGGAACGCGACCGAAGTGGCTTCGGCCTTCGTCACCATGAACGGCAGCTCGAACACTTCCGATTTGGGGAAGCGGCCCGGCGTGTAGCCCAGCACGGTCCAGATCAGGTCGACCACACCGTCCTTGGCCTGGTCGAAGAGGTCCGGCGGAGCGCCGCCCAGCTGCATGGCCGGATAGAGCTCGAATTTGAGCCGGCCGCCCGACGCCTCCTCGACCCGCTGCGCCCACGGGGCGATGGCCTTGCTCGGGATTGTCGCCTGCGCGGGCAGCATCTGGTGCACGCGCAGGGTCGTTACGTCCTGCCCGCGGACGATCGCCGGCGCCGCCAAGGCAAAGGTACCGGCAGCACTGCCGGCCAGAAATGCACGTCGTTTCATGGGTTCCTCCTCCCAGAGTAGTCTGACTATCCGCCCGCTCGGTGGAGGGCGAAAATGAGAACTGTCATGTCTCGCATAACCCAACGGTTATGCCTCCACTTCCAAATGGCATCGGACGCGCGCCGTCGCTGCGCGGCTTGTTCAGAACAGCCACTGCACGAGGAACAGCGAGATCGATGGAAACGCCACAAGGATCACCGTGCGGACCAAGTCCGAGATCAGGAACGGCGTTACCCCCGCGAAGGTCTGGCCCATGCTGGTTCCCTTGCTCATCGAATTGATGACGAACAGGTTCATCCCCACTGGCGGACTTATCAGCCCGACCTCGACGACGACGAGCGTGAGCACGCCGAACCAGATCGAGAATTCCTCGTGGCTGAGACCGAAATCGAGCGCGAGCGTCACCGGATAGACGACGGGGATGGTCAGCAGGATCATCGACAGCGAGTCCATCGGCCCTCCCAGGATCAGGTACATGATGAGAATGAGGGTCATCACGACCCACGGGTTGAACCCTTGCTCGGTGACGAAAGCAGCCGCGACCTGCGGCAGCTGACTCAGGGCAAGGAAATTGTTCAGCGCAGCCGCCCCCAGGATGATCATGAAGATCATGCCCGTGCCGGTCGCCATCTGCACCATCGCGGTGCGGAAGGCGGGCCAGGTGAAGGTGCGGTTGAAGATGGCGATGAGCGCCGTTCCCAAGGCTCCAACGGCCGCCGCCTCGGTAGGCGTGAAGATGCCAGTATAGATGCCGCCGATCACGAGGACAAAAGTGAAGGGCGCCGGCCAGATGCGACCCAACTGCTTGAAGCGCTCGCGATACGGGACGCGCGGATAGGGGGTCCCGGCGCTTTCCGGCTTCAGCCGGGCGACGATCGCGATGGTGATGCAGTACCCGACCGCGGCGAGGATGCCGGGAACGATTGCGGCAAGGAACAGCTTGGCGATGTTCTGCTCGGTGAGGATGGCATAGATCACGAGGATCCAGGAGGGCGGCACGAGGATGCCGATGGTGCCGCCCGCGGCGAGCGTACCGGTGGCGAGCGCCCCCGAGTAGTTGTGGCGCTTGAGTTCGGGCAGCGCGATCTGTCCCATGGTCGCGGCCGTCGCGAGCGAGGAGCCGCAGATCGAGCCAAACGCGGCGCAGGCACCGATCGAGGCCATGGCGATACCGCCCTTGCGGTGCCCGAGCCAGGATGCAGCCGCATCGAACAGCGCGCGCGACACTCCGCTCATCGCCGCGAACTGCCCCATCAGGAGGAACAGCGGCACGACCGCGAACGAATAGCTCGAGAAGGTCGAGAAGGTGAGCGACTTGAACAGCGCGAGGCTGGGGTTCCAGCTCTTGGTGATGAGATAGTTGCCGACCACGCCCACGATCAGCATCGCAAGCCCGATGGGCATGCGCAGGAAGATGAGCAGGAGAAGGACCGGAAAGGACCAGAGGCCGAGCTCGACATTGCTCATCAGAACAGCCCCACTTCCGGCTTCACCGGGTTGCGCGAGATGGCGTTCATGAAGGAGCGCACCACGCAGTAGGCGCTGACGATGACCATGCAGACTGCGCCAACCATACCCGCGGCATAGGTCCACCACAGGGGCACGTGCAGGATGAACGTCACCTCCCGGTTGCCGTACTTGTCGAGCATGCCGGCCCCGAAACGCCACACGATGAACACGGTCGCGCAGAGCATCAGCGCATCCATGATGAACTCGATGACGACGACCGCGCGCAGCGGGAGATGGTCCACCAGTATCGACACATCGGCATGACCGCGCAGGTATTGCGTCAGCGGCAGGGCGGCGAATATGGCGAACAGCACGCCGAACTGCACGATCTCGAAATCGCCCGGCACGGCGCTCAACCCGAAGGGGATCAGCGCCCGGCCGATGACGCTGACAACGACGATGACGACGACGATCGAGAGCATCACGCCGCCGGCAATGGCGACGGCGCGGGCCAGACCGTAAACCAGCCTGCCAACAAGTGTACTATCCATACGAAGGGCTCCTCTCCCTGGCTGGATCGTGCGGTCTTGGTCCCCTGCGGTAAAATGAAATATCCCGTTCGGCATATAACCGCGGGCTGTGCTGGCTCCCTCAGGCGAAGTTCGGTTTGCGCTTTTCGAGGAAGGCGCGAAGCCCCTCCTCGGCGTCGGCGCCCGTCTGGCTCAAAGCCGCGGCGAGGCTCTCGGCATAAAGCCCGTCTTCGGCCGACATCTTGCCGATCCGGGCCAGCGACTGGATGATCAGGTAGTTCACGGTCGCCGAGTTCTGCGCAACCTGCCGTGCCAGTTCGCTCGCCTTGGCCAATGCCTCGCCGGCCGGTGCGAGATGGTGCGCGAGGCCGAGCCTCACACCCTCCTCTGCCGTATAGGTGCGCCCGGTCAGCATCATCTCGGTCAACCGATCCGCCCCGATGATGGCGCCGATCCTGACGCTCCCGCCGCCGCCCACGAAAATGCCCCGCTGCCCCTCGGGCATACGGAACATCGTCCCCTCCTCCGCGACCCGCACATGGCAGGCCGCCGCGATCTCGAGCCCACCGCCCATCACGGCGCCGCTAAGCGCGGCGACCACCGGCACGCCGCCGAACTGGATGCGGTGCATGACGCCGTGCCAATTGCGCGAATGGCGCATCACCTCCAGCGGTTCGCGCTGGACCTGTTCGCTCAGATCGAGGCCAGCCGAGAAGTGCCCGCCATTGCCGGACAGCACGACGACTTTGACGCCGGCCGGGGTGTCGGAAAAGAACGCGTCGAGGGCTTCGATCACGGCGTCGTTCACCGCGTTGCGCTTGGCAGGACGGTCGAAGGCGAGGTAGGCGACGGGCCCATCTTGCCGTACCGTCAGTTCCGCATGAGTGATGCTCATTTGATCCCTTCCGCCAATGGTGGAATTTGCTCTATTGCATAACAATGCCGGGCGCCAGCAGACGGCCGGCCAGAACGAGAAGCCCCATGAACGAAACCAAGCCCCCACGCAGCTTCGATACCGGCTCGGTCAGCGGCATCATCGGCTATCGCCTGCGGCGGGCCCAGGTCGGCGTGTTCCAACAGTTCATGGCGCGGTTCGCCGAGTTCGGGCTCACACCCGCCGAGTACTCGGTGCTGGCGCTGATCGGCGCCAACCCGGGCAGCAAGCAGACCCAGGTCGGCGAAGCGCTGGGCATCAAGCGCGCCAATTTCGTCACGCTCATCAACGCCCTCGAAGCACGCGGCCTGACCGAGCGGCGGCAGCGAGCCGGCGATCGCCGCGCCAATGCGCTGTTCCTGACCGAGAGCGGCGAGGCGTTCATCGCCAAGGCCAACGCCGTCCAGGCACAGTTCGAGGCCGAGATGGTGGAGCAGCTGGGCGGACAGCAGGCGCGCGACCAGCTTGTCGCCCTGCTCGATCGGCTGGTGCCCACTCAAGGCTGAGCCCTCGAAAAGGCGGCGATCACCTCTTCCGGCACTGGCAGCGATTTCAGCTTCTGCGGATCGTCCGGATCGGTGCCGACCCAGACCCGCGTTTCGCGCCCCTCGATGGCGAGCGCGCCGTCGTTGAACAGCTGGTGCACAACCTCGAAGCTCGAGCGCTTGAAGCCGGTGACGGTCGAGGTGATGGTGACCACGTCGCCGAAGCGCGAGGGCTTCATGAACCTGGCGCCGGTATCCACCATCGGAATGCCCAGGATGCCGAAGCGCTTGATCCAGACGATCTTCTTCATCCCGAGCGCCGCCTCGAACAGATGCGCCGTCGCGGCATCGAACATGCGGAAGTAATTGGGATAGTAGACAATGCCGGCCGGATCGCAGTCGCCGAACTCGATCTCCACCTCACGGGTATTGGTGAGCATCGTCAGCACCTACTTGGACTGCATGCGGAGCGCGCCGTCGAGGCGGACGATCTCGCCGTTGAGGTAGTCGTTCTCGATCATCGCGATCACCAGTTGGGCGAACTCCGCGGGCTCGCCGAGCCGTGAGGGATAGGGGATGGCAGAGGCGAGTGCCGCCTGCGTCTCCTCGGGCAGTTCGGCAAGAAGGGGAGTCTTGAACAGCCCCGGCGCGATGGTCAGCACGCGGATGCCGAAGCGGGCGAGTTCACGCGCCACCGGCAGCGTCAGCGCCGCGATGCCGCCTTTCGAGGCCGCATAGGCCGCCTGCCCGATCTGCCCCTCGAACGCCGCGACCGAAGCAGTGGCAATGATCACGCCCCTGCCCCCATTGGGCCCGGGTGCGGCAACACTCATTTCAGCCGCCACGAGGCGGATCATGTTGAACGTGCCGATGAGGTTGGCGCGCACGACCCGCTCAAAAGCGTCGAGCGGCATCGGCCCATCTCGGCCTACGACGCGCGCCGCCGTGCCGATGCCGGCGCAGTTGACGAGGATGCCCGGCGTGCCCAGGGCGGCGCGGCTCGATGCCAGCGCCTCGGCCGCGCTCGCGGGGTCGGCCACGTCGCAGCGGGCGAAATGGCCCCCGATCTCGCTCGCCACGGCCTCGCCGTGCCCGACGTTGACGTCGAGGATCGCGACGCGGGCGCCGCGGCCTGCGAGCGCCCGGGCCGTTGCCGCGCCCAGCCCCGATCCGCCCCCTGTTACCAGCGCGACAGTCCCGTCAATCCGCACCTAAGGCCTCCGGGTTCTCGAGCAGCACAGCGATGCCCTGACCGCCGCCGATGCAGGCCGAGGCGATGCCGTAGCGCAGTCCCGAGCGCTTGAGCTCGCGCGCCAGCGTCAGTGCCAGCCGCACACCGGTCGCGCCCAGAGGATGCCCGAGCGCGATAGCGCCGCCATTGACGTTGAGCTTGTCCTCGTCGAGCCCAAGTTCACGCACGCAGGCGAGGACCTGGGCGCCGAACGCCTCGTTGATCTCGATCCGGTCGATCCGGTCGAGCGTCAGCCCGGCGGCCTCGAGCACGGCGCGGATGGCCGGAGCCGGGCCGATGCCCATGATGTGCGGCGGTACCCCTACCGAAGCGCTGGCAAGGATGCGCGCCATTGGCTTCCGGTCGGCGAGCGCTGCCGATGCCCCCACGACGACCGCTGCGGCGCCATCGACGATGGCCGAGGAATTGCCGCCGGTCTGCACGCCGCCAAAGGCCGGCCGCAGCCTGGCCAGCACCTCGTAGGGCGACAGCCGTACGTGGCTGTCCTTGTCGACGCTCTCAACGCCCTTGCCCAACTTGATGCCACGCGGCTCAAGAGCATCGACGGTAAAGGTCTCACCGACCACCGGCACGATCTCGTCATCGAAGAAGCCGGCGTCGCGTGCTGCGATCGCGCGCTCGAAACTGCGGGCCGCGAAACGATCCACCTCCTCGCGCCCAATCCCGTACTGCTTGGCGAGGTTCTCGGCCGTATCCCCCATGCTGACGCAGGCGGCTGGATCGTAGAGCGCCTCCCACAGGAAATCCTTGAACTCGACGCGCCCCATGGCGAAGCCGTTGCGGTGCGAGTAGGCGGCAATCGGGTTGCGGCTCATCGATTCCGTACCGACGCCCAGCGCCAGTTCGACCCGGCCGAGCGACACCGCGTCGGCGGCCTGCGACAGAACTTCGAGCCCGGTGCCGCAGATGCGCTGCACCAGATGCGCGGGGCGCTCGACCGGCACCCCCGCATAGAGCCCGATATGACGCGGCGTGACATAGGCGTCGAACGAGGCCTGCGCCATCGAGCCGGCAATCGTGGTACCGATATCGGCGGCCGAGACCCCTGCTTTGGCGATCGCCGCGCGGGCTGCCTTGATGCCCAGATCGATCGGCGAGATGTCGGCCAGCGCCCCGCGATAGTCGACGAACGGAGTGCGTGCGCCTTCGATCAGCCAGGCATCGGTAAAGGTGGCGCTCAGGGCATTTTGCTTGGTCACTCAGCGGGCCTTTCGCTCGAAACTCATCACATGGGAAGGTGCTGGATCGGCATAGAGATCCGCCACCAGCTGCGCCCGCGCCGCCATTACGGCACGCTGGTTGATCGAGCCCTTGTCGGTGATCTCGCCCGCGTCGCTCGAGGGCGGCGTTCCGACGATGACCGCACGGGCGATATGGCTGGCGCTGCCGGTAGCGTTCGCCGCCAGCGCGTCGAACCGCTGCTGGAACGCTGCCCGCACCGCCGGATGCGCGACGACCTCCTCGCCGCTCACGTCCGGCCCGAGATCGGCGAGCGCCCGGCAGGCAGTGAGGTCCGGAAAGATCAATGCGCCGATGTGGTTGCGGTCGAGCCCCGTCAGCACGATGTCGCGCATCAGCCCCGTCGCCGCCGCGATCGCCCCCGCCCTCACGCCGGCCATGTTGACCCAGGTGCCGGTCGCGAGCTTGAAGTCCTCGCTCACCCGGCCATCGAACACGAAACCGCGGGCGATGTTGCCCGGTTCTGCGAACTTCAGCGCGTCCCCGATCTTGTAGTAGCCTTCCTCGTCGAAGCACTCGGCCGTCTTGTCTGGTGCCTTCCAGTAGCCTGGCGTGACATTGGGACCCTTGAGCCGCAGCTCCAGCTTCTCGCCATCCGGCACCAGCTTGATCTCGAGGCCAGCGGCCGGCAGGCCGACCAGCCCGGCGCGGTCCACCACCCATGTCGTGGTGAAAGCAAACGGCGCCGTCTCGGTCGAACCATAACCGGTTATGATCATGATGCGCTCACCCGTTGCGGCCCGTGCCGCGCTGTCGAGCCCGTCCCAGACGTGCTGGCTCAGCGAGGCGCCGGCATATTGCAGCAGCTTGACCCGGCTGAAGAAACTGTCGCGCAGCGGCTGGTCGGCAAGCAGGTGCTCGACCAGCAGCTCGTAGCCCTTGGGCACGTTGAAATAGAGCGTCGGGGCGATATCGGTGAGGTTGCGCACTGTGCGCCGGATACCCTCGGGCGTCGCCATGCCGTCGTCAACGTAGAAGCTGCCGCCGTTGTAGAGGGCGATGCCCAGGTTGTGGCTGCCGCCGGCCACATGGTTCCACGGCATCCAGTCGACCAGCACCGGCGGCTCGTCGGCAAGGAAGGCGAGCGCGGTGCGGATCATCTCCTGGTTGCAGGTCAGCATGCGCTGGGTGGTGATCACCGCCTTGGGCATGCCGGTCGAACCGGAGGTGAAGAGGAACTTGGCGATTGTATCCGCTGTGACCGTCGCGTTGGCGGCGTCGATTTCGGTGGTCGGCACCGTTTGCGTGAGGTCGCTGAACAGACGGGACGCGCGACCGGCCGGTGGGTTCTTACGCACGACCAGCGGGATGGCCGGATCGATCGCGGCGGCAAGCGCGGGGCCAAACTTTTCGCCGTCGCTGGCATAGACCATGCCCGGCTCCAGCTGCCCGACGATATATTTGAGCTTGGCGAAGTCCTTGGACACCAGCGAGTAGGCCGGTGACAGCGGCGCGTGCGGCACGCCTACCAGCATCGCGGCATAGCCGAGCAGTGCGTGTTCGATCTCGTTGCCCGAAAGGATCAGCAGCGGGTGTTCCGGCGAGAGCTTCGCGTCGAGCATCGCCTGCGCCAGCGGCCGGATGAGCCGGTTCGCCTCGGCATAAGTAACCGTGCGCCAGCCGCCGTCCTCACCGCGGTCGGCGATGAACACCGCATCCGGGGTTACCGCCGCCCAATGCGCCAGCCGATCCGTCATCGAGCGAGGATAGGCGCCGAGCAATTCGAGCGAGCGCACATAGACCGTGCCGTCGGCGCGCGTCTCTGCTTCCGCGCGCATCGTGCCCATGCGAACCGGGCGAAGGTGCAACCCCTGCTCAGCGTTCATTGGTTCCTCCCTCCCAACAATAGTTATGCTACATAACAAAATTCCGGAGTCAAGAGCCGGGATGTAGCCGTCGCCCGGTGCCATCCCAATGGGCAGCGTCCGTGTGGTCGGGTGAGCGAAAGACCTGCCGGTTGGGACGGGGCGGGGCATGGCGGCCTCGACTAGAAAGCCAGCACAGCTTCCTCAGGCCACTCGAGCCTTTGACCAAGTCGCGGAGCCCAGCAACCGGCCTCTCGTTTGCCGATATCGGGAACATGCCGTCCGGCGCGGCTCCGCCGGTCCTGGCCCCAATTTCTGGGAAAACGTGCGGCCCCTCGTTGCTGATCCAAGTCCTCAGCGATCCCAAAGTCCGCTCAGCTACCCGGCGTGGAACAACCGTCGATAGTCGGACGGGGTCACGCCGACGTACTTCTTGAACACCCGCGAAAAGTATTGCGACGAGTGGAAGCCGCTGTCGATGCCGATGGCGGTGACTGACTCCGAGGTTTTGGTCAACCGCTCGCAGCAGCGCTTGATGCGGACGCGCTGGCGGTAGTCGTTGGGGGCCATACCGACTTCGCGGGTGAAGAGGCTGTAGAGCCGGCTCTTGCCGTAGCCGAGCTGGCGCGCCACGTCCTCAATGCTGTCGTCCTTGTCGCCGATATCGCTTTCGGCGCTGTCGCGCAGCAGCGCCGCTGCCTGCCGCACCAGTCGGCTTTGAGCGCCGGTACTGCGGCCGCTCGAACATGCTTCCCACAGCGAGGTCACCGAGGAATAGAGCCGCGAGCGCACCTCGGCCATGATCGGTGCCGAGCCGATCATCAAGCGTTCATCGGTGAGCCGCGAGCAGAGCTCGCCCAGCGTACGGTAGAGTTGCTCGGGCAGGTCGATCGGGCGCTGCTGCTCGTTGGCCATGACGAACAGGGCTTCGATCTCGGAATCGAGAAACAGCCGCGCTGTCCCGCAGGCCTGCTTGATCGGCTGGAATACCATCCAGAGCAGCCGGCAGGGCGTATAGACGCCATTGGAGATGCGGTGCCGCTGGCCGGCGGGGATGATCACCGCCTGGCTGCCGGTCGCCATCGAGAAGTGGTCGTCGGGCAGGTCCCAGCAGGCCTCGCCCGACTGCATGAAGAGGATCTCGACGCCGTCATGCACCTCCCAGGAATCCGAGGTCGGCACGGCGCTGCGGAACTGGTAGTAGCCGAAGAGCGCGATCTCCGGGATGCCAAAATCGGCGCCGCCAAAGGTGGGCTGCTGGCCGAGCAGGCGGGAGCCGATCATGACCGCTCCCTGATATCAGTCGGGATACGCACGCCCTCGTCGCTGTCGACCAGCGCTCCTTCACCAGTGGATCAAAGCGTAACAAGTTCCGGTAGGGTCAGCAAATCGAAGCCCGGCAGGTCTAGCTCGAGCGTGTCGCCCCCGACCAGCCGCAGGTCGGCGAAGCACACCTCGTCCGTCCCCGCCTCGTGCGGCACGGCCTGGCCCGCCCTGCGCACGCCGGACGCCATGCCGCTTGCCGGCGGCAGGCCAAGGCTGCGGAGGTCGAGATCGCCGCCGAGCACGCCGAGCAGCATCTTGTTGCCGGCGAACTCAACCGTGCCATAGGCATTGCCGCCCGACCAGAAGCTGCGGAAGACGCCGCCGGCCTGCAGCTTAGGCGCAAAGCCGATGTGCCCGCGCCGTGCGTCAACACTGAAGCCGGCGAGCACCACCATGGCACCCCAGCTGGCCATCGAGCGGGCATAGTTGGAGCCGCACTCGATCTCGTTCCAGGGGTTGCGCTTGGCACCGTCGTAGCGATCGCGCACGCCGGCGGTGACAGTGACGCCCTCCCCCAGCATGCCATAGGCCATCAGCATCTGGCCGAAGGCGTACTCCATGCCGTGCATGGTTTCCTGTGCATAGGGCACGGGCACGGCTGGCTTGCTGGCGTCATCCGGCCAGGTGGCGATCACCGTGCCGGATTCGTCATCCATGTCGAAGACCCGGCAGGGATTGTAGATATCGCCCAGCCGGGCTTTGAAATTGTGCCGGTAGATCGCCTTGAGGCTCGAGACCATCTTGTCGCGGTCGAGCACGTCGCCCAGCCCGTAAAGCGTCGCGTGCCACTGGCCGAGCGCCTGGTCGATCAGGCAGCCGCCCCCCATCTGGTACTTGAGCTCGTTGTGTTCGGCGCTCCAGTAGAGCTGGTCGACCGTATCGCCGAGCACGCCCACCGCCAGCTCGCCCTTGACGAAGGGGGTGAGGATCGAGCGGTCCGAGAGGTCGATGTCCTGGACGAAATACTCGCCGTTGAAGAGGTGCTGGTCGACCCAGGAGCGGCCGCGCTCATAGATCGCCGAATAGTCGGCCGCGGTCTCCGGCTCGCCCATCGCCTCGGCCATCTCGGCGCCTGCCTTCAACGCCCCCAGATAGAAGCCGGTGAGCCAGGAGTTCGGCCCGAACAGTTCCATGTCGAGCGTGTGGTGCTGGCGGCCCCACAGCACGCCGGTCCGTTCGGGATCCCAGCGGTCCGGATTTTCCGGGCTCCAGGCATAGTCGATGCTGCGCTTGGCCGCCGGCCAGAGCTTCCTGAGCCAGTCGGTATCGCCCGAGAGCTTCCAGTCGCGATAGAGCTTCAAAATATTGCCGAACTGCCCGTCGGCGCAGGGCCGTTCGGTGGTGTAGTTGGTGCCCAGCGGCAGGCTGAGCCGGAAGCTCAGGCCGCCGGCCGCGTTCATGTTGTACTTGTAGTCCGCCTCGCGCATCGAGCGTTCCAGCGCCGGGTAGAGGAAGGGCAGCGCCTGCTGGTAGTTCCACACATGGGTGCAGCTGCCTTCGCAGGAACCGGCTGTCGGATGGCAGCCTTCCCAGCCGTAGAACGTGCCATCCTCGAGCCGTAGCGTCGTCGGCGACTTGAGGATCGAGAGATTGGCCGCCGCGGCATCGAGCACCGGCAGCGGCATGGTCGAGCCATAAACGGCGTCGCGGAAGGCAAGGGTCTCCTCGCGCAACTCGGCCCAGCGCGACAAGACTTCGGCCGCCACGGTTTCGGCGCCGGTCCACTCGGTCGCGTACCAGTTCTTCCATTGCCCCACGGCGGCGGATGGCTGGCGGAAATGCCAGACCGGGGTGATCCAATACTTCCTGAAATTGGGGGCGTACCAGCTCAGCGCGAAACGCACCGTGCGGCTCTCGCCCGGCGGCACAACGACATGCGCGGCGACGAGGCTGGAATCGCGGTTGCGGCCCATGCCGCCGGCCATGTCGGAATTGCCATAGTCCCGTTCGGCGAACACCCCTGGCCGATGCAGATCCTTCCAATAGACCTCCAGCGCATCGAACCAGTGGCCACGATAGAGATGCGTCTGCCGGCTGGTCACCGGACTGTCGGTCGCCAGCACAATCTCGGCATAGTCCGGCGACGTCGTATCGGGCTCGTCGGTCGAGACTTTCACGCCCGTCGTGCCCTTGCGGTTGACCCGCCCTGCCTTGGTCGGCGGATGCAGGCCATGGCCGACCACGCCCACCGCGCTATAGGTGATCTCGGCATCGGTGGGGTTGGTGAAGGCGATCTCGAACATCGCCACCGGCATGGACGAGTCGCGGTCGCGGAGCGGGATGAACGGGTTGAAGGCGCTGAGCGTGACCGTGCCGGGGAACTCGGGACTGTCGAAATCGAGCTTGGCGACCGGGAAGCGGCCCTCGAAACTGTTCCGGGCGAAATGCGGCATGCCGGCGAGCGAGTCTCGGCGCGCGCCAAAGCCGAAATTTCGCGAGGTGTCGGCGGGGAAGTCGCCCGTGCGGTTGCCCAGGTAGGGGCCGTTTAGGATGCGCGCATCGAGGACCTTGCCGGCCTGCTCGGCCTTGACGGCGAAGTGGCTCAGGCCGTTGGTGATGCCCTTGGCCGGCCGGTTCTGGATTTCCCAGTCGATCAGCCGGCCGCCGCCGGAGAGCCCGATCGAGCCGGTGCCGATCCCACCGAGCGGGAATGAGATCTCGCGGGTGGCGTCTCCGCTATAGCTAAACGGCGCCGAATTCGGCATCTGGTCTTTCCTCCCCGGGGAACCGGACTTCTTCTGTTCCGGCAAGCTATCGTGGGCGATCCTGCGCGACGTTCCCTAAGCGCCGCTGGAAAATCGTGCACATCATCGGCCTCGCCGGCGGAACAGCTCGCGCAGCGGTGGCGCTGCGATGAAGACCGTGACGAGGATGACCAGTCCGTAAATGATCCTGAGCGCTCCGGCGTCGAGCCGGAAGATCGGCAGCACGCCAGTGAGGATGGTCAGCACCAGCGCTCCGGCTATGGTCCCCAGATAGGAGCCCGTGCCGCCCAGGATCGAGACGCCGCCGATGGCGACCGCGGCGATCGAGGTGAACAGATACGGGTCGCCCATGCCGAGATAGGCCTGCCGGCTGTAGCCGGCGAGGAGAATTCCCGCGAGCGCGGCAGTGAGGCCGCTGACCGCATAGGCGGTAATGGTGGTACGCACCACCGGGACACCCGAAAGCGTCGCCACCGAACGGCTGCTGCCCATCGCATAGAGATATCGTCCGAAGGCGGTGCGCCGTTCGACCACAACGACGAGCGCTGCCAGCGCGACCCACACAAGAAGCATGACGGGGACAGGGCCGAGCTTGCCGGCGGCGACGAAGGTCAGCGCTGGCGGAGCGAGCGGCGGCGGAAAGCCGCGCGTCCAGATGAGCAGCAGGCCCTGGGTGATCACGTTGACCGACATGGTCATGACGATCGGTGGCACGCGCAGGAGCGCAATACCGATGCCATTGACCGCGCCCACCGCGCAACCGCAGAGCAGGACAAGCGGCACGATCCAGAGCAGCGGCCAGTTCTGGCCATGGGCGAGCGCGGTCACCAGTATGGCAGCGCTGTTCATGATCCATGGAACGCTCAGGTCAATGCCGCCGCCGACGATGACGATCGTCTGCCCGATCGCGACAATGCCGATGAACGCAGCGGCGGTGATGAGGGTCGCTACATGCGCGGGATTGGCAAAGCCAGGGGAATAAAGACTCACCAGCGCAAACAGGAGGAGCGCCGCGGCGTAGGCGAGAAGGATCGGGCTCGGAGCCGCCAGCCGGAACTTCATCACCCTCCCCCTCGGTTCGAGCGTGACTCAGTGAGAGCGGTGAGGATGACGACCAGCATCAGGATGCAGCCGGACATCACCCACTGCCAGTAACTCTGGAGCTTGAGCAGGAACACCACATCGCCGATCAGCGTCAGAATGAACGCTCCGACGATCGTGCCCATCAGCGAGCCGCGCCCACCCATCAGGCTCGTGCCGCCAATCACTACGGCGGCGATGGCCGGCAGGACATATTGCGTGCCGACGGTTGGACTACCGGCGCCCGTCTGGGTACTGAAATAAAGGCCGGCGGTCGCGGCGAAGAAGCCGGACAGCCCATAAGCCCAAGCATTGGTGGCGAGCACCGAGACGCGGTTGAGGTAGGCGCTGCGCTCGTTCGAGCCAGCGGCACGGATCGTGTTGTAGACGCGCGTGCGGCTGAACCACGCCCACAGCGCAAACAACACCCCGAGCAACATGATCGGCACGCCGACATCGCCGACCAGCACATGTTCTACAGCGACCCAGCTCTCCGGAACACCGCTGTTTTCGGCCGGCAAGACGGTCAGTGCGCAGCCTTCGAGGATCGACCAGGTGGCGAGCGTCACGACGAAGGGCTGGAGCTTGCCAAGTGTAATGATCACCCCGTTCAGCACACCGATCGCCGCGCCCAGCCCGAGAACGAAGGCGATCCAGAAGATGGACTCGACGGCGCCGGGATCGCCGCGTGTCGCACAGATCGCGGTGGTGAGGCTGAGGATACCGCCGACCGACAGGTCAATACCGCCGCGCGTCACGACAATGGTTTGGCCCGTCGAGATCAGGATCAGAGTCATCGCGGCGGCGACCTTGATGTTGATCTGGTCCATCGCAAACGTGCTCGGCCGCATGATGCCGATGGCCGCACCCAGGAGGATTAGAACGATCAGCGGCGGCAGCCACATATGACGGCGCACCAGCGCGACAGCGGCGCTCACGCGGCGGATCCCTGCGAGAGGGTGGCGCTGAGGATAGCTCCCTCGGTCATCGTCTCCCCTTGCAGCGTCGCCGCGATCGCGCCGTAGCTCATGACGAGCGTGCGGTCGGCGACATTGGCGAGTTCGGCCAGGTCGGTTGAGAAGAACAGGATGGCGAAGCCACGTGCCGCGAGGCTGCGCATCAGTGAAAAGATCTCCGCCTTGGTGCCGACATCGACGCCGCGCGTGGGGTCGAAGAAGAGCAGAATCCTGGCTTCGGTCGCGAGCAGTTTGGCCAGCACGACCTTCTGCTGGTTGCCGCCCGACAGCGTGCCCGCGAGCTGCTCCATCGAGTCGGCCTTGATCTGCAGCAATGCCATCGCCTCCTCGACCAGCTTGCGCTCGGCCCGTGTGTCGACCAGTCCGCGCCTAACGACGCGTTTGAGCGCCGACAGAACGATGTTCTCACGCACAGGTTTGCCAAGCAGGATGCCCTGGTCGCGCCTGTCCTCGGGCAACAGCGCCATGCCGATTTCCGGCGACAGCGCATGGCCGGGGCTGCGGATCGTCACCGGTTTCCCCCAGATCTCAATCCGGCCCTCGGCCCGCTCGGCGCCGAACAGCGCCATGAACAATTCGCGCTGGCCATGCCCCTGGAGACCGGCCACACCCAGCACTTCGCCTTCGCGCATGTCAAAGCTCACGCCGCGCAAGATATGACCGACCTTCAAATCCGTGACCTTGAGCGCGATCTGCCCGGTGGCGGTCGGCTTGCGCTCAGGGAAGAGCCGGTCGAGCCTGCGTCCGAGCATCATGGAAACGATGTCCCCGTCCGTCAGGTCCGTGGTCGTCTCAGTCCCCACGGTTTCGCCGTTGCGCAAGACCGTGACTCGGTCGGCAACGCGCCGGACCTCATCCATGCGATGCGAGATGTAGAGGACGAGCTTACCCGAAGCGGCGCGCTCCCGCGCCTTGCCGAGCAGCCAGTCGACCTCCTTGGGTAGAAGCGCAGAGGTTGCTTCGTCGAGGATGAGGATGGTGGGATCGCTCGACAGGCCCTTGACGATCTCAATGAGCTGCCGGTCCCCGATCGAGAGCGTCCGTACCGGCACGTTGGGGGTGATCGTGGCGAGGCCGAGCGCGGCAAAGAGCGCGGCTGCCTTCTCGTTGAGATCGCGTTGCGAAATGGTTCCGAGCGCCGAGAGTTGTTCGTCGCCGAAGAAGATGTTTTCTGCCACGGTCAGTTCGGGGATCAGGGAAAGCTCCTGGAACACCGGACTGATGCCCGCACGGCGCGCCTGGCGCGGGTCACGTGCGCGGTAGGCGGCGCCCGAGAGTTTCAGCTCGCCTTCGTCAGCGGCGACCGCACCCGCGAGAATCTGGATGAAGGTCGATTTCCCGGCGCCATTTTCGCCCAGAATGGCACGCACTTCGCCGGCGTTTGCGGCGAAGTGCATCTTGTTCAGGGCAAGAATGCCGCCATAGCGCTTGCTGACCCCAACCGCTTCCAGCAATGCCACGACGTCGATCTCCCCCCTGGATGAGCGGTCCCTGGCGTCAGCCGCCGGTACCGGCGGCTTCGTCGGCGGTGATGTTCACCCAGTCGGGGCTCGCGGGCAACACCAGCCCGGGCGGCAGTTCGGGGAACACATTCACGCCGATCTCGAGCTTGCGGATATCGGCTCCCGGCGAGAAGTCACCCGCAACGATATCAGTGGTCAGGCGCGGGTAGTCGCCCAGCGTGGTTTTGGACGCGGGCGGATGTCCATCGAGGACGTCAACGGCGAGCTTGATCGCCTCGGCACTGAGATAGGGCGGGTGTGTGTAGATGAAGCACTTGAGCCCGGGCTCGGTCTCGGTGACGCATGCGGTCGCGGTCCCATTATAGGAGAACGCCACGATCGGAACGAGCGGCCGGCCGGCGTCCTTCAGTGCCTGGATGGCGCCGGTGCCATAGCCGGCAGTCAAGATGCCGTCGATCTGGGGGTTCGCGGCAAGCAGGGAGGCGACACCGGCCTGCTCGTCACCCAGCGCGTAATTGGACGTGTACCAGCCCACAATCTCGATGTCCGGAAACTGCGCCATGACGCGCTCGATTTCCTTGTTGGAAGCTTCCGAGATCGGCGAGCCTGGCAAGCCGCGGTCGACGATGATCTTGCCCTTGCCGCCGAGCACATTGGCGAGCCAGGTCGGGATGTCGTGGTTGATCGTGTCCCAGTTGGTGTTGAGCTTATAGGGGCACGGCGCGCTCACCACCGCGCTGAAGCTGATGACGACGATGCCGGCGGCGCATGCGGCTTCGATCGTCGGATTGAGCGCATCGAACGAAGCGGCGTGGACGAGGATCGCATCGGGCTTGGCCGCAACGATGTTGTTGAGCGAGTTGATCTGCGCCTGGGCCGAGTTCTCGACCGTCTCGATATGCAGGTCGACGCGGCCCGCCAGTGGCGCCTTCGTCACGGCCACTTCGGCCGAACGCTGCATCTGCTGCAGCCAGTCGTTCCCGATCAGGCCGTTGCTCAGGTAGATGGTGTATTTCTTGTCCTGCGCCGCGGCGGGCGCAACGCAGGCCGCGGCGACCAGGCAGCCGGCGAGTATCGCCCTCTGCGCGAACTTGAGTCCCATAGTGAATCCTCCCTCGTGCACTTTGGCACGACAGCACCGTAGGGGTGGGGACCAAGTTTGGCGTTCACATTGCACCGCTGGAAGATAGTGCACAGGATCTCGGACTTGCGACGACCGTTCAGGGCCGCTGGGCGCCCCGCGCGTTGACCTTGACCGAGAAGAGGAATTGCCCGCCGGTGACGAAGATTTCGTCGCCCTGCACGCCGCCGAAGGTGAGGTTCGTCACATCCATCGGGAAGTCGCTGACCTGACCGATCAGGGTGCCGTCGGGAGCGTAGATATCGATCTTCTTGCCGGCGCTGGCCCAGAGATTGCCATCGGTATCGACCCGCATGCCATCCGGAATGCCGGCCGTCGCGGCAAAGACCTCGCCACCCGAGAGCCTGCCGCCGCCATCGACCCGGAAACGCCGGATATGGGAGTTCCGCCCCGGTCCATCGGTCACCGCGGAATCGGCGACATAGAGCAGCAATTCATCGGGCGAGAAGGCGAGGCCATTGGGCTTGTCGAAATCATCGACCGCCACAGCCACGGCGCCGGTTGCCGGGTCGACGCGGTAGACGTTCTCCCGCGCCTGTTCGCGGGCGCCACCCGGGACGTTGACCCGCAGGCCGTATTCCGGATCGGTGAACCAGATCGAGCCGTCGGACTTCACCACCACGTCGTTGGGCGAGTTGAGCTTCCGGCCCGCGTAGGCATCGGCGATCACCGTGATCCGGCCATCGGCCTCGGTGCGGGTGACGCGCCGGCCGCTATGCTCGCACGTGACGAGGCGCCCCTCGCGGTCGCGGGCGTTGCCGTTGGCGTGGCGGGAGTTCTCGCGGAACACTCCGCCCTGCCCGTCCGGTGTCCAGCGCAGCAGGCGGTTGTTCGGGATATCGCTCCAGAGGAGCAACTGGAGGTCGGCAAACCATACCGGCCCTTCGGTGAAGGTCCCCTGATCGTGCAGCATCCGGATCGATGCGAGTTCAGGCACCAGAACCCTGAACCGTTCATCCAGCGCGACCAAATCCCCAATCACGACAGCGCCCCCTCAAGCCCACGCGCGAGGGTCGTTCGCCGAAAGGGGGGCGTCAAGCCTGCGATTATCCCAGTGCCGCATCCGCGCCGCCTACGCTGCGAGACATCTCCGAAAAGACCGGCCTTCAGAGGTGAACGGACATCGACCAGTCGCGTCAGCGGCTGTTGGTGCCGGTCCGCGATTTTCGCATTTTTACAATCTCCTCGCGCCCCGTCCCCCTACCCTCATCCCATCAACAACGCACGGAGATGAGAGATGAATCGCCGTCAGTTTTCCAAGGCCCTTGCCGCCTCCGCTCTGTTCGCTGGCTTTTCCGGCAAATCCGCCCTTTCACAGGAGACTTCTGCCATGACCAACCCCGCAGCTTTCGAAATCGCCATTCCCGAGTCCCAGCTTGCCGACCTCAAGTATCGGCTCCAGCACACCCGCTGGCCCGACCAGCCGGCCGACGCAGGCTGGAGCATCGGGACCAACGTCGACTACCTCAAGCGGCTGACCGATTACTGGATCAACGGCTACGACTGGCGAAAGGCCGAGGCGAGCATCAATGCGCTCGGCAACTTCAAGATCAACCTCGATGGCGTCGATCTCCATTTCGTCCACCGGCCCTCGACGAACCCGAACGCGGTTCCGCTCCTCTTGCTGCATGGCTGGCCGGACTCGTTCTACCGCTACCACGGCGTGATCGAAGCCCTGTCCAAGGACTTCCATGTCGTCGTGCCCTCCATTCCCGGCACCGGTTTTTCGGGCAGGACGGCACTGGCGATGGATCAGGTCGCCGATCTCTTCGCCGACCTGATGACCAAGACTCTGGGGTACGAGAAGTTCATCGCAGCCGGCGGTGATGGCGGGTCCATCATTTCGATGTCGCTGTCCCAGCGTCATCCCGAGGTGCTGCTCGGCTACCACGTGACCGATGTCGGCTATCCGGACCACACCACGGACTTCTCGGTCCTGACCCCGCCGGAGCAGGCCTATGCCGGCGCGATCCAGCAGTGGTTCTTCACCCACGGCGCCTTCAACCTAATACATGCGACCAAGCCGCAGAGCCTGGCCTTCGCGATGAACGACTCGCCGGTGGGCCTCGCGGCGTGGATCCTGAGCTTCATGGCCGGAATGGGCGTCGGCGACGAGGTGGACGCACGGTTCGGTCGCGACGAGCTGATCACCAACATCATGATCTACTGGCTGACCGAGACGGCAGCGTCATCGTTCCGGATCTACAGCGAGAACGCGATGCAGCCGCCGACCATCAAGGGCACGAACACCGGCGTGCCGGTTGCGGTGGCGACCGAGGCTCCCATCCCGGGTGGCGTGCGCCTGCCGCGCGAATGGGCCGATCGCCAGACAGGCGGCAACGTGGTGCAGTTCCACGACATGGAGACGGCCGGGCACTTCGCGGCCTGGGAGGATCCCGAGTTCTTCGCCCGCGACCTCCGCGAGTTCGCGGCGCTCCTCAAGAGCTGATCGCATCGGCAAGCGTTACCAAGGAGCGCCGGGCGGCATCCGCCCGGCGCTCAAAGCTTGTGGACCAGCTCCAGGTTGGACGGCAGGTGGCCCATGATGGTCTTGATCGATTTGATCATGTGCGGCTGATCGGTATAGCCGAGATCGGCGGCTACCCCCGCCGGCCGTTCGCCGCGCTTCAAGCGCCGCACCGCCTCCTGCGCCCGGCGGATCATCTGAAAATCCTTCTGCGTGATGCCGGTGGTTCGCTTGAAATGCTGCTGGACCGAGCGCTTCGACGCAGCCTTGGGATTGTCCGAGAAGGCCTTGGCGACGAGATCGTCCGATTTCAGAAGCCCGGCACGGATCATCTGGTCGACCAGCGCCTCTGCATCCTCGAAGGTGGGCAGCGGCAGGTCGGCACCGTCGAGATCGAAGCGATCGCCTCTCACCGGCAGAAAGCGGACCGCCGCGCCTGTCCGCACCTCGTTCTCGGTCGCCAGATAGACGTGCGCCGCAAAGGAAACGACCACCGAGTGCTCGCCCGCAAGGTACGGAACCTCCACCGGCTCGGTGGCTTGGCCACTGAGAAAAACCAGCGGCTCACCCTCCGGTGAAACGCTGAGGATCAGGTCCCACGACCCGTCAGGGGTCGCCTTGTAGATGCCGTCCCCGAGGCAAACCGTCTGCCATACGGTGTCGATCCAGGGGTGGGAGGAAGCGCGCTGCGTGTGTTTCTGGGTCATGGTCGCTTGAATTGCTCGGCGTTTGGACCTCTGCCTAAAGAAGGCGGTTGTCGAAAACTCGTCAGGACAGGCGCATGAGCCGTCAGGGACTGATTGACGGGGCGTTCCCCTGACAGGCGGGTAGTTGTATCAGGCCGCTTTGTGCCGGCAAGTAGCCACCGGATACCACCCCCTCATGTCTTGTCATCGACTTCCGCTATAGGCCCGAATGTATGGACCGGCTGCTGATCGCAAGTGAGTTCGTGCGTGGATAGCGGAAGCCCCTGATTGTATCCTGCCTGTTTGAGCGGCAGGCGGGCCGTGGCCTTGATGGGTATACGCACCCGTCTTGGCCGGACAGGCGGCAGAACAGCCATTTGGACCACTAGGGCCAGGGGCGCGGCCATCGATCCGTTCCATGCATTTGCTCAGTCGCGAACTGGTGGCGAGATCGACGGCTATACGGCCTCGAGGACGAGCTTGTGGGGGTCGAAGGCCTTGCCGGTGCTCAGCACGCTCCATGCGATGGGCGAGCTTGTTGGCGAGGGCGGTTGCCAGCTTGTTGCGGCAAGGCGCACTGGTCGAGGATGTCGAGCGCGGCTATCGGGCGGAGATCGTGCCGCATGTCTGGCAGACAGACACCTGCATCGGCGAGTGGCACTACAACCGGCAGGTCTTCGAGCGGAAGGGCTACATGAAGGCTGACGCCGTCATCCACCGGCTCTGCGACGTCGTCGCGAAGAACGGCAACCTGCTGCTCAGTATTCCAGTCAGGGGTGACGGTACGATCGATTCGGATGAGCGTGCCATCGTCACCGCAGTTGGGGATTGGATGGAGCGCTTCGGCAATGCCATCCACGGAACCCGCCCCTGGCGCCTGTTCGGCGAAGGCCCGACCGAGGTCGTCTCTGGCATGTTCGGCGAATCTGCCGCCAGGCCCTTCACGCCTCGGGACATTCGCTTCACCACCAAGTCCGGCGATCTGTTCGCCACAACACTAGGCGCATCTGCGGGCACAATGACCATCACCTCCCTCGCCGACGGCGGCCAATTCGGCGACGCCCGCGTTGACCGCGTCGAGGTCGTCGGCAGCGCTGCCCCTTTGGCCTTTTCGCGCGACGCCAGGGGGCTTCATCTCGAACTGCCGGATGGGGCCATTCACGAGTTCGGGACGGCTTTGCGCATCGCGGGCGCAGGTCTCGTGGACGGCCCTTAGACCGGAAGCGGCCGAACTCGCAGTGCCTATCAGGAGGTGTGACGGTGGCGGCATGGTGACGCTACCCAACCCATGCCAAAGTCGGGACAAAGTCGGCTACTGCTTCTGACGCAAAGCGGACCTAGATCAATTGCCGCCGTTCGCGGTGGCGAACTCTCTCGCGGCCTGCACAAAGGCACTGAAGGCTGCGGATGGGTTTTTCCTGCCCGGGTAATAGAGCGAGAGTGGCGCCAGCGGCGGAGTCCAGTCAGCGAGAACGCGCACGAGCCGGCCCTCAGAGATGTCCTCGCGCACGTCCGCCTCCATCACGTATCCAAGACCAATCCCGCTCTGCGCGGCAATCCTGACCAGGCTCGGCTCATCGAGGGTGATGGATCCCTGGACATCGATTTGCACGGCGGTCCCTTCCTTCTCGAAGCGCCAGCGGAACAAGGCGTTGTTCGGTAGACGCGCCCGAATACAGCGAAATCGGTATAAGTCGGTCGGAACGACAGGGCGCCCGTGCGTGCGCAGGAAATCCGGCGAAGCGACGACCGCGTTACGGCGCGGCAGTCCAAGCGAAACGGCGATCATGTCGCTCGGAACAAGGTCCGCCGGCCTCAGGCCCATGTCGAACCCGGCGGCGACGATGTCGACCAGCCGCCCCTCCGTGACCAGATCGATATGCACCTGCGGGTAGCGCCGCAGGAACGACAGGACGAGGGGGGCCATCACTTCCCGCGCCGCCGATGCAAAGGCGTTGATGCGCAAGGTGCCCGTTGGCGTCTCCTGCAGCGACTGCGCGGCCAGCATGGCGTCATGGATGTCCGTCATCGCCGGACCCACCCGCTCCACAAAGGCCCTTCCGGCATCGGTAAGCGAAACGCTGCGCGTTGTGCGGTTGAACAGGCGAACACCCAGTCGCTGCTCCAGCTTGGCAACGGCATTGCTTAGCGCCGTCGTAGACATGCCGAGCTCAAGTGCGCCAGCGCGAAAAGAACCGCGACGGGCGATGCTGAGAACGGCATCCAGATCGGCAAGGACGGATCGTGTCATTGTCCCGGTTTTCGTAACTCCTCGTCCCTCTTTGTCCTAGTTATCGCGGCAATCGTCCAGACTTAAGTTTGCGGGGTGCCGGCCCTGAATCGGGGTCGGGCAACGCAGCCGGCAGGCTGAACACAAAGCGGGAGAACTCAAATGTCTATCAAACTGCCCAAGAGCATCGAGGACTACTTTGCCGCCGATCGGAATGGCGGCCCCGATGCCGTCGCCGCGACCTTCGCGGAAAACGGGGTCGTCAAGGATGAAGGAAGGACCCATGTGGGTCTCGACGCCATCCGCAAGTGGAAGGCGGGGTCCACCCAGAAGTATAGCTACACCGTGGAGCCCTTCTTCATGGCGACCGAGAATGGCAGGACGCTTGTGACGAGCCACCTCATCGGCGACTTCCCCGGCAGTCCGGTCGATCTGCGGTACTTCTTCGTCCTCGCGGACGCCAAGATCGCTGAGCTGGAGATCACGGTATGACGCCGTTTCTCTCATTGGAGGGACGGCGGGCGCTGATCACAGGTACGGGTGTCGCAACCGTGGCGCTCTCCCGGGAGCCCGGTGCGCGTGTACTGACGACGGCGCGTAACCTAATCGATGGCAACTGCTAGCGCATGGCAGACTCGAGTGCATGCCTGCACGCCGATCAGGCTTTGTGCAGCAGGCCAAGGCGAGCCAGACTTTCTGCGGTCGCCACTATCGCTTCCTCGGCCGAGCGAGGACTCCAGCGCAGCTCTTCCTCCGCCTTCTTGCTGGTCGCGTCGAGGCTGATGCCAAGTAAAGGAACCATGTTGCGCATCACTGGATTCCGGCGCGCGACCCATCTGACCACCCAGTTAGGCAGCACGACTGTCGAAACCCGGCTGGCGGCAGACCCCATGCGGCGTTTCAGAATCCGCGCCACATCGACCATCCACAGGCTGTGGCCAGCAATGGCGATGTAACGCTGCCCGCTGGCGCGCGGATCGGTCATCGCCCGCAGGTGCAGGTCTGCCACATCCCTGACGTCGACATAGCCCGAGTTGATCTTTGGGCAGCCCGGCTGGCCGTTCATGAGATTGGTGATGATGCGGATCGAGTGGGAATAGTCGGGGCCGAGCGCTGGGCCGAGCACTGCCACCGGGTTCACGGCCGCCAGTTCGAGGCCGCGTCCTTCGCGCTCGATGAATGCCCAGGCCTCGCGCTCGGCGATGGTCTTCGACTTCTGGTAGGGCGCGACGGGCCTGACCTTGCCGGAAAGGTCACTCCAGTCGGTCTCGTCGAAAGGACGGTTGAGCGGCGGGTGACCGACGGCGATGGCACCGATGGCAGAGGTGAGCACTACCCGCCTGACCCCGGCGTCGCGGGCGGCGCGCAGAACGCGCAGGTTGCCGTCCACCGCGGGGCGGACCCAGTCTTCCTCGCGCACCTGGTCGCCCGAAGGCGTGGGTGACGCGCCGTGCAGCACATAGGTGCTGCCGGCCACGGCTTCGGCCCAGCCCTTGTCGGCGGCAAGGTCGGCAACGACCAAAGCGAGACGGTCGCCGGGTTCGGCGCCGCCGACCTTGAGGTTGGCGCGGACTTCGGCCTCGCGGCCGAGGTTGCGAACCGTGGTGCGGACGCGGTAGCCGGCTTTGAGCAGTGCCAGGATGCAGTGTTGCGCGATGAAACCGGTGCCGCCAGTAACCAATACCAATTCGTCGGACATGTTCGTTCCTCGCGTTGTCGACCAGATGCGGGTTCTAGATCGATCTGGCCATACGATGAATGCTTGAGAATGCAGTTTACTTGCGCGATAGTACGGAAATGAGCGCCGACCCCTTCTCCGACATCCTCAAGTTCACCAAGGCCGAGATGCTGGCGACGGGCAGTTTCACCGCAGGCGGACCGTGGGCGATCCGCTTCCCGGCACCCAAGAGCATCAAGTTCTTCGCAGTCGTGCGCGGCCACTGCTGGGTGCGGGTCGACGGAGGGCCGGAGGCGGCTCGATTTGACGCAGGGGATGTCGGATTGCTGACGGCAGAGCGGGCATTCGTCCTCGCCAGCGATCTCGAACTCGAGCCACTGGACGCCATGAGCGTCTTCTCCGGCTCTGGTCGGTCGACGGCGATGCTGGGCGATGGCGGCGACTTCGAGCACGTCGGAGGACATGTGCGGCTCGATCCGCAAAGCGGCCGGTTGTTGGCCGATGTGCTGCCGCCCTGGATTCACATCCGGGCGGCGTCACAGGAGGCGACCACATTTCGATGGCTACTGGCCCGGCTGGTCGAGGAACGCTCCACTCACCAGCCGGGCGGCCAGTTGGCGGCGGAGCAGATTGCACAGCTGCTGTTCATCCAAGTGCTGCGGGCGCGGCTGAAGCTCCCCGAGCTGATGCCGGCGGGCTGGCTGCGGGCGCTGGGCGACCCGCGCATTGCGCCGGCCATGCGACATATGCATGGCGATCCCGCCCGCTCATGGCGTCTCGATGAACTCGCGAAGGTCTGCGCCATGTCGAGGACCACTTTCGCGCTACAGTTCCGCACGGTCGTTGGCACTGCGCCGCTCACCTATCTCGGACAGTGGCGGATGCATCTGGCGGAACGTGCTCTGCGCGAGGAAACGACGCCGGTGGCGGTCATCGGGCAGTCCCTCGGCTATACCTCAGAGAGCGCCTTCAGCAATGCGTTCAAGCGGGTCACTGGCCGTTCGCCGAGAGCGCACCGGTTCCAGACCGACCTTTCAAGGGCCACGGTGGTTGACCCAGACATTGCCTCGTTGCCTTGACAGCAGCTCCTGGCGCAAGGCGGACATGGCGGGTGGCGGACTTTTCCGCACACCGTACGCGGGCAGATCCTCCGTGCTCGAACATACGTTGCCCTCGAGCCGCCGCAGTTCAGCAACTGCATCGGCTGACAGTTCAACGTCGTTCGTCTGCGGGAACCGAGTTCAACATCCGAACGGCCCGTTCGATGCGGGTGCGCCAGCCGCTCAGATGCGCAAGGCTGTGTGCCGCGGCGCTTTCGCGACCTTTCAGGCGCAGGGCCGCTATCTCCGCATCAATCAGGTCGAGGGAACACTCGGCCTCGACAAGAGCCCATGGGTCAGACTGCCGGCGCTCGACGGCGCTCCGTGCCTCCCGCTCCAACCGCTCGACGTCCAATTTCCAGTCGAAGAGTAGCTCGTTGGCCTGTCCCGATGCAGGCCGGACATTCATCTGCATCATCGTCATCACCGTTAGTTGGACCCCGCCGCCTGGCGGGGTCTCTGTCACCACCGGTCGCCCGCCCCACTGGAGCCGGCAACCATCGCAGCCTGGTCCACCTCGAGGTCGAGTTCGCGCAAAGCCTCCAGAATGCTGTCGATGCTGACGGTCACGCCCCTGACGCAGCGCAAGCCAGGGACACCAACAACAGCGTTGATGTCTGAGGCCCAGTGAGCAAGCAGCGCCCGCTTCCGGCTCGGGGAGAGGGCCGGATCGTTGAGGATGTCCGTGGCCCGGAAGTAACCGACGAAATCGCTGTCGGTGACTTCGTCGTCCGCCTCCGCCGGCGCCGCATGGGCCGGAGCCGATATGGGCCAGGCAGCGTTTGCCGGGATATTGGTGGTATTGGTGCGTTCGCCGTCGGTTTCCCACTTCGTAGCCAGCACACCGGCGCGCTGGGCGGCATCGATCACGGCTCGACGGGCGATCTCAGCGTCGATAACTCCATCGATCGCCGACTGGCACAGCGCCTTTGCCTGGCGATAGTGCGCCGTCCGAGCAGCGGGCCAGTGTAGATCGAGGTATTCGCAGGCCTCCCAGGCGTTGCGTGCCTGGAAAGTCCCCGTCCGATGAAGTCTCAGGAAAACGGGGTTGGAAAAGGGTGTGTGTCCCATCACTTCCTCCGATTGTCTGAACAAAGCGATGCGGCAATTACCGCCGACGACAACGAGATGGGTTTGGGAGTTTTGGCCGTCAAGAGGTCGTCGCAGCCCGGGCCGATGCGATATGGGCCGGTCGATGAGGATTGCTTCCCGCGCATCTGGTCACGCTGCCGCACGGTCCAGGCGACCGAGCATGGAATTCGGCCCCTGCGGCTTCTTCCCTGGTGCCGATCGCTCGATCATCCACGTTCGATGCCGGAAGCCGTTCAGGGGCAACGGCGACAGCAGGCGGTCGAGCGGCTCATACATCACGCAATGGCCATGGTCTTCGATGGCCGCCTCCCCGAAGCGGAATCAGCAGCGTGTCTCGGGTGTCTGTGCTGGCCCAGTAGCGCCATGGCAGACCCTGAGGATGGGCTGGCAAATGAGTATCCGGTCGATCGGGAATGATTGCGATTGGATGAACCTCGCTCATGGGAAGCGGCAGGTCCGTGGAATAGATTCTGACATTCATAGTCACTTTCTCCCGGTGGACGCTGGTCGGTCCAGGCAGGTTGGACAGCCTGGCTGGGCAGGTGTGGCCTGCCCAGCCTTCGTTTAGTGTGTGGTCGACCCGTTGATGGCGATGCGCTTGGTTCTCGACTGCGCCATTGTCGACTTCGGCAGCAGCACAGTGAGCACCCCGTTCTTGAAGTTGGCGCTCACCTTGTTCTCTTCGACCTCGACGCCCAGAGGCAGCCGACGTTCGAAGGTGCCGTAGTAGCGCTCGCTGAACTGGCGCTCCCTGTCTTCGGTCTCCGAGTGCTTTTCGCCTCGAAGGATCAGCACATCGTCCTCGAGCAGCACCTCGACATTCTTCTCGTCGACGCCGGGAATCTCGGCGGTGACGCGCAGTTCCTTATCGGTTTCGGAAATCTCGATACCTGGCCAGTTCGCGTTCCAGGGCGTCAGATTTCCGAGCGACGAAAGCTGCGTGTCGAAGCCGCGGAAGGCGTCATCGAACAGCCGGTTCATCTCGCGGTGCAACTGGAGGAACGGGTTCTGCTCGTTCCTCAAGGTTTCGTTCCGGTAGTTGGTCGGGACCGAGCTGGTGTTGCGGGCCCAGGGAATGAGATCACGTACGTTCATCGTTCATCTCCTCGATACAAAGCTCCTCGACGGCCGGCGCGATGGCGCCGGCCCTGGTGCTTCTTCGCTTGTGGGTGGTTCAGGCCGCCTGCTTGCGATCCTCGATCTGCTTGGGCTCAGCCACAGGTTGGCCGGCCGAGGCGATCGCAATCTTGTGCGGTTTCATCGCCTCTGGCAGTTCGCGCTTCAGCCACACGGTGAGCAGGCCGTACTCGAGCCTGGCATCGGCCACTTCGACGTAGTCGGCCAGCTCGAAACGACGCTCGAACGCGCCGTTGGTGAGCCCCCGATGCAGGTACTTGGTCTCACCGTTCTCTGCCTTGTTGCCCTTCACCACGAGCAGGTTCGGCTCGTAAGTTAAGGTCAACTCATCCTGGCTGAAGCCGGCCACGGCAATCGTGATGCGATAGGCATCCTCGCCCTCGCGGACGATGTCGTAGGGCGGCCAGTTGCTGGTGTTTTGAACCCTGAGCGAGTTCTCGAGCAGGTCGAACACCCGGTCGAAGCCAATACTCGACCTGAACAGGGGGGCGAAGTCGATGTTGGTCATCATAGCCACATTCTCCGTTGAGCAACATGGATATGGGAGGTGGCCCGAAAGGCTTCCTCCCGGACTGTCGGCCCCTCATGGGCGACCGACGAAATTGACGTAGGACGCTTCAAGAGAGTTTCAAGAGGGTACTATTGCCGTCGGTCGCCCAGGCTACGGACTGACGGTTTGCGTCGCCCTGCCAGGCGCGGCCAGGCGCTGAAGTCGGAGAACGCAGTAGGCCGCCCTACTATGCCGGCCCGACCGCCAATCAATGACGAGCGCCTTGCATCTCCAGCAAATCGACCGGGCGGATCAGTCGGGCGTGAGCGACTGTGACAGAGTGGATCGGGCCCTCGATCTGCTCCTCCCAGAACGCCAAGAAGCCGACCAGCTTCGGGAACTCCGGATAGGTGTCGTAGTGCTGCCAGATGAAATCCTGAAACAGAGATCGGTGGTCGGGCATCCGATAGACGATCTGCGCAGTGGTGAGCCCGTAGCCAGCATTGGCCTGCACACCGTGAGACCTGGAAGACATCCGAAGAACCTCCTGGGGTTGAGCTGCCGACGCTCAGCTTGCTGCTGAACGGCTTTGATTTCAAGGCGGTAGCGGTGCTCAAAAAAATCTGATTGGAACCTCTTGAAGGGAAAAACACCCGCTCCTAGCTCATTTTCGCTCGGGCGCGAGCGCGTTCGGGCGACACTCACATCGTTACGTTTCAATGGAGGAAGCTTTGACGAATTTCCGTCCTTTGCACGACCGTGTCGTGGTCAAGCGCATCGACGCGGAGCAGAAGACCGCCGGGGGCATCATCATCCCCGATACTGCCAAGGAAAAACCCCAGGAAGGCGAAGTCGTCGCCGTCGGGCCGGGTGCCCGCAACGAGCGCGGCGAACTGGTCGCGACCGAACTCAAGCCCGGCGACCGGGTGCTGTTCGGCAAGTGGAGCGGCACAGAAGTCAAGATTGACGGCGAGGAGCTGTTGATCATGAAGGAAAGCGACATCATGGGCGTCGTCGAGCCCGTCGCCGAACTGAAGAAGGCCGCCTGAGGCCAAAATCCCAACCAGAGTCAAATCTCGTTACGTCTCAAGGAGTGACGACAAATGGCTGCTAAAGAAGTCAAGTTCTCCCTCGATGCCCGCGACCGCATGCTGAAGGGCGTCGACACCCTCGCCGATGCGGTGAAGGTGACCCTCGGCCCCAAGGGCCGCAACGTGGTGATCGAAAAGAGCTTCGGTGCTCCCCGCATCACCAAAGACGGCGTGACCGTCGCCAAGGAGATCGAACTCTCCGACAAGTTCGAGAACATGGGCGCGCAAATGGTGCGCGAAGTCGCCAGCAAGCAGAACGACCTCGCAGGTGACGGCACAACCACCGCAACTGTTCTCGCCCAGGCCATCGTCAAGGAAGGCGCCAAGGCCGTCGCGGCCGGCATGAATCCGATGGACCTCAAGCGCGGCATCGACCTCGCGGTGACGACCGTGGTCGACGAGCTAAAGAAGAACGCCCGCAAGATCACCTCGAACGAAGAGATCGCGCAGGTCGGCACCATCTCGGCCAATGGCGAGACGGCGATCGGCAAGATGATCGCCGAGGCCATGCAGAAGGTGGGCAACGAGGGTGTGATCACCGTCGAGGAAGCCAAGACCGCCGAGACCGAACTCGATGTCGTCGAAGGCATGCAATTCGACCGCGGCTATCTCTCGCCGTACTTCGTAACCAACCCCGAGAAGATGCGGGTCGAGCTCGAAGATCCCTACATCCTGCTGCACGAGAAGAAGCTGTCGAACCTGCAGCCGATGCTGCCGGTGTTGGAAGCAATCGTGCAGACCGGCAAGCCGCTACTCATCATCGCTGAGGATGTAGAGGGCGAGGCACTCGCGACCCTCGTCGTCAACAAGCTGCGCGGCGGCCTCAAGATCGCAGCAGTGAAGGCGCCGGGCTTCGGTGATCGCCGCAAGGCCATGCTCGAGGATATCGCCATCCTGACCGGGGGCAATGTGATCTCCGAGGACCTGGGCATCAAGCTCGAGAACGTGACGCTCGAAATGCTCGGTACGGCCCGCAAGGTGACCATCGAGAAGGAGAACACCACCATCGTCGATGGCGCCGGCTCCAAGACCGACATCCAGGGCCGCGTCGCCCAGATCAAGGCGCAAATCGAGGAAACGACGTCAGACTATGACCGCGAGAAGCTGCAAGAGCGGCTGGCCAAGCTGGCCGGCGGCGTCGCGGTGATCCGCGTCGGCGGCTCGACCGAGGTTGAGGTCAAGGAGAAGAAGGATCGCGTCGACGATGCGATGCATGCGACCCGCGCCGCCGTGGAAGAAGGCGTGCTGCCGGGCGGCGGCGTTGCCCTCCTGCGTGCGGCAAAGGCGCTCGAAGCGCTCAAGCCTGACAACGCCGATCAGCGGACCGGCGTCGATATCGTCCGGCGCGCGATCCAGTGGCCGGCCAAGCAGATTGCGCTCAATGCCGGCGAAGACGGCTCGGTGATCGTGGGCAAGCTGCTGGAGAAACCGGACTACGCCCACGGCTGGAATGCCCAGACCGGCGAGTATGGTGACCTCTACAGGTGGGGCATCATCGACCCGGCCAAGGTCGTGCGCACCGCCATCGAGGACGCCGCATCAGTCGCGGGCCTGCTGATCACCACTGAAGCGATGATCGCGGAAAAGCCAAAGAAGGAAGCTCCGCTGCCGGCCGCGCCGGGTGGAATGGATTTCTGATGCATGAAGGGCCGGCATCGACCGGCCCTTCTCTTAGGGTGCCTCCATCGCGACATCGAACGTCCGCTCTTGGCGCAAAGCAGACTGTCCCAATGGACCGCTTATGGCCCAATGCGGACTTGTTCAAGCCCGCCTGAGGACGCCGTCGAGGCTTGAAAGCAAACGATAAGCGCCATGCCAGTAGACCAGCGGCTCCGACCGTTCGCGAATGCGAACGTGGGTTGGGTGAGCAATCAGGATCGTGTGAGAGTAGCGCTCTATCACCTCCTCAAGATTGCAATCGATCAAAGCCAGCGAGTCTGAGTTGCCAAGTGCCCCAATGGCATCGCCTCCCATGTGGCATCGCGGTAGCGCGCCGCGCCGCGACTGCCGTCGCGACCGGTGAAGCGCTCAGCTATACGCACCTGGTCGCTCGCCAGCACGTTAAGGCAGAAGGCGCCGTGGTCCAGCAGGACAGACGATACCGACGACTGGCGGTGAGGCAGACCAGAAGCGCCGGAGGCTCCCTCGACAGCGACGTCACCGAGGTCGCGGTGAAACCGGTTCGCTGCTCGCCGCGACCGGTGGTCACCACGCTGACTGCCGCCGCGAGGTGACGCATGCAGGGATGGCTTCGGCGACGGACATCGTCTCAGGCCGCGACTGCCGTTGGCTCGCCGATCGACAGCATCAGACGGTTGGCCCAGTTGAAGAAGGCGGCGGCCTGGACCAGGTCGGCGATGGCGAGGTCGTCGAGACCTTGCTCGCGGAGCGCGGCGATTTCGGATGGGCCGAACTCGGACGGGGTGGCGGTGAGCTTCACCGACGCTTCGACCAGCGCATTCCAGCGCGGACCGAGATCGGTTTCGACGCCATCGGTGAGGAGCCTGTCCACATCGTCGCCGCGCTTGGAATAGGTGGAGGCGAAGCGCGCATGGACGGAGGCGCAGAAGATGCAGCCGTTGTAGCGCGAGGTGGCCGCGGCGGCGAGTTCACGCTCGGCCCGGGGCAGGCCCGCGTCGGGGTTGTAGAAGATGTCCTTGTCGGTAAGTGTGCGGGCGCGGAGCGTGTCCGGATCGCGGGCCAGCAGCATGAAATAGGGCGACTTGGCGCGGCTCGCTTCAGTGAGCCCGTCCCAGTGACGCGGGGTCAGGTCCGCTTCCTTCAGCGGTTCGAGCCAGGGGGCCCAACCGATATTGGCCTGGGTGAAGGCGACCGGGCGGTTGGGATCAGAATAGGAGATGGCAGTTTCGGTCATGGTTCTGAACCTTACTCGGCGGCGACGGACTGCTGCTCGCTCTGGGCGAGCGCGCGGAGGCCGGTGACGACGCGAATCTGGAAGGAGAGGAAGGCGACGAGCTGGCTGAGGGTGACGATATCGTCGGTCGACCAGCCAGCGTTCAGCAGGGCCTGCAGCGCGGCCGAGCTCGCATCGCGCGGGCGGAAGACAAGCAGATGGGCATGTGCCAGGGCGGAGGCGAGACGGCCGAGTACGGCGCGATTGGCGACATCGGCTACATAGTCGAGGCCAGCCTTGTCTTCTCTGCTCAGCGGACCGGCAGGGTAGCTGCCGTAGGGTCCAGAGGTCTCGCCGCGGCGGATTTCCGCGCTGATGGCGCCGACGAGGCCGGGGCGATCGTGGTGGCCGAGGCTCTCGCGGTAGAATGCAGCGATGGCTTCGTCACGATGGAGGCCGGCAACGAAGTAGGCGATGGCGTAGCGCTCTTCGATCAGCACGGTGCCGGGCGACTTGGGCTCGAACAGGGCCTCATAGCTGAGCTGGGCGTTGTCGCGCGCCTGCTGGCGATTGGAGCGGACGCGGTCGAGGCTCGATCCTGGGACGATGCCGACGAGCTTGTCGATGACGTCGATCTTCATGGTCATAGTGGTTGGCTCCTTCTTCGTTCAGCGCACAAGGCTGAGGCGTGGGGCGGGCTTTTCGGATGGGGTCCAGCCCAGATGCGGGGCGACCTCACTGGCGATCAGCTCGATCGAGCGCAGTGTGAGCTCATGCGGCGGATCGGCCGAGTGGACCTGGAAGACGATGTCGGTGACGCGCGGCAGAGTGGTGTCGCGGCTGAGGCTGTCGAGCACATCCTCGACCGTACCGACATGCGTGTCGGTGGCCCCGATGAGATGGTCGAGATCGTCGCTGTCGAAGCGATGGCCGCCCTTGGCGAGGCCAATCGCGGCCCTCTTCAGGCCGACGGCGGCGTAGCGGCGAGCTTCTTCGCGGTTGTCGGCGACGAACAGGGTGCGCGACGCGACGATGCGCGGTGCGATCTCGCGCGGCAGATGCTCGAAGTAGGCGTCGATGATCGGATGCTGGATGTCCGGCAGACTGGCCTGGGGCCGATCGGCCGGGCGCGGCTGGGTGCGGGATAGCATCAGGCCGTCACCGGCCTTGCCGGCACGGGTGCCGCCCGAGACCGAGAAGGTCGCCTGCCAGAAGCGCTCGAGCAGGTGCGGCGCGGGCGGATACTGCTTTGTGTCGCCGACGATGGGCGAGCCCGAGAGGGCGGTGCGGAAGATATCGAGGTGCTTGGCGTAGATGTCGTTGCGCTCGGCGACGTCGTAGCCGAAGGCGGTGAACGAGGCTGGCGTGCCACCAGCACCGAGGCCGAGTTCGAGCCGGCCACCCGAGAGCAGATCGAGCACCGCAGCATCTTCAGCGACGCGGATCGGGTTCTCCAGCGGCAGGGTGATTACGCCGGTGCCGAGGCGAATGCGCGAGGTCAGCGCCGCAACATGCGAGAGCAGCACCAGTGGGGAGGGCAGGCCGCCTTCGTCGCGGTGGAAGTGGTGTTGGGCGACCCAGGCGCTGTCGAAGCCGTGCTGTTCGGCATGGACGATCTGCTCGACGGCGAAGCGGTAGCGGTCGCCGGGCGAGGCGTCTTCGAGCAAGCGGGTGAAGAAGCCGAGGCGCTTGTGAAGGTGAGAACTAGGCAAGAGCGTGGCTCCTTTTTCCGGGAATGGCATCGATGAGTTCGCGCGTGTAGTCGCTCTGCGGGCGGAGGAAAACGTCCTCTACCCGGCCGGACTCGACCTGCTTGCCGTTGTGGAGGACGGAAACGGTATCAGAGATCTGCCGCACCACGGCGAGGTCGTGCGAGACGAAGAGGTAGGTGAGGCTGCGCTCCTTCTGCAGCTCGTCAAGGAGCTTCAGGATCTGGGCCTGGACGGTGACGTCGAGGGCGGAGACCGCCTCATCGAGGACGAGCACCTTGGGATCGAGAATCAGCGCGCGGGCGATGGCGACGCGCTGGCGCTGGCCGCCCGACAGGGCCCGCGGGCGGCGTTTGCGTAGTGCTTCGGGCAGACTGACACGCTCGAGCAGGGCGTTGACCTTCTCGGCTCGGACTGCAGCGTCGCGCTCGCCGAAGTTGATCAGCGGTTCCTCGACGATGCCGAACACGGTCTGGCGCGGGTCGAGCGAGGAGAAGGGGTTCTGGTAGACGAGCTGGATGGTCTGGCGGAACTTGCGCAGCGCCTCACCCTTCAGCGCGCCGATGTTGGTGCCTTCGATGTGGATGGCGCCGGCGGTGGGCTCGCCGAAGCCGACGACGTCGCGGACTGTAGTGGTCTTGCCCGAGCCGCTTTCGCCGACGATGGCGTGAGTGGTGCCGCGGCGGACGGTGAAGGACACGCCGTCGACGGCGCGGAAGTTCTTGCGGCCCTCGGTGGTGAAATCGTGGACGAGGCTGTCAACGATGATCGCGTCCTCGCCGGCGGGCGGTGGGGCTCGGAAGGTGTTGGTGGCGAGCGAAGGGGCATCGGCGAGCAGGCGCTGGGCATAGGCGCTGCGCGGCGCGGCGAGGAGTTGCTCGGTGTCGCCGGTCTCCTGGATGCGGCCGCCCTGAAGCACAACGATACGGTCCGCCCGGTCGGCCGCGACGCCAAGGTCGTGCGTGACCAGCAGCACGGCGGTGCCGCTCTCGCGGCGCAATTCGTCGATGAGGTCGAGAATGCGGCGCTGCACGGTGACGTCGAGGGCGCTGGTGGGCTCGTCGGCGATGATCAGTTGCGGCTTCAGCGCGATGGCGATGGCGATCAGCACGCGCTGCTTCATGCCGCCAGACAGTTCGTGCGGATACTGTTTTGCGCGCAACTCGGGGTTCGTCAGGCCGACGCGTGCGAGCAATTCGATGACACGGGTCTCGATGGCCTTGCGATCGCGTTCGCCATGGATGCGGAGGATCTCGCCGACTTGGGCGCCGACGGTCTTCACCGGGTTCAGCGACGACGTCGGATCCTGGGGGATAAGACTAATGTGCTTGCCACGGATGACGTCAAAGCGCTTGCCGCTCCAATGAGCGATGTCTTCGCCGTTGAGCCGGATGCTGCCGGTCTCGATGCGGCCGTTCTCGGGCAACAGCCCGATCACCGATTGGGCGGTGGTGCTCTTGCCCGAGCCGGATTCACCGACGAGCGCCACCACTTCGCCGTGGGCGATGGTAAAGCTTACCTCGTGGGTCACCCGTGTGATCTCGTCACCTTCGCGATACGCGACGGAGAGGTTCTCGATGGAGAGAAGGGGGATGTCGGTCATCTTAGCGCCCGTTGCCGAGCGAGCGGCTGATGCGGTTGGCGGCGAGCACCACGATGACCACGATGATGCCCGGCGCGGTGGTGAGCCACCAGGCGGTGGAGATGTAGTTGCGGCCCTCGGCGATTAGCAGGCCCCATTCCGGGGTCGGCGGCGGCGCGCCGTAGCCGAGAAAGCCGAGAGTGGAGATGGCGAGGATCGCGCCACCGAACTGCAGGGCGGCAAAGGCCAACACCGAGACCAGTGAGTTGGGCAGCACGTGCCGCCAAAGCACGGCAAAGAAGGTGCCGCCCGAGCCGAATGCGGCCTCAACATAGTCCGAGCGCCGGACCCGTACGACTTCGGAACGCGCGAGGCGGGCGAATGCGGCGATGGAGGTGATACCTACCGCGATGGCGGCGTTCACAGTACCAAAGCCGAGCAGGATAATGATCGAGAGCATCAGCAGCAGGCCGGGGATCGACAGCAGCACGTCGACAAGGCGCATGATTGCTTCCTCGATTATGCCGCCGGTGGAACCGGCGATGACGCCGAGTGCAGTGCCGACGGTCAGGCCGACCGAAACCGCAACAAACGCGCCGGTCAGCGAATGGACCGCGCCGTAGACGATGCGGGCAAAGGTATCTCGGCCCAGCGCGTCGGTGCCGAGGATGTGCAGCGCCGAGGGCGCCTTCAGCTTTTCAACCGGCACGCCTTGGACCGGGTTGTAGGTGGTGAACAGCCACGGGAAGGTCGCGAACAGGATCACAACCGCGATGGCGGCCCAGGCGAGGACCAGCCCCAGATCGAGCTTGCGCACGCGGTTGGCGAAGCTGGCAAAAAGCTGGCTGCCCTTGGATGGAACCAGGGTTTGGGCGGTGCCGATGCTGCTCATGCTTTCGCTCCGATGGATTTGCGCAGGCGCGGGTCGAAGACTGGATAGAGGAGGTCCACCGCGAGGTTCACGAGGACGAAGGCGGCGGCCGAGAACACGACCACGGCCTGAATGACGGAGGTGTCCTGGAAGCGGACCGAGCGCTCGGTGAGTCCGCCGATGCCGTTGAGGCCGAACACGGTCTCCGTGATCACCGCCCCGGCGAGCAATTCGCCGAACAGGATGCCGGCGATCGTGAGCGTGGGGAGCAGGGCGTTCTTGGCCACGTGCTTCCAAAGCACCCAGCTCAGCGTGGCACCTTTGGCGCGGGCGACGGCGACGAATGGCTGGGTAGAGACCTCGTCGATGTTGCGCATCAGGATCTGCGCCAGCGGCGCGGAGATCGGCACGGCAAGGGTAAGGACGGGGAGGATCAGGCCTTCCCATTCGCCCGGGTTGATCACCGAGATCCACTTGAGGCGGAACGAGAAAATCTGGATCAGCATGATGCCGAGCCAGAAGACCGGGACGGAGACGAAGAGCGAGGGGATCGACTGGATGGCGTTCCGCAGCCAGGCGAAGGGCGCGAGGCTTGCGAGGAAGGCGAGGGTGAAGGCAAGCAGCACCGCGAGGGCGAAACCGAAGCTGGCGAGGCGCGCGGTTGCTGGCAGGTTGGCCAGCAATTCATGGGCAACCGGGATCGAGCCGACGACAGAGTAGCCGAACTGGCCGGTGAGGAAGTTACCGAGCGCCTGCAGGTACTGGGCCCAGAGCGGGCTATCGACGCCGTAGGCTTCGCGCATGTCGGCGATCTGCTCTGGGCTGAGGCCAAGCTCGGGGCTCTGAAACTTGATCAGGATCGCATCACCGGGCAGCGCCTGCAGCAGCAGGAACGAGACGGTGAAGGCGATCCAGAGGACGAGCAGGGCCTGACCGATGCGGCCCAGAATATAGCGCGACATGACCTGAGCTCCGCGGAAATAGCGGGGGAGGCCCGGGCTATTGCCCGGGCCGGAGATGCGTCAGTGGGCAGCGACCCATGTGTTGTAGAAGCTGGGGCGGCCGACTGCCTCGAACTCGAGGCCGTTGACGTAGGGCGCCGTGGCGAACGCCTGCGGTTCCTCGAAGAACGGGATCGTGTAGGCTTGGTCGAGGACGTGGCGCTGGATGTCGCCGGCGATGGCGAGGCGCTTCTCGCGATCTGTCTCGGCGGCGAGGCCTTCGAGAAGGGCGTTGAGCTTGTCGTCGACAAAGTTGGTTTTGTCAGACGAACCGCCCTTCTGCAGTAGCCAGTCGCGGTTCTTGGGGTAGTAGGCCGACTTGATCACGTCCGGATCAGCGCGGCCGACCATGGTGACGTTGACCGGGGTTTTGAGCGGATCGAGCAGGTCGAGGGTACGGCTGCCGGCATCACCGGCGAGAACGTTGAGCTTGACGCCTACCTGGGCCCACTGCTGGGCGAGCAACTGCAGCACGCCTTCGTTCTGCGGCTGGGGCAGCGACACGTAAACGGTGAGGTCGAGCTTCTTGCCGTCCTTTTCGAGGATGCCGTCGGCGCCCGGGGTCCAGCCGGCTTCGGCGAGCAGGGCCTTGGCCTTGTGCTGATCGTAGACCAGCTTGTCACTCAGATCGACGTAACCGGCGGCCTGCGAGGACAAGACCGAGGTCGCGAGCGGGTAGTTGGCCGAGAACAGGGTTTCGACAATTTCCTTGCGGTTGGTCGCGAGCAGCAGGGCCTGACGGACCTTGAGGTCAGCGACCAGCGGATTGTCCGGGCGGAAGCTGATGGCGTTGTTGAGGCCGCGGGTGCCCGGCGCGTAGATCGGGAAGCCGGCGTCGATCACCTGCGGCTCGTCATAGGCCTGGATCTGGCGGATGGCGTCGGCCTGGCCGGAGAGCAGGGCGCCAATGCGCACGCTGTCCTCGGGGGTGATGATGTACTTGATGCCATCGAGGTAGGCGCGACCCTGGTGGGCAAACTTCACCGGAGCCCAGTTGTAGTCTTCGCGGACCTTGAGGTTCAGTTCCTTGCCGAGCGTCTCGCTTTCGACAACGAACGGGCCGGTACCGATGATCTTGGTGGCATCGCCGAGCTCGTCATACGGCAGTGCCAGCGTTGAGGCGGCCACGATGCCCGAGCCGATCACGGCAGTGCCCTGCAGGAAGCCCGGCGAGGGCTTCTTGAAGTGGAACTTGATGGTGAGGTCGTCGATGACCTCGGCGTGGTCGTAGTTGTTGATGACCTCGGAGACCGGGTACTTCAGGTCCTTATTGCCGAGGCCGAACGTGTCGTAGTTGAGCGCGACGGTCTTGGCGTCGAGCGGGGTGCCATCCGAGAAGGTGATTCCGGGACGGAGCTTGAACGTGTACTCGGTCGCAGTGTCATTGACTTCCCAGCTTTCGGCCAGCCACGGCTCGATCTCGAGCGTCTGCGGGTTCTGGTAGGTCAGCTTGTCGGTGATCTGGTTGAGCACCCCACCGTTCGGGTAGAAGCCGCCCGCCGGGGGATAGAGGTTCGTGTGGGCCTGCTGCTCCAGATAGATCAGCGTGCCGCCAGTTATCGGTGCGTCCTGGGCAAGCGCCGGAGACATGACCATGCCGGCCAGCAGCGCTCCAGCCAGGGCCTTGAGCGCCGTGCGGCGATCGAGTGAGAGAATGGAGCGAACCAACGCTGCCTCCTTGAATTGCACCGTCCGGCCGACACCGAACGTGCCAAAAGGGTAGCGCTAAATGGCCGGCACTCAACTATCTCTATCGAAATAGTCGTCTATCTGCCTATCCGAAGATTGAACGGATTTGCTGCGCTCCTAGTCATTTGGAGAACGCGACCTGACTACGGCGGCAAGTGCGCTTAGACCCGGCATCGACCTGCGACCGCGAGCCAATGTCAGAACTGAATAAGGCATCTGTCGACGGTGGGCAGAGACCGTCCTTTGGGCCGATTAGCGGCTGTCGCGGACGGAGAGGGACGCGCACTTTGGACGGTAAGTAGCCAACCGAAGCGCGTGAGCGCGGGTTTAAGAGTTTGTGAGCCTGCTGTCATTGCCCATTCTGTCGCCCCGTGCGGCGTACTAGGTACGGCTGTCACTGCCGCTTCGGCGCAAAGGGCCTCTGCCCCTGTCGAGGCAGCCGCAAGGTCACCGCAAGTAAAGGTCTGCGACAACTGAGCATGACCGTTGCCCGCTTGAATTGCGCGACCCGGCAGTTCCGGGCCTCACGGGATCGGATCATTCACTCCGGTGCACATAACCACTCCCATTTCTGCGCGCCAAATATCCGCTGCTGGCCCTTGGCGGACATCAGTGGCGTATCGCGTGCTTCACAGACCGGATCGCTTCAACATGAGCCGACATTGGCGTTTGGATCGATCCGTGGCGTGCGCCGTTACTTCGGCGACGCGGGAGGATGGCTTGTGTTGGAGGCGAAGGGGTCGCCTTCAGCCGCTCGAGGCCGGTAACCGAAATCGCTGCGGCAAACCGAAGGTGATCGGATGACATTTCTCTGGCATGGGGTTGCCCCGCCGCTCACCCGCTACGTCAACTTTCTCTACGCAGCACAGGGCGCCATGCCCTATTCGCGCGACGGCATCTTTCCGACGCCCGCTGCCGATCTGAAATTCAACTTCGGCGAACCTTGGCGGGTGAGTAAACGCCTGGAGAGTCCGGGGGCCGCCTCATGCAACCAAAGCTGGTGCCTCGGCCTCTGGAACCAGCGTCATTTCGTCGAATGGCCAGAGAACACCGACTTCATAGGCGTGAGTTTCAAGCCCGGCGGAGCCCATGCGTTCCTTGGTGTGCCGCTGTCCGAACTGCGCAATCGCGTAGTGCCGCTCGAGGCGCTCTGGGGCGACGCCGCCGAGATCCGCGACCGGCTGTATGACGCCGCAACGCCCGAACGCCGGTTTGCCTTGCTGGAAGACCTGCTCCTGGCTCGGCTCGCAGACAATTCCGGAGCAGCGCGGCTAGTTGAGCATGTTGCGGGACAGATCGTCGGCCGGCACGGCACGATAAAGATCAGCGACCTCTGCGATGAGGTCGGCATCACGCACAAGCATCTCATCACGCTATTCGATCGCATGGTCGGCTGCACGCCCAAGCAACTCGCGCGGCTCTGCCGGTTCGGGCACACGCTGAGGAACATCGATTTGAGCAATCGGATCCGGTGGACGTCGGTTGCCCATGACAGCGATTATTTCGATCAGGCGCATTTCACTCGTGACTTCCAGGCCTTTGCCGGCCTCTCGCCGTCGGCCTACCTCAGGAAGCGTCTGGCCGTTTTTGCGGAGAGCCCGGATCACGCGACCATCCCCTGGGTGCTCCCCGCGGGTCAAATTTGTACAAGCAGCGACTAGCGTCGCCTCCTATCGATCAACGGTTCGAAAGGAGAATGGGAATGAAACTCATCACCAAGCCAACCGTCGACACCTCGAATATCGGATCTGGATATCAGCTGAGTCGGCGGACCTTCGTCGGCACAGCGCTGGCAAGTGCCACCATGGCCGCTACGCTTGGACGTCCATCTCTAGCACAGGAGGCGCAATTGCCGCAGACGGTCAACTCGAAAGACGGCACGCGCATTGCATTCGATCGGTACGGCGAGGGACCGGCCCTCCTCTTAATCGGCGGAGCCTTGAGCGAACGATCCGCCTGGACCCCGATGGCCAAGCTCCTGGCCCCGCGCTTCACCGTCTTCGCCCTGGACCGCCGCGGCAGGGGCGACAGTGGCGACACGCCGCCCTATGCCGTCGAGCGCGAGATCGAAGATATCGAGGCTCTAATCGACGAAGCGGGCGGCACAGCCTTCATCCACGGGCAATCCTCCGGCGCTGTTCTCTCGCTCGAGGCCACGGCCAAATATCCCGACAAAGTGCAGAAGCTCTCCCTCTATGAGCCGCCCTTCATCATCGACGACAGTCGACCGCCGCCGCCCGCGGACTTTGCCGAGCACATCGATCAACTGCTCGCATCAAATCAGCGAGGCGAGGCCATCGAATACTGGATGGCTGACGTCGTCGGGGCGCCAGCCGAGGTCGTGGCCGAGATGAAGGCCTCGCCAGCCTGGCCGGCGCTGGAGGCCGTGGCCCATACTCTGCCCTATGACATTGCGATCCTCGGCGGCAACATGGCCGGCAATCCGCTGCCCGCCGAACGGTGGGTCAGCGTTACCCCGACAGTGCTGGTGATGGATGGCGGCGCCAGCCCCGACTGGATCCGCAATACCGCTCGCACGCTCGCCGATGTCCTGTCCAACGCGGAGCATCGCAGCCTCGATGGGCAGATGCATGACGCAGCGCCGGAGATCCTCGCCCCAGAACTGGAGCGGTTTTTCCTGGCGTAGACCCAGGATCTCCGCCGCACGCGCGCCGAGCCCGACTGCAAAGGAGCAGGCCATGGACATCAACGAGACAAACAAGCAGCGATATGTGCAGTTCTACAAGGGCGCCATCAACGACCGGAACTATGCCCTAGTTGACGAAACGGTGTCGCAGGACGTGATTTCTCACGACGCGTTTCCGGGTCAGCCAGCAGGCCCGGAAGGACTGAAACAGACGTTTTCAATGTTTCACCGGGCGTTTCCCGATCTGCACGCGGAAGAGCAGATCGTCGTAGCCGGCGATGACCTGGTAGCTGCCCGTTTCCTCGTGACCGGAACCCACAAAGGGGAGTTCATGGGGCAAGCGGCGACCGGAAACCCGATCTCCTACACGGAAGCGGTGTTCGTCCGCTTTCGCGACGGCAAGATCGTCGAACATTGGGCGGTGGCGGACGTCACCGCCCTAATGGCCGCGATCTCTCCTGCAGGAGGCAACTGACCGACCACTCCGATGTCCGCTTGTGGCGCAAAGCGGACCTCGAGCAAGGCCCGCTTCTGGCCCGAAGCCGTCGCTGCGATGCTTTCTTTTCTCGTGGATGTGCGTAGTCTCACCGAAGAGATCGAACTGACGGGTGGACGTGTTACAGCGGGAGTCGTTCGTGTGGGTGAAACCGTGCGGCGCCCGATTTCCGCTGATCGGCAGCAAGTCCACGCATTACTCCAACACCTAGAGGCGGCGGCGCTGACTTCAACCCCTCGCTTTCTCGGGGTAGATGATCGAGGGCGTGAAATCCTGAGCTTCCTTCCGGGGACTGTTCCCCGCGACCTCGGGCACTACGACGATGCGACACTCTTTGATGCCGCCGCTTTGCTACGACAATTCCACGACGCAACCACGGACTTCCCAGCCGTAGCAGCTGCGGCGGCGGAAGTGATGTGTCACAACGATTGAGCTGGCTCGACCTCGGCTATGCCCACTACACGGGCCAGCAGCAAATTCGCCGGCTTAAGGTTTTCCTTGAGGGATATGCGTGCCCTGACTACTCCGTCCCTGTCCTCGCTACCTTTTGTGTTGCCCGTCAATTCGCACTGTCAGTGGCGGGCCGAGCACGGGGTGACGTTGCACTGACTGATTGGGCTTTAGCGTCCGCCAGCTGGACAATTGAGCATGTCGTCGAGCAGATGCTGCCGACGGGCATGATGCCCGCGAAATGACCGCTTCTGGCGCGAAACCGACCCTTGGTTTCGCGCCAACTTTCAGAGTTCGATCTGCTCTGCGAGCCGAAGCGCATCGTCAACCTCTACGCCGAGGTAGCGAACCGTGGTCTCGATCTTCGCGTGACCGAGCAGCAACTGGACGGCTCTCAGGTTCCCTGTCTTCCGATAGAGCTGGGCGACCTTGGTTCGTCGCAGCGAATGGGTGCCGAAGCCGCGGTCATCGAGCCCGATGTTGCTGATCCAGCGATGGACGATGCGTGCGTACTGTCGGGAAGAAATGTGTGGGCGCCGATGAGACCGGCTCCGAAACAGGTGACCGCCTTCATCGGATGGCTGGCTAGCCAGCAAGCGTTCGACAGACTGCCGCGTCACCTCCGTGACTTCGAATTGCACAGGCCGACCGGTCTTTTGTTGCACAACAACCCCACGATCGCGGACGAGAGCGCCGGAGCAGATGTCCTCCGTCTTGAGACGGACCAGGTCTGACGCCCTCAGCTTGCTGTCGATAGCCAGGTTGAAGAGCGCCAGGTCCCGTGGAGAGCCAGACATCTCGAGGCGAACTCGGATCGACCAGACCTGCCTTGGCAACAATGGGCGTTTCTGGCCGATTGTTAGTCCCTTGTTCCAAGGCCGGCGAACCTGAACGGCAGTGTCCATGGCGACTTCCTCGCCATCCCGCCCACCGCTTCGCTCCCGCGAGCAGATCAAAATAGCTCAAAGGCCGGTTTCTGGCCCAAAGGAGCGCTAGGTTGCCATCCCCGACACAACATCCTTCAAACGTGGCTAAGCTACTTTCGAGGCCGTTGTTTGCGTACTTGGTGCGTTGCCGAACCGCACGACAAGATCGGCCGCCAACTGCTGCAATTTGCCGAGATCCTCGTCGCCGAACGGATGTTCCTCATAGTCAAGGATGACCAGCGAACCCACCGTTAGGCCATTGTCCAGCGTCAGGGGCACGCCGGCGTAGAAGTCGACTCCATTGCCCTGCAAGTACGGGTTGTCGGCAAGTTCCTCGCCCTCGATACCGGGAGGGATCAGCAGTGGCGTTCCACGTTCTGCGATCATCTCTGTCAGTTTGTAGGCTCCTTCTTCATCCCGGTGCCGCTCATCATCGAGCAGATTGATGGTCGCCAACGGCACCCCCATCGCGTCAGCAACTGCCTGCAGAGCTCGCCCCAGCTCGTCATCGCCGCGGCCGGCACCACGGAAGGGCTGATGGCCGGCCAGTTTGGCGGTTGCCGTTACCACGTCGAGATAGCTATCGATCTCGGCCAGGGTATCCTGGAATCCATGCGTGACGCTGTCCACGCGAAGGGCTTCGGGGGACGCTAACGATCCATCCCCGCTGAGCTGACTGACGATGACCTTTAACCCCGGCCTGATGAACTTGAGCCGGCGCGTGACATAACGCGTGTGTGCCTTGAAGTCGGCACCGAAATAGAACAGGCAAACCACCTCAGCGCCGTCGATGTCGATGCGGCCGATGCTCTCCTGGCGGACTGCCATCGGTGGCAGCACCCGCGATGCCACCTGCTGCCCTGCCAACCGTTGCGCCACCACCCTCGCCGCACTCTCGTCGATTTCAGTGCGCCCGCCAATGAGGACTACCGCCTTCCCATCGAGCTGTTCCACATGTCCCAGTTCATCGATGACCGCGTCGATGCTGGTGGCTAGAACCCGCCGCTGTGCCAGCGCCTCCGGCGTGTCCGCCAGCTCGTTGCTGGCAAGTCGGAGCGCGGGTAGCAAAGTGTTCTCTTGAAAGGTCTCGAGCCCACTTTCCTCGACGATCTCCTCTGCAATCTCAATTGCCTCCTCAACGCTGCCTTTCAACATGCGCTGATAGAGCCGCTCGGGTGGTTCCAGTACCGGCTCACTGCCCAGGAGTGTTTCGAGCACCTGGAACTGTGGAATGTAGCGGCCGATAACCACAAGACAGACCGTCATGGGGGTCGCCAGTATGAGCCCTACCGGTCCCCACAGGGTGGCCCAGAACATGGCAGAGAGCAGGATTGCGATCGGCGAGACCCCTGTGCTGGAGCCGTAGATGCGCGGCTCTACGACGTTGGCGGTCGTGAGATCGATCACCACAAACAGCCCGACTGTCGCAAGCAGCATGCTCCAGCCCGAATCCACCGCGAAAGCGAGGAGGATGGGAATGCACGCGACCAGCAGACCGCCCACGAAAGGAATGTATCGGAACAGCATGATCATCAGGCCCCACAAGATTGCCCCCGGCACCCCGATGATCAGCAGCCCGAGACCGAAAAGCATTCCGTAGCCGACGTTGATGAAGAGCTGCAGCTGCAGATAGCGACCAACACGCTGACTAGCGTCACTCATCGCCAAGTTGGTGGTGCTATAGCCGCCGCGGCTAACGAGACGGATGAACCGCTCTTGCAGCTCACCTCGCCCTAGAAGCAGGAAGATCAGGAAGATGACTACGATCGCTGCGGTCGCCAGAGGCCCGGCCAGCGTGCCCAGTAGAGTGCTTACAACACCGAGCGGATTGCCGACCTCGTTGGCGATCGTCACCGGAACGGGCGATCCTGGTCTTTCCTGAAGACCACCGCCGTCCGACGCTGAAGAGAGTTGCTCGGTAAGTGACCCCACCGCGGCGGTCAGTCCATCGAGAAACCCGCCACCCTCGAGCTGTTGCTGCAGCTCGCGCAGCTTGTTAGCGATCGTCGTCTGATATGCTGGCAGTTCAGCGCCGATTTGGATCAGTTGCGTTCCGGCTACGTATGCGAACAAGCCCAGCATAAGAAACGCGGTTAGGACGCTGGCGATCACTGCTACCGCATCGGGCAGATGGAACTTTCGGCTCAACAGGTCGACCATCGGGCTGAGGGCGAAGGCGAGCAGGATCGCCAGCACCAACGGCACCAGAATCCCGGCGCCCAGATACAGCATGGCCACCACCAGGGCGAAGGTTGCTACCGTCTCGAAGATTCCACGGCGCGTCAGAGGTGGCCGATCGGAAAGACGCAAACTCGGCATGGCTTACCCCTGCATGACTATCACAATGGTCGAGCGAGCCTGAGGTTGCCCCCACGCGACGTCTGTGAATTCTAGTCAGGCCCTTCATCGTGGCGGATGCTTCGATGGCGTGCACCAGTGGCCGCTTTTGGCGCTAAGCGGACTCTGGCCGAGATAGCCCATGATCGCTCTCGGGTGGCTATCCCGTGGCTACCACGGCCGAGCGTCAACTTCCAGCTCGCCCGCCGCCTCAGATTCACTTAAGGATATCAATGGGTTATTGGCGCACCCGACGAGATTCGAACTCATGACCTCTGCCTTCGGAGGGCGAAGAGGGCGCTTTTCAAGAGGATTGCTAGGTTCGCTTACGTCTCTGATCTACCTCAATGTTCAGGATTCTAGCAGCCTATTTCCCGGCCAGCAATTCATCGACAGCGGCACCATCGTTGTGACCGGTTTGTGACCGGCGGCCCTAGGGGCAAGTGCCATGGGGTGGGGGTCGGGATCTCGTATATGGCTCCGCCGTATTTTTTGATTTTCCGCTGTAAAGTTGTGCCCAGGCTTGTAGGTGGCAGCTCTGCTTGACGGACGGCTTTCAAGGCATGCCTTAAGGCCATCGCTAGAAGGCCTCTAGAAGCCCCTGGGAGTGCCATATGAGGCGGTTTGACGAGGCGCCCAGGGAAATGGCGCCAAGGCTCACGTACCACGCTCTACGAGTCTCCAAATGAACTAGCGCTGTAAATCCTAGAGATCCCGCACCAGTTGCCTTGAGGGGCCGGAACCATTCAGCGGCGAATTAGGAGGTTCCATATATGGGAGGGTTGGTGGTGGTTTATAGCCTGCTGACCAATGGCAGGGTCGGTACTGCTTCAGGCCTTCGTTCCGTCGTTGACACTCTTTTAGCGCCATGAACGTATAGAGAACGAGCTTGGCCGCTGTCTCGCTTCCAAAGCGGTGGCTAACTCTGCGTGCAATCTCAGGGAAGGCGCCCCGTTCAGTTATGCTCGCGTGACGAATCACAAGGCGCCAGAAGGAATGGCTATGATCACCAAGACTGGCGTCGAACGAGCCTCATGGCTCACCAAGCATAAGATCATTGAGGCTGACGCGCGCGACTTGTCCTTCATAGCAACCGAGAGTGTGCACTTCGTTTGCACATCGCCTCCGTACGCATCGCTGATCCAATACCCCGATCATTCGGGGCAGCTTGGCAATATTGCCTCTTACGAGATCTTTCTTGAGGAGATGGACAAGGTGTGGGCTGAGTGTCTTCGCATCCTCGTCCCGGGCGGACGGGTAGCCTGCATTGTCGGCGATGTGTGCATATCGAGGCGCCAAGGTGGCCGGCACTATGTGCTGCCGCTCTCCGGCGACTTCCAATCCCGAACTCGCAAACTTGGCTTTGATAACTTGACGCCCATTCGCTGGCAGAAAATCGCCAACATGAAGCTAGAGGCATCTCGGTCGGGCCGGTTCCTCGGGAAGCCAAATCTGCCAAACGGCATCGTGAAGAACGACATCGAGAACATACTATTCTTCCGTAAGCCCGGCGGCTATCGCAGCCCGACGCCTGAGATGGAACGTCTGTCTAAGATCACTACCGACGATTACGTGAAGTGGTTTTCACCAATATGGACCGATGTGAAGGGCCAGATGCGCAAGGAGCATCCCGCCCCCTATCCGATCGAGGTGCCTCGCCGCCTCATCCGAATGTTCAGCTTTGCCGGTGATACCGTGGTCGACACTTTCGGCGGCACTGGTTCAACAGCGATGGCAGCGCTTGAAACCGGCCGGAACAGCATCAGCGTCGACATTGAACCAAAGTACGTCTCGATGATGGAAGAGCGCCTGACCACGCTCGGCGGGATCGACGCGAACGTGGAGGTGCATCGGAAAGCGCCTGCTGAGGTTGTCAACGTTGCGTCCGTCGCGTCGTGAGCAAAAAGAAGAAGGTACCAAAGCCGGTGGCACCAACTGGGGTGCCCGAGGTTGATCTGCTTGCCGCTATCCAACCCACGATCCAGGACTACATCAACGCCGTCAGTGCCTACGTTCGGACGCAATCAACGCTCGCAGCGGGTCCAAAGAAGGCTGGACAGATCCGGCTATCAAATGGCTTATCACGAGCCCTTGCAAATGAGCTAGTCGCGAAGCTTCCCGCTCTCAAAGACCGGCTTGTAACCCAAGAGAAGAAGGTCGCAGGCGGTCTGCGTACAGTGAACGCCGACGTCTCAGAGAGTCACGAGCTCGACGGCTTGCGACTGGCTGTTGAGCTCAAGCCCATCAATCTGGCTGTGGGGCGTGCTATCTGGAATCGCTTCGGAGATATCCGTACGTTCGCCGTGAATATCCACCTGAAATTCCCGTTCGCGGTAGTTGGCGGCGTCCTCGTGATACCGACTTATGAAATCACTGGGACGAAAGCGGCGAAGGAAGCAGAGATTGAGGAGATCCAAGAGGAAGAGGACGTAGATACTGAACAGGCTTTGGAGATCGTCGAATTGGAAGAGGCGCTACCGGTAGCGATTGCTGCTGTTGCGGCGGCCCCAACCAGCGGGGTAAAGCGCCCGACGACGCACCTTATCGAACGTGCGATTGATCGCCTTGTTCGTGCCGGGGGCCGCAAGAGTGAAGCGGAATCCACGCATCTTCTCGAAGGCATCGCGGTGCTAGTGTACGACCCGGATACCGCGACCATCCATCCCACGTTGCCGCCTGCGGGTAGTAGGCTTCGATGGGACGAGTTCGTTGATGACATCGCAACTTCGCGGCGGGCTCGTTTCGAGGACTAGCCCGGTACTCGTCAGCTTGTCTTTCTGCTGAACCAGTCACTTAGCCGAGCCTCATATTGTCCGAACGCATGATCCCGCGATAGGAGGGCGTCAATTTCTGACATGCCCTGGGATAACAGCCGCTGGTGTTCGGCTTCAGATAAATCCGACATGGCGACGACCTGCTCAGTGCTGAGAGCGCTCGGCTTCAGGTTGATGCTGGCACCGGTGACTTCCCGGAATTTATCTTCCATTACCATCGCCAACTCCGCTTCGTAGCCGTGATGCACGATGAAGCTGTCATGGACTGGCAAGACAGGGATGTCGCGTTTCGCAAAATGGAGCATCACAGCTTCAGCGATGTCAGAATCTAATCTCTGCAGCTTCAGTCCATAGCCGGTGCCAAAGTACGGCTTGAAGGGCAAAAAGCGGTCCTTAACCCGCCTGAGGAATTCATTCCAAGTCATACCGACAGCTTCCGGGTCAAAACCCTCAACCGGTTTGATTGAGATGCCTTTCGCGTTGATCAGAGCGTTGAATGTGCGCTTCACCACCTCCCTGCTCCCAAGTCCAATTGCGTAGGGATCTTCGGGTTTCGGAAGTCCCACTTCGTGATAGAGGAAGGTAGGGTGGATGGCCGAGTAGTCGACCTCCACGGTTCGCTTTCCGTTGATGGTGATGTAGGGTCGATACGCCTTCGGAATCTCTTGCCACCAACCTCCGTAGAAGCGACCTCCATCCTCAAGGGTGCCGTTGTTAAACACCCGGTAGAGGGTTCTCTTACCGAAATCGATCGTTCGCTCTGAACCGTCACGCTTGGCCATATAGCCTAGCATTTCCTCCATTTGCTGATCCGTCACCTCCAAGTCGGGCCAGTGGTGCAACAGCACTCGATTTATGGTTGCTACCCGATCTTCCATGATCAGCGTTTCGCCGGTAATCGACAGCGGGATGTAGCGTCTCGACCCTGTTTCGTCCCTTTTGGCTCTGAGGCGAAGCGGAAACGCCTTCGGGTCCGAGTGGATATCAGCGACTTCAGCACCAAACGATTGAGCAAGGGTCCTGAGCTTGCGGCTCGGCTGGACAAGGTTCGGCCGTCTAAAGGCCTTGGACTTTGAGGCCCTTCCACTTCGGAACCTCACGTACCCTTCCTCGCGTAGAAACCGCACTACCGTCTCAACCGAAGCATGGGTGATAAGAGGGCCGAGGAGCAGTTGATTCTCTTGATACCAAGCCTTGCGACCCGGAAGTGCCACCCATGCACTGTCGGAGGCGAGCGTCGCCCCAACTACGTTCAAAGCTATGACCTTCAGGCTATGTGCAAGGGCAGCTTTGAAGTGAGGTTGAGGGCGACGCAATGGCTGGTACCACGTCTCAAAGTCCGCTAGCAGAGCCCCTAACACCGGCTCCATTCGGACCGTGCCCGTAATGTCCGGACGGAATGGTACGAGCATCCACGTGCCCCCTCATCAAGCGGCGATCTTTTCAGGCGCTGCATTTGATAAGTTGTAGTCATATACCAATACGCCATCATACCAGACTCTGCACTCTGTGATATGATCACGAAGGTACATATGATCAACGTAGGACGATAACTTCAAAAGAAATTCTACCATCCTATCATGTGACATCTGTGCCATATATAGAGGAGCATTTTTCATTTCCTTCGTTAGGCCTTGCTTTATGGCAAACTGACCAAATTTCCTAACGGGATATCCATTAGTTTTTGTAAATCCAATTTCCACAACTATCGTCTTTTGTATCTTGCTAAAATCATAGAACATTCTAACGTTATTCCCTAATCTCAGATGTTATTATGGCGCATCCTTATCCGATGCAGACATTAGGTGGGAAAGGCGGTTGGATGCTTCAAGAGCGGCTCACGAATATTGTCGTCTAGTCAATCACCACCACCAACCCTCCCATATATGGAACCTCCTAATTCGCCGCTGAATGGTTCCGGCCCCTCAAGGCAACTGGTGCGGGATCTCTAGGATTTACAGCGCTAGTTCATTTGGAGACTCGTAGAGCGTGGTACGTGAGCCTTGGCGCCATTTCCCTGGGCGCCTCGTCAAACCGCCTCATATGGCACTCCCAGGGGCTTCTAGAGGCCTTCTAGCGATGGCCTTAAGGCATGCCTTGAAAGCCGTCCGTCAAGCAGAGCTGCCACCTACAAGCCTGGGCACAACTTTACAGCGGAAAATCAAAAAATACGGCGGAGCCATATACGAGATCCCGACCCCCACCCCATGGCACTTGCCCCTAGGGCCGCCGGTCACAAACCGGTCACAACGATGGTGCCGCTGTCGATGAATTGCTGGCCGGGAAATAGGCTGCTAGAATCCTGAACATTGAGGTAGATCAGAGACGTAAGCGAACCTAGCAATCCTCTTGAAAAGCGCCCTCTTCGCCCTCCGAAGGCAGAGGTCATGAGTTCGAATCTCGTCGGGTGCGCCAATCATTTCAAAGACTTAGCTAGGCCGCCGATGTCCCGATCAAGCCTCCGGTCACAATCCGGTCACAGGCAGTTCGAGAAATGGCATCAATAAGGAGACGGGCGCGCCGACCGTCAGCCATGTTTCTTGTCATGCTTCTCAGCCAGTTTGCTGTGATCGATCCGGTGATGGCGGCCAACGCTTTATGGGAGGGGGAGTGGACTTCTGACAGCAGTCGGTCATGTGATGAGCCAATTAGCAAGATTCGCTACGTCACACTCTCTTCAGAAGTCACCATGAGCTATTGGCAAATCAATGGCGAACAGAAAAGTACGTTGACCGGAAAATTCGGAGAGATAAGTTTTCCACATGGAGAAGAGCCACCTATCTGTTTCATTCAGAAGATTACAAATATCGTCGACCTTCCTGGATGGATATTTGATCTCGAATGTGGCGGGGAAGGCGAAATATGGAAAGAACGAAGTGTAGCACTGTCCATTGCGCAAGGCGATGAACTTATCTACTACGACGGATCCAGTTCATTGCATTTGTATCGATGCGCTGCAGATATACCTGTGCCAGTGCTTAGGAAGAACTCGCCTAGGCGCCAGTGACGGGCGCATCAATAGGCCATTTTTGGCTGTTAATTCACGTTCTATTCCACTTTCAAATCTGACACAAACAACGGTAGATCATGCAGGTCAAATCGCCTGACTGGAAAAATTAGCTGCACAAATATTAAGCACCCGCTTACCAAATCAAACCTATAGACCATATATTGCGGGCCCGGCATAACATCAGGCTGTGCACTCGGAGCCACACCAATCCAGAAGAACGTCTTATCGTTCTCTTCGTACAGAGCATCAAGTACCAGATCCTCCATTGAGTATGGCGCAGCACTTTCTCCATTAAGAAGATCCAGGTAGCTCTGCGTTTTTCCGCTTCGTATGCTGGACGATACCGTGTCCTTTGCTGCAGCTGCTAACGTATGAAATAGCTTCGGATCGATACTGCCTTGATCGGCATCAACCGACGCCAGACTTGATATTGAGAAAGACGCCTGCGATTTGAAATCCACAAACACAGCGGAGACCTTCCCACCGCCCGAGGGGGCAGCCAACATAAGATCCTGGGCTTCATGGCTTCTCTCCGCATTGCGCCACAACCCAGATCGCTCAATTGTCACTGGTGACGGACAACTACCGATTTTTAGAACTTCCTGGCCGCTAGCGCATGCCATCGAGAGGAGCCACAAGGAGGTTGCTGCAACTTTTGAAAGCATTGCTGTGTTGCTCCGAGACCAACCTAGAATTGCAGCCCGGCAGGGCGAAAGGGGATGCGCGAGGCTTTAACGCGCTCCGCAAGGTCCTGGCGGTTCTTCAACTCCAGCATGCGTCGCACGGATTGATGCAAAAGCGGCGCCTGCAGGCTTGGTCCGAGCAGTATGGTTTGAACCAATGCCTCAAGCGAGACGGCATTGTCGACAGCGCCAACGATGGGTGCAATCTTCAGCTTCAGCTTGGGCTCCACGCCTCGGTTTGTGACCAGATAACCGCGATACTTCTTCAACAGTCCGCCATGGTCGCGCTCAGGCAAGTACGCGATGCGCCACTCCTTCTCCTCATGAAAACCCGCGTGTTTTGAGAAGAGTGACGCCAACCTCAGCCGCCCAAACAGCGCCTCCACCGCGTATCGAAGCTCCTCTCCCTTCACTTGCTTGTCCAAAACGACATTTGCAAAGAGATTGGCCTGAGCATTGAACCACGCCCTTCGCTCCGACGCGCTCAGGTAGTGAACGCGGTCAACGATGAGCGGGCTTCCTGGCACCTCCTTCATTGGGCTTCCATCCAGGACCAGCGCTACACCTTTGCCGCCGTCGCCGTACCCACGCCACATAGAAAGGAGGCCATCCTCGTCTGCAGGATCGTGCTCCGAGAGGCAAAAGATATAGGTGTCAAAGAGGTGATTTACTTCGAAATTTCTAACGCAATCTTCAAGTAGACCCCGAAACTGCTGTTGGGTTACCTCAGTGACCAGCGCTGAATTAATTTCTTCATGATAGTAGTATGCCTCCAGCCCTTCCCGAATTCCCCCTCTGACCTCTTCGATGTCGTTCATAAACAATGGGTTAGAAAACCAAAGTTCGTTGTTGCTGACTATCGCGTCAAGAGTTGCAATGGACGTGTAGTGAGCCAAAAGAGGAGGATTGCCAAAGTACGATGCATTAGTCACATCGGCGTAAAGCCTTTCGTCCACTACTTGCCAAATCTCACTCCTTGACCTGTCCATCACCAAAACGCTCTCCTGAGTATATCACTACTGTGTCATTCTTCGCATTGCACCGCAAGTTTCCCGACCAATCTCTTGATGTCAGGGTGAGAATACCGCGACAGTTGGCTCAATGTTCGGTGGCCACTAATCAACTGCACCTCCGGAATCGTAAGTCCGATATCGAATAACCGGCTAATGGCCTCGTGCCGAAGGTCATGAAACCGCAATTCGACGCGGGCCAAGGCTCTAGCTCGTTCAAAACCTAATCTTAGGCCGTTTACTGTAATGGGCAGCACCGATCCCTTCGCGTTCGCTGAAATCTTGCCCTTGAATAGCACCACGGCAAGCGGCGAAAGCGGTATCATCCTTGGCCTTCCGTTCTTGCTGGTCCGGATGAGCAACTGCTTTTTGTCTAGATCGACATCGCCCCAATCCAAACCCAACAGTTCCCCTCTTCGCATTCCGGTCTGAAGGGCCAACCGGATGGAGAAGGCGATGCAAGGATTAGACTGGCATTCCGCAGCGGCCAACAGCTTGGCTACAACGTCATCCGTAATCCTACCCACATAGAAATGAGCAACAGGAGGAATTTGCACCTGTGCCAAGGCCAGTTGGGGAACAGACCATCCCCATTCCTTCCCAGCAGTCCTCAAAGCGTGACGTAGAACGTTCAACTGCCTCCTAAGAGTGGACGGCTTGATCGTCATCAAGCGTTCATCCCGGTATTTGGCAAAATCCTCTGATCTGATCTGCCGCACCGGTTTTCTCGAAAGGGGGTGCCTCAGCATTGCATGAACCACATATCGCTCGGGTTCAGGTGCTCGCTTTAGGGGGAGGACTTCCTTTTCATAGCGGACTAGCAGGTCACCGAGAGTATGTTGCTGTTTCCTATCGGGGGCCGTGAGGTCCGCTATCTCAATCGAGTGCTCCTGCTCGATAGCCCATGCCGTTGCGTCGGGCTTCTTTGTGAAAGTACGTGAAATTGGCTCAGAGCCGGTCCTTCTAACTTGGACCTGCCATTTGCCATTGCGCTTCCGAAACGATGCCATTTCTCGAACTGCCTGTGACCGGATTGTGACCGGAGGCTTGATCGGGACATCGGCGGCCTAGCTAAGTCTTTGAAATGATTGGCGCACCCGACGAGATTCGAACTCATGACCTCTGCCTTCGGAGGGCAGCGCTCTATCCAGCTGAGCTACGGGTGCAGCGGATTAGGCAATAGGCGATTGGTGCGACGAGCGCAAGACGGGCGGTTTGTGCTGGTTGGGGCCGGGGCGGCCGAGGCGACCCCGGGCCGGATCAGGCGGCGCGGTGCCAGAGGCGGTCGAGTTCGCCGAGCAGGCGGAAGGTAATGCCGTCGGTGGCTTCATCGTCGCTCAAGGGGCCAGCCGGCTCGTCGGATTCGCCGATCTCGCCGTCGCGGGCGGCCGCGTGGAGAGCCGCGAATACCGACGCTATGCCGTCCTCGAGCGCATCGTCGAGCAGCGGAACATCATCGCCCGGCGCGGCAACGGCATCGCTGACCTCGGGATAGGCGGGCGGCAGTTCGCGCGGGGCACTCGCCTCAGCGACGGATACCGGCTCCTCGTCGGCGGCACTCGCGTCATCGCGCGAGAAGTCGCCGCTGCCCTCGACCGCCGCGACGGCCTCGAGGTCGTCCTCGTCGGACATGCTGGCCTCTACCAGGGCCGCGATGTCCACACTGTCCGGTGCCGTGTCCGGACTGGCAGCGCCAGCCGGGAGCGGCGCCGCAGCGCTGGTGGCGGGGGTGTCGATAGCGGGGGTGGCGTCCTGCCGGTCCTCGAACTCGCTCATCGGTCTCTCCGGGTCATGCATCGGGTCGCGCCGGGCAGCCGCGCTGCCGGTAACGCGGAGTTGACGCTAGACAGCCGATTTGGCCCGTTTCGGACCAGATCTTGGCGCTCCAATGACGATTTCGTGACGATGGGACGCGTGGCGGCCTAGAACGGGGCCGGGACGCGATAGCTGACCCAGTGGCCGGCCGGGTGGTTGAAGGCCAGTTCCTCGGCGTGGAGCTGCAGCCGATCGGCCGCCGCGAGCGCCGCGCCGGTGGCGTAGAAGGGGTCGCCGAGGATGGGGTGGCCGAGCTCCAGCATGTGCACGCGCAGCTGGTGCGTGCGGCCGGTGAGCGGATAGAGCCGGACCCGGCTGATACCGTCCTCGCGGCCTTCCACCACCCAGTTGGTGACGCTGGGGCGGCCGCGTTCGTAGTCGACGCGCTGGCGCGGCTTGTGCTCCCAGTCGGTGGCGAGCGGCAGGTCGATCCGGCCCTCGCTCTCGGCGATCTCGCCCCAGACACGCGCCACGTAGGACTTCTTGGCTCGCCGCTGCTCGAACTCCTGGCCGACATGGCCGAGCGCCTTCTTGTTGAGGCACATGACGAGGACGCCCGAAGTGTCCTTGTCGAGCCGGTGCGCCATGGCGGCGGTCGGCCAGCGCCCCTTGACCCGCGCCTCGAGGCAGTCGGCGAGCGCCGGATCCTTGCCGGCGACCGACAGCAGGCCCGAGGGCTTGTCGAGCACGACGATATCGTCATCGGCGTGGACCACGGTCAGCCACGGCTCGGTGGGCGGGCGATAATCGAAAGTGGCTGGCATGGGGTTGAGCATGGTGCGGGCTCAATAGCAGCCGCAGGCGGGGATAGGAACCCGCACCGCGGCGGCAGTAACGGCGTGATCGCGGCCGGGTTTCCCCCGCTGAAAGCTTCTGTTAAGAGACGGAAATGTTCAGGGCCCCCACCCTTACGAGTACTGCACGCCTTGCGATCGCCGTTCCGGCGCTCGCCTGGCTTGTTGCCGGCTGCTCGATGGCGGGCCTGCCGACCTTCAAGCCGGCGCCGGCAGCGGTCGCGGCGGTCGCACCAATCCCGGAGGATCGACCCAAGCTGACGGACGAGCCTTTCGTGCCGATGGCCTTCGCCGAGGCGCCGGCGGCGATCCCCGGTCCGACGCCGGTCGATGGGCTGATCTCGAAATATGCCATGGTCTACGACGTGCCGGTGTCGCTGATCCGACGCGTGGTGCAGCGCGAGAGCGGCTTCAATCCGGCGGCACGGCACGGGCCGTATTACGGGCTGATGCAGATCCGGCACGATACGGCACGGTCGATGGGCTATCGCGGCGAGGCCTCGGGCCTCCTCGATGCCGAGACCAACCTCAAGTATGCGGTCAAATATCTGCGCGGCGCCTATGTCGTTGCCGGCTACAACTCGGATGGCGCGGTGCGCTATTATGCCCGCGGCTACTATTACGACGCCAAGCGCCTCGGCCTCCTCGAAGAAGCCGGCCTGCGCTAACCCCTTTATTTTGATCGGCCAGAAAAGCAGCGCCACCGGCATCGCGGGCGCGGAGGATCGCTCGGGGTCCGGCGGAGCCAGCCAAACCCAGTTGCCGCGCGGCGCGAGCCGGTGGTGTTGAGGCGGTGCCGCTGGGCACCGCAGAGGCCCCGTGTCATGCAACCCTCGGGGCTGTTTCGCTTCAGCTCTCGATCGCCAGGCGGACCAGTTCGGCGGTATTGCGGGCGCCGATCTTTTCCATGATGTGACGGCGATGCACTTCCACGGTGCGGTAGGAGAGCCCGAGATCGACGGCGATTTCCTTGTTGGTCCGCCCATCCACCACGTATTGCAGGATCTGTCGCTCGCGATAGGTGAGCGTGCCGAAGCCCTTGACCGTGACGGTGGCCGCCCCTTCCTTGCTTTCCTCGACATGGATATCGCCGCGGAAGACCTCCTGCGCAGCAACCGCCAGTTCAACCGGCCCGTAGGGCGGGGAGAAGACCGAGGTTGCGCCGCGCTTCATGGCTATGACAACCATTTCGGCCCGGACATCGGGCGGGGCGAGAAGGAAAGCGTGGATGCCCAGGTGCTGAGCCCGGATCGCGTCCAGCGCTTCCAGCGTGGGAGTGAGATCGCGGTCCTCGCCGCAGAGCGGCAGAAGCACCAGATCGGGGCGGCGGAGCGTCATCAGCCGCGTCAGCCCGGAGGCGTCGGGCACCATTGATACCTGGAAGCCCTGGGCAATGAATTCGTCGCACAGACCCTTAGCCACCTTGGGGTCCGGATGCGTCAGATAAATAAGCCGATCCCTATTGAGGTAGGGGCGGTAGGGGATTGAGTCCGCAAGTCTGTCCACTTTGCCACCTGATGGTTGGGCCAAAGCTGAAACTGGGTTTTCCCAGCATCAGTAGGTAGCGGGGCTCATCCCCGTACCCTCGAATCGCGTCCACATAAGTATAAGATCACGACTGACAGCTGCCTGACAATGCAAGGTAAGTGAAAAGTTACGCGGACAGGCAGGGAAACACGCGAACTTGATAAGGTGGTAACGATAGTCATCAGATTTTCCTATTTTTACTAAAATTGCCCTCAATAGGTCGAGCGTACTGACGACTAAATCTGATCCAACCGATCAAGTATGAACAACGTAAGGTCTACTGTCCGATACTTGCTGGCATCAAAGCTTTCGCAGGACATGCGTCCGTGCCGCACCTTGCCGGGCGGACAAGCGGTGCATAACCATGGCACGTGAGTTCCGGGCCGACGCGACGCAGCCTAACAGTCGAAGGGTGGGAACATCCTTTGCAAAGGGCTAGCGTTATGTTCAGACGACTTTCTGCCGAAGCTTTCGGCACTTTCTGGCTTGTATTCGGCGGCTGCGGCAGCGCTGTACTTGCTGCCGGCTTCCCGGATGTCGGCATCGGCTTTGTCGGCGTCTCGATAGCCTTCGGGCTCACCGTGCTCACCATGGCCTATGCCGTGGGCGGCATCTCGGGCGGCCACTTCAACCCCGCGGTGTCGCTCGGCCTCGCGATTTCCGGGCGCTTCGCCTACAAGGACCTCGTCCCGTACTGGGTGGCGCAACTGGTGGGCGGCGTGCTCGGCGCAGCGGTGCTCTATGTGATTGCCTCGGGCACCGCGGGCTTCAGCGCCGGCGGCTTCGCCTCCAATGGCTATGATGCGCTGTCGCCGGGCGGCTACGGCCTCACGGCAGCGCTCGTCGCCGAAATCGTGCTGACCGCCTTCTTCCTGATCGTGATCCTCGGATCGACCAGCAAGGCCGCGCCGGCCGGCTTCGCACCGATCGCCATCGGCCTTGCACTGACGCTGATCCACCTGATCTCGATCCCGGTGACCAATACCTCGGTCAATCCCGCCCGCTCGATCGCGGCGGCGGTCTTTGCGCAGAACGGCGCGCTCGGCCAGGTCTGGCTGTTCATCGTCGCGCCGCTGATCGGCGCTGCGATCGGCGCTGCGATCTGGAAATACGTGCTGTCACCCGGCGAGACCCCGGCCAATATCGGCCAGGTCGAATAAGACCGCCGACTGTCGAAGGGCCGCAACCAGCGGCCCTTCTTCTTTGCCTTCGCGAAACCTGCCGGGGCATCTCGGCGTTGTAGCTGCGGGCCAATGGGTCCCGGAGCGAAACCATGTCCTCCCCGCAGCAGACGCCAAGCTTCCTCGATCGCCGCGACGCCGGACAGGCACTGGCGCGCGAACTTCAACATCTGCATCTCCAGCATCCCTTAATTCTCGCCCTGCCCCGCGGCGGCGTGCCGGTAGCGCGCGAAGTGGCGGAGTCGCTTGGCGCGGACCTCGACCTGCTGCTGGTGCGCAAGATTGGCGCGCCCGGCCACGCGGAGTACGGCATCGGCGCCGTGGCCGAAGGTGCGGTTCATCCGCAGCTGGTCGTCAGCGAAGAAGTGATGGCGCTCATCAATCCGCCGCCCGGCTATCTCGAGGCCGAGCAGCGGCGCCAGATCGCCGAGATCGAGCGCCGCAGGCTCGCCTGGCGCGGCGGCCGGCCGCCCATACCCGTGGCGGGTCGCACGGTGGTGATCGTCGATGACGGAGTTGCTACCGGCAATACGGCGCGCGTCGCCATCCGAGCGGTGCGGCAGGACGGTGCGCGCGAAGTGATCCTCGCCATTCCCGTCGCACCGGCCGACGTGGTGGAATCGCTGGCGCAGGAAGCGGACCGGCTGGTCTGCCTCGCGACGCCCGAACCCTTTGTCGCAGTGAGCCTTCACTACCAGCATTTCGGCCAGCTCGGCGACGAGCAGGTGCTTGAGCTGATGGGGAAGCGCGAGGCCCTGCCGGTCGCGGGCGCAGGCGGCACCTAGAGAGCACTTCACGGGTTCAACTGAATCAGCGGGATGTTCGCGGGCGCTACCCCATAGACGATGTCATCCCGGCGAAGGCCGGGGTCCATCATGAGGTCTCTCGGTCAGCCATAAAGGTTGCAGCATTTCCGGCCTACGCCGGAATGTCCCTGCGCGAGTTGAGCCGGCAGTTCGGATTGCCGGAAAACGCTCCTAGTTTAGGTAGGTCTTGTAGATCCAGCCGGTGCGGCCCTGGTCGTCGGTGATCTTGAGCCAGCCGCGCTGGTTCTCGCCGACCTTGACCTGTTCGCCGCCAGCGAGCGTAAACAGGCTCTTGTTCGATTTGCCCGGGCCGGACCGCACATTGGCGCCGGAGCCGGCGACGGTACGGACATCAGTGGACTCGACGGCAGCGACTTTCACTGGCTCAGCAGCAGGCGCCTCGGCCTCCTCTTTGACCGGCTCCTCTTTGGCCGGCGCAACTTTCGCCGCGACGTCGGCGAGCTGTTTTTCCGCCGCGGCCGTGACCGTCGGAGCGGTCTGCTCGGGCACCTCGGCAAAGGCCGTCACAGCGAGCGGCTTGGGCCGATCGAGCGGCTTTACCGGCTGCTCGAGCGCGGCAATGGCGGCAACCGCTTCGGCGCCCGATGCCGTGCCACCCGCCGGCGCGGTGTCGGCTACCGATGCGACGGCGGGACCCGGGCCATCGCCCTCTTCCACTTGGGCCGTGGCAGGCTCGGCGGGGGCATAGGCGCCCGTCAGCCAACCCTCGTCGTCGGCGCGGATCGCTTCGAAGCTGCCGCCGATCAGAGCGGCGATCTGCTGGGCGCGTGTGTCGACTGCAGGTGCAGGCGCCGCAGCCGGCTTGGCCGCGATCACCTGGTCGGCAATCAGCCGCTCCTCCGCCACCGGCGCCTCCGCGGCTTCGGCCGGCTCGATGGCGGCGGACGCCACCTTGGTTTCGGCGACAAAGCAACGATCGATGCCGCCGCACTGCAGGCCGGCCAGTACGGCAACAACTGCCAGCGTTCCTACCCCGGCCATGACCGGCATCGCGAACCCGCCCAGCAAGTCGCGAATTGAACCTGGATTTGCGGCCTTGTTTGCCCGCTTCAGCTTGTCAAATGCCCCGTTCATGCTGCCGACTATGATTAAGAAGCTTGTGGAAAATCTGTCCTGAAATGGACTCAAATCGGGCAATGACTTGACGGACCCCGGAAAGCCACGATCGGCGCCCGCGACAAATCAGCCGATCCGGAGCACGACAGCGCCGCGCTTCCTGCCCGTATCGACATAGCGATGCGCTTCGACGATTTCGTCGAGCGTGTAGGTCCGGTCGATCACCGACCACATCTCGCCCTTCGCCGCGAGGTCGAATTCGAAGCGCACATCCTCCGCCTTGGGCTTGAAGCTGATCGGGATGACGCGCTTGCCGCTGCGCCGGCTCTGGCCCCCGGCACTGAGCATGCCCATGAGGTCGACGATCACCAGCAGCAGCGCACCACCCGGCTTCAGCGCCTTGTCGGCCCGCCCGAACGGGGCGTTGCCGACGCATTCGAAAATCACGTCATACAACTTGCCGGCGCTCACGAAATCCTCGCGGGCATAGTCGATCACGTGGTCAGCTCCGAGCGAGCGCGCCAGCTCGGCATTGCCGGCACTGGTCACAGCCGTCACCACCGCGCCCGCGGCCTTCGCCGCCTGCACCGCCGCCACCCCCACCGCGCCCGACGCGCCGTTGACCAGCACCTCGTCACCCGGCTTGATCGGGCACTGGCGGACGCATTCGGCAACGGTGTGGCCGCCGAAGACCAGCGCCACCGCATCCTCAAAACTCATTCCGGCGGGTTTGGCGATCATGGCGGCTGTCTCTGGTAGCACCACATATTCAGCGTGCCCGCCAAAGGCATTGCCGGTGAGTCCGACGATCTCATCGCCCGGCTTGAACGTCGTCACGCCCTCGCCCACCGCCTCGACGGTCCCGGCGAAATCCATGCCCAGTACGCGCTTGCGCGGTGCAAACACGCCCACGACTGCGGCGGCCAGAAAGCCAAGCCCGCGCGGCAAGTCCTTGGCCCGCATCCGATGGTCGCCCGCCGACACGGTGGACGCCGCCACCCGGATCAACACTTCACCCGCCTTCGGCACCGGCTTCGGCATCTCCTCGACCCGCACCACTTCCGGCCCGCCAAACTTCCGATAAACCGCTGCCCGCATGCCCATGTCCCTCAATGACCCACACGCACAGATGGTGCGCGCTGGGGCGATTGCAATCGGGGGTGTCAGCCTTCGTCAGCCTTCATCCCCCGCGCCATCTCGGCTAAGGTCCGCGCCCGAACATCCGGAATCGCTTCCCATGCATCTCGTCCTCGTCGATGGCTCTGGCTTCATCTTCCGGGCCTTCCACGCCCTGCCGCAGCTGACGCGGAAGACCGACCGGCTGCCGGTGGGGAGCGTGATCGGGTTCTGCAACATGCTGTGGAAGCTGGGTGAAGACCTGAAGGGGGATGACGCGCCGACACATATGGCGGTGATCTTCGACTATTCGAGCAAGACCTTCCGCGACGAGATCTATGCCGAATACAAGCAGCAGCGGCCGCCGGCGCCGGAAGAGCTGGTGCCGCAGTTTCCGCTGACCCGCGCCGCCACCCGCGCCTATGGGCTGCCCTCGATCGAGATGGAAGGCTACGAGGCCGACGACATCATCGCCACCTATACCGCGATGGCGCGCGATATCGGCGGCAAGGTGACCATTGTCAGCTCCGACAAGGACCTGATGCAGCTGGTCGAGCCGGATGGTTCGGTGCGGCTGCTCGATACGATTCCGCGACCGGGCCAGCCTGCACTTCGCTGGATCGGCTCGGATGAAGTCTATGCCAAGTTCGGCGTTGGTCCGGAGAAGGTCATAGAAGTCCAGGCGCTGTGCGGCGATGCCGTCGACAACGTGCCGGGCGTACCGGGCATCGGGGTGAAAACGGCGGCCGAGCTGATCAACACCTATGGCGATATCGAAACGCTGCTCGCCAACACCGCCTCGATCAAGCAGCCGAAGCGCCGGCAGGCGCTCGAGGAGAATGCGGAGCTGGCGCGTATCAGTAAGCAGCTGGTGACGCTGAAGCACGACGCGCCGGTCGAGCTACCGCTCGAGGACCTGGTGCGCCAGCCGATCGAGCCGGGGAAACTGTTCCCCTTCCTCAACGCCATGGAGTTCATCTCCGTGGCCAAGCGCCTCGGCACGCTGCTCGATGCCGACCCCAGCGCCTGGCCGGCGGACCCGGAACTTGCGGCGAAGACGCCCGAGCCGATCGGCTTCGACAATTCCGCCCGCGCCGTCGCCCGCGAGGCGCGGCAGCAGGCCGAAGGGCGGGCCGATTCCGCGCCGGTGCTGCATGCCAGGATCGAGCATGAGCGGATCAAGGCGATCCCGCTCGATCACACGAAATACGAGATCATCCGCGACGCCGCGCACCTTCAGCGCTGGATCGATGCGATCTACGCCGAGGGCCGGGTCGCAACCGATACCGAGACCACCGGGCTCGACAACCAGACCGCCGACCTCGTCGGCATCAGCTTTTCCACCGCGCCGGGCAATGGCGCCTACCTGCCGCTCGGGCACACCACCGGGCAGAACGACATTTTTGGCGGCGGTGCGGCGGAAGGCCAGATGGACCTGCGGCAGGCGCTCGAGCAGCTGAAGCCCGTGTTCGCCGACCGCTCGATCCTCAAAATCTTCCACAACATCAAATACGACCTCGGCATCCTCGCCCGCTACGGCGTCGAGGTCCGCTCGTTCGATGACAACCTGCTGCTCAGCTATTCGCTCGATGGCCCGCAGTTCAACACCATGGGCGAGCTGAGCGAGCACTGGCTCGGCCACAAGGGCATTGGCATCAAGGAGCTGCTCGGCTCGGGCAAGACGCAGAAGACCTTCGCCGAAGTCCCGATCGAGGACGCCGCCAAGTATGCCGCCGAGGACAGCGACCTCACCATCCGCCTCTGGCATGTGCTGAAGCCGCGGCTCGTCGCCGAGAACATGACGACGCTCTACGAAACGATCGAGCGCCCCCTCGCCCCGGTGCTGGCGCGCATGGAGGGTCGCGGCATCACCGTCGACCGGCAGATCCTCTCCCGCCTCAGCGGTGATTTCGCCCAGCGCGCCGCCGCGCTCGAGGCCGAGGCCTATGAGCTGGCGGGGTCGAACTTCAACCTCGGCTCCCCCAAGCAACTGGGCGAAATCCTGTTCGACCGCATGGGCCTGCCCGGTGGCACCAAGACCAAGACCGGCGCCTGGGCGACCGGCGCCGACGTGCTCGAGGAGCTGGCGAGCCAGGGCATTCCCCTGGCGCGCACCATCGTCGACTGGCGCCAGCTGACCAAGCTCATGGGCACCTATACCGACGCGCTGCCCACCTACATCAACCCCCGCACCGGCCGCGTCCACACCACCTATTCGCAGCACTCGGTACTGACCGGGCGGCTCAGTTCGAACGATCCGAACCTCCAGAACATTCCGGTCCGCACCGAGGATGGCCGCAAGATCCGCACCGCCTTCGTCGCGCCGGCGGGCAAGGTGCTGATCAGCGCCGATTATTCGCAGATCGAACTCCGCATCCTCGCCCATATCGCCGATATCCAGGCGCTCAAGGACGCGTTCGAGGAAGGGCTCGACATTCACGCCATGACGGCATCCGAAATGTTCGGCGTGCCGGTCGAGGGCATGCCGGCCGATGTGCGCCGCCGCGCCAAGGCGATCAATTTCGGCATCATCTACGGCATCTCGGCCTTCGGCCTCGCCAACCAGCTCAGCATCGAGCGCAGCGAGGCCGGCGAGTACATCAAGACCTACTTCGCCCGCTTCCCCGGCATCCAGGACTACATGGCCGCCCAGCGCCGCAAGGTGAAGGAAGACGGCTATGTCGAAACCATCTTCGGCCGCAAGGTGAACTTCCCCAACGCCCGCAGCTCCAACCCCGCCGAGCGCAGCTTCGTCGAACGCGCGAGCATCAACGCCCCCATCCAGGGTTCTGCCGCCGACATCATCCGCCGCGCCATGATTCGCATGGAAGGGTCGCTGCAGGCGGCCGGCGCCGATGCGACGATGCTCTTACAGGTCCACGACGAGCTGATTTTCGAGGTGGATGAGGGGAAAGAGGACGAGGTGATGCCGGTGATCGTCAAGACGATGGAAACGGCAAGCGAGCCGGCGGTGCGGCTGACGGTGCCGATCAAGGTGGATGCGCACGCGGCTAGGGATTGGGACGGGGCGCATTAGGGGGCGCTAGCTCAGCTTGCTTTTGGCGCTGGCAAGGAGCGCCTTTAGCGTGTTGACGGTTTCAACGCTAAGCCATCCCTTCGAAGCTGCCGTTGCGGCTTCGGCGAAATATGCTGCAATGAGCTTCTTGGTTAGTTTGGGCGCGGGCTGACCACCCGTGCCAAAGTGCGCCTGTATCTTGGCTTTGCTATCTGCCGACAGGAGCCCCTCTAGCATCTTCCCGCCAAGCGAGGCATCGAGGTCACCAAACGTGCCCACCTCCGCGTCTGAAATGAACCAATGTTCCCGATAGCGATCCCTGGCATCTCGCCCTGCTTTGTCGTCATCCAAGAGTACGAAGAACCTTATGCCTCGACCTAGGTACAAGCCGATCAATGGCGCGAATTTGTCAGCGCTCTCTGCCGGCACAATATCGAACGGCAACTTGAGTTTTTCCGACGCAGCGACATACTTGAGGGCATAAAAATCGGAAGGCCCCTCTACAATTAGCGCAGGGCGATCTGGCAGAACCGCCGGAGCTACATGCTCCAGCTTTTCGGCGATTGGCTGAAAATAACTCGTCCTTGCAGGGTATCTCTGAACAAATTGCCTGTACGGCGTTACTTTTATGTTTGTTGGTACCACTGAAAAATCCGACTCTCCAACATCCCTGTCGTAGTCAATCGCGTCGTTTTCAACGATAACTGCACCCGATAGCCAGTCAACCTCGATCATGTGGGCACTGTGTGTGCTGTATATTATATAGTCTCCACGCGACAGTAGATACCGAAAGCTATCTAGCAACTGAGACTGAGCCTTCACATGTAAATTTGCAGCCGGCTCGTCGAAGAGGAATAGTTTCCGACGCTTCGCAGCGCCCCCGAACGTAGTAAAGAGCAGAAATGAGAAAAACCAGCGGAACCCAAGAGATCGTTCGTCCAGTTCATACTTAGACTCCCCATCGCTAGCCGAGAAGGTCACGTACGGGAGATCGGCCTTGGCCGGATCTAGTCCCCATTCCAAGGCAATGTTCTCAATGTTGATGGACCCCCCAATAACCTCGCGCCACGCCTCCAGCACCCGCCGGGTAACAAGTGCCCCGGCCTTGTTGAAGACAGAATCAATTAGTCCCTTCTCGGGGCTGCCGAATATTTTCGCTATCCAGGTCGGGGACGCATCCTTCACCTTGAAGGACCGTATGCGCCCAAGCACATGATCCTCTAGGTTCAATTTGTTCGGCAAATCGCCAAGGATGTTTGATATTATCGTTCTGTAGTAAGAATTGGTGCTGGTTTCGCCTTGATGCGGCTCCAAGTACACCTTTTTTGGAAGATCGACTAAGAAGGTCGGAAAGTACACAACCTGAGGTAACGTCTCTTGAAGAGCAGAAACAGCGATTTGCCATATCTTCTTTTCGTCTTCACTGTCTGCACTTAGCTTTCTAACTACTTTGCCATTCTTTTTCTTGTACTTCCAATCTATTCCGTACCAGTACGTACCGCTGTCCTCTTCGTCGTATGCGCTGTTTTTGAACGCATATCTAACTGATATCGTGATATTTTTTGATATCGATTGCTGATCGAGCTCTATTCCTTTTAGGGCGTATGCAGACATCAACGATTTCTTGTCATCGTCAGTAACAAGCACATCTGCCGTAACTGACACCAATCCTGTGAATGCCGGCTTCAGCTCAATAGGCAAAAACGAGATTAGGTCCCGGCGCCGCCCGGGGGTCATCATCCTGTCAAGCGTAATATCACGACTGGCGAACTGGGACAGCGCCTCCAAGATCGTGGTTTTTCCACTCTCATTTAGCCCCACCAACGTGGTAACTGGCAGTCTTGCCTTCGACGTCAGCTTTATGGAAATGTCTTTGGCACCGCGGAAATTCTTGATCTCAAACCCGAGTATCTCTGCCATATTCTCCCCCCAATAGAATCTGTAGGAAAGCTCAAGCTTTTTCGTTTTGCAACTACGGTCTTTCTCCAGTCGCATCCATCCCCACCCCCGCGCGTTCCCCCTGCTCCAACAACCAAGGAGCAATCCCATGCAGAACCTTTCGTCCATTCGCGAGCATATGGAAGTCATCGGCGCCGATGGGGTGCATGTGGGGGTTGTCGACAAGGTCGAGGGCGGGCGGATCAAGCTGACCAGGGCCGAGGCGCCGGGCGGCGCGCATGAGGACCATCACCATTACGTGCCGGGCGTGCTGGTTGCCGCCATTGAGGGCGACAAGGTTCGGCTATCGGCCGACGCCGCGAACGCCGAGCTGTTCGAGGAAGAGGAAGACGGCAAGCTGCGCCACTGAGGGGGGCGGGACCAGCACCCGGGAACATTCGTGCGGGAAGAATACCCCCACCCCTGTCCCCTCCCCGCAAGGGGGAGGGAGACGCTCTCACCAACGCCGAAGTAGATGGAACGAAGACTTGCGCCCGCAGGTCACCTCCCCCCTTGCGGGGGAGGGACAGGGTGGGGGGTGATCTTTCTGCGCTGAACTTCGTAGCTCTGGTGCCGCACCGCTGCAGGTCCGGTCCGCCCGGTGACACTGTCGGGCGCTTATCCCCCTCCCCCACGCCGCCCCTATGCTCCCCGCACCAACACGGGAGCACGACATGACCATCACACCCCGCCTCCAGAGCCTCCGCGCCAAAGCACTGCGCACGATCGAGCAGCGGCTCGACGATCTCGGCGAGCGCGAGGGCAAGGGGCCGCTCTGCAACTTCGAGACGGCCCGCATCGGCAATGCGCTGGCCGATGCCGGCTTTGCGCTATCGCGCGAGCGCCCGCCGCTGATTCCGTTCGATTGGCCGGCCGACAAGGAAATCCCGCTGGCCGAGGCAGTGGCGCTGCTGCACCGGGCGCGGGAGTGCCTCGCGCCGCCCCGCGCGACCGGGCACAGGCGCAACCGGACGCTCGCTGAAATCCCAAAACACTACGGCGTGCCGGAAACTTATCCCCGTGTTCGCAGCCCGTGAGATAGTGGCCACGGTTTCCTGCTGGGCGCAGTCGTGCACGGACGGCTGGCAGGGAGCTACGGGAGTCGCCGGAGCCGTCCTGCGGCGGGTTTGTGAGACCGACAACCGACCACCCATCCAGGCTCCGATGCAGCAATGCAGACGAGAGGCGCGATGGGGGCACGCTCCTTGGATCCCACCGATCCAAATCCATCCCGAACAGGACCGGCGCGGCGACGGCCGTTTATCTGCGGACTACCCGCGTGGCCGAAAACCGCGCCGGTCCCGCCCAACTATCGCATAACCCGAGGCCGCGTGGCCGTCGGGCGCTGGGGCTCGCCCTCTACTCGGCCGCCACCGGCACCGCTTCGAACCGGCGGAAATTCTGCGCGAACAGCTCCTTGAGCTTCAGCGCCGCCGCGTCGTAGGCCGCCACATCGGCCCAGCCGGCGCGGGGGTCGAGGGCGCGGGGGACGACGCCGTCGACGCGGAGCGGGACCTGCATGCCGAACAGGGGTTCGGTGCGCAGTTCCGTGCGTTCGAGTTCGCCGGCCAGCGCGGCCGAGAGCAGGCGCCGGGTCGTCGCGATATCGATGCGCTTGCCCACGCCGTAGCCGCCGCCGGTCCAGCCGGTGTTGAGCAGGTAAATGCGGGCGCCGGTTTCGGTCAACCGCTCCTCGAGCAGGCGGCCGTAGACGCTGGGGTGGAGCGGCATGAACGGGGCGCCGAAGCAGGCCGAGAAGGTGGCGACCGGCTCGGTGATGCCGCGCTCGGTGCCGGCGACCTTGGCCGTGTAGCCCGAGAGGAAGTGGTAGGCCGCCTGTTCGGGCGTCAGCTTCGAGATCGGCGGCAGCACGCCGAAGGCATCGGCGGTGAGAAACACCACGGCATGCGGCTTGCCACCGATGCCGCCAGGGGCGACGACGGGCAGGGTTTCGAGCGGATAGGCGGCGCGGGTGTTCTCGGTGAGCGAGATGTCGTCGTAGAGCGGCACGAGCTGCTCATCGAGCTTCAAATTCTCGAGCACGGTGCCGAAGCTTTGCGTCGCGGCGTGGATCTCGGGCTCGGCGCTGGGGCTGAGTTTCACCGTCTTGGCGTAGCAGCCGCCCTCGAGGTTGAAGACGCCGTTCGCCGTCCAGCCGTGCTCGTCGTCGCCGATGAGCAGGCGCTCGGGATCGTTCGACAGCGTCGTCTTGCCGGTGCCCGAGAGGCCGAAGAACAGGGCCACGTCGCCGTCGCGGCCGATATTGGCCGAGCAGTGCATCGGCATCGTGCCGGTGAAGGGGGCGTGGTAGTTGAAGAGCGAAAAGACGGACTTCTTGATCTCCCCAGCGTAAGCCGTGCCGGCGATCAGCACCAGCTTCCGCGCCAAATCGAGGGCGATCACCGTGCCGGTGCGGGTGCCGTGGCGGGCCGGATCGGCGGCAAAGCTCGGCAAGTGGAGGATGGTGACATCCGTGCCCGCGGCATCGGGCGCGTCCGGCCGGATCAAGAGGTTGCGGATGAACAGGGCGTGCCAGGCCGTCTCGGTGACGACGCTGACCTTCATCTCGTGCGCCGGATCGGCCCCGGCGAGGAGGTGCTGGCCGTGGAGCGTCCGGCTCTTCGTCGCCGCCAGCATATCGGCGAGCAGCAGTTCGAAATGAGCGGGGGCCATCGACTGGCTGTTGTCCCACCAGACGCGATGCTCGGTCTCGGCGTCGCGGACGATGAATTTATCCTTCACCGAACGTCCGGTGTAGATGCCCGTGGTCACCGCCAGCGCGCCACCGGCGGCAAGGCGGCCCTCGCCCTCGGCAAGGGCGGTTTCGACGAGGGTCGGAGGCAGCTCATTCCAGCGTACCGACGCCCCGGCCGCGATCCGCTCAGCAATCTCAGGATGAATGTCGTGGCCCATGGCCGTCGCTCCCGGTCTGGTCTGGCGGGGAGTAAGCGCCCGAAAAGCCCCGCAGAACATCCGGAAATCCGGCTTAAGACCGAAGTTCTGCGACTTCTGTTTGACTTGCCATACTAGCGTTCCTGGGCAGGGCGCCTTATTTATGCGCAATTGTGGCAGTCAATGTCCGCCACAATTGAGGTGGGCGCGACTGAATCGCCGCATCTCTACCCCGCTGAAAGGGAGCTCAATGCCCAAGATCGCACTGGTGGACGACGACAGGAACATTCTCACTTCGGTGTCGCTCACACTGGAGGCGGAAGGCTATCAGGTCGCCACCTATACCGATGGTGCTTCGGGCCTCGAAGGGCTGACGGCCGATCGTCCGGACCTCGCCATCCTCGATATCAAGATGCCGCGCATGGACGGCATGGAACTGCTCCGACGCCTCCGCCAGAAGTCCGACGTGCCGGTGATCTTCCTCACCTCGAAAGACGAGGAAATCGACGAGCTGTTCGGGCTCAAGATGGGTGCCGACGATTTCATCACCAAGCCGTTCAGCCAGCGCCTGCTGGTCGAGCGGGTGAAGTCCGTACTGCGCCGCGCCGCGCCGCGCGATCCGTCTGCTGCCCCGGGCACCCCGGGGTCGGAAGCGGCGCCGAGCAAGGCGCTGATCGAGCGCGGGTCGCTGGTGATGGACGAGGAGCGGCATACCTGCACCTGGAAGGGCCAGCGCGTCACCCTCACCGTCACCGAATTCCTGATCCTCCAGGCCCTGGCGCTCCGTCCGGGCGTGGTGAAGTCGCGCAATGCGCTGATGGACGCGGCTTACGACGACCAGGTCTATGTCGACGACCGCACCATCGACAGCCACATCAAGCGGCTGCGCAAGAAGTTCAAAGCCGTTGACGACGATTTCGAGATGATCGAAACGCTCTATGGCGTAGGCTACCGCTTCAAGGAGCAGTAAGAGGACCCTTTGGCCGTTACCGATGAGGATGTGACGGGTGCAAAGCCCGCGTCCGCGGACGGCGGTGCCGTGTCGAAACTGAACCGGATCGCCGGCGCGGTCGGCACGGTCGTGCTGCGCTGGCTCGGACAGCTGAAGCGCCTGCTCGAGCTGACGATCTTTTCGAGCCTCGCCCGCCGCATCGTGGTGCTCAACCTCGCCGGCCTCGCGGTGATGGTCATCGGCATCCTGTTCCTCAACCAGTGGCGCACCGGGCTGATCGAAGCGCGGGTGCAGAGCCTGCGCGTCCAGGGCGAGATCATTGCGGCCGCCGTTGCCGCCTCGGCCACCGTCAGCAGCGACGTGATCACGGTGAACCCCGACCGGCTGCTCGAGATGCAGGGCGGCGAGCCGATCTCCCCGCTCAGCTTCTTCGATCCCAGCCTCGAGTTCCCGATCAATCCCGAGCGCGTCGCGCCGCTGATGCGCAACCTCGTGACACCGACGCGGACGCGAGCCCGCATCTATGACGAAGGCGGGCTGCTGATCCTCGACAGTGCCAACCTCTATGCCCGCGGCGAAGTGCTGCGGCAGATCACCAAGCCGCAGGAGAACGGCAGCTTCTTCCTGTTCGACTGGTGGAATGCCGTAATGGACTGGCTGCCGGGGGACGACTATCCGCAATACCAGGAGTTCGGCGCCGACGAGGGGACCAAGTACCCGGAAGTCGCCTCGGCGCTGGGCGGCGCGACAGCGGCAATCGTGCGTGTCGATCCCAAGCACCAGCTCGTCGTTTCGGTGGCCGTGCCGATCCAGCGTCTGCGCTCCAATGTCGGCGTGCTGCTGCTCTCGACCCAGCCGGGCGATATCGACCAGATCGCGACGGCGGAGCGCTGGGGCATCCTCAGGCTCGCGCTGGTCGCCGCGGCCGTGCAGATCATCCTGTCGCTGCTGCTCGCCGGCACCATTGCCGGCCCGCTGCGCCGGCTCGCGGGGGCGGCGGAGAAGGTGCAGACCATCACCAGCCGCGCCGAGATTCCCGATTTCAGCCAGCGCACCGACGAGGTGGGGCACCTGTCGAAGGCGCTGCGCTCGATGACATCGGCCCTCTACAACCGCATCGAGGCGATCGAGCGCTTCGCCGCCGATGTGGCGCATGAGTTGAAGAACCCGCTGACCTCGCTGCGCTCGGCCGTCGAGACCTTGCCGCGGGCTCGCCGCGCCGAGGATCGAGAACGGCTTAACGCCATCATCCAGCATGACGTCCGCCGCCTCGACCGGCTGATCTCCGATATCTCCAACGCCAGCCGCCTCGATGCCGAGCTGGCGCGCCAGAGCGCCGAGCGCGTCGACATCGCGCAGCTCGCCGATGCGATGGTGTCGATCCAGAAGGATGTTGCCGCCAACCGCAAGGTCGAGGTGGATCTCGAAAAGCATGTCAGCCGCTACTCGCCGGTCGTCCTCGGACATGACAGCCGGCTGGCACAGGTGATCAACAACCTCATCGACAATGCCGTGTCCTTCTCGCCCGAAGGCGGCAAGGTGCTGGTACTGGTCCGCACCGACGAGGACAATGTGACGATCACCGTCACCGACGAAGGTCCGGGCATCCGCGGCGACATCACCCGCATCTTCCAGCGCTTCTATACCGACCGGCCGGATGGCGAGCATTTCGGCGACCACTCGGGCCTCGGCCTCGCGATTTCCAAGCAGATCGTCGAAGGGCATGGCGGCACGATCGCCGCGGCCAATCGCGAGGATCGCAGCGGCGCCCAGTTCACGGTCAAGCTGCGGCGGGCCGCGGCCGAGAAGCGGAAGTGAGCGAAAGCCACAATATCCACGCCACCGGCATCGTGCTCGACGGGATCGGCGTGATCCTGCGGGGCCCGCCGGGCTCTGGCAAATCCGTGCTGGCACTCGATCTCCTCGACTGGTGGGAAGCGCGCGGGTTGCCGGCCAGGCTCGTCTCCGACGACCGGGTCGAGATCATCGCCGAGAATGGCAAGCTCACGATGCATCCAGCGCCCAATATCGCCGGCCTCATCGAGCTGCGCGGCCGCGGCATCGTCAGCCGGCCGCATGTCGATGCGGCGCGGGTCGATCTCGTCGTCGACCTCGTCGAAACGCTCGAGCGCATGCTGGAGGACGAGGCTCTGACCACCGAGTTGTTCGGGGTGAGCGTCGCCCGAGCCCCGGTGCCGCAGGCCGGGATCGTCGATGGCCGGCATCAGTCGCTGCTGGTCCGAGAGGCGATCCGCACCCTCGGTTCACCTGCTGGTACAGCGCGACAAAAAACCACTTGAATCAAGGCTCGCATGGGGCAAGACTCCTGTCTCGTCCTGGCCCCGGAAGTCATAACTTGGGGACCGGCCGGAACCTGCGGGATTGGGGACTATTGATGATCGGCATGGTTCTGGTGACGCACGGGGCGCTCGCCATTGAATTCAAATCTGCGCTCGAACACGTCGTCGGCCCGCAGGATTTCGTCGAAACTGTCGCCATCGGCCCTGATGACGACATGGAAGAGCGGCGCAACGATATCCTCACCTGCGTCGACCGGGCCGACCAGGGCCAGGGCGTGGTGATCCTCACCGATATGTTCGGCGGCACCCCCTCGAACCTCGCCATCTCGATCATGCAGCAGCGCGAGGTCGAGGTGATCGCCGGGGTGAACCTGCCCATGCTGGTGAAACTGGCGCGCATCCGCGCCGACTTCGACATCAAGCGGGCGGTGAAGGAAGCCGCCGAAGCCGGCCGGAAATACATCAACGTGGCCAGCGAGACGCTTGGCGGCTAACCGAAAATCCGGCATCCTCAACGTATGGATACAGCGGCAGGATCGGATCGGGCACTCGCGCAGCAATTGACCATCGTCAATCGCAAGGGGCTGCACGCCCGCGCTTCGGCGCGTTTCGTGCGCACGGCGGAGTGCTTCGATGCCGATATCAAGGTCGTCCGCGACGGCCAGGCGGTGAACGGCAACTCCATCATGGGCCTGATGATGCTCGGCGCCGGACCGGGCTCGACCATCCTCGTGCAAGCCACCGGCAAGCAGGCCCGCGAGGCGCTCGACGCCATCACGACGCTCGTCAACAACGGCTTCGACGAAGACGCCGACGGCGCCCCAGCCTAGCAGGTTATCCCCTCCGTCATCGCCGGCTCCTATATTCGGAACGCCACCGGCGCTTGTGCCGTTGCTCATCCGAACGGAGATAAAGATGCGCAGAACGCTTGGCATCCTTGGCGGGCTCGCACTGGGCACCTGCCTCAGCCAGTTTCCGGAGTATGCGCAGCAATACACCCAGCGCCTGGGCGGTGCGGTGGACGAACTTCGGATCATCACGGCCGAGTTCGAAGCGGCGGCCAAAGAGGCTGGGCTGAGTCGCGACGAAGCGATCGATCGTTACTCGAGGACCGGTGACGGGTTTTTGGCCGCGCGCGGCGAGTCGATGGCGCGCACTTTCCTTCGGTACGAAGAGCTTTCAACCACTTTGGCCGAGATCCGCGGTGCCAGCGGCTGGGAGCGGTTCCAGCAGCTGCCGGAGTATTTCGACACCGAGATCGGCCGCCGGGCGCTGGAGGACTACAAGCCCGCTGTGCCGGTGACCATAGAGGGGCTCGCCTATGCCGGCAGCGGGTTTGTCGTCGGCTACATCGTGCTGTCGTCAATTGCCGCTGTACTGCTGCTCCCGTTCCGCCGCCGGCCGCGCCGGATCGAACGGCGGGCGCGAGAGGTGCAGTCCTGATAGCCCGGACAGTGGTTTGCCTTTTACCCACCGGCGTGGAGGCGGATGCACCGTGGGAGATATAAAGCTTTCTTTATATCCCGGTTGCTAGCTTGCGTGCCGTTCAGTATAAGCCGGTCAATACGACCGACAGGAGATGAGGCCGATGGCCAGCAACAACGACTACGTGGTCGCCGATATCGGCTTGGCCGACTATGGCCGCAAGGAAATCGGCATGGCCGAGATCGAGATGCCGGGCCTGATGGCAATCCGCGAGGAATATGCCGCGAAACAGCCGCTGAAGGGCGCCCGCATCGCCGGCTCCTTGCATATGACGATCCAGACCGCCGTGCTGATCGAGACGCTGAAGGCGCTCGGAGCCGACGTGCGCTGGGTCTCGTGCAACATCTTTTCGACGCAGGACCACGCCGCCGCCGCCATTGCCGCCGCCGGTATCTCGGTCTTCGCCAAGAAGGGCGAGAGCCTCGAGGAATACTGGGATTATACCGACCGCATGATGGAATGGCCCGGTGGCCAGACCCCCAACATGATCCTCGACGATGGCGGCGATGCCACCATGCTGGTGCTGACCGGTGCCAAGGCCGAGACCGATCCGTCGGTGCTGAACAACCCGCATTCCGAGGAAGAGGAAATCTTCTTCGCGCTGATCAAGAAGCGCCTCGCCCAGGACCCCAAGTTCTATTCGAAGATCCGCGCCAATATCCGCGGCGTCTCGGAAGAGACCACCACGGGCGTGATGCGGCTTTACCAGTTGCAGCAGAAGGGCGAGCTGCCCTTCCCGGCGATCAACGTCAACGACAGCGTGACCAAGAGCAAGTTCGATAACAAGTACGGCACGCGTGAATCGCTGGTCGACGCCATCCGGCGCGGCACCGACGTGATGCTGGCCGGCAAGGTGGCGATCGTCTGCGGTTATGGCGACGTCGGCAAGGGTTCGGCCCAGTCGCTGCGCGGCGCCGGCGCCCGCGTGCTGGTCACCGAAGTCGATCCGATCTGCGCTTTGCAGGCGGCGATGGACGGCTACGAGGTGGTGACGCTTGAGGATGCGGCGCACCGCGCCGACATCGTCGTCACCGCCACTGGCAACAAGGACGTCGTTACGCTCGACGACATCCGCAACCTCAAGGACATGGCGATCGTCTGCAACATTGGCCACTTCGACAACGAGATCCAGGTTGCGGAGCTGCGCAACTTCAAGTGGACCAACGTCAAGCCGCAGGTCGATATCGTCGAGCTCGCGCCGGGCAAGCGCATCGTGCTGCTGTCGGAAGGCCGTCTCGTGAACCTCGGCAACGCCACCGGCCACCCGAGCTTTGTGATGAGCGCGTCGTTCGCCAACCAGACGCTGGCGCAGGTCGAACTCTGGACCAACGGCGACAAGCTGGAAAAGGCCGTGCACGTGCTGCCCAAGCATCTCGACGAGAAGGTGGCGCAGCTCCATCTCGCCAAGCTCGGCGCCAAGCTCACGACGCTCAGCAAGGGCCAAGCCGACTATATCGGCGTGAGCCCGACGGGGCCGTTCAAGTCCGAGCAGTACCGGTACTGAAGTTCAAAGGGCGCCCACGAGGCGCCCTTTATTCATCCTCCCCCCGTCTTCGACAGGGGAGGATCAAGAGGCAGCTACGCCGCCGGCAGACGCCCGCCGAAAATAATCCTGCCCAAATCACTCCGGCGTTAACGAAGCGTTCACTGTTCGGACTCCGGTCAACACCCTATCTGGGTGCCTTCCCCGCTGTTCACATGCAATTTGACTCTTTTTGCGCGATTCCCCGACCGGTAATGTCGGGTGATTCGGTGGTTACGGGTTTTGACCTCCGAACACGCGGCGGCACGGGGCTCGGCGCGGCATCTAGTGCGGTGTATCGCCCGCCAGTTGTGGCGGCGAGGCAGCTATTTCGGTTAGGGGCAGTATATGGCGCCGGATAGGGTCCGGAACGATTGGCGATTCGCCGTTACTGGCGCGAGTCTGGTCGCCCTTTTGAGTGCCTCGCCCGCCCTGGCCCAGGGCATCAACACCGGTAACGTCATGGGTGCCGCTCCCATCGCCATCGCGCTCGGAGCCGGAGCCTTTGCGTTGATCGCCGTGGCGCTGGTGCGCCGCATCATCAACGACAACCGTGCCGCCCAGCGGCGCTCGGCCGAACAGGTGGCGAGCCTCAGGGCGCGCGTCGACGAGTACGAGGCCCTGCTGTCAGGGAGCCGCGAGATCATCGTGTTGTGGACTAATCCGGGCGAAGGCCCGCGCTTCCTCGGCCAGGCCTCCTCCCTGCTGCCGCCCGGCCGCCGGGCCGAAGCCGTGCTCGATTTCGCCTCCTGGCTGCCCGATGCGGATGCCGACCGGCTGGCGCGGGCCATCGAGGCGCTGCGCGTCGGCGGACGCGGCTTCCAGCTCGCGCTGACCGCCATCGACGGCCGCGCCGTTCGCGCCTCCGGCTCGCTGCTCGGGGATGGCGCTGCGCTGCGCCTCCGTCCGGCCGCGCCGTCGACCAACAGCGACAGCCTGCCCGTTCCCGCCACTGCGGCAGTCGAGCAGCAACCGGCGCATGACCAGGCGACGGCGCGCACGGTGCTCGCCAGCCTCGGCAAGCCGGCCTTCCTCCGCGATGGCACGGGCCGGCTGGTGTTTGCCAATGGGCCGTATCACGACCTCGCCCGCGCGCTGGGCCGCACGACCGCCGAGAACCAGCCGGCAGAACTGCTCGACAACGGCCTGTTGCAGCGCAACCGGGCCGTGCTCGGCGATCTGCGCAAGCCGCAGACGAGCATCGTGACGCTGGGCGAACTGGGCGATTTCGAGATCGTCGATTTCCCGGTGAACGGCGGCTCGGCCGGCTATCTCCACCCCAAGGCCGACAGCGCGCCGCGCGACAGCGGGCTGTCGCATATGAGCGCCATCATCGACGCACTCGCGAGCCCCATCGCTATTTTCGGACCGAACCGCGAGCTGGTGCAGTCCAACCGCGCCTATCGCGAACTCTGGGATCTCGACCCGAACTGGCTGAAGCCGGGCATGGACGAGCGGGCTATTCTCGACAAGCTCAGGACCGACGGCAAGCTGCCGAACGAGCCCGATTACCAGGGCTGGCGCAACCGGCACCTGGCCTCCTACCAGCTGCGCGCGCCGAAAGAACTCGAGCCCTGGCACCTGCCGGATGGGCGCACGGTGCAGGTGATTGCGGCGCCGGCCGGTCCCAAGGGCGGTGTCATCTATGTGTTCGAGGACATTACCGACCAGCTCAATCTGAAGAGCCAGCACAAGGCCATGCTGGACGTACAGCGCTCGACCCTTAATTCGCTGAGCGAAGCCGTGGCGGTGTTCGGCACCAATGGCCGTCTGACGCTCTCGAACCCAAAGCTCTCGACGCTGTGGAAACTCCCGTCGAACCTGCTCAACGACAATCCGCATATCGACCAGGTCAGCGAAGCCGCAGCCAAGGCATTGCCCGAGGATGGAGCGACCATCTGGCGCGACCTCAAGCGCTCGATCATCGACCTCAACCCCACCCGCTCGGACCGCCAGGGCCGCATCGCCCGGGCGGACGGCAAGCTGATCGACTATGCCGTGGTGCGCCTGCCCGACGGGCAGACGATGATGACCTTCCTCGACGTCACCGAGAGCGCCAACTACCAGCGCGTATTGAAAGAGCGGAACGACGCCCTGGTCACGGCCGACCGGCTGAAGGACGCGTTCGTGCAGAATGTCAGCTACGAGTTGCGCTCGCCGCTCACCAACATCATCGGCTTTGCCGACCTCTTGGCCTCGGGTGTGGCCGGCGAGCTCAACGAGAAGCAGTACGGCTACACCAACTTCATCCGCGCCTCGAGCGCGACGCTGGGTGTGCTGATCGACAATATCCTCGATCTCGCGACGGTAGATGCCGGGATCGCGGAACTCCAGCCCGAGCAGCTCGATGTGGCTGCGCTGGTCGAGAAGGCGCGCGCCGGTCTCATCGCCACCTTCCCGGAAGTCGATGGCCAGCCGACGCTCAACCTCAAGGTGGTGATCGAGCCGGACCTGCCGGTGTTCGTCGCCGACGGCACGCGCATCGTCAACGTCCTCTACAACCTCCTCTCGAATGCCGCCCGCTTCTCGGAGCCGGGTGGCGAGGTGAAGCTCACCGTCTCTGGCCGCACGGGGCGGATGCAGTTCATCGTCGAAGACGAGGGGGCGCCGATGACCGAGGAAATGCGGCTGGCGCTGCTCGATCGCGACGACGCGCTCACCGGCGCGGCCCGGCAGCGCGGCGCCGGGCTCGGCCTTGCCATCGTGCGGGCCTTCGTCAACATGCATGGCGGCACCATCGGGATCGAGCGGCGCGAGCCGCGCGGCACCCGCGTCATCGTCAGCCTGCCGAGCGATGTCGCCATGGCCGGCGCGGCCGAGTAGGGCTTTGCACGGGCCGCCCCGCTCGGCTATGCCGGGGTTATGAACGAGCCCATCACCCTCGCGGACGACGACGCCACCGCCGCTCTCGGCCGGCGGCTTGCCGCAGCCCTGCGTCCGGGCGACCTGGTGCTGCTCGAGGGCGATCTCGGCGCCGGCAAGACCGCGCTGGCGCGCTCGGTGATCCGCACGCTCGTCAGCGACGACCGGCTGGATGTCCCCTCGCCCAGCTTCGCGCTGGTCCAACCCTACGAGGCGGACGGGAATCCGGTGCTGCACGCTGACCTCTACCGCCTCGGTGGGCCGCGCGAGGTGGACGAACTGGGGCTGTTCGACCGCGCCGATGCGATCGTGCTGGTCGAGTGGCCGGAGCGGTCCGACGAGGTGGTCGAACGGGCAACTGTGGCCGTGCGACTGGCCGTTCCGGTTGGCGGCGAGGGCCGTATCGCGACGGTCACGTTCGTCGACGGCCGTTCGTATTAGTCCGCTGGACTTCGCCCGTCGCACCCGGTCAAATCCCGCCATGCGCCGCGACTCGCTCTATTCTATCGCGCCCCACGCGCCCTTCCTTGAGACACTCGCGGCGCGGGTGCTCGACGGCACACTGTTGGGCGACTGGCCGCGCGAAGGCGCTTTCTGGCTCAGCGACGTCACCATCATCCTCCCCACAAGGCGCGCCCGACTGGCGCTGGCGGCAGAGCTGGCGGATCAGCTGGGCGGCTCGGCGCTGCTGCCCGATATTCGTACCTTCGGGGGTGAAGTCGCGGACGAAGAGCCGTTCCTGCCGCCCTATGATGCGCCGGGCATTGCACTGGCCGCATCCAGCCTCGAGCGGCGGCTGACGCTGTCGCATCTGGTGCGGCTGTTCGCCGAGCGCGCAGGCAGCTTCGCCAACCCGCCGAACGCGGCGGAGATCTTCTGGCTGGCGGACTCGCTGGGCGAGGTGGTGGACGATTTCATCATCGAGGGCATCGCGCCGGACCAGCTCAAGCAACTGGTGCCGGAAAGCCTCGCGGAGAACTGGCAGCAGATCCTCGATTTCCTCGACGTGGCGCTGAAAGCCTGGCCAGCGATCCTGGCCGAAAGTGGCAGGATCGATGCCGCCGCGGCACGCAACGAGCGACTGCTGCGGCAGGCGGCGGCTGCCCCCTACGTCTACGGCGACCGGCCCGTCATTGCCGCTGGCTCCACCGGCTCGATCCCGGCGACCGCGGCACTGCTCAAGGCCATCGCCGAGCTGCCGCGCGGCGTGCTGGTGCTGCCGGGCATCGACACCACCTATTCGCCCGGACAGCACGACATGATGCTGAAGGGCGAGACGACGCAGAGCCATCCGCAATACGGGCTGATGAAGCTGTTGCGCAGTCTCGATGCAGGCGTTGGCGACGTGGTCGAGCTGGCCGGCGGCAGCCCACGCACCACGCTGGTGCGCGCTGCCCTCGCGCCGGCCAACGAGACGCCGAATTGGCCCGGCTGGCGCGCCGCGCTGCCGGTTGCCGATGCCCTCGCCGGCGTGGCCGTGCTCGCCGCCCGCAATGCCGATGTCGAAGCCCGCGCCATCGCGCTCGCCGCGCGCGCGACACTTGCGGACGGCAAGACGGTCGGCATCGTCTCGCGCGACCAGACGCTGGCCCGCCGCATTGCTGTCGAGCTTAAGCGCCACGGCGTGATCGTCGACGATGCGGCGGGGACTCCGCTCTACCAGTCGGGCATCGGGCGACTGGCGCGGCAGGTGCTGGCCGTGTCCGCGAACGATTATGCGCCGGTCGATACGATTGCGCTGCTACGCAACGCCGCCGTCTCCCTGGGCCTCGATCGGCTCGATGTGCGCAAGGCGGCCGATCATCTCGACCTCAAGCTGCGGCGGACACGGCCGCTGGCAGGTCTCGCGGGGCTGCATGGTCTCACCGACCGCGAGGAGGTCCGTGCGGTGCTGGCCAAGCTCGGCGAGGCGATGGCGCCGGTCGCCGCCCTGCAGATCGAGACTGTGCTGACGGCGCCAGATCTCGCCGCCGCGCTGCTCGCCACCCTCTCCGCCCTCGCCCCCGATACGGAGCCGCCGGGCCTGCCGGAATTCCAGCGCTGGGCGGAGGAGCTGACACAGACCGAACAGGAAGGGACACCGTTCCCGCCTGATGATCTCGATGCGGTGCTGGCGGCGCTGCTGGCCGGCGCCAAAGCGCAGGGGCCGGTGTCGGCGCGCGACGACATCCATATCTGGGGCGAACTCGAAGCCCGCCTCCAAAACCCGGACCTGATGATCCTTGCCGGCATGAACGAGGACATCTGGCCGGCGGTCGCCGATCCCGGCCCGTGGCTCAGCCGCGGCATGCGCATCGGCATCGGGCTCGAGCCGCCGGAACGGCAACAGGGTCTCGCGGCGCACGATTTCACGATGGCCTTCGGCAATGCCAACGTGCTGATCGCCTATGCCGAGCGGATCGGCACGTCGCCGGCCCTGCCCTCGCCGCTGCTGCAGCGCATCGACGCCTTCATCGGCGAGGATGAGACCAGGGCGCTCCGCGCTCGCGGCGAGATCTGGCTTCGGCAGGCCGATGCCATCGACTATGCCGGCCTGCCGCGGCCGGCGACGCGGCCGATGCCCAATCCGCCCGGCCTGTTGCGGCCGCGGCGGCTGTCGATCACCGAGATCGAGCCGCTGATGCGCTCGCCTTACGACATCTACGCCAAGCATGTGCTTGGCCTCTACCGGATGGAGCCGCTCGGGACCGAGCCAAGTGCGCGCGAGCGCGGCACGATGATCCACGGCGTGTTCGAAAAGTTCGTCGAAGCGGGGCTCGACATCGAAGCCCCCGAGGCGCTGCCCGAAATGATGGGGATGGCTCGCGATGCCTTTGCCGGCCTCGACGCGATCAAGGAGCGCCGCGACATCTGGCTCAAGCGCTTCGAGCGTGCCGCCCGACAGTTCCTCGATTACGAGCGGCGGCGCGACGCCGATATCGTCGAGCGCAATGCCGAGCTGAAGGGCGAGTGGCGCTTCCCCGCCCTTGACGGCTTCACGCTGGTCGGCAAGGCCGACCGGCTCGATGTCAGGCGTGACGGCACGCTCGAGATCATCGATTTCAAGACCGGCGGCGTGCCGCAGCCCAAGGACATGACGGCGTTCGACGCGCCCCAGCTGCTGCTCGAGGCGGCAATGGCGCGGGCCGGCGTCTTCCCCGGGCTTGCTCCGCGCGACAGTTCGGCGCTGACCTACATCAAGATCGGCCTCGGGCCCGCCGCGTTCCAGATCAAGCCCTACAAGCTGCCCAAAGGCATGGAACTGATGGAGGCGGTGGGGGAGATCGAGCGGCGCGTGCAGCGCCATGTCGATGCATTCCTCCTCCACGACGGGCCGCCGATGACGGCGCGGATCCGGCCGCGGGTCGAAACTGGCCGCAAGAGCTTTCCGGGCGACTACGATCACCTGGCGCGGACCGACGAATGGACGCTCACCGCCGGAGTGGATGATCCATGAGCCGGCGCCTCAAATCGCCGATGCCGCCCGAGATTGGGCAACGCCAGCGCGATGCGTCCGATCCCGAACGCAGCGTGTGGGTGACGGCCAATGCCGGCTCGGGCAAGACCTATGTGCTTACGGCCCGGGTGCTGCGCCTCCTGCTTTCGGGCGCCAAGCCCGAGGAGATCCTCTGCCTCACCTATACCAAGGCGGCGGCGGCGGAGATGCGCGGGCGCGTCGCCGAGCGGCTGGGCAAATGGGCGCTCGCCAGCGATGAGGACCTCACCGAGGACCTCGCCGCGCTGAGCGGCGTCCCGCCGACCCAGCAGATGCTCAAGCGGGCCCGGTCGCTGTTCGCCCACGCGCTCGAAGCGCCCGGCGGGTTGCGCATCCAGACCATCCACGCCTTCTGCGAAAGCATTCTGCACCGCTTTCCGCGCGAGGCGGGCGTGCCGTTCGATTTCAGCGTGCTCGAGGAATACCAGCGCGACCTGATGCTGCTCGAAGCGCGCGAGACGGTGATCGCGGCGGGCCTGCGCGGCAGCGGCGAGGCGGCCGCGGTGGAGACTCTCTTCGGCCTCCTCAGCGATTTCTCGATCGAGCAGTCGATCCTCGAGGCCCTCAACCAGCAGCGCACCCTCCGCCGCGTGCTGACCGACCCGCCGCGGGCCAAGCGCGAACTGCGCAGCCTCGTGGGCAACGTTGGCAGCGTCGATGAGGTGCTCGACGAAATCAGCTCGGGCTACACGCTCAGCCGGGCCGACCACAGCGCGATTTTCGCGCTTGTAACACCCGAACCCGGCGGCACTGGATTCGTCGACCGGCTGCACGATCTCGACCCATCGGGGCCCGACCCGAAAGACCTGATCGACACCTTCCTCACCCAGGCCGACCGCACGTTGCGGAAAACCCTGTTGAAGAAGGCAACGGCGACGCTGATCCCCGATGTCGCCGACCGGCTTGCGGCTGAGGGCGAGCGAGTGGCGCGGCTCTACGGCCAACTGGTGAAGGCCGAACTGATCGCGCGCAGCGAGGCCATGCTCGATGTGGTCGCCGCGATTTCAGCCCATTACGAGAAGGCCAAGCGGGCCCGATCGCTGCTCGATTTCGACGACCTGATCGAGAAGCTGGCGGCCCTGTTGCGCAACGAGGCGCAGGGCACCTGGGTGCGCTACAAGCTCGATGCAGGCCTCAGCCATATCCTCGTCGACGAAGGGCAGGACACCAACCCCCTGCAGTGGCAGGTGGTGGGCGCGCTGATCGACGATTTCTTCTTTGGCGACAGCGCCGCCGACCGGCCGCGCACCCTGTTCGCGGTGGGCGACCAGAAGCAGTCGATCTTCTCGTTCCAGGGCGCCGACCCCGAAGTGTTCGTCGAAGCCGGACGGCAGTATGCCTTCAGTGCCAAGGCGGCGAATTTCGAGATCACCCAGGTTCCGCTACGGCACAGCTTCCGCACGCTGCCCAATGTGCTGAACGCGGTGGACGAGGTGTTCAAGCGCGAGGACCTGCGCCTCGGTGCCCTCGAGGAGAGCGGAGTTGTCCATGATACGGCGCGCTCCGAGGGTGGCGGCGTCGTGACGCTGTGGCCGCCGATCCAGGATCAGGCGGAGGAAACCGATCCCGAGAACTGGCCGCTCGAGGCCCCGAAGCAGCAGACCCAGAGCGCCCAGCGGCAGGTGGCCGAGCGCATCGCCAGGGAGATCCGGGGCTGGATCGACGAGAAGCGTCCGCTGGGCCCGCGTGGCCGTCCGGTCCGCGCCGACGACGTGCTGATCCTTGTCCAGGTCCGGAGCGTCCTGTTCCACGAGATCATCCGCGCCCTGATCCGGGAGGGTGTGCCGACGCCGGGCGCCGACCGGCTGGCGGTCACTACGCATATCGGGGTGCTCGACATGATGGCGCTGGGTGACGTGCTGAGTAACCCGGCCGACGACCTGCAACTCGCGGCCCTGCTGCGCTCGCCGCTATTCGACGTAAGCGAGGACGAGCTGATGGCGGTGGCGCGGCCGCGCGGCGACCAGAAGCTCTACTGGGCGCTGAAGGACAGCAGCATTCCCTCGGTACAGGCCGCTTTCGCGCAGCTCGAGAGCTGGCGCAACCGCCTCGATTTCGAACGGCCGTTCAACTTCTACGCCGACGTGCTCTATGCCAGCGGCGGGCTGAGGCGCATGCGCGGCCGCTTCGGCAGCGAGATCGACGACGTGATGGCCGAATTCCTCGACCTCGCGCTGGCGCATGAGCAGTCGCCGCAGCCCTCGCTTCTCGGCTTTCTCGCCGAACTCCGCTCGCGCGAGGTGATCATCAAGCGCGAGCTGGCCGAAGGCGGCGCGGGTGTGCGGGTGATGACCGTGCACGGGGCCAAGGGGCTCGAGGCGCCGATCGTCATCCTTGCCGACGCGGCGACCACCGAGCGCGGGCGCGACCGGCGCAGCGTCTACATACGGATCAGGCCGCCGCTGTTCATCCATGCCTCATCGGCTGCTACCCATGTCGACGAGACGCAGGAGTTCAAACAGGAGGCCGATGCCGACCAGCAGGCTGAATACTGGCGCAAGCTCTACGTGGCGATGACCCGGGCCGAGGACGAGCTCTATGTCACGGGCTACCTGACCAAGCAGGGTAAAGTCGACGGCAGCTGGTACGAAGCGATCGAGCAGGGACTGCGGCCGCTCAGCGAAATCGTGCCGAATGACGACGGCCAGGCCCGGGCGCTGATCTACCCGCGTGAACGATCGAACGCCGAGCCCGTCGTGGCGAGGCTGGAGCCTGTTGCTGATGTCACCGGGCAACTCGAGCTGCCGGCGCTGCCGCCCCACCGTATCCGCCAGATCATCCGCCCGTCCTCGGTCGATGCCCCGCCCGATCCGGAACGGGCGCTGGCGACGCGGCTCGAACAGAGCCTCGATCCGGAGACGGCCCGCCTCACCGGCACGGCGCTCCACGCCCTGCTGCAGCACCTGTCGCGGGTACCGGCCGAGCAGCGGGCCCCTGTCGCCGCCCGGGCACTGCCGCTGCTGTTGCCGGGCGCACCAGCGCAGCACGAGACGCTGGCGACGAAGGCCATCTCGATCCTCGGCCGGCCCGAGCTCGCGCACCTCTTCGGGCCCAACAGCCGGGCCGAAGTCCCCTTCCTCGCCGAGGCGCTGCGCAATGGCCAGCCGGTGACGATTGCCGGCCGGATCGACCGGCTGGTGGACACGCCGGACGAGATCCTCCTCGTCGATTTCAAATCCGATGCCAATGCAGTGATGGAACCAGCCGGGGTTCCCCTTGCTTACCAAAGGCAACTGGCGCTCTATGCGCTCGTTGCAGGTCAGCTGTTCCCAGGGCGTACGGTCAATGCCGCCATCCTCTGGACTAGTTTGGAATCGCTGATAAAATTGCCGATGGCTGCTTTGGCGAAGGCGGCCGGGGGCTTCACTGTCCGGTGACGTTCATTGAACGGGTGCTGGACTCTACCTAGCTTTTGGATCAAACAGACCGCCGCTTTCAACCCAAAAGGCAAACTCAATGACAACCCACGTTTCCGACGCCAATTTTGGCGAGGAAGTCCTGTCCTCCAAAGAGCCCGTGCTCGTAGACTTCTGGGCCGAGTGGTGTGGCCCGTGTCGCGCCATCTCTCCGGTCCTCGAAGAGCTGTCGGGCGAGCTTCAGGGCAAGGTGAAGATCGTCAAGCTGAACGTCGATGAGAACCCGAACACCACCGTCAAGTACGGCGTGCGTTCGATCCCGACGATGATCCTGTTCAAGGGCGGTGAAGCCGCCGACATGAAGATCGGCGCCGGCACCCCCAAGGCGGGCCTCGCCAAGTGGCTGGAGAGCCACGCCGCCTAACGGCGCGGGCACTCGCCGACGACTCCAAGAAAACGCCGCCGGTTCGTCCGGCGGCGTTTTCTTTTTGCGCCGCATGTGAGAATGGCATTCCTTTCCATCCGCCCCGACTCCCGATAGCTTCCATCGGCAATCAACGATGGAGGCTCCGTTGGGCCAGCGCGTGAACGACCAGAATTTCGATGCCGAAGTGCTTGGCGCCAAGGAGCCGGTGCTGGTGGATTTCTGGGCCGAGTGGTGCCCACCCTGCAAGGCGATGGACCCCATCCTTGACCAGCTGAGCGACGAACTCGCCGGCAAGGTCAAGATCGTCAAGCTCGACGTCGACGGCAATCCCTCGACGGTGGTGAAATACAACGTGCGCGCCATGCCGACGCTGATCGTGTTCAAGGACGGCGAACCGGTCGACTTCAAGGTCGGCGCCGGGCAGTCGCGCGTCCAGCTGATCAAGTGGCTGGATCAGTTCGCGGCGTGATTTCGGACGAGACTTTCCGGTGCGCTCGGGCATAGTGCCGCGCATCGGAGGAGCCGCATGACGTTCGACCACCTGACCAAAGCCCCATTCAACCTCGATTCCGAAGCCATCGCCTGGGTGAAGGCGACGCTCGCCGGCCTGTCGCCCGACGACAAGCTGCGGCAGCTGTTCAACCTGAGGATCGCGGGCGACAATCCGAATGACGTTGCCGCCATCAAGGCCTTCCGGCCGGGCGGCATCACGCGTCACGCGGGTTCCGACATGGCCGCCGAGCGGGCGCTGATCGCCGAACTCAATGCCGGGGGGTCGGTCCCCCTCCTCATCTCCGCCGACCTAGAAGGCAGCCGCATGAGCTTGGCGGGCGGGGCCGAGATGCCCAATCCACTGGCGCTCGCCGCTATCGACGATGTCGAGGTGACGGCGGAGGTCAGCCGCATCATGGCCGAGGAAGCGCGCGCCATCGGCATCAACTGGAGTTTCACCCCGGTCCTCGACATTAACGCCGCCTTCCGCAGCGCCATCGTCGCGACCCGTGGCTTCGGCTCGGACGTCGCGACGGTCGAAAAGCATGCGCTGACGCAGATGCGGGTGTTCCAGCAGAACGGCGTTGCTTCGGCGGTGAAGCACTGGCCGGGCGAAGGCTTCGACGATCGCGACCAGCACCTCGTCACCACCATCGACCCGCTGTCGATTGCGGATTGGGAAGCGACGTTCGGCCGGCTCTATCGCGGCGCCATCGAAGCGGGCGTGCTGTCGGTGATGTCGGCGCATATCGCGCTGCCGGAGTTCGTGCGCTCGGTCGATCCGGAGGCGGGCGTCGAGGCCTACCGGCCGGCGTCACTGAGCCGGATGCTGAACGAAGAGCTGCTGCGCAAGCGCCTCGGCTTCAACGGGCTGATCGTCTCGGATGCTACCGGCATGGCCGGGATGGGCAACTGGGCGAAACGCAGCGAGACCATTCCCCAACTGGTCACCGCGGGCTGCGACGTGATCCTTTTTGCCAACGACCCGGAACAGGACCTCGGCTATGTGCGCGCCGCACTGGCGGATGGTCGACTGACGCAGGCGCGGGTGGATGAGGCAATCATGCGGCAGCTCGCGCTCAAGGCGGCGCTTGGGCTGCACCGCCCGCCTGCCCCCGTTCCTTCCGTCCCAACGGAGAAGAACCGTGTCTACGCCGACGCGGTTGCCAGACGCGCTCCGACACTGGTCAAGGACGTGCAGTGCCTGCTGCCGCTCGATCCCCAAAAGCACAAGCGCGTGCTGGTGGTCTCGGGCGGCATCGTGTTCCCGTTCTTCCCGGATCCGCTGCCGTTTGCCTTGCCTGAAATGCTGCGGCAGCACGGCTTCGAGGTGACTATATACACGCCGGAAACCGAGGTCGATCCGACCCGGTTCGATCTGATGCTCTACCTGTTCGGCGACGAAACACTGCTGACGCGCGGCCGTATCTTTCTCGACTGGCTTGGGCTCACCGGCCATTTCGGCAAGGCCATGCAGCGCTACTGGCACGATATTCCGACGGCGATGATCTCGTTCGGCTACCCCTACATGCTCTACGACGCGCCGCGCGTGCCGACCTATATCAACGCCTACTCGACCACCGAGACGATGCAGCGGGCCGTCGTCGAGCTGCTGCTCGGCAATGGCACGTGGAACCAGCACAGCCCGGTCGATCCATTCTGCGGGCTACCGGACGCGAAGTACTGAGCCAATGTCGAATGGCCTCGGCGCCATTCGACCAGATGGACAAACACGGAGGTCACCATGCGCTTTGTCTGTCTGTTCCACGTCGATGCCGAGCTGATCGGCAAGCTCACGCCGGCCGAACTCGAGCAGTTCGACCTCGCCAACCGAGACGCCGACGCGACGCTGATCGCGTCGGGCCACTATGTCAGCGCACTGGCGCTCGCCGATTCCGGCAAGGCAGTGGTCGTCCGCCGTCGCGGCGGTGCGACCTCGGCGACGGACGGGCCCTATGCCGAGACCAAGGAGCAGCTCGGCGGTATCCTGATCATCGAGGCGCGCGACATGGCCGAGGCCATCGAGATCGCTGAGATGGGGCCCATGGCCGACTACGGCACGGTGGAAGTGCGGCCCGAGCTCGATGTCGCCTGGCAGAAGGCGCAGCAGCGGCGCTGACCTCGCAGCGTCAGCGTTGGGCCGCCCAGTCAGCGGGGTGGCGTGCCGTTCTGGTGCAGCACATGGCCGGCGAGGTAGAGCGAACCGGCGAACACCACGCGCATCGGGTGGTCGAGGGCCGCCGCATCGGCCAGGGCGTTGAGGATCGACTTGCTCTCGACCACGTCGAAGCCGGCGCCACGCCCTTCGGCCGCAATGGTCGCGGCGGAGTGCGCGTTGGGCTCGCCGGGAATGGTGAGGGCGAAGACCTTCTCGTTCATATGGGCAAAGGGCGCGAGGAAGTCAGCAGGCTTCCGCGTATTCATCAGGCCCATGATCAGCACCAGGGGCAGATGGCGTTTCTCGCCCATCTCTTTGAGCGCGAGCGCCAGCGCAGCGGCGCCGTGGGCGTTGTGGCCGCCATCGAGCCAAAGCTCGGAGCCTTCGGGCAGCATCTGCAGCAGCGTGCCATGCACCGGCATCAGCCGCGCCGGCCAGTCGACCCCGCGCAATCCCCTGGCGATATCAGCCTCTGTGACGGGCAGGTCGAAATGCCGCGCGGCAGCAATCGCTACCGCCGCATTTTCGAACTGGTGCGGGCCGGCCAGCGCCGGTGGCGGCAGGTCAAGCAGGCCGTGCTCGTCCTGGTAGACGAGGCGGCCATCCTCGGCCCGGCCATCGAAATCCTCGCCCATGATCAGCGGGGTAATCCCGAGTTTCGCCGCACGGCGCACGAGGACATCGCGGCCGTCGTCACGCTGACGGGCGAACACCGCCTTGGCGCCGCGCTTCAGGATGCCGGCCTTGCTGACGGCAATCTCGGCGACGGTGTTGCCGAGGAACGCCTGGTGGTCGTAGTCGACGGGCGTGATGATGACGCCCAGCGGGTGCTTCACCACGTTGGAGGCATCGAAGGTGCCGCCCATGCCCGTTTCGAGCAGCAGGTAGTCGGCCTTCACTTCGGCGAAGAGCTTGAACGCCGCTGCCGTGGTGATCTCGAAGAAGGTGGTCGGATCGCCGCCATTGGCCGCTTCGCAGAACTCCAGCGCCAGGTTGAGCTTGCGCGACGAGACGAGCTTTCCGGCCAGTCGGATGCGCTCGTTGAAGCGCACGAGGTGCGGTGAGGTCATCACATGCACCTTCTTGCCGGACGCCTCGAGGAAGGCCCGGAGATAGGCGATGGTCGAGCCCTTGCCGTTGGTGCCGGCAACGTGAATCACCGGCGGCAGGTGGTCCTCCGGGTGCCCGATCTTGCCGAGCAGCTTCTCGATTCGATCGAGGCTCAGGTCGATAAGCTTCGGATGCAGCTTGAGCAGCCGCTTCAGGATAGCGTCGGTGCGAGACACGGGAACCAGATTTTCGAACAGCAGCATGGCGCTTCTAGATCATTCGCCGTTTCCCTGAAACGTCGAAAGCTCCCGGTTTTCACTTGGTCGCGCTGTCGAACCGGAAAAGTCTGCAACTTTTCCTGACCGCGCTCCGGCACCAGTTCCCGGCCCTTGAAGGGCGCATGATGACGGCAGACTTACTCGGCGTGCGCGGCTTCCGGCACGCCCACGAGGTCATCGCCAGCAGCTGCGCTGATCGGGGTGGCGAGTCGCGCCGGGGCGCTTTCGCTCAGCTCTTCGCGCATCGGCGCCTTGGTCAGCAGGCCAACGATCGAGCCGATGGTTTCGCGCAGGTTGTGGCGGTGGACGACCATGTCGACCATGCCGTGCTCGTAGAGATATTCCGAGCGCTGGAAGCCCTTGGGGAGCTTTTCGCGGATGGTCTGCTCGATAACGCGCGGGCCGGCAAAGCCGATCAGTGCGCCGGGCTCGGCGAGGTGCACATCGCCCAGCATGGCGTAAGAGGCGGTGACGCCGCCGGTGGTCGGGTTGGTGTGGACGACGATGAAGGGCAGCCCGGCCTCGCGCAGGCGCAGCACGGCAACGGTGGTGCGTGGCATCTGCATCAGCGACAGGATGCCCTCCTGCATGCGCGCGCCGCCCGAGGAGACGAACAGCACGAAGGCGGTCTTGTTGTTGGCAGCAGTCTCGAGCCCGGTGACGATGGCGGAACCCGCCGCCATGCCGAGCGAGCCGCCCATGAAATCGAAATCCTGCACGCCGACGGTAACGGGCTGGCCGAACAGCTCACCGGTCGCCACGGTTACGGCGTCGTCGGCGCCGGTCTTCAGGCGCTGTTCCTTGAGGCGATCGACGTAGCGCTTACTATCGCGGAACTTCAGCGGATCGGTCGCCACCTGCGGCAGCGCCACGGTGTCGTATTTGCCCTCGTCGAGGAAGGTCGACAGCCGGTCGGAGGCCTTGATCTTCATGTGGTAGCCGGAATTGGGCACCACCCACATGTTGGCTTCGAGATCGCGGTAGAACACCATCTCGCCCGACTCGGGGTCCTTGACCCAGAGATTCTCGGATCCCGTATCCTTCGGCTTGAGGAAGGAGCGGATACGGGGACGGACGACGTTGTTGATCCAGTTCATGGCCTAGCCTGTTCGTGGGTCCGATGCGCGCCATCCGGCGCTGCTCAGGCCCTATATGGTGATTGTGGCAGATATTATCAGCTTCGGAGCCCGTGGTTAAGGGTCCGTGGGCGCATGTCCCGGCAGATTTGGCGCAACCCGGACCGATCGCGACAGGGGCCGCTTGACCGGTGCCGGCCGACAGTGTGGGTTGGGCGCGGGGGGCCTCAAGGAGAAAAGCCGTGCGACGCACGACATTGTTTCGACAGGCCATTTTCGCCGCGGCGGCGGCATTCGCGACACTGCTCACCGGGCCGGCCCTGGCCTGCTCCGACCTGCCCAACATCTGCGATATGAATGCGCAGCACCACCAGAACATGGTGGACATATCGGCCAGCTACGCTTACGGCGATTACTACGGAGAAGAAGAGTATTACGGCGACGATTATTACGACAGCGGCTACTACAGCGGCGATATCGACTATTCCGCTTATAGCGAGGACCCAGGCCGGTCCCTGTCGAATGAGGCCGCCAGCTTTGCCAGTGCGGTGAGCGCCCAGCAGAGTGCGCTCGATGAAAAGCTGAAGGACCCCGGCTTCCGCAAGGCCTACGAGCGCTACACCAATGGCGGCTGGGACTATTTCCAGGACGGTGCCGGGGCGGCGCCGGGTGAGTACTGCGCCGCCTTCTATTGGCGGGGGGACGGCATGGTGCGCTTATCCGGGCCGGGCGGCGACTATAAGGGTGCGCTGATCACCTTCTGGGGCCCGAACATTCCGACGCCCTCGGAGGTGAAGACGATCAGCGTGACGCTCGATCAGGCTGACGGAGCACCGCAGAAGGTCAAGGCGTTTAACTATCATCTGGCCGGCGATGCCTGGGGCGCGATCGCGCTCGCAGTGCCCAGCATCGAGGCAGCGCTTGAGGGCATGGAAGACCAGCATAGCTTCAAGCTGCTGATCGGAAGCAAGAACGTCGCGCAGGTCGAATGGCAAGGCGGCCTCAAGGCGAAGAGCAAGCTCGAAAGCTGCCTCGCCCGGGGCTGAGGTGCTGGAGGGGACGGGCTGAGCGCCCGTCCTGCTTCCGCGGGAGCTAGGCTGCGACCTTGGCCCGCTTCACGCCGCTCGCGAGGCCTGCGACCATCGTGGTTACAGCGGCGACAGTGCCGGCAGTGGCCCTGCCGTTGTCCAGAGAGCCGAGCACCGCGTTGCAGATGGCGGTGCCGACCGCCACGCCGTCGGAGTCCCGGCCGAACGTTGCGGCATCGTCGGCGGTCTTGATGCCGAAACCGACGACCACCGGCAGGTCGGTATGGCGCTTGATCCGCTGCACGGCGGCGCCCACTGCCGCGTTGGCTTTGATCGTGGCGCCGGTGATGCCGTTCATCGACACGTAGTAGACGAAGCCCGAGGTGTTGTTGAGCACCGTCGGCAGGCGCTCATCGTCGGTCGTCGGGGTCGCGAGGCGGATGAAGCTGATGCCGGCAGCGAGGGCCGGAAGGCAAAGCTCGTTGTCCTCTTCGGGCGGCAGGTCGACAACGATAAGACCGTCGACGCCAGCGGCCTTGGCGGCAATGAGGAAGGCATCGACGCCGAAAATGTAGATGGGGTTGTAGTAGCCCATGAGGACGATCGGGGTCTCGTCGTCCGTCTGGCGGAAGGCTTCAACCATGGCCAGGGTCTTGCGCATATTCTGACCGGCGGCAAGGGCCCGCTGGCCAGCCGCCTGGACGCCCGGGCCATCGGCCATCGGGTCGGAGAAGGGCATGCCAAGCTCGATGATATCGGCGCCGGCAGCCGGCAGAGCGTTGAGAATCGCCTGGGCGGTGGCGAGATCGGGATCGCCCGCCATCGTGTAGGTCACGAGAGCCGGACGGCCCGCGGCGGCGCAGGCGGCAAAGCGGGCAGGAAGGCGAGTGCTCATCAACGTCGATCCCCGAGAGACTGCCCGTTTAGGGGCCGGGAACCGGCGGAGTCAACCACCCTCAGGCGCGGAAGGAGCGCTTGAACGCCTCGGCGGGCAGATCGGAGCGGCTCAGGCCCTGGCGTGCGAGGCTCGCATCGCTGAGGGCATTGAGGCGCTCGTAGGTATTGACGGCATTGCGGGCGCGACCGAAGTCGCCGAAGAGGTTGCCGATCCCGGCCAGGAATTTGTTACGCATCATCGTTCTCCTTTGTCCGTAGATGGAGTCGACCGCCTATGCGGACAAGGCGAGGCATCGCATGCCTCGGATGCGTGCAGGTCAGGCTTACTCGATCAGGCCAAGAAGACGGCCGACGCTCTCGACGTCCTTGTCGCCGCGACCGGAGAGGCAGAGGACGATGGTTTCGTCCTTGCCCATGGTCGGGGCGAGCTTCATCACCTGCGCAAGGCCGTGCGAACTCTCGAGCGCCGGAATGATGCCCTCGAGCTTGGTGCAGAGCTGGAAGGCTTCGATCGCCTCGTTGTCGGTGATGGGCACGTAGGTGACGCGCTTGGTGTCGTGCAGGTACGAGTGCTCGGGTCCGACGCCGGGATAGTCGAGGCCGGCCGAGATCGAGTGACCCTCGAGGATCTGGCCGTCGGCATCCTGCAGCAGGTAGGTGCGGTTGCCGTGCAGCACACCGGGACGGCCGCCGGTCATTGAGGCGGCGTGGCCGTTCTCGACGTCGATGCCATGCCCGCCGGCCTCGGCGCCGTAGATCCTGACGCTGGGCTCATCGAGGAAGGCGTAGAACGTGCCGATGGCGTTGGAGCCACCGCCGACGCAGGCGACCAGCGCGTCCGGGAGCTTACCCTCGGCCTCGAAGTGCTGGACCTTGATCTCCTCGCCGATCACCGACTGGAAGTTGCGGACCATCTCCGGATAGGGATGCGGGCCGGCAGCGGTGCCGATCAGGTAGTAGGTCGTATCGACATTGGTGACCCAGTCGCGCAGCGCCTCGTTCATGGCGTCCTTGAGCGTGCCGGCGCCGGCCGTCACCGGCCGAACCTCGGCGCCGAGCATCTTCATTCGCAGCACGTTCGGCCATTGCCGCTTCACGTCGGTGGCGCCCATGAAGATGGTGCAGGGCAGGCCGAAACGGGCGCAGACCGTGGCGGTCGCGACACCATGCTGGCCGGCGCCGGTCTCGGCGATGATGCGGGTCTTGCCCATGCGCTGGGCAAGGAGGATCTGGCCGACGCAGTTGTTGAGCTTGTGCGAGCCGGTGTGGTTCAGCTCTTCGCGCTTGAAGTAGACCTTGGCGCCGCCGAGATGCTCGGTCAGGCGCTCGGCGAAATAGAGCGGCGACGGGCGGCCGGTATAGTGCTCGCCGAGGTCCTTGAGCTGGGCCTGGAATTGCGGATCCGCCTCGGCGGCGCGATAGGCCTTTTCGAGGTCGAGGATCAGCGGCATCAGCGTCTCGGCGACGAAACGGCCGCCATAGAGACCGTAGCGACCCTGGTCGTCGGGGCCGTTGCGAAGGGAATTGGCCCCACTCGAACTCAATTGTCGCTAGCTCCTATGCGTGCGCGGCGCGCGCACTGTCGATGAAGGCCCGGATGAGCGCGGCGTCCTTGACGCCGGGCGCTGTCTCCACCCCGGACGATACGTCGACGCCCATCGGCCGCACGGCCTTGATCGCCTCTCCCACCGTCGCGGGCGTGAGGCCCCCGGAAAGCATGAAGGGCAGGTTCGGGTCAAGCGCCTTGAGCAATGTCCAGTCGAACGTCACGCCCAGCCCTCCCTGACGTTCGGCGCCCTTGGGGGGCTTGGCATCGAGCAGCAGCCGATCGGCGGCATCGGCGAACTCGGCGACGCGGGCCACGTCCTCGGCATTGCCGATGCCCAGTGCCTTGAGGATGGCGATACCGGCCTCGTCACGGATGGCCTCGACCCGGTGCGGGGTCTCCGGTCCGTGGAGCTGGATCCAGTCCGGCGATAGTGCCGCCACTTCCATCACGGTGGAATTGTCCGGGTTAACCAGCACGACGCAGGTCTCGACCCGGCCGCGGGCCTGCGAGATCAGCTCCTGCAGCGTCTCGAGGTCGACATAGCGCGGGCTGCGCTCGACATGCATGAAGCCGACGATGTCGGCCCCGGAATCGATCGCTGCATCCAGCAATGCGGGCGTCTTGATGCCACAGATCTTGACGACGAGGGGGTCGGGCATGGGGTCTTGGTCAGCTGGTGTGGGCGAAATCTTCGGCGCCGAGCGCCGTATGCGGCTCAGGTGAGCGGCGGGCAACCTCGAGCTCGCGATGGAGCCGCTCGGTTTCGCGCTTGAAATGGCGTTCGTCGCGGCGATGCGGGGCCTGGGCGAACCAGGTGGCAATGCCGCCCAGCAGCACGCCGAACAGCAGCACCGCGAATAGGATAAGGAACAGCGGCACGCCGACGCCGGGCGAGGTCAGGGCCTCGACGGGAGCGAAGGGGTTGAAATTGACGACGACGAGCTGCCGGTTGGCGAGCGCAAATATGATCACGGCCGCACAGAGCGGCACGAGTACGAACCAGCCGACGATCCGCCTAATCATGCGAAGGCCCAGACATCATCCCGCGCGATTGATCCGCTCTCGGATTTCCTTGCCGGCCTTGAACTGCGGCACATATTTCTCGCCCACGTCCACGGTCTCGCCGGTGCGAGGATTGCGGCCGACGCGCGCCGGCCGGTTCTTGACCGAAAAAGCGCCAAAGCCGCGCAGTTCGACCCGGTCGCCCCGCGCCATCGCGTCCCCGACCTCGTCGAGTATGGCGTTGACGATGTTCTCGATATCCCGCTGGAACAGATGCGGATTCTCTTCGGACAGTCGCTGCACGAGTTCGGACTTGATCATACCGCCCCCCGGCGCTCCTTACGAACGATGGGTATCACATCGACGCCTGAGCGTGCCAAAGGGAGACCAGCCCGTCAAGCGACATCGCCTGATCGACGCCGGAACGGACGGCTTCTGCGGCAGACTTGCCCAGCCAGCGGGTAATGCCGCCCCAGCCGGTCTCGGGTTCGGGGAAGTAGTCGACCACCGGCAGATCGGCTGCGACCGCCTTGTCCGACTCCAACCAGGCGATGGCTTCGGCCTCGCCGCCGATGGCATCGATGAGTCTCGTTTCGACACCCTGGCGGCCGGTGATGATGCGTCCATCGGCCAGCGCCAGCGTCTCCGGACGGGCGATGCCGCGGCGTTCGGAGACGATATCGACGAACCACTCGAACGAATCGTTTACCAGCGCTTGCAGCGAAGCGCGCACCTCGCCCGTCATCGGCTCGTTGATATCGGGCTCGGCCTTCAGCGGACCGGTCTGAACCTTGTCGAGGTCGACGCCGATGGTGTCGAGGAGCTTGCCTGCGTCGACATGCTGGAACAGCACGCCGATGGAGCCGACGATCGACAGGCGGCGGGCAAAGATGCGGTCCGAGGCGATGGCGGCCATGTACGCGGCCGAGGCGCCAAGTTCGTCGATGGTGGCGACGACCGGCTTCTTGGCCCGCAGCGCGCCCAGTGCCTCGTAGAGTTCCTCGCCGCCGGCAGTGGTGCCACCCGGCGAGTTGATCGAGATGATCACTGCCTTCACGGCGGCGTCGTCAGCGAGATCGGTGAGCACTTTCAGCCGTTCGCGGTCAGTCAGGATAGTGCCGGCAATGGTGACGCGCGCGATGCGATCGCCCGGCCCGCCCTGTTCGAGGCTGAAACGACCGACCAGCGCCAGCACCACCGCTGCCAGCGCGACGAAGAACAGCACGCGCCAGGTCCGGCGCGAGCGGCGCAGCACGCGATTGGCGGGAATCAGGTGGGCGGGATCGCCGGACGTATCGGTCATCGAGGCCTCGTGCCGCTTCGGTTGGGCAACGAGGTAACGGCGGGTCGGGGCGAATGCAAGGCTCAGTCGAGGCGGCGGACCATATACCGCGCGGCTTCCTCGTAGCTCAGCAGCTTGCCGTAGAGTTCGGGAATCTCGGTGGCCTCGAAGCCGTGGCGTTCCCAGAACGGGATCGAGCCATTGACCGCCACCAGCGTCATCGTCGGGTAGCCTTCGGCGCGAGCGTGCTTGACCAGCGCTTCGACGATCTTGCTCGCGGCGCCGATACGGCGGGTGACGGGCAAAAGGCACAGGTCGTGGAGATAGTAGGTGTCGGGTTCGGCCGGGAGGCGCTTCAGCAGCGTGTTGAGCGGCGGCAGCGAGGCATAGGTCCAGGGGTGGCTGAGCACATAGCCGGCGGGCTTTTCGCCGACTTCGAGCAGGTAGCAGCCGTTCTGGTATAGTTTCAGGCGCTCGGCGAGGACCTCGGGACTCTCGAAGAAGTCGACATGCACGGTGTCGGCAATGCCCTGCACGGCCGGCAGGTCATATGCGGTCATGGCGCGCCAGGCGACATCCTTCAGAACCATCGCTTCCCCCAAACAAAGGGCCCGCACCAAACTGGTGCGAGCCCCGTGTGCGCAGACCCGCGACCTCGCATGGAGGTCGCGGAAAAGCTTACTTGTCGTCGCGGCCCTTGAGCGCGGCGCCGAGGATGTCGCCGAGCGAAGCGCCCGAGTCCGACGAACCATAGGCAGCCACGGCTTCCTTCTCCTCGGCGATTTCAAGCGCCTTGATGGAGAGTTGGATACGCGAGGTCTTGCGATCGTACTGGGTGACGCGCGCGTCGACCTTCTCGCCCTTGGAGAAACGCTCCGGACGCTGGTCGTTGCGATCGCGGCTCAAATCCGCACGACGGATGAACGCAGTCATCTCGGTGTCGTTGATGCGAACTTCGATGCCGCCGTCGTTGACTTCAGTCACGGTGCCGGTGACGACCGAACCCTTGCGGATGCCGTCGCCACCTGCATCGGCCACATCACCGACTGCCAGTTGCTTGATGCCGAGCGAGATACGCTCCTTCTCGACGTCGACGTCCAGCACCTTGGCCTGGACGATGTCGCCGCGGTTGTACTCCTCCAGAGCCTGCTCGCCCGGCTTCTGCCAGTCGAGGTCGGAGAGGTGCACCATGCCGTCGACGTCGCCATCGAGACCGATGAACAGGCCGAACTCGGTCTTGTTCTTGACTTCGCCTTCCACGGTCGCACCGACCGGGAACTTCTCGGCGAAGGTTTCCCACGGGTTGGCGAGGGTCTGCTTCAGGCCGAGCGAAATACGGCGCTTCTCGGGATCGACCTCGAGCACCATCACTTCGACTTCCTGCGAGGTCGAGACGATCTTGCCCGGGTGGACGTTCTTCTTGGTCCAGCTCATTTCGGAGACGTGGATCAGGCCTTCGATGCCCGGCTCCAGTTCCACGAATGCACCGTAGTCGGTGATGTTGGTCACGCGGCCGGTGAACTTGGCGCCGACCGGGTACTTGGCGGCGATACCGTCCCACGGATCGGCCTGGAGCTGCTTCATGCCCAGGCTGATGCGGTGGCTCTCGTGGTTGATGCGGACGATCTGGACCTTGATGGTCTCGCCGATCGACAGCACTTCGGACGGGTGGTTGACGCGACGCCACGCGATATCGGTGACGTGCAGCAGGCCATCGATGCCGCCGAGATCAACGAACGCACCGTAATCGGTGATGTTCTTGACCACGCCGTCGACAACCTGGCCCTCTTCGAGCTGCTGGACGATCTCGGAACGCTGCTCGGCGCGGCTTTCCTCGAGGATCGCACGACGAGAGACAACGATGTTGCCGCGACGCTTGTCCATCTTCAGGATCTGGAACGGCTGCGGCACGTTCATGAGCGGAGCGATGTCGCGGATCGGACGGATGTCGACCTGCGAACGCGGCAGGAACGCCACGGCACCTTCGAGGTCGACGGTGAAACCACCCTTGACCTGGTTGAAGATGATGCCCTCGACGCGCTCGTTGGCGCCGTACTTCTCTTCGAGCTTGACCCAGCTCTCTTCACGGCGGGCCTTCTCACGGGAGAGGACAGCCTCGCCGACGGCGTTCTCGACGCGGTCGACATAGACTTCGACTTCCGAGCCGACCTGGATGGTGCCGTCACGGCCGGCGGCGCCGAATTCCTTCAGCGCGATACGGCCTTCGGTCTTCAGACCGACGTCGATGATGGCCAGATCCTTCTCGATCGCGACCACCCGGCCCTTGACCACGGTGCCCTCTAGGGGCTCGTTTTCAAGGAAGGAGTCCATCAGCATGGACTCGAAATCGTCCTTGGTTACAGTTTGAACTGCCAAGTTTGGTTCTCCATTCGCGCCCGGTGGCTGGTGTTGAAGGGCCCGTCTGCCATCGTCATGTGAAAGACGATCCGGTGCGCTGGCGCGCGAGCCAATAGAATATTGAGATTGGTGTCCGGTGCCGGCTCTTGGGCTTTGCCGAGGGGACTAAGCCGCAAGGTTTGGTTTTGCAGCTAGTGCTGCCCCTTGCGCGCCATGACCCCGTCGACAATGGCGACGGCTGCGCGGAGTGCGGCCTCTATATCCAAGAGCGTGGTGTCCAGCAAGTGGGCATCGGCTGCCGGATAGAAGCCGCCATTGGGATTTGCCATGTCACGGGCGTCCCGCTGCTCTATCTGGTGATAGAGGGCGTAGCGATCAACCACCACGCCGCGACCTTCGAGCTGGCGCGCCCGGCGCTCCATGCGCGACTTGCTGTCGGCCTGGATAAAGAGCTTCACATCGGCATCGGGCGCGATCTTGGTGCCGATGTCGCGGCCATCGAGGACGGCGCCGCCGGGCTGCAGGGCGAACTGGCGCTGGAAATCGAACAGCGCGGCGCGAACCTCGGCGATCACCGCCACCTTGCTGGCCAGCACCCCGACTTCGGCGGTCGAGAGCGCGAGGGGATCGAGATGCCCGGTATCGATCGAACGAGCGGCGGCGATGGCTGCGGCCTCGAAGCCAGGTGTATCCTCGAGCCCGGCCACGGCGCGGCCAACGGCGCGGTAGAGCAGGCCGGTATCGAGTTGCGGCAGGCCGTAGTGCCGTGCCAATCCCGCGGCGAGGGTGCCCTTGCCGGACGCTGCCGGTCCATCCACCGCGATGATCATTGCCGCTCCCGTTGGCGAGACGTTCCGTCTCCCCCTAGCACTGGGGATTTTGCCGGGCCAGCGGCGACGCCATCAACCCCCAGAGTTCGTCGCATTTTGGGTTTGACAGGGTGACGCTTTCACCCTAACCGGACGGTTCCCAGCGGGGTGGCCCCCGCCTTTCTACATGAGGAAGCAATTGGCCAAGGACGAACGCGGTACGAAGCGGGAAGACCCCGATACCGGCAAGAAGTTCTACGACCTCAACAAGGATCCGATTGTTTCGCCCTATACGGGCAAATCGTATCCTCGAACCTACTTCGAAACCCTCGCCGTGACTGCGGCCCGCGTAAAAGCGGCCCCCGTGCGTGACGAGGAAGAGGAAGAAGAAGAGATCGAGGTCGAAGAGGCCGCCGAGCCCGGCGCGCCCGAGATCGTTTCGCTCGAGGAAGCCGATGCCGAAGAAGGCGTCGAGGACGAGGGCGAGGAGATTCCCGATGTCGAGGACGTCGAAGACGTCGAGGATATCGGCGAGGACGAAGACGTGTTCCTCGAAGAGGATGAAGACGAGGACGAAGACCTCGACTTCGACGTTGGCGGTGGCGGCGACGAACGCTGACGCCGCTTGAAGGTGGCCGTGCGGTCGCGGCGTGAAAGTCTCATAACTTTCCGCGGACCGCGCTCCATCTTCACAAGAGGTGCAAAAAACCCGCTTGCCACGAGCGGATCGCCTAGGTAGATAGCACCCGCGCTGCGACGGATACGCCGCCGCGCAAAAATCCCAAGGCCCGGCGAGTGTCGGGCAACCGGATCTGATCCAAGTGATCGTTGATGGGGCCATAGCTCAGTTGGGAGAGCGCTTGAATGGCATTCAAGAGGTCGACGGTTCGATTCCGTTTGGCTCCACCAATACCCTGAAGACCCCGGCGCATGCTGGGGTTTTTCGTTTTCCGCGCCTCCCCGTCGGCCGCGAAACGGTCGTGCGCTTTTCATTGGACATTCTTTGACCAATTGGTCAAATATCGTCTGCCTGTGAGCGCTGAGCGGAGGGATACGTGCGGCTGGGATATAAGGCATCGGCAGAGCAGTTTTCGCCCAATGCGCTCCTCGGCTTCGCCGTCGAGGCAGAGCAGGCCGGGTTCGACTCGGTGTTCGTTTCCGACCATTTCCAGCCGTGGAAGCATACGGACGGCCACGCGCCCTTTGCCCCGGCCTGGATGGCTGCGGTGCTGGCGCGGACCGAGCGCATCATCCTCGGCACGTCCGTACTCACCCCAACGTTCCGGCTGCATCCATCGGTGGTTGCTCATACCTTCGGCACCCTCGGCGCGATGTTCCCCGGCCGCATCATACTCGGTGTCGGCACGGGCGAATCCCTCAATGAAGTGCCGGCGACCGGCATGGAGTGGCCCGAGCTCAAGGAGCGGTCGGCGCGGCTGCGCGAGGCGGTAAGGCTGATCCGGCAGCTGTGGCGCGAGGATCGCGTCAGCTTCGAGGGCGAGTACTACAAGACGGTCAGCGCCACGATCTACGACAAGCCCGACGAGCCGGTGCCCATCTACATCGCGGCGGGCGGACCGCTGAACGCCAAATATGCCGGGCGGGCCGGCGACGGCTTCATCTGCACGTCGGGCAAGGGCGCCGAGCTATATGTCGACGAGCTCTTGCCCAATGTGGCGATCGGGCGCGCCGAGTCGGAACTCAAGGATCAGCCGTTCGAGAGGATGATCGAGGTGAAGGTGTCGTTCGACACCGACCCCGATCGCGCCCTCAACGACACCCGCCACTGGGCGGCACTCTCTCTGTCGGCCGAAGAAAAGCACTCGGTCGAGGACCCGGCCGAGATGGAACGGCTGGCCGCGGCGCTGCCGATCGAGCGCGTCGCCAAGCGCTGGATCGTCTCTAGCGATCCGGACGAGCATGTCGCGGCGATCAAGACCTATATCGACTACGGCTTCGACCATCTGGTGTTCCATGCGCCCGGGCCGGACCAGAGCCGGTTCCTGAAGCTCTATGCCGAACAGATCCTGCCACGGCTCAGGGCGTTGCAGGCATGAGTTTCCCGCGCTTTTCCGCTTGGGCCGTCCCGGGCATTCCCGAAGTGCAGGCGGGCGACGATCTCGTCGCGCTGATCCTCGATGCGGTGGCCAGGCAGGCAGGCACGGAACCAGACCTCGCACTGGCGGAGGGCGACATCCTCGTCATCGCCAGCAAGATCGTCGCCAAGGCCGAGGGGATGCTCGTTCCCGCGACCGACCGCGAGAAGGTGATTGCCGATGATACCGTGCGCGTCGTCGCCGAACGCGTGACGCCCAACGGGATCACCCGGATCGTCGAGACGAGGCAGGGGCTGATCATGGCGGCGGCGGGCATCGACATGTCGAACGTCCCCGACGGCTACGCGCTGCGGCTGCCGGAGGACCCGGACCTGTCTGCGCGCACTCTTTGTGCAGCGCTGCGTGAGCGGCTCGGTATCGCGCTGGGGATCATCGTCACCGATACGTTCGGCCGCCCGTGGCGTGTCGGGCAGACCGATGTGGCGATCGGAGCAGCGGGGGTGCAACTGACCGAGGACCTGCGTGGCAGCACCGATGCGAATGGCCGGCCGCTGCATGCCACCATCGCCGTGCTGGCCGACGAGATCGCCGGAGCGGCAGACCTCGTGAAGGGCAAGGCCGGCGGACTGCCGGTAGCCGTGGTGCGCGGGCTCGGCCACCTGGTGGTCGCGGTCGATGCGCCGGGGGCCCGGACCCTTGTCCGGCCGCTCGAGGAAGACATGTTCCGCTTCGGCTCGGCCGAGGCCTACCAGCTTGGTTACGACACAGCGCGCGCGGAGCTCGGCGGGGCGCCGGCCAAAAAGCGCGGCGCCCGACAGGAGAGTTGAAATGCGTCTCATCCCCTTCGCCTTGATGGCTGCGCTGCTCGCCAGCCCGGCGCTGGCTGCTACGACCTACCCGCTGACGCTAGAGAACTGCGGGGTCGATGTGACCATCGCCAAGGCGCCGGAGCGCGTGGTGACGATCAAGTCGACGGCCACCGAACTGCTGCTGTCGCTCGGACTTGCCGACAAGATCGTCGGCGTCGGCTTCCAGGATGGACCGCTGCCGGAAGATCTCGCGGCGGCTGGCGCAAACCTCAAGGTGCTGGCCGAGAAACTGCCGGCGCAGGAAGTGGTGCTCGAGACGGAGCCGGATTTCGTCTATGGCGGCTGGGAAAGCAACTTTGCCGCCGATGGCGCGGGTGAGCGCCCCGCCCTGGCGCAGCTCGGCGTTGCGTCCTATGTGGCGCCCGCCGCCTGCCGCACGATCAAGCCGCCGAAGCTGACCTTCGACGCGCTGTTCGGCGAGATCGCCGAAATGGGCGCGATCTTCGATGTCGAGCCGGCCGCAACCGCGCTCATCGACAAGCAGAGGGCCGAGCTCGCCGGTCTCGCCGCGGATAGCCGTGGCCTCACCGCCGTCTGGTACTCCTCTGGCACCAAGGCCCCCTATGTCGGCGCCGGCAGCAATGCTCCGGCGATGATCATGGAGGCAGTCGGACTCGAGAACATCTTCGCCGATACCGACGAGGGCTGGTTCGCGGCGAGCTGGGAAGCGGTGGTCGACGCCAATCCGAGCGTGATCGTTCTCGTCGATTCCGCCTGGAACTCGGCCGCGCAGAAGAAGAAGCTCCTCGCCGAGAACCCGATCACGAGCAAGCTCGATGCCGTGGTGCACGAACGCTACCTGATCATTCCGTTCCCGGCCTCCGAGGCCGGCGTGCGCAACGTACCGGCCGCGCTTGACCTCGCGGCACAACTCAAGGCGCTCACGTTCGACTGATGGCGAGCCGGCCGGCCTACCTCTTGGCCTATGCCGGCCTCTGGGCGCTGCTGCTTGCCAGCATCGTTGCAGCGATAACCTTCGGGCCGGCCGATATCTCGCCGACCGAGGTGTGGGGCAGCCTGCTGCATCACCTCGGTCCGGGCGACAGCCCCCTATCGGTTCTGCGTGACGCCATCGTCTGGGAGCTGCGGCTGCCTCGTGTGTTGGCGGCCCTCGGCGTCGGCGCCGGGCTGGCGCTTGCCGGCACGGTGATGCAGGTGCTGACCCGCAACCCGCTGGCTGATCCGTACCTCCTCGGCCTCTCCTCGGGCGCTGCGCTTGGCGCGGTGATCTTTCTCCTCGCCGGCGCAGCCCTGCTGATGCCGGTGGGCGCCTTTCTCGGCAGCCTGGCGGCACTTGGTCTCGCCCTGCTGATCGCCGCGCTGCTCGGCGGCGCCACCCCGTCGCGGGCCATTCTCGCCGGCATCTGCATCGCGGCGGTCGCTTCGGCGCTGACGTCGTTGCTGATCTTCTGGTCGGCGACGGGAGACTCCTATCGCGAAATCCTCAGCTGGCTGATGGGCTCGCTCAGCGGCACGACCTGGGGCGATGCGGGGCTGGTGGCACTCGGGCTGATCCTCTGCACCCCGGTAATCCTCCTTTCCGGCCGCGGCCTCGATGCCTTCGCCTTTGGCGACGCCGGTGCGATCGGCCTCGGCATTGATATCAGGCGCCTGCGCTGGACGCTGCTCGGCGCCACGGCGTTGCTGACCGGCGTTATGGTCGCGATCGGCGGGGCCATCGGCTTTGTCGGCCTTGTCGTGCCCCACGCAGTGCGGCTGGCGGTCGGGTCGCGCCACCGCGTGCTGCTGCCGATGTCGATGCTAGTGGGCGCGATCTTCATGCTCTGGGCCGACACCGTGGCCCGGAGCCTGTTCGATCCGCGCGAACTGCCGGTCGGGATCGTCACCGCGCTGATCGGCGCGCCGGCCTTCCTGCTCATCCTCCTCCGCTACCGGCGGGTGACATGAGCGGGCTCGCCGTCAGCAATGTCGAGGTTCGCGCCGGGGAGGTGACCATCCTCTCCGGGACAGGCCTCACGGCGCCCGCAGGTGCCGTCACCGGCCTGATCGGCCCCAATGGCGCAGGAAAATCGACACTGATCGGCGCGGTCGTCGGTCTGAGGCGGCTGTCGCGCGGCACCATCACGTTCGATGGCGCCGACCTGCCGCAGATGCGCCCGGCCAAGCGCGCGAAGCTCGTCGCCTATGTCGAGCAGTCGTCGACCACGTCCGAGCGCCTTACCGTCCGCGACGTGGTGGCGCTGGGGCGCATCCCATTTCAATCGACCTGGCAATCCGTGCCGACACCGGCGGACGAGCGGGTGGTGGAAACAGCAATCGACGAACTCGGCGTACGCGAGTTTGCTGGCCGCCTCTACCACAGCCTCTCGGGTGGCGAGCAGCAGCGGGTGCAACTGGCGCGCGCCCTGGCGCAGGAACCACAGCTGCTGCTGCTCGACGAGCCGACCAGCCATCTCGACATCAAGGCGCAACTGCTCGTCCTCGACCTGCTGCGCCGCCTAACGCAGGCCGGCAGCACGGTGCTCCTCGCGATGCATGACCTTAATCTTGCTGCGCGCTTCTGCGATCATCTGGTGGTGATGCATGGCGGCCGCGTGGTGGCGGAAGGCGCGTCATCCGAGGTGCTGACGCCGAGCCTGCTGCTCGAAGTCTACGGCGTCCACGCCAACATCGTGACCCTGCCGGGCAGTGCCCGCCCGCTCGTCATCTACGATCGCGCTGCCGGGACGGTTCCGGCACCGAAATCCGATTGACAACGGCGCGCAGCCGGCCAAATCTTTGATCATCTGGTCAAATTTCGGGGCGAGGAGCGCGGGCTATGGAATTCGGGATCACCTTCAAGGGCTTTGTCGATGCCGACCGGGCCCGCTACCTCGTTAGGGCCGCCGAGTACGCCGGCTTCAGCTACTGTTGGTTCTATGATTCCCACATCCTCTGGCGCGATTGCTACGCCGCCATCGCCATGTGCATGGAGCACACCGAGAAGATGCGCTTCGGGCCGCTGGTCACCAACCCGGACGTGCGCGACTGGTCAGTGGCCGCTTCGATCTTCGGCTCGTTGTCGAAGCAGTCCGGCGGCCGCTTCGATCTCGCCGTCGGCCGTGGTGACTCGTCCATGCGCGTCATGGGCAAGAAGCCGGCGACGCTGGCGCGGGTGGCCGAGTTCATTGCGAAAACCAAGGCCATGGTGCGCGGCGAGGAAGTGACATACGGCGAGATCCCGGTCCCGGCGAAATTCCCCTGGGCCGTCGGCCACGAGATGCCGAGCTGGATCGCGGCGTACGGTCCGCTGGCGCTGAAGACGGCTGGCGAGAGCGCCGAGGGCGTGGTGCTGCAGATCGCCGAGCCCAGCCTCTGCAAGTGGTTCACCGACCAGTGCATCGAGGCCGGCAAGGCAGCGGGCAAGGATATGTCGAACTTCCGGTCGATGGCCGCCGCCCCCGCCTATTTCGGCGACAAGAAGCGCGCCATCGAGCATGTGAAGTGGTTCCCGGCCATGGTCGGCAACCACGTCGCCGATATCGTCGAGAAATACGGCACCGAGTCCGGCCAGGTGCCCAAGAGCCTGACCAGCTATATCGAGAAGCGCCGCGGCTACGACTATTCCAAGCACGGCCAGGCCGATAACCCGTTCCTAGATTTCATCACCGACGACGTGGTCGAAAGCTTCTGCGTCTTGGGCGAGCCCGACGAGCACGTTGCCAAGGTGCGCGAGCTCGAAGCCGCCGGGGTCACCCAGTTCAACATCTATCTCGACTCGGGCGACGAGGAAGAGATCATCGCCGGTTACGGCCGCCACGTAATCCCGGCCTTCCGATAGCCTCCTCAGCACCCCGGGGCCTCGACAGCCCGGGCCAGACCTTCTATATCCCGCGCCCCGCCATTGGCTCCCCGAGGCGGGTTCACACGCATGCGGAGTTTTGGAATGGCGCGACCCCATTGCGGCATGGATTTCGGCACTTCCAACTCCACCTTCGCCGTGGCGGGTGGCAACGAGCCACCGCGCCTCCTCCCGCTCGAGGACGGCAAGCCGACCATCCCGTCGGCGATCTTCTTTTCGTTCGAGGAAAACCGGACCTATTTCGGCCGCCAAGCGGTCAGCGAATATGTCACCGGCGCCGATGGGCGGCTGATGCGCTCGATCAAGAGTGTGCTCGGCACCTCGCTGTTCAACGACACCACGCGGGTGAAGCGCGAGGCGCTGAAATTCTCCGAAATCCTCGGCCGCTTCGTCGGCGAGCTGAAGCATCGCTCGGAGGCAACGCTCGGGCACGAGATCGGCGAGATCGTCTGCGGGCGCCCGGTGCGCTTCGTCGACGACGACGATGCCGCCGATGCTGAAGCGCAGCGCCAGCTCGAAGGCGCGGTGCGGACGCAGGGCTACCGCCACATCGAATTCCAGTTCGAGCCGATCGCGGCGGCGCTCGACTATGAACAGCAGGTGACGCGCGAGGAGCTCGGGCTCGTCGCCGATATCGGCGGCGGCACGTCGGACTTCACCGTGATCCGTCTCTCGCCGGAGCGGGCCCGCGCCAAGGAGCGCAAGGACGACATCCTTGCAACTGCCGGCGTCCATATCGGCGGCACCGATTTCGACCGTCTGCTCTCGCTCAAGAAGGTGATGCCGCTGCTCGGCTATGGCACCGAAACTGCCGACGGCAAGCGCCCCCTGCCCTCGGCGCCCTACTACGATCTCGCCACCTGGCACCGGATCAACCGGCTCTACAATGCCAAGATCATGGCCGAGCTGCGCGAGACCTACCAGGAAGCGCAGTTCCCCGACCTCGTCGCCATGCTGGTCGCGCTGGTCGAGGACCGGCAGGGGCATCGCCTGGCCGGGCGCGTCGAAGAGGCCAAGATCGCACTCAGCGAGACCGACCAGACCGAGTTCCGCTTCGTGACGCGCGACGTGAAACTCGAGACGCTGATAGCCGTCGGTGAATTGCGGGCGGCCCTTGCCGGTGCCACGGAGTCGATCGCGAGGGCCATCGGCCGGACGCTGGAAGCCGCGGGGGTGGGGGGAGAGAGGATCGATACGCTGATCCTTACCGGTGGCTCGACCCGCGTTCCGGCCGTATCGAACATGCTGCGGGGACTGTTCCCTAAGGCCAAAGCCGTCGAGACCGACGCCTTCGGCAGCGTAGGCCTCGGGCTCGCGATCGACGCTGCGCGCAGGTTCGGGTGACTTCGCATACGATTGTTACCGAAAACAAAACCATCCTCGGCTAAGTTGTCGGCAGTAGTACGAGCTCGGCGGCGGTGGTTTGGACGACTTCTGGCACGCATTGGTAGCCAATTTCGCGGTCGTGGGGACCGTGTTCGCCCTATGGACACTGGCCCAGGAGTGGCTGCATCGCCACCGGCGCCCGGTGCGTCAGTTTGCGCTCGGCACGTTCATGGGCCTCAGTGCTATCGCCACCATCGTCTTTGCTGTCGAAGGCCAGCCGGGATTATTGCTCGACCTCCGTTCAGCACCCCTCGTGATTGCCGGCCTTTTCGGCGGGCCACTCGCGGCGTTGCTGGCTGCGGCGTTGACGGCGGCTTACCGGCTGGCTGTCGGCGGCGTGGGCACGGGACCCGGCCTCGTCATGATCGGCATCGTCACGTTGCTCGGCGTCATCCTCCACCTCATGCTCAACGGTCGCGACCCGAGACCGATCCACGTGCTGCTCGCCGCAACCGGCGTGGCGGGTGTTACGTTGCTGACCACGCTTAGCCTGCCGACCCTGACCGACGAATTGCGCTTCATGGCCCTGCCGGCGGCCGGCCTCATCTTTACAGCGACGGTGCTTGCCGGCTTCGTCGTCGCTCGCGGCGAGGCGCGCTCGGCGGAGCGCGACCTGATGAGCGCGGCCCTCACGCGCTCGCCCGAGTATTTCTACATCAAGGACCAGGCCAGCCGCTTCGTCATGGCGAACGTCAACGTCGCCCACAATGCGGGCCTCGACCGACCGGAGGACCTCGTCGGCAAAACCGATTTCGACCTCGTGGACCAGAAGCGCGCCGACGAGCTGTTCGAGGACGAGCAGCGTATCCTGCGAACCGGAACGCCGATGATTGGACGCAAGGAGCGCATCGTCGATGCGTCCGGACGCGAGCGCTGGTTCCTCACCTCCAAGGTGGCGCTGCACAATGCCGACGGTGAAGCGATCGGCATCGCCGGTACGACACGCGACATCACCGAGCAGCACAAGCTTGAGGTGGCCCTGACCGACAGCCGGAACCTCCTCAACTACGCCGTCAACGAGATGTCCGACGGCCTCGCCATGTTCGATCGCAGCGGGCACCTCGTCTATTGCAACGAGCGCTACCGAGGCCTGTTTCCGCTGACCGCCGACGTGCGCCGGCCGGGAGCGCATATCCGCGACATCCTCACCCGCGTGGTCGAGACCGGCGAGCAGCTCAATCTCGGAGACCCCGAAATCTGGGTAGAGGTCGTCGCCGCTTCCCTGCGCAAGCATTCCGAAGAGCAGGTCAACCTGTTCAACGGCCGGTGGCTGCTGGTCAAGACCCGCCCGACCGATGAGGGCGCCGCCATGGTGGTGGTCTCCGACATCACCTCGATCAAGAAGGCCGAAGGCGAGCTGCGCAGCCTCACCTCCGAGCTCAAGGTCCTCGCCGAGACGGATGGACTGACCGGGCTGATGAACCGGCGCTCGTTCGACGTGCGTTTCACCGAGGCGCTCGCCCGCAGCCGGGAGGAGCGGCGGCCCTTCAGCCTCGTCATGTTCGATGTCGACTGGTTCAAGCCCTACAACGACGCGCTCGGCCACCCGGCGGGCGACGAGTGCCTGCGCGACGTGGCCCGCTGCCTGAAGGCAACGCTGCTGCGGCCGGACGACATCGCCGCCCGTTACGGCGGCGAGGAGTTCGTCGCCATCCTGCCCGATACTGGCGAGGACGACGCCTTCGTCGTTGCCGACCGGGTGCGCACGGCGCTCAGCGAACTGAAGCTGCCGCATCCTTCAACGCGAGCCGGCATCGTCACCATCAGCGCCGGCATCGCCAGCTATGGGGCAAGCGAGACGCGACGCAGCGTGGCGCAACTGCTGGCGCGCGCCGATGAGGCACTCTATGAGGCCAAGGGCGCCGGCCGAAACCGGGTGATGGGCTGGAAGCCGCGCGATGTGGCGCGGATCGCCGGCTGAGGCGAGCCTGCGCTAGAGGAAATCCTCGCGGCGGGGTGTGAAGCTGTCGATCAGCTTGCCCGCTTCCAGCGCCTTGACGCCGTGCACCAACCCCTCGGGCACGATATAGGCGCCACCCTTGCCGATCGTCTGGGTGACTCCGTCGATCGTCACCTCGAACACGCCCTCGGCGACGTAGCTCGACTGGCGGTGCGGATGGGAGTGCAGCGCGCCGACACCACCCTTGTCGAAGGTGAACTCGACCAGCATCAGGTCAGGCAGATCGAGGATGACGCGCCGGCTCGAGCCGTCGAGCTGGGTGACCTTGCCGTCGCCGGCTTGCGCGAAGAGTGGGGACATGCGGTCGCTCACAGTTTGTAGGCCTTCTTCACGAGGTTGTAGGCGAGGTCTTTGGCAACTTCGTGGGCCTCGTCCTCGTCGAGCCGATGTTCGGTGACGAGTCGCGCGAGAAAGGCGCAGTCGATGCGGCGGGCGACATCGTGGCGGGCCGGGATCGAGGGGAAGGCCCGGGTGTCGTCGTTGAAGCCGACGGTGTTGTAGAAGCCAGCCGTCTCGGTCGCCAGTTCGCGGAAGCGGCGCATGCCCTCGGGGCTGTCGTGGAACCACCAGGGCGGGCCGAGCTTCAGCGACGGATAGACGCCGGCAAGCGGCGCCAGTTCGCGCGAATAGACACTCTCGTCGAGCGTGAAGAGAATGATCGAGAGCCGCGGGTCGGTGCCCACCGCGTCGAGCAGCGGCTTCAGCCCCCCGACATAGTCGGTGCGCGTGGGGATATCGAAGCCCTTGTCGCGGCCGAAGTGTGCCAGCATGGTCGGCGAGTGGTTGCGCGAGGCGCCGGGGTGGATCTGCAGCACCAGCCCGTCCTCGATCGACATGCGGGCCATCTCGGTCAGCATCTGGGCCCGGAACAGCGCCTTCTCGCGTGTATCGGCCTTGCCGCTCCGCACCTTGTCGAACAGCTGCCCCGCCTCCTTGGGCAGGAGATTGGCCGTCTCGGCAGTCGGGTGGCCATGATCCGACGACGTCGCGCCGAACTGCTTGAAATAGGCGCGGCGCTGGCGATGTGCTTCGAGATAGCCGGTCCAGTGGCCGGTATCCTCGCCGGTGAGCTCGCCCAGCCGATCAAGATTCTGCGCAAAGCCGGCGAAATCCGGATCGACCACCGCATCGGGCCGATAGGCGGGAACGACCCGGCCCTTCCAGCCCGAGTCGCGGATCATCCTGTGCCACTTGAGCTCGTCGGTGACGGCATCGGTGGTCGAGATCACTTCGAGGTTGAAGCGCTCGAACAGGGCACGCGGCCGATAGTCGTCGCGCTGCAGCAGCTCGGCGATCCGGTCATAGGCGGCATCGGCGTTCTTTTCGGTCAGCCGCTCCTCGATGCCGAAAAGCGTCGCCAGCGTGTGATCGAGCCATATGCGCGTCGGGGTGCCGCGGAAGAGGTAATAGTTCTTCGCAAAGAGCCGCCAGATCGTCCGGCCGCTGGTCTCGACGGCGCTGCCGTCGGCGGTCGGCACGCCCAGGTCCTCGAGCCGTATCCCCTGGCTGAACAGCATGCGGAACACGTAGTGATCGGGGACGATCAGCAGCTGCGCCGGATCGGGGAATTTCTCGTTCTCGGCATACCAGCGCGGCTCGGTATGGCCGTGCGGGGAGACCAGCGGCAGGTCCTTGATGCCGGCATAGAGTGCACGGGCCACGCCCCGCGCCTTCGGTTCCGCATCGAACAGCCGGTCCTCGTCCAGATATGCCGCAGCCACCCTCATCCTCCCCGAACCAACTGGTTACTTAGCTTGGGGCGCACCATAGGGAGCGTGGCCGGCGGCTGTCCAGCCATGTTCACCGCCGGCGGGGTTGCGACTATGGGCGTAGCGTGGGGAGAAGCTCGTCGAGCTGTCCAAACTGCTCGTCGTATCCGGCGACGCTTCCTGAGGCGATGGCCGCATCGAGCGCCGCTTCGGTGGGATAGAGGTCGGAAATGACCAGCAGGGTCCTGCCGTCCTTTTCCTCAAAGGTGGCCGTGGTCACCGATCCGTCCTCGCCTTCCTCGTTGGTCCAGACGATCTTTTTATCCGGCACCACCTCGATATAGCGGCCGAAGAAGGCGACCGGCTGGTCTGAACCCGGCACGCCGAACTCGAAGCGGTAGGTACCGCCCGTGCGCGCGTCGACCTCGCAAGAGACGAGCGTGATGCCGATCGATTTGGGCGCCCACCAGCGCTGCAAGAGGTCTGGCGTCGTCCAGGCCTTGAACACGTGCCGCGCCGGGCCGTCGAAGGTCCGTGTGACAACGAGCTCGCGCCCGGAGGCCCGTTCCGTCGTCGTTTCGTACTTGCCGGCTTCACTCACTTGACCGTCCATCGGCCTTCTCCTTGCGCTTCAACTCTTCGACGATCTGGTCCAGCTCGTCGAAGCGAGCCGCCCACAGCCGGCGGTAATTCTCGATCCAGGTCATTTCGTCCTCCAGTCGGTAGGGGCCGAGCCGGCAGGTGCGGACCCGGCCGACTTTCTGGGTAACGACGAACCCTGCCTGCTCCAGCACCCCAACGTGCTTCTTCATGCCCGTGAGGGTCATGTGGAACCGATCGGCGAGCTCGGTGATCGATGCATCGGATTGCCCGAGTTGCTCCAGCACACCCCGACGCGTGGCGTCCGACAGGGCCGAGAACGAAGCATCGAAGCGGGCTTGATAAAACTGAACCATATAGTTCAGTATATGACCACAGACAGCCGCGCACAAGAGGGCTGGCGCGACTTGCAGTGTTTCTAGGTGCCGTTGACCCGGTAGAGCCGCGCCATCTTCTGCACGTTGCTGACCACCCGGGCACGCAGCTCCGGTGGACCCAGGACCTCGACGTCGTCGCCGATCTTGGTCAGCTCGTGGCTGGCCCAGCCGGTCTCCTCGACCGGCAGGTCGAACTCGGCCCAGCCGTCGGCGTCCGGCACAACAGTGAGCGCCTCGATGGCATGGCGCACGGTCTCGCTCAGGTCCTTGAGCTTGCGGCGGCCGACGGCATTGGCGCGCACCCTGGCGGTGCCGACATAGATGTCGCGCTCGAATTGCTTGGTCGCCTCGGCCCAGTGGCTCGGCAGGTCGAAATCCTTGGGCCGCACGAAGGTCTCACCGGTCGGTCCGAGCGCCTGGATCTGGGAGAGCCTGTAGGTGCGGGCAGCGCCATCGCGCTGCGCCACGACGTACCAGACGCCACCTTTCAGCACGAGCCCGAGTGGCTCGATTACCCGGTCGCGCACGTCCTTCCAGCTCTCGTAGCGGATGGCGATGCGGGTGGCGTTCCACACCGCCTCGGCGACGAGCTTCAGGAATTCCGGCTTGTGGCCGGGCTGGAACCAGCCGCGCGGATCGAGGTGAAAGCGCGAGCTCATCCGGCGGGCCTCGGCCTGCCAGTCGGCCGGCAGCGCCGCCAGCAGCTTCAGTTCCGCCTGCGCCGCCTCGTCGCCGAGCCCCAGCTCACCCGCCGGTCCCGGCAGTCCCGAAAAGAACAGGGCCCGCGCTTCCGGCGCCGTCAGCCCGTTGAGCCGGGTCTTCCAGCCATCGAGCAGGGCGAAACCACCGTTCCGCCCTGTCTCGGCATAGACGGGCACGCCGGCAGCGCTCAACTGGTCGATGTCGCGATAGACGGTGCGCACCGAGACTTCGAGCTCCTCGGCCAGCGTTTCGGCACTGGTCCGGCCTCGCGTCTGGAGGATCATCAAAATGGTGAGCAGGCGACTGGCACGCATAAAAGCTCTTCTACACGATCAACCCTGACATCGGATGTCAGCCTTATAGGCATAGAGTCGTTTTTGCAAAGAGACGAGGAGATGAGGGATGAGCGTGGGATATCTGATCGAAGTCGAGAAGAGTGCGCGAATGCAGCCCGACGAGGCTCCGCTGGCTGCACCGGCCGTCGGGGCATGGTTCAGGTCGCTGCTGCTACGCGCCCATGCCAATCGGCTGCTGAGGCGCACGCTACGCCGGCCCGAACGCATCCATCTCGACGAGATGCCGGCCTATCTCAAGCGGGATCTAGGGCTGCCGCCGGACCTGATGTGAGTGCTCAGGCGGTCTGCCGGTCGAACTGGCCGTTCTTCATGAACCGCCACAGATAGCTCGGCAGGATCGCCTCCATCGCCGTCGGTGTGACACCGAAGGCGGCGAGCGTGCGCTTGTCCTTGGTTGCAGCCTCGGACACCACGTTGTCCTGCTGCAGCAGATCGACCTGGTCGCCGGTGATGAGCGGCGAGGGCAGGAAGGACAGCGGGAAGGCGATGAGCTTGGCGATCCCTGCCGGCAGCGGCACGATCGGGTTGGTGCGGGCGGTGTCGGCGATGACGCGCTTCACCAGCTCGTTGTGGGTCGCGACTTCGGGCCCGCCCAATTCGTAGATCCGGCCGCCCTTCACTTCGCCCTCGGCAGCGGCGGCAATGGCAAGCGCCAGGTCACCGACATAGAGCGGCTGGAAGCGGGTCTTGCCGCCGATGACCGGCACCACCGGCAGCAAGCGCGCCAGCATGCCGTAGCGGTTGAAGAAGCCATCGCCGGGCCCGAAGACGATCGAGGGGCGGATGACCACGACCGAGGGGAAAGCCGAGAGCACCTCGGCCTCACCCAGCGCCTTCGACCGGGCATAGCCGCTGAGGCTCTGCGGATCGGCACCGAGCGCCGAGACATGCACCAGATGCTCGACCTTCAGCGCCTTGGCCGCCTCGGCGATGTTCCTGGCGCCCATCGTGTGCACAGCACGGAAGCGCTGCTTGCCGCTCTCGTGGCCGATGCCGACGAGATTGATGACGATCGACGCCCCCTTGATGGCGCGCTCGACCGAATCGCGATTGCGGATATTGGCCTGGATCGGCATCACCTGCCCGACCATGCCGAGCGGCTTCACGTGGCCCGAGAGGTCCGGCCGGCGCACCGCGACGCGGATGCGGTAGCCCTTTGACGCGAGCACCTGCACCACCTGCGTCCCGATGAAACCGGCACCGCCGAAAATGGTGACGAGGTTGTTCGAGGACTCCATGGCGCAGGGGGCTCCGTTGGCGCAATCAACTGGCCGCTTCTAGCGCGCACCTGTTCCAGTGTCGAGGGTTCGAGGCGCCGCAGCGCGACCATGACGCAGGCGCTTGCCGCCCGGCCCGAACATTCTCATCGCAACCGCCTCCCGGCGCATTGACACGCCCCGCGCCATCCCCTACGTAGCGGCGCCCATCGGTTTGCCCTGGTGGCGGAATTGGTAGACGCGCACGGTTCAGGTCCGTGTGTTTAACGACGTGGAGGTTCGAGTCCTCTCCAGGGCACCAATCGGCTCAAGAGCCTCCCTCCGGGGAGGCTTTTTGTTTTGGTGAGTTATGGTTGAGCAACCCACAGGTCAGCGTCTGCATCCCACTGGCCGACTCGTTCCGGACGAGCTCGACGACGCCATGGTGCGTGCCGTAGTCGAGGCGTTCTACGCTCGGGCGCGGGCCGATGACGTGGTCGGGCCGGTGTTCAACCGGGTGGTCGCCGCCGAGGAATGGCCGGCGCATCTCAGCAAGATCACCGATTTCTGGAGCTCGATGCTGCTCGGCACCGGCAGCTATATGGGCCGGCCGATGCCCAAGCACATCGCCATTCCCGAACTGTCCGACGCGCATTTCCAGCGCTGGCTGACGCTCTTCCGCATGACGGTGGAGGAGCTCTGCCCACCCGCCGTCGCGGCATTGTTTGTCGAACGGGCCGAAACCATCGGGAACAATTTCCGCATCCGCATCGCGCAGTTCCGCGGGCAGGATCCGCGCACGCTCAGGGTGATGCGGGCCGGGACGACGACAGAGCCTCAGGAGCGCTAGAAGAACGGCAGCGGTCCGGCGCCGGGATCGATCGGCAGGTAGTGCGTCGCGAGGCCGGCCGGACCACGCCAGTGATGGAGCAGCAGAGCCGGTGGCTCGACGAAGGACGCCGGCTCCGCATCGGGCGCGAGGCGCAGCGCGATCGAACTCGCAGTGCTCGGCGCAATCTGCAGCATCGTGCCACCGAAACGCATCGACATATGCCGGTGCACGTGGCCGCAGAGGACGCGCTCGACGGTGGGATAGCGCGAAATCACCGCCGCCAGCCGCTCGCCGTTGAAGCAGCGATAGGCGTCGATGAAGCCGATGCCGGTCTCGACCGGCGGCTGGTGCAGCATGATCAGCGTCGGCCGGTCCGGTTCGGTGGCGATGGCTGCCTCGAGCCATGCCACGGTTGCCGCGTCGATATCGCCGTGATGGTGGCCGGGAACGCTGATATCGAGGCCGATCACCCGCACCGGCCCGAACGCTCCGGCGACAAAATGCAGCGGGCCCACCGGGGGAACAAAGCCATGCCCGGCAAAGGCGCGGCGGAAGGCTTCGCGTTCGTCGTGGTTGCCGGGAATGGCGAGGATCGGCTGCCGGATCGGTGCCAGCAGCGACAGCGCGTGGGCGTACTCCGCCTCCGTCGCGTGCTCGGTGATGTCGCCGGTCATGATGACCAAGTCGGGGGCCGGATCGAGCGCCGTCACGCGCCGCACGGCTGCCTCGAACATGCCGTTCGAATCCACCAGCCCCTGGTAGAGCTCGCCCGGCGCGCAGACATGCGGGTCGGACAGATGGGCGATCAGCACCGGCTCACTCCTCAATGAGGGCAAACAGCAGGCGGCGCACTTCGGCTTCGTCGCCGGACTTGAGGGCTTTGCGCAACGCTTCCAGTGCCGAGCCGAGTTCCTTGCCGCGGAGCGAGGCCGGCGGAGCTCGCAGGATGCGCGGCTGCGTCGTCGGCAGTGCATTGGCCGGATCGAAAAACAGCTCTTCGACCAGCTTCTCGCCCGGACGCGCGCCGGTCTCGACGATGGCGATGTCGCCGTCCGGATTGTCCGGCGAACGGGTAGTGAGGCCAGCGAGGCGGATCATGTTTTCGGCAAGGTCGCGGATGGCGACGGGCTGGCCCATGTCGAGCAGGAAAACGTCGCCGCCCTCGGCCAGCGCGCCGGCCTGGACGATCAGTTCGGCGGCCTCGTGGATCGACATGAAGTAGCGCGTCATGCGGCTATCGGTGAGCGTCACCGGGCCGCCGGCGGCGATCTGCTCGCGGAACAGCGGCACCACCGAGCCGTTCGAGCCGAGCACATTGCCGAAGCGCACGGCGCAGTAGCGGCGGTTGCCGCCCGACTGCCGCACGATCAGCTCGGCCCAGCGCTTGGTGGCGCCCATGACGCTCGAGGGCCGTACGGCCTTGTCGGTCGAGATCAGGACGAACCGTTCGACCCCGGCAGCGACGGCGGCCTCGACAAGGCTCAGCGTGCCGAACACGTTGTTGCGCACCGCCTCGAGCACATTGGTCTCGAGCAGCGGCACGTGCTTGTGCGCGGCGGCATGGAAGATCACCTCGACGCCGTGCTCGGCCAGCGTGCGCTCGAGCAGCGGGGCATCGCAAACCGAGCCGAGCACCGGGACCAGTTCGGTATCGGCACTGGCGCGCAGGTGCCGTTCGATCTCGTAGAGCGCGAACTCATTGGCTTCGAGCAGTACCAGCTTGCGCGGCGCCTGGCTGATGATCAGCCGGGTGAGTTCGGACCCGATCGAGCCCCCGGCGCCGGTGACGAGGATCACCCGATCCCTGAGGATCGAAGCGAGAAGCGTGGGGTCTGCCGGCACCGCCGAGCGGCCGAGCAGGTCGTCGATATCGATCTCGCGCAACTGGGTGAAGCGGTAGTTGCCGGCGACGAGATCGGAGATGGCCGGCAGGGTGCGAAGGCGGACCGGCAGCCGGGTCAGCTCGGCAACGATACGGCTGCGGCGCTCGGTGTCGGTCGAGGGGATAGTGATCACCACCTCATGCACGCCGCGATTGCGGATCAGCTCCTCGAGCTTGGCCGGCGGGTAGACGCGGATGCCGGCAACGTCGCGGCCCCAGAGGCTGCGGTCGTCATCAAGAAATGCGACGACGTAGTTGCGCGAGGTGTTGCGCAGCGCTTCGGCAAGCTCGGTACCGGCCGACCCGGCGCCGTAGATCACCACCCCGCGGGCGCGGCCCATGTTGCGCTCGGGCAGCGACAGCAGGCCCTTGGTCAGAAAGCGCGAGCCGGCGACGATCAGCGCGCCGAAGACGAAATAGAAGAGCGGCACGGTGCGCGGGAACACGGCGAAGCGCGTCGCTTCGGCGACGAACAGCACGGCGACCCAGATGATGGTCGCGACCAGCATGGCCTGGATCATGGTCCAGAGCGCCCGTTCGGGCAGGTAGCGGATCACGGCGCGATAGAGCCCGAGGCGGATGAACACCGGCACGGCGATCACCGGAGCGAGCAGCATCAGAGCGATGTGAGCGGGACCGGGTGGCGCATAGGGCGGGGCGAGGCGGATGGCGAAGCTCAGCCAGAGCACGCCGAACAGCGCCGCCATGTCGAAGACGATGAACAGGCTGCGCTTCAGCGCGCGCGGCAGGCTGCTGAGTCCGTCCCGGACTTTCTCCAACGTGTCCATTCGACCCATATGCCGGATATTCGCGCGCCACGCCGCTCTCACAAGCCTCTTAGCTATGCTGCCCGGCCTTTCCAACGCCTTTATGCTATGGCATCACAGCCCGACCGTTCGATCCAGGATTTCGACATGACTATCAGACTGCACCGGGGCGACCTGCCCGACCTTTCGCGCTATGGGCGGGAGGTGGCGATCGACACCGAGACGATGGGGCTCGACCCGCGTCGCGACCGGCTCTGCGTGGTGCAGCTCTCCCCCGGCGATGGCAGTGCCGACGTCGTGCAGATTCCCGCCGACCTCAAGGACGCGCCGAACCTCGTGAAGATGCTGGCCGACCCTGGCGTCACCAAGATCTTCCACTATGCGCGCTTCGACATGGCCGTGCTCAAGCACCGCTTCGGCGTCGTCACCGGCCCGATCTACTGCACCAAGATCGCTTCGCGGCTGGTGCGCACCTATACGGATCGGCACGGTCTCAAGGATCTGGCGCGCGAGCTGCTCAATATCGATCTCAACAAGCAGCAGCAGAGTTCGGACTGGGGAGCGGAGAAGATTTCGGAGGCGCAGCTCGACTACGCCGCCTCGGACGTCCTCTATCTCCACGACCTCAAGCGCCATCTCGATCGCATGCTGAAGCGCGAGGGGCGGACCGAGCTTGCCACCGCCTGCTTTGAGTTCCTCAAGCACCGGATCGATCTCGACCTGATGGGCTGGGACGAGACGGACATCTTCGCGCATAGCTGATGGTTGGCGTCGCCGCCCTTCCCGATAGCCGCGAGCGGCTCTATGCCGGCCTGATGCGCCGCAACCGGGTGGTGGCGGCGCTGCGCTGGCTGGTACCGGCGGGGGGGGTAGCGGTGCTGCTCTTCGTCATCGGCGCGATGGCGCTCGATGTGCTGTCGCATCGCTTCGGCTTTTCCAACATCCGCATCGACCGCGACAACCTCGTGGTCGAGACGCCGCAACTCACCTCCACCGGGCAGGACGGCACGCTGTTCTCTGTAAGCGCCCAGTCCGCCAAGGTTTCGGCGACGCAGCGCGACATCATCGATATGGTCAAGGCCAGCCTCACCATGTCGCCCAAGGAAGGCGCGACGATGAAGGCCGAGGCCGACGGGGCGCAGTTCCAGACCTCGAACCAGCTGTTAAATGTGCCGGGCACTACCCATGTAACGGGCACGGACGGTCTCGAAGGTACGCTCGACGGCATCTTCGCCGACCTGATGAACTACACGATGACCGCCGGCGGGGCCGTGCATATCAAGCTCCCGGACGGCTCGACACTCGACTCGAACGGCATGAGCTACGATCACAAGTCCGGGGTCTACAGCTTCAAGGATGTGACGGTGAACCTGAACATGACCCCGGGCGAGCAGCAATGAAGCCCCTCATCCCCCTCGCCCTCGCCTTGCTCCTCGCAGCCCCCGCGCTCGCGGCCGAGCCGGTCAAGATCACCGCCGACAACTTCACCGTCGACCAGGCCAACCGCAACGGCACGTTCTCGGGTAGCGTCGTGATCACGCGCACGAACCTCACCATCTGGGCCAACAAGGTGGTGGTGACCTATGGCAAGGGCGGCGAGAACGACATCGACAACATCACCGCCACCGGCTCGGTCCGCATCAAGACCCCGGCACAGGAGGCGACAGGCGGGCGGGCGACGTTCGACCCGCTGAGCCAGATCCTCAAACTCACCGAGAACGTCCATGTGCTGAACGCCCAGGGCCAGGTCAGCGGCCCCGAACTCACCATCAACCTTGCCAGCCAGACCTCGACTTTCGAGGGCGGCAAGAGCGGCGGTCGCGTCACCGGGGTGTTCACGCCGCAATGAACGAGACCGCTGCAGCGTCCGCGGTCGATCAGGCCGGCTGGCTCGTCGCGCACGGGCTCAACAAGCGCTTCGGCAAGCGCACCGTGGTCGAGGATGTCAGCGTCGCTGTGCGCCGCGGCGAGGCCGTCGGCCTGCTCGGTCCGAACGGGGCCGGCAAGACCACCGTTTTCACCATGATCATGGGGCTGGTGAAGCCGGACAAGGGGCGGATCCTGCTCGATGGCCGGCCGATCACCAACCTGCCGCTGTTCCAGCGCGGACGGCTCGGCATCGGCTATCTGCCGCAGGAAAGCTCGATCTTTCGCGGCCTGAGCGTCGAGGGCAACATCCTTGCCGTGCTCGAGGGCCACATCCCGCGCCGCGCCGACCGCATGGCGCGGCTCGACGAGCTGCTCGACGAGTTCCACATCCGCCACATCGCCAAATCCAACGCTATGTCGCTGTCGGGCGGCGAACGGCGGCGGGTCGAGATCGCGCGGGCCCTCGCCTCCGATCCGCTGTTCATGCTGCTCGACGAGCCCTTCGCCGGCGTCGATCCTATCGCGGTGGGCGAGGTCAAGGCGCTGGTGCGGCACCTGACGCGACGCGGCATCGGCGTCCTCATCACCGACCATTCGGTACGCGACACCCTGTCGCTGGTCGATCGCGCCTATCTCATCCACGAGGGCCACGTGATGATCCAGGGCAAGCCTGAAGCAATCACGGCGGACCCCGAAGCCCGCCGGGTTTACCTCGGCGACACGTTCGACAGCTGAGATTGCAGGACTAAGCGTAAACCCTCGCTCGAAACGCGACCATTCTTGGCACGGTTCTTGCCCTCGCGGCCCCGATTGTGCATTGTGACAACGGGAAGCCTGATTAGTGCCGCGGGGAGTTTAGTGCATGGCCTTGTCGCCACGGCTTGAGGTTCGTCAGAGCCAGAGCCTGACGCTCACGCCACAACTGATGCAGTCGATCCGGCTGCTGCAACTCAGTCACCTCGAGCTTAACGCCTTCGTCGAAGCCGAGCTGATGCGCAATCCGCTGCTGGAGCGCGAGGACGGCGCCGAGCCCGGAGATGCAGAGGCACCCGAGCGGCCGACGGAGCTGAACGCCGCCGAGGACACTGTCGACTATTCAGACCGCATCCAGTCGGCTGAATCGATCGCCAACGGCTACGACACCGAGGTCGAGAACGTCTTTCCCGAGCAGTCGGCGCCGGACCGGGCCAGCGACAGCCTGAACTGGAACGAAAGGAGCGGGTCCGGCGATGGCGAGGCCGCCGACCTCGACCAGTTCGTCGCCTCGCGCCTGACGCTTTCCGATCACAGGCTGGGCTGATCATCAACGATCCGGCCGAGCGGCTGATCGGCCAGTTCCTCATCGACAGCCTCAGCGAAGCCGGCTACCTCGCCGTCGAGCTCGAGACCGTGGCCGAGCAGCTCGGCGCCCCGATGGAAACGATCGAGGCGGTGCTCAGGAAGCTCCAGACCCTTGATCCCGTTGGCGTCTTCGCCCGCGACGTGCGCGAATGCCTCGCCATCCAGCTGCGCGAAAAGGACCGGCTCGATCCGCTGATGCAGCGCCTGCTCGACAATCTCGAGCTGATCGCCGGCCACGACATGGCGGCGCTGATGCGCACCGTCGGCGTCGACCGCGAAGACCTCGCCGAGATGCTGGCGGAGTTGCGCCAGCTCGACCCCAAGCCAGGCCGCGCCTTCGAGTCGGGGCCGGTCGAAGCGGTGGTGCCCGATGTCTTTGTGCGCCCGGGGCCGGGCGGCGAGTGGCAGATCGAGCTCAATTCCGAAGTGCTGCCACGCGTCCTCGTCAACCGCATCTACTATGCCTCGGTGACCAAGAAGACCCGCGACAGCACCGAGAAAACCTTCCTCACCGATTGCCTCGCCACCGCCAACTGGCTGGCCAAGAGCCTCGACCAGCGGGCCCAGACCATCCTCAAGGTCACCGCCGAAATCGTGAAGCAGCAGGACGGATTCCTCGTCCACGGCATCACGCATCTCAAACCGATGACGCTGAAGGCCGTCGCCGACGCCATCGAGATGCACGAGTCGACGGTCAGCCGGGTGACCTCCAACAAATACGTCTCGACCCCGCGCGGGCTGTTCGAGATGAAGTACTTCTTCACCACCGCGCTCGGCTCCTCTACCGGCGAAGGCGATCACTCGGCCGAGGCGGTGCGCTACCGCATCCGGCAGCTGATCGAAGCCGAGCAGCCGGCCGATATCCTCTCGGACGATACGATCGCCGAGCTCCTGCAGAAGGAAAAGGGCATCGAAGTTGCCCGCCGCACGGTGGCCAAATACCGCGAAGGCATGAACATCCCGAGCTCGGTCATCCGCCGCCGGCAGAAGCGGGCAATGGCGACGGTGCGGTAAGCTCGTTCATCCGGAGATGACGACCGGTGATGATGAAGCCGGTGGCGACGGAAAGATAGTTCTCCTCGACCTCCGCTGAAGCGCAACCGAACCCAAATCCCTGCATTGCTCCCGGAGAAGGGGCGGTCTAGACTCCCTCTGCCGGAGAGCCCACCTCTCATGGTGGGCGGCACCGGCCGGCTACCATAAACCAGAAGAGAGGACTTCCATGACTCTGCGTGTTTCGGGAAAGAACATGGATGTCGGCGATGCGCTGCGAGCCAAGGCGCAAGGGCACTTCGACACGGTGGTGAAGAAGTATTTCGACGGCAACTACAATGGCCACATGACCCTCGAACCCGAAGGTTCGGGCTTTTCCGCTCAGTGCCTCGTCCACCTCGACTCGGGCACCGTGCTGCAGTCGAGTGCCTACGGCGGCGACGCCACCTCGGCCTACCAGTTGATGGCCGAGACGATCGAGAAGCGGCTGCGTCGCTACAACCGCAAGCTCAAGGCGCATCGCAAGCACAACGGCAGCGACGAGGAGGCCTCCTCGGACTTGCTGGCCGCGCCAGACGACGACGAGTTGGGCGAGGATTACTCGCCGCCGGTGATCGCCGAAACGACGTCGAGCCTCAAGCAGATGTCTGTGGGAGAAGCGGTGATGCAGCTTGATCTGACCCAGTCGGAAGTGGTCGTATTCCGGCATGCTGGACATGGTGGCCTAAATGTGGTCTACCGCCGCGCCGACGGCAATATTGGCTGGATCGACCCAGCCCTCAAGCCGAACTAGGGCTCCGGAAGAGCGCGTCCTCTCCGCTTCCACGATGGGAACTTCTTGATGGAATTGGCTGACATCCTCTCAGAGGAGGCTGTAATTGTTTGCTCGGATATCAAGACCAAGCTGGACGTACTGCGAAAGCTTTCCGACTGCGCCGCCAAAGTAACGGGACAGGACGCCGCAACTATCTTTCAAGCGGTGAACGAGCGTGAAGAGCTGGGCTCGACCGGGCTCGGCAACGGCATCGCCATCCCGCATGGCAAGTTCGCCGGCATCGGCTCGGTTACGGCGGTGTTTGCGCGGCTTTCCAAGCCCATCGATTTCGAAGCGGTCGACGACCAGCCGGTCGACCTGGTCATGATGCTGCTCGCCCCCATGGGGGCGGGCGCCGACCACCTTAAGGCCCTCGCCCGCGTGGCGCGGCTCCTCCGCACCGACTCGGTCGTGGCGCGGTTGCGTGCCGCCGACGATGCGGCAGAGCTTCATGCGATCCTCACCCAGCCGCTGGCCCAGACCCAGGCGGCCTGAGGCCCGATGCCGGATCCGGTCATCGGCTGGCTGCTCGATTCCGATCCCGCCATCCGCTGGCAGGTGCTGCGCGACCTGCTCGATGCGCCCGAAGCCGAGTGGCGGGCCGAGCGCGCCAGGGTCGAGACCACGGGCTGGGGCGCCCGGCTGCTCTCCAACCAGGACGCGGACGGCCAATGGGCCGGCGGCGCCTTCGTTCCGGCGGGCTTCGACTGGAGCGAATGGCACAGTGTCGGCCAGCCCTGGACGGCGACCGGTTTCTCCCTGACCCAGTTGCGCGAATTCGGGATCGATCCAGATAGCGGGATCGCGCGGCGTACGGTGGCGCTGGTCGGCATGAACGCGCATTGGGATCACGACCACCAGCCCTTCTGGGAGGGCGAGGTCGAGGAGTGCATCAACGGCCGGACAGTCGCCGACGGCGCCTATTTCGGCGTCGACGTCGCCCCGATCGTCGAGCGGCTCGTCGGGCAGCGGCTCGCCGACGGTGGGTGGAACTGCGAGCGGATCAACGGCTCGCTCCGCTCGTCCTTCGCAACGACGATCAACGTACTCGAGGGGCTGCTGGAGTTCGAACGCTCCACGGGCGGCACCGCGGCCTCGCGGGAGGCACGACGCTCGGGCGAGGAGTACCTGCTCGCGCGCCAGCTGTTCCGACGGCTCAGCACCGGCGAGGTGGCCGACCCTGCTTTCCTCGAGTTCACCCACCCTAACCGCTGGCGTTACGACGTGCTGCGTGCGCTCGACTATTTCCGTTCGGCGGGATTGCTGGCCAGGCCGGACCGGCGCATCGCCGAAGCGATCGACCATGTCCAGTCGCGACGGCAGCCCGACGGACGCTGGGTGCTCGACCGGCAACTCGCGGGTCGGGTGTGGTTCGATGTGGATGATGGGCAGGGCCAGCCGTCAAAATGGGTGACCCTGCGCGCCATGAGGGTGCTCAGGTGGTGGCGCGAACAGGGCGCCTGACTTCGCTCAGTGCAGCGTCACGATGCCGAAAGACTTGTCGCTCAACCACTCTGCGACCGACTCTTCGCTGTCGCCCACCATTAGCGGCGAACCGTCGGCCGAGACGACGATGTGGAAATCGGTCTCCTCGTCGAAGTCGGCGCCGGGCAGGATCGGACCCATCTGGGCGCCCTTGACGTGCTTGACGTAGACCACCGCATTGCCGCCGAGCGCCATGAACTGGGCTTCGGTCAGGTCGCGCAGGGGATTGTTGTCGAAAGGCTGTTCTCTGTTCTCTTGCATCTCATGTTCCCCTTTCTAGGCAGAACGGATCTCGATCCGGCGGGCAATCTTTTCGGCCTTTGGACGGACAACTGAAATCATCAGCATACCGTTCCGTAATTCAGCGTCTCTGACCACCATGCCATCGGCGAGAAGGAAGCTCCTCTGAAACTGCCGCGCGGCAATACCGCGATGCAGGAATTCTCGTGCCGCATCATCTTTCTGCCGCCCGCGTACGAGCAGCTGGTTGTCCTCCACCGTGACGTCGAGATCGCTTGGCGCGAACCCGGCGACGGCGATGGAGATCGTGAAGGTCTCCTCGCCCTGCGCATCGAGCCTGCGCTCGATATTGTAGGGCGGGTATCCGTCGGCCGCCTTGCTCATCCTGTCGATGCGTTCTTCGAAAGCATCGAAACCGAGCAGGAAGGGCGCCGAAAACATGGAGACGCGCGACATACGATCGTCCTTGTTCAAAGCAACGGTTGTTGGAGCGGCCCGAGTTTCAGTGGCACCGCTTCATGAGCGTGATATGGGTCTCGGCCCCGGCCGGATCAAGGCCGTTTACGGTGGGAGGGACCGGCTTTGGCAGAGCAAACCGTTGCGGTGGTGATCCCGGCCTACAAGGCGGAACGCTTCATCGCCGAGGCGGTGAAAAGCGTCGTGGCCCAGACCCATGCCGACTGGCATATCTGGGTCGTTTCCGATGACGGCGCGGACTACGAGGCGCTGCTAGCGCACGCCGGTTTGCGCGACCGCCGGATGCACTTTCTCTCGACCGGCCAGCTCGGCGCCGGCGCGTCGCGGGCGCGCAACCTGGCGCTCGACCAGATCACGGCCCCCCATGTCGCGATCCTCGACGCCGACGATCGTCTGAAGCCGGACAAGCTGGCGCGGGCGGTGGCCGCACTCGCCGAGGTCCCGATCGTCTCCTCGGCGCTCGACGTGATGACCGATCGCTACGAGCACCTGCGCTTCGTGGGCAAGGGCCCGGACCGGCGGCTCACACCCGGAGCGTACAAGTTCGTCAACCTGTCGATGGATTCGATGATCGTCTGGGACCGCCGCCGCTGCGACGCCCACTACGATCTCACGCTGACCAACATGACCGACCTCGAACTGCTGCTGCAGCTGTGGCGCACGGCGGATGTCGTCCACCACCTCGGCACGCCGCAGCACGACTACCTCAAGGTCAGCACCTCGATGAGCAACGGCGAGGGCTTTTCCGAGAAGATGATCGCGTCGAAGAAGACTCTGCTCGAACGGCTGGAGACGGGGCACTACAGCTTCGCAGCTGCGGATGCGGCCGAGGGGCTGATCGCGTTCCTGCAGCTCTCACTCGCGGCGGAGGCGGCCTATCCGGAGGCGATGGCCAGGCGGCCGGGGCTGTTGTTCGAGGATCACCTAGAACCGAGGCTGCGGGCGTATGAAGCGGCGCGCTAGGACTTGAGCGCCTTCTCCACATCCGCCGCATAAGGCACGGCCGGTTGCGCCCCCGGCTTCAGCACGGCGAGGCTGGCTGCCACTGCCGCGCGCTGCATTGCCGCCTCGAGGTCGAGCCCCTGATCGAGCCCGGCAGCGAGATAGCCGCAGAACGTATCGCCCGCACCCACCGTATCGACCGGCTCGACCTTCAGCGCCGGGACACGGAAACTGCCGGTCGGTGTCGCGGCCCGCGCGCCGTCGGGGCCGAGCGTCACGATCACCGTCTGGTTCTGCGCCCGGGCCCAGTCCGCCATCGCCGCGTCCAGCCGCTCCACGCCCGCGCCGGTCAGCAGTTCGAATTCGGTCTCGTTGGCGATGACGATCGAAGCCTGCTCGGCCACCGCCCTGGTGGTCTTGAGGAACGGCGCGGTGTTGAGGATCGAGACCACGCCCTGCCCCCGCGCCAGCTCCAGCGCCCGCTCAGTCGCCGCCTGCGGAATCTCCTGCTGCAGCATCAACACCGAACCGATGCCGAGGCCTGCAAGCGCCGCGTCGGCGTCGGCGGGGCTCATCGTGCCATTGGCGCCGGGCAGGATGGCGATGACGTTCTCGCCGGCCTCGTCGACGAAGATCATGGCGATGCCGGTTGGTCCGTCGACGATGCGCACGTGGCTCAGGTCGACCCCATCGGCGCGCAGGAGCTTGAGCGCTTCATCGGCAAAACTGTCGGTACCGGCCGCGGCGAACATGCGCACTTCGGCCCCGGCCCGGCGCGCGGCGAGGGCCTGGTTGGCGCCCTTGCCACCTGCGGCCATCGAGAACTTGTCTCCCGGCACGGTCTCGCCGGGCTTCGGGATGCGGCTCACGGTGCCGATCAGGTCGAGATTGGTGGAGCCGAGAACCGTAATCATTTGAGGACCTTGGGAATGGTGTTCCAGTTGCGCATCGTGGCAATCGCTCCCTTCTCCAACTGCCGGTCGAACTTGTCCAGCCCCGGCCCGTGCCGGCCATCCGGCTGGCGCCAGCCGACCAGATAGAGATCGCGCGCATCGACCCGCACCACGTCGTAATCGCCGGCGACACCAGTCAATTTCGCGTTGGCCGGCAATGGCTTGTCGAACATCATTACGTAGCGATGGAACGGCCCTTCGTCGGGATAGGCGGAGAAAGGCGAGGACGCCAGCATGGCCTCGATCTCATCGCCCGAGCGCATCACCGCCTCGCTGAACCAGCCCCAGCGTTTCTCGATTGCCGCTTCGAGCTCGGCCTTGGGATCGCCGTCGCATTCGAAGCGCACATTGCCGCTGGCGAGAATGGTCTTGATGCCGGTGTAGCCCAACTCCTCGCAGAGCGTTTTGAGCTCGGCCATCTTCATCTGGCGCTTGCCGACATTGACGGCGCGGAGGAACGCGACCCAGACCGTCATTTCGCCTTCTGGGGATAGATCGTCTCCCCTGCCTTCAGCATGTCGACGAAGGCCTTGATCTTCTTCTCGCGGCCGGCCGGGGTCTTGATGTTGTGCATGCGGAAGGCGAGGGCGAAGCGGTTCTGCTCGGTCAGCTTGCCCAGCATTCCCTTCGCGGCCGGCTCGGCGTCGATGGCCGCCTGCAGGTCGGCGGGGATCTTCAGGTCCTTGCCGCTCCCATAGGCATTGTCCCAGCGGCCGTCGGCCTTGGCGAGGAGGACGTGGGCCCGGCCGTGGTCGGTCATCAGCCCGGCCTTCTCAAGCCGGGCGACGTTGTCGACGTTGATCTTGCTCCACACGCTCTTCCGGCCGCGCAGCGTGTAGCGCTGCAGGAAGCTCTTGTCGTCCAGACCCTTGCGGATGGCGTCGATCCAGCCCCAGCAGAGCACGGCGTCGATCGCTTCCTTGGCGTTGACCGACTTCAGCCCCGAGCCGGCCTTGTGCATCTTGATCCAGACCTCATCGGCCTTGTCGTGATGCTCGGCGAGCCAATCGTAGAAGGACTGAAAGTCCTCGAACTCGCGGACCTTCCTGGGATCCACGATGACCGGGGCCATCAGACGAGCTCCGAGGCGAGCGCCTTGTCCAGCGCCACTTCGAGGCGCTCATCATTGGGGAGCTGGATGCCGAGTGTCGCAGTCAGCGCCTCGCGCAGTTCGGCGGTCGACGTGAGCTCGCGCACATCCGGCTCGCCGTCGGTCGGCCGGATGGTGAGGCGACGGTTCAGCAGCGCGACACGCCGGCCCTTCTCCGCCCGGGCGGCGATCAGCCGGTCACGGAAACTTGGGCTCGACGATACCAGTTCGTTCATCTGGTTCAGCCCGGCCTCGTCGATCTCGTCGAGGCTCGAGCGGAACAGGGCCCGCCATTCGCCTGAGATCAGCGACTCGGCCCGCCACACGCCATCCTGTTCGAGCAGGCGATAGGGCTCATGCGGCGTCGGCTGTTCGACGTCAGCGCGCAGCCGCAACGGTGCGGCGGGGGTCTGGCGACCGTAGCCGCCATCGACGAGGTAGCGGCTGCCCCCGATCTCGACGGTCAGGAATACATGCGTTGCGGGCTCGTCCACCGGCTCCTCGCGGCCCCACAGCACCACGGCCGGATGGATCTTCACCGCATAGTCCAGCTCTTCGAGCATGGCCTTGAGCAGCAGGTTGTGCTCGAGGCAGTAGCCGCCGCGGCGATCGAACAGGAGCTTTTGCTGCAGGTTGGTGAGATCGAGCCGAACGGGCACGCCCATCAGCGGATCGAGGTTCTCGAACGGGATCTTGTCGACATGGAGCTGGATCAGCTGGCCCAGCGTCTCCAGCGATGGCGCGATCGAACCGGCAAAGCCGATGCGTTCGAACCAGGCATCGATATTGGCCTTAGTCGCCACGGACATCCCCACCGCCGAATCCGGGAGGGCGATAATGGTGCGCGAAAGCCGGTTTGTCACCCCGCGCCGACGGGCAGGTCCTTGTCACTTGAACAGCAGCAGCGCCCAGAGCCCGATGGCGCCGACGAAAATGCGCCAGTAGGCGAAGATCGCGAAGCCGTGCCGGGAGATGTAGTCGAGGAGGTAGCGCACCACGAAGAAGGCCGTCACGAAGGCGGCGGCAAAGCCGATGATCACTGCGGCGCCGAGTTCGGCGGTGATGAAGTCGCGGCTCTTGTAGAGATCGTAGAGGAAGGCGCCGCCCATGATCGGCATGGCGATGAAGAAGGTGAACTCCGCCGCCGAGCGCTTGTCGGTGCCGAGAAGCAGCGAACCGACGATGGTTGCGCCCGAGCGCGACACGCCGGGAACCAGCGCCAGCATCTGGAACAGGCCGATATAGAGGCAGAGGAGTGGCGGGTAATTGTAGATATCTGTGTATTTCGGGGTGAGCTTCAGCTGGTCGACATAGAGCAGCACGATGCCGCCGAGGATCAGAGACACACAGAAGACGATCGGCGTCTCGTAGATCACCGTCTTGATGAAATCGTGCAGCAGGACGCCGGCCAGCGCCGCCGGGAACGAAGCGAGGATCACGCCGAGGATGAAGCGCAGGGCGCCCGGTTTCCGCGCAATTGCGTCACGTGCGATGGAGACGAGGCGCTTGAAGTAGACGATCAGGATCGCGAGGATCGCCCCGAACTGGATCAGCACCTCGAACACGCGGCCGGGGCTGTTGAACCCGAGGAAGTGCCCGATCAGGAGGATGTGGGCAGTCGAGGAGACCGGTAGGAATTCGGTAAGCCCTTCAACGATCCCCAGTAGAAGAGGCACAAAAAGACCTTGATCGCCGTTCATCTGATCCCCTAACTCAAGCCCGCCGCCCCGGGCAGTCGCGCGGCATCTAGCCCGATTTGCGCTAGCCCGCCAAGGATCGAAGAACGCATGCCAAGGTTGCTCCAGCACCGGCTAGACCCATCGTCACGATTGGCCCGGTTGATGTTCGCCGAGTACGGCGTCGGTATCGACCTCGATGACATCAAGCCATGGGCGCGCGACCCCGCGCTGCTCGAGATCAACCCGGCTGCGACCGTGCCGATCCTGATCCAGGACACCGATCCGCCGGTCGTCGGCACCATGGCCGTCATCCATGCCATCGAGGACCGCTACGCGCCGACCGCGGTCGCCGGCCTCTTCCCGTCGCAGCCGGCGGCCCGCAACGAGATGTGGCGGCTGCTCGAATGGGTGCTGGTCAAGCTCAACGACGAAGTGACGCGCTACATCCTCGAAGAAAAGATCGTGAAGCGCGACCAGCGCGGCGCAGTGCCCGAGCCGGGCGTGCTGCGCGTCGCCAAGGCCAATCTCGGCGAGCACCTCCACTACTTCAACTGGCTGTTCGCGACGCGCAGCTGGGTCGCCGGCGACTCGATGACGCTCGCCGATTTCGCGCTCGCCGCCCACCTCTCGAGCCTCGACTACCTCGGCGACGTGCTGTGGGATACTTCGCCCGAGACGCGCCAGTGGTACGCCCGCATCAAGTCGCGCCCAGCCTTCCGGACCCTGCTCAACGACCGCATCGGCGGGATGCCGGCCGCCGCTGGCTATGCGGACCTCGATTTCTGATCGCACCCGTGGCGTGCTAAGGCAGCCCGCGTGACAGAGACCGACATCCTCGCCAATCTCAGGAAACGCGCCACCAGCCTCGGCTTCAGCGCCTTCGGCGTCGCGCGGGCCGATGCACGGCCCGACCTGCCGGGCAAGCTCGATACCGCGCTGACACATCACTGGCATGGCGACATGGCGTGGATGGCCGAGACCGCCGAGCGGCGCGGCGATCCCAATGCGCTCTGGCCCGAGGCCCGCTCGGTGATCATGCTGGGGATGAATTACGGGCCGGACACCGATCCTCTCGCCGACCTCGAACGCCCCGGCATCGGCAATATCTCCGTCTACGCCCGCAACCGCGACTATCACGATGTCATCAAGGGCAAGCTCAAGGAGATTGCCGGCCTCGTCCGCCGCTGGACCGGCGAGGAGGCGAAGGTCTTTGTCGACACAGCGCCGGTGATGGAGAAGCCGCTCGCCGAAGCGGCCGGCATCGGCTGGCAGGGCAAGCATACCGTGCTGGTCAGCCGCGAATTCGGCTCCTGGCTGTTCCTCGGCGCCATCTTCACCGCGGCGGAATTTCCCGCCGACGAGCCGCATCCCGAAAGCTGCGGCAACTGCCGGCGCTGCCTTGATATCTGCCCCACCAACGCCTTCCCTGCTCCGTTCCAGCTCGATGCCAGGCGCTGCCTCAGTTATCTCAATATCGAGCATGAGGGGCCGATCCCGCACGAATTCCGCGTCGCCATGGGCAACCGCATCTATGGCTGTGATGATTGCCTTGCCGTCTGCCCCTGGAACAAGTTCGCCTCGCTCACCCACGAGATGAAGCTGATGGCGCGCGACGATCTGCGGGCTCCGGCGCTCGCCGATCTGGTGCAACTCGATGACGACGGCTTCCGCGCGTTCTTCTCGGCCTCACCGGTCAAACGCATCGGCCATGCCCGGTTCCTCAGGAACGTGCTCATCGCCATCGGCAATTCCAGCGACCCCGGCCTCGTCCCGCTCATCGAGGCGCGGCTCGCCGATCCCGATCCGCTGATCCGTGGCGCGGCCGTCTGGGCGGTCAGGCGGCTCGCGACCGATGCGCACGCCCATGCACTGAGGCTTGCCTTTTTTGCCGATGAAGGCGACATCAGCGTCCAGGCAGAGTGGAGCGCGGCTGTCCAGCCAGCGCGCGCTAACTAGAGACCACTTCAGATGAACGTCTTCTTTTTCGGCATGGGCTATTCCTCGCGGGCCACGGCGCGGGCCCTGCACCAGCTGGGCGACCCCACTACCATCATCGCCGGCACATCGCGCAGCGAGGAGCGCGCCGAGGCCTTCGCCGATACTAACTACCGTATCCATGTCTTCGATGGCGAAGTCCCCGGCGCGACGCTGGGCGCCGACCTGCGCCAGGCGACCCACGTGATCCTCTCCATCCCGCCGGACGAGCGCGGAGATCCGGCGCTCATCCACCACCGCGCCGATCTCGACGCGGCCAAGAACCTCGAGTGGATCGGCTATTTCTCGACCGTCGGCGTCTATGGCGATTTCGACGGTGAGTGGGTCGACGAAGATGCGCCGACGAACCCCACAAACTTCCGCTCGCAGCAGCGTGTCGAAGCTGAGCAGGCCTGGCGTGACTATGCCAGGGCGCGCGGCGTGCCGCTGTTCATAGAGCGCCTCGCCGGCATCTATGGCCCGGGCCGCTCCGCCTTCGACAAGCTGCGCGAAGGAACCGCGCGTCGCATCGTCAAGCAGGGCCAGGTGTTCAACCGCATCCATGTCGGCGATATCGGCCGCATCACCGCGCTTGCCGCGCTGGCCAAGCTCGAGGGCACCTACAACCTCGCCGACACCGAGCCTGCCCCGCCGCAGGATCTCGTCACCTACGCCGCCGCGATGATGGGAGTCGCGCCGCCGCCCGAGATGCCGTTCGAGACGGCGCAGATGACCGAGATGGCGCGGAGCTTTTACGGCGACAACAAGCGCGTCTCCTCGAAGCGCGTGCTCGCAGCGCTCGGCACCGAGCTCGAATTCCCTACCTATCGCGAAGGCCTCGACGCCATCTGGAAGGCACACGCATGAGCGCACCGCAGCCGGCAACACCCCCCGGGCGCGTGGTGCTCGAGGGTCGATACACCCGGCTCGAGCCGCTCGTCCCCAGCCATGCCGCCGACCTGTTCGCGGCCGTCGACATACCCGACGCCGAGCAGCGCTTCGCCTACCTGCCGTCATATCCGTTCAGATCCGTCGAGGCGGTGCGGGATTGGATTGTCAGCCAACAGGGTGTCGCCGACCCCATCCTCTATGCAGTTGTCGACAAGTCGACCGGACGAGCCGGCGGCTGGCAACAACTGATGCGGATCGTGCCGGAACATGGCGTGATAGAGATCGGCTATGTCTACTGGGGCCCGGACGTGGCCCGCACCCGTCTCGCCACCGAAGCGCTCTACCTCGTGGCGCACAACGTCTTCGACGACCTCGGCTATCGCCGCTTCGAGTGGAAGTGCAACGACCGGAACGAGCCATCGAAGCGCGCTGCCGAGCGCTTTGGCTTCACCTACGAGGGCCGGTTCCGGCAGCACATGATCGTCAAGGGCGAGAATCGCGATACCGCGTGGTTCTCGATGCTCGACGGCGAATGGCCGGCGCTCAAGGCCGAGTATGAACGCTGGCTCGACCCGGCGAACTTCGACGCTGACGGGCAGCAGAAGTCGGCATTGCGTTTCGGCTAGCCTGGCAGGCTGTCCCCCGGAAAACTGCGGCCAGCGCGGATTTCGGCGACAAGCCAGCCGGCGACGATTGCCGGGTCGTCTGCCATCAGCGCTGCCGTATCCTCCGGCGTGGTGGTGAGAATGGAGATGCCGACCACGTCGCTCGTGCCATCCCCGGCGCCCATCGGCACCACCACGACCAGTTTGCCATCGGCGCGCAGCTCGAAATTGCGCCGGCCGTGCTCCCAGATGATGCTGCGATCGCCATCGGCCCGGTAGTTGGGGCCCTTGGACAGCAGCACCACGGTGTAGGGACGGGCCTTGGCCAGCATGCCCTTCATGAAGTCGTCGGTGATTTCGGTCACGTCGTCTCTCCCAGGTCGAGCGTCAGTTGCTCCGGCGGCACGGTGATCTCGCGCTCCACGGCGGCTTTCAGCAGTTCAAGGTCCTCCGGCCGGCTCAGCCGATGGTCGCCATCCGGCACCAGCGTGAAGGTCACTGGATCGGTCAAGAGGTGCTGCACCAGCTTCAGCGCATGGTCGCGCGGCACGTCCGGATCCTTGCCGCCCTGGAGGATCGTCACCGGGCAGCCGACATCGATGCCGCGGCCGAACATCAGGTGGCGCTTGCCGTCCTCGATCAGCCGGGCGGTGATCGGATAGGGATCGGGCGAATACTCCGACGGCTGCTCGACCACGCCCTTTTCGCGCAACGCCTTCAGCTCCTTCTTCGAGAAGCCCTTCAGCATCAGCTCCTCGGTCATGTCGACCGCCGGGGCGATCAGCACCAGCGCCTTGACCCGATCGCTGCCGAGCCCATGCATGTGGCGGGCTAACAGTACCGCAAGCCACCCCCCCATCGAGGAGCCGACCACCACTTGCGGTCCCTCCGTCAATGCGAAGACCGCGAGCGACTCCTCGAGCCAGCGGGAAATCGTGCCTTCGAGGAAATCTCCACCCGATTGGCCGTGGCCGGAATAGTCGAGCCGGGTGACGGCGAGGCCGTGCTCGGCGCCGAAATCATCGAGGGCAGTCGCCTTCGCACCGGTCATCTCCGAACGATAGCCGCCGAGCCAGAAGATGCCGGGTGCCTTGCCGGGTCGGCGCAGCGTGGCGATGCGCCGCGACTCGGTGCCCGATCCGACTTCGAGATACTCGGTTGCAAGCTCGGTCATGACACACCATCTCCACCACTACAGCGCACGGCGTATGCCCCGTCGCCTGCTTCGCGGCAACAGTTTGTCGACGATGTGCGTTGAGTGCGGGTTTCTTGCCCAAGCCGGTGTTGACTTATGGTCGTCACAGAACGATTTTAGCGCCGATTTCCCGCCGACCCGGTAACAACTGAAGGATCGTCTCCCATTCGTCGTCCCATGAGACCCGTCGCGCCCCAGAAGGATGGGCCGCAATCCAACGAAGACATCTCCTCCCCCGACGTCCAGCTCATTGATGGCGAAGGCGCCAATCGCGGCGTTGTACGGACGCGCGAAGCTCTCGCGGAAGCGCAGGAGCAGGGTCTGGATCTGGTCATCATCTCCCCGAACGCCACGCCGCCCGTCGCCAAGATCCTCGATCTTGGCCGCTTCAAGTATTCCGCGCAGAAGAAGGCCGCGGAAGCCCGCAAGAAGCAGAAGGTGATCGAGGTTAAGGAAATCCAGATGCGTCCGGGCATCGATACCCATGACTACGAAACCAAGATGAAGGCGCTTGCTCGCTTCCTCGAGGATGGCGACCGCGTCAAGGTAACGATGCGCTTCCGTGGCCGTGAAATGGCCCACCAGGAACTCGGCATGCAGGTCCTGATCAAGGTGCAGAACGAATTCGAGGCCAAGGCCAAGGTCGAATCGTCCCCGCGCTCGGAAGGCCGCCAGATGGTGATGGTGCTGGCTCCGAAGTGAGCCGGTGACACTGCCGAGATGATGAGGGCGCCGCGAGGCGCCCTTTGTTTTGGTCAGCCGGCTCTCTGAGAAAGCACCATCTCCGCCGCCTTCTCCGCGATCATGATCACCGGCGAGTTCGTATTCCCCGAAGTGATCGTCGGCATGATCGAGGCATCGACCACCCGCAGCCCGGCGAGACCGCGCGCCCGCAGCTGCGGGTCGACCACCGCCATGTCGTCATTGCCCATCCGGCAGGTCCCGACTGGGTGGAAGATCGTCGTCGCGATATCCCCGGCCCGCCGCGCCAGGTCGGCATCGTCGGCATATTGCGGTCCGGGCAGGAACTCCTCCGGTTCGAACCGCGCCACCGCTCGGGTCCGCATCAGCGCCCGCGCATGGCGGATCGAGTCGGCCGCCACGTGCCGGTCGGTTTCGGTGGAGAGATAGTTCGGCCGGATCTTTGGCGCCGCCCTCGCGTCGGCGCTTTCCATGTGGATCGTTCCGCGACTTTCAGGCCGGAGATTGCACACCGACACCGTCACCGCGTCGAACCGATGCAGCGGCTCGCCGAGCCGATCGGTCGAAAGCGGCTGCACATGATATTCGAGATCGGGCGTCGCAAGCCCCGGTCGCGAGCGCGCGAAGATGCCGAACTGGCTCGGCGCCATCGACAACGGCCCGGTGCGCTTCAGCGCATACTCCATCCCCATGCCGGCGCGGCGCATCAGGTTGTGGTAGCGGCTGTTGAGCGTGTCGGCATTCTTCACCTTGAACACGGTGCGGATCTGCAGATGGTCCTGCAGGTTCTCGCCGACGCCGCCGAGCCGGTGGCGCACCGGGATGCCGAGCCCGCCCAGTACATCCGGCCGGCCGATGCCGGAGAGTTCCAGGAGCTTCGGCGAATGCACCGCGCCGGCCGAGAGGATCACCTCGCGTCCAGCAATGGCATCGACGACCCGCCCACGATGCCGGATGCGGACACCGGTCGCCCGCGTTCCCTCGAACAGCAGCGTCTCCACCTCGGCACCAGTCAGTACGCGCAGGTTCTGGCGATGCTGCACCGGCCGCAGGAAGGCCTTGGACGTACTCCAGCGCACCCCGCCGCGCTGGTTGACCTCGAAATAGCCCGAACCAAAGTTGTCGCCGGTGTTGAAATCGGCGACGCGGGGGATGCCCAGCTCCACTGCCGCGGCTTGGAAGGCATCGAGGATCGGCCAGTTCAGCCGCTGCTTCTCCACGAGCCATTCGCCGTTCGCGCCGTGACTGGCGGACTCTCCGGCATAGTGGCGCTCGGACTTCCGGAAGTACGGCAGCACATCGTCCCAGCCCCAGCCGGCATTGCCCATCTGGCGCCAGCCGTCATAGTCGGCGGCCTGCCCTCGCATGTAGATCATGCCGTTGATCGACGAACAGCCGCCGAGCACTTTTCCACGCGGGTATGGGAGAGATCGGCCGTTCAGCCCCGGCTCCGCCTCGGTCCGCAGCATCCAGTCGGTGCGCGGGTTGCCCATGGTGAAAAGGTAGCCGATCGGGATATCGACCCAGTGGTAGCGGTCGCTGCCGCCCGCCTCGAGCAGCAGCACGCTATTGCGCGGATCGGCGCTCAGCCGATTGGCAAGCACGCAACCGGCCGAGCCGGCACCGACGATGATGTAGTCGTAGATGCCGAGGCTTTCGCTCACCGCCTGCCCCAGATGCCACTGCCCGCGACCAGCACCCAGCCGAGGATCATCGCGCCGCCGCCGATCGGCGCCGCCATCGGGAACAGCGGATTGCCCGCAAACGAGCGCAAGGCGAGGTCACCGGCGAACACCGCCACGCCGACCGCGATCACAATCCCCGCAGCGAGCGCGAGGCGGTTGGCCGCCATTAGACTCAGCCCGATCAGCACCGGTGCGTGCAGCAACAGGAAGTTGGCGGCGATGCCGAGATTGTCGTCGCCGGCATGGCTGGCCCGGGCCGCCGCGGCGACGCCGAGCGCGCCGAACAGGCCGGCAATGACCAGCAAGGCGCGAGCAGATGAGGTGGTCGGCATGGTGTTCCCCGAACTTAGGCTAGCGATAGCCGAGGCACGGGAAAACAGAAAGGCCGGGGATCGCTCCCCGGCCTTCTTGGTCTGCTGCACTGAACTCTGGATCAGGCGGCGAGCTTCAGCCAGGCCGGGGCGATGGCCGTGCCCTGGCCGAGGCCGTAGCCAAAGCGGATGTTCAGCATGCCGACCGGCTCGACGAGGCGGGCGCCATCGAGGCCGCCGACCTTCTCCACCGCGAAGCCGGCCGCGGTAACAAGAGCGGCAACCGCGTCGACCGCGGCGGCGTCATTGCCGGCGACGAACACCGGAACGTTGGCGGTGGCCGAAGCAGGGGTGTCGAACAGGCTCGCGAAGATCGTGTTGAAGCCCTTCACTACCTTGGCGGCGGGAGCGGCAGCCTGGAGTTCCTCGGCGGCCGAAGTCGTGTGCCCGATCGAGAGGCCCGAGAAGTCGGCCTTGATCGGGTTGGTGATGTCGATGACGGTCTTGCCGGCGAGCGACAGGGTCTTCACCAGTTCGAGCGCGACCGGGTAGGGCACGGCGAGGATCACGATGTCGGCGGCGGCGACGGCCGACTTGTAGTCGGTGACGGTGGCGCCAACGGACTTGGCGAAGTCGGCGGCGGCAGCGACGTTGGACGCGCCGAGGACGAGCTCGGTCTTGCCGGCGAGGCGCTTGGCCAGACCCTTGCCCATGTTGCCGAGGCCGAGAATTGCGGTGGTCATTGGGAAATCCCTCTGTCTGCGGTTTCGATGACCTCTATCTAGCCCGCTCTCAATTGGTATAGAATGATCACAATTCGCGCTTCACTCTTGCATCTGGGTATCGAATGGCCGAGCTGATCAATCTCGAAACCTTCGTCGCCGCGGTGAAATCCGGCAGCTTCGCCGGCGCAGCCCGGCTGCTGGGCATTTCCCCCGCCATGGTCGGCCGCCGCATCCAGGCGCTGGAGGAGCATCACGGTGCCCGCCTCATCGAGCGCACGACGCGCGCCCAGCGCCTCACCGAACTGGGCGAGAGCTTTTTCGCGCAAGCCGAGACGGTTCTCGAAGCGATGGGCGAACTCGATGATCTCACCCGCACCGAGCCGGGCCAGCTCTCCGGCCGCATCCGCGCCACCGGCCCCGCGACGCTCGGCATCCATCGGCTTGCCGCCATCGTCGCGCGCTTCTGCGAACTCAACCCGCAGGTCACGGTGGAGCTCAGCCTCAACGATCGCCGCGCCGACCTGATTGCGGAAGGCTACGATGTCGCCATCCGCGTTGGCGAGCTGCAGGCTTCGACCATGATTGCGCGGCGCATCGGTACCTACCGCTTCCGCGTCGTTGCCGCGCCGTCGTATGCGTCATCGCTCGGATTGCCGCTAACGCCGGACGAGCTCCGCCACCATCGCTGCATCCTCAATCTCAACATGAGCCCGCGCAACCGCTGGCCGTTCATCGGACCGGGTGGGACATCGGTGATCGCCGAAGTCGAGGGCGGGCTGCAGATCGACAATGGCGAGGCCCAGCTCGCCGCGGCGCTCGCGGGCGCCGGCATCGTCTACCTGCCGGTCGACCTGGTCGAGGAGCCGCTGCGGGCCGGACAGCTGGTCGAAGTGCTGCCGCACTGGGACCGGATGACGCTCCCTATCCACCTCGTCTATCCCTCGCGCCGGCTGCTGCCGCGGCGGTTGACCGCGTTCATGGACGCCATCGCCGCCGGCCTCAAGGAGTAGATCGGGCTCGCAAGGCGCCGTTTAACTTTGTGTGGTAACCACTTAACTCGGTGACCGCGGCGAATACTGGATCGTCCCGCCGCAATTTCGTAAAATGGTTGGCATGAGTACGGCGGTCAGTAGCGTAACAGCGTCCGAATACCTGTCGCGGATCCTCGCCCGCGAGGTGGTGGATCGGCGTTCCGCCGCCGAACTCGAGGACGTCGCGACCAAGATCGAGCTGCTCTGCAACGCCTGGGGCGGCGAGCATATCGTCGAAGTCATGCCCGGCGGCGGCTTCGAGAAGGCAACGGCCAATCGCACTGGCATCTGCATGGATTTCGTCGTCTGGATCCGCACCCAGTCAACCCGCCGGATCCCCGACGTCTACGAGTCGATGTTCACCACCTTCGGGCGGCTAGGCCTGAAACCGATCCGGCGCGATGTCACCATTGCCCTGCGGGTCGGCGACAACATGATCGTCGACATCCTGCCGGCCAAGCGTCTGTCGATGATCTCGGACATTCATGAGATCTATTCGAGCCGCCGCTCGCTGGCGATCACCACCAACCTCCACCAGCATGTGCTCGACACCCACGAGGCCGACCGGCAGGACGAGATCCGCATTCTGAAACTCTGGCGCGACCAGAACGGGCTCGATTTCCCCTCCTTCTACCTCGAACTCGCCGTCACCGCCGCGCTGCGGCGCCGCCCGGTCGGCGCGCTGGCCGACAATGTCTGGGCTGCGCTCGGCTTCCTCGAGCGGCTGCTGGTGCCACGCGCCATGCTCGATCCGGCCAACGCCGCCAACATCGTCTCGGACGAACTGACCAGCGCCCAGAAGCGTTCGATCGCCATGGCCGCGACCGCCGCACGCAACGGCCGGCCGTGGTCCGAGATCGTGCGGTAGGCCCCAGCAAGGCTCGCTTAATCCCCGGCGCGCTATGATGGCCAATCCTCAAGGGGGAGGAGGCCATGTTCGACCACAAGGAAACGCTGTTTCACGTCGCGAGCCTATTGACGCGCCAACTCGCCAATGGCCTGCGCGAGGCGCTGGCGCCGTTCGGCCTCCACCCGGCGCAGTACACCGCGCTCAGCGAGATCGCGCAGCGCGAAGGGCTGACACAGGCCGAGCTCGTCATCCGGCTCGACCTCGAGCAGCCGGGTGTCGCACGCACCCTCACGGGGCTCGAAGCCGAAGGCTGGATCGAGAAGGCCTCGATCGGCAAGGGCCGGGCGCAGGGCCTCTATCTCAGCCAGCGCGCCCGGGACATCCTGCCCCAGGCAGCGACCGCGGCCGCCGATGCCGACCGGCAGGCGCTCGCCTCGCTCAGCCGCACCGAGGCAGCACAGCTCATCGACGGGCTCAGCGAACTCGCAGCCGCAAATCGAGCCTGAGCCGCATCCGCCGGCTTGGGTAGCCAGACGAACAGTGCCAAAGCTAAGAACCAGATGGCGCCGCGCAGGTAGGCCTTGTTGATGATCAGTGGTGATTGGCTCGCCGGTCGAGCCGCAAATAGATCCGACATGGACGCTCCTGGCCGCGCCTTTCCCGGCGCTTGCCACGATCACCGCAGATGGATATTGCGACTGTGTGACGCCTGAGCCGACGCCTCTTGCGTGTCCACGCCTTTCCCCTTATACACCGCGCTTCTTCGACGGGCCGCCCGGCCAAAAGGCATGCCGTGGCAGTTCGAAATGCTGGTTCTCAGGAACCGCCTCTAACCAGGAACGCAAAATGCCAAAAATGAAGACCAAATCGGGCGCCAAGAAGCGCTTCAAGATGACTGCGACGGGCCGCGTCAAGGCCGGCGTCGCGGGCAAGCGTCACCGTCTCCTTAGCCACGACGCCGACTACATCCGCTCTCACCGGGGAACCAAGATCCTCAAGAAGGGCGATGAAAGTCTGGTCAAGTGGTACATGCCGTACAACCGTTAAGGAGCCGAACCTATGTCCCGCGTTAAAAGAGGCGTTACCGCCCACGCTCGCCACAAGAAGGTCCTGAAGGCTGCTTCGGGCTTTTATGGTCGCCGCAAGAATACCATCCGCACCGCCAAGGCCGCCGTCGACAAGGCCGGCCAGTACGCGTACCGCGATCGCCGCGTCAAGAAGCGCAACTTCCGCGCCCTCTGGATCCAGCGCATCAACGCCGCCGTGCGCGATCACGGCCTGACCTATGGTCGATTTATCGACGGCCTCAGCAAGGCCGAGATTGCCGTTGACCGCAAGGTGCTCTCCGATCTCGCGATCACCGAGCCCGCAGCGTTCGCCGTGCTGGTTGAGCAGGCCAAGAAGGCTCTGGGGTATCTCGGCAAGATCGAGACGACCACCCACGAGCGTATCAGCGCCTAGCGTCTAGCCCCGAAAAGTCACGAGACTTTTCGGATCAGGCTAAGAGCCAGCAAGACCACTCGCCTTTTCTGAGGCCCTAAGCTAAGCCTTGCGCCGCCCCGAACAGGGGCTGGCGCGGGGCTTTTTCGTTTGGCCCTGAAACACAATTTTCCGGAACGTTCAAATGTCCCTCGACGCCCAGATCGCCACCCTCCGCGCCGAAATCAGCGCCGCCGTCGCGGCCGCTGCCGACGAAGGCGCCATCGAAGCGGTGCGCGTCTCCGCCCTTGGCAAGAAAGGTTCGGTCTCCGCGCTCCTCGCGACGCTCGGCGGCATCGTGCCGGAAGAGCGCAAGAGCGCCGGCGCTGCCATCAACGGGCTGAAGACAGAAGTCACGGCGCTGATCGAAGCCAAGGCCGCCGAACTCGCCAAATCGGCGCTCGATGCCCGTCTCGCTGCCGAACGCGTCGACGTCACCCTGCCGGTGCGCCCGGCGCCGACCGCCGAAGGCCGCATCCACCCGGTGAGCCAGGTGATCGACGAGATCACCGCGATCTTCTCCGATATGGGTTTCTCCATCGCCGAAGGTCCGGACATCGAGACCGACTGGTACAACTTCACCGCGCTCAACTTCCCCGAGGGGCACCCGGCGCGCGAGATGCACGACACCTTCTTCATGGCGCCCTCGCCCGATGGGGTGAAGCGCGTGCTGCGCACTCACACCTCGCCGGTGCAGATCCGCTCCATGTTGAAGACCAACGAGAAGCCGTCGGCGCCCTATCTCACCACGGCGATCGATCCGCCGATCCGCGTCGTCATCCCCGGCCGCACCTATCGGCACGACTCGGACCAGACGCACACGCCGATGTTCCACCAGGTCGAAGGCCTCGTGATCGACAAGAGCTCGCATATCGGCCAGCTGCGCTGGGTGCTGGAAGAGTTCCTCAAGGCCTTCTTCGAGGTCGACAACGTCACGCTGCGCTTCCGCCCGAGCTTCTTCCCCTTCACCGAGCCGTCGATGGAAGTCGACGTGCAGTGCGACCGCTCGGGTTCGGAAGTGAAGATCGGCGAGGGCAATGACTGGCTCGAAATCCTCGGCTGCGGCATGGTGCATCCGAACGTGCTGCGCAATTGCGGGCTCGATCCCGAGGTCTACCAGGGCTTCGCCTGGGGCATGGGCATCGATCGCATCGCCATGCTGAAATACGGCATGAACGACCTGCGTGCCTTCTTCGACGGCGACAAGCGCTGGCTCGACCACTACGGGTTCAGGCCGCTCGACCTGCCGACGCTGTTCGGGGGGCTGTCGAGCTGATGACGGTCGAGTCCCCGGCATCATTGCGCGACCGCGTGCTGCAGGTGCTGCAACGCGAGATCGATGCGATCCTCGCTCCTGCCGGCTATGTCCGGATCGGTGGGAGCTGGAGCCGCACGACCGCGTTTGCACGCACCGAGGTCGCGATCCAGCGAAGCCAGTCGGGGCTTGCCTGCTACATCAACCTTGCCCGCTTCCAGCGCCTGTTCGGCCGCGAGTGGGTGCCGCCCGGCAGCGTCTATTCGGGCTGGCGGGTCGGCCACTTCACCGACAGCGTCGCCGAGGCCAATGGTCTCGACGCCCTGCCCTATGCCGAGCTCGATGGCGACAGCCCGCTGCGCCGGCGCGTGACCACGCTGCTCAGCGAGCGCGTCGTGCCGTTCCTCGGCAGATGCCACGGATTGCTTGGCCATCGGCAGTTGCCCCCACGGGTAGCGGCGCTGCGGAAGGGTACGGCATGAGCCTCCAGCCTCCCATCGCCGCTGATGAGCAGCCGGTTACGACCTTCGTCGTCACCGACATTGAGTCCGACGGGCATAACCCGCTCGAATCCTCGATGCTGAGCTTTGCCTCGGTGGCGGTCGATGTCACCGGCGGGGTGCTGGGCGAGTTCGAGGCCGTGCTCACCCCACGCGCCGACCGCAGGCCCAACCCGGACACGATGGCCTGGTGGGCGACGCAGCCCGAGGCCTACAAGTGGGCCACCACCAATCCGGAGGATCCGGCCGTGGTGATGGCGCGCTATGCCGACTGGGTCGAATCCCTCCCGGGCTTCCGTGTCTTCGCTGCCGCGCCGATGACCTTCGATGGTCCGTGGATGGACCATTACCTCTGGACCTATGCCGGTACACGCGTCCTCGGCGGGCCGTTCAACTCGCGGCAGATCTTCCGCGGCGGCGGGGTCTGCCTCTACACCATGGCCGGCGCCCTGCGCGGCGCGCCGTATCTCAAGTGGGGCATGCAGCGCGTGCCGCCCGAGTGGTACGGCCACATCGAACACACCCACCGCGCCATCGACGACGCGCGCGGCTTTGCCAACGTGTTGGCCAAACTTTTCGAGATCAGCGGCGCGTTGCCGTACATCGAAGCGACCGAGAGCATGTACAAATGAAATTCACCCTCGATTGGCTGAAAGAGCACCTCGACACCACCGCCTCGGTCGACGAGATCGGCAAGGCGCTGACCATGGTCGGCCTCGAAGTCGAGGAGATCGTCGATCCGGCCGAAAAGCTGCGGCCCTTCGTCGTCGCCTATGTGGTCGAAGCCAAGCCCCATCCGAACTCGGACCACCTCAACGTCTGTAAGGTCGATGTCGGCACCGGCACGCTGATCGACGTGGTCTGCGGGGCCCCGAATGCGCGGACCGGCATGAAGTCGGTATTCGCGGCGCCGGGCACCTACATTCCGGGCAAAGATTTCACGCTGAAGGCCGGCGTCGTCATCCGCGGCGAGAAGTCGGACGGCATGCTGTGTTCGGCCGCCGAACTCGAGCTCTCGAACGACCATGACGGCATCATCGAGCTGCCCGCCGATGCGCCTGTCGGTGTGCCCTATGTCGAGTACGCCAAGCTCGGGAACACGGTGATCGACATCTCGATCACCCCCAACCGCGGCGATGCCACCGGCGTCTACGGCGTGGCGCGCGATCTCGCCGCCTTCGGCCTCGGCACGCTGAAGTCGACCGACATGTCCCCGGTGCCGTCCAGGGGCCCGAGCCCGATCGCGCCGCTGCCGCATATTTTCGAACCCGGCCAGCCGAAAGCCATCCGCAAGTTCGCCGGACGCTACTTCAAGGGCATCAAGAACGGCCCATCGCCCGAGTGGCTGCAGCAGCGCCTGCGTGCCGTCGGCCTCCGGCCGATCAATGCCGTGGTCGATATCACCAACCTCGTCTCGCTCGGCTGGGGCCGGCCGCTCCACGCCTATGACGCCGACAAGATCGTCGGCACGGCGGTGCTGCGCGTCGCCAAACCCGGGGAAGAGTTCGACGCGCTCGACAACAAGGTCTACGCGCTCGACGAGACCATGACGGTCATCGCCGACGACCTCGGTGCGCTCTGCCTCGGCGGCGTCATGGGCGGCATCCGCTCCGGCACCACCGACGAGACGGTCAACGTCCTGATGGAATGCGCCAGCTGGGATCCCGATCTCATCGCCCAGACCGGCCGCAAGACCGGCATCGTCTCCGATGCCCGCTACCGGCTCGAGCGCAATGTCGATCCCGCACTCACCGAGCCCGGCCTCGAACTGGCGACCCGCCTGATGCTCGAGCTCGTCGGTGGCGAAGCCATGGAGCCGGTGATCTCGGGCGAGGACGTGTTCCCCAACACCATCGTCGAGTTCCCGATCTCCGAGGTCGAGCGTCTCACCGGCCTCGAGACCAGCGCAAACGAGATCGAGGCGATCCTCGCCCGTCTCGGCTTCAAGCTCGAGGGCACCGGCAACACCCGTAAGGTGCATGTCCCGTCCTGGCGGCCAGACGTCACCATGAAGGCCGACCTCGCCGAGGAAGTGATGCGCATGGTCGGCGTCGACAACGTGCCGGTCGATCCGCTGCCGCGCCTCAATCACGTGGCGCCGCGCATGCTGACCACGCTGCAGAACCGCCGCCGCCTCGCCCGCCGCACGCTCGCGGCGCGCGGTCTCGACGAAGCGGTGACCTGGTCGTTCATCCCCGAAGCCGAGGCCACACGCTTCGGCGGCGGCAAGCCGGAGCTGAAGCTCGCCAACCCGATCGCGTCCGAACTCACCGACATGCGGCCCTCGCTGCTGCCCGGGCTTCTCGCCGCTGCGGCCCGAAATACCAATCGCGGCATTGCCGAGCTGAAGCTGTTCGAGATTGGCCAGGTGTTCCACTCGATCCTGCCCGAGGGCCAGCGCACCTATGCCTCCGGCATCCGCCTCGGCAGCTCGCGTCACTGGCAGGCGCAGGCCGGCAAGGTTTCGGTGTTCGACGCCAAGGCCGATATCGCCGCCCTGCTCGATGCGCTCGGGCATGACATCGACAAGCTGCAGCTTGTCGCCGAACCGGCGTCATGGAGCCATCCTGGCCGCGGCGGCCGCATCCAGCTTGGGCCCAAGCTCACCATCGGCTGGTTCGGCGAAGTGCATCCGTCCGAGCTCGAAAAGTTCGATTTGACCGGCCCCGTCGCCGCGTTCGAACTCGACCTCGACGCCATCCCCGAGCCGCGGAAGAAAGCCACCCGCTCGAAGCCGGCACTGAAGCTCAGCGATCTCATGGCACTCAGCCGCGACTTCGCCTTCCTCGTCGATCGCGATGTGGCCGCCGCGACCATCCTTCGCGCCGCGAAGAACGCCGACAAGGGACTGATCACCGATGTTGGCGTGTTCGACGTGTTCGAGGGCAAGGGCGTGCCGGAGGGCAAGAAGTCGATCGGCATCGCGGTGACGCTGCAGCCGACGGAGAAGACCCTCACCGACGAGGAGATCGAAGCCGTGAGCCAGTCGGTCGTCAGCGCCGTCACCAAGGCGACCGGCGGGGCCCTTCGCACCTGACATGGCCACCGCCGGACGATATCTCGGATCGGCGGTGCTTCTGGTGGCGCTGGGGCTGAGCCCGGCGCTCGGCTATGCGACGACGTTCGTGCTGTTGGGCTTGGCGGCGGTGGCGACTATCGTGCTCGTGGTCGCCCCCTCCACCGCCTTCGGCGGTCCCCCTCCCCCGTCTTCGACAGGGGAGGACCAAGGCACCGCCGGTGCGCACGTTACCGAGGCACGATCTCTCCGTGATCCTCCCCCGTATGCGAGGGAGGGGGACCAGCGGAGCTGGTGGAGGGGGCGGCCAAGTGCACCGACCCTCCTCTTCGCTCTCGCCTACCTCCTCATCACCCTCTCAGCCCTCGCGACCCTCCGCACTCCCACGGACCTCCTCCCCCTCCTCGGCCTCGCCGCCCCGCTGTTCTATGCCCCTCTCGCCCGCCTCATCGGCGGTGCCAACCTCACCCGCTACGCCATTCCCGGTGCCATCGTCGGCCTCGCCACAGCCCTCGCCTACCGCTACGGCCTCGACATGCCGCGCGCCGCCGAGGGCTTCTGGCTCACCGACCCTACCCGCCTCGCCGTCACAACGCTGCTCGCCGCGACGCTCGGCCTCGGCGCATTGTTCACCCAGCACCGCTGGCGCTGGCTGAGCCTGCTCGCCCTCGCCGGCGCGATCATCGTCATCGCCCTGACCGGGTCGCGCACCGCGCTGCTCGGCCTGCCGGTCCTGCTGCTGGTCACCGGCCTCTGCCTCGCACACCGGCCCGTGACACGCACAGCCATCGTCGCGGTCACCGTCGCCGTGGCTTTCGCCGCCCTGTTCATCGAATTGCCAGGCACCGAACGCATGCGGCTATGGGACGTCCTGGCCGCTATTGCCGCCGGCAGCCCCGTCCCCGATCCCGCCGTCGACATCCGCCTCGGCCTCGGCCGCGCCGCCGCCCAGCTATTCGCGGCCGCCCCCCTGTTCGGCCACGGCTGGAGCGAAGCGGCAATGCCGCAGGTCCTCGCGCTGCTCACGCCCGGGCAACTGAGCTGGGGCCGCATTCCTCATCTCCACAACGACGTCGCCCAGTTCGCCGTCTCGGGTGGTCTCCTCGGGCTCGCCGCGTGGCTGCTGCTGCTCGCCGCCCCGATCGCCGGCTACCTGCACCTGCCGCGCGAAGCCCGCAGCCCGCAGCGTCTCCACGCGCTGCTGGTGCTGATCATCGGCGCGATCGTGCTGGGCATCCCCGACACTTTCCTGGTCGCGCCGATGACGCTGACAATCTACGTGGTGCTGGCGGCGGCGATTGCAGGACGGCGGGCGTAGGCCCTCCTTACCGTCCGGGCCGGCTGTCGATCAGCCCACCCTTGGCGGCCACGTCGATCGCCGCGATTTCCTCGGCCGACAGCTCGAGATTGTCCAGCACGCCGAGGCAATCCTTGAGCTGCTCCAGCGTGCGCACGCCGATCAGCGCCGAGGTGATCTCCCTGCGCCGCAGCACCCAGCTCAGTGCCAGCTGCACCATGGTCTGCTTGCGTGCCTTGGCGATGGCGCCGAGCTTGTCCACGGCCTCGAGGATGCGCGGCTCCAGCCGGTTGGCCGAGAGCGAATAGTTCTCCGAGGCACGGGTGCCGCTCAGGTCACCCTTCAGGTTGTTGTACTTGCCCGACAGGATCCCCTGCTGCAGCGGCGAGAAGGCGATGATGCCGACGCCCTCGTCGGCGCAGGCGGCCATCGTGCCGTCCTCCTCGATCCAGCGGTTGAGGATCGAATAGTTCGGCTGGTGGATCAGGCAGGGCACGCCCATGCCCTTGAGGATCGTGACAGCGTCACGGGTCTGCTTTTCCGGATACATCGAGATGCCGACATAGAGCGTCTTGCCCTGGCGGTGCAGCTGCGCCAGCGCCCCCATCGTCTCCTCGAGCGGCGTCTCGGGATCGTAGCGGTGCGAGTAGAAGATATCGAAATAGTCGAGCCCCATGCGCTTGAGGCTCTGGTCGGCCGAGGCGATGATGTACTTGCGCGAGCCGCGGTCGCCGTAGGGGCCTTCCCACATGGTCCAGCCGGCCTTCGATGAGATGATCATCTCGTCGCGATAGGGGCGGAAATCGCGCGCCATCACGTCGCCGAACAGTTCCTCGGCGGCGCCCGGCGGGGGGCCGTAATTGTTGGCGAGGTCGAAGTGAGTGATGCCCTTGTCGAAGGCGTAGCTCAGGATCTCGAAGGCGCTGGGATAGTCGCGCGTGCCACCGAAATTCTGCCACAGCCCCAGGCTGACCACAGGCAGCTTCAGCCCCGAACGCCCCGTGTATCGATATTGCATGTCGCCATAGCGAGCGTCGCTGGCCCGATAGGTCATCTCACCCTCCGAATTTGTCCGATTTGCCCGTTGCGGTCAGCGGATGTTACACCCGCGGCGATGTCCGAGCTTTTTGAAACTGTCGCCAACCTGCCCGAAAGCCTGAACCGGTTCAAGGTTCTGGCGCTGTACAAGTTTGCCGATTTCAAAGATTGCGCCGAACTGAAGCCGGAGCTGGCGCTGTTCTGCTGCGCCCGCGGCATTCGAGGGACCTTCATCCTCGCCCCCGAAGGCATCAACGGCACTGTGGCCGGCCGCCCCGGCGCGATCGACGAGTTGATGGACTGGTTCGAAACGAGCCCGCTCTGGGCCGGGCGCCTGCGCGGCGCCGAAGCCAAGTTCTCGGGCGCTGCCGAGATGCCGTTCCTCAGGATGAAGGTCCGGCTGAAGCCCGAGATCGTCACCCTGCGCGCCCCCGAGGCCGATCCTTCGAAACTGGTTGGCACCTATGTCGAGCCGCGCGACTGGAACGGCCTGATCGAGCGCAACGATGTCACCGTCATCGACACGCGCAACGATTACGAAGTTGCGCTCGGCACCTTCGCCAGGGCGCGCGATCCCGGGACGCAAAGCTTCACCGAGTTCAAGGACTACGTGGCCAGGCTCGATCCGGCCCAGCACCCCAAGGTCGCGATGTTCTGCACCGGCGGCATCCGCTGCGAGAAGGCCTCCGCCTACATGCTGTCGCAGGGCTTCAAGGAAGTGTTCCATTTGAAGGGCGGCATCCTCAAATATCTCGAGGCGGTGCCCGAAACCGAGAGCCGCTTCAACGGCGAGTGCTTCGTCTTCGACGAACGCGTCTCGGTCACGCATGGGTTGAAGGAGGGCGAAGCCGTCCTCTGCCGCGCCTGCCGCAACCCGATCATGCCCGAGAATGCCGTCGGTTCGCTCTGCCGCGATTGCGCCGAAACCGCCCCCGCCGGCGCGCAGGAGCGCGAGCGGCAGATGCAACTGGCGCGGGCGCGCGGCGAGGCGCATCTCGGCGATGACGCGGCTGAGGTCGCGGCGCGCCACAAGGCGGCGAAGCTCAAGCGGCGGGAAGCGTCGCGGAAGACCGCAGGCCGCTGGAAAGCCTAGGGTCGCCTAAAAGGAGAACTTCACGCCGCCCAGCACCGTCACGGTCGGCACCTGCAGGGACAGGTCATCGCTTTCGTCGTAAACCGCATTGTCAAAGGTGTTCTGGTAGCGTGCCTCGCCGATCAGAGACACGCCCTCCGAAATCTCGGCGCCAATGCCGCCGATGAACTGATAGCCAAAACCGGAAAACTCGCCGTCCTCGCCCTCGAAGCGGTCATAGTACCTGATGTAGCCTAGGCCGACCGCGCCGTAGATCGAGAACATGTCGTTCAGATCTGCGGTATACTTGAGATTGCCCATGATGCTGGCGCTGGCAATCTCGCTGTCGTCGTAATCCGACAGGTTTCGATGGGTGTAAAGCCCGTCCAGTTCGACCGACAAGCCATCGAACACCACGACACCGACGGTGCCGGCCACGGCCCAGCCGATATCGGTCGCGTTGACGTATTCGTCCGAGCCATCGAAGAAGGAGAAGTCGATGCCGGCGGTCGCCCCGCCAAGCAGTTGAACGTAGATGTTGGTTGCCTCTGGAGCCGGCGCTACGACCACGGGCTCGTCGACGATCAAGTCGGCACCCTGTGCCCCGACGCTACCCATGGCGATGACCGCCGCTGCTGCGAATATCCGGTTCATGTACGCCACCTCGTCAACTGTCGGTGCCGAGCATAGCCGTTTGATCAACAATGTCTGTAGCCGCCGCGCAACGTGGACCGCAAATCTACAGCAAGTATTCGGGTAAGGCCGCGAAGCGGCAGCCGGAACCGCCCCTTGCCCAGACCGCTCCATCAGCTTATCCAATGTGACAGGGCGAACAACGCCGTATCCGCTGTCACGCATAAGCCGGACCGATCCATGGACCTCGACCAGATCAGAACCTTCGACCGCATCGCGCAGGACCTGAGCTTCACCAAGGCGGCGGCGAAACTCAATGTCACGCAGGCGACAGTCTCCATGCGCATGCGGGCACTCGAGGATCTGCTCGGCGTGCCGCTCTTCCATCGCGGCCGCAATATCCAGCTGACCGACCAGGGGATGACCTTCCTTCCCTATGCCCGCCGCATCCTCTCCGCCGCGCAGGAAGCCAAGGACGCGTTGCGCCGGGTCGAGCGCGGCCGGGTTTCGATCGGTTCGCTCCGCAGCCTCGTCTCCCCCCTGATCACGGAATCGCTGCTGCGCTTCCAGCAGAAGTACCCATCGGTCGACGTGGTGATCAACGAAGGCCGCCAGAGCCAGATCGCCGCCATGCTGCGCGAGCGCGAGATCGAGCTCGGCATTCTCTGCTGGCCCAATCTCGATCCGATCATCACCGATCTCGTGCCACTGCTGGTGATGCGCGAACGGGTGCCGATGGTGACGACGCCACAGATCGCGGCCGAACTGGGGCTCGAACCGAAGATGGAGGACGTGCTGAAGCGCGTGCCGCGGCTCATATCGATCAACTGGTGGCAGGCTTACCCGGATGCGGCGCTGGCGCTGTTCCGCCGTGCCCCGGTCTCGGTCGAACTCCCCACCGGCCCGGCCCGCCGCATCGCCATCCGCGGCGAGGGCGTCGGCTTCTTCGTCCACTCCGCCGTCGCCGACGACATCGCCGCCGGCCGCCTCACCGAAATCCGCCCGTCGGACGTCGATGTCGTCCACCGCGACATCGCCATGGTGGTGCGCAACGCCGACGTGCTCGACCGCGAGATGCTGCGCGACTTCGCCACCGAGATCGCCGCGGAATGCGTCAGGAACGGCACCATCCTCGAGTCGAGCCTATTGCCCAAGGCAGCGAACGCCGCCTGAGGCCGACGCACTACCCAATCTACCGACGGCCCGCTAAACAGGGCCATCCGGGAGACTTTGGATGGCCGAGCGCAGTTTCGATTTCATCATCTGTGGCGGCGGCTCGGCTGCTTCGGTCGCGGCAATGCGGCTCGTTTCCGAATTCGGCTTTTCGGTGCTGATCGTCGAGCGCGGCCCGCGCACCACCAATGCCGTCATGGGCATGCCGGCGGGCTACATGAAGTACCTGAGCAAGGACACCTTCCTCGAAATGCACCGCACGGTGCCACAGCCGCAACTGGGCGGCCGCGCGCCCATCGTGCCGGTAGCGAAAGCGCTCGGCGGCGGCAGCGCCGTCAACGCCATGGTCTATATGCGCGGGCAGAAGGAAGATTATGACGGCTGGGCGGCGGGCCTCGGCAATGCCGACGACTGGAGCTACGCCGACCTGCTCCCGCACTGGACCTCGCTCGAGCACAATGCCCGTTTCAACAACCGGTATCACGGCATCAGCGGGCGGCTGCGTGTCGCCGAGCCCGGCTACATCTCCGAGACGACCGAGGATTTCCTCCTTGCCGTGCAGGGGCTGGGGCATCGCTACAACCCGGATTTCAACGGCGAGCGGCAGAACGGTGTGGGCATCATGCAGCACACCTATGGCCAGTGGGGCCGCTACCGGCGCCGCTCGGATACCAAGAAGGCCTTCCTCGACCCGCTGAAGCGCGACAAGCGGCTGACCATCGTCACCGATGCCCGCGTCGACAAGATCATCATCGAGAACGGCAAGGCGGTCGGCATCGCCTATACGCGGAACGGCGATCCGCATGAGGCCCGCGCCCAGCGCGAGGTGCTGGTCGGCGCCGGTACTTACAATTCGGCGAAGCTCCTGATGCTCTCGGGCATCGGGCCGGCCGAGCATCTCGACGATTTCCAGATCCCCGTCATCGCCGATCTCCCTGGCGTCGGCGAAAACCTCCAGGATCATCACGAAGTCCCGATCATCGCGACGACCAAAGCCAAGTCCGGCTATTTCGGCCAGGACCGGGGCTGGCCGATGATCCGCAATGGGCTCCAGTACATCCTCTTCAACTCCGGCCCGGTGACCACCACCGGCATCGAATCCTGCCTCTTCTACGACCCCGATGGTGGCGACCGGCCGACGATCCAGCTCTACTGCGCCCCGATCGTCTACCAGGACCGCGATGTGTCGAAGGCCAAGCCCACCTGGGGTGTCACCTTCACTTCGTGCCTCCTCCGCCCCAAGGCGCGCGGCACGGTGCGGCTGCGCTCGGCCGATCCGGCCGCGCAACCGCTGGTCAACTGCAACTTCTTCGGCGATCCCGAGGATCTTCGCCTGACGCTCGCCTCGATGCGCTACGCCCGAAAGATCCTCGAGGCCGAGCCGTTCCGCTCCAAGATCAAGGAGGAGATCCTGCCCGGCGCCGATGTCGAGGACATGGTCGGGCTCACCCGTTTCGCGCAGGAGACGGTGAAGACCAACTACCACCCCTCCGGCTCGCTCAAGATGGGCCGCGACGATGATCCAATGGCCGTCGTCGATGCGCGGTTGCGCGTCCGCGGCGTCGAGAACCTCCGCGTCATCGATTGCTCGATCATCCCTGCCATCCCCTCGGCCAATACCAATGCCATCGCCATGGCGATCGGCTCGAAAGCCGCCAGCCTCATTGCTGCCGATCACGGCCGGTAGCCAATCAGCCGCGGTTCAGTCCGCATCGGGCATCAGCCACCGTCCGGAGAATCCGCCATGTACCAGCCCCCAGCCTTCCGCGAGACCGACACGGGGATGCAGCAGGCTTTCATCGCCGCCCATCCGCTCGGACTGCTGATATCGGGCGGCGCGGCGGGGCTGCTGGCCAACCCGATCCCGTTCATCATCTATCCCAACGAGGGAGCGCACGGCACGCTACGGGCCCACCTGTCGCGCGGCAACGCCCAGTGGAAGGAGCTGGCCGCGGCGCCGGACGTGCTGATCGTGTTCCAGGGCGCCGAGCACTACATCACGCCCAGCTGGTACGCGCAGAAGGCCGTCGACGGCAAAGTCGTGCCGACCTGGAACTACGCCGTGGTGCAGGCGCGCGGCGCGGCCCAGATCGTCGACGATGCCGCGTGGCTCCTCGCCAATGTCAGCGCGCTAACCGACCAGCAGGAGGGCCGGCGTTCCAAACCGTGGTCCGTCGCCGATGCGCCGGACAGCTTTGTCGCGGCCCAGCTCAGGGGCATCGTCGGCATCGAGATCGCCATCACTTCGCTGGAAGGCAAGTTCAAAGCCAGCCAGAACCGTCCGGAAGCCGATCGCCACGGCGTGGTCGAGGGCCTTGCCGCCGAGACGTCGCCCGATGCCGCCGCGATGCGCGAACTGGTCAAGACGCGCGGTGGCGTCTGAGCTTCAGTCCGTCGTCAGATGGTGCTAAACTGTCGTCGTCGGGTCCATCAGGACTGGAGTTTTAGATGGCTGTCATCCGCCACGAATCTCTCGACCACCCGCTCGAATCCCAGCACGAGCTGCACCTGTTGCCGTGGCCATATCTCGTGGCCCTGTTCGCCGTGCTGACGCTGGTGGTGTTCTTCGTCGTCGCCAATTAGGCGACGCGCATAGCGGCCGGTCCATGGAGACCGGCCTGGCCTTTAGGCGCTAGGCGTTGCCGATCAGCGTGCCTGCCGCAAAAACCAGTGCGCCGCCCACCACCACCTGCAATGCCGCCCGCCAGAACGGGGTCTGCATGTAGCGGTTCTGGATGAAGGCGATGGCCCAGAGTTCGACAACCACCACAGCGATGGCGAGGCCGGTGGCCGTCCAGAAATGCGGGATCAGGTAGGGCAGTGCATGCCCCAGCCCGCCCAATGTTGTCATCAAGCCGGTGACGACGCCGCGGGTGATCGGCGAGCCGCGCCCGGTCAGGCGGCCATCGTCGGCCGCGGCTTCAGTGAAGCCCATGGAGATGCCCGCACCCACCGCCGCAGCAAGCCCGACGAGGAAGGTCGACCAGGTGTCGCCGGTGGCGAAGGCGGCGGCGAAGACCGGCGCCAGGGTCGACACCGAGCCGTCCATCAGCCCGGCCAGTCCCGGCTGGACATAGGTGAGCAGAAACTGGCGGTGTTCCTCGGTCTTCTCGCGTGCGCGCTCTTCCGGCCCGAGCACTTCGCCCTGCAGTTCATCGGCCCGGGTCGCGTGCTGACGCTCCTCGATGGCGAGGTCGCCGAGCAGGCGCCGCACGTCGACATCGGTCGTCCGCGCCGCCGCCTCGGTGTAGAAATGCACGGCACTTTCTTCCATCTCATAGGCGAGCTGGCGCACCTGCTCGAGCCCCATGGTCTCCATCAGCCAAACAGGCTTGCGCTCGAGGAAGCCGCGCACATGCTCGCGCCGGATCGGCACGAGGCGCTGGCCGAACTTCTGCACATAAAGGTCCAGCAGCTTGCGCCGATGCGCATCCTCTTCCGCCGCCATGCCGGAAAATACCCGCGCCGTCGCCGGGTATCGGTCCGCCAGTCGCTCCGAGATCTCGACATAGATCGCCCCATCCTCCTCCTCGGCCGCAACGGCCAGCGACAGGATTTCGCGCTCGTCGAGGCTGAGGAAGTCACGGCGATGCGGGTGCAGCAAGCGTGCGAACATGGTCGGTCGTCCGGTTTTTAGTTTAGAACAGTTCTAATCTAGGCACTGCGCCGTTGCAAGGTGCCGAAGCCGAAGCGGACGGCCCCCTCCCATTCTCCCCCATAAAGGGGGAGTGCCGGATCGAGTATTGGCACGATTGACGACACAGGCCCGACTCTTCACCTCCCCCTTTATGGGGGAGGCCGGGGGGGCCGTCTCTATCAGTCAGGCGATGCCAACGAGGAAAGCCCGAGGCTCACACCCCCGGCTGCGGCACCCCGTGTCCGCGCCGTACCTGGTCGACATAGCCGCCGATCGAGTCCGGCACTTCGTCGTGCAGCCAATCGCGGAACAGTTTCACCTTGCGCGGCACGCGGCGGCCCTCGGCGAGGATCAGCCAGTAGCCGACGTCGCTGTCGACGTGGATGTCGAACACCCGCACCAACCGCCCATCGCTCACCGCATCGGCGGCCATCATCTCCACCGCCATAAGCACGCCCTGTTCGGAGATCGCGGCATCGAAAGCCAGCGTCGGATCGTCGTAGCGTGGCCCGCTCAGCGGAATCGGGTCGATCCCGGCCGCCGCGAACCACGGCTCCCACGGCAGCATCGAGGCCGTGTCGCGGATCAGCGGAACATTGGCGAGATCGGCCGGTGATTTCAGCAGCCATGCCACCGGCGGGGCCGCAACGGCGCTGTAGCGCGATCCACCAATCAGTTCCGCCTTGAGGCCCGGCCATTTGCCGCGGCCGAAGCGGATGCCGACATCGATATCGGAATGGGCAAGATCGATCATGGTGCCGGTCACAACCAGCCGTACCTCGATATCGGGATGCAGGCGGTTGAACTTGGCGATGCGCCAGATCAGCCAGCGCGAGGCGAAGACGCTGCCCACCGTCAGGGTCAACACCTGCTCGTCACTGGCCTTGAGCCCGGCGACGCCATCGGCGAGGGCGTCGAAACCGGCGGTCAGCCGCGGCAGCACCTGCCGCAGCGCGGCGGTTGGCTTCAGCCCGCTCGCGGTGCGATCGAACAGCTCGATCCCGAGACGCTCCTCGGCGCGCCTCAGGTGCTGGCTCACCGCGCCTGGGGTGACGCCGAGCTCCTCGGCGGCAGGCGCCAGCGCACCGCGGCGCGCCACGATCTCGATGGCCCGCAAGGCATTGAGAGGAATGGGGAAAGGGCTAGCCATATAGATTTTCTATACCGCCACTGAACTCTTGTCGATTGTTGTTCGCACCATCGCAGCCCATATCCGGGCCGTCCGCTGCCAGAAAGGAGTTCGACAAGTGTACAAAATCTTCCAGTTGCTGCAGCGCTGGCTGCTCGAGCTTCTCGAGACCGAGGCATCGCCCGATCCACTGAACCAGCTCAGCCCGCGTGAGCTTGCCGACCTGCCGGTGCACCATCCCGGCTCGGACGGCTGTGCCCGCACCTAAGCTGACTGGCGGGTTCATGGCCGGTTCAGCGACCGGCCGCTATCCCGCCGCCACGCACCCCAACCGGGGAGAAGGAAATGAAGATGAGAGACCTGTTCAAGAAGTTCCGTGACCGTGCCGCCAGCAAGCCGCAGACCCGCACTTGGCCGGCCGACTGGACACCGCGCGACTGGGCCGACCTGCCCACGCACCACCCGCGCCGCGAAGACGACGCGCTCTGAGGCGCACCCCGTGCGCGTCGCGCTTCCGCTCGCTATCCGGCCGGCGCGACTGGCCGACGCGCTCGACATCGCCGCGCTGCACCATGTGGCAGTGCATCGGCTGGCCGCCGGCTTCTACGATGCCGATGTGCTCGGCCGCTGGAGCCCGCCGGTGACAGTGGCGCGGGCGGAGCGCGTCTATCGCGAGGCGCAGGAAGCCGGCGGCCTGACGCTCGTCGCCGAGAGCGAGGGCGAGATCGCCGGCTTCGGCACCGTGCGCCCGGTCGAAGGCGAGATCAGCGCCTGCTATGTCGCGCCCGAGCAGGCCCGCAAGGGCATTGGCCGCCGGCTGGTCGACGCGATGGAGCGCACGGCCCTCGCCGCGGGCACCCGGGCCCTTCGCGTCCGCGCCGGCCGCAACGCCCGCAGCTTTTACACCGCGCTGGGCTACCGCGTGGGAGGGCGCGGTGAACACCTGTTCGAAGACGGCACCCGCATGGTCGTGGTCCATCTCGAAAAGGATCTCGCGCCGATCGGCTGAACTACTCGCAGAGCCGCGCCGTGCAGGTCTTGCCGTGGCAGCCGAGATCCACATGCAGGTGATCGTGATGCTCGGCATTGGCCTCAGGCCCGAGCACGGTGGTGAACTGCGCGCAGGCCGAATCGTGGGCAAAGCGCAGCAATCGCCCCTCCGGAGAGGTCGCATTGGCCCAGCCGCCTTCCACCGTAACAAAGCGGCCATCCTCGAGCTTGAAGCCGACGACATCGAGCGCGTCGGCGAAGCCGTGAAAACTGAGATTGCCCGAACTGCCGCCATTGACGTTGCGGCACATGTAGGACGTGCCGACCACGAGCTCGGCGATGCGCGTCTGCTCGCGCGACAGCAGGTAGCTATCGACCGACTCCACCCAGGCCGGCAGCGCCGAAGCCACTCCGCAATCGGTCTGCACCCCTCCCGAAACCGGCACCATCCGGCCATTGGCCAATACGCCCGTCACCGATAGCGGTGATTGCGCGTGGCATTGCCCATCGGCAATCGGCGGCAGTGCGGTCGCCTCCACCCGTCCGAGGAGAACGGCGGGGCACGCGGTCTGGTAGATGCGCGGCACGACGGGCTTCGTCGGCTCTGCCGCATGCGTCTCGGGCTTGGGTGGGCCATAGACCTCGCCAGCAGGCACGGCGGCGGCAGGTGACACCGGCTTCTCGGCAGGACGCGGGCGCGGCAGCGGCACGGCCGGCGTCTCTGCCGTCGCTCCTGCCGGCGCCTCGCCGGCGGGCGCAGTCGTCACTGCATCGGGCCGGGACTTCGGCAATGGAGGGTTCGCCTCCTGGGCCAATGCTGGCAGACACAGGAGGGTCGCGATCAGGATCAAGGGTTTCCGCATGCCGCCGGAACGCGCCGGACCCGTGCCGGGTTGCCGATTGCCGCCAATCACCCGCAGCGCTCGAGTACCCGCTTGATCGCCGCCGACGACCCTTTGGCGCCGAAATCGTTGCTGTCGAGCGTTTCTCGTCCGCCGCCGGTCCGTACATAGGCGACGCGGATATTCTGTTTGGCGCGCTGCGCGATCGCCGCCCACTGCCGGGCCACCGGGCCGCGGACGATCACCGAACTGCCGTCGCTGTGGATGAGCGGGATCTCCTGGGCGAAGCTCGTACCGCCGGCCGGCGGATCGGGCGTGATGGCCACATGCATCGCCGCCGCTCCCGCCACCTGCTTGTGCGGCGCGCGCACCCAGAACCCCATCGCCAGATCGCCGCCGCGGCACGCGAACTGGAACTGCGCAGCGCCATTATCGACATAGGCGATCGGCGTGCCGCCGTCCTCGAAGCTCCACTCCTCGGCACTGGCTGTCGATGCCAGCAGCGGCACCAGACCCAGCAAGATCATCCAGCGCATGTACATCTCCCCGCTGCCAGAGCCGTGGCGCTCGATAGCCGAGGCCACGATCCTTTTGGGTGCAGGAGGGTTTACGATTGCTTAACCAGCCGCAACGGCGTGTTCACATGTGGCTGCCGCCCCCGTCAGCGGAGGCTGAACGGCGGATAGACATCCGTCACCAGCAGGAACGCATAGGCCCAGACTCGGCTCCACCATCGCCCCACGCCGACGGTGAAATCGAACAGCCCGCGCGGATAGCTGCCGGTGAAGAGGATCGCGAACCAGGCGATGATCGTCACCACCAGCACCGCGATCGAGAGAAAGGCCAGGACGATGTAGTGCGGGATCGCCAGCAGCCACTTGACCAGCGGCAGCCAGCGGTTGAGCTGCGCCGCATCGGGAAAGTCGGCATCGAGATGCACCGACTGCGCCTCGTCGGTCGAGGGATAGCGGTCCGTCAATAGGAAGATGTAGGCGCTGACCCGCGCACTGAAGCGCGCCAGCTCGACCCCGAAATCGAACCACCAGCGCGGGTACTTCTGCCGGAACACCAGCATCAGCACGGTGGCGAGAAACAGCCCCGCGGCGATGCCGCCACCGCTCGACTGCATGGCCTTGCCCGTCTCGTCGACATAGTGATAGCCGCTGCCGGCATTGGTCAGCAGTCCGAGCACGATGGCGATCGGGATGGCCCAGATCAGCCGGAAGAACGTGGTCAGCCGGTCCATCTGGCCCTGATAGTCGACGTCGAAACGCACGGCGTAGCTGCTGCCGTCTGCCATCTTGTCCCCCAATGCTAGGGCGAGCGCCCTCCGCTCCAGCCCGCGCCCACGCTAGCACGGCCGGCCAGCCAAAGCGCGGGCCCCGCGTTAACCCTGCACAGCCCGCGTGGTTAACTCCCGATAAACCATCTTTGCCCGGCCACACCGCTCTGCTATCAGCCGCATATGAGCGTGCCCCTCGACCACATCCGCAATTTCTCCATCGTCGCCCATATCGACCACGGGAAATCCACCCTTGCCGACCGGCTGATCCAGACCACCGGCGGGCTCGAGGCGCGCGAGATGAAGGAGCAGGTGCTCGACTCGATGGATATCGAGCGCGAGCGCGGCATCACCATCAAGGCGCAGACCGTGCGCCTCAGCTACAAGGCGAAGAACGGCGAGGACTACATCCTCAACCTCATCGACACGCCCGGCCACGTCGACTTCGCCTACGAAGTCAGCCGCTCGATGTCCGCCGTCGAGGGCTCGCTCCTCGTCGTCGATGCCAGCCAGGGCGTCGAGGCGCAGACGCTGGCGAACGTCTATCACGCGCTCGATGCCAACCACGAGATCGTCCCCGTCCTCAACAAAGTGGACCTGCCGGCAGCCGATATCCCGCGCGTAAAACAGCAGATCGAGGATGTGATCGGCCTCGATGCCTCCGATGCCGTCGAGATCTCGGCCAAGACCGGCCTCGGCATCGACCTCGTGCTCGAAGCCATCGTCAACCGCCTGCCCGCCCCCACGGGCGATATCACCAAGCCGCTGAAGGCGTTGCTCGTCGACAGCTGGTACGACACCTATCTGGGCGTCGTCGTCCTCATCCGCGTCGTCGATGGCACGATCAAGAAGGGCCAGAAGATCCGGATGATGGCGTCGGGCGCCACCTACGAGCTCGACCGCGTCGGCGTGTTCACGCCCAAGCTGGTCGTGGTCGACAGCCTTGGCCCCGGCGAGATCGGCATGTTCACCGCCTCGATCAAGCAGGTGGCCGATACCAATGTCGGCGACACCATCACCGATGATCGGAAGCCCACCGACGCCGCGCTCCCCGGCTTCCGCCCGGCCCAGCCGGTGGTGTTCTGCGGCCTGTTCCCCGTCGATGCGTCGGAGTTCGAGGTGCTGCGCGAGGCCATGGGCAAGCTCCGCCTCAACGATGCGAGCTTCTCGTTCGAAATGGAAACCTCCGCCGCGCTCGGCTTCGGCTTCCGCTGCGGCTTCCTCGGCCTTCTCCACCTCGAGATCATCCAGGAGCGCCTGAGCCGCGAGTTCGACCTCGATCTCATCGCCACCGCCCCGAGCGTCGTCTACGAGATCGCCCTAACCAATGGCGATACGATGCAGCTGCACAACCCGGCCGATATGCCGGATGTGGTCAAGATCGAGGAAATCCGCGAGCCGTGGATCAAGGCGACGATTTTGACGCCCGACGAATATCTCGGCTCGATCCTGAAGCTCTGCCAGGACCGGCGCGGCATCCAGCGCAACATGACCTATGTCGGCAACCGCGCCATGATCGAATACGACCTGCCGCTCAACGAGGTGGTGTTCGATTTCTACGACCGGCTGAAGTCGATCTCGGCCGGCTATGCCAGCTTCGACTACACGCTATCCGACCACCGCCCCGGCGACCTGGTAAAACTGTCGATCCTCGTCAACGCCGAGCCCGTCGACGCGCTGAGCATGCTGGTGCACCGCAACGCCGCCGAAGCCCGCGGCCGCCAGATGTGCGAAAAGCTCAAAGAGCTGATCCCGCCCCACCTCTTCGTCATCCCGATCCAGGCGGCGATTGGCGGCAAGATCATCGCCCGCGAAACGGTCCGCGCCCTGCGCAAGGACGTGACGGCCAAATGCTACGGCGGCGACGCGACCCGTAAGCGGAAGCTCTTGGAAAAGCAGAAGAAGGGCAAAGCCCGGATGCGGCAGTTTGGCAGCGTCGAGATCCCGCAGGAGGCGTTTATTCAGGCGCTGAAGATGGGGGATGAGTGAGGGGGCTCAGCATGAACTGTTTGTTAAGCTGACGGATAACGGCAACTCTCTGATCTTTTCTCGCTTCTATTGGGTTTCGGCTCGGGGCTTAGGGTGACCAAGCAATATACGCTGGACGACGCCGCGTTTGTCGAAGCACGGGATCTTGCTTTGCATGACAATGTTTCTGTCCATCGCGGTGTGCATTACCTAGTTCGGCGCGCATCTGTTGTCCTGGCAAGGCGCAGAGCGGACGCTCAAGCCAATCGACTCAATATCTGCCGCGACATACTTTTGGGAGACCTCTCGTCTCTAGAAGGCACGGAGCTTGCGGAACACTATCGGCTGGCCTCGCGCAAGCACCAACACTACCTTCTTGGAGCACTTTACGTACTGTTGATGCCATCGCGGCGCAGGCAGCGACTGGCTGCCTATTTCACGCCCCCCGCAATCTCTGAATACGTCGTGTCTCGACTTATCGAATTTGGCTTTGACCCAGCGGTACATACAGCGCTCGATCCGGCATGTGGCGGAGCAGCTTTTTTGGTGCCTATTGCCGAGAAAATGTTCGCGTCCTCAGAGGACCCAAAGTCGGCGGCCGACGGGATTTTGGGACGGCTGACTGGCATCGAGATCGAACCTGGTCTGGCCGCCCTGTCTGATTTGCTCATCGCAGATGCACTAGGCAAACTAGGGACCAGTTCATCTGCAGTCGTCCAGCGGGGCAGTGCGTTGCGCTCGCCAAGGCGCGGAGAGCAATACGACCTCATCGTTGGAAATCCGCCGTATGGCCGAGTGTTCAGACCGAAGCCGGAACTGCTCAACGCCTGGCAAGAAGTGATCACGGATGGCCACGTCAATACCTACAGCTTGTTCGTCGGCCTGTCGCTCCGGTTGGCACGACCCGGCGGCCTAGTGGCGCTCTTGATCCCAACAAGCTTTACCGGGGGTCCATACTTTTCACGGCTTCGAGCGGCAATTCGAAGAGTTGCCGACGTAATCCGGCTCGATCTTATCGACAAGCGCTCAGACGAGTTCTTAGATGTTACCCAAGATACGTGCGTGTTGTTTCTCCGGCGAAGGGACGATTCTTCTAGCGAGAGCCGCGAGGCACCCCGCAGCGCCCTTATCGGCCCCAGCGGGGCGGCCCGCGAGCTAGGCACCATTCGGTTGCCCACAACGACTGAGGGTGAATGGGTACTGCCCGAGATGCGAGATGCGCCCCGCATTGACGACGTGTTCAGCCGCACACATCACTATACGCTGCAGGACTACGGCTACGAGGCGCGGTCCGGCTATTTCGTATGGAACAGGTCTCGGGACTACTTCGAAAACAGAGATGTCGCTCACGAAGGCGAAGTGCCGCTCATCTGGGCGAACGGCATACGGTCTGGCCAACCTATAGAGCCAGCGAGTAGGCCACTGAGTGGAAAGTTGGCTGGCGCAGTCACTTTTGTACGCATCACGTCCAGTAGCGTCGCTCTTATCCGGCACCCATCAGTCGTCCTGCAAAGAACAACAAACCGCCGCCAGCCGCGGCGCCTCGTCGCCGGCTACGTGAACCAAGACTTGATAGACGTCTATGGCGGCTATGTTACCGAGAACCACACTATCGTTCTGGTGCCGAAAACGCTATTTGCCCCTGAGGTGACGCCAATGCAGCTGGCGGCCCTACTAAGCAGTGAAGTCGTCGACGGTCTCTATAGACGGATTTCAGGCACCGTTAGCGTGAGTACCAAGTTGCTTCGGCGATTGCCGCTACCTAACCCGACAGCATACCTCGCGTCACTGGCTCAAACCAATGACACCGAGGAAGCCGTGAACAGAGCATACGCGGCCAACTAGACCGTGACGACTGCAGACGTGGCATCCTTGCTAGGAAACCCCGTTGGTAGCGCCAACTCTGGTGTAATCAACAGGATCGGTCTTTTGCTGGCAACGAGTGCCGCATCAAGTTCTGCCGTCTTTACGCCTGCCAAAGCGGATACAATCACGCCGTAGGGCGATAGATTCAACGGCAATGCGCCAGACAACTTCTTTTGTGACACCAGGATTGCATCTAGTTCCGGCGGCTTAATTTTCGATGCCGTCAATAATGCCGCAACCGACTCCGCAACTGCCCTTACATTGAAGGGAAGATCCGCACCTTTCCAGTGCTTCTTAAGCACTGCAATAACCTCTGCAACCAGCTCATACTGCGGATTGCCCAAATCGACCAAGGGACTTACCGCCAGCGCCGCGGCCTCCTGCAGAGACAGTTCAACATGCTCTAGCGCTGCCTTCAGATGCGCCACGACGCGATCTTTACCCCATGTGACGCCGTCGGTTTTGTAGTTGAAGTCATGCGTCGCTATGCTCCACGCATGCTGGAGGAACGTTTTGACCTGCACCTCAAAAATCAACTCGTTGATCGGATCGGCAGGCGTTGTTCCGTCGTTGCCTCGGCAACAATAGAGCCGCACATCGTCGAACGGGAACGCGTTCGCAGCCTTGCTTGTCATCTTCGGCTTTGCCGGACGTCGATACTTCACCGTGAACTTCTTTCGCACGGCACCTATCGCAGTTGAGATGTCGGCTGTCGTAGGGACGACTATCGTGCACGCGAGGAAATCCTCCAACGCTGCCGGCTTCGGCACTCGACACGTTTCCAACTTGACGGCGAAGCTCTCCAACTCTTTGAGCCGGGCCTCATAGTGCCACCTAGGCTGCTTGAGGGCCGACATCGTTGAGTCTACATGCTTCTTGAGAGCCTCATTAAGTCCGAATTGGGCATCGAACGCCGCCCTCACCGAGCCTTGGATCTTCATTGGATTTCCAGCGCGCTCCTGAGGGCGTCATGGCGCGCCAATCTCTGGGGCTCTTCTGTGCTGGCACCACGCGAATTCTCGCGATACGCAGCTGCAAGAACGTACTCGTCACCCTCAGGCAGAGGAGCGCCCGCCTCCAAGTTCGACAGTTCCTCAACCTTAGTCATGAAGCCATCAAATCGATCAGCGAGTACGCTCGAGTCTGGGAGTTGATGAGCTGTCGCAACGACACCCCACAGAGTATAAAGAGGACCAAATCCCTTGGCCCATTTCGTCACAGAACCGTTGTGCTCTTGCATGGCAAGCAGCACCTGTTTCGCTGCGTTAAATGTATCGTCGAACGCCTGTTCGGAAAAATCAGGCACTTCCGCAATGTCGTCGTACTCCACGTAAATGTCATCCAGAAAATTCTGATCGAATCCTCTTGGCTTACCCTCAATTACCAACGCCATGAGCTCTGACATGAACTGTACGTCCATCATGCGCTTGGTTCGCGCACGGCTCGTGACGCCAAGATCTTTCCAGATATCGGCCTCCGTTTCTGTCTCTGCCTTATTGACGAACCACCCATCGTGTCGAGCATGCCTAAGCTCTTGATTCGTTAGCTTTCTTGAATTTCTGTTGAGTCTGTCAAAGACCGCATTAACTAACTCGCCGTCCCTGACGTCGATCATCTCGACGGTTATTTGGTAATTCCAAAATAGCTGTTTCAACTCCAGCTCAGCAGCAATATCTTTCCAGCGCTTGCTACTCAGACGATCATCTCCGAAATCTTCCGCAATTCGGATCTTGTTTGCTACGAAATCCAAAATGGTTTGCAGTCTCTGCTTACCGTCGACGACGTGGTACGTCGTCTTTCCATTAGGATCTATTTCTTTGTGCAGAAAAATCGCGGGAGACGGGTAGTTCCTAAACACAGTGTCGAGAAAGAACCGTCGGTCACCGGCGGTCCACACACTACGTCTCTGATAGGGTGGATTTAGATTCAGCTGGTCCGATCGATTTATATCTAGAAACCAAGTGACGTCCTGAACAGTAATGCGCCTATCCATACTTTCCCCCGTAGTTCTGCATTAAATAGCATGGCATCGACGCAAATATCCATCGCCACACGCTCCTTATCCCCGCCCCATCACACCCGCCGTATCCTCCGCGCCCAAACGCCAGCGCGAAAGGACACGCACATGACCACCACACTCACCGAAGCCCTCATCGCCACCCACGAACGCCTCTACCCACGCCTCGCGGCCCTCTTGAAGCAGGTCGAGCGGGTGGCGGGGCAGCGGGCCAGTACGCCTGTGCCGGAGGAGAGTGCGCGGCTGGCGCGGCAACTGGTTGGGGAGGCGGCGACGCTGCTCGGGCGGGAGGGGCGGGGGATTGCCGTGCCGCCGGCGAACAAGACGCCGCCGCTCGATCATGCCGGGCTCGCCGTGGCGCTCGGCCAGGCGGTGGCCGGGCTCGAGGCGTTCGAGGCGGCGCATTCGGGCTGGTCAGCTAAAAGCAAGTGCACCGTGTGGACCCTCGATGGCCCGCCGCGCCCGGTGCTGCGCCTGTTGGGGCCGGGGACCGAGGCCAACCCGGTCGAGACACGCAACCCCGAGGCCGAGCGCCTTCGGGAGGAAGTCTATCGTCTCATCCTGGGTCGCTATTCGGCCGGGTATGATGCTGGATACCGCGACGGCCGAGCCGGTAAGGCGCCGCGGTCGGAGTATTGCGAGCGGATCTGGAACAAGGTGTCAGACCTTCGTGGCGGGGCCGAGAACGCACGCCTCAGCGGATTGACGGGGGATCGCGTGCGCTACGACCCGCCGCACCATCTCATGCCCGACGGCGCCGCCTACAGCGCCGAGGGCCGCACAAAAAACTAATCCCCCTCGTCTCTACCCGCCCGATAATGCCTGCGCCTACCCGCACGGGACGGAGTCGAGACGAACGGCTGCGGGGAGGTGGACGGGTCGGTTGGCAGTCGTGCCGGCCGAGGCCCAAAGCACGACGGCAGGATCCGGTTCGCCGGGGACGCCGCTGACAACGCGGGGGATCGCTCGATGCGGAGCGGTTCCAAGGGACCAGGCTGCCACGCATGAGGCAGCCGCGGGCGGGACGCACCGGTGCATACCGGGCGTTCGCAGCCGGCAGGGTCTTCGCGATGCGGCACGGGATGCGCCCGGGCCCTCGTGCCATAAGCCCAAAACCCCGGCCGCGCCGGTGGGGCGATGCTCCACACTTCTTGCGGACTACCGCCAGGGGGCAGAGCCCCACCGGCGCGCTGTCCCTTTATGCCGCGTAACCCCGATGCCCTCGTGGCGGAGGGCGCCTTGGCACGTCCGCCATTCCATCAGCGCAAAAGAAGAGCCGCTCGACCGGGGGCGGCTCGAGCGGCTCGAAGTCGGCGGTGAGGGCGCATCCGCCGACCGGGGGACGCGTATCAAATGCTTGAGGGGCGTTCGGGTTCCACTATTGTCGTCGCGAATCGCGGGGACAGTGCAATTGAGTTCGACCGAGGCGGTGGGAGGAAGCCCGCGCTACCAGCTGCTCGATATCCTGCGCGGGGTGGCGATCCTCGCGATGATCGTCTTCCATGTGGCGTGGGACCTCTATTATTTCGGCTACTCGCCGGTCGACGTCACCACCGAGATCGGTTGGGTGGTGTTCCAGAAGTCGATCCTCACGAGCTTCCTGCTACTCGTCGGCGCCGGCCTCGTCCTCGCCCACGGCCGGGGCATCCGGTGGCAGAAATTCTGGCGCCGCTTCGCCCTCATCGTCGCGGCGGCGCTAGCGACGACGGCCGGGACCTACTGGATGTTCCCGGACTACTTCGTCTTCTTCGGCGTCCTCCACGCCATCGCCCTCTTCTCCCTCATCGGCCTCGCCTTCCTCCGCCTGCCCCCCTGGCTCACGGCAACGATCGGCATCGTCGTGATCGGCGCCAACTTCGCCTACAACAACACCATCTTTTCGAGCCGCGAGCTCGGCTGGATCGGCTTCTGGCCCACCTCGCCCCCCACCAGCGACGTCGTCCCGATTTTCCCCTGGCTCGGCACGGTCCTCCTCGGCATCGCCGGCATGCGGCTTATCCTCGCGTCGCCATTGACGGATAAACTGGCGACCATCCGCAGCAATGAGCCGGTGGCCCGCGGACTTGCCTTCATCGGCCGCTGGAGCCTCCCGATCTACGTGCTGCACCAGCCGCTGATCATCGCGCTGCTCTGGGGCTTCAGCCTGATCCAGCCGGCCACGCTCACGCCCCCGGTGCAATCCGTCTCGCAGGGCTTCGTCACAAGCTGCCAGCAAAGCTGCCTCGGCACAGGCTCCACCGCCGCCCGCTGCGAGCGCTATTGCGGCTGCGCGCTCGAGCAGGTCGACACGTCCAACATGTGGGACGCCGTCTCCGCCACCGATCCCACGGCAGAGCAGCTGGCCAGCCTCAACAGCGTCGCCAAGCTCTGCACCGCCATGGTCGGCACCGTCCCCTGATCTCAAGCCTGCTCCTTGTGCCCGCCAAAGCCCAGCCGCATGGCCGAGAGCATTTTCTCCGCGAAATTGTGATCCTGCCGCGAGCGGAAGCGAGTAAACAGCGCCGCCGTCAGCACCTCGGCCGGCACCGCCTCCTCGACCGCCGCCTCGACGGTCCATCGTCCTTCACCGGAATCGGCGACATGGCCCGAGAAGCCCTCGAGGTCCGGATCCTTGGCCAGCGCAGTGGCGCTGAGATCGAGCAGCCAGGAGGTCACCACCGAGCCGCGACGCCAGACTTCGGCGATATCGGCGATGTTCAAATCGAGCCGCAGGTCGGGCGGCAAGAGCTCGGTGTTCTTGCTGGCGAGGATATCGAAGCCCTCGGCATAGGCCTGCATCATGCCGTACTCGATGCCGTTGTGGATCATCTTGACGAAATGACCCGCCCCCGCAGGACCAGCATGGATGTACCCTTGCTCGACGCGTGGGTCGAACCCCTCACGGCCGGGGGTAAGCGGGATGTCGCCGCGACCGGGTGCAAGGGCGGCAAAGATCGGATCGAGATGGTCGACCGCGGCCTTCTCGCCACCGATCATCAGGCAATAGCCGCGCTCGAGGCCCCAGACGCCGCCCGAGGTGCCGACGTCGATGTAGCGGATGCCATTACGGGCGAACTCGACGGCGCGGCGCATATCGTCCTTGTAGTAAGTGTTGCCGCCATCGATCAGGATATCCCCCTCGCTCAGGCAGTTGCTAAGATGCACCAGCGTGCCTTCGGTGATCTTGCCGGCTGGGAGCATGACCCAGATGGCGCGCGGGGAATCGGTCAGGGAGGCGACGAGGCTTTCGAGTGTTTCCGCGGTGCGCGCACCTTCTCTTCCAAGAGCGGCGCGCGCATCGGCGTCGATGTCGTAGACGGCGACGTCATGACCCGCCCGCATCAGCCGTTTGGCGATATTGCCGCCCATCCGACCTAACCCGACAATACCGATCTGCATGATGCTCTCCGTGCTCGCGACTGACGCGGAGGGTGTTATACGCGACACACTGTGACGGGATACAATACCCCGCCTTGGAGGAGAGACTATGCGCGTAGTGATTACCGGTGCTGCCGGCAACTTGGGCACCAAGCTGAGGCGCTACCTGGAAACGGTGGACTGGGTCGACGAGATCGTCGGCATCGACGTGAAGCCGTTCGAGGCCTCAGCCAAATCGAAGTCGGTCGTGGCCGACCTCGCCGATCCCAAGGATGAGCGCTGGCTGGCACCGGTCCGCAATGCCGATGGCATCGTGCACTACGCGTCGGCAAATCCCGCGCCGACCTCGAGCTGGGCGGAATCGGCCAAGTCTTTCGACATGACGGCAAACCTGCTCGAGAATGCCGGCGGCGGCGCCACTCCGTGCCGGTTTGTTTTCGCCTCCTCCAATCACGCCATGGGCGGCTACAAGGACGATCCGCTGCCGGGTGGTGAAAAGATCCGGATGGCAACACCACAGATCAGCGGCACGCGCTACTGGGACGGCCAGATGTATCGCTGGGGTGCGGCCTATGGCGCCACCAAGATGCTCGGCGAGCGCGTCTGCATGGCGCGCGCCCATGCCACCAACGGCCGTATCACCGCCGTCGCAACCCGCATCGGCTGGTGCCAGGGCGGCGCAAACCTCGCCACCACGCTGACCGATGGCGGCGGCGGCGCGGGCGAGCCGGACAAGACGGTCGCGGCGCGAAACGCCAAGTGGTATCGCGATATGTGGCTGTCGAATGGCGACCACGAGCGGCTGATGGCGGCCGCGCTGACCGCCGACGCAGGCAAATGGCCGGCGCCGGCCATCGTCGTCAGTGGCATGTCGAACAATTCCGGAATGGCCTGGGATCTCGAAGATGGTCGGGCCTGGATCGGCTACGATCCGCAGGACGATGTCTGGGCTGACCTCAAGAAAGCCGGCATCGCCTGAACCGATTCAAGGTTGCGAAAAGTGCCGCGGGGAAGTATGCGGCACAAATGGGTGGCGCGCTCGGCGCGCCGCCACGACATTTAGGGGGACGAAATGAGTTTTGCCGATATTTACGCCCGCGTGGTTGCCTGGATCGGGGCTGGTGCGATCCTCGCGCGCAGCTTCAACGAGCCGAAGCGCAGCCCAATCTACGGCAGCACCCCTGATATTCCCGAGGCGCGGCCGCAGGCCATTCCGACTCTGAAAATGCCGACGGCACGCGGCTGGTCCGGCGACCACAAGCCGACCGCTGCCGCAGGGCTCAGGGTCAACGCCTTCGCCAAGGGCCTGAAGCACCCGCGCTGGCTGCATGTGCTGCCGAACGGCGACGTGCTCGCTGCCGAGGCGCTGAACACGCCGGGCGGCATCAAGAATGCCTTCGACTACGCAATCTTCACCACCATGCGGCGCGCCGCGGCGGTCGGGCAGAGCCCGAACCGGATCACGCTCCTGCGCGACGCAGATGGCGACGGCGTTGCCGAGGTGCGGCACACCCTGCTCGAGAACCTGAACCAGCCCTTCGGCATGCAGCTGATCGGCGATACGCTCTATGTCGGCAATACCGACGGCGTCTATGCCTACCCGTTCAAGGTCGGCCAGACCCAGATCAGCGCGCCCGGCAAGAAGCTGATGGACACCAAGCCGGGCGGCCACTGGACGCGCAGCCTCGTCGCCAGCGCCGACAAGACCAAGCTCTATGTCGGCGTGGGTTCGCAGAGCAACATCGGCGAGAACGGTTTAGACGTCGAAGAAGGCCGCGCCTGCATCTACGAGCTCGATCTGACGACCGGCCAGCACCGCATCTTCGCCGGCGGATTGCGCAACCCTGTCGGCCTCGCCTTCGAGCCGACGACCGGCGTGCTTTACACCGTGGTCAATGAGCGCGACGGCATTGGCGACGAGACCCCGCCGGACTATCTGACCTCGGTCAAGGACGGCGGCTTCTACGGCTGGCCCTATTCGTACTGGGGCAAGATCGTCGACCAGCGCGTGCCGCAGGATGCGGCGAAGGTTGCCTCCGCTACGGCGCCGGACTTCGCGCTTGGCGGTCACACCGCCTCGCTCGGCCTCTGCTGGCTGCCGGAGGGCACGCTGCCGGGCTTCCCGGACGGCATGGCGATCGGCCAGCACGGCTCATGGAACCGCTCGACCCTGTCGGGCTACAAGCTGGCCTTCGTGCCCTTCGTCAACGGCAAGCCCACCGGCACGCCACGCGAAATCCTCACCGGGTTCCTGTCGCCCGACGAGAGCGAGTCCTATGGCCGGCCGGTCGGCGTCGTCATCGGACCGGACGGCTCGGTGCTGATGGCCGATGACGTCGGCGACGTGATCTGGCGGGTGACGGGCGCCTGAGGCACACGAGTATCTCGCGTCACGGATCGAACCGGAAAGGTTTGCGACTTTTCCGGTCTCCCTACTCGTGGTCGGCCCAGTGGCCGCGGGACCCGCGTGGCGCAGCGCTAAGGGCGCCTAGCAGGCGGCTCAGCAGCGCGTTCTCGCGCGGTTGATCGGTGCTCTGGCTCTGCAACTGGACCAGAAGCGCCGAGGTGGTGTTGAGGCGCGCGCAGGCGATGGTCGCGATGTGCAGCGCCAGCTCCGGATAGTGGACCAGCGCATCGAATGCTTCGTCGAGGACGCGCACCTTGCACGTCGTCTCGGCGGTGACCGTTGCGCTATGCGGAATACCGAGCAGCACGGCCATTTCGCCGATGATGGCGCCCGGCTCACTGATCGTGGCAAGCGTTACGCCGCCGCGGGCAACCTTCAGCCGGCCGCTTTCAAGAATGTAGAGCTGACCCGAGCGGGTGCCCTCGGTCGTCAACTGCGTCCCAGGCGCGAGCGTCTCGAGCGGCAGGGCGACGGTAAGGGCGGCAAGACCGGGCATGGACAAAAATCTCCGTTCGTACGGCAAGATTTGCATGTCAGGTGCCGCGAACGGAAGAGGTAAGCGCACCGGTATAACGGCTTGTTAAGCCTACCGTCACGTCAACCGTCGGCGTTCACCAATAGTAACCATCCCGCCCCGTAGCCTCGGCTGCAACAGAACTCGCCACAGAACGCGGCGGGCATCATATGGGGGCATATGATTATGCGGCGCGGCTTCAGGTCGGTTCGCTTCGGGCTTTTTGCAGCGGCACTCGCATTGGGTGCGTCGGCGCTGACGGGCTGCAGCTCGGTCGGCTTCAGCAGCTTCGGGCAGAACAAGCTCGAAGTGGCGGAACTTTCCAATATCGGCGACTACACCGCCGAGCGCGCCCTGGCCGAAGGCAAAGCGCACTTCCGCAACAGCGATTTCGGTTATTCCGCCGCGCTCTACAAGCGTGCGGTCGAGCTCAACCCGGGCAATGCCGAAGGCTATGTCGGGCTCAGCGCGTCCTACGACCGGCTGGGTCGCTTCGACCTTTCAGACCGCGTCTATGCCTCGCTGCTGAAACTCTCGGGCGCCAGCGCCCAGTACTACAACAACCTCGGCTATTCCTACATGCTGCGCGGCAAGCTGAGCGAGGCGCTGGCCAATTTCCGCAAAGCCCAGGCGCTGGACCCCGAGAACCTCGTGGTCGCCAACAATATCCAGATCCTCAAGGACGCTGCCGCAAGCAGGGCGTGACGCGGTATGCCGCGTCAGTTGGCGACAGGCGCGGCAGGCGCTTCTTCCATGCCGCCGGTAGGCGGCTTGGGCTCGACATAACCGTCCTTGCCCAGCCCCTTTGTCGAGTTGGTCGAGCCCTTGGCCGGATCGATCGTCTGCGCGGCGAGGTTAGCCTTCACCGCATCGCCGGCGCTGTAGCCGACCCGGTCGGATCGCTGCAGGTAATCATAGGTGCAGCCACCGAGAACGAGCACTGCCGTGCCGGCGAGAAGCAGGGCACGGCGGGTCATTTCGTATCCCCCAGGTCGATGATGTAGCCGTAGGGCCCGACGATGCCCGCACCGGTCTGGAAGCTCTTGATCATCTTGGGGGTCACTTCCATCTGGCCCAGCGCGAAGAACTCGAAATCGTTGGCGGGCTGGGTCTGGTCCATCGGTGTCGCGGCGACCTGACCGGGCGTCAGCGGCTGGACGAGGCGCGGCGTGACGATCACCACCAACTCGGTATCGTGCTTCTGATAGCTCGAGGATTTGAACAGCGACCCCAGCACGGGCACGTCGCCGATCCACGGCAGCTGGTTCTGGTTGAGCTGCGTGTCGTTCTGCAACAGCCCGGCCACGGCGAAGCTCTGCCCATCGCGCAACTCTACCGTCGCGTTGAGGTTGCGAGTGTTGAAGATGGGGTCACCGGTCGAGGTGAAGCCATTGATGCCGCTCACCTCGGGCTGCAGGTGGATCTGGATGCGGTCGTTGTCGAGCACCATCGGGGTGAAGCCGAGCAGCACACCGAACTGGCGGTAGCTGAGCGCGATATTCCCATTGGCGTCGGCGGTGCGGATCGGCACTTCGCCGCCGGCGAGGAAGCTGGCCTGGACGCCCGACAGGGTCGTCAGATTTGGCTCGGCCAGCGTGCGCACCAGCGCTTTACCCTCGAGCGCGCTGATCAGCACGTTCAGGTTGACGCCGCCCGAGATGATGTTGGTCATGAAGCCCGAGAAGGTCGCGGCATCTGCCGCTGGGTCGGAGGGGCCACCGCCGATTCCCATTTCCACGCCGCCGATCGAGCCGCCCCACTGGATGCCAAGCTGGCGGCCGGCGTCGCGCTGCGCCTCGAGGATGCGGACTTCAAGATTGACCTGCTGGCCACCCACGAGCGTCATCGTGTTGATCACCTGTGGGCTGCCGTACTGGGCAACGATCGCGAGCACCCTGTCCATCGTGTTGGTGTCGGGAACCGTGCCCGAGAGCCGCACGCGACCGTTCACGGTCGAGACCTTGACGTTGCCCGAGGGCACTGCAGCGCGGATCGACTGCGCTATATCGGAGACATCGGCGCCGACTTCGACGGCAAGCAGTCCGACCGGAGCCCCGTCTTCGGAGAAGAGGCTGACGGTAGTCGTGCCGAAGGCCTTGCCGACGAGGTAGAGGGAGCGGTCGGTGATCGGCTGTGCGTCCGCGATCAGGGGATCGGCCGAGACGATCTTGCCGACGGCATCGGAAATGATCACCGTCACAGCCTGGGACACCGGCAGGTTGACCCGCATGACCGAGGTGGTCTTGAGATCGTAAGTCACCGTCTGCGCTGCGGCGGGCGCTACGCCCAAGGCAACAACGCCCGCCAGCACCGCCAGCACCGCAAAAACCATCGCCCGAGCCGAAGCCCTCAACTGCCCACCCGCCGTCACTTCACTCTGCCCGCTAGCGTAACCAAGCCCTGTTCCAAATCGTACCGGCGTTAGGTCAACGCCGGCTTAATGACGAGCCATTCGGCTCAGTTTGCCCAGAACGGGCTCGAGATGCGGATCGCCTCGTTCGTCGCCCGCACCGCGTCGTCGCCGCCGCCGTCGGCAACGTCGGCGGTCGGCCTCAGTACAAGCGACAGCCGGCCGTTGAGCGTCGCCGAGATGATGACCTCAGCCTGACGCGGATTGAGGGCCAGCGTCGCGATGGCTGTCGCGAACCTGAGCGGCGCGGCAGCCTCGTCGGAGTCGGGCTCATCACTGGCGCCGCTGTTCTTTGCCTCGTCGGTCTGGGGCCTGGTCCCGGCCGTCTCACCGATCTGACTGTTGATCGCCAGCACGCGGACATTGTCGAGGATCGTCGTCGAGGCCTGCTTGTTCCCGACGCTCGAAGTGAGCACCACATCCACCCGGTCGTTGGGCAGGATGAAGCCGCCCGACGCCGACTCGGCGCTGACGTTCACCGAGACGCCACGCGTCCCCGGATCCAGTACCGCCGAGAGGAAGCCGCGATCGGCACGCGCCAGCTTGATCTCGCGGATCGGCTCGCCGGGGAAGAACTCATAGCGCGCCACGGCACCCGACATGGTGTCGAGCGCGTCAGGCGCAGCGACCTGAGTCACGAAATCGGCGCGAGTCGTGTCCTCGGGCCATTCCACCCACTCGATCGTTGCCGGCGTAAGCCGCTGGCCGACCACGATCGGGACCTTGGCAACCAGCACCTGGACCTTGGGCTCCTCGACGACCTGCGTGATCGTCTTCGGCTCCGGTGCCGCGGCGATGACGGTGGGCGCCGGCGCCCCCGGCTGCTGCATCGCGAGGAAGGCGGCTGCACCACCGGCAACGAGGGCAACGGCAAGCAGAGCGATATTGGTCGGCTTGAACAGGTGCCGCCAGCGGCTGGGCTGCACATCGTCGTCTTCATTAGCACTGACCGAGCGCAGCACTTCGGCGCGCCAGCGGTCGATGTCGCGGCGCTGTTCAGGAGAAAGCTGCGGCAATGGCTCGACCTCGTTGCGCCAGCGTTCAGAGTTCATCTCTTCGACGACCGGCTTGGCGGGCGGTTCGTCCTCCGCGACGGAGGTCCCCTGGGGCGCAGAACGCAGAGCACTGAGGCCACGACGTTCGCTCGCCGATCGCGGGGTCGAGTTATCCTCGGTCTCGTCCTTGATGACGATCTTTTCTGTGCGCCGGAGCAAAAGGTCCCTCCTGGGAGCGAATGCGATGCGGGGCACTACCGGTAGCTGACCCTGGTGAACCCCCGCCCGCATCTAAGGGCAAAAGCATCACTGCTTCGTCCCATTTCGCACGGTGAGGTTTATCGATGATGGCGAGGGACGGTTAACCGTCTGCCAGTCGCGCGACCGCAGATTCCTGTCGCTGCCAGCTGCCCTTCGGGCTAATGAGCGCGCATGGATACGGCTGCCGAACTTGAGATCTTCCTCGTCGCCCCACCGGGCCTCGAAGCACCATTGCGTGCCGAGGCGATGGAGCGTGGATTTGCCGGAGCGACAGCCGGCGAGGGCGGCGTCACGATCAAGGGCTCGTGGCCGGACGCCTGGCGCGCCAATCTTGAACTGAGGGGGGCAAGCCGGGTGCTGGTCCGCATCGCGAGCTTCCGTGCCATGCATCTCGCCCAACTGGACAAGCGGGCCCGCAAGGTCGCGTGGGGCGAAATCCTCCGCGCCGATATGCCGGTGCATGTCGAGGCGACCTGCCGCCGCTCGAAAATCTATCACTCGGGCGCCGCGGCGCAGCGCATCGCGACGGCGATTGGCGAAGAACTGGGGGCCCCGATATCTGCCGAGGCAGAAGTGGTGGTCAAGGCACGGATCGAGGACGATCTCGTCACGATCAGCATCGATAGCTCAGGCGAGATGCTGCACAAGCGCGGGCACAAGGAGGCGGTTAACCGCGCTCCGATGCGCGAGACGCTCGCGGCGCTGTTCCTGCGCCAGGCCGGCTATGACGGGACCGGCCCGGTGTTCGACCCGATGTGCGGCTCGGGTACGTTTGCGATCGAGGCTGCCGAGATCGCGGCGGGCCTGAAGCCGGGCCGGGATCGCGAATTCGCCTTCGAGCAGCTGGCAAACTTCGATGCGGCAGCATGGCGGAAGATGCGGACCGCCAGCCCTCATTCGTCACCTGCAGCGCGCTTTTACGGCAGCGACCGCGATCCGGGCGCGGTGCGGATGGCCAAGGCAAATGCAGAGCGTGCCGGCGTTGCGGAATGGGTGACCTTCGCCGAGGCCGACATCGCCGATGTCGTGCCGCCGGAGGGACCGGCAGGCCTCGTGATCATCAACCCGCCCTACGGCACCCGCATCGGCGAGCGCGGCGCAATGGGGCCACTCTACCGAGCGATGGGACGGAGCCTCTCCCGCTTCACCGGCTGGCGCGTGGCGCTGATCACCACCGAGGCGGCGCTGGCCAAGGCTACGGGCCTGCCGTTCCAGGCCCCGCTCCCCAGCGTTTCGCATGGCGGCATCCGGGTCAGCCTGTTCCTGACGGACCCGCTGAAGTAGTGCCCGCTTAGTCGCGGAAGGTTGCTTCTTCGGGGCGGCCGAACATGTCGCCGCGCGCCACCGTGGCATACCGCTTGTCATCGACCGGCAGGTGGAGCGCGGAGAGGATTCTGCTGAAGATATCGCCCTCCGGCTTGCCGCTGTGCTTGCGGGCCTGCTCGACCAGCAGCGAAGAGGTCGCGTCGAGCCGGCTCGCCATCAGGTAGGCCATGCGGAAGGCGAAGTCGGCGTCCTGAGAAAGCGTGCTGCGCGCATCGGCAAACACCCGCACGACACTCGGCTTGGTCGCCTTGACCGTAGCGCTGGTCGGCGTGCCGAGCACCACCGACATCTCACCCACGAGCGAGAACGGCTGCGACACTGTGGCGATGTCGATGCCATCGCGCACGACGCCAAGTTCGCCTTCCTCGAGCACGAACAGCGTGCCGCCCGGCTCGCCCTGCGTGATCAGAACCTCCCCGGGCGCGAGGCGGAGGGTCGAATAGGACGCGGCAGACGATACGGGGCTCGACATGGTGGCCTTAGGCTCCGGGCAGTTTTGCGCGCGAAACCTAGCCCGTTGCGATCGACGTGAGAAGGGGCGAGTAAGTAGAAGCGGGGGGCAATACTGGAGCAAGTGCAGTGATACCGAAATGCCAGCACCGCGTTCGCGCCGGCTTCGCATCGCCGCAAAGCTCCGCTACCATCGCGTAGTCGGCGTTCCGGACGGAGTGTACGTGTGACTGATCAGGATTGGCTGCGGTTCGACTTCTTTCCGGCCGGCAGCGAGCTCATCGCCCAAGGGCGCAACGCCGGCGGCAGCATCATGGTGCTCAAGGAGGGCGAGGTCGAAGTCATCCGCGACGGCAGATTCGTTTCGACCATCAAGCAGCCGGGTGCCATCTTCGGTGAAATGAGCGTGCTGCTGGAGCGGCCGCACTCGGCGACCGTCCGGGCCGTCACCGATGTGCAGCTCTACGTCATCGACGATGCCCTGCGCGTCCTCGAAGCGCATCCGGCCTGGCTACTGCAGATCGCGCGGCTGCTGGCCCAGCGGGTCAACACGACGACGGCGCAGCTTGTGGCCCTCAAGAGCAAGGATGGCGGGGACGACGATGACGTCCTCGTGCTACCGACCAATGTCTTCTCAAGCTGGGCCGATCCGCAGATATGACCGACAAGCCAAAACTCCAGATCACCTACTGCACCCAATGCAACTGGCTGCTGCGCGCTGCCTGGATGGCGCAGGAAGTGCTCTCGACCTTCAGCCTCGAAATGGGCGAAGTCAGCCTCATTCCGGGCACCGGCGGCATCTTCGAGATCCACCTCGATGGCGAACTGGTGTGGGAGCGCAAGCGTGACGGCGGCTTCCCCGACGCCAAGCAGATCAAGCAGCTGGTGCGCGACAAGATCGATCCCGGCCGCGACCTCGGCCACATCGACCATCCGAAGGGACCTGCCGTACGGCATGGCCATTCCTGATCAAGGCATTCTCAGGAAGAGCAGCAGGCTTTTTCGGCTCGAGAATGCGACACCAAGAACCAGCCACTACGCCGCAAGCCGTTTCCCAGAATCCGGTTGAGGGCGCGAGAGCTTAGCGGATATTGTCGCGGCCATGCCGGCAGGGGTGACAATGGCCGGTGACAAGTCATTTCCGGGAGAATGCCGCCTCATGAAATCCGTACTGACCCTCATCGCCGCGCCGCTCATGGCGCTCGGCCTCGCGCTGCCCGCCCATGCCCAGGCCCTGCCTGACCTTGCCGGCCGTACCATCAAGGCGGTCACCGAGAACGCCTATTACCCGCTCAACTTTGCCGACAAGACGGGCGCCGGCATCGGGCTCGAATATGACGTGATCAACGAGGCGGCGAAGCGCCTCAATGCCAAGGTCGAGTGGAACCTGTCGGCCTGGGACGTGATGATCGAAGCCGTTCGTACCGGCCAGTTCGACATCGGCGCCGACGGCATCACGATCAATGAAGAGCGCGAAGCACAGATTGACTTCACGCAGCCCTTCATCACGGTCGAGCAGTATTTCCTCGTCCGCGCTGACGAGGGCCGCATCACCGGCGTCCAGAGCTTCAAGGACGACGACAAGCTGCTGTTCGGCGCGCAGCCGGGAACCTCGGCCTTCTACACCGCCATCTACGACGTACTAGATGGCGACGAAGCCAATCCGCGGGTGAAGCTGTTCGACACCTTCGGTGCCTCGGTAGCTGCGCTCAAGACCGGCGACGTCGACGCGGTGATTGCCGACCAGTCGGCGGCGGCCGGCTATATCGGCGCCGATCCGGGCGCCTTCAAGCAGGTGGGTGAACCGATCAAGTCCGAACCGCTCGGCTTCATCCTCACCCCCGGCTCCGATCTCGTCGCGCCGTTCAATGCGGCCATCGACCAGATGAAGGCCGACGGCACGCTCGATGCGCTGATCAAGAAGTGGTTCTTCGAGTACGGCCAGCAAAACTCGTAAGTCCGTGACGGGACGCGCGATAACTCGCGCGTCCCATCCCCGATGCCGCCCTCCTCCCCCCGCCCCAACACAATCGCCCGCTTCCCGTGGTGGCTTCTCGCCATTGCGCTGATCGGGCTCGTCACCCTCTGGGCAATCGTTGCCGACGAGGGTTATTCCGAGATTTTCGACGTCCTCAGGAAGGGCGTCGTGACGACCCTATGGGTGACCTTCGTCGCCTTCGGGCTCGCCGGCCTGCTCGGCCTCGTCATCGCCCTCGCCCGCACCTCCGGCAACCCGTGGCTCAGCCAGATCGCGACATTCTATGTCGAGATCATCCGGGGCATCCCGATGCTGGTGGCGCTGTTCTATGTCGCCTTCGTCGGCGCCCCTGCCATGGTCGCGGCCGCCAACTGGCTGCTGACGCCGCTGATCCAGCCCAGCTGGATCGAGCCGCTCACCGTCCGCAACTTCGATTTCACCTGGCGCGCAATCGTCGCGCTGACCATCTGTTACTCGGCCTTCATCGCCGAGATCTTCCGCGCCGGCATCGAAGCGGTAGATCGCGGCCAGATCGAAGCGGCGCGATCACTGGGGCTCGGCCGCTGGCACACCTTCCGCTTCATCGTCGCTCCGCAGGCGCTGCGCACGATCCTGCCGCCGCTCGGCAACGACTTCGTTTCGATGATCAAGGACTCGGCCCTCGTTTCGGCGCTCGGCGTCCAGGACATCACCCAGCTCGGCAAGGTCTACTCATCGTCGACCTTCAAGTTCTTCGAGACCTACAACGTGGTGGCCTTCCTCTACCTCACCATGACCATCTCGCTGTCGCTGTTCGTGCGCTGGCTCGAGCAGCGACTCAAACAATCGGACATGCGCTAGTTGCAGCGAGGACTTAGGGTCCCCACATCACCGCCGTCGCAACGCCAACCCGGGATTCCGATCTGATGATCAAGCGCCTCGCCTCCCTCGGCCTCGCCCTCGTCCTCACCGGCGCCCTCGCGGCGTGCGGCAACAACAACTCGACCAATGTCGGGAGCGTCGGCGTCGACTGGACCGGCAACGACATCAGCGTCGAGGCCGTAGCCGATCCGCAGGTTAAGGGCGTCGTTTGCCATGTCGCCTATTTCAACCGCTCGCTGATCGACCGGCTGCAGCAGGGCAACTGGTTCGAGGATCCGTCCTATTCGGCGGTCGACTGCACCGCTTCGGGCCCGATCACGGTGGGCAAGATCAACACCAACAAGGGCGGCGAGGAGATCTTCCAGCAGTCCCGCTCGCTGATCTGGAAGAGCCTCCGCGTCTCGCGCATATACGATGCCGAGAACAATTCGCTCGTCTACCTCGCCCACGCCCGCGAACTGCAGCAGGGCTCGGGCAAGATGTCGTTGTCGGTCGTGCCGCTCAACGGCCTCGACGTGACGTGGACCAACGGCGCGCCGGCCGGCGTGCAGCAGGCGCCGGCGGGCACGGCGGCGGGCGGCATCTAGCTCAAATGCCGATCAAACGCGATCGATCGCGGCAAGGGGGCAGCAACATGGCTGCCCCAAGCATTTCGCCTGGGCGACTTCGCCCGGGAGACCGGCCATGCCGCAAGCGCTAGAGATCCTCCAGCAGAACGCTGCCGTGCTGTTCGCCTACGTCGTAATCATCGTCGCGATGTTCCTCGTGGCGCGGATCGCGCGCCTGAGCCAGGCAATGTCGCTGGCCGTCGCACTTACCCCGATGGCTTACGCGGTAGCGTTGCAGAACGGTCTCTCGCTCGGCTTGATCTAGCCCGTCAGCGGCCTCATTGCCGGCACCCCGCAACATCGCGCAAGCGGTTGCTTCGCCTTGACGGCAAAGCACAAAAAGTTTTCATCCCGTCCTGTCGCAATCGGTGCGCTAGCATTCGATATTGTGCATCCCGGCGCATAGCGCCGAGCGCGGCAACGACCGCAACAAGGAGTTCACCATGGCAATTCTCATCGGCGACGTCGCGCCCGACTTCGAGGCTGAGACCACCGAAGGCCGCATTAAGTTCCACGACTACATCGACGGCAGCTGGGCGGTCCTGTTCTCGCATCCCAAGAATTTCACCCCGGTCTGCACGACCGAACTGGGCTACACCGCCAAGCTGAAGCCGGAATTCGACAAGCGTGGCGTCAAGGTGCTGGGCCTTTCGGTCGACAGGCTCGAGAACCATGCCGGCTGGGCTGCCGACATTGCCGAGACGCAGGGCGCAACGCTCAACTTCCCGCTGATCTCGGACGTCGATCGCGAGATCGCCACCAAGTACGACATGATCCACCCCAATGCGAATGACAGCCTGACCGTGCGGTCGCTGTTTGTAATCGGGCCGGACAAGAAGGTGAAACTCAAGATCGAGTACCCGGCCTCCACCGGGCGGAACTTCGACGAGATCATTCGCGTCATCGACAGCCTTCAGCTGACCGCCAAGCACCAGGTGGCAACACCTGTGAACTGGAAGAACGGCGAGGATGTGATCATCGTCGCCGCGGTCTCCGACGAAGCCGCGCGTGAAAAGTATCCGGACGGCTGGAAGGCGCCGAAGCCCTACCTGCGCATCGTGCCGCAGCCGCGCGCCTGATCCAACGACACATCTGAATGCAACAGGCGGTCCTATGGGCCGCCTGTTTGCTTATGGGTTGCCGCGAAGCGCCCGGTCGATCGAGCCGAGCAGCATGGTGATGCGGCCGAGCGCCATCAGCACCAGGCCACCGACAAACGGAAGCACGGCCCAGTTGAGGCTGCGCGCCAGATCGACGACAGCGCCAATCACGTCGCTCCCGGGAGCGTTGAGCCGGCCGGTGAAATTCTGGATCAGCTCAGGCGCAGCGAAGCCGACCATCATCAGAGTCACCAGCGCCGCAATCAATCCGGCAATGTAGAGAAGTCCCGCAACCATACTCGCCCCCTCCCGTGGTTGCGGGAAGGTTAAGGACGGGTGACTGATGAAGTCAACGAGGCTTCAGAGGCCCAGCTCGGCCCGCAGCTTGCGCGTCAACTTGCCCGCAATCAGCCGGTGCGACTCACGGATGTAACCAGCGAGCAGCTCTGCATCGAGGGCGCCCCGGGTAACGCGAACCCACTGGCGCTTGGCGAAGTAAGCAGCCTGTTCGATGCCGTCGATTTCAACCAGCCCGTCGAAGGCGATCTCACTCACCTTGAAGACAAGGACGCCGCCGTCGTCGCCCAAAAGACAGAACACCTTGCCGCCGACCTTGGCGACCAGCGCTTCCCACTGCTCACCGAGCGTCGCGGCCGGCAGCGTCCCGATGAACTGGCGATAGTCGTCGCGGTGGTGGAGGCTCATCGCGTGGCCTAGATTTGGTCGTGGCGGACGAAGAGCCGCGTCTTGCGTGACCGGCCCGCCCAGGCCAGCAGCGCACCAGGTACCGCCAGCACGGCCCAGCCCGGGCAGGCAAAGATGAACTCGGTCACCGGCTCGAGCACGAGGCCAAAAAACCGCCCCGCAACGAAGGCGCGCACTGCCGCAAGGCTATCGGCGTTCAGCCAGGCCCAGTTGTCGGCAAAGGATGTAAAAACGAGCTGGCTGGCGCCGAGTGAGCGCGTGCCGTCGATGATCAGCAGGATCAGTGCCACGCCGAGCAACCAGGTACCCAGCACTCTCAGGAAGAGCCGCATCCAAGTCCGTCCACGCGGGGTGCCGCGCCCTCGGCCCCGTGTCGCAATGTTTCCCGCGCGCCCCTTCTGCCACGCGTTCGGGCCAGGCCACAAGACATGTTCCGAGAGGCACCTTATCTGACTTGCGGTCCGGGCCTCGATGGGTATATTGCGCCCGCTCCGGCAGGCTCACGCCCCGGACAGCAGACTCCGGGCCCAACCCGGCCGCTGCAAGCAGCGGAGAGATGGCCGAGTGGTCGAAGGCGCACGCCTGGAAAGTGTGTAGGCGGGGAACCGTCTCAAGGGTTCGAATCCCTTTCTCTCCGCCATTTTCTCATCTTAACGCATTGATTTTCCTACAGCATCGCTGCGGATCGTCATGGCTACCCGCCATGTACCCCGCCAACGCTGATTGGAAATTTCACGCAAGTCCCCACGTTTCGGGCGTCGTCTGAGTGTGTGCTTGCCCGTCCATCATGACCATGGCAACGTGCCTTGCGTCGACCAGCCTCTGACGTCGACGGTGGATGGATGGATTTTGGCCTTCGGGCCGCAGTTAAGCCGCGCTCGGTTGAGTGCAGCCATCGTCCATGCGCCTTTCCGGCGCATTAATCGGAGGCCCCCGGTGGTCGCGATAGAACAGTCTAGGGGCGCCCAGCTCGCACCCCGGAAAAGCTCTCAGCCCACCGATCGAGGAGATGTTGACGATGACCGGCGCCGACGCATCGCGGGCAGAGCAGCGCGTGGCATGTTGACAGGACCCCAGACGTTGAGGTCGAACATCGCGCGGACCGCGTCAGGATCGCTGTCCTCGAAGGCGCCGAAATAACTGACGCCGGCATTGTTCACGAGCACGTCGATGGCGCCGAAGCGCATCGTCGCCATGGCAAGCGCCTGATCGATCTGCGACTGGTCGGTGACGTCCAGCTTGATCGCCATGGAGGTCTGCGGGTGATCGACGACGAGGTCGGCAATCTGTGCCGGATTGCGAGCGGTGATAGCCACATTGTGGCCGAGCGAGATGAGGTGCTGGGCAATGGCGCGGCCAAGGCCTGTCGAGCACCCAGTGATGAACCAGGTCTTGGGCATGATCGGTATCCTATGTCGGGCGGATTAATCGGAGGGGCGGCGTTATCCGCCGCCCCCCGGCCGCGTCAGCCGACGATTTCGGCGAGTTCGATCAGGTTGCCGAACGGATCGGCGAAGAAGGCGAGCTTGCGGCTGATGGCGTCCAGCTGGAAGGGCTCGGTGACGATGGTCACGCCGCGCGCCTTGAGTTCGGCCACCGTCTTGTTCATGTCGGCGACGTTGATGCAGAAGTGGTGGTAGCCTGCATAGCCGAGGCTGTCCCCGAGATCAGTGTAGGACGGCTTGTCCTTCGGCAGCGGGTCTCCGCCACCCAGCAGCTCGATCATGAAGTTGTCGTCGTTCGCGGGCGCCATGTAGGCGAGCTCTTCGTCGGCATAGGGCCACTCGTGGACGACTCGGAAGTCGAGCTTCTCGATGTACCAGGCCTTGGCCTTGGCGAAGTCGGTCACGCGGAGCGCGACATGGTGACCGCGCATATCGGCGAAGGCAGAAGCCGTGTTGCGGGCAGGAATGGTGAAGTTGGTCATTTCTTTCTCCTCGGTTTGCGGCGCCGGCGGCATTGCCGTCGTTGAGAAGAGATTGAGCCGGATCGGGTGCTCTGATTAGCCTTGCAATGATCCTGACAATGCTGAACCATGCTCAGTAATGAGAGCGAGCGACCTATCAGAACTGGCAGCCTTCGAGGCCGTCGCCCGTCACCGCAGCTTTCGCAAAGCCGGCGAGGAACGCGGTGTCACGGCGTCGGCGATTAGCCATGCCGTCAGCAACCTCGAAGAAAGGATCGGCATCCGACTGCTGAACCGGACAACCCGTAGCGTCTCGCTCACCGATGCCGGCGGCCGGTTGCACGCTCAGCTCCTTCCCGCCTTCGACGGCATGGGGGCGGCCCTCGACAGCCTCAATCAGTTTCGCGACACCCCCTTCGGCAAAGTGCGCCTCAATGTCCCTAACTCGATCGCACCGTTCGTTGTGGGACCGATGCTAGGACCGCTCACGGCAGCCAATCCCGATCTCGAAATTGAGGTTGTCGCAACCGATCGGCTGGTCGATATCGCCGAGGAAGGATTCGACGCCGGTATCAGATTGGGTGAGAGCTTGCGCGAAGGCATGGTCGCCGTCCGCATCAACCCGCGCCTGCGCCTCATCGTGGTCGGGTCGCCTGACTACTTCGCGCGCCGGGCCATCCCGGAAACGCCGCACGACCTCAAGGATCATGTCGGCATCCAAAACATCTTCCCGAACGGCAATCGCTTCGCGTGGGAGTTTCGCAAGGACGGTGAGGCCATCGACTACTGGCCCACCGGCCCGCTTGCGCTCGACGACCACGAGCTCATCGTCCACGCGGCCCAAGGCGGTGTGGGACTTGGCTACGTGTGGGAACAGCGCGCCGCTGCGGCCCTCGCGGATGGAAGCTTGATCCAGTGCCTTGAAGCCTGGTGCCAACCGGAGGATTGGTTGTACCTCTATTATCCAAGCCGGCGAAACATGTCCGCCAGCTTACGCGCTGTCATCGAGGCTATGCGCGTGTAGGTTGCAGCCGTCACGAATTACTGCTTTGGGCCAAATGCGGACATTGGCCAGCATCCGCTTGGCGCCAATAGCGGACGTTCGCTCCACGAAATACCCCCGCGGTCTGCGTTGCGCAATTACGCAGACCTTGGCGGCGCCGCGGACGGCGTCAAGGTGATCGGCTAGAGATCGCGGTCCACACGCTCGACCAAGCGGATTTTTCGGGCGTTGATCTCCCAGACGGCGGAGATCACTAGCCCGCGGGCTCGCTTGCTGACGTTGTGCTGGCCCTTCAGGGCGCGGTGTACCGTGCTCTCCGCGACGCCGGCGAGGGTCGAGATCTCCTTGATGGTTCCGAGACGCTCGATACCGAGGGCGGGTTCAAACATCCGTCGCTCTCCTAGTTGGCAAATCCGACTTCCCGGAGAAAGCTCCGGCTCGCTGCCAGATCCTTGAGGATGCTGCCGGCGTTTCGCGGGTCGCGTTCCTGTTCGATGGTGACGTAGCCCGCGTAGCCCCGCGACCTGAGCAGCTCATAGACCGCGGCGTAGTCGATCGATCCGCGGCCGATGGGACACATCACGCCTTTGGCGCAGGCGTCGAAGAAGTGGATGTGCTCTTGCATCACCTCGTCAAACACGACCGGATCGATGTCCTTGAAGTGGATATAGTCGATGCGGTCCCAATAGCGACGGAGCGTCTCGACGGGATCCATCCCAGCATAGGCGGTGTGGCCGGTGTCGATGCAGAGGCCGGCAATCTCGGCGGGGATGTCCTCGACGATCCGCTCGATCTCGTCGGCGAACTCGATGTGGCCGCCAGCATGCGGGTGAATGACGGCACGGACGCCGAAGCCGTCCCTCGCGCGCTCGGCGATGGCCCGGATGTTTCCGACCATGCCAGCCCAGGCCGCGTCGTCGAGGCGAACCGCCTGGTCGGAATGCCCCGCCGCGTAGTCCCGCGCCACGTGACCCCAGTCCATGACGGTGAGATAGGGCGCCTCGAAGCGCTGGTGGGGATGGCCGGCGGGCTTGGGCAGGCGGGTGATGAGGGCGGAGATTTCCTCGGTCTGGCGCAGCAGGTTGTCGCGGTTCCGGGGATCGACGAGATTATCGAAGATCGTGCCGGCGACGATGCGGAGCTTGCGTTGGTCCAGCGCCGCTGAAACCCGATCCACGTCCAGCGGCAGGTAGCCGTAGGGGCCGAGTTCCAGCCCGTCGAAGCCCGCGGTGCGTGCTTCGTCCAGCACGTGCTCCCATGCGGGCAGATGCGGGTTCTTGACGTCGTCTACGCCCCAGCAGCACGGGGCGCAGGTGATGGTAATGGGAACGCTCATGCGCTTGCCTCGTGCTCCCGATCTCAGCGGCTGATCGTCGCCTTGAGGGCATCGACCGAAGACTGGATGCCGGCCTCGACAGACATGGTGAAGTCCTCCATCTCGAGGCTCACCCAGCCGTCATAGCCCTGCATGCGGACGACGGAGAAGAACTCCTTCCACCACTGCAGGTCGTGCCCGGCGCCAACCGCGACGTAGTTCCAGGTGCGGTTAGCCACATCCGTCACCTCGCGAAGTTCGAGCAGCCCGTCGACATCCGCCCGCCCGCGCTCGATGCGGGTGTCCTTGCCATGGCAATGATGGATGGCGTTCCCGAGCGCCCGGGCGGAGGCGATCGGATCGGCTCCCATCCACATCAGGTGGCTCGGGTCGAGGTTCATGCCGACCTTGGGACCTACGGCGTTGCGGAGCCGGAACAGGGTCTCCGGGTTCCACACCAGCATGGCGGAGAAGTTCTCGAGCGCGTACTTCGCGACGCCGACCTCGTCGGCCAGCCTGACGAGGTCATGCCAGAGCGGGAAGGCGCGCTCTTCCCACTGGTAGCGGTCGCGTTCCGGCATCTCATCGGGCCAGGACTTGGTGTAGACGAGCCAATTCGGCACCATGTCGCCGGGGGCGGCCTCGGGCAGGCCTGACATGGTCACGACCGTCTTGACGCCGATGGCGCCCGCGAGGCGGATGGTGTCCTCCATCTCCTTGCGATGGCGCTTGCCCATCTCGCCCGGATCGAGGGGATTGGCCGAACAGTTCAGCGCGGCGATATGGAGGCCGCGAGCCTCGATCTCCTTCAGCTTCGACTTGAGCAGCGCCCCGTCGGCGAGCAGTTCCCCGGCGCGGAAGTGCGGCGCCGGCGACCAGCCGCCGCCGGTCATTTCGACGCCTTCGACGCCCAATGCCACACACTTGTCGAGCATCTGGATGAACGGTAGGCCGCCCATGACGTCGGTGCAGATAGAGAGTTTCATCGTCGTTCTGTCCAAAGAAGGGGCGCGCCGGAGCGCGCCCTAGGGGGAGAAGGGGTTAGCGGAAATCGACCCAGGCCGAGCCGGCGTCGGCGGAGCGCACACAGTTCTCGAGCCAGCGCACGCCTTCGGTGCCGGCCTTGATGCCTGGGTAGTGATGGGTGGCGAGGAACGCGTCGTCGCCGCGGTTGCGGGCGTCGATCGCCTGCGCGATCCACAGGTAGATGTTGGCCCAGCTGTCGCCGAGCCCTTCGGTGTGGAGCGCCCCCATGCGGTCGACGGCGAGGCTCTCGGGTTCGAGATAGGGCATGCCGTGGTGCAGGATACGGTTCGGCTCGCCCTGCACTTCATAGATCAACTGGTCCGGGTGGCTGTCGGACCATTCGATCGAGGCGTTCGAGCCAACGAAGCGATAGCGCTGGCTGCCCATGTTCCCGGCATTTACGGACGACACCCAGAGCCGGCCGCGGGCCCCATTGTCGTAGTGCATCAACACCGTGGCATGGTCCTCGAGCGGCGCACGGGTCGGGATGAACGCTTTGCGGTCGCAAAGCAGCTTCTCGATCTTGAGGTGCGGCAGCACGATCTCGGAGAGGTAGTAGAGGTGCGTGCCGATATCGCCCAGAACGAATGTCGGCCCGGAGGTCTTGGGGTTGGTGCGCCATTTCTGGGCTTCCGAGGCGTTTGTGTCGTCGCCAGCGTTGAAGCCGTGGGTGTATTGCAGGTCGACGATGCGGATCTCGCCCAGCATGCCCTTGTTGACCATCGCCGCCATCTGGTGGACCAGCGGGTGGCCGGTGAAGCCATAGGTGACACCGACGATCAGGCCCTTGTCCCGAGCCAGCTTCTCGATCTCGTCGCACTCGGCGACGGTAAAGAAGAGAGGCTTCTCGCAGATCACGTGCAGTCCCGCTTCGAGGCAGGCCTTGGTGATCTCGAAGTGCGAGAAGTTCGGGGTGGCGATGGAGACCACCTCAACGCCGTCGGAGCGCTTGGCCTCCTTGGCGATCATGGTCTTGTAGTCCGCATAGCAACGGTCGCCATCGAGTCCGATGGCCGTACCGAAGTCGCGGCCGCGCGCTGCATCGACGTCGAAGGCGCCGCAGACGAATTCGTAGGCCGTGTTGTCGCGCAGCGCGCCGGTGCGGTGCTTGTAGCCGACCTGGCTGGTGCGCCCGCCGCCGACCATGCCCCAGCGCAGGGGGCGTTCAATGAGTTTTTCGCCTTTGAGCATAGCTAGTTATTTGTTCCAGTACTTGTCGATGTAGCGTTGCATTTCGGCACGCATGAACTTGCCGGAGTGGTCGGCCTTGTCTTCCCAGGCAAAGACGCAGGCGGTCATGATGCCGTCGAAGCCGATCTCGCCGAGCGTGCCGAAGAAGTCGTCCCACGGCACTTCGCCCTGGCCGATGTTGAGGTGCTGGTGCACCCGTGCCTGGGTGCCGGGCGGGTTGAGGATGTAGCGCAACCCCGAGCTGGCCTTGTGATTGAACGTGTCGCCCACGTGAACATGCGCGAGGACGTCGGCGCACTCGCGCAACATCGCCTTGGTGTCGTCGCCAAAATGGAAGGTGTGCGGAGCGCAGTAGAGGAACTTGACGCTTTTGGAATTGACCGTGCGGATAATGTCGACCGCCGGCTGCAGCGTTTCCACCCAGTCCTCGGGATGCGGCTCGATGTGGAGGGTGACCCCCTCCTTCTCGAGCAGTGGCACCAGTTCCTCCATCGAGCGCCACCAAGCATCCTCACAGGTTTCGATCATCGAGCCGGTGTGGCAGCAGTAGCAGGAACCCTTGTCCGGGTGCGGCCCGCGGCCGAACTCGGAGTTCATGGTGTCCACTTCCATCTCGACGGCGATCTCGATCGCGCGCTTCCAGTGGCGAACCGCGGCCTGCCGCTCATCCTCGTCATTGGAGGCCCAGCGGTACATGGGCAGCAGCGAGGCAATGCCGACCTGCTGCTCCTTGAGCGCGCGCTTGAAGGACTTCACCCGCTCCGGAAAGACGCGTGGCGCCTTGAACCACTCAAGGAAATCTCCACGGGGCGAGAGCTCAATCCAGTCGTAGCCAAGCTCCTTCACCTTTGCCGGAAGTTCCTCCAGCGACAGGTGCCGGTGCATGAACGGATCAAGTGCGATCTTCATCAAGTTACCTCTGCTCTGGTTTCGTCAGTTTGACCCGCCGCGTGGCTGTTGATTTCAGCCTCCAGCTCGGCCATCGCCTCGCCGCCGGCCATCAGGTCGGTGATCTGCTCGCGGGTCATTTCGCCCTTGCGGAAATCCGCCGCCTTGGCGCCCCGGATGAGGACGGCGAAGTGATCGCCCACCGTCATCGCGTGAATGACGTTATGCGTGATGAAGATCACGGCGAGCCCGCGCTTGCGGGCCTGAAGCACGATGCGCAGCACGTGCGCCGCTTCCTTCACGCCCAGCGCAGCCGTCGGTTCGTCGAGGATCAGGACGCGGGCACCGAAATGCACGGCGCGGGCGATGGCCAGCGCCTGGCGCTCGCCACCTGACAAGCCGCCCACCAGACGGTCCCCGTCGTCGATGCGCGTGATGCCGAACTCGCGGACCGCCTTGACGGCGATTTCGTTGGCGGTCCGTCGATCGTAGATATTGAACGGGCCGAACTTCCGCGTCGGCTCCACCCCGACAAAGAACGAGCGGCCGATGCTCATCAGCGGAAACGTTCCGCCGAACTGGTGCACTGTCGCGATACCGCGGTTGGCGGCATCGCGCGGCCCGGTGAATTCGACCACCTCGCCGTCCATCTCGATGGTGCCGAAGCTGGGCTTGAACACTCCCGCGAGGGTCTTGATAACGGTCGATTTGCCGGCGCCGTTGTCGCCCAACAGGCACAGCACTTCGCCCGCGTTCACCTCCAGCGAGATGTCGTGCAGCACGTCGATCGGACCGAAATGCTTGCTGATGTTTTTGAGCTGCAGGATCGGCTTAGCCATCACTTGCTCCCCTTCTTCGGTGCGTAGGAGAGCGCGGCCCGGCGGAAGGTGTTGTTCATCAGCACGGCCAGCAGCAGCAGCACGCCGATGATCAGGCTCGACCAGTTGCGGTCGAAGTCGGTGTAGTAGATGCCCTGGGTCACGATGGCGAAGGTGATGGTGCCGAAGAAGATGCCGATCACCGAGCCGAACCCGCCGGTCAGCAGCACGCCGCCGACGACGACCGAGATGATCGAGTTGAAGATGAAGGACTGGCCGCCCGCGACCTGCGCAGAATTGTAGAGGATCGCCTGGCACATCCCGACAAAGGCGGCGCTGGTGGACGACAGGACGAACAGGGTGATGGTCAGCCGCTCGGTCGGAATGCCCGCATTGCGCGCCGAGACCTTGTCGCCACCCATGGCGAAGACCCAGTTCCCGAACTTCGAGAAGTGGATGAAATAGACGTAGGCCGCGGTGGCCACGAGCCACCAGATGACCATCACCTGCAGCTGGCCGAAGACGAAGTCGCCGAACAGCATTTTTGCGAGGCCCTCGGTCTTGAGCGCGACACTGGTGGACTTGGTGATGAAGACCGACAGGCCCAGCACCATGCCTTGAACGGCAAACAGGCTGCCCAGCGTAACGATGAGGGAGGGCACCGCCGTCCGCACCACCATCAGGCCGTTGATCAAGCCCACAAGCACGCCGAAGCCCAGCGTCGCGGCAACGCCGACCCAGATCGGCAGGCCGAAATGCCCGGAGATTATCGACACCGTCATCGCGCCGGCGGGGACCATCGCGCCCACCGAGATATCGAGCTCGCCCGCGATCATGAGCAGGCCGACTGGAATCGCGATGACACCCAGCGTTGCCGCCACGTTTAGCCAGCTCGACATCCCGGCAATCTTGAGGAAAGACGTCCCGCCGAAGATCGAGAAAAAGATCAGCACGGCCACGAGGCCCAACAGGGCGCCCGCCTCGGGCCGGCGCAGCAGCCCGCCCAGCGAGAAGCTACGGTTCATGGGACTCTCCCAAATTCAAGAACACATGTGTCGTGAGCTGGACGGGGCAACGCGCCCCGTCGCACTTCGACGAGAGTACCCGCCGCACCCTGGCTGCGAGCCCGGGGTCTTAGCGCGGGATCAGCGCGCGCCCCTCGATACGCCCGCCAGCGTCGCATCGATGTTCGACGCATCGACGATGCCCGGACCGGTCAGTACCGGGAAGGTGGGCAGATCGGTGCCGAAGTCGATGGCGGAAGCCAGCAACGTCGTTGCGAGGAAGCCCTGAAGATAGGGCTGCTGGTCGATGGCGAACAGCTGCGTGCCGCCCTTGACGCGGTCGAGGCCTGCCTGGTTCAGGTCGAAAGTGCCAAGCATGGTGGTCGCTGTCTTGTCGGCCTGGCTGATGCCGATGGCCGCCGAGTCTGCGTCGCCGGCAGAAATGGTGATCACACCGTCGATGGTTTCATCCTGTAGCAGCGTCGCCTTGATAGCTTCGGCAACGGCAGTGGCATCGCCGAAGGAGGTCGAGGGCAGCGGCAGTTGCGCACCCTTGCCGCCCTTGGCGGTGATGCCGTCGATCACGCCCTTGCAGCGTGCTTCGATGTTGGCAGTGCCCGGCAGCGTGTTGATGCACAGCACGTTCTTCTGGCCATGCTCGGCGAAGTACTCACCGCCGGCGACACCGGCCACATACTCGTCCGAACCGACATAGTTGATGGCGCCAAGTTCGCGCGCCTTGTCGGCCCCGCCGGCGTTCATCAGGATCACTTTGATGCCGGCCGCCACGGCGTCCTTGATTGCCGGGTCCTCGGCTTCCGTCACCCAGTTCGGGATCACGAGGCCATCGACGTCCATCGAGATTGCAGTGCGAATCAGCTGCACCACGTCAGGCGCAAAGTTGTCGTAGTTCACGAGGCGCAGGTAGTTTACCGACCCGCCATTGGCCACGATCCCCGGCGTCGCGTCGTCGAGGCCCTTCTTGATGATGTTCCAGAACGCATCGTCGTTCGATCCGCCGACGACCGCGATGTTCGCCGCCATGGCGCTCGAGGCCATCAGCGACGCCGCTACCAGTGCCGTAAGAAGATACTTCGCTCGTTTCACATTTCCCTCCCTGGAGCATTCGCCCCTTATATCGGCGATACTCAACAGCTCAGGATGAGAGTCAACAAAAGCTGAACTGGCTCATTGATTTCATTCCATCCATGTCATACGCTCTCATTTAATGATACGAAATGACACGAGATCGATGTGCCGCGCCCGACAATTCGCGACCTCTCTGAAGCAGCAGGAGTGTCCATCTCCACCGTGAATCGGGTGCTGGCCGGTGCCGAGAACGTCCGCGATGCCACCATGAGGCAGGTCCGGGATGCCGCAGAGCGGATCGGCTTCTATGGGCTGGGGACCATTCAATCGAGCGTCTCCGCGCGCCGAGCCAAGCACCGGTTCGGTTTCCTGTTGCTGCAGCCGACCCGACTTTTCTACAGGAACGTGGCGGCTGCGCTGGAGGCAGCCGCACGAGGCCTGGAGGGCCACGACATCGACCTCGAGATCGAGTTTGCCGAAGACCTGGCGCCACAGACCACGGCTTCGAAGCTGCTGGCGCTGGGGCAGACCTGCGATGCGATCGGTGTCGTGGCGCCGGTTCACGCCCTGGTCGCCGGCGCCATCGGCGAACTGGAGCAGCGAGGGGTGCCAGTCTTCGCGCTGATCTCGCAGAGCTCACCCACCGGTCAGTTGCGCTATGTTGGGCTCGACAACTGGAAAGTGGGCCGGACGGCGGCCTGGGCGGTCGCCCATACGTGCAAGGAGGCGGGCAAGGTTGCGATCCTCGTCGGCAGTCACCGATTCCGCAGCCAGGAAATGAACGAAAGCGGTTTCCGGTCGTACTTCCGCGAGCACGACCCGCACTTCACCGTTCTCGAGGCGCTCTCGACCTTCGAGACCAGCAGCGTGTCCCAGGAGATCACCGAAAGACTCCTCAACGAGCATCCGGATCTCGCCGGCGTTTACGTGGCCGGCGGCGGCATCACTGGCGTACTGTCCGCCCTGCGCAACGCCGGCAGGGCCGGTGAGATTGTCGTCATCGCCCACGACCTAATGGATGTGACGCGCGCGGCCCTACTCGATCATTCGGTGACCGTGGTGTTATCCCATCCACTGGAGCGTCTCGCCACCGAGATCGTCTCGAACATGGTGCGCGCGACATCCAACCTCGAGGACACTCGCAGCCAGACAAGCATCCTGCCCTTCGACATCTTCACATCGGAGAACGTCTAGCGGGCAAATGTCGGTGCGCTACATGGCACCTGGTGGAATCCGAGACGGAGCCGCATTCAGGGGAAGTCAGTCAGACGGTGCCTAGATGATGGCCTCCGCTTTGGGCCACTAGCGGACATCCGGTTGGTCGACGTGGGCAGGGTTGTGCGTACCAGAAGGCGCTATATTGGCCGGCAAGACGGCAGAATGCCTGGAAATCTGGTGCGACGCAGGTCAGCGACCACGTGCTGATGTTGTCCGTTATTTGCGGTGACCTTGCGGCTGTTTCGATAAGGGCCGAGGTCCGCTTTGCGCCAAGCGGACGCTCAGGGGCTAGTTTCTGCCCCTGCCAGGCGAGCTAACTGGACCAAGCACAACAGCGCAAACAGTCCAATCGTGATCTTACACGCTAGCAGGACGCTCGCGGATCGGGATGTTGAAGCGTCAGCTCGTCGCCCTCGAACGCCCAGATCGTGATACCGATCTCGTCGACGGTCGCCGGGTCGTAGCCATATGCGAATAGAATGGCCTCGGACCTGTCCCACTCTACCGTGACGCTGCCGGGCTGAGAGTGGTGATATGTGAAGAAGTCCTCGTGGCCGGAAAACGCCGGAACCTGCCACAGCAGGGCATCGCCTTGCGTGAGACGAATGAAACCCGGCCCGCGGGCCCAGAACTCGAGCCTGTAGCCAGAGGAGTGGTTGATGGACGCTTCCATTTCAGATCCCTGCGCCGCTCAAGGCGTGAGGTTCCCGGCCAGCTGCCCCGGCACAGGCGTTCCTCGAAACGCATTCACCGACCTGTCCATCAGCACCTGCGCATCGCTGCCGGAGTCCAGCACCGTGTTGTGGCTGGCCCCTGGCTCGATCTTGACGGCAATCACCTCGAGAGCTGTCAGGTTCTTTGTTGCCAGAATTGCCTCCACCTGCGTGGCAAAACATTCGCTGTTCGGTGCGTCGCTCGCATGCGAACTCTCGGTGGTCGCCACGATGTGATTGTTCGCGACATAGTTGCCTTTGCCCGAGACGATCCGGATGATCACCGGCCTTTCGTTGGCAGGCTTCAGGTACTGGGTGTCAATCGACTCCGAGATATGGTTCGCCATCACCGAGTTGTTGTCGCCGTTGAGATGGAGGAGCCCGAACTGGTCATCGAGCCCATTGTCGTATCGGGTCATCGGCGCCCACGGCTCGCGGTCGCGAAAGAAGTGATTGGAAGCGACCAGATTCTCCGAGCAGTTGCCTGAGAAGACGAGCATCCCCGGATAGAACGAGTGGAGCCTGTTCCCCGTTATCGACGACCTGACAACCCCGGAAAGGGCGATGCTGCTCCGCCCCCGGGGGAAGACGTTGTTGCCCGATACCAGCAGACCACCGAAATTCTCGGCATAGATGGAATGCCCGTCATAGCCCGCCCCGATCAGGTTGCTGGCGATCCGCGACGCCTGCCCCATGCCCCTGAGCTCGATGCAATTGCCGCATTCGGCGATGAAGTTGCTTTCGATGGCGCAGGCATCGGTATGATGCGAGACGACGCCATGCTCAAGGTAGACCAGCCCCATGCCGGTGATCCGGAACGAGTCGTTGGCGCTGGCGACATGGATCCCGGTCTTGCCATTCCTGTACGAGTTCTCGGCCTCATCGCCGGAGCCGCCGGAAAAGTGCAGGCCGTCTATGCAGAAGTCCGCGAACTCGACCGAACTGATGCGCGGGTTGCCCGCACGCTTGACGAGAAATGCCGCGCCGTCCCCCTCCGCCGCGCCCGGCTGGACGGCGATATCGACGATCACGCGACTGCCCCCCGGCCAGATTTCGTGCCACTGCCTTAACTGATCTCGCGGCGTGTTGAAACGGATGCTGGACGATGTGAAGCCGTGGCCGGATCCGGCAATCCTGAGGAAGCTGATGTCGATGACGACCTGCGTCTTCAGCCTGTAGTCGCCCGGCGGGATGTAGATCACCGCACCGGGCTTGCCTCCGTCGTTTAGGTCGGCCACCGCCTGCCGGCGCCTGATGTCGGCGATGATGCCGTTGATCACCGCGCCGATGTCCTCATGCGGATTTCCGGCTGACCACTCGGTGACGTCGTAGACATTGGAGCTGCGCATACCGGCCTCTTCCTCGGAAACTCTTGTTCTGGTGGGAGCGCGCATGGTTCAGCCTTTCACCGCCCCGAAAGTCAGACCGCCGACGATCTGCCTTTGCAGGACAAGCGTGACGAGGATGACGGGGAGCGAGTAGAGCACCGCCGCGGCGGTCATCGGCCCCCATGCAAGGCCATAGACCGAGTTGAACTCGGCAATGAAGATCGGCGCCGTCTTGCTGTTCTGCGAGGTGAGCAGCAAGGCGAACAGGAACTCGTTCCAGCTGGCGATGAAGCTGAACAGCGCCGTGACGGCGAGGCCACCCGGCGCCAGCGGCAGCATGATGCGCCAGAACGCCCCGAAGCGGCTGCAGCCGTCGATGCGCGCTGCCTCCTCAAGCTCCTTCGGCATGCCCTCGAAGAAGGCCGCCATCAACAGCAGCGCCAGCGGCACGGCCGTGGAGGTGTGTGCGAGGACCAGCCCGATCTTGGTGTCCAGCAGGCCCAGCGACTTCAGGATCTGGAAGAGCGGCACGCCCAGCGACACCGCCGGCACCATGCGGGTAATGAGTGCAAACAGCAGGAAGAGCACGGTGATCCGCCGCCGATACAGCGCCGAGACGTAAGCGGCCGGAACCGAGATCAGCAACGACAGTAGCGTCGTCAGGATGGCGACGAGCGCCGAGTTCATGAACGCCTGAGGCAGCCCGGCCGTGCTGACGACAGTGCCGAAATTCTCGAACGAAACCCGGTTGGGGAAGAACGAGGGCGGGATCTGCTGCACGTCGACCGCTGGTTTCAGCGAGGTCGAAACCAGGTAGACGTAAGGCAGGGCATAGGACAGCACCAGCAGCAGGGCCACCGCATTGATCACCACCTTGCCGGCATCTTGTGGGACGCGATCAGCCACGGTCGGTCCTCCAGATCTTCCAGTAGGCGAGGCCCGCAAGGGCAATCATGAAGGCGAGGAACAGCGTCGCCGAGGCCGAAGCCTGGCCAAGATCGCCGTAGCGAACCATGCGCTGATAGATATTCATCGACAGCACTTCGCTGGCCTGCCGGGGACCGCCCTGGGTCTGGATCCAGATCAGGTCGAAGGTCTTGAGCGCGTCGATGCCGCGCACGATCACCACGACTGCAAGCACCGGCCGCATCATCGGCAGGGTGACGTGCCAGAACCGCTGGACGGCAGTTGCGCCGTCGATGCGCGCCGCCTCGAACAGGTCTTTGGGGATGTTCATCAGGCCGGCATAGCTGACCAGGGCCACGAACGAGGTAGTGAGCCAGATGTCGGCGACAGCCACCGAGTAGATCACGATATCGGTGTCGGATAGCCACTTGATATCGCCCGGATCGGCGATGATGCCAAGCGCGGCCAGCCCGTAGTTGAAGATGCCGATATTGCCGACGAGCAGAAACCGCCACAAGAGGCCCGCGACGATCGGGGAGATCATCAGCGGCAGCGCGAAGATGGTGCGGTGCCAGTGCGAATGCTTGGCGATCGCCGAGAACAGAAGCGCCGCGCCGAAGCCGAACAGCAGCTCGAAGGTGAGGGCAAAGGCTGAGTACTTCAGCGTCCGGATAGCGGATTCGAGCATCCGCTTCGAGGTGAACACCTCGGCATAGTTCGCCAGCCCGACCCAGACGCGGTTCGCCGGATCGATCAGTTTGACGTCGAAGAACGAGTTGTAGACGAGCAGTGCGACCGGGTAGGCGACCATGAACCCCAGGAACAGCACGGCAGGCAGCAGCATAAGCAGCACGAACCTGCGTTCGGTCATGGCTTCCTCCCAGTTATGCACGTGGACGCCGAGGCGGCGTGCCGCCGCCCCGAACCTGACTGCTCTAGGGCTTACTGACCCAGGATGTCTCGAGCGGTGACGGCCGCATCTTGCAGCAGCGTGGCCACGTTGTCTTCGCACTCCAGCGCCCCCTGGAAAGCGGGCATGACGGCTTCGTCAACGATCTCCTGGTAGTGCTCGTTGAGCGGGCGCCCCTTGGTGGCGGGCGCCGACAGCGTGTCCATCAGCGGGCCGAAATGCTCGTAGCCGGGCTTGCCCATATAGCTCGCATAGGCCGAGTTGGTGGCGGCGAGCCCCAGCGGAGCTTCGATGCCAAGCGCGTTATGTGCCACCGCATAGGCAACGAACTGCCGCGCCGCATCCTTGTGCTGCGACGTCGAGGGAACCACGTTGTACCAAGGGCCGGGGATGCCGGCGACGCCTGCACTACCTCCGATCATGGGCGCCACCCCAACCTTGCCGGCGACTCTGCTGTCCTCCGGCGTCATCTTGTAGGCGTGTGCCCAGAACTTCATCATTGCCGTCTGACCCTGGTAGAATAAGTTCTGAGCTTCGCCCCAATTGATCTCGAGTGCGTTGTCCGGCGCCGATTTGTCTTCGCATAGCGGCGCCCGGTAGAACTCGAGCGCATCGACGTGGGCCTGATTGTCGAGGATCACCTTGCCCCCGGCATCGAGGATCACGCCGGGCGAGCCGGCTTGCAGCACCTCGGCCATCCACTCTTCCGAGGTCGCGCCGATGATGTTGGTGCCGTACATGCCGTCCTTGGTGAAGAACTTGGCCATGTCGCGCCACTGCTGCCAGGTGGCCGGCGGGGCGAGGTCGTAGCCATACTGTTCCTTGAAGGAGGCCTGGTTGGCCGGGTCTTCCCACAGATCCTTACGGTAGAAGACGATCTCGGCATTCGCCCAGGCAGGCATGCCTATCATCTTGCCGCCGACATTGGCGTCAGCGACCAGGGCTGGGGGAATGTCGGCCTTTACCGCGTCGGTGAAGAGGTCGCTGAGGTCCTCGACATGCGACGCGAAAGCGGCGTTCCAGACCACGTCGATGGTCACCACGTCATAGTTCGAAGTTCCCGAAGCGATCTCGGCCGTGAGCTTGTCGTAGACGCCCTGGTAGGGCACCTCGACGAAGTTGACCTCGATGCCGGTTTCCTTGGTAAAGGCATCGGCGGCGGCTTGCTGCAGAGAATGACCCCCACCCTCGACCAGCACATTTATGGCTTCGGCATTGGCAGCGGACGTGGCCAGCGAAAGCGCCGCCACCGTGCACAATAGCGTCTTGTTCATGTCTCCTCCTCCATGTCGTTTGCAGCGGAAGACGACCCGCTGCGAGCTGGACGATATTTTTGAATGTCGACGTCGTCAATCAAAATGTCGACGTCGACATTGCCTATGTCGACGTCGTCGGTTGCGGCGTCGGATTTGTCTCGCTAGTGTTCGCGGGTGAGCGCAAGGGAGGACGAATGGTCAGCATCAAGGATGTCGCGCGTGTGGCCGGCGTTTCCGACAAGACCGTCTCTCGGGTGGTCAATGGCGAGCCGAATGTCACGCCTGACACGATCGAGAAGGTGAAGCTGGCGATTGCCGATCTGGGTTACATCCCAAACTTGGCAGCCCGGAGCATTCGCTCGAACCGCTCGAACACTATAGGCATCGTCACCGACTTCATTTCGACGACGCCCTACTCCGGCGACATCGTCAGGGGCGTGCAGGATTGGGCCAATGCCAATGGTCGTACGGTGCTGCTGGCCAACACCGACGGCAATCGGGAACGGGAGGCCAATGTCTGGCGCACCTTCAAGGCGCATCGCATCGACGGCGTCCTCCACGTCGCGATGTACCATCGGGTGGTGGCGCCGGCGACAGGCGAAGTTTCGATACCGACCGTGCTGGTCAACTCACATGCGGAAGACGGGTATGCATATCCCTCGATCGAGCCCGACGACTTTGGCGGCTCATATGACCTCACCCGGCACCTGATTGCCCTCGGCCATCGCCGGATCGGCTACATCCGGCTGAACCCTTTGCTGTTGGGCGCCAATCAGCGGCTAGATGCCTTCCTCGCCGCGGCGCAGGCAGCCGGCATACCGGAGGACAACCTGATCATCCGCCTGGGAATGGAGGGACCAATCGGCCGCGAGACAAACTATGTCTACCGGGAAGCGCTGGATATCCTTGCCTCGCCTAACCGGCCGACCGCGCTCGTCTGCGGCAATGACGAGATGGCGCTCCAGGCTTACCTGGCCGCCCTCTCCATCGGCCTGCGGGTGCCCGATGACATCACCATTGTTGGCTTTGACGACTTCAGGACGGTTTCGCTCGGCCTCAAACCTGAGCTAACGACGGTAGCTCTGCCCTATTACGATCTAGGGTGGCAGGGGGCCGACATGCTGGATCAGTTAGTGCAGGGCAAGGGCCGCGATACCGAACGACGGATCCTCAAGTGTATCGTGGTCGCACGCGGATCCAGCGCCGAATGGAGGGAAGGTCCGCTTTGAGCCACGAACGGTCATCCACCCCACACCTCAAGCTCTGTGGTGAGTGCTGACGTGGACAACAACCCGGCGCTCAGTGACAGCGTGGCCAGCTTTCTGGACCCGAAGGCCGTGAAGCGCCCCCATGTCTCGAGCCGATGTCGGCAATCACCCACATTCGCCGTAGTTCCGCATAGGGCCAATTGTGGGCATTAGCCGGGCCGCCTTGCGCCAGAAACGGCTGCCCGGTGTCCTTCCCGGCGAGGTGCTCAGGACGCCAAAACCCCAGCCGGCCGGCCAGTCGCGGTCTCGAACTCGCCCGTTGCCACCGTCAGGACAACGCTGCCCCTCTTGCGGCCAGTGTCCACATAGGCATGAGCCTCGGCCGCATCCTCGAGCTGGTAGACGCGGTCGATCACTGGCTTCAGCTCGCCGTTCGACGCCAACCTGGCGATGTAGCGAAGATCGTCGGGTCGGGCCGGCACATAGCCGGCGATGACCTCTTTGCCACTGGCTTTTGATGGCTTTCCGATACCGAGAGTTTGCGCGAACGAGCCCTGAATGGCGACAAGGCGGCCGCCAGTCTTGAGCGAGTGAGCACACCGGGCGAACGCGACGGTGCCGGTGGTGTCGACGATGATGTCCCAGGTTTCCCCCGTCATTGCAAAGTCCGTCTGGGTGTAGTCGATCACGCGATGCGCTCCGAGCGCGGCAACCAGCTTCACGTTGGACGTGCTGGTCACACCAGTGACGTCGGCACCGAAATGACGAGCGATCTGTACGGCGGCAGTGCCAACCGCGCCGGATGCGCCGACGACGAGTACGCGATCGCCAGCCTTGATCCGGGCCTTGTCACGCAGGAACGGCAAAGCCGTCATGCTGCCGAAGGACAGCGATGCAGCCTCTTCGAATGACAGGTTGGTCGGCTTGAGGGCAATCGTCCCAGTTTCCGGCATCGTCCGGTATTCGGCGTGGCTGCCGTAGGCGCCACCCGTAAAGGCAATGACCTCGTCGCCCGGGTTGAAGTTTATCACGTCGGCGCCAACCGCCTCGACGATCCCGGCCAGCTCCGTCCCCAAGATCGGCTGTCTCGGCGCGATAAGGCCAAAGACCAGTCGACCAATCAGCCGGAAGCCGGCCGGCATGTTGAGGCTGCGCGCACGAAAGTCACCGGTGGTCACGGTGGTCGCGAGGATGCGGATTAGGACTTCGTTCGGCTTGGGTGTGGGCTTTTCGACTTCACTGAGCGTGACGACGTCGGGTCCGCCATACTGGCGGTAAGTCATGGCTTTCATGGTCTGTCTCCTTGATGCGGCACCGCGCGTTCCAGCGGGCGTCCTGCGGTTCGGGCAAGAGTCGAGTTTGTGGGAAAGGCGTGACTAGTGGTCGGCGCGGACCATCGACACTACGTCGTCAATGGCGTCCAAGACGACGCCTGGGTCTTCGAGCTGCACGGCGTGGCCGCTCTGTTCGGCTACGACGAGCTTGCCCTGGGTGCTGAGGGCAACCAGTTCATTCTGAGCATTCGCCCAATTCGGGATGCCGGCCGTGCTTGCGCCCGCCGCAATCACCACGAGGGGGATCGATCCGAGTGAGAACCCGGTGAGTGCCGGATCGTCGGCTGACCGTGCCAGTCCCTCTTTGGTGGTCTCATCGATGGCAGCGCTCCGGGTTTGCAGGAGGGCCATTTCGGTGGCGACTGCTGGCGGAACCAGGGGGGCGCCAACAAGGCTGGCACCGAGCGCGCGCGCCACACCCAGGTGGCGCGCCAACCCGTAGAGGATGCCCTGCATTTCAAGGGCTGCCCGGAACGCGTCGGCTTCGGCCTTCGGTGTCAGTGCGTCGACGTACTCGCTTCGCGCATCGACGAGAACCATGCCCGCCACTTCATCAGGATAAGTGGACGCAAACATCCGAATGTTCTTTCCGGCAAGGGAATGGCCGACAAGGACGTAAGGGCCGTGAACGCCGGCATTGTTGAGGAGCGTGTGCAGCTCGTCGGCAATGTGGCCGGGGGTTCGCGGAAGCGGGCTGGCATCGCTCCAGCCCATGCCAGCCCGATCGTAGCTGCAGACCCGCGTTGTGCTGGCAGCGTCCGCCTGTACGAGGGTCCAGTCGAGAGACGACCCGCCGAGTCCCGCGTCCATAACAACGGTGGGTGATCCTTTGCCTCGGCAGTCGAGGTGCATCCGATACCCCCCGACATCAACGAGACGCCCGGCGGGGGGATAGATCGATGCGTCAGTGGATCCGGCAACGGTCTCGTAGACCGCGCCCAGTGCCGCGAGTACGGCGACCGATGCGACGGTGCCGCAGGCCGCTCGGAGCAGGCTGCGCAGAATACGTGAGCCTCGCGAGCCTCGCGTCATGCCGGCCGACTTGGACCTGTCGCTGGTAGTGGACAATACAGTCAGTGGTCCGTCTGTGGTCGCGTTCATCTGTATCCCTCTCAAGTGGTTGCTCGAGATCTACGCGGTGTCGGCAGGGCAAGATTGAACGCAGGGGCTAATGTTCCGGGGTTGTGGGCCCGGTCAGGAAGTCGGCCTCAGGCGATTGCACGTAGAGCCGACGCATTTCGCGCACCTTGCTCATTGGCATCGTGATGATGGTGTTGTCTTGGGTGATCAACAGGTATGCCGATGTCACCCTGACAACGACTCCGCGCAACACTCCCCGATCAGTCTCGACCTGGGAGACCGGCCGATCGGGAGCAGAGGCGGCAATACTGTCCGATATGCCGACGGCAGTAGGAATGTAGATCAGTGAGAACACCAGCCAAGCGAGTGGCATGTGTCGCGACTTCACGAGCACGTTTGCGCCAGCTGCAACCACGCCGAGCACGAGGTAACCGCACGCCAGGTGCCCTAACGTCCACTGCAAAGGCCCGCTGAAGAACGCATAAAAGCCGATGCCGGCCAGAACGAGGATGGGTACACCAACTGCAAGCGCGATGGCCTTGCGCTCGGGCGCAGAACGGATCAGTCGTCCGACCATCATCGCGATCCACGCCGCCGCAGCCATAGGTACCAGCGCTACGCCCGCGCCGATCAGTAGGTCCTGCACCGTCAGCAGTGAGATCAAGCTCCATTCGATCGGGGCGAAAAAGCCGAAGTTGTAGAGCGTCGCGCCGACCACGGCGGCGGCGCTCATACCCGTGGCGATCTCGGTGATCGAGCGGCGCTCGAGCGCGAGGTGCTCCTTGAGCATGGTCCGGTCGATCATGACTTGGACCCCTGGACTGCGACTTCGCCAAGCGTTCCTAGAAAGGCCTCAAGCGCGGCCAGCTCCGCATCGCTCATTGCCAGGGGCTTCAGTTCACTGTGTCCGGCAGGTGCATCCGGCGCTGCGTTGTAGTGGCGAACCACCGCCGCCAGGGTCGCGATCTGGCCGGCGTGCATGTACGGCGCGCGCTCGGCTACTCCGCGCAGTGACGGCGACTTGTAGGCGCGCACCAGGTCGTGTCCGTCGCGGTCCATGTAGCGCAGTTCCGCGCAGTCCGCGGGACCGGCGTCGCTGTAAGGGCCGAGACAGTTGAAGGGGTCGGCGAGAACCTGAGCGGTCGCGACGATGCGCCCCGCGTCCTCTGGCAGCCCGGCCACAGCGGGGACGCCGGTATTGTGGAAGTGCTGGTCAGTCAGAAGCGGACCGTTGTGGCACTTGGTGCAGTCTCCCTTGCCGACGAAGAGGCGAAGGCCTTCCAACTCGGTCGGCGAGAGAATTCCGGTGGTGTCTTGTCCTGCTGCTAGCGCATCGGCATAGTTGTCAAAGCGAGTGGGTTGAGGCTCGATCGTCCGCTCGAACGCAGCAATCGCCTTGCCGACATTGGCGAAGACCCGGTTAATCTGGTCGCGCTCTTGTTCGGAAAGTGCGGACGACCACGAAGCCTTTGCAGCGTCTGCACCCATCGGGCTCGCGTGCTCCGGCAAACCGGTCATTTCCGGCAGCAAACCGAATACCGCCTGGTAGAGTAGTTTGCTGAGATGAGGCGGGCGATCTGCGTGCGATCGGCGCCATGCTCTACCGGGCTCTCGAGGGGCCCCAGCGCCTGAGACCACTGGCTATCCTTGCGACCGTCCCAGAACAACCAGGGACTGTAGGCAGTGCCAGCTATCGGCATGGTTCGGCGGTTGGTCTGCCCCATGCCCGTCGCCAGTGGCGTCCCGTCCTGAAATTGCCGTTCCGGCAGGTGGCAAGACGCACAGGCGACCTTGCCGTTGCCACTGAGGCGCGTGTCGAAGAAGAGCGAGCGACCCAGTGCCGCCGCCGCCGGGTCGTCCCCAACCCCGTTGGATGGATCGGACGGGAGGAGTGGCAATGCCGACAGCGACAAGGAGACAATGAGCTTGGCCTCCGCCGGGCTCCACGTGGGGGCTGTCACCTCGAACCAAGACCAACCCGCAATGGCGGTGGCGAGCACGACAGCACCAACAACCAATGGGAGGCGCATGATCTTTCTCAGAGCGTGAGGTTGAAAGTGGCGCTATCGGTGCCGGCGGCACCCGAAACCTCCAGGGTGATCGTCCACCAACCGGGCATGTTAAACTTCATGCCCTCGATCCGGTAACGCCCACCGCCGAGTTCGTCCGTGACCTGCGGCTCGGTCGGGAGGCCATGCCCGTGCTGTGGCATGCCGCCATCGATCGACAGCTCTGCGTGCTCAAGAGGCTGGCCGTCCGCCGTAGTGACCACAACTGTCCACGACTGCATCGTGCCCACGGGAACGGGAGACGCACCGGGCTCCAGTGTGCCGACGTACAGGCCCTGTTCGGTCGTCCGAGTCAGCGAGAGATCGAGATCAGCCGGCGGGGGCTGCATCATCGCAACGGCGCCGATACCAACGACGCCGATCAGCGCAACAGGTAAAAGCCAGAGCAGGCGAAGTGGTGACTTGGACGTCGAACTGGATTTGGGCATATTCAGCCTCCTTCAGGGATGATGATGTTGCAATAGACAGTCGGACCGCCCCACGATTGAACGTAGGGGCTAACCGGGTCGGATCACGCTATCTGTCGGTGGTCCAGTTCCTCGACGCGGGCAGACGTCGGTGCAAGACCGAACATGCGCCGGCACGTGCGCGTCAGGTGAGCGGAGTCGGCGAAGTTGGCAGCGTGGGCTGCTTCGGTCCACGAGCCCCCGGCAAAGCCGATTGACAGCGCCTTGTTGAGGCGCTCCCACAGAACGAACGCGCGCAATGACACTCCGGTCTCAGCCACGAACAGGTGACGAAACCGCCCCGCTGAAAGCCCCGCTCGGCGCGCCAATGAAGCCAGCACGATCGGCTCGTCGATGCGCTGGCGTATCTCGGCAATCGCCGCGATGATCCTTGGATCGACCGCACTCGGTCGAAGGGCGACACCTGCCGCCGCCGCGACAGTTCCCTGCGCCAGCACACGCAACTCGTCGTCGTCTGCCCCGCGGAAATAGGCGGCGGCCATGGGTGCAGCGAGCGGCGCCACAAACCCTGCATCGAGATGGTTGAGACCAAGCTGGGCGCATCTCGCCAGGAGCGTCCGTCCGACGGCGGATTCCGGTTCGAACAGGATGTTTGCAACCACCTTGCCGGGTGCGCGGAAGGCGTGTGGGACATCCGGCGGTATCAGCGCACCCACGCAGGTGACCCATTCGCCGTCCGGCTCAGTCTGGAATTGGGCCTCGCCCTCCAGGGGCACGCAGAGTTGGAGGGCATGATGTGAATGTCGCTGCACGACGCCTGTGACCAGTGCAAGCCAAAGGCTTCCGCCTTCCCAGAACACCACCCTGCCGATGCCCGCGATATCCATGCAACACCCTAGAATATATTGATCCTGGCGAAAATGGCGCTGGCTTGCCGCGGCCAGCTCAAGTTCACTGAGCATTATCTTCTTGCCAACAGCGTACGTTGGCCCCCCGCAACCTCGAGTTTGCGTGTTGATTGCCGTCGGCTTCGACGCTCTCCCGGGCTCCAGCGATTAGTAGTCCCAGGGGCTCAAGGCGTTCCAGCAATTGCTCTCCCGCCTCAGTCAGGCGGTACTCCACTCGCGGTGGAATGACGGGGTAGTGTCGGCGCTCCACCAAGCCTTGCCGCTCGAGCAACTTCAGGCTGTTGGACAGCATCTTCTGTGAGATGTCGCTGTGCTCAGAGCGAAGGACGCCGAAGCGAACAACCCGACCACGCAGCGCGGAGGCGACTGGCAAGGTCCACTTCGACGCGAAAACGGCGAATGTTCCGGGTTCGATTGAGGTAGCGCTCATAGATGCCGTCCCGGAGCGAGATCGCCCCCCGGAACGGCTTCAACGCCGACAGCCACCGAGGGCCACGGAAACACCAGCCGGATGGCGACGCCATAAGTCTTCGCGCCCGTTGTGAAGAGCACAACCAAGGCGGCTCCCGCCTCGGCACGCCGCCGATCTGCCACACCGGGCCTAGTCGCCGGCAGGCTGTTACAGGCTCTCGCGTCTTCGGTTGCCGCCATCGCACTCATTTGACGGACTTCGTCGTCACCATCACGAGGGCCGTAATGGGCTTGCCGTCGATAAGGATGGGGTTGTGGTCCTGGTCGGCAAGCAGGATGCCGATAACGTGGGTGCCTGTTGGGCTCGGGCAGTGGCCGAAGCGTGCCTTGATCAGGTCGCCGCCGAAATCGCTGTTCATGCTGTTATAGGCCCTCCCAGGGATGTTGCAGCTGTCTCCTTCAGGATCGATTTTCATGTGGATGTGGCCACACTCGGCGTTGTCGCCGCACAGCCCTGCCTGAACCAGCGAGAAGTTGCTCTTGACGACGACGCCAATGGTTTGGTCGGCGTCGCCGCCCAGCTCGATGACCGCGCCTTCTGGCGGCCAGACGATTTCGAGGATGGGGGCCTGTTGGGCGTGGGCAGCCCCAAGCGACAGGGCTGTGAAGGCGAGAGCGAGTATCGAGCGGTGCATGGAGGTCTCCTGTTGCGAACGGAATGTCCGCTGGATGCAGTCTTGGGCGTGGATGTGGTGAGGGCGCGTCATCACACTTGGTGACCGGGTGAAAGAAGTCGCGCCCGAAATGATGGTCGGTCGGCCTAGATCAGTGGTGCACTTGTCCCACTGCTGCGCGCCTTCGCTCGCTCCGACCACAGGGCCCAACCCAGCCAGCCCAGCGCTAGTCCCATGGGCACCGCTGCAAATCGCTGAATCTCATGGGGGAGGAACGCGGCTGCCGGAGTGATGATCGCCGCGATGGCGAGCACCATCGCCGGCAGGCGCGGCAGGATGCCAGCGCGAACCGCGGCGATGCCGAACAGCAGCCCGCCCAGCACATAGCAGAGCCCGACAACCCCGTAGGTCGGTACCAGCGCGCCGATATCCATTTCGCCGGGGCTGCCATTGACCACGCCCAGATAGCTATCGACGAAAGCCGGCGTCGATGCCGCCACCACCGGCAGGATGAAGAGCTCGGCAAAGACGAACGCGGTCTGCAGCCAGAACGAGACTGTCAGCAGCAGAAATCCGGCGAGGCCGAGCCAGCCTGTCCTCTCGGCCTGGCGGAGGTAGAGGCCGGCGATTCCGACGAGAAAGAGCAGGCACATCGCGAGCTTGAGGCTGATGATGATGGCCCAGTTGCCCGTGGTGACGGAAGCAAGCATGTCGGGGGGATGGATCGGCTGGATGCCGGCGAAAATGGCGCCGGCGAGAATGGCTGCGAGGCCGGTGCAGCGGACGAGGCCTGGGTAGGTGATCTTCATGGTTCGGTCCCTGATTTGACTACAGCCAAGCCGGTTCGCATCAGCAGCGACGACGAATGGTGCATTGGCCGTGTTGGTTGGAGTTCCGGAGGATGCCCCGCATCCTCCGGAAGGCAGGCAGCGTTAGTCGCGCGCCGCACCGCTGCGACCCGGGGTTGCCGCTTCGAGTGCGGCGAGGGCACCGGGGTTGAAGCCTCTTGCGAGCAGCCAGATGCCGAGCGACAGCTCCCAGAAGAACTCGGGGACAGTGGCGATGACCTGCCAGGTGGAGCCGGGCTCGATGAACCCGAGCAGGATGGCAGCACTGGCAGCGAGGAGCGCCGGTCCGCCGATGAGGCCGAGCACGGACATTGCCCGCGGGATGAGCCGTGACTTGTACATCAGGTAGCCCAGGATCAGGCCGTTGCCGACGCCCACGACGGTGCCGGGACCGAGCAGGAAGGTCCAGTCGTGCAGGACGACCAAGGCCTGGCCGACGATGAGGAGCGCCCCGGCGTCCGCCCCCGCCGCCTCCGCTCGCAGCGTTCCGATCGAAAGCAGGCTGAGAATGCCCACGGCGATGAAGACGGATTCCATGATTCGCACGGCGACGAAGCCAAGTGCGAGGACTTCGCTGACCCGCTTCAGGATGGGGAACAGGACGAGGGCAGTGCCGATGTTGGAGACGATCAGCAGCAGCTCGAGCAGCGCGCCCCAGGAGAGGCCCATGTCCGTGCCGGTACCCATAATGAAGGCCGGATCGTTCAGGACGGGGACGTAGAGCGCGGCGACGGGCGGGATGGAGGTGGCATAGGTGATGAGAAACAGTCCGCCCGCCAGTCTGGCGAGAAGCTGCTGATCAGTGTTCGCACCGCGCCGATGACCGGTGGTTTGCGTCGCAGCGGGATTTGCCGCGTTCGTTTCGGCTCTCAGAGTGGAGATGGTCGCAGTAGTGCTCATTTCTGGTTCCTTGGTTCGCTGAAGTCGGTGGGAATAGTCATGGGAAGGTCGGAGCCGACGCGGATGACCGAGATCAGAGTCAGGCCGAGATCTCGCACGCGCTGGAGCAACCCGTGGAGCGCGGCCTGATCCGCCGCGATGCCACGCAGAGTCGTCGTGCCATCGGCTTCATGGGTCAGGTTTGGCACCGCCAGACGAGCGGCCCAGCGGGCATCCAGGTGCCCGCGCAGGCGAATCTCGTAGGTCTCGGTCGGGTTTGCAGATGGTTTAGTCATGCCGCTCCTCGGCTCGTGCTCGTGGCGAACGTCGCGTTCGACGGGTGCACTTGTGGGAGCGGTTTTGGTGAGAGCGCCTCACCAAGCTTGGTGAGCCCGCGCAACTATTTTGGCAGGGCCGAGGCGGGCACCCGGAACTACTGTCGCTTGGCGCGCGTCAGAAGGTCGAGCTCCTCCGCGCGGCGAACCGCGGAGCGACGGTTGTTCACACCCAGCTTGTCGTAGATGTTCCTGGTGTGGGTGCGCATGGTGTTTTCCGAGACCGCCAGTTCGCGGGCGATTTCGGGGCCTGCGAGATCCGTGCTGAGCAGGCGCAACACGTCGAGTTCACGCTCGCTCAGTGGCTCGATCAGGTCCGGGTGCCGTTGCGGCCTCACTTCCGGCGGGCCGTACGCAGCCAGCAACTCGCGCGCATAGTCCGGAGCGATGCGGCGCTTGACCGCGATCTTGAGGAGGGCTTCCATCGCTGGTCCTTCGTTGATGAACAAGCGCACGTAGCCCTCGGGCGCGGCCAGTGCGAGTGCGCGTTCAAGCGAACCGAGCGCCGCGTCGGCATCGCTGTGCCGGTGGGCAATCGACTGCAGGATCGATATCTCGATGACGCTACCGGCACGTCCCCCGCGTTCCGCCGCCTCCAGCAGGCGATCAAGGAACCGACTAACCTGATCCGTTCGGCTGGAACGGTCATTGCCCTCCTGCGCCAGCAGCACCCTTGCCAGGGTGATGTGCTCGAACTCGCGCAGATAGCTCAGTTCATCATCGATGCCGATACCGGCCGCGCGCTGCCAGCGACGTGCGTCATCAAGGCGGCGCTGAACGATAAAGGTGCGCGCCCTGATTGCAGCAACCGGCCGGACATTGGGGAAGAAGTCGCTGACGTAGAGGCGCTCCGCCTCATCCAGCAACTCGGCGGCTCGCTGGTGCTGCCCCTCATCCTGCAACAGCTGCGCCGCGGCGACCCGCCACCGATACGGCTGCTGCGGCAGCCCGGCACGTTCGCCAATCTCGTGGCTCTTCGACAGGTGTCGGTGCGCGGCCTCAAGGTCATTGCGTTCGCGGAGAAGCTGGCTCAGGCCCGCATGCATGTCCGCCGTGCCACGGAGACCGGCGCCGCTTTCCGTCGCCGCGACCTGCAGTGCCTGCTCATAGAGTTGCGCGGCAGCCCGGAGATGACCCTGAACCAGCTGGATATCGGCAAGCGCGATCGAGACGCCGAGCGTATCGGCGATGTGACCGATGCGCCGCAGCCCGTTCTTGCAGTCCGTCCATGATCGGCTTGCAGCCTCGAGATCTCCGAGGGACCAGTATCCGATTCCCAGCAGCCCCGACCCAGAGGCGCGACCCAGGTCGTCGTCCTCCGGCACGAGATCGAGCACTCGCCTCGCGTGCTCGATAGTTGCAGCCACGTCACCCCGAACCTGCGCCAGAGCGGCGCGGTACAACTCGATGGCCCCGGGGAGCCGGCGGACCTGCGTCTCATCGACGACCACCACGCATGGCGACTGATCGCCCTGGTGCAACTCTGCCAGGCCGCGCTCGATATCGCGCAGGCGTTCCTCCATCCCTTCGAACTCGCCGTAGGACATCAGTGCCCCGACAAAGCCGATACCGAGCACCGGCCGGTTGCGAACGAGCTCATCAGGCAGCTGTCGCGCCCAGCTGCGGATAAGGGCCTCGCCGCGATGCTTCTGCGTCTCGGGGATGGCAAGCTCGATCAGCCGTGCGGCGCGCTCGAAATCCTCGGCTGCGAGGGCATGCCGGATAGCCTCGGACCGCTCCCCGTGCTGCTCGTACCAGTCGCTGGCCTTTTGGTGCCGGCGTGGCAACTGGCTGCGGGCTTGAGCATCGAGCTGGGTAAGCAGGACGTCTGCGAAGAGGTGATGGTACCTGTACCACTCGCTACGGTCATCGAGCGGGACGAGGAACAGGTTGGCGCGATACAGCGCCGCGAGTGTTGCGTTGCTCGCCGTCCGTCCGATGACGGCGTCGCAGAGCTCGCCACTCAAGCGGTCGAGGAAGCAGGTGTCCAGTAGAAAGCTGCGAACGTCGTCGGAAAGACGCTCCATCACCTCTTCGACCAGGTAGTCGAAGACATAACGATCACTTCCGGCGAATCCGGCAATGAACGATGTCGGGTCGGCCCGCCCCTCCATCGATAGTGCGGCAAGCTGCAGCGAAGCGATCCAGCCCTCCGTCCGCTCCTCGAGCGCTGCTATTTCATTGGCCGTCAACCCGAGGCCCATCATCCCGTTCAGGTAGGCCGCCATCTCGTCGGCGGTGAAACGCAGGTCCGCCGACCGGATCTCGACCACCTCACCGCGCGCCCGCATTTTGGCGATCGGCAGCGGAGGGTCGGCCCGCGTCGTGATCACGATGTGGACATGTGGCGGCAGGTGCTCGAGCAGGAACTTCATCCCGGCCTGCACGTCCGGCTCGTCGATGACGTGGTAGTCGTCAAGGATGAGGTTGATGCTCAACTTTGCGCTGGCGAGCTCGTTTACCAGCGAGGCCAGCACAAGATCGCTGGAGTGCTGGCCTGGTTCCAGCACGTGGAGCGATGCCGCGGCCCTGTCCGCCAACGACTTCTGGAACGCAGCAATCACATATGTCCAGAAGACAGCTGGCTCATTGTCGGTCTGCTGGAGCGAGAGCCATGCGACCGCCTCGGGTCCGGCGGAGCGCGCGGCGAGCCAAGCAGAAACCAGGGTGGTCTTGCCGAATCCTGCCGGCGCCGAGATCAGCGTCAGCTTTGAAGCCGCACCTCGTTCGAGGCGCTCGATGAGCCGTCGACGCTCCACGACTACGTCCCGTGGCGTGGGCACGAAGAGCTTGGTGGCAACCAGTGTGCTTGTCATGACTGCGCAGCCTAGCAGTTCACTGCCAGAATGCCGCACGACATCTGGTCAGAACGCACGCATTGGCGCTGTCCCCTCAAATGTCCGCTTTGGGCCAAAGCGAACCTCAGTTCTTACGGCCTTACACCTTACTGCGAGGCTCGTACCCTCGCGGCCGGTAAGTGTCGGTACAGCGTCGAGTCAGGACCACGCAGCGTCGCGGCACTTGTCGGCAGGCGGCGCGCGAAAATGATGGTGCAGCGTCGACGCGCCCATGCTGGCTTCGCCTGCCAGAGTTTCAAGGTGCATGGGCTCGGCGTAGTGGTGGCGAATCCATTGAACCGCCGCGAAGACATGGTTGGCACGTGTGCCGAGCTGAACTGTCTCGCGTAGGCGTGCTCCAACCGGGCTTGTGAGCTCGCGACACAGGATTTCTCGCTGGATGGCGGACGCCAGAATGGCGGTGTCCTGCTCGCTGTCCAACAACTCGATCAGCCGAAGGCAGGCACTGGCCAACGTGGAGGTGACCGGGCCCACCCCGATGCCCGGCCCGTCGCGCCTCCTGACGCTATTGAACTGGTCAACCTCGCTGATCAAGTCGCGCGCAAGATCAAGGTCCAAGTCGAGCTTGATCGACAGGTATGGGGCGGATTCGCTCGGTTCCAAGACCTGCACGACCGTTGGAAGCCCAATCGAGGTGAGCAGGAAATGCCCCTCGTCACAGACATATTCGTCGTCTCCGACGACGACCCTCTTCCTTCCCCGGATGATGAATGCGAAGGCGGGCTCGTAAACGAAGGAGGCCGGGCCTTCGGGAATCGTCAGTCGGTGCAGCGAAAGCCCGGGCACCCGTGTTGCCATCGTGCCGTCGGTCGGCAGGTAGCGCGCAACGATGGCCTCCATGCGCGCCCTGACCGCCGCCATCAACGCGGCATCAGGGCCGTCAGGTGTTCCAGTGTCACTGCGCAAAGACCTTCGGGAGCGGATACCGGCTCGCTGGCCACAGCATATGCAAAGACCCGGCGTCACGGTCGGGCCGTCCCGCGAGTTCTCGTCGGGCCCTCTCTGGGTGCCTACCGCCTAGCCGCCGCGCGGGACCGAGTGGGGCCGGTCGGCTCCAAGTGATTCTAGGCCGGCCTTGGTAAAGCAGGCCCGAGTGTCGAGCCGGGGCACGATCTTGGTCACCACGGCGGAAGGCTGTGGTAAGCAGTGCGGTCCTCTTACGCTTCGGTGCAGCCATGAAGATCATCAAAGTCCCGCATTCCGATTTCACCGTTTCCAGCGTTGTGCTGGGTCTCATGCGCATCGCCAGGATGAGTGAAGCCGAAATTCGGGCATTGTTCGACGCGGCGATTGAGAGCGGCGTAACGATGATCGACCACGCCGATGTGTATGGCGGTGCACCTCATGTCTGCGAGGCGCGCTTCGGTGAGGCGGTAAAGCTTTCTGCGTCCGACCGTGCTCGCATCATGATCCAGAGCAAGGCCGGCATCCGGCCCGGCTATTTTGATTTTTCGTCCGAGCACATCATCGCAGCCGTCGATGGATCGCTGAAGGCGCTTCGAACGGAATACCTTGATGTCCTGCTGCTGCATCGCCCGGACACGCTGGTCGAACCCGACGACGTAGCCAAGGCATTCGATACGTTGCACGCGGCGGGCAAGGTACGCCACTTCGGCGTCTCCAATCAGACACCGGGCCAGATCGAACTGCTCAAGTCTGCGGTGCGCCAACCGCTGCTGTTCAACCAGGTTCAACTCAGCATCGCCCATGCCAACCTCTTCGCGCAGGGCATCGCGGCCAACATGGACGGCCTCGAACAGTCGGTCTCGCGCGACGTCGGGTTGCTCGACTATTCGCGTCTCAAGGGCATGACGTTGCAAGCCTGGTCACCGGTGCAGAAAGGCTTCTTCAAGGGGGTCTTCATCGGCGATCGCGAGAACTATGCCGAGCTCAACGTCGTGATGGATGAACTCGCCGAGAAATACGCGGTTACGCCGATGGGCATCGCCATCGCCTGGATCACCCGGCACCCAGCCAACCTGCAAGTGGTGTTGGGGACCACCAAGCCGGATCGCGTGAGGGAGAGTGCGACAGGATCAGACGTCGTCCTGACGCGCCAGGAATGGTACCGCCTGTTCACCGCGGCAGGACACAAACTGCCATAGCGACTTGCGTTAAACCACTGCCCCCTACTCGATGCTGCGGCATCTCGCACAGGAGCGTATTTGGCTCGGCGATCTTTGCTGCCTTACCGCCGGCGGCGAGCGGTTGTTCGGCGGGAACATGCGATGCGAGCCAAAGACTAGCAGCCCCGGTCGGAGGAGCAGTAGCCGCCATCTCGAGCCTAGTCCTCCTCGACGAACACTTCCTTTCGCTTCTGCCGGATCGCCGGCAGCACAGCGACGATGACCGCAGCCAGTGCCATGGCCAGCAGCACCGCCGAGATCGGGCGCTCGATGAACACCATCGGATCGCCCCGCGAGATGATCATCGCGCGGCGCAGGTTTTCCTCGAGCGGCGGCCCTAAGACGAAGCCGAGCAGCAGCGGCGCCGGCTCGCAACCAACCCGGATCAGCACGTAGCCTAGCACGCCGAAAAAGCCGATCGCGAAGATGTCGTAGACGTTTTGGTTGATCGAGTAGCAGCCGATGCAGGCAAACAGCACGATCGCCGGGAACAAGGCGCGATAGGGGATGCTCAGCATCTTCACCCACAGCCCGATCAGCGGCAGGTTGAGCAGCACCAGTAGCACGTTGCCGATCCACATCGAGGCGATGATGCCCCAGAACAGCGCCGGCTGGTCGTTGATGACGTTTGGGCCCGGCGTGATGCCCTGGAGGATGAACGCCCCGACCATCAGCGCCATCACAGGATGGGCCGGGATGCCCAGCGTCAGCAGCGGAATGAACGAGGTCTGAGCCGCGGCATTGTTGGCCGACTCCGGCCCGGCAACGCCCTCGATGGCGCCCTGGCCGAACTCCTCGGGGTTCCTCGAGAGCCGTTTCTCGACCGAGTAGGACGCAAAGGACGAGAGGATGTGCCCACCGCCCGGCAGCACGCCGAGCAGCGAGCCCAGGCCCGTGCCGCGAAGCACCGGCGCGATGATGCGTTTGAAATCGTCCTTCGACAGCCAGAGATTCTTGACCGACTTGACCATCACCTCGCGGCCCTTCTCGTTCTCGAGGTTGCGCAGGATTTCGGCGACCCCGAACACCCCCACGGCGACCGAGACGAAGTTGAGGCCCGAAAACAGCTCGCGGATGCCGAAGGTGAAGCGCGGCGTACCCTCGTAGATGTCCTGCCCCACCATTCCGAGGAGCAACCCGAGCACGATCATCGCCAGCGCCTTGAGGATCGAGCCGTGCGCCAGCGCGATCGAGACAAGGAGGCCGAGGACGAGCAGCGAAAAATATTCCGGTGCCCCGAAGCTGAGCGCCGCTCGCGCCAGCGGCGGTGCGGCGAAGGCGAGCAGGAGCGTTGCCACCGTGCCGGCAAAAAACGAGCCAAGCGCAGCGGTAGCCAGAGCCTGCCCGGCCCTGCCCTTCCGCGCCATCTGGTAGCCGTCGATCGCGGTCACCGCCGACGAGCTTTCGCCCGGCAGGTTGATCAGGATCGCCGTGGTCGAGCCACCATACTGGGCGCCATAGTAGATGCCGGCGAGCATGATCAGCGACGCGGCTGGCGAAAGGGAGAAGGTGATCGGCAACAACATGGCGATGGTGGCGGTGGGCCCGATGCCGGGCAGCACGCCGACCAGCGTTCCCAGCAGAACGCCGATGAAGCAGTAGAGGATGTTGATGGGGTCGAGTGCGACCGAGAACCCCAGCCCGAGCGAAGCGACGATATCCATGGTTACCCCCTATTGCCCGAGCCAGGGGCCGAACATCGGCACGCCCAACCCCAGGCCGATCTTGAAGACCAGCGTGCAGAGCACTGTCAGCGCCACCGCCAGGAGCGCGGCAAAGAGCGGCGAGTTGAGTCGGCTCGCGAGCGCTGTCGCAAAGGCCGAAATGAACGCCACCGGCACGAAGCCCAACCCACGGACGGTGGCACCGAAAAAGGCAATGGTCAGCACCACCAGCGCGAGGCCGCGCCATGGGACGGGCTGCAGTTCGTCGCCGTCCGGCTTCTGCCAACCACTGGCCGCGATGGCGACGCCCAGCACCGCGAGCGCGCTGCCGAGCAGCAGCGGAATGTATCCGGGTCCCATTCGGAAAGCGGTGCCGAGCTTGTAGTTCAGCGACTCGAGGGCGAAATAGGCACCCGCCGCCACGAATATGCCGCCTGCCGCCAGGTCCTTGGTCGAAAATGTCATAGCCATCTCGGTTCTCCTCGGTGCCGCCGCCCGTCCACTGTCAGCCCAAGCCATCTCGCGCAGGGCGTGCTGAGGTTGCCCGCGGGCCTGAGGTCCGCGGGACTGCTGATGGAACGGGGACCAACGCTTAGTCGGCGTAGACGCCGGCGGCTTCAATGATGCCGCGCCACAGCACGATTTGGCTCGACAGCTGTTTGCTGAGGGCATCAGGCGTTGCTTCCGCGGCCGTCACCGGCGTCGTACCCAACTCGGCGAAGCGGCTGATTACCGTCGCATCGGCCAGCGCCGTTTGCAGCGCGGCCTCGAGGCGCGAAATGATCGCCGCATCCGTGCCGGCCGGCGCATAGAGCCCGTGCCACACCGTCACCTGCACCTGGTCGAGCCCGCCTTCGGCGGTGGTCGGCAGGTCCGGGAAATTGGCGAGCCGCTCGGGCGAGGTCACCGCATAGGCCTTCACTTCGCCGGCCTTGATCTGGCTGGTGGTGTTGGTCGACTGATCGCAGATCATGTCCACCTGTCCGCCGATGATGTCGGTCATGGCCGGGCCGGCGCCCTGGTAGGGCACGGTGGTCATGGGAGCATCGAGCGCGTCCATCAGCAGCATGCCGCACAGCTGGCTGGCCGAGCCGATGCCGGCATGGGCATAGGTGACGTTCTCGCCATTCGCCTTGATGTAGGCGGTGAGGTCGGCAAGCGTGTTGGGCTCGAAGCCCTTGCGGGCCACCAGTGTCATCGGCACGGCAGTGACTAGCCCGATGGGTGCGAAATCGGTCTCGGGGTTGTAGGGCAGGCTGCGGTAGAGCGTCGGAGCAGTGGACATGCCGATATGGTGCACCAGCAGCGTATAGCCATCATTGGGCGCCGTCGCGACCTGCCCGGCACCCAGCGTGCCGCCGGCGCCGCCGACGTTCTGCACCACGACCTGCTGGCCGAGATCCTTGCTCATCACTTCGGCGATGAGACGCGCCACCGTATCTGTCGGGCCGCCGGCCGAGAACGGCACCACCACCGTTACCGGCTTGGTCGGATAGTCCTGGGCCGAGGCGGCGGCGGTCAGAGCGAGGCCGGCGATCAAGGCGCCGGCGGCGAGCGTGCGCAGAAGGGTCTTCATGTTTCTGTCCTCCCATTGGTCGGCCGCCGGTCTCGGCGCCCTGTCGCAACCTTTGCAACCGCCGTGCCAAACATGAAAAATGCAGGGCTGATATGCAATCGCCGCAGGCTGTGGTAGCGGATTAGGCAAGAAATTGCGCGGCCGGTGCGTAACTTTCGGCAGGAAATTGCCAAAGGAGAATGCGTGGCAGAGGCCCGTCTGGAGGAAAGCCTGAAGCTCCGCCACCTCGTCTGGATTGGCGCGGCGATGCTTGTGACTGCGCTGGCCGGCTGGACCGGGTTCGAGTTCGCCTCCACCTCGGCCATCGCAAATGCCTCCGAGCAGACCGAGCGGCGCCTGGCGCTCTTCGACCGCACGCTGGAAGCCATCATCGAGCGCTTCCACTACCTGCCGGCAACCATCGCCCAAGCAGTCGAGGCCCACGCTGTGCTGCAGCAACCGGGCGACGAGGCCGCCCGCAACGCCGCCAACGGTTTCCTGTCGAACCTGAACAATACCGCCGGCGCCGGCGAAACCTTCGTCATGTCCACCGCCGGCAACGTCGTCGCGGCCTCCAACTGGTGGGCGTATGACAGCCTCGTCGGCCACAACTTCGCCCACCGCCCCTATTTCGAGGACGCGCTGAGCGATGGGGACGGCCGCTTCTATGCGGTCGGCATCGCTACAGGCGTGCCTGGCTATTTCCTCTCCGAGCGGATCGATGGTCCGGACGGGCCGTTGGGCGTCGCCGTAGCCAAAATCAACCTGGGTGAGATCGAGGCCAACTGGTGGCGCTCGGGCGAACTGATCGGCATCGTCGACAACGACGGCGTGGTCATCCTTTCCACCCGCCCCGACTGGCGCTATCGCGCGCTGGCGCCCGGTGTCGCGCCGCCCGCGAATGCTGCTCTGCGCTACGGCAACAACGGCCTCGGCTCCAAGCCGGTCACTTCCGACATGTGGTCAAGCCGAGGCGCTCGTTTCGCCCATATCGCCGACAGCGATATCGAGGCCTCGGGCTATTTCATTGTCGACGAGCTGCGCTTGCCCCGGCACCAATGGCGGATCGTATCCTTCACTCCCATGGCGCCGCTCACCCGATGGTCGCTGGTCGCAGCCGCGGCAGCGGCCCTCGGTTGTGCGGCGCTGCTGTTGATCGTCGTCCTCATCATCCAGCGCCAACGCCACGTCGCACAGCGCCTCGCCGAGCACGACCGGCTTGAGCAGCGTGTGGCCGAGCGTACCGAAGACCTCCACAACATGAATGAACAGTTGCGAGCCGAGATCGCGGACCGTGTGCGGGCCGAGAAGGCCGAAGGCGAGGCCCAGCATGGACTGGTTCAAGCCGCCAAGATGGCCAGCCTCGGCCAGGCCCTGGCCGGCGTCGCTCACGAGGTCAGCCAGCCCATCGCTGCGCTTACCACCCACCTCGCGAGCGCCCACCTCCTTGCCGACCGTCGGGGTGACAAAGAAATTGGCCCGGTGCTTTCGGCCATGGACAAAGTGGTCGAGCGCCTCGCCACCCTGACCGGGCATCTCAAGACCTTCGCCCGCAAGGAAACAGGGGTGGCCATGAGCGCGGACGCCCGAATTGCCATCGCCAACGCGCTGGACCTGACTGACCACAAGCTGCGCCAGCTGGGCATCGATGTCGAGTATCGCCGGCCCGATGCCCCGATCACGGTCGCCGTCAACCCGGTGCACCTCGAGCAGGTGCTGATCAACCTCATCGCCAACGCCGCGGATGCCATGGAAGCCGCCACGATCCGCGTCCTGTCCGTTGGCGTCGCGACCGAAGGTGGCACGGCGCGGATCACCGTCACCGACACGGGTGCAGGCATCGCCCCCGGCGAACTCGGCAGCCTTTTCGATCCGTTTTACACCACCAAGGAGGCCGGCAAGGGCCTCGGCCTCGGTCTTTCCATCTCCTATGGCCTCGTGCGCAACAGCGGCGGCAACATTGTCGTCACGAGCAGCTCAGGTCGAGGCAGCACCTTCACTGTCACCCTGCCGCTCCTCCCCGCCCTCACCACAAGAGAGCCCGCATGACCGACCCCGCCGTCCTTATCGTCGACGACGAAGACATGGTGCGCACGGCGCTCGAGCAATGGCTGCGCCTCTCGGGCTTTGCCACCACGACGGCGGCAAACGCCGCCGAAGCCTTGGCGGTGATCGACGAAGCGCACCCGCATGTCGTGCTGACTGACGTACGCATGCCCGGCCTGTCCGGACTCGACCTCCTCGGCGCCATTGGCGAACGGAGCCTGCCCATCGAGGTCATCCTCATCACCGGCCACGGCGACGTGCCGATGGCGGTTGAGGCTATGCGCGCCGGTGCCTTCGATTTCCTGCAAAAGCCCTATGTGCCGGATCAGCTGGTCCGCATCATCACCCGCGCCGCCGAGAGGGCCCGGCTGAAACGCGAGGTGGCTGAACTCCGTCGAAAGCTCGACGGCGGCGAGACCGAACTTGCGACCCGCCTCGCCGGCTCCTCGCGCAACATCGAGCGGCTGCGCCGATCCGTACTGGAGCTCGCCGGCATTCCGACAGACGTAATCATCCTGGGTGAGACTGGCACCGGCAAGGAAGTTGTAGCGCGGTGCCTCCACGACTTCTCACCGCGCGCCAAAGGACCGTTCGTTGCCGTCAACTGTGCCGCCATCCCCGCCGAGCTGATCGAAAGCGAGCTGTTCGGCCACGAAGCCGGTGCCTTTACCGGCGCTGGCGGCCAGCGCATCGGCAAGTTCGAGTACGCCAATGGTGGCACGCTCCTGCTCGACGAGATCGAGTCGATGCCGATGCTGGCCCAGGCCAAGGTGCTGCGCGTGATCCAGGAGCGCGTCGTCGAGCGCATCGGCTCCAACCGCCAGATCCCGCTCGACCTGAGGCTCGTCGCCGCCACCAAGGCCGATCTTGCCGCCGAGAGCGCCGCCGGTCGCTTCCGCGCCGATCTCTACTACCGGCTCAATACCGCCACCATCACCCTGCCGCCGCTGCGCGAGCGCGCCGACGACAGCGTGCTGCTGTTCCACCACTTCCTCGGCGCGGCCGCCCGGCGCTTCAACCGGGCCGCCCCCAGCCTGCACCCAGCCGACATCAACATCCTGCTGACTCATCCCTGGCCTGGCAACGTGCGCGAGCTCAAGGCCGCCGCTGACCGCTTCGCCCTGGGCCTCGACGCGACCGGTCGGTCGCTGGCCGACATCCTCGGTACCCGCACGCCCATCGTCTCGGGCGCCAGCCTTGCTGAGCGCGTCGCCGCCTACGAACGCCACCTGATCGAGGCCGAGCTCGACCGCCACCAGGACTCGGTCTCGGCCGTCGCTGATGCCCTGCGGGTCCCTCGCCGAACCCTAAGTGAGAAGATGTCACGGCTGGGCGTGAGACGATAAAGGGCCAGCGCGGGCCAGTTCGCCGATGAAGCGATTGGCGTTCTCAACGACCACGGCCGCTCCGATCCGACCGAGATCCTACTCCATCGTTTCACCGAGGACGACGTGCTCGCTCGTCGGGTAGTGGCGCCGACCTGTCAGTCGCGCTCTCGTTCCGCGCTGATGTCTGGTCGTAGCGCAAAGCGGACCGTGGGAATCGAAGGACACACCAAGGTCTGGTGGCAGCCAAAGCGAACCTTGGAGCTTGTCCATGGTGCGCAATTGACTGGTACACAGAGGGCAAGTGCGGCGCTCATAAGTCATTGGAATCGCTAACTTTCGAGGAACAATCGCCGTTTCCCTTTTTCTCCGCCATTCCTTGTCGGCAAGTCGCGGTCCGACAAGGAAAACGCCGGCTGGAGGCCAGCCGGCGCGGGATAGTCAGTTCGTCGCAGGCGTTTAGTCGAAGAAGTTCTCGTCGCCCTCTTCGAGGTACTTTTTGGCTTCCTTGGCGATCAAGTTGACGCCGAGGCCCGGGCGATCCGGCACGTCGATCAGCCCGCCCTTCACCGGCATGCCTTCAAAACCTTCGGTGATGTCGTACCAGAAGGGTTCGAACCGGGCAGGGTACTCGAAGGCGATCAGGTTGTCCGGCATGGTAGCGCAGACCTGGATCAGCGCGGCGAGGCCGAGAATGCCGTTGGCGGTGCCGTGCGGAGCGATGGCAATGCCATGCAGGTCCGCGTGCTCGGCTACCCACTTGATCTCGGCGAGTCCGCCGACGTCGCAGGGATCGGGACCGATGACGTTGACGGCATGGCTCTCGATCAGGGCCTTGTAGTGCTGGCGCAGGTAGATCTGCTCGCCAGTATGGATCGGCGTCGTGGTGTGATGGGTGACGTCCTTGTAGACGTCGGGATTGACGTAAGGGCTGTAGTCGCCGGTGACGGTATCCTCGATCCACATCAGGTGCAGATGCTCCACCGCCTTGGCGAGGCGAAGCGCATCGAGCGGCATGAAGCCCGGACCGGCGTCGACGGCGGTGTTGTAGCCCTTGCCCAGCGTCTCGCGGGCCGAGGTGATGCAGGCGACGAGGTGATCGAGGCCTTCCTTGGTCATCGTGCCCTTGTGCGGGTACGGGAACGGCGCATCGTGCTGGACTTCGCCATAAAAGTAATTCGGGAAGTCGCGCACCATGGACGAGTGGAAGGCGCTGGGCAGCTTGAACAGGGTGAACTCGCCCTTCAGCGACTTGCCGTATTCGGCCCAGCGCTTGTAGCCCTCGGGCGTGTGCTCGGCGCCGCCGGGCACTTCGGCCTGGTAGAGGGTGCGGTAGGTCCGCACCTGGTCGCGGACCTTGCCGCCGAGCAGGCGGTAGACCGGTGCGTTGAGGGCCTTGCCGGCGATATCCCAGAGCGCGTGCTCGATGGCGGATACGGCCGAGCCGAAGGGCTTGAAGCCGCCACGCACGCGAATGCGGCGCATGACACGCTCTACGTCGCGCGGGTCCTGGCCGACAATCCAGTCCTTGAGCTGCAGCACCTGCGGCTTCACGTAGGGCTTGGGCGTCTCGATCTGGCTCCAGCCGGTGATGCCCTCATCGGTGGTGATGCGGATCACCGGGCTGTTGGCGATGATCGCGCATTTGAGATCGGTAATCTTCATTCAGGGAGGCTCCTCAACCCTACCATACCAGTTGCGCCCATAAGCCATATTCCCGACGGCGATGGAATGGGACTAAGGGCGAAAGTGGCGAAAACACTGCGGCCGATCAGGCGCGAGGAGCGGGCTCGACGACATGGCCGGTGCCCAGGACGACAATCGACGCCCGGCCCTGCACCGGGGCTTCGGCGCTCGAGCACTTGATGCTGAAAGTGGCGCCGTCGGCGCGGAAGGTTACGACGGTCACCGGGCCCTCGAACGAAGCCGAAAGAATCTCGGCGGTGGGCTGACCATCCGCCCATGGCACGAGCCGGATCTGCTCGGGCCGGAGCAGGATGCGGGCTCGGCCGGGGGCGGTGATGCGGCCGACCTTGAGCCGGCCGAGCGGTGTCATCGCCTCGCCGCCGGCCACCTCGGCATCAATGACCACTGCGTCGCCGAGGAAGCGGGCCAGGCTTTCGGTGCGGGGCTGCAGGTAGAGTTCGCGCGGATCGCCGGCCTGGACGATGCGGCCCTGTTCGAGGACGACGAGCTGATCGGCAAAGCTCAGCGCTTCCTGCTGATCATGCGTGACGAGGATGCCGGTGAGGCCTTCGGCCGCGAGGCGGGCCTTGACCATTTCGCGCATGTTGGCGCGGAGGCCGGCATCGAGAGCCGAGAACGGCTCATCGAACAGCATGAGCGTCGGGCGACGGGCGAGCGCGCGAGCGAGAGCCACACGCTGCTGCTGGCCGCCGGAGAGCTCATGCGGCATGCGATGGGCGAGCTCGGCATCGAGCTCGACGGCGTGGAGCAACTCGCCGACCCGCCGCGCGTGCTCGCCGCCATCCATGCCGAAGGCGATGTTGGCGCCGGCGCTCAGGTGCGGGAAGAGCGCGCCTTCCTGGGCGACGAGGCCGATGCCACGGCGGTGGGCCGGCACATAGTCGTGGCCGTTTGCCAACACCTGCCCGCCGAGCGCGATGCGGCCGGCATCGGGCGGCTCGAAGCCGGCAATCAGGCGCAGCATAGTGGTCTTGCCCGAGCCGGAGGCGCCGACGACTGCGGTCAGCCCGCCACGCGCGACTTCGAGGTCGACATTGTCGAGGGCCACGACATGGCCGAAGCGGCGGGTGATGCCGGTCAGCGAGAGCAGGGTCATTGTCCGATCGCCCGGTTGGACTGGCGACGCAGGAGCAACGTCAGCGGCATGGAAACAAGGATGAGCAGCACGGCATAAGGCGCCGCGCCGGCATAGTCGATCTCGCTGGTCAGCGCCCAGAACTTGGTCGCCAGTGTACGGGTGCCATTGGGGGCCAGCATGAGGGTCGCGGTCAGCTCGTTGGCGGCGCCGAGCGCGACGAGCAGGACGCTGGCGGCGATGCCGGGCGAAGCGAGGCGCATGGTCACCTGCCAGACGGCGGCGACCGGAGGCCGGCCGAGGTTCATCGCGGCCCGTTCGAGCTCGACGGGGACCTGGGCGATCGAGGAGCGGAGGCCGGTCAGTGCGCGGGGCAGGAAGATGAGGGCGTATGCGAAGATCAGCGTCGCGACGGTCTGGTAGAGCGGCAGAGCGACGCGGACGGTGATGGCAACCAGCGCCAGCGCGACGATGATCCCTGGCAGCGCCCCGACATAGAGGTGGCAGGCCTCGAGCACGCGCTGCCAGCGTCCCGGCGCACGCACTGCGATCCAGGCCATGGGCATGGCCAGGGCGGTAGCAACGACACCGGCCAGTACCGCATAGAGCACGGTCTGCTCGAGCGCGGCGCCGATCTGGTCGAGCTTCCAGACGCCGAGCCCGCCGTACCAGAGCCAGCGGCCGAGGGTGACGAAAGTGACCCCAAGAGCCGCGATGGCGACGCCAGAGAGCATCAGGACGGCCGGAAAAGTCCAGGCGCCGAGGGCGACCGGCACGGCACGACGGGCCGAGCCGGAGCCGACACGGGCGTAGCGGCGGTCACCGCGCACGAGAGACTCACCGCCCAGAAGCACGAGGCAGCAGAGCACGAGGACGCCACCGAGCAGGTTGGCGGCCGGGCCGTCGTAGACCGACTGGAACTGGTCGACGATGGCGGTGGCGAAGGTGTCGTAGCGCATCAGGACGAACAGGCCGTATTCGCCGAGAAGGTGGAGCCCGACGAGCAGGGCTCCGGCGCAGATCGACAGCCGCAGCTGCGGCAGGACGACCCGGAAGAACACCGCCGTTGGCCGCAGGCCGAGCGAGGCGGCATTGTCCTCGAGCGCCGGATCGAGGCGGCGCAACTGGGCGGCGACGGGCAGGTAGACGAAGGGGAAGTAGGCGATGATGGCGATCGTCACGACGCCCGCCAGACCGTGGAAGGACGGGAAGGCGCTGCTCCAGGCGTAGCTCTGGACAAAGGCGGGGACGCCGAGCGGCGCGACCATGAGTCCGGCCCAGATGCCGGCGCCGGGCAATCGCGTGCGTTCCGTCAGCCAGGCCAGCGTGACTCCGAGGATAACAGAGAGCGGCACGGTCAGCAGTTCGAGCCACAGCGTATTGAGCAGAAGTTCGCCGACCTTGGGGCGGAAGACGAGGCGGACGACTTCCTCCCAGCCGCTGGTCACCGCGACGACCGCGATGAAGCCCAGCGGAACGAGGCTCGCCACGGCGACGAGCGTTGCACCCAGCAAGGCAAGTCCGCTTCCGGTCACGCGCCGGATCGAGAGGGGCAGTCGAGCTTCGATGGCGTCGGTCAAACGAGTCCTCGAGAAAGCGGGGCGACCCGGAAGTGCCGCCCCGCCAGTGGTTTAGGGTCCGCCCCTAGAGCAGGCCCGCCGCAGTCATCAGTTCGGTGACCTTTGCGCTGTCGAGCTTGGTCGGGTCAAGCACGGGAGCCTCAAGGTCGGCGAGCGGGGTCAGAGCGGCATTGGCAGCTTCGCCGACACTGATCGCGTATTCATACGAGGTGCCGTCGCGCAGGATCTTCTGCCCTCCGGGGCCGGCGATCCACTTTAGGAACTGCATAGCCTGGTCCTTGTGCTTGGACGAAGCCAGTACGCCGCCGCCCGAGATCGAGACGAAGGCGCCGGGGTCCTGCCCCCTGAAGTAGTGCATCGCGACGTTGCCGCTGTTCTCCTTGGTGCCGGCCTGATCGCCGAACCAGTAATAGTGGTAGATCACGGCGCCTTCGAACTCGCCCTTGTTTACCGCAGCCATGGCGGCGCGGTTGCCGCGGACGGGAGTGACGTTTTCCTTCATTGCGGTGAGCCAGGCGGAGGTCGCTTCCTCGCCCTTGAGGGCCAGCAGGGCGCCGACGATTGCCTGGAAATCTGCGCCGCCCGGCGAGGCGGTCCAGCGGCCCTTCCAGCTCGGATCGGCAAGATCGAGCAAGGACTTGGGCAGTGTGTCCGCATTGAGCTTCCGCGTATCGTAAGCGAACACAGTCGAGCGGGCGGCGATGCCGGTCCAGTGACCGTTGGCCGGGCGGTACTCGGCCGGAATGAGATCGAGGACGTCCTGCGGCAGCGGCTCGAACAGGCCGGCATTGTCGACCAGCACCATGGCCGGGGAATTCTCGGTGAGGAACAGGTCAGCGGGCGAGTTGGCGCCCTCCTGCAGGATCTGGTTACCGACCTCGAGATCGCTGCCCTGGCGGATGGTGACCTTGATGCCGGTTTCGGCGGTAAAGGCGTCGGCCCATTCCTGAGTCAGCGATTCATGCTGGGCGTTGTAGACGAGAATACCCTCGTCCTGACCCATGGCCGGAAGGGCAAGCGCCGCAAGGGCGATACCTGCAAGCAGGGATGTGAACTTCATCTGGTAACCTCGCTGAGAAACGTGCGGGCTCCGATTAGGTAAATCTGATAGCCGCGGTCAACAAGAATCGACCCAGGCTGGAACGCTTCCAGAGTGGGCGATAAAGTTTGCCTGCATCGGGAATAAGCCTGTTCGTGGGGTGTTTTTGCCCCGCTCCGGCGCGACTAGGCGCAAGGTCGCGGTTGTGCGGCATCGTGTCCTCGTGCCATGCAGGGCGCACGAATGACCACCCCCGCCCCGCACGTTCTCCGCTCGATTCCGTTCCGCCATTTCCTCTCCTCGCGCGCGCTCTCCTCGGTCGCATTCCAGGGGTCTGCCGTGGCCATCGGGTGGCTGGTCTACGATCGGACCCGCAATCCGTTCGACCTGGGGCTGGTCGGATTGTTCCAGTTTCTACCCATGCTGATACTGACGCTGGTTGCCGGGCAGGTCGCCGACCAGTTCGACCGGCGGCGCATCGCCTTCATCTGCCAAGTCATCGAAGCGGTGGTTATGTGCGGCATCGCGCTCGGTGTGTGGCAGGGCTGGCTGCCGACCTGGGGCATTTTCGTCGGCGTGGCACTGATGGGCGCCGCGCAGGCCTTCGAGCGCCCGACGATGGCCGCACTGCTGCCGAGCATCGTGCCGACCGCGCAACTGCAGAGCGCCGTGGCCACCTCCACTTCGGTGATGCAGACCGCAATGGTGCTCGGGCCCGCCATCGGCGGCATCCTCTATGGCTTTGGGGCGGTCGTTCCCTTCGCCTTCTCGGCGCTCTGCTTTGCCATCGCCAGCTTCAATGTCGTCGCCATCCCGCCGGCAAACCAGCTGAAGCGCACGCCGGTGACGCTAGAGTCGGTCTTCGCCGGGGTCGCCTTCATCAAGAGCCGGCCGCTGATGCTGGGCTGTATCTCACTCGACCTATTCGCGGTGCTGCTCGGCGGGGCGACCGCGCTGCTGCCGGTCTATGCGCGCGACATCCTGATGGCAGGGCCCTGGGCGCTCGGGTTCCTCCGCACTGCCCCGGCCGTCGGTGCGGTGGTGATGTCGCTCTATCTCGCGCGCTTCCCGCTCAAGCACCATGTCGGCATCACGATGCTATGGGCCGTCGGCGTCTTCGGCCTCGCGACCATCGTCTTTGCCTTCTCGACCAATATCGCGCTGTCGATCGCCATGCTCCTCACCCTGGGCGCGGCCGATACGGTGAGCGTCGTCATCCGCTCGTCGCTGGTGCAACTGCTGACGCCGGACGAGATGCGCGGCCGGGTCAACGCGGTGAACTCGCTGTTCATCGGCGCTTCCAACCAGCTCGGCGAATTCCGGGCCGGTGTCGCCGCCGGCTTCATGGGCCCCGTGCTTGCGGTGGCCGTGGGCGGCATCGGGACCATCGCCGTGGTGCTGGCATGGTCCCGCCTGTTCCCGGCGCTGCGCAGGGTCGACACCCTTTCGGGCTGACGATTACTCGGGCCAGCGATCGTCCGGACGCCAGAAGCCGAGTTTTGGCGTGTTCCACTCGTCGGTGGGGAGGAACATCGTCCCGGGCGTCCTGAGATTGGCTTCGATTGCATCGAGGTTGAGGTCGATGCCGAGCCCCGGCTTTTCCGGCACCTTGACGAAGCCATCGGCCATGTAGTCGGGCGCCAGACCGGTGACTAGGCTCTCCCAGAACGGCAGGTCGAGGCCATGATGCTCGCAGGCGAGGAAACTCGAGATCGCCGCAGCGGTGTGGATATTGGCCATGAAGCCGATGGGCGAGCCGGCGCAATGGAGGGCGGTCGGGATGCCCTCCTCCTCGGCGTCGTCGGAGATGCGCTTGGTCTCCATCAGGCCGCCCGAAGTGAGCAGGTCCGGATGGACGATATCAACCGCGCGGGTGCGGATCGCCTGGCGGAAGCCGTCGCGCAGGTACCAGTCCTCGCCGGCGGCGATGGGCGTCAGCAGGGCATCTGACACATGCTTGTGGCCCGGGATATCGAAGCGTGAGACCGGATCTTCCATCCAGGCTAGATCGTAGGCCTCGAGCGCCTTACCGAGGCGGATCACTTCATCGGCAGTGAGGTAGCCCTCACCGAAGTGGTCGACGCAGATCTGGACGTCGTTGCCGACGGCCTTGCGGACTTCGGCGACGACGTGGGCGGCCTGCTCGATGGTCTTGTCGGTCAGCTTCACGCCGCGTCCGGCCATGGGCGTCTTGAACCACTTGCCCATGTCGAAATCGGTCTCGTGCGGCGCGTCGTGGCCGATGAGCGGGTGTTCGCCGGTTTCGAACAGCGACGGTCGCAGGTCGAACTTGATCCAGGTGAGGCCGCGGGCGCGCCGGCCCTTCACCGCCTTGACGAAATCCTCGGGGGTCGGATCGTCCGGGGTCGGGGTGTCGCCATAGAGGCGGACCTTGTCGCGGTACTTGCCGCCGAGCAGCTGGTAGCAGGGCACGCCATAGATCTTGCCGATCAGGTCCATCAGCGCGATCTCGATGCCCGAGACGCCGCCGCCTTCGCGGCCCCAGTTGCCAAAGCGCTTGATGGCGCGGAAGATCATGTCGACGTTGCAGGGGTTCTGGCCGACGAGGATCGACTTGTATTGCAGCGCGTTTGCCGCATGGCCGGCGTCACGCACTTCGCCAAGGCCGTAGACGCCCTGATTGGTCTCGATCTTGAGGATCGGATAGTCGTAGTTCGCCGCCACCACAGCGAGCCGCATGTCGGTGATGCGCAGCTCGGTCGGCTGCGAGTTGCGGTTGATGGCGTTCTCGATCGTGCTCATCGCTCGTTCCCTGGGGTTAGCGCCGGTGCCGATAGGCCGGCAACATGATTTCGGTGAGGTCGTCCATGACGGTCGCCGCCTCTTCGCGGGCCGCATCGTCAAGGGCGCGGAAGCCGGACTGGCGGACGGCGGCGCTGCCGATGACGCCGCGCATCTTCAGCACCTCCTTCATCAGCGGCATGCCGTAGTTGCTCTCCATGTCGAGGAGGGGCAGCAGGCGCCGGAAGATGCTTCGCGCGAGGGTGTCGTCCTTGGCCTCGATGGCGTTCCAGAGCGCCACATGCACATCGGCGATCTCGCAGGCCGGCATGGTTCCGGAGACGCCATGCCGCACTTCTTCGAGCAAAGTCTTGCCGGCCTTGCCGCCCATCACGCCTTCAACCTTGTCGCCGCAGAGCCGCAGGATTTCGCCCACGGTCTGCGCCGGGTAGCCCGACTCTTCCTTGACGAACCGGGCGGTGGGAATCTCGTGCACCAGTTCGGCGAGCAGCGCCGCACTCATCGAAGAAGCGCCCTGCCCGACGACGTTCTGCAGCACCAGCGGCAGCGAGGTCGCGGCAGCAATGGCGCGATAGTGCGCCTTGATCTCGGCGGGTGAAGCCGGATGGAGCGTCGGCGGCAGTGCCATGATGGCATCGGCGCCGATCGCTTCGGCATGCCGCGCATAGTCCGCTGCGATGCTGTGGTGCGGCGCGGAGACGGCGACGATGGCCGGCACCTTGCCTTTCACCGCCCCGACAACGATCTCGGCAACCCGCCGGCGCTCGGCCTCGCTCAGATAGCCGCCTTCGCTCGCCAGCGCGTTGGCGACGACGCCATGCACGCCGGCGGCAAGACAGAACGCCATCGTGCTCTCGAGCCCGGCCTCATCGAGTTTGGCATCATGCGTGAAGGGCGTGGTGACGATGACGAAGATGCCGCGGAAACTCTTGCGATCCATGCTGCCCTCGGTTCGAATGCGAGAGGCAACGCCGCGCGCCCGGCGTGAGATGCCGGACGACAAACGATGTTGCGTTATTCCTCCCGGCGACGGCTCACCTGGCTTTGCCCTGCCTGTGCCTATCGCAAGAAACGACGGTGCAAGATCGTATCAAATCTGTCAATGTCGTATACGATCTGACTTGCGATCGAAGCTGATCGCCCGAGGTGAACCATGTCTGCCCCAATGACGAAGCGCGCCTCGGCAAGCGAAGGCAAGGTCGAGACGAACTACCAGCGCGTCACCAACCTCATTCGCAACGAGATCATCAGTGGCAGCATACCGCTGGGTGGCCGGTTGACCATGACGACCCTTGCGCTGCGCTACGGCGTGAGTGTCCAGCCGGTGCGGGAGGCGTTGCAGCAGCTCGAGGGCGAGGGTCTCGTCGAGATGATCCCCAATGCCGGCGCCCGCGTCCGGGCGCTCGACCGGAACCTGCTCACCCACGCCCACGAGATCGGCGAGGCGCTCGAGACTTTCCTCACCCGGCAGTTCGCCGAGGAGGCGTCGCTCTCTTCACTCCGGCAGCTCGAAGCCCTGCAGGTCGAGCACGATGAGGCAACCGCGGCGATGGATTGGGCGTGGATCGACGCGGCCAATCACGCGTTCCACCGCTTCATCAATACGCATGGCGGCAACCTCGAAGCGGCCGGGCTGATCTCGCGCTACTACGGGCTCAGCGAGAGCCTGATGAACAGCCAGGGTCGCGACACCGCCTTCGCACAGCGCGTGAGGACCGAGCACCATGCCCTGCTCGACGCCTTCCGTCGCCGTGACCCCGAGGCGGCAGCGCGCATCAACACGGCGCATGTGCGCGGTACGCTAACGGTGGTGATGGCCGCGTTCGACGCGATGCCCAAGACCGAAGGACGGAGATAGGGGCGGAGATGCCAATGCGCGCGACCCCTCGTCCGCAGCGGCAGTCGCCGGCCGTGCCGATGCATCCGACGGCCACGGGCCCCGGAGGATGTCAAAGAGCGAAGCGACGTGCCGGCGAGACGTTTGCCCCTCGCGGGTAGTCCGCAATATGAATGAGGCTCACGCCTCGCCGGCCGATCGGGGTTTTGGGCGTATGGCACGATGGCTCGGGCGCATCCCGTGCCGCATCGCGAGGAACCTGCCGGCTGCAAACGGCCGGAATCCACCGGATACCGTCCCGCCTCTGCGGCTGCCTCATGCGTGGCAGCCTTGTCCCTTCGAGCCATCCCGCATCGGACGGCTCCCGCGTGCTAGCGGCGTCCCCGGCGAACCGGATCATGCCGTCGTGCTTTCGGCCTGATGGCGAACGACTCCACCATCACCCAATCTCCACCGCACCAACCACTCGTCATGATCTCGCTTCGGTGCAGCGGACGGGCGGGAGAATCGCATGGGTTTGGGGTGAGGGGGATAGGATTTCGCGAGGCGCCCTGCTCCACGAAACCGTGATCCGCTTTCATGCCCGAATGTGGCAGGACCGCACTCGACAAGTGCCTTCCAGATTCTGTTGTTAGGCGCGACTGACTTCAGCCACTTGCGAGACCAATTTGACCACCCGCCGCCTGTTCCTCGCCGGAGGCGCCGCCCTGGCGCTCAGCGCATGTTCCTCGACCGGCAGCCGCCGGCTCGAGAACTTCAATATCATCCAGGTCGACGAGCCCTGGGCCAGCCACTATTCGATGCGCAACGACAACGGCTTCGCCGTTCCGGGTATCGATATCCGCAAGATCCCCGAGCAGTTCTGGCGGCAGGAAGTGGACTATTCCGGCAAGGAAGCGCCGGGGACGATCGTCGTCAATACCAGCGAGAGGTTCCTTTATCTGGTTGAGGGGGGCGGCCGCGCCATGCGGTACGGCGTGGGCGTCGGCCGCGAGGAAGGGCTGAATTTCCGCGGCACGGCCACCATCGCGCGCAAGGCCGAGTGGCCGCGCTGGACCCCGACCGCCAACATGATCAAGACCCAGCCCGAGCGCTACGGTCCGGTTGCGGCGGGCATGGATGGCGGGCTCAAGAACCCGCTCGGGGCGCGCGCGCTCTACCTCTATCGCAACGGCAAGGACACGCATTTCCGGCTGCACGGCACGATCGAGCCCTATACGATCGGGCAAAGCGTTTCGTCGGGCTGCATTCGGCTGATCAACCAGGACATCATCGATCTCTACGACCGCGTACCCACGGGCACCAAGGTGATCGTGGTTTCTTGATTTAGATCAACAGCATGGACCGTGCACGGTGCTGTGGTCGCCTCGTCCAACGAGGAGACCACAAATGCCCGTCGAAACCATCGTCTTCCTGACCGCCGTCGTCACCGCCTTCGCCCTGCTGGCCGTCACCATTGCCTGGGCCCAGCGGCGCACTGTTCCGAAGAAGTAGCGGGCCGTCAGGCCCCCATCCTCGCTGCCTCGACGAGGCGGCCCGCCTTCATGGCATAGACGCGGTCGAATGCCGTCGGCACCTCGGCGTGGGTGATGACGATGGCGGTGCGGCCGCGCAGCATTTCCGGCAGTTCGGCGAGGAACGCTGCCTCGGCTTCGTGGTCGAGGCCGCTGGTCGGTTCGTCGAGGACGAAGATCGCCGCGTCCGACAGCAGGGTGCGGGCAAGACCGATGCGTCGGGCTTGGCCGGCCGAGAGCGTACGACCGGCCTCGCCAAGCGGCGTATCGAGCCCTTGCGGAAGGCCGCGCACCAATTCGGCCAGGCCAAGCGCTTCGAGGGCCTGCCAGCACTCCGCATCGTCGGCATCGTGGCGCCCGATACGAAGGTTGGCGCGGATCGTATCGAGAAAGACCGGCGCATCCTGCGTCATCAACGCCACGCGGCGGCGCAGCACGTCGGTCGCGACTTCGCGGATGTCCCGGCCGGCGATCCGCACGACCCCGGCATCGGGATCGGCGAGCCGGACCAGCAGGTGTGCGATGGTCGATTTGCCCGCGCCGCTCGGGCCGGTGATCGCAACGCACTGACCGGCGCGGATGGTGAGATCGATTGGGCCGATGACCGGACGCTCGGGATCGTAGCCGAAGTGCACGCCCTCAAGGCGAATCTCGGCACCCGGCGGCAGCGGCAAAGGCGAAGCGGCTTCGGCCACGGCGGGCGTCGCTGTGGCGATGGCATGCAGCCGCTCTGCCGCGGCGGCGGCGCCGGCAAGGCGGGTCGCGCTTCGTACCAGCATGGCCGAGGCCTCGAAGCTGGCGAGCCCCGCCAACAGCAGGCCGGCCAGCAGCGGCCCGTCGATCGCGCCGGCCTCCAGCGCCGCCAGTCCCATGGCCAGCACGCTGACGAGCGCGGCTCCCGCGAACACCTGCACGAGCGCCGAGGCTGCTGCGGCAATCAACCCGAGCCGGCGGCGGGCCTTCGCCACCCGCGCCGCCGGTGACTCAGCTCGCGCCATCGCCAGGCCCGTGGCGCCGAGCAGCACGAAATCCTGGTGACCTTCGATGCCGTCCATAACTGACTGGCGGAGATCCGAGGTTGCGCCGACGATCTCCGTTCCGGTGCGTCGCGAAACGAGCACCAGCGCGATCGGGACGAGCAATACGGCCGCAAAGAAGAAGAGCGCGAAGGCCAGAGCCGCACCCGGCAGGAGGATGGCGAGCCCGATGGTCATTGCGGCGCCGGCGAGCACGGCGGTGCTGATCGGGCCGAGCGCCATCAGGAACAGCGTATCGAGCGCCTCGACATCGGCGAGGAGGCGGCTGACGAGATCGCCGCGGCCAAGGCGGCGGCCGAGCGGTACCAGCGGGAACAGACGCGAGAACAGCCAGACCCGCAGGTCCGCCAGCAACCGTAGGGTCGCGTCATGGCCGGCGAGCTTTTCACCGTAGCGCGACAGGATGCGGACGAAGGACAGGCCGCGCACGCCGGCCGAGGGGGCGAAGAGATTGAAGGCCGCGCCGGCGGTGCTGAGCGCGGCGGCGGTGAGGAACCAACCCGAGAGACCGAGCAGCGCAACGCCGGCAAACAGCGTGATCAGCGACAGCCCAAGGGTGAGTGCGAACGCTCCCTTCAGCCGTCCAAGCAGTGGGGCGAAGGTGAGGATGGCCTTCATGCGGCACCTGCCTTGCGGGTGAGTACCGGCCTGGGCGCCGGCAACAGGCGGCCGTTGGCGATGCGGAAAACCCGGTCCATGCGCGCCGCAACCGCATGCGAGTGGGTAGCGACGAGAAGGGTCCGGCCCGCGGAGAAGGCCATGAGATCATCGAGCACGGCCGCTTCCGTTGCCGCATCGAGATGGGCAGTAGGCTCGTCGAGCAGCACGAGGCCGGGATCCCGCAGATAGATGCGGGCCAACGCCACACGCTGGATCTCGCCGCCGGAAAGGCCGAGGCCGTCGTCGCCGACGCGGGTCTGCACGCCGTCGGGCAGTTCGTCGGCAAAGTCGGTGACGTGGGCCAGGTGCGCGGCTCGCCGCAGGGCGGCGTGGCAGGCACCGGGCCGGCCGAGCCGGATGTTTTCGGCGATCGTTGCGGCAAAGAGGCGCGGGCGCTGGCCGAGCATGGCGACACACTGGCGCAGATCGGGCTCGCCGCGGGCTTCCAGCGGAGCGTCACCAACGGTGATGGCCCCTTCGAAAGGCCGCAGCCGGGCGATGGCTTCGAGCAGGGTCGATTTACCGATGCCGCTGGTGCCCAGGATGGCGACCCGCTCGCCCGGCGCGATCGAAAGCCGGATGTCGGCAAGGACGGGCCGTCCGTCTGGGGCGGCGACGGATACTCCAACGAGATCCAGTTGCAGTGGGCCGGCGCGGTCTTCGACGGGGAGCGGTTCGGCCACAGCGGGAGTGGTAGCAGGCAACCGACCCAGTTGTGCCTCGATCTCTGCCACGGCGGCCTTAGCAGAAGCGCGGTCGTGATAGTGCGCAGCGAGCAGCCGCAGCGGGTTGTAGATCTCGGGCGCCATCAGCAGGCAGAACATGCCGGCGGCCAGTGTCAATTCGGTGCCGCGCAACGAGACGAGATCGAGGAAGGTGAGCCCGACATAGAGGGCAACGCCGGCGACACCGAGGGCAGCGAAGAACTCGAGGACGGCCGAACTCAGGAACGCGATGCGCATCACCCGCATGGTGCGGCTGCGCAGCTCCTCCGATGCCTGCCGCACGCGGGTCGTCTCACGCTCGGCTTCGCCGAAAAGGCTCAGCGTCGTCAGCCCGCGCAACCGGTCGGCGAAGCGGCCGCCAAGCCGGTTGAGGGCCGCCGCCTGGGCCCGGCTCGCCGCCTCCGCGCCCCAGCCGGCCAGCGCCATGAACACGGGGATCAGCGGGGCGGTGAAGAGAAACAGCAGCGCCACGACCCAATCGATCGGGAAGGTCACGGCCGCGAAGGCAACCGGCAGGATGGCGGCCTGCACCATGGCCGGCAGGTAGCGCACCACATAGCCGTCGATCGCCTCGACCTGCTCGATCAGCGTGGAGGCCAGCGCGCCGGAGCTTTTTGCCGCAGTCGCGGTGGGCGAGGCCTCGACGATGTACGCGAACATGTCGCGGCGCAATCGCAGCTTGATCCGTTCGGATTGCGCCACTGCTGCGGTTTCCGCGACGACGCCCAGCCCGGCACGGCCGGCGATGACAAGCAGGATGAGGCCGATCGAGCCAAAGAGCGCCGGCAAGGGCACGCCGTTGATGATCGCATCGCCAAGCACCGTGGCAAGGAGCCATGCCTGCAACACGACCAGCGCGCCGGACAGCAGCGGCAGGCCGACCGACACCGCGAGGAGCCCCCGGTCGGCCGCCGCAAGCCGGTTCAACCACCGGCCGGGTGCGACATTATTCATCTTGTCGTTCATAGCCTTACCGGGTGAAGAACGGCTGGGAGCCTGCACTAGTTATGGTGCTTTGCCTTGATCTCGATCAAGGTGGTGCGACAAGGGTGCGTGTACCTGCTGCAAGCATGCCGGTCCGAAGACCGGACAACATGAAGGCATTTCACCATGGTCGATCCGCTCGTCGTTGATCTGTCGCGCATCCAGTTTGCCGCGACAGCCATGTACCATTTCCTCTTCGTGCCTTTGACGATCGGGCTCTCCGTGATCATGGCGATCATGGAAAGCGTCTACGTGATGACGGGACGACAGGTCTGGCGCAAGGCGACCCTGTTCTGGGGCACGCTGTTCGGCATCAACTTCGCCATGGGCGTCGCCACCGGCATCGTCATGGAGTTCCAGTTCGGCATGAACTGGAGCTATTACAGCCACTATGTCGGCGACGTGTTCGGCGCGCCACTCGCCATCGAGGGCCTGATGGCCTTCTTCCTCGAGGCAACCTTCGTTGGCCTGTTCTTCTTCGGCTGGGACCGACTGAGGCCGGTGGCGCATCTTGCGGTGACCTGGCTGGTCGCGCTCGGCACCAATTTCTCGGCGCTCTGGATCCTCATCGCCAACGGCTGGATGCAGAATCCGGTCGGGGCGAGCTTCAACCCGGACACCATGCGCATGGAGATCACCAACTTCATGGAGGTGGTGTTCAACCCGGTGGCGCAGGCCAAGTTCGTCCACACCGTGTCGGCCGGCTATGTGTGCGGCGCCGTGTTCGTCCTCGGCATCAGCGCGTTCTTCCTGCTGCGCGGCAAGCATACCGACCTCGCCAAGCGCTCGATGGTGGTGGCCGCGAGCTTCGGCCTTGCTTCGGCATTGTCGGTCGTCGTCCTCGGTGACGAGTCGGGCTATGTCGCGACCGAACACCAGAAGATGAAGATTGCCGCCATGGAGGCGATGTACGAAACCGAGCCCGCCCCGGCGGCGCTGACGCTGTTCGCCATTCCCGGCCGCGACGGCCACCCCGCCTTCGAGGTGCAGTTCCCCTGGATCCTCGGCATCATCACCACGCGCTCGTTCGACCGCGACCTGCCCGGCATTACCGAACTCACCGAGCACGCCGCGCTCCGCATCGCCAACGGGCTCAAGGCCTACACTGCGCTCCAGGCAATCAAAGCCGACCCGGCCGATAGCGGTGCCCGCACCACATTCGACGCGGCCAAGGCCGATCTCGGCTATGCGCTGCTCTTGAAGAAGTACCGGCCGGACATCGAGAACGCGACCGGCGAGGAAATCGTCCAGGCGTCGCTCGATACGGTGCCCGACGTGTGGCCGCTATTCTGGAGCTTCCGCATCATGGTGGGCTGCGGCTTCTTCTTCATCGGCTTCTTTGCGCTGTGGTTCTACAAGGCGTCGATCCACAAGTTCGAGGACCAGCGCTGGCTGCTCTGGGCCTGCGTACTGGCGCTGCCGCTGCCCTGGCTTGCCATCGAACTCGGGTGGCTGATCGCCGAGTACGGGCGACAACCCTGGGTGGTGGAGGGCGTGCTGCCGACCTTCTATGCCGCATCGGGGCTGCAGGTGTCGGATCTCGTCATCTCGCTGGTGTTCTTCGTCAGCCTCTACACCGCACTGATCGTCGTCGAGCTCTTCCTCATGGTCAAAGCCATCCGGAAGGGGCCGTCGGACACGTTCGGCCTCGACGCGGGCGCGGAGCCGATCGAGCCGGTCGACGCGGTTGCGGTGAAGTAAGGAGCACGGAAAATGAGTTTCATTCCCCTCGACTACGAAGTGCTCCGCCTCATCTGGTGGCTGCTGCTCGGCATCCTGCTCATCGGCTTTGCGATCATGGGCGGACGTGATCTCGGCGTCGGCATGCTCTACCCCTTCGTCGGGCGGACCGATGAGGAGCGGCGGGTGCTGCTAAACCTCGTCGGCCCGACCTGGGAGGGTAACCAGGTGTGGCTGATCCTCGGTGGCGGGGCGATCTTCGCCGCCTTCCCACCGCTCTATGCGGTCAGCTTCTCGGGCTTTTACATCGCGATGATCGCGATTCTCCTCGCCCTGATCCTGAGGCCGGTCGGCTTCAAGTATCGCGGCAAGATCGCCGATCCGCGCTGGCGCGCCACCTGGGACTGGGCGCTGTTCGTGGGTGGGTTCGTGCCGTCGCTGGTGTTCGGCGTGGCGGTCGGCAACCTCTTCCTCGGTGCGCCCTTCCGCTTCGATGAGACGCTGCGGGTTACCTACGAGGGTAACTTCTTCGGCCTCCTCACTCCGTTCGCGCTGCTTGCGGGCCTCGTCAGCGTCACCATGCTCGTGACGCAGGGCGCCACCGTTATCGCCGGCCGCACCGCCGGCGACATGGCCGATCGTGCGCGCCGCTATGGCCGCTGGGCTGCGCTGGCGACGATCGTGCTGTTCGCGCTTGGCGGTCTCGTCGCACTGTTCGTGCTCAGCGGGTACAAGATCACGAGCGCGCAGACGCCGCTCGCACCGTCGAACCCGCTCGGCAAGACCGTGGTCATCGAGCCGGGCGCCTGGCGGGCCAATTACGAGCTGATGCCGTGGATGATCGCCGCTCCGGTCATTGCGGTGCTGGGCAGCCTCGTCGCCTGGTGGGGACTCGGCGCGCGCCGCGGGATCATCTCGCTGTTCGGTTCGAGCGCCGCGATTTTCGGCATCATCGCCACCGCAGGCCTGACGCTGTTCCCGTTTTTCATGCCCTCGTCGATCGATCCGGTCTCGAGCCTGACGCTGTGGGATGCTTCATCGAGCCAGCTGACGCTGTTCACGATGTTGATCGCCACCGCAGTCTTCCTGCCCATCGTTATCGTCTACACCGCGTGGGTGTTCCGGGTGATGCGCGGTCCGGTGACGACGCAGAGCCTCGGCAAGAACCCCAACGCTTACTGACGGAGAGAACTCATGTGGTACTTCTCTTGGATCCTCGGCATGGGCCTCGCCTGCGCCTTCGGCATCCTCAACGCCATGTGGTTCGAGTTCCGCGAGGACGCGGAACTCGCCAAGGCGCATCCGGACAGCAACCGGCCGGCGACGTGAGCCACTTGCCCTCCCCGCAAGGTGGGGAGGGCAAACCGTCAAGGCGCGAGCGTGTTCTTGTAGATCGTCCCTCCCTTCATGATGACGAGGAAGTTGGCGGGATTGGCGACGAGGTTGATGTTCTCGATCGGGTCGCCGTCGACCAACAGCAGGTCGGCGAGCGCCCCTTCCTCGACGACGCCCAGCTTCCCCGGATAGGGGTTGCGGAGACCAGTCAGCTGCAACAGCTCGCCATTCGTGCCGGTGGCCATCTCCAGGGCTTCGGCAGGCGTGTACCACTTGGTCAACAGGGTCAGCATATGCCCCTGGATCCTGGCCATCGCCGGCGAAAACAGGATGTCGGTGCCGAAGGCGGTCTTGATCCCGTACTGCTTGGCCCACCCGTAGATGCGGTCGGTGCCGGTGATCACCTGCCGCAGCCGCCGGCCGCTCTCTTCGGAAAGCGGGGTACCCTCCAAGCTCGCGTCGAAGGGCTGGGTCGAAAGCCAGATGCCTTTCTCGGCCATCAGCTTGGCATCATCCTCAGCCATCAGGTGCCCGTGCTCGATAACCTTCACGCCTGCCGCGATGCTGCGCTCGATCGCCTCGGGTGTGTAGGCGTGCACGGCCACGTAGGTTCCCCAGTTGCCCGCTGCCTCCACGGCGGCTCTCAACTCGTCAGCGGTGAAAGTCGAAGCATCGAGCGGGCTGAACGGGGAGGCCACGCCGCCGCCGGCCGTCAGCTTTATCTGGGAGGCGCCGAGCATCAGTTGTTCGCGCACCCGCGTGCGAACCTCGTCGGGGCTGTCGGCGATCATCGCCATTCCCAATTCTTCCATGCGGCTCAACTCGCCGGGACGGCGCGGCAACTCATGCAACTGCCGGAAGTCCCCATGGCCGCTGGTGACGCTGATGATGGCGCCGGAGGGGTAGATGCGCGGTCCGGCGACCAGCCCTTCATCGACTGCGCGCTTCAGCGAGAAGCTGTAGCCGCCCATGTCGCGCACGGTGGTAAAACCGCGCAACAGCGTCGCCTCTGCCTCGGCAGCGGCAAGCAAGGTCGAATAACCGGAGTCGTTGTTGAGCCCCTCGTCGGGCGTCGACGGGATAAGCATAGTGTGCCAATGCGCATCGATCAGCCCGGGCATCAGCACCCGGCCATCCCCGTTGACCACTTCGGCGCCGGCCGCGTCGATCGGGTCAGCCGAGATGGTCTCGATCTTGTCGCCGACGATCAATACATTGCTCGGCGCGCTGAGTTCCGGACCATGTCCGTCAAATATCCGTACGTTTTCGTACAGAACCGACGCGTCGGTCTGCGCCAGAGCAGCCGCCGTCAGTAGAACTGTGAGAATTGTCGCGGTGGTAACTCTCAAGTACATGATGATCCCTCCGGTAATGCATGGAAAGATCATCACGCTAGCAGCTAGCAAATTGCCTCGATAGAGCGGAAACCTCGAATCAATATTTCAGCGGAGTTGGAGCGGACTAGGGTGTAGGGGCGTCCGCGCGCAGCAAGCCCGCATGCTTCAGCTCGGCCCAGAGGTCGGCCGGGATCTCGACCCGCATGCTGTCGACATTGCGCCGCGGATGGTCGGGGTGGAACGCGCCGGGGATCACCGAGGCGACGATCCGGTGGTGCAGGGTGAACTGCAGCGCCGCTGCTGCCAGCGGTACGCCGTGCCGTTCGCACACGGCCTGCATGCGCCCAACCCGTGCCAGCTGCTCCTCGTTGGCGATGGCATAGTTGTAGCGCGCGCCCGGAATCGGACCTGTAGCGAGGATGCCCGACGCGAAGACGCCGCCGATGACGACGCCCACGCCACGTTCCTCGCAGGCCGGGAACTCGGCATCGAGCACCGGCTGCTCGGCGAGCGTGTAGGGCAGCGCAACGAGCAAGAAATCGAGATCGAAGCGCGCGAGGAAGCGCGGGATCGTGCCCATGCGATTGACGCCGGCGCCGATGGCCTTGATCAGGCCGGCCGACTTGAGCTCTTCAAGTGCGCGCATGCCGCCGCCTTTGTCGAGATCGTCGAGATGGTGAGCTACCAACTCCTCGCTGCCGAGATTGGCGAGGTCGAGATCGTGGATCACGAGTAGATCTACCCGGTTGCGCCGGAGCCGGTGCAGGCTGTCCTCATAACTGCGCATGATGCCGGCGTAGGTGTAGTCATGCCGGTGCTGGAACTTCAGCCCGTTGGGCCAGCTGCGCTCTGAGGACTCGAAGGCGGCAACATCGTCGGGCGCGAAAAGCACACGGCCGACCTTGGTCGAGACGATCACCTCGCCGGGTGGGCGAAGGTAGAGCCCCTGCCCGATCCGGTGTTCGCTGAGGCCACGACCGTACCAAGGCGAGGTGTCATAGAAGCGCACGCCGGCATCCCAAGCCGCATCGATCGTGGCATCCGACTGGCTATCGGGGATGGTGTTGAAGATGTTGCCAAGCGCCGCGCCGCCCAGTCCGAGCCGGGGTAGCTCGAGGCCGGTCCGGCCGAGCCGGCGCAGCGCGAACGGGTCCATCTCAGGCTCCGAAACGGACCGGTGTCGGGACGATCGTCGCCAGCAGCTCGTCGATCTCGCGCTGGGTGATCGGATCGACCTCAGTGGTAGGGCTACGGACGAGCGCATTGCGGATGATGCCGCGACGGACCAACAGCTGCTTGTGGATGGCGTAGAAGATGTCGCCGCCCTGGTTGCCGAGACGGTTCACCGCCATGATGGTCGCATCGAACCGCTCGCGGGCGGCCGCCTCATCACCGGCCTGGAAGGCGTCCCATACAGCGACGAAATCGGCGGGCTGGCTGCAGAACGGCATGGTGCCGCAGGCGCCACGCCGCAATTCCTCGATGAAGTAGCTGCCGCCGGCGCCGCCGAAAATGGTCAGCCGCTCGCCGACCGCCGTCGACATGGCGTGGACTTTGCCGGTGACCGGCAGGGTCTCGACCTTGATGTACTCGACGTTGCGGCAGGTGTCGGCAAGGCGCAGCGCGAGGCCGGGCGAGATCGGTCCCTGCGGCACATCCTGGAGGATGATCGGGATGCCTACTGCCGCATCGATGGCGCGGTAATAGTCGAAGATTTCGTCAGCGCTCACTGGCATGAACGAAGGCGGGATCACCATCAGCGCATCGGCGCCAGCCGCTTCGGCGGCCTTCGAGTAGAACACCGCGAGATCGGTGCCGGCGGCGCCAGAGTTGATGATGACAGGCACCCGGCCCTTCACGGCTTTCACCGTCGCAGCCGTGATCTGGGCACGCTCGGCTTCGTTGAACTTGAACACTTCGCTGCCCAGCGCCACGCCGAGGCCGTGCACCCCGGCCCCGATATTGAACTCGATCAGGCGCGCAAGGCTCTCCTCGTCGATGCTCCCGTCACTGTGGAACGGAGTGACGAGAATGGGCACTACGCCCCTGATGGCAGCCGAAGTCTTTGGCGCGGAAGGCATGGGGAAATGGCTTTCTAGCGATTTTCGAAGTTGAACATCTCCTCGACCGGGCGCTGCACCGGCGAGAAATCGGGATTGGTTTCCATGTAGGGCGCCATCATCTCCCACCAGCGCCAGGTGAGATCGCTGATCGGCGTACCGGGATCGGGTGCGCTGTCGCGCTCCATATAGGCAAAGAGGTCGAGCCCGTTGCGGTAGATCGAGAAGGTGCGCACGCCGTCGCGCTTCATGGCCGCGAGCATCTCGGGCCAGATTTCGTCGTGCTTGAGCTTGTAGATCGCCTCGTTGCCGGGCTTCAGCTTCATCATCCAGGCGATGCGGACCACTACCCTCTCCTTAACCGGCAAGGCGTTCGGCCGCGGTCGCGGCGACCGGCGGCCATACCCCGGCATAGCCGAGGCGGCGGCTAACGTGCTCGCAGGCGTCCCAGAGCATGGCAACCACCGGCATCACATTGTCGCCGCCGGGCTTTTTCACCGATGGGCCGGTGACACTCATGGCACCGACCGAGAGACCGGTGCGGTCGAGCAGCGGTACGGCGACGCAGTAAACGCCCATCACCACTTCCTGATCGTCGATCGAATAGAAGCGGGCGCGGATGCGCTCGATCTCTTCGCGCAGCTTTGCGGCATCGACGATGGTGTGGCTGGTGAGGGCGGGGAGCGGGTGGGCGTAGACCTCCTCGCGCCGCTCCTCGCTCATGTAGGAGAGCATCGCCTTGCCGGCGCCACCGCAGTTGAGGGGCCCACGCGAACCGATACGCAGGTCGAGCTGCATGCCCTCGTTGCCGCGCACCTTGTCGATGCAGACGCCGTTGAGGCCGCTCAACGCGTTGATGTTCACGGTCTCCTTCGTCGCCTCGGCGATCTGTTCGGCGAAGGGACGGCAGAGGCGTGGCAGGTCGATCCGCTCGAGCTGCAGCCCGGTAATTTCGAGCAGGCGGAAGCTCAGCTCCCACTCGCCCGAGGGCGTGCGGTCGGCGACGCCCGCTTCGGCCAGATCGAGCAGCATCCGGTGTACCGAGCCCAGCGGCAGTTGCAGCTGCTGGGCGACGGCGCGCACACCAAGCGGTCCCTTCCTCGCGAGAAGGTCCATGGCTTGCACGGATCGGATGATGCTCGACATGGGCCTCGTCGTCTTTCGTTACCAGTGGGTCTTCTTGGTGGTGGCGTTGGGCTCGATGAGATTGTCATCGATGTAGTCCCACTGGATTTCGTAGCCCATGCCTGGCCCCTTGGGCAGATGCACGAAGCCCTCGCTATCGATCTTATCGACGGTATTCTTCAGGTAGGGGTGCGGCTTGTCGTAGTCGACGCCCGGGGCGAGCAGACCCTTCTCGTAGTACTCGGACGTATCTTCCGAGGTTGCGCCGATGACCTGCAGGTTGCCCCAGCCGGCCATGTGCATCTCGCAGCGGAGGCCATAGGCTTCGGCCACGATGGCGGTCTTGCGGGCGCCGGTGACACCACCACGGACCACGTCGATGCGGCTCATGTCGCCGGCACCACGCAGAATCCATTCGGCACGGCTGAAGACGCCGCCGGCGATGATCTCGGGTGAGAGGATCGGGATCTGCAGCTCGCGGCTCAGCCGGACATAGCTCTCGGTCCGGTATTCCGGCATCGGGTGCTCGTACCAGTAAAAGTCAAGCTTTTCGAGCTCGCGGCCAACCTGGATGGCCTCTTCCATGGTCATGTACGTGCCCCAGGGATCGAACATCAGCACGTAGTCGGGGCCGACGGCTTCGCGGACGAGGTGGCAGGTCTCGATGTCGGCCTTGATGTTGGATGGGCGACCCGGGGTCGGGGTGCCGGTCTCGGGGTTCCAGAAATAGTGCGGGTGGATCTTGTACGCGATGTAGCCCTCGTTCTTCATGGCGAGAGCGTGCTCGGCATAGACGTGCGGCTTGCCGATATTGGGATAGGTCGAGGCGTAGGCCTTCACCTTCTCGCGGCCGGCGCCGCCCATGAGCTTATAAACCGGCAGGTTGGCGTAGCGGCCTGCGAGGTCCCAGAGCGCGTTATCGATCACCGACGCAACGTTTTCCTGGACGTTGGCGACCCACATCCACTTCCAGATCATCTCGCGATCCATCGGGTCCTGCCCGACGAGCAGGTCCTTGATGCGCCACAGGATCTGCTGCTGGTCGACGACATTCAGCCCCTCGTTGTCACCATGCGAGCCGCCACCGAGATAGTGGCCGACAACGCCCTCATCGGTGTGGATGGTCAGCACGGTCTGCATCAGCTGCGTATCCGGCAGCGGCAGCGCGTGCCCGACATCCCACCGGTCAGCGGTGGTTTTGAACGTCTTGATGGTGATGTCCGAGATCTTCACGGCACGGGTCCCTGTCAGATGGATTGGTCTTATTCGTAGGCGTCGCCGCCGCGGATACGGTCGAGCAGCACGGCGGCCAGCAGCAAAAGGCCGACGATGATGTTCACGTAGTACGGGCTGATGGCTTTGAGATCGAGAATGTTGGAGACCCCGGCGACAGCGAGGAGGCCAAGCACGCCGCCGATCGGGTTGCCGACGCCACCGCGGAGGATCGAGTAGCCGCCGATCATCAGCGCAGCATAGACCTGGAACTCGAGGCCGAAGCCGGTGGCACGGGCGGCGGAGCCGAGCTGCGATGCATAGACGATGCCACCGAGTCCGGCGCCGAAGGCCGAGAGCAGCAGCGCCCCGACGCGCACGCCCTTGACCGAAATGCCGGCGCGGGCGGCGGCACGATCGTCACCACCCACCGCCTGCACATGGCGGCCGACGCGCGTCTTGGTGACGATGACCGCCATGATCAGCGTCAGTCCGATGGCGAGGAGGAAGAACAGCGGCAGGCCGAACACCGAGATGCTTACGAGGTTGAACATGTCGATGTTGAAGGCAAAGATTGTGCCCTGCGTGCCGAGCAGCACCCAGGCGATGCCGCGCAGCGCTACCAGCATGCCGAGCGTCGCCGCGATCGGTTCGGCGCCGAAGCCAACAATGGCGATGGCGTTGATGCCTCCGAAAAAGAGGCAGGCGACGAGCGTCACCGCGGCGGTGCTGGCCGGGTCCCAGCCAAGCGAGATCAGCAGCGCGAACAGGGCCGACGAAAAGGCGACCATCGAGCCAATCGAAAGATCGACGACACCTGCAAGCAGCGCAAAGCCCGAGAAGGCGCCGACGATCAGCGGCACGATCAGGAAGGTGCCCATGATCGAGACGTTGGAAAAGCTCAGGAACTTCGGACCGACCCAGAACCAGCCGACAGCGATCACCGCGATGAAGGTGATGGTGATGGAAGCGACCGAGCCGGTGAGGACGGCGCGCCATTCCTCGCTGAGGCCCTTGCGAACGGGCGGGGCAGCGATGTCGGTCATGGTGTGCCCTTCCGTGCGCGCCAGCCATCGATGGCGACGGCGATGATCAGGATGAAGCCCTGAAAGATGGACTGGGTGTCCGAGCTCAGGCCGAAGAAGACCAGCGAGGTCGGAATGGTCGAGAGGAACCCGACCGACAGCAGCAGCAGCCAGAAGTTGCCACGCCCACCGGCAAGCGAGATGCCGGCAAGGATGACGCCGGCTATGATGTTGAGCTGCAGCGCATTGGCCGAACCCGGATTGAACGGACCGGCGGTGGCGGCGAACAGCACCGAGGCGAAACCGACGAAACCGCCGGCGGCCATGAAGATGGCGAAGCGGGTCGCCTTCAGCGAGATGCCGCGGGCCTTTGCGGCGGCCTTGTTGCCGCCGACGGCGATGGCGCGGCGTCCGTACTTGGTGCGTGGGATCAGGAAGCCGACGATCAGCACCAGCGCCAGCATGGGCCAGAAGATGGCCGGCAGCTCGAAGATCTTGGCGCGGCCGAAGTGATACATCTCGCTGTTCTGCGGCACTTCGGCGAGCTGGAAGACGAGGAACAGCACGGCTAGGCCGATGAAGTTGGTGGCGAGCGTCACGATCACCGGGTTGAGCTTGGCATAGACGACGATCGCGGCATTGGCGGCGCCCCAGACCATGCCCGAGATCACCGCGCCGACGATCACCACCGCCACCGGCATGCCGGCCTCGGAGAGGCGCACGGCGACGAGGCTCGCGAGGATCATGTTGGCGGGCTGACTCAGGTCGATGAAGCCGCCCGAGATGGCGACGAGGCCCTGGCCGATGGCAAGCACGCCGACGACGGCCATGGTGAAGGTGATGGCGAGCAGGGTCTGGTGCGAGAGGAAGTCGGGCCGGTAGAGCGCGGTCGCAGCGATCAGCGCCATCCATACGGCGAGAAGCATCAGGCCGGTACCCCAGCCACCGAAGCGAACCTTTAGCGGCACGACAGGCGCAGCGGTCTCGATAGCGGGGTTGACGGACATCGGCGGATATTCCGGGCGGGATCAGTGGATGGGTGGTCCGGGCGAGGCTCGCCCGGACCATAGGTTGGTCAGCCCTTATTCGGGCAGAACAGCTCGTACTCGGTGGTGCCGGCGGGGGCAGCGAGAAGCTGCGTCACGCGTTCGGCCATGTCGGGCACGGCCTTGGCCTGCTCGGCGGTCACCGGACACGGCTGGACCTTACTGGCCGGATCGCCGGCATCGGCCTTGAGCGGCGGCGTGTTGCCCTCGGCGATCGGCTTGATCACGTCCTTGATGGCATACACGGCGTAGCCCTCGAGGAAGTAGAACACCGAACCGGCGAGGTGAGGGTTGACGTTGTCGCCGGTGATGAAGGCGCCGTCCTGGCCCCAGCCGATGACTTCATCGGCGCGGCCAAGCTGTTCGGCGGCGTTGATGAGGGCGAGCACGCCGCCATCGTTGAGACCGACCACCGCGATCTTCTTGGCATCGGGATGGGCAGCGAGCAGGTCGCGGGCGGCGGGCAGGCCGACAGCGGCATCACCCTGGCTCTCGAAGCTCACGTACTTCTCCTTGGGAATGTCCGGGCAGACATTGCTCAGGCCGGTGCGCATGCCGCCCGTCCGCCACTCGTTGACGATGCCGGCGCCGGCGCCTTCAGCCGAAATCACGAGATCGGGGTTGCAAGCCCACTTCTCCTTGACGATGGCGCCGAGGCCTTCGCCACCGGCAATGCCCGCCGCGAGGTTATCGATGCCGACGAAGTACATGCCGGGGTCGGCGATGTCGTAGGTGACGATCGGGATACCGGCCTGCTTGGCGACAGCCGAGATGGCCGGGTTCGAAGCGGCCTGGCCGTTGAACTGGATGATCGCGTCGACGCCTTCCTGGGCGAAGATCTGCACGTTCTTCAGTGCGGTGGCCGGATCGTTGTTGTTGGAGAGCTCGACATAGTCCCAGCCCTCCTTTTCGGCGAGAGCGCGGGCGACGTCGCCCTGGGCCTTCATCCACTCGCAGCAGGTGTTGCCACCCACCGCCATCCCGAGCTTGAATTTGTCCTGCGCGTTGGCGATGCCGGCAAGGCCGAGAACGGCCGGGACCGACAGCGCCAAGACGGCGAGAGCACGGGTTGTGTTACGCAACATAGGTCTCCTCCCTTAGTGTGCTAAGTTCAGGCAGCCTGGGTGTCTGCCTCAGGCTGCAAGCTGGGCGGCGCGGGCCTCGGGCGAGTCGCCCGGGATGGCGCCGGTGATGAGGCCAACGATTTCGTTGACCTCGGTGTCCTTGACGGTGCGCGTCGCGATCGAGCGACCTAGGCGCATCACGGTGATGCGGTCGGCAACGCTCATCAGCTGCTGCATGTTGTGGCTGACGATGATCACCGAGACGTCCTGTTCGCGCAGGCCGCGGATGACCTCGAGAACTTGGCCGGTTTCGCGCACGCCGAGCGCGGCGGTGGGCTCATCGAGGATGACAATGCGGCGGCCCCAGAGCAGGGCGCGGGCAATGGCGAGGCACTGACGCTGGCCGCCCGACATGCCCTTCACCGACACATTGATCGAGGGCACTTTCACCTTGAGCGAGTTCAGCACGTCGCGGGCGCGTTCGCGCATCTGCTTGTCGTCGACGAGGTTGAAGAAGCGCTTCAGCGGGTTCTTCGAGAGCTCCTCGCGGCCGAGATACACGTTCTGGTAGGCCGACATGGTGTCGACCAGCGCGAGGTCCTGGTAGACGGTCTCGATCCCCGCATCCATCGCGTCCTGGGCGCGCTTCAGCACCACCGGCCTGCCGTCGATGACGATCTCGCCGCTCGACGGAGTGAGGATGCCCGAGAGGATTTTCAGCAGCGTCGATTTGCCGGCGCCGTTGTCGCCGACCAGCCCCACCACCTCACGTGGATAGAGCTTCAGCGATGCATCGGCGAGCGCCGTCACGGCGCCGAAATGGCGAGCGATATTGCGTGCCTCAAGCACGGGCGCAGCAGCCTCGTCCGGCATCGGATTCTCCTCTTACGCTCGCCGTACGTTCCGTATCTGGAACGAGCGTTTCATATTAGGGACAGGTAAATCCGGATCGGCGCCGCTGTCAACGGGACGCAGATTCGACTTGCGAAGGGGATGGGGATGCGGCCGGCTGCAAAAAGACACCGGTCGTCATCCCGGCGAAAGCCGAGACCCATCGCTCGGAGCGTTGGGCGAACATGGACCCGCCGGACCATCATCAACAGGTCAGCACCGACAACGCGGGTGGATGGCCCCCCGGCTTTCGCCGGGATGACGGCCGGTGGAGAAACCGAAGATGCTGCCTTACGTCGTCAGCACCCGGTGCAGCACGCCCTGCAGGTGCCGCTCCAGTGCTTCCACCGCGCCATCCACATCCCCGACGCCAAGCGCGTCGATGATGTCGAGGTGCTCCTCCATCGAGGTCACGGTATTGGCAGGACCCACAGCATTGAGGTTATGCAGGCGCAGCAGGTACATCTTCTGCGTCAGTCGGGCGTAGTTCACCCGGATCTGGTCGTTGTCGAAAGCATCGACGAAGGTGTCATGAAAGCGGCGCTCGAGCTTCTTGACCGGGACGCGATAAGCTTCGAGGTCGTTGACCTGGCGGACGAAGTCGATGATGGCGGTGTGTTCGGCGCGGATCATGTCGATCCAGTCGCGCCGTACCGACCGGGCGAACTTGCGCAACCCTTCCTTCTCCAGCAGGCCGCGGAACTGAAAGCAGTTCCCGACGAACTTCACGTCTGGATAGAAGATGGTGATGCCGACCTTGCGGCGGACGCTGATCAGTCCCTCGGCCTCGAGCAGCGTCGTCGTTTCGCGCATCGGCGACAGCGAGATGCCCAGAATCCGGCACAATTCTTCCTGCGTCAGCGTCTGCCCGAGCTGTAGCCGCCCCTCGATCAGCGCATCGAAGAATGCCTGGTATCCGGCATTCTCGATTTCACCCCTCATCCTTTTCTCCTATCAGCAAGCGCATTGACAGCCGTTTGACGGTCATAATACGCTCTTATTCATACGAATAAATATATTTAATGCCGTTTGCCAGACCAAGATTGCGAGCGGCTGCGCCCCGCCGGGCGTGGCCGTATCGCACAAAGGACGGCGAGGAGGACATCGGGATCAGCGGGTTTGCGCAGGTTTTGCTGGCGCTCGCAGCTCTCGTTCAATGTTCAAGCGCCGATAGCCTGAACCTGCTCAAGGGAGGAAGAGCATGACCGAAGGTAACAATAATCAGAAAACCGGCTGGACGCGCCGCCGCGTGCTCGGCACCGCCGCCAGCGGTCTGGCACTCGCTGCCGCTGGCGGCTTTCCGATGCCGGCCATCGCGCAGGGCAAGAAGCTGACCTACTGGGGCGGGCTGATCTTCTCGGATGATGCCAACAAGCTGCTGACCGACACCATCAATGCCTGGGGCGCGGCCAATGGTATCGCCACCGAAGTGGTGATGATCAACCAGAACGAGACGACGCAGAAGGTCTCGGCGGCGGTGTCGTCCAACACCATGCCGGATGCGCTCGACATGGGCCTCGGGCTCGCTCGCCTTCTCGCCCGCCAGAGCCAGTTCTCCGATGTCGGCGATCTCTACAAGAAGATCGGTGACGCCCAGGGTGGCTGGTTCTCCGGCCCCGACACTGCCTCGGACCTGACGGGGGACGGCGGCATCGCACGCGTCGGTATCCCGTTCGGCGTCAACGGCAACCTGCTGCTCCGGCGGAAGGACCTGCTGGAGGCTGCCGGCTTCACCGAGCCGCCGAAGACGTGGGACGAGCTCGTCACGCAGGCCGAAGCCATCAACAAGCCTCCGGTCTCGGGTCTCGGCCTCGCCCTCTCCAACGTCGGCGACGCCAACCTTCAGGTCGCGGTGCTGCAATCGTTCGGCGGTCGCATCGCCGATGACGCGGGCAAGAAGGTGACGCTCGATACGCCCGAGACGCGCCTGTGGCTCACCTGGCTCAAGAACGCCTGGGACAAGGGCCTGTTCTCGCCGGGCAACACCACCTGGGACGGCGCCGGCGACAACCAGGCCTACCTGTCGGGCCAGGCCGGCTTCATCGGCAACACCGGTTCGGTCGGCATTGCCGCCAAGAAGGACGATCCGGAGCTGTTCGAAGCCAGCGCCTTCTCGCCGCTGCCGGGTGGACCGAAGGGCATCATCTCGCCTATCGACGTGCAGCTGCGCGCCATCACCAAGGCGAGCCCGGTGCAGGAAGAGGCCAAGGCGCTGCTCGAGCACCTCAGTTCACCGGAGTTCATGAACGCCTACTTCAACGTGGCGATCTACGGCCCGGTGCTGCAGGCGCAGGAAAAGCTCCAGGCCTTCGATGGGACCAACACGATCCTCGTCGGCCTGCTCGGCCTCGCCAAGAACGGCACGGCCCCGGCCTACCCGGACGTCAACAATGCCGCCTTCGCCGATTTCGGCTCCAACTTCCTGATCCCCAAGCTGGCACAGCGCGTGGTGGTGGATGGCTGGGACTTCGACAAGGCAATCGCCGAAGCGCAGACGCAAGGCCAGGCGATCTACGACAAGTACGCCTGATCCAGGAGTTCCTCCCTGCCGCGGATGGTTCCCCCCGGGGCCATCCGCGGGTTCTTTAGCGAGGCCGGCCGATGACACTTGCAATCGACCAAGGCAACAAGCCCCGCTCCCGCTTCGGCGGCGGCTTCAAGCTCAAGTTTTTCGCCTATGCGCTCGTGGCGCCGGTGGTGCTGCTGATCCTGGGCCTCGTCGCCTACCCGTTCCTGTTCGCCATCTGGGTGTCGTTCACCGACATGGTGGTCGGCAGCGCCGGGCAGTTCATCGGTTTCAAGAACTTCGAGTACCTCGCCGGGACCTCGACCTTCTGGAGCGCGATCTGGAATACGGTCACCATCGTTCTCGTCTCGGACGGGCTGAAGCTCGGCATCGGGCTGGGACTAGCGCTGCTGGTGCACCAGAAACTTCCGGGTCGCGGCATCTTCCGTTCGTTTCTGATGCTGCCCTGGGCCATGCCGGCCTTCGTCGCCTTCCTCACCTGGCGCGTGCTGTACCAGCCGATCGGCGGCGGCATTAATCTGATCCTGACGCAGACCGGGCTCCACTCCGAGGTCATCGATTTCCTCGGCACCCGGCAGACCGCCATGGCGTCGGTGATCGTCGCCTCGGTGTGGCGCGGCTTTCCGTTCTGGTTCGTCTCGATCCTCGCGGCGCTGCAATCGGTGCCCAAGGAGCTTTACGAGGCGGCGATCGTCGATGGCGCCAATACCTGGCAGCGGTTCTGGAACGTCACCATTCCATCCATCCTGCCGGTGATCATCGTCACGACGCTGCTGAGCTCGATCTGGACCGCCAATGGCTTCGAGCACGTCTGGCTGCTGACTGCCGGCGGCCCGTCGGACGCCACCATGGTGTTCCCGGTGCTCGCCTATTTCGGCATGCAGACGCAGCGCATCGGCGAGGCCGCCGCCGTCTCGGTCTACATGCTGCCGGTGCTGGCCATTCTCGTGCTCTTTGCCACTTCGCTGATGATGCGGAGGGAGGAATAATGACCAGCCTCGCCGAAGTCGCCAGCGCGGCCCCCGTCAATGCCAGCGCCGAGGCGCGGCGAAAGTTCCTGACCGCCCGGATTCTGAGCTACGCCGCGCTGATCATCGCGGTGATCCTGGTGCTGTTCCCGATTTACTGGATGATCATCACCTCTCTGAAGCTGCCGCGCGAGATCTATCGCGTGCCCTCGCTGTGGCCGAAGACATTCACGCTCGACAATTTCTCGAAGCTCCTCGCCGATGGGAAGTTCCTGCTGGCGATCCGCAACAGCTTCATCGTCGCTTCGATCGTCACCGTGATCTCGGTGATCATCTCGAGCTTTGCCGCCTATTCGATGGTGCGGTTCCGCTACCGCTTCCGCGGCGTCATCGGGCGGCTGATCCTCTTCGCCTATCTCACCCCGGGCTCGCTGCTGTTCATTCCGCTGTCGATCGTCATGGCGCAGCTGAAGCTCGGCAATTCGCTGCAGGGGCTGATCCTCGTCTATCTGACCTTCTCGCTGCCGCTCGCCACCTGGCTGCTGCAGGGCTATTTCCGCGGCGTGCCGCGCGAGCTCGAGGAACAGGGAATGATCGACGGGCTGAGCCGCTTCGGCGCGCTGATCCGGATCGTCTTGCCGCTCTCCGCACCGGGCATCGCGGCGGTGGCGATCTTCACCTTCACCGGGGCGTGGAACGAACTGCTATTCGCGCTTGTCCTGACTACCTCGGAAAGCGTGCGCACGGCGCCGCTCGCCCTCAACTATCTCATCACCTCCGACGTCCTTCCCTGGGGTCCGCTGATGGCGGGCGCGGTGATCTCGTCGGTGCCGTTGATGATCCTCTATTTCGTCGCCCAGCGCTTCATGGTGGCCGGAATGACCGAGGGGTCGGTCAAGGGCTGACCGCGGGCACGGATCAACTTCAAACACAGGAACAGACGACGATGGGTATCAGGGTTGCGGTTGGGCAGTTTCACGAGCTGACCGAGGAGCGGTTGCGCTTTGCGGCGCAGATCGGGGTCAGCGGGTTGCAGATGAACAACCCCACCCTCCCCGGCGACAGCCGCTGGGAAGAGAAGGACGTCAAGGCGCTGGCGAAGCAGGTGACCGATACCGGGCTGAAGTTCGAGGCGATCGAGAACGTCCCCACCCACTTCTACCACAAGGCCATGATGGGCCTCGAAGGCCGCGACGAGCAGATCGAGAACTACCAGGCGACGATCCGCGCCGTGGCCCGAGCCGGCATTCCTGTGCTGGGTCTCCACTTCATGCCCAACTCGGTGTGGACCACCAAGCGTGATGCCGCGACCCGCGGCGGCGCCGTAGCGCGGCAGTTCGACATGTCGGTAGTCGAAGCCAATATCGACAATCTCGAACTGCTCCGCACCTACATGCCGACGACGCTTGGCCGCGCTTCGTCGATGCCGCTGTTCGGCAAGGACGGTCCTGTGATTACCGAAGAGCAGATGTGGAGCAACTACGAGTACTTCATGAAGGCCGTGCTGCCGGTGGCCGAGGAAGAAGGGCTGAAGCTGGCGCTCCATCCGGACGATCCGCCGGTGCCGATGCTGGGTGGCGTCGCGCGGCTGTTTTACAAGCCCGACAACTTCAAGAAGGCCTATGAGCTGGTGGGCAAGTCCGATGCCTGGACCCTCGACCTCTGCCTCGGCTGCTGCTCGGAAATGGTGGGCGGCAAGACCAACGTCACCGAGATGATCGAGTACTTCGCGCCCAAGGGCCGCATCTCCTACATCCACTTCCGCGACGTGAAGGGCTCGGTCCCCGACTTTACCGAGTGCTTCATCGGCGACGGCAATTTCGACCCGGCCGAAGTGGTAGTGCTGCTCGCCAAGAACGGCTTCGACGGCTTCCTCCTCGATGACCACGTCCCCAAGATGGACGGTGACAGCGACTGGAACCACCGCGGGAGATCACACGCCATCGGATACATGCAGGGCCTGATCCGCATGGCGGAGTTTTTGCAGAAGGCCTGAGCCATCTGGCCACTCTTATGACAGCCGGCGTTCTAACGAAGCGCCGGCTTTCGTTCACCGCGCCAGCCGGTGCCTATTTCCTATTTGATCCTATTAGGTTAGCGTCCTGAGTGGATACCAATTGACCGTAGCGGGGGCAGCGGCACAATGGACGATCAGATCATTCGCAGCCGGCTTCTGTCCGGCGAACGCATCCTGTGGTCGGGCCGCCCGGCGCAGGGTTTGCTATTCGTGCCAAGTGACGCCTTTCTCATCCCGTTTGGCTTGTTTTTCTTGGGATTTTCCATCTTCTGGATCGCCATGGCCTCCAACGCAGGTGGAGCCTTCTTTCTGTTCGGCATTCCTTTCGTGGTCGTAGGGTTGTTCATGAGCGTCGGACGCTTTTTTGTCGACGCATGGCTGCGCCAGACGATGGTTTATGCCGTCACGGACCGACGCATCCTAATCGCGCGTCCCGCCCCCTTCGGGCGCTTCATCTCTGTCGATCGGAGCAGGATGCCCGAGAGCGAACTTCGGGAAGGCGTAGATGGACGAGGTACCCTGCGCTTCGGACCGCCGGCAACTGCGGTCTATACACGGAACAATCTTGCGTCAGCTATTCCGGCACTCGATCCGACGCCGCAGTTCCTGGCGGTGGACAACGCGCGTCAGGTCTTCGACCTCGTGCAGCGGCCGGCAACCTAAAGGCCATGGCAGTCGCGGCAAAGCAAAGGGCGCCACAAGGGCGCCCTTTTCATTTCTGCTGTCTCGCGCCTCAGTGGCTCGGGCTCGGCGGCAGGCCCTTGGCCTTGCGCCAGGCCTGGTATTCTTCCTCGGCGTCGGGGTGCAGCGGGTAGTAGCGGCGGAGCGATTCACCGGCGGTGAGCTTTTCGCGGCTGAAGACTTCCCATTCGGCGTGCTTCTTCGAATCCTCGATGACCTTTTCGGCCATCGACTGGGGCAGGACGACGACGCCGTCATCGTCGGCCATGATGATGTCGCCCGGGATGACCATGACGCCGCCGCAGGAGACCGGTACGTTCACCGCCGACGGCCAGATCGATACCTGCACGTGGTAGTTCGGCGTCCAGCCGCGCAGCCAGATGGCGAGGTCGAGCTTGTCGACATTGGGCTTGTCGCGCATGACGCCGTCGATGACGATGCCGGCACCCTTACGGCCCTTGAAGTAGGTCGACATCATGTCGCCGAAGACGCCCGAGCTCATGTCGCCGCGCGCATCGACGACGACGACGTCGCCCTCTTCCACTTCATAGAGCACGTGGCGGTGGAGCTGGATCTCCGGATCCTTGTACTCGCCTTCCGCGAACAGGTCGGGGCGCTGCGGCATAAACTGCAGGGTGAGCGCGGTGCCGACGATCGACTTGCCCTTATACTGGCTGACCGGGCCGACCATGTGCGGGTTGCGGAAACCGGCATGGCCGAGCGAACCGGCGACGGTGGCCGTGCCGATGTCCTTCAGCGCACTGATGACGTCCTTGCTCGGACGTTTGAACGCGGGAATCTTGGCCTGAATGATGTTGACCATTGGGTGTCTCCTCCAAATGAGATGTGGGCCTACCAGTTGGTGACCGAACCGTCGCGGCGCTTAAGATGGGGCGCCTCCCAGAACTTGAAGCTTTTTGCCGTGAGTGCGGCTTCGTTGACCTCGATGCCGAGCCCCGGGCCGTTGGGCACGGGGAACACTGCGCCGTCGAGCGCCGGCATCTGCGGGAACAGTTCCGCTGTGGGCGTGCCTGCATAGAGGTCGGTGGCGTTGGCGCGGACCTCGAGGGCGAAGAAATTCGCCGTGGCCGCCGAGAAGTGGATGGTCGCCGCGGTGCAGATCGGCCCAAGCGGATTGTGCGGCATCAGATCGACATAATGCGCCTCCGACCAGCCGGCGACCTTCATCGCCTCCGTGAAGCCGCCGACATTGCAGAGATCCAGCCGGTTGTACTGGTGGATGCCGCGCTCGATGTAGGGCAGGAACTGCCACTTCGATGCAAATTCCTCGCCGATGGCGAAGGGCACGTCGGTAAGGGTGCGCAGCGACTCGTAGGCCTCGGGTGTCTCGTCGCGGATCGGCTCCTCGAGGAAATCGAGTGTGCCGGACGGCATCTTCTGGCAGAAGCTCGCCGTCTCGGCGACGGACAGGCGGTGGTGGTAGTCGATGCCGAGCACCACGTCCTCGCCGAGCTCCTCGCGGGCGCGCCGGAGGAATTTTGCAGTCTTGCCGACACTCTCGCGCGGCTCGAAGATATTGTCCTCGCCACCCCAGGCGGCGGGGAAGAAGCGGATGGTGTTCCAGCCACGGGCAATCAGCGCCTTGGCCTGCTCGATGGTCTCGTTGCCGTCTTCGGTGATGGCGCCGGTCGAGGCAAAGGTCGGGATCACCTCGCGGTGCTTGCCACCGAGCAGTTCGTAGACCGGGACACCCAGCGCCTTGCCCTTGATGTCGTGCAGCGCGATGTCGAGAGCCGACTGCGCAGCAGTGAGGACGCGGCCGCCCTCGAAATACTGGCTGCGGTAGAGTTCCTGCCAGATCGCACCGATCTTGAACGGGTCCTTGCCGATCAGCCACTCGCGAAAATGCTCGAGGGCGCCCACGACGGCCTTCTCGCGGCCCGAGAGCCCGCTTTCGCCCCAGCCGAAAATGCCTTCGTCGGTCTCGACCTTGACAATCAGCTGGTTGCGGTGGCCGACCCAGACGGGGAACGGCTTGATGTCGGTGATCTTCACTTGCGGGTCTCTTACCAGCTGGTCATGGAGCCGTCTTCGAGCCGGGCGACCGGCAGGTAGGCGGCTTGGTAGGGATATTTGGCGGCGAGATCTTCATCGATGTCGGTGCCGTGCCCGGGCGTCTCGTTGGGATAGAGATAGCCGCGGTCGTAGCGCCAGTCGCACTTGAAGACGTCGTAGGTCTCCTTGGTGTAGCCGGTGAACTCCTGGATGCCGAAGTTCGAGATCGCGGTGTCGACATGGATGTTGGCGCCCATGGTGGCAGGCGACATGTCCATCGGGCCGTGGCAGGCCGACTTCACATGATAGATCGAGGCGTAGTCGAAGATCTTCTTGATGCCGGTGACGCCGCCTGCGTGCACGGCGGTGACGCGGATGTAGTCGATCAGCTGCTCGGAAATCAGTGTCGTCGTATCGTAGATCGAGTTGAACACCTCGCCCACGGCCAGTGGCTGGGTGGTGTGCTGGCGGATGAGGCGGAAGCCTTCCTGCAGCTCGGCGGGAATGGCGTCCTCGAGCCAGAACAGGCGATAGGGTTCGAGATCCTTGCCGAGGCGGGCGGCCTCGATCGGGGTCAGGCGGTGGTGAACGTCGTGCAAGAGGTGGACGTCCCAGCCGACCGCGTCGCGCAGCTTGTCGAACAGTTTCGGCACCAGCGGCAGGTATTTGTGGGTGGCCCAGACCTCCTCCGTCACCATTGGCTTGATCATGCCCCCGGCGGCCTGGTCGGTGGAGGGGCCGGTGCCGTAGATCGGCGGCAGGCCGGGGATCGAGACCTGGGCGCGGATGGCCTCGAGGCCCTGCTCTTTTAGCTTCAGCACACCTTCGACGACCTCGGGAATATCGAGGCCGCCGACATGCTTGTAGACCATCACCTTGTCGCGCGACCGGCCACCGAGCAGCTGGTAGAGCGGCATGCCCGCGACCTTGGCCTTGATATCCCACAGCGCCATGTCGATGGCGGCGATGGCCGCCATGGTGATCGGACCACGGCGCCAGTAGGCGCCCTTGTAGAGATACTGCCAGATGTCCTCGGTGCGGAGCGGATCCTTGCCGATCAGCGTCGGCGCGATGTGGTCCTGCAGGTAGCTGACGACCGCGAGCTCGCGGCCGTTCACCGTGCCGTCGCCGATGCCGTAAACGCCTTCGTCGGTGATGATCTTCACCGTGGTGAAGTTCCGCCCGGGCGAGCAGACGATGACCTTGATCTCTGTGATCTTCATTTCTTGAGGCTCGGTTGCTCGATCAGGACCAGGTGCGGTCCCAGGACATATCGTCGTCCCACTGGTCGGTCGGCTGCCAGATGCCGGTGACGCCGGGCTGCAGGTGCTGCATCAGCACTTCATCGTTGAGATCATCGATGCCGAGGCCGGGCTTGTCGGAAAGGGTGATGAAGCCGTTCTTGACGATCGGACCATCGAAGCCAGTGACGATATCGTTCCACCACGGCACATCGACCGAGTGATACTCGAGCGCGAGGAAGTTCTCGGTGGCGGTGGCGATGTGGGCGGCGGCGATCGCGGCGATCGGGCTTTCGGCCATGTGGATGGCCATGGCGATGCCATGGTCCTGCGCCGCGTCGCCGATCTTCTTGGTCTCGAGGATGCCGCCGGTGGTGAGGATGTCGGGGTGGATAACCGAGATGCCGGCGTTGAACAGCGGCTCGAAGCCTTCCTTCAAATAGATGTCCTCGCCGGTGCAGATCGGCACAGCAGTGGCTTCCTGCAGGCGCCGATAGTTCTCGGTGTGCTGCCACGGGATCACGTCTTCGAGCCAGGCCGGGGTGTACTTCTCGATGCGCTGAGCGAGACGGATGCCGTCCTGCAGCGAAATGTGACCGAGATGGTCGATGGCGAGCGGGATCTCCGGCCCGATCACATCGCGCACTTCGGCGATGTACTGCTCGAGCAGGTCGAGGCCCTTTTCGGAGAAGTGGAGACCCGTGAAGGGGTGCATGACGTTCTGCGCATCGTAGGAGCGGTTGCGTTTGTGACGCTGCTCCGCGGTCTGCGGGCCCATGCTCGCAGGGTGGCTGCCGAAAGCGTCGAGCACGCCGGCAGGGCCGACCACGGCGCCCGGGATATGGGCAATTTCCATCAGGCCCAGGTCCATCTTGAGGAAGGTGAAGCCCTTGTCCATGCGCTCCTTGAGGCGCTTGCCCATCTCGGTGCCGCTCGGCCGGTCGGCATCGGTGTCGCAATAGCAGCGGACGCTGTCGCGGAACTTGCCGCCCAGCATCTGGTAGACCGGCACGCCATAGGCCTTGCCGGCGAGATCCCAGAGCGCGATCTCAACGGCCGATACGCCCCCGCCCTGGCGGCCGTGGCCGCCGAACTGCTTGATGCGGCGGAATAGCCGATCAATGTCGCAGGGGTTCTCGCCAAGCAGGCGCGACTTCAGCATCAGCGCATAGGTGGCGCTGGCGCCGTCGCGGACTTCGCCGAGGCCGACAATACCCTGGTTGGTGTAAATCTTCAGCAGGGCCGAGCGGAACGGTGCGCCGGTGATCTCGGCGACCCGGATGTCGGTGATGCGAAGATCGGACGGCTTGGAGCTGGTGTTGACGCGATTAAGGGCGTCTTCGGCAGTGTTCGAAGTCATTATGGATAGGCCTCGGAGTGGAGGGCGGTCGCTGCCGGCCGCCCGATCGTGGGAAAACTCGGCTGGCGATGCGCTAGATCCTGAGCGCCATCTCGGTCTCGCCGTCGAACAGGTGCATGCGCTCCTGGTCGAACTCGAGAAACACCGGCTCGTCGGGGCGGAGCTGGAAAGTCGGTTCGACACTGACGTTGACGACGGCACCCGAGACGAACACCTGGGCGAAGGTGACGTCGCCGGTCGGCTCGACGGTGTAGACCTTGCCGGGGACGGAGCCGTGGACCTGCGACTTATGCACCTTGATGGTCGAGTGCCGGCCGCCGAGCACCACCTTGTTCGATTTGGCCGAGAGCGCCTTCCTGGCATTGGCGGCGGAGAGCGGCATCTCCCAGCCTTCGGGGCTGGTGAGGACGACATCGGTGCCCTTCGACAGGGCCGTCAGCGGCACGAGGCTCATCGCCGGGGAACCGACAAAGCTCGCGACAAACATGTTCACCGGGTTTGCGAAGACGTTAGAAGGGCTGTCGTATTGCTGCAGGAACCCGCCGTTCATCACCGCCATCTTGTCGGACATGGTGACGGCTTCCAGCTGGTCGTGCGTCACATAGATGATGGTGGCGCCGAGGTCCTGGTGGAAGCGCTTGATCTCGGAACGCATCTGGACGCGGAGCTTGGCGTCGAGGTTCGACAGCGGCTCGTCCATCAGGAAGGCGCGCGGCTCACGCACCAGTGCGCGACCAAGGGCGACGCGCTGCTGCTGGCCGCCGGAGAGTTCGCGTGGCTTCCGCTCGAGCAGATGCGTGATGTCGAGGGTCTTGGCAGCCGCCTGGACGCGGCGGTCGATCTCGTCCTTGCTCATCTTCCGCATCTGCAACGGGAAGGCGAGGTTCTTGTAGACCGACTTCTGCGGGTAGAGCGCGTAGTTCTGGAACACCATCGCGATGTCCCGGTCCTTGGGATCGAGATCGGTGACGTCGCGGTCGCCGATGCTAACGGTGCCGCCCGACATCGGGATGAGTCCGGCAACGAGATTGAGCGTCGTGGTCTTGCCGCAGCCCGAGGGGCCGACGAGTGCCACGAACTCACCGTCCTCGACGGTCAGCGACACGTGGTTCACGGCGTAGACTTCGCCGTAATTCTTGACCACGTCTTTGAGGAGTACCTGGGCCATGAAGAAATCCCTCGGGAGTTAGTGCTTCACGGCGCCCTCGGTCAGGGCGCGCACGAAGTAGCGTTGCAGGACGAGGAACAGCACCACGACGGGGATGCTCATCATGAAAGTGGCCGCCATCAGCCCCGGCCAATCCGTGGCGTTCTCGGAGAAGAAGCGCTGGATGCCGACCGGCAGGGTCATCTGATCGTGCCGGGTGAGGAAGGTGTAGGCGTAGATGTATTCGTTCCACGCGCCGATGAAGCTGTAGATCGAGGTGGCAATGATGCCCGGGGTCGAGAGCGGCATCACGATCAGGAAGAAGGCCTGGAAACGGGTGGCGCCGTCGATGCGGGCCGCCTGTTCGAGCTGGACCGGGATGTTGTCGTAAAAGCCCTTGAGCAGCCAGATGGCGAGCGGCAGGCCGAAGGTCAGGTAGGTGAGGATCAGCGAGCCGTGCGTGTTTACCAGGCCCAGTGCCTTCATCAGGATGAAGAGCGGCACGAGGAAAACCACCGCCGGGAACATATTGCGTAGCAGCACGGCGAAGAACAGGAAGTTCCGGCCGGGAAAGCGGAAGCGCGAGAAGGCATAGGCTGCCGGCACCGCCACGATCACCGCTAGGATGGTAGTGAGGGTCGAGACCCACATGCTGTTCCAGAAATACTGGATGAAATCGCGGCCGACGGTGCCCGAGGGATCGACCAGGCGCCAGTAGTTCTCGAGCGTGGGGGACGCCGGCCACCACTGGGGCGGGTATTGCATCGCGGCAAAGCCCGTCTTCAGCGAGGTGATGAACATCCAGATCATCGGCATCACGGTGAAGCCGAGGAGGAGGGCGAGGAAAATCCGCCCGCTCCAGCGCCAGCCACCTGCTCCACGGCGCTTGGCCGCGCCGGCACTCAGTTCCATGGTCATGAGGCGGCCCTCGCGTCGTCGCCCTTGGTCAATGCGCGGACATAGAAGTAGCCGAGCACCATCATCACGATGAACAGGATCACCGCATAGGCCGAGGCGACGCCCCAGCGCTGCCGCCCGAAGGCGAGCTGGTAGATGTGGGTGATCCAGATGTCCGACGAGCCCGCCGGGCCGCCGCCGGTCATGATCCAGGGGATGATGAAGGAGTTGAAATTCTGCACTGCGAGCAGCAGCAGGGTGACCATCGATACACCCTGAAGGTGCGGGAAGGTGACGTGCCAGAAGCGCTGCCAGGGGCTCGCACCATCGACCTGCGCCGCACGCAGCAGCGTGTCGGGCACGGTCTGCAGCCCAGCCATCAGCATGATCATGGCGAAGGAGAATTCCTTCCACACGTTCACGACGATCAGGGCGTAGAGCGAGGTATTGGTGTTGTCGACGAAGTTGATCGGCTCGCTGATCAGGCCGACCTGGGCCAGCATGGCGCTGATGGCGCCGAAATCGGAGTGATAGAGCCACTTCCACACATACGAGGCCGCCACCGCGCTCACCACCCACGGAATGAGGAGGAGCGCACGCAGGACGCCGCGGCCGGCGAATTCGCGGTGCAGCGCAAGCGCCGCACCAAGGCCGAGCATGAAGGCGAAGAAGGTCGAGAGCACGGTCCACAGGACCGTCTGCCACGTGACCTTCCAGAATACCGGACTGGTCAGGATCGTGACGTAGTTATCGAGACCGTTGAACTTCTTGGCGCTGAGCGCGAGGCTCGCCGGCGTGTCGAAGAAGCTCAGTTCGATCGTGTAGTAGATCGGGTACCCGATGACGATCAGCATGACGATCAGCGCGGGCGCCACATAGAGATAGTCGAACCGGCTGTTCCACACCTTCTGGGGGAGGCCGACGCGCCGGGGCTGGGGCACGTCGCGGAAGATGGGTTGTTCCTGAACGGTGCTCACTGCGCCTACCCTGCTGTTCTTGATTGGCCGCGCCTTCGAGGCGGAAAGGTTTGCACCCTTTCCCGAGAGCGATCCGGTGAAGATGAAAGGACCGGCGGCGATGCCGCCGGTCCGAGATGGTGCAGTGAAGCGATCAGATGCCGCCGCCGCCGTCGACGATGGCCTTCACCTTCGTCGCCGCATCCTCGGCCGCCTGGTCGACGGTCATGTTGCCGGTGAGGGCGTTCTGCAGCATGTCCGGAACGATGATGTTCATGATTTCCGGAGCCTGCGGGATCACCGGGAACGGGATGCCGTTTGGCAGCATCGAGGTGGTGACATCGAGGAACTTGATGGTGTCGAGGCGTTCCTTCATGGCGTCGGTCAGGAAGCCATTGATGTTGCCGGGGTTGGAGCCGACCCAGGCGAGCTTGGTCGACCATTCCGGGCTATCCCAGAAGCAGATCAGTGCCTTGACGGCCTGCTCGTCCACCTTGCCGCCCTGCACGAACTCGGGCTTGACGACGTGGATGTTCGAGCCGCCGAACACCACGGCGCGCTTGCCGTCGGGACCGGTCGGGATCAGGCCGTAGCGCATGTTGGCGACCACCTCGTCGGCGACGGCCTTGTCCGTGCCGGTTGCCTTCGAAGCGAGGTCGTTCATCTTGGCGTATTCGGCCGGGTGGGCGATCATCATGCCAAGCTTGCCGGCGATGAACGGCGCCTGGTTCTCACCCTGGGTGTTGGTCAGCGCCGAAGTCGGGACCGACTTGTCGACGGCGTACATCTGGTAGGCCGCCTGCAGGGCCTTCTTCGAGCCCTCGTTGTTGATCCAGACGTCCTTGTAGGTCGGCTCGGCCGAGGCTTCATCGAGCGAGCCGCCGCCATAGGCCCACATCTGCGGCATGAAGCGGAACGGGGTGTTGCCGGCGTTCTGCTTGGCCACGAGGCCGTAGCCCGGGATGCCCAGCTTGTCGTGGATGGTCTTGGAATAGGCGACCACGTCGTCCCAGGTAGCAGGCGGGCTTTCCGGATCGAGGCCGGCATCCTTGAACACCTTGGCGTTCCAGATCAGCGCCATGGTCTCGTTGTTGGTCGGCAGACCGTAGGTCGTGCCTTCGTAGGTCACCGACTTGAGCGCGCCGGGCCAGAAATCGGCGGCGGTATAGCCCACGTCTTCCGGCTTCAGCGGCTGCAGGTAGCCCTTGGCAGCAAACTCGACGCCGCCCAGGATCTGCAGGCGGATGACGGCCGGAGCCGAATTGCCGAGCAGCGAGGTGCGGAACTTGTCGAGCAGCTCATTGTAGACGATCGACTGCACGTCGACAGTGATGTTCGGATAGGCGACCTTGAAGGCTTCCCAGAACGCCTTGTCCTGATCGTGCGCGATCTGCGGATCGGCTTCGAACGGCCCGGTGTACCAGTAGCTGACGCTGCCGGTGTAATCGTTCGGCACAACTGCGCCGCAATCCTTGGCAGCGTCGAACTGCTTGGTGCCGGCGATCGACTTCACATATTCCGGCGACCACTTCGACAGGTCCACGCTCTGGGCGTAGGACGCGGTCGTCGCCGTCGTCAGCATGGTCGCCGCGCTGAGCGCGGCCACGGTCAGGCCGAGCAAACGCCGGCCGGTATTGGTCTGCATGAAAACGTCCTCCTCAAATCGGATCGCGCCGCGGCGACCCCGCGTACGCAAAATGCCCACAGCTCGCGCTGATCTAGACGAGAGCGCCGGCTGTTCCGCCAGCTTCACCCCCAACTGGTATGGCAGATTTTCAGACAAAGACCTGTATGTCAACATCGACCAGATCATACATTCTTTTGGCAATTTTGCGTGCGAACGGGGCTTGGCTTGCTCAAAAAAGGTGCATAAACAGAAAGTATGAGCCAGGTCACCGACAGCGCGGAACGGCCCGAGGAGCCGCTCGAGCAGCAGGCATCCGTTTACGAGATGATCCGCGAGGACATCATCTCGGGCACGCTCACGCCCAATGCGCGTCTGAAGGTCGCGGAGCTCGCCGAGGCCTATCAGACCTCGACCAATCCGGTGCGCGAGGCGCTGCAGCAGCTCAGGGGCGAAGGATTCGTCCTGATGGAGCCCAATCGCGGCGCCCGCGTCAGGCCGATCGACGCCGATTTCGTGCGCGATATCATCGAGATCGAGATGCTGATCGAGGCGGCGCTGACGCGCTGGTTCGTTACGATCGCCACCGACGCCGACATTGTCGAACTCGAGGCCATCCAGGCCGAGCTCGAGGCCAACAACTTCGTCGACAGGGTCAAGCACGGGCTGCTCGACACCAAGTTCCACCAGTTCATCTACGACCGGCATTACAACCGGCACGCGGCGGAGCTGTGGTGGAAGCACCGCGAGATCCTGCGTGCCATTTCGCGCCGGTTCCCGACCTCGCTCAGCCGCCGCGTGTCGGTGCTGCGCGAGCATCGCGAACTGATCGAATGCATCCGGGCGCAGGACGCCGAAGGGGCCGCAAAAGTCGTCGCCCGGCACGTCGAAGGATCGGGGCGGCACATCATCGAACACATGGGCGTGGCGCAAAGGAACGCGGCAGCACCCAGACACATCTAGGGCGCCGGGGGAGGGAGAACTCCCGGCGTCCACCATTGCCATCATTCATTTTGTCAAGCCGGCCACCCCGCTCCCCACGGCGGCGGGACATTGGTCTTGATTGCTAGAGAAGGCCCCATCGGGGGCCGAAGGGAGAAACATGAAGATCACCGATCTGCGCTGTGCCGTCATCGGCAAGCACCCGATCGTCCGTATCGTCACCGACGAGGGCATCCATGGCCTGGGCGAAGTCGAATACACCAAGCCCTACCTGAAGCCCTGGGTGCTGCACTTCCGCGAGGCACTGATCGGCGAGGATCCGACGGACGTCGAGCGCGTGATGCTGAAGATCCGCCAGCGCGGCTCGTTCAAGCCCTATGGCGCCGCGGTTTCGGCGATCGAACATGCGCTGTGGGATATCGCCGGCAAGGCCGCGAACGTGCCGGCCTACAAGCTGCTGGGCGGCAAGGTGCGCGACAAGGTGCGCGTCTATAACGGCTCGATCCGCCGGGCGCGCGCCGGCGACAGCCCCGAGGACTTCGCTGCCGACGTCAAGTGGATGGCCGAGCAGCCGCAGAAGTTCTTCATGGTCAAGCAAGGCATCGGCTTCCACTCGTCGATGAAGGACACCTACGACGACTTCCACTTCGGTCCCAAGCAGAAGAAGGCCGGCTATCACGGCGCCATGGACCAGGGCCAGATCTCCGAGCACGGCTTCAACTACATGCTCGACTGCGTCATCGCCATGAAGGAAGCGCTGGGCGACAAGGTCGCACTGGCACTCGACTGCGGCCCGGGCTGGTTTCTGCCCGATGCGATCAAGTTCGCGCAGGCGGTCGAGAAGTACAATGTCGCCTGGCTCGAGGACATGCTGACCGGCGACTATGTGCCGTGGGTGAATCCCCAGGCCTACCGCGAGCTGACCACCTCGACATCGACGCCGATCCACACCGGCGAACAGATCTACCTGCGCCACAACTTCAAGGAGCTGATCGAGACCCAGGCGGTGCGGGTCGTCGGTCCCGATCCGGCCGATATCGGCGGCATCGCCGAGCTCAAGTGGGTGGCCGAGCACGCCTACATGCACTCGATCATGATGGCGCCGCACGGCACGGCCAATGGCCTCCTCGGCCTCGGCGCCCTGATCAACGTTTGCGCGACGCTGCCAGCCAACTATATCGCCTTCGAGTACCCGTCGGCCTCCGATCCGTTCTGGAACGAGATCGTCACCGGCCTCCCGTCCGGCCCGATCGTCACCAACAGTCATGTCGACCTGCTGCCCGGCCCGGGTCTCGGGCTCGACATCGACGCCAAGGCGGCCAAGCGTTACCTCCGCGAGGAAGACGCCGGCTTCTTCGACTGATCGCCACGTAGATGCGCGAGGCGGCGTTCGAGATGCTCCGCCTCGCCCTTGCCGTATCGGCCCATACGGAAGCATTGACGATCCTGAGGATTTCGTCGCGGCGCTGTTCGAACTGCTCCGGCGTTTCGCCGTCGTAGGCCTGGACGCGCAATGGCGCCCAGCTGTGATGCTGTGGCATGCGAATCCCTCAATTCCTGTAAGCGAAGGGACCAAGGCTAGCGCATCCGGCTGCGCCGCCGTGCTGTACGGCTTATCGCTGCGGCAGGCTGCCGCGCCCGCCGGGCCGCGCCCCGGCGCGCGGCGAGTTGAACCGCTCGTCCCTTGACCCTGTCCGCAACCGCCGCGACCTTGCGGCATGCTTAGTGATTCGAGCGCCGCATGACCTGGCTCGCCGAGACCGTGATGTTGAGCCATGGCTGGCGGCGTTGGTTGATCCTCGTTGTCGCCGGGGCCATCGCCGCGGCCTCGGCGGCCCCGTTCTTCCTCTTGCCGGCGCTGTTCCTCGCGCTCCCCGTCTGGGTGTGGGCGCTCGACGGAGCCGAACGTACGCGCGGCTGGCGCAGCCTTGTCGGGCCGGCCTTCCGCATCGGCTTTGCCTTCGGGCTCGGTTACTTCACCTTAGCGTTGCACTGGCTGGGGGCGGCGTTCTTCGAGGAGGGCGGATTGTTCCTCGTCCTGATGCCCTTCGCCGTTGTGGGGCTCGCCGCGATCCTCTCGATCTTCTGGGGGCTCGGGAGCTCGCTGGCGCACCTCTTCTGGTCGGCGGGCGCGTTTCGTATCGTGACGCTGGCGAGCTTCCTCGCACTGGCGGAATGGGGCCGCGGGCACCTTTTCTCCGGCTTTCCGTTCGACCTCCTCGGCTATGCGCTCACCGCCAATGATGAGATGCTGCAGCTCGCTTCGGCGGTCGGGGTCTACGGGCTCACCTTCATCGCCGCGCTGATCGCGATGACGCCGGCGCTGATCTGGCCTGCCGATCAGCGCAACCTCGTGCGCCGGCTGGTGCCGATCTTTCTCGCTATCCTCGTGATTGCCGGCCAGGTCGCCTGGGGCAACTGGCGGATCAACAACACCACGCTCGTCGAGCGCACCGACATGAAGGTGCGGATGGTGCAGCCGATGATCCTCGATCATGCCGACTGGACCGCCGCCAATCCCGGCGACGTCGTCAACCGGTTGATCCAGCTGTCGGAGAGCAAGCTGACGCCGACCGATCCGGGATTGCCCGGGATCACACATCTCGTCTGGCCGGAATCGGTGTTTCCGTTCTTTCTGACCAACTATCCGGACGGCATCGCGCTGATCGCCCGCATGCTCCCCGACACGACGCTGCTGCTCACCGGTGCGCCGCGCGAGCCCCTGGGCGAGGACGGGCTGCCGATCCCCGACAATCCGGGCTTCAACTCCATCCTCGCCATCGACAGCAATGGTGAGGTGGTGGCGAGCTACGACAAAGCGCATCTCGTGCCATTCGGCGAGTATCTGCCGGGGCAGCCGTTCTGGCGGCTGTTCGGGATCAATCAGTTCGTGCCGGGCACCAATGGCTGGGCAGCGGGCGGGGGCAACCGGCTGATGACGCCGCCCGGAACGCCGCCGTTCCTGGCACTCGTCTGCTACGAGGCCGTATTTCCGGGCGATATCGGGGACCCGACGAAGGCCCAGTTCATTCTCAATGTCACCAACGACGCCTGGTTCATGGGCTCGATCGGGCCGGCCCAGCATGCCCAGCATGCACGCCTGCGTGCGGTGGAGACCGGATTGCCGATGCTGCGTGCGGCCAATACCGGGGTCACGCTCAGCATCGATCCGCTCGGCCGCATCACGGCGCAGCTGGCCGAGGAGCAGATCGGCGTGCTCGACGTGGTGCCGTCCGAGCCCGTTCCCGGCGGCACGATCTTCAACCGGGTCGGCGAGTTACCGTTCTGGGTGGCGGTCGGGCTCGGCATCCTCGGCTCGCTGATTGCGTCGCGGCGGCCACGTCGGGTCGCATGATTTTTGCGTCCGGCGCCGCATCAAGACATAAAGCTTCCTTTATATCGTCTTGACCGCGACCTGCGCGGGTGGCAGAACAACGCCCAACAGTGCGAATTTCGCACTTTTTGAGCAGTTTTAGGGGGTTTCGCCTTGGCTCGGTCTTCCTACCTCTTCACCTCGGAATCGGTTTCGGAGGGTCATCCGGACAAGGTTTGCGATCGGATCAGCGACGAGATCGTCGACCTGGTGTTCCGTGAAGCCAAGAAGGCCGGCATGGATCCGGCCAAGGTGCGTATCGCCTGCGAGACGCTGGCCACCACCAACCGCGTCGTCATCGCCGGCGAGGTGCGGGTGCCCGAGACGCTGCTGAAGCGCGGCAAGGACGGCAAGGTGCTGACCGATGCCGCCGGCCATCCGGTGGTCAATCCGGCCAAGTTCAAATCGACCGCCCGCAAGGCGATCAAGGCGATCGGCTACGAGCAGTCGGGCTTCCACTGGAAGACCTGCCGGATCGATGTGTTGCTGCACGGCCAGTCGGCCGATATCGCTCAGGGCGTCGATGAATCGGGCAACAAGGACGTCGGCGCGGGCGACCAGGGCATCATGTTCGGCTATGCCAGCCGCGAAACGCCGGAACTGCTGCCGGCCCCGATCTACTACGCCCACAAAATCCTCGAGACGCTGAACTATGCGCGCAAGAATGGCGACGCGCAGGCGCGAAAACTCGGCCCCGACGCCAAGAGCCAGGTGACGGTTCAGTACGAGGGCGGCAAGCCGGTTGGCGTCACCCAGATCGTGGTCTCCACCCAGCATATCGACGAATCGCTCACCTCCGAGGATGTGCGCAAGATCATCGATCCCTATGTGCGCGCCGCCCTGCCCGAGGGGTGGATCACCAAGGACACCATCTGGCACGTCAATCCGACCGGCAAGTTCGTCGTCGGCGGTCCCGACGGCGACGCCGGCCTTACTGGCCGCAAGATCATCGTCGACACCTATGGTGGCGCGGCGCCGCATGGCGGCGGCGCCTTCTCGGGCAAGGACCCGACCAAGGTCGACCGCTCGGCCGCATATGCCGCGCGCTACCTGGCGAAGAACGTCGTCGCCGCCGGTCTCGCCGACCGCGCCACGATCCAGCTCAGCTATGCCATCGGCGTGGCGAAGCCGCTGTCGATCTATGTCGACCTGCACGGCACGGGCAAGGTGGATGAAGCCAAGCTTGAGACCGTGCTCGGCGAGGTGTTCGACCTGTCGCCGCGCGGCATCCGCACCCAGCTCGACCTCAACAAGCCGATCTACGCCAAGACGTCGGCTTACGGCCACTTCGGCCGCAAGCCCGGCCGCGACGGCAGCTTCTCGTGGGAAAAGACGGACCTGGTGCCGGCCCTGAAGGCAGCGGTGAAGGCGGCCTGAGTCACCACTGCACCGTTCCACCTCCACTGCAGGCCGCACCATCTCAGGATGGATTCCGGCCTTCGCCGGAATGACATCGTAGTGTAGGTGAGGCCTATGACCGACCAGAAGCCCCACCATCCCCTCAACGTCGATGGCGAACCGCGTGCCTTTTTCGGGCGGCGCTCGGGCAAGCGGCTGCACAAGGGGCAAGACCGGCTGTTCAAGGAGCTGCTGCCACAGCTCACCATCGAGCTGGGCGAGGGTATTGTCGACCCGGTGGCGCTGTTTCCGGACAGCGCAAGCCGCATCATCGAAATCGGTTACGGCGGGGGCGAGCACCTCGCGCGGCAGGCGCGGCAGAGCCCGGAAACCGGCTTCATCGGCTGCGAAGTGTTTTCGGGCGGCATCGCCAAGCTGATCGAAAAGATCGACGAGGACGGGCTGGGCAATGTTCGGCTCTTCACCGACGATGCGCTGAAGCTCTTGCAGAAGCTGCCCGATGCCTCGCTCGACGGCGCCTACCTGCTGTATCCCGATCCATGGCCGAAGACGCGCCATCACAAGCGCCGCTTCATCTCACCGACGACGCTGAGCGAGCTGGCCCGCACGCTGAAGCCGGGGGCATTGTTCCGGTTCGCCACCGATATCGAGGACTACGCCAACTGGACGCTCGCCCATATCCTGAGGGCGCCCGAATTCCGCTTCATGCCCGCCAGCGCCGGCGAATGGCACGCGCCCTATCCCGGCTGGGAGCCGACGCGATACGAGGAAAAGGCCCGCCTCGCGGGCCGCATGGTCAGCTTCTACCTGACCTTCACGCGTCTCTAGAGCCGCCCGCCGTTTCCTTGAAACGGCGATTTGGCAGAACGTTTAGGCAACAGCCCAATGAAATCGCGCCGGACCTCTAGAAAAGTCCGGAGCGCGAACAATATCGGACAGCGGGGATGAGCTCGCGCCGCCTGAAGAGGCGGTCTCACTGTCTATCGAGGAGTTGGGCCATGCCTGAGCACCGCCGCCGGCCCGTCAGTTTCGAGGCCATAGAAGGCATGCTGGCAAGCCGCCAGAGCAAGTGGACCCTGGTGGTTGTGCTGCACCTTAGGCGCGACACCATGCGCTTTTCCGAACTGCAGCGCGATATCAACGGCATTTCGCAGAAGGCACTGACGCAGAGCCTGAGGGCGCTGGAGCGCGACGGCTTCGTCACGCGGACGAGCTATGCGACCATTCCGCCGCGGGTCGACTATGCCCTGACCGAACTCGGTCACGAAGCGCTGAAGGCTTTCGAAGCCTTCGAAGCCTTTGCGTCCCGCCACTGGCAAAGCGTCGTCGAGGCACGGGCCATGTTCGATGCCCGGGACACCGAACCGGTCGAGCCGCAATTGCGGCTCAGCACCGGGCGGTAGCGGATCGGCCGGCAACCCGGCCGATCCGGTGAGCGTCCACATCAGTCGTCGTGGTCGCCAGTGAAGAGCAGCGAGTCAGTCGTCACCGGAGCGACCTTGACGCCAGTGTCGAGCTTGCTCAGCACGCGGGTGTTGCCCTGCGGAGCCTTCACCGGGGCGAGAGTGTCCTGGTAGAAGTACTGGAACTCGGTCGAACCGTCTGCCAGCTTGACGTCGGCGCGGATGATGTCGTTGGCGTTCTCGTACACGGCAGTGGCATTGACGCCGCGCTGCTGCAGCTGGGTCAGGTAGAAGTCGTCGTCGAACGACGAGTCAGCAGCAAAAGCGGGAACCGACAGGCCGCCGGCGATGAGAAGGGCCGCAAGGCCAAGAGCAGAAGTCTTCATTTTCATGTCCCTTTCGTTTTCTGGACAACAGGGAGATCGGACTTTGCCCGGCCCCTCACAAGGGCAAGAATCTGCATCGACGGGGGTTGAAATTCCTCAGTTAATGCAGAGGCTTACAGGTGGGAGTGCCACTGTCGCGCGAGAAACCCACATGCCTTTGGGGGGGTTGGTTGCCAAAAGGAAACCAAAGGCCGAAGCTGGGTTTTTCGCCCGTTTTCGACGGATTGAGCGTGCAACCGAACGTGGTTTCGGGCGTCTTTTCGACGGCCCAGGAGGTGCACCGTGCAGCAGAGTGTTAAGATCCTAAATATTCAGAAAGTTACGCATAACGTGCGCCGCTACGTCCTGGAGAAGCCAAAAGGCTACGTTTTCGAGTCCGGGCAGGCCACCGAACTCTCCATCGACCGTGACGGCTACCGAGAAAAGAAGAACCCCTTCACCTTCACCGCCCTCAATGACTGGGACCATCTTGAGTTCACCATCAAGTCGTACTTCTACCATGACGGGGTGACCAAGGCGCTGTGGGAGCTATCGCCGGGCGACCGGCTGATCCTGCGCGACCCGTGGGGAACGATTACCTATCGCGGGCCGGGCGTCTTCATCGCCGGCGGGGCGGGAGTGACACCGTTCATCGCGATCCTCCGCCAGCTGCAGGCGGATGGGAAGCTCGCCGGTCACCGCCTCGTCGTCTCCAACCGCAAGGCCGACGACATAATCCTCCGCGAAGAGTTCGAGGCCATGGCGGATGATGGGCTCGAGGTCACCTGGACAGTGACGGACGATCCGACTGCCTCGGGCCTGCTGCATGAGCGGATCAACGAGGCCTTCATCAAGAGGCATATCCGCGACATCTCGCAGAACTTCTACCTCTGCGGGCCTGACCCCATGGTGAAAGAGCTGCGCGAGACGCTGGAGGGCCTCGGCGCCAGCACCGAAGCCCTCACCTGGGAGAAATAAGGGTTGTTGAGTCGTCGCGCTTTCGAACCGGAATAGTCTGCAACTTTTTCCTGAAAGCGCTTAGGCCGCCGTCGGACGCCAGGCGATCGTGCCCTCGGTACGGGCCCGCACCTCCGGTGCCGCGAGGCAGCTGGTGACAAGATCGAGCCCCGGCGCGCCAGGCCACGCGCGGATGACCAGCGGCGGCGCGTGGTTGGCGGGGCAGTAGATGACGGTTTCGCCAGCGGGCGCGTCGAGATCGAGGATGGCGGAGGAACGGGTCAACACGATCAGCGGCGGCAGGGCAGGGCTGCGACGCCTGAGCCAGGCCGCCAGTGCTTCCTGCGTTGCCGCGTCGAGCCCCTGTTCGACGAGATCGACCACAATGGCTCCCTCCTCTGCACCGTCAATTCCGGCGAGCAGCGCGGTCAGGGCTTCGGTCTCGGTCGCGCCCTCGCCGACCAGCCAGTCGAGCGCTTCGCGCCCCCGTCCGCCGGCCTCGGCCTCCGCGTGCCGTTCGAGGCCGAGGAATGTCGCCCCCGGCAGAACCTCCGCGAGCTTCAGTGCCAGCTTGGTCTTGCCGCTGCCGAGCGGCCCGGTGAGGTAGGTGACGGGGTCGAGGGCACTGAGTTCGAAGTGCTCGCCGCCCCAGGGCCAGGGCAAATCGAAGGCGGCGGCTGGCGGGGCAGTGATCAGTTGCGTCAGTGTCGCGACGTTCGGCGCGCGCCCGGCGGCCAGTTCATTGCGCATCTCGCGCACGCGCGCGAGAGTAGAAGACATCGTCCGGACGTTGGCCTCGAGGGCCTGCTGATGCGCGTCCAGTGCCGCAGCCAGTGCGGCCGGTTCGCCGTCGAGGACGCGAGCGACCTGCGCGAGGCTGAGGCCAAGCGTACGGAGGGCGACGATGTCGCGGGCGCGGGCCATCTCTGCGGGCCCGTAGGTGCGCCAGCCCGCTGCGGTACGGACCGGATGGATCAGGCCACGCTGCTCGTAGAGGCGCAGGGCCTTGGCGGAAACACCGAGGCGCGTGGCGGCCTCGGTGGCAGTCAGGAATTGTGCGGTAGAGCTCACGAATCACCTCGCTGGTCTGGGACCGCTCCTTAATCGGGGCAGCCCCAAGGGCCAGGTCAACGGGGAAACGTGCGTCAGGCCGCGAAGCGCTGCGGGGCCGGCGGCTTGTTGCCGACGATCGTTTCGATCTCGGCCAGCACTTCGGGGGTGATCTTCGACTTATGCTGCAGCGCCTCGAGGTTGTCCTTGAGCTGGCTGAGCTTGGACGCGCCGAGGATTACGGTCGAGACGTTCGGGTTGGCGTTGCACCAGAGCAGCGCCAGGTGGTGGATCGGCAGGCCTACATCATCCGCGAGCTTGGCGAGCTTTTTCACCTTGGCCAGCTCGTCCTTGCCCTTGTCGCTCTCGAGCCGCTCCTTCAGCCACTCGTAGCCGGGCAGGTTCATGCGCGAATCGACCGGCACGCCGTCATTATACTTGCCGGTCAGGATGCCCGAGGCGAGCGGCGACCAGATGGTCGTGCCGAGCCCGAACAGGTTGTAGAGCGGCAGGAACTCGAGCTCGACCTTCTCGCGACGGAACAGGTTGTATTCGGGCTGCTCCATGGTCGGCGGCGTCAGGTGCTCCTGGCGCGCGATGGCGTAGGCCTCGGTGAGCTGCTGCGCCGTCCACTCGGACGTGCCCCAGTAGATGATCTTGCCCTGCTGGACGAGGTTGTGCATGGCGCGCACGGTTTCCTCGATCGGGGTATCGAGATCCGGGCGGTGGCAGAAATAGAGATCGAGGTATTCGACCTGCAGGCGCTTCAGCGCGGCGTGGGCGGCGTCGGTGACGTGCTTGGCGCTGAGGCCCTTCTGCGTCGGCTTGTCGCCGCCCCAGAACACCTTCGAGGAGACGGCATAGGTGTCGCGGCTCCAGTTCAGCGCCTTCAGCGCCTCGCCCATGACGATCTCGGCATTACCGCGCTCGTAGCCCTCGGCATTGTCGAAGAAGTTGACGCCGTTGTCATAGGCGTAACCCATCAGCGATGCGGCGGCGTCTTCGCCGACCTGCTTGCCGAAGGTCACCCATGCGCCAAACGAAAATTCGCTGACCTTGAGGCCAGACTTGCCCAAGCGGCGGTATTCCATGATGTCGATGTCCGTGAATTGGAGTCGAAGGAGGGAGCGGCACTCTATCGGCGGATACCGATGGAGACAATTGCGGTCGCGTGACAATCACTAAGGCGTTGACTTAAGCGTCTTCGGGCGTTAGTAAAGCGCTCACCTAAGTGACTGCCTCTATGGCGGTGCTTGGGGCCGTCCGGCTGCTGCCCGGTCGGCTGAGCCGGCGGCGGTGTCCTTGCGCTGGGTACGCATTGCCGCCGCCGGTTCGCCTTTCATCCCGGTTGTCACCCATCGCCCCGGGCGCCAGACTGGCGCGCAAAGGGAGATTGCGATGCGGTTCATCATCTATGGCCTCGGGGCGGTTGGCGGCACGATCGCCGCGGCGCTGACGCAATCGGGGCAGGCGGTCGTGGGGATCGCACGCGGCAAGATGCTGGAGGCCATCAAGGCCGATGGCCTGTTGTTCCGCACACCTGATGGCGCCGAGCGCGTACGGTTCCCGGTGTTTGCCGCCCCGGCCGAGATCGACTTTGAGAATGGCGATATCGCCGTGCTGACGATGAAGTCGCAGGATACCGCGGCGGCGCTGGTCGCCCTGCGCGATGCCGGCTTCGGCGACCGGCCGGTGGTCTGCGCGCAGAACGGGGTCAACAACGAGCGGCTGGCGCTGCGCTATTTCGCCAATGTCTACGGCGCGACGGTGATGACGCCGGCCGACTATACCATTCCCGGCGAGGTCACCTGCTTCGGCACGCCCCGGCATGCCATACTCGATATCGGACGCTATCCGCGCGGTCTCGACGACAATGTCACTGCTATCGCCGCGGCGCTGACGCGCGCCAACCTCGCCATCACGCCGATGGAAGAGGTGATGCGGTCCAAGTACGGCAAGCTCGTCGAGAACCTCGGCAATGTGGTTGAGGCGGCGCTCGGACAGCGCAGCGCCCCGCTCGAGACGCTCGCACGCGGCAACACATCGCCCGGGATCATGGCAGCGGCGCGCTCCGAAGCCGAAGCGGTCTATAGCGCAGCCGGCATCGAGCGGCTCGATGTCGGCTGGGGCTCGGCGCGCCGCAAGGGCGTTATGGAGATGGGCCCGGTCGAGGGCTATGCGCGCGTCGGCGGCTCGTCGACGCAAAGCCTCAAGCGCGGCGCCGGCAGCATCGAGACGGACTTCCTCAACGGCGAGATCGTGCTCTTGGGGCGACTCCATGGCGTGCCGACGCCGGTGAATGCGGCATTGTGCGAGATCGGCCGCGAACTGGTGGGGGAAGGAGCGGTTCCGGGCTCGATGAGCGCGGAGGCTCTGAGCCGGCGGCTCGGCCTCGGCTGAGCTTGCGCTTTCAGCCCAGCAGCGCTATATCAGCGCCAACAACATCTCTGGCTGTAAAGCGGAGTGGGTGCCTGACCGGCCCCCGCTCTTTTTGTTTTCAAGGGGCTCATGAGCTTCGATCTCAACGAAAAACGCTACATCAAGGAAACCGGGCTCGAAGCGCGGATCGCCCGCATTGTCGAACCGGTGGCCAATGACCTCGGCTATAGCCTCGTGCGGATCAAGATGACGCAGGAGAACGGCCTGACGCTGCAGATCATGGCCGAGGACGCGACGGGGCGCTTCACGATCACCGACTGCGAGCGGCTGAGCAAGGACGTCTCGCCCGTGCTGGACGTCGAGGACCCGATCGACCGCGAATATCACCTCGAGGTGTCGTCGCCGGGCATCGACCGTCCCCTGGTCCGCGCCCGCGATTTCGCCACTTACATCGGCCATGAAGCCAAGATCGAGCTCTCCGACCTGCTCGATGGCCGCAAGCGCTTCCGCGGCATCATCAAGGCCGTCGACGCCGACACGGTGACCGTCACCCTGCCCGATGCGCCCAAGGACACCGACCCCGACCACAAGCTGCCGCTGATGCTCTTGGCCGAGGCCAAGCTGGTGATGACCGACAAGCTCATGAACATGGCGCAGGTCGACCAGGAAGAATTCCCCATCGACGACGATGAAGAAATCGAGACCGTCGAGTTGCCTGAAGAAACTGCCGACTCTGAACAGGAGACCAACTAAATGGCCGTTAGCGCGAACCGTCTGGAACTGCTCCAGATCGCCGATGCCGTTGCCCGCGAGAAGTCGATCGACCGCATCATCGTCATCGAGTCGATGCAGGACGCCATCGAGAAGGCGGCCAAGACCCGCTACGGCGCCGAGACCAATGTGCGCGCCGAGATCAACCCCAAGACCGGCGAGCTGCGCCTGTGGCGCCTGCTCGAAGTCGTCGAGGCCGTCGAGGAGCCGGGCCGCCAGATCGAACTGAAATATGCCAAGCAGAAGGCCGCGGACGCCAAGATCGGCGACTTCCTGACCGAGCCGCTGCCGCCGATCGAGTTCGGCCGCATTGCCGCCCAGTCGGCCAAGCAGGTGATCGTGCAGAAGGTGCGCGATGCCGAGCGCGACCGCATGTACGAAGAGTACATCAACCGCGTCGGCGAGATCGTCAACGGCACGGTCAAGCGCGTCGAATACGGCAATGTGATCGTCGATCTCGGCCGTGGCGAAGCCATCATCCGCCGCGACGAGCTGATCCCGCGCGAGCTCTACCGCTACGGCGATCGCGTCCGCGCCTATATCTACGACGTCCGCCGCGAGCAGCGCGGGCCGCAGATTTTCCTGTCGCGCACGCATCCGCAGTTCATGGCCAAGCTGTTCATGCAGGAGGTGCCGGAAATCTACGACGGCATCATCGCCATCCGCTCGATCGCCCGCGATCCGGGCAGCCGCGCCAAGATCGCCGTGACTTCGTCGGATAGCTCGATCGACCCGGTCGGCGCCTGCGTCGGTATGCGCGGTTCGCGCGTCCAGGCGGTGGTTGCCGAACTCCAGGGCGAGAAGATCGACATCATCCCGTGGACCGAGTCGATCGCCGACCTCGTCGTCTCGGCGCTGCAGCCGGCCGATGTCGCCAAGGTCGTGCTCGATGAGCAGGTCGAGCGCATCGAGGTCGTGGTGCCGGACGAGCAGCTGTCGCTCGCGATCGGCCGCCGCGGCCAGAACGTGCGCCTCGCTTCGCAGCTGATCGGCTGGGATATCGACATCCTCACCGAGCAGGAAGAGAGCGAGCGCCGCCAGAAAGAATTCACCGAGCGCTCGGCATTGTTCATGCAGGCCCTTGATGTTGACGAGATGGTTGCCCAACTACTGGCTTCCGAAGGCTTCTCGTCGGTCGAAGAGCTCGCCTATATCGACCTCTCCGAAATCGCCTCGATCCAGGGCTTCGACGAAGAGACTGCTGGCGAGATCCAGCAGCGCGCGGTGGACTATCTCAACGCCATCGAGAAGGCCAATGACGACGAGCGCATCAAGCTCGGCGTGCTGGACGAGCTCTACGAGATCCCGGGCCTCAATGCGGCCATGCTGGTCGCGCTGGGCAAGGAAGACATCAAGTCCATCGAGGATTTCGCCGGCTGCGCCGCCGATGACCTCGTGGGCTGGACCGAACGCAAGGACGGCGAGACCAAGCGCTTCGACGGCACCTTCAAGGACTTCCCGGTTTCCCGCGAGGAAGCCGAGGAGATGATCCTGCAGGCCCGTCTCAAGGCCGGCTGGATCACCGAGGAAGACCTCGCCGTCGCCGAAGAGGCGATCGAGGAAGAGGGAGCGCCCGCGTAATCGGGTGCTTTTGAGCCCCGGTGGCTGGTCGTGAAGACACTGAGCGCATGTGCGCGCTGACCCGTGAGGTGAAGCCCGCATCCGAGCTCATCCGGTTCGTCGTCTCACCCGACGGCGAGCTGGTTCCCGATACGGACGCCAAGGCCGAAGGCCGCGGCGTCTGGGTTACCCTCGGCGCCAGCAAGGTCGCCGAGGCGCAAAAGAAGAAGGCCTTCGCCAAAAGCCTCAAGGCCGAAGTGAAGGTGCCCGATGATCTGAGCGGGCTGACGCGCCGGCGACTCGAAGAGCGGTATCTCTCCGCCCTCAGTCTCGCCCGGAAGGCGGGGCAGCTGATCACCGGGTCGAGCAAGGTGAAGTCGGCGATCGAAGCCGGCGAAGTCATCGGCCTCATCACCGCGACCGACGCGGCCGAGGACGGCAAGAAGAAGCTCCTGGGCTCGCTCAAGGGCTACACGATGGCGGCGGAAGAAGCGGGCTTAAACCCGCCGGAAACCCCGCATTTCGAATTACTCGATTCGGGCCAAATGGGTTTGGCACTCGGGATCGAAAATGTGATACATGCTGCGCTCATTAAAGGGGGCGCGGCCCAGGCGGCGGTGCAACGGGGTGAAAGACTCACCCGTTACAACGCCAACTAGATGGGTTATTCGAGCGGCGCGGTAAGCGCTACGCCGCCCCCTGAGCCCGACAATCGGACGTGAACGGAAGCGCGGTGACGCACTTCCACGGGCACGTTTCGTGAAGGAAGACGCGAGATACATGGCTGATAACGACGACAAGCAAGACTCTGGTGCAGGCAAGAAGACGCTGACCTTGAAGGGGGCTCCCAACCTGGGGAACCGCCCGAACATGGCGCGCTCCTCGCGCACCGTGGTCGTCGAGAAGCGTACCCGGTTCGTCCCGGCGGGCACTCCGAGCTCGCATGCCCCGCATGTGCCGCACGGCTCTACCGGTGCGCCGCGCCCGCAGCAGACGGGCGGCGGATCGTCGGCTCCGGCTGGCGGACGCCCGGCTTCGTCCGGTGCGCCGCAGGGTGGCCGTCCGAATTACGACAACCGCTCCAACCAGTCGCGGCCGCCGCTCCGTTCCGGAAGTGGCCCGCGTCCGGGTGGTGGCCTGAGCGCCACGGAAGCCGACGCCCGCGTCCGCGCCCTGCGTGAGGCTGCCGGCCGCCAGGCCGAGGACGAAGCCCGCGCCCGCGCCGAGGATGCCCGTCGCGCCGAGGAAGATGCACGCCGCCGCGCCCTCCGCGAAGAGGCACAGCGCGCCGAAGACGCCAAGGTCCGTGCCGCCGAGGCCGAGAAGGCACTCGAGGAAGTCGCCGAGATTTCGACCGTATCGCGTGAGCCGCGCGTGTCGCCGGCCCGTCGTGCCGCCGAAACCGCACCGCAGCGCCGCCCCACGCCGACCCCGCCCGGCGCCAATATTCCGCCGGCCCCGCCGTCGGAGGCCGATGGCCGCAAGACTCGTACTGCTCCGGCAGCGCGTCCGCTGGTCAGCGCCAATGAACTGGAGAACGCCCGTCGCGGTGGTGCGGCTCGCGTTCCGGCAACACCGGAACGTCCGACCCGTCGCGCCGGCGAAGAGGCGTTCGCCCGCAGCCGCCTGACGGTGACCAATGCGGGCTCCGAGTCCGATCGCGACAAGGGTCCGTCCCTTGCGGCCATGCGCCGCCGTCGCGACAAGAAGATGGGCCGCAACCAGCAGGCCGCGCCCAAGCTCAGCCGTGAAGTGACGATTCCCGAGGCGATCACCGTCCAGGAACTCGGCAACCGCATGGCCGAACGTGCCGTGGACATCATCAAGATCCTGATGGCCCAGGGCCAGATGGTGAAGATCACCGATATCCTCGATGCCGACACTGCCGAACTGATCGCCACCGAACTCGGCCACACGGTCAAGCGCGTGTCCGATGCGGACGTCGAAGAGGGCCTCTACGACATCCCGGCCGACGACAAGGCCGAGGACCTGACCAACCGCGCGCCGGTCGTGACCATCATGGGCCACGTCGACCACGGCAAGACCTCGCTGCTCGATGCGATCCGCGAGACCAACGTCGTTTCGGGCGAAGCCGGTGGCATCACCCAGCATATCGGCGCCTATCAGGTCGAAAAGAACGGCCAGAAGATCACCTTCCTCGATACCCCAGGCCACGAGGCGTTCACCGCCATGCGTGCCCGCGGCGCCCAGGCGACGGATATCGCGGTGCTGGTGGTGGCGGCCGATGACGGCGTGATGCCGCAGACGATCGAATCCATCAAGCACGCCAAGGCGGCCGGGGTTCCGATCATCGTGGCCATCAACAAGATGGACAAGCCGTCGGCCAATCCGCAGCGCGTCCGTACCGAACTGCTGCAGCACGAAGTGTTCGTCGAATCGATGGGCGGCGATGTGCTGGACGTCGAAGTCTCGGCGGTCACCAAGGCCGGCCTCGACAAGCTGCTCGAGACCATCCTGCTGCAGGCCGAAGTGCTCGAACTCAAGGTGGCCCGCGATGGGCGCGCCGAGGGTCTGGTCATCGAAGCCAAGCTCGACAAGGGCCGTGGCGCAGTGGCTACCGTGCTGGTGCAGCGCGGCACGCTCGCGATCGGCGACATCGTCGTTGCCGGCACCGAGTTCGCTCGCGTCCGTGCGCTGATCAACGACAAGGGCGAGCAGGTCAAGGAAGCCGGCCCGTCCATTCCGGTGGAAGTGCTGGGCTTTACCGGCGTGCCGTCGGCCGGCGACCGCTTCAGCGTGGTCGAGACCGAGGCGCGTGCCCGTGAAGTGACCGAGTATCGCCAGCGTGCGATCCGCGAGAAGACCGCGGGCGGTGGCGCCACCAGCCTCGAGCAGATGATGAATCAGCTCAAGGCCTCGGGCGTCAGCAAGTTCCCACTGATCATCAAGGGCGATGTGCAGGGCTCGGTCGAAGCGATCAACGCCTCGCTCAACAAGCTCTCGACCGACGAAGTGTCGGCGCAGATCCTGATGAGCGGCGTGGGCGCGATCACCGAATCCGACGTGACGCTGGCTTCGGCCTCGAACGCCATCATCATCGGCTTCAACGTCCGCGCCAACAAGCAGGCCTCCGATCTCGCCACCCGCGAGGGCATCGAGATCCGCTACTACAACATCATCTACGACCTCGTGGATGACGTGAAGGCGGCGATGTCTGGCCTGCTCAAGCCGGAGCGTCGCGAGACCTTCATCGGCTACGCCGAGATCCTCGAAGTGTTCAACATCACCAAGGTCGGCAAGGTCGCCGGCTGCCGTGTCACCGAGGGTATCGTCGAACGCGGCGCCGGTGTGCGCTTGTTGCGCGACAACGTCGTTATCCACGAAGGCAAGCTCAAGACGCTCAAGCGCTTCAAGGACGAAGTCAAGGAAGTGCCGGTCGGCCAGGAATGCGGCATGGCCTTCGAGAACTACGAAGACATCCGCGCCGGCGACGTCATCGAATGCTTCCGCGTGGAGCAGGTGACGCGCACGCTGTAACGTGTTGGTAGAGGCTTACGAGCTATTCGTAGTGCCTCTGCCTTACGCTAGGGTCGGTGTTGTAACTTCCGCCGCCAGCGCCAATTGACCTGACCCTCTTGACGTAGGATCCTAGATTTATGCCTGTCTACGTGGTTGTTGTTAAGAAGGGCAAGGTGCAGGTGGCAGAGCAAATTGCTGCTCTCCCAAAGGATTCTGTTTACGCCCTAAGCGACAACTCGTGGCTCGTGGACTACGAGGCGACAACTCAGGCTTTCGCCGAGGCCATAAAGATTCGCACGAACAACGATGTTAGCGCCATCGCATTTCCAATATCGAACTACTCTGGTCGATTCCCAACTGACGTTTGGGAGTGGCTCAAGCTGCACATGGTCCGGCGAGGCGAGAATTGACCGGCAGAGCACCGACTCGTTCTAGAGTAACGGAGACGGTGTCTTCGGATATTGACTTTGAGACCAGCGATCCGCCTGGCGATAGGTCTGGGTACAGCTTTGCCCTTCAGGCCATAATGGAACTAAAGGGCTCGCAAGGGGGAATTGCCGCCAACCTCGAGACGCTGACCAAAGCGATAGAAAAACAAGGCGAGAAGCTTGACGCAATTGCGGAGCTTAAGAGCGATGTGCGTGACCTAACTACTCGACTGGCAGCAGCCAGCGACGAGATCAAGGAAGCCCGGCTGAAACTCGATAAGGTCCGCCTTTGGATAGCCGGTGTTGGCGGAGTCGTTCTCATACTGGGTGTTTTGGCGCAGTTCGCGGTGAGGTTGCTGCCGGCGCCTACGGCCGCGCCGGTTCCGATCAACGTAACACTAAGCCAACCGACCGCCATCGTCCCGGCGCCCGCACTCCCCTCACCGACCCAACCCGTCCCATAACCGTTCCCCGGGACTGATCGACTACACGCCGCGGACCGTGCCATAGCCGAAGTGGCTGGACCGCAATCGTTCCTCGGCCGCCTCCCCGTTTGGCCGGTTTCACAACCAGCGGCCGCACCTTAGGATTGTTTTCGATTCTGAGGTGATTTGATGCGTGGAGTCGGCGGCAGAAGCGGCGGGGGACGTGGTCTCAACGGCCCCGACATCCCCGACGCACTGCCCTTCGACAAGGGCGAGCGCCTGAAAACCTTCCGCCATCTCGGCCGCCTGTTCGCACAGATGTGGCGCACCAGCCCATGGCTGATGTCGCTGTCGATCGCGCTGCGTCTCGTCGTCGCCGTCCAGCCGCCGCTGGTGCTGCTGTTCACCAAGCTGATCATCGACGAAGTGGTCCAGCAGACCGGTCTCGGCAGTGCCGGGCCCGAAGTCACCGACTGGGTCGAAAGCGGCCGGCTCACCTACCTGGCTCTGCTGCTCGGCGCCGAGTTCGCCCTCGTCTTCGCCCGCGATGCTTTCAACCGCGCGATCAACGTGGTCGACGGCATCCTGGGAGAGAGCCACTCCAATGCTGTCAGTCTCGAGCTGATGCAGCATGCGGCCGAACTCGACCTCAAGCATTTCGAGCAGTCCGAATACCAGGACAGCCTCGAGCGGGCGCGTCGGCAGGCGGGATCGCGCTCCACCGTGATCTCCCAACTCTTCGGCCAAGCCCAGGCGATGATCACTGCCATCGCGCTGGCGGCGGGACTGTTCGTCTATGCTCCGCTGCTGATCGGGCTGCTCGTAGTGGCGCTGATCCCAGCCGTGTGGGGCGAGTTCAAGTTCAACCGCCTCGCCTATTGGATCTCCCACAACCGCTCGCCCGAGCGGCGGCAGCTCGAGTACCTGCGCCAGATCGGGGCCAGCGCCGACAGCGCCAAGGAGATCAAGCTGTTCGGGCTGGGCGGGTTCCTCTCCGGTCGATTCAAGACGCTGAGCGACCAGATCCTCATCGAGAACCGCAACCTCTCGATCAAGCGGGCGCTGCAGACGGGGCTCCTCGCCTCGCTCTCCACCCTCACCTACTACGCCGCCTACGCCTACATCGTGTGGCGGACGCTGCACGGCGAGTTTTCGATCGGCACGCTGGTGTTCCTGTCCGGCAGCTTCAGCCAGCTCAACGGGTACCTGCAGCAGATCCTGATCGGCTTCACCCAGATCGCGGGCCAGTCGCTCTATCTCGACGACCTGTTCGGCTTCTTCGAGATCAAGCCGACCATCACCGACCCGGCCGACCCCAAGCCCTTCCCGGTGCCGCTCCGGCAGGGCATCGTGTTCGAGGATGTCGGCTTCCGCTATCCCGGCTCGGACCGCTGGGCCGTGCGCAACCTGAGCTTCACTGTGGCCGCCGGCGAAACTCTCGCGCTCGTGGGCGAGAACGGAGCGGGCAAGACCACCATCGTCAAGCTGATGACCCGGCTCTACGACCCGGACGAGGGCCGCATCACCGTTGACGGCATCGACATCCGTGACTTCGCACTCGCCGACCTCCGGACCCATATCGGCGCCATCTTCCAGGATTTCCTGCGCTACAGCTTCTCGGCCGCCGACAATATCGGCGTCGGCCGCATCGAGGCTGCGTCCGACCGGGAGCGCATCGTCTCGGCCGCCCGGCAGAGCCTGGCGGACCCGGTGATCCAGCGCCTGCCCGGCGGCTACGACCAGATGCTGGGCCGCACCTTCGCCAAGGGTCACGACCTTTCCGGCGGCGAGTGGCAGAAGCTCGCCATCGCCCGCGCCTACATGCGCGACGCCGAGATCATCATCCTCGACGAGCCCACCGCAGCGCTCGATGCGCGCGCCGAAGCAGAGGTATTCACGCGCTTCAAGAACCTCGCAGAAGGCACCACGGCCGTCCTCATTTCGCACCGGTTCTCGACCGTGCGCATGGCCGATCGCATCGTCGTGCTCGCCGATGGCAGGATCGAGGAGGCCGGCACCCATGCCGAACTCATGGTCAACGGCGGGCGCTATGCCGAGCTGTTCGAGCTGCAGGCTTCCGGATATCGCTAAGCCATTGGCGTTGCGTGCGAAGCTGCGGGAATCCCTTTCCCGGCTTTGACTATACCGAAACTGCTGATACAAATCCCGATGACCATTGGGGACGTCGATTCATGAGCCGGAATTTCCTGCTTGTCGATCCGGAGGAGAGGCCGGAGGTGCTGAAGGCGCTTGCCTCGGAAGTCCGGGTGGCGATCCTGAAGCTGCTCCACGTCGAGGGGCCGATGAATGTCAACGACATCGCCGCCAAGCTGAAACAGCCGCAATCGACGATCTCATCGAACATGCAGACGCTGGTCGATGCGGGGCTCGTCCGCACCGAGACACAGAAGGCGCGCAAGGGCAACCAGAAGATCTGCCACAGCCTGTTCGACGAGGTGCTGGTGATGTTCAAGGAGGACATCCGGCCGCTCAAATCGAACGCGATCGAGGTCGCCATGCCGCTCGGGCTCTATACCAGCTGCGAGGTGTCGGCGCCGTGCGGGCTGTGCTCTACCGAGGGGATCATCGGCCTCCTCGACGTGCCCGATACCTTCCTCGATCCGGACCGGATGCGGGCGGGTTTGATCTGGTTTACAAGGGGTTACCTCGAATATCAGTTCCCCAATAACGCCCGGCTGGCGCAGCAGCGGATCACCTCGATGGAGTTCTCGCTCGAGCTTTCGTCCGAGGTGCCAGGTACAAGCGCGGACTGGCCGAGCGACATCACGATCTCGGTCAATGGCCAGGATATCGGCACCTGGACGTCGCCTGGCGATTTCGGCGACAAGCGCGGCGTCTATACGCCCGACTGGTGGAAACTGAAGGGCAGCCAGTACGGCAAGCTCAAGGGTTTCCGGGTCAACGGCACCGGCACGTTCGTCGATGGGGTGAAGATATCCCCGGTGTCGCTGAAGGATCTCGACCTCGACACGCACCACTCGATCCGGCTGCGGATCGGGGTGAAGGAGGATGCCAAGCACCCCGGCGGTATCAACATCTTCGGGCACGGCTTCGGCAACTACGACCAGGACATCGTGCTCCGGATCGAAGTGGAACAGTGACCTCCCGGACGGCGAAAGTCGGCACTTTGGCTACGTACAGGCCATGAACTTCTGCCAGTCCGCCGGGCCCCCTTGACGGGCTCCGGTCGGTTCCATATCAAGCTACGCGATATAAATCCAAAAAACGGGTCTATGGAGGAGCCGATGCGGGCGACGGTTACGGCGCACAAGGACTACACTATTTCCAAGATCGACGACCGGGTCTACGGGGCGTTCCTCGAGCACCTCGGCCGGGCGATCTACACGGGCATTTACGAGCCCGGCCATCCGACCGCCGACGAGAACGGCATGCGCGGCGACGTGGCCGAGCTCGTGAAAGAGCTCAAGGTCCCGATGGTGCGCTACCCGGGCGGCAACTTCGTTTCGGCCTATAACTGGGAAGACGGCGTCGGCCCGCGCGAAGAGCGCCCGACCCGGCTCGACCTCGCCTGGCACACGTCCGACAGCAATGCCGTCGGCGTCCACGAATTCGCCGACTGGTGCGCCAAGGTCGATACCGAGATGATGCTCGCCATCAACCTCGGCTCGCGCGGGCTCGACGACGCGCGCAACTTCCTCGAATACGTCAACGGCCCAACCGGCTCGTACTGGGGCGACCTGCGCAAGAAGAACGGCCGCGCCGACCCGTTCAACGTCAAGCTCTGGTGCCTCGGCAACGAGATGGACGGCCCCTGGCAGGTTGGGCACAAGACGGCCTACGAGTACGGGCGGCTGGCCAACGAAGTGGCCAAGACCATGCGCGCCTTCGACAAGAAGCTCGAACTGATCGTCTGCGGCTCGTCGCACTCGAACATGCCGACCTATCCCGACTGGGAGCGCGAGGTGCTCGAGCACACCTACGAGAATGTCGACCACATCAGCCTGCACATGTATTTCGCCAACCGCGAAAACGAGCAGGCGCTCATCGAGGGCGCCGGTCCCGATGTGCTGGCACGGAATACAGCCAACTACCTGGCGCTCAACGAGAAGCTCGACAGCTATATCGCGACGGTCGCCTCGACCATCGACTTCGTGAAGTCGAAGAAGCGTTCGAAGCACAAGGTCTATATCAGCTTCGACGAGTGGAACGTCTGGTACCACTCGAACAAGCAGGATCGCAAAATCCTCGACGGCAATGACGGGTGGCCACATGCCCCGCGCCTGCTCGAGGACATCTACAATTTCGAGGACGTGCTGCAGGTCGGCTTGATCCTCAACACCTTCATCCGCCGCTCAGATGTGGTGAAGCTCGCCTGCATCGCCCAGCTGGTGAACGTGATCGCCCCCATTATGACCGATCCCAAGGGCCAGGCCTGGCGGCAGACGATCTACTACCCCTACTACTTCGCCTCGGTGTTCGGCCGCGGTACGGCGCTGCAGCTCGACGTGAAGTCGCCGGGCTACGACGCCATCCATGGCGACAATGTCGGCTATGTCGACGTCTCGGGCGTCCACAACGAGGAGGAGGGCACGGTCAGCTTCTTCGCCGTGAACCGCAATCCGGGCGAGACGATCGATGTCGAGCTCAGCCTCGAAGGCTTCGGCCAGGGCTCGGTGATCGACCACCAGGTGATGACGCATCGCGACCTGCGCGCGGTCAACACCGGCGCCGACCCGAACAACGTCGTGCCGGCGAAGGGCAGCGGCGCCAAGGTCGACGGCAAGGTGCTCAGCGTGAAGCTGCCGCCGCACTCGTACCAGATGATCCGCGTGAAGATCTGATCTGACTATGTCCTCCCCCGTTTACGGGGGAGGATCACCGGCACGCTCGCGGCCAAGCTAGGTCGCGCTTTACGCCCCGCGGCCGGCATGCTCTGGCTGGGCCATGCCAAGATACTCTGCCAACCTGAGCTTCCTCTATCCCGAGTTGCCGTTCTCCGAGCGCTTCGCCGCGGCCCGGCGCGATGGCTTTGCAGCTGTCGAGTACGTGTCGCCTTACGACCTGCCGCCGGAGACGGTGGCTGGCCTGTTGCGGGAAAACGGGCTTGAGCAGGTGCTGTTTAACCTGCCGACGGGCGACTGGGGGGCGGGTGAGCGGGGCATTGCCTGCCTGCCCGACCGGGTTGCAGAGTTCGAAGCCAGCGTCGAGACGGCGATCCGCTACGCCACGGCGCTCGGCTGCAGTCGCGTCCACTGCATGGCCGGGCTCGCGCCTGGTGATGCCGACCCGGCGGAGCTCGAAGCCACCTTCGTCGCCAATCTCCGCCATGCGGCACCGCGCCTCGCCGCGGCCGGGGTACAGTTGCTCATCGAACCCATCAATACGCGCGACATACCGGGCTATTTCCTGCCGACGGTCGCCATGGCCGAGCGCATCCTCGACACGGTGGCGGAGGACAACCTCTTCATCCAGTACGACATCTACCATGCGCAGGTGATGCAGGGCGCCCTCGTGCCGACCTACGCGCGGCTCAGGCACTGCATCGCCCATATCCAGATCGCCGACCACCCGGGCCGCAACGAGCCGGGCAGCGGCGAGATCAACTACCGCTTCGTGCTGCAGGAACTGGATCGGCTTGGCTACGACGGCTGGGTGGGGTGCGAGTATAAGCCGAGCAGCGGGGCGGGCGCGGAGCTGGGGTGGATGCGGGAGATGGGGTGAGTTGCTTGCGGCGACGGTTGAGGTTGCCGACCAGCAGCGCCACGCCCACGATGTCATCCCTGCGAAGGCAGGGATCCATGCTACCACCCGCGCCAGCTGAGAGTTGGATCCCTGCTTTCGCAGGGATGACAGCTGGGGGTTGGGCGAAATGCGGGCAAACCGCACCATGCACCTGCGCCATGTTTGTTTCCTGTTTGTTCCCATGCTATCCTCGTCGGGAACGAGGATTTCTCCCATGGCCAACCGGGCTGGAAGCGCTGATTTGCCGCTGCACGGCGGGCGGGTGCCGAAGTGGCTGAGCGAGCGGATGGCGCGCCTCGGTGCGGTGATCTGCCAGGCGATCGCACATGAATATGGTCGCGATGAACTGCTGAGCCGGCTGGCCAACCCGTTCTGGTTCCAGTCGTTCGGCGCCGTGATGGGCATGGACTGGCATTCGAGCGGCATCACCACCAGTGTCATCGGAGCTCTGAAGGGCGGGCTGCGGCCGCTGGAGCGTGAATTGGGGCTGCATGTCTGCGGCGGGCGCGGGCGCCATTCGCGCAAGACACCGGACGAGCTGGTGGCGATCGGCCACCGGGTCGGCTTCGATGGCGCGGCGCTCGCGCGCGCCAGCCGGCTGGTGGCCAAGGTCGACAGCGCGGCGGTGCAGGACGGGTTCGAGCTCTATCTCCACGGCTTCATCGTCGCCGATGACGGCAAGTGGGTGGTGGTGCAGCAGGGAATGAAGGGCGATGCCAAGACCGCCCGGCGCTACCACTGGCAATCGGCTGGGCTCGCGAGCTTCGTCGAGACACCGCATGCCGCCATCGAGGGCGCGTCGCAGGGGACGATCGTCAACCTGACAGACGCCCGTGCCGCCCGCTCGCGCAATGCGCAGGCGGTGCTGCTTGGTGCGATGGGACCGGACGCGATCGTGCGCGAGGTCGCGCAGATCGAGGGGATCGTCGAGCCGGCGCCGGTCGAAAGCGACGAGCCGATGCTGCCGCACCTCATCATGCCCGAGCACCACGACATCCGGCCCAAGGACGTGATGCTGCGCCGGCTGCACGGCAGCCTCGCCGCGGCCGCCGACCGGGCGCCAGCGGATTTCACCGAGTTGCTGCTGGTGCCGGGCGTCGGGGCCCGCACGGTGCGCGCGCTGGCGCAAGTGGCAGAGGTGGTGCATGGCGCGCCGCACCGCTTCGCCGATCCCGGGCGCTTCGCCATGGCACATGGCGGCAAGGACGGACATCCCTTCCCGGTGCCGCTCAAGGTCTACGACGAGACCATCCGGGTGCTGAAATCAGCCGTGGGCAAGGCCCGGCTGGGTGCGGATGAGGAACTGGCGGCGATCAGGCGGCTCGACGTGCAGGCCCGGGCGATGGAGGGGGCTGGCGGGCCGGGGTTCCACGAGTTCATCGCCGAGGAGCGGCGCCGCTCACCGGAATATGGCGGGCGGACGGTGATGGACGATGCGCCCAATGCCTACGCAAGGGCGAAGATGCGGGTTTAGGGAGCGAGTGGTTGCATCTGAGCGCCACACACTGGCTGTCATCCCTGCGCAGGCAGGGATCCAACTCTCAGGTGGCGCAGGCGGATGGTTGGGTCCCTGCTTTTGCAGGGATGACACCCGGTGGATGGGCAAGATTCGACGCGAGCGCGGACCTCGATTGGTCCGCAGGTCGAGCACGGGGATGTCGGTGATGGGGTGGCGAGGGTAGTCGTAGCTTCTGTGGGTCGCCGGGGAGATTGCGCCCCCTCCGTCTGGCTACGCCTGACACCTCCCCCGCCCCGCGGGGGAGGATAAGGAGGCGGCAGCCTCAGGCTGCGTCCGGGTGCTGGAACACCAACGTCGCGTTGGTGCCGCCGAAGCCGAAGCTGTTGCTCAGCGCGATTCCGACGTCTGCGTTGTCGCGGCGCTTTCTGAGGATCGGCATGTCGGCGAAGGCCGGGTCGAGTTCCTCGATGTTGGCGCTTTCGCACAGGAACCGGTTCTGCATCATCAGGATGCAATAGATCGATTCCTGGACGCCGGTGGCGCCGAGTGAGTGGCCGGTGAGCGACTTGGTGGCCGAGATCGGCGGGCAGTCTTCGCCCGAACCAAAGACGGCGCGGATCGCTTCCATTTCCTTCAAATCCCCGACCGGGGTCGAGGTGGCATGCGGGTTGATGTAATCGACTTCGCCCTTCACCGTCGCGAGCGCCTGCTGCATGCAGCGGATGGCGCCTTCGCCCGATGGAGCGACCATGTCGTAGCCGTCCGAGGTGGCGCCGTAGCCGACGAGTTCGGCGAGGATGTTGGCGCCGCGGGCCTTGGCGTGCTCGTATTCCTCGAGCACGACGACGCCGGCGCCGCCGGCGATGACGAAGCCGTCGCGCTTTGAATCATAGGCGCGCGAGGCCACTTCGGGGGTGGCGTTGAAGTCGGTGGACATAGCACCCATGGCGTCGAAGAGGTTCGACAGCGACCAGTCGAGATCCTCGTGGCCGCCGGCGAAGACGATGTCCTGCTTACCCCACTGGATCTGCTCGTAGCCGGCGCCGATGCAGTGCTTACTCGTCGCACAGGCCGAGGTGATCGAATAGTTGACCCCCTGGATGCCGAAGGGCGTGGCGAGCGTCGCCGAAGCGGTCGAGCTCATCGCCTTGGGCACGGCGAGCGGCCCGATGCGCTTGGGGCCGCGCTCGCGCGTGATGTCGGCGGCTTCGATCAGGGTCGGGGTGGACGGACCACCCGAGCCCATGATGATGCCGGTGCGCGGGTTCTTGATGTCTTTCTCTTCGAGCCCGGAATTGGCGATCGCCTCCTGCATGGCGATGTAGTTCCAGGCGGCACCTTTACCCATGAAGCGGGTGGTGCGGCGGTCGAGCACCTCGAACGGATCGAGTTTGGGCGCGCCATGCACCTGGCAGCGGAAATTGTACTTGGCGTAGTCCTCGGCGAAGACGATGCCGGACTTGGCCTCCCGGAGGCTCACCACCACTTCATCGAGATTGTTGCCGATGGAGGAAACAATCCCCATTCCGGTGATGACGACACGTCTCATCGCAGTATCCTCCCGCCCGCGGTCAGCTGAAGAGGCCGACCCGAAGGCCGGACATTTCATAGATGATCTGGCCGTCGGCCTTCACCCAGCCATCGGCGATGCCGAGCACGAGCTTGGATTTCATCACCCGCTTCAGGTCGATGCCATACTCGACGAGTTTGACATCATTGGTGATCTGGCCGGAAAATTTCACTTCGCCGCAGCCGAGGGCGCGGCCCTTGCCGGGCGAACCGTCCCAGCAGAGGTAGAAGCCGAGCATCTGCCAGACGGCGTCGACACCCAGGCAGCCCGGCATCACCGGGTCGCCGATGAAATGGCATTGGAAGAACCACAGGTCGGGGTTCACATCGAGTTCGGCCCGCACCAGGCCCTTGCCATAGGCACCCCCTTCGCGGCTCACCTGGGTGATGCGATTGAACATCAGCATGGGCGGAGCCGGCAGCTGCGCATAGCCGGGGCCGAACAGCTCGCCCTTGCCGCTCAAGATCAGGTCGTCATAGCCGTAGGCGTTCTTCCGATCCGTCATTGGCCGGGGCATCTCCGCTCGCATAAGTGGGTTCGTTACTAGAGAGGGCGGGTCGGGGGGTCAAGCAGCGCTTGGGGGTGGGGACCGCGACTTAACCCCGCGACCGACCGCCGCTTGTGCAGGGCGGTGCTCAAAGTTATAAGCTCGAAGTCTGACAGGGCCTGTCACCAAAGGTAGAGATGACCGACCGCAGCCTTATGAGCCGTCCCGTTCCGTCGCGCCGACCCTGCCTGACGGCGGTGTTGCGCATGGCCGGACTGCGACCGACCCGTCAACGCGTGGCGCTGGCCGAACTGCTGTTCGGGGGCGCGCATCGGCATGTGAGTGCCGAGCAGCTGCACGCCGAGGCGAACATGGCACACGTAAATGTGTCGCTGGCGACGATCTACAACAGCCTGCACCAGTTCCGCGAGGCGGGGCTCTTGCGCGAAGTGGCTGTGGATGCGTCGCGGTCGTATTTCGACACGGACACGTCGGATCACCACCATTTCTATCTCGAGGACGAGCAGCGGGTGATCGACATCCCCTCCTCGGCGATCGTGATCCAGAACCTGCCCGAGCCGCCGATGGGCATGGATATCACCCATGTCGACGTGGTGGTGCGAGTGAAGAAGAGCCGGAGCTGAGGCTCCGGGCTGCGCGAGTTATCGCCACCCGGCGCGCAACGCATCATTCCAGCGCCGCTCCACACCGATGGGTGGCATGCGCACTAATAGGCGAGGTGCGCCCCGCCCTAACGCCCGCGCCGTGGGCCGAACGCCAGGTCGAACAGATCGCGGGCGGTGCGGAGGCGGGAGGGGGTGGGCCATTCCGGGCCGGTAGTGGGCGCGGTGGCGATGTCGCGGCCCCAGCGGTGGCGCAGAACATCCTTGTAGAGATAACTGGCGGGGATCATGACAAGTCTCCTTTCGACTTGAACCGATTCAATCAGTCAACGGATGACCGCTTGAATCGGTTCAATTCATACTCCATCACAGATGAGTGTCAAGCAGAAATTGAACCGATACAATCGAGATGCTATAGGGGGCCACTGCCGCGATTGCGGCCGAAGGAAACGAAAGGCAGGGCATGGCGCGGGATCTGGTGCGCTTGAGCGATGTGGCGAAGGCGGCGGGCGTGTCGCAGGGCACGGCGTCGAACGTGTTCAGCCGACCTGACCTCGTGCGCGAGGAAGTGCGCGAGCGGGTGCGTGAGACGGCGCGAAAGCTCGGCTATGCCGGGCCCGATCCGCGCGGCCGGCTGCTGCGGGCCGGCAAATCCAACGCCATCGGCGTCGCTACGGCCGAACCGCTCTCTTATTTCTTCGACGATCCCTTTGCGCGCGAGCTGATGCGCGGCATTTCCGAGGCCTGCGACGAGCGGGCGGCCGGGCTGGCGCTGGTTTCGGCGCGCAATGACGAGCGACTGGCCTGGAACATCCAGAGCGCGCTGGTCGACGGCTTCGTGCTGCTCTGCATCGAGAACGGCGAGAAGCTGGTGGAACTGACGCGCGAGCGACAGCTGCCGTTCGTCGCGCTGGCGCTGGGCAAGCCCGACGAGAGCATCTCGGCGATCGGCGTCGACGATTACGCCGGGGCGCAGATGGCGGCGCGGCATCTCGGCGAGCTCGGGCATCGCCGCTTCGGCATCCTGGCGCTCGAGTTCGACGACCTCACCGAGGGGCCGGTGGACGATGCGCGCATCGCCGGGGCCACCTATTCGACCTCACGCGACCGCGCCAACGGCTATTTCGAGGAACTGGCGCTCTATGGCGTCACGCGTCAAAGCATCCCGATCTACGAGACGCGCAGCAGCGCCGAGAGCGTCAGCCGCGGCCTCGATCATATCCTCGGCCAGTCGACGCCCACGGCAATCCTCTGCATGTCGGACCGTGTCGCCATGTTCGCCATCGAGGAGCTGGCGCGGCGCGGGCTGAGCGTACCGGGCGACATCTCGATCGTCGGCTTCGACGGCGTGCCGGAGGCCGCGACCTTCGCGCCGCCGCTCACCACCATTGCGCAGCCGATCGCCGAGATCGGGCGACGGGCGGTGAAGGCCATCCTCGAGGGTGACGGCGCGGTGCATCGCGAAGTGCTGCCGCTGGAACTGGTGGTGCGCCAGAGCGCGGCGCGCGCCGGATAGTGACTTGCATAACCGGCGCTGGCGCACCAGATTCAGCGCCATGCGCACACTGATCGCCATTGCCGCTGTTCTTGCGCTCGCGACGGGCGCCGAGGCCTATTGCCCGCCGGTGCCGGACACGGCCGAGACGGCGTATTCGCTGAACAACCTGAACCGCACGCTGTGCCTGCAACGTGAACTGGTCCAATCGGCAAATGCCCAGGCCAACAAGGCGCTGATAGACCTGCAGCTCCAGCAGCTGCAGCGCGACATGCTGCAGCAGAAATTCCAGCTGCAGCAGCTGCAAACCTTCGGGACGCCGAACTACCTCTTGCCGAAGCTTTGAGGCCATCGACGCGCCGCGACGGTCGTCCGCCAGTGCAGCTCAGTCCTCGCCCCCGCTCTTCTCGTCGTAGATGCGCTGCGACTCCTTGATGCCCGGCTGTTGCGATCTCACCCATGAGGCAAGCGTCTGCAACGGCTGCTGCAGCGACTGCCCGCGTTCCGTCAGCTCGTAGTCGACGCGGGGAGGGATGGTCGCGAACGATGTGCGTTTGACCATCCCGTCGCGCTCGAGCCCCCTTAGCGTAATCGTCAGCATGCGGTGGGAGATGCCCGGGATGGCGCGCTGCAATGCATTGAAGCGCAGCGGACCGTGCGACAGGACACCGACGACCATGATCGTCCACTTGTCGCCGATGCGGTCGAAAATCTGTCCGAGCGCCCTGCAGTTCTCGGCGCCCTCATGGGCATAGTCGATTTCAACAAGCTTCAGTTCCGGCACGGCCATCGGCTTCCCCATTACGATCATCGGTGATCGTGACGATCATTTCGAACCGTTCTTGCGGGCCATGTTACGCTCGATCATATCGTTACGCACGAAAAGTTCGTATCGAGAGGTTCAAGCATGATTATCGGTGTTGGTGGCGCGAGCGGCAATCTCGGCCAGGCCGTCCTTCGCGAGCTGCAGGCGCGCGCTGGGGGTCACAAAGTCATCGCCATTTCCCGCACGCCCGAAACAGCGCCGGCCGGCGTTGAGGGTCGGCTCGGGGACTATGACAAGCCGGAAACGCTGGCCGAGGCCTATGCAGGTCTCGACCGCCTGTTGCTCATTCCCACCAGTGACATGCGTCCCGGGGTGCGGGGCGATCAGAATATCGCCGGTATCCGAGGGGCGGTCGCAGCGGGGGTGAAGCACGTCGTGCTGATCTCTGCCGCCGGTACCCGCCAGCAGGAGGAGCCGGCGATCGGGGCGTCCTACTGGCGCGGTGAGCAGGAGCTGATCAGGACGGCGCCAAAGTGGACGGTGCTGCGGATGAACTACTATGCCGAAAGCCTCATCGACGAAGTGCAGATGTCGGCGGCGCAAGGCGCCCTTGCGGGCATCGCCGAAAATCGCGTCGCATTCGTATCTCGCGACGACATCGCGGCGGCGGCGGCCGGTCTCCTGATCGGGGATGGTCACGTCGGCGCCATCTATAATGCTACTGGTTCGCGGACCTACACCGGCGCCGAGCGGGCCGCCCTCATTTCCGAGATAACGGGCAAACCCCTCGGATACATTACAGTCCCGGCCGAGGCTCTTCGGGCGGGAATGATCCAGGCGGGCCTTCCCGATTTCGTCGCCAACGCCGTGATCAGCATCCAGAGCAATTTCGCGGATGGGGCTCTGGACATCGTCACCGGCGATATCGAGAAACTCGGCGGCCGACCGCCGAAAGACCTGCGCGACGTCCTCGCCGCCGCCCTCAAGCCGGCGGCCTGATACGAGGCGCAATGCGGGGGCCCGGAGGGATCTCATGGGGGGCCCGGCCTGCGCCGGGGGAACGTCGTGAATGGGGCAAGGACAGATGGCAGACCTCTCGCGCCGGCTGTCATCCCTGCGAAAGCATCCCTGCTTTCGCAGGGATGACAGCGGAGATGGCTTGGGCAGACCAGGGAAACCGCTGAGGTTGTCCCGTGTCGACAGTGCCGCGACAGCGTATTACTCCGCGGCAGCGCGCGGGAAGTCTTCGAGCGGTTCGGTGGTGGGCTCGGACATGCGGTCGAGCCGGTAGGGCCGGAGCGGGGCCTTGGCGACCTGGTTGCGGCCGCTCTGCTTGGCCTTGTAAAGGGCGCCGTCGGCGGCCGAGAGGAGGTCGGCGACGGTCTGGCCGGAATGCGGCAGCGAGGCGACGCCGAAGGAGGCGGTGATTTCGGCGCCATGGGTGTTGCTCAACTCCTCGATGCGGACCCGCAAAACCTCGGCCTTGTCGGCCGCGCGCTCCAGCGGGCAATCGGGCAGGATGATCACCAGTTCCTCGCCGCCGAACCGGCAGACGACGTCGGTCTCGCGCAGGGAGCCGGTGAGGGCCAGGGCGCAATCGCGCAGCACCTGGTCGCCGAAGGCGTGGCCGTGCTCGTCGTTGAGGCGCTTGAAGTGATCGAGATCGACCATCAGCAGTGACACTTCGCGGTTCTCGCGCTCGGCGAGGCGCACGAAGCGCTGCAGGCAATCTTCCATGTAGCGGCGGTTGTAGAGGCCGGTAAGCGGATCGCGGAGCGCCTGGTTGCGGAGCTTCTCGCGCAGCGCCATGTTGGCGAGGGCGAGGCTCATGCCGTCGGCGAGGGCCGAGCCGAGCCCGGTGACCTGCTCGAGCCTTTCGGCGGCGCTGACGCCGGAGGCAAAGAGCTGCAGCAGCCCCACGATCTCGCCGCGCGCGATCATCGGGATTTCGAGCGTCGTTTCAGTGCCGACATGGTGGGCACAGCAAAGCTTCGAACCATCGCCGCGATTCATGTGCGGCTTACCGCGTTTCAGGCCCCAGCAGGTATTCGGGCTGATGGTCTCGGGCAGCGCATCGTTCTCGGCGCGGCCCCAGGTGGTCGACAGGACCAGCCGGTCGCGCGAATTGTTGAAGACGTAGAGGGCGCCGGAGAAGCCCGGGACGAGGTCCCCGGCCGTGGCCTTGAGTACGGAGTTGGCGTCGGAGTGGTCGGAAGCGGACTGCAGCACGTCGGCCATCTCGAACAGGCGGGCAACCTGCTCACGCGAGCGATCGGCCGAGGCGACGGCGGCAGCACGCCGGTCGGCCTCCCACACGCTCGAGCGGAAGGCATAGACGAGGCCGAGAATGGCGAGGAAGCCCGCGCCGACCTGGAGCAGCAGCACGAGCAGGATGCCGAACTGGATGCGTTCGTCATGCGCGGCCACGCGGTTGTCGGTATCGCGCAGGACGCGCTCCACCTCGGACCCGACGGCGACGATCGTGCTGCCGGTGCGCCGTTCAGCAAGGAGGGCGCGGCCGGCTTCGGGTTGACCGGCACTGGCGAGAGCAATGGCTTCGCTCCAGGTATCGATCAGGTCGCTGACGACATCGCTGGTCGGCCGGGCCCGGCCTGCGAACGTATCCACCGGAGCGAGCGCATTGAGGATGTTCGCGCCGGAACTGGTAAGCTTGGAGATCTGGGAGAGGTGGGCCTGCAGCGCCTCGGCCTCACCGCTCAGGTAGTGCATGGCGTTGGCGTCGGCTTCGGTGAGCGCCTGATACATCATGCGCAACTGCTGGCTCTGCCCTCTCAGATCAGCTAGCGCCCGCTGCTGCGTACTGACGTGGACGAAGCTGACGACGGCGGTGGCAACGAGGGCGAAGACGAGCGCGACGGTCGCAGCCGAAAGCAGGCGCGAGCCCCGCTTCGGCGGCAGCGCCTCTTTGCGGTCGATCATACGGTCGAGACTGGCAAACACGACTCGGAGCCCCCACGGCGTCCTCGGATTCTTGCATGATGCCTGAGATCGGCGCTGGTACGCGCTCCCATCCGGGAAAGCGCTTAGCGCATGGTGAAGCGGGCTGGTGAAGCCCGCGGTTACGAAAAGACTAAAATGCCGGTGGTTCGACAGGACCGCGAAAATCTGGCTCAGTCGGTCGCCGCTGTCGAATGGCCCGCCTGCCGTTCGACCAGCTCATGTGCAAGTCCTAGAACAAGCCCCGCAGAGGAGACCGCCATGAGATATATCTGCCTTGTCCACGCTGCCCCCGAGGCCTTCGCCGGTTTGAGCGAGGCAGAGCAGCACCAACTCGACCGCGACTCGCTCGCCTACGACCAGGAACTCGAAGCAAACGGCAACTACGTGACGTCGGACGCCCTGCAGCCGCCGGAGAATGCGGTGATCATCCGGGTGCGCAACGGCGAGATGAGTTCGACGGATGGTCCGTTCATCGAGACCAAGGAACAGCTGGCCGGGTTCATCCTGATCGAGGCGCGCGACCTTAACGACGCGATCCGCCTTGCCGCCGGGATCCCGATGGCGAAAGTCGGCGCGATCGAGGTCCGCGCCATGTACGAAATCCCGCGGCACGATTGATGGACCGAGGACTGATCGAGACGATCTGGCGGCAGGAGTCGCGGCGGGTGCTGGCGACGCTGATCCGGCTGCTCGGCGATTTCGACCGGGCCGAGGAGGCGCTGAACGATGCTTTCCTCGCCGCGGCGGAGCAGTGGCCATCGACCGGTGTGCCGGCCAATCCGCGCGCCTGGCTGGTGTCGGCGGGCCGCTTCAAGGCGATCGACCGGCTGCGCCGGCGCGCGAAGTTCGCCGAGATCACCAAGCAACTCGCTGTGCTCGAGGAAGACGAGATGGCTCCCGATGCCGAACCGATCGCCGACGACCAGCTGCGGCTGATCTTCACCTGCTGCCACCCGGAACTACCGCCCGATGCGCAGGTGGCGCTGACGCTGCGCGAGACCTGCGGGCTGATGACCGAGGAGATCGCGGCCGCCTATCTGACCAAGCCCGCGACCATTGCGCAGCGCATCGTGCGGGCCAAGGCGCGCATCCGCGAGCTCACCCTGCCCTACGAGGTGCCCGGCGCGGACGAGCTGCTGGAGCGGCTCGATGCGGTGCTGCGGACGATCTACCTGATCTTCAACGAGGGCTATTCGGCGAGCCGTGGCGACAGTGCGCTCCGCGCCGACCTCTGCGCCGAGGCGATCCGGCTGACCCGGCTGCTGCGCGAGCTGTTGCGCGAGCCCGAGCCCGAGGTCGAGGGCCTGCTGGCGCTGATGCTGCTGCAGCATGCGCGCCGCGCGGCTCGCACCGATGGCGCCGGCGATATCGTCCTGATCGCGGCGCAGGACCGGGACCTGTGGGACGGAGCCGAGATCGCCGAGGGCGTGGGGCTGGTCAGAACGGTGATGGCGATGCGGCCGCTCACCGCCTACGGCATCGAGGCGGCGATCGCGGCGGTGCACGCCACGGCGCCAGATGCCGAGGCCACCGACTGGGCCGAGATCGTGCGGCTCTACGACCTGCTGCGACAGGCCGACGCCTCGCCGGTGATCGCGCTCAACCGCGCGGTGGCGTTGGCGATGCGGGATGGGCCGGAGGCGGGGCTGGTCGAAATAGATGGCTTGCTGGCCACTGGGGTGCTGGGGCAGTTCCGCTACGCCCATGCGGCACGGGCCGACCTGCTGCGGCGGCTGGGGCGGCGGGATCAGGCGCGGGCGGCGTACGTGGCAGCGCTGGAGCTGACACAGCAGGCAGCGGAGCGGCGGTTTATCGAGGGGCGGTTGCGGGAAATAGCTGACTGATAGAGACGGCTTCGGTTGATCCTACCCCCGCGCCAGCTTGCTGCGGCTTTCCGGCAGGACCCGGTGCGGGGGATGGGCGCCGTCGACGAAGGCGCGGATGTTGACGATCACCGTCTCGCCCATTTCGAGGCGCGCCTCGAGCGTCGCCGAGGCCATGTGGGCGGTCAGCACGACCTTGTGGTCGCGGGCCAGCTGCAACAGGCGCGGGTCGACGCCGGCGCGGTTTTCGAACACATCGAGCGCGGCGCCCGAGAGATGCCCCGATTCGATGCCGGCGATCAGCGCCGCCTCATCGACCAGCTCGGAGCGCGAGACGTTCACCACCCAGGCGTCCCGGCGCATGCGGGCGAGGCGCTCGGCGTTGAGGATGTGGTGGGTGGTACGCGTCAGCGGCGTGTGCAGCGAGACGATATCCACCGCGCCGACCATGTCGTCGAGCGAATCCCAGAAGGTCGCGCCCAGCGCCTCCTCGACCTGCGGGGGTCGGCGGTGGCGGGAGAAATAGTGGATGGCGAGGCCGAAGTTTTTCGCGCGCGTGGCGACGGCAGTGCCGATCCGGCCCATGCCGACGATGCCGAGCGCCTTGCCGCGCAGGCGCCGGCCGAGCATCCAGGTCGGCGACCAGCCTGGCCATTCGCCGGTCGCGGGCAGCACCTCGGCGCCCTCGACCAGCCGGCGCGGCAGCGACAGCATCAGCATCACCGCCATGTCGGCGGTGTCCTCGGTGAGAACCGATGGGGTGTTGGTGACGGTGAGGCCGGCGGCGTAGGCCGCGTCGATGTCGATATTGTCGTAGCCGTTGCCGAACTGGGCGATCAGCTTCACGGTCGGCGGCAGGCGGGCGATGAGCGCGGCGTCGATCGGATCGGTGATCGAGGTGACCAGCACGTCCTGACCCTGGGCGCCCTCGATGATGGCATCGGGGCTGAGCACGCCATCAACGGGCTTGCAGCTCATCTCGAACAGCGTCGCCATCCGCGCCTCGATCTGCTCCGGCAGGCGGCGGGTGACGAAAATCCTGGGTCGACCGAGGGTCAAACGGGGTGCCTTTCAGCGACCATTAAGGTCTTTTGCCTAGTGATAGGAAAAAACCACCCCACTGCAAAGTCCATGTTCGGCTCGGTCAGCTCCATGCTCCCTCAAAGGCGCGCCAAAGGGCGGAAAATCGGCGCGATTCTCAGCGCCCTGCTCGTCGGTCTTTTTGCCCTCCCCACTCCCCTCACGGTCGCCGCCGAAGGTCCGAGCGGCTTGCCGCTGCCGCGATTCGTCACGACGCGCTCGACGCCGATCAACGTGCGGGTCGGGCCGGGCACGAAATACGATGTGGCCTGGGTCTATGTGAAGGCCGGGACTCCGGTCGAGATCATCCAGGAATTCGACACCTGGCGGAAAATCCGCGACGCCGACGGCTCGGAAGGCTGGCTGCACCAGAACCTGCTCGTCGGCAAGCGCGCCGGGCTGGTGGCGCCGTGGAAGCCAGCCGGCGACCAGATCGCGCTGCTGCAATCGGCCAATGACGATTCGGGCGTCCGCGCCTGGCTGACGCCGAGCTTCCGCGTCGACATCAAGGAATGCACCGGCAACTGGTGCAAGGTGGTCGCCACCTCGCACGCCGTGAGCGGCAACCCACAGAGTTTTGACGGCTGGCTGCACCAGGACGAGCTCTGGGGCGTCTACAAGGGCGAAGAGTTCGACGACTGAGACTTCGGACCGGCCCTATTGCGGCCAGCTGCCGTCTTCGCGTTGGGCCTTTTCCCGGTCCAGCGCTTCGGCCGAGACCTCGTCATAGGTGAAATCCTCGACCTCTGAGACGCGACGGACCTCGACTTCGTCGCCCTCGTTCCACATCGGGATCTTCTTCACCCAGCCGATCGCCTCGTCGAGCGAATCGGCCCGGATGATCCAGAAGCCGCCGAGCAGTTCCTTGGCCTCGGTGAACGGGCCGTCGCGGACCTCGAGCTTGCCGTTCTGCATCTTGACCTTGGCGCCGCTCTTGGAGGGCTGCAGGCCCTCGCCACCGAGCAGGACCCCGGCAGCGATCATCTCTTCATTGAGCTTGCCCATCGCCGCCAGCATTTCGGAGGACGGGGGCGGGGACGGTTCGGTCATCTTGACCATGATCATATAGCGCATCTGGCGGCGGTCTCCTCTTTGGGCCGACAGTGAGCCAGACGTTTGGCGGAAATGGAAGCGCGCTAGGCGACGAGCAAGGGCTCGCGCTCGGCGGCGGCGAGTTCGAGGCCGTCCTGGAGAGCGATGAGGCGCAGTTCCATGCGCTCGGCGATCGCGCCGTCGTAGCGGCCGTGGCGGAAGCCGTTGATGATGGTGACAATCTCGGCGCGACGAGCCTCATAGTGCTTGGGCAGCTCGTCGTAGAAGCGCTCGACCTTGATGGCGGGCCAGATTTCATCGGACATCGGACTAACCTCGTCGGCTTCGTATGAGCGTTAGGCTAGGCCGCTGACGTTAGATGCGATTGAGCGTTTGGTTAGAATTTGGAGAGGAAGTCAGGGGCCCATCATGTACCCCACGCCGCGCACCGTCTGGATGAGCGAGGGCTGGTCCTCGATGTCGATCTTGGCGCGGACGTAGCGGACATAGACGTCGACGATCTTGGTGCCAGGGTCGTAGCCGTATTCCCAGACGCTGTTAAGCAGGCGCTCGCGGCTCACCACCTTGCCGGCATTGGCCATGAGGTAGCGGAGGAGGTCGAACTCCAGCACCGTGAGGGTGATCGGCACGCCGTCGCGGGTGACGCCGCGCGATTGCGGGTCGAGGACGAGCGGGCCGAGTTTCAGCGTCGTCTCCTGCCCCGCTTCGCCACGGCGGCGGCCGAGCGCGATGAGGCGGGCAAGGAGTTCGTCGAAGGCGAAGGGTTTTGTGAGGTAATCGTCGGCTCCGCCCTTTAGCCCCTCGATCTTGTCGGCGAGGCTGTCCTTGGCGGTGAGCATCAGGATCATGGCGCCGCGCCGCTCTTCGCGCAGCAGTTTGGCGATCTCGAGCCCGTCAATGTAGGGTAGCTTGCGGTCGAGGATGACGATGTCGAAATCGTCCTGCCGGGCGCGTTCGAGTCCGTCGCGGCCGTCATTTTCGACGCTGACCTGGTAGCCCTCGGCGGCGAGGCCGCGTTCGAGGAAGGAGGCGATGCGGCGATCGTCTTCGACGACGAGCACTTTCATCGGCGGCCTTCCGCGAGAGGCAGCGAGATGGTGAGCACGGCACCTGGACCGTCGGAACGATTGTCGAGCCCGATGGTCCCGCCGTGCCGCTCGACGATGTCGCGGGCGATGGCGAGGCCGATGCCGAGGCCCTGGTTCATCAGCGCGCCCTCCCCCTTGCCGCGATAGAAGCGCTCGAACACGTTCGTCCGGTCCTCGTCGGCGATGCCATCCCCCTGGTCGGCGATGGCGACGCTAACCCTGTCGCCGCTGCGGGTGGTCGAGATGGTGATGCGGCTGCCAGGTGGGGCGTGCTTCACGGCGTTGTCGAGCCCGATCATCAGCGCCTGGCGCAGGCGGCGGAAATCGGCGTCGATGACCGCACTATCGTCGCCGAATTCGGTGCTGATCGAAACCTCACGCGGTTCGGCCAGCACCTCTGCTTCGGTAGCCGCGGCTGCCACGACATCCTCGAGCTTCACATCGGCCGGCAAGTGCTGCTGGCTTTCAGCATCGGTGCGGGCGAAGGCGATGAGATCGTCGAGCAGGTGCGAGAGTTCGGCCGATTGGCCGCGAATCCGCTCGAGCGAGGCACTGAGGTCGGCGGTCGTGGCCGTGCCGCGCACCGCCACATCGGCCTCGCCACGTAGCACGGTGAGCGGGGTGCGCAGCTCGTGGCTGACATCGGCGAGGAACTGGGTGCGTTTGACGTCGATGGCGCGGAGGCGGGCATTGGCCTCGGTCAGCTCGGCCGTGCGCACCCCGATCTCGGCCTCGAGCCGGGCGTCGGAGCGACGGACGGCGCGGTAGAGCAGGAGGCCGAGGAGGCTCAGCACGGCGAGCGCCACGACTGCCAGCACGGCGGCAATTGTCACCACCACCGACTGCTCGCGCTCGACATTGGCGAGCTCGGCCGCCACCTCGTTGCGCTCGTCGGTCAGGGCGCTGTCGATGAGCGGCTGCAGCTCGTTGGCGAGGCGGAAGGCGACGTCGCGGCCGTAGAGTTCGGTGGCTTGCGCCACATCGCCGTCGCGCGCCGCTGCCAGCGCCCGTGCCGCCGAGGCATCGATGGCGTGGTAGAGCCCGATCATGCGGCGCACATCCTCGAGTTCGACCATCTCGGCTTCGAGCGCCGGGGTGCCGCCGAGGGCGGCCAGCTCGTCGCGGGTGGCGCGGGTGAGGCGGGCGAAGGTGCGCTCCATGTCGATGCGGGCGGCCTGCACGCCGGGCATGGTAGCGCGGCCGAGCAGCAGGACGGAGGCAATCTGCCTGCCATAGGCATTGGTGCGGCCGTCGAGCTCGGCCATGACCTCGAAGCGCCGATGCATGGCGTCGACGCGCTTCACATAGTGATCGGCGAGCGACAGGCCGTAGGCCATCACCCCGATCATGGCGGCAAGCGAAACGAGGCTCGCCAGCCCCAGTCCCACGATCCGCCCCCGCACCGTCACGCCGTCGATCCTCCTCAGCCGTCGCCATGTCTATGCGGGGGGTGGCGGAAGCGGAAGCCCTCGCCCGGCAATGCGCGACAAAGGCTCAGCCAATACCGAGCATTACCGGCATCGACGCCGGTCGATGGCAGTCTCGCCGCACAATCAAAATGGGAGAGTTGAATGCGGATCGTTCTCGCCTCGGGCCTGTTGCTGGCCGCTCTGGGAGGGGCCGCGATGGCGGCCGACAAGGTGCAGGTCGGCGACAAGGGCGTGTTCCCCGAAAGCCTGACCTCGACCGCCGACGGCACGCTGATCGTGGGCAGCGTCGGCACCGGCAAGATCTACAAGGCTGCGGCCGGGGCCACCGCCACCGAGGACTGGATCGCGCCGGTCACCGACGGGCCGACTTCGGTGCTCGGTGTGTTCGCCGACGAAAAGAACGGCACGCTCTGGGCCTGCTATTCCGATCTCGCGCTGTTCAGCGGTGAGGGCCAGGGCGCGATCCTCCGCACCTACGATCTCGCGACGGGCACGCTGAAGACCACCGTGCCGCTCGGTGACGGAACGTTCTGCAACGACATCGCCACCACTGCCGACGGTGCCGCCTTTGTGGCCGACACCGCCGGCAGCCAGGTGTTCAAGGTGGCGCCGGGGGCGAGCACCGCCGAGGTGCTGATCAAGGACGATGCGCTGGCCAGCGTCGATGGCCTCAGCTTCGGCCCGGACGGCTCGCTCTATCTCAATGGCGTGCAGACCAACAAGCTGTTCCGCCTCGCGGTCAATGCCGATGGCGGCGCCGGCGCGCTTACCGAGCTCACGCTGTCGCAGCCGATCTCCGGCCCCGACGGCATGCGCTTTGGCGACGATGGCGTGCTGTATCTGGCTGAGAATGCGGCCGGCCAAGTCAGCGCCATCACCTTCGACGGCGACACTGCCAATGTGAAGGTGATCGAAAAGGGCGGCTGGGACATGCCGGTGGCACTGACCAAGGTCGGGCAGACCCTGTGGGTGGTGGAAGCCAAGTTCTCCAAGATGGGTGGTACTGAGGATCCGGGCGCGTTCTACGCCTACCCGGTGACGCTGCAATAGGGCACTTCGTCCCCCTGTTCGAAGAACGGGGGAGGGGGACCCGCCGAAGGCAGTGGAGGGGCGGCGGGAAGCGCCGGTGTTGGGGGCCGCCCCCTCCACCAGCTTCGCTGGTCCCCCTCCCCCGCTTCGCAGGGGAGGATGAGAATGGTCCAGGTCTTTTCTATTCCGCCGGCTGCGGTTGGGCTTGCCGGTTCTCGTGCCCACTACCACCGGACAGAGTCCTTTGCCCGACCATCACGGTCAGCAGCGCCAGTGCCCCGGCGACGACCGAGACCCAGAAGCCGTTGCCCGGGCCGTAGGTGTCGACCACCCAGCCCGAAACGAACGAGCCGAGCGCCATGCCGATGCCGATCCCGGTCATTACCCAGGTGATGCCTTCGGTCAGCATGGCGGCCGGCACGCGCCGCTCGATCAGGCCGAATGCGGTGATGAAGGTCGGCGAGATGGCGACGCCGCTGACGAACACGGCCAGCGCCAGCATCGGCACATTGTCGACGAACAGCAGCGGCCAAGCGGTGAGGGCGAGGATGGCAAGCGCGATGGTCAGCTGCCTCTCGAGCGCCAGTTTCAGGTTCAGCGCGCCGACGATCAGGCCGACGACGAACGAGCCCAGGGCGTAGACGCCGATGACGAGGCTCGCCGCGCCCGCCTGCCCGAGTTCCTCGGTGATGGCCACGGCGCTCACCTCGGCGGTGGCAAAGATCGCGCCGACGAAGATCAGTGCCAGCGTCACGACCTGCACCGGTCGCTGCCGGATGGCCGACTGCCCTGGTCGTCCGGTGGCGCCGCTCGGCTTGGGCTCGGTGGAACGCTGCGCGATGAAGGCCAGCGCGCCCAGGGCGAGGAACAATGTGCTGGCCAACATTCCCGCCTCGGGGAAGAGCGCGACGCTTAGGCCCACCGACAGCGACGCGCCGGCGATATAGACCAGCTCATCGGCCGACGACTCGAAGGCGAAGGCGGTGTTGAGCTCGGGCCGGTCGCGGAACAATTCGCTCCAGCGGGCGCGGATCATGGCCGGAAAGCTCGGCATCACCGCCGCGACGAGGGCGGACGCGAACAGCGTCCAGACCGGCCAATTCTGGTTGGTCGCGACCAGCAGGACGAGGAAGGCAGCGACGGCAAGCAGCGTCGTCGGGATCAGCACGCGGGACTGGCCGAGCCGGTCGACGATCCGCGAGACCTGGGGCGCGAACAGCGCGTTGGCCAGCGCGTAAGTGGCCGACACGGCGCCGGCGAGCCAGAACTCGCCGTGGGTCTGCGACAGCATAGCGACGATACCGATCGGCGCCATCGCCATCGGCATGCGGGCGATAAAGCCAGCGGCGGCAAAGCCCTTGGCCCCACGGGCCCGGAAAATCTCTGCGTATGGGTTCGGCATGGCAGACACTCGCTTGCGCATTTCAGCGTTTCGTCGAAACGGCGAAGTGCTCCAAGTCCTTGTTTTGTCGCGCTTTCGAACCTGAAAGCGCTCCGGGGTTGACGGTGCGCCGTCCGAATATTTACATACACGGCGTATGCGAATGACCTAATGACATACATCGCGTATGTCAATTCACATACAACGCGTATGTGAAAGTATTTTTGGATGCCGCCCAGAACCCGCAGCGAGATGATCGTCGAGACCCGCGCCAAGCTGATGGCGGCGGGCCGCAAGGCCTTTGCCGCCGTCGGGTATGCCGATGCGTCGATGGACGATTTCACTTCCGAAGCGGGGCTGACACGCGGCGCGCTCTACCACCATTTCGGCGACAAGCGCGGGCTGTTCGAGGCGGTTGTCACCGAGATCGACTGCGAGATGACGGAGCGGTTGAAGACGCGTGCCGCGGCGGCGCCGACGCCGTGGGAGGGCTTTCTCGAGGAGGGGATCGGCTATATCGAGATGGCGCTCGAGCCGGAGATCCGGCGCATCATGCTGCGCGACGGCCCGGCGGTGCTCGGCGATCCGGCCTCCTGGCCCAGCGCCAATGGCTGCATCACCACGATGCGACGCAGCCTCGAGGCGCTGATCCGGAGCGGCACGATCCGCGAGATCGATACCGAGGCAACGGCGCGCATGCTCACCGGCGCCTCGTGCTATCTGGCTCAGTGGATCGCCAATGCCGACGATCCGGTCGGCACCTCAATCCGCGCCACGGCGGCCTATCGCCAACTGGTCGAAGGCCTGCTCCGCGACCCGACGACCCGCTCCTGACGCAGGTTCCGGCTCATCGGGCACGCGGCGATAAACGCTGACGCGCCTTGGCAGGTTTTGAGGGCTATCATCCCCAGCTACCAGCTATGATGATTGACCTAGGAAGGAAGCCGCATGTCAGGCACAACACCGGCGCGCGCCACACGACGCGAATGGATCGGGCTGGCGGTCATCGCGCTGCCCTGCATCCTCTATGCCATGGACCTGACGGTTCTCAACCTGGCGGTGCCGTCGCTGACGGCGTCGCTCAACCCTACTGCCGCGCAACTGTTGTGGATCGTCGACATCTACGGCTTCTTCGTTGCCGGCTCGCTCCTCACCATGGGGACGCTGGGCGACCGGATCGGGCGCCGAAAGCTCTTGATGATCGGTGCGGCCGCATTTGGCGCGACCTCCATCCTCGCCGCCTTTGCCCCAACGGCCGAAACGCTGATCCTCGCACGAGCGCTCCTCGGCATCGCTGGCGCGACGCTGGCACCATCCACGCTGTCGCTGATCACCAACATGTTCCGCGACGACCGGGAGCGGACCATCGCCATCAGCATTTGGGTCGCCAGCTTTTCGACCGGCGGGGCGATTGGTCCGGTGGTGGGCGGGGTGCTGCTCAACTACTTGTGGTGGGGCTCGGTGTTCCTCGTCGCGGTGCCGATCATGGTGTTGCTGCTGATCCTGGCACCCCGGCTGCTGCCCGAGTACAAAGACCCGCAGGCCGGGCGGCTGGACCCGGTGAGTGCTGCGTTGTCGATGCTCGCGGTGCTGTCGATCATCTACGGCATCAAGACACTGGCCGAGGGTGGGGAGCTAGCCGTCAGCACCGGCACGATCGCCTTCGGGTTGGCCATCGGCGCCGCCTTCGTCTTGCGGCAGCTGCGGCTGAGCCATCCGCTGCTGGATCTCACCCTATTCTCGCGCCCCTCGTTCACCGCGGCGCTCGGCATCAACGTCTTCGGCTTCTTCGCCATCTTCGGCATGTTCCTCGTCGTAGCCCAGTACATGCAGCTGGTGCTGGGGCTGACGCCATTCGAGGCGGGGCTGTGGAGCTTGCCGGCGGGCCTCGGCTTCGTCGTGGGCTCGTTGCTGACACCCATTCTGTTAAGCCGGATGCGTCCGGCCTATGTACTGGCGCTGGGGTTGGGCCTCGCCGCGGCCGCGTTGATCGTGATGGGGCTGATCGCATCCTCCCGCGACCTGCTGGTGTTGATCACAGCCAACACGGCACTCTCGCTCGGCATGGCGCCGGTGGCGACGATTGCTGCGGACCTGGTGATGAGCTCGGCCCCGCCGGAGCGGGCTGGTGCCGCCTCTGGCCTCAACGAGACCAGCTCGGAATTCGGCGGCGCGCTGGGCATCGCTTTGCTCGGCAGCGTCTTGACCGTGCTCTATCGCAGCGGGCTCGGCGGCACCCTGCCGGAGGGCCTGTCAGGCGAAGCGGTGGCGATGGCGTTGCGCGGCATTGGCGGCGCCTACACGGCTGCAGAGACGCTGCCGGAAGGCGGGGTAGAGCTGCTCGAGGCCGCGCGCGTAGCCTATGCCGACGCCATGCTGGTGACCTCGCTGCTGGGTGCCGGGATCGTCCTCATCGCTGCCATCACGACGATCGCCATGTTCCGCGGGCTCAGGCCAGCAACAGCGTAAGCAAAAAGGCCCGGGATCGCTCCCGGGCCTTCGTGACTCTGTGCAGCGGAAGCGCTTACTCGGCGGCCGAGTCTTCGCGGGCGCGTTCCTTGCCGGTCTCCTGGTCGACGACCTTCATCGACAGCTTGACCTTGCCGCGATCGTCGAAGCCGAGGAGCTTGACCCAGACCTTGTCGCCTTCCTTGACCACATCGGTGGTCTTGGCGACGCGCTGGTCGGCGAGCTGGCTGATGTGGACGAGGCCGTCCTTGGCGCCAAAGAAGTTCACGAACGCGCCGAAATCGGCAGTCTTGACCACAGTGCCCTGGTAGATGGCGCCGACTTCGGCTTCATCGGTGATCGACTTGATCCACTTGATGGCCGCGTCGATCGAGGCGCCGTCCGAGGACGAGACCTTCACCGAGCCGTCGTCCTCGATGTTGATCTTGGCGCCGGTCTTTTCGACGATCTCGCGGATCACCTTGCCGCCGGTGCCGATCACTTCGCGGATCTTGTCGGTCGGGATCTGGATGGTCTCGATGCGCGGAGCGAACTCGCCCACGCTCGAACGCGACGTGTCGAGAGCCTTGGCCATCTCGCCCAGGATGTGCTCGCGGCCGCCCTTGGCCTGACCGAGCGCGACCTTCATGATCTCCTCGGTGATGCCGGCGATCTTGATGTCCATCTGCAGCGAGGTAACGCCGTCGGCGGTGCCCGCAACCTTGAAGTCCATGTCGCCGAGGTGATCTTCGTCACCCAGGATATCCGACAGGACGGCGAAGCGGTCGCCTTCGAGGATCAGGCCCATGGCGATACCGGCCACTGGCTTCTTCATCGGCACGCCTGCATCCATCAGCGCCAGCGAGGTACCGCAGACAGTTGCCATCGAGGACGAGCCGTTGCTCTCGGTGATCTCGGAGACGACGCGGATGGTGTAGGGGAACTCTTCGGCCTTGGGGCGGATCGGGTTGATGGCGCGCCAGGCGAGCTTGCCGTGACCGATTTCGCGACGGCCGGGCGAGCCCATGCGGCCAGCTTCACCGACCGAGTAGGGCGGGAAGTTGTAGTGCAGCATGAAGTTCACCTTGTTGGTGCCTTCGAGGCTGTCGACGAACTGCTCATCGTCGCCGGTGCCGAGGGTCGCGACCACGAGGGCCTGCGTCTCGCCGCGAGTGAACAGGGCCGAGCCGTGGGTACGCGGCAGCACGCCGACTTCCGCGACGATCGGACGGACGGTCGTGAGATCACGGCCATCGATACGGGTCTTGGTGTCGAGGATGTTCCAGCGGACGATCTTGGCCTGGAGGTTGTGGACGACTTCGCCCAGATCCTCGGCCGAAACGGTGCCGGCTTCGATCTGGGCCGCGAAGTGCTCCTTGACCTTGGCATTGGCGGCATCGACGGCGGCGTAGCGCTGGGCCTTGTCGGTGATCTTGTAGGCAGCGCGGAGGTCAGCCTCGGCAACGGCGAGGACGTCCTTTTCCAGCGCCGAGAAGTCCGGAGCGGTGAAATCACGCGGCTCCTTGGCGGCCAGTTCGGCGAGCTTGATGATCGCTTCGATGACCTTCTGCGACGCAGCGTGACCGAACATCACGGCGCCGAGCATGACTTCTTCGGACAGCTCCTGAGCTTCCGATTCGACCATCAGCACGGCATCGTGGGTGCCGGCCATGACGAGGTCGAGCTTACTATCAGCGCGCTTGTCGACGGCGAGGTTGAGGACGTATTCGCCATCAACGTAGCCGACGCGGGCAGCGCCGATCGGGCCCATGAAGGGGACGCCCGAGATTGTCAGCGCGGCGGAGGTGGCGACCATGGCCAGCACGTCCGGGTTGTTCTCCATGTCGTGCTGGAGAACGGTGACGACCACCTGGGTCTCGTTCTTGTAGCCATCGGGGAAGAGCGGGCGGATCGGACGGTCGATCAGGCGCGAGACCAGCGTCTCGTTCTCGGTCGGGCGGCCTTCGCGCTTGAAGTAGCCACCCGGGATCTTGCCGGCGGCGAAGTACTTTTCCTGGTAGTTGACGGTCAGCGGGAAGAAGTCCTGGCCGGGCTTGGCCTTCTTGGCCGAAACAACGGTCGCGAGGAGGACGGTCTCACCGAGCGTAGCGAGCACGGCGCCGTCAGCCTGGCGGGCGATCTTGCCGGTCTCGAGGGTGAGCGGCTGGCCGCCCCAGTTGAGTTCGACTTTGTGGTGGTCGAAGTTGATGGGCATGTTCTTGTCTTTCCTTTCTGCCGGAATGAGCGGGAACGCGGGGGCGTAGCCACCCCGCGAACTCATCCGGTGTGCCAGCAGACGAAGCACCCCATGTGCTCAGCCAGCCCAAAATCGGCACGGTTTGTTCGCTGACTCCCGATGTCACTCGGGGCGGAACATGGACAAGACGATGAGCCGCTCAGTTCTCTTGGGGGAGAGTGCCCTCTGGCACCATGAGCGGCCGATGATCTCGCCATGCTCCGCGTAGTTCATCAGCCTACGCATACATCCAGCTCGTGGCCGGAAAAGATCGCGAGGCGTACCTCGCGATCAGTTCGTATTCGGCTGGCCTTAGCGGCGCAGGCCGAGGCGCTCGATCAGCGCCTTGTAGCGCGCTTCGTCGTTCTTCTTGACGTAGTCAAGCAGACGCCGGCGCGTCGAAACCATCTTCAGGAGACCACGACGGGAATGGTTATCCTTGTTGTGGGTCTTGAAGTGTTCGGTGAGGTTGGCGATACGCTCGGAGAGGATCGCGACCTGGACTTCCGGCGAGCCGGTATCGTCCTTCTTGGTGGCGAAGTCCTTGATAAGCGTGGTCTTCCGCTCAGCGGTAATCGACATCGGAATGGTCCTTTCAAATTGAGGATCAACGGGACGCTGCCACCCGGGATGTCGTCCAGGTGGAGCCATGAGCAGTGCCGGCAGGCCGGAACTTGGCGGGCTCTATAGGGGAAAGCCCCGGCAAAAGCCAGTTATTTGTCGCCGGGGTCGCGGTCCTCGGCCTCGGCCCGGCCATTGAGGGTTTCGTTCGGATCGAGCGAGGCCAAGGGGATCGAGAAGCGCCAGGTGATGCCGCGCTCGTGGACCTCGCGCTCGACCTCGCCGTTGAGCGAGCGGCCGACCATGTTCTCGAGCACGGTGGTGCCGAAGCCCCGGCGCGGGGCGGCCTTGGGTGCCACGCTGCCGGTCTCGTGCCAGACGAACGCGATGTTGTCGCCAACCCGCGCCCAGCTGAGCTCGAGCCGCCCGCCGTCGCGCGCGAAGGCACCGTATTTGACCGCATTGGTGGCGAGTTCGTGCGCGGCCATGCCGAGGATCTGCGCTGCCTGGGCGTTCAGCCGCAGCGAAGGCCCGTCGACGACGACCTTTTCCCCATCCACCGGGCAGAACGGATCAATCTGGCTGACCAGCAATTCCCTGAGATCGACACCGGCGACACCGTGGGCGAGGAGCAGGTCGGTGGAGCGGGCGAGCCCGAAGATGCGGCGTTCGAAATTGGTGACGAACTCGGGCACAGTCTCGGCGCCGCGCGCGGTCTGCTTGGCCATGGCGGCAATGACGGTCATCTGGTTCTTCGACCGATGCGCGAGCTCGCGCATCAGGAAGCGCACTTCGGTCTCGGCCGCCTGCCGGCGCCGCGAGGCATCACCGAGCGCCATGGAGACGGTGGCGATTTCCTCGATTGGGAAATCGCGGGCCTCGACCGGCTGGCCGGCACCGAGGCGCTTGGCATCGGCTTCGAGCCCATGCACCGAGCGCCCGATCTGGAGGCTCACGCCATAGACCACCAGCACCACCAGCGCCGCGAGCAATACGCCGCCGGCGAGCAGCGACCAGAAGGCATCGGCCAGCGGCTGCGAAACCACATCGCGCTCGGCCCAGGCGACGAGACTCCAGCCGGTGAGCAGCGACTGCTGCGTCACGGCAAGATAGTCGATGCCGTCATGGCGAATGTCGCGCCAGCCTGGGGTCGATCCGAGCTGATCATACGGAATGAGGTTGAAGGCATCGCCGGTCTGCCCGCCATCGCCGGAGGAGGCGATGATGACGCCCTTGCGGTCGACCAGAGCCACATGCCAGCCATCGGGCATGCGGCTCGCGAGGAGGGTCATGGAGAGCTGGCTGGCGGTGCGGCTGAAGCCCAGCGCCAGCGGCTGCCGGCCGGCGGGGAAGATGGGCTGCAGGATGTTCACGACCCATTGCTGCGAAACGCGCCCGAACACGGCGTCGGACACCGCAACATCGCGCGTGTCGAAAGCGCGCTGTGCCGTCTCGACATCGCCGATCGGCACGGTTTGCTGCTCGCCCAGGCCGACCCGGGTCGAGAGGTCCGAAGTCATGTCGGGGTGGATAAGGTAGACGAACGAGCCGGTATCGGCGAGGGCCTGGCTGACCCGTGAATGGAAGGATGGGTAGTCGGCCTCGGTCAGCGGCGGCGTCGTAGCCAGCACGCGCAGCGTCGTGATATTGGCGTTGATCTCGCGGTCGACGGCTTGGACGATGGCGCGGGAATTGCCGGTGATCAAGGTCTCGACGATGCGCTCCTGCGCCTCGTTGTTGCGCTGCAGCAGCACGGCCGAGAAGATGAAGGCCGGCACCAGCGCCACCAGCGCGAGCACGAACAGGTACACCGCGATCGGGCGCGCGACGCGCGGCCTTGCACGCCGGCTACCCGCTTCGATCGGGGCGGGGCCGTCAGCCATCAACAAAATCGGCGGACATCGGCCCGGCCCCTGGAAACACCATGCGCCGATTAATGCCCGGGAAACCGGGTTGGTTCCAGCCCGTCAGGCGACGATTACCCGCTGCGGCTTGAACTGGCCCATCTCGACCCGGCCCAGCGCCACCGCCGCCCCGGCGCAACTGGCCCAGGCGGTTTCGAGCTCGATCGGCGCACGGGCGCCCGTCAAAAGCACCGGATTGCCGTGGCGGATGGTCTGGGCCTGATCCGGGGTCAGGCGAATTTCGGGCAAAAGGGCGAGGCCGGCGCTCACCGGCAGGAGCAGCGCGTCACGGTCGGCGGCGGCTTCCAGTTGCTCGATGGTAACGGCGCGGGCCTCGTCGAACGGGCCGACCAAGGCGCGATGAAGCTTCGTCACGTGTCCGAAAGAGCCGAGATGGCGCGCGAGGTCACGCGCCAGCGCGCGCACGTAGGTGCCCTTTTCGCAGCGCATCTCGAGCGCGCTCGAGGCGCCGTCGTGCGAGACGAGCGACAGCGCCCCGATATGCACCTCGCGCGGGGCGAGCTCGACCGCCTCGCCGGCCCGCGCGAGGTCGTAGGCGCGCTCGCCATCGACCTTGATGGCCGAGAAGGCCGGCGGGGTCTGGAGGATGGTGCCAGTGAAGCGCGGCAGGGCCGCGACGATCGTCGCGGCATCAGGCCTGACGTCGGAGCGCGCGATGACCTCGCCCTCGGTATCGTCGGTGGTCGTCTCCTCGCCCCACTTGATGGTGAAGCGATAGACCTTCTCGCCATCCTGCACGGCGGGGACGGTCTTGGTCGCCTCGCCCAGCGCGATGGGGAGGATGCCGGTCGCCAGCGGATCGAGAGTCCCGGCATGGCCGGCTTTCTTCGCGCCGAACAGCCAGCGGACTTTGCCCACGGCCTGGGTCGAGGTCATGTCGTATGGCTTGTTCAGGACAACCCAACCGGACACTTCGCGCTTGTTTGATTTGGATTGGGACATTGGAGCCTTCTTGGCACTACCTCGCCAAAACCCCCGCTGTCATCCCTGCGAAAGCGGGGATCCATGGGGCGGCTGGCGCGGGCGGATAGTGGATCCCTGCTTTCGCAGGAATGACAGCTAGTGGGTGTGCCGGGTCGTGCCCACCGCAGCTACTACTGTTCGTCCTCGTCGCCGTGCAGGTCGCGCTGCACGCGATCTGAGCGCAGGAGCGCGTCGATCTTGCCGAATTCGTCGAACGTGTTGTCGACGAAGAACTTGAGGTCGGGCGCGAACTTGAGGTTCAGCTCGGGCGCGACGCGCCCGCGGATGAATTTGTGGTGGCGGTTGAGCGCGGCGACGATCTCGTCGGCGCCCTCTCCGCCGAGCGGCATGATGTAGGCGTTGGCCAGCTTCAGGTCCGTCGACATCCGCACTTCGGGCACGGTGATGACCTTGCCTTCAAGCATCGGATCGTCGATCTCGCCGCGCGAGAAGACCTGCGCCAGCGCATGGCGCACCAGCTCGCCGACGCGCAGCATGCGCTGGGTCGGGCCGGTGGGCTTATGGGTTTCGCGTTTCATTTTCCCGAGTTATGCGCTCGGCGCGCCCGCGTCAACGGCGGCGCGGGCCGGCAGCCTCAGTCGGTATGGAAGACCTCGTCGATCGAGGCCCACCACTCGCCCTCCTTGCGGGTCTCGAGCGGGGACTGCATCGGCATACAGACCTCCCACCATTCCTGCGTGACGGGATCGGCAGCCATCGCCGCCATGTCGGCTTCGTAGTCGGTGCCATGATACTCGAAGTAGGAGAACAGCAGGTTCTCCGGGCGCTTCAGGTAGATCGAGTAGTTGCGGATATTGCTGCGCCGGATCTGGGCCAGCACGTCCGGCCACACTGCCGCATGCACCCGCACATAGTCGGCCACCGCCTCGGGCTTCAGCCCCAGCACCGCTGCATAACGCTTCATTTCGTTCTCCTCCGCGGCAGACTATGCCTGCCGCACCTGCGAAATCTCCTGGCCGCAGCCGATCAGCATCTGCATGACCCTGTCGCGCCCCGGGGCGGTCCTGACGTCCAGCCGCTCCGAGTAGGGGCAGGTCAGCACCGCGAGCACGCGCCCCATCGGCCCAAGGATCGGCACCGACAGGTTGGTGACCCCGGCGATCTGGCGGCTCGGCATGTTCTCGAAGCCCTGGCGCCGGACATCCTTGAGCCGCTCCTCGAGGCCCGGGGTCAGCTTCTCGGCCGGCTCCTGCTCCTCGAGCATCAGCCGGCGCTCCTCGGGGCTGGCGAAGGCGAGGGTGACGTGACCCGACCCGGTATCGACGAGGCTGATGCGCGAGCCAACGCGGATCGAGACGTTCCAGTAGCCCGGCCCATCGACCTGGGCCGAGACGATCAGCGCACCCCGATCGTAGTTGGCGAGATGGCAGGCCTGCTCCGCATCGCGGGCGAAGCGCCGCATCACCGGCAGGGCTTGGCTCAGCAGCCGCTGCAGAGGTGGCCGGCCATGCGCCAGCTCGAACAGTTTCAGTGTCACCTCGTAGCGATCGGCGGCGGTACGGCGGACATAGCCGCGACGCACCAGCCGATCGAGCATGCGATAGATCTCGTTGGGCGAACGATCGAGCGCCTTGGCGATCTCGGCCTGGCTGAGCCCCTCCTCGGTGCCGGCGAGCAGTTCCAGGATATCGAGGCCCTTGTCGAGCGCCGGGGCACGGTATTTGTCGGCGTCCTCAAGCTGCGACATGCTCCCCCCATAGGCGCGATTGACGCCCCGCACCCCTCGTGCTTACTCACGAATAGTCTTTTCACATATGCACAACAAGCCGGCTTGAACCGGAACAGGGAGGCGCGCACATGGCCCGGATCGCCAAGGTCGAAGTGCTGATGGTCGACCTCAGGCCCAAGGTGACGCGGGTCGACGCTATCCAGTCCTTCGTGAGCCAGGAGACGCCGATCGTCCGCATCACCGATGCCGACGGAGTGACGGGCACCGGCTACAGCTACACGATCGGCACCGGCGGGCACTCGGTGATCGAGCTCTTGAAACGCACGCTGGTGCCGGCGATCATCGGGCGCGAGGCGCTGGAGATCGAGCGCATCTGGCGCGACCTGCTGTTTCTCACCCACGCGACGACCACCGGCGCCATCACCTCCATCGCACTGGCCGCCATCGATACGGCGCTGTGGGACTTGAAGGCGCGTAAACTCGGGCTGCCGCTGCACCTCCTCGCCGGCGGGGCGCAGGACGCGATCCCGCTCTACACCACCGAGGGCGGCTGGCTGCATCTCGAGGAGCAGGCGTTGATCGAGGATGCGCTGCGCGCCAAGGCCGACGGCTTTGGCGGCTGCAAGCTCAAGGTCGGGCGGCCGATCCACGAGGATGTGCGACGCATTTCGGCGGTGCGTGAAGCGGTGGGGCCGGGCTTCGAGATCTTCACCGACGCCAACCAGCGCTTCAATGTCGACGAAGCCATCCGCCGCGCCCGGGCCTACGAACCGCTCGATATCGGCTGGTTCGAGGAGCCGCTGACGGCGGAGGACATTTCGGGGCACACCCGCCTCGTCGCGCACACCTCGATCCCGATCGCCGTGGGCGAGAGCCTCTATTCGGCGATGCACTTCCGCGAGTATCTCGAACGGCACGCCTGCTCGATCATCCAGGTGGATGTCGGCCGTATCGGCGGCATCACGCCATGGCTCAAGGTCGCGCATATGGCGGAGGCGTTCAACATCGCGGTCTGCCCGCATTTCCTGATGGAACTGCATGTCGGGCTCTGCGCTGCCATCCCCAATGGCCGCTGGATCGAGTACATCCCGCAGCTAGACGAATTGACGACTGAGGGAATGACCATCCGCGATGGTAAAGCCGTGCCCTCGAACAAGCCGGGCCTCGGCATCGCCTGGGACTTCGACGCCATCGAGAGGATGACGGTCGAAGGCTCGCACTCGATACATCTCTAGGGAGAATTCCAATGGCCGACCTGAGCGGCAAGATCGTCCTCATCACCGCCGCGGCGCAGGGCATTGGCCTTGCCTCGGTGCACGCTTTCGTCGCGGCCGGCGCCAAGGTGATCGCCACCGACATCAATGAGGCCAAGCTCAGAGAGCTCGACGGCACGCCGAACGTGACGACGCGCGTTCTCAGCGTGCTCGATGCCGATGCGGTCAACCAGGCGGTGAAGGAGATCGGCCGGATCGACGTGCTGTTCAACTGCGCCGGCGTCGTCCACAACGGCACCGTGCTCGAGATGCCCGACAAGGACCTCGAATTCGCCTTCGACCTAAATGTCTGGGCCCAGGTGCGCACCATCAAGGCGGTGCTGCCGCAGATGCTGGAACGCGGCGATGGCGCCATCGTCAACATGGCGACGGTCGCCTCCTCGGTGAAGGGCGTGCCGAACCGCGCCGCCTACTCGATCTCTAAGGCCGCCGTGATCGGCCTCACCAAGTCGATCGCGGCCGACTACACCACCAAGGGGATTCGCGTGAATGCGATCGCCCCGGGTACGGTGGATTCGCCCTCGCTGCATGAGCGCTGGCACGCGACCGGCGATTTCGAGGCGGCCAAGAAAGCCTTCATCGCGCGGCAGCCGATCGGCCGTATCGCCAAGCCCGAGGAAGTCGCCGACCTCGCCGTCTACCTCGCCGGCGCGACCTATACGACGGGCCAGGTCCACATCATCGATGGCGGCTGGACGGCATAGCCGTCTTGTATGCAGCGGGCTTGTCATCGCCCACCGAATAGGCACAACTCGCTTCTGCATTAGAAGCGAGTTTTTCATGTCTGAACGCCTTGGCCCCACCGCCGCCGTCATCCGCGCCTACGAGCGCCTGCGCGCGTGGAACGATCCCGCGATGTTCATCCATGTGCGGGATGAAGCGGAGGCGCTGGCGGCTGCAGCTGTCATCGAAGCCAAGGCCGAGCCGGGGCCACTCGCCGGGCTGGTGTTTGCGGTCAAGGACAATATCGACGTCGAGGGATTGCCGACCACTGCGGCCTGCCCTGCTTTCAAGTACGATCCGGAGAAATCCGCCTTCGTCGTGGCGCGGCTCGAAGCGGCGGGTGCCATCGTCATCGGCAAGGCCAATCTCGACCAGTTCGCCACCGGGCTCGTCGGCGTGCGCTCGCCCTATGGCGTGCCGCGCAACGCGCTCAACCCGGAACTGATCCCGGGCGGTTCTAGCTCGGGCTCTGCCACGTCCGTTGCGGCAGGCGTCGTCGATTTCTCGCTCGGTACCGATACGGCGGGCTCGGGCCGCATCCCGGCGGGGATGAACGGCATTGTGGGGCTGAAGCCGACGCTGGGGCTCTTCTCGTCGACCGGCATGGTGCCGGCTTGCCGGACGCTGGATACGATCTCGATCTTTGCCAAGACGGTCGATCTCGCGACGGAAGTCGCGACCGTGGCAGCCGCCTATGACGCTGCCGACGCCTATTCGCGGAAGCTTCCCGCGCCGATCGCGGGCGGCAAGCCGCCAAAATTCCGGGTCGGTATTTCGCCGCCCTGGCAGCGCAAGTTCTTCGGCGACGCGCATGCCGAAGCCGCCTATGCCGCGGATCTCGAGAAGCTGAAATCGCTCGGCGCCGAGCTGGTCGAGATCGACTTCGAGCCGCTGCATGCGGTGGCGCGGTTGCTCTATGAAGGCCCGTGGGTGGCGGAGCGCTACGCCGCGACCAAGCCCCTGATCGAGGAGAACCCCGGCGCCTTCCATCCGGTGACACTGAAGATCATCGGCGGGGCCGAGGGACTGACCGCAGTCGGCGCCTTCGAGGCGATGTACCGGCTCGCCGACCTCAAGCGCCAGACGGCGCCGATCTTCGACAATGTCGATTGCCTCGCGGTGGCCACCGTGCCGCGCATGTACACGGTGGCCGAGCTCGAGACCGATCCGATCGTCCTCAACTCCAATCTCGGCAGCTACACTAATTTCGTGAACCTGCTCGACATGAGCGCCATCAGCGTGCCGGCGGGTTTGCGTGGCGACGGGTTGCCATCGAGCCTGACGCTGGTCGGCAGAGCCGGGGCCGATGGCTATCTCGCGAGCATCGCACGTGCCATCGAGGGTGCCGCGGAGCTGGCGCAGAAGGCGGCGCCGGGGCGGATCGAGGTGGCGGTGGTCGGCGCACATCTCAGCGGATTGCCGCTGAACCATGAGCTGACCAGCTTGGGGGGCACGCTCGTGCGTTCGGGCGAGACGGCGGCGGAGTACAGCCTCCATGCGCTGCCGACGACCCCGGCGAAGCCGGGGCTAGTGCGGGTGACTTCGGGCGGCAGCAGGATCGCCGTCGAAGTGTGGTCGCTCGATGCCGAAGGGTTTGGGCGGTTCGTAAATGGGATCCCGGCGCCGCTGTCGATCGGGACGGTGACGCTAGCGGATGGGTCAACGCCGAAGGGGTTCCTCGCCGAGGCGGCGGCTGTGGCTGGGACCGAGGATATATCGCGTTATGGTGGGTGGCGGGCTTATCTGGCGCGATGATGGTCCGCACCGGCGCGGCGCCGGTTTACGATGACTGCCGAAGTCGATTGTTGACGGTGCTCCGCAGCACTACCGTGTTGCGATATCTTCGGAGTCCGAACAACCGATGCACCGCCCCCGCCTCCTTTCGCTTACTAGTGCGATGCTCGTCTGCGCGACCGTACTGTCACCGGCGCTAGCCGCCGAGACCATCGCGTTCAGCAAGCAGGACCATCAGGTCGACACCGCAATCGCGCTCCAGATGCAGGAGGCGGATGGCTCGACCAAGCGCTACTTCTTCGCTCTCAGCGGCGAACTGGGGCAGATGGTGATGTGCAAGGCGACGTTCAAATCCCATCTCTCCCGCATCATGCAGGCGCTGCGTGCCGACAAGGAGTTCAAGCACCGCAAGGTCCTGGGAGCCGAGTGCGCGCGCACCAAGACCAAGCCGATCGCGATCTACCCCTAACCCCGATGCCCCAGCCGCTGCACTTCACCGCCGACGATGGCGATGTGCTTGCGCATGGCCGCTTCCGCCGCGTCGCGGTCGGCTCGCAGGATCGCCTCGACGATCAGCTCGTGTTCGGCGTGTGATTTGCTGAGCCGGCCCAGCGTCCCGAACTGGGCGCGCCGGAAGGGTTGCAGGCGCTGGCGGGTGGAGCGGGTGATCTTGCTCAGGTAGGCGTTGTGGGCGCCGTCATAGATGCGGGTGTGGAAGATGTCGTTGGCTTCGGCATAGCGTCGCTCGGCGCCATCGCGGACGATGGCCGCCATCTCGGTGTGGAGCGCATCGAGTTCGGCCCGCTCCTCACGCGTCATGGCGAGCGCCGCGAGGCCGGCGCAGAGCGCCTCCAGATAGGCCATCACCTCGAACATGCCGGCGAGTTCGGCGTCGTCGGGCTTGGCCACCAAAGCCTTGGCATGCGGGCGCTGCTCGACGAGGCCGCTGGCGGCGAGGAGGCGCAAGGCTTCGCGCACCGGCGTGCGGCTGACGGCGAAATCGGCGGCGATCTGGCTCTCGTCGAGCGCAGTGCCCGGCGCCAATTGCCCCGCGATGATGCGTTCCGCCAGGCCCCCGCGGATCGCCTCCGCCGATGTGCGCTTCAGCATCTACTTCCTCCGCCGGTCTTTACGCCGGGTCGTCGATGACGCTGACATGGGCGGCCACCACGCGCCAGCCTGCTGGCATCCGCATCCACGTCTGCATTTGCCGCCCGATCTTGCCCGGCGCGGCCTCGCGTCGGAACAGGGTCGAGGCAACGGCCATGTCGCGGCCATAAGTGGTTATGACGGTACGCTCGAGCTTGCGTTGCAGCCCGCCGCCGGGCCGCGCCAGGCGGAAGGCGCGGATCTCGTCGATGCCGTAGAGATTCTCGGCGCCGCCATAGCGGATGGTGGTGGGCGCCGCAAAGAACAGCTCGTCCAGCACGGCGACGTCGTTGCCAATCAGCGCCGCTTCGTAGCGGGCGAACACGGCTTCGACCTCGGTCAGGGTTTCGGGATGGTTGATCTCCATCAGCCGGCCCGGCGCTTCAGCATGCGATCGCGCAGTTCGGCGAGGAACGGGATGTTCTCGAACTGGTCGGGACGGACGCGATCCCACTCGACGCCGCCGGGGCGGCGGTCACGGTTGTTGGTCGAGATCAGTTCGAGCTCGGTCGCCACATAGTCGAGCGGCGAGTCGTGGCTTTCGAGCACGACGCGGGTGGCGTCGACGAGCTGGCTCGAGTGGACGGTGGTGGCAATCGGCGTTCTATCCGAGATGATGCCGAGCTCTCGGAAGATCGCGGTTTCGAGGTCGGCGAAACCGGCGCCCTTGCCGGTGCGTCCGCCGATACGCGTCACCGCGACCGAGCCGACAACGGCGAAATCGAGCGGCGCCACATCCTCGAAACCAATGCGCTCACCGTGCTCCATGAACCCCTGCGCCGTGGCCGCGAGTTCGAACGACACGCCCCTGGCTTGCAGCTTTTCCGGATCGAGCCGGAGATAGGGGAAGTCGTGGGTCAGGTAGGGTACCGGGGCAAAGACGACCTTGCCCTCGTAGAGGGCGCGGATGCGGATCGGGATCTGTGGGGCGTCGGGATTGGTCTTGACTGTCTTGGCCGCCTTCCATGCCGGCGTCTGCGCCAGGTGCCAAGCGGCGACGTCGGCGCCGACGAAATTCGGGATCCTGCTCCAGGCCGGCCCGACCGCAACGCCGTCGCGCTCGAGGCCGGACCAGACCTCGTTGCGGATCACGTCCTTGTCCGGATTGCGCCCGGCCCAGCGCCCCTCTTCAGTCATCGGCAAATCCCTTGGCGACGGGTGCGACGGAGGCCCCTGCTGCCTCGAGCTGGTGGGCGACGCGGAGGCAGATGTCTTCGCGCCAGGGTGCGGCGATTACCTGCACGCCGAGCGGCAGGGCTTCGCCCTCGAGCCACACGGGCACCGCTGCGACCGGCAAGCCGATGAAGGAGATCGGCTGGGTGAAGATGCCCATGTTGGGTCTGACAGGCATCTCGATGCCGCCGAACAAAGCCGTCTTCTGGCCGATCAGCGGCGCCTTCATCGGCGTTGACGGGGCGAGGATGGCGTCGACGCTGTCGAACAGTTTCAGCACGCTTTCGCGGAAGGCACGGCGCACCTTCTGGGCACGTTCCACCCAGACCGCCGGCAGCATGGCGCCGGCGAGCAGGCGGTCGCGGGTATCGGGGTCGAAATCGTCGGGGCGGGTGCGGAGGCGGTCGAGATGCAGCGCCGCGCCTTCGGCCATGGTGATGAGGAAGGCGGCGGCGCGGGCGGCCTGGGCGTCGGGGATAGTCACCACCTTGGTGGCGTCGAGCGCCCTGGCCACTTTCTGCACATGGGCCTGGGCTTCGGCCGAGCCGAGGAAGTAGTCGCCGGCCACGGCAATACGGAGGCCCGGAACCGGATGCTTGATGCGTGCGACGGTCGGCTCGTTGGCGCGCTTGGCCTGGGCCGGATCGGCCTCGTCAAAACCCTGCATGGCGTCGTAGGCGAGCGCCAGGTCTTTCACCGAGCGGGCAAAAGGGCCGAGGTGATCGAGGCTCGTGACGAACGGGAAGCTGTGGGCCCGGCTCAAGCGGCCATAAGTCGGCTTCAGGCCGAACAGGCCGCAGAGCGAGGACGGCACACGGATCGAGCCATTGGTGTCGGAGCCGAGGCTCAGCGGCACGAGGCCACCGGCGACGGCGCTGGCCGAACCTCCCGACGAGCCGCCCGACATGCGGTCGAGCGCATGCGGATTGCGCGAGGCGCCATCATGGGCATTCTCGCCGGTGAAGTCATAGGCGTATTCGCCCATGTTGAGCCCGCCGACAAGGATGCCGCCCGCTGCTTCGAGCCGGGTGATCAGGGTCGCGTCGTGCTCGGCCGGCGGGTTGTCACGGTTGATCTTCGAGCCGGCGCGGGTGACGACGCCCTTGATGTCGAAGAGGTTCTTGGCGGCAAATGGCACGCCGGCGAGCGGGCCGGGATCCTTGCCCTCGGCGACTTTCGCATCGACCGCATCGGCAGCGGTCAGCGCACGCTCGGCGGTGACATCGGTGAAGGCGCCGAGCATCGGATTGTGCTTGTCGATGCGGGCAAGCGCGGCTTCCAACACGGCGCGGGCCTTCACCTCACCGGACTTCACGCTCTCGGCGATTTCGGCAGCGGTCGACGTCGCCTTCATGGGCGATAGACCGGGGCGGGTTCGGCGTCGTCGTCGAGTTTGATCTGCTCGACGAGAGCGGCCATCTTGCTGGCGGTCTTCAAGTTCAGCTTGATGCCAGCGCGATGCTCGGGGGTAATCCGCAGCTGCAACAGGGGTGCCGTGGCGTCGATCAGCGCATCGGCATCGAAAGGTTTGTAGGCCATAACGGGTGACGCTCCGCTGTTGTCCTCCCCCGTCATGCAGCCGCTCCCACGGCCTTTTCGAGCTCGGATAGCGACGTAACCCATCCCACGATACCGCCCTGCGCGGCAATCATCTTGATCGTCATGGTCTTGAATTCCGGGAAGTAACTTTCCGTCGCGTCCTCGATCAACAGGCTCTCGTAGCCGCGATCGTTCGCCTCGCGCATCGAGGTCTGGACGCAGACTTCGGTGGTGACACCGGCAAACACCAGATGGGTGATGCCGAGGCCTTGCAGGCGCTCGTGGATGCCGGTGGCCCAGAACATGCCTTTGCCGGGCTTGTCGATGACAATCTCGCCTTCGATCGGAGCCAGTGCATCGACGATCTGGTTACCCGGTTCGCCGGCGACTAGCAGGCGCCCCATGGCGCCGACTTCGCCGATGTGAAGCGTCGGGTTGCCGCGGCGGATTTTCGATGGCGGGCAATCGCTGAGGTCGGGCTTGTGGGCCTCACGGGTGTGGATCACCAGCCAGCCCTTGTCGCGGAAGAGCTGGATCAAGGCGGCGGTGGCGGGAATGATGGCCTCGAGCCGCGCCACATCATTGCCGAGGCTGTCGCCGAAGCCACCTGCCTCGATGAAGTCGCGCTGCATGTCGATGACGACGAGCGCGGTGCGGATCGGATCGAGCGGATAGGGGTAGGGCTGGGCTGCGACGGAGATCATCGGGGCGCTACCTGGATGAAGGAGCCGCGGACTGGGATGTGGATGGCGACGAAGTCGAGCTGGTCCATGCGCGCTGTGCGAGTCGCCTCGCCGGGGGGCGAAAGGGTTAGGGTGAGGGGACCCTGATGCGCGCTGCGACCAACGCGCGCGCTCCCCTCACCCCGGGCTGCGCGCGGGTCGAGCCCCCAAGCCGACGCTCGCGCAGCAACTGATGTGATCAATGTGAACCACCGGACGATTTGTGATCCTCCCCCGTTTACGGGGGAGGGGGACCGCCGAAGGCGGGGGAGGGGGCGACGGGAAGCGCTGGTGTGTGTGGCCGCCCCCTCCACCAGCTCCGCTGGTCCCCCTCCCCCGCTGCGCAGGGGAGGATAGCCGCCGACATCGAGCGTCATCGTCGTCATGCTCAATGCCCCGCCATATGCTGGCCGATCGTGTTCCGATCCGTGTCCTCGATGCGGGAGATGTAGTTGATCGTGCCGCCGCTCATCACCGCGACCCGGTCCGCGAGTTCGAGGATTTCGTCGAGGTCTTCGCTCACCAGCAGCACGGCGGCGCCCTTGTTGCGCTGTTCCATGATCTGGCTGCGGATTTCGGAGACCGAGGCGAAGTCGAGGCCGAAGCAGGGGTTGGCGACGATCAGCACGTCGACGTCCCCCGAGAGCTCGCGGGCGAGCACGGCACGCTGGACGTTGCCTCCGCTGAGCGTCTCGATCGGGGCGTCCGGCCCCTGCGTCTTGACGCGATACTTGGCGATCAGCTCCCGTGCCTTGGCCTTCATCGGGCCGGGCGACATCCACCAGCCGAGTTTTGCCACCGGCGGCTTGTCGAAGCTGCGGAAGGCGATGTTTTCCGCGACGCTCATCTTGGGAACGGTGGCGTTCTTGAGTGGCTCCTCAGGCAGGCCGAAGACCTTGTACTTGTCGAACGAACCGCGCTTGGGCTCGAACTGCTCGCCATTGATGAAGATGGCGCCGTCTGAGAGCGGGCGCTGGCCGGAGAGGACTTCGACCAGCTGCGACTGTCCATTGCCGGAGACGCCGGCAATGCCGACGATCTCGCCGGCCTTGACCTTCAGGTTCACCGACTTGACGACATCCGCACCCTCGCTGTCCTCGGCGAAGACGGCGGCGAGTTCGAGCCGGTCGGCGCCCTCATTGTGCTTCTTGCGGCTGGCGCGTTCGCGGATAGTGGTGTCGCCGATCATCATGGCGCTCATGTCGGGCACGCTCACCGCCTGGGCATCGCCCGAGCCGGTGTAGCGGCCGCGGCGCAGCACGGTGAAGTGGTCGCAGAAAGCTTTCACCTCGCGGAACTTGTGCGAGATCATCAGGACGGTGATCTCCTTTCGGTCGGCCATGCCGCCGAGGAGACCGAGCATCTCGTCGGCCTCGCCCGGCGTCAGCACCGAGGTCGGTTCGTCGAGGATCATGAAGCGCTGGTCGAGATAGAGGAGCTTGAGGATTTCGAGCTTCTGCTTTTCGCCGGCCGAGAGCTGGCTCACCTGAGTGTCGAGGGGCACACGGAAAGGCATCTCGTCCATGAAGGTGGCCAGCGCCTTGCGCTCGCGGCCCCAGTCGATAACAGACGGCGCGTCGGCGCGGGAAATGACGAGGTTCTCGGCGGCGGTGAGGCTCGGGACCAGGGTGAAGTGCTGATAGACCATGCCGATGCCGTTGGCGCGGGCATCGCGCGGGGTCTTGATCGACACTTCCTGCCCATCGAGCAGCACGGTGCCCTTATCCGCGCTGTAGAACCCCATGATACACTTGACCAGCGTCGACTTGCCGGCGCCGTTCTCGCCGAGCAGCGCGTGGAACGAACCGGCCTCCACCTTGATCGAGACATCGTCGAGCGCCCGCAGCGCGCCGAAAATCTTCGTCATGCCAATGGCTTCGAGGGATGGCGCGCGGCCTTTGTTGGGTGTTGGGATGTCGTTCATCTTGCGTTAATCACCCGTTCATTTCAGCACGGCCAATAGGTCAGCACTGCTGGCCACTGCTCCGAACACGCCGCCCTGCATCTTCACCATGTCGAGCGCGGCGAGGTGGTTCTCGACTTTCGTCGCCGCGGTGCAATCGCTCAGCACGAGGCACTCGTAACCGCGGTCGTTGGCGTCGCGCATCGTGGTGTGGACGCAGACATCGGTCGTCACGCCGGTGAGGACGATGTTGCGGATGCCGCGGGTGCGGAGGACCAACTCGAAATCGGTGGCGAGAAAGCTGCCCTTGCCGGGCTTGTCGATTATCGCCTCACCGGCGATCGGCTGCAGTTCGGGGATGATTTCCCAGCCCGGCTCGCCGCGGACGAGGATGCGGCCCTGCGGGCCCTGGTCGCCGATGCCGGCGCCGATGCGCTGCGAACGCCAGCGCTTGTTGGCCGGGAGATCGGAGAGGTCGGGCTTGTGGCCCTCGCGCGTGTGGATGACCGGAAAACCCTTGTCGCGAAAGGCCTTGAGCACTTTCTGGATCGGCCCGATCGGCGCCCGAGTCAGCGAAATGTCGTAGCCCATCGAGTCGACATAGCCACCGGGCGCGCAGAAATCGATCTGCATGTCGATGATGACCAGCACGGTGTTGTGCGGGCCGAAATTGCCGTCGAACGGCCAGGGATAGGGCTCGGAAGCCAGGGTTATCCCCCCGGGTACCATGGCCTCCATAATGCGCTCGTCGCCAAGGCTCATTCGGCGGCCTCCGCGAACTTCTCGCCATAGCGGCGGGCGGGCCTCGCGAATCCGGAGGGGGTGCCGTCCTTGACCTTGACGCTGTCTTCCCAGGGGAGCCTGTACCTTCCGGCCACGAGGTCCTGCATGAATGTGTAGGGGCAATCCTGCGCGCCGCCGTCGACGGCGGTGAAGCCACGATGACCGAGTTGGTAGATATTGTTCTCAACGCCCCAGTTTGCGCGCGCCTCGCGCACCAGGTCCGGCCGCACCTCGGCTGTGATGATCTCGTCCGCGCGGCCAGTTGTGCCTTCGGCAAGGATCGTGCCGTCGAAGTTGACGATCATGCCTTCGCCCATCGAGTCGAACGTGCCGTCCGACCCGCACATGCAGACATTGGCGGTGACCATCAGGTTGTGGAAGCTGTTTGCCTGGTTGGTGAAACGCCAGGCCTGCCGAATCGGCGCCGTGTAGCCGGCGGTCCGCAGCATGATCTCCGCACCCTTGTAGGCGGCCTCCCGCGCCATCTCGGGGAACATGCCGTCATGACAGATGATGAGGCCCAGCTTGCAGCCCTTTGGCCCCTCGATCACCGGAATGCCCAGATCGCCGGGCTCCCACGGTTCCACCGGCACCCAGGGATGGAGCTTGCGGTAGTAGAGCTTCAGCTCGCCCGTATCGTCGATGATGATACCGGAATTGTAGGGGTTGCCGCCCGGGTTGCGCTCCATGATCGAGAAGCAGCCCCAGATTGCGTTCGCCTTGCAGGCCGCCTTGAATGCACTGACTTCCGGCCCGTCGAGATCGCACATGATGGCCGGGTTGGTGTCCATGGACAGGCCGTGCAGCGAGTATTCGGGGAAGACGACGAGGTCCATCGTGCCGAGGTTGCGGCGGGCCTTGCCGACCATCTCGACGATGCGGGCGGTCTGCGCCGCGAGATCGGCCGGGGTCGCGACGACCGGCAGTTGCAGCTGCACCAGCCCGATGACCACGCCGTTGTTGGATTTGTTGAGGCCGCCCAGACCGTTCATGCGCAACTCCTACTTGGTGATCGAGAGTTCGCCCGGCACATCGCGCGCCGACGATTTGGAGCCGGCGGAGATGATCATAATGATCAGCGTCAGGATGTAGGGGGCGGCGTTGAAGAAGTAGTAGCCCTGGGTGATGCCGACGGCCTGGAGCGAGGGGCCGATGGCGCCGGCGGCGCCGAAGAACAGGGCGGCGAAGATGGCGCGGATCGGGTCCCAGCGGGCAAAGATCACCAGCGCCACGGCCATCAGGCCCTGCCCGGACGAGAGGCCCTGGTTCCAGATGCCGGGATAGTAGAGCGAGAGGAAGGCGCCACCGATGCCGGCAAGGAAACCGCCCGCCGCGGTGGCGAGGAAGCGGACGAGATCGACCGAGACGCCCATGGCCTTGGCCGAGGCGGCACTGTCGCCGGTCATACGGACGATGAGGCCCCACTTGGTGTTCTTGAAGGCCCAGGCCATGGCGATGGCGAGGATGATGCCGACAAAGAACAGCGGGTTGACCTGCAGCGCCTGCGCCAGCGCCGGATTGCCGGTCCAGTCACCGAGCGGAATGGAATCGAGCTTGGGCGCCTGCGGCTGGATGAAGGGCTTGCCGAAGAAGAAGGCGAGGCCGGTGCCAAAACTCATCATGGCGATGCCGACGGCGATGTCGTTCACCTTGGGCAGCTTGCAGATATAGCCATGCAGCGCCCCGAGGAAGAGGCCGGAAGTACCGGCTGCGAGGACGCCGAGCCAGGGGCTGCCGGTGAGGTAGGAGGTGGCATAGGCGACCATGGCGCCGAGGACCAGGTTGCCCTCGAGCCCGAGGTTGATGCGGCCCGATTTCTCGGTGAGCGTTTCGCCCAAGGCGACGAACATGAACGGGGTCGAGACGCGGATGGCGCCGCCCAGCATGGCGATCAGTACGGTGGCGACGGCGTTGTCCATTTAGGTGCGGTCCCCCGTCGACTTGACCTGGAAGAGCTTGAAGCGGCCGTAGAAGGTCTCGCTGACCAAGAGCACCACGAAGAGGATGCCTTGCAGCACGAGGATGGTGGCATCCGGCATGTCCATGCGGCGTTGGATGACGCCGCCAGCAGCGGCGAGGGCGCCGAAGAGGATGGCGACGGGCACGATGGCAAGCGGGTTCTGCCGGGCGAGGAAGGCGACGAGGATTCCCGTGAAACCATAGCCGGCGACCAGCGAGGCGTTGGCCTGGCCGTGGATGGCGGCGACTTCGAAGAAGCCGGCAAAGCCGGCGCAGGCCCCGGCGATCACGCAGCAGATCACCATCAGCCAGCCGACCGGCAGGCCCTGGGCTCTCGCCGCGCGCAGGTTGCCGCCGGTCATGCGGGCGGCAAAGCCGAAAGTGGTGCGGCTCATCAGCACCCAGAGGACGATGGCGAGGATGATGCCCCAGGCGAGGCCCCAGTGGACGTCCATGCCGGGGATCGGGCCGACGCGGTAGGCATCGCCGATCGGCATGGTCGAAGGCTTGTTTGCCGAGGATGGATCGCGCAGCGCGCCTTCGACGAAGAAGTTCATGATGGCGATGGCAATGTAGCTCATCAGCAGCGAGGCGATGGTCTCGTTGACGCCGCGTGCGTATTTCAGCCAGCCGGTGAAGCCGACCCAGAGACCGCCGGTCAGCATGCCTGTGAGCGCCATGACCGGGAGGGTGACGATTGGCGGGACGCCGCCAGTGACCAGCGGAATGGCGATGGCGGCCGAGGCGAAGCCGCCGAGGACGAGCGCGCCCTCGCCCCCGATCATGGTGAGGCCGATGCGGGCCGGAATGGCAAAGGCGAGACCGGTGAGTATGAGCGGCGCAGCCCGTTGCAGCGAATTCTGGATGGAGAAGGACGAGCCGAAGCCGCCGGTCCAGACCAGCTGGTAGAACTGGATCGGATCCTTGCCGATGACGATCAGGAACAGTGCGAAGAGCAGGGCCGAAACGACGACGGCACCGGCAGGAATGGCGATCGACTCGGCAAAGCGCAGGAACTGCAGGTTCGATCCGGCTTTGGGGATCGCGGCGGTGTCGGCGGTTTGAACGGTCATTGCGCTACTGCTCCGTCTCTGCCCAATCCCCCCTCATCCGCCCTTCGGGCACCTTCTCCCGCGAGGGGAGAAGGCCCGACTGAGACGTTTCGGCTGCCGGCCTTCTCCCTTGATGGGAGAAGGTGGCGAAGCCAGATGAGGGTGGGGCTACACACTCGATGCAGGCGATTGTCAGGTGATCGAGCCCTGGACGCCTTCGAGCAGCCAGTTCATCCCGTCGAGGTAGGGGTCGTAGTTGTCGTAGTCCTTGTCGACGACGACGTTGCCCTGGTTGTCCTTGAGCGTACCCTTGTAGATTGGGGCGCCGGCCTTCAGCGCTTCGATCGCGGCATCGGCTGCCTTGATGGCCTCGGGCGTCGCGCCGGCGCCGTAGGGCGTGTTGCGCAGCATGTCGTTGTTGTAGCCGCCGACGAGGAAGTTCGGCGGGGTCTGGCCGGCGGCGATTGCGTCGGCATACTGCTTGTAGATCGTCTCCCACTTGTACTCGGCGCCGGTGATGAAGCCTTTGGGGGCCAGCGGGGCCTGGGAGGCGTTGTGGCCGGCGGTCTTGACGCCTCGGCCTTCGGCCGTCTCGATCACGACTTTCGGCGAATCCACGTGGCAGGTGATGACTTCGCAGCCAGCATCGACCAGCGCGTTGGTCGCCTCGGCTTCGCGGACCGGCAGGCTCCACTCACCGGTGAAGATCACCTGCACGGTGGCGCTGGGGTTCACCGAGCGGGCGCCGAGCAGCACCGAGTTGATGTTGGAGAGCACCGACGGGATTGGCTTTGCGGCAACGAAGCCGATCTTGCCGCCCGAGGAGAGGCCGGCGGCAACGCCGTCCACGTAGTGGGCCTGGTTGAGGTAAGGGAAGTAGGAGCCGGCGTTCGGCGGATCGGTATCCTTGTTCCACAGCGGCGCGGCGTGCCGGAAGGTGACGTCGGGGTATTTCTTCGCCAGTTCGACGACGAACGGGTTGTAGTAGCCGAACGAGGTGGCGAGGATCAGGTTGGCGCCGTCGATGTTGATCATCGACTCCATCGACTTCGAGACCGCATCGGTCTCGGGCACGTTCTCTTCTTCGACCACGGTGATGCCGGATACTTCCTTCAGTGCGGCGACCGAGACGGCGTGCGCCTGGTTCCAGCCGAAATCGTCCTTGGGCCCGACATAGACGATGCCGAGGATCACATTGGTCTGCGCCTTGGCCATGCCGAAGGGCAGTGCCGTTGCGGCAAGCCCGGCGGCGCCGACCTTGAGCAGCGAGCGCCGCGAAAGAGTGTGGAGTGTCATGACGTGGTTTCCCTGTTTTCACGTGCCGGGCGCGTTCCCGTCCGCAACCCCGGACGCGCCACTCGCAATGAGTCAGTGCAAACCATGTGCCAATCGCCGCGACGACGATTGTCGTTGCGTAAGTTGTTGATTCAAAACGACTGTCGATAACGAATGCGGGCCGGATCGAATTCAGTCACGCCGGCGACTCTGCACACGCCGCAGCCATAGATTGGCAGATTGCCTAACAAATAGGCTGCAATTGGTTCGTTGTATACAATGGGTTTCCGGACGTTAAGGCTTCGCCCTTAGTTGAGCAAATCGAACGCATCGCCCCAAGTGTCGGCGACCGAATATCCGTGCGGATAGGGGTCGCTGGGGTCCCAGCCGACCTGGTGGATGCCGTGAATCCAGCCGCGACCGGCAATGGTGGGGACAATGGCGGGGCGGCCGGCCACGGTGGTGTCGGCAGCATAGGTGACCTCGAAGGTGGAATCGATGATCGAGCGGGCCGTGAAGCTTTCGCCGAGCCTGGCTTCGCCGCGCGCTGCGGCAACTGCGAGCCGGGCGGAATTGCCGGTGCCGCAGGGCGAGCGATCGATGCGGCCGGGCGGCAGGATGGTGGCGCCCTTCAGCTCGCCGGCGGCGTTGCGGCCGGTGAACATGGTGTAGGAAATGCCACGGATCGCCTCGAGCTCAGGATGGCGGATATCGAGTTTGGCATTGATGGCGCGATGCACAGCCGTGCCGGCCTCAACGAGGCGCTTGGCCATATCGGGCCGGATCTCGAGCCCGAGCTGGGTCGCATCGATCAGCGCATAGAAGATGCCGCCATAGGCGATGTCGACCTTCACCTTGCCCAGCCCCTCGACGTCGACGACGACATCCAGCTCATGGGCGAAGGACGGGTTCATGGTGAGCGTGACGCGCTCGCATTTGCCGTCGCGGCATTTTGCGCGGGCGGTGACGAGGCCGGAGGCGGTGTCGATGCGGACGATGGTTTCGGGCTCGGTCATCGGCAGCATGCCGGTTTCAAGCAGGACCGTCGTCAGGCAGATCGAGTTCGACCCGCTCATCGCGTGCGCCTTATCGCCTTGCAGGATCAGGAAGCCGATATCGGCGTCCGGACGCGTGGGCGGGAAGACGAGCAGCGTGCTCATCGCCGCGGCGCCACGCGGCTCGAAGACGAGGAAGCGGCGGAGGCTGTCGTCGACCTCGTTGATGTGGCGCAGCTTGTCGGCGATGGTCTTGCCTGGAACGTCGATAACGCCGCCGGTCACCACCCGGCCAACCTCGCCCTCGGCATGGGCCTCGACCATGGTCACAGTTCGTTGCCAGCGCATATCTCGTCACCTCTCGCGCCAGGGTTAGCCCACGATTGGGTGCGAGGAAACAGAGATTCCCGCTTTCGCGGGAATGACATCGTGGCATAACGGCCCGCGTGAGTTCATGTAGCGACGGGACACCGAAGTTCCTGTTTTGTACTTATACGATTTCGCGTAAGCTCCGCGGCATTCTAGCTTGGATTTCATCATGGCCGATTATGTCATTGCCCCGCCGCTGCAGGCTGCCATTCCCGTCGCTGGAGGCGGGCTGTTCCCGGTGCGCCGCATCTATTGCGTCGGCCGCAACTATGCCGAGCATGCGCGCGAGATGGGGCATGACCCCGATGCCGAGCCGCCGTTCTTCTTCGGCAAGCCGGCCGATGCGGTCGTAGTCGACGGGGCCGATGTGCCCTATCCGACCAAAACCGAGAACTTCCATCACGAGATCGAGCTGGTGGCGGCGATCGGCATCGGCGGCAAGGACATTGCCGTGGCCGATGCTTTCAACCACGTCTGGGGCTACGCGGTCGGCATCGACCTGACGCGCCGCGACCTGCAGGCCTGGGCCAAGAAGGCGGCCAAGCCGTGGGAAGTGGCGAAGGGTTTTGACCACTCCGCCCCGATCGGGACGATGGTTAGGGCCGAAACGGTTGCGACCCCGCTTAGCGGCGCGATCGAACTGCGGGTCAACGGCGAGACGCGGCAATCGGCCGATATCTCCGATATGATCTGGGACCTGCCGCATGTGATTGCCGAACTCAGCAAGTACTTCGAGCTCTACCCCGGCGACCTGATCATGACCGGCACACCTGCGGGCGTCGGCGCAGTGGTCAAGGGCGACAGGCTCGAGGGCGCGATTGCCGGCATCGGCACGGTGGAAGCCCGCATCGCCTGATGGAGTGGTCGCCGCAACAGGATGAAGCGCTGCAAGCGGTCTCGGCCTGGCTCAAGGACAAGTCGGGCAAGCAGGTGTTCCGGCTGTTCGGCTGGGCCGGCACCGGCAAATCGACGCTCGCCCGGCACCTCGCGCAAGGCGTGAAGTCGGTGAAATACGCCGCCTTTACCGGCAAGGCGGCGATGGTGATGCGCAAATACGGCGCACGCGGCGCCTCGACCATCCACAGCCTCATCTACACGCTGGTCAGCGACAAGGAGGGCGAGCCGCGCTTTGCGCTCGATCCTGAGAGCGAGGCGATCACGGCGGACCTGATCGTCATCGACGAAGTGTCGATGGTCGACGAGGCGCTCGGCCGTGACCTCCTCAGCTTCGGCACCAAGGTGCTGGTGCTGGGCGATCCGTTCCAGCTGCCGCCGGTGCAGGGCACGGGCTTTTTCACCGCCGACGAACCCGACTACATGCTGACCGAAATCCACCGGCAGGCCTCGGACAACCCGATCATCCGCATGTCGATGGATATCCGCGAGGGCGGCTATCTCGAGCATGGGCGCTATGGCGAAAGCCTCGTGATCCCCCGCTCCGACGTGAACCGGGACGAGGTAATGCTGGCCGACCAGGTGCTGGCCGGTCGCAACAAGACGCGCGTCGCCTACAATGACCGCATCCGCGAATTGAAGAACCTGCCGAGCCACGAACCGGTAGCGGGCGACCGGCTGGTGTGTCTCAGGAACAATCCGATCAAGAAGCTGCTCAACGGGCAGATCTGGACGGCGGCCGAGGTGAAGAAGCGCTCCAATGCGCGTTACTCGATGACGCTGGACCCGGACGAGGTGACGGGGGCCAAGGCGACACAGGCCAAGGTCGTGACCCATGCCGCGTTCTTCTCCGGCGAGGAAGACTCGCTGAGCTGGCCCGAGCGCCGCCAGTACGACGAGTTCACCTTCGGCTACTGCCTGACGGTCCACAAGGCGCAGGGCAGCCAGTGGGACAATGTCTACCTGTTCGACGAGAGCTTTGTGTTTCGCGAGGACCGGGCGCGGTGGCTTTATACCGCCGTCACGCGCGCATCCGAACGCATCACGGTGGTCAGCTGAGGCGTCGAAATCCACGTTGCTGACACGACATGTCAGTGGGGCAGGTTAGGTCTCCCGCATCGGGAAGAAGAGAGGACGCATCGATGAGCTTGTATGGTTCGATCCAGATCCGCGGCGCGCGGGAGAACAACCTCAAGAACGTCTCGCTCGATATTCCGAAGCGCAAGATCACGGTGTTCACGGGCGTTTCCGGGTCGGGCAAGTCATCGCTGGTGTTCGGCACCATCGCGGCGGAGAGCCAGCGGCTGATCAACGAGACCTACCCGGCGTTCGTCCAGCAGTTCATGCCGCATTACGGCCAGCCCGACGCGGACCTGCTCGAGAATATCTCGGCCGCCATCATCGTCGACCAGCAGCGGCTGGGTGGCAATTCGCGCTCGACGGTCGCAACCGTCACCGATGCGGCGCAGATGCTGCGGGTGATCTTTTCGCGGGTCGCCGAACCAAAACTCGGCTCGCCGGGGCTCTATTCCTATAACGATCCGCGCGGCATGTGCCCGGAGTGCGAGGGCATCGGGCAGGTCGCGGCGATGGACATGAGCGCGGTGATCGATGAGTCGAAGTCGCTGAAGGGGGGCGCGCTGCTGCCCAAGGACTTTGCCGTCGACAGCTGGTGGTGGGAAATCTACGCCAATTCCGGGCTGTTCGATCTCGACAAACCGATCGCCAAGTACTCGGCGGAGGAGCGGGAAAACCTCCTGCACCTCGACGACGGGCGGAAGATCAAGGTCGGCAAGATCGGGCTGACCTATGAGGGCGTGGTTGCGAAGCTGAAGAAGGGGCTGGGCTCGAAGGATCCCGAGACGCTGCAGCCGCACGTCCGGCTTGAATACGAGAAGATCTTCACCCGCAAGCAGTGCCCGGCCTGCCACGGCGCACGGCTCAATGCGGCCGCGCTGGCGAGCAAGGTGCAGGGACACAACATCGCCGAGCTTTCGGCCATGCAGGTGTCCGACCTCGTGCCGGTGATCCGGGCGATCGATGCGCACGAGATCAGGCCGATGCTCGAAGCGCTGGCGGCCCGGCTCGAAAACCTCGTGACCATCGGGCTCGGCTATCTCAGCCTCGACCGCGAGAGCTCGACCCTTTCGGGTGGTGAGAGCCAGCGGGTGAAGATGGTGCGGCACCTCGGCTCGTCTTTGACCGACATCACCTATGTGTTCGACGAGCCGAGCGTCGGGCTCCACCCGCACGATGTCGGGCGGCTCGCCGGGCTGATGACGCAGCTGCGCGACAAGGGCAACACGGTGCTGATCGTCGAGCACAAGCCGGACATGATCGCCATCGGCGACCACATCGTCGACATGGGGCCGTTCGCCGGATCGAAGGGCGGCGAGGTGGTGTACGAGGGCGACTATCCGGGGTTGCTCAATTCGAAGACGCTGACCGGCGAACACATCACCCGCCACCAGGCGATCAAGACCACGCCGCGCAAGGCGAATGGCAAGCTCGAGATCAAGGGCGCCAAGCTCAACAACCTCAAGAACGTGTCGGTCTCGATCCCGCGCGGCGTGTTGACGGCGGTGAGCGGCGTCGCCGGCTCGGGCAAGAGCTCACTGATCCAGGGCAGCCTGCCGGAGCTCTACCCGGACACGGTCATCATCGACCAGAATCTTGCGCGCGGCTCGCGCCGGTCGAACACGGCGACCTATACCGGCATCCTCGATGCGGTGCGCAAGGCTTTTGCCAAGGCGACGGGCGAGGAAGCCGCGCTGTTCTCGGCTAACTCCAAGGGCGCCTGTCCCGACTGCAACGGGCTGGGAGTGATTTATACCGACCTCGCCCATCTCGATCCGATGGTGACGGTGTGCGAGACCTGCAACGGCAAGCGGTTCACCGACGAGGTGCTGCAGCACAAGCTGCGCGGGCGCTCGATCTCGGACGTCTACGAGATGCCGGTCGATGACGCAGCGGCGTTCTTCACTGAACCGGCGATCGCCAAGATTCTTCGCGGGCTGGTCGATGTCGGGTTGGGTTACCTGACGCTCGGGCAGCCGCTGTCGACGCTCTCAGGCGGCGAGCGGCAGCGGCTGAAGCTCGCGGCGGAACTGGGCAAATCCGGCAATATCTATGTGCTCGACGAGCCGACCACCGGCCTTCATATGAACGACGTCGATACGCTGATCGGGCTGTTCGACCGGCTGGTCGATGCGGGTTCGACCGTCATTGTCATCGAGCACAATCTCGATGTGATCTCGCGCGCCGACTGGGTAATCGATCTCGGCCCGGGAGCCGGGCACGACGGCGGGACGGTGGTGTTCGAGGGAACGCCAGCGGTGCTGGCGAAGGCCGGGGACTCGCTGACCGGCAAATTCCTTGCGGCGCGCAACGGCGGCTGACTTTCGCGAGACATCCTGAGGGTCTAGGGTCCGCGCCGAAAAACCATGCGGAGGGAAATCATGGATTATCGTTTGCTCGGCCGTTCGGGTCTGAAAGTGTCGTCGCTGTCGATCGGCACCGTCACCTTTGGCAATGACGGGTTGTGGGGCGCAACGGAACTAAGGGACGCCCAGCGCCAGATCGACCTCTGTCTCGACCACGGCGTGAACCTGATCGACACCGCCAACGTCTACAACGCCGGCAAGTCCGAGGAAATTCTCGGAGCCGCACTGGTCGATGGCCGCCGCGATCGGCTGCTTGTCTCCTCCAAGGTGCGCTTCTCCACGGGCGATGGCCCGAACGACCGCGGCCTCAGCCGCTGGCACATCATTCGCCAGTGCGAGGCCTCGCTCAGGCGCATGAAGACCGATGTCATCGACATCTACCATGTGCACGAGTGGGATGGGCTGACGCCGCTCGAGGAGACAATGGAGGCGCTGGACACGCTGATCAAACAGGGCAAGGTGCGTTACGCCGCCTGCTCTAACTACTCCGCCTGGCACCTGATGAAGGCGCTCGCCATTGCCGATGCGGCGCACCAGCAGCGCTTCGTCGCCCAGCAGATCCATTACACCCTGCAGGCCCGCGAGGCCGAATACGAACTGATCCCGCTCGCCATCGACCAGGGCGTATCGCTGCTCATCTGGTCGCCGCTCGGCGGCGGCTGGCTGTCGGGCAAGTACACGCGCAACAGCAAGCCCGACAGCGGCCGGCAGGTCACCGGCTTCCGCGAGCCGCCGATCTACGACTGGGAGAAGCTCTGGGACATCGTCGATGTCATCAACGAGGTGGCCGCCGAACACGGCGTGTCTGGAGCCCAGGTGTCGCTCGCCTGGCTGCTACAGCGGCCGGCCGTGGCCTCGGTGATCATCGGTGGCCGCACCACAGAGCAGTTCGAGGACAACCTCAAGGCGGCCAATTTGAAGCTCAGTGCCGACCAGGTGGCACGGCTCGACAAGGTGAGCCAGCCGAACCTGATCTACCCCTACTGGCACCAGAGCTTTACCGCCCAGGACCGCCTCGGTGCCGCCGACCTGGTGTTGCACAAGCCGTACATGGACTAACGCGCAGGAGGCGCGGTCGCCCCGACCGCGCCTTGTCTGTCTCTGGCCCGCAACACTCCGTCGCTACCCCGCTTAAGGCCACATAAACCGGCCACATTTACCCTCGATAGCCGATGGGGACCGCGCTGGCCGGGGACCCGGATTTTTCCGGGTTGGCTTGGGATGGCGAGACGGTCGGAACGCCCTATGGCGTCCGAGCTGCCCCCGAAGGGACAACGGCCGGACACGCCATGCGCAAGAAGAATGCCGGGGCCCTGTTTATGGACTTTCAGATTTCGCCGGACGACCGTGTCGGAGCCACGCCGAAGAAGGGCTCGCGCTCGCCGCGCAGTGCGCCCGCCAAGGTGGCCCGCGGAGCCCGCGTGGAACCCGGTTTCGACGACAGCGCGGTCTATGTCGACGACGAGCGCACGAGCCGTACGCCTAAGGGCAAACAGCCCCGCGGCAGGGCCCCGAAGGCGAAGCGCGGTCGTGGCCGGCGCGAGCGGAAGCCGCTGACCTTCTTCGGCGTCATCTGGAAGCTGATCTCCTGGCTGTTCATCCTCGGCGTCTGGGCCGGCGTCGCGGCGGCGGGCGTCATCATCTATTACGCCGTGCAGCTACCCTCGTCCGAGACCTGGAAGGTGCCGGACCGGGCCGCCAACATCCGCATCGTCGCCGCCAATAATCAGCTGATCTCGAACCGCGGCAAATCCGGCGGCGAGGCGGTGTCGCTGCGCGAACTCCCCTATTACGTGCCGGCCGCGTTCGTCGCGATCGAAGACCGGCGCTTCTACGACCACTTCGGCGTCGACGTGGTCGGCCTTGCCTCGGTGGCGCTCGAGTCGATCCAGGCGGGCGAAGTCACCCGTGGCGCCTCGACCATTACCCAGCAGGTGGCGAAGAACCTCTTCCTCACCCCCGACCAGACGCTCGGCCGCAAGGTGCAGGAAGCGCTGCTCGCCATTTGGCTCGAGCAGAATTATTCCAAAGACGATATCCTCGAGCTCTACCTCAACCGCATGTATTTCGGCCACGAGCGATACGGCATCGAGGCGGCGGCACAGTTCTATTTCGGCAAATCGGCGCGCAACCTGTCGCTGAGCGAAGCAGCGATCCTCGCAGGCTCGCTGCAGGCGCCGTCGCGACTCAACCCGCAGGGCAAGCCCGACCTGATCAAGGCGCGCCAGACGCTGGTGCTGAACGCCATGGCCAAGGAAGGCTATATCAGCGGCAATGAGTCGAAGGCCGCCGCTATCGATCCGAACCAGACCATCCGCACCAAGGTGGTGGGCGGCGAATCCTATGTCGCCGACTGGGTCGAGAGCCTGATGACGGCCTATCTCGGCGACGTGAAAGAGGACGTGATCGTCCACACGACCATCAACTGGGACCTGCAGAAGGAAGCCGAGTTCGTCATTAAGGAAGCCGTGGCCAAATACGGCGCCGAGAAGGGTTTTTCGCAGGGCGCCATGGTCGCCATGGATGTCGACGGTTCGGTGCGTGCCCTCGTGGGTGGCGTCGACTACCAGAAGAGCCAGTTCAACCGCGCCGTCACGGCGCGCCGGCAGCCGGGTTCGACCTTCAAGCCGTTCGTCTATCTCGCCGGCATGGAAAAGGGCTACACACCCGACACCGTCGCCAATGACGGGCCGATCGACATCAATGGCTGGCAGCCGCAGAATTCCGACGGCAAGTATGGTGGCGAGATGACGCTGCGTACGGCGCTGGCGCTGTCGCGCAACACCGTCTCCGCCTTGCTCGCCAACGATGTGGGGCCGGACAAGGTGGTGGAAGCCGCCATGCGGATGGGCATTTCCTCGCCTCTACAGGCAGTTCCCTCGATCGCGCTCGGCACGCAGGAAGTGTCGCTGCTCGAACTCACCGCCGCCTATGCGCCCTTCGCCAATGGCGGCATCGGCGTCATCGCCAATGTCATCACCCGTATCGAGACGGCCGACGGCAAGGTGCTCTACGACGCCGTCGCGGCCGGGCCGGGCCGGGTGATCGAGCCCAATATCGTCGCCGAAATGAACGACATGCTGCATGCGGCGGTCGAGATCGGCACCGGCAAGCGGGCCCAGCTCAACGGCTGGCCGATGGCCGGCAAGACGGGTACGTCACAAAAGGCCCGCGATGCGCTGTTCGTCGGCTACACCTCGCGCATGGTCGCGGGCGTATGGCTCGGCAATGACGACGACGTGGGCACGAAACTCTCGGGCGGTAACGTGCCGGTCGATATCTGGAGCCAGTTCATGACCAAGGCGCATGAGGGCATCCCGGTCGCCGACCTGCCGGGGGCGACCAGCGAGCCTGGGTTGGACCAGGCGCAGTTGCAGCCGATGGAACAGCCGGCTGCCGAGCGGCCGCAACGTACGCTGGTCGATCTGCTTGGGGACATCTTCGGCGGGAACTGATCTCGCGTGGGAGGGCGCATGCGGCACGGCGGCTTGGGCTTCCCTCTCGCGATCGTGCTGACGCTCGCTTGCGCGCCTGGCGCGATGGCCTACACGGCCGTCGCCATTTCCGACAGCCGCGCCTATGGCTACTGCAACAATATGCAATCGCTCGGCGAGGCCGCCGATTGTGCCATGCGCTACTGCCGGCAGAGCGCGACTGATCCCCAGACCTGCGTCGTCGGGTTCCAGAGCGAGCCGACGGGGAACTATGCGCTGGCCATCGGCGATGGTGGCTGGGGCGCGGCGATGGGGCAGAGCCAGGCCGAGGCGGATCGCGATGCGCTGGGCTATTGCAAGGCGGCGGGCTGTGTCGTCGTCGCGCGGTGGACCGAAGGGATCGTGCGGGGAGAGTAGGTCCCTACTCCGCCAACCCGTATCCCATCAGCACCTTGCCGTGAGCCTTGAGCCAGGCCTTGCCCTTTTCCATGTCCGGCAGGGCCTGTGACACGCTGCGCCAGAAGCTTGGCGAGTGGTTCATGTGGACCAAATGGGCGACTTCGTGGGCGGCGACATAGTCGAGCACGAAGGGCGGGGCGAGGATCAGGCGCCAGTTGTAGTTGAGCTTGCCACTCGACGAGCACGAGCCCCAGCGGGTCGACTGGCTCCGCATGGCGACGGATTTGACTTCGACGCCAAGCGTTGCGGCATGGAGGTTGGAGCGTTCGGCGAGATCGCGCTGCGCCTCGGACTTCAGCCACTCGGTCAGCCGGCGAGGAATGTGCGCCGCCTCACCCGGTACCAGCAGCGAGAGTTCGCCGTCGATTTCGGCCGCCTCGACCCGGCCGCGCAGGCGCCCGGTAGCGTGGATGCGGTGCGGCACGCCGCGCAGCGGCACCATCTCGCCGTCGGCAAAGGCGGTGCTCGGCGCACCGCGCTTGATGCGGGCGGCGAGCCAGCCACGATGGCGCTCGAGGAAGCTTTCGGCCTCGGGCCAGCGGCCATTCCTGGGGAGCGTCAGCACCGGATTGCCGTGATGCGGCACGGTGAGGCGATAGCTGCGGGCGCGCTGGCTGACTTTGACCGTGATCTCGACCGGCTTGCCGTCGAGGGTCAGCGTCGTCAATGCCGGAACCTTGGGGGTACGGGTCGGGAAGAGGAAATTCATGGCCTGATCATCGCCGATTCGATGGAGATCCCGGTGACAAAAAAAGCGCCCCCGAAGGAGCGCCCAGTCGTCAGGAGGGGACGTACGAACAGGACTAGACGTTCTGCCCGTTATTGTCCGGGCCGCCGTAGTTCGGGCGGTTGCCGTTCTTTTCGCGCATGAAGCGGTCGAACTCCTCGCGATCCTTGGCCATGCGGAGGTTCCGCATGTACTCGTGGAAGGCGTTGATTTCCTCGTCGAGGCGCTTGCGCTCCTCTTCGAGCCGGCGGAGCTGCTCGGCGCGGTAGTCGTCGAAGGCGGCATTGCCGCTCGAGTGGTGGAAACCGCCGCGGAAGCTGTGGCCACGCGGGCCGCAGTTCCGATCGGCCCAGGCGCGGGATCGATGTACGAACCCCTGGGCTTTCTCGGCCGAGCCGCCAAACATCTCGCCCCACAGGATGTAGGCGAGGACGGCGAGGCCGAGCGGCCACCACACGACAAAGCCCAGCACCATCAAGGCGATGGTGAGCGGGCCCCATTGCGGCTTGATAATCGCAGTATTCATTGGGCTTCTCCCTAGTCACGAACGAGTCGGATGTGGTCCCTCCGGACCGGGGGTCAAGCGGAGGCTCACGCATTTTTGCCCTTGAAATGCCGTGCTAGACTTCCCAAGCGGGCAGCAACGACATGCCCGGAAAGGACATCTTCATGGCATTGGGAGACTTCTCGGCGGCGATCATGCCGGGGACCTGGCGGCCACTGCGGCTGGGCACGCTGGTCGGGCTGCGCTGGCTCGCCATCGCCGGCCAGACCATCGGGGTGCTGTTCGTCGCCTTCGGGCTCGGCTTCCCGCTGCCGCTGACCCAGTGCCTGATGCTGATCGGGCTCTCGGTGCTGCTCAACCTGTGGCTGCTCTTCCGGCTGGGCGAGGGCTATCGTCCCACCGCTACTGTCGCGACAGTGCACCTCGGCTGGGATCTCTGCCAACTCGCGGCGCTCCTGGCGCTCACGGGCGGCCTGCAGAACCCGTTCTCGCTGCTGCTGCTGGCGCCGGTTTCGGTGTCGGCAACCACCCTGCCCCAGCGCGCCACGACGATCCTTGCGGCGCTCGCCATCGTCCTCGCTTCGCTGCTATCGGTGTTCCACCTCGACCTGCCCTGGGCGCCGGACGAGACGCTGGTGTTCGACCGGGTCTATGTCATCGGCATCTGGGTCTCGATCCTCTGCGGCGTCATCTTCATTGCCGCCTATACGAACCGCGTGGCGCACGAAGCACGGCAGCTTGCCGACGCGCTGGCGGCGACCGAACTGGCGTTGTCACGGCACGAGCAACTGAGCGCGCTCGATGGACTCGCGGCAGCGGCGGCGCATGAGCTGGGGACGCCGCTGTCCACGATTGCGCTCGTAGCGCGCGAGATGCGGGACGAGCTTCCGGCCGGCGATGTGCGCGACGATGCCGAACTGATCATGTCGCAGGCGGCGCGCTGCCGCACGATCCTCGGCAAGCTCCGCAGCCTCCGCGATACGCCGGGCGACCCCTTCGCTGCTGTGCCGATCAGCGAATTGCTGGCCGAGGTGATCAAGCCGCTCGAGGGCAATGGCAAGTCCATCTCGATCCGCACCGACAAGGCAGCGGGGCCGGACCCGGTGATCAAGCGCAACGCCGGGCTGCTCTACGGGCTGGGTAACCTGATCGAGAATGCCGCCCAGTTCGCACGGCAATCGGTGCTGATCGATGCGAGCTGGGACAAGTGGGCGCTGACGGTGACGATCACCGACGATGGCCCGGGGTTCCCGAGCGAACTGATCGCGCGACTGGGCGAGCCCTATCTCACCACGCGCCCGCGTGACCCCGAAAGCGCCGAGCCGGGCGGGCTGGGGCTCGGCATCTTCATCTCGAAGACCCTGCTCGAACGCACCGGCGCCAAGATTCGCTTCGAGAACGAAGCGGGCGACGGGCACGCCCGGGTGCGGCTGGTCTGGCCGCGCGCGGCGATCGAGTGAGGATCGGCACGCCGGAGATCGTACGGCCGCAAATGCCGTGATCGTGCGCTGCACACATTTTGACCTTTTGCCCAAAAGACCCTACATGAGGCGCCGATGAGCACAGTCGATGAACTCCTCGCCGGCGACCGCAGCCTGCTGCTGGTCGATGATGACAAGACCTTCCTCACCCGGCTCGAACGGGCGATGCAGAAGCGTGGCTTCGATGTCCGGATCGCGGACACCGTGGCCGGCGGCCTCGCGGCCGTCTCCGAGGCAGCGCCGGCCTATGCAGTGGTGGACCTCAGGCTCGAGGACGGGAACGGGCTCGACGTGGTCGCGGCCCTGCACCAGAAGCGCGAAGATGCCCGCGCGGTGGTCCTCACCGGCTACGGCAATATCGCCACGGCGGTGACCGCGGTGAAGCTCGGCGCGGTGGACTATCTATCGAAACCCGCCGATGCAGAGGACGTGATCAACGCGCTGCTCGCCAATGGCGACAGGCCGCCGGAGCCGCCGGAAAACCCAATGTCGGCCGACCGGGTGCGCTGGGAGCATATCCAGCGCGTATACGAGCTCTGCGACCGGAACGTGTCGGAGACGGCGCGCCGGCTCAACATGCACCGGCGCACGCTGCAGCGCATCCTTGCCAAACGCGCGCCCAAATAGCCCTGACATAATGGGCACATAACCTACGCCCCGGGAGACCAGCATGACCGTCACGCTTTATTTCCACGGGGCGGCGGGGACCGTGACCGGCTCGTGCTACCGGGTGGTGCATCCGGGCGGGCAGTTTCTCATCGACTGCGGCATGTTCCAGGGCAACAAGACGGTCCGCGACCTCAACTACAAGCCGCTGCCGTTCGACCCGAAGCGGATCGACTTCCTGCTGCTGACGCACGCCCATATCGACCACGCCGGCCTGCTGCCCAAGCTGACGCGGCTGGGGTATCGCAAGCCCATCTGGGCCACCGAGCCGACCAATAGCCTCCTCGAATATCTCCTGCCCGATGCCGCGGGCATCCAGGAGAGCGAGGCCGAGCGCGAGACGAAGAAGCGCGCGCGGCGGGCAGAGGAGCCGTTCCAACCGCTCTACACGATGGAAGACGCCGAAGAGGTCCTGAAACTTCGGCAGGGTGTCAACTACGAGCAGTGGATCGAACCCGGCCCGGGTGTGCGGGCGCGCTACTGGAATGCCGGGCACATCCTCGGTTCGGCTTCGATCGAGGTCGAAGTGCAGGACGGCAACGGCAAGCCGATCCGGATCCTGTTCTCGGGCGATCTCGGCCCCGACATCAAGGTGTTCTGGGAGGCACCGGATGCGCCGGCCGGCTACGACTACATCCTCTCGGAGTCCACCTATGGCGGACGCGAGCGCGAGGACTACACGCTAAGGCAGCGCCAGGAATCGCTGAAGACCGAGATCAACACCGCCCTTGGGCGCGGTGGCAACCTCGTGATCCCGACCTTTGCGGTCGAGCGCAGCCAGGAGCTGCTGCATGACATCGGCTACCTGATCAAGACCGGCGAGATCGATCCGCGCCTCGTCTTCCTCGACAGCCCGCTGGCGAGCAAGGTGACCGGCGTCTACCGCAAGTATGCGTCGATGTTCGACGATGTCGACCTCAGCGCCAACGAGCTCTTCAATGACTCGCGCTTCCGCATCGTCGAGAGCGTCGAGGAGAGCAAGGCGATCAACTCGATCCGCGGCGGCGCGATCATCATGTCGGCCTCGGGCATGGCTGACGCCGGCCGGATCAAGCATCACCTGCGCAACAATCTGCCGCGCGCCAATGCGACGGTGCTGTTCGTCGGCTACCAGGCGCCGGGCACGCTGGGCCAGATCATCCAGTCGGGCGCCAAGGAAGTGCGCATCCATTCTGAGCTCGTGCCGGTGCGGGCCCAGGTGCGCAGCCTCGGCAACTACTCGGCACATGCCGACCATTCCGAGCTGGTCGCCTGGGTGACCAAGCGCCTGCCGGCGCATGGCGCGATTTTCCTGACCCATGGCGAGGACGAGGAGCGGGCCGCGCTAAAGGCGGCGCTGATGCATGACGACGGGCTTGCCTCCGACCAGGTGATCACGCCGCTGCTCGACGATGCGTTCGAGCTCCGCGCCGAGGGCATCGCCGGGGTGGAGCGGCCGGCCGAGCGCCGTGTCGACCTCACGCAGGTCACCTCCGACTGGCACAATGCCTATGCCAGCTTTATCATCGATTTGAGCCACCAGCTGCAATCGGCGCCGAACGACAAAGCCCGAATCGCGGTGATGGATGCGCTGAAGGCGACACTGTCGGGCACGGGGCCGGTGACACCGCCATTGCCGATGAAGACGCAGGCGGGCGAGGTGAAAGTGCTGCATGGGGAGCCAAGCGGGGAGTAATCCTCGGGTACCCACCCCACCGCGGTGTGGGACAGCCTCACGGGAAGTTCCCGCCATCGGGGTCCATCAGCGTATGCACCCGATCCGCACCGAGCCGGGCGAGCTTGAGTAGCATCGCCTTGCGTCGCGCCGGCGGCAGTGGTGTCTCTTCGCCCATTCTGAGGATCGCGGCATCGTGGCCGTCGCCGACCATCAGGCCCTCGTCGGCCGGGAAGATATCCGGGTCCAGCTCCGGCGGCTTGGCAAAGAAGAAGCGGTCGCAGAATTCCTTGTAGTTGGGCCATTTGCGATCGACCTGGAAGTCGACGAGCGAAGACTTGATCTCGACGATCCAGACCTCGCCCTTGGGCCCGACGGCCAGCACGTCGGCGCGGCGGCCATTGGCGAGCGGCACTTCGGCATAGCAGCAGAAATCGTGCGCGTTGCGCAGGAAGCGCATGACGCCGCGCTGGACACGCAGCGCCGTTGGCGACTGGCGCAGATCGACGATCTGCGGCAGCTCAGCCATTTGGGCTCAGCGGCTCGGGGACACTTGGCATGCCGTGATCCTTCGATTTGCCCTGCAGCGCGGGGATGGCGAGGAGGCCGAGCGCGATCACCGGTAGGCAGATCAGGTAGGAATTGCGGATGCCAAGATACTGCGCGACGAAGCCGAGCAGTGGCGGGGCGAGGAAGAAGACTATGAACGTCACCTGCCCGATCGCTGCGACATTGACCGCTGCCGGCCGATCGGTGCGCTGTGCGGCAGCGGAGACGGCGAGCGGATAGACGGCGCTGCAGCCCATGCCGAGGAGGGCAAAGCCCGCCAGCGCGACCCAGTCGGCCGGTGCGAAGCCGACGAGCAAGATGCCGATGGCCGAGATGACGAGCAGCGTGCCGGCGACGCGGCGCGGGCCGTGCTGGTCGACGAAGGGATCGATGAACAGGCGCGTCATGGCCATGAAGGCGGTGAACAACGTCAGCCCCAACCCGCCGATGAAACCCCGGGCGCTCCACACGTCGCGCATATAGATGGTCGACCAGTCGACGCCCGCGCCTTCGACGAGGAAGGCGGCGATGCCGATCATGCAGAGCGGAAGCAGGCCCCAGGTCGGGACGGCGAATTTCGGGTGCTCGCCTTCATGTGCGTCGGGCCGTTCCGCCGCCGTGGTCATGCCGGAGATGGTGAGGAGGCCGACAGCCAGTACGATGGCCAGCATGATGCCGGTGTGGACCTGGATGGAGACGTCGAGCTGGCGCATGCCGGCGCCGATCAGCGCGGTGACGAAGAAGCCGAGGCTCCACATGCCATGGGCCCGGTTCATGATGCGGCGGCCAAGCAGAGCCTCGAGCTTATCGGTCTCGAGGTTGACGTTGATCTCGAGCGCCCCGGCGAGAAAGCCGGCAACGAAGAGAGCACCAAACACGAACTGCGCGTTGGGCAGCCACGGGACGAGCGCGTAGATCGCCGCCGTGCCGAAGACCGTGAGGAAGGCGGTCCAGCGAGCTCCGAACTTCAGGATCAGCGGGCTGGCAATGGTCAGCGATATCAGCGAGCCGATGGCCATGCCGATGAGGGTGAGGCCGAGTTCGGACTCGGTGACGCCGAGCTGGTGCTGGAGGTCAGCCATGCGGGACAGCAAGCCGCCGAGCGCCAGCGCGAAGAGGAAGAAGACCGAGTAGATGCGGATATGGGCGGGAATGGTCATGTCTCAGTCGACTTCATGGCGGAGCGGCTTCTTGCCCAGGGCATCGGCAAAGATCAGGCTCAGGATGACGAGCGGGATCCCGATGCCGAAGGACCAGCGGATGCCGAAGTGCTCGGCAATATAGCCCAGAAGTGGCGGCCCGAGGAGGAAGGCGACGAACGAGGTCTGCGCCAACGAGGCGACATTGGTGGCAGCCGGCCGATCGGTGCGCTGTGCGGCGGCCGACATGGCAAGCGGGAAGATCGCCGAAGTGCCTACGCCGGCAAGGCCGAAGCCGAGCAGCGCCATCCAGTCGGCGGTGGCGAAAAAGATCAACAGCGTGCCGACGAGGAGGATCGAGAGCAGCACGCGGGAGACCACCGTCGGGCTATGACGCTCGACGAAGGGATCGATGAAGTAGCGCGTCACCGCCTGGGTGAAGGCGCCGAGCGCCACGGCGAAGCCGGCGAGGAACGGGGTCACCTGGAACTCGTCGCGCATGTAGATGGCCGACCAGTCGATGCCGGCGCCCTCCATGATCATGGCCGAGAGGGTGACGACGACGAGGATCATGATGGCGAGGGTGGGGGTCGCAAAACCCTTGGTCTCGTCGCTCGAGCCGCCGGTGCGGTGCGGCGCCGGCTCGAAGCGGCCGAGCAGCAGCGCGACGCCGAGGATGACGACCGGAATCATCAGCAGCAGGTGCGTGTGCACCTCGAGCCCGGTCTGGGCGACGCCGGCGGAGATGATGCCGGCCGAGAAGAAGCCGAAGCTCCAGAAGGCGTGCGCCCGGTTCATGATGCGGTAGCCGAGCTGGTGCTCGGTGCGATCGGCCTCGAGGTTGAGGATGATCTCGATGCCGCCAATGACGAGGCCGACTGGCAGCAGCAGGAGGAAAAAGGCGAGCGGGCCGCCGGCAAAGCTGGCAATGGCGTAGAACAGCGCCAGCAGCGGAATGAGCGTCAGGATCGAACGCCGATAGCCGAACTTTTCGAGCCAGGGGCCGGCGAGGCTCAGCGAGATCAGCGTGCCGGCAGCGGCGCCGATCAGGCCGAAGCCGAGACCACCCTCCTCGACGCCCATGGCACGCTGGATGTCGGGCAGGCGCGGCGGCAGGCTGCCCATGCAGAACGAGTAAATGAAGAAGCCGCCATAGACGCGCTGCTGCGGCGGCAGATCGATACCGAATCTCATAAGCTAAGGAACTCGCAAAGGAAGGCGCGGACCGTAATAAAATCGGTTCAATCGGGCAAGCGGACCTTGGACAATATGATCAATTGGTAGGCAGCGATGCAGGCAAGCTACACCGCGACCTGCATCTCGTCGCGCATCACGCTGACGCCGCCCATGGCGGTGCGGATGATTTCGAGGCGCCGGTACTGGCTGCCCTGCCGGCTATGGGTGCGGCGGGCGCCGCGGTCGGGGCCGAGATAGTCGGCGGTTTCGAAATAGACCTGGGTGTGATCGACCAGCCGATCGAGCCGCCGCGACACGCGTTCCGAAGTGAACGGCAGGGTGATGACGTCGTCGAAACCCATCTCGACGCAGGTGCGAATGGCCTCGAGCGAGGGGCTCTCGGAGAAATAGACCATCGGGCAAAAGCGGATGCGGCGGCCGGGAGAGAAGCGGATCGCGTCGGCAGCCGATTTAAGGTCGCGGACATCGTCGACGGCAGCGAAGAGAAAGAACATCAGCGGCAGCTGCTGGGCCTGCGCCTCGGCAGCGGCGAGGCTCGTATAGGCGTGGACGCTGGCAAAGCCGAGCCCGCGGGCGAGATCGGCCAAAGCGGCTCCCGGCCCATCGGGCGGACCCACGACGAAAGCGCTGGCGCGCATCGCATATTCCTTCGACTGCATTCCCCTCAACATAGTCGACGAGCCGGATTGCCGACCGGTTAAGGTTGGCGGCGTTCGCCGCGAAACAGCGGCGCATGTTCCTGCATCAGCGCGGTGATGCGGTCGGCGACGCGACGGACTTCCGGGCGGTGGCGGTCATCGTGGTGGGTGACGAGCCATTGCTCCTGCATCAGCTCGGTGATCGGCGGGGCAACGCGCACCAGGCGTGGATCGCTGTCGGCGGCAAAGCAGGGAAAGATGCTGAGCCCGGCGCCCGCCGCGACCAGTTCGGCCACGGTCTGCGGATTGTTGCCGCGCACGCCGACGCGGTCGCCGTGGTGCGCCATCAGCCAACGGGCCGAGGCGAGCTTGGCCGCGTCGCCGACGACGCCGACGAACATGCCGGCCTCGACGCCATTGATCAGGTGGCGGCCGGCATAGAGCGCGTGCGCCACCTTGCCAATCTGGCGACCGGCGAGGAAGGGCTCGGTCGGCCGGGCGGCACGTAGCCCGATATCGGCGGCGCGGCGGCCAATATCGACCTTCTCATTGGCGGTAACGAGCTCGATGCGGATGCCGTCGTCGACGTGCCAGATCGCGCCGATATGGCGGGAGATGAAGGCCGAGGTCCAGGTGCCGGCCGAGATGCGGATGATCTTTTCGCCGATATTGCCATCGCGCCAGCGGCTTACCGCCAGCATGGCCTGCTCGACTTCCTCGGCGTGCTTCAACAGCTCCTCGCCGGCACGGGTCAACTCGTAGCCGGTCTGGCGACGCACGAAGAGCGGCTCGCCGATGTGATGTTCGAGCGCGGTGACACGGCGGCCGAGCGTCGCGGCGCTGAGGCCGGTGGTCGCCGTTGCCGGTGACAGGCCGCCGAGACGAGCGACATCGAGGAACAGGCGGAGATCATCCCAGGCAAAGGCGTCGTCGGCCATTTTTCATTCCTGCAAAGCCCGTTGCGATCTTCCTTGTATCGGTTCAACAACTTGATGCGCAAGTATGGAGCATCTGGAAGCCTCATGGGAACAGCGGTTTCCGGGCAAGCAGCAAGGCGAATGACCGGAAGAGGACGCGCCGCGGCGCAACCAACACCGAACTCGTTTTGCGCCGATGAAGGAGACGCAAATGCTTGAAGAGCTTTTCCGCCGGTTCAGCCAATGGCTGTGGCTGCATGACGATATCGAACGGCTGCGGCAGCAGGACGATCACATCCTTGCCGATATCGGCATCGCCCGCGGGCAGATCCCGGCTTTCGTTCGCGGCGAGCTGACAACGGCGGAGCCGGCCTGGCTGCCGGTCCGCGGGCAGGCCGTGATGTCGAGCCCGCATCCACACATCCCGCGTCGGCGCGGGATCGCGGTGTCCGCCAAGGTGGAGAGTCGCGAATTCATGAACGCCGGAGGCAGCCAATGAGAACGACTTTGAAGCTTTGGAGTGGAGCCGAAGTGCCACGGGTCGGCGTCGGTTGCTGGGCGATCGGCGGTCCGTTCACCATGGATGGGCGGCAGGACGGCTGGGGCGAGGTCGACGATGCGCAATCGCAGCGGGCGCTGGCGCTTGCCCACGATCTCGGTGCCCGCGTGTTCGACACGGCGGACGCCTATGGCACTGGTCACAGCGAAGAGGTGCTGGGCGAGGCCTTCGGCAATCGGCAGGACGTGGTGATCGCCACCAAGTTCGGCTTCACCCATGACCGTGCCAAACGGGCGCTGACCGGCACAGATGTAACGCCAGCCTACATGGAGCAGGCGTTGGCTGGCTCGCTAAAGCGGCTGAAACGGGACCGGATCGACCTTTACCAGCTACATGTAGGCGACGCTTCCGCGGCGGCGATGGAGCTCCTTGGCCCCGCACTCGAGCGGCGCACCGAAGCGGGCGACATCGCGGCCTGGGGCTGGAGCACGGACGATGCGGCGGCAGTACGCAAAGTGCTGCATTTCCCACACTTCAAGGCGGTGCAGCAGGGTCTCGACGTTTTCCGCGACGGGCCGGATATGATCGCCGTCAGTGAGGCGCATCGGCTCCCCAACCTCATCCGGTCGCCGCTGGCTATGGGGTTCCTCACCGGCAAGTTCACTGCGACGTCGCAGCTGCCTGCCGACGATGTGCGTGGGGCCGGGCACAGTTGGGTGCGCGACTTCAGGGATGGCCGGCCGATGCCAGAGGCGCTGCGCAGGCTAGATGCCATCAGGGACGTGCTGACGAGCGGCGGACGGACGATAGCGCAGGGGGCGCTGGGCTGGGTCCTTGCCCGCTCGCCCCTGACCGTACCGATCCCCGGCTTCAAGACCGAGGCGCAGGTGCGGGACAATCTGGGGGCGATCGAGAAGGGGGCGCTGTCGAAGGCTGCGATGGACGAGATCGAGGGGCTGCTGGCGAGGGAGGCGGCTTGACGCCCTGGGCTCCGTTCCCCTCCCCTCAAAAGGGGGAGGGAACGGTTTCGCGTCAGACGATGCCGCCGCCGCCGGCGGCGACGGCCGGGCGGATGGCCGCAACCTTTTGCCGGTAGCCGGCAGCGCGGTAGGCGGCGATGGGATCGATGGCGCCGTTGGCATTCAAGCGGGCCTTGGCAAGGATCGGTTCGACGTCTGTACGAAACGCTCCTTTGAGGCTTTCGGAGGCCATAAGTGCATCGTTGGACTGCTGATAGTCCGCCAACTTCTGCCGGTCGACGAGCAGCGCCAGCGCATAGGCACGCCGGACCTCGTTGGCCGAGCGGATCAGTGACTCGATCGGGTCGGTGACGTTGTGGCTCTGGTCGAGCATGTGGGCGGGAGCAAACCTCTTGGCCTTACGCAGTTCAGCGTCGACCAGCTCGTTGAAAACAAGGAATAGCCGGTAGGGGTCGATCGAGCCGGTGTCGAGGTCGTCGTCGCCGTACTTCGAATCATTGAAATGGAAGCCGCCGAGTTTGCCGAACTGGATCAGGCGGGCGACGATCATCTCGATGTTGACGTTGGGCGCGTGGTGGCCGAGGTCGACGAGGCACTGGGCTTTCTCGCCCAGCTCGGTGGCGATCAGGTAGTTGGTGCCCCAATCCTGCACGACCGTGGAGTAGAAGGCCGGCTCGTACATCTTGTGCTCGGTGAAGAGCTTCCAGTCATCAGGCAGGTCGGCGTAGATGTCCTTCATGGCGTCGAGATAGTACTCGAACACCTTCGTGAAATTGACCTGGCCGGGGAAGTTCGAGCCGTCGCCGATCCACACGGTGAGGGCCTTCGAGCCGATGGTCTGGCCGATCTCGATGCATTCGAGATTGTGCTCGATGGCCTGCTGGCGCGTCTCTTTCGCATAGTTCGCCAGCGAGCCGTATTTGTAGGAGTGCTTCTGGCCGACGGCGTCGGAGAAGGTGTTGGAGTTCATCGCGTCGAAGCCGAGGCCGAAGCGCGAGGCGGCCTGCTTCAGGCGGTTCGGATCGGCCTTGTCCCACGGAATGTGAAGCGAGACGCTGGGGGTGGCGCGGGTCAACTGGTTGATGACGGCGCAATCCTCGAGCTTGTCGAAGATGTCGCGCGGCTCGCCCTGGCCGGGGAATTTCGCAAAGCGCGTGCCGCCGGTGCCGACACCCCAGGAGGGGACGGCGACGGTGTAGGCCGAGACCTTTTCCAACACCGCATCGATGTCGATGCCGCGGCGGGCCAGCTGCTCGCCGAGATGCACGTAGTCCGCATCGAGCGCGTCGCGGGCCTTGTCGTTGGTCTGGTCGACCACTGACTGGTCGATGAGTTGATCGGTCATGTTCTCTCCCCTCTTGTACGTGTGGCTCCACCCTCATCCGGCCTGTCGGCCACCTTTTCCCATCAAGGGAGAAGGCCACCCGCAGCTTCTCAGTCGGGCCTTCTCCCCTCGTGGGAGAAGGTGCCCGAAGGGCGGGTGAGGGGGCTCTTCGTTACCGCGTAAAGCTCTGTGCGTTGCCGGCGTCGACGTTGATGATGTTGCCGGTGGACTTGGCCGACATGTCGGAGGCGAAGAAGTAGATGGCCTCGGCAATGTCCTCGGGGAAGACCGAGCGCTTCAGCAGCGAGCGCTGGCGATACATGTCCTCGAGGCCCTCTTTGTCGGTCTTGTAGGTCGAGGCGCGCTGCTCGAGCCATTCGCCGGCCCAGATCTTCGAGCCACGCAGCACTGCGTCAGGGTTCACCACGTTGACGCGGATCTGCGCCTCCGCGCCTTCGAGCGCGAGGCAGCGGGCGAGGTGGATTTCGGCGGCCTTGGCGGTGCAATAGGCTGAGGCGTTGGGCGAGGCTGCGAGCCCGTTCTTCGAAGCCACGAACACCACGTTGCCGCCGATCTTCTGCTGGCGGAACAGCCGGAAGGCTTCACGCGAGACGAGGAAGTAGCCGGTAGACAGGATGTCCATGTTCTTGTTCCAGAGCTCGAGCGAGGTTTCCTCGATCGGCGCGGACGAGGCGATGCCGGCGTTGGAGACGAGGATATCGAGGCCGCCGAACTCGACCACCGTTTCGGCAAAGCCGGCGATGACCACGGCTTCCTGCGTGACGTTGAGCTTTACGGGGCGGACAAAGTCGGCGCCGAACACCTTACCGAGCTCGGCAGTTGCCTCGGCCAGCGCGGTCTCGTCGATATCGGCCAGCACCACGCAGGCGCCCTCGCGCAAGAGCCGCGCGGCCGTGGCCTTACCGATGCCGCCGGCGCCGCCGGTGACCAGCGCGATCTGGCCGGCCAGCGATTTCGGCTTGGGCAGGCGGGCCAGCTTGGCCTCTTCGAGCAGCCAGTACTCGATGTCGAAGGCCTCCTGCTCAGGCAGGCCGACATAGGTCGAGACGGTCGAGGCGCCGCGCATTACGTTGATGGCGTTGACGTAGAACTCGCCTGAGATGCGGGCCGTCGTCTTGTCCTTGGCGAAGGTGAACATGCCGACGCCGGGCATCAGGTAGACCACGGCATTGGGGTCGCGCACGGCGGGCGAGTTTTCGTGTTTGCAGCGGTCGTAGTAGGCCTGGTAGTCGACACGATAGGCGGCGACATCTTCGGCGAGCCTGGCGATCACCGCATCCACATCCGGATTGGCTGGATCGAACTCGATCACCAGCGGCCGGATTTTCGTGCGCAGGAAATGGTCCGGGCACGAGGTGCCGAGGGCAGCCAGCGGACGCAGATTCTTCGAGTTGACGAATTCCAGCACGGCTGGACTGTCGTCAAAATAGCCGAGCTTGTGGCTGTCCTCGGAGATGAGGCCGCGGATCTTCGGCATGAGCTTGGCGGCCACGGCGCGGCGTGCGGCGGCATCGAGCGACTGGACCGCGGCGCCACCGAAGATGGTCTTGCCGGCGGTCTCTTTCTCGAACCACTCGATGGCCTGGTTGATGATCCCGATGGTAGTCTCGTAGCACTCCTTGGGCGTGTCGCCCCAGGTGAAGAGGCCGTGCGACTCGAGGATCAGTCCCTTGGCGTTGGGGTTCTCCTCACAGAACTTGCCCAGCCACAGGCCGAGCTCGAAGCCCGGCTTCTTCCACGGCAGCCAGCCGATGGTGTCGCCGAAAATCTGCTGGGTCAGTTCCTTCGAGTTCTTCGACGCGGCGATGGCGATGATCGCGTCCGGGTGCATGTGGTCCACGTAGGGGTGGTTCACATAGGCATGGAGCGGGGTGTCGATCGAAGCGGCGCGTGGATTGAGGTTGAAGGTGGCGTGCGGCAGGTAGCCGACCATCTCGTCTTCAAACTCGACGCCGCGATAGAGGTTCTTCAGCTCGCGGAGCTTGTCCATATAGAGTGTCGAGAAGCCGTCGAGCTTGATCGAGGCGGAGTCGCCGCCGGAGCCCTTCACCCACAGGACCTCGACCTCTGCGCCGGTGAGCGGGTCCTTCTGCCAGATTTTCGACGAAGTATTGCCGCCGCCATAGTTGGTGACGCGCTTGTCGGAGCCGAGGATATTGGAGCGATAGACCAGCCGCTCGGGCTCCGTCATCCCGGCCGCCTTGGCATCATCCCAAAGGTTCTGAAGGCGCGCGGGCGCTGTGCTGGACATAGGCTCCTCCCGGTAGACATATTTGCCGCTTGTTTAGGACGGGACTAGCGCTGGGCGCGGGCCACTGTCAATCAGAAACCATCAGAAAGCGTCAAAAGTCGTATGCATCTGCCGCAACGTGATTGACACTGACTGTTTTTGGTGAAAATGACTCACCACAGGGAGACGAGATGCACGAAACCGAACGCCATAGGGTCATTCTGGCCGCCGTGCAGGCACGGCCGCTGGCGACCGTCGCCGAGCTGGTGGAAATCACCGGCACGTCGGAGGCGACGATCCGGCGCGATATCGCGGCCTTGCACGTGCAGAACCGGCTGCGCCGAGTACGCGGCGGGGCCGAGGCGATCAATCCGCCGGAACAAGGCGGCCTGATCGGACGGCCGTTCTCGGTCAACGAAACGATCAATATCGCCGCCAAACGCGCAATCGCGCGCGCCGCGGCCGAACTCTGCAAGGACGGCGAGCCGATCATCATCAATGGCGGCACTACCACCTACCAGATGGTGCACTACCTGACGGGCCGCCGGCTCTCGGTGTTCACCAACAGCTTCGGCATCGCCGAGTTCCTGATCCACAATTCTCGCAACAGCGTCGTTATCCCCGGCGGCACGATCTATCGCGAGCAGAACGTCATCCTGTCGCCCTTCGGCGGCGTGGTCGCCTCGCATTTCTACGCCAAGCGCATGTTCATCGGCTGCCAGGGCCTTGGCCAGCACGGGCTGATGGAAGCGGACCCGATGGTTGTGCAGTCCGAGCTGGCGCTGATCAACCAGGCCGAGGAACTGATCGTCCTCGCCGATTCCTCGAAATTCGACGCGCGCTCAAGCCTTATTCTCTGCGGGCTCGATCGCATCCATTCCGTCATCACCGACAGCGGTATCCGCGACGAAGATCGCACCATGCTGGAGAAGGCGGGCATTGAGCTGACCGTGGTGGATGCCGCGGAGCAGAAATCCCAGTCGGTCGCCTGACCGGCTGGCAATAACGACGACTACCAAACCGCTCAGGGAGGAACCAATGAGCTTACTCAAGAAACTGGCCGTCGCGACGGCCCTGACTGCCGTCATGTTCGCGGCCCCGGCCATGGCCCAGACCAAGATCGCCCTCGTCGTGAAGTCACTGGGCAACGGCTTCTTCGATGCCGCCAACAAGGGCGCGCAGGAAGCAGCCAAGGAGCTCGGCGATGTCGAGGTGATCTATACCGGCCCGACCACGGCGACCGCCGAAGGCCAGATCGAGATCATCAACTCGCTGATCGCCCAGAACGTCAACGCCATCGCGATCTCGGCTAACGATCCGGACGCACTCGTTCCGGCGCTGAAGAAGGCGATGGAACGCGGCATTACCGTGATCAGCTGGGACTCGGGCGTGGCTCCAGAAGGCCGCTCGGTACATCTCAATCCGTCCGACACCAACCTCATCGGCGAGACCATCCTGAAGCTCGCGGCCGACTACCTGCCCGATGGCGGCGACGTGGCGATCCTCTCGGCTTCGTCCACAGCGACCAACCAGAACGCCTGGATCGAAGCGGCGAAGGCCGCGCAGCCCGAGAAGTTCCCCAAGCTCAACATCGTCGCCACCGTCTATGGCGATGACGACTCGGTGAAATCGACCAATGAGGCCAAGGGCCTGATCTCGACCTACCCGAACCTCAAGGCGATCATTGCCCCGACCACGGTCGGCGTCGTGGCGGCAGCGCAGGTTGTCACTGACGACAACCTGATCGGCAAGATCAACGTCACCGGCCTGGCGCTCCCGTCGGAGTTCAAGAAGTTCATCGACAACGGCGCGTCGCAGGCCGTGGCGCTGTGGAACCCGATCGACCTCGGCTACTCGGCCGTGCAGATCGCCTACCAGTTGGCCAAGGGCACGGCGAAGGCCGAGCCGGGTGCCACGATCTCGATCGGCCGCGTCGGCTCGATCACGCTCGACGACACCAACAGCGCCGCCATGGCTGCGCCGTTCCAGTTCGACAAGACCAACATCGAAGAGTTCTCGAAGATCTATTGATCCGAGGGTTTTCGGCCCGGCGGTGAATGCTGCCGGGCTATTTGTTTGTGGTGGAAGGCCCGGCCTTCGCCAACCCAATGGCTGTCATCCCAGCGCAAGCTGGGACCCATGGCGCCGCTCGTGCCAGCCGAGAGCTGGGTCCCAGCTTTCGCTGGGATGACACCGAGTGTGAGGCAAGGGCGAGGCCCAGCATAGAATGACAAGTATGTCCCAACCCAAGCTCACCCTCACCGGCATCACCAAGACCTTTCCCGGCGTGCGGGCGCTGCATGAGGTGAGCCTCGAGCTTTACCCCGGTCAGGTGACCGCGCTGATCGGCGAGAACGGGGCCGGAAAGTCGACGCTGGTGAAGGTGCTGACCGGCATCTACCAGCCTGACGTGGGCGAGATCGCCATCGACGGCAAGCCGGTGCATTTGAGCTCCGCCCACAAGGCGTTCGAGCTCGGCATCACCGCAATCCACCAGGAAACCGTGCTGTTCGACGACCTGAGCGTCGCGGAAAACATCTATCTCGGCCATGCGCCGAAGAGCCGGCTCGGCACCATCGACTGGGGCACCATGCGCAAGAACGCGCGGCAGGTGCTCAACGACATGGGTGCCGGGCACATCGACCCGGAGGCGCGGCTGCGTGACCTGTCGATCGCCAACAAGCATCTCGTCGCCGTGGCGCGGGCGATGTCGATCGACGCCGAAGTGGTGATCATGGACGAGCCGACCGCCGCGCTCAGCCACAAGGAGATCGAGGACCTGTTCGTCTTAGTCGACCTCCTCAAGGAAGACGGCAAGGCCGTGCTGTTCATCAGCCACAAGTTCGACGAGATCTACCGCATCGCCGACCGCTACACCGTGTTCCGCGACGGCGAGATGGTGGGCAAGGGCCTGATCAAGGAGACGCCGCAGAACGAGATTATCCGGATGATGGTCGGGCGCTCGGTGGACCACATCTTCCCGGAGCGCACGCCGGCGATCGGCGCGCCGGTGCTGAAGCTCGACGGGCTGAGCCATCCGACCGAGTTCGACGATATCGGGTTCGAGCTCAGGCGCGGCGAGATCCTCGGTTTTTACGGGCTCGTCGGCGCTGGGCGCTCCGAGGTGATGCAGGCGATCTTCGGGCTGACCAGAACCTCGCGCGGTTCGATGACGCTCGACGGCGCGCCCTTCCACCCGCACTCGCCCGCCGACGCGATCGAGGCCGGCATCGTCTATGTGCCGGAGGAGCGCGGCAAGCAGGGCGTGGTGGTCGATCTACCGATTGTCCAGAACGTCACCTTGCCCTCCCTCAGGAAGACCTCACGCCAGGGGTTCCTGCAGATGGCGGAGGAGTTCGCGCTAACGCGAAAATACACCGAGCGCCTCGACCTCCGCGCCGCATCGCTCAGCCAGAACGCCGGCACGCTGTCCGGCGGCAACCAGCAGAAGGTGGTGATCGCCAAATGGCTGGCGACGCAACCCAAGGTGATCATTCTCGATGAACCCACCAAGGGCATCGACATCGGTTCGAAAGCCGCGGTGCACGCCTTCATGGCCGAGCTGGTGGCTGAAGGGCTGGCGGTGATCATGGTGTCGTCGGAGCTACCCGAAGTGATGGGCATGTCGGACCGGATCGTCGTCATGCGCTCGGGCCGGATCGACGCCATTCTGGACAACAAGGACCTGACGGCCGACGCGCTGGTCAAGCGCGCCATCGGCGCCCATGAGGTGGCGGCATGAACCGCATCCTGAGAACGCGCGAGTTCTGGCTGGCGCTCGGCATTGCCACGATGATCGCCGCCATCGCGATCTGGCGCGCCCCGAGCTTTGCGACGCCGGGCAACCTGGCCGATGTGTTCAACAACACCGCCATCCTGATGATCCTGGCGCTCGGGCAGATGGTGGTGATCCTCACCCGTTCGATCGATCTCTCCATTGCCTCGAACGTCGCCCTTTCCGGCATGGTCGTGGCGCTGGTCAACCAGGCGATGCCGGGGATCCCGGTGCCGGTGCTGATCCTGGCCGCGCCGCTCCTCGGGCTTGCCTTCGGTGCGATCAACGGCTTTCTCGTGTGGAAGCTCGATATCCCAGCCATCGTCGTGACGCTCGGCACGCTGACCATCTATCGCGGCACGACGTTCCTCATCGCCGGCGGCACCTGGGTGAACGCGGACGAGATGACGCCGGAGTTTATTGCTGGCACGCGCATCGAGCTGCTCGGCCTGCCGCTGCTCAGCTGGGCAGCCATCGTCATCGCCATTGCCTTCTACGTGCTGATGACGCGCACGCCGATCGGCCGCTCGATCTACGCGATCGGCGTCAACCCGACGGCCTCGGTCTATGCCGGCATCAATGTGGGGCGGACCAAGTTCATCGCGTTCTGCATCTCCGGCCTCGTCGCCGGGCTCTGCGGCTATCTCTGGGTGTCGCGCTATGTCATCGCCTCGTCGGAGACAGCAGCGGGGTATGAGCTGCAGGTGATCGCGGCCTGCGTGATCGGCGGGGTGTCCATTGCGGGCGGCGTCGGCACGGTCAGTTCGGCCCTGCTCGGCGCGCTGTTCCTCGGCGTCATCAACTCGGCCTTGCCGGTAATCGGCGTATCGCCGTTCTGGCAGATGGCCATATCCGGCGCCGCCATCATCCTCGCCGTCGTGCTCAATGCGCGCGGGGAGAGAAAGGGTGGCCGGATCATCCTCAAGCAGGCCGAAGGGGCACGGGCATGAACGAACAGACCCGGGCCACCCGGCACATTCCGGATCGGCTGGACAATCCGCTGCGTTCGACGCTGTTCAGCTGGCAGACGCTGCTGCTGGTCGTGGCGGTGGTGATCTTCATCGCCAACTCCTTCGCCTCGCCGTATTTCCTGTCGCCGTGGTCGCTTTCCGACGCGACCTTCAACTTCACCGAGAAGGCGATTATCGCGCTGGCCATGGCGCTGCTGATCATCTCGGGCGAGATCGACCTCTCCGTCGCGGCAATCATCGCGCTAGCCTCCACGATGATGGGGCTGGCGCTGCAATACGGCGCCGATACGCCCGTGCTGGTGGCCATCGGCATCGGCACGGGGTTGCTGTGCGGCGTGTTCAACGGTGCACTGGTGACCCGACTCGAGCTGCCTTCGATCGTCGTCACCATCGGCACGATGAGCCTCTTCCGCGGCATCAGTTACATCATGCTCGGTGACCAGGCCTATAAGGGCTACCCGGAGAGCTTCGCCTTCTTTGGGCAGGGCTACGTCTGGTGGGTGGTGAGCTTCGAGTTCGTGCTCTTCCTCGTCCTCGCCGTGATCTTCTACGTCGTGCTGCACCGCACCAGTTTCGGGCGCCGCATCTTCGTCATCGGCAACAATGCCACCGCAGCGCAATTTTCCGGCGTACGGGTCGAGCGGATCAAGTTTATCCTCTTCTGCCTCACGGGACTCATGGCTGGCATCGCCTCGGTGCTGCTGACCAGCCGGCTCGGTTCGACCCGGCCCTCGATCGCGCAGGGCTGGGAACTGGAAGTCGTCACCATGGTTGTGCTCGGCGGCGTTTCCATCCTCGGTGGCGCCGGCTCGATCACCGGCGTAGTCATCGCCGCCTTCATCATGGGGCTCGTGACATTCGGCATGGGCCTCCTCAACGTGCCGGGCATCGTGATGTCGATCTTCATCGGCCTGTTGCTGATCCTCGTCATCGCCCTGCCCATCGTCTACCGGATGGTTCGGAAGTGAGCATCAATCGCGTCGGCGTCATCGACATCGGCAAATCCAACGCCAAGGTGGCGGTGGTCGATTTCGAGACGCGCACGGAACTCGCGGTGCGGAAGCGCCCAAACACGGTGATCAAGGGCGGCAAGTACCCGCACTACGACATCGATGCGCTCTGGACCTTCGCGCTCGAAGCCCTGCGCGAGCTCAACCAGGAGATCGAGCTCGATGCGCTGAGCGTCACGACGCATGGCGCGAGCGCGGCGCTGGTCGATACGAACGGAAACCTCGCCCTGCCGGTGCTCGACTACGAGTTCGCCGGCCCCGACCAGCTCTGGGCCGAGTATGACACCGTCCGTCCGGATTTCTCCGAAAGCTTCACGCCGCGGCTACCGGGCGGGCTGAATGTCGGGGCACAGCTGTTCTGGCAGGCGCGGTGCTTTCCCGACGCCTTCGCCGCGACCCGATGGATCCTGCCCTATCCACAATACTGGTCGTTCCGCCTGACGGGGGTCGCGGCTGCCGAAATCACCTCGTGGGGCTGCCACACGGACCTGTGGAACTTCACCACAGACCTCTATTCATCACTGGTTATGAAGGAAGGCTGGCTCGAAAAGCTGCCAGAGGTGCGGCCGGCCTCGGATGTGCTCGGCGTGACGCTGCCGGCGGTCACCGCGGCACTCGGGCTGAAGCGCCCGCTGCCGGTCTATTCGGGCATCCACGATTCCAATGCCTCGCTGCTGCCGCACCTCCTCGAGCGCGATCCGCCGTTCGGGCTGGTCTCGACCGGTACCTGGGTGGTGGTGGCCTCGCCGGGTGGCGACATAGACGATCTCGATCCGAGCCGCGACTGCCTCGCCAATATCGATGCGTTCGGCCGCCCGGTCCCCTCGGCACGGTTCATGGGCGGGCGCGAGTTCGAGATGCTGACCTCGCCGCGGCAGCCGGGTGAGGCGACGATCGCGCGCGTGCTGAGCGAAGGCATAATGCTGACGCCCTCGGTGGTGCAGGGTTCTGGCCCCTTCGCCGGACGCCAGGCGCAGTGGACGGTGCCGCGCGAACAGCTTGATGACGACGCGGTCTATGTCGTCGTCTCGTTCTACCTAGCGATGATGACGGCGGAGTGCCTGATGCTCACCGGGGCCTCGAACCACACCGTGGTGGAGGGCCCCTTTGCCGGCAACGCGCTTTACCTGCGCATGCTCGCGGCGGCGACGGGACGGCCGGTGGAACCAATCAAGCGGAGTGCGACGGGAACCTCGATCGGAGCGGCGCTGCTGGCACGCATGGAACGGCATGTGGCGCATGACGCGGCGGTGGTCGAAGGCGACCCGGCCGCTGCGGCCTATGCCGAGCGCTGGCGGAGGGCGGTCGGGGCGTGACGACCTGCCCCTGAAGCGGCCCGCGGGCCGCCCAGGGGAATCAGAGTTCGGGACGGAGCGCAACCCGCACGGCGGCTTCCGCCGCTTCGATGGTATCGAAGACTTGGCCGTCGACGCCGAAGACATCAAGCTTGACCGCGAGGAAGCGGAAACCGCTCTCGTGCGCGACGAGGACGCCCTTGGGCTCGCCGTCGATATCGACCGCTATGGGCTTCAAACTATGTGGCTTTTCGAAATGGGCATGCTGCATGGAATACCTCCATTCGGCACGTCTCTGGGGACGGCCGGGGTGTTACCTGAAGTGTGAGACGAATGGGTGACAGAGGTCACATTCGTTTGGGTCGGTAACACCCGTTGGAGCGATCTACCCATTTGCCGATGAGCCCGGTCTGGAGAGTGGTGCGAATAGCGATGTGCATTTTCGTCTCCTTCCGGCGGCCACACGGCCTAGGTGATTCCAATGAGGGGGAGTATGGCTCCGCCCCCGAAGCTTTTTCGTGGCAGAGATGAGTCTGCCGCTCGACTCTTCTAGGGCACGCCCGGATGGAGGTCCATCCCGCTTTCGTCGGTGCCTAAGTTGAGTAACAGGGGCAAGATAAGCGCTGTGAAGCGTTCGCGCCAGACCGCCGCGTTCCAAATTACTCGGATCAAAGCGGAATTTCCTGCCCGCGCGGGCGCAGGGCGCGAAATGTCAGATAGCAGAGAGGACGGCTTCGCCGCGTGGCGACAGGCGATATCCGACCTCGAGGCTGAGGGTAAGTCCCAGGGCCTTGAGCTTGCGGACATTGTCCTTGAACTCCATGCGCTCGAAGCCCGCCGCTTCTGCGAGTCGCATTGAGACGACGCCGGGCCGGTCGGCGATGAGCTGCAGCGCTGCTTTCGTCCATGGCCGGCCGGCGCCCGCGTCGAGCTTGCCGAGCTTGGTGACCAGCTTTGCGAGTTCGGCCGGATCGGGCAGCGCCTCGCGCAAGGCTTCGCGCGGATCGTCCCCTTCCGGGTGGAGCAGGATGCGGTAGCAGGTGCCCTCCTGCGCCTCGAACATGGCGAGGACGTCGGCTCTATCGCGATAGCCTGCGGCCCGTGCATCGTCGTCGGTCACGCTCTCGGGCTCGATCGGCTCGATCGCATCGATGCCAACGAGCCCCATGGCTGTGCGCACGGTGCCGCCGACGCGGACGGTCGGCTTCTTCCAGCGCCGGAAGGCAAGCCTGCGCTCGCCGGCAAAGATCGCTTCGAGATCGGGCTTCCTGAACAGCATGGGCGGGATACTGCCGCAGCTGCGGCGCGGCGACAACGCGGTTGCGCCCGGACAATGCGGTTGCGCGCGGCGCGTCCGACCAAAGTCTATGGCCCGCATGAAACCCCGGACTTCCCGCCTTGAAATCGATTGCATAATCTGTTGTGCTGAAAGTTGGGCGGATCCACAGGCGACACCTACGGCGTTGGCGGACCTCGGGAGAGGGTCCTCAACCCCGGTTCTAGGCGCGCTATCGAACCGGAAGGGTCTCGAACTTTTCCTGATAGCGCTCGGGGAGGAATAGTATTGGCCGAGAGCGAAACGCGCGACGACAAGCGCGGCAAGGCGCCTGCGTCGCAGCGCGCGCCCGGACGAAAGCCTGGTGGCAAGCCGACGCTCCGCACCATTGCGGAAATGACCGGGCTCGCCATCACGACGATTTCGCGCGCCCTTAACAACGCGCCCGAACTCAGCGACGAGACGCGCGTCCGAGTGCAGAAGATCGCCGCCGAGATCGGTTATGTGCCGGACCGCACCGCGCTGCGGCTGAAGACAGGGCGCACCAATGTCATCGCGCTGATGCTCGATCCGCATGACGAAATCCTCGGCTTCGGCCAATCGATGGTTTCGGGCCTGACCGCAGCGCTGACCGGCACGTCCTATCACCTCGTGATCACGCCAACGGTTCGCAACGCCAAGCCGATCGACCCGATCCTTTACGTGCTGCGCAACAAGGCAGCAGACGGGGTGATCTTTTCGCGCACCGAACCCGACGACGACCGGGTGAAGCTGTTGATGGAGGAGAACTTCCCCTTCGTCACGCATGGACGCACGGCGTTCCCTTCGCCGCACCCCTATGTCGACTACGACAACTATGCCTTCGCCCACCACGCGGTGATGCGCTTGAAGGCCAAGGGCTGCCGCAAGGTGACGATCATCCTGCCGCCGATGCGCTACAGTTTTGGGCACCATCTCCGCGACGGGTTCATTAAGGCGGTCGCCGAGGCGGGACTACGGTGGGAGATCCTCGCGGGAGCCAGCCTTGACAATTCCGCCGACGAGATCCGGCTCGCGGTGATCCGGCGCATGGGCGAGCCGGATGCACCGGACGGGTTCGTGTGTACGGGCGATGCCGCAGCCTTATCGGTGATGGCCGGGCTGACCGATGCCGGCCGCCACATCGGCGAGGACGTGCAGGTGGTGGCCAAGCAGACCTCGGGCATCTTCAGCCTGATCCGGCCCAAGGTCGATGCGATCTTCGAGGACACGGCGCTCGCCGGCCAGCAGATGGGCGAACTACTGCTCCGCCGCATCCAAGGCGCAGCGGCGGAGGATTTGCAGATCCTGCATGAGCCCGAGCTGTGGTTCTAGCTTCCCTGGGCGCTAGAGCCGCCTACCGACCACCCTCGATCTTGCGGAAACGCTGGTTCACGCCGCCTTTGCCGTAGGGATAATCTGCCTGCTCCGGAGCGCTGGCCGCGGTGAGCTTATCGGCGATTTCTGCCGGGAGCCTGAGATCGGCAGCACCAAGATTGTCGGCCAGTTGCTCCCGGGTCCGGGCACCAAGGATGACCGAGCTGACGGCCGGACGATCGGCGACCCAGGCGAGGGCCACCTGGGCCATCGACTTGCCAAGCGATTTCGCCGCCTCTTCCAAGACGCCGATGATGTGCCAGGTGCGCTCCTGCTCGTTGCGCGGGCCGTAGGATTCCTGGCCGCGATTGGGGTTCTCGCCGAGCCGGGTGGCGCCGGTGGGCAACTGGTCGCGCTTGTACTTGCCGGTGAGCCAGCCGCCCCCGAGCGGCGACCAGGGCAGGAGGCCGATACTGGCGTCAAGCGCGGCGGGCACAATTTCGTGCTCGATGTCGCGAACGAGAAGGTTGTAGTGCGGCTGCAGCGTGATCGGCGGGGCGAGATTGCCCATCCTCGCGAGGAACACCGCCTTGGTGAGTTGCCAGCCGATGAAATTGGAGAAGCCGTAATAGGCGATCTTGCCGTTGCGGATCGAGTCGTCGAGGAAGCGCAGCGTCTCCTCCAGCGGGGTCAGCGCATCGAAGGCGTGCAGCTGGTAGAGGTCGATGTGCTCGACCCCGAGCCGGCGCAGCGATGCGTCGAGCGCCTCGCCGAGGTGGCGGCGGGAGAGGCCCAGGTCGTTCGGGCCGGCGCCCATGGGGAAGCGGCCCTTGGTGGTGACCAGTACCTGGCGCGCCGCCTCGGGGCGGGCCTTCAGCCAGCGACCGACGATTTCCTCGGACTTGCCGGCGGAATAGACATCGGCGGTGTCGATGAAGTTGCCACCGGCAGCGACGTAGTCATCCATCAGGGCAAAGGATGTCGCCTCGTCCGCCTCGGCGCCGAAGGTCATCGTGCCGAGGGTCTGGCTTGAAACGATGGCGCCGCTATTTCCGAGCTTGCGATACTGCATGATATCCTCCGATTGAATCGCTTCAAGCGGAGTACATAGTCGGAAGGGATGTCACGGTCGAGTAGGACGTTGGGTGGGTGTTCGGACCTCGGTCGGCGCCGAACTCTACCCCTCGATCTCTTCTCGCAGCGCCTCGAGCTCCAGCCACTCGTCCTCAGCTTTGCTCAGAGCCTTCTGCGCCTTTTCCAGCGCCTTGCTGGTCTCGTTGAACTTATTGGGATCGCGGGCATAGAGGCTGCCGTCGGCGAGGATCTTGTTCAGCCTGACGATCTCGGCTTCGTGTTTTGCCATCTCTTTGGGCAGGGTCTCGAGTGCATGCTTCTGCTTGAAGCTGAGCTTCTGCTTCGATGCCAGCGTGGCGATGGGGGTCATGCCCTTGCCGCCCTTGGGCTTGACCACGGCTTCGGGCTTGGTGACGCCATAGCCGCGCTGGGTGACCATGTCGGAGTAGCCGCCGGGATACTCGGTCCAGACGCCATCGCCGTCGGCAACGATCACCGAGGTGGCGACCCGGTCGAGGAAATCGCGATCGTGGCTGACGACGATCACGGTGCCGGGATAGTCGCTCAGCATCTCCTGCAGGAGGTCGAGCGTCTCGAGATCGAGATCGTTGGTCGGTTCGTCGAGGACCAGCACGTTGGAGGGCAAGGCCAGCACGCGCGCCAGCACCAGCCGGCCGCGCTCGCCGCCCGAAAGCTTGCTCACAGCCGTGCCGGCCTGTTCGGGACCGAAGAGGAAGTCCTTGAGGTAGCCCATGAAGTGCTTGGGCTGGCCATTGATCACCAGCGTGTCCGAACCGCCGCCGGTCACCGCTTCCTTCAGCGTCATGTCGCTGGTCAGCGTGGCCCGGCGCTGGTCGAGGCTCGCGAGCTCGATATTGGCGCCGAGCCGCACCGTGCCGCTGTCCGGCGCCAGTTCACCGGTGAGGAGCTTGATCAGCGTGGTCTTGCCGGCACCGTTCGGGCCGATGATGCCGACGCGGTCGCCGCGGATGATGCGAGTAGTGAAATCGGAGACGATGACGCGGTCGCCGAAGGCTTTCGAGATGCCCTTGGCGTCGATCACCATCTTGCCGGAGGTCTCGCCCTCGGCCACCGAGATCTTGACGTCGCCGACCGAGCGTTTCAGGTCACGGCGCTGCTGGCGAAGGTCGAACAGGGCCCCGAGGCGGCGGACGTTGCGCTTCCTCCGGGCGGTGACGCCATAGGTCAGCCAGTGCTCTTCGCGGACGATCTGGCGGTCGAGCTTGTGGCGCGCTGTCTCCTCTTCCTCCAGCACCTGGTCGCGCCATTCCTCGAAACTGCCGAAGCCGCGATCGAGGCGGCGGGTGGTGCCGCGGTCGAGCCAAAGCGTCGAACGGGTGAGATCGGCGAGGAACCGCCGGTCGTGGCTGATGATAATCAGCGCCGAGCGGATCGATTTGAGCTCGTCTTCCAGCCATTCGATGGCCGGCAGGTCGAGATGGTTGGTCGGCTCGTCGAGGAGGATGATATCGGGCTCGGGCGCCAGCACGCGGGCCAAAGCGGCGCGACGGGCCTCGCCGCCCGAGAGGCGGTGCGGCTCTTCGGTGCCGGTCAGGCCGAGATGGTTGAGCAGGTACGTCGCGCGATAGTGGTCGTCGCCGGCTTCAAGCCCCGCTTCGACATAGCTCAGCACGTTGGGGTAGCCGGAAAGGTCCGGCTCCTGCGGCAGGTAGCGGATGGTCGCGCCGGGCTGCAGGAAGCGGCGGCCGGAATCGGGCTCGATTTCGCCGGCAACGATCTTCAGCAGCGTCGACTTGCCCGAGCCGTTGCGGCCGACCAGAGCCAGCTTTTCGCCTGGCAGCAGCGACAGTTCGGCACCCTCGAGCAGCTCGGTCGAGCCGAGGCGAAGGCGGATGTCCTGCAATGAAAGAATGGGCGCTGCGGCCATGAATAATCAGTCCGGTCTGGGGTTGGCCGCATAGAGCATGACGAGGCGCGGAGATCAACGCGACCGACTCGCCGATGAGCGAAAGCGCAAATGAACCGGCGCTGAAAGGCGGCGTCAGTGGGCGTTCAACGAAGGGGGAGCAAAAGATGGCGGTCTCGTGAACCGCAAGGTTCACATCGCCGGTACGTGGCCGAGGGTCTCACCCGCCCCCCGCAGGCTCTCGGCCCGTCCGGTATCCTAGATTTCTCGCGCTTGTCGAGAGGGAGAATCCGCCGCACCGGTTGAAAGCGTCCCTCCGGGTCGGGGCGTGTGCGGAGGGAGGGCGGATGCCGGATCTTTGGAGTCGGTCCGGCATCCGCCATTTCGGTCAGGTCACTGCGCCCAGTTAGTGCGCCGCTTGGGCGATCAGCACCGGCTCCATTTCCTCAAACGTCAGGCCGAGCCGCTGGCGCAGCGAACGGCGCTTCGACGCCAGGTCGGCAATGGTGTGGCTCTCGAGCACGTTGAAAAAGGCACCGAGCGCCTCGCGCAGCGCTGCGTTGACGTCGCAATTGTCCGCCAGCGGGCAGCTGATATCGCCGTCCTCGAAGCACTCGGCCATGGAGAAGCTCTCTTCAGTCAGGCGCACCGTATCGAGCAGCGTGATCTCCTCGGCCGGGCGGCCGAGCTTGATGCCGCCGCGGCGACCGCGCACCGTCTCGATCAGGCCGTTCTCGACCAGCGGCTTGATCAGCTTGAACAGGAAGAGTTCCGAAATCGCATGGGCCTTGGCGATGTCGGCCACGCGGCTCAGGCCTGGATCGTTGACCGCACAATAGATGAGGGTGCGGATGGCGTAGTTGGATTGACGTGTCAGTCGCATCTGTGGCTCCGGTAAGGGCGGAATGCTGCTCCGCCCAACCTCACCGCACGTGGGCCGATGGCTAGAAAATCGGCCGGATTCGCGTCCGGTAAGCCAGCACAGTTTATAACAGTTCTAAACTTCGTCAAGCAAACTTGAGCGATGCGTTCAGGATAATTGTCTGGCGTGAGCGGCAAGCCGTCAGCCGGCCGACTGCAGGTCGCCGGCCTTGAGCCGCGCCACGTCGCTGCGCGGCGGGGCACCGAACAGACGGGCATACTCGCGGCTGAACTGGCTGGGGCTGTCGTAGCCGACACGATGGCCGGCGGTCGCTGCATCCACGGCCTCGGCCAGCATCAGCCGGCGCGCTTCCTGCAGGCGGATCTGCTTTTGATACTGCAGCGGGCTCATCGCCGTCACCGCCTTGAAATGCAGGTGCAGGGCCGAACTGCTCATCCGCGCCTCGGCCGCCAGCGTCTCGATGGCGAACTGCTCGGTGAAGTTGCGCTTGATCCAGCCGATGGCGCGGTTGACCTGCTGCAGCCGGCTTTCGGCCACGGCGATCTGCTGGAGCTTGGTCGCCTGGTCCGAGCGCAGCAGGCGATAGAGGATCTCGCGCTTGATCATCGGGGCCAGCACCGCAATGTCGTCGGGCCGGGCAAGGAGCTTCACCAACCGGATCGCGGGGTCGAGCAGGTCGTCGGTGACCCGGCTGACCGCGAGGCTCGGCTCGGCATCGCCGGCCCCGGCGCCAAGGCCGCCGACATCGATCAGCAGTGCCGCGATCTCGGCCGGGTCGAGGTCCATCTTGATGCAGAGATAGGGCGCCTCGGCCGAAGCCTCGACCACCTGCCCGATCGTGGGAGTGTCGACGGTGATGACGAGGAAGTTCTCGGCGTCGTAGTTGAGCACCCGGTCGCCGGCGATGACGCGCTTCCGCCCCTGCGCGACGATGCAGAGGGCAGCGGTCGCCACACCGGGCACGGTGCCGGACGGCTGCGACAGGCGCACGATGCTGAGACCGTTGATGGCGGTTGCCTGAATCCCGTCCTCTGTTGCAAACTGTGCAATCGCGGTTTTCAGTTCATCGATGCGACTCATGGCTCAAAGCCCCATGAATTGTGTGCCTCTTACATAGCACCGGCTGCTCGCGAGTCACAACTTTTCATGTCACTTTGTAGGATTGTGCAATCTTCCTGGACCATCGGTCTACCGGCGAAAGCCGGTCGCGGCCTATATCGGTGCCATCGCGACGGCGCCGAAGCCTCGCGACAGAAAGCGAGGACCCCAAATGACGATAGACCTTTCCAGCGTTGCCCGGCGTATCCAGCCGGCGGCCGTCCTCGCGAGTGTGAGCAAGCTGTTGAAGCGGCTCGAGAACCCTCAGCCGCAGGAGCGTCGCCGCGGGCGGCGCAGCATGAATGGCTAGGCTCTTCGCAGTGGCGGCCGGCGCAAGCCTCGTCGCCGCCGTGCTGGTAGTCGCAAGCATCACGCTGGGGCTCTGAGCCCCGGGAATATGAAAAGGGCCCGCTTTGTACGGGCCCTTTCGCTTGCGGTAGTAACGGTGCCCCTAGACGTCGAGGTTGGCGACGTTCAACGCATTGTCCTGGATGAAGATGCGGCGCGGCTCGACCACGTCGCCCATCAGTTCGGAGAACAGCATGCCGACTTCGCTGTCATCTTCCTTTTGCTCGACCTTCAATAGGGTGCGGGCGTTGGGGTCAAGCGTCGTCTCCCACAGCTGTCCCGGATTCATTTCGCCCAGGCCCTTGTAGCGCTGCAGCGAAATGCCCTTGCGGCCGATCGAGCCGATGGCCTCGAACAGCGAGAACGGCCCGTAGATGTCGAAATTCTGGTCCTTGCGGACCAGTTTCGCCACGCCACCATAGAGATCGCCGAGCTTGTCGACGGTGGCGCGGATGCGGCGTGCATCGGCTGAAGCCAAGAGCTGCGCGTCTAGGGCGTGCCGTTCGGTAACGCCGCGAATGGTGCGGGTGAAGACATAGCCGCCCTGTCCGTCGAGTTCGCCCTGCCAGCCACGCTCGAACTCATCGGCCAGCCGGTCGAGCCGGCGAACCACGCGTTCGATCACGGTGCGCGCCCGCTCGTCGTCCCCGGCCGCATCGGCGAGACCGCCGACGATCGCGGCCTGCTCGATGATGGAACGGTTGTACTTGGTGTTGAGGCCCTCGATGGCATGCACGATGTCGCGCGCCTGCCGGACGATCTGCAGCAGGTCTTCGCCCGAATGCGCGACGCCATCACGGCTGGTCAGCACCGCTTCGTCGGTGCCGGTGTCGATGAGGTAATCCTCGAGGCTGCGCTCGTTCTTCAGGTACTGCTCGGACGAGCCGCGCTTGATTTTGTAGAGCGGCGGCTGGGCGATGTAGATGTGGCCGCGCTCGATCAGTTCGCGCATCTGCCGGTAGAAGAAGGTCAGCAGCAGGGTGCGGATATGGGCGCCGTCGACGTCGGCGTCCGTCATGATGATGATCTTGTGGTAGCGCAGCTTGTCGATGTTGAACTCTTCGCGCCCGATCGAGGTGCCAAGCGCCATCACCAGGTTGCCGATCGTCTCCGAGCTCAGCATGCGGTCGAAGCGAGCGCGCTCGACGTTGAGGATCTTGCCGCGCAACGGCAGCACGGCCTGATTGCGGCGGTCACGGCCCTGGGTAGCGGAGCCACCGGCCGAGTCGCCCTCGACGATAAAGATTTCCGAGAGCGTCGGATCCTTCTCCGAGCAATCCTTGAGCTTGCCGGCGAGGAAGTTGATGTCGAGTGCCGACTTGCGCCGGGTCAGCTCGCGCGCTTTGCGGGCGGCCTCACGCGCCGCGGCGGCCTCGGCCACCTTGCCGACGACCGACCTCGCCTCGGCCGGGTGCTCTTCGAGCCACTGCTGCAGCTTGTCGTTGACACCGTTCTCGACCACGGGACGGACTTCGGACGAAACCAGCTTGTCCTTGGTCTGGCTGGAAAATTTCGGATCCGGCACTTTAACCGACAGTACGCAGGTCAGGCCTTCGCGGATGTCGTCACCCGTGACCTCCACCTTCTCGCGCTTGAGGATGCCGCTCTCCTCGGCGTACTTGGTCACCTGCCGGGTGAGCGCGGCGCGCAGACCCGCCAGATGCGTGCCGCCGTCGCGCTGTGGGATGTTGTTGGTGAAGCACAAGACGTTCTCGTGGTAGCTGTCGTTCCACCACATCGCGACTTCGACGGTGATACCGTCGCGCTCCGAAAAGAGCATGATCGGCGACGAGATCAGCGGCGTCTTGGCCTGGTCGAGATAGCGCACGAAGGCTTCGAGCCCCCCCTCGTAGTGCAGCTCGACCTCGACCGGCTCCGGATGGCGCAAGTCCTGCAGGATGATGCGGACGCCCGAGTTCAGAAACGCAAGCTCGCGCAGCCGGTGCTCCAGCGTCTTGAAGTCGAACTCCACCATGGTGAAGGTCTCGGACGAGGGCAGGAACGTCACCAGCGTGCCCGACCGGCCCTCGTAGGTGCCGGGCTGATGATTGGGCGTGTAGCTGCCGACCTGCTTCAGCGGCCCGTCGGCGTTGCCATGGGTGAAACTCATCTCGTGGATTTCACCATCGCGGCGGATGTTCAGCTTCAGCGACACGGACAGCGCGTTGACCACCGAGACGCCCACGCCATGCAGGCCGCCCGAGACCTTGTAGGAGTTCTGGTCGAACTTACCGCCGGCATGTAGCTGGGTCATGATGACCTCGGCCGCCGAAACGCCCTCTTCCTGGTGGATACCGGTCGGGATGCCGCGGCCATTATCGTTGACGGAAACCGAACCGTCGGCATTGAGCTGCACCGTCACCAGATCGGCGTGGCCGGCCAGTGCCTCGTCGATGGCGTTGTCCACCACCTCGTAGACCATGTGATGCAGGCCCGAGCCGTCATCGGTATCGCCGATATACATGCCAGGGCGTTTGCGCACCGCATCGAGGCCCTTCAGGACCTTGATGGAATCGGCGCCATATTCGTTCGGATCGGAAGGAGTGTCGGTGCTCAAGGAAATCCCGAATCAAAGGCTGCAGGTCCGCTCGATTTGGTCTAGCGGATGGTGTTCGGATAAAGAAGACAAATGGCTATTTTGAGCCCGGTTTACAAGGTTTTGCGCCCCGAATCGGTAGCTCCCGGTGAGCCTCGGCATCCATTGCCAACGCAGAGGCCGAGATCGGGCAGATGAGCATAGCGATTCCGACCACGGCGAGCCGTGGACGGCCGCCGCCGGCCATGCGGATGATGCGAGGGTCGACGCCGGAAGCACGGGCCGCGTGCTCGCGGCCCTGAAGCAGGTCATGGACTGACGCTCCCTCAAGGGACGCGTGGATTGCCAGCCGCCGGGCCGAGCCGGCCATCCTTCACCAGGACCTGCTGTGCGCCCTCGCCGAGCGCCTCGAACAGCATCGGGTCGGTGCCGGTCATGAAGCACTGCGTGCTGAGGGCATCGAGGGCCTCGAACAGGGCGGCGCGACGGTTGGGATCGAGATGCGCGGCGACCTCGTCGAGCAGCAGGAATGGGGCGATGCCGGTCGAGCGCTTGACGAGGCGCGCCTGGGCGAGGATCAGCCCGATCAGCAGCGCCTTCTGCTCGCCGGTCGAGCCGAGCGCCGCCGGCATGTCCTTTTGCGCATGGCGCACTTCGAGATCGATGCGGTGCGGGCCGGTGAGGGTACGCCCCGCAGCGCGATCGCGGGGGCGCTCGCGCTGCCAGAGATCGCGCAGTTCCGCCTCGAGCGCGGCTGAGGATTGCGGCACGTGCCGATCCTCGAACAGCGGGGTCAGCGCCAGCCGGGCGGCGGGGAAATTGGCCTCGTCGACGCCGCTCAGGATCATCGCCTGCAGGTCGTCGAGACTGTCGGCACGCGAGAAATGCACCGCCGCCGCCGAGGCTGCCATCTGCGCTTCCACCGCATCGATCCAGAGCGGATCGGCGTTCTCTTCGACCAGCCGGTTGCGCTGGCGCATGGTCTTTTCGTAGTCCGACACGGCGGCCGAATGGCCGGGGATCAGCGTTGTCACCAGCCGGTCAAGGAAGCGGCGGCGATCGCTTGCCGGGCCGGTGAAGAGCCCATCCATCGCCGGGGTGAGCCATAGGACGCGCAGATAGGCGCTCATCTCCTCGATGGTCCTGGCATTGGCGCCGTTGATGCGCACGCGCCGGCCACCATCCGCACCCGCTCCAGTGCCGATGTCGACCGGCCCCTCGGGCGCCTCGATGGTCGAGGCCACGGCCCACTGGCCGTCCGACCCCTGGGCCGCGACATCCTCGAAGGCGACGCCGCGCAGGCCGCGGCCGGGCGCCAGCAGCGAGATGGCTTCGAGCAGATTGGTCTTGCCCGCCCCGTTCGGTCCAACCAGCACCAGATGCCGCTCGTCGAGGTCGAGGGCGGCCGAGGCGTAGTTGCGGAACTGGCTGAGCCGGAGCCGGGAGATGTAGCGGGAGGGATGCATTGTCTGCTCAGCCTACCACGATGTCATCCCGGCGCAGGCCGGGACCAAGCCGAGTAACTGGCAAATAGGCGGGCCTACACCCGCATCGGCATCAGCACATAAAGCGCCTTGGCCTCGCCGTCTTCCTTCACCAGCGTCGGCGAGCCGGCGTCGTTGAACAGGAACACTGCGTTTTCCGAGCGGATCTGGCTGATGATGTCGAGGAGGTAGCGAGCGTTGAAGCCGATCTCGAAGCTCTCGGGTTCGAATTCGACCGCCAGTTCCTCGCTTGCCGTGCCGTGGTCCGGATTGGTGACCGACAGCTCGAGCTGGCCTTCCTTCATCGCCAGCTTCACCGCCTTGCCGCCGCGATCGGACGCAATGGTCGAGACGCGGTCGACGGCGGTGGCGAAGCTCGCCTTGTCGACATTCATCTGCTTGTCGTTGTTCTTGGGCGTCACCCGGTCGTAATCGGGGAACGTGCCCTCGATCAGCTTACTAAGCAGCACGACGCTGCCCAGCGTGAAGCGGATCTTGGTGTCGGACAACTCGACTTCGACATCGCCTTCGGCGCCATCGAGCAGCTTCTGCACTTCCGAGACGGTCTTTTTCGGCACGATGATGCCGGGCATGCCCTTGGAGCCGGCCGGAGCATCGGTCTCGGCGCGCGCCATGCGGTGGCCGTCGGTGGCGACGGCGCGCAGCGTCGGGGTGCCGTTCACATCGAGCACGTGGACGTAGATGCCGTTGAGATAGTAGCGCGTCTCCTCGTTGGAGATGGCAAACTGGGTGCGCTCGATCAGTTCGCGCAGCGCTGCGGCCGGCATCGAGTAGGTGTGGGTGAAGGTCCCGGACTTGAGATCGGGGAAACTGTCGGGCGAGAGGCACGCGAGGTTGAAGCGCGAGCGGCCCGAACTGACGGTCAGTTGCTCGCCGCCACTGTTCTCGAGCCGCACCTCGGCCCCGTCGGCGAGCTTGCGTACGATCTCGTAGAGGGTGTGCGCCGGCACCGTCGTGGTGCCTGCTTGGCCGACCATGGCCGGCACGCTCTCGGTCACTTCGATATCGAGGTCGGTGGCGCGCAGGTCGAGTTTGCCGTCGGCCGCCTTGAGCAGCACGTTGGCCAGAATGGGGTAGGTGTTGCGGCGCTCCACCACGCGGTGGACGTGCCCAAGCGACTTGAGCAGATGATTGCGCTCGAGAGTGACCTTCATAAACTCAAAACCCCTGCGGCATGTGCCGAAACACCCGGTATTGCCGGGCAGCGACATTTGCAAGTGAGTGCGAAAAAGGCAAGGGCGACGGGTCCGAGGCCCTCAATTCCATCGGGGAAAAGCGCCTGCCGATCAGTGCCGCCGGTCACCGTTCAACGCCGCTTCCACCGCATCGAGCCGCCGCTCGGTTTCCTCGGCATCAAGCCGGGCCAGCATTTCGTGCCAGGCCCGATCGGGCGGCACGGCCTGCTGCTCGACGCGCGCCCCGGTTCCGAGACGCCTGAAACCCCGTCTGATCCGCAGCAACAGCCGCGGCGCCTTAGCACGCGAAACAGTCAACGCTACTACTCACACACAGCGCCCTACTGGGCCGAACTCACCTAGCGCCGGCCATCCGGGCCGGCAGCCCTCCCCCGTGGGAGAGGGCCAAACTCAAATCCGCCGCTTATTCCTCGAGCATGCGCTTCAGGAGCTCGATCTCCTGGCCGAGTTCGGCATCGTCCTTGATCATCTGCTCGACCTTGCGGACCGAGTGAAGCACCGTGGTGTGGTCGCGGCCGCCGAAGCGCCGGCCGATTTCGGGCAGCGAGCGCGAGGTCAGCGACTTGGCCAGATACATGGCGATCTGGCGCGGGCGGACCACGTCGCGCGAGCGGCGCGACGAGAGCAGGTCGTTGCGCGGCACCTTGTAGTGGCGCGAGACGATCCGGAGGATATCCTCGATCCGCACCCGGCGCGCATCGCGCTGGCGGACCAGATCGGCCAGCGTGCGCTCGGCGAGCGCAACAGTGATCGGCTCCTTGGTCAGCTGGTTGGCGGCCAGCAGCCGGTTCACCGCGCCATCGAGGTCGCGGCCATGGCTGACGACGACGCGGGCGACGTAATCCAGCACGGCGGGCGCGAAATGGGCATCCGAGAAGCGGGCCACAGCCTGCTCGGCGCGGCGCGTCACGATGGCGCGGCGGAGGTCGAGGTCGAAGGAGTTGATCGGCACGACGAGGCCGCCCGAGAGGCGCGAGCGGACGCGCTCATCGAGCATTTCGAGGTCGCGCGGCGGCGCATCGCCGGCCACGACGACCTGCTTGGCGCCAGTCAAAAGCGTGCCGAGCGTGTGGCCGAATTCGGTGGCGGACTTGCCCTGCAGGAACTGCATGTCGTCGATCAGCAAGAGGTCGACCCGGCGCAGCCACTCCTTGAAGCCGAGCGCCGACTGGCGCTGCACGGCGGTGATGAAGTGGTACATGAAGTGGTCGGCGGTCAGATAGACGATGTTCTTATTCGGATCGTTCGCCCCGGCTGCCCAGGCGATGGCGTTGAGCAGATGCGACTTGCCCAAGCCCACGCTCGAATGGATATAGACCGGGTTGAAGCTGACCGTGTTGTTCTGGACGGCGTGGGCGACTTGTTTCGCCACCTGCAGCGCCATTTCGTTGGACGAGCCGACGACGAAATTGTCGAACGTCATCTTGGGATCGATCGCCGAGCCCGACAGGGCGTCGCCACGCGGCGCAGCGCCGATCGCAGCGGGCGTCTCGCGCATAGGACGCGGCGCAGCCGGCGTCGTTGCCGCGGACTGCGGCTCGCTGGGCTCGGGCGCCGGCTCGGGATGCTGCAGGCGCGGCCGGGCCTGGCCGTTGACGCGCACGGTGAAGTGCAGTCGACCGAGGCCGGCGGACTCGGCGCGGAACGCATCGAGGATCTTCTCGGCGTAGTTGGACTGGACCCAGGAGCAGAGGAAGCGGGTCGGCACGCTCAGATGGGCGAGGTCATCGACGATCTCTTCGAGCTCGAGCCGGGCAAACCAGGAGTTGAAGACGTCTTCGCCCACGGCGGCCTTGAGGCGGGCGCGCACGCGTTGGAAAAGCTCGTTCGTGCCGATTGGCTGGCCATCCTTGCCCGTCGTCATGATCACTCCCCCCTCTACGTCGCCCTGCCCCTTTCCCTTGTTTGCATTCGATATCCAGTCAGCACGACTTGCCGCCGCATGTGTCGCCATCGTGATTTCAGCCCCAATCCTGTTTCTATCCGCCGCCCCTTTTGGGCACGACGCCGCCAACCTTGCCTGCCGTTTCTCGGGCAAGCCTCTTCCGTCCGCGGACTTCGCCACGGTTCAGACTACGCATCTATTTCACTTGAACCGGGCCGCTGATCGCGCCCGGCTACTGCAACGTCCTACGCGGGGCGCAAGACAAACACTAATTACTAGTCAATCCAGACCACGAACAACGTTCCCCAAGACTGCCGGCCATGCCCCGAACCGCAAACAGTCTCGTCTTTACTCAGCACTCTTGTACGCAACACTGGCCTGGAACGCGGTTCTGCCGCCGCTTGTCCTGAGCCAATGGAGGCATCTTAGAGGGGGGGGATTTTCCAATCAACGGGGGTTTTTTGACTAGAGGGGGTTGACTCGCAACTCTTGCAAAAACCTTTCCGCCGCCTCCGCTGGACCCGCGTTTTTAAGGCGCTGTGACTCCACGCTGAATCCCCGATTCCGACTGAAACCGGTCTCGATTCAAATTGTGGCAACGAGCCCCCGACCAAGACATTTCATTTCAAAATCGAAGATGAAATTACGATGACAGCGATGCGCAAAGTCCCGGAAATGCTGGGGTTTCGTGAGGGGATAACTCTGCAGTAAAACTGTCGCAATCCCGCCACACCCCCGGTCCGATGGTGCGACGGCCAGTCTAGCACGACGGCCGGAAATGCGAAGGGCTCCCGATGGGAGCCCTGTGCCAATTTGATACAGCGAGGCGCTTGGTTGTTAAGCCTGCAGCGCCTTCACCCGGGAGTTCAGACGGCTCACCTTGCGGGCCGCGACGTTGGCGTGGACGATACCCTTCTGGGCAGCGCGCACGATCTCCGGCTCGGCCGCCTTGAGGGCCTCGACCGCGACCTTGTGGTCGCCGGCAGTGATGGCTTCCTCGACCTTGCGAACGTAAGTGCGCATGCGCGAACGACGCGACTTGTTCACTTCGCTACGGGCCGCGATCTTGCGGGTGGCCTTCTTGGCGGAGGCGGTATTGGCCATGAAATCCTCTTGGCGCTTCAACCCGATGGTGCAGCCTTTCGAGCCGCTCACCCATGGGCGATGAAATGAAATCGGCGGCACCGAGCCGCCAAGTTGGGGGGTGTATAGTCGCGGAGGGCGGTGGCGTCAACCGGATTCAGGGGCTCGGGCGACTCTGCCTAGTGCTGGCACACCGGGCAGAAGAAGGTCGAACGGCCCGACTGCACGATCCGCTTGATCACGCCGCGACAGCCGGGGGTCGGACATGGCTCATTCTCGCGGTCATATACGGCGAAACGGTGCTGGAAGTAACCCGAATTGCCGTCTGCAGCGCGGAAATCGCGCAGGGTCGAGCCGCCGGCGTCGATGGCCTCGATCAGCACGGTCCGCACGCTGTCGGCCAGGTCGTCGAGGCGCTTGGAGGGTTTGCCCGATTTCAGCACCAGCGTGCCGGCGGCAATATCGGGGCGAATATGGGCCCGATGCAGCGCCTCGCTGACATAGATGTTCCCAAGGCCGGCGACGACGCTCTGGTCGAGCAGTGCCGCCTTCATCGGCGCCTTCTTGCCGGCGAAGCGCTCAGCCATCTCGGCAGCGTTGAAGGCATTGGAGAGCGGCTCGGGCCCCAGTTCGGCGAGCAAAGGGCTCTGCGCCTCGTCCTCGAACAGATCGACGAAGCCGAAGCGCCGTGCGTCATTGTAGATAAGCTTCATCTGGCCGTGCTGAGGATGGGTGAGCTCGAGAATGAGATGGTCGTGCTTCCGGTCCTCGGTCGGCTCGTAGTAGCGGCTCGGCTCCTTGAACTTGAAGTCCTCGAAGCGGTAGGTGCCGGTCATCCCGAGGTGGCTCAGCCAGGTCTTGCCGGTCGAGAGCCGGAACAGCAGGTATTTTGCCCGCCGTGCCGTCCGCTCGATGGTCGCGCCCTCGAGAGCCTCTTTGAAGCCCTCGGGAAAGGGGAAGCGCAGGTCCTTGCGCTTCAGCGTCACCGTGTCGATCACCGCGCCGGTGACATAGGGCTCTAGCCCGCGGCGGACCGTTTCGACCTCTGGCAGCTCGGGCATGGGGGCTCCTTGTTGGGCGGGCAATATGTGGCGGGCGAACCTACACCATGCAAGCGCCTGATGATGTCAGTGTTTGGTACGGCCACTACACCTCAACCATGCGCCGGTTTGCGTCATGGTAAGCCTGGGCGGCTTTAGTTATAACGCCGCCAGTTTTCGGAGACGCGCACATGGCTGAGACCACGCATTTCGGCGAACGTACGGTCGCCCTCGAGGAAAAGCAGGGGCTGGTCAACGACGTCTTCCACCGCGTCGCCGATCGCTATGACCTGATGAACGACCTGATGAGCGGCGGCGTGCACCGGCTGTGGAAGGACGCCATGGTCGCGCGGCTGGCGCCGCCCAAGGGGGGCTCGGTCCCCTATCGCGTGCTCGACATGGCGGGCGGAACCGGCGACATCGCCGAGCGCATCGTCAACGCCTCGGTCGGCTATGCCGAGGTCACGGTCAGTGACATCAACACCGACATGCTGCGGGTCGGCGAGGAGCGTGCGAAGAAATGGCGCTTCCCCGCACAGGCGAAGTTCGTCGAGGCCAATGCCGAAGCGCTGCCGTTCGAGGATGAGAGCTTTGATGCCTATACCATCGCCTTCGGCATCCGGAATGTGCCACGCATCCCGCTGGCGCTGGGCGAGGCGTTTCGCGTGCTGAAGCGCGGCGGGCGGTTCCTCTGCCTCGAGTTCAGCCAGGTCGATGCGCCGGTGCTCGACGAGGTCTACAAGGTCTTTTCCGACCGCATCATTCCGCCGATCGGCCGTGCGGTGACTGGCGATGCGCAGCCCTACCAGTATCTCGTCGAGTCGATCCGCAAGTTCCCGACCGCCGAGCATTTTACGCAGATGATCGGCGCAGCCGGCTTCAAGCGCGTCACCCACACCGCCTTCACCGGCAATATCGCGGCGCTGCACGCAGCCTGGAAACTCTGACGCATGGGGCTTGGGGCTTACTTCCGCCTGGCACGGGCCGGCTTCGTCCTTGCGCGCGAGGGGGCGCTGTCGATCGCCGACAATGACGCCCTGCCGCCGGTGATGAAGGCCGGCATCCGTTTCGGGCGCCTGTTCGAGCGTGGCGAGGTCAAGCGCACCGGCAAGGTCGAGCGGCTGACCCGCGCCCTGCACAAACTCGGCCCTACCTATGTGAAGCTGGGGCAGACCCTCGCCACCCGCCCCGATATCGTCGGCCCCGAGGTCGCGGCCGACCTCGCGGTGCTGCAGGACGCGATGGAGCCGTTCGATCCGGCGCTGGTGCCCGGACTGCTGCAGGAGGCGCTGGGCGCCCGTGCCACCGAGCTCACCGAGATCTCGCCACCCATCGCCGCGGCCTCGATCGCGCAAGTGCATCACGCCAAACTGCACGACGGTACCAAGGTGGCCGTGAAAATCCTGCGGCCGGGCATCCGCAACCGCTTCGCCGCCGATATCGAGAGCCAGTATGCCGGCGCACGGATGGCCGAGACCTTCGTGCCCAAGCTGCGGCGCCTGCGGCCGGTCGATGTCGTTGCAACGCTCGATCGCTCGGCCCGGATCGAGCTCGACCTGCGCATGGAGGCGGCGTCGATCTCGGAATTCTCCGACAATATCAAGGACGACACCGGCTTCGTCATTCCCCGCGTCATGTGGGACTACACGTCCGACAGCGTGCTGACGACGAGCTGGGTCGACGGCATCCCCATCCGCGACAACGCCGCGCTCGATGCGGCCGGCGTCGATCGCAAGGCCCTCGCCAAGAACTTGCTGCAGGCCTTCCTACGCCATACCGTCCGCGACGGCTTCTTCCATGCCGACCTCCATCCGGGAAACCTCTTCGCCGACCCCGCGAACGGCAACGTCATCGCCGTCGATTTCGGCATCATGGGCCGGATCACCCGGCGCGAGCGGCGCTTCCTCGCCGAGATTCTCTACGGCTTCATCACGCGCAATTATCGCCTCATCGCCGAGCGCCATTTCGAGATCGGCTACGTGCCGCGCACGCAATCGATCGACGATTTCGCCCAGGCGCTGCGCGCCATAGGCGAGCCGCAGCATGGACGGCGGGTTTCCGATATCTCGATGGCCAAAGTCCTGGGCCAGCTCTTCGCGACAACCGAATTGTTCGAGATGCAGACGCGGCCCGAACTGATCCTCCTCCAGAAATCCATGGTGCTGGTCGAGGGCGTGGCGCGGGCGCTCGATCCCGAACTCGACATCTGGACCATCTCCGAGCCCATCGTCGGCGACTGGGTGCGGCGCGAGGCAGGTCCAATCGGCCGGCTGGAGCAGCTCAAGGATCACTTCGACGTCGCGGTAGCGACGCTCGGCCGGTTCCCCGCCATCATGAGCAAAGCCGAAGCGGCGCTCGAAGATTACGAACGCGACAAGAATGCGCCCGACCGGCGCTTCAATCGCTTCATGATCCTGACCGGCTTCTGGCTCGGACTGGTCGTGCTGCTGGTGACGCTCTGGCGGCTGCTGGGTTTCTGAACGCGGGTTCATCAGCCGTTCAGCATTGGGACCATACCGAGGCGGGACGCGCTTGCAGCTCTTGGGCCCCGGCCATAACGTGACGGGGAGGCGGCGGGCCACTGTTGAGGAGAATTCCATGACCCTGAAGACGATTGCCCGGCTGGCCGGCGTGCTGATGCTGAGCGCTGGCCTCGCCGGCTGCATGGACGTCACCGCCGAGATCGACGTGACATCCGAAACCACCGGCAAGGCGACCACCATCATGACGATGGGCGCCGAGTTCTACCCGATGATCAAGCAAATGGCGGAAGCCGGCGGCGAAGAAGCCGCAGCAGCCTCCGCTGACGCGTTCTGCAAGGACGAGGGCGACGTGCTGACCGAAAATGCGGATGGCAGCGCCACCTGCACCTCGGTCAAGGAAGGCGACCTGACGGCGATCACCTCCGACGATGATGGCCCGAACGAAGACACCACCTTCACCGTCGTGAGCCCGGGCGTTGTCCGCGTGGCGTTCAAGACCGGCGAGATGAAGAACCAGGTCACCCAGGGTGAAGAGGATGCGCAGACCGCGGCGATGATGAAGGCCTATTTCGAGGGCCACAACGCCACCATCCGCATCAAGGGCAAGAAGATCATCGAGACCAACATGACCAAGATCGGCGACAATACCGCCGAGACGGTCATTCCGTTCACGGACCTGCTCGATGGCAAGGCAGACCTGCCGGATGAGCTGTTCGCAGTGGTCGACACGCGCTGATGACGGCGAGCGTTTCCGTCCAGTTCATCTGGCTCGAACATGGCCGGGGCCTCGAAGCCCCGCGCCAGCAGACATCCGGCGCGGCAGGGGTCGATCTCCTCGCCGCGCTCGGCATTTCTGAGACCCTCACCATCGATCCGGGCAAGCGGGCTCTCGTTCCGACCGGCATGGCAATCGCGCTGCCCCCCGGCTATGAAGCGCAGGTGCGGCCGCGCTCGGGCCTTGCCGCGAAGTTCGGCGTCACCGTGCTCAATACACCGGGAACGATCGACGCGGACTATCGCGGCGAGATCAAGGTGATCCTGATCAACCAGGGCGATACTGCTTTCGAAATCAGGCGCGGCGACCGGATCGCGCAGATGGTCATCGCTCCGGTGACGACAGTTCAGTTCGAACTGAAGGAGGCGCTCGATGAAACGCAACGTGGTGCCGGCGGCTTTGGCTCGACTGGCCGCTAGCCTCGGTTTTGCCCTCTTGGCATCGCCGGCCCTCGCCGGAGATGGGGCCGCGATCGACCCGATCGGCTTTTCGGGGGACGGCCGCTACTTCGCCTACGAGGAGTACGGCGTTCAGGATGGCTCGGGTTTTCCCTATGACTCGATCTTCGTCGTCGACCTGATCGAGGACAAGTGGGTCGGCTCCCCCGTTCGCGTTCGCCTCGACGACGAGTCCGCCAGCCTGGATGCGGCGCGCCGGAAAGCCCTGGCTGAGGCCCAGCCGATGCTCGACAAGCTCGCCCTCACTGTTCCTGCGCAACCGCTGCTCATGAATGCCGACGGCGAGTCCGGTGCAAGCGGCATGGAAGCCAGCTTCGGCATGTTCGGCAACGGGCTCGACGCGCCGAGCGATCCGTTCACGCTCGAGCTCGAAACCTTCGCCTCTACGACCACTGAGCCCTGTGCCAGCTACGGCATGGAGGATCCTGTGCAAGGCTTTGCCCTAACTCTCGTCGACAGTGCCGGCAACGAGGCCGAGATCTACCGCGATACCGCCGTTCCCGCCTCGCGTGGCTGTGTCTCCGACTACCGCATCCACGCGGTGATGAGTCCGTTCCCATTCGGCTACAGCGCATCACCACTGGTTGCCGTCATCTCGGTCTACAGCCTCGGCTTCGAGGGACCGAACCGCCGCTTTGTCACGGTACCGGTCGCGCCATGAGCAATCTGAGCCCCGAAGAAATCAAGCGCTACGCGCGCCACATCGTGTTGCGCGGCGTCGGGGGCGATGGCCAGCAGCGGCTGAAATCAGCGCGCGTACTGGTGGTGGGCGCCGGAGGGCTCGGCAGCCCGGTGATCGCCTATCTCGCCGCGGCGGGTATCGGCACACTCGGCGTCGTCGACCACGACACGGTGTCGCTCTCGAACCTGCAACGCCAGGTGATCCACCAGAAGGCCGGCATCGGCGCCACCAAGGCGGAGAGCGCCGGAGCGTTCGTCGCCGGGCTCAACGATCACGTCCAGTTCGTGCCGCATATCGAGCGGGTCACGGCGGAGAACGTGACGCGGATCATGGCCGACTACGCGCTCGTCATCGACGGCACCGACAATTTCGGTACCCGCGCCGTGGTCGCCGAAGCGGCGCAGGCGGCGGGAGTGCCGCTGGTCTCGGGCGCCGTATCGATGTTCGATGGGCAGGTGACGGTGTTCATGCCCGGCGGCAAGACGTTCCGCAATCTCTATCCGGATACCCCTGACGAGGCGGACCTGCCGGCCTGTGAAGTGGTGGGTGTGCTCGGCGCCGTCACCGGGGTGATCGGCACACTGATGGCCATGGAGGCGATCAAGCTGATCACGCGCGTTGGCGAGCCGCTGGTCGGGCGGCTGCTGCTGTACGATGGCCGGGCGGCGAGTTTTACGGAGCTCGGGTACTAGCCCTACTTCACCCCGCGCAGTGCCAGCGCCCGTTGGGCCCGGATCGAGAACAGGATCAGGGCGGCGATGGTGACGACGAAGGGGATCATGCGGATGAGTTCGGCCGGGATGTCGTTGAAGAGGCCCGGCATCACTACCGCCAGCGCTTCAAAGGCACCGAACAGCAGGGCAGCGATGAGTGCGCCGATCGGATGGCGGGCGCCGAGCAGCACGGCGCCGAGGGCGATGAAGCCGCGGCCCGCCGTCATGTCGCGAGTAAACCCGACATAGTTGAACATCGCCAGCTGTGCACCGCCGAGGCCGGCCAGCGCGCCCGAGACGATAAGGCTCCAAGTGCGGATCTTGTTGACCGGGATGCCGGCCGCTTCCGGCGCCGCCGGATACTCGCCGACGCCGCGCAGCCACAGGCCCCAGGGCGTGCGGTAGAGGAAGTACCAGACGGCGAAGACGAGGAAGGCGGCCAGCCAGCTCAAAACCGAATGGCCGGAGAGGAAGGCCGTCAGCGCCTCCCCGATGACCGGAATGCCCTTGAGGAAGCTCAGGTCGACCGCCGGAATGGCCTTCGATGGCAGGTTGATCGAGGTGCCCTTGTCGCCGCCGGTGGCGATGGCGAGGGCGAACACGGTGCCGCCGGCAGCGAAGATGTTGATGGCGAAGCCGACGAGGATGATGTCCGCCTTCAACCGGTAGGCGAAGAAGGCCATGATCAGACCGAGCAGCGCGCCGGCACCCAGGCCCGCCGCCACCGCGACGTACCAGGGCGCATAGACCGAGACGATCACTGCAGTGAGGCAGCCGATCAGCATCATGCCTTCGAGCGCGACGTTCAGTGCGCCCGACAGGTCGGCGATGAGGCCGCCGAGCGTCGCCAGCAGCAGCGGCGTCGTGGTGCGAATGACGGTGACGAAGAAGGCCGCCGAGAAGACGGTGATGAACAGTTCCATCATTTGGCGGCACCCCCGGCAGCGGCGGCCTGAGTTGCGGCGGTCGGCTCGCGCTTGAACCACCTGGTGATGAAGCTCAATGAGAAGCTCGACGAGACGAGAAGGATGATAATCGCGGTGACGACGCCGATCACCTCGGCCGGAACGTCGGTGCGGATGTTCATCAGTTGCGCGCCCTGGCGCAGATAGCCGTAGAACAGCGCCACGATCGGCACGGCGAGCGGCCGGCTGCGCGCCACAATAGCGACGAGGATACCCTCGAAGGCGAGGCCACCTTCGAACAGCACCGTCAGCTTGCCGTAGGTCTGGCCCTGCACGAACATCGAGCCGAGGAGGCCGCCGAGCGCGCCCGAAGCCGTCATGGCCGAGACCATGATGAAGGTCGCCTTGATGCCGGAATATTCGGCAAAGCGGGCATTGTGACCGACGAGGCGGAGCTTCAGGCCCCAGCTGGTGCGATAGAGCGCGAACCAGACGACCAGCACGGCGACAATGGCGAAGATCAGTCCGAAGTCGACGCGGGTATTGGCGACCAGCGCCGGGAACACCGAGCTATCGGGGAAATCGTTGGTGGTCAGCACGCCGGCCTGCGGCTTGGGCAGGTTGGTGCGGACGAGGAAGTTGCAGACCTCGATCGCGATGTAGTTGAGCATCAACGACGAGACGATCTCGTTGGCGCCGAGCTTAGCCTTGGCGATGCCGGGGATGAAGCCGTAGATCGCGCCGCCGAGCATGGCCGCGGTGATGCCGAGCGGAATGCCGGCCCAGGTGGCGCCAAGCGGCGAGAGCGCGACATAGCTGGCACAGAGCGCCCCGATATAGACTTGGCCCTGGACGCCCATGGCGAACTGCCGGGCCTGGAAGACGAGGCTGAAGGCGAGGCCGGTGATGGTGAGCTTGGCCACATCGTCAATCCAGAGCCCGATGGTGCGTGGACGCGAGATCGGCGCAGTGAGAAGCTGGGTGATGGCCTCGAACGGCGCCTTCGAGGTCACAAGCACAATGATGAAGGTGACGACCAGCGCGATGACCAGCGCGCCGATGGCGCGGCCGGTTTCGCGGCGGATGGTCTTCCAGCGCGACGAGCGGTCGATGGCGGGAATGTTGCTCATTTGAGGGCCGCCTGCATTTCGTCTGCGGTCTGCGTCGAAAGCCCGAGCATGTAAGTGCCGAGCGTTTCCGGCGTGAGGTCCGGCGTGTTGAGGAAGGCGGCAACGATCTTGCCGCGATATAGGACAATCAGCCGGTCGCTGAGCGCCAGCAGTTCGCTCAGGTCAGCCGAACTCAGTAGCACCGCGGCGCCGTTGTCGCGCGCGTCGGTAATGGTGCGCCAGATGAACTGGGTAGCGCCGAGATCGACGCCGCGGGTCGGCTGGTTGACGAGGAGGAGCTTTGGCTGCTCGCTCAGTTCACGCGCGACCACCACTTTCTGCATATTGCCGCCAGAGAGCGTGCCGACGGCATAGCTCGGACCGCCGACGCGGATGGAGAACTGCTCGATCAACTTCAGCGCATTGGCCTTGATCGCCTTGAGGTCGAGCAGACCGTTGCGGACATAGCGCTTGTCGTTGAGCCGCGTCGCCACGAGGTTTTCGGCCACGGTCGAGCCGGGGGCGAGGCCTTCGGCGATCCGGTCTTCGGGGATTGAAGCGAGGCCCAGCCCGCGCCGCTCGAGCACGGTCTTGCCGCTGGCGTTCTCGTTGGCGATGGTGATCGTGCCTTCGGCAATCGAGCGCAGGCCGGCGATGGCCTCGAGCGTTTCGGCCTGTCCGTTGCCCTCGACGCCGACGAGGCCGACGATCTCGCCCGAATGGACGTTGAGATCGAGCCCGGCCACCACTTCGGTGCCGCGCGCATTGACGACACGGAGGCCGGAGACGGAGGCGACGCGCTCGGTCTGGTTGGTGGGCTTGCGATCGACGCGCAGGCTCACCTCACGCCCCACCATCAGGGCAGCAAGGCTCTTCTCGGTGACTTCGCTGGTCCTCACCTGGCCGACGGTCTTGCCCTGCCGCATCACCGTGATCGAGTTCGAAATCTCGAGCACTTCGGGCAGCTTGTGGGCGATGAAGATGACGGTCTTGCCCTGCGCCACCAGCGATCGGATGGCGACGAACAGCTCCTGTACTTCCTGCGGCGCCAGCACGGCTGTCGGCTCGTCGAGGATGAGGATCCGGGCGTTGCGGTAGAGCGCCTTCAAAATCTCGACGCGCTGCTGCTGGCCGACGGGGAGCGTGCCCACGGGCGGGAGCGGATCGACCTTCAGGCGAAACTTGTCGGAGAGCGCCTGCACCTCGGCGATCGCTTTCTGGCGATCAAGCTTGATGCCGAGCCTCGGCTCGGAGCCGAGCACGACGTTTTCATAGACCGCGAAGCTCGGCACCAGCGAGAAATGCTGGAACACCATGCCGATACCGGCATCGATGGCTTCGCGCGGATTGGCGAACTGCACCGGCTTGCCGTCGAGCAGGAGCGTGCCGGCGTTCGCTTGTTCAATGCCGAACAGGATTTTCATGAGCGTGGACTTGCCCGCGCCATTCTCGCCGACGACGGCGTGAACTTCGCCCGGCTCGATGACGAGGTTTACCCCGTCATTGGCCACCACTCCGCCGGGATAGACCTTGCCGATCCCGATTGCTTCAAGAAGCGCCATGCTGCCCCCGGCTGCCTCAGTAGACAGAAGGGCGCCGCCCGGAGGCGACGCCCGCTGATGCTTACTTCACGTCGGCGTTGACGACGATCTCGCCGGCGATGATCGCGGCTTCCTTGGCGTCGATTTCGGCGCGGAGGTCCGCCGGCACGATAGCCTCGTACTGGGCGTTCCTGGAAATGCCCACGGCACCGTCCTTGAGGCCAAGCACGATGCGCTTGCCGTATTCCTGGGTGCCGTCGATCGTGCCCTTGAGCGCGAGGAACAGCGACTCGCCGACCTTCTTTTCCACCGAGGTGAAGATCACGTCGGCCTGGGCCTGGTCGCCGTTGGCCGCGAAGATCGTCGCCTGGTCGCTGTCGACGCCGACGGCGAGCTTGCCGCCACCGGCTTCCTTCACCGCCTGCAGGGCGCCAAGACCGGTGCCACCGGCGATCGGGAAGATGATGTCCGCGCCCTGGTTGAGCTGGGCGAGGCCGATTTCCTTACCCTTGGCCGGGTCCGAGAAGGTGCCGGCAACGGCGTTCAGTATCTCGATATTCGGGTTGGCTTCCTTGGCGCCCTGATCGAAACCGGTCTTGAAGTCGGTGACGGTGGGGAATTCCATGCCGAGGATGGTGCCGAGCTTGCCGGTCTTCGAAAGCTTGGCGGCAGCGTAGCCGGCGAGGTAGCCGGCGGTCGAAGTGCCGTACATGACGCCGAGAACGTTCTTGCAGTCACAGGCAGCAAAGTCCGGAGCATCGTCGAAGTCGATGAACTTCACGTCCGGATATTGCGGAGCGAGCTCGGCGATGTAGCCGGTCATGTCGAAGGTGCCAGCGATGATGACGTTGTAGCCCGAGTCCGTGGCATCGGCGAGAGCCGGCTGCCACTTGGAGCGGTCGTAGCCGGCTTCGATGATCTTGATCTCCACCGGTAGCTCGGCGGTAGCCTTGTCCATGCCTGCCTTGGCGCTGTCGAAGAAGCTCTTGTCGCCGAGCGTGCCGTGCAGCACGAGTGCGACCTTGAGCGGGTTGTCCTTGGTGTATTCCTGGGCGGCGGCGGGGATTGCCGTCGAGGCCATCATCGAGGCGGCGAGCAGCGTGCTGGCTGCGGCCTTTGCGAGAGTCGAGATCAGAGACATGCGCACTCCTGTTTGCGTTTGTTCTGGTTCAAGGGGAATAGGCGGCGGATACGGCGTAGAGGGCGTCGACCTTTCCGATATCGACCTCCTCGACGAACGTAATTTTCGGCGTGCCGAGACGGCCCGAGGGATCGACCAGCGTCATGCCGCGGGTGAGCCCTGGCGCGAGCTCGACCGAGGACGACGCCACCACAGACTTGGTCACCATCGAGGGATCGAGGACGACCGCGGCAGCCAGAGGATCGACATAGAGGAAGTGGTCGGGATTGCCGCGGCTGACGCTGTTGTGACGCGCATGCGCAGCCAGCGCTCGCGAAAAGTCGCGCATCGGGCCCGACGCAATGGACTCGAACAGCGCGTCGACGCGCTGCCCGTCCATGTAGTGCGTGGTGCAGGGCTCCCACGGCACGACCACCGTCTCGACGCCGGCGGTCAGCACCACATGCGCGGCCTCCGGGTCGGCGTAGATGTTGAACTCGGCGGCCGGCGTGGTGTTGCCGCGGCCATAGACATTGCCGCCCATGATGGTGAGCGTGCCGATGCCATCGATGATCGAGGGCTCGAGCCGCAAGGCCAGCGCCAGATTGGTGAGCGGCCCGATCATCAGGATGTCGACCTTCTCGCCCTTGGCTGCGGCATCACCGAAGGTGCGACGGAGAATCCCGATACCATCGTCGGAGGCTGGCAGCGCCTGCTTGTCGGGGCGGCGCGCACCGCCGAGGCCATCGTCGCCATGCACATACTTGGCGTCGATGATCGGCTGGGTCAGGGGCCGGTCGGCGCCTTTGTGCACTGGAATGTCGGTGCCGAGCATGGCCTGCACGGCGAGCAGGTTTGTCGTTGCCTGGTCGAGGCCGACATTGCCGAACACGGTGGTGATGAGGTCCGGCGTCTTGCCGTTGGCAACGAGCAGGATCAGCGCCTGGGCGTCGTCCACACCGCCGTCGCTGTCGAAAATGAACTTACGCTTGGTCAAGGTCAGGCTACTTCTTTCTTCTTCTTGGCGTCCGCTTTCGCTTCCTGGACGCGGTCCCAGAACTCGGCATAGGTGGCCGAGTAGCTCGAACGAATATCAGCATAGGGACGCCGCGTCAGCGTGCGGTCGTTGACCAGCTGCTCGCCGGCGACCCACAGGTGCCGCAGGTCACGGCCCGAGCCGGAATAGACCAGCAGCGTCTCGGGGTCGGGTGTTTCCGAATAGCCCGCACCACGCAGGTCGAAGGCCGCGATATCGGCGGCCTTGCCGATTTCGAGGCTGCCGATCTCATGGTCGAGGCCGAGCGCCCTGGCGCCTTCGATGGTGGCCATGCGCACGAGCTCGCGCGAGCTCAGCGGCTGCGCCACGCCTTCGCGATGGGAGGCAACGAGGCCGGCAACGCGCATCTCGGAGACGAGGTCGTAAGAATTGTTGGCGGCAACGTTATCAGTGCCGATCGCCACGGTGACACCGGCGGCCTTCAGGTCGACCACCGGGCAGATGCCCTTGCGGCCCGAACGCAGCCCTGCCGTAGCATTGTAGGAGACCGAGGCATGGGGTGCGCGGGCGAACACCGCGATATCCTCGGGGCTCAGATCGAGGCAGTGGGCGGCGTGGATGCGGCCCTTGAAGAAGCCAATCTTTTCGAGTGCCACGGCGGCCGTGGTGCCATAGCGGCGCTCGGTTTCCTCGTTGTCCTCTGGACCGCAGGCCATGTGGAGATGGAGGCCGACGCCGTACTTGTTGGCGACCTCGACCTCGGCCAGCAGCAGGTCCTCGGTATTGTCGACATAAGGTGCGTGCGGACCGAACCACGGGATCACGCGGCCATCGGCGGAGCGCTGTTTCTCGAGGAAAGCGGTGGCCTTCCTCAGCTCTTCCTCGCCCCGCTGCTTGTCGCCGAGCTGCACGATGCCATAGGCGATGACCGAACGGAGACCGGCCTCCTTCACCGCCTCGGCGATCTCCTCAGCGAAGAAATACTGGTCGCAGAAAGTAGTGGTGCCCGAGAGCGCCATCTCGGCGCAGCTCAGTGCCACGGCGGGGCCGATGTCGGAGGCGATCAGCGACAGCTCGGGCTCGCGAATGGAGTTGTACCAGCCCTCCATGGTAAGGAGGCTCTGGCCCTCCGAGCGGCCGCGGAACAGCACCATCACCGAATGGGTGTGGGCATTGACGAGGCCCGGCATGACGAGGTGTCCGGTCAGGTGGAACACCTCGTCGAAGCCAGACGGGTTGGGAGTACTGTCACCGGGTCCAATGTCGCTGATGCGGCCATCGCGGATGACGACATAGCCACCCTCGAACACCGTATTTTCAGCGTCCACGGACAGAACTGTCGCTCCGTGGATAAGCGTCGAACCCATTTGACCCCCGTCCGGTAAACCGGTTTACATGACAAGCTAACGACAGAATTCACGAGCTTGTCAAATGCATTCGAGGCGCCGCCGGTGAGCCGAAATCCCTTTGTTGCCGACCGGACGATCCGCCTACGGCAGGAGCGTCTTGCCGCTTCGGTGGGCACGGCGATCGGGGTGGAAATTGCCGCGCTGCTCTCGGGCGGGAAGGCGGCTCTCGGCCGCAATGAAGGCTGTGTCCTGCCCAAGCAACAGGCAGACGCGTTGATCGCGCGCTACGAGCTGACGGGTGTGGAAGACCTGATGTTGCTGGCGCTCGACACGGCCCGCACGATCGCCCGGCCACCGATTTCCGATTTCTTCGTCGGCGCCGTCGGGCTCGAAACGGAGACCGGCAACCTCATCCTGGGTGGAAATGTCGAGTTCCCCGGCACGCATCTGGGCTTCACCATTCATGGCGAGGGGTTCGTCTTCACCCGCGCCGCCTCGCGGGGCATGACGATCACCGCGATCGCCATCGGCGAGGCGCATCCCTGCGCCCACTGCCGGCAGTATCTGAGCGAATTCCAGGCAACCCGCGACCTCGTGCTGATCGACCCGCTCGGGCACCGGCTGACCATGGCCGAGCTCTATCCGTGGCCGTTCGATCCGGACTATCTCGGCGAGGCGGGGTACGTGCCGGGCGCGATGCATCCGGACCTGGCGCTGGGCGAGAATGTGCTGCCGCAGATCATCGCGGAGCGGCTACTCGCCGCCGGGCAGCGCGCCCACGCGCCCTACAGCAAATGCCCCGGCGCGGTGGTGCTGGCGCTGAACGACGGCAACACTGTTTCCGGCTTCTCCATCGAGAGCGTGGCGTTCAACCCGACCATGGGGCCGTTGCAGGCTGCGATGATCGACCTCATAGCGCATGGCTACGCGGCTTCGGATATTGCCGAGGCGGCGCTGACCACGCGGATCGGCGGCAATGTCGACTATTCTCTCAGCGTCACGGAGCTTCTCGGCAAGCTCGCACCGTCGGCGCCACTTTCGATCGTAGGATGGGCCTGATGCTCGATGCCGCCAGCGCCAGTTGGGAAGACGTTTCCGCCGCCATCCAGCGCGGCACCATCGCATTGCTGCCGGTCGGCGCAGTGGAGCAGCACGGCGCCCACCTGCCGCTGCTGACGGACACGGTGATGGCCACGGGCGTCGCCCGCCGCATCGCCGAGGGCTGCGATGGACTGCTGCTGCCGGCCATTGCCTATGGCGACGCCTGGACCACCGAAGGCTGGGCCGGCACTCTGTCACTGTCCCCCGAGACGCTGCGCGCTTCAGTACTCGATATCGGCCGCGGGCTAAAGCGGATGGGCGTTAAGGGCCTCGTTACCGTCAACGGCCACTTCGGCAATCGCGAGCCGATCAACCTCGCGGCGCGGGCGCTGAGCGAGGCCGGTTTCCCGGTGCTGCATCTCGACTATCCGCGCCTCGAAGCGCTCGCCGCCGAGCTGATGGAGTCCGAGCCCGCCGGGCCGGGCTTCTACCATGCCGACGAGGTCGAGACCTCGATCATGCTGGCACTGGCGCCCGACACGGTCCGGATGGACCGTGCCAAGCCCGAATATCCGGAGTTTCCCGAGCTGTTCGGCTCCGAGCCGATGAAGCTCAGTGCCTTCAACACCTCCGGCGTGTTCGGCGACCCGCGCCCGGCGACGGCCGAGAAGGGCGAGGCGATGATCGCCGGTATTGCGGCAGAGTCGGTGCGGTTGATCGGACTATGGAAGACGAAGCACGGACTATGACTGACCTCCCCGACGACCTGATCCTCAATGCGCGTGACGAAGTCCGCATCCGGCAGGACCTGCTGCTCGTTGCACTGGGCAAGCGCCCCGCCGACCGCATCCTCCGCGTCGGCCGCCTGCTCGATGTGCATTCGCGCACCTGGCTTGCGGACCAGGAGATCGTCATCAAGGGCCGCCGCATCGCCTGGGTCGGTCCATCAGGTGAGTTCAAGGGCGAGGCGATAGAGCGGGTACACGAGCCCGATCTCAGCGCCGTCCCCGGCTTCGGCGAAGTACACAAGCATATCGAGTCTTCGCACCTGACGCCCGAGTGGGAAGCCGCGCTGGTGCTGCCGCGCGGCAATACCTGGACCTGCGAAGCGAGCCACGAATTCTCCAACGTCGACGGGCCCAACAATCTCGAGTTCTGGCTGACGGCTCGCCGCTCCGGCTCCCGGCTGAAGATCTTTCCCCAGCCCGGCTCGGCCGTGCCGCCCACTGCCTATGAGTGGGGCGGCGGCTATTTCGGCCATGACGAGCAGCAAAGCTTCATGCAGAGCCCGATGGTCACCGGGCTCGACGAAGTGATGGACTGGCCGGCGGTCTGGAACCCCGACAACCCCTCGCACCAGCGCCTCTGGGGCATGATCGAGGCCACCTTCGCGGCGCGCGGCGTGGTCGAGGGCCATGCGGCGGGGCTGCGCTCGCTGCCCGAGATCAATGCCTTCGCGGCTGCGGGCCTCGCCTCAGACCACGAGATGGCGACGGCCGACGAAGCCTGGGACAAGCTGCGGCACGGTCTGTTCATCGAGATCCGCATCCACACGATGCCGGAGATTATCAAAGGGCTGCTCGAGAAGGGCCTCACCGACTGGAGCCAGGTCGCGTTCGCCACTGACGATCGCAGCGCGCCGCTGACGCTCGAGATCGGGGCCACCGATCACAATGTGCGCACCGCGATCGCCGCAGGTCTTCAGCCCGAGATCGCCATCCAGTGCGTCACCATCAACCCGGCCCGCCACATGCGGCTCACCCCGCATGTCGGTTCGATCGCGCCGGGGCGCTATGCCGACATCGTGCTGCTCAGTGACGTGCCGGCGCTGAAGATCGCCAAGGTCTGGGCGGATGGCGAGCCGGTATCGCAGGGCAACCGGTTTACCGGGTCGGTGCCTCAGATCCGCTGGCCCGACTGGGCGACGCATACGGTCAACATCCAGCGCGAGCTTACCGCGGATGATTTCGCCATCGCGGCTGCGCCGGGCCGCGACGCCATGCAGGCAGCGGTACTTCGGCCCTTCCATTGGCACCCCGAATTCCTCACGCAGGAGATGCCGGTCGCAGGCGGCGAGGTGCAGCGGCTCCACTCGGAGAACATCACCAAGTTCGCCATCGTCGACCGGTTCTCGGGCGAGGGGAAGGTGTCAAAGATGTTCTGGCGCGGCACCGGTCCGCGCGATCCCGACACGGCGCTCGCCTGCTCGGTGGCGCACGATAAGCACAATATCTGGACCTGCGGTTCGTCCGACGCGGCGATGGCGCTGGCCGTAAACCGCTTGCGCGAGCAACAGGGCGGCTGGGTGCTGGTGCATCGCGGCGAGGTCGTCGCCACGGTGCGCTTCGAGGTCGGCGGGCTGATGTCGCAGCGCTCCGCCGATGCGCTGAACGCCGACATGCTGGCGCTGCGAGAAGCCGCGGCCAAGGTCGACTGGATGTACGAGCCGACCTGGCATCCGCGCTGGCATCCGGGCTTTCCGGAGCGGCTGATGTTCGCGACGCTCACCTGTGCACCGTGGCAATGGGTGCTGGTCGCGCCCTCGCCCCTGGCGCCCGAGGGTTTCGTCAATGTCGCAACGGGCGAGACGCATGCGGTGGTGTGGTAGTCTTTGAAACCGCTTTACTAAAGCGCTTTCATTGTCCTAGCCTTGGCTGGCGTGCGGGGAAACAATGGCCACTATCCATGATGTAGCGCAGGACGCCGGGGTCTCGCCGACCACCGTGTCACGCTACCTGAACCACCGGATCGAACTGCCGCCGACGACGTCGGCGCGCATCGATGCCTCGATCAAGAAGCTCGACTACCGGCCAAACCTGATGGCCAAGCGCCTCTCGACCGGCAAGACCGAGGCCGTGGGTCTGGTGACACCGGAAATCCGCGAGCCGTTCTTTGCCGAACTTGCCTCGGCTTTCGAGGACGAGGCGGACCGCCACGGCTATACCGTGTTCATGAGTTCGACCCGCTCGGACCGGGACCGCGAAATCGCTTCGCTCGAGCGGATGCAGGACGGCCATGTCGATGGCCTCTTGATGATGACCAATACGCCCGACGACGGCACGCTCGCGGCGCTGATCGGCAAGCGCAAGAATGTCGTCATCGTCGACGAGGACATCCCCGGCGTTAGCGTGCCACGCATCTTCGTCGAGAACACCGAGGGCGCCTACCAAGCGACAAAGCACCTGATCGAGGCCGGCCACCGCCGCATCGCCTATCTTGGCGGCCCACACGGACTGCTCACGGTGACCGAGCGACGCGAGGGCTTCCTCATGGCCATGAACGAGGCCGGCATTCCGGTCCGATCAGAGTATGTGACGATGGGCAGTTTCGCGCCCGAACTGGCGCGTGCGGCGACCATAAAGTTCCTCGATCTGCCGCTTCCACCGACCGCGATCTTCGCCTCGTCCGACTATCTCGCCATCGGCGCCGTCATGGGCCTCCGCGACGCCAATATCAGTGTGCCTAACGAAGTGTCGCTGATCGGCTTCGACGACATGGCCTACGGCACGTTGCTGACGCCGCCCCTCACTGCCATTCGACAGCCGGTCGAGCAACTGGGTCGCCAGGGTTTCCAGGCCCTCCTCGCCCAGATCAACGGCGAACAGCCGCCGCTGCTGACCCGCCTGCCGGTCGAACTCATCCGGCGCCAGTCCGTCGGGGCGCCCACATCGAAGGATTTCAGAACGTGAGCAAGAAGGTTCTCATTGCAGGCGAGTCCTGGGTCACCCACTCGATCCACACCAAGGGCTTCGACAGCTTTGCCACCACCGAGTACAACGAAGGCGTACGCTGGCTGAAGGCAGCGTTGGAATCGGGCGGCTGGGAAGTCACGTTCCTCCCCAACCACCTCGCCTCGCGCGATTTTCCGCAGACGGCCGAGGCGCTCGCCGCCTATGACGTGGTGATGCTCTCCGATATCGGCGCCAATACGCTGCTGCTGCACCCGGACACGTTCGTGCGCTCGGTGCCGTTGCCCAACCGGCTCAGTTCGATCAAGGACTACGTCCTCAATGGGGGCGGCCTCGTGATGATCGGTGGATATCTCACCTTCCAGGGCATCGACGCGAAGGGCCAGTATGCCGGCTCGCCGGTCGAGGCCGTACTGCCGGTGACGCTCTATCGCCATGACGACCGCCGGGAGAACCCGCAGGGCGTCGTCGCCCATGTCGGCGATTCCGGACACCAGATCACCAAGGGCATCACCGGCGAGTGGCCGGCTCTCCTCGGCTACAATGAAGTGGTCGCCAAGCCGGACGCCGAGGTGCTGGTGCGCGTCGGCGGCGATCCGCTGATCGCGGTGGGCGAATACGGCAAGGGCCGCTCCGCCGTCTTCACCTCCGATTGCGGGCCGCACTGGGCCCCGCCGCCCTTCGTCGACTGGGCCGGTTACGCGCCGCTGTGGAACAACATCGCGGCCTGGGTGTCGCGCCAATAATCTTTACTTCATGAGCGATGCCAGCAAGGTATTGCCCGAGTGCGGGGCATCTGACTTGCCCCGTTGATTGCCCAGGGAGCGGCACAGCGCCCGGGCACAGTGGGAGCGCCGAAGGCGGCGCTGCAAGAGGGAGGAGACTTCATGGCGCGCGCACCGGTCGCCGTACTCGGCATATTCGTCGCGGACCTCGCGTTCCGGGCGCCGCGTCTGCCATTGATGGGCGAGACCATTCTCGGCCAGGGGTTCAAGGACGGGCCGGGCGGCAAGGGTTCGAACCAGGCGATCGCCGCGGCCCGGGCCGGCGGCGATGCGCGCATGATCACCCGAATCGGCCGCGACACTTTCGGCGAGATGGCGCAGAAGGCCTGGGCCGCCGACGGGATAGATACTTCCGCCGTGGTGATCGACGAAACCGCGCCAACCGGCGCCGCCTTCATCTTCGTTTCCACCGAGACCGGCAACAACGCCATCATCGTCGAGAGCGGTGCAGCGGCACACCTTTCACCCGATGATGTCGCGGCGGCGGAAGCGGTGATCGCGTCGTCTAGGGTGCTGATCACCCAGTTCGAGCAGCCAACGGTGACGGCGCTGGCAGGGCTGACAATGGCGCGCAAGCACGGGGTTATCACCATCCTTAACCCCGCCCCGGCGGTCGAAGTCACCGACGCGATCTATGGGCTCTGTGACTATGTCACACCCAACGAAACCGAAGCGTCGGCGCTCACCGGCCTGCCTGTCGTCACCGAGGACGACGCGCTTGCCGCGGCAAAGGAGTTCGTCCGGCGCGGCGCGAAGAATGCGCTGATCACACTCGGCGGGAAGGGCGCGCTGCTACATGGCGAGGCGGGCACGCATATGGTGCCGGCGTTCAAGGTGCCGAGAGTGGTCGAGACCACCGGCGCCGGCGATGCCTTCAACGGCGGCTTTGCCGTAGCGCTGGCTGAAGGCAAGTCACCAGTCGAAGCCATCCGGTTCGGCTGCGCCACTGCCGGCATTTCGGTGCAGCGGCCGGGTACGGCACCGTCGATGCCGACCCGGGCGGAGATCGAGGCGCTGCTGGCGAGCGGCTGAGATTCCTGATTTCGGGCGAAGCTTTTCGGCTTTCCTCGTTTGGCTACCACGGCGCTTGACGACGCAGCGGCGAGACGGTTGGCGTCTCCCCAAGAAGGGAGCCCGCCTCATGACCATTCTTGCCCCCACCCCGCCGATGGGCTGGAACAGCTGGAACAGCTTTGCCACGACGATTACCGAGGCGCAGGCGCTCGAGACGGCTGCCATCATGGCCGAAAAGCTCCTGCCCTTCGGCTACGACGTCTTCACCATCGACATCCAATGGTACGAGCCCGAGGCCAAGAGCTACACCTATAACTCGAAGCCGGTGCCGACGATGGACGGCTATGGCCGGGTCACCCCGGCGCTCAACCGCTTCCCCTCGGCGGCCAATAGCGTCGGCTTCGCCGAGATCGCGCGCAAGGTGCATGGGCTGGGGCTGAAGTTCGGCATCCACATCATGCGCGGCATTCCGCGGCTGGCGGTCGAGCAGAACCTGCCGGTGCTCGGGACCGAGGTGCGAGCGCGCGATATCGCCGACACCACCAGCATCTGCAGCTGGAACCCGGACATGTACGGGGTGGATATGACCAAGCCCGACGCGCAGGCCTATTATGACAGCATATTTGCGCTCTATGCCTCATGGGGTGTCGACTTCATCAAGATGGACGACATGAGCCGCCCCTACGATGCACGTGCGGCCGAGATCGAGGCGGCGCATCTGGGCATCGTGGCGTCCGGCCGGCCAATGGCGCTGTCGCTGTCGCCGGGCGAGACGCCGGTACTGCGCGGCGAGCATGTCAGTCGCTTCGCACAGCTCTGGCGCATCAGCGACGATTTCTGGGACGACTGGAAACTGCTGGAAGAGCAGTTCGTCCGGCTCGAGAACTGGAACCCATGGCGGAAGCCCGGCGCCTGGCCCGATGCCGATATGCTGCCGCTCGGGCGGCTGGCCCTCGGCGACCGCGACACGCGCTTCACCCCCGCCGAGCAGAAGACGGTGATGACGCTCTGGGCCATCGCCCGCTCGCCGCTGATCATGGGCGGTGATCTCCGCCACCTCGACAAGGCGACGCTCTCGCTGCTCACCAATCGCGAGGTGCTGGCGGTGAACCAGTCGAGCACCGACAATCAACCGCATTTCGTCATGGACGGGACGCGTGTCTGGACCGCGAAGGCCGAGAACGGCGACACCTATCTGGCGCTGTTCAACACCGGCAAAGCCGACCGCGAGGTCGGCTTCCGTTTTGCGACGCTGGGGATCGCCGAGGCCGAAGTTGCTGACCTCTGGTCGGACGCGAACCTCGGCCGGTACGACGGCAGCTTCTCCGCGCTGCTGCCCAGCCATGGTGCCGGGCTTTATCGGCTGGCACCCGCCCGTTAGCGCTTCACGCCCCGCTCAAGCACCTGGTTGAGCAGCACGGCGGCGAGGATAATGCCGCCGGAGACGACCAGCCGCCAGTATTCCGAGACGTTCATCAGCACCATGCCGTTGTTGATGCAGCCGAGGAACAAGACGCCGAGCAGCGTGCCCCAAATGCGGCCCTTGCCGCCGAACAGGCTGGTGCCCCCGATGATCACCGCGGCGATGACGTTGAGCTCCATGCCGGTCGCCGCGGTGCCGTTGCCTGAGCCGATCTGGCTGGCGACGAGGATGCCGCTCAAAGCCGTCAGCGCCCCGGTGATCGCCAGCGCCAAGGTCTTCGTGCCATAGACGTCGATACCCGACAGACGCGAGGCCTCGGGATTGCCGCCGACGGCGTAGATGGCGCGGCCGAAGCTCGTGTATTTCATCAGCACCGACATGCCGGCGAAGACGGCGAGAAAGAAGAACACCGGCGTCGGGATGCCCCAGAGATTGCCGGCGCCGAGGAAATTGAAGCCTTTGGGAAAGGTGGCGATGGGGAAACCACCACTGATCAGGTTGGCGATGCCGCGCAGCGCCGTCAGCAGGGCCAGGGTGGTGATGAAGCTCGGCACGTTGAACCACTGCCGCATCTTGCCGGTGAACGTGCCGACCAATGCGCCGACGATGATGGCGACGACCGCCCCGACCGCCACCGCCGGCCACGGCCCGAGTCCCGGCGTCAGCGCGCCACAGACCCAGCCGATGATACAGCCGGCCAGCGCCACCCCGGCGCCAACCGAGAGATCGATCTCGCCGGCGATGATCACCGCCGTCATGCCGAAGGCGATGATGCCGAGCATGGAGACGGCGCGCAGCACGTTGAGCAGGTTGTTGACGCTGGCAAAGCCGGGCGCCGCCAGCACCAGCACAAGCACCATGCCGACGAGGAAGAGCTCGAGGATGTAGGAACGCAGACGGTCGACGCCGCTAACTGCCGGGCGCGTCGCAGTCTGGGCCTCTGATGTCATCGGGTCGGTCCTTCCATACAGAGGCGATAAAGTTGGGCGAGATTGGTTTCGGCGGGCATCACCTCGGCGACGAGGCGCCCGTGCCGGAGGACGAGGATGCGGTCGCAGACGTCGAGCAGTTCCTCGAGCTCGGAGGAGACGAAGATCGCCGAGAGGCCCGCTTCGGCCTGCCGCCACATGATCTCGAAGATCTGCTGCTTGGCCTGGATATCGACGCCGCGACTGGGCTCGTCGAAGAACATCACTTTGGGGGCGGTGTTCAGCCAGTTGCCGATCACCACCTTCTGCTGGTTGCCGCCCGAAAGCGTCGACACCGGCAGGTCGGGGTCAGCCACCTTGATGCCGAGATTGCCAATCTGGCGAGAGATGAAGGGATATTCCCGTCGCCGCGAGGTGAAGCCGCGATTGGCGATGCGGTCGAGGCTGGCGAGGATCAGGTTGTCGTGGATCGAGGCGATCTGGACGAGCCCGACCTCCTTGCGGTTCTCCGGCGTGTAGCCGAGCCCCAGCCGCTTCATCTGGCGCGGGTCAGGATGAGTGACCGTCTGGCCGGCGAAATGAATGGTCCCGGAATCCAGCGGATCGGCGCCGAAGATGGCGCGCAGCACTTCAGTCCGCCCAGCGCCGAGCAGTCCGGCCATGCCCAGCACCTCACCGCGATAGAGTTCGAACGAGACGTCGGCGAAAGCCGCGGCGCGGGTCAGCCCCTCCACCCGGAGAACCGGATCCGTCCGCGAGATGGTTCGCCGCGCCGGCCGCGCCGACTTTGCGATGTCGCCGAACATCATCCCGACGATGCTTTCGGGGGTCGCGTCGGCCATCTCGATCGAGCCGACATAGCGCCCGTCGCGCAGCACCGTGCAGGTGTCGGCGATCTCGAACAGCTCGTTCATGCGGTGGGTGATGTAGATGATTGTCACGCCGCGCGCCCGGAGCCGCCGTACCAGCGCGAACAGGTGCGCCACCTCGCGCGCCGCCAGCGCCGAAGTCGGCTCGTCGAGGATCAGGACGCCAGGCGAGAAACTCATCGCCTTGACGATCTCGACCATCTGCTGCTGGCCAAGGCTTAGCGCCGAGACCAGCCCGCGCGGATCGATATCGAGCTCCATCTCGTGGAGCATCGTCGCCGCATCGCGATGCAGCCTCTGCCAGTCGACGAAGCGACCACGCTTGGGCAGCCGGCCGAGATAGATATTCTCGCCCACCGAGAGCGACGGCACTAGCGACAGTTCCTGGTGCACGGTGACGATACCGGCTGCGAAGGCCTCGGACGGCGTCGCGAACTGCACCTCGGCGCCATTGACGCTGAGCGTGCCCAGCGTCGGCTGCACCGCTCCCGCGAGGATCTTGATAGCGGTGGACTTGCCCGAGCCGTTCCGTCCCATCAATGCATGCACACGCCCCGGCGAGAAGGCGTGCGAAAACTGCTGCAAGGCGACGGTGCCGTCATAGGTCTTGGTGACGTCGCGGAATTCGATCGCGCCGCGCATGCTGGCCTCCGGGCAAAGCGAGAACCGCTGGACCCCGTGGGTCCAGCGGCAGTTCGAAACTACTGCTTCACGCTCTCGGCGTAGGCCTTGACCCCGTCGAGGTCGTAGCGCGACAGCGCCAGCGGCGGAATGTCGTAGTATTTCTCGGTCGCCTCGCCCTTGATCGCGGCAGCGGCGACGTCGGCCGCCTTCTTGCCGATCTCGACCGGCTGCTGAGCCGTGGTGGCGATCAGCACGTTGTCCTCATCGAGCAGAAACCCGGCGAGCTGCTCGGAGCCATCGGTGCCGAAGACGAAGACCTTGCCCTGCTTGCCGGCGGCGCGCACCGCCTGCACCGCACCGACCGTGCCGCCTTCATTAGCGGCGTAGATCACCTGGATGTCTGGATTGGCAGTGAGAATGTCGGTGGCGACGGTCACAGCGTTCTCGGCGAGCCAGGCGTCCTGCGTCGCGACCACGTCGAGCTCGACGCCGTCCTTGGCCTTTTCGAGGAAGCCGTTGGTGCGGTCATCGCTCATCTGCTGCAGCTGCGAACGGAAGCCGAGCAAAGCGATCTTCGCCTTGCCGCCGAGGTTTTCCTTGATGTAGCGGGCCGCTGCCTCGCCGGTGAAGCGACCGATGTCGAGCTGGCTGGTGCCGACATCGGCAACCTGGAAGTCCGAATTGATCGAGGTGCCATAGAGGACGACCTTTACGCCGGCATCGCGCGCCCGCTCCAGCGCCGGGATCGAGGCATCGGAATTGAGCGGCGCCAGCACCACGGCCTTGGCGCCGCGGGCGATGAAGGTGTCGATCAGCTCGGCTTCCTTTTCGAGCTTGTTGTCGGAATTGCCCTGCAGGAGCGTCGCCCCGCTTTCCTTGGCGCTCACCTCGAAGCCGAGCTGGATGCCCCGGAAGAACTGGTCCTGCTGGAAGACCATGCCGCCAATGACGGTTTCCTGCGCGAAACCGGCGCCGGACAAAAGAGTAGCGATGCCGGCCGCGGCCAGCGCAAAAGCTGTACGTCTCATGAAATCCTCCAGCGTCCTTAGGCGGACGCGAAAATCCGGCCTTGCGGCCCTCCCTCGTCGCCCCCTCAGGCGACGGCTGCACTGTTGCAACAAGCCCCATTGAGAGTTAATGCATAATGCATGCAGGATGCACTACGCCAAACGAGAGCGTATCCAGGCCGCGGTTTCGCTGATCAGTTCGCGGGTCGCGGTGGTCAGCCGATCCATCATCCACATGCCGTGAATACCGCCGCCGACCTCGCGGTAGGTCACCGAGTTGCCCGCCTCAACCAGCCGAGCCGCATAGGCACGACCCTGATCGCGCAGCGGATCGTGGCCCGCCGTCATCAGGAAGGCCGGAGCGAGACGGCTCAGGTCCGGCGTGCGAAGGGGTGCAGCATCGGGGTCATTGAGGTTCTGTCCGCCGAGATACTGGTCGAAGAACCAGCCCATGTTCTCGGCGGTGAGATAGAAGCCGTCGGCAAAGGTGCGGTAGCTATCGCTCGCCATTTCCGTATCGGTCACCGGATAGATCAGTACCTGCCCGGCAAGAGGGATACCGCGGTCCCTTGCGTGCCGCGCCAATACGGCGGCGAGGGTTGCCCCGGCGCTCTCGCCGGCGACGACGACCCGGTCGATCGCAAGTCCTGCTGCGCCGCCGCTCGCCAGCAGCCAGTCGAGCGCCGCATCGGCATCCTGGACCGCAGCGGGAAACGGATGCTCGGGCGCCCTGCGGTAACCGAGCGACAGCACATTGGCCCGCGCTGCATTGGCGAAGGCGCGCGTAGCTGCGTCATGGGTCTCGATGCTGCCGACTACCCAGCCGCCGCCGTGAAAGAACAGCACGGTGCCACGTGCCTCGGCGGGTCTGTACAACCGCGCCCGCAATTGTCCGCCTGGCGACTCGATGGACAGGTCTTCGATATGCTCGACGGCATCGGGCTTGCCCCATAGTCCGGGCAGGCGGAGATCGGCTTCGGCCCGGCGGCCGGCAACGGTCAGGGCCTCGGGTGCGGGTGCCGGCTTCAGGTCATCGGCTTCGAGCATGGCCCGCAGTTCGACCAACACGCCGCTTCGATCGACGCCCATCGTTCCCCCCGATCCTGACGACCTGTTGGCGGAGTTGTACGAATAATGCATATTGCGGGCAATAGACGATAATCTGAGGCTGACGGTTTTCAGCCGCGATGCTAGTGCTCAGGGATGCCTGCCAAACCGACCCCGCTCTATGAAACGATCTACGGCGTGCTGCGCCAGCACCTCGCCGACGGGCTGCTGGCGCCCGGTCTGGTGCTGGGCGAAGCCAATGTCGCCCGCGCCTTCAGGGCCAGCCGCATCCCGGCGGCGGCGGCGCTGCGGCGGCTGCGCGACGAGGGCCTGATCGCCGATTTCGGCGGCCGCGGATATGTCGCCCAACCCGACGACCCGGCGTCACCGCGCCTGAGGCTGGAACTGAGCGAGGCCGGCCTCGTGCTGCCGGCCGAACTCGACGCCGACTCGGCGCCGCGCAACATCGGCGCCAAGCTCTATCCGCAGGTCGAGCACACCGTCGCCGCCAGCCTCGCCTATGGCCGGTTCATCCTCAACGAATCGGCGCTGGCCGACCATTACGGCGTGAGCCGCACCATTGCCCACGAGGTACTGACCCGGCTCGCCCGCACCGGCATTATCGTGCAGGAAGCCAACCAGCGCTGGTATGCGGGCCCGCTCACCGCCGAGGCAATCGGCGAGCACTACGAGATGCGCTGGGTGCTGGAACCGGTGGCGCTGCGCCAGGCCTTCCCCAAGTTCAGTGAGGGCGAACTCGCTGAGCGGCGTGAACGCGTGCTGCGGGCCGAAGCCGGCGGGCGCAGCATCGGCGAACTCGAGCGGATCGAGCAGGACCTGCATGTCGATACCGTCGCGCGCTGCAACAATTCGCAGCTCCTGCAGGCGGTGCAGCGCAGCCAGCTACTGCTGATCGCGACGCACGAGACCTTCCGGCGCCATCGCACCAGCGAGGAACTCTCGACCATGCTGGCCGAGCACCGCGGCATCTATGATCGCCTGCTCGCGGGCGATCTCGATGGCGCCTGCGCCGCCCTCGAAGCGCATCTCCGACGCTCGATGCACCCAAATATCGACATGATCACCCGGCTCGGCAAAATGCCGGATAACCTCAAGGTTCCGTACCTGATCCCGGTCGGCAAGGCCGGCTGAGCCAGACAAGATCCGGCACCGCGAGGCACCGCCGTGGCAGGGTCGCCTCGCTGTCGGCGCGGCGCAGTGCTGGCCCCTCGGTGTCATAAAACCTTCATTGGACCCGCTGCTATTGCATCGATAATCCTCGATGCATGGAATCAACCAGCGCCATCGACGTTCTCGTTGCCCTTGGACAGCCAACCAGGCTCGACGCCTTCAGACTGATCATGAGGCACGAGCCGGAAGGGCTACCCGCGGGAGAGGTGGCGAGACGCCTTGGCGTCCCGCAAAATACCATGTCGACGCATCTTGCCGTACTGACGCGATCGGGCTTGATCACTGCGGAGCGCTATAGCCGGTCGATCATTTATCGGGCCGAGATCGACAAGGTGCGCGAGATAGCGAGCTTCCTGGTCAATGACTGTTGTGGTGGCCGCCCCGAGCTGTGCGAGCCTCTCGTCGCCGAATTCACCCCCTGCTGCAGCCCGAAGGAGGCAACCGATGCCTGCTGCTGACCGTGTCTACAACGTCCTGTTCCTCTGCACCGGCAATTCGGCTCGTTCGGTGTTGGGAGAGGCTGTGCTCAACCACGTCGGACGGGGGCAGTTTCGCGCCTTCTCAGCCGGCAGTGCGCCCAAGGGCGCCATCCACCCGATGACACTCCAGATTCTCAAGGAAGCCGGGGTTCCGACAGAGGGTCTTCGCTCGAAATCCTGGGAAGAGTTCGCCGGACCGGATGCACCGGTGATGGATTTCGTTTTCACCGTCTGTGACGACGCGGCCGGCGAGACCTGCCCGATCTGGCCAGGCCACCCCATGACGGCCCACTGGGGCATCGAAGATCCCGCCAAGGTCGAGGGACCTGAGTTTCGGCAGCGCCAGGCCTTTGAGGATGCCCTGCGCTTCATGCGCAACCGCATCGCCGCCTTCATCAACCTGCCCCACCAAAGCATCGACAAGCTCGCATTGGGTTCCAGGCTCCGTGGCATAGGTGCGATGGACGGCTCGACCTCCAAGGCGTCTGGCGCCGCATGACGCTCAGCCGGCGCGTCGCTGCCGAAGGTCTCGGCACAGCTCTACTTGTCGCAACAGTCGTCGGTTCCGGCATCATGGCCGATAGGCTGACGAACGACACAGCGATGGCGTTGATGGGGAACACGATCCCCACCGGCGCCATTCTCTTCGTTTTGATCACCATCCTCGGGCCGATCTCGGGGGCGCACTTCAATCCCGCCGTGACCGCGGTATTCGCACTCCGCAAGGAGCTCGATTGGTCGTCGGCCGCCGGTTACGTCGTGGCGCAGGTCCTAGGGGGCATCATCGGTGCCGTCGCTGCTCACCTGATGTTCGAGCTGCCAGCGCTGCAGTTGGCCACTCACGCTCGCACCGGCGCCTCGCAATGGCTTTCCGAAGCGATCGCCGCCTTCGGCCTCGTCGCGGTGATCCTCGGCGGACTGCGAGCCAAGGCGCAGGCGATCCCCGCCCTGGTTGGACTCTACATCACGGCGGCCTACTGGTTCACTGCCTCGACGTCGTTCGCGAACCCGGCGGTGACCATTGCGCGTTCGCTGACCGACACGTTCTCTGGGATCCGTCCCGTCGATGCACTGGCCTTCATCCTCGCCCAGCTTGTGGGAGCGCTGCTGGCCCTGGCCTTGGCTGGCTGGCTGTTCAAACCAACTGGGGTCACCGAATGACGACGATTTACCACAACCCGGATTGCGGCACGTCGCGCAACACACTGGCCATGATCCGCCAGAGCGGCGAAGAGCCGGAGGTCATCGAATACCTGACGCACCCGCCGACCAGGGAATGCCTCGCATGGCTCATCAAAGAGGCCGGCCTCACCGTCCGGCAGGCCATTCGTCAGAAGGACACGCCCTATGACGCGCTGGGCCTGTCGGACCCCTCCCTGTCCGACGCTGCATTGCTCGACGCGATGATGGCGCACCCGATCCTGATCAATCGGCCCTTCGTCGTGACAGCCAAGGGCGTTCGCCTTTGCCGCCCCTCGGAGCTGGTGCTGGATATCCTCGAGAACCCCCACATCGGTCCGTTCGTTAAGGAGGACGGCGAGGTGGTAATTGATGCTGCCGGGAAACGCACCGATAGCACCGAGAGGAGCTAATTCGAGAAACGTAGAAATAGCCTTGACCGCTCGCAATTCCACTGGCATGCTATTTCCATGAACATCGAAACAGCCGCCTCGCAGCTCGAAGCCCTCGGGAATCCAACTCGGTTGACCATCTACCGGACGCTGGTTCGTGCCGGCGACAACGGCCTGCCGGTCGGCAAGCTTCAGTTCAAGCTCGACATCCCGTCATCGACGCTGTCGCATCACCTCAAGAAGCTGATCGACGTGAATCTCGTCGGCCAGGAGCGGCAGGCGACTACCCTTATCTGCCGGGCGAACTATGCCAGCATGAATGGGCTCATCGGCTATCTCGCGGACGAGTGCTGCGTGGATGAGGGTGGCTGCGCTTCGACCTCGGAGGATGCCACCGAGGCGGCGTGAGTCTCTTTCCGGCGTCATAAATTCGATATTTCTAGAAACTAGGAAGGTGTGCGATGAAGTTAGAAACCAATCTCCCCGTAGCCGTCGTCGGCGCTGGTCCGGTGGGTCTCGCCGCCGCCGCCCATCTGGTCAGCCGGGGACTGACACCGATCGTTTTCGAGCGGGGCGCCTCAGTCGGAGCCTCGCTGCTGGAGTGGGGGCACGTGCGGGTCTTTTCCCCCTGGGAATACAACATCGATAGCGCCGCGAAGGCGCTGCTCGAAGCGGCAGGCTGGGATGCGCCGGAGCCGACCGACCTGCCCACCGGTCGGCAGATCGTGAAACAGTACCTGGAGCCGCTTGCCGGGCTGCCGACCATCGCGCCTGGCTTAAAGCTCTCGGCCCAGGTTACGGCGATCACCCGGACGGGCCTCGACAAGGTCTCCAACAAGGACCGCGAACAAGCCCCGTTCGAGGTGCGCTGGACCGACGCGGATGGCAACGAGCAGGCAAGTGTCGTTCGGGCGGTGATCGATGCCTCGGGCACCTGGACACGACCGAACCCCATGGGTGTCGATGGCTTGCCGGTTCTCGGTGAGCGGTCGGCCGCGAGCTACATCGACTACGGCATTCCTGATGTACTGGGCGCCGAGAGAGGGAAGTTCGCCAACCGGACGGTGCTGGTGGTGGGTAGCGGGCACTCCGCCATCAACGTTGCCCTGGCCCTGCTCAGCCTTCAGGACGAGGAGCCGGGCACCCGGGTGATCTGGGCGCTGCGTCGCAACAGAATCGAGCGGCTACTCGGCGGCGGCCTGAATGATCAATTGCCGGAACGAGGCGCCCTGGGACTGGCGGCCAAAAGGGCGATCGACACTGGCCGGCTCCAGGTCCTCGCACCCTTCGCCGCCAATCGCCTGGTGCAGGCAGACGGCAAGATCGCGGTCGTCGGCAACCTGAACCAAACGCAGATGACGCTGATGGTGGACCGGATCGTGGTCGCTACCGGGTTCCGTCCGGACCTCGACATCCTGTCGGAGTTGCGCATTTCCGTCGATCCTGCCACCGAGGCGCCACCGGCCCTGTCGCCGCTCATCGACCCCAACTTCCACAGCTGCGGCACCGTCCCGCCGCATGGCGTAGTGGAACTGGCGCAGCCGGAGCCGAACCTCTTCATCATCGGATCCAAGAGCTACGGTCGCGCTCCGACCTTCCTGATGGCGACCGGTTTCGAGCAGGCCCGTTCGGTCGTAGCCGAATTGGCCGGCGACCACGTCGCTGCTCGCGAGGTCCATCTGGTATTGCCCGAGACCGGCGTTTGCAGCGTCGACTTCCGTGACGGTGATACGCCTGCGGCGGCTTCGTCCTGCTGCGGCGGCCCCGCGAGCACCACTTCATCCTGCTGCGTGGCCGACGAGGTGGCCAAGGCGGAAGGTGACGCAGGCTGTGGGTGCGGCACCGGCACAGCGGCAATCCTCAAAGCCACCAACACGACCGAGCCCGCGTGATCTCATGACGACGAGAGTTCCGGCCCGAGCCATCTGGGCCCTGGGTGTGACCCAGATCATCGGCTATGGCACCGTCTACTACTCCTTCAGTGTGCTGGCGCCGGAAATAGGGCGGGAATTCATCTGGCCCTCGGAGTGGGTCTATGCCGCGCTGACCGTGGCGTTGCTGGCCGGTGGGTTCTTGGCGCCTTTCGCGGGACATCTCGCCGACAGGTTCGGCGCTGCGCGCGTCATGACCATCGGATCGGTGGCCGCCGCCCTGACGTTGGTGGCCGCCGCCTTGTCGCCGAACGGATTTGCCTATGGCGCGTCACTGGTCGCGATGGAGATGGCCTCGAGCTTTGTGCTCTATTCGACCGCGTTCGCCGCGCTGGTGCAGGTGGCCGGGCAGAGCGCCCAGCGCAGCATCACCCACCTCACGCTGATTGCCGGTTTTGCCTCGACGATCTTCTGGCCCATAACCAGCCTGCTACTGGAGGTCACCGACTGGCGCGGAGCCTATCTTGTCTTCGCCGCCCTCAACCTCCTGATCTGCGCTCCCCTGCATCTGTGGCTGGGCAAGTTACCCAAGGAAGCGAGCGCGGCCGCGCCAACTGGAGCGATCGTTGCACCGGCCGCCACTTTCAGAACCCTGCATGGGCAGGATCGCAACATCGGTTTCGGCCTGATGCTGCTCGGCTTCGCCATCGAAGGCTTCATCCTGTCGGCCGTCCTCATGCAGATCATTCCCGTGCTGACGGGCCTCGGCATGGAGAGCAACATGCTGTTGATCACCAGCCTGTTCGGACCCGCGCAGGTGCTCAGCCGGCTGACCAACATGGTCCTGGGCAAGAATCTGCCGTCCACTCGGCTGGCCATCATCGCCGCAGCGCTGCCACCTTTAGCCGTCGCGGTCGTTGCCTTGACTGCGCCCTCTCTCGTCGGCTCCATCCTGTTCGCAATCCTGTTTGGATTGGGTTCGGGCCTCACGAGTATCGTTGCCGGTGCGCTGCCGCTGCAGCTGCTCGGCCGCGAGAGATACGGCGCCCGTCTGGGCTGGCTGTCCTCAGCGAGGCAGGTTGCTTCGGCCGTATCGCCGTTCTGCCTAGCGCTGATGATTGCGGCGTTCGGGATCGCCGGCGCGCTTTGGGTGATGGCGGTCCTGGGGTTGATCGCGACGCTGACTTTCGTTGCGATCGCCATGCTCGGACGCAGAACACCGGCGCCGTCGGACGACTCGCTGGTTCCCTTGAACGGTGGTTAGAACAAAAACCCCGGCGCCGTGAGGCACCGGGGTTTGATTGGTCGGAGTAGAGTGATTCGAACACTCGACCCCCTGCTCCCGAAGCAGGTGCGCTACCAGGCTGCGCTATACTCCGTTAGGATGCTTCTGGGCCTTGTTGGGCCGGAACGTCGGGAATGCTCCGGTAGGCGGCCAGCCGCTGCGAGGCGCGTTATAGACTCGGTGCCGAGCCAACTCAAGCGCCTAGAGCAAGTCTTTGAGTGGTCGCGCTTTCGAACCAGAAAAGTCTGCATCCTTTCCTGAAAGCGATCCTGCTGCGCCGATTTCCGATTGGTTGCGTCGCTATGGTGAAGCGTGTAGGAACGCGCGCGTTGGGGCGTCGCCAAGTGGTAAGGCAGCGGTTTTTGGTACCGCCATTCCTAGGTTCGAATCCTAGCGCCCCAGCCAGCCACTATGTTCAGATCGAGGCGCGGACCACCACCGGCATGGAAACCAGGTGTTCGCCGTTGGTGTCCGGCGACAGCAGCAGCCGGACCGAGGCTCGGCCCATCTCTTCATGCGGCAGCGCGATGGTGGTCAGCCCGGGGCGCAGGTAGCCCGCGATCTCGTCATTGTCGAAGGCCACGATGGAGATGTCGCCCGGTACGGAGCGCCCGGCCTCGGCGAGCGCCTGATAGGCGCCGAACGCGAGCCGGTCGTTGAGGCAGAGCAGGGCCGTCACATCCGGCCGCTGCGCGAGAATCTTGCGCGTCAGTTCGAAGCCGTGATGCGGCTCCCATTCCCAGCAGCTCTCCTCCACGGCGAAGCGGAGGCCGTGCTCGGTCATCGCCGCATGGATGCCGGCGATGCGCCGCGCCACGGTTTCTGAACGGAACAGACCCTGCTCGGCGACCTGGTTATGCCCGACGAGGGCTATGCCATCGCGATGGCCGGCCGCCACCAGCAGTTCCACCGAGCTGCGTCCTCCCGTCCGTTCGTCGGGCAATACTGACAACGGAAACCGGCTGCTCGTGCCGTTCAGCATCACCACCGGCGTCGCGGCCGGCAGCGTCGGCACGAAGATTTCGCGCGCCCGCATGGCGGCGAAGATGATGCCGTCGACCTGCCGGTCGAGGGCAGCCTCGATCGCCTGCACCTCGCGATCGGGTTCGCCGCCGGTTTCGAGCAGCAGCAGCACGTGACCGGCTTCCTGCGCCGCAGCGAGCGCGCCGCGGATCAGGCCATTGGCGTAGCGCGTCGTGGCGACGTAGTCGGAGATGAAAGCGATGGTGCGGGTCTTGTCGGTGCGCAGCGCCTGCGCCGCGAGGTTGGGCCGGTAGCCCAGTTGCGCAGCCGCCTCATGCACGCGGCGATGCGCCTCGGCGGAGAGCCGGGTGTCGGGGCGACCGGTCAGAATCATCGAAGCGGCGGCAGAGGATAGGCCGGCGAGCCTGGCGACATCGGCGAGGGTTACGCGCTTCTTCGACAATCCCGCCATCACTCCAGCTTCGCTCGGACGCTTCTTCATAGAAGGGGCGCCCGCGAATTGCCAACTTGGCGACGCTCACACTCCCTGCTAAATCCATTTAGCAAATCTGAGGGGTTGAAAGCGATGGCTTTTTCACTGCCCGACCACTGGGTCTGGGACTTCTGGCTGGCCGACGACGGCGCGACCTATCATCTGTTCTACCTGCATGCGCCGCGCGCATTGGGAAACCCTGATCTGAGGCATCGCAACGCCCGTATCGGCCATGCCACCTCCATCGACCTCGTCAACTGGCAGAACCACGGGCAGATTCTCGACACCGGCGCAGCCGGCAGCTTCGACGATACCGCTAGCTGGACAGGCAGCGTGGTGCGTGGTCCCGACGGGCAATGGCGGCTCTACTATACCGGCTCGCGCTTTCTCTCCCCATCAAGCAATGCCAATGTCGAGACGGTGGGCATGGCCGTTTCCGACGACCTCTATAGCTGGCGGAAGCTACCTGGTCCGGTGTGTATCGCCGACCCGCAGCTTTACGAAACGCTCGGCAACTCGGACTGGCCCGAAGAGGCCTGGCGCGACCCTTGGGTATTCGCCGATGCGGCAGGCCAGTGGCACATGCTGGTCACGGCGCGAGCCAATCACGGTGCCCTGATGGAGCGCGGCGTGATCGGCCACGCCGTCTCGAACGACATGCAGTCCTGGCAGGTCCAGCCCGCGCTCAGCGCCATCAACGGCGGATTCTCCCACCTCGAGGTACCGCAGATCGTTGCAGTCGACGGCACGTTACACTTGCTGTTCTGCTGCGACAGCCCGAGGCTTTCGGGCCGGCTCACCGGTCAGAAGGGTGGCGTGTGGTCGGTCGCCATTCCGTCGGAGCTTGGGCCCTATCCGATCGAGCGAGCGACGTTGCTGGTGCCCGAGGAGCTCTATGCCGGCCGGATCGCTACCGATCGTAGCGGCCGCGCCGTGCTGCTGGCGTTCAACAACGTGCAGTCGGGGGGCGACTTTGCCGGCTCGATCTCCGACCCGCTGCCGGTGAAGATAGGCCGGCACGCCGACGGCCTCCCCCGGCTCGAACTGGAGGCCAGATGATGAGCCTTTCGATCCATGGGACGGTGGCCGCGGGCTACGAGCCGATGCGCACAGTGTTCGAAGCCGCGTTTGATGGCGCGCCGAACATGGGGGCAGCGCTCGCCATCCTCGTCGACGGGGAACTGATCGCTAGCCTCTGGGGCGGTCTCGCCGACGAACGCGATGGCCGGCGGTGGGAACAGGACACCGCCTCGGTGATCTTCTCGTGCACCAAGGGCCTGATGTCACTGCTGGTGGCACGGCTGGTGGAGCAGGGACGGCTTGACTATCACGCTCCAGTCGCCCGCTACTGGCCGGAGTTCGCGGCTGGTGGGAAAAGCGCCGTGACGGTGGCACAGGCGCTGAGCCATCAGGCCGGGCTGTCGGCCCCGCGCGAGGATTTCGAGCTTGCGGACATTCTCGATTGGGATGCCGCCACGTCAAAGCTGGGGGCGCAGGCACCGCTGTGGCCGCCAGGCGAGGGCTATGCCTACCACGCGCTGACGCATGGTTGGCTGGCTGGCGAACTGGTTCGGCGCGTGACAGGACAATCGCCCGGAACATACTTCCGCGAAACGGTGGCGCCGCTTGGCGCCGAAGCATGGATCGGCCTGCCGCCGGCGCGCGGCAATGTCGCGCATCTGCAGGTGGCGCCCGAGCTTGCGGCGCTGTGGGAGACCGATGCGAACAAGGCCGCTGCCGGCGAGGTCAACTGGCCATTCCGCGCCATGACGCTTGGTCGGGCGCTGCCGGCCGCGCTGGTCACCAGCGATGGCGGCTTCAACGACCGCCGGGTGCAGCAGGCCGAGATTCCCGGCGCCGGCGGCATCGCCACCGCCGAAGGCCTCGCGAGCATCTGGTCGGCAGCCGTGGCCGAGACACGCGGTGTGCGGCTGGCCTCGGCAGACGTGTTGAAGCGCGCGACAGCGACGGTGACTGAGGGTGCGCCGGTGTTTGCGGCGGAGCCGCCCTATCCGCGCTGGGGCATGGGCTTCCAGCTTGACTCCGCAGCGCGGCGTTTTCTCACCGACGAAAGCTTCGGGCACGACGGCGCCGGCGGCCAGGTGTCCTTCGCGGACCCCCGGCATCGCGTCGGATTTGCCTTCATCACCAACTGGATGCGCGGGCCCGGTGACGTCAGGGGCACTGCGCTGGTCGACGCGCTGCGCGAGCTGCTCGGAGCCTCTTGACGAGAGGCGTGAACCTCGTGCTAAATCCATTTAGCAAAGCAGAACGCCAGCTGAGCAGAATGACGGCTGGCATCCTTGGAGGAGGAATGAACATGAAGCTGAGATCCCTCAATGCTGTCGGCCTTGCGGCGCTGACCGCCGCCGCGCTCACCGGCACCGCCATGGCCGCGCCGAGCTGCGGCGCCGATCCGGTGGTGATGAATGCCTATTTCGAGACCGGCTTCCCGCTACCCAGCAAGCTGGCCGAGGAGTTCACCAAGCAGTTCCCGAACGTGACCTTCGATATCAAGGAAGATCAGTTCGCCAACATGATGGAGAACTCGCCGCGCATCCTCAGCGAGGACAATGCGCCCGACCTGATCCGCCTGCCCTCGATGAGCGACCTCGTCGCCAACGAATTGCTGGCCAATCTCGACGGCTATTTCACCGAGTTCGGCTGGGACAAATTTCCGCCGAGCCAGCTGATCCAGCTGCGTGTCGAGGAGGGTGGCCGCCCGCGCGGCGCCGGCTCGCTCTGGGCCATGGGTCTCAACTATTCGATGACCGGCGTGTTCTACAACAAGGAGCTCGCCACCAAGATCGGCATGACCGAGCCGCCCAAGACGCTGGCCGAGCTCGACGCGCTGATGCAGAAGGCCAAGGATGCCGGCGTCGTGCCGATCATGCAGTTCAACAAGGGAACCGGCGGCCTCGCCTTCCCGCTGCAGGATCTGATGGGTTCATACGGTCCGCCCGAGCCGATCAACGACTGGATCTTCCAGAAGGACGGCGCCAGCATCAACACCGAGGCCAACCTCAAGGCGGCCGAGCACCTCGAGAACTGGGTGAAGTCCGGCTATTTCGCCGCCGACACCAACGCCATCGAGTACTTCCAGATGATGAGCCGGTTCACTGGCGGCGAAGGCCTGTTCATGTTCAACGGCGACTGGGAGTCGGGTAACCTCGACAAGAACTTCGCCGGCAAGTTCGGCTTCTTCCTGATGCCACCGGCCGAGGAGGGTGGCCGCCACGCCGCCATGTCGGCGCCGCTCACCTTCGGCATCGGCGCCAAGGCTGCGCACAAGGATTGCGCGGCGTTCTTCCTCAACTGGGTCGCGACCAACGAGCAGGCCCGCAAGATCAATGTCGAAGTCGGCGGCTCCAACCCCGGCGGCCCGGCCGATCTGCCCATTCCGGCCGTCACGCCCGGTTCGGTGACGGAGGCGACGCTCGCCGCCGGCAACGTGGTGGCCACCGAGAACGGCGCGATGGACTTCATCGCCAACGCCACCGGCGCCATCTTCGCCGCGGGCTGGACGCCCGAACTGCAGAAGCTGGTCGGCGGCGTGCAGACCGGCAAGGGGCTGATCGAAGCCGTGCAGGCCGAATACGAAAAAGAACTGTCGCGCTGACCTTGACCAGCAGGACCAACCAGGTCGCCGGGGCAGCGCCAGCTGCCCCGGCCAAGTCGCGGGGGAGCGCCGGCATCGGCCGTCGCGCGACCGTTGCGGCGCTGCTCTTCGCGGCGCCCGCTTTCGTCATGTACGTGGCCTTCGTGCTCGTGCCGCTGGCAATGTCGGTGTTCTACTCGCTGCAGCGCTGGGACGGCATCGGCAAGATGCGGTTCGTGGGGCTCAACAACTACCTAATCGTCCTGACCGACGCCGACTTGCTGCAGGTGATCGGCAACGCTTTCCTCCTCGCCGCGTGGTTCACGCTGATCCCGGTGGTGCTGGGGCTCGCCGTCGCCGCGGCGATCCGCGAGCATCTGGGCGGGCCGTTCGGCACCGCGACGCGCACCATCCTGTTCCTGCCCCAGGTCATCCCGCTGGTCGCCGCCGGCATCGCCTGGAGCTGGATGTTCGCCAATACGGGCCTCGTCAACCAAGCGTTGCGCGGCATCGGACTCGAGGCCTGGGCGCGCGGCTGGCTCGGCGATTTCACCTTCGCCCTGCCGGCGGTGGGCATTATCGGCGCCTGGGTGCTGCTCGGCCTCTGCACCATGCTGCTGGTGACCGGCATCACCAAGATCGATCCCAGCCTCTATGAGGCGGCGCGACTTGACGGCGCCGGGGCATGGGACGAGTTCGTCTACATCACCCTGCCTGGGCTCAGGCAGGAGCTCGGCGTCTGCGTCACGGTTACCGTGATCGCGGCGCTCGCCAGCTTCGACATCGTCTACATCGCCACTGGCGGCGGGCCGGGCATCCAGACCACGGTGCCGGGGCTGGAGATCTACCGGCTGGCCTTCGCGCATCGGCAGGTCGGCCTCGCCTCGGCGCTTGCCATCTTCCTCATGGTGCTGGTGCTGGTCTGCGTGCTGCCGATCCAGTGGCTGACGCGGGTGCGGCGATGAAGAACCTCACCCTCGATGCCGCGCTGGCGCGCCTGCTCATCGTCGTGCTGATGGCACTGACGCTGTTGCCGTTCCTCTCGATGTTCAGCGCGGCGCTGGCGCCATCGGGCAGCTATCCACCCGGGCTCGCCTGGCCGGCGGATCCGCAATGGGCCAACTTCGCAAAGGCGTTCGAAGTGGCCAAGATGGATCAGCTGCTGCTCTCGAGCCTGCTGATCGTGATCGGCACGGTGCCGCTCAGCGTGCTGTTTTCGGCCATGGCGGGCTATGGCCTCGCCAAGTTCGACAAGGGGCGCGGGCGCTGGTTCTACCTGGTGTTCGTCTTGGGGCTGACGCTGCCGTTCGAGGCGGTGATCACGCCGCTCTACTACGAGATCAAAGCACTCGGCCTGCTCAACACCCGCTTCGCGATCATCCTGCCGCTCATCGGCCTCTACATGCCGTTCGGCGTCTACTGGATGCGCACCCATTTCGTGAACACGCCCAAGGAACTGTCCGAGGCGGCCCAGATCGACGGGGCGAGCGAGTGGAAGCAGTTCTGGCTCGTGCACGTGCCACTGGCGCGGCCGGCAATCATGTCGCTCGCTATCCTCCAGTTGCTGTGGACCTGGAACCAGTTCCTGCTGCCCGTGGTGCTGGTGCAGGATCCGGTGCAGCGCACGATGGCGGGGGCGCTGGGGGCGTTCCAGGGCCAGTGGGGGACCGATATCCCATTACTCTGTGCCGGCGCGCTCCTGATCCTCGCGCCGACCATCGCGGTCTTCCTGATCTTCCAGCGGCAGTTCGTGGCGGCGCTGTTGCAAGGGGCGGTGAAGGGCTGAGCGGCAGCACGTTCGGTCGGGCTGTTGCAGCCCGCGCGCTCAACCGTTGCGCGCGTTGTCGCTGTCGCCTTCAACCAGCTCCATCGGCCACACCCGACGCACGATGCCCTGCGGATAGATGTCGGCATAGGCCGGCATCGAGGCCAGCAGCGATTCCCCCAGCGCGATCCCTACATCGCGCAGGGACACCCTGAAACAGGTGAGCGCCGGCGACAGAAACCGGGACAGCGGCGATTCCCGGAAGGCGATGACGGCCACGTCCTGCCCCGGGTTCAGCCCCGCGTCCCTGATGCCCCGGTAAAAGCCGATCGCCATCAGCTCGTAGACCAGCAAGATGGCAGTCGGCCGCGGGGCCATGCTGATCAGCTGATGCGCCGCCTGGTATCCGCCCTGTTCGGAGGACGAGGTATAGATCACCAGGCTCGGATCGAAGGCGATGGCGTGCCGGGCCAGCGCATCCTTGTAGGCCTGGAGGAAGATGACGCCGAGGTTGATATCGCTGCTCGGCACGGCAACGGCGATGCTGCTGTGACCCTTGGCGACCAGCCGGTCCACGGCGCGGTTTGCTACGCCTTCGAAGTCGAGGTCGATCCAGGGATGGTCACTTGGGGTGCCCGTCCGGCCGAGCGCGATGAACGGCACGTGCGCTTTGTTCAGAAGCTCGACGCGCGGATCCTTTCTGTGGGTCGCCGATATGATCAACGCGTCGACCAGCCGCCGCGCGATCATGCGGCGCAGATACTGGGTGGGGTCTTCGTCAGTCGCGCAGGGGAGCACCACCAGATCGAGGTGATGCCTGCTCAACACCGTCTGTACGCCGTCGAAGACGCCAAAGAAGAAGTTGTCGGGGTTGCCTGATGTGTCGGCGCCCGACTCCATCATGAAGCCGATGGCATTGGTCGTGCCCTGCCGCAGGGTTCGTCCGGCCTGGTCGGGTACGTAGCCGAACTCGGCAGCCGCATCGAGCACCCGACGGCGTGTTGCTTCATTGACGTCGGGACGACCGTTCAAGGCCCGGGAGACCGTGCCGATCGAGATGTTCAGATGTTCGGCAAGGCGCCGTATGCCCTTCATAATACTCGCTTTTCCCAGCGCGCCGGAAGCTTCCGAAAACGTTTACGCAATTCTCTTGACACAGAATTGCCGTCGAATATAGCGTCGTAAACGTTTACGAAAACCGTCGCGCAGCCGGAGGAGGCGCGCCGATGGTTTCCCTGGGGAGGGGCAATCAAGTGTCATTTCGTGCCGTTCTGGCCGGGTGCGGAGCTATGTCCAAGGGCTGGCTCAAGGCCATTGCCGAAACGCCGGCGCTCCGAGACCGCATCACCATTGTCGGCCTCAACGACATCAACCCCGATGCTGCGCATCGCCTCGCGGCGGAGTTCGGTCTGGGCAAGGCGGCGGTCGAGAGCGACCTCAAAGCCCTGCTCACCGGCACTAAGCCCGACCTGCTGTTCGATGTCGTGGTTCCCGGCGCCAGGCACGACGTAGTGGCGACCGCACTCGAGCATGGCTGTCACGTTCTGTCCGAGAAGCCGATGGCGGCCAGCCTTGACGACGCACGCCGCCTCGTCGCGCTCGCGGCACGGGCCGGCAGGACGCATGCCGTCGTCCAGAACCGCCGCTACATTGCCGGCGTGCGGCGCATCCGTCGGCTGATCGACAGCGGCGCCCTGGGCGAGCTTACCGCGCTCCATGCTGACTTCTTCATCGGCGCGCATTTTGGCGGTTTCCGCGATGTCATGCAGAATGTGCTGCTGCTCGATATGGCGATCCACACATTCGACGCCGCCCGCTTCATGGCCGGCCGGGATGCTCTCGCGGTCTACTGCCATGAAACCAATCCGCGCGGCTCCTGGTATGCGCACGGCGCTGCAGCCAACGCCATCTTCGAGCTCGCGGACGACATCACCTTCACCTATCGCGGGTCGTGGGCTGCCGAGGGGGCTCAGACGAGTTGGGAGAGCGCCTGGCGCATCATCGGAACGCGTGGCACTTTGCTGTGGGATGGCGCGGAGCGCTTCGAGGCGCATGTGGTCGACGGCGATGACGGGTTCCACCGTCCGCTAGCCGCCATCGAAGTGCCACCGCCGGCCGATCCGGCGCAGACCCACGGCCATGCCAGCGTTCTCGCCGAGTTCATCGGTGCCATCGAGACCGGAAGGCGGCCCGAGACCGCCGGCAGCGACAACATCAAGAGTCTCGCCATGGTGTTTGCCGCCATCGAGAGCGCGCGCACCCGGACCCGTCAACCCATTGCACCCGAGGACCGCCAATGAGCGCCACGACCAAATCCATCCGCATCGGCACGATGGTCAATGCCACCGGCGGCACGACCGCCGAACGTCTCGTTGAACTGCGCGACCTCGGCTTCGAGAGCTTCGAGCCGTTCTTCTGGCAGACAACGAACGGCCAGGACCTCGCCGAGCTCGGCAAGCGCAGCCTCGATGCGATCGGCAATCGCGACATCACCATCTCTACCCTCGGCATGTTCGGCAATCCGCTCGAAGACCAGGAGATGGACCGCCAGACCCTCCAAGGCTGGAAGGACTGCATCGACAACGCCCACCATTTCGGCGCCACCTGCGTCGCCGGCTTCACCGGCCGGGTCCGCGGCAAGCCGCTGACCGACAGCCTGCCCAGGTACAAGCAGGTGTGGTCCGAGCTCGCCAAGCGCGCCGCCGACAAGGGCATCAAGATCGCCTTCGAGAACTGCGCCATGGACGGCAACTGGCAGACCGGCGACTGGAACATCGCCCACAACCCCGATGCCTGGGAGCTGATGTTCAACGAGACGCCGGACGACAATCTCGGGCTCGAGTGGGAGCCCTGCCACCAGCTGGTCTACCTGATCGACCCGCTGCCGCAGATTCGCAAATGGGCGAGCAAGATCTTCCACGTGCACGGCAAGGACGCCACCGTCCGCTGGGACGTGATCAAGGAGCACGGCATCTTCGGCAAGGAGAAGTTCGTGTTCATGCGCACGCCGGGCTTCGGCGACAGCAACTGGACCGACATCATCTCCGAACTGCGGCTCGCCGGCTGGGCAGGCTCGATCGACATCGAGGGCTGGCACGATCCGGTCTATCGCGGCGATCTCGAAATGACCGGACAAATCCGGGCGCTGAACTACCTCAAGCACGCTCGAGGTGGCGACTTCGTGAATCTGGCCGCCAACTACGAGGGAGGGGATCCCTCGCTACGACGCGCCAGCTGATGAGTGGTGCCGGCGGGGGAGCCGGCACGCAAAACCGTGCACAGCACGAAAGGGAGGACGTGACTATGATTGATCTGAAGACTCTTACCGCCGCAGCTCTTGCGACTGTCACCATCGCCAGCCTGACCAGCGCCGCCATGGCGGAAACGCTGCGCGACAACTGGTGCAGCGACGTCAAGATCCGGTTCTTTGCAGGTGGGGCCGAGGGCGATGCCTTTGCGTCGATCGTCTATAACGGTGCCGTCCAGGCGGCCAAGGACACTGGCGCGCAGGTCGACTACGTGTTCTCGGGCTGGAGCTCGGAGAAGATGATCCAGCAGCTCCGCGAGGCCATCGGCGCTGCCCCGAACGGCATCGCCATGATGGGCCACCCGGGCAATGCCGCGATCATGCCGCTGGCCGAGGAAGCCTCTGCCGCCGGCATCAAGATGATGTACCAGAACGTGCCGGTCGACGAGGTCACCGCGAAGTTCGGTGGCGGCTATGTCGGGGCCCAGCAGAAGCCGCAAGGCAAGGCTCTGGGCGAGGAGGCCATCCGCCGCTTCGGCCTCAAGGCCGGCGATGTCGCCATCGTCATGAGCGACTGGTCGCAGCTGGAGCGCGCAGAACGCGAACTCGGAACACTCGAGGCATTCGAGGCCGCTGGGTTGAAGGTCGTGAAGCTGCAAAGTCCGGAAGGCCTGGGCACAGATCCAAACGTGGGCATTCCGGTTATCACGGCGGCTGTCACGGCCAATCCCGATGTGAAGATCATCGCCTATCCGGGTGGCCAGCCTCTCGGTAACGCCGCCACCTACATGCAGGCGGCAGGCAAGAACGCCGGCGACGTCATCAATATCGGTTTCGACACCAGCCCGCAGATCGTCGAGGCGTTCAAGGATGGCTGGGTGCAGCTGACCTCCGACCAGCAGCCGTTCCTGCAGGGGTACATGCCGATCCTGTCGCTATGCCAGCAGGTCGTCTACGGCCTTGGCTCGATCAACGTGGATACCGGTGCCGGCTTCGTCACGCCCGATAACTACGGAGCTGTGGCGGACCTGGCCAAGGAAGGCCTTCGCTAAGCGCTCCCGGCGGCAGGGGTCCGGTTCCGGCCGGGCCCCGGCCCATCATTTGCAGCGAGGCAGCATGCAAAATCGCATTATCGAGCTCAAGGACATCAAGAAGTCCTATGGGCAGGTCTACGCCCTGGGCGGAGTTGACCTTCACGTGGACCAGGGCGAGGTCGTCGGCCTCGTTGGGGACAACGGCGCCGGTAAGTCCACACTCATCAAGATTCTTGCCGGCGCGGTTCGACCAACGACGGGCGAGATCCTCGTGCGCGGCGAGCCGGTTTCGAACTGGAACGCGGCACGTTCGCGCGAGGCGGGCATCGAGACGGTGTTCCAGGACCGCGCGCTGGCCGTGCAGCAGACCATCATCTGGAACATCTTCATGGGCCGCGAACTGGTCGGTCCGCTCGGCTTTCTCAAGGTCCGCAAGCAGCGCGAAGAGGCCGAGCGCCTGATGCGCGAGATCGGCTTCACCTCGAAGGTCTTCGGCCCGAGTTCCATTGTCGGCCAGTTGTCCGGCGGCGAGCGGCAGGGCGTGGCCATCGCGCGGGCGATGTACAACCAGAGCGACCTGATCATCCTCGATGAGCCGACGACGGCGCTCTCGCTCACCGAGACGGCCAAGGTTTTCCATTTCGTCCGGCAGGCCCGGGCGGCGGGCCGCTCGATCCTGTTCATCGGCCACAACATCCACCACGTGTTCGATATTTCCGATCGCTTCGTCGTGCTCGATCGCGGACGCGTGGCGCTGCAGGCCACCAAGACCGAACTCGGCTCGGCGGAAGCCCTTGTCCGTTTCATGGAGGAGCTTGCCCATCCAGGCGGCGCCGGCGTTGAGTCCACAGGAGGTACAGTATGACCGATACAGCCAACCGTGACGGTCAGGCACTGGCCGCCAAGACACTCGATGCGGACAAGGTCCGGCGCGTTGCCGAGGGCAAGCACGCCGACCGATCCAAGCTTCGCCGTTTCCTGATCGACCACCGGCCAGCCATCGGTTCGTTCGTCGTGCTGGTGGTCATGCTAGCCTGCTTCTTCGTGGGCAACCCGGAAGTGTTCTCGCAGTGGAACATGTACCGCGCCGTCCTCATCGGCCTTCCCGTCGTCCTCTTCGTCGTCGTGCCACTGGTCTATGTGGTGACGGTGGGCGAAATCGACCTCTCCTTTCCGGCGACGATCGGCATGGCCGGGTGGGTTTTCGCGCTGGTGGTGCAGGCGGGGTACGATCCGTTTCTGGGCATCATCGCGGCCGTGCTGACGGGCCTTGTTCTCGGGCTCTGCGTGGGTTGGCTCGTCGTCTATTGCAACCTCTCGTCGCTCATCGCCACGCTGGGCATGAATTTCATGCTGCGCGGGCTGATCCAGATCAACACCGAGGGCAAGTCGATCGCGCTCGTTGGCCTGCCCAAGACCCTTACCTTCCAGATCTTCGGCGGCCAGTTCTTCGGCATTCCTGTGCAAGTGCTCTGGGCCCTGCTGTTCGTGGCGATCTGCTCGTTGATCTACAACAGGCACCGCTTCGGCGTGCACGTGCACATGGTTGGCGACAACCCTGACGCGGCGCAGCAGATGGGCATCAACGTCAAACTGGTGCGGCTGAAGACCTTCGCCTTTGTCGGCCTTGGCGCGGCGCTGGCGGGCGTCGCCGCCGTGATGATCAACTACACCTGGTGGCCAACGTCCGGTGACGGATATCTGCTGCCTGCCCTGGCCTCGGTGTTTGTGGGCGGCACAGCGCCTTGGGGCGGCATTGGCACGATCGTGGGCAGCGCCATCGGCAGTTTCACGGTGTCGTTCATCCAGTCAGGCGTCGTGGGAGCAGGCCTCTCCGGCTTTTATGTCCAGTTCTTCTACGGGCTGATCATCATCCTGTCCCTGCTCGGCCACCGCTGGAACCAGGTCCGCTATCGCTAGCCGAAAAGGCACCGCTCCGGCTGGAGCGGTGCCTTTGGTCACATCGGGCCAGCCCATCGTGGGTGGCGGCGCTAGCCCACGGCGGCGTCGTTGGTGGTGGATCGTACGAGGGTCTGCCTGGCCGAGGCCAGGTGCTTGCGGCAAGCCGTGACGACCGAGGTCCGCGATCGGCTCAGCAGCGCGTCGATGTAGGCGAGGTGCTCCTCGATGGCGACCTCGTTGCGCTCCCGCTCGTCCTTCTTGTTCCACTGGTAGTGGTAGTGGAAGATCAGGGTGATGATGTCATAGAAGCCGTCGATGAAGCGGTTGGGGGCGGCGGCGTTGACCAGGCGATGGAAGCGGCTGTCGAGGTCCGAGAAATCCTGGAACCGCGCATCGATCTCGCCCAGCAGTTCGACATGCGCCGTTCGCAGCTGCCTCAGTTCCTGCCACAGCGGCGACGTCTCCGGCAGGCCCGCGAAGGCTTTGGCTGATCGCAGTTCGAACATTTCGCGAATCTCGATCAGTTCGAATGCGAAGCTGCCGGTGAACCCCTGCAGCACCCAGCCGCCGCTTGGCCGCCGTTCGATCAGTCCGAAGCGCTGGAAGCTGTTAAGGAACTCGCGGATGACGGTAGTGGCGACGCCGAACTGACGGGCGAGGTCGAGCTCGTTGATCAGCGAGCCTGCCTTGGCGTCGCCGCGCAGCATCCATTCCATGAATTGCTTTTCGACCTGAACCGAGGTGGGAACCGTCTCGGCCTCCGGAAACGGCGCGGCATGCCCGGCCGAGACCCGGATGAAGCGCTGGCGCCCGGCGCCGCCCACGACGCCCTGTTCGGCCAGCGTAGACAGGATTTTCCGCACCGTCGTCCGGCTCACCGCAAGCCGTGCGGCGAGCACGGTTTCTGAGGGCATCGCCTCACCTTCCCGTAACTGCGCGGTCAGCAGCAGCGCATCGTTGTAGGCCCGCTTGAACAAAGTATCCGTCTTCACCCGTCTTCTCCCGTCGCCGCACTTGTTCTGTAACCTATAAAAAACAATTTGACGATCCGCGTGAATGAGGTTTTTTGTACATAAGGGACGCACGGAGAGGGGCTGTGCTGGTGGACGAACAACCACTCGTGGGTGAAGCTGAGGTACGTGCCCGGTCGCAGCAGGGGGGCTCGATGCTTGGCATCGCGCTGCGGCTGCTGAGCATCGGGCCGATGCTGATCCTCATTATTCTCGTGGTCGGCATCAGCCTCGCTACGCCCAACTTCCTCAAGCCGGTCAATATCGGGAACATCCTGGCCCAGACCGCCGTGATTGCGATTGTCGCAATCGGGCAGCACCTAGTCATCCTGACGCGCGGCATCGACCTGTCGGTCGGCGCCAATCTGGCGCTGGCGACGGTGGTCGGCGGACTGGTCTTCCGCGTCGCCGATTCCGGAGCGCTGGTGATGGCAGCGATGCTGGTCGCCGGTGGAGCTGTGGGCGCAGTCAACGGCATCGTCTACGTCTTCGGCCGGCTTCCCCACCCCTTCATCATCACACTCGCGACACTCAGCATAGCGCGAGGTCTCGCGCTCGAGCTCGCCATCGGGCACACGACGATGCGCGGCATGCCCATGGAGATCGCACTCATCGGCGGCGGTTCGACGCTGGGCATCCCCAATTCGTTCTTCGTCGTGTTCGGTGTCGCCGCGTTGGTCTTGCTCATGACCCGCGCCATGGTGTGGGGGCGGTGGATATATGCCGTGGGCGGCAAGCCCGAGGCAGCGGTGCAGATGGGCATCCCGGTCAAATGGGTGCTGGTCTCGGTCTACGTCATCTCAGGCCTGTGCGCGGGCGTCGGCGCCATCGTGCTGGCCGGCCGCACCGAGGCAGCGTCACCGCTTTATGGCAACCTGCTCGAGCTCGACACCATCGCGGCGGTGATCATCGGGGGCGCGAGCTTCCTGGGCGGGCGCGGGCATATCGGCCATGCGCTGGTTGGGGCGGTGATGATCGGGGTGATCCGCAACGCCCTGAACCTGCTCAATGTCGATGTTTTCTTCCAGATGATCGCCATCGGGCTGATCATCGTGGTGGCCGTCGAGGCGGACGTGCTGCGCAACCATCTGGAAGCGCGGGTGCGCGTCATGCAGTCGGGGAGGGCGTCATGACCGTCGCCGCGTCCGCCTCGCCGGTCCTTTCCGTCTCCAATGCGATCAAGCGCTTCGGCGCCGTGCAGGCGCTCAAGAGCGTCAGCCTCGACGCCTATCGTGGCGAGGTGCTGGCCTTGCTGGGTGATAACGGCGCCGGCAAATCGACCCTGGTGAAATGTATCAGCGGCGTACACGGGCTGGATGGCGGGCAAATCCTGCTCGACGGCCAGCCGACCGTCATCCACAACCCGGCGGCGGCTCGAAGCGCCGGCATCGAGACGGTCTACCAGGACCTGGCGCTGTTCGACAACCTAACCCCGGCGCAGAACTTCTACTGCGGTCGGGAAATCGCCTTCCCGAGCTGGCTGCCGCGGGGGATGCGGCTGCTCAACCGGCGGGCAATGGACCAGAAGGCGGCCGCCGTGATCGAGCGGTTGAAGGTCAGGCTGCCCAAGTTCGATGCGCCGGTGGCGCTGATGTCGGGCGGGCAACGCCAGGCCATCGCGGTGGCGCGGGCAACGGTGTTCGCCCGCAAGCTGGTGATGCTCGACGAGCCCACCGCCGCCCTTGGGCTGCGCGAGGCGCGCAAGGTGCTCGACCTGATCGCTCAGCTCCGCGACGAGGGCAACGCGGTGATCCTCATCACCCACAACATGGAACACGTCATCGAACTGGCCGACCGCGCCGTGGTGCTCCGGCAGGGGCGCAAGGTCGGCGAACTCAAACCAAGCAGGGCAAATCAGCACGAACTGGTCTCGCTCATCGTCGGGGCGGAGACCCAGGGGATCGATCCGAGGGGGATCGAGTGATGGAGCGCTTCAATCGGAGCGGTCCGAATGGGAGGAAGACCATGAAGCTCAAACTACTGCTGGGAGGGCTGGCGCTCGCTGCTGCGATCGCCGGACCGGCCCTAGCGCAGGACAACATAAAGCTCGGGTTCATTACCAAGTTCCCGGTGCCGTTCTTTGCCACGATGGAGAATGCCGCCAAGGCCTATGCCGAGGCCAATCCCGGGGTGGAGATCATCTACGGCCAGGGCACGTCCGCCACCGACATCGAGGGCCAGATCGCCCAGATCGAGTCGATGGTCACGCAGGGCGTGCAGGGCATAGCCCTCACACCGGTCGACCCCACCGTGGCGCCGGCGCTCGACAAGGCCATCGCCCAGGGGGTGAAGATTGTCCTCATGGACAACAACATTCCCGACTGGGAGGGGCGGACCTCGCTTGCCACCACCGACAACTATGCGGCGGGCGTCATCGCCGGCCAGTATCTGAAGTCGGTGCTCAAGGACGGCGACACGCTCGGCATCCTCGAAGGCGTCCCCGGCGTTCCGGCGCTGGATGATCGCGTCAACGGCATGCTCGAGGGCCTCAAGGGGGTAGAGGTCAAGGTGGTCGGGCGGGCCGGCACCAACTGTACTGAAGAGCTGGGGATCAACGTCGCGCAGGACCTGCTGACCGCGAACCCCGATCTCAAGGCGATCTATGCTGCTTGCGGTCCTCCAGCCGCAGGGGCCGCACAGGCAATCAAGAACGCCGGCATCGCAAACGACGCGATCGTCCTGGTTGGCTTCGATTTCTGCTGCGGCGAAGCGGAGGCCCTGACGGCAGGCATCGAAGACGCGACTGTCGCGCAGTTCCCGGCCAAGATGGCCGAGCTCGGCGTCGATGCCCTTGTCAAGGCCATCCGCGGCGATGAGGTCCCATCCCTCATCGACTCGGGCGCTGCACTGGTGACCAAGGATACCATGTCCCAGTTCCAGTGACCCATCGCGAGGGCCGGGTCCTCGGTCTCCCCGGCATCCGGCTCTCGCATTCTTCCACCACGTCCCGTCGAAAGCAGTTGAAAATGCATGCGCTTGTCTGCCGCCAGCCCGGCGTGCTCGAGATCGAGACCCGGCCAGCCCCGCACCGCGGCGAGGGCGAGGCGCTGGTGCGCCCGCTCAGGGTGGGGATCTGCGGCACCGACTACCACATCTACGAGGGCAAGCATCCGTTCCTCGAATATCCGCGCGTGATGGGACATGAACTCGCTGTCGAGGTGCTCGAGGCGCCGGCCGGGTCGGGTTTTGCACCCGGCGAAATCTGCGTGGTCAACCCTTATGTCTCCTGTGGCCGCTGCATCGCCTGCCGCGCCGGCAAGCCGAACTGCTGCGTGCGCATCGCCGTGCTCGGCGTCCATCGCGACGGCGGCATGGCCTTGCTGCTCAGCCTGCCGGTCGCCAACCTGGTCAAGGCCGTGGGCCTGAGCATAGATGCCTGCGCGACAGTCGAGTTCCTGGCGATCGGCGCGCATGCGGTCAGGCGTGCCGGCACCGGCGCCGGCAAGCGCGGACTGGTGATCGGGGCTGGTCCGATTGGGCTCGGCGTGGCCTTGTTTGGCGCCATCTCGGGGCTCGAAGTCTCGGTGCTCGATCTCGATGCGGCGAGGCTTGAAACGGCCCGGGCCATTGCGGGCGCCACTCCCATCCCAGCCGATGAAGCGGCGCCGATGGTGGCGGCCTTAACCGATGGCGAGGGCTTCGACTTTGTTTTCGATGCGACGGGGAACGCGGCGTCGATGCAGAAGGGCTTCGACTATGTCGCGCACGGAGGCACCTACGTGCTGGTCAGCGTCGTCAAGGGGCCGATCACGTTCGAGGATCCTGATTTTCACCGCCGGGAGATGTCTCTGCTCGGCAGCCGCAACGCCACATCGGAGGATTTCCAGCGCGTAATTGCCGCGATCGCCGCAGGCAACGTTCCCATCGACAAGCTCATCACCCATCGCACCACGCTTGCCGGCGCGGCGCGCGACATCCCTGTCTGGGCAACCCAGAAGCGTGGGCTCGTCAAAGCGGTGATCGAGATCGCCGCTTAGACGCGGGGCCGGCGCGTCGACCACGAACTGCCTCGGCGTACCGCAAGGTCGCCGAGCGCCTTGTTATGCCTACTGAAAACCCTGCCGCTCCAGCTGACATGTTAGAAGGATTTTTCAGCTGCCATCGCCCTGACCGACTTGTGACATTCAACTTAGATGATAACGTTTCAACTTACTTGATGGAGAATGGCCCCAACGGCCGGATCAAGGAGGAGGAACCAATGAACATGCGTACAAAGACGTCCGGAATCCGTCGTCGCGCGGTACTGGCTGGTGCAAGTCTGACAGTTCTGCTGGCGGCAGCGCCGGTGCTGGCGCAGGACCTGAGCGGCGAGCTCGTCATCCTGCAATGGCAAGGCGGTACCGATGCCGAGATGTGGCAAAAGCTCGAAGCCGACTTCACCGCCAAGAATCCGGGCGTCGCAGTCCGTGAACTGGTGGTGACCGGTCAGGGGGACATGCGCGGTCCGATGCGTACTGCGCTGCTGGGCGGCGAGAAGGTCGATATCATCATCAACACTTGGCCGGCCTTCCGCGCCGAACTGGTCGACGCGGGCATTCTGCGTCCGATCGACGATCTGTGGGCGTCCGCCGGTCTCGACGCCGTGCTCGACCAGTCCTGGAAGGACCTGGGTTCCACCGATGGCGTCACCTACGGGGTGAACTACACTTATGGCGACCGCTCGGCCATCTGGTACAAAAAGGCCCATCTCGAAAAGGCCGGCGTCGAGCCCCCCAAGACCTGGGAGGAGTTCCTTGCCTCGATCGACAAGCTCAAGGCCGCCGGCTTCGCCGCGCCGATCGCCATGCCGGCCAAGTACTGGGCACATGGCGAGTGGTTCGAGACGCTGCTGCTGCGCACCGGGGGCGTCGAGGCTGCTGCCAAGCTTGCTGCCCACGAGATCCCCTGGACCGACGATATCGTCAAGACGACGCTCAAGAAGTACGCCGAACTGCTCAAGGCCGGCTGCTGCGGCACACCGGAGCAGATGTTCGCAGGCGACTGGGATTACTCAGCCGACCAGATCTTCACTGCCGATGCGTCGAACTACCTGATGATCGGCATGTGGATGAACGCGCGCGCCCGCAACGACTACAAGCTCACCGAAGGCGTCGACTACTCGATCTTCCAGTTCCCGTCGCTGGGCCTCGGACATGACGACACCTCGAGCGTCGATGCCAAGGAAGTGTCCGTCACCACCAATGGCGCCAATCCGGCGGCGGCCGATGCCTTCGCGGTCTACATGGTCAGCAAGGACGCCGCCGACATCCTCGCCTCCTACGGCTATGCCTCGCCGAGCAAGAACGCCGACCCTTCGTTGCTCGGTCCTGTACAGCAGGTGGCGACGGCGGCCGTGGCGCAGTCCAAGGTGCAGTTCGTCCTTGGCGACCTGCTCCCCGGCGACCTCGTCGATGAATACCGCGTCCAGCTGCAGAAGTTCCTGCAGGATCCTTCCGACGCCACGATCGACACGGTGACCGCCGCGATCGAGGCCAAGGCGCTGGAACTCTATTGACATGCAGGACTCCGCAGCCCCCACGACGGCGGGCTCGCGTCCCGGCGTTTCCTCCCGGCTTGGTGGTGAGCAGAGCAATCTGCTCGCCACCAGGCGGAAGATCGGCGACTGGCCAGCGGCCTGGCTGCTGATCGCCCCGGTGCTGATCCTGTTCGGCATCGCGGTGGTATTTCCGCTGATCGACACGATCCGGCTCAGTTTCTTCGACATCAAGGGTCTGGCCAAGCCGAAGTTCATTGGTTTGGGCAACTATGTGAAGCTGTTCACTGACCCGGCGTTCCGCAACACGCTGGTGACCACCCTGACCTTCACCATCTTCACCACCGTCATCTCGGTCGGCCTTGGTTGGCTGCTGGCCATGGTGAGCGCCTTCGCGCCGCGCCAGACGCTGCCCTTCCGGGTGATGATCTTCGCCGCATTCGGGATCTCCGAGGCGGTGGCCGGCTACATGTGGATCGGCATCCTGCGTCCGGATGCCGGCGGCCTGCTCAACGCCGCGATCGGCCTGTTCCAGCCCGGTTTTGCGCAGCCCTGGCTGGGCGACCCGCGCACCGCGCTGTGGGTACTGATCGTCGCGGCGTCCTGGGGCGGGGTCGGCCTGCCGCTGATGCTGTGCTTTGCCTCGGTGCAGTCGATTCCCAAGACGCTGTTCGAGGCCGCCTATATCGATGGCGCCAGCCACGGGCAGGTGATGCGCAACATCATGATGCCGCTGTCGCTGCCAGGGGTGCGGGTTGCCATCTTCATCAACCTGCTCGGCGCGCTCAGGGCCTTCGACATCATCTACATCCTGACCGGCGGAGGTCCGGTACGCAGCACCGAAACGGTGGGCTACTTCATGTACCGGGAGTCGATGACCCAGTTCAAACTCGGCTACGGCGCCGCCGCGACCGTGGTGCTGCTGGTCGCCGTGCTGGTCGTCTCCATTCCCGCCATCATCCAGAGAACGGCAGGTGCAAGATGATCGGACGTGCTCCCCGCTGGCCCACTATCGTCCTCGCCGTCTTCGGCTTCGTCTGGATCATCCCGATTATCGGCATCGTGATGACCTCCATCCGTCCGCTGGCGGAAACCTCGCGCGGCTGGTGGCGCATCGACAGCTTCACCCTCACCCTCAGCGCCTGGCAGCGCGTGTGGGAAGCCTATCCGCTGGCCCCGGCCTTTGTCACCACGGCAATCCTCGCGGTACTCGCGACTGTGGGGACGATGCTGCTGACCCCCGCCGCAGCCTATGCCTTCCACTTCCTCAAGTTCCCGTTCCGCCGCCTGCTGCTCATCATCATCATCAACGCGTTCGTGCTGCCCCAGCAGGTGGTGATCATCCCGTTGTTCCAGCTGTGGCGGGAGCTGGGGCTGATCGACAACTTCCTCGCCGTGCTCATCCCCTATGTAGGTCTGAGCTTTGCCTGGTCGATCTTCCTCGTGAAGAACTTCCTTGAGGATTTCCCGACCGAAGTCGTAGAAGCCTCGCGCATCGATGGCGCCGGACCGCTGCAGACCTTCTGGTACATCGTCCTGCCCAACAGCCTGAGCTCGGTCTTTGCGACCGGCATCCTGCAGTTCTTGTGGACCTGGAACGCGCTGCTCCTGCCCCTGCTCTATCTCAGGACCAACGTGCCGCTGCCGGTCATCCTGGCCCGCGTCAATGGCACCTACGAACTCAACTGGGACCTCCAATCGGTGGCGGCCATCGTCACCACCGTGGTCCCGTTGGTTGTCTTCCTCATCTTCCAACGTCAATTCGCCGCCGGGGCTGAAACCCGGACCGGCGCCAAGGATTAGTCATGCCCGCGACCAACAAGCCCATGCGCTATCGCCAGATCCATCTCGACTTCCACACTTCCGAGCACATCCCGGGGATCGGCGCGGCGTTCGACCCCGACGATTTCGTGGCGACGTTCAAGAAGGCGCATGTCAACTCGGTGACCATCTTCGCCAAATGCCATCACGGCTGGTCGTATTACCCCACCAAGGTCGGCGCGCCGCATCCGCAGCTCGCCCGGCCGGACCTCTTGGGTGACATGGTGACGGCGCTGAGTGCGGCCGATATCGACTGCCCGATCTACATCTCGGTACAGTGGGACGAGCGCAACGCCCGGCTGCATCCGGAGTGGCGGGTGCGCGCCGCGGTCAAGAGCCGCTTCGACCCCGATCAGCTGCAGGCGGGGTGGCATACGCTCTGCCTCAACCACAAAGCCTATCGCGACGAGCTGCTCGAGCATGCCCGCGAGGTGGCCCGCACCTACGAGACGCAGGGGCTGTTCTTCGACATCGTGCTCGCCACCGACTGCGTGTGCGCCGAATGCCTCGCCACGATGGAAGAGCATGGGCTCGACCCCGAAAAGCCGGCCGACCGGCTGAAGAACGACGAGTGGGTCAACGAGCGGTTCCGCTCCGAGATGAGCGCGGCGCTGCGGGCGGAATTCCCGGGGCTGCGAATCTTCTACAATTGTGGGCACATCCATAAGCAGGGGCCGCAGCGTTTCACGCCCTATACCCACCTCGAACTCGAGAGCCTGCCGACCGGCGGCTGGGGCTATGACCACTTCCCCTCGAGCGCCCGGTATGCGGCGACTCTGGGCTTCGACTTCGTCGCCCATACGGGCAAGTTCCACACCAGCTGGGGCGAGTTCGGCGGCTTCAAGCATCCCGATGCGCTGGAGTTCGAAGCGGCGCAGATGGTGGCGCTGGGGTCCAAGTGCCTGGTGGGTGACCAGTTGCACCCCGATGGGGCGATCAACCCCGATACCTATGCGTCGATCGCTCCGGCCTACGCGCGGATCGAAAAGCTCGAGCCGTTCCTCGAAGGGGCGCGGCAGGTGTCCGATGTCGCCATCCTGACGGCGGAGTATTTCCACCATGCCGGCGACCGCAACAATGGCGGCGACGATGGCGCCGCGCAGATGCTGCAGGAACTGAAGTTGCCGTTCGACGTCATCGACCCGAGCGCGGTGTTCGAGAACTACAAGCTCCTGATCCTACCCGATGAGATCCCGGTCGATGGAGGCCTTGCGGCACGCCTCAAGGCCTTCACCGCACAGGGCGGCAAGCTGTTGCTCAGCGGCACGTCGGGGCTCAATGCCGATGGCAGCTTTGCGGTCGATGCCGGCATCCGGTCCAACGGCCCCGTGGCGTTCAACCCGTCCTACGCACGGGCGCGGCGCGATCTCGACGCGGATGTCACGGAGTCACCGTTCGTCATGTATGGCGTGGGGCAGGCGATCGTGGCGCAAGGAGCCGAGGTGCTGGCAGAAATTGGACCATCCTATTTCAACCGCAGCTACAAGCATTTCAGCTCGCACCAGCATGCCCCCGACGATCCGAACGCGGCTGGGCTCGGCGCGGCGGTGACGGTCAAGGGTGGGGTCGGCTATGTGGCCTATCCGATCTTCGCGATGTACCACGACATGGGCCAGCCGCTATACAAGTACGTGGTCCGCGGCCTCATCGACCGGCTGCTGCCGAGCCGGGCGATCGTCACCGATCTGCCGTCATCGGCGCGTGCGACGCTGACCCAGCAGGCCGCGCAGAAGCGGCACATTCTCCACCTGCTCTATGGCGCGCCGCAGATCCGCGGCAAGGCAGTGCCGGCCGGCAACGGCGTGCGGGTCATGGAAATGATTGAGGATATCCCGACGCTCGGACCGCTCACCGCCAGCGTGCGCTTGCCGCGAACGCCAAGCCGCGTCTATGACGCGCTGACGGGGGAAGACGTGCCGTTCACCAATGGTGGCGACCGCGTTGAGGTGCGGCTCCCGAGCCTTCGCATCCACTCCGCGCTGGTCTTCGAGGGAACGGTTTGAGCGACAGCGACGACAGCGATGATGGCGCCGGGCGCCGGCGGCAACCCACGATAGTGGAGGTTGCCGACCGCGCCGGCGTCGCCATCGGCACCGTCTCGCGCTACCTCAACGGCCACCCTGTCCGACGCAGCAACCGCGATCAGATCGAACAGGCCATCGGCGAGCTCGGCTATAGGCGCAATGCCATTGCGGCCGCGATGAAGGGTGACCTGACCAACACGGTGGGTTTCCTCGTCCCCTCGATCAGCGAATTCCACGCGGCCGTGCTCGACAAACTCAGCCACGAGATGCGGCGAGCCGGCAGGGCGCTCATCACCTACAGTCACGCCGCCGAGCCCCGGTCGGTATCCGAGGCGCTCGACTTCTTTGCCGCCCACCGTGTCGATTGCCTTGTCATGGATGGCCGCCGGGACGTGGACGATCGTATCAACGAACTGATCTCGAGCGGCACTCCGGTCGTATTCTACGACAACGGCTGGCCCGGGCTGCCGGTGGACCGCGTGATCGTCGAAAACCGCGCCTCGAGCTTCCGTGCGGTCACCCACCTGTTGGATATCGGTCATACCCGTATCGCCGTGCTGACTGGCAACATCGAGGATTGGAACGGCCGCGAGCGGTTCGAGGGTTACCGACAGGCCATGCTCGGTCGAGGGATCGACCTCAACCCCGACTACATCCTCGATACCCACTGGAACGAGGCCCAGGCGCATTCTGGCGTCCTGAAACTCTTGTCTCTCGCCGAGCCGCCGACCGCCCTCTTCTGCTGCAACTACAACATGGGGATCGGCGCGCTGCGGCTGCTGCGTGAACGCGGCCTGAGGGTCCCGGACGACATCTCGCTGATCAGCTTCGACGATGTCCCCCTGTTCCAGCTGAGTGGCATCACGGCGATCGCTCAGCCGGTCGAGGAGATCGCCGAAACCATTGCCAGTATTGTCGCCTTACGCCTGTCCGAGCGGGGTGTCAGCCACGAACCCCATACGATCACGCTCAACTGCAACATAATCCTGCGCGGTTCGACCCGGCGCCTCCTGACCCCCAGCACCCTCGCCTCGCACTGAGGCACTTACTTCCGGAACGGTTCTCATGCCTCGTTACTGCCTTGACCTCGATACGCCGGCCGGCGGCTTCATCGACAGCTTCCTCATCGGCAATGGCTGGCTCGGCGCGACGATCGCGGGAGGCATCGGTACCGAGCGCTTCGACCTCAATCTCGATACGGTGTGGTCCGGCGGGCCGCTGCAGCCCGAAGTCGACGAGGGCCCATCTCGCCTGATCCCTGAGCTGCGTGAGGCGATCCGCCGGCGCGACTACCTCAGGGCCGACGAGCTGGGGCGGGCGCTGCAGGGCAAGACCTGGACGCAGTCCTACCAGCCGCTGGGCGCCATCGAACTCACCTATGCCGATGGGGGCGATACCACCGGCTACACCCGCCGCCTCGATCTTGCCGAGGCCGTGGCCAGCAGCAGCTATGGCACTGTTCGGCTCGACAGCTTCGTCTCCAATCCGGATGGTGTGCTGGTGGCGACCGCCACGGGGGATGGAGTGCTCACGCTCGACAGCGTGGGCCTCACGTTCGCTTCGCCGCACCCCGATACGCACATTTCGCTGTCCGAAGAGCATGGCATCAGGTGGCTGGTGGCCACTGCCCGGGTCCCTGTGCATGTGCTTCCCAACTACGTCGAGGAAGAGAATCCGATTCGCTACGACGCGGCCGCGCCTGCGGCTGATGGCACCGTCTCCGCCGGCATGGGTTATGCCGTTGTCGTCGCTCTGCAGCGTGACGCCGAAACCGGCGGCCTCCAACTCATCTGCTCGGCGGCCTCGGGTTATCGCGGCCACGATCAGCGCCCCACTACCGATTTCACCGCCCTCGTTCAGGAGGCCCAGGCCAGAGTCGCGGCGGCGCTGGAGGTCGGCACGAACCAACTCCGGCTGCGGCACCGCACCGACTACAAGGGCTTCTTCGACCGCGTCGACCTGGACCTGAGCGCGTCCGGTCCGGCGGCGGAACGGGCTGAGCTGCTGTTCCATTTCGGCCGCTACCTGATGATCGCGAGCTCCCGGCCGGCCACGGAAGCGAGCAACCTCCAGGGCATCTGGAACGTCGATGTGCGCCCTGCCTGGTCGAGCAACTACACGATCAATATCAACACCCAGATGAACTACTGGCCGGCCGAGGCGACGGGGCTCGCCGACCTGCACGAGCCAATGTTCAAGCTCACCCGCGAGCTGGCCGAGGCAGGCGCCGTCACCGCCCGCCGCTATTATGGCGCGGCCGGCGCAACGGCCCACCACAATGCGGACCTCTGGCGCTTCACCGCACCGGTTCCCGGCATCCCGCAGTGGTCGAACTGGCCGGCGGGCCTCTACTGGATGGCGGCGCACCTGCAACACCATATCGACCATGGCGGTGGGGCCGAAGAGCTCAAGACGGAGACGGCCCTCCCGGTCTTCCGTGCCGCGACCGAGTTCGCTCTCGACATGCTGGTCGACGACGGCGCCGGCAGCCTGGTCGCAAGCCCCTCAACCTCGCCTGAGCACAGCTTCGTGGTCGATGGCGTCGATGTCGCCATCACCGCCGGCACAGCAATGGATCAGGAGCTGATCCGCGAAACCCTTGCAAGCTTCGTCGGGCTCGCCGACCCCTCCGATCCGCTCGCTGGCCGGGCGCGTGATGCGCTGGCGCGGCTGCGTCTCCCGGTCATGGGCCCGACCGGCAACCTGCTCGAATGGGATGACGACAAGACCCCGGCCGAGCTGGGACATCGGCACCTCTCCCACCTCTACGGCCTCTATCCGGGCATCCGCATCACCGAAGCCGGCACGCCGGAGACCTTCGAGGCGGTCCGCCGCGCCCTCTATCTCCGCCTCGACAACGGCACCGGCTATACCGGCTGGAGCCAGGCCTGGGTCCTCTGCCTCGCTGCACGCCTGCGCGACAGCGCCCTGGCCGAGCGCTCGATCGGCGGCCTTCTCGACCACCTGACCTCGCGTGCGCTGCTGGTGCTGCACCCACATAGCGGCTGGCCGGGTGGCAATGTCTTCCAGATCGACGGCAATTTCGGCGCCGTGGCCGGGCTGACCGAGCTGGTCGTCCAGAGTCACGAGGGCGCGATCAGCCTGCTGAAAACTCTTCCCGCCAGCTGGGCCAGTGGCCGCATCGCGAATATCCGCTGCCGCGGCGGCCACCGGGCCACTCTCACCTGGCGCGACGGAGCCCTCGCCTCTGCCACGATCGTAGCAGGGCGAGAAGGCGAGCTGGTCGTCGAGTTGCCGGATGGTGCTATCACCGTAGCAGGTCCATCCGGCCCGGTTGCCACACGCCCAGCGACAAGCGGCGTGCCCGGCCGTCGCCGTATCGCGTGGCACGCCAGTGCCGCTGCCAGCTACACCATGAGCTCCATCTAGTCGTCGCCGCATCGGCGATTACGTTGGACTTTGTGGTAGCCTCGACGTCGCTCTTTGTGGCACATCCCCGGCATCTCGCCGATCACGGAGCGTCAGTTTCCGGGGCCGGATAGTCCGGAGACTTGCGCATGGCTAGCGCCGACCAGCACCTCATCCTGTCCGACCTGCAGCAGTTGATCTCCGAAGGCCGCAATCCGGCCAGCATGGATATCGATCTCAAGCCGGCGGCCGAGATCGTCGCGCTGATTAATGCCGAGGACCGGGCGGTGCCCGAGGCAGTTGGCAAGGTGCTGCCGCAGGTGGCGGCGGCAGTCGAAAAGATCGTGACGGCATTCGAGGCCGGCGGCCGGCTCATCTATATCGGAGCCGGCACCAGCGGGCGGCTGGGCGTGCTCGATGCGTCGGAATGCCCACCGACCTATGGCGTGCCGCCGACCATGGTGGTCGGCATCATCGCCGGCGGACCCGGCGCGCTGCTCAATGCCGTCGAAGGCGCCGAGGATGACGTGGCGCAGGGCGCCGCAGATCTCGCGAAGATCGCGGTCGGCGCCAATGACGTCGTCGTCGGCATCGCGGTCAGCGGGCGCACGCCCTATGTGATCGGCGCGCTCGAGCATGCCGCCAGGGTCGGCGCCGCAACGGTGGCGCTCACCTGCAACCCGGATTCACCGATCGCCCGCATGGCGGAAATCTCCATCGCCCCGGTGGTCGGCCCAGAAGTCGTGACCGGCTCGACGCGGATGAAGTCGGGGACGGCGCAGAAGCTCGTGCTCAACATGCTGTCGACGGCGAGCATGGTCCGCATCGGCAAGACATATCAGAACCTGATGGTCGACATGCAGGCGACCAACAAGAAGCTGGTGGCCCGGGCCGTACGCGTCGTCATGCAGGCAACCGACTGCAGCGCCGAGGCCGCCGAAGCGGCGCTCATCGAGGCCGGCAACGATATGAAGCTGGCGATCCTCATCCTCCTCACCGGCCAGCGTGTGGAAGATGCGCGCGCTGCCCTCGCCAGGGCCGGCGGGCACTTGCGCAAAGCGCTGCCAAACAAATAGGGCGCCTCTCTCGGGACGCCCCATAATTTCGTTCCGGTCGTCGGCCCTATTCGAGCGGGCCTGCGAGACCGGGTCGGTCAGCTGGCGACTGGCCAGGCCGACCCGCCTAGAACCTGTATGCGATGCCTAAGGTTAGAGTGTGGGTTGTGAAAGCAACCTCTCCTTCGTCGGCAAGACCGACGACGTAGCCGAGTGCGCCGTAGTCCGTATAGCGATACTCGGCTCGGCCGATCCAGTTTTCGTCGAATGCATGCTCGATGCCGGCACCCAGGGTCCAGCCCAAGAGCGTATCCTCGGCCACTCCACTGAGTGAACTGATGGTGACCTGGGCATGCGTCGCCGCAACGCCGCCGGCGACATAGAACAGCCAGTCTTCGCTGGCGACACCTGCCCTGCCACGTACTGCGGCGGTCCAATCCAGTTGAGTTTCCATTACCTCGTCTGCAGTGTTCTCGCCGCTTCCGGACACCAGTACGTACGAGACGTCCGCATCGAGGCCGAGAACGAAACCATCGAACTGGCCGTTCCAGCCGCCATAGATCCCGAGGCTGCCCCCACCGAGGTCGTTGGCGCCCACTGAAGCGAGAGGAGCTGGCGGGAAGCTGTCCTCGAAGGTGCCCGAGACGAGGCCGGTCTGGGCGCCCAGATAAAATCCGCTCCAATCGTGGACCGCGGCCTCGATGGCCGGTTCGTCCAGGACAAGGTCTGCGGCGTGCGTGCTGACTGTCGAAACGGCAACAAGTGTTACTGCAATATAAAGCCTATTCATTAGGATCCCCAGTTTAACGATATGATTTCCTAATTCCGGCATGGTTAACGACTGCATAACGTGCGTTCAGATCCCCGGCCAACAACAAATAGGGCGCCCCTCTCGGGACGCCCCATAGTTTCGTTCCAGTTGGTCCGGCCTACTTCAGCAGGCCCTGCGAGACCGAGCCCTGCAATTGCCGCTGGAAGATGATGTAGGTGACGAGCACCGGCAGCACGGTGATCACCACGGCGGCGAACAGCGCACCGAAATTCACCGCATAGCCGGCCTGCGAGGCGAAGGACGCCATGCCCTGGCTGAGCACATAGTTGGCGGTGTTGGTGTTGAGCGCGATCGGCAGCAGGAACTGGTTCCAGAGGCCGAGGAAGTTGAAGATCGCGACCGATGCCATGCCCGGCGTCGCCATGGGCAGCATGATGGTGAAGAAGATGCGCCACGGGCCGGCGCCATCGATCATCGCCGCTTCGGCCACCTCCTGCGGCAGCGTCCGGAAGAACGAGTAGAGGAAGAACACCGTGAACGGCAGCGCGAACGCCACGTAGGTGATGATCAGGCCGGGGAACGTGTTGAGGAGCCCGAAGCCGCGCAGCGTCTGGAACAGTGGCACAACGGCGAGGAAGACCGGGAAGGTCAGGCCAGCGAGCATCAGGTAGTAGATGATCCGGCTGCCCTTGAACTCGTAGCGCGCCAGGTAGTAGGCGCACATAGAGCCGAGCAGCATGACGATGACGAGCGAGAAGCCGACGACGATCACGGTGTTGAAGAAATAACTGCCGATCGACGCCGTGGTCCAGGCTGACACGTAGTTGTCGAAGTTGAAGCTGGTGGGCAGCGTGAACGGCGAGCCGAAGATCTGCTGGGTCGTCTTGAACGAGCTCATCAGCACCCACAACAGCGGCGCGCAGATGACGACCACCCAGCCGATCAGCGCAACGTGCGAGATCGTCGCGACGGTCTTGTCAGTCCAGATGGTCTTCCTGGGCGCCGGATGCTCGTACTGGGTGACGGGCTTGGCCACGGGCTTGGGGACAGGAGCCGCACGAACCAATGGCGCCGGCGCGGTGGTTACCGGTCCCGATTTGGCGGGACGACCGGTCCACCAGAAGATGAAGAACACCAGCGCGGCAAAAACAAGCGTGATGATCGCCAGCGTTGCACCCATCGAGGTCGCGTAGCCGAACTTGCCCTTCTTGAAGGCGGTGTTCAGCAGGTGCTGGCTGATCACGACGGTGGAGTTGGCCGGTCCGCCCGACGGGTTCAGCGCCTGCATGTAGACGAAGGCGTCGAGGGCGAGGATGCCGAGATAGACATACGCCGTGCGGATGTTGTCGCGGATCATCGGCACGGTGATCGAGATGGCGGTGCGGAAACGCCCCGCCCCATCGACGCGCGCCGCCTCGTATGTTTCGGCCGGAATGCCTTTGATCGCGGCGATGAACAGCACCATGTAGAAGCCAACCATCGACCAGGCGATGACGAAGATCGACGCGCCCATGGCGGTGCGCTCGTCGCCGAGCCAGGCGAATGACTTGAAGAAATCGAATCCCAGCGCCGTCAGGATGCCGTTCAGCAAGCCGCTCGACGGGTCGTACATCTGCGCCCAGAGGATGCCGATGACGATGGCCGGTACGGTGTAGGGGAAGAAGGAGATAACCCGGTAGATGCCGGAATGCTTGAGACCCTGGATTTCTCCCTGGGTCGCCCCGCCGATGGTCACCAGCGTCGCCAGTGTCACCGAGAGGATAATGACTAGCGGTGGCAGGACCACCACCAGCACGATCGAATTGTACACGGCCTTGGTGAAGACCGGGTCAGTGAGCAAGGTCACGTAATTGGCCAGGCCCACGAAGTTCATCGTCTTCGAGAAGCCTGACCAATCCGTCATGGAGTAATAGAAGGCCTGCACGAATGGCGAGATCACGAAGATCACGTAGATCGCCAGAGGGAGCCCGAGGAACACCAGCGCGAAGCTGGCGTTGTCGAAGCTCGGCAATTTCCACCGGCGGGTCGTCGTCGTGGCCGGTGCCCTCGCCATCGTGCTGTCCATTACTTTACTTCGACTTTCGTGACCGAGGGATCGTTGTAGACGGCGCTGGTGATCGCCTCGAGCGCAGCGGTGAAGGCCGCCACATCGAGCTTGCCGTCAAGGAAGCTGTTCCAGACGACGAGTTCGTCCTGGTTCGTGCCGTAGAGGTCGAACGAGTTCCAGGTGAACACGTCGGCGCCGGCTTCGGCCAAGAGCTTGCTCTGCGAGACAAGTGCGGTCGAGCCGAAACCGTCGGCGGGAACAGTGTCCTTGACGATGGTCGGAGCAAGCTTGGTCTTGGCGAAGTTGGTCGCCGCTTCCTTCGACAGCATCGTGCGGAGCAGTTCCTTGCCGCCGGCGAGGTTAAGCGCGCCGAGCGGGATGATGAACGGCTCGCCGGCAGTGGCGTGCAGGGCGGTCTTGGGGAGCTTGTCGTTCGCGTCGATCGACAGTTCCGCCATACCGGTCATGCGGAAGCCTTCCTTGGTGGCCGGCTTCATTTCGTTCTCGATCCACGAGCCCGAGGGGTAGAGCAGGAACGACTGGTCGTTCGACCACTGCGCCTGGGCAGCGGTGAACTGGGTACCGGCACCACCCGGCTTCATCATGCCGCCCTGGATGATCTCATAGAGGGCGGTGAAGACGGCCTGGAACGACGGATGCGACCAGAAGCCCGGGGTGAAGTTGTCGACAGCGAGACGCACCTCGTCGCCGCCCGCCTTGATCGCCGAGGCGACTGCGGTGGTGCGGTAGTAGGTGGCGGCTTCCTTGCCCCAACCGAAGAGGTAGAGGCCCTTTTCCTTGGCGACCTTGCCGAGCTCGATGGCTTCGGCCCAGGTGGTCGGCGGAGTCCAGCCATTGTCTTCGAACAGCTGAGCCGAGTACCAGATGCCGTAGACGGTCATCACGTAGTTTAGCGCGATGAACTTGTCGCCGAACGTGCCGGGCTTTTCGACGCCACCCACGAGAGTGTCGCGAATCTTGACGCCTTCGAGGCTCGGGGCGTCGAGCACCGAGTTCATGTCTTCGAGCTGGTCGATGATGGCCGAGAAGCCGATCGCCTGCGCGCCCGAGTTGTCGATCAGGTCCGGCGGGTTGCCGCCGAGGAAGCGCGGCTGCAGTTCCTGGGCGATCTGGGTCGACGGCGACACCTTTACGGTGACGGTCGGGTGGTTCTTCTGCAGGAGGTTGGCGGCGAATTCGACATAGTCGATGCCGTAACCACCGTTGAAGATCACCGCGTCAACGGTCGAGCCGTCGGCGAGGCTGAACGGATTGGCAGCGTCCTGCGCGAGAGCGCTGGTCGAGCCAAGCAGGCCCGCGAACGGCGAAGCCGCTACGAGAGCCGTGGTGCCGCGCAGGAATGTGCGGCGATCCATGGATTTGAAACCCATTTTATTCCCTTCCCTTGTCCAAGTTCTAGTCGTTAGGCCTCACGTCGGGCAGAGCCGCATCCGATCAGGATTCCCCGCGGATCCGCTCGCCGTAAAGATCTTCGAGGGCGCGGTTGTGCTCGTCGCCCCCGGGAATGTTTGCAGAGATGTAGAGCGGCGGCGTCTTGCCGCGGCGTAGAAGTTCTTCAGCTACACCGATGGTGATGCGCTGGGCGATGAACGCCGCGGTGATCGAGGACACAGCGCCCACACCGAAACCGCCTTCCAGTTTGAGGGTACTGTCGCCGAAGGGCGCCAGGTTGTCGATGGCGATGTCTGCCACCTCCATGAGCCGCTTGCCGCTCGGGTGCTTGGGGGTGACCTTCAGCGTGTGATCGAAACTCGTTACCGCGATCACCTTGTGGCCGCGGGCCTTGGCGGCGAGCGCCAGGCCGACGATCGAGCCGTTGACGCCCGAGTTCGAGGCGATCATGAAAATGTCGTTGGGCTGGATGTCGTAGAGCGACAGCAGGTTCTCGGCGACGTCGGGGTCGCGTTCGAGCGCCGCGCCGCCGAGGTCCGAGATGGTCTTGCCACCGCGTAGCACGAGGGCGCGCAGCGGAATGCGGTTGGCGGCGATCAGGCCGCCCGCACGCCCGGCGATCTCCATGGCGAAGGCCTCCGAGTGGCCCGTACCGAAAGCCTGCACCACGCCGCCCGCTGCGACAGCATCGGTCACGGCAGTGATCGCGGCCTCGATCGGCCCTTTTTCGGTGCCGAGGCGCTGGATGCGCGTCGTGACTTCGGAGAGAAACTGGGCGGTCAGGTCGGTCATAATCAACTCGGTCAGGTGGACAAGGTGGCCGACGCGCGACGCGCCGGCTGGGTGAGCGTGGCGCCACGCAACGGACGGCGGCGGGGCGCCACGGCGGCGCCGGAAGCGGCGAGGAGCCGCGTCGTGCGGTCGAAATTCGACTGCGCGATGAGGAGGTAGAGCAGGTCGACCACGAACAGCTGGCAGTGCCGGGCCGAGAGGTCCGCCGGCTGCAGGTAGGCATTGGGCGAGGCGGCGATCAGCACGTCGTCGGCGAGCTTGGCCAGCGGTGAATCCGGGTTGCCGGTGATGGCGACGGTGTACGCGCCCGAGGCCTTGGCTACCGTCAGCATCTGGATCGTCTCTTCGGTGCGGCCGGTATTAGAAATGCCGATCGCCACGCAGGATTTGTCCAGGATGGCCGCGCTGGTGAGGCCGTTATGCACCTCGGCCCAGGTGTGAACGTTGATGCCGATGCGATAGAGCCGCGCCTCGGTCTCGAGCGCGGTCAGCGCGCTGCCGCCGACGCCATAGACATCGAGGTGGCGCGACTGGACGATGGCCCCGGCGACCCGCAGGGCGGTCGGCATGTCGAGCAGGCCCGCCGTGGTCTGCAGCGACGTGATGTGCGTGTTGAGCAGCGTATTCTTGATCTCTTCGGGCGGATCGTGCGGGCCGAACGAGCGGCCGATATCGGCGATCCAGGCGGCCTGCCCGCCACCACGACCCACATCCTCGGCGATGCCGACGCGCAGCTGCGAATAGCCGGCATAGCCGAGCATGCGGCAGAAGCGGGTGACGCTGGCGGCCGACGTTCCAGCGCGCTCGGCCAGTTCGGTGATCGAAAGATTGAGCGGCGCCCGCGGATCGTCCATCAACACTGCAGCGAGTTTGGCCATCGTGGGCGGCATCTGGGACTTGAAAGTCCCGATCCGATCCTGAACGCTGAACGTCTTTGCGAGGGCTGTCATCTGTGCTAGGGGCCGGTCCTGAAAATGTCTCTCAAGAAGTCCGTCGTGTTGTGAAAACAATTCTTATCGAGCAAGTCTGGTGCTGGCAAGCGGGTGTATGACGGAATGATCACAGCTTTGCTGGCCATCGACGTGGGTGGTTCGACCTCGCGCGCGACGCTGGTCGACATGGCGGGCAATTGCCTCGGCCAGGGCAGGAACCGCGGCGGCAACCCTGGCTCCAATCCACCCGCTGAGGCAGCAGCGGCGATTATCGCCGCGGCCCAGGCTGCCGCGGCGGCGGCCGGTGGGCCGCTCGACATCAAGGTGGCGCTGCTCGCCATCGCGGGCCCGCGCAACGCCGAAATGCAGCGGCGGCTTGACGAGGCTTTCCGCGCGATGGGGCTGAGCGGACCGCTGGTCTTCGATGGCGACACCAATGCGATGCTGCCCTCGGTCACGGCGGCGCTCGATGGCTATTGCATCTTTGCCGGCACAGGCTCGGGGGCGGTGCGGGTCCGCATTGGCGAGATCGAAGCCGTCGCCGATGCCGCGGGCTATCTCGTGGGCGATCTCGGCTCGGGCTACTGGCTCGGCCACCATGCTGCGATCGCCGTCACGGCGGCGCTCGAGGGTCGCGGACCCAAGACCGCGCTGACCAGGGCAGTGCTCGATACGCTGGGCATCCCGATCACCGATGATCGCGCCTTCGATGGCCGGCCGGCGCCGCTGCGGCTGTTCATCGACGCCATCTACAAGATGCGGCCGATCGAGCTGGCGAAGTTCGCGCCACTGGTAATCGCCAACCGCGAAGACCCGATCGCGGCTGCGCTGCTGGCGCAATCGGAGCGTTATCTGCTCGATGACTTCCGCCTGATCTTCGATCCGGCCATGCGTGGCCCAGTCGTGCTCGGCGGCAGTGTCGCTGCCCATCTCACCGGCCTGCCCACCGCAATCGCCGAGGTCCTGAGTGCGGCCGGCCACGAGCCGGACATCCGCCTCACCGGCGATCCCTCGGTCGGCGCCGCGGTCCTGGCCCTGCGCCACCAGGGTGTTACGGTCGACGACGCCATGCTCAAGCACATCGCCGCATCAATGGCGGCGCGGGCAACGAAGGTCTCGGCATAATGAGACTGCGCCCCGGTGTCAGAGCTGCCATGCCGCAGACGGGACTTGCCCTCACCCGCCTGACAATTGCACGTTGCACGGGCGGCAAATCCGGCCGCCGGGAACTCTCATTTGCCCAAGCGACCATCAGAGGTCATCGCCAATAACTGGCACGTCATTTCTGCCGGCGAGGACATTGCGACCGGCACCGTCCGCGCCACCCGCCTGTTCGAGGAACCGCTCGAATACACCCGCGCCGACGACGGTATCCGCGTCTGGCGCCGCGGTAAGCCGCAGGCGCCGCTGCCGGTACTCGAGCGCTACGGTTTCGTCTGGACCAGCCTCGGCACGCCGCCGGACGATCTCTTCGCCATCCCCGAATATGCCGAGGCCGACCGGTTCAACATCTGCGCCGGCTCGATCGGGGTGAACGTCTCCGCCCCGCGCGCCATCGAGAATTTCCTCGACATGGGGCACTTCCCCTATGTCCACACCGGCATCCTCGGCGATGAACCGCATACCGAAGTGAAGGAGTACGACGTCGAAGTCTCCGACGCGCGCGACGAAATCCTCGCCACGCGCTGCCGCTTCTTCCAGCCGATGGCGGCGCTCAGCGCCGGAGGCGGCATGGAGGTCGAATATGTCTATCGCGTCCCGCACCCCTATTGCTCGGTGCTGTACAAATCCTGCCCCACCGACGCGACCCGCATGGACGTGATCGCCATCTTCTGCCAGCCGACCAGCGAGGAAACGATCCGCGCCCACCTGCTGCTGTCGATGATCGACGAGGTGAATACCCTCGCCGGCATGCGCCGCTTTCAGCAGACCATCTTCGGGCAGGACAAGCCGATCCTCGAGAACCAATATCCCAAGAAGCTGCCGCTGGATCCCCGAGCCGAAACCCCGATCCGGGCCGACAAATCCGCCATCGCCTATCGCCGCTGGCTCTCCAACAAAGGCGTCGATTACGGCGTGATCCCTGCTACCGCATGAGCATCGAAACCCTCTTCGCCGGCCACTGGCACCCGATCGCGGCGAGCGACGACCTGCCGTTCCGCCACGTCTTCCACGGCCAGCTGCTCGGGCGCGAACTCGCCGTCTGGCGGGCCGACGACGGCAACGTCAATGTCTGGGAGAACCGTTGTCTCCACCGCGGCGTCCGGCTTTCCATCGGCATCAACGAGGGCGCCGAGCTCAAGTGCCAGTATCACGGCTGGCGCTACGCCAACCGCTCGGCCGGCTGCACCTATATTCCCGCCCACCCGGCCGATGCCCCGGCCCGCCGCATCACCAATCGCACCTATCCGATGATCGAGCGCCACGGCCTCGTCTGGACCGCGCTCGGCGATGCGACGGAATTCGACGGCGTGATGCCGGACGGCGAGTGGTCGCCGCTGCGCCCGATCCCGGTCAATGCGACGCCGGGAATGGTGCTCAGCGCCGTCACCGCCGCGCGCGTGTCCGGTAGCCCGGTAAAGGCGCTGCCACCGCTCGGGGCGGTGCTCGAACTGGTCGGCGCCGGCGAGCCGGCCGCCTTCCTTTTCCAGCCGCTCGACTCGGCCCGCGCCGTCATTCGCGGCCTGATCCGCGGCGCCGCCGATCTCGACCGGGTCCGCCACTTCAACGCCCTGCTCTCCGACCTCCGCACAAGCATCGAAGCCAATGTGATCCCGGCGGAGCTGCCCGAGCCGATCGTCCCGGTCTACACGCCGGTCTCGGTCGAGCTCGCGACCATGCCCGATATCACCATCGGCCGGCAAGCGACGCAGAGGGTGCGGGTCGCGCGCAAATGGCAGGCGGGCACCGATGTCACCGGCCTCGAACTCGCGGCGCTCTCGGGTCACCTGCCGACCTTCCAGCCGGGCGCCCATATCGACCTGCATCTACCCAACGGCCTCGTGCGCCAGTACTCGATCACCAACGGCCCGGGCGAACTCCTGAGCTACACTATCGCGGTGAAGCGCGAGCCGGATTCGCGCGGCGGCTCGCTCGCCATCACCGACACGCTGCGGGTCGGGGATGTGCTGGCCGTCTCCGAGCCGCGCAACAATTTCCCGCTGCGCCGCGACGCGACCCGCACCGTACTGATCGCCGGCGGCATCGGCGTGACGCCGCTGCTCTCGATGGCGCGAACGCTGAAGCGCTCGAACCTCAACTTCGAGTTCCACGTCTTCGCCCGTTCGCGCGAGCATGTGCCGCTCCCCGATGAGTTGAAGGCGCTGGGCGAGAACGTCACCATCCATCTCGGCCGCGGCCCGGCGGAAACTACAGCCGATGTCACACGGCTGCTCGGCGCACCGGCGCGGGCGCAGCATCTCTACGTCTGCGGCCCCGGCCCGATGCTCGAAACTGTCCGCTCGCTCGCTACCGCGCTCGGCTGGCCCGACGAAGCGGTGCATTTCGAGTATTTCAAGAACGCGCACGAGATCGACAAGAGCACCTCGTTCACGGTCGAGCTGGCGCGCTCGGCCCTGAGCCTCACCGTGCCCGCCGGCAAGTCGATCCTCGAGGTGATGCGCGAAAATGGCATCGAAGCACCGTCCTCGTGCGAACAGGGCGCCTGCGGCACCTGTTTGACCCGCGTCCTCGAAGGCGTGCCCGATCACCAGGACGTCTATCTCAACGACACCGAGCGTCACTCGAACGCCGCCATGCTCACCTGCGTGTCGCGCGCCAAGTCCGGCCGGCTGGTGCTCGACATCTGATGCAGCTCTACGATTTCGAACTCAGCGCCGACTGCTACAAGCTGCGCTTGATGCTATCCATCCTCGGTCACCGCTACGACGTCGTCGCGGTGGATGTGTTCCCGGGGCGCGAACACGAAGGCGCGGCGTTCCGCGCGCTCAGCCCCAACGGCACTGTGCCGGTGCTCGACATCGACGGTACGCGCTACACCGATCCGGAGGTGACGCTGGCGCACCTCGCGGCGACGTTCGGCGAGCGGACTTGGCTCGAGGCACCCGAGCTCGACAGCTGGCTGGCGACAGCCAAGCGGCTTGGCGCTAGCGCCGGCAACGCCCGCCTCGCCGTCAATTTCGGCTACGACCACGATCTCGCCGCGCTGCAGCACGCCGCCCATGCCGAGCTTCGCCGCATCGACGAGCATCTGTGGTTCGGGGAACGCGAAAACCGCAACTGGCTGGCGGCCAGCCACCCAACCATCGCCGACATCGCCTGCTTCCCCGATATCGCGCTCTGCGAAGAAGGCGGCATCTCGCGGCAGGACTACCCGGCGGTGCGCCGATGGCTCGACCGGGTGAAACGGATCCCTGGGTTCATGACCATGTCGGGTGTGTTCCCGACGGCGCCGGCCCTCTAGGCCAGCGGCAACCGCACGATCACTTCGAGCCCGCCTTCTTCGGCCCGCGCAAAATGCATGGTGCCCGCGTTGAGCGCCACGACCTCCAGCGCGATCGCCAGTCCCAGCCCCGAGCCACGCCGGCTCTCGTCGTGGCGTTGCCCGCGCACCCCGAGCCGGCCGATCTGATCTTCGGTGAGCCCCGGTCCATCGTCGGCGACGCGCAACTCGGCCGTCGCGTCATTGGCGCGCCCGGTGATGGTCACGCGCGATTTGCCCCACTTGGCCGCATTCTCCAGCACCACGCCGACAAGCTCCATCAGGTCGTGCGGGTCGATGTCGACCTTCAACCCCGGCGCGAGCTTGGCTTGCCAGTCGAGCTCTTCGCCCTCCTGGGTGCGGCGAAGCACCGCGATGGTGCGGTTCACCGTGTCGTTGAGCGAGGCCGAGAGCTGGTGGGTCGGGGTGCGCATGCGCAGTCGCGACAGGCGGAGCTGGTATTCAACCCGATCGTCCATCTCGCCGACGATCTCGTCGATCTCGGCACCGGCATTGGCGTCGCGGGTTTCCTTCATGTCGGCAGCGAGGTTGCGCAGCACAGACAGCGGCGTCTTCAGCCCATGCGCCAGGTCGGCGGCGCGGGCGCGGGCGAACTCCATCGATTTCTGCTGCTGGGTTAGCAGCTCGTTGACCTCGCCGACCAGCGGCAGCACTTCTGTCGGGTAGGTCGTCGGCAGCATCTGCGCCTCGCCGCGCCGCACGGCGCCGATGCCCTGCCGCAGCGTGCCGAGCGGCCGCAGCCCCATCTGCACCTGCAGCCAGGCGGCGAGGATCAGCGCCAGGCCGAGAAAAGCCAGCGCCAGCACGAGTTCGCCGCCGAACTGCCGGATCGATTCGTCGAGCAGCCCGCGATCCTCGGCCAGCGTCACGCGAAACCGTCTCTGCGTGTCATCGGAATTGAAGGTCACCTCGCGCACCATGGCCGAGAGCGCCTGGTCGGCCGGTCCGGGCAAGGTGGAGAAACGCTCGACCCCTCCCGGCGCCGTGGCGCTGGCGGTCTCGAGCACATGGTCGAACAGCGACCGCGAGCGCCAGTTGCTGCCGTCGGCCAGCGCCTCGATCTGCCAATAGGCGCCGGACATCGGCGTCTCGTAGCGCGGGTCAGGCAGTGGATCAGTCCGGACCGGGGCGGCGGCAACCGGGTCGATCTGGGCCACCAGCCGGTTGAGGCTCGCCGTCAGCCCGGCGCGCATCGAGCGCTCGACATTGGCGGTGAACATCCAGCCGATGGCGAGGCCGGCGACCACTAGCGCAAGTACGATCCACAGCGCCGCGCCGCCGAGCAGCCGAAGGCGCAGTGAGCGGCGGTTCATTCCTCGAGTGTGCCCATGTAATAGCCGAAGCCGCGGCGGGTCTTGATGATGTCGTTGCCCAGGCGCTTCCGCACCCGGCCGACCAGCACCTCGATCGAATTGGATTCGCGCTCGAAATCCTGGGCGTAGAGATGCTCGGTGATCTCGATCTGCGACACCACCCGGCCGCGCTGATGCGCGAGGTAAGCGAAGAGCTTGTATTCGGTGGGGCTCAGGGTGATCGGCACGCCGTCGCGGCTCACCTGCATGGCACGGGTATCGAGCACCAGGTCGTCGACATCGATGCGTGAGGAAGCAAAGCCGCTCGAACGGCGGACGATGGCGCGGATGCGGGCCACCACCTCCTCGACGCGGAAGGGTTTTACGACGTAGTCGTCGGCCCCGGCCTCGATACCCTCGACCCGCTCTTCCCAATGGCCGCGCGCGGTGAGGATCAGCACCGGGCCGGTGCGGCCGGCCTTGCGCCAGCGCTTCAGGATGGTGAGGCCGTCGAGCGTCGGGAGGCCGAGGTCGAGGATGATAGCGTCGAATTCCTCGGTGTCGCCGCGGTGCCAGACGTCCTCGCCGTCCGACTCAACCTCGGCGACGAAGCCCGCCGCCTTCAGTGCGGCAGCCAGCGCTTCGGCTATGCGTCGGTCGTCTTCGGCAACGAGGATCCGCATGGCTGATCAGTTCGTCTCCACCGGCAGGCCGGAGCGAGCATAGAAGTAGAGCTCGCTCACGTCACCAGCCCTGCCCAGTACCTTCAACTCGTAAAGCAGTACGTCCTGCACGGCGATCAGCTGGGCGTCGATGACGTCGCCATCGATCAGCAGCTTGGCGCGGAGCAGGATGTCTTCGAGCGGCAGGGCACGCCCGTTCTTGACCGCAGCCGACGCCGCCTGCTGGCCGAGTGCCAGGCCATCGGGCGCCAGGTCGAGCCCGGAAACGCCGTCGTCGGTCCCGCCGAGGTCGACATCGACCCCCAGACCGTCATCGCCACCGACACCGAGATCGACATCGAGCCCGTCGTCGCCGCCGACATTCACATCCACGTCGATCCCGCTATCGCTGCCCACGTCGACATCGACACTGCCGAGCCCGCCGAGGTCGAGCCCCAGTCCCTGCGCACTGGCGGGCCCAGCCAGCCCCAGCAGGACGGCAGTGGCAAGAGCAAGCAGCAGGTGATTCGGCACCGCACGGAACATAGGCGGCTCTGTAGCGGCGGAGAGCTTACCGATCGCTGACAACGACCTCACGAGGGTGTCAGGCAGCGACCGCCAGACTCCGATTCGCATGATCCCAGAAGGAGCCAGAGTCATGAAAGCAAACACACTCGCCGCAGCGCTCGCCTGCTTCGCCGCCATGTCGGCGCCAGTCCTTGCCCTCGACATCGGACTGGGCGCCTCGGTCGGCGGAGGCGCGTCCGCTTCGACGGGCGGAGCGAGCAGCTTGTCCGTCGGCCTCAACGCCTCGGCGAATGCCGGTCTCGGCCTTGATGGCCTCGATTCAACTGCCGCTACCAATACCACGTCAGCCGCCCTCTCCGCCAACGCCTCCGGGGCTGCGTCCTTAACAGGCGGTGACGACCTCTCGCAGGTCATCGCGCTGATCGACGCAAGCGTCTGGACCGAACTCAGCCTCGCCGGCGCCTCGACCGAGGGCGCCACCGTCTACGACGTTGCGGCATGGCTCGATGCCGGCACCGCAACCTCGCTCGATGCCGCGCTCGCCGCCAATGCCGGCGAGATCGCGGACCTCCATGCCGCGATCGCGGCCAATGCGTCGCTCGAGAGCTGGCTCGAAGCCAACAACGCGACGGCAGCCGACGTAGTCGCGATAGGCGTCGCTGCCGACGGATCGCTCGCGGTGTTCACGAACTAAGAACCAGCAAATCACCGCAACTCGGCGCGGCCATCGCCCCTGGCCGCGTCGATCTTGCGGCAAAGCGAAAGGGCCGGTCAGTGACCGGCCCTTTCTGCATTTCAGGATGCCAGAAGCGTATCAGGCGGCTTTGTCGCCCTTGGGCAGCAGCTTCCAGACGCCGACGACGCTGAGCGCGGCGAAAGCCATCTTCAGCACGTCCCACAGCAGGAACGGAGCGACCGCGCCGTTCCAGGCAGTGCCGATCAGGTTGCCGGCATCGAGCCAGCTCGGCAGCGCCGCGCCCGACTGGGTGATGATGTTGGCAACCACCAGCAGCCAGGTGAAGCCGAAGGCGAACAGCACGGCATCGCCGACCAGCATGGCAAGGAACAGCAGGGCCGGACGGCCCGAAGCGCCGAGGTCAGCGGCGCGGCCGATGATGTAGGCCATCGGCAGGTAGCCGACGATGAAGCCGAAGGACGGGCGCATGACATATTCGAAGCCGCCGTAGGGAGGCGAGGCGAAGAACGGCAGGCCGACGAGGCCCTGGACGATGTAGAGCGCCACCGTGGCGACGCCGATGCGCCAGCCAAAGCCGGCGGCAAGCGCCGCGACCGCGAGGGTCGTGAGGTTGATGGCCACCGGCTCGAGCGGCACGCTGGTGCGGGCCGCGAGGGCCAGGACGAACGAGCCGAGGACGACCGTGACCAGATTTGCCACGAGACGTGCCGACTGCGACTTGGGCGAAAGCACGCCGAGAACGGTGTTCGGCGTGGTGAGCGTCAAGGCCATTGCCAATCCTTCAACAAGAGCAGATTTTCCAGCGCCTTTAGTAGTCGCTCCCCCGGGAGAGCGCAATGGCCGGGACGGGTGCCAGCGTTGCAGTTCAACACCGAGTTCGAGGCCGAAACGGGCCGTCCCGTGGCAGTCGCGCATGGCACGATGCGGGTGACGGCGCCGAACGCCGGACCCTACACCTTCAAGGGCACCAACAGTTTCATCGTCGGCACCGATTCGGTCGCCGTACTCGATCCCGGCCCCGATTCAGACGCGCATCTTGAAGCGCTCATCGCCGCGATCGGCGGGCGGCATGTCGAAGCGATCATTGTTACCCACACCCATCTCGATCATTCGGCGCTCGTGCCGAAACTCAAGGCCGCGGTCCGCGCCCCGGTCTGGTCGGGCGGTCCGCACCGCCTCAGCCGCCCGCGGCGCCAGTTCGAGCGCAACCCGGTTGGTCGCGAGAGCGATTGGCAGCACCGCCCGAACCGGGTGCTGCAGGATGGCGAACAGATCACCGTGGGAGGCGTGGCGCTCGAGGCGATCGCGACGCCCGGCCACTGCGCCAACCACCTCGCCTTCGGCCTTCTCGGCACGCCGTGGCTGCTCACCGGCGACCACATCATGGGCTGGAACTCGACCCTCGTCGCCGTGCCCGACGGCTCGATGGCGGATTATCTCCATTCGCTCGAGAAGGTGATCGGGCTCGGCTATTCGAGCTACCTGCCGGCGCATGGCGCGGCCATTGCCGACGGCCCTGACTATGCCCGAGCCCTCCTGGCGCACCGGCAGGAGCGCAACCGGCAGGTGGTCGCAGCCGTCGAGGCCGGAGCTCGCCGGATCGGCGAGCTGCTGACGACGATCTATCCCAGGCTCGATCCGCTGCTGCGCGGCGCGGCCGCCATGACGCTCAAGGCGCATGTCGAATATCTCGCCGATCGCGGCCTGATCCGCGCCGATCACGGCGTACTCGGCACACGTATCTCTCCAGCGAGCAGATAAGGCGGGCTACTCCGCCTCATCCTCTTCTGTCGCCGGTGCCGGCGGCGCTTCGGTATCGGTCGGAGCGGGTGCCTGCGGTGCGTCGCGCAGGGTGAGGGTGATCTTTTCGTCGAGCGCGAGCAGAAATTCCTCGATACGCCGGCCGTTCTCACCGAAATCATGAAACCGGACCAGCGGCACCGATCGCATGTCGATGGTCGAGCCCTGCGCCGTGCCGGCGACGCGGATCGCCACCTCGTCGCGCCAGCCGATAAGGCTCATGGCGATGGCGTTGATGGTTCCGGTGTCGAGCGCAGTCGGCGGCGCGCGCCGGACCCGGACATCCCAGCCGCGGGCATCGACCAGGTTCTCGACAATGGCGAACATCTCGGTCGCATCTACCGGGTAGGAGCGGGTCCGCGCATTGGGGAAGGTCTCGGCGATCTTGTCGCGCATGGCGGCACTGGTCGGCGCCACCTGGGCATCGCTGGTCAGCGCGAGTGGAACCGCGATGTCGGTCGTCACTTCGTTGACCATGGGGTAGTGCAGCGCCTGGTAGCCGAACCAACCGAAGGGCGCGAGGCAGATGAGACCGAACAGCAGCCCGGAAACTGCGCGGCCCCAGCCGCGGTCGCCGGTCATCCAGAGCCTCGCGAAGGCACCGAGCGCCAGCAGCACGGCCAACGCCGCGATGGCGGCGGCCACAGCCTCGATGACGGCGAAATCGGACGACGACACCAGCTGCTCGCGGTGCAGCAGTATCGGGATGATGGTCATGGGCAGCGCGAGGCTGCCCAACCGCCGGGCCCAGATCGCCCATTTCGAGGTCCGGATGAGAATACGCATCGCCGCCGCAGGGAAAAACTGACGCCTACCGATAAACACGCCGCACCGCCCGATGCAAAGGGCTGACGGAGAAAACTGTTAGCTGGAGTGCGTCAGGGGTCCAGGCGCTCGGTCGGGCGAGCCGGATCGCACATGGTCTTGATCGCCTGCCACTCGTCGGGGCTGAACACTTGCCGGCCGGCAGGCGCCGGTGGCGCGGCCTCGAGCGCGGCGCGCCGGTCGGCGGTCAGCGGGTGGGACGAGAAGATCTGCAGCATCTGGCTGGCGTGACTGTCGCCCGCGACCCGCTCGAGCAGGTCGGCCAGCGCGGCGGGGTTGAAGCCCATGCGCTGCCCCGCCGCCGCGGCGAACTGGTCGGCCTGCCGCTCCGCATCGCGGGAGAAGCGAGTATCGATCAGCGCCGCGCCGAGGCCGCCGGCAACCGAGAGGCCGGTAAGATCGCCTAGGACGAAGCCGACGAGGAGGCCGGTGGCGGAACTCTCGATCAGGCCCTCGAGGCCGTGGCGGTGATAGACGTGGCCCAGCTCGTGCGCCATCACGCCGGCAAACTCGTCGGCGCTCTCGGTCTGCGCCAGGAGAGCCGAGAAATAGTAGCTCGACCCGCCCGGCAGGGCGAAGGCGTTGGGGATGTCCGAGTACACCACCTGGATGTCCGGCGCGAAGGGTGAGCCCGTCCCTTCCATGACTTCGGTTGCAAACGAACGGATGGCCCGGCTGGCGAGGCTGTCCGGATCGGTGTCGCAGCGGATCGCGATCCCGTCGAAGCCAACGATCTGGTCGATCTGCTGGCGCGCTGTCTCGCCGAGATCGGCTTCCCATTGCGCCGGCACCAGCGGCACGATGTTGCGCGCCAGCAGCGGCACGCCGAAAATGTAGGCGACAATCACCGAGACCAGCGCGCCGGTGGCGAGCCCGATGAGGCGCAACTGCTCGCCCTGGTCGGCGCGCTGCCGCTTGACGAGATCGGGCAGCAGCTTTCGCACCGCCGTGACGAGACCGTCGCCGCTCATGATCAGGCGGGCGCCGTAGGGCCGGCTGGTGGCGCCGAGGCGCAGTTCCCCCGGCCGCGCCGCCACCTCGAATATTTCGGCGAGCGGCCAGCCGTCGAGCTGTACGCCATCGGGCGCCGCTATCATCAGCTGCGGGTCGGTGTCGCGGCCAATGGCAAAGGTGACATTGTGTGGTGCGGCGGTGTGTCCGTCGTAGTAACGGGCCATGGGCAGCTGCATCAGAACGCCCCCACGTTGAGGGCATCGGCGAGACCCTCGCCGACCAGCGCCGTATCCTCGCCAGTGGCATGGACACTCTCGAGACTCTGAAGCCCGGTGATGGTGGTGCCGCGGGCCACCGCCTTCCAGAAGCCGAAATCGATGATCGCTTCAACGAGCAGCGAGAAGGCGCCGAAGCCGAGCAGATACCCGCCAACGACGATCGCCGCCCCGCCCCAGCCGGTAAAGGCGAGCGAGCGCAGGTCGCCGACCGCCATTTCGCCTGTCTCGCGATAGTAGGCGACGAAAATTGCTGTTGCGATTGCAATGCCGACAACGAGCAGCAACAGCAGCAAACTGCCCAGACCGAAATACTGGCCGAACAGCGTTCGGAACTTTATCCGGGTCGCAACAGCTGCCTCGCCGAGCCGGATTGACGAGAACATCCGGCTCGCCTCGCGGGCGCGCCAGTAGGGAGTGGCGAGACCAATGAAGGTCAGGAGTGCCAGCGGCGCGAACTGGATCACTATGTCACCAGCACCGCCGTTTGTCGCCACTAGGATCATCAGCAAAATCAGGGCCACGATCGTCGCATAGGCCCGGTAAAACGGCCCCGCCACGGTCTTCCAGGTCCCGACAAAGCTCATCTGCCGGTCGCCGAACCAGGTGTGGCTGTAGCGATAGCGCCAGAGGTTCGCCGACATGAAGGGGTAGGCGAGCCCGAGCGTCACGATGACGAGAAGGCTCCACAGGAAGCGGCGCGTGGCATAGGCCAGCGCGCTCCCCTTCTGGTCGAAGCGGATGCCGCGCCACAGCGTCCGCGACAGGCGGAAATCACGGCCGCGATACTGGGCATAACCGATGAAGAACCAGAACAACGCGGTCAGCACCGCGTAGCCGATGACAGTGACGATGCCGGCCTGCGTCGAGAGGACGAAGAAGCCCACATAGACCGGCAGGAAGAAGGCCAGCGCGAAGAGGAACCCCAACAGCAATTGCCGCGCGCTGCCGGTGTATTCAAGCGCATCGCCGCCGATGGTCGTATTCTGCCAGTAGTAGCGGCGCTTGTTCGTCGTCAGCCAGAAGCGGTAGACGCCGAGCGTCGGCACCATCAAGAGGTAGCCCTTGAGCAGCAGGCGCAGGAATTCTGCGCGCTTGCCACGAAACACCACCGCTTCGTGACTTTGGGTTTCGCCCCACGGTCCGTCCATAGCCTGCTCCGAGCCCCGCCTATGTTGTTGCAGGGGCCCGATGATTTGGCAATCGGGCGGCTAGGGATAGAGGCGCTGGCGGGTCCAGCTGCCATCGGCAGCCCGGGTGAAACGGACGCGGTCGTGCAGCCGGTTGGCGCCGTCCTTCCAGAACTCCATCACCTGGGGCACGACGCGAAAACCCTTCCAGTGGGCCGGCCGGTTCACCGGCTCATCCTCGCGGAAGCTCTTGCTCAACGTCTCGACCCGCTCGAGCAGGGTGTAGCGGTTGGCGAGCGGGCGCGACTGCTTGCTCGCGTGGGCGCCAATCTGGCTCATGCGGGCGCGCGTCGAGAAATAAGCGTCGGCCTCGCCGTCCGAGACCACCTCGACCGGACCACGCACCCGGATCTGCCGGCGCAGCGACTTCCAGTGCATGACGAAGGCAGCCTTGGGATTGGCCAGCAGTTCAAGCGCCTTGTCGCTCTCGAAATTGGTGAAAAAGCAATAGCCGCGCGCGTCGCGAGCGTTGAGCAGCACCATGCGCACATCGGGCATGCCGTTCGCATCGACCGTCGCCAGCGCCATGGCATGCGGATCGTTCGGCTCGCTCTCCTGCGCCAGGGTGAACCATTCCTCGAACAGCGAGCAGGGGTCGATCGGGGCCTTGTCCGAATCGTCGAACAGGCGCTCGGTAAGTGTTGTTGCCGACATGGTTTACCCCCGTCTCGCGCCGGTCTGGACAAGCATCGGGCGCGTCGCCATATAGGATATGGCAGGGGGCGAAAGCAAATCCCAACCCGCGCCATCTTGAAGGAACCCATGCGCGATCCCTATAGCGTGCTCGGGGTGCCCAAGTCCGTCTCCGAGAAGGATTTGAAGGCGGCCTATCGCAAACTGGCGAAGGCACACCACCCCGACCAGAACCAGGACGACCCCAAGGCTCACGCGAAATTCGCGGAGATCTCGTCCGCCTATGAATTTCTCTCCGACAAGGAGAAGCGCGGCAGCTACGACCGCGGCGAGATCGACGCCGACGGCAACCCGCGCTTTGCCGGCTTCGGCCGCGGCAATGGCGGCACCCGCCCCGGTGCGGGCGGCTACTCGGCCGGTGCCGGCGGCTTTTCCGCCGAGGACATCCTCAAGGAATTCATGTCCGGCTTCGGCAACCAGCCGCGCGGCGGCGCGCGCGCCGGGGGCGCCGGCCAGAGCTGGGACCCGTTCACCGGTTCCGCCGCAGGCGGCGGTTTCCAGGGCCGCGGCGCCGGCATGGGCGGCGAAGACATCAACGCGACCGCCACCGTGACGCTCGAACAGGCGCACCAGGGCGGCAGCGTGCCGCTGCGCATGCCCACGGGCAAGGTGCTGAACGTCAAGCTGCCCGACAAGGTCGAGGACGGCCAGCAGATCCGCCTCAAGGGCCAGGGCCACGCCTCGCCGATGGGCGGCCCGCCGGGCGACGCCATCGTCACGGTGAAATTCGAGCGCCACAAGCAGTTCCGCCGCGACGGCGCGGACCTGCGCGTCGACGTACCGATCACGCTCTACGAGGCGGTGCTCGGCGGCAAGGTGCGCGTCCCCACTCTCGACGGCTCGGCCGAGCTCAACCTCCAGCCCTCGGTCAACACCACCAAGGCGCTGCGCCTCAAGGGCAAGGGCCTTCACGGCACCGGCGACCTCTACGTCACGCTGAAGATCGTGCTGCCCGAGCAATCCGACCCCGACCTCGAAAGCCTGATGCGCTTCTGGCGCGACCAGAAGCCATACAAGGTGCGGGAGTAAGGGCTGGTCCAGGGTCCTTGGCGCCCCGTGCGCTGGCGGGGGCCGTCAGCCTCGCGGCGCCGCAGCGCGCTTCAGCCGATCGTTGATCGCCTCACCCAATCCCGTGTGTGGGATCGGGGCGACCGCGATCCGCGTCGCCGTCTCGTCGAGCCGGTGTAGCATAGAGAACAGGTTTCGCGCCGCCTCGCGCAGGTCGCCGCTCGGCGAAAGGTTCGCCCCTTCCGGGCCTGGCCCGAAACCTAGATATGTCTCGCCCGGTTCCGGCCATTCCGCATCGAGCCGCAGTGTCGCGTTCGGCGCGTAGTGGCTCGCCAGCATCCCGGGCGCCGCCACCTTGGCGTCGGGCGCCGCCTGCGCCACCGGACGGCCAATCGCGGTCTCGATCTGCTCGCGCGGCAAGGCCCCCGCACGCAACTGCGTGACGACCTCGCCCTCGACCGCAAGAATGGTCGACTCCACCCCCGATTGCGACGGCCCGCCATCGAGCACCGGCACCCTGCCGCCAAAGGCACGGTCGACCTGGGCCGCGGTCGTCGGCGAGAGCTTGCCCGACGGATTGGCCGAGGGCGCGGCGAGCGGCCGCCCTGCAGCCCGGATCAGGTCGCGGGCCAGCGGATGATCGGGGATGCGGATGCCGACCGTATCGAGCCCGGCGGTGACGATGTCCGACAGGCCCGCGTCTGGCAGTCGCGGCAGCACCAGCGTCAGCGGTCCCGGCCAGAACGCGGCAAGCTTGTGTGCCAGCGGGCTGAACGCCACCAACTGCTCCGCCATCGCCAGATCGGCGACGTGCACGATCAACGGATTGAAGCGCGGCCGGCCCTTGGTCTCGTAGATCTTGAGCACCGCATCGGAGTTCGTTGCATCGGCGCCGAGCCCGTAGACCGTCTCGGTCGGGAACGCGACGAGCTCGCCGGCTACGAGGCGCGCAGCGAGAATCGCGAGATCGGTGCGGGAATGGACGGCGCTGGCCATGGCGCGAGGTTTGACAAGCTCTCGTGCGCAACGTCAAGCTTGCCGGAGTGCAGCAGCAACCGATCAATGGCCACCCTTCTCGTTTCCGAACGCAATTTCGAAAGCCACGTTACCCCGCCGGGCCACCCCGAACGGCCGGATCGCATCCGGGCCGTCGAGGAGGCCCTGAGCCGTGAGCGCTTCGACCGGCTCATCCGGCGCGACGCGCCATCAGGCGATCTCAGCCTCGCTACCCTCGTCCATGACGACGACTATCTGGGTATCCTCACCCGGGCCCGCCCGGCCGAAGGGATCGGGCAGATCGACGAGGATACCTTCATCTCGTCGCGCTCGCTCGAAGCCGTCGCCACCGCACTCGGCGGCGGGCTGGCGGCGCTCGAGGCCGTGGCCCTGGGGGAGGCCAGGAACGCCTTCTGCGCCGTACGGCCACCCGGCCACCATGCCGAGCGCAGCCGGCCGATGGGGTTCTGCCTCATCAACACCATCGCCATCGTGGCGCGCGAGGCGCAGCGCAAATATGGGGCCGAGCGGGTGGCGATCGTCGATTTCGACGTCCACCACGGCAACGGCACCGAGGATATCTTCCAGGCCGACGAAACCGTGTTCTACGGCTCGAGCCACCAGATGCCGCTTTATCCCGGCACCGGCAGACCCGACTTCACCGGCGTCGGCAATATCTGCAACGCGGCGCTGCCGGCTGGCTCCGGGACCGATGCCATGCGCGAGGCCTATGACAGCCGCATCCTCCCCGCGCTCGAGGCCTTCCAGCCCGATTTCCTGTTCATCTCCGCCGGGTTCGACGCCGACTATCGCGATCCGCTCGCCGGCCTCAACTGGCGCCCCGAGGATTTCGCCTGGGTCACCGGGCGGTTGATGGAGGTGGCAGCCCGGGTGTGCGAAGGCCGCATCGTTTCGATGCTCGAAGGCGGTTACGACCGGCAGGGCCTGGGCACCGGAGTTGCCGCGCATGTTGAAATGTTGATGGGCGCGGGCTAGCAGAGGGACCTGTTCCCGAGGAGCCGACATGGCCGATTCCCCCGCCGACGACATCAAGGAAATGAGCTTCGAGGCCGCGCTGCGCGAACTCGAGACCATCGTCGGCAAGCTTGAGAGCGGGCAGGCCCCGCTGGCCGAGTCGATTGCCATCTACGAGCGCGGCGAGGCGCTGAAGGCGCATTGCGAGGCGCTGCTCAAGGCCGCCGAGATGCGGATCGAAAAGATCACCCTGCGCAACGGCCAGCCCACCGGCACCGAACCGCTCGATCCGCAGTAGGCCGAACGCCCCTCACCCCTCCGTGACTGCGACATCGCCGCTCGCCCGGCGCGCTCCAACAGCGCTATAAGCGGACGAGCTTTCCGGACGTCAGGACCATGGCCGACACCACTTCGCCCGCACTCGCGCGCTTCCGCATCATCCTCTGGACGCTCGTCGTCATCGCCGCGCTCGGCGCCACGGCCCTGTTCATCTTCCGGCCGCCCACGGCACCGCTCGGCGTCACCGGCAAGCCCTTCGCACTCGAGTCGACAGATGGCAGCACCTTCACCGAAGCCAGCCTCAAGGGCACGCCGAGCCTCGTCTTCTTCGGCTATACGCACTGCCCCGATGTCTGCCCGACGACGCTGGCGGAATCGGACGCCTGGAAGAGTGAACTCGGCCTCTCGCCCGAGCAGCTGCGCACGATTTTCGTGACCGTCGATCCGGCGCGCGACACCAAGGAAGTCCTCGCCGATTATCTCGGCTCCTTCCCCGGCGTGATCGGCCTTGTCGGCACCGAGCAGCAGACCGCCGACGCCAAGGCATCGTTCGGCGCCATGTCGGAAGCGACAGCGCCGGATGCCGACGGCTTCTACCTCGTCAACCACACGGCGAGCGTCTTCCTGATCAACGCGGACGGCCAGTTCGAAGGCACCATCGCCTATGGCGAGCCCAAGGACACCGCGGTCGCCAAGATCAAGAAACTCATGGCCTCCTGAAGGAATCTGGCCTCGTGAGCGACCGCCGGCGGCTCGACCAGGAACTCGAAGCCCGCGGTCTGCTCCCCAGCCGCGCCCGGGCTCGTGACGCGATCCTGCGCGGCACGGTGACGGTCAACGGCACTGTCGCGGTCAAACCCAACCAGCAGGTCGGTCGGGACGACATTGTCGCGCTCGACGATCCGGCGGCGCGCTACGTCTCGCGCGCGGCGCTGAAGCTCGTCGCCGGCCTCGATGCGAGCGACATCGATCCGGCCGGCAAGACCTGCCTCGATCTCGGCGCCTCCACCGGCGGCTTCACCCAAGTGCTGCTCGAGCGCGGCGCGGCAAAGGTCTATGCCGTGGATGTCGGGCACGACCAGCTGCACGAGAGCCTGCGGGCCGACCCGCGCGTCATCTCGCTCGAAGGCGTCAACGGGCGGTACCTCGACCCACAGATCATCCCCGACCCCATCGAACTGCTCGTCTCCGATGTCAGCTTCGTCTCGATCCTCAAGGTCATCGACCCCGTGCTCGCTCTTGCCGCGCCAGGTGCCGAGGCCATCATCCTGATCAAACCGCAGTTCGAGGTGGGCCGCGAAAATATCGGAAAGGGCGGCATCGTCACCGACGATGCCGCCACCGCCGATGCGGTGTTGCGGATCACCGCTCATTTTGCGCAAAGAGGCTGGAAGAGCCTCTTCACGCTCGGCTCACCGATTGCCGGGGGCGATGGCAACCGGGAGTTCGTCGCCGGGTTCCGCCGGAGCTAGGTCCTGCTTCTGGCGCGCTAGCGGGCCGCCTCCCCGAACAGTTTCGGCATGAAATGCGTGTCAGCGCTCGGCTGCGGCCGGAACCGATATCCACGTTCCTCGCGCTGGATGACATGCACGCCCCCGCTGGGATTGCGCTCGAACAATACCCGCGTGTAGGCCGACGTGCCGATCCTGAGCTCGGCACCCGCGTCGAGGCGCCGCCGGTCCGGCCCGAAATAGTCCTTGGTCTCCAGATAGACCCGATCGCTGTTCAGCTGAATGGCGAGGCGCGACGCCAGCGCATCCAATGACAGCGGAAGCGCGATAACGTCATCGAAGCCAAAACGGACATACTTGAGCCGCCGGGCGGTTGAGCCGTCCTCAATGAGCAGCAAAATCGGCGAGTAGCGTAGCTTGCCGCGACGATCCGCGCGGATCGTGGCGATGATGTCGGCCATCGACTGGTCGTCCACCCGGTAATCGATGAAAAAGAAGGTGAGGTTGCTCAGCGGACGCCCGGTCGCGCCGCCGATCGAGCTTACGATCTCGCCAAAGCCGAGACGTGCCGCCGTCAGTTCCAGCACCCGGCTCTCGGCCGGCCTGGTGGCAATAATGAAGGCGCGGCACTGTCCGAACATTGGAATTCTCCTCGGTCTCCCCGAGCGCAACCGCGTAGTCTACCAGCACCTTATCCGTATGAAATATCAAGCACCGGCAATAGGTTACACCATGTGACAAGCATGGAGCCACGACTCAGCGCTGCCCGCAATGAGGGGTTGCGCGCGGTTCGGGCCGAGGATTTTTCTCAATTGCCGGCCAAACTACGCGTCACCGCGCGCCGGCATCAGCGGCGGTCCGGATAGGCTCAGTAGCCGATGCCGCCCTCGCGCCCGGTCTGGCCCCGGTGGCGCAAGAAATGGTCGGCCAGCACCACCGCCATCATCGCCTCGCCGATCGGCACGGCCCGGATGCCGACGCAGGGATCGTGCCGGCCCTTAGTGATGACCTCGGTGTTCTCGTTATGCGTCGTCACTGTCTCGCGCGGGGTGATGATCGAGGAGGTCGGCTTCACCGCAAAACGAACGACGATCGGATCGCCGTTCGAAATGCCGCCGAGGATGCCGCCGGCATGGTTCGACTTGAAATACGGCCCGGCATTACCGGCCCGCATCTCGTCGGCATTCTCGGTACCGGTCAGCGCCGCCGAACCCATGCCCTCGCCGATCTCGACTCCCTTGACGGCGTTGATCGACATCATCGCCGAGGCGAGATCGGCACTGAGCTTACCGTAAATCGGCGCGCCCCAGCCGGCCGGCACGCCTTCGGCCACGACTTCGATCACCGCGCCGACGGAGTTACCGTCCTTGCGGATGCCGTCGAGATAGACTTCCCAGTCCTTGGCAGCCACCGGGTCGGCGCAGAAGAACGGGTTCTGGTCGACCTGGGCCCAGTCGAAGCGGCCATAGTCGATCTTATGCGGGCCGACCTGCACGAGGCTGGCGCGCACCGTCACATTGGGGATCACCAGCCGCGCCACCGCACCCGCTGCCACCCGCGCCGCGGTCTCGCGCGCCGAAGCCCGGCCCGAGCCCTTGTGGTCGCGCACCCCGTATTTCTGGTGATAGGTGAAATCGGCATGACCCGGCCGGTACTTGTCCTTGATCTCGGAATAGTCCTTGGAGCGCTGATCGGTATTTTCGATCATCAGCGAGATCGGCGTGCCCGTGGTCTTCAGCAGCCCGTCGCGCTCGTCCTCGAACGCCCCCGACAGGATCTTGACCTGATCATCCTCGCGCCGCTGCGTCGTAAACCGCGACTGCCCCGGCTTCCGCCGATCGAGATCGCGCTGAATCACCTCGGCCGAAATCGGCAGGCCCGGCGGACAACCATCCACCACCACGCCAAGCGCCGGCCCATGGCTCTCACCCCAGGTGGTGAAACGAAAGAGATGACCGAAGGTGTTGAACGACATGGAGTGCGCGCCCCGAGGTTGTGGGCGTTCTAGGGGAGAGGAAGTGCCTGGGTCAATCGTCCCAGCTGTGCCCGGCCGGATAGACCACGCTCTTGCCGTCGATGAAGTGGACCACGGAATCCTGCGGCGGGAACCAGTTGACGGCGCGGTCGGCGGGGAAATCCTCGATCAGGCGACGGAGGATGCGCAAAATACCGCCATGGGCGACGATGACGGCGGGCGCCGTCAGCTTGTCAGCGGCAAAGTCCTGGATGCGCTGCGAGACATCCTCGTAGCTTTCGCCCGAAGGCGGACGGAAGAACCAGAAGTCGGCATCCCGCTCGCCGGCAATGGCCATCTCGCCCGAGCTAAGCTCGGTATGAAGGCGTCCCTCGTAGACGCCGAACGACACCTCGACCAGCCGCTTGTCGGGTACCGCCTCGGGCAGTTGCCCTTCGAATGCGGCTCGCACGCGTTGCATCGTTTCCATGGTGCGTCCCAGCGGAGAGACGTGCCAGGCAAACTCGGCCGGCGAGCGCCCGTCGCGCTCGAACAGCTGCCGCAGCAGCCTGCCGTTGAGATCGGCCTGGCCGCGGCCGATGTCGTTGAGGGGAATGTCCTTGCTCCCCTGATACCGACCCTCTGCGTTCCAGTTGGTTTCGCCGTGGCGGATAAAATACAGTTCAGGCCAGTTCAGGGACATTGTCGGTCTCGAAAAACAGAAGGGGCCGCCTCGCGGCAGCCCCTCAAAATCACGCGGTGGCTTCGGCTTCGTCGTCGACATGCATGCCGATGATGTTGAAGCCGCAATCGACATACTGGATCTGGCCGGTGACGCCAGAGCTCAAATCGCTCAAGAGATAGAGCGCGGCCGAGCCGACTTCCTCCTGCGTAACGTTGCGCTTCAGCGGCGCCGCCTTCTCCTGGTAGTGCAGCATGGTGCGCAGCCCCGAGATGCCCGACGCGGCGAGAGTCTTGATGGCACCGGCCGAGATGGCGTTGACGCGGATATTCTGCGGGCCGAGGTCATGCGCGAGGTAGCGCACCGATGCTTCCAATGCGGCCTTGGCGACGCCCATGACGTTGTAGTTCGGCACGTATTTTTCGGCGCCGTAATAGGTCAGCGTCAGCAGCGAACCGCCGGGGTTCAGCATGGCTTCGGCGCGCTTCGCCACAGCGGTGAACGAGTAGACCGAGATGTTCATGGTCAGGGCGAAATTGTCGGCGCTGGTGTTGATGTAGCGGCCCTCGAGCTCTTCCTTGTTGGAGAAGCCGATAGCGTGGACGAGGAAGTCCATCGTCCCCCACTTCTCCTTGAGCACGCGGAAGGTCTCGTCCATCGCCGCATCGTTGCTGACATCGCACTCGACCAGCGTGGTGACGCCGATCTCGGCAGCCAGCGGCTCGACGCGCTTCTTCAGCGCCTCGCCCTGGTAGGAGAAGGCAATCTCGGCGCCCTGGTCGGCGAGGGCCTTGGCGATCCCCCAGGCGATCGAGCGGTTGTTCGCCACGCCCATGATCAGGCCCTTCTTGCCGGCCATCAGCCCGTTCGCCATCGTCGTGCTCCTATTGGATGTCTCGTTGGCGCCGCTTTTCGCATAGCGCCTTGAGGCGGGCAAGTTCGCCCTTGCGCCCGGCCTGCCCCGGATTATCTTCCGGCGCCATGAACGCACTCAGCCCCAAAGAGATCGTCCGTGCCCTCAAAACCCTCTTGGGGGACGCGGGCGTCATCTCCGACCCGGTGCCGATGACGAGCTACGTCACCGAACCGCGCAAGCGCTTCAAGGTCTGGGCCGTGGCGGTGGCATTGCCGGCCGACATCCCCGCATTGCAGGCGCTCTGCCGCTGGGCCAACCAGCACGGCGTGCCGCTGATCCCGCAGAGCGGCAATACCGGCCTCGTCGGCGGGCAGGTGCCGCTGAGCGGCAACGAGGTGATCGTCAACATCAGCCGCCTCAACAAGGTGCGCGAGGTCAATGCCGCCGCCGGCCACATGACGCTCGAAGCCGGCGTCATCCTCGAAGAGGCGCACAAGGTGGCGCAAGAAGCAGGCGCCATGTTCCCGCTCTGGCTGGCCTCGCAGGGCTCGGCCCGCATCGGTGGCGTCCTGAGTTCCAATGCCGGCGGCGTGCAGGTGCTGGCCTTCGGCAATGCGCGCGAGCTGACGCTGGGCGTCGAGGCCGTGCTGGCCGATGGGCGGCTCTACAACGGGCTCAATGCGCTGAATAAAGACAATACCGGCTACGACCTCAAGGATCTGCTGGTCGGAGCCGAAGGCACGCTCGGCTTCATCACCGCGGCGACGGTGAAGCTGTTCCCGATCCCCGAGGGCCACGAGACGGCGATCGTCAACGTCACCGATCCCGCCGCGGCGCTGCAGCTGTTCTACCTCCTCCGCGAACGCACCGGCTCGCGACTCACCGCCTTCGAGCTGATGAACCGCTTCGGCGTCGATCTGCAGCTCAAGTACGGCCTCCTGCCGCGTGATCCGACCGCCAGCCTTTCGCCCTGGTATGCGCTGGTCGAGGTCAACCGCATGAAGGGCGGCGTGCCCGGCGCGCTGCAATCGGCGCTCGAGGAAGCGCTGGGCTCCGGCCTCGTCGCCGATGCCGTGGTCGCCGAATCCGAAGCCGACCGCACCCTGATGTGGGCGGCGCGCGAGCAGATGAGCGAAGTGCAGTCGAAGGAAGGCGCGTCGATCAAGCACGACGTCTCAGTGCCGATCGGCGCCGTGCCGGAGCTGATCGCCGTCGGCATCGCCGCAGTGGAAAAGGTCATTCCCGGCGTGAGGCCCTGTCCGTTCGGGCACATGGGCGACGGCAATATCCACTTCAACCTGAGCCAGCCCGTCGGCGCCGACCCCAAGGACTTCATGGCGCGCGAGGCCGATGCGAACGCGGCCATCTACACGGTGGTGAAACGGCTCGGTGGCTCGGTCTCGGCGGAACACGGCATCGGCCAGCTGAAGCGCGAGCTACTCAAAGAGGTGAAGGACCCGGTGGCGCTCGACATGATGCGCGCCATCAAGGCCGCGCTCGATCCCAACGGGATACTGAACCCGGGCAAGGTGCTGTAGCTAGAACAAGTCCAGCTGCCCGCCGCCACTCGCGACCTTCTTCGGCTTCACGGGCTTCACCTCTTCGGCCGCCAGTTCCTCGTCGCTCAGCGGCCGGATCAGCTCCGGCCCCTCGGCATCGGCGCGGCCGATGGCCTTGCCCACCGGGTGATATCTCAGCGAGCCCGGCGGCAGGGGCAGGGCAAGCTGCGTCGCGGCCTTGACGTCGACCTCACGCGTGTTGAGCCACAGCTCCACCGCCTCGCCCGTCAGCATTGCCGGCATGCGGTCGTAGATCGAGGAGATCTCGAGGTTCGGCTCCACCGTCACGATGCAGGCGGTGTCGACCTCCTCGCCGGACGGACCGGACCAGTTCGAGTAGAGCCCGGCGAACACCATGGGCGAGCCGTCGGCCATGGTGATGTAGTAGGGCCGGCGCACGCCATCCTTGCCCTTCATCCACTCATAGTAGCCGGAGGCCGGGATGATGCAGCGCCCATGCCGCACCGCATCGCGGAATGAGGGCTTTTCCGCCATGGTTTCGGCGCGGGCGTTGATCAGCAGCGAGAACTCGCGCGGGTCCTTCACCCAGTTGGGTACGAACCCCCAGCGCACCAGCTGGATGGTACGGCGGCCCTGCTGCTCCCAGATCACCGCAATCGGCTGGGTCGGGGCGATGTTGTAGCGCGGCGGAAAATCGATCTTGTTGAGCAGGTTGAACAGCTCGACCATCATTTCCGGCGGCAGGGTAGCCGCATAGCGTCCGCACATCAGCGAGTCTCCTTCACCCCTCAGTTAAGGCCTTGCCGGCCCGAGGGCAAACCCCGAACATCGGCAAATGCCTGACTCGCGCCGCCCACCCAATGCCGCGTCCGTCGCCCTCATCGACCGCGACAAGGTGCTGCTGATCCAGCGCGCCAAAAAGCCCTATTTCGGGATGTGGAGCCTGCCCGGCGGCCGGCTCGAATCGGGCGAAACCGCCGAGCAGGCGGCGGAGCGCGAGATCCTCGAGGAGGTCGGCCTCCGCGTCTGGCGGCTGCACCCGATCCGCCGCATGTTCCTCGCCGAGGGCAGGTTCGTGCTGCAGGTCTTTGCCACCGAGGCGTTCGAGGGCGAGATCGCCGTTGCGGCCGAAGAGATCACGGCGCATCGCTGGGTGCGCCTCGACGAGATCGGCCTGATGCACACGACGCCCGATCTGGGGGAAGTCGTGGCCGGCGCCTTCCGCATCTTCGATTGCAGTTGAGGCAATTCGGCCTTTCCCATAAGGATGCCGCATGCGCTTCCGCCCGCTCGCATTCGCCATCGTTGTCGCCTGCCTCGCGGCCGGGCCGGTGCGGGCCATCGACCCGCCCTACCAGGCGGAAATGGAACGGCTGAGCGAGATCCTCGGCAGCCTCTACTTCCTCGGTCCGCTCTGCCGGCCAGAAGCCGGCACCGACTGGCGCGGCCAGATGGCCGAGCTGATCAATCTCGACGAACCCGATGACGACCGGCGCCAGCGGCTCAGCGGCGCCTTCAACTCGGGCTACGAGGCCTATGCCCGGCTCTACCGCGTCTGCACCACCTCGGCCGACGAGGCCATGACGCGCCTCCTCGTCGAGGCCGAAAAGACAGCGCGCGACATCCACGCCCGCTACGCCGAATAGGGCGCAATCCAGCCCTGTTCCCGGGCCGTTCGCGGATTAAGAATAATTGAAGAGTGCAAATTAACCGTTTGGCGACGAGTGGGGCGCGCAGGCGCCCCGGCGCGTGCTAGGCGAGTTTCATGAAACTCACCAAGACCCTCAAGGCCCGGGCCAGTCTCGAACCAATGGCGGATGCCGATCGCGAAGAGCGCCAGGTCGCGCTCGAATACATCGCCGGGGCCTGGAACGACGCCGAGGACGACGGCGTCGCCACGCTGGCGCTCGCACACGCCTCGCTGTTCGCCGCCATCACCTCGCTGGTCGACCACCACGGTGAGGTCGCGGTGGCGGAGCTGATCGCGAGCTTGCCCGAGCGGATACAGTCGGGCGACTACACGCTGGGCCGGTCGCTGCAGTAAGCGCTACAGCGCTTCGAGGAACCGCATCGGCTGCCCGACGCTCGGTGTCACCAGCTCACCCTGCCACATCACCGTATTGCCGCGGACGATCGTGCCTACCGGCCAGCCGGTGACAGATACCCCATCATAGGGCGTCCAACCGGCGCGGCTCTTCACCCACTCGTTGGTGATGGTCTCGGTGCGCTTCAGGTCCACCACCGTCAGGTCGGCGTCGTAGCCCACCGCGATCCGGCCCTTGTTGGCGATGCCGAACAGCCGGTTCGGGCCGTGGCTGGTCATGTCGACGAAGCGTTCGAGGCTCATGCGGCCGGCATTGATGTGATCGAGCATGATCGGCACCAGCGTCTGTACGCCGGTCATCCCCGAGTGCGAAGCAGGATAGGGATGGTCCTTCTCCTCGCGCGTATGCGGCGCGTGGTCGGAGCCGAGAATGTCGGCGACGCCGTTCGTCACCCCGGCCCAGATGCCCTCGCGATGCGCCTTGTCGCGCACCGGCGGGTTCATCTGCGCATAGGTGCCGAGCCGGGTGTAAGCGGTCTCGTCCAGCGTCAGGTGATGCGGGGTCACCTCGACGCTCGCCACGTCCTTGTGGGCGGCGAGGAACACCATCTCCTCGGCAGTCGAGATATGCAGCACGTGGATACGCTTGCCGGTCTTGCGCGCCAGCGACACCAGTCGCCGGGTCGAGCGCAGCGCCACTTCAGGATCGCGCCAGACCGGGTGCGACGAGGGATCGCCGGGCACGCGCAGGGGTTTGCGCTCCTCGAGCCGATATTCATCCTCCGAATGGAACGCGGCGCGGCGCGAAATGGCGGTGAGGATCGCTTCCACCCCGTCATCATCAGGCACCAGCAGCGAGCCGGTGGACGAGCCCATGAACACTTTTACGCCTGCACAGCCGGGCAGGCGTTCGAGCATGGGCAACTGGGCCACATTGTCGTGAGTGCCGCCGACATAGAAGGCGAAGTCGCAATGCATGCGGCGGGTGCCGAGCCGGATCTTTTCCTCGAACGTCTCGACCGTGGTGGTCAGCGGGTTGGTGTTCGGCATCTCGAAGACGCCGGTGACGCCGCCCATCACCGCCGAGAGCGAACCGGACTCGAGATCTTCCTTGTGCGTCAGCCCTGGCTCGCGAAAATGCACCTGCGTGTCGATGACGCCGGGAAGGATATGGAGGCCGGTGCAGTCGACGACTTCACCGGCGCTGCTGGCGTCGAGATCCCCGAGCGCGACGATGCGGCCGTCATTCACGGCGATGTCGGTCAAATGGATGCCGTCGTGATTGGCCACGGTGCCGTTCTTGAAGATCGTCTGATACTGCGCCATGTCTCTAGTCCCCGGCCATCCGCGTGTGGCCCGGTGTAGCGGAAAGCCACCCATGCCCACAATCCTCCGTCCGTCCCGTGCCGCCTTCCGCTTTGCCGGGCCCGAGGCGCAGAAACTGCTGTTCGATGTGGTGACGGGGCGGCTCCTCGCCGAACCCGGTCCGGCCGTCTGGTGGGCGCTGCTATCGCCACAGGGCAAGGTCCAGGCCGAGGGCCTCAGCGGCTGGCAAGAAGACGAAAATGACGATGCCTTCTGGCTCGATGTCGATGCCGGCGTCGCCGATGCCTTCCTCAAGAGAATGAAGCTCTATCGCTTGCGCGCCAAGGTCGAGATCGACGATCTCAGGCAGACGCATTCGGTCGGCTGGACGTTTGACGGCTGGACCGAAGGCGTCGGCCACGCCGATCCGCGCGGGCTCGGCGAGCGCGTTATCGCCGAGAACGCGGCAACCACCGGCTGGCTGCCGCCGGACGACAGTTTCGCGCGCCACCGCATCGCCGCCGGCATCCCCGAGCAGGGTCCGGATTTCGGTATCGACGAAGTCTTCGCCCACGATATCGGCCTCGACCTGCTCGACGGCATCGACTTCGTCAAAGGCTGCTATATCGGCCAGGAAGTGGTCTCCCGCATGAAACACCGCGGCACCGCCCGCCGCCGCCCGGTGATCGTCTCCGGCATCGAGGCGCCGGCGGGGACACCGGTGGTGGCGGGAACGCGTGAAGCCGGCACGATCGGCGAAGTGGTCGACGGCAAGGCCGTGGCGATCATCCGGCTCGACCGCATCACCGATGTCTCGGCGGTCACGGTCGGTGGCAAGCCGGTGACCGTGGAGCTGCCGGCCTACGCGCCGTACCAGTTCGGCGAAGCTGGCAGCGAGGAGTAAGGCCCCAATCACAAATTGGCGAATCACCCCCGTTCCCACTACGTTCCCTCCCTTTCAGTGACGGAGCGAACGATGGCGCGGGGCAAGGAGCGGGCGTGGCAGCGTATGCTGTCGGGCAGGCGGCTCGACATCCTCGATCCGTCGCCGCTCGATGTCGAGCTATCCGATATTGCGCACGGCCTTGCTCGCGTGGCGCGCTGGAACGGCCAGACCATCGGCGACTACCCGTTCACCGTGGCGCAGCACTCGATCCTTGTCCTCGAACTGTTCCGAGCCGCCAATCGCGACGCCGACAGCAGGGCCCTGCTCTATGCGGTGCTGCACGATGCCCCTGAATACGTGATGGGCGACATCATCTCGCCGTTCAAGGCGGCGATGGGCGGCAACTACAAGGAAGTCGAGAACCGCCTCCTGGGCGCGGTCCACCTGCACTTCTCGCTGCCCGCCACGCCGTCCGCCGCCCTCGGCAAGCTGATCAAGCGGGCCGATCGGGAGGCCGCCTTCCTCGAGGCCACCCATCTCGCCGGCTTCGACACCGAGGAAGCGCGAAAGTTCTTCGGCGAGCCGAGCTTTCCGGTGTTCGAATTCGAGCCGTTCGAAAAGCTGATCCGGCCGTGGCCGACGCGCGAGGCCTATGACCGCTTCGTCGAGGTGGTCGAAAAGCTCTCCGCCGCGCTCTGAAACGGTCGGTCGCACCACTGCAACGTGGTTAAGTTAACCTTAACGCGTGTTTCATTTTGACACGCTTTTTAACAACATGATTGATCTTCAGTTAACGAGAACGGTTAACCGGAGGTAAAATCGTGGAGACGTCACGTGCGCTTATGCTCGGGGGCTTCATCGGCCTCGGCGCCGCAGTCCTGATGGCCGTGCCCGACCTGCTGCCTCCGGCCGTTGCCGACGACCAGCCGATGAAGACGCTGCTGAAGTCGGCGAGCGAACTCTGGCCCTCGACCCTCGATCCCTCGACACTGGTGAGGTGGGACTATTACACCCAGCCCGGTATCTCGATCGAGCCGATCGCCGAATCGACCATCCGCAAGATCGGCTATGGCCGCACCACCTTCGTCACCGTCATGGAGACCGAGAGTGGCGTCTATTCGAGCGACGGGCTGGACAGCCCGAATGTCCAGTATCCCGGCATCATCAAGGAGCCCAAGGCCGTGGCGCCGTCGCCGATGCTCTGGCTTTGGGGCGACGGCCGCTGGGCCAGCGCCAGCGCCTATTCCGCCGGCTCGTTCGTCGTGGTCACGCCGACGGACGGCGGCAAGGGCAGGCTGGTGGTCACCGACGACAACCTCTGCGTCGTGCGCGAAAACGCGGTCTACTGCTGAATTGACTGACGCAGGCGGCTAGCGGCGAGCGCTACAGCTTCGCCGCTTCCGCCACGCTGGCCGCACCGATCGCCACCTGCTTGATCACCAGCGCATATTCGCTCCGCCCATCCGGCAGGAACCGGAACACGCCGTCGCGGCCGTTGAACCCAGCGGCCAGCGTCAACTGGGCCCGATCGTATTTGGGCGAGCCGTTGGCGAGCGAGCCGGCATTGGCGAGGATCGTCGCCGTATAGGCGATGGTCGCCAGCTTGTGCGGCGCCGAACCGAACTTTGCCTGATACTCCGCCAGCAGCGCGTTGTAGCCGGCATCGTCCACGGCCGGGAACACGGCACCTGCCAGCGTAGTCGTATTGAGGATCGCCGGATCGCCGTCCCAGTCGGCCGAGCCGATCAATTGCACCTTGCCAGGCGGAATGCCCGCCTCGTTCAGGAGGTTGGCGATGGATGGCGCCGTCGCCCGGTCCGGGATGAACAGCGCGTCGACCTGCCCCGCCTGCAGCATCGGCACCAGCTGCGTCACGACGCTGCGCGCCTCGGCTTCGGAGGAGAAATTGTAGACGGCGCGCGCATTGAGACCGAGGTCGGCGGTCGCCTGCCGGAAGGCGCCTTCTTGGATGCGGCCGAAATCGGTGGTCGGGAACACGCCGGCGAAGGCCTTCTTGCCGAGCTTTTTCGCATAGCCCATAGAGCGCCTGACTTCGCTCTCGGGCAGCACGTTGAGGAGGTACACGCCGGGGCTCGCGGCCCCGGAATTGTTCGAGAAGCCGATCACCGGCACGCCAGCGGCCTTCGCCACCTGGCCCGCCGCCGTCACCTGGTCGGCACGCAGCGGCCCGAGGATCAGGCTCGCGCCCTCGCTCAGCGCCGCCTGCGCCGCGAGCGTCGCACCAGCGGCCGAAGTGCCGGTGTCCTTCAGCGTAACGGTGATGTTCTCGCCGATATTGGGGTTGGTCTCGACGAAGCTGATCGCTAGTTCTGACGCATTGGCCAGCGACTGGCCGACCGAAGCGATGTTCGCATCCCCCGACAGAGGCAGCAGCAGCGCCACCTTCACTGGGCCCTTGCCGAACGTCTTGCCAGCAGCGGTCGGCATGGTCGAGCCGCCAGTGGTCGAGCCGGGACCGAAGTTGAAGTTGCCGGCCGAACAGCCCGCGAGAAGCGCCGCCGCAAGGATACCAAGCCCCAACAGCCGCAACCCGCCCGCTATTCGCACTTGCCCTGGCTTCATGAAGTCCCGCACTCTGGCGCCGCCGCGCCGTAATCCCTGCGGCGTCTATACAGAATCGGGCCCGCTGCATAAAGCCCGGGCTTAACTTTGCGTTTACATTCGGAGGTCCGTTGGACGAGCGGCCGCATAGCTACTTCATCGCCGGGACCGCTTTCGCCGCGCCGCCGCTGGCCGCCGGGCTCTATGTCGTCGCGACGCCGATCGGCAATCTCAAGGACATTACGCTGCGCGCCCTCGAAACGCTCGCCGCCGCCGACCAGGTCCTCTGCGAAGATACTCGCCATTCGGCCACCCTGCTCGATCATTACGGCATCCGCACGGCCCGCCGGTCGCTGCACGAGCACAATGAGCGCGCCCGGGCCCACGAGGTCGTCGCCGACATCGCGGCCGGCAAGGCTATCGCCCAGATCTCCGATGCCGGCACGCCGCTGCTTTCCGATCCCGGCTTCCCGCTGGTGCGTGCCGTGCGCGAAGCCGGCCTGCCCGTCTACGCCCTCCCCGGCCCCTCGGCGCTCCTAGCCGCCCTCGCCACCGCCGGCCTTCCGACCGATGCCTTCGGTTTCATCGGCTTTTTGCCGCCTAAGGCCGGCGCCCGGGCCAATGCCCTCGCCGCCCTCAAGGCGCGGGCCGACACGCTGGTGTTCTACGAATCCCCCCGCCGCCTCGGCGATACGCTGAGCGCCATGGCCGACGCCTTCGGCGACCGCCCCGCCGCCGTGGCGCTCGAGCTCACCAAGCGCTTCGAACGGGTCGAACGCGGCACGCTCAGCGAACTCGCCACACATTTCGGCGAAGGCGATACCAAGGGCGAGGCCGTCATCCTCGTCGGCGGCGCCGAGGGCGTCGTGGTCGAGGCCGCCGACTGGCAGGCCGCATTGGACGAGGCCCTCACCGCCCAGCCCCTCCGCGCCGCCGTCGACGAAATCACCGCCCGCTTCGGGCTGAAGCGCAAGGACGTCTACGATGCCGCCCTCGCCCGCAAATCGCAGGAATAACCGCAACCACCAGACCCGCTCGTCGCGGCTCGGCGCCGAGCTGTTCGGCCGCCGCGGCGAGGACATCGCCGCCTGGTATCTGCGGCTCAAGGGCTATCGCATCGTCGACAAGCGCGTGAAGACGCCCGGTGGCGAGATCGATTTGGTCGTCCGCCGCTTCGGCCTCACCGCCTTCGTCGAAGTGAAGTCGCGTATGTCGCGCAACGAGATCGGCATCGCCCTCGAAGCGGTGAACACGCGCCGCATCGCGCGCGCCGCCGAGCACTACGTTTCGCGCCACCCCGGGCTCGCCGCAACGCCCCTCCGCTTCGACGTGATTTTCCTTGCACCCATGATGTGGCCGCGCCATGTGAAGGGCGCCTTCGACGCCAGCTAGGTTGCGCCATGCCCCTGAAGATCGCCGTGCAGATGGACCCCATCGAGAGCATCAATCCGCGGGGGGATTCCACCTTCGCGCTGATGCTCGAAGCGCAAGAGCGCAAGCACAAGGTCGACTATTACGTGCCGCAGACGCTGGCGCTGCGCGACAACAAGGTCACGGCCGAGCTGGCTCCGATCACGGTGTTCGACAAGCCCAAAGGCGAGCACTTCGCGCTCGGCGATTTCGCTCGCGCCGACCTCGCGAGCTACGATGTCGTCCTGATGCGGCAGGATCCGCCGTTCGACATGAACTACATCACGCTCACGCACCTGCTCGAGCGCATCCACCCGCACACTTTCGTCGTCAACCCGCCGGCCGCGGTGCGCAATGCGCCCGAAAAGATCCTCGTCACCGAGTTCCCCGAGCTGATGCCGCCGACGCTGGTGACGCGCGACAGGAAGCTCATCCACGAGTTCCGGAAGGAGCACGGCAATATCATCGTCAAGCCGCTCTACGGCAATGGCGGCGCCGGCGTGTTCCTGATCCAGGAGGGCGACCAGAACCTCGCTTCGCTGATCGAGCTGTTCGAGCAGAGTTTCCGCGAGCCCTTCATGGTGCAGAAGTACCTGCCGGACGTGCGCAAGGGCGACAAGCGCATCATCCTCGTCGACGGCGAGCCGGTCGCCGGCCTTAACCGCATCCCCGCCGATGGCGAAGCGCGCTCCAACATGCATGTCGGCGGCCGCCCCGAACTCAGCGAGCTCACGGCGCGCGAACGCGAAATCTGCGCTGCCATCGGCCCGGCGCTCAAGGCGCGCGACATGATCTTCGTCGGCATCGACGTGATCGGCGACTATCTCACCGAGATCAACGTCACCTCCCCGACCGGCATCCGCGAAATCAAGCGCTTCGGCGGCCCCGACATCGCGGTCCTGATCCTCGACGCGATCGAGCGGCGGCGGAGCTGAACCCGGCCGTCTGCCGTTGCGGCTAGGTCTTGCTCAGTCGCGCGAGCACCGCTTCCGTCACGTCGGCGCCGAGCCGATAGGAAAACGCCGTGACACTCGTGAGGTCGTCGCTGAGCGTGCAGTCGAAGGCGACGCCATACCACCTTTCTTCGGAGCGGAAGATCGCGCCGCTCGCCGCGAGGCGCGTGCCCGCTATCTCCGACCTGGCATAGGCTTCCGCCATCACCACGTCGGGCGCGAAGCCCTCCCCGGCATTGCCGATCTGCGCCAGGGCCTCGATATTGCAGGTTTGCGCCAGCCGCTTTTCGGGCGGCAACGTTTCGAGCATGGCGCGCGCCCGCGCCATGCTGGGAGCACTCAGCATCGCCTTGAGATAGAAGCGCTCGGCGCTGCGCAGCGCGCCTAGCTCAAGGGTCGCGACATCGGGCTCCGCCGGCGGAGCAGGCGCGGCTGTTCCCTCCGCCATCTCGCCAGTGTCTGCGGTGAGCGCGGAGCCGCCTACGTCCGGCGCGCTGGATGGGGCAGTCAACCCCCTCACTCTGGGGCGCGACAGTGGTATCGGGGCTACCTTTGCTGAGGCCTCCGAACCCCGCACCGGCTCCGATGCTGCGGGAGCGGCGGCCTCGGATGTGGTCTTTGGCGCCGCCGTATCGGATGGCATTTCGGGCGCGGATGCCTCCGCCGCCGATGGAGTTGGAGCGGCTGCTTGCTCGGGCGGTGGCGGTTCCGCCGAGGTCGTCTCGCCCGACGGCGCGGTCGCCGCCGAAGCCTCCTCCTCGGGCTCCTCCACCGGCGGCGGCTCGCTGGCGCTGACCGCCTCCGGCGGCCGCACCAGCTCCACGTCGATGGCCGGCGGCGGTGCGGCTTCAGCGCTGTCAGGCAGCGGCTGCCAGAGCAGGAACACCAGCACCACCGCATGCAGCATTATTGAGGCCACCCCGGTCCAGACGATCCACCGGTCACGGCTGGGCGGCTGGGGCAGCGTCGGCTCGGGCGGCGTGACGTCGCTCATGGATCAGCCTTTGCCATGACGATTGTGCCGTTTGCGAGGCATCTTCGAGAGGGAGAAACGACACTTAGGCTCGCCAGGGACTTGGTGGCAATAGCGAGGGGACCCGCGTGCGGGTGGGTGGAGGTGGCCCACGCGTGCTCTCCCCATCCTAGCTCCGCTGCTCCCGCAAAGCGGGAGACAGAGGCAGCCCGTAGCCTACCGCTCCAATCTCGGTTAGCTTCCGCCAATCCGGGGACCTTGATGTGAGCTTCAACCACTTCCTCGTCGCGCTGGCGACCTTGTTTGCGACCGTCGGCGTCGCCGACATCGCCTTCATCTTTGCCGCGCTGACCAAGGACAACACGCAGGCCGAGCGGTTTGCCATCGCGACGCGCGGCGTCACCATCGCCACGGCGATCCTCTTCGTCTTCGGGCTCATCGGCAACGCGGTGCTCGACCTTTTCGGCATCACCATCCCGGCCTTGCGCATTGCCGGCGGCGTGCTGCTGCTGCTGATCGCCATCGACATGGTGTTCGCGCGCCATTCGGGCGCCAGCTCCACCACCACCGAGGAAGAGGTCGAGGCGCGTCAGCGCGACGATATCGCGGTGTTCCCGCTCGCCATGCCGCTGCTCTCGGGCCCCGGCGCGATCAGCGCCATGGTGCTGCTGTCGACCGGGGCGAGTGACGGCGTCGAATATGGGCTCATTTTCGTTGCGCTGCTGCTGATCATGCTGGCGGCCTGGGTGACACTGCTGCTCGCCATCCCCATCCAGCGGCTCCTCGGCATCACCGGGCTCGCCGTGGTGTCGCGCATGGTCGGCATCCTGCTCGCGGCGCTCGCCGTGCAGTTCCTCATCGATGGGCTAAAATCGAGCGGTCTGATCCCGGGCGTCGCAGCCTAGCGCCCGAAAACACAAGGCCGCGGCATGCGCCACGGCCCCGGTGGATACGTCTGGATTGGCCGGAAGGACTACTTCTTGGCCGCGGCAGCGATCGTCGACGTGACGCCGACGGCAGGCTTTGCAGCCTTGTCCTTCTTCGGCTTCTTGGCTTCCTTGTTCTTTCGCAACTGACCCTTGGCCATATTTGCTCTCTCCTCGCAGTGTCCCGGTCCGCACCGGTAAATCACGCTGTGAAAACTAATACTTGCCGCGAGTCGTGACAAGTTGATGGCAAAGGACTGCGGTGCAGGCGCCCTGCGAGCACCCCTATATGCACCGCAATCGCATTCCCTCGCCGTTGAGGGATGGTTCCTACTTCAGGCTGCCGCAGCGGCCCTGCGGTCCGAGCACCTGCAGCAGGCGCGGATCGCACCCGGTGAGCAGGAACTGCACCCATTCGGTCTCGCTGCCGTAAAAGGCGTTGCGATCGACCTCGGTCCTCACGCCGGACATGGTGCCGGTCTGCGTCCACTGCCAAAACAGCCAGGGCCGGTCGCCATATTTGAGGTGCGGCTCGGCGGCGGTCGAGCGCAGCCAGAACGAGGAATCGAAGTGCTCGCCGGCAAGCACGTCGCTGTAGAAGTTCATGTCAGTATAGATCACCGGTACCTTGCCGGTATGGCGCTCCATGGCGGCCAGCATCACGCGCACCTTCTCGAGCACATCGGCGCGGTTGTGCTTGTTCTTGCAGCTCGAGTGGTTGTTCCACTCGAGATCGAGCACCGGCGGCAGCGCATCGGGATCGTTCGGCACCTTGCGGATGAACCATTCGGCCTGCTCCGAGGCAAGGCTGCACCAGGTCATGAAATGATAGGCGCCCCGCGCCAGGCCGGAGGCACGCGCGCCGTTCCAGTTGTCATAGAAATTGGGGTCGATGTAGTCCTTGCCCTCGGTCGACTTGATGTAGACGAAGTGCACCCCGCCGGCACGGGCCGAGTTGAAATCGATGCGGCCCTGGTAGCGCGCCACGTCGAGCCCCTGGATCGGCAGGCCCCAGGCGCGCCGCACGCCGTCATGCGGGTCGTTGTCGCCTGGAATGCCGGTGTAGCTGGTCGGCGAGCGCCCGCAGGCGGCAAGCAGCAGCATGAGCCCTACCACAAGAGCGGACCTCAGGACGGGGAGCGCGGAGCGACGGGCAACAGGCATGCGGAACCAAGGCCTTCATCAGGTCTGAAAGCCTTTGATTCAACATGGCGCGCTTAACGAAACCTTGCGCTAACCCTTTGGAATTCCAGCATGGTTAATGCCCGAGGGGCCGATCCTTACAACTCGCCTTCGACGCCACGCTTGTTCCCTTAATGTTCTTGCCACATTCGCAAATGTCCTGATAGCGTTGCCTCGGGCAATTGGGGGCAGGCGGATGGTCACGCGGGTCGCGACCGTGGCGTTTCAGGGCATCGAGGCGGTGCCGGTCGATGTGCAGGTGCAGATCGCACCTGGGCTGCCAAAATTCCTGCTCGTCGGGCTGCCGGACAAGGCGGTGAAAGAATCGAGCGAGCGGGTGCATGCCGCACTCTATGCCTCCGGCCTGAGTCTCCCGCCCAAACGCATCACGGTGAACCTCGCGCCGGCCGACCTCCCCAAGGAAGGCAGCCACTACGATCTGCCGATCGCCCTCGGGCTGATGGCCGCCATCGGCGCCATCCCGTCCGATGCGCTTGAGGGCTATGTGGCGCTGGGTGAACTCGCCCTCGACGGACGCCTCGCGCCGACGGCCGGCGTGCTGCCTGCGGCGATCGCGGCGCTGTCGCGCGATATGGGGATCATCTGCGCCGAACCGTCGGGGCCGGAAGCCGCCTGGGCCGGCAATGACCTCGAGATCATCGCGCCGCAGAACCTTCTCGCGCTGGTCAACCATCTCGGCGGCTTCCAGCTTTGTACGCGCCCAGTGCCGCGGCGCCAGTCCGATCCGGCGGGACTGCCGGACCTCAGCGAAGTGCGCGGGCAGGAGGTGGCGCGCCGTGCCCTCGAAGTGGCGGCGGCGGGTGGCCATAACCTCCTGATGGTTGGCCCGCCCGGCGCCGGCAAATCCATGCTGGCGGCGCGGCTGCCCTCGATCCTGCCGCCGCTCAACCCGCGCGAACTGCTCGACGTATCGATGATCCAGTCGATCGCCGGCGAACTCGCCGGTGGCGCGCTCAGCGACCGGCGCCCGTTCCGCGCCCCGCACCACTCCGCCTCGATGGCGGCGCTGGTTGGCGGGGGGCTGCGTGTCCGGCCGGGCGAGGCGAGCCTTGCCCACAATGGCGTGCTCTTCCTCGACGAACTGCCCGAATTCCAGCCGCAGGTGCTCGACAGTTTGCGGCAGCCGCTCGAATCCGGTGAAGCGGTGATCGCCCGTGCCAACGCGCATGTGAACTTCCCGGCCCGCTTCCAGCTGGTCGCGGCGATGAACCCCTGCAAATGCGGCATGGCCGGCACACCGGGCCATACCTGCAAGCGCGGCGACCGCTGCGCTTCGGACTACCAGGCCCGGGTCTCGGGCCCCTTCCTCGATCGCATCGATTTGCGGATCGACGTGCCCGCCGTCTCAGCCGCCGACATGATCGGCCCCTCGACCGCGGAATCCTCGGCCCGGGTCGCCGAGCGGGTCGAAGCGGCGCGCGAACGGCAGCGCCAGCGCTATGCCGAGGCCGGGCATCCGGACGTCTTCACCAATGCCGCCGCCGGCTCGACGCTGATCGAAAAACTGGTCGATCCGGACCGGGAGAGCCAGACGCTGCTGCTGCAAGCAGCCGGGCGCTTCAACCTCTCGGCGCGCGCCTATCACCGTGTGCTGAAAGTCGCCCGCACGCTGGCCGATCTCGCCGGCGTCGACAAAGTCGGCCGCCCGCATGTCGCCGAAGCACTGAGCTATCGCATCAACTTCGCCTTGGCCTAGAGATGGCGCAGGGATGATCCTCCCCCGCGGGGCGGGGGAGGGGGACCAGCGAAGCTGGTGGAGGGGGCGGCGTAGCGCATGGTCGCGCGCATCACCCCCTGACGTCTCGGTCAGCTCTTGGCCGCGATGAACTGCGCGAGGTCTTCGTATTCCTCGCAGGTCTTGTTGCCGCAGAGTTTTTCGAGCTGGGCCAGCATCTGTTTGGCCTTCGCCATCTGGCCGATCTCGACAAAGAGCTCGCCCAGGTACTCGTGCGCGCCCTTGTGGCGCGGATTGAGCTTCAGCGCCTTGAGATAGAAGCCCTGCGCGTTCTTGTAGTCGCCGCTCTTACGCAGCGAATAGCCGAGCAGGTTGTTGGCTTCGGCATTGCCGGGCTCGGCGCGAACGATGGTTTTGAGCATAGTGACCGCGGTCTTCCACTTCTTGGCGCGGATCAGGGCGCGGGCATCGTCGAGCGACGGAACGCTGGCCGACTGCGACGACGACGAGCCGCCGCCACTGTCGCTGCTCCCGCCGCCTCCGCCCCCACCACCACCACCACCGCCGCCGCCACCGTCGACGGCGTAGACAGGCGCTGCCGCCAGCATGCCGATAACGGCGATCGCGCCGAGTGCGAGCTTCAACGATGAATTCAAACGTGTGACTGGCATCTGGGTCTCCCTTTGGCCATGCCCCTCTTGCCGCCGCAACGGTCGGCATGAGGGGTCAACACCGGGGAGGGAGGTTTATTCCGTCTGCGACGGATCGATGGTCGCTAGGAGACGCGCCGGTAGCCGCCGCGAACCCCGTCGGGGCTCAGTACCACCTGCCAGAGCTGGATGTTGCGGGCCCGGAACATGGCGGCGAAGACCTGCAGGTAGAACCGCCACATGCGCCAGAACCGATCGCCGTATTTTTCGCTGAGGCTCGGCCAGGCGGCATCGAAATTGGCCCACCAGGCCATCAGCGTCCGGTCGTAGTCGGCGCCGAAACTGTGCCAGTCCTCCATCACGAACCTGCCTTCGGTGGCGGCGGCGATATGCTTGATCGATGGCAGCAGTCCGTTGGGGAAGATGTACTTTTCGGTCCAGGGGTCGCCGTGCGTGGTGGTGAAATTGTTGCCGATGGTGTGCAGCACGAAGAGCCCCTCCGGCTTCAGCAGCGAGCGCACCTTGTCGAAATAGGCGTCGAAATTCTTGTAGCCGACGTGCTCGAACATGCCGATCGAGATCACCCGGTCGAATTGGCCCTCGAGCCCCATATAGTCCATCAGCCGCGTCGTTATTGGCAGGCTGCCCCTGGTCGCCTCGGCGTAGGCCGCCTGCTCCCTGGAGATGGTGATGCCGACGCCCTCGACGCCATAGCGTTCGGCGGCGAATTTCAGGAACCCGCCCCAGCCCGAGCCGATATCGAGGATCTTCATCCCCGGCTCGAGCCCGGCTTTCCTGCATATGAGGTCGAGCTTTGCTTCCTGTGCCTCGTCGAGCGTTTGCGCATCGGCCCAGTAGCCGCAGGAGTAGATCATGCGCTTGTCGAGCATGGCGGCATAGAGGTCGTTGCCGATGTCGTAGTGCTTCTCGCCCACCTCGGTGACGCGGCTGCGTTGCCGGTTGAACAGACGTCCGCGCAGGAAACTCAGCGCCAGCCCGAGATCGGGCTTCAAATGCGCGTAGATGTCGTATTCGAGCAGCCGGTAAACGAACTGGTCGAGCGCCTCGGTATCGAACCAGCCGTCCATGTAGGCCTCGCCGAAGCCGAGAGTGCCATGGCTCAGGACCCGGCCCCACAATCGGTCGTCATGCACCGTGACATCGAAGGGGCGGCTGCCGCCGATTTCGATCCCTGCGTCCCTGAGAATGTTGCTGAAATAGGCCTTTGCTCCGGCACTCATGGCTCGGCTCCGAGGAATAGGTATGATCCTAACCAAAAATTCTAGCGCCGGAGGGCAGTGACTTGCAAGTGTATGGTGCAACTGGCTGATCTTCGGGGCCGCCGGGCCGACAACGGCGAAAGCACGTGCTAGTGAAGGCACCGAGGGAGAGGCCGATGAGTCCTGCCGTCCGCATCATGCGCAAGCTGGCGCAGAATAACCGGCTCGCCAATCACAGGTTGCATGCCGCCTGCGCGCGGCTGGCGCCAGGAGAGTTCGAGGCGACCCGGACGAGCTTTTTCCCCACGATCAAGGCGACGCTCAGCCACATCCTCACCGTCGACTGGTTCTATGTCGATGCCCTCGAGGGCGGCACGCTCGGGCCGAAGGCCTGGGACCCCGAGGAGCCGTTCGACGAGCTGGCGCCGCTCACTGCCGCGCAGGTCGCCGTCGACGAGCGCCTGCTCGCTTTCGCCGGCACGCTCACCGAGGCGCGCCTCATCGCCGAAACCCGTGTCCACCGCACCGGCCGCATCCAGGTCGAGCGTACCGACGATCTGCTGCTGCACCTCTTCATGCACCAGACGCACCACCGCGGGCAGGTCCACGCCATGCTCTCGGGCTCGTCGGTGCCGCCACCGCAGCTCGACGAATTCATCACCGCCAGCGACTTCCGCGATCGCATCGACGACATGGCGGCGCTCGGCTGGAGCGAAGCGGATCTCTCGCGCTGATGGGAGTGGGCGCTCTCGCCACGCTACTGGTCCGATGCAAGACACCGGCTGTTCAACGCTGCCACTCAGCGCGCAAAAGCCTCGAACGGATTGATGACCGTCAGCTGCCGGATCACTTCCTCGTCGACGCCACGCGTCCGCAGCAGCGGTAGCGTCACGTCGCTGAGGTGGGTGTAGGGCCGCGGCGTACCGCCGGCGGGCTGCGCCGGGTCGTACCAGCCGAGATCGTGGCTGATGAGCATTTGCTTCGCCTTGCCGGCGTCCAGCGCCCTGAGGATCAGCGCCGCCACCTCGTCGTCCGGCTCGCGGCCGACATGGTCGTACTCGATCCATGCGCCGCGTTCGGCCACGGCGAGGTTGAGCCCGAAATCCGTCTCGGCCTGACTATGGATAGAAATGAACCGGTCGGCGCGATAGCCCTCGGCCTCAATGATGTCGAGCTGGTCCATCACCACCCTGCCCTTGATCGTGTGGCTGCCAATCACCGCGCCGGTGCGGCCGGCGGCACGCGCCGCGGCTCGAAGGATCGCCTCCTCGAGCGGAGTTATGCCGTCATCGCCGGCCGAGATCTTGATCCAGGCCGCCTTCACGCCGGTGTCGCCGACGCCGACCGCGAGATCACGATAGAACCGCTCCGCGAGTTCGGCCTCGCTCGCTTCGCGCACCCAGTGGGGGATCCACGGCTCGCGATAGTTGCCCGTCGGCACAACGATCGGAAAGCCAGTGGCCTTTGAAACCGCCAGATCGATGTCGACGCGCAGCCCGACGCCGCCGGTCGAACACTCGACGATAGCGGTCACGCCGCGTGCCTTCAGCGCCTCGATCTGGGGTGCCATCAGCCGCACCACGTCGGCCGGATCGGCCTCGGCATAGCCCGGCTTGTCGGGCGTGCGCAGATCGACGAAGACGTGTTCGTGCGGCAGGATCATGCCGAGTTCATCGGCCCGCATCGGCCCGAGCGTCGTGTGCAGCAGCTTCATAGTGTTCTCCCCGGGCCGCAGCATCGCCGAGGCAGACGACAGTGTAAACGCTTCCACCCGGCCGTCTGGGGAGATAAGGCAGCCCGCGTGGCGGGCTGCCTTATTGGGGTGTCGCGCTGATCAGATCAGCTTACCAAAGAAGGTCCTGACATCCTCGACCAGCAGGTCCGGCGCGTCCGTCGCGGCGAAGTGGCCGCCGCGCGGCATCTCGGTCCAGTGGACGATGTTGTTGGCCCGTTCGGCAAAGCTGCGCACCGAGCGGAAGTCCCACGGGAACACGGCAACACCGGTTGGGGTGTCGTTGCGCTCCTCGCGAAAGCCGGAACCGGAGCGCGCATCCTCGAGATAGATGTTGGCGGCGGAGCCACCCGAGGCGGTGAACCAGTAGATCGAGGCATGGGCGAGATAGCGGTCGCGGTCGACCGTTTCCACGCCCTGGCCCTCGAAGCCGAAGAACAGCTCGGTGTTCCAGGCAAGCTGGGCCACCGGGGAATCGACCAGGCCGTAGCCGAGTGTCCCCGGGCGCTTGGACTGGATGTCCTGGTAGCCATTGTATTTGGTGAACAGGTCGAGATTGGCGAAGCCTTCCATCTCGAACGGGGTGAGCTTTTCCATCTCGCCGGGGGCCCCGGTGGGGAAGGCGAAGATCTGCTGCAGATGGGTGCCGACCAGACCCTCGGGCTTCAAGATGCCCAGCTCCTTGCCGACCAGCGCGCCGACATCGCCGCCCTGCGCACCGTAGCGCGTGTAGCCAAGCCGCTTCATCAGCGCGTCCCAGGCCTTGGCCACGCGGGCCGTATCCCAGCCCGCCTCGTTGAGCGGCGTCGACCAGCCATAGCCGGGCAGCGATGGGATCACGAGATCGAAAGCGAGGCTCGGATCGAGCCCATGGGCGCGCGGATCGCTGAGCGGCCCGACCACGTCGAGGAACTCGAGCACGCTCGACGGCCAGCCGTGGGTCAGGATCAGCGGGAAGGCGCTGGGTTCCTTCGACTTGATGTGGAGGAAATGAATGGTCTGCCCGTCGATCTCGGTGAGGAACTGCGGATAGGCGTTGAGCCTCGATTCCCAGGCGCGCCAGTCGAACTTGTTCAGCCACTGGTCGGCCAGTTCCTTGATGAACGCGACCGGCTGCCCGCGGCTCCAGTCCGTGGTCGTCGCGTGCGGCCAGCGCGCCATGGTGAGCCGCTCCTTGAGGTCGGCGATGTCGTCGTCGGAAACGTCGATCCTGAACGGGGTGATGGCGGTCATCTGGCTTTCTCCATTGGCTCCGGTGGCGCCGAGCGCCGGCACGATGGCGGCCGCCGCGGCGGCAACGAGAAACGTTCTGCGATCGATAGCGGTCATTTTCGGCTCCTCTGTCGCGCCGCTCCAGCGTGGCCCGGCGTCTGAAATGACCTTGCCCCACCCCTGCTGACAGGGCGTGGCAGGAGCGTTCCGGTCGCGTTACGAGCACGGCGACACCTCCCGCTGGCATGACCGCAAAACAAAAAAATCCCCGCTCTCGCGGGGATCGTGCAGCCATGGCTGGATCGGTCAGCGCAGGTGCGTCAGGAGAAACGCCTCTGTCGCCGCAACCAGCGCGTCCAGCTGTTCGGGCCCGGTCTCGGCGTTGAACACATGGTCCATGCTGGCGGTCCACAGGTCATGCTCGCCCCGATGCGCCGCGATCAGCCGGGGAGCCCCGTCGGGCGTCACCACGACGTCGTTGTCGCCCTGCGCCACCAGCAGCGGGCCAGCATAACCGGCTATTTCGGCCACCGGGTCGGCCGTGCGCAGTTGCGCAATCAGCTCCCGGCCGATTGCCACCGGCTGTCCCCACGGCATCGTCACGTCGAGTGGCGCGCCGACCGGCTCGGCGGACATCACCTCGCTGCCAAACAGCCCCGTGAAGGTCGCGACCGGGGCGGTAACACCGTTCCACAGTACCAGGGCATCCGGCCCACTCTCGATCGCCACCCGCGACGCGATCGGCCCACCGAGGCTCCAGCCGACAATGCCGAGCCGGTCGGCATCGACCCGCGGTTCGGCCTTCAGCCACTCGATGGCCCCGATCCCGTCGGCGGTCTCGGTATCCAGGGTTGCAGCGCTGAACGCGCCGCCGCTCTCGCCGGAGCCGCGATAGTCGATCCGGAGGCTGGCAATGCCGTTCTCCGCCCACAACCGGGCCGCGCGCGCATAGGGACCCTCTTCGGTGCCTGCGATCGGCCATTCGGCCCGGTTGCCGAGAAAGCCGAAGAGCATCAATACGACCGGCGCGGGGGCTTCCGCCTCAGGCAGCGTCAGCGTGCCGACCACGGTCGTCCCATCGACCTCGAATCGAATGGTTTCCTCGCGGGGCGCAGCCAGCGCGGTCAGGCCGGTGGTGACGAGCAGCGTGGCGGCGAGGGAGAAACTCTTGAGCAGGGCGGAGGCCATTTTCTTGGTGATCCTTTCGAAGGAGGCGGGCCAATCCCGCCGCTGAAAGGACCTTGCCCCGGCCCTCCTGACAGGCCGTGGCAGGAGGCTGAACTCAGCCCGGCGCGCTCGCCCAATCCGGGTGCAGCCGAGCCCATTCCGCGCGCCATTCCTTGGCGAGCTGCAGCCGCCGCCGGCCGTAGCGCTCCTCGGTCACCGCCACCCGGACGATCCGGTCGGTGCGGAAATTGCGGAACGCCTCACGCATGCAGCACCAGCCGACGACGATCTGCTTGCCCTCGTAATAGGCGAGCTGCACCGGCCAGATGTCGCGCTCCGATTCGCGGCCGCTCTCGTCGGCATAGCCAATATGCAGCGCCTTCTCGGTCCGCATCGCGGCACGCACGAGGCCCAGCACCGGCTGCGGTTCGCCCGGCCCGCGCATCAGCACCGGCCACAGCCCGGTATCCTTGATCCGGTCGCGCAGGTCGTCCGGCGAGGCGGTGGCGATCTTGCCCAAAGCGTTCTTGGCCGCATCGGCCAATCCCGCATCCGGCTGCGCCTGCACCCAGCGCGCGCCGAGCACCAGCGCCTCGAGTTCCTCAGGCGAGAACATCAGCGGCGGCAGGAAGAAGCCGGGCCTCAGCATGTAGCCCACCCCGGCCTCGCCATCGATCGGCGCTCCGAGCCCGATAAGCGTCTGCACGTCGCGATAGAGCGTGCGCACCGAAACGCCCTGCTCCTCGGCAAGCTCGGCCGCCGTAACCGGGCGGCGATGGCGGCGCAGGGCGTCCATGACGGAAAACAGGCGTTCGGTCTTGTCCATGCCGCGGACACTACCCTCTCCCGATCTCGCGATGAAAGGCCCGGATGTCCCCGGCGAGTAGATCGGGCACTTCGAGTGCCGGGAAGTGACCGCCCTTGCCGGCATCGTTCCAGTGGATGAGGTTCTGGAGGTTACGCTCGCCCCAGGCCCGTGGCGCCGGCAGGTCGGATTCGGCCGGCACCAGCACGCCCTGGGGCACATTGTGTTGGGGCATGGGCGCCAGAATCTCGGGGTCGGCGAAGGCCTCCTTGTAGAGCCGAACGGAGGAGCCGATGGTTTGGGTGAACCAGTAGACCGACAGCAGCGTCGCCAGCGTCTCGAACGGGAAGACGCTCTCGATGTCGCCGCCGGTATCGCCCCAGCAGTGGAATTTCTCGAGGATCCACGACGCCAGCCCGGCGGGCGAATCGTTGAGCCCCACCGCCAGGCTGGTCGGCTTGGTGCCGTGCACCAGCGCATAGGCGCCCTCGGCAAAGCCGGTGTAGTCGACCTTCTTGAAGTACTCCACCTCGTCCGGCGTCAGCTCTGTCGGCCGCAGATATCCCGAAAAGACGTTGCAGTAATGCACGCCGAGCAGGCGCTCCGGATGGTGGCGCACAAGCCCCAGCAGGGCGCCGCCGCCAAGGTCGGACCCCGACGCGAGAAAGCGGGAATAGCCCAACTGCTCCATCAGCCCGGCCCACAGATGCCCGATCTGCGTCAGGTTCATGCCCTTGAGTGTGGGCCGGCTGGAGAAACCGTAGCCGGGCAGGGAGGGAATGATCACATCGTAGGAAACACCATCGGCCTCCGCCGTCAGCCGATCGACCAGTGGCAGCAGCTCGACGAAGTTGCTCGGCCAGCCATTGGCCAGCAGCACCGGCACAGGATTGCTGCCCCTGCCGCGCGCATGGACGAAATGCACCAGCTCGCCGTCGATCTCGGCGGTGAACTGCGGGAACCGGTTGAGCCGGGCCTCGGCCGCGCGCCAGTCGAACGCCTCGGCCCAATATTCGGCAAAGGTCCGAATGAACGGTACGCTGGTGCCGTACTCCCAGCCGGCATCCGCGACTTCGTCAGGGAAGCGCGCCGCCCGCAGCCGGCTCTTGAGGTCGGCGATATCGGCGTCGGGAATGGCGATCGTGAAGGCGGGCATGCTGGTCTCCGCGTTTGGTTCGCGAGGACTAATGCCCGACGCCCCTGCCAGTTTCTGTCAGCAGCAGGTGGCGGCGCTGCCTGTTGACATTTCGTGAAAAGGCGAAATAAAGTGGAACGCAAGGACAGGAGTCATTGATGAGCAAGTCTCACGCCATGTACGGCATCGGCCATTTCGATGTCGCCGGCCCCGATATTGCCGCGTTGCAGGACTTCTACGCCGGCGTCCTAGGCTGGCAGGTCACCCCGCGCGGCCCCGGCTACGCCATGCTCGCAACGCCCGCAGGTGGCCCGGATGGCGCCCTGGCCGAAGACGAAACCGCAGCCCTCACCATCGGCATTGTCGTCCCCGATCTCGACAAGGCGTTGAGCGATACGGAGGCGAATGGCGGCGCGATCGCCATGCCCGCGCTCGACAATGGCTGGGTCAGGAAAGCCCAGGTCCGCGACCCCGCCGGCAATGTCCTCACCCTGATCCAGGGCTGACCCGCTGGCCGACGCTCCAACGGACCTCGATGAAGTCCTCCGCGCCCTGTCGCACCCCGACCGCCGCGCCTTCGTCGCCGCCTGCCGCGATGGTGCCAGGGCCGCCGGCGAGCTGGCGGAACTCTCCGAGCTGTCGCTGGCAACGGTCTCAGAGCACCTCAAGGTGCTGCGCAAATCCGGCCTGCTGGTGCTCGAAAAGCGCGGCCGCTTCTGGTTCTACCGCACCGACGCGGCGGTGGTGGAGTGGGCAGCAAAGGAGGTTGCCCGACTGGTGGAGAAGCCTGTTTCGATCTGAATCAGCCCTTCGTCAAAGCTGCCGCCTTCTCCGCCAGGCTCGCGAACACCTTCCAGTTGCGCTGCGTCATACGGGCGCCGAGCGCCTTTTCGATCTGCAGTCTCGAGGTAGTGATGCCCCTGGGATAGGCGACGACCAGATGCGCGCCGACCACGGCGACTTCCTCCGGCCCGACATAGTCGCGAATCACCGGCGACCAGTCCTCAGGCACGGCGTGGAACGAGCTGACGCCAACCTCGCTGGGCCGTTCCGCCGCCGCCTCGGCCAGCGGATTCGCCTTCACGACCTCGGCCATCTGCTCGGGCGTGCGCACGAACACCTCGTTCGCCGGCCCCAGGCCGAAGCCATCGACTACCGCCTGCAGCGTTTTCCGCGCTGCAGCGGCGTCCCCATCGTGCCGGAACAGCACGTTGCCGGTGTTCCCCACCGTCGCGACATCGGCGAGACCGGCCGCCTCGCAGGCCTCGCGCAGCGCGCCCATCTTCATCTTGGCGTGAGTCACAGGCCCAATGGCGCGGATCAGTCCGACATAGACCTGCATCAGGCGATCTCGATGTCGACCCGGTGACTGTAGTCGCGGTCCGGACCGTAGATCGTCGAGGGGAAATGCGGGTTGTTGACCGAGTCCGGCAGGCCCTGGTCTTCGAGGCAGAAGCCGCAGTGATGGCCAAAGTGCTTGCCCTCCGCTGACACCTCCGTGGTCACCGAGTTGTAGATCTGCAGCCCCGGCTGGTCGGTCCAGAGCTTCAGCGTCAGCGCCTTGTCCGGTCCGGTGACCACCGCCACCGCGTCCTCGAACTTGCGGTCCGTCGCCAGCACCACGTTGCCGTCATAGTCGATCGGCTGGCCCGCGGCGTCGCGCATGGTGCGGCCGGTTCGGAAATCCCAGACCGAGCCTTCGACGGGGAGGATGGCGCCGGTCGGGATTAGTGGTCCGCCGAGTTCGGTATAGGCGCTGGCCGCCACTTGGTAGGTGTGGTCGAGCACGTCCGGGCCGGTGCCGAGGTTGAAATACTGGTGCTGCACCACGTTGATCGGCGTGCGCCGGTCGGCTTTGGCAGCGATATCGAGGCGCAGCCGGTTGCCAACCAGCGTGTAGGTCGCGGTGAACCTGACATTCCCCGGAAAGCCCATCGCGCCATCCGGCGAGTCGAGGGTAAAGCGCACGGCGTTGTTGGCGCTGTCGGCCTCACCGTTCCAGACCAGCCGGCCGATGCCCTCGGGCCCGCCATGCAGCGTGTGTCCATGGAAATTCTGGGCCACCGAATAGGTCTTGCCGTCGAGCGTGAAGCTGCCGTTCTTGATGCGGTTGGCGACGCGGCCGGCGAGCGAGCCGAAATAGGGCGAGGCTTTGGGGTAGGAGTCGAACTGCTCGAACCCGAGCACCACCGAACGCTTGCCGCCGGCTACGGGCACGCGCCAGTCGCGCACCAGCACACCCCAGGAGATGATGTCGACCTCGACGCCGGTATCGCTCGCGAGCTTGAACTGCTCGACGCTTCTGCCCTCATATTCGCCGAACTTTTCAACCGCGACGCTCATTGCCGATCTCTCCTCTTCGTGCGACGGGTTGATAGCCGCATTCGGCGTCGGGCGGAAGCGGGGGAGGACAAATGGACGAGATCAAGCGGCGCGCTACCGTGCACGATGTCGCCCGCGAGGCGGGCGTTTCGCTGGCAACGGTCGATCGCGTGCTCAACGGGCGCCCGGGAGTCCGCAGCGAGACGGCCGACAAGGTGGCAGAAGCCATCAAGACCCTCGATTTCCGGCGCGACCTCTCGGCCTCGCTCCTCGCCCGCTCGCGCGATCTCGGCGTTACTTTCCTCATCCCCGATGGCCGCAACGAGTTCATGTTCGCGCTCGGCGCCGCCATTCAGCGCCGGGCCAGCGCCAGCAAGGGCGAGCGTGTCTCGATCACCACGCGGCTCGTCCACGCCTTCGATCCGACGGCGCTCGCCACCGCGCTCGGCGAGCTCGACCCCAAGACCTGCGATTGCGCCGTGGTCGTCGCCACCGAGAACGACAAGGTCCGCCGCGCCATCGACAGCGCCACCCGCCGCGGCATCGCGGTGATCACGCTCGTTTCCGACCTGCCCGATTCGGCCCGCCGCTCCTTCGTCGGCATCGACAATCACGCCGCCGGCCGCACCGCCGCGTCGCTGATGGGGCGCTTTGCCAAACCCGGGCCCATCGGCATCATCGCCGGATCGCTCAGCCTCGCCGACCATCACCAGCGTCGCGAGGGGTTCGAGGCGGTGCTGGCAGCCGAATTCCCCGGCCACCAGATCGTCGGCCCGCTTGAGGGGTTTGACGATGACGCCCGCACCGAGGCAGCGGCGCTCGAACTGCTGAAGGGTCACCTCGCCGGCATCTACAATCTCGGCGCCGGCAATGCCGGCCTGATCCGGGCACTGCAGAAGACCGGCCATGCCGGCAAGATCCGGGTTGTCGCGCACGAACTGACGCCGGCAACTCAGGCCGGGCTCACCAGCGGCGCCTTCGACGTGGTCATCGACCAGAACCCCGATGGCGAAATCGCCGCGGCGCTCGGTATCGCCCAAAGCCTCGCGCTCGGGCAGGCCAGCGAGCGCCAGCCGGCCCCCATTGAAATCGGTCTCTATCTGCGCGACAATCTCCCCAAGGCTTGATCCAAGAACATTGCCGTCTGGGAGGACAATCGGATGACTTGCGCGACGCGCCATGAGGTACGTGCCTCATGACTTATCTCGGCATCGACATCGGTACGTCCGGGGTCAAGGCGCTGCTCATCGACCGCGACGGCAAGCCAGTCGGCGAAGCGACGGCGAAAGCTGTCGAGCCTGTCCGTCCGCATCCTGGCTGGTCCGAACAGAACCCGGCCGACTGGTGGAATGCGACGCTCGAGGCGGTCGACAAGCTGGCCAAGGCCCATCCACAGGACGTCGCGGCGGTGCGCGGCATCGGCCTTGCCGGCCACATGCACGGCGCGACCCTGCTCGACAAGAACGATCATGTCCTCCGCCCCTGCATCCTCTGGAACGATGGCCGGTCCGCTGCCGAATGCGCCGAGATGGAAGCAGCGCTCCCGTCGCTCCGTGATATCGCCGGCAATATCGCCATGCCCGGCTTCACCGCGCCCAAGATCGCCTGGGTGCGGAAGCACGAGCCGGACATCTACGCGCGCATCGCGAAGGTGCTGCTGCCGAAGGCCTATATCCGCCTGCTGCTGACCGGCGAGCATGTCGAGGAGATGTCCGATGCTGCCGGCACGCTCTGGCTCGATGTCGGCAAGCGCGACTGGTCCGATGCGCTGCTCGCGGTCACCGGCCTCAACCGTTCGCACATGCCGCGCCTCGTCGAAGGCTCGGCGCCCTCGGGTGCGCTGAGGCGCGAGTTCGCCAATCGCTGGGGCATGAGCGGCCAGGTGATCGTCGCCGGTGGCGCCGGCGACAACGCGGCGGCCGCCTGCGGTATCGGCGCCATCCAGCCCGGCGAGGGGTTCGTGTCGCTCGGCACGTCCGGCGTGCTGTTCGTTTCGAACGACCGCTTCCGCCCCAATACCAAGGGCGCCGTCCACGCCTTCTGCCACGCCATCCCCAATACGTGGCACCAGATGGGCGTGATTCTCTCAGCCACCGACAGCCTCAATTGGTTGTCGAAGATCACCGGCCAGGACCCGGCGAAGCTCGCTGGCGCCGCCGAGGCGCAGTTCACCGGCCCCGGCGAGGAGATCTTCCTCCCCTACCTCTCGGGCGAGCGTACCCCGCACAACAACGCCAATGCCCGCGGCAGCTTCACGGGCCTCAGCCACTCCTCTGATCCGGCGCGTCTCGCCCAGGCAGTTATGGAGGGCGTCACCTTCGCCTTCCGCGACTGCAAGCGCGTGCTGAACGATGCGGGCACGACGCTCGGCCAGCTGATCGCCGTCGGCGGCGGCTCAAAATCGGAGCTGTGGCTGAAGCTGATCGCCACCAATCTCGACACCGAGATCGCCATCCCCGCCGATGGTGATTTTGGCGGCGCGCTCGGCGTTGCCCGGCTCGGCCTCTGCGCCGCCGAGGGAGTCGATCCCGCCGAGATCATGCTCAACCCCGCCATCCAGCGGGTCGTCCAACCGGATGCGTCGCTCGCCGACGCCTACGCCCGTCAATACGAGCGCTACCGCGCGCTCTATCCTGCCATCGAGGAGGCACGTCAGTGACCGATTTCTTCAAGGGGATCAGCCCCGTCAAGTTCGAGGGGCCGCAGAGCTCCAACCCGCTCGCCTATCGCCACTACAACAAGGACGAGATCGTCCTCGGCAAGCGGATGGAGGACCATATCCGCCCCGCTATCGCCTATTGGCACACCTTCGCCTGGGAAGGCGGCGACCCGTTCGGCGGCCGCACCTTCGACCGGCCGTGGTACGCTGGCAGCCCGCTCGAAGGCGCCAAGCTCAAGGCCGATGTCGCCTTCGAGCTGTTCGACCTGCTCGATGCGCCGTTCTTCTGCTTCCATGACGCGGACGTCGCCCCGGAAGGCGCAACGCTTGCCGAGAGCAACAAGAACCTCCGCACCATCACCGACATCTTCGCCAAGAAGATGCAGTCGAGCCGCACCAAGCTCCTCTGGGGTACGGCAAACCTGTTCTCGAACCGCCGCTACATGGCCGGCGCAGCCACCAATCCCGATCCGGATGTGTTCGCCTACGCCGCCGGGCAGGTAAAGCAGATGCTCGAGATCACCCACGATCTCGGCGGCGCCAACTACGTGCTGTGGGGCGGCCGCGAAGGCTACGAGACGCTGCTCAATACCCGTATCAAGACCGAGCAGGATCACGCCGCGCGCTTCTTGTCGCTGGTCATCGAGCATGCGAAGAAAATCGGCTTCAAGGGCCAGATCCTGATCGAGCCCAAGCCGCAGGAACCGACCAAGCACCAGTACGACTACGACGTCGCCACGGTCTACGGCTTCCTCAAGACTTACGGGCTCGAGAAAGACGTGAAGGTCAATATCGAGGTCGGCCATGCCTTCCTTGCCGGCCACAGTTTCGAGCATGAGCTGGCGGTCGCCGGCGGGCTCGGCATCCTCGGCTCGGTCGACGCCAACCGCAACGACCTGCAGTCCGGCTGGGATACCGACCAGTTTCCCAACAACCCAGGTGAAATGGCGCTTGCCTTTTACCAGATCCTCAAGGCCGGCGGCCTGGGCAAGGGCGGCTTCAACTTTGACGCCAAGGTGCGCCGCCAGTCGATCGATCCGGCCGACCTCTTGCACGGCCATGTCGGCGGCCTCGACATCCTCGCCCGCGGCTTGAAGGGCGCCGCGGCGATGATCGAGGACGGCACCTTCGACAAGGTCCAGGAAGCCCGCTACGCCGGCTGGAAATCGCCGGCTGCGCAAAAGATGCTGACGAGCGAAAGCCTCGCCGACATCGCAGCGCGGGTCGAGAAGGACAACATCAACCCGCAACCGAAATCCGGCCAGCAGGAATATCTCGAGAACCTGGTCAACCGGTTCGTGTGATGGCTCCGGAGTTGAAGCTGCACCACGTGTCGCTCATGGTGAGCGACACGGAGCAGTCCGTCGCGTTCTACAAGGACGTGTTCGGGCTGCGGCAGCTTGACCGTCCGGCCTTCAAGTCCTCCGGCGCCTGGCTGACCACGGCTCACCTCGAGGTGCACCTCGTCCAGTATCGGGCGGGAACACCGCCGCCGGGCCCACGGCTGGCTGCGCCGGACGACGCACATTTCGCCCTGAACACAAGCGACTTCGACGGCTTCCTACACCACGCCCAGTCGCGTGGCTTTGCCGAAGACGCGCCCGTGGGCAATCGCAAACGCATCATGATCCGGCGGCACGGCCCGGCGGGCTTCCCGTAGGTCTACCTGCTCGACCCCGACTACAACATCATCGAAGTCAACGGCGCAGTCTGAGCGCGCCTGGAGTTCCCTGTCGTATGCCCACCATCCGCAACCCCATCCTCCCCGGCTTCAACCCGGACCCCTCGATCCTGCGCGTCGGCGACGACTACTACATCGCCACCTCCACCTTCGAGTGGTACCCCGGCGTGCAGATCCATCATTCGAAGGACCTCGCCAACTGGGAGCTCTGCACCCGCCCGCTGACCCGCGCGTCGCAGCTCGACATGCGCGGCGACCCGGATTCGTGCGGCATCTGGGCCCCGTGCCTCAGCCATGACGGCGAGCAGTTCTTCCTCATCTACACCGACGTGAAGCGCAAGGACGGCTCGTTCAAGGACGCGCACAACTACCTCGTCACCGCGCCTTCGATCGAAGGTCCGTGGTCCGACCCGGTCTATATGAACTCGTCCGGCTTCGATCCCTCGCTGTTCCACGACACGGATAGCAAGAAGTGGTTCATCAACATGCTATGGGACCATCGGGTCCGCCCGCTGCTGTTCGCCGGCATCGCGCTGCAGGAATACGATCACGCCCAAAAGAAGCTCGTCGGCCCGATCAAGAACATCTACCAGGGTACCGACCTGAAGCTCGTCGAGGGCCCGCATCTCTACAAGCGGAACGGCAAGGACGGCCGCCCCTGGTATTACCTCCTCACCGCCGAAGGCGGCACAGGCTACGAGCACGCCGTCACCTTCGCCCGCTCGCGCAACATCGACGGGCCATACGAGACCCATCCGATCAAACATATCCTCACCGCCAAGGATGCCCCGCTCAACGCGGTGCAGCGCTCGGGCCATGGCGATATCGTCGAGACGCCTGACGGCAAGACCTATCTCGTCCACCTGATGGGTCGCCCGACGACGCAGAAGCGCCGTTGCGTTCTCGGCCGAGAAACCGGCATCCAGGAGGCCTATTGGGGCAATGACGACTGGCTGTGGGTCAAGGACGGCCCAGTGCCCTCGCTCGAAGTCGAGATCCCCGGCACGCGCGACGACACCGACTACTGGGCCGAGCAGCGCTACAGCTTCGACACGCTGCCCAGGGATTTCCAGTGGCTCCGCACCCCTGAAACCGAGCGCATCTTCCGCACCGGCGACAAAAAGCTGACGCTGATCGGCCGCGAGGCGATCGGTTCGTGGTTCGAGCAGGCCCTCGTCGCCCGCCGCCAGACCCATTTCTCCTACGATGCGGAAGTGACGCTCGATTTCTCGCCGGTCGACGAGCGCCAGTTCGCCGGCCTCACCGGCTATTACAGCCGCTACAACTTCCACTATCTCACCGTCACCGCCCATTCCGACGGCAAGCGCGAGCTGCTGATCATGAGCTCGATGGCGAGCCATCCCGACGGCAAGCTGACCTTCCCGTCCGACCCGGTCCCCCTGCCGCAGGACGGCCCGGTGCGGCTCAAACTGGAAATCCGCGGCCCGAAACTGCAGTTCTTCTACGCCACCGGTACGGCCTCGGCCGGCGGCAACTGGCAACCGGTCGGCGGCACGCTCGACGCTTCGCTCCTCTCCGACGAATGCGGCGGCCATGCCGAGCACGGCAGCTTTACCGGCGCTTTCGTGGGGATGGCGGCTAGCGATCTGAACGGGACCGCGAAGGAAGCGGTGTTCACCGATTTTGTGTATCGGCCGGTGAAGGACCCGAGCGACAGGTACTGAGCCACTTCACCCGATACCCCCACCCTGTCCCTCCCCCGCAAGGGGGGAGGTGACCTGCGCTCCCAACCGATCGTCTCACACACACTGGCGCTGGTGAGAGCGTCTCCCTCCCCCTTGCGGGGAGGGACAGGGTGGGGGTACTCTTCCCGCACCGGCGCCGGTGTTGGGGATGCACTAAGCACCCCTGTTGCCCCCACCCCCCAAACCCCATAATCTCGCGGACTTCCGCCACACCCGCGAGCCCATGGACCAAGCGCCCTTCCACGCCCCGAGCGCCGCCGATGCGTCGCCCATCACGCCGATGATGGGGCAGTTCCTCGAGATCAAGGCGGTCAATCCGGGCTACATCCTGTTCTACCGGATGGGCGATTTCTACGAGATGTTCTTCGAGGACGCCGAGATCGCCAGCCAGGCGCTCGGTATCGTGCTGACCAAGCGCGGCAAGCACCAGGGCGCCGACATCCCGATGTGCGGCGTGCCGATCCACGCGGCGCAGGACTATCTCAAGAAGCTCATCGGCCTCGGTCACCGCGTCGCCATCTGCGAGCAGGTCGAGGACCCGGCCGAGGCGAAGAAGCGTGGCGGCAAATCGCCGGTGAAGCGCGATGTCGTCCGCCTCGTCACCCGCGGCACCATCACCGAGGACGACCTCCTCCCGACGCGCGGCTCGGCCTATCTCGCATCCCTCTCGATGGTGCGGCACGGTGAGACCGATTTCGCCCTCGCCTGGGCCGACGTCTCGACCGGCGAAACCGCCGTGCTTGATCTTTCCACCGCCGCGCTCGGCGACGAACTGGCCCGCATCGGCCCAGCCGAACTGCTGCTCACCGAAGCGGCCCGCACTACTATCAACGAAGCCCGGCTTACGCTGCCCGACATGGCCGTCACCGTGCTCGACGCCGTCGCCTTCGACAGTGAGCAGGCCGGCACCCGGATCGCCGCCGCCTTCCCCTCCGGCGAGGTCGATCCTACCGCCTTCTCCCGCGCCGGCCGCGCCGCGCTCGGGGCACTGGTCGATTATGTGCGCGACAGCCAGAAGGGCGTCCCCGTCGCCCTGCGCCCACCCAATGCCGAGCGTCTCTCCGCCCATATGGCGATCGATGCCGCGACGCGAGTCTCGCTCGAGCTGCTTGAAACCCAGCGCGGCGCCGAAAAAGGTTCGCTCCGCCACGAGATTGACCTCACCGTCACCCCACCTGGCTCGCGCCTCCTCGCCCGCCGCCTGAGCGCGCCGCTCTGCGATGCGAACCGGATCAACGCCCGCCTCGATGCCGTCAGCACCTTCGTCGCCGACGGGCTCATCACCCAGCGCTTGCGCAGCGAGCTTAAGGCCGTGCCCGACCTGACCCGCGCCGTCACCCGCCTGGCGCTCGGCCGCGGCGGTCCGCGCGACCTCCGGGCCATCGGCGCGGCCGTCTCCGGCGCCATCGCGCTGGCCGACCGTCTTGCGACCATCGCCGACGCTCCGACTGAAATCGCCACCATCGCCGCCCGCCTCGCCGACGCACCGGCCGCCCTCGCCTCCGAACTCGCCGACGCCATCGATGACGAGCCGCCGCTCCTCGCCCGCGATGGCGGTTTCGTGCGCAAGGGCTACGACGCGACTCTCGATGCCGAGCGTGCCCTTGCCTCGGAAACCCGCGGTGTCGTCGCGGCGCTGCAGCAGCGCCTCATCGACGAGACCGACGTCCGCTCGCTGAAAATCCGCCACAACGGCGTCCTCGGCTATTTCGTCGAAGTTCCCGCCGGGCATGGCGGCAAGCTGCTCGAAGTGCCGCATCGCGACACCTTCATCCACCGCCAGACCATGGCCAACGCCATGCGCTTCACCACCGCGGAACTGGCCGAACTCGAGGGCCGCATTGCCAAGGCGCATGATGCCGCGCTGGCGCTCGAAACCGCGATCTTCACCCGGCTCGCCGACGCCGTCGCCGTCGAGCAGGAGCGCCTCCGCGCCATCGCCGATGCGCTGGCGGAACTCGATGTCGCGACCGCACTCGCCCATCTGGCGATGACGCGCAATTTCTGCCGGCCCACCATCGACGACAGCCTCGCCTTCTTCATCGAGGGCGGGCGGCACCCGGTGGTCGAAACCAACGTCCGGGCCCAGCACGAGGTCTTCGTCGAAAACGGCTGCGACCTGACCGGCGGGGCGCTGTGGCTGGTCACCGGCCCGAACATGGGCGGTAAGTCCACCTTCCTCCGCCAGAACGCACTCATCGCCATCCTCGCGCAGATGGGCAGCTATGTGCCCGCCTCCGCCGCCCATATTGGCGTCGTCGATCGGGTCTTTTCCCGCGTCGGCGCCAGCGACGATATCGGCGGCGGCCGTTCGACCTTCATGGTCGAAATGGTCGAGACATCAGCCATCCTCAACCGCGCCACCGCCCGATCGCTGGTCATCCTCGATGAGATCGGCCGCGGCACCGCCACCTTCGATGGCCTTTCCATCGCCTGGGCTGCCGTCGAGGCACTGCACAACGATACCGGCTGCCGTGCCCTGTTCGCGACGCACTTCCACGAGATGACTGCTCTGGCGAAGACGCTGAAGCGCGTCAGCAATCACACCATGAAGGTGCGCGAATGGGAGGGCGAGGTGGTGTTCCTGCATGAAGTGGCCGAAGGCGCCGCCGATCGCAGCTATGGCATCCAGGTCGCCCGCCTCGCCGGACTTCCCGAAAGCGTGCTCGCCCGGGCGCGCCAGGTACTCGGCGTGCTCGAACAGCGCTCTTCCGGCAACAAAGGCGTCGTGCTAGACGATTTGCCGCTCTTTGCGCACCAGCCGCCCGCTCCCAAGGCGGCTGTTAACCCGATACATGACATGCTCGATCAGGTGCGGCCTGACGATCTCACGCCGCGACAGGCTATCGACCTGATCTACGAGCTTAAGAAAATCCGCGATGCATCTCGCCGAAATTGACGCCCGGCCGCGAAAACCGGCCTTCCACCTGACCCAGGCCGAGACCATTCTCGCCGACCTGCACCGGCTGCTCGCCGGCCAGGACCCCAAGGCCGCCAGTTCACGCGCCATCGTGCTGCAGCACCTGCGCAGCGTCCTCGATGCGGCGCGCAAGAGTGCCGAGGCCGAACTGAAGGCCACCGGCAAGGGCACGCGCTGCGCCATGAACCTGAGCGCCGCCGAAGACGAGATCCTCCGCGCCGTCCACGCTTTCGCGGTGCGCGAGGTCTACCCGCTCGACAATCCGTCCGGCGCCGAAATGATCTCGCTGGCAGCAGTCGGCGGTTACGGCCGCGGCACGCTGGCGCCGGGCTCCGACATCGACCTGCTCTTCATCCTCCCTTACAAGCAGACGCCGTGGGGCGAGCAGATCACCGAATACGTGCTCTACATGCTGTGGGACCTCGGCCAAAAGGTCGGTCACGCCGTCCGCTCGGTGGACGACTGCATCCGCATGGCGCGCTCCGATATGACGGTGCGCACCGCCACCCTAGAGGCGCGCTACCTCACCGGCGACCGCGCCCTCTTCGCCGAACTGGTGCACCGGTTCGAAACCGAGATCATGCCCAAGACGGGCCCCGAGTTCATTGCCGCCAAGATGGCCGAGCGCGACGAGCGCCACCGGCAGATGGGCAATACCCGCTACGTGGTCGAGCCCAACATCAAGGACGGCAAGGGAGGCCTCCGCGACCTCCACACGCTGTTCTGGATATCCAAATACTTCTACCGCGTGAAGTCCAATGCCGAGCTGGTCGGCAAGGGCGTCCTGAGCGCCGATGAATACCGGCTGTTCCAGCGGGCCGAGGATTTCCTCTGGGCCATCCGCTGCAACCTCCATTTCCTCACCGGCCGCCCAGACGAGAAGCTGACCTTCGACCTGCAGCCCGAACTCGCGGCCCGCCTCGGCTACAATGATCGGGCCGGCATGCTCGGCGTCGAGCGCTTCATGAAGCGCTATTTCCTCGTCGCCAAGGACGTCGGCGACCTCACCCGTATCTTCTGTACTTCGCTAGAGTTCGACCACGCCAAGCCGCTCGACATGGTCGGGCGGGTGCTGGCCCCGTTCAAGCGCGGCAAGGTGGCGATCAAGGGCGAGACCGATTTCGTCATCGATTCCGGCCGCCTCAATGTCGCGGGTCCCGACGTATTCCAGAAGGACCCGAAGAACCTGATCAAGGGCTTCATGCTGGCCGGCCGGCATGACCTGCACCTGCACCCCGATGCGATCAAGGCGATCCGCCGCGCTTTCAAGCTGATCGGGCACGACCTCCGCAACGACCGGCAGGCCAATGCCTGGTTCCTCGAGATCCTGACGGCCCCGACCTATGTCGAGCGCATCCTGCGCCAGATGAACGAAGCGGGCGTGCTCGGCCGCTTCGTGCCGGACTTCGGCAAGATCGTCGCCCTGATGCAGTTCAACATGTACCACCACTACACGGTGGACGAGCACCTGATCCGCGCCGTCGGCGTCATGGCCGATATCGCCAATGGGGGCTTGCGCGACCAGCTGCCGCTGACGCACGAGCTGCTGCCGCATCTCAACGACACGCGGCTGCTCTACGTGGCGCTCTTCCTCCACGATATCGCCAAGGGCCGCCCGGAGGATCATTCGATCGCCGGCGCCCGCATCGCGCGAAAATTCTGCCCGCGCCTCGGGCTCGATCCGGCCGAGACCGATACCGTCGCCTGGCTGGTCGAGCATCACCTCTTGATGAGCGAGATCGCCCAGTCGCGCGACATCCAGGATCCCGAGACGGCCAAGTCGTTCGCCGACGTGGTGCAGTCGCCGCAGCGCCTGGCGCTGCTGATGATCCTCACCGCCTGCGATATCCGCGCCGTCGGCCCGGGCGTCTGGACCGGCTGGAAGGGCTCGCTGCTGCGCGCCCTCTATTATGCCACCGAACCGATGCTGTCGGGCGGGCACAGCCAGGTGACGCAGCGTGACCGCATCGAGGCGGCGAAATCCGTGCTCCGCACCGCGCTCTCCGGCTGGCCGCCAGCCGAGGTCGACAGCTATCTCGGCCGCCACTACGACCACTACTGGCTGCGCGCAGAGCCCGAGCTGCAGTTCGAGCATGCCAAGATGATCCGCGCCGCCGACCAGGCCGGGCAGATGTTCGCCGGCTCGATCCGCATCAAGGCCTTTGAAGGCATCACCGAGGTCTCGTTCTACACGCCCGACCACCCGCGCCTGCTCTCGCTCATCGCCGGCGCCTGCACCATGTGCGACGCCTCGATCATCGGCGCGCAGATCTTCGGCACCCGCGACGGCCGCGCCGTCGACACCTTCCGCCTGCGCCGCTCCTTCACCTCCGACGAGGACGAAAAAGTCCGCGCCACCCGCATCATCGATACGGTGAAGCAGTTGCTCCAGGGCAAGCGCCAGGTGCTGATCGACCTCGGCAAGCAGGATCGCCACAACAAGCGGCTCAAACCCTTCTCGCTGCCCTCACAGGTGTCGGTCTCGAACACGATCTCCGAGAAATTCACCGTCATCGAGGTCATGGGCCTCGACCGCATGGGCCTCCTCCACCAGCTGACCCGCGCCATCAGTGACCTCAACCTCACCATCGGCTCGGCCCATATCGGCACCTATGGCGAAAAGGCCGTCGACGTCTTCTACGTCACCGACCTCACCGGCCACAAAATCGAGTCCAAGGCCCGCCAGAGAAAAATCCGCGACGAGCTGCTGGCCGTGTTCCAGCCGGTCGAGGAGAAGGCCGCCAAGGTGGCGAATGGCTGAGGCGGGGCGCATAGCCCGCGCATGAGCCTCACCCGCAATTTTCTCTCCGTCGGCGGCCTGACCCTCGTCTCGCGCATCTTCGGCTTCGTCCGCGATGCGCTGATGGCGGCCGTGCTCGGCATTTCGCCGGTCTCCGACGCCTTCAACGCCGCCTTCCGGTTCCCCAACCTCTTCCGGCGCCTCTTCGCCGAGGGGGCGTTCAACACCGCTTTCGTCCCCATGTTTTCGGGCGCGCTCGAGACACAAGGCCCCGACGGCGCGAAGGAGCTCGCGAGCCGGATCATGAGCTGGCTGGTGGCGGTGATCCTCGTTGTCACCATCCTTGTCGAAATCTTCGCGCCGCAGATCATGGTGGCGTTCGTGCCGGGCTTTGTCGGCGACGCCGAAAAGTTCGACCTCACGGTGTTTCTCACCCGGATCATGTTCCCTTATCTCGCCTGCATGTCGCTGATGGCGGCCTATGCGGCGATCCTCAACTCGATGGGCCGGTTCTTCGCCGCCGCCTTCGCGCCGATCGTGCTCAACATCGTCAATATCGGCGCGCTGATCCCGCTGGCCATCCTGACGCTCGAGGCGCCCGACACCGCCTTCTGGGTGGCGATCGCCACCATGCTCGGCGGCATCGCGCAGCTGGCGCTGGTCTGGTGGGCCATCCGCCGCGCCGGCATGGTGCCGCGTATCCGCCTGCCGCGCTTCGATGCCGATGTGCGCCGCTTCTGGCTCCTGGCCGTGCCGGCAATCATCGCGGGCGGCATCACCCAGATCAACATCTTCGTCGGCACCATCATCGCCTCGGGCGCCAATGAGGTGATGTCGATCATCTACAATGCCGACCGGCTTTACCAATTACCGCTCGGCATCATCGGCATCGCAATCGGCACGGTGCTGCTGCCGGACCTGAGCCGCCATCTCAGCGCCGGCCGCGACGTCGAAGCGCGGCAGAGCCAGAGCTACGGCCTGTTCCTCTCCATGTTCCTCTCGATGCCCGCCGCCGGCGCGCTGATCGCGATGGCGCTGCCGGTGGTGCGCGTGCTGTTCGAGCGCGGCGCCTTCGGTGCCATCGACAGCGTCAATGTCTCGCAGGCGCTGATCGCATTTGCCGCCGGGCTACCGGCCTTCGTCCTCATCCGCGTGCTGCAGCCGGGGTTCTTCTCGCGCAAGGACACCAAGACGCCGACCTGGTTCGCCGCCATCTCCCTCGTCATCAACATCTTGCTGTCGCTGGCGCTGTTTGGGCCGCTGAAGCATGTCGGCATCGCGCTCGCAACCTCGATCGCCGCCTGGGTCAATGTCGCGCTGCTCGCGACCTTCCTTGCCCGTCGCGGCCACTTCACCATCTCGGCAGCAGAATGGAAGCAGCAGGGGCTGATCCTGGCGCTGACGCTCGTCATGTCCGGAGCGCTCTGGGGCACGGTGCTGCTCCTCGGCCCGGTTTTCGACCCCGGCTACTTCTTCCCGGCTCAGGCGCTGGCGATGCTGGCGCTCTGCGTCGTCGGTGCGGGGCTCTACTTCGCGCTCGCCCACCTCACCCGCCTGCAGCCGCTTGGCGGGTTGCTACGGCGGCTCCAGCGACGCCGCTAGGCTTGCCTAGGCCGCGGTAGATGGGCGATAAGCCCTGCCTCTATTCCGGGAATTCCTCCATGCCTTTCACTCCGCGCGTCTTTTCCGGCATCAAGCCGTCCGGCGACCTGCACCTCGGCAACTATCTCGGCGCCATCCGGCGCTTCGTGCCGCTGCAGGAAACGCACGAGACGATCTATTGCGTCGTCGACATGCACGCGATCACGGTATGGCAGGAGCCCGAGGACCTCAGGCGCTGGACCTACGAGATCGCCGCCGCCTATATCGCGGCCGGGCTCGATCCCAACCGTTCGATCATCTTCAACCAGTCCCAGGTGGTCGAGCACGCCGAACTCGCCTGGATCTTCAACTGCGTGGCGCGCGTCGGCTGGATGACGCGCATGACGCAGTTCAAGGACAAGGCCGGGGCCGAAGGCGGCGAGAACTCGGAGGCGGTGTCGCTCGGCCTCTTCGCCTATCCCTCGCTGATGGCCGCGGACATCCTGCTCTACAAGGCGACCGCCGTGCCTGTCGGAGACGACCAGCGCCAGCATCTTGAGCTGACGCGCGATATCGCCAAGAAATTCAACCACGATTTCAAGAAGCAGATCAAAGGCCTGGGCGTGAAGGACGACTTCTTCCCCTTGACCGAGACACTCTCAACCGGCCCGGCCATGCGCGTCATGTCGCTCAAGGACGGCAAGAAGAAGATGTCGAAGTCGGACGCCTCCGACATGTCGACCATCTACATGATGGACGACGCCGACACGATTGCGAAAAAGATCAAGCGCGCTACCACCGACGCCGATGCGCTGCCGACCGAGGCCGCTGGCCTAGCCGGCCGCGCCGAGGCCGAGAACCTCGTCGCCATCTACGCCTCGCTTGCCGACAAGTCAGTCGACGAAGTGCTGGCAGAGTTCGGAGGCTCGGGCTGGGGCAAGTTCAAGCCGGCGCTGGCCGATCTCGCGGTCTCGGTGCTGTCGCCGATCGCCACCGAGATGAAGCGGCTCGTCGCCGACCGGGGCGAGATGGACCAGATCCTCAGGAGGAACGCCGATCGGGCCCGTGCCATCGCCATGCCGATCATGGACGATGTCCGCAAGATCGTCGGCTTCGTGCGCTGACTGGACGCCGAGACTCCCATTTGGGACAATGACGGGCAACTTCCTGGCGGGTGTGGCGTGGCTGATATCCTGAACGAGTATAAGCGCAAGTTCCTCGTCGTCATCGACGAGGGCAAGGAAGCCGATCGCGCCATCACCTTCGCCGCCCACCGCGTCAAGCGCACCGGCGGCACGGTGGTGCTGCTCTCGGTCATCGACAACCAGGATTTCACCCAGTTCCTCGGCGTCGAGGAGGTGATGCGCGCCGAAGCCCGCGAGGAAGCCGAGCGCCTGCTTGATGCCAAGCGCGCGCGCATCGACCAGATCGGCGCCGGCATCCGCACCGAAACCGTCATCCGCGAAGGCGACCTCGTCAACGAGATCGAGAACCTGATCCGCCAGGACCCCGGTATCGCCATCCTCGTCCTCGCCGCCTCCTCGGGCAAGGACGGACCTGGACCCCTCGTCAGCGCCTTCGCCAGCCGCGCCGGGCAACTGGCCCTGCCGGTAATCGTCACCATCATCCCCGGTGCCATGACCGACGAGCAGATCGTCGCGGTAACGTAAAGCCGAACCCTTGCGTTTCCGGCTCCAAAACACTACTTTGGAACCGTTCTAACACGAGATTTCCGGCGCCATGTTCATCCAGACCGAAGCGACGCCCAACCCGGCGACCCTGAAGTTCCTCCCCGGCCGCGATGTGCTGGTGGGTGAACCGCGCGATTTCCGCGGCCGCGAATCCGCTGCCATCTCGCCCCTCGCCAATGCCCTGTTCGAGGTCCCCGGCGTCGAGGGCGTGTTCCTCGGTTCCGATTTCATCTCGGTGACCAAGGACAGCGCCGAGTGGAGCCATATCAAGCCGGCCATTCTCGGCGTGATCATGGAGCATTTCCTCTCCGGCCGCCCGGTGCTCGACGACGGCACCGCCGCGGTCTCGACCGGCGACGAGTTCTTCGAGGCCGAGGATTCCGAGACGGTCGAAGTGATCAAGGAATTGCTCGCCACCCGCGTCCGCCCGGCGGTCGCGATGGATGGCGGCGACATCACCTTCAAGGGCTTCAAGGAAGGTACGGTCTACCTCCACATGCAGGGCGCCTGCTCGGGCTGCCCGTCCTCGACCGCGACGCTCAAATCCGGCATCGAGAACCTCCTCCGCCATTTTGTCCCCGGCGTCGAGACCGTGCAGCAGGTCTGACCTGCGACGGACATGAGTTTTGAAGCGCCCGGCCATTGGTCGGGCGTTTTGCTTTTGGGGCACCGGCCTCTCGTGATCCTCCCCCGCTGCGCAGGGGAGGATCCCCCCGTGACAACCCCCGTCCGAACCCCTATCTCTCCCGCATGCCCACCGCGCTCCTCGCCATCGACACCGCCGCGCCCCGCCTGCAGCTTGCGCTGCTTGTCGGCGACCTCGCCGACACCCTCGTCGAGGACATGGCGCAGGGCCAGGCCGAGCGGATTTTTCCGGCCATCGACGAGCTGCTGGCCCGCAACGGCACGACCTATGCCGATCTCACCCGTATCGCAGTCACCACCGGCCCCGGCTCCTTCACCGGCCTCCGCATCGGGCTCAGCGCCGCACGCGGCCTCGGCCTCGCGTTGAGCCTGCCGGTGATCGGCGTGCCCAGCCTCCTCGCGCTGTCGCTTGTCACCCGTTGCGACGCCACCGCAGTGCTGCTCGATGCCCGCCGCGACGAGGCCTATTTCCAGCTCTTTTCTGGCCCGGCTATCCCGATCGGCGTCCCAGCCATCCTGCCGATGGACGAAGCGCGCCGCCGCATTCCGTCCGGCACCGAGACGCTAACCAGTCCGCTGGTCGATATCGCTGCCCTCGCTCGCTTCGCCGCCACCGCCGATCCCGCAAACTTCCCGCCCGAGGCGGCCTATATCCGCGACGCCGATGCCAAGCCGCAGGAGAAGTTCCGCGTCGCGAGGGTCACCTCATGAACTTCTGGCTCTCCCCGGCAACGCTCCACGTCGAACCGGCCCGCGCCAGCGACGCCGATACCGTCGCCCGTCTCCACGCCGCCGGCTTTTACCGCGGCTGGACGCGCGAAGAATTCGCCGCCTACATCACCGGCGAGGGCACGCCGGTCTATGTCGCCTGCGACAGCAAGCGGAACATCGCCGGCTTCGCCATGCTCCGGTACCTCGGCGAAGAGGTCGAACTCATCACCATCGCGGTGGACAAGAAGTGGCGCAACAAGGGCGTCGGCCTCATGCTCATGCGCGCCCTATTCGAGGCGCTGCTGATGAGCCCGGCCAAGCGCATGCTGCTCGAAGTTGCCGACGACAACACGCCGGCGCTCAAGCTCTATGGCAAGCTCGGGTTCAAGAAGGTCGGCGAGCGCAAGGGCTACTACCCCCGCCCCGACGGCACGCCCGCCACCGCTATTGTCATGGCGCGCGATCTTGGCTAACCCGAAATCAGCGTTAACGGAGACCGGGCACGCGATGAGCAGACCCCAGGTCCAGCAGACCCTCGAAGAGCAGTGTGCCCAGAAGGGCATGCGCATGACCGATCAGCGCCGCACCATCGCGCTGGTGATCGAGCAGGCTGTCGACCATCCCGATGTGGAAGAGCTCTACCGCCGTGCCAGCGCCATCGATGCGCGCATCTCGCTGTCGACCGTCTACCGTACCCTCAACCTCTTCGAGGAATCGGGTCTGGTCACCAAGCATGATTTCAAAGACGGTCGGGCCCGCTTCGAGCTCATCCCGGACGAGCACCACGACCACCTGATCGATATCCGCTCGGGAAAGGTCATCGAGTTCCGCAACGAGGAAATCGAGGCCATCCAGGAAGTGATCGCCAAGCGCCTCGGATACCAGTTGGTCGATCACCGGCTCGAGCTCTACGCGGTGCCGCTCAAGACCCAGGAAAGCGGGGACAACAAGAAATGATCCTGCGCCTCCTGTTCCTCGTCTTCCTCTACATCCCGTTCCTCATCGTCTTCGTGCCGCTGCAGTTCCTCGTGTCGCGCAGTCCGTGGTTCAACAACCAGATCCCGCGCTGGTTTCACGCAATGGGCGCGCGCTTCCTCGGCATGAAGGTCAGGGTCGTCGGCGAGCCGGCGCATGACCGGGCCACGCTGATCGTTTCGAACCACGTGTCGTGGACCGACATCATCGCCGTCGGCTCGCGCGCCGATGTCACCTTCGTCGCCAAGTCCGAAATCCGGAACTGGTTCTTTGTCGGCTTCATGGCCTCGCTGCAGCGCACGCTCTATGTCGATCGCAAAAAGCGCTCCGATGCGAAGCGGGTCAGCCAGGAGATGGGCAAGCGTATGGCATCTGGCGGCGCGGTCCTGCTGTTCGCCGAGGGGCAATCCGACCTCGGCACGCACGTCCTCCCTTTCCGCTCGGCCCTGATCGGCGCGGCGCAGCATGCGATGGAGGAAGCCGGGGCCGGCGAGGTGATGATCCAGCCGCTGACCATCGCCTATACCAAGCTCCAGGGCCTCCCGGTCGGCCGGACCGACCGCTCGCTGATCGCCTGGATCAAGTCCAAGTCGGTCAAGCAGAACATCAGGGAAATCCTCACCGGCGGCACCCGCGAAGTCACCCTCGCCTTCGGCACCCCCCGCCCGCTCACCGCCGGCGCCGACAGAAAGCTGCTGGCGCGGGAGACGGAGAACGAAGTCCGGAGGATGCTGGTGGCGCTGAACCGCGGCACCCCGTTGCCGATAGCGGCGGAGTAGGGGTGGGCCGCCCTTCCTTTGCCTTCCACCGCCATCCGGTGTATTTCCGCCCCATGACCGAGACGACGCCCGAGCCCACGTCCAAGAAGCTGTTCATCAAGACCTACGGGTGCCAGATGAACGTCTACGATTCCGATCGCATGGCCGACGCCCTCGCTCCGCACGGCTACGAGCCGGTACAGGCGGCCGAGGATGCCGACCTCGTCGTGCTCAACACCTGCCACATCCGCGAGAAGGCCTCGGAGAAAGTGTTCTCCGAGATCGGGCGCCTCCGCGAGATGCGCGACGAGCGCCGGCTCACCGGCGGCGACCTGATGATCGGCGTTGCCGGCTGCGTGGCGCAGGCCGAGGGCGACGAGATCGTCCGTCGTGCCCCGGCCGTGAACCTCGTCTTCGGCCCGCAAAGCTACCACCGCCTGCCCGAACTGCTCGCCCGCGCCCACAACGGCGCCCGTGTCGTCGACACGGACTTCCCCGAGGAAGACAAGTTCGAGCACCTGCCGGCGGCGAAGAAGGAAGTGACGCTCAAGCGCGGCCTCACTGCCTTCCTCACCGTGCAGGAGGGCTGCGACAAGTTCTGCTCGTTCTGCGTCGTGCCCTACACCCGCGGTTCCGAAACCTCGCGCCCGCTCGAACAGGTACTGCGCGAAGCCGAGACGCTAGCTGAAGGTGGGGTGCGCGAGCTGACGCTGCTCGGTCAGAACGTCAACGCCTATCACGGGCTCGATTCCCGTGGCCGTACGGTCGGCCTCGGCGAACTGTGCTACCGCCTGTCGTTGATCCCCGGCATCGCCCGCATCCGCTACACCACCTCGCACCCGCTCGACATGACCGACGAGCTGATCGAGATGCATCGCGACCTCGATGCGCTGATGCCCTACCTGCACCTCCCCATCCAGTCGGGCTCGGACGCGATCCTCCGCTCGATGAACCGCCGGCACACCGTCGCCGAGTACATGGCTGTCATCGAGCGCATCAAGACGGCGCGGCCGGATATGGCGATGTCGGGCGATTTCATCGTCGGCTTCCCCGGCGAGACCGACGCCGATTTCGAAGCGACGATGCAGGTCGTGCGCGAGGTCGGCTACGCCTCGGCCTACACGTTCAAATACTCGATCCGCCCGGGCACGCCCGGCGCGACGATGGAAAACCAGGTCCCCGAAGCCAAGAAGGCCGAGCGCCTCACCCGCATCAACGAGCAGATCAATACCCAGATGCACGCCTTCCATCGCTCGGTGGTCGGCCGCACCCTGCCGGTGCTGATCGAGAAACCGGGCCGGCATCCCGGCCAGATCGGCGGCCGCTCGCCATACCTGCAGGCCGTGCACATGGATGGCCCGACGCGACTCATCGGCCAGATCATTCCGGTCGAAATCGTCGAGGCCCGGAATAATTCGCTGATCGGCAAGATTGTCACAGTGGCGGAACCGAATCCTGCTAGCGTTATTGAGTCTCAAGCCATAGCGGCCCATATCTGAGGCCGAAATGGAGCCTGGTCCCCGACCAGGGGACCAACAACGGCACTAGGAGCCCACAGAGATTTGAGCAGGCATTTGCCCCCGTCTTTAGACCACGGCCCGTCCTCACAGCTTGAACTCGCCTTCGAAGACAACAAGCTCGCCGCCCAACTCTACGGCGATTTCGACCAGCACCTCGCCCTCATCGAACAGCGTCTTTCCGTGCAGGCTACACCGCGCGGCAATCACGTCATGCTGCGCGGCGGCGCGTCGGCGGTCGATCAGGCACGGCGCGTCCTTGAATCGCTCTACGGCCAGCTCGAAGAGGGCCAGGCCCTCGACGTGGCGACCGTCGATGGCGTGATCCGCATGATCGAGACCGAGGACAGCCAGCTCACGCTTCCCACACTCGAGAAAAAGGGCCGCGTCCGCATGGCCCAGATCGCCACCCGCAAGGCCACCATCGTCGCCCGTACGCCGGCGCAGGATGCCTATATGCGCGCCATGGACCGGGCCGAACTGGTGTTCGGCGTAGGCCCGGCCGGTACCGGCAAGACCTACCTTGCCGTCGCCCATGCTGCTTCGCTGCTCGAGCGCGGCGACATCAACCGCATCATCCTTTCCCGTCCGGCCGTCGAAGCCGGCGAGCGCCTCGGGTTCCTCCCCGGCGACATGAAGGACAAGGTCGACCCTTACCTCCGCCCGCTCTACGACGCGCTCTACGACATGATGCGCCCCGAGCATGTGGAGCGCTGCATCACCTCGGGTATCATCGAAGTGGCGCCACTCGCCTTCATGCGCGGCCGTACTCTCGCCAATGCCGTGGTCATCCTCGACGAGGCGCAGAACACCACGTCGATGCAGATGAAGATGTTCCTCACCCGCCTCGGTGAAAACTCCAAGATGATCGTCACCGGCGACCCGACCCAGGTCGACCTGCCGCGCGGCGAGAAGTCAGGACTGGTCGAAGCGGTGCACCTCCTCGATGGGGTCGAGGGCGTCCATATCTCGCGCTTCAACGACAAGGACGTGGTGCGCCACGCGCTTGTCGGCCGGATCGTGCGGGCCTATGAAGCCGACACCGCACGCCGGTTGGCGGAACAGAACAAGGCCTGAACTTGCCTACCAAGTCTCCCCTGTCGATCGCCTTCGCGGTGAATGCCGAAGGTTGGCCCGATGGTCTCGAGGCCGTCGCCGAGCGCGCCATCCGCGAGGCGCTGAAGCAGTCCGAGGCGCCTGTTACAGGCGTCGCCGAAGTCTCGGTCGTTCTGACCGATGACGCCGAGCAGCGCGAGCTCAACAGCCAGTGGCGCGGCATCGACAAATCAACCAACGTGCTGAGCTTCCCGCAAATCGAGCCCTTAGGTCCCGTCGAGGGCCTCGTCGGCGACATCACGCTGGCGCTGGGTACGGTGCAGAACGAAGCGAACGACATGGGCATCACGCTCGAAGCCCACTTCACCCACCTCGTGGTGCATGGATTCCTGCACCTGCTCGGCTACGACCACATCGAGGACGAGGACGCCGAGGAGATGGAGGGGCTCGAAACCGAAATCCTTGCCAGTCTCGGCATTGCCGATCCCTATGCCGACGACTAGATTAGGCGCTCCGATGAATTGAAGGCCGCGATGCGGCCATAGAGATGAACGAGACCGATACTCCGTCTGCCCCGGCCAAGAAGCCGGCCACCAAGTCCATTACCGAGCCTCCCTCTAGTCCCGCCCCCACCGCGTCGTGGGGGCAGCGAATCTGGCACTATATGCGCGGCCTCCTCGCCATGCGCACGGCTTCGCTGCGCGACGACCTCGAGGTCGCGCTCGAGAGCGAGGCCTCCGGCGGCACGGCCGATTTCAGCCAGTCCGAACGCACAATCTTGAAAAACGTGCTCGATCTCGCCGAAAAGCGGGTCGAGGACGTGATGATCCCGCGCGCCGACATCGAGGCGATCGAAACCACCGAGACGCTGGCGACCTTGGTCGCGCGGTTCCGCCAGGTCGGACACTCGCGCATGCCGGTCTATTCCGACAGCCTCGACAACATCACCGGCTTCATCCACGTCAAGGATGCGCTGCGCCGCATCACCGAGCCGGTCGCCAACCCCGAGGCGCCCCTGCCGGTCAAGCTGGTCTCGACCCCGCTGCGCTCAAGGCTCGAAAAGCTCGATATCGTCCGCCAGGTGCTGTTCGTGCCGCCGCTGATGCCGGTGGGCGACCTGTTGCAGCAGATGCAGCTCAAACGCGTCCACATGGCCGTGGTCATCGACGAGTATGGCGGCACCGACGGGCTCGTCACCATCGAGGATCTGCTCGAAGCAGTGGTCGGCGAGATCGAGGACGAGCACGACGACGACGTGGCGCTGGTCCGCAAGGTCAATTCCAACGTCTTCATCGCCTCGGCGCGCGCCGAGCTGACCGAAGTCCGCGACGTCATCGGCCCCGATTTCGATCCGGGCGAGCATGCGGACGAAGTCGACACACTGGGCGGCCTCGTCTTCGAACTCGCCGGCCACGTTCCGGCCAAGGGCGAGCACGTCAACGGCATCAAGGGCTTCGAGTTCGAGGTCCTGCAGTCCGACAGCCGTCAGGTGAAGCGCGTCAAGATCAAGCGCGTGAAGCAACGCGCCCCACGGCCACCAAAGCCGCCGGTGGTGAAGACGCCGGCTGATACGGCAGCACCTGCGGCGGAGTAATCCGCCGCACTACGCTCGCTCGAAGTTGCGCATCACCATTTCGTGCCAGAAGCGCGTCGGCATGATCCAGCTCGACCAGTCGTTGTATTTGCCGAGGTACGCTACCGCGGCAATGCCGGTCGAAGGCGAGAACCACAAGCGCTGGCCGCCATTGCCGAATCCGCCGGCCCATGGGCGGGTACCCTCGAACGCCGGAGCGTAAGCAGTTTCGAGATACCACAGGCGCGAGTACCCGGTATCGAAGGAGGTCTGTATCGCCGGGGTCAGGCAGGCATCGATCCAGCTCTGCGGTACCACCTGCCGACCCCCGAATGCTCCACCGTTGGCGAGCATGTCACCGATCCGCAGCAACCCGCGGGTCGTCAGCCGTAGTCCCGAAGCCGCCGATTCCTCTCCGTCGGCACCGGCGCACCAGAAGAAGGCGTCGATCCCGAGCGGTTCGAAGAGGTTGGCCCGCGCAAAGTCGGTCAACGATTGCCCCGTGCCGCGGGTGATCAGTGCGCCGATCAGCGCCACGGCGCCGCCCGAATAGATCCACCGCTGGCCAGGTGGCTCGATGATTGGGCGATCAAGGATGAAGCGATAGCGGTCGGGCGCCTGCTCCATCATGATTTCCGAGTTCCTTGCGTCTGTGTAGGGGAGGCTCTCGTCCCACTCCATGCCCATGGCCATGTTGAAGGTGTGTTCGACTGTCACCTTGCGGCGATCAGAGTCGGCTACGAGGTCTGGGTATTCGGGAAAGCCGTCGACCACCGGCCTGTCGAGTTCCGGCACGAGGCCCTGTTCCAGCGCGATGCCATAGAGCAGGCTGGTGATGCTTTTGGTCACGGACCGCAGGTCGTGCAGCGTATCGGGTCCGAACACCATGTGGCCGAGGTCCTCGCCCCACGCTTCGTCGCGCCCCTCGAAATAGTGCTCGCTCACCAGCTTGCCGTTGCGGCTGAAGGCGACGGCGTGGAAGTCGCGGAGCAGCCCGGACTCGAGCCCCGCATCGAACTTCCGTTCGAAATTCTCTGCAAAGCCTGCCTCTCCAGCGGTCGTCGTTTCCCATTCAACCGTCACGTTCCGCTCCCAACTCCCCGCAACGCGGATCCGCAAGCCTTCACCCTGCGCCTCCGTCTCCCGACTTTGCCACATGCCCCTCGATTCGAGCACTGCATGACCCGGCTCGCCCAGACCGTGATGCTGAGCCATGGCTGACGGCGGTGCCTGATCCTGGTCGGGGCGCGCTTTCCCGCCGTCTTCCTGGTGCTCGCGGCTTACGCCAGCCGCGCCGCCACCACCGCGAGCACGCGCCGGAACGCGGTCATATCGGTCAGTTCCTGCCCCACCGGCGCATCGCCCACCACCATCTCGCCACCGCGGTTCACGACCCCGCCATGCAACATCAGGTTGTCGGCGAACCCCAGATCCTCGATCAGCAGATGATCCGGTCCGCGCGGCTTGCCCTCCGCATCGGCGTACCACTCGCCGCCAAAGTGATGCCGCGTGCGCTCGCCATGGTCGGCCCGCACATTGGTATAGGCAAAGGCGGGCTTGCCCTGGGCGCACATGAAGCCGAGCTCGAAGCACGTGCCCGTGTCCGCCGCGATGCCGCGGAACGGTGTCAGGTTGGCGATGATCGCGTCGGCCGAGTTCATCAGCTGCTCGTCGATCCGGCTGATCGCCAGCCCGAGCTCCCACTTGCTATCGGTTTTGGGAAATTCGAGGTCGCCGGGCGAAATCGGCACCAGCCCCGCCTCACGCGTCAGCGCGATCTTCAAATCGAGGATTTCGCGCGCATTGGGCAGGAAGACTTCCGGGCCGGCGAGATAGACGGATCTGGGCATTTTTCCCGTTCAGGTGACGTTGATGATCGGTTCAGATTGGCTGTTTCAGCAGGTCAGCTCAACTGACCTGATCGAACTGACAGGACCCGTTCAGCTCGGCGGCGAAGCGGTGGTGCTTTCGGGGCGACCGCTCACGAGATCGCCGCCGACAAAGGTCGCCGCGATGTTCGGCTTGCTCGCAGTGTAGAGAATTTGCTCAATCCGATCAGCTGCTTGCGCCCCGAACAACCGAATAGTCCCCGCCTCCGCCGTGGCGTCTATGATCAGGGCATCGAAGTGATAACCGGGACGGAAAAGGCCGATATCGAGGTCGAGCGCAACACCACCACCCGCGGTGGCGAGATGGAACGCCGTCAGCAGGTCGACCCGCGAGTTCGCCACGCCACGCGTTTCACGTGAATCCGTCGCGTCGACGCCATCCTGCAGCATACGCGACACGGCAACCGTCATCCGCGCCGCGTCGAGCATCGAGGCAGACGGGCCACCCGAAATATCGGTCCCGAGGCCGACATGCACGCCCTTCTCCAGCGCCCGGCGCAGCGGGAACACGGCATTGCCGAAATAGGCGTTGGAGAGAGCGCAATGCGCCACACCGGCGCCACGCGACTTGACCCGGTCCATGTCGGCATCAGTGAGGAACACCGAGTGCGCCAGCACGGTCTTACGGGTCAAAAGCCCAAAACCGTCCAGCGCCTCGGCGTCCGTTTTTCCATATCTTTCAAGCGCATAGCCATGGGCCCAATCGCTCTCCGAGCAATGGGTCTGCACGTGGCAAGCGCACTCCGCGGCAAGCGCACCAAGCCCCGCCAGCGCCTCGTCGGTGCATGAGGGGATAAAGCGCGGTGTGATCACCGGCAGAACCCGGTCATTGTCCGGCAGGGCGCGAATCGCTTCGATCACGGAGCGGCTGTCGGCAATCGCTGCCTCGGGCGAGGCATCGCGATAGTAGTCCGGGCAGCTCTCGGCGAGGTCCATCACCACCTTGCCGACCAGGGCCCGCTGACCCTCCGCGAGGCACATTTCCGCAAGCAGTTCAGTCGCTTGCCTATGCACCGTGGCGAAATACAGCGCCGTGGTCGTACCGCCCGCCAGCAGGTCGCGCACCAGCGTGCCATAGGCCTCGCGGGCGAAATCGAGGTCGGCATAGCGCGCCTCGAGCGGGAAGGTGTATTTGCCCAGCCACACTTCCAGCGGCTCGTCGAGCGCCAGCCCAAGCTGTGGATATTGCGGCGCGTGCACATGCAGATCGACGAAACCAGGAATCACGATCTGCGCAGCCGGCAGCTCCAGCGTTCCCTCCGGCACCCCGCCGGCAGCCGGCGCGATGCGCTCGATGCGGCCATCTTCGCCGACGAAGATCAACGCATCCTCAAGCACCTCCACCGCGCCGCGCTTCGGCGCATGGACGAAAGTCCCGCGGATGGCCCGCCCGCGAACCCCCGTCACCAGACCACCTTGTGCTGCTCGCCGGTCTGGACGTTGACGAACCCCTCCGGACACGCTTCCGACGGCGCCACCAGCACCCAGCGCCACGGCGAGCAGGTGAGCGTCGCGAATTTCAGGTGCTCGGGAAAACCGGGCTTCCACAGGTTGTCGCCGCCCGCCAGATACATCCATTCAACCTTCGCTGCCGCAGCATAAAACGCCTGCATATCAACATCATAGGCCTCGGCCGAGCGCGCCGTCATCAGCCCGCCGACCTCGAAGCGCATCTCGGCGGCGACCTCGCCCTTATGCACCAGCACCCAGCCGCCATCGATCTGCTGCAGCCGGTTCACGGCCTTGGCCATCGCCGCATCGGACGAGCCGACGCACCAGACATTGTGGCTGTCATGCGCCACCGAGGAGCAGAGCGCCGTGTCCTCGTCCACCGGTCCACAGCCGGCCCAGAACATCTTCGCCACCGCACCATCGCCGCGATATCGGTCGACCAGCGCCCATTTGGTGATCAGCGCCTTGGTGTCGCGCTGCACTTCGCCACCCTCGACCGGCAGGGTGCGGACCCAGAAATCCTCGTTCCAATGGAAGGGCCTGAGCACCGCCGCCTGCATGGTCTCGCGCTCCGGCTCGGCCTTGATGGCGAAGTCCGCGGCGCTCAACGTCCGGCCGACATTCATGGTCTTGGTCGTCCACTCGGGCCAGTCGATGGGGGCCAGCGGGCCGAGGAATGTCTTCCCCTCCGACATGAGCTGGCCGTCGGCATAGACATGCCGGATCGACAGGGTCTTCACGTCTTCGAGCAATACTATGTCGGCATAGCGCCCCGGCGAGATCGAGCCGACCCATTGGTCGATGCGCATATGCCGGGCCGGATTGATGGTCGCACACTGGATAGCGATCTCGGGCGCCAGCCCATATTCGATGGCGAGCCGCACATTGTAGTCCGACGCGCCCTTCTCCAGCGTCTCGGTGGCGGAGCGATCGTCGGTGGTGAAGGCGACGTTCTGCCAATCCTCGAGCTTCTCGATCAGCTGGGGCATTATGACGTCATAGGAGAACGGCCGGAGCTCCGTGAAGATGCCGTGGCTCAGCCGCTCCCAGGCCTCCTGGAAGGCCCAGACCTCGTGGTCCGAAGAGATGCCGGCGGCCGCAAAAGCCGAGAGGTCATGCGGGTCGATCAGCCCCGAGCCATGCCCCTCGACCACGCCGCGCTTCTCGAAAGTGGCGCCGATCATGCCCCACATGCGGCTATAGCCCGGGTTGTCCGGGTTCCACACCGCTGGCCAGTCCATCACCTCGTCGAGGCTGACCGTCCCCATGTCGTGCTCGAGGAAATCGGCCTGTTCCTCATAGCCGTAGTACCCGCCCGATTCTTCCCAGGCGCTTGGCGGCACGGCCGAGCCGGGCTGGATGAAGATCTTCAGCGGCGAGCCGGCGAGGCGCGATTTCTGCCAAAACTCCTGGTTCTTCGGCCCGTTGACATTGGCGAACTCGTGGCTCGCCTCGCAGGTCCAGGTGTTACCACGCGGGATGACCAGGGCGGCTTCATATTCCGGGGTGATGTGGGTCGATTCGATATGCTTGTGCACTTCGCCGAAGCCAGGCACGGCGCTCAGGTTCGGATAGCTCACCCGCGCCTTCACCTCGCCGCGATAGCTGCCGCGCGGCCCGATATAGGCGATGCGGCGGCCGGAGATGACGATCTCCTGGTCCTCGAGCCAGTGCCGCGAATGCACCGACAGCAGCCGCCCGACTTCGATCGCCAGGTCCGCCGGTCGCTTGGCCAGCGCCACCAGCAGCAGATGCTGGCGAATGGAGACTTCATCCTCGGGCGAGAGGATCAGATCGTCGGGCAGGGTCATCGGCAGGTCCGGTGGCTAAACGGCTTTAGTAAAGCGGTTTACGAACCGGAGTGCAACTAGGCCGCCAAGTCCGCCACGACCGCATCCAGCACCGGCCAGCCCTTGTCGGTCACCCTGATAAAGCCGTTGGGCAGGGTTTCGACGAAGCCGATGGCCTTGAGCTCGTTGATCTGGCGCTCAGAAATGGCGCGGCCGGCGATACGGTGGAAGCGGCGCGGATCGATGCCCTCGCGGAGCCTGAGCCCCATTACCAGCATCTCGTCCCCCTCTTCCTCCCAGGTGAGGATGTCGTCGGTGACGAGGCCGTGGCCGCGGGCCAGCACCTTCTTGTGCCAGTCGAACGGCATCTTTTCGGTCGCGGTGGCGTGACGCTGGTTGTTGATCAGCAGCCGCCCGTGCGCGCCGGGACCGACGCCGACATATTCGCCGTAGCGCCAGTAGATCATGTTGTGCCGGCTTTCCTGGCCGGGACGGGCGTGGTTCGAAATCTCGTAAGCCGGCAGGCCGGCCTTCTGCGTCAGTTCCTGCGTCAGCTCGTAGAAGTCGGCGCTGAGGTCCTCGTCCGGCATCTTCAGTTTGCCGGCGTTGAACAGGTCATAGTAGCGCGTGCCCATCTCGATGGTGAGCTGGTAGAGCGACAGGTGCCCGGCCTCGGCCAGCCACAGGGCCTCCGTCAGCTCGTCTTCCCAGTCAGCCAAAGTCTGCTTGGGCCGCGAATAAATCAAATCGAAGCTCGAGCGCGGGAAGATCGACTGCGCCAGCCGCACCGCGGCGATCGCCTCGTCGACCGTATGCCGGCGGCCGAGTTCGGCCAGCGGCCCCTCGCGCAGGCTCTGCACGCCGAGCGACACCCGGTTCACCCCGGCGCTGCGATAGCCGCGGAAGCGCTCTGCCTCAACCGAGGTGGGGTTGGCCTCGAGCGTGATCTCGGCACGCGAATCGATGGTCCAGTGCTGGGCAATGGCATCGAGAATGCCCTCGACCGAGCGCGGATCCATCAGCGAGGGCGTGCCGCCGCCGAAAAAGATCGATTGCACGGTCCGGCCCTGCGTTTGCCGGGCGAAATGCGCCAGTTCCCTGGCGTAAGCCTCGACATAGGCCGGCTCATCGAACTCGCCGCGATGGACGTGCGAGTTGAAGTCGCAATAGGGGCACTTGGCGGCGCAGAAGGGCCAGTGGACGTAGACCCCGAACAGCCCGTTGGAGCGCGGATCGACCGAGTTGTGACCGAGCGTTTCAGTGCTCAACGCCGCCTCCCAGGACATCGTCGACGAATTTGGAAAAAGCCTTGGCGCGATGGGAGAGGCCGACCTTGCCGGGCGCCCAGGAGTGCTTCATCTCCGGCGGCATCTCGCCGAAGGTGATGTCAAAACCCTGCGGCATGAACACCGGATCGAACCCGTGCCCCTGGTCGCCGCGCGGCGGCCAGACGATGGTGCCCTCGACCTTGCCGATATAGAGCTGATCGCGCCCGTCCGGATGGGCGAGGCAGAGCGTAGCGTTGAACGAGCCGTGCCGCTCCGACGGGCCCTGGGCGCCAGCCGCCTGCAGCGCATCCTCGACGCGGCGCATGCCGATCTTGAAGTCGCGGCCGTTGGCCGTCTCGGCCCAGTTCGCCGTGTAGACGCCGGGATCACCACCGAGCGCATCGACGGCGAGACCGGAGTCGTCGGCCAAGGCGATACCGTTGGCGGCCTTGGCCGCGGCATGGGCCTTGATACGGGCGTTCTCGACAAAGGTGGTGCCGGTCTCTTCCGGCTCGGGCAGTCCGAGTTCGGCAGCCGAGACGATGTCCAGCCCGAAGCCGGCGAGGAGCTCCTTGAACTCCATAAGCTTGCCCGCATTGTGGGTCGCCAGCACCAGCCGGTCGCCACGCCGCAATGTGAGCTTGTCGGCCATTACGCGAGCGCCGCCTTCTGGATGAGAGTCAGATCGGCGATGCCCTTTTCCGCCAGCCCCATCAGCTGGTTCAGCTCGTCACGGCTGAACGGCTCCTGCTCTGCCGTGCCCTGGATTTCGACGAACTTGCCGCTGCCGGTTAGGACAAAATTGGCGTCAGTATGCGCCTCGACGTCCTCGAGATAGTCGAGGTCGAGCACCGGGGTACCGCGATAGATGCCGCAGCTGATCGCCGCCACCGAATCGCGCAGCGGTTCGCCTTTGGTCAGCTTGCGCTCCTTGAGCCAGGTGATGGCATCGGCCATCGCCACGTAAGCGCCGGTGATCGAGGCGGTGCGGGTGCCGCCATCGGCTTCAAGCACGTCGCAATCCAGCGTGATCTGGTTCTCGCCGAGCGCCTGCATGTCGACCACGGCGCGGAGCGAGCGGCCGATCAGCCGCTGGATTTCCTGCGTGCGGCCCGACTGCTTGCCCGCAGCGGCTTCGCGCCGGGTGCGGGAGTCGGTGGCGCGCGGCAGCATGCCGTATTCGGCCGTGACCCAGCCGAGGCCCGAACCGCGCCGCCAGCTCGGCAGCGTCGTCTCGACCGTCGCCGTCACGTAGACGCGGGTGCCGCCAAAGCTGACGAGGCAGCTGCCTTCGGCCTTGGGGGAAACATTGCGTTCGAGCGTCACGGCCCGCATCTGGTCTGGCTGGCGTCCGGAAGGGCGCATATGGTCAAATCACCTAGGAAAGTACTTGTTAACCGCCTCTTAACCCTCGCGGCAGTCCGGAACAAGGCAGCCCGGCTTGGCGGCACACCGCTTTCGCCCTAAATGGTGAACATGGCCGATCGCACCAAAGCCCCCGAAGACGTGCTCGCGGTGCTGAACTCCCGCAGCCAGGACATTTTCAGAAAGCTCGTCGAGCGCTATCTCGACACCGGTACGCCGGTGGCGTCGCGCGATCTCGCCCGCATGCTGAGCGTCGGTCTGTCGCCGGCTTCGGTGCGCAACGTCATGGCCGATCTCGAGGATCTCGGCCTGATCGCCGCTCCGCACACCTCGGCCGGCCGGCTGCCGACGCAGCAGGGGCTGCGCTTCTTCGTCGATGCCATGCTCGAAGTGGGCGCGGTCAACGAGGACGAAAAGACCCAGATCGCCAAGCAGATCGAGGGGCCCGCCGCCTACGGGCAGGTCGAGGATCTCCTGACCGAAGCCAGCCAGCTGCTCAGCGGGTTGAGCCACGGCGCCGGCGTCGTCATCGCAACGAAGTCGGACCTCGTGCTCAAGCATATCGAGTTCGTCCGGCTCGATGCCGAACGCGCCATGGTGGTGCTGGTAGGCGAGGACGGCTCGGTCGAAAACCGCATCATGCCACTGCCGCCGGGGCTGACGGCGAGCGCCTTGACCCAGGCCTCGAACTACCTCGCCCATTTCGCTGTTGGAAAAACCATCGGCGAAACGCTGAAGGCCCTGCGCGCGCAACGCATCGAGACGCAGCACGAACTCGACGAACTGACCCGCAAGCTTGTCGAAGCCGGCCTCGCGACGCTCTCGAACAGCGGCGCCGCCGCCGCGCCGACGGTGATCGTGCGCGGACGCGCCAATCTCATCAACGACACCATGGCGTCCGAAGAGCTGCAGCGGATCCGGCAACTGTTCGAGGAGCTCGAAAGCCGCGACGGCCTGATCGAGCTGCTCGGCGATACCGAGCAGGCGCAGGGCGTGAAGATCTTCATCGGCTCTGAGAACAAGCTGTTCTCGCTCTCCGGCTCCTCAGTGATTCTTTCGCCCTACAAGGACGCCAACCAAAAGGTGGTGGGCGTGCTCGGCGTCATCGGGCCGACACGGCTCAATTACGCGCGCATCGTGCCAGTGGTCGACTATACCGCCAATGTCGTCTCGGCGATGATGGCGCGGAAGGGTTGAAGCCGCCGGGAACCTTTCCCGAGGCTTGAATCTTATGTCCCATTGGCCGATATGCGGGGCAACGCACCAGCGACAAGCATCAAGGTCACGCATGAACGACGAAACGACCAAGCCCGAGGACGACAAGGCTGCTGCCGCGGCTACCGAAACTCAGGGCGCCGAAACCAATACTCCGACCGAGGAAGCAGCAGCGGTCGATCCCACCGAGACGCTCAAGGCGGAGAACTCCGAGTTGCGCGACAAGCTGCTGCGCACCGTCGCCGAGATGGAAAATCTCCGGAAGCGCACCGAGCGCGAGGTGTCCGACACCCGCTCCTATGCCATCGCCGGTTTCGCCCGCGACATGCTGACGGCGACCGATTCGCTCAGCCGCGCCCTGCTCGTGCTGCCAGCCGAGGCACGCGAAAATGCCGATGGGGCGATGAAGTCGCTGATCGAGGGCATCGAGATGACCGAGCGGGAGATGCAGCGGCTCCTCGCCAAGCACGGCGTCAAGCCGATCGAGGCCGAGGGCCAGAAGTTCGACCCGCACAAGCACCAGGCAATGTTCGAGGTCCCGGATCCGTCGCGGCCGGAAGGCACCGTGGTCCAGGTGGTCCAGGCCGGTTTTGCCATCGGCGACCGCGTGTTGCGACCGGCCATGGTCGGCGTCGCCAAGGGCGGCGGGGCCAAGGGCCAGCCGGCCGAAGGCAGTATCGACAAGAGCGCCTGACACATCTGGAAAGATGTGATTTCAAAGGGCGCTGCGGCGCCCTTTTCGTTGTCCGCGAGACTGGGAGGAGCCCGATGGACAGCCTCTACGACGATGCCGACCTCTATGACCTCGTCGCCCCGCGCGACGACGAGATGGAGCGCTTCTATGTCGAGGCGGCAGGTGGACCCGGCCGTACTGTCCTCGAACTTGCCTGCGGCTCGGGCCGGATCACCGCGCCTCTCGCAAGGAGCGGAGCAGAGGTCACCGGCGTCGACATTTCCGCCACCATGCTGGATCGCGCCCGGGCGGTGCTGGCCGGGTCCGCGGCTGAGCTGGTGGAGGCCGACATGCGTGAACTCGATCTCGGACGTCGGTTCGACACCGTCGTCGTCGCGGCCAACTCGCTCCTCCACCTCCACACACGCGAAGATTTCGTCCGCGCCTTCTCGGCGGTTCGGCGGCACCTCGCGTCGGGCGGACGGCTGGCGTTCGACATCTTCGTTCCGAGCCCTCGGCTGCTGAGCCTGCGGCAGAACGAGCGCCAGCTACTGGGCGTCTTCGGCCATCCGGAACGGGGCGAGGTCGCGATCGAAGAGACGATCGCCTACGATCCGATCACCCAGGTCAGCCGTGCCGACTGGTACTGGTCGACCGCCGCCGCCCCGGATTTCCGGCATACGCAACTCGAGATGCGCCAGGTCTTCCCGCAGGAACTGCCGCTGCTGCTGGAGCTCGGCGGGCTGCGGCTCGAAGCCCGATACGGCGGGTTCGATCGCTCACCGCTCACACCACAGAGCCGCCGCCAGGTCTGCGTGGCCGTCGCCGCCTAGTGCGCCACCAAATCCGGGCACATGGTCACGTCGTATTTCGCACCCGGCCGGCCCAGTTCGGCGACCACGCGGCTGTCGTAGTCCTCGCGGATGAGGGTGATGGCGGCTTCGTCCTTGCCCTCGGCCTCGAGCATCATGTCGGCGCGGCTGGCGAGGTCCTCGGACCAGGCTTCGTACTGGTCGCCCTCGGCATCGTTGCCGGCATCGTAGGCGTCGGTCGAGAGCCAGTAGAAGGCGCTGCCGCACCAGAGCAGGCGGTCGGCGGCGGGTGAAAGTTCCTCCGCCCCGGCCTTGCCGGCCAGCGCCCCGATCAGCATCAGCCCCAATACGACCCCGCGCATGGCTCCCTCAGGCGATCTCCCCGGCGGCGATCCGCTTGACCCCAGCCGCGTTCATGTCGGCCCAGGCCTGGGCCAGCGAGCCACCCGTATCGATGGCGCGGCAGGCATCCTCGATCACATAGGTGTCAAAGCCCGCGCTGGCCGCGTCCACCGCCGTCCAGTTGACGCAGAAATCGGTGGCGAGTCCGGCGATGAACAGCCGCTTGAAGCCGCGTTCCCTGAGGTAGCCCTCGAGCCCGGTGCGGGTCTTGCGGTCGGCCTCGCGGAAGCCGGAATAGGAATCGACCACGTCGTGGTAGCCCTTGCGGATCACCATCTCGGCATGCGGCAACTCGATCTCCGATGAGAACTCGGCGCCATGAGTGCCCTGAACGCAATGGTCGGGCCACAGCACCTGCGGCCCATAAGGCAGTTCGATCACCTCGAATGGCCTGGTGCCCGGATGGCTCGAGGCAAAGGAAATGTGCCCGTCGGGGTGCCAGTCCTGGGTCATGATCACATGCTTGAACTGCCGTCCGAGCCGGTTGATCGGGATGATGATCTCGTCGCCATTGGTTACGGCAAGGTTGCCGCCGGGCAGGAAATCATACTGCAGGTCGACCACGAGGAGCAGGTCGTCGGAGCGGGGGGTGAAGGCCATGCGGGTCTTTTGTCTCACTGGCCGATCAAGGCCGAACAATCCTGAAAAGAATAGGCGACATCCTCGCCGGCCCGGGCGGAGCCATTGACGATGCGACCGACGGAGTCTTCGAGTTTGCTGCGATATTCGGCAAGGGCAGTGTCGGAATAGCCCTGCTCGAGAAAAATCGGCAAGGCCCGGTCGATGAGGCGCTGGCCACCCTCGGCGAAGGCGGCGGTGGAGGCGAGCTTCTGCGGGGTGGCGTCGGCCGGCGTGTCACGCGTCATCAGCTCGAACGCGGTGCCGCACCAGAGGTCCCGCCGCGCCTCTTCCGGCACTTCCTGCGCCAGCGCGGCGGCCGGCAGAAGCACCAGGGCGAAGACGAGGAACCTCGGCATTGTCGTTCCTTGGGGAGGCAAACGCGCTCTTTAGACCATGACCCGGGTGCCGGCGACAAGCCGCGACTGCGGCCATCCGAACCGGGAAGAATTGGATAACTACACCGACAGCCGGCCTTTGAGGCTTATGCACCTAAAATGCTATCCAAATCCTCAGCGCCAGCAGAAGCGGGCGCTTTTGGGGGCTACAGAAATGAAACGTGCAGTAGCGGGCGGCGCGATCGCCCTTGCACTGGCGGTGCTTTGCACGCCGGTGCTGGCCGAGGACCTCGATTTCGTCCTCACCAACAATTCGTCCTTTGCGGTGAAGAGCTTCTTCACCTCGCCGGCCGATGTCGACACCTGGGAAGAAGACGTGTTCGGCGAGAACTACCTGCCGGCCGGCAACTACGTCACCGTCACCATCGGCGACGGGCGCGAGCAGTGCACCTACGACATGAAGTTCATCATGGAAGACGATTCCGAGTTCATCGAGAAGGGCGTCGACCTGTGTGAACTGGGCGAATACACGCTCTCGGACGCGCAGTAACACTCCCGTTTTGCCTCTTGGAAGCGCTGGCCTCGGGCCGGCGCTTTCGGCCTTTGTGCCACGCGCCTTCGTGAGTTTGTCTCGCACGGCGCTTGCAGGCCCAAACACCCCCTCCTATATAGCGCTCAAGGCCCGGCGACGGGTCAATTTCAAACACGGGAATCCGAACCCCAGTGAGGGACGTGAAGAAACTGCCGTGAGGGGTTTCATTCGGGTTCGCCAACAAAGAGGCAGTAGGTATGGGTAAAGTCATCGGTATCGATCTCGGTACGACCAATAGCTGCGTCGCAGTCATGGACGGCAGCACGCCCAAGGTCATCGAGAATGCGGAAGGCGCGCGCACCACGCCCTCCATGGTCGCGTTCAGCAAGGATGGCGAGCGGCTCGTCGGCCAGCCGGCCAAGCGCCAGGCCGTCACCAATCCGGAAGGGACGCTGTTCGCGGTGAAGCGCCTCATCGGCCGCCGCTACAACGACCCGATGGTCGAAAAGGACAAGGGCCTCGTGCCCTTCAAGATCGTCAACGCCGACAATGGCGACGCCTGGGTCGAGGTCGACGGCAAGAAGTCCTCGCCGTCCGAAATCTCGGCGATGATCCTGACCAAGATGAAGGAAACCGCCGAATCGTATCTCGGCGAGCCGGTCACCCAGGCGGTGATCACGGTTCCCGCGTATTTCAACGATTCGCAGCGCCAGGCCACCAAGGACGCCGGCAAGATCGCCGGCCTCGAAGTGCTGCGCATCATCAATGAGCCGACGGCCGCCGCTCTGGCCTACGGGCTCGACAAGAAGAACACCGGCACCATCGCGGTCTATGACCTCGGCGGCGGCACTTTCGATATCTCGGTGCTCGAGATCGGCGACGGCGTGTTCGAGGTGAAGTCCACCAACGGCGACACGTTCCTCGGCGGTGAAGACTTCGACATGCGCCTCGTCGACTACCTCGCCGACGAGTTCAAGAAGGACCAGGGGATCGACCTCCGCAACGACAAGCTCGCGCTGCAGCGGCTGAAGGAAGCGGCGGAAAAGGCCAAGATCGAGCTCTCGAGCGCGACCCAGACCGAGATCAACCTGCCATTCATCACCGCCGACGCTTCGGGTCCGAAGCACCTGACGCTGAAGCTCACCCGCTCGAAGTTCGAGCAGCTGGTGGACGACCTCGTGCAGAAGACCATCGAGCCTTGCAAGCAGGCGCTCAAGGATGCCGGCGTCACCGCCGCGCAGATCGACGAAGTGGTGCTGGTCGGCGGCATGAGCCGCATGCCCAAGGTCCAGGAAGTCGTCAAGCAGCTGTTCGGCAAGGAGCCGCACAAGGGCGTCAACCCGGATGAAGTGGTCGCCATGGGCGCCGCCATCCAGGCCGGCGTGCTGCAGGGCGACGTCAAGGACGTGCTGCTGCTCGACGTGACCCCTCTGTCGCTCGGCATCGAGACGCTGGGTGGAGTGTTCACCCGCCTGATCGACCGCAACACCACGATCCCGACCAAGAAGAGCCAGACTTTCTCGACCGCAGAGGACAACCAGAGCGCGGTGACCATCCGCGTGTTCCAGGGCGAGCGCGAAATGGCAGCCAACAACAAGCTGCTCGGCAACTTCGACCTCGCCGGCATTCCGCCGGCCCCGCGCGGCGTGCCGCAGATCGAAGTGACCTTCGACATCGATGCCAACGGCATCGTGCAGGTTTCGGCCAAGGACAAGGGTACCGGCAAGGAGCAGCAGATCCGCATCCAGGCCTCGGGTGGCCTGTCGGACGCCGATATCGAGCGCATGGTCAAGGAAGCCGAGGCCAATGCCGAGGCCGACAAGAAGAAGCGCGACGCCGTCGAGGCCAAGAACCAGGCCGAATCGCTGATCCACTCGACCGAGAAGTCGCTGAAGGATTACGGCGACAAAGTCTCCGCCGAGGAGAAGGGCGCCATCGAGACGGCGATCACCGACCTCAAGGGCGTGCTCGAAGGCGACGACGCCGAGGCGATCAAGGAAAAGTCCGCGACGCTGGCCGAGGCTTCGATGAAGCTGGGCGAAGCCATGTACAAGGCATCGCAGGCCGAGGCTGAAGCCAAGGCGTCCGGCTCGGACCAGTCGCAGGACGACGATGTCGTCGACGCCGAGTTCGAGGAAGTTCCGGACGACAAGAAGTCGGCCTGATCCCCGTTAAATCGAAACAATAGGCCCGGCAGAAATGCCGGGCCTATTTGTTTGCGCCGCGTTCTGATAGCGTGCCCTATGTTTCCAGACCTTAAATTGTTCAGCGACCCGGAAAAGCTCCGCAAGCTGATGATAAATGCCAAGCGGCTCGGCCACGCCGAATACGCGGTTGAAATACAGCTCAGGATCGCCGAACTGGCCGGACTTTCTTTTTCCGATCCGATCGAGCGTGAATTCTGGACCGCAGTCGCCTGCGCCGAGGAATTCAAGACCGCGGAGAACGGCAAGACCACCCGCCTGTCCCGCACCCGCCAGAAGCACAAGCGCGTCGGCGCCGTGCAATGCCTCTCCGATTGGGCGCTGGATCCCGATGTCACCGACGGATTCGGCATTCTGCTCGCCGCCGGCCGGCCGGACCTGACCGGCGAAGCCATCGTGCTCCGTCATCCCGACGTCTTTTCCGCCGAGGCCCTCGCCAGCGCGCGGGTTAAACTTGCCGCCAACGGCGTCGAAACGGCCGCAAGCTGAAGCTAGGCTGTTCCACGTGGCCACCGCCGCCAAGCTCGACACCTGAATGTGCGAGGGGCCCGGAATGATCCGAGCCCCTTGGCATTTGCGCTGTGATTCGCTCAGAAGCGGAAGTTGAGGCCGACGGCAAACGCGTGAGCCGTGTTGTCGTATCGGTTGACCCAGTTGCCGGGGTAAATCACGCCGTCGACCAGCGTCAGGTCCTTCTGGCCGAAATCCACGTAGTTGTACTCGGCAAAGACCGACCATCCATCCGCCACGGCATATTCAGCGCCCAGCCCCACGACATAGCCGACGCGCGTATCCTCGACCGAGCCGTTGAAGCTCATCACCGGCGTTGTGTCGTAGTCGGTGTGCCGGTTGCGAATGACGGCGAGGCCTCCCGTGCCGTAGAGCAGCAGTGCCGGATCGACCAGGTAGCCGAGCCGCCCCTTGATGGTCGCGATCGCGCTCGTTTCGGTCGTTGTGTACTCCGGGAAGCCCGGACCGACGGGGTAAAAGGCATTGCTCCCCGACAGGTCCGTCAACTCGATCGTGCCGACGACACCCAGCACCATCTCGCCGAGCTGCACGTCACAGCCGACGCGCCCGCCCACGTTGAAGCCTTCGGCGACGTGGCTGCCGCCATCGTAATAGCCGGCCGCCAGCACCGTGGCTGTCGTCTGCGCGGCATATCCGAGGCTCGCGCCGACGTAGCAACCGGACCAGGACGCGACCTCATCGGTCATCGCAACCTCGACGACACCGGCGCTGATCAGGTCAGCGGCACTGGCGGCCGTTGTCATCAGCGCCAGTGCGAGAGCACTGCTTAGAATTCTCACTATGGGCCCCTACGAACGAATGGATCAAATAATAGGTCGCAGCGTCTGCCAACGCGGTGCGCTTTACAAGCTCGCCGGGCCGAGCAGATGTGCAGAAGGCGCCTGACCCAGCCGATTCTTGGGACTTCAGGCGGTTTCACGTGAATCAGCGGGCGGCAACGAGGGATGAGAGCCGATGCAACTGCGGACTCTTCCCAATCTCGCCGCAAGGCGGCCCAAATGTCTTCACATCGCGCGCTAAGGTGGGACGTGTTGAGAAGTGGATGCGGGAACCGTCAGCAGCGGTGCATCCAGAGAGGGCAAAGGGGTCCAGGCCACGGACCTGATGCCGGGGCGGCGACTTCGAAAGGGTATTGGATGTCATCGGTAGAGGTGCGGCGGTACGCTCAGAACAGCGGACCGGATGCAACGGCTTCCCTTGAGCCGCCGGCCGAACGGCTGGACGCGGACATGCGTCACGTCCTCGGCGTGCTCGAGCAGATGGGCGGCAAGCGCATCGAGGCCTGCAAGTCGCCCGAAGCGCGCGCTCTGCCGACGCTCGACATGGCCCTGCGCCGGATCCTCCGCGATCAGGTCGACGACATGGATGTCAGCATGGAGATGCGGCTCATCACCGGCCATACCGGCGATGTGCGGGCCCGCATCTACGTGCCGCAGAACGATATCGTCGCCGGCCCGCGGCCGATGATTCTCTTCCTCCATGGCGGCGGATTCGTGCTCGGCGACGTGGACAATTACGATGCGAGCCCGCGAGCCCTCGCGGCGCGCACCGGTGCGGTGGTGGTCTCGGCGCATTACCGGCAGGCGCCGGAGCACCGTTTTCCGGCCGCGCACGAGGATGCCTGGTCGGCCTGGCAATGGCTGATCGAACATGCCCAGTCGCTCGGTGGCGATCCGAAGCGTGCCGCGATCGTCGGCGAAGGCTCGGGCGCCAATCTCGCGGTCAACACGGCGCTCCGCGCCAAGGTCGAAGGCAAGCAGGCCCCGATCCACCTCGGGCTCGTCACCCCCATGGCGGCGATGCTGTTCGACCTGCCCTCGCATCAGCAGAACGCCACGACCTTCCCCTATTCCACCGCCACGCTCGAATGGGCGGCACGAAAACTCTTCCGCCACAAGGACGAGGCGCACGACGCGCGCATGAACATCGCCGGCCGGTTCGATCTCGACGGCTTGCCGCCGGTGACGGTGATCCTCGCCGAAGCCGATCCGCTGCGATCGGAAGGCGAGGCGCTCGCCGACGCCATCCGCCGCTCAGGCGTTTGGGTCGACGCCACGCTCTACGAGGGCGTGACGCACGGCTTCTTCGGGCTCTACCGGGTGGTCAACAAGGCGATGTTCGCGCATGGCCAGCTGAGCCGGAACCTCGCCGCCGCCTTCGATCGCTGATCGCTTCGGGGTTACCGCCTCGCGCGCCGCGGTGGATAAGCCACACCGCGGCTCTTCGTCGAACGGTATGCGTTGGATACCATTGAAGCGGTCCGCACCTATGGTAAGAGCGCACAGCAGTACTTATCTAGCCGGAATGCCTGGGACGGGGCACTGGGCAGCTGGGATCGAGACGGATTGGCCAAACGCGACTTTTATGAAGTGCTCGGAGTGCCCAAGGGCGCCGACGAAGGGGTGCTGAAGGGCGCCTACCGCAAGCTTGCGATGCAGTTCCATCCGGACCGCAATCCGGGCAACGCCGATGCCGAGCACAAGTTCAAGGAAATCTCCGAAGCCTACGACACGTTGAAGGACCCGCAGAAGCGCGCGGCCTACGACCGGTTCGGGCATGCCGCCTTCGAGAATGGCGGCGGACGCGGTCCGGGCGGCTTCGGGCCGGAATTCACCTCGTCGATGTCCGATATCTTCGAGGATATCTTCGGGGACTTCATGGGCGGTCAGCGCGGCCGCTCCGGCCAGTCGCGCCTCCGCGGCTCGGACCTGCGCTACAATCTCGAGATTTCGCTCGAGGAGGCATTTACCGGCCGCACCGTCGATATCGACGTGCCGACACTCGCCACCTGCGATACCTGCGACGGTTCGGGCGCCAAGCCCGGCACCGGCATGTCGACCTGCCGGCACTGCAACGGCCAGGGCAAGGTCCGCGCGGCGCAGGGCTTCTTCACCATCGAGCGCACCTGCCCGATCTGCAACGGCCGCGGCCAGATCCTCGAGCAGGCCTGCACCGATTGCGGTGGCCAGGGCCGTCGCCAGCAGAACCGCACGCTCAGCGTCGATATCCCCAAGGGGATCGAGGACGGCACCCGCATCCGCCTCGCCAACGAGGGTGAAGCGGGCCTGCGCGGTGGACCGCCGGGCGATCTCTACATCTTCATCTCGATCAAGCCGCACGACCTGTTCCAGCGCGACGGCGCTGACCTCTATGCCCGGGTCCCCATCGCCATGACCACGGCAGCGCTGGGTGGCGAGTTCGAAGTACCGACGCTCGACGCCGCCCGCGCCCGGGTGAAAGTCGCCTCCGGTACGCAGCCGGGCCAGCGCGTCCGCCTCAAGGGCAAGGGCATGCCGATCCTCCGCTCGAAGGACTTTGGCGATCTCTACGTCCAGCTCGACGTCGAGACGCCGCAGAGCCTGTCGAAGCGCCAGCGCGAGTTGCTCGAAGAGTTCGAGAAGGAATCGACGCGCGAGAACTCGCCGACCAGCGAGGGCTTCTTCGCCAAGCTGAAGAGCATTTTCGAGGGCTGAGACGGGATCGGCCGGCGTCCGGCGCGCAGCCTGCTGACAAAAACTGGTCGTGGCCCGGACTAGCGTGGCGGCATTGTCCACCAGCTCCAGGCCCCAAATGAAGTTCGCCTCAGTCCGTGTTGTCACCGACCAGTTCGACTTCGACGCCCTGGTCGATTTCTACGCTAGGCTCACCGGCGTGCGGCCGACGCGCCTCGCTCCCGGTTTTGGGGAGATCCGCCTCGAAGGCTGCACCTTGGCCATCTCGTCGCGCGAGATCATCGAGCGCGTGAACGGCGGCGCCGTCGTGCCCAACGCCAACCGTTCCTTGATGCTCGAGTTCGAAGTCGACAACGTCGACGACCTGCTCGAGCGTGCGACGTCGCTGGCTCAGGTCGTCCAGCAGCCAACCACCATGCCGTGGGGCAATCGTTCGATGCTGCTCCGCGACCCTGACGGAGCAATCGTCAACATTTTCTCCCGACCCAACAGCTGAGAAGTGCCCGCACTTGCCAGCGGCGCCGTCGTGCCGCTAGCACTGCTTCATGACCGATATTACCGCCCCCAAGACCGCCATCACCATCTGCGGCTCGCTCCGCAAGGATTCCATCAACGAACCGCTCCGCCGGCACATGTCGGCAAAGCTCCGCGAGGCCGGTGTCATCGTCACCGATCTCGATCTCGCTGATTTCGAGATGCCGATCTTCAACCAGGATTTCGAGGCCGAACACACGCCCGAGGCCGCGAAGCGCCTCGCGGACCTGTTCCGCTCGCACGACATCGTCCTCATCATCTCGCCCGAGTATAATGGCGGCATCACCCCGCTGATCGCCAACGTGATCTCGTGGATCAGCCGGCAGAAGCCGAGCCCGTTCCGGCACGCCATTTTCGGTATCGGCGGGGTCAGCGACGGCAAGTACGCGACGATCTTCGCCCTCTCGCACCTGCGCGACAGCCTCAGCAAGGTTGGCGCGCTGGTGGTGCCGACACTGCTCGGGATCGGGCCCTATCCGGACGTGTTCGACGAGAATGGCGCGCCCAACGAAGGCAACATCCAGTGGAAGGTCGGGCAGATGGTGCGCGAACTGACCCACTTCTCGCGCGGCGGCATCTGAGCGTGACCTACGCACTTTACGTCACCCACCCACAGGTGGTGCAGGACCCGGCGATTCCGGTCCCCAGATGGGGGCTTTCTGAGCTCGGCCGTCGGCGCGCAGAACGATTCGCGAACCACGTATTGATGCGTGCTGTCATACGCATCGTATCCAGCCGCGAAACCAAGGCCCTCGAGCTCGCGGCAATTCTTGCAGCGCTGTGTAAGGCGCCTGTGGAGAGCGGGGAAAACTTCGGCGAGAACGATCGCAGCAGTACTGGTTTTGTTCCGCGCGAGCGGTTCGAAGCGCTGGCCGATTCGTTCTTCGCGCACCCCGACACATCGGTCGAGGGCTGGGAGACAGCCCGGTCCGCACAGGGGCGCGTCGTCGGCGCGGTCGAGGCCGTGCTCCACGAGCACGATGCAAGCCGGCCAATCGCCTTCGCCGGCCACGGCGCCGTCGGCACGCTGCTCAAGTGCCACCTCGGCAAGCGTGACATCGCTCGCAGCGAAGACCAGAGCCGGCATGGCGACCCCGGTGGCGGCAACGTCTTCGTCTTCCGGCTGAGCGATATGGCGCTGCTCACCGGGTGGACGGCGATGGAAGCTCTGCCCGAGACGATCCCCGGCCTCTAGCGGCCGGGCGCCCACTCGCCGACGCCGAACAGGTCGATCGCATCTTCCAGCGCCGCCTTCAGCCGGTCGAGGCGGGCGATGTCATGATCCACCTCGCGCAGCCGCACCGGCCCCGCCGAGGGAGCCTCGCCGACCAGCGTAGTGCCCTTTTCTGTCAGGCCCACCAGCCGGGCCCGGCGATCATTCGGATCGGTCCGCACCGTCACAAGGTCCAGCCGGCGCAGCTCGTCGATCGATTGACCCAGCGTCGCCGGATGCATCACCAGCGCCTTGCGCAGCGCGGCCAAGGGCAATTGCGGGCGCTCGGCACAGATGCGCAGCACCTGCAGCTGCAGCCCGGTAATGCCGAAGCGCTTGCGCAAGTCCGCCTCGAATGCCGCCATGGCGCGTTCGAGCCGCACCCAGGCGACGGTGGCGGAAAGCGCCTGCTGCTGCATGAAACCCAACCGAATCTGACTTGCTATGGCGGCATACTGAGTGTCACGCCAGAGCGGCGCAAGCCTTGACCTCGGACCGCGACGCGTGGCACTAGCCAGAAAATCCGGAGACATCTGATGGCAGGAACGCTCATCGTGGCGCTCGATCTCGACACGCGAGACGAGGCCGAACGCTTGGTCGCGGAACTCGGCGACACCGTCGATTTCTACAAGATCGGCTACCAGCTGTTCTATGGCGGCGACGGGCTGAACCTCGGCAAGGCCCTCCTCGCCGCCGGCAAGCGGGTGTTCTTCGACCTCAAGATGCTCGATATCGACAACACGGTCGAAAAAGGCGTCAGTGCGATCGCCCGGACCGGTGCCACAATGACGACGGTCCACGCCTACCCCAAGACCATGCGCGCTGCGGCCAGGGCGGCCGAAGGTTCCGGCCTCACAGTGCTCGGCGTCACGGTCCTCACCTCGATGGACGATGCCGACCTCATCGAGGCCGGCTATTCGCGCGATGCGGCCGGGCTCGTGGCGCTCCGCGCCGAACAGGCCACGGCGGCCGGGATAGGCGGCATCGTCTGCTCGCCCAATGAAGCCGAGATGGTGCGCTCGATCGTCGGGCCCAGGCTCGCCATCGTCACCCCCGGCATCCGTCCGACCGGGAGCACGCACGGCGACCAGAAGCGCGTTACCGGCCCGGGTGAAGCCCTGAAGGCCGGCGCCAGCCACCTCGTCGTCGGCCGCCCGATCACCGCGGCACCCGATCCGGTCGCGGCGGCGAAGGCCATCCTCGCCGAAATGGGTGGCGGGACGCGGTTGGCATGACGCCGGCCGCTGCGCTATAGCCCATCGCAAGCGTTAGTCGGGAGCCGGGCATGTCTGATCTCAAGGTCGCAATCGCGGGAGCCGGCGGACGCATGGGCGGCGCCAATATCCGCGCGATCGCGGCGACACCGGGGCTCGCGGTCTTTTCGGCTTTTGATCGCAGCGGCCCCGCCATCGGCCGGGATGCGGGCGAGCTGGCCGGCGTGGATGCGCTCGGCGTCGCCATCACCGACAATGTCGACGCCGCCCTTACCGGCGCCGAAGCAATCATCGATTTCACCGCCCCCGCCAATTCTGTGGCGCTGGCGAAGGAGGCGGCCAGACGCGGCCTCATCCACATCATCGGCACCACCGGCTGCATCGAGGCCGATGATGCGGCCATCACAGATGCCGCCGCAAACGGCGCCCGCATCGTCAAGGCCGGGAATTTCTCGCTCGGCGTCAACGTGCTGCTCGGCCTCGTCAAGCAGGCGGCCGCGGCGCTGCCGGGCTTCGACATCGAAATCCTCGAGATGCACCACAACAAGAAGGTGGACGCGCCCTCGGGCACAGCGCTGATGCTCGGCGAAGCCGCCGCGCGCGGCCGCAATCTCGATCTCAAGACCCATTCGGTGCGTGTCCGCGACGGCCATACCGGCCCGCGCGAGGCTGGCAGCATCGGCTTTGCCACGCTACGCGGCGGCAATGTCGTCGGCGAGCACAAGGTGATCCTCGCCGGCCCGTCCGAGCGGATCGAACTCAACCACATCGCCGACAACCGCGCGCTCTTTGCAGAAGGCGCGGTGCGGGCGGCGCTCTGGGCCCGCGACCAGCGGCCCGGCCTCTATTCCATGGCCGACGTGCTCGGCTTCAACTCATAGGAACTGATCGATGACCGGTACGCTGATCCTCGTGCGCCATGGCGAGAGCGAGTGGAACCTGAAAAACCTCTTCACCGGCTGGCGCAACCCGGACCTCACCGAGAAGGGGATCAGCGAGGCCAAAGCCGCCGGCGAGCGCCTCAAGACGGCCGGCTTCAAGCCCGACGCCTACTTTACCTCCGCACTGCGCCGGGCCCAGCACACGCTCGACCTGATCCTCGAGACCCAGGGCATCACCGAGGTGACGATCACCCGTTCCAAGCTCCTCAACGAGCGCGACTATGGCGACCTCTCGGGCCTCAACAAGGACGATGCGCGGAAGAAGTGGGGCGAAGAGCAGGTGCTGATCTGGCGCCGCTCGTTCGATGTCCCCCCGCCGGGCGGCGAAAGCCTCAAGGACACGGCGGCCCGCACGCTGCCCTATTTCGACGCCGAAATCCTGCCGCTGCTCAAGGCCCGCAAGACCGTCCTCGTCGCCGCGCACGGCAACTCGCTGCGCTCGATCGTCATGGCCATCGAGGGGCTGACCCCCGAACAGATCCTCAAGCGCGAACTCGCGACGGGGGAACCGGTGGTCTACAAGATCGGGGCTGATGGGAAGCTGGCGGGGACGGTGGCGGTCTGAGGGCAACCAACCATGCGGATCATGGTCGGCGTCTACTGGGCAGCGCGGCAGGAGTCACTTGACGCGTGCGCGGAACGTCTACGCAGGCATTTCGATCTGCTCAGTGAATTGTCTGAGTGGACGCGCGTTTGGTACCGTCGGCCGAACTCGGTACGAAAGGGGAGCGTGCCAACTTCGCTTGCCAGCCACAATGATCTCGTTCGTTTACTCGGGCGAGGAGTGAACAGGCGAGACGACAACCGGGAGCCCATCGTCGACCTTGGCTGGCAGCTTCATCTCTGGAACGGCTATCAAGCGGCAACCCGTGCCAGACGGACGTTCATTGCGGATGCTATTCCGTCTGGGTTGGAAACTACGCGACGCTAACCCTCGAAGGTTCATTCGACCCGGCAGTGATACTGCCCACCGTTTCTGGGCTAAAAGAAATCTGGACCGCCGGGACGGCACACGCGTGGGTCAATAACACCGAAGTGAGCCCCCTGCCGAACTAAGCCCCCACCACCCCACTCTCCCATCCCAGAATCGCCCGCTTCCGCGGCACGCCCCAGTGGTACCCGGTGAGCGCCCCGGTCGAACCCACCACCCGGTGGCACGGCACGACGAAGCTGATCGGGTTCTTGCCCACGGCCGCCCCCACGGCCCGAGCCGCGGTCGGCTTGCCGATATGCTGGGCGACGGTCTGGTAGGTCGTGGCCTTCCCCACCGGGATTTTCAGCAGCGTCTGCCAGACCTTGATCTCGAAATCGGTGCCGATCAGCACGACCCGCACCGGCTCCTCGGCATTCCAGCGCTGGGGGTCGAACACCCGCGCCGCCACCGGCCGCACAGCCGCGTCATCGCGTCGATAGCTCGCGTTCGGCCAGCGGTTGGCGAGGTCCTCGAAGGCCGCCTCGACGCTGGTGTGCTCATCGGCAAAGCCGATGCCAGAGAGTCCGTATTCGGTCATGGTCAGCACGGCCGTGCCGAAGGGGGAAGGCGCGATGCCCCAGGTCATCTCCAGCCCCTCGCCCTTGTTGCGATAGGCGCCGGGCGGCATGGCTTCGTGCGTCACGAACAGGTCGTGTAACCGCGAGGTCGAGGAGAAGCCGACCTCGTAGGTCGTATCCAAGACGCTCTGCTTGTCGGCCAATAGCTTCTTGGCGTGGTTCAGCGCCACGCATTGGGCGAAGCTCTTGGGGCTCAGCCCGCACCAGCGGCGGAAGAGGTCGGTGAGCTGCCGCTCGGTCAGCCCGAGTGCGCGGGCAAAGCGCGGCAGGTCGGTTTCATCGGGCAGGGTCTCGCTGAGATAAGCGATGGCCGCCTGCACGGTCTCGTAGTCCGAATTGGCGATGATGGTTTCGTGCTTGCTCATGGGCTGAACATAGGCACCCGAGGTATCCGATGCGACCCGGTTTTGACGGGTTGCGGGACTAAACCCGCGCTCGCTTCAGCGCAGTGCCAAAGGCTTTGGCAAAGCTCGATTTCTCGTCGGTATTGAGGAACGTCCCCACCTCGATGTCCCGCTCGCCGGTCCTAAGGTGCAGCCCGGTGGTCCGCTCGTTGAAATCGCGGTCGATCACCAGCTTCACATAGAACGGGTTGAACCGCGTCAGCGTCTCCTTGCCGGTGCCGTCGACCTGCTTCAGCTCGAGCTGGTCGGGCCAGAGCGTCACCTGCTCATAGCGCTTGCCGTCGCGCTGATGCGCCAAGAGGGCCCAGGCGATCAGCCCGACATCGAGCCCCATGAAGCCGACAATCGGCCAGGCGCCCATCGAGAAAAAGATGATGCCGGGAATGGTCGCGAGCACGGCGACCATGACGATGACCGCGCGAAAGCCCCGGCGCCCCATCGAACGATGGGGCGTCAGCTTTGCCGCAAAGAGCGGCCTCGCTTGCGTTTGCGTCGTCATCCTGGGCATCACTATAAGCCGAGAATCGGGTTGGCGGAAATGGCGCAGCAAAAAGTGAAACGGTCGCCCAAAAGGCTTCCAAAGGCAGATGTCGAAGCGATTTTCGGCGCTCTTGCGGCGAGCAACCCCGAACCGAAGGGTGAACTCGACTACGTCAACCCGTTCACGCTGCTGGTCGCGGTGGTCCTTTCTGCCCAGGCAACGGACGCCGGCGTCAACAAAGCGACCAAAACACTGTTCCAGCTCGCCGATACGCCCGAGAAAATGGTCGCCCTCGGCGTCGCCGGGATCGAGGAGCGGATCAAAACGATCGGGCTCTTCCGCAACAAGGCCAAGAACACCTTCGCGCTCAGCCAGCAGCTGATCGAAAAGTTCAATTCCAAGGTGCCCGAGCACCGCGAGGCGCTCGAAAGTCTGCCGGGCGTCGGACGAAAGACAGCCAATGTCGTCCTCAACATCGCGTTCCGGCAGCCGACCATCGCGGTCGACACGCACCTGTTCCGCGTCTCCAACCGCACGGGGCTCGCCCCCGGCAACACTCCGCTCGAGGTGGAGACGGGCCTCATGAAGGTCACCCCCGACCAGTACATGCTGCACGCGCATCACTGGCTGATCCTCCACGGCCGCTACATCTGCAAGGCCCGCAAACCCGATTGCTGGCGCTGCATCATTCGCGAATGGTGCCGGTTCGAGCCGAAGACGCCGGCCCCGAAGGGGACCTAACCCCACCCCGCGCTTGAACTCCGAAAGATTGCCCCTTCTCCGGTCGGGTGAAATCCCACCAGTGCTTGAAGTGAGGCGTGCTGGAGGATTCTACGATGGTTGCAATCTACACCCCATACCCCCGCGCCATCGCTGCGGCGAAGCTGGGGATGAAGACAAAGATCGCCACCTGCAGCCACAGGAACTGGCGGGCCCTTGCTACCTCCGGGGGCGGCGGGACGAACCCGGGGTCTGCCTGTGCCGTCCGCCGCCAGCGGGCTATCGCTATCGTCGCCGGCACCGAGGCGATGCCCATGGCGACGAAGGCGAGCATCTTGGCCCAGAACACCCAGTTGCCGACGTAATATTCCCAACCGGCGGCGCCGAAGATCACTCTGACGATGCCGACGATGATGACGAGACCAGCCGCCGCGCCATAGGCGGCGTCGAGGGAGCCGAGCTGGCCAAGCCGCCGGCCTTCGATACCCGGACGCAAGAGCGCGAACTCGCCGGCGAATATGCCGACCAGGCTGAACACGGCGAGGTGGTGGAGGATGGCGAGGATCAGGTCGAGCATTTGTGTCGCGTCCCTTCCGCCTCGACCCAGCCGAGGCAGCATGTTAACACTGTACGCATCGAGATAGTCCCATATGTGATCAATGTCAACATCCACAGAATCCGACCGCTACCATCACGGCGACCTGCGCCGCGCCCTGGTCGAGGCCGCGCTCGACCTGCTCGCCGAGGGCGGCACCGAGGCCCTCGGCCTGCGTGAGCTGGCGCGCCGGGTCGGCGTGTCCGCGGCCGCGCCCTATCGGCACTTCCGCGACCGGCAGGCACTGATCCAGGCCGTGGCGGCGGCGGGGTTCGAGAAGTTCGATGCCGAAGTCTGCGGCGCCAAGGACGGCGTGGCGCCCGAGGACCAGTTCGCCACCATGGCCGAGGCCTATGTGCATTTCGCACTGGCGAATCCCAGGCTGTACCGGCTGATGTTTTCGTCCGAGCTGGGCAAGTTCGAGGACCCCGAACTGCGCCGCGCCGCGGACGCCGCCTATGCGAGTCTCGCTGTCGCCGCGGCGAGGGAGGATCCCGACGCACCGGGTGAAGCGGCGATCAGCGCCTGGGCCTTCGTCCACGGGCTCTCCATGCTGCTGCTCGACGGGCAGCTGCTCGGGGTCACCCCGGAGACCGCCGATCCGTTGATCCGCAAGCTCACCCGCCGCAGCGCCGACCAGCTTAGGCGAGGCCGAAGTCCCTGAGTCCGTTGCGCCTCGCGCAAATCTCCTCTAAGTCCGGCGCCGGCTCGTTTTCTCCGTTTGAGACAAGGATTACCGATGGCCGAGGCCCGGTTCGACGTATTGACCATCGGCAATGCCATCGTCGACGTCATTGCACCCCTCGAACCCGGCTTCCTCGAGCGTGAAGGCCTTTCCGAAGGCATCATGCATCTCGTCGACGCGGAGCGCAGCGAATACCTCTACCAGCGCATGCCTGCGGAGAAGCAGCAGATCTCGGGTGGCAGCTCGGGCAATACGGCTGCCGGCGTTGCGTCGCTCGGTGGGCGCGCCGCCTTCGTGGGCAAGGTGGCCGACGACGCGCTTGGTGATGTGTTCGAAGACGACCTCAAGCGCATCGGCGTCCACTACGGCGTTTCCCGCCTCGTCGACGGTCCGGCCACGGCGCGCTGCATGATCCTCGTCTCGCCGCATGGCGAGCGGACGATGAACACTTATCTCGGCGCCTGCCACCAGCTCACCACAGCCGACATCAAGGAAGACGAGATCGGCGGCGCCACCATCACCTACATGGAAGGGTTCCTGTGGGATCCGACCGAAGCCAAGAAGGCCTTCGTGATGGCCGCGCACTATGCGCACAAGCACGAGAAGGCCGCCTCCTTCACCCTCTCCGACCCGTTCTGCGTCAACCGCTACCGCGACGAGTTCCTCGACCTCATCCGAAGTAAGACCATGGATATCGTCTTCGGCAATATCGAAGAGCTGAAGTCGCTGTACCAGACCGATTTCCACGGCGCGGTGCAGGCCATCGCCCAGGATGCCGAGTTTGCCGCCATCACCATGGGCGCCCAGGGCGCCATGGCCATCCACAATGGCGAGATCATCACCGTGCCGGCTTACGCCGTGCCCGAAGTGGTCGATGTCACCGGCGCCGGTGACCTCTTCGCGTCAGGCTTCCTGCTGGCGCTGGCGCGTGAACGCGACCTCCGCACGGCGCTCCAGGCCGGCTGCCTCGCGGCCAGCGAAGTGATCTCGCATATCGGCGCACGACCGGTGGCGGATCTGCAGGCAATGGCCGCCGAGCATGGGGTCGGAGTTTAGGCTGGGCAGGTGAAACTCACACCTTCCGCAACGCCACCCGCTCGATCGTGTGACTGCGCCCCTTGGTCAGCACCAGGTCAGCCCTGCTCCGCGTCGGCTGGATATTGTCCCGCAGGTTCGGCAGGTTGATCTCGGTCCACGCCCACATGCCGAACTTTTCCGCTTCCTCGGCGCTCATCTGGGTGAAGCGGTGGAAGAAGCTCTTGGGGTCGGCAAAGGCGGTCTGACGCAAGCGCCGGAAGCGCTCCATGAACCAAGCCCTCAGGTCCGCCTCGGCGGCATCGATAAAGATCGAGAAATCAAGGAAGTCGGAAGCGAAGAGGATCGGGCGGCCGGATTTTGGCAACTCGCCCGGCTGCAGGATATTCAACCCCTCGACGATCAGGATGTCTGGCCGATCGATGGTGGTGAACTGCCCCGGCACGACGTCGTAGACGAGATGCGAGTAGACCGGCACCTTCACATCAGGTTTTCCGGACTTGATGTCGCTGAGGAACCGGATCAGCGCGGTGCGATCATAGCTCTCTGGAAAACCCTTGCGGTCGGCGAGCTTCAGTTCGTCCAGTTTGGCATTCGAGAACAGGAACCCGTCCGTCGTCACGAGATCGACCTTGGGCGAACTCGGCCAGCGGCTGAGCAGCGCCCGCAGGATGCGCGAGGTGGTGGATTTCCCCACCGCAACCGAACCCGCAACACCGATAATGTACGGGACCTTCCGTCCATCGGCGCCGAGGAACTTCGTCGATGCGTCGTGCAACTGCTGCGTCGCCTCGACATAGAGCGAGATCAGCCGGCTCAGCGGCAGGTAGATTTCCTCGGCCTCGACAAACGAGATCGGGTCGGTCAGCGCGCGCAGCCGCTCGATATCAGCCGGCTCCAGTGTCATCGGCTCGTCGGCGCGGAAGCGGCTCCATTCGGCCTTGGTGAAATAGTGGTAGGGCTCGAGCTTCCTGTCGTCAGCAGTCACTTGCCCTGCCCCCGCGACGCCTTTTCCTGGAGGCCCGACTGCGCAGTGCGGCGCTCGAGCTGTGCCATTACGTCGCTGAGCGGCACCCCGGCGGCGCGCAATAGCACGAGCAGGTGGTAGAGCACGTCCGAGGCTTCGCTTTCGGTGCCCTTCCTGTCCTTGGTGACGGACGAGATGATGATCTCGGCCGCTTCCTCGCCGAACTTCTTGGCGCAGCGCTCGACACCGTCCTTGAGGAGCTTGGCCGTATAGCTCTCGTCCGGCGACGCACTCGCGCGGGCGGCGATGCGCTGGTCCAGGTCTTCAAGTGTGAAGCTCATCAAATCTCTCCCGCGTTGGTATCGCGCCGCATCGGGATGCCGTGGCGCTCCATGTAGTCCTTGGCCTCGCCCACCGTAAAAGTGCCGAAGTGGAAGATCGAGGCAGCGAGCACCGCCGAGGCGTGCCCCTCCTTCACCCCGTCGACGAGATCGTTGAGTGTGCCGACGCCGCCGGAAGCGATCACCGGCACATGCACGCTGTCGGCGATGGCGCGGGTCAGCTTCAGATCGAAGCCGGACTTGGTGCCGTCGCGATCCATCGAGGTCACCAGCAGCTCGCCGGCGCCAAGCTCGACCATCTTCGCGGCGAATTCCACGGCATCGAGCCCGGTCGGGTTGCGGCCGCCATGGGTGTAGATTTCCCACTCGTCCATGTTGTGCTGGCCCGGCGCGCGGTTCTGGCGCTGGCGGGCATCGACCGAAACGACGATGCACTGGTCGCCGAATTTGTCGGCGGCGCGGGCGATGAAATCGGGGTCGTTCACGGCCGACGTGTTGATCGCCACCTTGTCGGCACCGGCGAGCAGGAGCTTGCGGATATCCTCAATCCGCCGCACCCCGCCACCCACCGTCACCGGCATGAAGCAGTGCTCGGCGGTGCGCGCCACCACGTCGTAGATGGTTTCGCGATTGTCCGAGCTCGCGGTGATGTCGAGGAAGGTCAACTCGTCCGCGCCGGCAGCGTTATAGGCGATCGCCGCCTCCACCGGATCGCCGGCATCGATCAGGTCGACGAACTGCACGCCCTTGACGACGCGGCCGTCCTTGACGTCGAGGCAGGGAATGATCCGGGTCTTGAGGGTCATCGAGGCAGGTCCTTGGGGCGTTTCTTCAGCTTGCTCCAGATCGCGCCGATGAAGCTGAACAGCCAGAAGAAGAAGGCGAAGAGGCCCATCAGGCCGATGAGAGGCGACAGGATCCCCGTGAAGCCGAGATAGACGAGCAGGAGGATCGGCAGGATGGCGATGCCGTACCACCACAGGTCGACCTTGCCAATCAGCACCGGCTTGTTGCGCAGCCTAGGCATCGAAACCCGCCTTCCGCTTCCACCGCCCGCGATGCCAGTAGAGCACCCCAAGCCAGGCAAAGATCAGCAGGATCCCGGCCGGCCAGGTCACCAGCGCATACCAGAAGGTATTGGCCATCGCCTGCAGCTCGCCCGCCTTGTCGACACCATCGACGATGCAGGGATCGAGCACGCCATTGCTGACCGTGCAGCCATGGCTTTGCGCGACATTGGCCGCATAGACCGTCAGCGCGATCGGCGCCATGGCGCCGACAAAGATAAGCACCAGTGCGATCAGATAGGGCCACCACGGAAAGCGCGGGGCTGTCATGCGGCATTCCTCCACCGGCGTCGATGAACCAGCAGCACCGTCAGCCATATGGGCAACGCGATGAAGGCAAACCACATCCAAGTGAACGCGACGGCTCTGGACCAGAGAAGGGTACTGCCGAGAATTGGTCCCAATTCCGTCCGGCCGATCACACAGGTTGTGCCCCCCTTCAAATCGAAGGTGCAGCCATTGAGTTGCAGTATCCAGTCGGCACCGACGGACAGTGCCAACGGCACGAGAAACGGCACCAGAATTACAGCCAGCCACCACCAATACCGACGCATTGGGAAGCGTGGGTCACTCACGCCGCCCTCACCTGCTTGAGCAGCGCCAGCGCTTCACGTGAATCAATGCGCCCGTCGTAAAGCGCACGACCTGAGATCGCGCCTTCGAGCACCTGGTACTGCGGTTCGGTCATGGTCCGGATATCATCCATCGAGGCAAGCCCGCCCGAGGCGATCACCGGGATAGACACCGCCGTCGCAAGCTCCAGCGTCGAGGGCCAGTTGATGCCCTTGAGCACGCCGTCACGGTCGATATCGGTGTAGATTATCGCCGCGACCCCGGCCCCCTCGAAACGCTGGCCGAGCTCAATCGCCGTCAGCTCGGACGTTTCCGCCCAACCCTCGACCGCCACCTTGCCGCCACGCGCATCGATGCCGACCGCGACTTGCCCCGGAAACAGCCGCGCCGCTTCCCGCACCAGCCCCGGATCACGCACCGCGACCGTGCCGAGGATGACGCGGGCGAGACCCTTGCCCAGCCAGCTCTCGATATGCGCGATGGTCCGGATACCACCACCGAGCTGTACCGGAAATTTCACCGCGCCGAGGATAGCCTCGACCGCGACGCCATTCACACTCTCGCCGGCGAACGCGCCGTTGAGATCGACGACATGCAGGTACTCGAACCCCTGGTCCTCGAACGATTTCGCCTGCGCGGCGGGATCGTCATTGAACACGGTCGCCTGCGCCATGTCGCCCAGCTTCAGCCGGACGCACTGGCCATCCTTCAGGTCGATGGCGGGGAAAAGGATCATGCGGAGGCTCCTGCCTGCATCGAGCGTGGGGCACACCCCCTCCCAACCTCCCCCGTCAAGGGGGAGGTGCCGTTCAGTGGCTGACCCTCGATCCTGCCAAAAGCACCGGCAGACACCTCCCCCCTCGCGGGGGAGGTTGGGAGGGGGGGAGCGGCGATCACGAAACTCACGGCTTCCACCGCAGAAAATTCCCAATGAGCGTCAGGCCGAGGGTCTGGCTCTTCTCAGGATGGAACTGGGTGCCCAGCATATTGTCGCGACCGACGATGGCGGTGACGGTCTGGCCGTAGTCAGCCGACGCCACCAGCGTCTCGGGCCCGTCCGTCGCGAGGTGATAGGAGTGGACGAAATAGGCGTGCAGCCCATTCTCGCCATCCGGGATGCCGTCGAGCAGCACATGCGGCGCGCCGAAGCGCAGCGTGTTCCAGCCCATGTGGGGCACCTTGAGTGCACCTTTGGGCTCCAGCCGCACCACCGCACCGGGAATCCAGCCGAGCCCCTTGGTGATCGCCTTCTCGCGCCCCTCGGTCGCCATCAGCTGCATGCCGACGCAGATACCGAGGAACGGTACCCCACCCTTGATGACGCGCTCCTCGAGCACCTCGACCATGCCGGTCACGGCATCGAGCCCGGCGCGGCAATCGGCGAAGGCGCCGACGCCCGGCAGCACGATCCGGTCGGCTCGGCGGACGGCCTCGACGTCGTCGGTGACGAGAATTTCGTCGCCGGTTCCCGTCTCGCGCGCGGCGCGTTCGAAGGCCTTGGCGGCCGAGCGGAGGTTACCCGAGCCGTAGTCGATAATGGTGACGGTGCTCATTTGCCCTGCCGCTTCAGGTATTCGACGAGGGCGAAATCTTCGCCCTGGGCGACAAAGTCGCCCTGGTAGTCGCCGCCGGTCTTTGCCGTCTTCACCCGGCGGAAGGCCGGCGCCTCGAAGCCAATCAGGATCGCCAGCAGCACGTAGAGCCAGAACGCCGCCTCGCCGCCGATCACGAAGGATAGCGCCACGATCACGACGGTGGCGAACACCCAGCCGGCGAGCAGCAGCCACAGTCCATGGACGAGCGCATGGACCGGCGGCACGAGGGCGGCGGACCATGAAAAGCGATCGGCGACCGCAACCGGGCCATCGCTTTTACGCGCATAGACGGAATAGAGCGACACAGGCTAACCTCTGGGGATCGGGCTATGCGGTTCGCCTTAGAGCAAAACCGCCGCGGTTGGAAGATGAGGGAACCAGCCGCTACGCCCGGCATTGGTCTGAAGCACGAGGAGAGCCTGATGACACACGACGCTCACGACAGCCATGGCGAGCATGCCCAGGCAACATTTCTCGGCTGGTGCGCCGTCGGCCTGCTGGTGTTCATGGGTGTGTTCACCCTCGGCGTCCTCGGCGCCGCGGCCATGTACGGCTTCAGCTAAGCGCGGAGCGCCTTCAGGAAAAGCTGCAGGCTTTTCCTGAAGGCGCGACCAGTTAAGCCCTAGAGCGTGCCCTTGGTCGACGGGATCACGTCGGCGGTGCGCGGATCGATCTCCACGGCACTTCGCAATGCCCGGGCCAGCGCCTTGAAGGCGCTCTCGGCGATATGGTGGTTGTTGTCGCCGTAGAAGGTCTCGACATGGAGCGTGATGCCGGCATTCATGGCGAAGGCCTGGAACCACTCGCGGAAAAGCTCGGTGTCCATCTCACCCACCTTGTCGCGGGTGAACTCGACCTTCCAGACAAGGAACGGCCGCCCCGACACATCGAGCGCGACGCGGGTCAGTGTGCCGTCCATCGGCAGGTCCGACGAGGCATAGCGGCGGATGCCCTTCTTGTCGCCGAGCGCTTTCTTCACGGCTTCGCCCAGCGCGATCCCGACATCCTCGGCCGTGTGGTGGAAGTCGATATGGAGGTCGCCCTTGGCGCGTACGGTCATGTCGATCAGCGAGTGCTTGCTCAGCTGGTCCAGCATGTGGTCGAGGAAACCGATGCCGGTCTGCATATCGTGCTTGCCGGTACCGTCGAGGTTCACCGAGACGGTGATCTCGGTCTCATTGGTCTTGCGGGCGATTTCAGCGGTACGCATGGCAGAATTTCCGGTTGTCGCGGCGGCTCTAGCAGATAGCGCCGGAGCGGTGAAGATGCGGTGAAGGCCCGCTCTCCCTCGGTAACCTCCGGGGAACTACCCAACCGTCTAGCCCGGTTTGCATTCCCCCGCCCCGCGCCTAAATAAGGCGGAACAGTTCTGGAGTTATTTCCCCATGTCGAAAGACAACGAGTTCCCCGGCTGGCACGGCACGACGATCGTCGCCGTCCGCAAGGGCAACAAGGTGGTGGTCGCCGGTGACGGACAGGTCTCGGTCGGCAACACCGTGATGAAGCACAATGCCAAGAAGGTCCGGCGCCTCGCCGACGGCAAGGTGATCGGCGGCTTCGCCGGCGCCACGGCCGACGCCTTCACGCTGTTCGAGCGGCTCGAAGCCAAGCTGATCCAGTACCCGGACCAGCTGATGCGCGCGTCCGTCGAACTCGCCAAGGACTGGCGCACCGATCGGTACCTGCGCCGCCTCGAAGCCATGATGATCGTCGCCGACAAGGACACGACCCTGGTGCTCACCGGCACAGGTGACGTCCTCACCCCCGATCACGACACCATCGCCATCGGCTCGGGCGGCAACTACGCCTACTCGGCCGCGCTGGCCTTGAGCGAAAATACCGATCTCGACGCCGAGGACATCGCGCGCAAGGCGATGAAGATCGCGGCCGAGGTCTGCATCTACACCAACGAAAACGTCACGCTCGAGTCGATCGAGCGTTGATGTGAGCTACACCGTCCGCCGCCTCAGCGCCGACGATTCCCTGGCCTATCGGACCATCCGGCTCGATGGGCTGGAGGATGCGCCGGCGGCGTTCGGTGCCTCTCTCGCGGAAGACACCGCGCTGCCTGACGAGGAGTGGAAGGCCCGGCTCACGCGGAATTTCGCCTATGGCGTCTTCGACGGCAGTGAACTTGGCGGCATCGCCGGGTTCTTCGCCGAAGGCGGCGCCAAAACCAGGCATCGCGGACACCTCGTCGGCGTCTATATGCGCCCGGCGTTCCGCGCTACCGGCGCGTCGCGGCTGCTGCTCGATGCAGTAATCGGCGCGGCCCGCGAGCACGTGCAGTTTCTCTACCTGCAGGTGACGCAAGCCAACACACCGGCCGTACGGCTCTATGAGCGCATGGGCTTTGTTGTCTACGGCAAGGACCCGGGCGGCCTGATGGTCGACGGGGTCATGCACGAGGACTACCTGATGATGCTGCGCCTCGCGTGAGGGCAGCGGAAAGTGATGATGAATGAGTGACACCAATTTCTCCCCGCGCGAAATCGTCGCCGAACTCGACCGCTACATCGTCGGCCAGCACGATGCGAAGCGCGCCGTCGCCGTGGCGCTGCGCAATCGCTGGCGCCGCCAGCAGCTGCCGGAAGATCTCCGCGCCGAGGTGACGCCCAAGAACATCCTGATGATCGGGCCGACCGGCGTCGGCAAGACCGAGATTTCGCGTCGGCTGGCCAAGCTCGCCCAGGCGCCGTTCATCAAGGTCGAGGCCACCAAGTTCACCGAGGTCGGCTATGTCGGCCGCGATGTCGAGCAGATCGTGCGCGACCTAGTAGAGGCCGGCATTTCGCTCCTGCGCGACAAGAAGCGCGCCGAAGTCCAGGCGCAGGCCCATCACAATGCCGAGGAGCGCGTCCTCGATGCGCTGGTCGGCTCATCCGCCTCCCCCTCGACCCGCGACGCCTTCCGCGCAAAACTCCGCAACAACGAGCTCGACGACAAGGAAATCGAGGTCGAGATGCAGCCCTCGGGCAATTCCGGCGGCTTCGAGATTCCCGGCATGCCGGGCGCCAATATCGGCGTCATCAACATCCAGGACATGCTCGGCAAGGCCTTTGGCGGCCGCGGCGTCAAGCGGAAGGTCAAGGTGAAGGACGCGCACCAGCCGCTGATCGCCGAGGAAGCCGACAAGCTGCTCGACCAGGATGCGCTCAACAAGGAAGCCGTCGACCTCGTCGAGAACCACGGCATCGCCTTCATCGACGAGATCGACAAGATCGTGAATCGCGAGGGCGGCTACGGTGGTGGCGTCAGCCGCGAAGGCGTGCAGCGCGACCTGTTACCGCTGATCGAAGGCACGACCGTTTCGACCAAGTACGGCCCGGTGAAGACCGACCACATCCTCTTCATCGCTTCGGGCGCCTTCCACGTTGCCAAGCCCTCGGACCTCCTGCCCGAGCTGCAGGGCCGCCTCCCCATCCGCGTCGAGCTCAAGGCGCTGACCCGCGACGACCTGGTGGGCATCCTCAACGACACCGACGCCAGCCTCATCAAGCAGTATGTGGCGCTGATGAAGACCGAGGGCCTCACCCTCGATTTCACGCCGGACTCGATCGAGGCCATCGCCGATGCCGCGGTGCATGTGAACTCGACGGTCGAGAACATCGGCGCCCGCCGCCTCGCCACCATCCTTGAGCGGCTGGTCGAGGACATCTCGTTCGATGCGCCGGACAAGTCAGGCGAGACAATTCGCATCGACAAGGCCTATGTCGACGACCGCATCGGCAAGATGGCGGCGGACACGGACCTGAGCCGGTTCGTGCTGTAGACTGACTGCGGCCGAGACGGCCCCCCCATCCTCCCCCCTAAAGGGGGAGGTGTCCCGCCGGTGTGTTTGGCACAAATCGAAGACCGAAACTCGACTCTTCACCTCCCCCTTTATGGGGAGGCCGGGAGGGGGCCGTCTGCGAATGGCTGCAACGCGATGCCGCAACCACCCACCAGCTTGTCGAAATCCTCCCCTTCGGCGATACCCATCGCATGACCCTCTTCGCCGCCGCCCGCCCCGCCGTCCAGTCCCTGCAATCCTCCCTCATCCGCGACGTCGCCAATGCCGCGATGGGCCGGACCGACGTCCTCCCGTTCTGGTTCGGCGAATCCGACCAGCCGACCCCGCAATTCATCCGCGAAGCCGCGATGGCCTCGCTCGGCAGCGGCGAGACCTTCTACTCGCAGAATCTCGGCCGGCCGTACCTGCGCGAAGCGATCGGCACCTACCTCACCAACCTTCACGGCACGCCGGTCGATGCCGGCCGCATCGCCGCGGTCGGGTCCGGCGTCTCCGGCCTGATGCTCGCCGCGCAGATGGTGGTCTCGCCCGGCGATCGTGTCGTCGCCGTCACGCCGCTCTGGCCCAATATCGTCGAGATCCCAAAGATCCTGGGCGCCACCGTCGACCGCGTCCCGCTCACCGTCGCCAACGGCAAGTGGTCGCTCGATCTCGACGGGCTGCTGGCCGCGCTGACCCCCGACACCCGCATGGTGATCATCAACTCACCGAACAATCCGACCGGCTGGACCATCGAGGAAGCCGAGGTCGACGCGATCCTCAGCCATTGCCGCAAGCATGGCATCTGGATTCTCAGCGACGATGTATACGAGCGGCTGGTGCACGACCCTGCCCGCAAATCCGCGCCGTCGTTCCTCCGCCGCTATCAGCCGGGCGACCGGATCATCTCGGTCAACAGCTTCTCGAAGGCCTGGTCGATGACCGGCTGGCGCATCGGCTGGCTCGTCACGCCCGAGACGCTGACCAACGATCTCGGCAAGATCATCGAATACAACACCTCATGCATCCTCGAGCCGATCCAGCGCGCCGCCACCGCCGCCGTCACCCACGGCGAACCGGAAGTGGCAAAGCTCCGCGCCCACCTCACGGCAACGCGAAACCTCCTAGTCGATGAGCTTCGGTCACTCCCGGGCGTGGTCGTGCCGGAGGCGGGCGGGGCGATGTATGTGTTCTTCCGCATCGAAGGCCAGGACGACACGCTGGCGCTGGCGAAGCGCCTCGTCGAGGAGGCGGGCCTCGGGCTTGCCCCGGGCGGTGCGTTCGGGCCGGAAGGTAATGGCTGGCTGCGCTGGTGCCACGCGACAGAACCGCAGAAACTCCACGAGGGGATCAGGCGCCTCCGCGCTTTTCTCAGCTGAGGGTTGTTCCACGTGAATCCGCGGAACAGCTCACGTCCCGCGCATCGCTCCCGTGGCCCGGCGCTCGGGCCCGCGGCGCGGGGCTGCCGGCGCGGCATCCGACATGCGCAGCAACCGATGCACCGCCTCGCGCGGCATCGGGTTGGCGATGAGGAACCCCTGCGCTTCGGCAAAGCCCATGTCGCAGACCCGATCGAGCTGCGCCGCGGTCTCGATCCCCTCGACCGTGGTGCGTATGCCCATGCGGCGGCCGATATCGGCGACGGCGCCCAGAACGATCGCAGCCCGGCTGCCGTCGTCGCCAGCAACGAACGGCCCGCCGATCTTGAGCTTGTCGAAGGGGAAATCGAGCAGGTAGCTCAGCGCCGAGAAGCCGGTGCCGAAATCGTCCAGCGCGATCCCCAGGCCAAGTCCGCGCAGCTGTTTGAGGATCTCGATGTTGGTGCCCGTGGCGGCGAGCAACGCGCTCTCGGTGATTTCGAGCTCGACACGCTCATGGGCGATGCCGCTCGCGGCCAGCGCGTCGACCACCACGCCGACGAGATTGCCACGTTCGAACTGCACAGGTGACACATTGATGGCGATGCGCTGCCCACTGGGCCATTGCGCCGCCTCGGCCAGCGCTTCGTGGATCGCCCATTCGCCGATCGGGGCGATAAGGCCCAACTCTTCGGCCAGCGGGATGAAATCGGCCGGCAGGATCATGCCGGCGGTCGGATGGTGCCAGCGTAGCAGCGCCTCGAAGCCGGTGATGGTGCGCGAGGTGAGGTCGAGCACCGGCTGGTAGTGCAGCTCCAGCTCGTCGCCCGCCAGCGCATGCCGCAGGTCGCGCTCCAGCCGGCTGCGGTCGGAAATAGCGCCGGCGAGATCTGGGGCAAAGAAGCGCTGCCCGCCGCGCCGCCCGCGCTTGATCGAATAGAGCGCGAGGTCGCCGTTCTGCAGCAGCCGATCCGGACCGCCGCCGTCGCGCGGCGCCATGGCGATGCCGATGCTGACCCCGACCAGCACCGCATGCGCGTCGATCTCGAAGGGCCGGCGGATTTCCTCGAGGATCTGCTTGGCCAGCGCCGTTGCACTGTCATCGGTGGCGCCCGGCAGCAGAACAGCGAACTCGTCGCCACCCATACGGCCCACAGTGCCGCCGTCGCCGAGGCAATGGCGCAGCCGCGCCGCGACCTGGCGCAACAGGTTGTCGCCGGCCGCATGGCCCATGGAATCGTTGATCGCCTTGAAGCCGTCGAGATCGAGGCAAAGCACGGCAAAGCTGCCGCCCGGCGGCAGCGTTTCGAAGGCGAGGCCGAGGCGCTGGTAGAACAGGTTGCGGTTGGGCAGCTCGGTCAGCGGGTCGTGATAGGCTTGGAAGGCGAGCTCGGCCTGCATGTTGTGGAGTTCGGTGATGTCCTTGTGCATCGTCACCCAGCCGCCATCCGGCATGGCGCGGTGGCTGACCGAGACGACGCGGCCATTGTTGAGATGGTGCGTCGCCGATGAGCTCAATCCATCGCGTGCCGCCGCCAGCCGCTCCTCGAGATAGGCCTTGGGATCGTTGCCGGCCGAGGTCCCGGCGACGATGCGGGCCTTGATGATGGCGGTGAGCGAGGTGCCGCGCCGGCCGAAACGGCGCGGCAGGCTGTACATTTCGAGATACTGCTGGTTGCACACCACGAGGCGCTCGTGCCTGTCGAACATGGCGAGGCCTTGCGCCATGTTCTCCAGCGCGGTGGCGAACCGGGTGTTCTGGGTCCGCAGCCGCTCCTGGCTGAGCCGCAGCTTGCCGGTTTGCCTCTTGATCTCGGCCTGCAGCCCGACCTGGAACTCCATCAGCTCGCCGACCATCAGCTCGATCGAGCGGTCGGTGCGGGCGCGATCCTGCTCGACTTCCTCATAGGCGGCTGCGACCAGCCGTCCGAGGGTGTCGAGGTCGACATGGCCGGTGTCGTCAGTGGCTTTTTCGAGCTGCCGGTCGAACAGTTTACGCACGCGTCAGGCCGCCTGTTCCGTCAGCAAGGTCACGGTCATGGTCTGGTTATGCAGCTGGCAGAAGCCCGACTGCTCATGCGGGGAGATCTCGCCATAGGAGTAGAACCCGACCGGCAGGCAGTTGGGCCCGAGCTCGGCAGCCGCCGCCTCCAGCTCCTCGTCAATGCGCTGGCCCATGAGCAGGCGTCGGCCGATGCAGCTGACGAGGATGGCGACGCTCTGCGCATCCGGTCCAGGCGCGGCCCGTTCCACGGCACGATGCGTTGCTTCGGCGGCACCGGCGCATAGCCTATCGAAGCTGCCGCGCATCAGCTGGGCCGACCAGCCCTCCGGCATGTCGCCAGCAAAGGTCATGGAGCCGACGACATGGTCGACGCCCAGGATGGTACGCACGACGCTTTGGTCGGGGTGTTTGGGATCGAAGATGCGCATGGGAAACAGCAGGGCTGAGCCCGGCAGCTTCTGACTTTCCTCGGGGCCCAGATAGAGCTTGTAGAGATCGAGGGCCGGCTTGCCGTCGACCTCGAACAGGACGTTGCCGGCCGAGCGCGTGATTTGCCGCAGAGGGCCGAATACGTTCCAGCCGCCAGCGCTACCATGCCCGATCCGGATAGCGTCGCCGTAGAAGCCAACCGCCGCGATGGTGTTGGGCTCGGGCGGCGCGTCGCAGCCGACAATGGTCTGGGCGAAATCGGGGCCGTCGCCGGCAAGGCCGCCGCTCACCGGGACGGACGCTCCGATCCGGCTGGCAATACCTTCGACCAGCGCGCTGCCGTTAACTCCCAAGCCGTCGGAGAGAACGAAGATGCCGGCCAGATCCTTGTCGTTGAGTTCGGCCCCGAGGGTTGCGCCGACGCTCCTCGAGTCGGTGGGGCGAGCGATGCGAGCGCTCGCGACCCGCACCCTGGTGCTGGAGAAGTCCAAGGCGACAGCCGAGACGACATCATCGCTGACATCGGTGCCGGTGACTTGCCCGCCGGTCGAGCAGCCGAGTACGTGCGCGCGCGGAAAGCGCTCCCGCAACTGCTCGTAGGGTGCACCGTCGGCAAGCATCTGCCGGCGGCCGAAGTAGAAAACAAGCCCTGCATCGGCGGGCGCGCCGTCGGTGCCCGACCAGTGGCCTGCCTTGTCCCAGAACATCTGCGCCGCGCGCATCGGTCCCTCCCACTATCCGGCCTCACCACCAAATTGTGACAGAACAAACCTTAACGCTTCAACGTAGAGTCCTCGCCAGTTTGCTTGCAAGGCATCGCCCGCAACTACGTATGCCGCCGTTTACGGTGCCGCGACGATTTGCCGACACGAACATGCCGGCGGCAACACGCCGCTCCGCGCCCTCCCCGGGCACTAACCGTTCGGCGCACCGAACCGGGCTTCGCGCTCAGCTAGCCCCTCGGCGAGCCGGCTGCGCAGGTCCACCATCCAGTACGGCTCGTCGGCAAAGGTTTCGGCCAGCGAGCGGCGCACCCGGGCGTACCAGTAGAGATCGGCGAAGCGTCGGCAAATGCCCCGTGCGCGGTCGAGATCGGGTGGCAGGGGCCGTGCCGAAGCGTAGCCGGCGAGAAATGCCGCCTCGCCGGCGTCGGCCCGCTCCGGATCGATCTCCTCGCGAACGCTCGCCACCGCCTGCTCAATGTCCATGGCGAACCAGTGGTACATCGCATCGTCGAAATCGATGGCATGGCAGCGGCCGGACGCGGCATCGAAGAAGACATTGTCACACTCGAGATCGTAGTGGCAGAGCCCGTAGGCGTCGGCGTCCCGCGGCAGTGCCGCCAGCGCGCCGGCCACCAGCTTCGCTTCGGCCCGAGCAGCGTCGGTCTCGAACCACGGCGCCATCCAGTCGAGCGCCTCGACATGGGACCAGCGCTGCGTGCCGGGTGGAGCGTAGTCGCGCGACAGCGTGTGCAACTCCGCCAATGCACGCCCATGCGCTGCGACGATCTCGTCTGCGAGGCCAGTCCGACCGAGCTGCTGGCCGGGAACCCGGCGAAATGCGGTGGCGACGAACGGTCCCCATTCGGTCTCGGACACAACCATCTGTTCGCCGCTGCGGCTGCTTATCGCCTCGGGTGCGCCAAAGCCGCGATCGCGCAGGTAGGCGATGAAGGCGAGTTCCGCCGCCACACTCTGCGGATCCTTCTCGGCCTGTGGCGCGAAGCGCAGGAAGTGCGGTTCGCCGCCGCGGAGGAAGACATAGATGGCGTTGGATGAAATCCGGTACCAGGGAAAGGGCTCCGGGTCGGGCACCCACTCGGCCGCCAGCGTTTCGGCCAGCGCGCGATTGTCGAACAGGTGTCTGAGCTTGAGCATCACGCCCCCCAGGGCAGGCATAGGGCATGCCGGCCATCGGATTGCCAAGAGTTTAGGTTTTCCCGGTTGCGCAAACTCCCGGCCTCGCCCATGTGAGGCGAACTTTCGAACCCCCCGAGAACGATGCCCACGAACACCCCGCGCCGCGCCCTCATGCTGGTCAATCCGAACGCCCGCCGCGGCACGGCAGCGCTCGAACCGGTGATCGACCGCCTGAAGGCGGGCGACATCGAGGTCAGCATCGAGCGCTTCGATTCGCCGGACGAAGTCAGCGCCGACATCATCCGGCGCGGCGGAGAATTCGATCTCGTCATCGTCTGCGGCGGTGACGGCACGCTCAACTCGGCGGCGCGCGGCGTGCTCGCAACCGGGTTGCCCATGGGTATCCTGCCGATGGGCACGGCCAACGACCTCGCCCGGACGCTGGAGATCTCCGACAACTTGCTGCTGGCCGCGGACGTGATCATTGCCGGCAAGACGCGGCGGGTCGACCTCGGCGAAGTGAACGAGCACCCGTTCTTCAATGTCGCCAGCATCGGGCTCAGCGTCGCGCTCGCCAACGGACTGAGCCGCGAAGCCAAGCGCCGCTGGGGTAAGCTCGGCTACGCACTCGCCGCGCTCAAGGTCCTCGCCCGCGCCAAGCCGTTCAAGGCGACGATCATCTCCGCCCGCGGCGAGGAGAAGGTGAAGACGCTGCAGATCGCCGTCGGCAACGGCCGGCACTATGGCGGCGGCACGGTGATCGAGGCTAATGCCGCGATCGACGACGGCCATCTCGATCTCTACAGCCTCGAGCAGGATAATGTGTTCAAGCTCTTGCTGCTGTTCGGCCACTTCCGCCGCGGCACCCACGGCGCCTGGGAAGAGGTGCGCACCGACAAATCGGTGGAGTTCGACATCCGCACCAGGGAGCCGATGGCGGTCAACACCGATGGCGACATCGTCACTTCGACGCCGGCACATTTCCTGATCCGCCCCGCCGCGATCGAAGTGTTCGCGCCGGTGCCGGCCGGCAGCTGACCCACCGTTTCACGTGAATCCAGAGCGAACACCGCCGGGAGATCGCTCCCCCCGGCGGCTTGAGTGGTTACTCCTCGCGGAGCTTGACCAGATCGTTCATCAGGCCCGCCGTACCATTGTGGATGGTCAGGCGCTCGACCTTGCCGGCGATATCGCTCAGGGCTTCGAGCTCCTTGAGCCGCAGCATCACCGGGTTCTCCGCCATTACGCGCGCCGTGTTGAGCAGCGAACGGGTCGCGTTCGTCTCCTCGCGGCGACGGATGACGTTGGCCTCGGCCTCCTTCTCGGCCGCGACAACCTTGTTGAGGATGTCGCGCATCTCACCGGGCAGGATCACGTCCTTGATGGCGATCTCACCGACCGAGACACCGATCGCGGCCATCTGCGTCCGGACCTCGGCAATCGCCTCGGCCTCGGCCGTTACCTTGTCGGCGAGGATTTCGTCGAGGCTCTTGGTACCGAGCGACTTGCGGAACGCAAACTGCAGGGCACGGTAGAGCGCATCGGCGAAATCCTTGACCGTGGTCGCGGCCTTGATCGCGTCGATCACCTGGTAGTCGGCGCCGAGGTTCACCCGCAGCGTGACACGGTCACGCGTCAGGATCTCCTGGCCGGTCACATCGAGCGACTGCCGGCGGAGGTCGATGACCTTCACCGCCACCTTCTTCGTCACTGCCCAGAACATGTGCGCGCCCGCCTCGAGCTCGCGGACGAACTTGCCGTCGACGAACATCAGGCCGACATGGCCTTCGGCGACGTCGACGGAGGTGACGAGGGCGAGCTTGGCGAGACCGCTGAGGCGCTTCTGCACCTTGTCCGGCACCGCCAGGTCACCGTCGACCGCAAGGTGCTCGGTAGTCCACGGACCGGCTTCGGTCCAGAAGACTGCTCGTTCCTCCGGCTTCAGCACCGCATGGAGGCGCTTGTCGCGCGAGACGACAACCACCTCGTCGGCACCGGCGCGAATCTCGGTCAGGTGCTGCGCCACCACCGAAGCCTGGTCGCGGAACAGCGCCTTGTCGAAGATCGAGACGAACTCCGGACGCGCGAGATCGTGCCATTCGATCTCGAGCCGGCCGCGGTCAGCCCGCAGCACGTGCTCGCCCGGGGTGAGGACCCCACGGAACTTGCCCTTGTACAGCGCGATCGCGCGCTGGTTTTCCTTGACTATCACGCGCTGCACACCGCGCACGCGATCCAGAATTTCGATCACCATGGTCGTACCTCCTGCGTCTCAAGCCTCTAGGTCATGCCCTGAGCTCGTCCTTCACTCGTTTGGGCCGATTGGCCCGGTGGTTCGCCAGCCCGCACCATGCGGGACCGGTCGAATTCTGCAGATCAAGCTTCGGGGCGGCCGACCGACCGGAGTCGCGGACCACGGCGAGCGGGATGGCGATGGAATGGCGAAGCCATGGCGCAAACGCGTGCGCGGACCGGGCCAGAACCACGTTCATCCTTCAGCCGGAGCCTGGCGGCCCCCGGAGGGCGGTTCCGGCTTTGGCAGTTCGGAGGCCGAAGCCGCCTCGCTGCCGCGACCGGTCCCACAGGACCGGCCCCGAAACCCTAAGTCTCAATAACCAGCACCTGAAGCTGGCGGCCGTTTACAGGGCCGTGATGGAGGGATTCGAACCCTCTACAGTCAGATTACAAATCTGATGCTCTTACCCAATGAGCTACATCCATGGAGCACACAGCAGGGATCGAACCCGCGACCTCCGGATCATCTCCGGCGCTCTGCCACTGAGCTAGGTGCGCAATCCCGGTTTCCTGTGACGGGCGGTACACGGGGAGGCAACGCCATCCGCGCCAGGCGAGAGCTCACGAGCTCGACCCTTTGCCAATCACCGGCAAGTCGCCGGGAGCGGGCGTCTAGGCCTTTGTTCGCGCATCTGCAAGCGATTACTTTGCAGTACTTTTGGGTACGGCAAATCACTGTTGCCTTGCAGCAACAGTGATGGACAAGTACTTGCCGGTACGCTCAGCTGGCGTTGACGTGCCCGAACTGTGCGCCGTGCAGCCGCGCATAGGCGCCGCCCTGCTTCAGCAACTGGTCGTGGGTACCCTCTTCGACGATGCCCTCGGTTCCCACTACGACGATGCGGTCGGCGTTGCGGATCGTCGCCAGCCGATGCGCCACGACCAGCGTCGTCCGCCCCTCGCTGAGAGCGCTCAGTGCCTGCTGGATGGCATGTTCGGTGGCCGTGTCCAGCGCCGAGGTGGCTTCGTCGAGGATCAGGATCGGCGGGTTCTTGAGGAATATCCGCCCGATGGCGAGGCGCTGCTTCTGGCCGCCCGAGAGCCTTACCCCACGTTCGCCGGCTAGCGTATCGAGCCCATCTGGCAGCGCGGCGACGAACTCGTCGAGCGCGGCGCGGCGCAACGCGTCCCAGATCTCGTCGTCACTGGCGCCGAGCCGGCCATAGGCGACGTTCTCGCGAATGGTCGAGCCAAACAGGAACACATCCTGCTGCACGATGCCGATCTGGCTCCGCAGCGAGGCCTGGGTCATGTCGCGGATATCGGTGCCGTCGATGGTGATCGCGCCACCGGTGACATCGTAGAAGCGCGGCAGCAGCGAGCAGATCGTCGTCTTGCCGGCGCCGGAGGGGCCGACGAAGGCAATGGTCTCGCCGGCCTTGATGGTGAGGTTCAACCCGTCGAGCACCTTGCCGTGCTCGGAATAGGCAAAGCTCACGTCCTTGTACTCGATGTCGCCCTTCAGCCCCGACACGACCTTGGCGCCGGGACGGTCGGCGATGTCGGGCTCGGTGTCGATCAGCGTTGTGAAGCGGCGGAAGCCGGCGATGCCCTTGGGATAGCTCTCCAGCACCGAGGTGATCTTGTCGATCGGGCGAAAGAAGACGTTGACCAGCAGCAGGAAGCCGACGAAGCCGCCATAGCTGAGTTCGCCCCGGATGACGAACCAGGTGCCGGCGACCATGACGATCAGCTGCACGAGGCGCGTCGACAGGTAGCTCAGCGCGATCGAGGCGGTCATGTAGGCATAGGCGTTGAGCTTGGTCGCCTTGTAGTTCGCGTTGTTCTCGGCGAAGAGGCCGCGCTCGTAATCCTCGTTGGCGAAAGCCTTGACCACGCGGATGCCGCCCACGCTCTCCTGCACGCGCACGTTGAAGTCGCCGACCCGACGGAAGAGGCTCTGCCAGTTGAGCGTCATCTTGGCGCCGTAGCGCGACACCAGCCAGGTCATGAACGGCACGATCACCGTGGTCAGCAGCGCCAGCTGCCGATGCACCATGAACATCAGCAGGAACGCGCCGATGAAGGTCATGATGGCGATGAACAGGTCCTCAGGACCGTGATGGGCGACCTCGCCCACTTCCTCGAGGTCCTTGGTGACGTGGGTGATCAGCTGGCCCGACTTGTTGTTGTCGAAATAGCGGAAGCTCAGCTTCTGGATGTGGTCGAAAGCCTGCCGGCGCATCTCGGTCTCGATCGAGATGCCGAGCGCATGGCCCCAGTAATTGACGATGGCCTGCAGCCCGGTGTTGAGCACATAGATGCCGAGCAGCGCCGCGGCCGCCATGGCGATCAGCACCCAGTTCTGCCCGGGCAGCAGCCGGTCGACGAACATCTGCACTGCAAGCGGGAAGGCGAGTTCGAGGAGGCCCGCGATCACGGCGCAGCCGAAATCGAGGAAGAACAGATGCTTGTAGGGGGCGTAGTAGGAAAAGAAGCGGCGCAGCATCAAATTCGTCCGAGGCAATCAGCTTAAGCGGGTCTCCGCTTAGGCCCGTTGCCCGGACCTGTCCACTGGAGGCTCAGAAGGCTAGACTCCACGTTGCCAGCGTCGTGCTGCCCTCGAAACGATTGACCGCGTTGAACTCGCGGTAGTGCCGGAAGCTGAACTGGCCCATCGGGGTCAGGTAGCTGGCACCCACGCCGACGGCGTCGACGCTGCCCTTGAGATCGCCATAGAGGGCGCCCGCGCCGGAGTCCCCGGTCAGCTGGCGATAGTCGTAACCGACGATGCCGGCCGTGAAGCCATTGCCGAAGTCCTTGCCCACCGCCCACTCGAAATGCATCTCGGTGCCGGTCTGGTAGTCGGTCGCGGTATTCTCGAAACTATAGGTGAAGCCGAGTTGGCCGTTCACCTGGATCAGGGTCTGCGGCTCGATCCAGGTGAAGCCCCAGCCGGCATCGATTGCCGGACGGTTGAGGCCGGTGCTGGGGAAGAAACCGACGTCGTAGGTGCCGGTCGGGAGCACGGCCGAGACATAGGCGGTGTGGAAGAAGGTGCCTTCCTGCCAGCCCAGTTGCGCCTTGATCCAGGTGTCCATGGCGCCCCAGCCGTCGGTCTGGGCACTAATCATGCCGTTGTAGACCGACCCGGCGAAATCGGTGTGCGCCACCCCGATCGTGGCGCCGAGACCGAGCGTACCGCCCAGGATCGGCATATCCGGCACATAGAGCAGGTTGACGCCGGTCTCGAAGAAGTCGAGTTCGGCGCCGGGATCGACCGGCAGGCCGCCAAACATGGCCCCGCTCTGGGTGACGCCGCTATAGTAGCCGATGAAGGGCGTCACATAGGTCTTGGCCGGCGGCGTGACGCCGGCATTGAACGCCGTGCTGCCCAGCTTGTAGACACCGAGGCCCGCCTCGGCGGCGAGCAGCGGCGCCGGCGCCGCGAGCAGGCCGAGTATGGATGCCGAAATGATCCTGCGCATAGCCGCTCCCCAAATGCCGACTCAGCAGACGAATTTTGGGCGCTTCAGGTCCGTTCGACAACGTTGGCGTTCGGCCTGTCCCCCGATCACACGAGAGACGCTAGCCAACTATCAGCAATGATTCGTTAACGGCGCCGACGAATCAGCTCGTTGCTCAGCCAGGTGAGATCCTCAGGCGCGAGGCGGCCGATGTCGCGGGCGAGGCGGTTGGCGAGCTCGGTCGCCTGGGCAGGCATGCCGGCGGTATCGATGGTGATCTTGGGATCGCTCATCTCGGCAAGGCGCTGCAGCTCCTCTGCATCGTCCCAGATGACGTTGAAATAGGCGATGATCTTTTGCAGCAGCGTAAAGGTCGGCTTGCCGCGCCGGCCGTGCTCGAGCGCGCTGAGATAGGCACTCGATACGTCAAGCGCCGCCGCCATCTCCTTGAGCGTCACGCCGCGCTCGTCGCGCATAGCCCGCAGTTTTTCTCCCAACGGGGTCATCGATAATCGCGCTCCCGGCGCAGGCGGACATAGAAGGCACCGTCGCCGCCATGCCCCTGCGCCGCCGTATCCCAGCCGGCGACGAGCGGGGCGAGATTGGGCTCCGACAGCCAGATCGGCAGCATGGCGCGCAACACGCCGCGCTCGACGATCACCGCCGCATCGTCGCCGAGCTTTTTCAGCCCCTTGCCGGTGATCACCAGCAAGGTCCGGTCGCCACGCGCCGAGCGGGCATGAATGAAACGGGTCAGAGCCGCGTGGGCCTCGACCTGGCGCATGCCGTGCAGGTCGATGGTGCCGTCGATCTCTTCGCGGCCGCGCTGCAGGCGCTGCTTGAGGTTGGGTTCGATTCCGGCCCGCGGCTTCTTTCCCGGCCGGCCATCGGATTGATATGGCGGCATAACAGGCACGAGCCGATGGGGTTTCGGACGCGGAGCCGGCGGGGCCACAGGCAGCGGCAGGGGTTCGGAGTCGAGGTTCACGATCGGGCGCTGGGGGCGAAGTGGCGAAACGGTCTGGCGCACCTCGAGCCAAAGGTGCCAGTCGGGGAGCTGGCCCTTCCCGTCCGACCGGCGCTTGGCCATGGCATGTCGCCCCCGCCCGTCCGGCCTATTCGAGCTGGCTGGTGGCGACGAGCTTCCAGTTGGGGTCGCGCGACTTGGGGGAACGCGCAAAGGTCCATTCGTCGGCGATGTTGGTGACCTGGTCGGCATTGCCCTCGATCAGCGTGCCGTCCTTGTCGCGCGTGGCCGAGACCACCTCGGCATGGAAGCGGATGGTGACGCTGGCGAGCCGCTTGTCGCCCTCGGCTTCCGAGATCTCGATCTTGGGCAGGCCGACAAAGGTGAAGTCGACCGTGCGGCCGGCCGCCTCGCGCTCCTTGATAACGCGCTCGAAGCCGTCATAGACGTCCTTTTCGAGGAGGTTCTTCAGCGTCTGCCGGTCGCCCGAGGCAAAGGCGGTGACGATCATCTCGTAGGCCGACTTGGCGCCTTCGAGGAAACTCTTGGGCGAGAAGGTCGGATCGACCTCGGCGATGGCCCTGAGCCCGCCCGCCACTTGTTCGTCGCCATGCGCGACCTGAGTGATCTCAGCCTCGAGCTTGCGCTGGTGACGCTCGGCATCCTCATTGGTCTCGGGAACGGGACGCGGCCGCATCTGCACCACGTTCTCCTCGCCGGGCTTGGGAGCGGCGGCTTCGCGGCGCTGCGCCGGAGTCCTCTCGTTGCCGGTGCGGGTGCCGAGCACCTGGCGCAGGCGATAGAGCACCACGATCGCGAGGCCGATCACGATGAGCGTGGGAATGTCGAAGAATTCATCCATCGGGCACAGGTCTCGCGGCGAAGAAACGGGGTGGCGGCCATGGGCGGCCGGACAATCTGACCTATATATAGGGAAAGGCTCAGCCGGAAACCAGTTCACTTCCACCGGCACGGCTTTGTGACGCAGCGCTTTCGAAAGGGTTAGCCGTTGGGCCGCTTGTTGTTTCTGGCATTTCTCCTCGTCCCGCTGATCGAGATCGCCTGCTTCATCCTGATCGGTAACGCCATCGGACTATGGCCGACGCTCCTCGGCGTGCTGGTCACGGCGGTCGCCGGCTCGCTGCTGCTGCGCTTCCAGGGCATCTCGATCATCAACGATATCCGGGCGACGATGGGCCGCGGCGAGTTGCCGGCGCGTTCGCTCGCCGATGCAATGATGATCGGGCTCGCCGGTATTCTGCTCGTGACGCCCGGCTATTTCACCGACCTGCTCGGGCTGCTCCTCCTCATTCCGCCCGTCCGCACGGCGCTCTACGCCTGGTTGCGCTCGCGGGTCCGGGTCGTCGCGACGACGACCAGTTCGGCCTATGGCTTCGGGCCACGCCGGGTCGAGGACGACACGATCGAGCTCGATTCGGACGAGTGGCGACCGCGCTGAGCCGCCGCGCGCTTGTGACCCAGGGCCAAAAGTGCTAGCCAGCCCGCCGACTGAACGCTCGAGGACCATCAAGATATGGCTGACCAGACCCCGGCCGGCGCGGCCAATGCCCCGACCAATGCCGCCACGCCCCCCAGCTACAGCCTCGTGGGCCAGTATACCCGCGACCTGAGCTTCGAGAGCCCCGGCGCGCCGGGCTCGGTGCTGCTCGGCGGCGCCAATCCGAAATTCGACCTCGGCATCAATGTCGGCGTCAAGAAGCAGGCCGACGACCTTTATGCGGTCGAGCTCAACATCAAGGCCAAGGCCGAGCGCGACGCCAATCTGCTGTTCAATGTCGAGCTCGTCTATGGCGGCGTGTTCCGGCTCAAGAACGTCACCGAGCAGCAGCTGCCGGGCCTGTTGATGGTCGAATGCCCGCGCATGATCTTCCCGTTCGCCCGGCACGTGCTGGCGACCGTCGTCCAGCTCGGCGGCTTCCCGCCGCTGATGATGGAGCCGGTCGATTTCACCGCGCTGTACCTCCAGAACCTCAAAGCCATGCAAGCCCAGCAGGCTCCGGCAGCGACGAACTGAGGTAGGGTCCGCCCTTGCTTATCCTCCCCCGCTCCGCAGGGGAGGATAAGGCGGCCTACTCCGCCGCCACCGAAACTTCCGAGTACTTCACCCAGATCGCCTCGGCGCCCAGTGTGCCGACCAGCACGGCATGCGCCTTGAGCTCGGCATCGCTGAGCCGCGGTGCCAGCGGTAGCGGCCGCCGCCGGGCCGGTGCAAAGACGATCGGTCCACCGCCGGCTTCTGTGCGCGTATCGGAGCCCAGCGACAGCGCCACCTGTCGCCCACCGATCAGTTCGAGGTAAACGTCGGCGAGGATCTCGCTGTCGAGCAGCGCGCCGTGCAGCGTGCGCTTGGAATTATCGATGCCATAGTGCTTGCAGAGTGCATCGAGGCTGACGCGCGCGCCGGGGTGGCGCTGGCGCGCCACCATCACGGTATCGATCACCTGGTTGGAAAGCCGGGGCTTCCGCAGCCGCTCGAGCTCGAAATTCAGAAAACCGATATCGAAATCGGCATTGTGGATGACCAGCGTCGCGTCCCCGATGAACTCGAGGAAGTTATCCGCTTCGGCGGCGAAGAGCGCCTTGTCGCGCAGGAATTCGGTCGAGAGCCCATGGACGCGGAACGCCTCGTCGGGCACGTCGCGCTCAGGGTTGAGGTAGACGTGGAAATTGCGCCCGGTCGGGATGTGGTTCAGCAGCTCGACGCAGCCGATCTCGACCACCCGGTCGCCGCTCTGGTGCGAGAGGCCGGTGGTTTCGGTATCGAGCACGATTTCGCGAGTCATGTGCGGGTTTTGGTCCTGAGCCGTTGCACCAGTCGGCGCACCTCGTCGCGCGTCGCCTCGATGGTGCCGGAAGTGTCGAATATGTAGGTGGCGCGCTTGATCTTTTCAGCCTGCGGCATCTGCCGAGCAAGGATCGCTTCCAGCTTATCCACCGTCATGCCCGGCCGTGCCAGCGCCCGCCGCCGCTGTTCAGTCGCGTCAACGGTCGTGACGATCACGCCATCAAGGCCCCAATCGACCCCGTTCTCGAACAGCAGCGGGATATCGACCACGGCGATCGCATCACCGGCCGCCTCGGCGTCGGCGAGGAACTGTTTGATCCCCGCCCGCACCAGCGGATGAACGATGGCCTCGAGCTCTTTGATCCGCTCGGGATGGCCGACCACCTGTCCGCTAAGCCGCTGTCGGTCGATCGCGCCGTCCACCGTCACGCCTGGGAACGCCGCCTCGACCGGCTCGACGGCCGCTCCGCGATAAAGCTCGTGCACATAGTCGTCGGACGAAAAGGTCGGCACGCCCAGCTCGGCAAAGGCCTTCAGCACCGTCGATTTGCCGGTCGCGATCGAGCCGGTAAGGCCGAGCTTGGTGGTCACAGCGTCGCCTCCACCTTCTGGCGCAGCTCCGCCGTCACCTCCGGCCGCACCCCGAACCAGGCCTCGAAGCCGGGAACCGCCTGGTGCAGCAGCATGCCAAGCCCGTCGACGGTGCGAACCCCGACGGCTCGTGCATCGGCGAGAAGCGGCGTCATCAGAGGCACGTAGACGATATCGGTCACCAGCGCCGTCTCAGGCAGCAGGCCGAGGTCGAGATCGTCGAAGCGGGACTCGTGCATGCCGATCGAGGTGGTATTGACCAGGAGGTCGGCGCCACCGGCATAGAAGGCGAAGTCGCTAAGCCGGCCCGGCGTGAAGGGGCCGTCGATCTCCCGCGCCAGTGCCTCGGCCTTTTCGGGCGTGCGATTGAGCAGCACGATTTCCTTGAACCCCCGTTCGCGCAGGGCGACGAGGATGGCCCGGGCCGCGCCGCCGGCGCCGAGGACGATGGCTCGACCCAGCCGTACGCTCCAGCCTGGGGCGTTCTGGTCGAGATTGCCGAGAAAGCCCATGTAGTCGGTGTTGAAGCCGCGGATGCGGCCGCCTTCTTCACGCACCAGCGTATTCACCGCACCGATCGTTTCGGCCAGCGGGTCGATGCTGTCGCAGAGGCGGAACACCTCCTCCTTGTGGGGAATGGTCACATTGCCGCCGACAAACTCGCCGGCCCGTACGCGCCCAACGAACCCGGCCAGATCGTCCGGCGCCACATCTATGGCGTCATAACTTCCGGCAATTGCGTGCTCGGCCAGCCAGGTGCCGTGGATCAGCGGCGAGCGCGAGTGCCTTATGGGATGGCCGATGACGAAGGCTTTTTTCACGTGAATCATTTTCCGAAAACGTCGGGGGCATGGAGCCGCAAGGCACCAAGCAAAGGCAAGAGTGGCAGCCCAAGGATGGTGAAATAGTCGCCTTCGACCCGTTCGAACAGGCGGATGGACGGACCTTCAAGCCGATAGCCGCCCACCGATCCGAGTACCGCTTCACCTTCCAGCGCCAGAATCTCGTCCCGTTCGGACGGCGAGAAGTCCCGCATGGTCAACCTTGCTGTCTCGACTACCGACCACAATACCGTGCCGTTTCGAGCCAGTGCGACGCCGGAATGCAGGTGATGTGTCCGGCCACGAAGACGATCGAGCTGTCGGGCCGCTTCTCTCAGATCGACCGGTTTGTGCAGGATACTGGCCGCCAATTCCGGGCGGGGGCCGTCCGCCTCAGCCAGCACCTGATCCGCCCCGATCACCACTCCCTCCGGCCGAGTCGCCGAAACCGTCAACGCCTTCGCCTCAGCCAGCCGACGGGCGACGGCGACCGCATCGCCACCTTTCCCCAGCACTTCGGCTTCCACTGCCCGTTCGTCGATTTCCGCTGGACTCGCCTCGAATCGGAGCCCGACCCCCGCCAACAGGGCGTTTCGCGCGGCACTCTTTGAAGCAAGGATCAGCATGCCCGGGGTTTTCCACATTGTGCTTGCTGGCTCAAGTTGGCCCTCGGTGGATAACCAACCCGGCACGGCGTCATCCCAACTTGTCCCCGCTCGGACGAAATCCATCAACAGGCGGCGGCGTGCAGATCGTTAACAGACCGTTAAGGTGAGTTCCGGGGAAAACCCATTGCGTATGCCGAGCCGTCGTCCACACACTCGTTAAGACTTTCTCAACCACTATGGCATGGTTAACGCCCCGTTAATCCCGGTGACTCCCGCTCCTGTCCACGGGCTCCACCGGCGCAGTTTGCACAGGCATCGCGAGCCACCCTGCCGCGCGCTTCTGTCGCCGCGATCCGCGTTGTGGAGAAGGGTGAATTCCTGCAAAACACCGCCATGATAATACAAATGAAGAATCTAGATTCTTTTGGTTGGAAGGGACGGCAGCCGTGAACCCGGTGCTAAAACCCCTTCTCGAGACGGTTCGTGGCAAACGCCAGGACCGGCTCCCCATCTGGATCATGCGGCAAGCCGGACGCTACCTGCCGGAGTACCGCGAGCTGCGCGCCAGGGCCGGCAGCTTCCTCGATCTTTGCTACACCCCGGAACTGGCTGCCGAAGTAACGCTCCAGCCGCTGCGGCGCTTCGATCTCGATGCGGCGATCCTCTTTTCCGATATTCTCGTCATTCCCGATGCGCTCGGCCAGACCGTGCGCTTCGAAGTGGGCGAAGGACCACAGCTCGAGCCCATCACCGCCATGACGCTCGATCGGCTCGATCCCGAAACGGCTCTGGAGAAGCTGAACCCGATCATCGAGACTGTTCGCCGGGTACGTGCTGGTCTCAGTCCAGACAAGACCCTGATCGGCTTCTGCGGCTCCCCCTGGACCGTTGCCACCTACATGATCGGCGGTCGCGGCTCCTCCGACCAGGCTGCGGCGCGTGTCTTTGCGCTGACCCAGCCGGTCGCCTTTGCCCGGCTCATCGACATCCTCGTCGATACGAGCGTCGAATACCTGGCGGCCCAGTTCCGCGCCGGCGCCGATGTGGTGCAGCTGTTCGAGAGCTGGGCGATGAACCTTGACGAAGTCGCTTTCGACAGATGGGTGATCGAACCGAACCGGCGGATCGTCGAGGGCCTGCGCCGGGAAATCCCCGATGCGCCGGTCATCGGTTTTCCGCGCGGTGCAGCCGGGAACCTGCCGGCCTATGCCGCGCGGACCAAAGTTAACCTCCTCGGCCTCGATTACGGCACGCCCCTCGCCTTCGCGCAAAACCTGCCAGCCGGTCTCGGCGTCCAGGGCAATCTCGATCCGCTGCGGCTATTGGCGGGCGGCGAACAGATGGACGATCGCATCCGGCAGATCGTTGCCGGCTTCCGTGACCGGCCGCACATCTTCAACCTCGGCCACGGCATCGTGCCGGAAACGCCGATCGCACATGTCGAGCGCCTGATCGAAGTGGCGCGTGGAGCTTTTTGAGATGGAATGGGTCAAGGCGCTGCATATCCTGAGCGTCATCGCCTGGATGGCGGGGATGCTCTATCTGCCGCGGCTCTTCGTCTATCACGCCGATGCCGAGAAGGGTGGCGTGCAGTCCGAGACGTTCAAGGTGATGGAGCGCCGCCTTTATCGCGGCATCACCACGCCGGCGATGATCGCCGCCTGGATCTTTGGCCTGTGGCTTGCCTTCGGCTTCGGCCTGGTCGATTTCAGTCAGGGCTGGATGTGGCTCAAGGCGCTGATGGTGCTGATCCTCAGTGGCATTCACGGCTATTACGGCCGGATACTCCGCGATTTCGCCCACGACCGGAACACGCGCTCGTCAAAATTCTTCCGGGCGATCAACGAAATCCCCTTCGTCATCGCCATCGTCATCGTCATCTCGGTGGTGGTGAAGCCGTTCTAGGTCGGTGGCCGTTGCCAGTCCGTTTCACGTGAATCCGTTCGGCACTTGAATGTAACAGCGCTTTTGGCTATCTGAGTGCCAGCCTGATTGTTGGGCGCCTCCCCGGCGCTTTCCGGGCCACCCACCTCCCCTTCGATATCTCCCGCCACTTCGTCCCCAAGGGTCCTTACGCGCAATGGAAAGTATCAAGCTCAGCGAGCTGAAGGCCAAGACGCCTGCCGAACTGCTCGAGTTCGCCGAGACCTATGACGTCGAGAGTGCCTCGACGCTGCGCAAGCAGGAACTGATGTTCGCCATCCTCAAGGAGCTGGCGGCACGCGAAGTCGATATCACCGGCGAAGGCGTGGTTGAGGTTCTGCCGGACGGCTTCGGCTTCCTCCGCTCGCCTGATGCGAACTACCTGCCGGGCCCGGACGACATCTACGTCTCCCCGAGCCAGATCCGCCGCTTCTCGCTGAGGACCGGCGACACGGTCGAGGGCCAGATTCGCTCTCCCAAGGAAGGCGAGCGCTATTTTGCGCTGCTCAAGGTCAACACCATCAACTTCGAGGACCCCGAAAAGGTCCGCCACAAGATCAACTTCGACAACCTGACGCCACTCTATCCCGATGAGCGCCTGCGCCTCGAGCTGCCGGACCCGACCAACAAGGACAAGAGCGCCAGGATCATGGATCTGGTGGCGCCGCTCGGCAAAGGCCAGCGTGCCCTGATCGTTGCGCCACCGCGTACCGGTAAGACCGTACTGTTGCAGAATATCGCACAGTCGATCGCCATCAATCACCCCGAGTGCTACCTCATCGTGCTGCTCATCGATGAGCGCCCCGAGGAAGTCACCGACATGCAGCGTTCGGTGAAGGGCGAGGTCATCTCCTCGACCTTCGATGAGCCGGCCTCGCGCCACGTCCAGGTCGCCGAAATGGTGATCGAGAAGGCAAAACGCCTCGTCGAGCACAAGCGCGACGTGGTCATCCTGCTCGACTCGATCACCCGCCTCGGCCGCGCCTACAACACCGTGGTGCCGTCGTCCGGCAAGGTGCTGACCGGCGGTGTCGACGCCAACGCTCTGCAGCGTCCCAAGCGCTTCTTCGGCGCCGCCCGCAACATCGAAGATGGCGGCTCGCTCACCATCATCGCCACGGCGCTGATCGATACCGGCAGCCGCATGGACGAAGTGATCTTCGAAGAGTTCAAGGGTACCGGTAACTCCGAAATCATCCTTGATCGCAAGGTCTCGGACAAGCGCATCTTCCCGGCGATGGACGTCACCAAGTCCGGCACCCGCAAGGAAGAGCTGCTGGTCGAACCGGATATTCTGCGCAAGATGTACGTCCTCCGCCGTATCCTCAACCCGATGGGCACGGTCGACGCGATGGAGTTCCTGATGGACAAGATCCGTCAGACCAAGACGAACTCCGATTTCTTCGACTCGATGAATACCTAACGGTTGAAGCCGGCGTGACCTCCACCTGGCTTCTCACCCTCATCGTCGTCATCCCCGCGAAAGTGGGGATCATCCATCGTGCAGCGCGCACAGCGTGGGCCTTGGCCCTGATGCCTGAAGAAGCTGCACATGCGTAGCGATGACACCATCGTCGCCCTGTCCTCAGGCTCCGTTCCCTCGGGCGTCGCCATCATCCGGTTCTCGGGCCCGGCAGCCGGTCGGGTTCTAATCGAGATGCTCGGCGCCCTCCCCGAACCCCGACGCCTGACCCTTGCCGACATCCGCCTCGACGGCGAAACTCTCGATCGAGGCCTCATCGCCTGGATGCCCGGCCCCAACAGCTTCACCGGCGAAGATTGCGCCGAACTCCAGGTGCACGGCTCGCCGGCCGTCGTCCGCGTAATCCTTCGCCGGCTCAGCTCACAATCTGGCATCAGGCTGGCCGAAGCCGGGGAATTCACCCGCCGCGCTTTCGAGAACGGCAAGCTCGATCTCGTCGAAGCCCAGGGCCTCGGGGATCTGATCGAGGCCGAAACCGAGAATCAGCGCGCCCTGGCCTATTCGCGCATGGAGGGTGGGCTGACCCGGCAGGTCGAAGGCTGGCGCGAGCGCCTGCTGGATCTCCGTGCCGAGATCGAAGCACAGCTCGATTTCTCTGACGAAGGCGACGTCGGTGCGCTTCCCGATACTTTTGCCGCCGAGGTTGAGGCGCTGAATGACGATATTGGCGACGTGCTGGCGACGCGCGGCCAGGGCCGAATCCTGCGGAGCGGCTTTCGTGTTGTGCTCGCGGGTCCGCCGAACGCCGGCAAGTCGAGCCTGCTTAATGCCCTGTCTCGTTCAGAGGTGGCCATCGTCTCCGATGAGCCGGGCACCACGCGCGACCTCAAGGAAGCACCGCTCGACGTCCACGGCCAACTCATCATCCTGATCGATAGCGCCGGCCTGAGGGATACGAGTTCGAAAGCCGAAGCGATCGGTGTCGAACGGGCGAAGCAGGCGATGATCGGAGCAGATCAGGTGCTTTGGCTACAGGCCCCGGATATCGCGGCGGTCCTCCCACCGATTTTTCCCGAGTTCGACACAGAGCCCTGGCGACGCCCGCCGATCATGATTGTCGGCACGAAGGCCGATATCGGGTTGGTAGAAGGTGCGCACCTGTCCGTTTCCGTCACAACCGGGGAAGGCATAGAGGCACTGCTGGACAAGCTCTACGAAGTATCAGGAGCTGGCTCCGTTCAGGCCTCGGAGCTGCTGGTGAGCCACGAGCGGGATCGCGAGGCCCTGCTGGGGGCTGTCATGGCGCTGGCGCGAGTTTCGGAACAGTTGGACAATCCAGAACTGGCTGCTGAGGAGTTGCGGGCCGCGTCCTATGCGCTCGAGCGACTGCTTGGCCGCATGGATGCGGAGTCGGTGCTCGACCGTCTGTTCAGCGCCTTTTGCATCGGCAAGTGATTCACGTGAAACGTCGGGTAGGCGCCATGAGAGCTGCACCCGCATGGCAGCCCGGCCGCCCCGCCCGGTTGATTCACGTGAAACAGTGGCGTAGACCCCCCTTCCTCATCAAGGAAAGTTGGTTGGATGAGCGATTTCGGCGTCATTGTCGTCGGCGGTGGTCACGCGGGGTCTGAAGCCGCGGCGGCATCCGCACGCCTCGGTGTTCCCACGGCGCTGATCACCCACAAGTTCGCCACCATCGGCGAGATGAGCTGCAATCCGGCCATCGGCGGGCTCGGCAAGGGCCATCTGGTGCGCGAGATCGACGCCATGGACGGGCTGATGGGCAGCGTTGCGGACGCCGCCGGCATCCAGTTTCGTGTCCTCAACCGCCGCAAGGGCCCGGCAGTGCGTGGTCCCCGCGCCCAGGCCGATCGCAAGCTCTACAAGGCGGCGATGCAGGCGGCCATCACCAGGCAGCCCAATCTCACCGTCATCGAAGGCGAGGTTGACGACCTGATCGTCGAGAATGGCCGCATCGCCGGCGCCGTGCTGCTCGACGGGCGCCGGTTCGGCGCCAAGGCGGTCGTGCTTACCACCGGCACGTTTCTGCGCGGCCTCATCCACCGCGGCGAGGAGACCATCCCGGCCGGTCGCGTCGGCGAGAAGCCGGTGCTTGGGCTCTCCACCCGCCTCGAAGCGCTGGGTCTGCAGCTCGGCCGGCTGAAGACCGGGACGCCGGCGCGGCTCGACGCGACCTCCATCGACTTCTCCGGGCTCGAAGAACAGCAGGGCGACGATCCACCGGAACCGTTCTCGGCATTGACGACCACAATCACCACGCCGCAGGTCAGCTGCTTCATCACCCGCACGACGGCCGAGACGCATCGCATCATAGCGGACAATCTTCACCGCTCGGCCATGTATTCCGGCCGCATCAAGAGCCGCGGGCCGCGCTACTGCCCGTCGATCGAGGACAAGATCGTCCGCTTCGCCGATCGGGAGAGCCACCAGATCTTTCTCGAGCCGGAGGGGCTCGATGACCCGACGATCTATCCCAATGGGCTGTCCACCTCGCTGCCGGCAGAGGTCCAGGAGGCGTTCCTCAAGTCCATGCCGGGCCTCGAGAATGTCCGGATCATCCGCCCCGGCTATGCCATTGAGTACGACTACGTCGATCCGCGCGAACTGACCCCGACGCTCGAGCTGAAGCGCCTGCCTGGCCTCTATCTCGCCGGCCAGATCAACGGAACAACGGGCTATGAAGAGGCCGCGGCGCAGGGGCTTTACGCTGGTGCCAATGCCGGCCTCACCACCAGGGGCGATGTTCCGCTGCGCCTGTCGCGCACCGAGAGCTATCTCGGCGTCATGGTCGACGACCTCGTGACTCGCGGCGTTTCCGAGCCTTACCGCATGTTCACTTCGCGCGCAGAGTTCCGGCTGCACCTCAGAAGTGACAATGCCGACCAGCGACTTACGCCGACGGCGGTGGCCGCGGGCCTCGTCGGCGATGAGCGGCGGGAGCGTTTCGAAGAGAAGCGTGCCGCTCTCACGAGCGGGCGGAAGCTGCTCGACACGTTGACGGTCTCTCCGACGACGGCACGGAAGGCTGGTTTGGCGGTGAACGCCGACGGACAGCAGCGAAGCGCTTTCGAGCTGCTCTCCTATCCGGAGATGTCCGCTGAGCAACTGCTGCCCCTCTGGCCCGAGCTGGGCGGTGTGTCGCTGGCGATCATGGAGCAGCTGTCGATCGACGCGCAGTATGCGGTGTATCTCGACCGTCAGCAGGCCGATATCCTCGCGATGAAGCGGGACGAGAGTCGCGACATTCCGGGCTGGCTGGACTATTCGGCGCTGCCGGGCCTGTCGATGGAGCTGCGCCAGAAGCTTTCGGAGCGGCGTCCCGCCACAATTGCGCAGGCCCAGGCGATTGACGGGGTCACTCCAGCGGCGATCACACTGCTCCTGTCTGTGATCCGTCGGGGCAGCTTGCGCCAGGCGGTTTGATGGACGCAATCGACCGGCTTTCGGAGCATTTTCATCGGCCCGCCACCCTGGTGCGCACCGATCTGGAATCGTTTGCCACGCTGCTGCGCAAATGGAACGCTGTGCAGAATCTTGTTTCACGTGAAACAGAGTCGGCGCTGTGGGACCGGCACATCGTCGATTCCGTCCAGATTCTGCCGCTGCTTCGCCGCTCCGATGAACGCTTTCTGGACATCGGTTCAGGTGGCGGACTGCCGGCGATTCCGCTGGCCATTGCGCTAAAGGGTGGCCCGGCGAAGTTCCAGCTGGTCGAGCCGATCACCAAGAAGGTCGCCTTCCTGCGCCAGGCCATCCGCGAATTCGGCCTCGCGGCACAGGTGCATGCCGGCCGCAGCGACGATTTTGATTCACGTGAAACATCGCCGGTCGAGTTTGACGTGATCACCTCCCGCGCCCTCGCGGCGCTGCCGATGCTGCTGGGACTTATCCACCCCTTCTTTGGCCCGGAAACCCGCGCAATCCTGCACAAGGGGCGAGACTACGCGCGCGAACTCGAAGAAAGCCGTTTGGCCTGGGACTTTGACGTGGTATTAACCGACAGCGCCACGGAAATGGGCGCCGTATTGCTGCAGATCAGCAATTTGCGAATAAAACCAGTTAGTTAGCGGCAATGCTCGGAGGCCGTAGCCTTGGCTCCTCGTATCCTGACCCTTGCCAACCAGAAGGGCGGAGTCGGTAAGACCACCACCGCCATCAACCTTGCGACCGCCCTCGCCGCCATCGGCGAGCGCGTGCTGATCGTTGATCTCGATCCACAAGGCAATGCGTCCACCGGGCTCGGTATCAGCCGTCTCGGGCGCGACGTATCGAGTTATGACCTGCTGATGGGCGATGCCCGGGTGGCTGAAGCCGCCGTGATGACGAGTGTGCCCAACGTCGCGATCGTGCCCTCGACGCTCGACCTGCTCGGCGTCGAGTTGACAATCGCGCAGCAGGCCGATCGCGCCTTCCGGCTGCGCGACGCCTTCAAGGCCATGCATGAGCTGACCATCAATGGCCAGCATGTCAGCTACGTGCTGATCGATTGCCCGCCCTCGCTTAACCTGTTGACGATCAACGCACTTGTGGCTGCCGATGCGGTGTTGGTGCCGCTGCAGTGCGAGTTTTTTGCACTCGAGGGCATGAGCCAGCTGCTGCAGACGATCGAGCAGATCCGCTCGACGCTCAACCCACGGCTCAGCATCCAGGGCGTAGTGATGACCATGTTCGATCGGCGCAACAATCTCAGCGAGCAGGTGCTGCAGGACGTGCGATCGGAGATGGGATCGCTGGTTTACGATACTGTGATACCGCGCAATGTCCGGCTCTCCGAAGCGCCATCCTACGGCAAGCCGGCACTGCTCTACGACCTCAAATGCGCAGGCAGCCAAGCGTATCTCCGCCTTGCCACCGAGGTGATCCGGCGCGAGCGGCAGCTCGTAGCGGCATGAAGGAACTTGCAATGAACGAGAAACCCTCCCGGCTCGGGCGCGGCCTCGCAGCGCTGATCGGCGATATGGCGACCATGGAGGGCGCGCGGCTAGCCGATAGCGGCAGCGGGAAGCGCCTGCCGGTCGATTTCCTCATCGCCAACCGGGCCAATCCGCGCCGGGAGTTCGATGCCGAACAGCTCGAGGAGCTGACGAACTCGGTGCGCGAGAAGGGCGTGATGCAGCCCTTGCTCGTCCGGCCGACCACCGATCCGAACATGTTCGAGATCATCGCCGGCGAGCGCCGCTGGCGTGCCGCGCAGCGCGCCGGCCTCTCCGATGTTCCGGTGGTCGTGCGCGAAGTCGACGACAAAGAAGCGCTCGAACTCGCGATCATCGAGAACGTCCAGCGCGTCGACCTCAATCCGCTCGAAGAAGCAATGGGTTACGGCCAGCTGATCGAGCAGTTCGATTACACGCAGAACGACCTCGCCCAGGTCATTGGCAAGTCGCGCTCGCATGTCGCCAACACGTTGCGGCTGCTAAAGCTGCCGGAGGACGTGCGCGGAATGATGGCGCGCGGCGAGCTAACGGCCGGTCACGCCCGCACGCTGATCACCGCCGAGGATCCGACGGCCCTCGCCCGCCGCATCGTCGGTGGCGGCCTTTCGGTGCGCGAAGCTGAGGTGCTGACCCAGCGCGAGCTCGCGTCGCCGAAGAAGAAGGCCGCACCGGCGCCGCAGAAGGACGCCGACACCGCGGCGCTCGAGAAGCGCCTGTCGGACGTGCTCGGCCTCCACGTCGCCATCGACCACAAGGAGCAGGGCGGCCGCCTCGAAATCCGCTACCGCACGCTCGAACAGCTCGACGGCATCTGCATGAAGCTTACTGGTTACGGGGTCTAGTCGCCTAACTGGCAGAAGGTCACGGCCTATCGATGCACCTTGTGTGGAACTTCAGGTCCAGGTCCGCCTGAGTTCTGGCTCAGTCCCGCTTCAGAATCCGTTCATGAGCGTTCAGAATCCGGTCGCAGTCAGGGCAGCTGGCCTGCCCTATTACATCGTGCTCCACGTGAAACATTCGGCTAACGCTCTGCAGCCATTGTACAAATCGCCAGAAGCGCCCGGCGGCTGACCACATCCTGCAGTCCGTAGCGCTTCCGGCTGTCGGCCACCGCGAGCTGCAGACGCTCGAGCGCTGCGGAGAGCGCTTCGTCGGTCCAAAGCCGCAATTGCCGCTCCAGCGACGAGCGCCGCGAAAAGTGCGGGCGGGGTCTGGCATTGTCGAGCACGGCGCCAGCCGACTTGCCGGCGTCGGACTCGCTGCGCCAGCGCCGGAGCGTTGCGAAGTGGTTCAGCGCGCTGGCAAGGATTTGCTGGGTGTTGACGCTTTGCGCCAGGGCCCGCTCCAGCGCCGTGTCGAGTTCGGCGGCATGGCCGCTGGCTGTGGCGTCGATGATCTGGTCGAGGACGAGGGCGGCGTTGTCGGCGCAGAGCAGGAGGACATCCTCCCGTGTCAGCACCTTGCTGTCGGCCGCATAGAGCAGCAGCTTTTCGAGCTCGCGCCGGGTGATTTCGCGGTCGTTGCCGAGCGTATCGCGCAGCGCCGCCACTGTATCCTGGTCGGCGCGGATGCCGGCCTTGGAGAAGGTCTCGGCAATCAGCCGGCCAAGTGATTCGTCGGTATCGGGGTAGCAGGGCAGGGCGCGGCCGAGCTTTGTCGTCTCGACCAAGGCGCGCAGGGGATCCTTGGGCGTCAGATTGCCCGCCTCGAGGATGATCACCGAGCCGGGATCGTCGCGCAGCTCGGTCAGCGGCATGACCAAGGACTTGCCGGCGCCACGGACGCGAATCACCCGGCGATCGCCGAACAGCGAGGTGGTCTTGGCCTCCACGGCGAGGCGCGAGGGATCGGCATCGAGTTCGGCGCAATCGAGCACGACGAGATTCATGCTGTCGGCGTCGTTGCCGGCGAAGCGCCGGGCGAGACGCTGGGCGGTCTCGCGCACCAATCCGGCGTCAGGGCCGTAGGCGAGGATGATACCGGCCTCGAGATCGGGGCGGTCGACGAAGCGCTGCACTTCGTGCGCCTTGAGCGCAACCATCAGGCGCCCGACTGGCTCAGCGTGCCCAAAAGGGTCAGGCGAATGGTCTCGGCGAGCGCGCGCGCCGCCTGCTCATAGGCGGACTTCTCGGCCTCGGAGGCCGCGAGTGCTTGGCTGTCGGTCATATAGGGCGCGGCGGCGGTGCGAGTGGTCTTGAGGAGCGGCTGGCCATCGGCGCCGGTTACCTCGATCACAGCGGTCACCGTGGCCTGCCGGGCCTCGGAGGGGCGCAGCACATCAGATTTGGTGAGACGGTCGTCATCGCCGGTCGTGGTGATCTTCACCACCGGCCGCGATGGATCGGCCGAGCGGCCGAAGCGGAGCACCAGTTCCTGGTAAATCACCTGCTCGAGCCGATTGGTCGGCTCGGCATAGCGGAAGGCCTGCTTCTCGGTCGCGAGGGTCCGTTCACCGTAAACAGGGGTCAGCCCGGAGCAGCCGGCAAGCGCCAGGGCGCCGGAAAGTCCCAGTGCGATCAGGCCACTACGGAGACTGCGGTTAGGCGACCACATTGATGATCCTGTCCGGAACGATCACGACCTTCTTGGGCGGCTTGCCGTCCAGCATGCGGGCAACCGCGTCGATAGACAAGGCCTCGCGCTCGACGAGGTCGTTTGGCGACCCCTTGGGCACGGTGATCTCGCCGCGGCGCTTGCCGTTGACCTGCACCGGGATGATGACGTCGGAATCGACCAGCAGCGCCGGATCGGCCGCGGGCCAGCCGGCGTCGCAGATCATGCCGGACTTGCCCAGCGCGGCCCAGCAGGCCTCGGCGAGGTGCGGCATCATCGGCGCGACGAGCTGGATCAGGCGCTCGATACCCTCATGCAGGGCGCCGATGCGGCCCGGCGTCGGGTTGGCGGCGGTAGCGGCGATGAACTTGGCGAGCCCGTTGCTCAGCTCGTAGATCTGGGCTACAGCGCGATTGAAGCGCAGCCCTTCGATCTCGGTGCCGACATTGGCGACGGTGCGGTGGACGAGCCGCCGGATGGTCGCCGTCTCATCGTCCGACATATCGGGCGCGCCGGCGGGATTGCCGAAAAGGTCCAGCGCATCGCCGACCAGCTTCCAGACGCGCTGCAGAAAGCGCGACGAGCCTTCGATGCCCGCTTCCGTCCACTGCACGTCGCGCTCCGGCGGTGAGTCCGACAGCATGAACCAGCGGGCCGTATCGGCGCCGTAGGTGCGGACGATCTCGTCCGGGTCGACGACGTTCTTCTTCGATTTGCTCATCTTTTCGATGGAGCCAATCTCGATGGCGGCGCCGGTCGTCGCATGCACGGCCGTGCGGTTATCGCCGCCGGAAATGGTGATGTCGGCCGGCGAGACCCATTCGCCACTCGCGTCGCGATAGGTCTCGTGCACCACCATGCCCTGGGTGAAGAGGCCCTTGAACGGCTCTTCGATGTTGAGGTGCCCCGTCTTCTTCATCGCTCGCGTGAAGAAGCGCGAATAGAGCAGGTGCAGGATCGCATGCTCGACGCCGCCGATGTACTGATCGACCGGCAGCAGCGAGTTGGCAACGCCCGGAATGGTCGGGGTCTCGGCATGCGGCGCGGTAAAGCGGGCAAAATACCAGGAGCTGTCGACGAACGTGTCCATCGTGTCGGTCTCGCGCGTCGCGGCGCCACCGCATTTGGGGCAGGCGACGTGCTTCCAGGTCGGATGGTGGTCGAGCGGATTGCCGGGTCGATCGAAGGTCACGTCCTCGGGCAGCACCACCGGCAGGTCCTTGTCGGGAACCGGCACGGTGCCGCAGTTCTCGCAGTGGATCACCGGGATCGGGCAGCCCCAGTAGCGCTGACGGCTGACGCCCCAGTCGCGCAGGCGATAGTTGACCTCAACCGTGCCCTGCGGCCGGTTGTCGAGGGCGCGGGCGCCAAAATACTCGGCGATCTTCTTCTTGGCGGCGTCGATCTCGAGCCCGTCGAGGAAGTCCGAGTGATAGATGCGGCCCGGGCCGTTGTAGGCCTCGGCCTCCACCTCGAACTCGCCGGCGTCGGCGCCTTCCGGCAGCACCACCGGGATCACCGGCAGGCCGTACCGACGGGCGAAGTCGAGGTCGCGCTGGTCATGCGCCGGGCAGCCGAAAATGGCGCCGGTGCCGTAGTCCATCAGCACGAAGTTCGCGACATAGACGGGCAGCGTGGCGCCGGGCTTGACGGGATGTTTCACGTGCAAGCCGGTGAAAACACCCAGCTTTTCGGCCTTGTCGATGGCTTCGGTAGCCGTTCCCTGGCGGTGCGTCTCGGCGATGAAAGCGGCGATCGCCGGCTGCTCAGACAGGGCCTTCGCCAGCGGATGGTCGGCAGAAATGGCAATGAAGCTCGCGCCGAAGATGGTGTCCGGGCGGGTGGTGAAGACCTCGATCGAGGTGCAATCGTCCTTCGGGGTGTCGAGCTCGAACAGCAGCCGCAGGCCTTCGGACTTGCCGATCCAGTTGCGCTGCATGGTGCGCACCTTCTCCGGCCAGTGGTCGAGCGTATCGAGCGCCTCCAGCAGGTCCTCGGCATAGTCGGAGACCTTGAAGGCCCACTGGTTGAGTTCGCGCTGCTCAACGACCGCTCCCGAGCGCCAGCCCCGGCCATCGACCACCTGCTCGTTGGCGAGCACGGTCATGTCGACGGGATCCCAGTTCACCTTGGATTTGCGGCGGGTAACGAGGCCCTCGCGCAGCATGTCGAGGAAGAGCTTCTGCTGCTTGGAATAATACTCGACGTCGCAGGTGGCGAACTCGCGCGTCCAGTCGATGCCCAGCCCGATCGATTTCAGCTGGTCGCGCATGGTGGCGATGTTGGCGTAGGTCCAGGCCTTGGGGTGGACCTTGTTCTGCATGGCGGCATTCTCGGCCGGCAGGCCGAAGGCGTCCCAGCCCATCGGGTGCAGCACGGCAAAGCCCTTGGCACGCTTGTAGCGCGCCAGCACGTCGCCCATGGTATAGTTGCGCACGTGCCCCATGTGGATGCGGCCGGACGGATAGGGGAACATCTCGAGCACGTAGTAGGGCTCGCGCGTGTCGCCGGGTTCGAGCACGAAGGAACGCGCCTCGTCCCAGGCCTTCTGCCACCGCGGCTCTTCGACACGCGGATTGTAGCGCTCGCTCGTTCTACCAGTCACTTCGGACACGTCCTCAAAGTCGCAGTTTGCGTTGCGTTCACAGGGGTTTTTGGCTACCGGACCTTCATCAGAATTCCGTTAACCGGTCAACAGAGAGCGCCATGCCGACCGCTGCCGAGCGCCTGGAGAATATCATCGACCGGATCGAGACGGCACGCCGCCGTTTTGGTCCACCGCCGGACCGTGTGCAGCTGGTCGCGGTCTCGAAGACGTTCGATGCCGCAGCAATCCGGCCGTTTCTTGACGCCGGGCAGCGCGTCTTCGGTGAGAACCGGGTGCAGGAAGCGCAGAGCAAGTGGCCTGAGCTGCGGGTCTCCTATGACGGCATAGAACTGCATCTAATCGGGCCGTTGCAGACCAACAAGGCCCGCGAAGCGGTAGCGCTGTTCGATGTGATCCAGACTGTCGATCGCGACAAGCTCGCCGGCGTGCTCCGCGCCGAGATGGGCCGGGCCGGCCGGCAGCTGCCGGTGTTCGTGCAGGTCAATATCGGCCGCGAGGAGCAAAAGGCAGGCATAGCGCCGCTCGAGGCGGTGGAATTCGTGGCGCGCTGTCGGAGCGTCCACGGGCTCGATGTCGTCGGCCTCATGTGCATCCCGCCGGAGGGCGATCCGGCCGGACCCTATTTTGCCCATCTCGCCGCGCTGGCACGCGACGCGAAGGTGGAGAAGCTGTCCATGGGGATGAGCAACGATTTCGAAACCGCCATCGCCATGGGCGCAACGCATGTCCGCGTCGGCAGTGCGTTGTTCGGGGCACGGGGCTAATTCCGCGCGGGTGCTATGGTGGCATAGCAGCCCGCTGCGGGGCTGAGTAGTTGGCCGACATCGTGCCCACAACGCAGGGCAGACCCATGTGCTCGAACACCTCCCGGTGCGGGAGGCCCAACCCACGAACCTCCAGCAGCAGTCGTCCCAGCGCAGGCTGAGACCCAAGCTCAGCGGGTGCGAGCTGAGAGAGATGGATCCCTGCCTTTGCAGGGATGACGCCGAGGTTGGTCGGACCTGCAGTGAACGTCGGCTCTCATACATGGCAGGACGCCGGTCGCCAGCGACCACCAACATACTAGTGACCTAGTTCCATTGTCCTTGCCGCAAGGCCTCGCCTGTCAGCGTCCTGTCAGCTTTCGGCGTCTATCGAATTTAGGCGGACCCAGGTGAAACTTTGACGTGTCAAATCACGTTTCTAGTCGTGTAGCGATGTAACGCCGTTTTGATTGGCCGGGCGTGCGGGCCCAGCATAACTCAGGAATACAGGGCCGATGGCTTGGGGTAACACGATGAATAGACGGCGTATTCTGATCGTTGATGACGATGGCGACCTGCGCAAGACTCTCGTCGATCAGCTGAACCCCTACCGCGAGTTCGACCTCGTCGAAGCAGAAACGGCCGCAGATGCGCTGGGCAAGGTGCGTGGCGCCCATATCGACCTGATGCTGCTCGATGTCGGCCTGCCCGACATGGATGGGCGCGAGGCGGTGAAAATCCTCCGCCGCGAGGGCTTCAAGAGCCCGATCATCATGCTGACCGCGCAGGACAGCGACGCCGACGAGATCCTCGGGCTCGAATCCGGCGCCAACGACTATGTGACCAAGCCCTTTCGCTTCTCGGTGCTGCTGGCCCGCATCCGTGCCTCGCTGCGCCAACACGACCAGAGCGAGGACGTGGTTTTCACCATCGGGCCCTACAGCTTCCAGCCGGCGGCCAAGATGCTCGAATCGCCGGATGGTCAGAAGGTGCGGCTGACCGACAAGGAAACCTCGATCCTGAAATATCTCTACCGGCAGGGTCCCAAAACCATCACCCGCGAGATTCTGCTGAAGGAAGTGTGGGGGTACAACAACCGCGTCACCACCCACACGCTCGAGACGCACATCTACCGCCTGCGCCAGAAAATCGAGCGCGATCCGTCCAACGCCCGGCTCCTCGTTACCGAAGAGGGCGGCTATCGGCTGGTGCCGTAAGGCGCAGCCGCCTGGCCGGGACGCGGGGTCCCTCCCTCCCTGCGTCCCTGCCGGTTTTTCCCCCACCCGGTGCATAACCCGGCGGCTTTCCACCAGCTGGGGCAAAATCGGTTCCTGACATCGGGAAGAAATGCTCTATATCGGGGGCTGCGGCACGACCGGGCGCCATCTGGCGCTCGCGACTGAAGCGCGGTGCGGGAATAAGGGCGGGATGCAACTCGACGACGCTGCGACCATATTGGGACGTGCGGATTTCTTCGAAATCTGCGACGCCGAGCAGAGGCGTCTGCTTGCGTTTGCGTCCGAGCGCAAGAAGTTCCGGCCCAACTCGGTGATCTACTCCGCCGGCGACATGCCAGAGGGCGCGCATGTGCTCGTCTCGGGCACGGTGTCGAGTACCCAGGAGGGGGCCGAGAACAACCCGTTCCTGATCCATGATGTCGGCTCCGTCCTCGGCGCGATGGGCCTCGTGATTGCCAAGCCGCGGCCCGTGACGATCAAGGCGATCGATGCGGTCGAAACGCTGTTCGTGCCGCGCACGGCGTTCATGAAGCTTGCCAACCAGTATCCTGACCTCGCCGGCCGGGCGGCGGACCGCATCCGCCGCGAGCTGACCGGCTATCTCGGCGCCATCGAAGAGGCGCGGGGCCGGTTCAGGAAGGGCTGAGGCCGGCCGGACGTTCCACGTGAATCACTCGTCGACAACGGCTTCGGCTTCGATCTCCACCAGCCAATCCGGATCGACGAAGGCGCTGACCTGCATCAGCGTTGTCACCGGCCGGATGGTGCTGAAGACCTCGGCATGGGCGCGGGCGGCGTCCTTCCAGAGCGAAATGTCGGTGAGGATGATGCGGGTGCGGGTCACGTCCTCGAGCCGGGCGCCGGCGTCGTTCAGCGCCTTGGCGACGATCTCGAGGCAGCGCCTGGTCTGGCCGTAGGCGTCGCCAATCGCCGCCGTACCGCCTTCGGCCTTGATCGGGGCAGTGCCGCCGACCACGACGGTGCTGCCGACGCGGACGGCGCGGGAGAACCCGATCACCGGTTCAAGATAGGAGCCGGAGCTGACGAGCTGGCGGGACATTTCAGGCCTCACGAAAAACGGGCGATGACGGGAACGTGGTCGGACGGTTGCGTGGTCCAGCCGCGGGCGGCGCGGATGATCTCGGCGCCGGACGTGTGCGCGGCGATGTCCGCGGTAGCCCAGATGTGGTCGAGGCGACGGCCCTTGTCGGCAGCGTCCCAGTCCTTGGCGCGATAGCTCCACCACGAATAGAGCTTTTGGTCGGCCGGGAAGTACTTCCTGACCACATCGACCCAGCCATGCCCGCCGGTCAGCAGCTCGTTAAGCGCTTCGGTCTCTATTGGGGTATGGCTGACGACCTTCAGCAGCTGCTTGTGGCTCCACACGTCATGCTCGAGCGGAGCGATGTTGAAGTCGCCGCAGATCAGCTGGCCCTCTTGGAAATGGTCCTCGCCGAACCAGCTCTTCAGCTCGGAGAGGAAGCCGAGCTTGTGTTTGAATTTCGGGTTGATCTCTACGTCGGCCTCGTCACCGCCGGCCGGGATGTAGAAATTATGGACAGTCAGCGGGCCCCTGCCGAAATCGACCAGCGCCGAGACATGCCGGCTCTCCTCGATTTCGCAGAAAACGCGTGAGGAGATGTCGGTCAGCGGGAATTTCGAGACGATGGCGACGCCGTGGTAGCCCTTCTGGCCGTGCACAGCCTGGTAGGGATAGCCGGCAGCGGTGAATTCCTTCTTCGGAAACTGGTCGTTGAGGCACTTGATCTCCTGCAGGCAGAGGATATCCGGCCGGTACTGACTCAGGAAATCCAGCACCATCGGCAGCCGCAGGCGGACCGAGTTGATGTTCCAAGTGGCAAAGGTGGTCGGCATGAAAAGGAAGCGCCCCGGTTAAGGTGGCGCTTCTTATGCAGAGCGGCACGGCGAGCGTAAAGCCGGAAAGCTCCTAACTCTCCTTCGGTGCGGTCACCGGACGGAAGGTGGGGTCGATATAGAAATACGACTTTGGGATCTCGACGTCCTTGTCGACGTCATAGAGCGAGAAAGTCAGCTCGGAACCCGAGGGTTCGGTGAGCGTCCACTGCTTCAAATCCTTGCTCTCGGTATCGAACACCAGCGCCACCCGCACGACGCCGGCCGGCGTGTCGTCCTGCAGGGTCAGCGACAGATAGTCGTCCGACTGCGCGATGGCGACGATGTTGGCCTTGAACAAGTCGATCTTGCTATCGAGGAACTGGCGCAGCGGTACCTTGTCCTGCGGATAGGCGTACTGGGTCTTCTCCTTGCGATCGACGACATAAAAGCCGCGGCCGACCGAGACGATCTGCTCGTAGGAGGGGGGATTGTAGCGGAACAGGATCTTGCCCGGGCGCTCTAGGAAGAACGTGCCCTCGATGCGGCTGCCTTGCGTATCGAGCTGCAGGAAACGGCCGACCATGGTCTTGATCGCGGAGTTATGCTCGTTGATCTCGGTGATCAGCTGCTTTTCGGCATCGGTCAGCACGCGCGGTTCGGCGGCGCCCTGCTCCTGGGCAAGGGCCGGGAAGGCGGCGACAAGGGCGGCGAAGGCGAGAAAGCTGCGGCGGATCATCGTGGGCTTCTATCCTTGGTGCTCCGGAAATCGGAGCATGCCTCTAGATAGCAATTGCGGCAACAGCGGGAAGGTTCCCTGGGAGGCGCTGCAAGGAGCGCCTCCGCTGAGGTTCAGTATCCGTCGGCGTTGTTGCCGACGAGGATTTCGCGCTTGCCGGCGTGGTTGGGGGCGGAGATGACGCCCTCCTTCTCCATGCGCTCGATCAGCGTCGCGGCCTTGTTGTAGCCGACGGCGAGGCGGCGCTGGATGTAGGAGGTCGAGACCTTCTTGTCGGTCAGCACGACGTTGACGGCCTTGTCGTAGAGCTCGTCGCCCGAGCCGCCGAAGTCGTCGCCGCCACCGGCCATGCCGTCCTCGCCCATCTCGTCTTCGTCGCTGACGATGGCTTCGAGGTAGTCCGGGGCGCCCTGGGACTTCAGGTGGTTGACGATGGCCTCGACTTCGCCGTCGGCGACGAACGGGCCGTGCAGACGCCGGATGCGGCCGCCGCCGGCCATGTAGAGCATGTCGCCATTACCGAGCAGCTGCTCGGCACCCTGCTCGCCCAGAATGGTGCGGCTATCGATCTTGGATGTCACCATGAAGGAGATACGGGTCGGGAAGTTGGCCTTGATGGTGCCGGTGATAACGTCGACCGACGGACGCTGGGTGGCGGTGATGACGTGGATGCCGGCGGCGCGGGCCATCTGCGCGAGGCGCTGGACCGAGCCTTCGATCTCCTTGCCGGCGACCATCATCAGGTCGGCCATTTCGTCGATGATGATGACGATGAAGGGTAGCGGCTCGAGGTTGAACTCCTCGCTCTCGTACTGCGCCTCGCCGGTCTCGCGATCGAAGCCGGTCTGCACGGTGCGGGTGATGACCTCGCCCCTGGCTGCGGCCTCGCCGACGCGCTGGTTGAAGCCGTCGATGTTGCGCACGCCGATCTTGCTCATCTTGCGATAGCGGTCCTCCATCTCGCGGACGGCCCATTTTAGGGCGACCACGGCCTTGGAGGGATCAGTGACGACCGGCGTCAGCAGATGCGGGATGCCGTCATAGATCGACAGTTCCAGCATCTTTGGATCGATCATGATCAGGCGGCACTGCTCGGGCGTCATCTGGTAGAGCAGCGAGAGAATGAAGGTGTTGATGCCAACCGACTTGCCCGAGCCGGTGGTGCCGGCGATGAGCAAATGCGGCATGCGGGCGAGATCGGCGATGATAGGCTCGCCGCCGATGGTCTTGCCGAGGCAGATCGGGAGCTTGCCCTTCATCTTCTCGAAGTCGGACGAAGCCAGCATTTCGCGCAGGTAAACCGTTTCGCGCTGCTCGTTGGGCAGCTCGATTCCGATGGCATTACGGCCGGGAACCACGGCGACGCGGGCCGAAATCGCGCTCATCGAGCGGGCGATGTCGTCGGCGAGCGAGATGACGCGGCTCGACTTGATGCCGGGCGCGGGCTCGAGTTCGTAGAGGGTGACGACGGGGCCGGGGCGGACGTTGATGATGTCGCCTTTCACGCCGAAATCGGCGAGGACCGACTCGAGCTTGCGCGCCATGGCTTCGAGGCGTTCGGGCGCATGCTCGGGGCTCGGGCCCTTGTGTTTGGGCGGGCTGAGCAGGCTCAGCGCGGGCAGTTCGAACCCGGCGGGCTCATCGAGGAGCGAGCCTTGGGCTTCACGGGCGGCGCGCATGCCCTGCTGCGGACGGGGTGCCGGAGCGGCAACGCGTGGCGAGAGAACCGGCGCGGCCTGGTGTCCGGCAGGAGCGTGGGATAGGGGGCCGGGGTTGCGGTTGGCCATGGGGCCACGCAGCGGGGTCTGCATTTCCCAGCGCGGCGGGTTGGAGAGATCGTCCTCGGCCTCGTCCGGATAGTCGTCGAAGGGCGGCTCGTCATGCGCGGCGACGATCGAGCGCCGCTCACCCGAAAGCTGCGGTTCGACGTGGACGGATGGCACGTTCGGGGCGCGGCCATGGAGGCTCGGCTCGACCGCTTCGCCACGCCAGGCCTCGGCCTCACGTTCGGCGGCACGGCGCTCGGCGAGCTTGATGCCGGCGCGCTTCATGGCCGAGCGGGCGGAAAAGCCCATGTGGACGGCGTAGCCGAGGATGATGTCGAAGAACGAGTCGCGGTCGGGCTCATCCTCATCGGTGGCTGCGGCCGACTTGGCGGAGGTCTTGGCATTTGCCTTGCCCTTGGGAAGGTCGGGCAATGCGACCTTGCCGAGGCCCATGGCGATCCAGAACAGCGCGAGGGTCGGGGCAGCGATGATGATGGCGAAGAGGACGGCGGTCACCGGCTGCGGAGATTCGCCGGTGGCAAAGGTCGCGAGATTGGTGAAGCTCTGGCCGACGAGGCCGCCGAGTCCGGTCGGGAGCGGCCAGCTCTCGGGTGCGGCGACGAAGGCGGCAAGGCCGCAGCTGAGGATGGTGGCAGCGACCCAGGCCGGAACGCGCAGCGCCATACGCGACGGTGCACGCTGGCGCAGCAGCGCCCAGCCCCAGAGGGCAGGCGGTACCAGCAGCGTCAGGACGCCGAGGCCGAAAAGCTGGAACGAGATGTCGGCGATGACGGCGCCGGGGAAACCGAGCCAGTTCTTCGCCGGCTCGCCCGAGGCATAGGAAAAGCTCGGGTCATCTACCGACCAGGTGGCGAGTGAGACCAGAGTGATCGCCACCAGCCCCAGCACGATCGCGCCGATCAGGCGGAGCGGGATGCGAATCGCAATGACAGGGGCAGAATTTCGGCGGGCGTCTTCGATGAGGTGCTGTGCCGGCATCGTCTGGGTACACTCTACAAAAGTAACGCTGGACGGCGCGCAGACGGCACGCCGATCAAGCCAGATGCTAGGCGGTTAGGGTTAATCCGGTGCTAACCCATGCGGGGTCAGTGGAAATTCCGTCCGCTGGGCAGGGCGGCACGTGCTTGCTGGCGCAGGCGCTCGTCGCGGCGGAGCTGGGCCGCATCGCGGCCTGGCTGTGGTCCGGTGCGGCCTTCGTCGCCACGCGCAAGCACGGCATCGCCGATATCGAGGCCCTGGGCCAGGTCGAGGAGGCGCGGGGTCAGGTCGTAGAAGGTGTGGGCGACGATGTGGACGACGAGCCCCTCGCGCTGCAGCTTGCCGCGGACGGCCATGGCGCGCGAGCCGAGCACGACCTTGCGATTGGCGGCAAAGGTCTTGGGCCAGATGATGATGTTGGCGATGCCGGTTTCATCCTCGAGGGTGGAAAAGATCACCCCGCTCGCCGTACCCGGCTGCTGGCGGACGAGGACGAGGCCGGCGGCTTCCACCCAAACCCCGTCGCGCTGGTCGACAAGGTCGGCGCAGCGGATGGTGCGGCGGCGGTCGAGCTCGTGGCGCATGAAGCCGAGCGGGTGGCCCTTCAGCGACAGGGTCAGGGTGCGGTAGTCGTACACCACCGACTCGCCTTCGGGCATCAGCGGCAGGTTGCCCTGGGCATCGTCGGCCTGGCTGGGACGCTGGCCGGTGGAAAAGAGCGGCAGGCGCTCGGCGCCTGCCGTGCCGCGAAGGCCACGCACCGTCCACAGTGCCTCGCGGCGGGATAGTCCCATGGACTGGAAGGCATCAGCTTCGGCGAGTTTCTCGAGAGTTTCGACCGGTACGCCGGTCTTCAGCCACAGGTCGCGGATCGAGGCGTAGCCGGCGCCGCGACGGGCGACGATCAGGTTAGCATGGGCTTCCTTGATGCCGGAAATCTGCCGGAGCCCGAGCCGGATGGATTGCGTCGACCAGATGTCGTCCCGCATCTCGGCATGTTGCTTGGCGATGCGCTGGTTGCCAGGGAATCCCTCTTCGAGGACATGCCCATAGTCGGAGCGGTTTACGTCGACCGAGCGCACCTCGACGCCGTGCTCGATGGCATCGCGGATGATCTGGGCCGGGGCATAAAAGCCCATGGGCTGGCTGTTGAGCAGGGCGCAGGCGAAGACGTCGGGGTAGTGGCACTTCATCCAGCACGAGGCATAGACGAGCAGCGCGAAGGAGGCGGCATGGCTCTCGGGGAAGCCGTATTCGCCAAACCCCTGGATCTGGGCGAAGCAGCGCTTGGCAAACTCATCGCTGAAGCCGTTGGCCTTCATCCCGGCGATGAACTCGTCCGAGAACTGAGCCAGCCTGCCGGTTCGCCGCCAAGCGGCCATGGCGCGTCGGAGCTGGTCGGCCTTGCCTGGCGAAAACCCGGCGCCCTCGATGGCCATCTGCATCGCCTGCTCCTGGAACAGGGGTATGCCAAGCGTTCGCTCAAGAACCGGTCCCAGCCTGGGACCCATATTCTCGACCTTCTCTAACCCCTGCCGGCGCCGCAGATAGGGATGAACCATGCCACCCTGGATCGGTCCCGGCCGGACGATCGCCACCTCGATGACCAGGTCGTAGAATTTTCTCGGCTGAAGCCTTGGCAGCATCGACATCTGCGCCCGGCTCTCGATCTGGAACACGCCGATCGTGTCGGCCCGATGGGTCATCCGATAGACCGGTGCCTTGATCACCTCGTGCTCTTCTTCTGCCATGAGCTCGGCAAGGGTAACGTCGCGACCATAGTGCTGATGCAGCAGTTCGAACGAGCGGCGGAGGCAGGTCAGCATGCCCAAGGCGAGGATATCGACCTTGAGGATGCCAAGCGCGTCTATGTCGTCCTTGTCCCATTCGACGATGGTGCGGCTCTCCATCGCGGTCTTCGAGATGGGGACGAGGCTTTCGAGCGAATCGCGGGTGATGACGAAGCCGCCGACATGCTGGCTGAGGTGGCGCGGAAAGCTTTTCAATGCTGCGACGACGTTGAACATCTGGGTGAGCGTCGGGTCATCGGGATCGAGCCCGACCATCCGAACTCCATCCTGGTTGGCGGCGTTACCCCAGCCCCAGTGCAACTGGTTGATGGCGGCGATGGTATCGTCCGAGAGACCGAATGCCTTGGCGGTCTCGCGCACGGCGCTTTTCGACCGGTAGGAGATTACCGTGGCGGTGAGGCCGGTGCGTTCACCGCCATACTTGCGATAGACATACTGCATCACCTCCTCGCGCCGCTCGTGCTCGAAATCGACGTCGATATCGGGCGGTTCGTCGCGCTCGGTGGAGATGAAGCGACCGAAGACGAGGTTGGCCTTGGCCGGATCGACCTCGGTGACGCCCAGGACATAGCAGACGGCCGAGTTGGCGGCCGAACCACGCCCTTGGCAGAGGATTTTCAGCTCGTGTCGGGCATAGCGGACGATGTCCTGTACCGTCAGGAAATACGAGGCATAGCCTTTATAGGCGATGAGGCAGAGCTCCTTCCACAACGAGACCTTGAGTTTTTCGGGGATGCCCTTGGGGTAGCGCCAATGCGCACCTGCCCAGGTCAGACGCTCCAGCGTTTCCTGCGCCGTTTCGCCATTGCCGATGGTTTCGGTGGGGTAGTTGTATTTCAGCTGGTCGAGCGTGAAGCCGATGCGATCGAGCAGCACCTGGGTCTGGGCGACGGCATCTGGATGTTCGGCGAAGAGCCGTGCCATTTCCGCAGGCGGTTTCAGATGACGCTCGGCGTTCTGCTCGAGCTTCCGGCCGGCAGTCTCGAGTGTCAGGTGCTCGCGGATGCAGGTGACGACGTCCTGGACGATGCGGCGGCCGGGCTCGTGGTAGAGCACGTCGTTGACGGCGAGCATGGGGATACCGGCTTCGGCGGCAGTATGGGCGAGGCGGTTGAGCCGCGCCCGGTCATTGCCCTTGAAGGTGGCGGCAGCAGCGAGCCACACATTTCCGGGCGCAAAGGCGGCCAATTGCTGCAGATAGGCCACGGATATCTGCCAGCGGGTTTCGTCGAACTGGAAGACGAATAGCTGGCCTTCGGCGAACTCCTTGAGGTCGGCGAAATGGAGGATCGGGTTACCCTTCTCGCTCTCCTCGCGGAGGTTGGCGCGCGACAGCAAACGGCAGAGCCGGCCATAGGCCTCGCGGTCCGACGGATAGGCGAGGATATCCGGCGCGCCGTCGGCAAAGACGAGGCGCACGCCGACGACATAGCGGAAGCCGGGATGCTGCTCCTTGAGGTCACGGTGCGCAACATAGCCGCGGACGACGCCGGCAAAGCTGTTGCGATCGGCGATGCCGATGCCATTGAGGCCCATAGCCATGGCGGCCGAGACCAATTCCTCCGGGTGCGAGCCCGAGCGGAGGAAGGAGAAATTGGAGGTCACCATCAGTTCGGCATAGTTGGGTGGGCTCATGCGAAGAACCCGTGCAGGTACCAGCGCGGTGGTGCTTTGGCGCCATAGAGGCCGATGCGGAACACCCAGAAGCGGCGGCCACCATCGTCCTCGATGACGTAGTAATCGCGCACGGTCGTTTCGGCGCTGAAGGTTTCGAGCTTCGAAACATGCTCATCGAGCCGCGGGGCGATGACTTTCTTCTTGGTCTTGTCGGGGGGCGGCGCCTCCGGTTTGTCCGGATCGGGAGGGGGCAGGAGGAACGCGAGGTTCTGGCCGGTGCGCCACCACTCGGCTTCGATCCGTTCCGGCCCGGAAGCCTTCAGCACGCGATAGGAGACACGGCGCCAGACCATGCGCATTGGCGGGCCATGCGGCACCTCTGCGATCACCTCGATCGGCTCGGGGGCCGGCAACAGGCGGATGGGGCGGCGGAGCTCGGTATTGGGGGCTGCCGCCGGATCATCGGCGGTGCGGGCGACGATCGGCTCGAGCACGACGGCACGCTCGGGGATGTGGGTATTCTGGTACTTGCTGCGCAGCACCGAGAGTGGGCCGAGCCGGCTGGTCATGCGGTCGAAGAGCCGGTTCAGGTCCTCGGCGCCATCCTCGGTTTCGAAGGCGCCGATCTGGGTGCTGGAGACATCGGAGAGGGAGCTCGCGGCGAGCCGGATCATGTCGATACCGAAGCCGGCATCGTATTCGCCTTCGAGCCGCTCGGAGCGATGGACGAAGAGCTGGGCGATATGGTTGGCATCGCGGGTGGCGCGGGCAGCATTGACCGACAGGGTCATCACCTTGTGGTCGACCCGGTAGAGCAGGAGGTGGAAGGTCTGGGCGCCGAGCTGTTCCGTCTCGAGCCGGAGCGCCAGCCGCGTCGCGAGATCGTGCGTCGTCATCAGCACATCGTCCATGTAGCCGATAGGTTCGGCGAAGCGCCGCTCGGTGTGATATTCGGCGATGGGGAGGCGCGGGACGAGGCGCTCCTCGATCCGGCCCAGCGCCTGGTCGAGGCGGATGAGCAGCGATGATCCGAAGCGGGCCTGCAAGGCTCGGCGGTCTCGGCTATAGAGCTGGCCGATGGTCTTCAGTCCCATCTGGTTGAGGCCGGATATCTGCGCTTCATCGAGCCGCAGCGCCCCGACCGGCAAATGGGCGAGTGCATCCTCGAGCGTGCCGGACGGCAGGATCCCGGGGGAAAAATGCGCTGCCGCCCAAGCCGCGCCTATAGTGTCGGCAATGGCGCCGATGACGGTATAGCCGAGGACGCGCAGGCGCCCGAGCAACTGGGCCAGCATCTTCTCCTCGCCGCCGAACAGATGGTCGACGCCGGTAATGTCCATCACCAGATCGCCGAAGGGGGCGATGTTGGGAAGCACGGCCACGATCGGGCTGGCATTGGAGTGCCAGTCGGCGAAATCGGCAAAGACATGCGTAATGAAGCTGTGGTCGATCTCGCGCAGTTCGAGTTCAGGCACGAGGGCGCGGGCATCGGAGAGGTTCTGGCCGACGCTCAGCCCGGCCCTGCTCGCGGCCGCATCGATGGCGGCGAGGCGCATGGCGCCCTGCTGCTTCTCCCATAGGGCGAGCGGTCGCCGTGAGGTCCCGAGGCTCGGGTCAGCTCGCTTCAGACAGTCGGTCGCCCAGAGCGGGAGTGAAAGCGCGAGGAAGCGGCGCGGTGCGATGAGGCCGAGTTGCCGGTCGCTTCCAGGGCTCGAAAGGTACGAAGCCATTTTCAGTCCAGTCCACGATCATCCGCTTGCCTTCGGCGCGCTGGGTCTTGTTGCCCAGCCGCCGCTTTTCGATCTCGATCTCGAAACGCGGCGGCCCGGGCGATTGCGGATCGAACTGCTCTTCGGCGCTGAGGTGAGGCGAAACGCGCCAGCGCAGCTTTGCCGAGCTCGCCTCGCGCTCCCGGCCATAGCGGAGGATGAAGACCGAGGTGCCAGCCGCTGCGGCGCGGAGGCTCAGCCGGCGCGAGACGGTGAAATCGAGCGCCTTGGGGTGACCCATGATGTCGGTGACGATGCCGGCGACCGCTCGGCAGGCGATCGCCTCCTCGATGGCCCAGAACAGCTCATTGAGGGTTTCGATGCGGCCGATGACGACTTGGGACGGATCTATGCCAAAACCCTGGAGCCCGATGCCATAGGGGAGACCCAGATCCTGCGCTTCGGAGGCGAGCTGCAGGTAGATGAGGGCCTGGCGATTGCCGCGCAGCAAGCCGCGTGCCAGTCCCAGGGCAAAGCCCAGCGTGCTGCCGCCGTTGCGCTGCTCGTCGGCAAAAACCTCGTGCAGCACACCGGCGGGTGGCGAAAGCAGCGCTGCATCGCCCTCGATAGGCTCACGCTGGCCGAGTTCGGTCACCGCGTCTCCAACGAGGAGCGGCCGGTTTTCGAGAGCGGCAATCTTGGCGCGAAGCGCTTCGAGGTCGGGTCTGGCGAGGCCCACGGGAGCCTCCTGGCTGTTCCGATTGAGAACAAATAGAGAACACCAGAGTCTGGCCGGGAGTCAAGCAAACGAATCCGCGAGGCGATGGCCTCAGCCCTTTCGCGATGGGTCAGCAGCCCTTATCTTCCGCGCGACCCAATTCGAGGATGCCAATGTTCGACGCCCTCCGTTCCATCTTCACCCGCCCGGACGCGACCATGCTGAGCATGGAGCCCAAACTCGCCGTCGCCGCGCTTCTCGTCCATCTCGCCGCCATCGACGGGCAGGTAAGCGAGGCCGAGCGGGATGCGCTCGAAGGCACGCTGATGGACAATTACGGCCTCAACGAAACCGAAGTCCGCAAGCTGGTGGAGGAGGCGACCCGGCAGGACCAGGAATCGGTCGATTTCTACCGCTTCACCTCGGCACTTTCCTCGCTCGAAAACAGCGAGAAGCTCGAGATCATCCGGATGATGTGGCAGGTCGTGTTCGCCGACAGCCGCAACCACGAGCTCGAGGATAACATGGTGTGGCGCATCGCCGAGCTGATCGGCGTCTCCTCGCGCGATCGCACGGTTCTCCGCAGCCAGATGGCACGAGCCTGAGCATGATCGTCATTTCCACGACGCCTACGCTCGAGGGTCGGCCGATCCGTGAATATCTCGGCATCGTCACCGGCGAGGTGATCGTCGGGGCGAACATTTTCCGCGATCTGTTTGCCGGCATCCGCGACATCGTCGGCGGCCGGGCCGGCGCCTATGAGAGTGCGCTGCGCGACGCGCGCCACACGGCTTTCGACGACCTCAGGGCTGAAGCCGGACTTGGCGCCGATGCAGTGGTCGCGGTCGATATCGACTACGAGGTGGTCGGGCAGGGCGGCTCGATGCTAATGGTGTCGGTGTCAGGGACAGCGGTGCGCTTCTAACGCTCCCAGGCCTCGAACTTCCCGACATATTCCGGCTCGTCCTTGGAACAGTCGAAATCCTTGGCCCTCTCGTCGGCGGTCTTGCGGGCGAGTTCGTTGGCATCGGGATTGGCCAGCGCGTCGACATAGGCGATCTGGCAGGTGGCGCCCGGCTGCACCCTGGTGACGACCAGCACCTGGCCTTCGGTCTCGGTGCCTTCGCGCTGGGTGAAATAGCGCAGGATCGTGGCGAATGGCTTCCAGTAGCCCTCGGCGTTGGAGACGCGCCATTCGATCTTATCGCCCAGCCGGTTGAACGGGCCGAGAGTCTGCTCGGCGGCTTTCTCGGTCGTCGAGGTGAGCCCGTAGGAGACGAACATCCTGAGGTCGCCTTCGGATACCATGACCGGGATGCCCTTCAGGCCGGGGCAGGCCCAGGTGGAGCCGAAATCATCGGACTGGATCACGGTGCAATGGAGGTTCAGGTCGAGATCGGTGTAGCTCGACTCGATCTGTTGCGCGTTGGCCGCCCCCGTCAGGGCGAAAGCGACATAAAGCGCACTGGCAAAAATCCTGATGATCACGGCAAATCCCCTGAAGCTCGCATGGGTGTCACGCGCACCCATGCCTTGCAATCATGGCCCCGGATAGGCCAAAAGGCCCCAACCGTCTCCCTCAAGGCATTACCATGAATATCGACGCGATCCCGATCGGCAAGAATCCCCCTGACGACCTCAACGTCATCATCGAAGTGCCGCTGGGTGGCGAGCCGATCAAATACGAGATCGACAAGGCTTCTGGCGCGCTGTTCGTCGACCGGTTCCTCTACACGCCGATGCGCTACCCTGGGAATTACGGCTTCGTCCCGCACACCCTCTGCGGCGACGGCGACCCGCTCGATGTGATCGTGATGAATTCGCGTCCGCTGGTTCCCGGTGCGGTCGTCCGCTGCCGTCCGTTCGGCGTGCTGTTCATGGAAGACGATGGCGGCACCGACGAGAAGATCCTCGCCGTGCCTGTATCGAAGCTCACCAAGATGTATGACGGCATCAACGACATCACCGACATGCAGCCGATCCAGCTCGAGCGGGTGAAGCACTTCTTCACCCACTACAAGGATCTCGAACCCGGCAAGTGGGCCAAGATCGACAAGATCGGCAACGTCGCCGACGCGCGCCAGGTGATCCTCGAGTCGATCGAGCGGGCCAAAACTGCGAAGTAAAATCGACGACCAACAAGGCTGCAGGGCGCCCCCTTGAAACTCGACCGGGTTGATCGCATATATCGGTCAACGGTAGGTTGATTGGGCGCTGTTCCCTCCCGGCAGCCCGGTCCCCACCTCAAAGAAAGGCGCTCCCCGAAAGGGTCGAGCGCCTTTCGCTTTTTAGGGCTCAGGGATAGCCGGCGTGTGGTATGGCGACCCGGGCGGAGAAGACCCGGCCGGTCGGGTCGGTGACATCGACGCTGCCGGCCCATTCGTTGGCGATCATGTAGAGCGTCTTGCCATCGCTGCCGCCCAGCATCACGGCAAAGCACATGCGGTCGAGTTCGATCCGGTCGAGCACCTCGCCGCCCTCGCGAACGCGCATGACCACATTGGCGGCCGAGGTCCAGATGCAGCCCTCGGCATCGGCGCAGATGCCGTCATTGCCGTATTCGCCGACATTGGCCCAAAGCCGGCGGTTGCCGAGGCTGCCATAGGCGGCGATGTCGAAAGCGGTGAGGTTGCCGTTGAACGATTCGGCGCAGACGAGAGTCTTGCCATCCGGGAGGATCGCCATGCCGTTGGGGAAGGCGAGGCCGTCCGCGACCTTTTGCGCGCGGCCATCGGCGCTGACGAGGGCGATGAAGCCGGGGCGGAAGTCGCCGCCGGGGAAGTCGAAGTCGATATTGTTGACGTAGATGTGGCCGGCCGGATGGACGGTGATCTCGTTGCAGCCGTGGGCGGAGAGGTGCGACAGGTCGGCGAAGCGGGTGAAGCTGCCGTCCGGGCGGCGCAGCTGCAGGTCCCGGTCGGCGGCATGGACGAGCAGCATGCGCCCGTCGGGCAGCCAGTCGAACGAGAAGGGCAGGGAGGCCACCGCGCTCTCGACGTGACGATTGCCGGCTTCGTCGAGGGTCAGGAGCTTTTGCCCGACCCAATCGGCGAACCACAGTTTTCCGTCATGCCAACGCGGACATTCCCCCAACAGGATGCCGTCGGTCAGCAGCGTGGCGCGTGGGCTCGGAGCGTTCATCCTGTCCTCCATCGATCGGCTCGACACAATGTCGCCCGAGGACGGCCGATTTCGACAGCGGGATGCAAAAAAGGGCGCCGGAGGTGGTCTCCGGCGCCCGATGATTCACGTGGAACGGTCGCTCCTAGTGGCCGCCCATGCCGGCCATTTCCGGGTTCGCCGGCGGCTTCTTGACGAAGAAGGCGGCGACGACTGCGAAGAGCGAAATGACCGCACCGCAGAGGAAGCCGGTGCGGATACCGGCGGCAAGCGCCGTGATCTGGTCGGCGCCGCCAGCGATTAGCGCAGTGCTCTGGATGGTCATCAGCGCGATGAACAGCGCCACGCCGGCCGCGCCCGCCACCTGCTGCACCGAGCCGAGGATGGCGCTGCCATGCGAATAGAGCGACATGGGGAGCGAGCTCAGCGAGGCGGTGAAGAGCGGCGTGAACATCAGCGCGAGGCCGATGCAGAGCGCCACGTGGCCGGCGAGAATCAGCCAGATCGAGGTCGACTGGTCGACCAGCGTCAGCGACCACAATACGGCGCTGACGATGGCGGCACCAGGCACCAGGAGGCGCGTCGTGCCCCACTTGTCATAAAGCCGGCCGACGATCGGGCCGAGCAGGCCCATGATCAGGCTGCCCGGCAGCAGCATCATGCCGATCTGCAGCGGATCGAGCTTGATGACGTTCTGCAGGAACAGCGGCAGGAGGATGATGACCCCGAACAGCGCCATCATGGCGATGGCCATCATCACCACCGACAGGGTGTAGTTGGTGTGGGCGAAGGTCCTGAGGTCGAGCAGCGCCTTTTCATGCTTTTGCAAGCTGAGCTGGCGGAGGACGAACAGCACCATGGTGACGAGGCCGACGCCGAGCGGAATCCACGGCGACACCCCGCCTTCGCCGACGGCCGATGCCGCTTCGCCGAAGCTCGAGAGACCATAGACGATGCCGCCGAAGGCCAGCGCCGAGAGAATTACTGAGAAGAAGTCGAGCGGGGTCGAGCGCGGTTCGGAGACATTCTTCATCTTCACCGCACCCAGGGCGAGGGCGCCAAGGGCGATCGGCAGGATGAGGATGAACATCCAACGCCAGTCGAGATTGGTGAGGATGAAACCGCCGATGGTCGGGCCGATGGCGGGCGCCACCGACATGACGATCGAGATATTGCCCATGGTCTTGCCGCGCGCCTCGGGCGGCACCAGCGTCATCACCGTGGTCATCAGCAGCGGCATCATTATCGCGGTGCCGGTGGCCTGGATGACGCGGCCGAACACCAACAGTTCAAGGCCGGGCGAGACGGCGCAGATCAGCGTGCCGGCCGAGAAGATCGCCATGGCGAGCATGTAGATCGGCCGGGTGTTGATGCGCTGCAGCAGGAAGCCGGTGATCGGAATCACCACTGCCATGGTGAGGAGGAAGGCCGTGGTCAGCCACTGCGCGGCCGAGGCGGTGACCCCCAGGTCGTTCATCAGCGGCTGGATGGCGACGCTCATGATCGTCTCGTTGAGGAAGACGACGAAGGTCGAGACCAGCAACAGGGCGATGACCAGCCGGTTGCGGGCGGCGGTCGAGGGCTCGATCGGAGCAGTGGTGGGTACGTAAGAGATGTCGTTCAGGGCTTCGCTAGTCATGGGCGGCCTGCTTTCCGGACGAGATTTTCAATTGGGGGGTGGCTGTATTGCATGGATGCGGAACCGGGACCAGTAACGGGTTTGCATGAGCTATGTGCATCGGTGCCGTGTCAGATCGTGTCAGCATGGTTTGGACGCTCCGTTCGACATGATGACGAAGCGGGAGGTGTGGAATCGACATCGATCCCGAGGAAAAATGCTTAGGCGTACACTTAAGTGTACGAGGTTGACGCTGTCAACGCTTAAGTGGTTCCATTAGTATGGCGGCCTAAGGCTGTTCCAGGCGCCGTAGAGCGTCGAGTGAAGTAGCTGCCATTCCTCGCCGGCGCGATAGACGACCAGCCCCTCTTCGGGCATCAAGTAAAGCACTTGGCCGCCCTGGCCCATCAAGTAGGTGAAAGGCCCCTGCAGTTCCTGGCCGGGTCGATCGAGGATGTCCTGTCGAATATGTGCGCCGTAGTGACTCTTGTGACGCTCGTCGAGACTGGCGTCGAGGCCGAGGAATTCACGCCATAGCGGCGTGGGCAGGAAGGGTAGCGCGCCGCCGTTCTCATTGAGGAAGACGCCGACGCGGATCCAGTCGCGCGCCGTCGCATAGATGCAGCAATAAGCCGAGACAGGGGTCCGGGCAGCCGGCTTGCGCCATAGCGCTGTGGAGGCGCCGGCAGGCTGCCAGATCTTCTCGTCGAGCAATTCGGCGAGCGGGCGGGCGTAACGCCGCTCCAGCACTGCACCGAGCAGGGCTGTGTTGACGTTCTGGTAGCTGAACGGAGGGCTCTCGGATGGTGTCACCGTGAGTCCGCGCTCGATGGCACCGAGGCCGAGGAAGTGGAGCCGTGCCAGGGGGCCGAAAGGGTTCGGGGCCGTGTCGTCCTTGCCGGCCTGCGTGCTGCCGAACTTGCCGCCCTCGCCGTCGAAAGCGATGCCGCTTCTCATTTCGAGCAGGGCGCGCAGCGTCACGGATTTCAGGCCCTCGTCGTTCGGCAGCAGCTCGCCCAGCGTCTGGTCGAGGCTGGTGATCTTGCCGTCCGCCAGCGCCTTGTAGATAAGGGCGCCGACGAGACTCTTGGCCATGGAGAAGGAGTTGAAGCGAGTGTCGGAGTTCAGTCCGTCAGCGTAATGCTCAAGCTTTAGGGAACCGCGGCGAGACACCAGCAGTGCCTTGCCGTGCGCGCCAGAGAAGGCGGTGGCCAGCGTCGGATCGAGGGGCCGCTCGGCCGCATCGAGGCTGGGTGAAAGGTCGCGCGGCGCTGCGGCGCCAGCGAGGCTCGCAAAGTGGCCGACGCCAGGCCCGACGAGAGGCGGCACGCCTTCGGCGATAAGCTGGGGGAGGTAGGGAGCGTAGGCCAAAGCAGCGCAGATCAGTGCGGCCAGCACGGCGAAAAACCCGACAATCCAGCGCAAATGCACCTCCCTCACTCCCCAGAAAAGGGCTGGCAGTCGTAAACGGCGGAAATACGGCTAGAGCGGCTTCTCGGCGAGGCCGCGGAAGGCGTCGGGGACGCGCTCCTGCCGGTCGAGCGCGACTTCGCCATAGGCGATGGCTTCGCGGCCGAAGCGGGTGCGGACCTTGTCCATGGCGCCATCGGCGACGAGCCGGGCGCGGCCCTGGCGGCTTCCGGTCCGGCGCGCCTCATCCTCGAGGCCGAGTGGCAACTCGAGCTGGATGAGCGGGTCGCGGATCAGGTGGGCGACGGAGATGGCGAGGAGCGTGATGGTCTGCTGGTCGGGGTGGTCGGCACGGACGACGCGCACCAGGTCCTCGGCGATCTCGGCGAGGCTGGCGGTGGCGGCGACCGGCGATTCGATGCTCATCGAGCGAGTGACGGCACTCATGTCGCGAAAGCGGACGCGGACGGTGATGGTGTAGCCGAACCAGGATTTGGCCCTGAGCCGCGAAGCGATGCGATCGGCGAGATGGTTGAGGGTCGGGCGCCAGATCGCCGCGGTGAAGGGCTTTCGCCCAAGCGCCGATTGCGCGCCGGCCGAGCGGGCGCGCTGGTGGGTGACGATCAGGCGCGGATCGCGGTTCCAGCTGAGGGCGCTCAGCTTTTCGCCTGCGGCATTGCCGAGGATGCGCTGCACCCAGTCGACGCGCTTTTCCGCCAGCTGACCAATGGTGAGGATACCCTCGTCCTCGAGCTTACCCTCCGTCACCGGTCCGACGCCCCACATCAGCGAGACCGGGAGCGGGTGGAGGAAATCGAGTTCGGTCGCGGGATCGACGACCACCAGGCCATCGGGCTTTGCCACCTGCGAGGCGACCTTGGCGAGATGTTTGGTGCGCGCGATGCCGACCGAGATAGGCAACCCGATCTCGTCGCGCACTCGCTTGCGCACAGTGCGGGCGATGGTTTCGGGCGAGCCGAACAGGTGCTCGCAGCCCGCCACGTCGGCAAAGGCCTCGTCGATCGAGATGCGCTCGATCAGCGGGGTGTAGTCGCCGAGGATGGCGATGGCTGCGTCGCCGAGGCGCTGGTACTCCTCGAAATGGCCGCCGGTGAAGATCAGGTCGGGGCAGAGTTCCTTTGCGGCCCAGCCCGACATGCCGCCGTGTACGCCAAAGGCTTTGGCTTCGTAGGAGGCGGCCAGGACCACGCCGCCGCCGACCGCGATCGGCTTGCCGCGCAGTTCCGGGTTCAGCAATTGCTCGACGGAGGCATAGAAGGCATCGAGATCGGCGTGGAGGATGGTGGCGTCGGCCATTTCGCACCTGTGATGAGAACATAACAGGAACAAATGGGCCGGGAGTCAAGATGAGTCGTGCGGCGGCTACGCCCGGGCCAGTTCCAAAAGGCGCGGTTTTTCCTCCGGCACATTCTCGCACAGCCGCGCCGCGGCGAGAATGGGGAGCCAGGCGAGGACGTCGCTGCGGTGAACCCCCGATGCGGCGGCGTAGCGATCAAGATAGGGATCGGCGAATTGCGGCGCGCCCTGCAGCATCAACAGATAGCTGCGGCAGGCGTCGGCGGCGGGCGGGCCGGAAGTGGCGTCGGGCCAATCGACGACCACGGCACTCTCGGGCGTGCCGATCAGGTTGAACGGGTGAAAATCGCCGTGGCAGAGGCGGTTGCCATCGGGGAGGGCGGCGAGCCGGTCGAGCAGGCGGCTGCGCAGGGCGTCGTCGAGGCCGGGGGCAGCCTTGAGGCGATCGGCGAGCCGCAATTTCAGCGGGCGGAGCCGCGATTCCATTTCGGCATGGACCCGGAGATGCAGCGCGACCATGGCATCGAGCGCCGCGGGCGCGATCGCGGGCCGCTCCAATGCCAGCGTCGCCAGCGGCCGGCCTGAGGCGCGGGACATGACGAGGCCCCAGCGCTCGCCATAGCGTCCGGCCTCATGCACCGCCGGCGTCGGCAGGCCGTGATCGGCGACGATGGCGAGGATCGCCGCCTCGGCGAAGGCGGTCGAGCGCGCCCCGGGGTCGCGGTAGAGTTTCAGGACATGCTCGCCATACTCAAAAGCCTCGGCCACCTTGCCGGAGCCGAGCAGCGGACCGATCTCGGGCATCAGGCGAGCGCCGATTTCAGCGCGGCTGCGATGGCCACCTTGCCGCGGGTGAGCTGGAAGACCTTGCCAATGGCTTTCGGTTCTTCGAGCAGGGCCACGGTAACGGCGGCCACATCCTCGCGCGGTACGGATTCTTCGTCGATCGCGGCCTGGCTCAGCAGCACCTTGCCGGTGCCGCCGCCATCGGTGAGCTCGCCCGGCTCGAGGATGGTCCAGTCGAGGCTCGAGCCGGTGATGTGCTTTCCGGCGGCGCGCTTCTGCTTGTAGTAGTCCTTCATCTCGGCATTCATCGAACGGGTGGAGAGCCCGGTGGAGGCGCCGATCGACGAGATGGAGAGGTAGCGCTTTGCGCCGGCCTTTTCGGCGGCGCGCACCGTGCGGAGCGTGCCTTTGCGGTCGAGCTCGCTATTCTCGCCGGCAGCCGAGCCGGCGGCGAAGACCACGGCATCGGAGCCCTTCATCGCATTGACGATGACATCGAACTCCGACGTGTCGAGATCGACCAGCTCCACAGCGGCCCCGAGCTTCACCAGCTCCGCCATGTGCTTAACGCTGCGGATCGTGGCCACCACGGTGTGCCCGGCGGCGATCAGCCTCTCGACCACGAGCTTGCCGGTGCGGCCCGAGCCGCCGATGACGGTGACACGCATGATCGCTCCTCAATTGCGGCGGGAAGCCTGCCGCAGACGGGAGGTTCGGGCAAGGCTGCTTGTGTGCGCTGTTGGATCGGCTAGCGTTCTGGCATGTCGCTCCCACCGCTTCCCGGCCCGCTGGCGCAGGCTTTCGCCATCGGCTTGAAACCGCTCGATCCGTCGCAATGGATCGATGTGGATGATGAGCTCGCCGCCTATCTCGCCGAGAAGGGGCGGCTGTTCGCCAAGCGTCGGGCCGAGGTGTTCGCCGCGGAATACGGTACGGGCGTGGCTCAACAAGAGGTCCTGCAGCGGCTGGTGGCACATCTGGCGCAGCATAGTGCCAGCCATGTCCGGGAGGATAACGCCGTCCGTATCGTGCCGACGGGCGAGGTTGTTGCGCTGGATGGCGACCGGCCTGCCTTGGAGACGGCGGCGCGGCTGGTGCAGGAGGATTTTGTGCTGATGCGGCGGAGTGCCGATGGCTGGCGGCTTGTGGCAGCGGCGCTGTGCTTTCCCTCGGCCTGGCGGCTCAGCGATAAGTTCGGCCGGCCGATGCACGAGGTGCATGCGCCGGTGCCCGGGTTCGGGGCGGGGACGCGGCCGGCCGAGTTGATCAACCGGATGTTCGACAACCTGCAGACCGGCGCGGCGATGTTGCGGTGGAACTGGTCGCTGTTCGGAGACCGCGTGCTGTTTCATCCCGAGCCGAGCCACGCGGTGCCGCGCTTTGGGGCGGAGGGCGAGAAGGCGGTGGTGCGGCTCGAGCGGCAGACGATCACCAAGCTCGATACCGGCGACGTGCTGTTCACGATCCGGATCTATCTCGAGCCGATCGATTCGCTGGCGCGGCAGCCGGAGGGGCGGGAGATCGCGGCGGCGATACGGGCGCAACTCGCGGCGATGCCGGTGGAGCAGGCGGAGTACAAGGGGTTGTTGGCGGAGCGCGAGACGGTGATGCGGCGGTTGGAGGGAATGCTGGGCTAGCGCTGGGCGGAAAGCGCCGGCCTCAGCCCTTCAGCGACTCGATGATCCCCTTGGTCACGCTGCCTTCGGCCGGATAGAGCGGGATCAGGCAGGCTTGGAGGGCGTGGTAGATGTCGCCTTTGCCGGCGAAGAGCGAGTAAGCCGGCAGCATGGTTTCGGTCAGCTGCTCGTGCCAGGCGCCGTTGACGTGGTCGAGATGATAACGCGCGATCACGTCCCAGATGTTGCGGTACCAGGTTTCGTGGAACTCGCTCGGGCGGTGCGCCCCAAGGAACGCCGCCGCGCCGATCCCCTCGGCCATCGGCCACCAGAGCTTGTGGCGCTGGTCGGGGACGTTGTTCCAGTCGAGCGTGTAGTAGAGGCCGCCGCGCTGCTGGTCCCAGCCGAGCGTGACCGCTTCGCGGAACAGCGCTTCGGCGGCGTCGGGCATCCAGGCGTGTTTCTTGCCGCCCAGCGCCCAGAGCTGGAGCACGAGGCGGGACCATTCGAGGGCGTGGCCGGGGGTGGTGCCGGCCGGGCGGAACATCGGGTCGCCATTGTAGTTGTGGTCGACGTTCCAGTTGGCATCGAAGTGCTCGGCGACGCGGAAACCGTTGGCGCCGGCGCTGCGGCGGATGATCAGGTCGGCGATCTGCTCGGCCTTGGTGAGATATTCGCGCTCGCCCGTGGCCTCGAAGGCGGCCATCAGCGCCTCGGTCAAATGCATGTTGGAGTTCTGGCCGTGATAGGGGCTGATCACCGACCAGTCGGCGTTGAACTCCTCGTCGATGGCGCCATGCTGCTTGTTCCAGAAACGGGTCTCGATCACTTCGGTGACGTCGGCGATGACCTTGTCGGCGAGCGGGTGGCCGACGAGTTTGGCGCTCGAGGCGGCGAGCAGCACGAAGGCGTGGCCATAGCCCTGCTTCCGGCCCTTGTCCGCGGCGCCATCGTCATCGACGGCCCAGAAATAGCCGCCGCGCTCGGCGTCACGATGGTTGTTCCAGAGGTAGTGCATGCCGTGGTCGACGATCGGGTCCGAGCCCGGCCGGCCGAGGAGGCTGGCGATGGCAAAGCAATGCACCATGCGCGCGGTGGAATGGATACCGCGCACCGGGTTTTGCGGCCTGATCGGCCCGCCGATGGCAGTGAGCTCGAAGAAGCCGCCGGCCGGGTTGAACGAGCGGTTGCCGTAGAAGGCGAAGAGGGATTCAGCCTGATCGCGGAGCCACTGGCGGTGATAGGGGCGGCTGAGCCATGGGGTGGTGGGCATATGTGGATTTCCCTAGTCGGACTTATTCTGAGGACTGAATCGCCTGATAGATTTTCCGTGTTACTGCGTCGATCCCCTCGGACCAGTTCGCAGCCACCCTGTCAGCCAAGATTGGCGAGTACTCGTAGACGTCGCGAGGCGTAACGTCGCGCCAAATGGGCAGAACGAGCTTCTTCTGTTCGACAAGCTCCCTCGTAAAAATGGAGTCGTACTCCCGCTTCGACCATCCGCCATTACCGAGGAAATTGGGCGTGATAACGAGAATGCACCGATGACATTCCTTAAGTCCGCGTTCGATGCTCTCACGCAGGCTATCGCCCACCGTCAGCGAGAACTCGTCGTACCAAACAGGAACCAGCATGCTGCTGAGCTGACGAGCGAGCGGTTGAGCCATTTCCGACTTGTCGCGACTATCGTGCGAGATGAACGCTTTTGGTCGCTCGGCCACGGATCGACTCTCCACGTACTCAACGCTCCGAAATGACAAACGGTGGCCCGCAGTAGTCGACTCACGATGGAGGCGTTCGCGATCCTCGGCACTGACTGGGCGCTCTGAGTACAGGTAGATTTGTCCCGTAAAAACTAGGTCCGAGCTTGGGTGCTTATCCGAAGAAAAACCCATGCTCACAGCGGTTTTATCCCTGAGCGCCAACACCTTCGAGACTTCTCGAAGGACGATGGCTTCAGGACACGCTACTTCATCCATCGCAGGGATGTAGAACGATACGAACAGCGCGTTGGCCTCGAAGTCAAAGTGCAAGCGCGCGATGACATTACCAAACTGCCGACCATTGACGTCGCCGATGGGCCACTCCTCATGCAATGTCGTGTTCGACCGCGCGTCGTTTAGAAAGTACTCTTTGAGAGTTGCCACGTGTGCCTCGCACGAATTGGCCCGGGATCGCTCCCGGGCCCCTTTCTATTCGCACCGTATCACGGCCGGTGACGGCGGGGATTATGCCCCGCCCGTCAGATGGGCCAGCACCGCCAGCAGCAGCAGCGCCACGATGTTGGTGATTTTGATCATCGGGTTCACGGCCGGGCCGGCGGTGTCCTTGTAGGGGTCGCCGACGGTGTCGCCGGTGACCGAGGCCTTGTGGGCGTCCGAACCCTTGTAGTGCTTGACGCCGTGGCTGTCGGTGAAGCCGTCTTCAAAGCTCTTCTTGGCGTTATCCCAGGCGCCGCCGCCGGCGGTCATGGAGATGGCGACGAAGAGGCCGGTGACGATGACGCCCATCAGCATGGCGCCGAGAGCCGAGAAGGCGGCGGCGGTGCCGGCGATCCAGTAGATCGCGACGAAGACGACGATCGGCGAGAGGACCGGCAGCAGCGAGGGGACGATCATTTCCTTGATCGCGGCCTTGGTCAGCATGTCCACGGCCCTGGCGTAGTCGGGCTTGCTGGTCCCCGCCATGATGCCCGGATCGGCCTTGAACTGGCGGCGGACTTCCACCACCACCGATTGGGCGGCGCGGCCGACGGCCGTCATCGACATGCCGCCGAAGAGGAAGGGCAAGAGGCCACCGAAGAGCAGGCCGACGACGACATAGGGGTCGGCGAGCGAGAAGCTCAGCGGCCCGAGGCCATAGAAGAACGAGCCTTCCGTGGCGTTGGCGGAGAAGTATTGCAGATCCTGCGTATAGGCGGCGAACAGCACCAGGGCGCCGAGGCCGGCCGAACCGATGGCGTAGCCTTTGGTGACGGCCTTGGTGGTGTTGCCGACGGCGTCGAGCGCGTCGGTGTTGTGACGCACTTCCTTGTCGAGGCCGGCCATTTCGGCAATGCCACCGGCATTGTCGGTGACCGGACCGAAGGCATCGAGCGCGACGATCATGCCGGCGAGAGCGAGCATGGTGGTGACGGCGAAGGCGATGCCGAAGAGGCCGGCAAGGTTATAGGTAACGATGATGCCGACGATGATGACGAGCGCCGGCAGGGCGGTCGATTCCAGCGAGACCGCGAGGCCCTGGATGACGTTGGTGCCGTGGCCGGTCACCGAGGCTTCGGCGATCGAGTTGACCGGGCGCTTGTTGGTGCCGGTGTAGTATTCGGTGATGACGATGATGAGGCCGGTGATGACGAGGCCGGCGACGCCGCACCAGAACAGGTTCCACGGCGTGAACTGCTTGCCGCCCTCGATGCCGAGCTGCACGTCGAGCCCGCCAAAAGTCCAGGCGAGGACCGGGAGCAGCGCGATCAGAGACAGGATGCCGGTGGCGATGAGGCCCTTGTAGAGGGCGTTCATGATGTTGTTGTCGCCACCGAGCTTGACGAAATAGGTGCCGATGATCGAGGTCAGGACGCAGGCGCCGCCGATGGCGAGAGGCAGGATCATGCCCGCCAGCTTGAAGGCATCGGGGAGGACGATCGCCGCCAGCACCATGGTGGCGACGGCGGTCACCACATAGGTCTCGAACAGGTCGGCGGCCATGCCGGCGCAATCGCCGACATTGTCGCCGACGTTGTCGGCGATGGTCGCGGGGTTGCGCGGATCATCCTCGGGGATGCCGGCTTCCACCTTGCCCACCATGTCGCCGCCGACGTCCGCACCCTTGGTAAAGATGCCGCCGCCGAGACGGGCGAAGATCGAGATCAGCGAGGCACCGAAGCCGAGGGCAACGAGCGAATCGATCACGGTACGGCTGGTCGGCGCGAAGCCGAGCATATTCGTGAGGATGATGAAGTAGAGGGTGACGCCCAATAGGCCGAGACCAGCGACGAGGAGGCCCGTGACGGCGCCGGACTTGAAGGCGAGGTCGAGGCCGCCGGCGAGCGATTTGGTTGCTGCCTGCGCGACACGCACGTTGGCGCGCACCGAGACGTTCATGCCGATGAAGCCGGCGGCGCCGGATAGGATGGCACCGATGGCAAAGCCAATGGCGGCGTAGATGCCCAAGAGGAAGAAGGCGAGGATCAGGATGACCACGCCGACGATGGCGATAGTGGTGTACTGGCGGCGGAGATAGGCGGAGGCGCCTTCACGCACTGCGGCGGAAATCTCCTGCATGCGAGCCGAGCCCGCATCGGCCTTGAGCAGGCCCTGCGTCGTGACGACGCCGTAAACGATTGAGAGCAGACCGCAGATCACGATCGCCCATAGCAACAGGTCCATAGAATAATCCCTCGGTGTGACGACACCGAGGGGCGCTCCATAGTTGCAGCAGCTTGACGCCGCTCCTCCTCGCCCCCCGGAGTTCGCGTGCGATTCTTGTGCCAAATCGCCGCAGGTGGTGCAATGGCGTTGTCATATTGGCGCGCCGAGTTGTCCGGCCGCCCTTCGGCGCCGGAGTCTTGGGTGGGCGGGGACCGGCGCGGTTTTGGGCCACGCGGTTAGTCCGCAAATGAAACGGCCGTCGCCGCGCCGATCCAGATCGGGATGAGTAGGATCGGTGGAATCCAAGGAGCGTGCCCCCATCGCGCCTCTCGTCTGCATTACTGCATCGGAGCCCGGATGGGTGGTCGGTTGTCGGTCCCACAAACCCGCCATGGCACGACTGCCATGGCTCCCGATGTCCACTCACCGTTCGTTCGTCGCGACCGCCGCCCGTGACTGGACCAGCGCAGTTTACGATGGGGCGGATGGTGGGGGGATAAGTGTGATGAAGAGAGAGACGGCTGCCCCCTCCACCAGCTTCGCTGGTCATCCTCCCCCGCCCCGCGGGGGAGGATGAGGCGAGCTTCAGGCTGCGGCGTAGCGGGCTGCCGGCTTTGACAGCGACAGGTGCGGCTGGAGGGCGAGGCGCTCGTTGTACCAGTTCTCGTAGAGCGCCGGGGATTCGAGCGAGGGAATGGTGACGAGTTCGCCGGCATCGAGCCCGGCGAGGGCCGCGTCGACGAGAGCGTCGACATCCATCACGGCTTCGTCGGGGAGGCCGGCGCCGCCTGATATCATCGGGGTGCGCGTGTAGCCGGGGAGTACAGCCTGCACCTCTACGCCCTGCGGCTTGACGTCGAGATCGAGCGACAGGGAGAGGTTCAGTACATAGGCCTTGGAGGCGGCGTAGGCGGCCGCCGCGGGCGTGTCGATGAAGGCCATGGCGGAGGCGAGGTTGACGATCTTACCCTGTTGCCGGGCGGCAAAGGCTTTGGCGGCAACTGAGGCGAGGCGGGTGAGGGCGATGACGTTGACCGTCAGCATGCTGGTCAGGTCATCGAGATTGCCGGCGCTGAGCGGACCGCCGCTGACGAGGCCGGCGGAATTGACGAGCAGGGTGATCGAGGCGTCGGTCTCGAGGCGTCGCTCGACGCGGGCAAGGCCGGCGGTTTCGCCGAGATCGGCGACGATGCGCTCGACGGCAACGCCATGCGTGCTCGCGAGGCTTGCGGTCAGCGCCTGAAGCTTGTCGGCGTTGCGGCCGACGAGCACGAGGTCATAGCCGCGCTTCGCGAGGCGGTCGGCATAGACTTCGCCAATGCCTGACGTGGCTCCGGTGATGAGGGCAGTTCCAAGATGTGCGGCCATGATCGATCTCCTGCAATGGCGTTCGCAGGATAGATGATGATCATAATATAAGAGAGCAAGGGGTCAGGCCGACTCTTTTTCGAGCAGCGAGTTCACGGCGGCGGTGAGGATTTCGTCGGACAGCGCCCGGTCGGCGACGGTGCGGGAGAGCGTCAGGGCGCCGACCATGGTGGAGTAGATCGCCATCGCCCCGCGGCGCGATACGCGGGCGAGTTCGGCGATCAGCTCGAGATAGGCTTCGACGCCGGCCTCGAAGGCCTGGCGCAGCGCCGGGCTGCCCCGCGCGGCATCCTGCGACAGGGCGGCGATGGCACAGCCCAGCGCCGGGGAATCCCGGTGGGCGGGAGAGAGATAGAGCTCGACCGCGGCCCGCAACGGATTGTCGGAGGCCAGGGCCCGCTCGCGCATCCGGGCAGTGGTTTCGGCAAAGACACGCGTCACCGCTTCGACGGCGAGCGCGTCCTTGCTCTGAAAATTGTTGTAGAAGCCGCCATGCGTCAGACCGGCGGACTTCATCAGGTCGGCGACGCCGATGCCGTCGAAACCGTGGGCACGAAACTCAGTGCCGGCGACCTCGACCACATGGGCGCGGTTCTTCTCGGCCTGTTCGCGGGAGACTTTCACTGCCAGCTCCTATTGATGCTGGCCGTAATATAAGCAATTCAGCCGAGGTTTTCGAGGGCGGCGGTAAGGCGATCCGGATCGCCGGAAAGACGGAGGGTCTTGAGGCGGGCGGTTTCGCCTGCGACCAGCGTGACGGCGGATTTGGGGATGCCGAGGGTTTTGGCGATCAGCGCGATCACCGCGGCATTGGCTTTGCCCTTGTCGGGAACGGCGGTGACGCGCACCCGCAACACGGCGGTGCCGTCATCGCGCCGCTCGGTGCCCTCGACGCGGTCGGCCCCGGCATTGGGCGTGACGCGGAGGCTCACGAGGATGCCATCCGCGTCGCGCCTGAAGGGCTGTGGGCTAGAGAACGCGGCCAACCGCAAGCGAGGCGATCAGGTTCTGCAGGAAGAAGATGACGACGAAGACGATGAGCGGCGACAGATCGAGCCCGCCGACCGGCGGGATGATGCGGCGGATCGGCTTCAGGATCGGCTCGGTGATCTGGTTGAGCACGCGCCAGACCGAGTTCACGAATTGGTTGCGGGTGTTGATCACGTTGAAGCTAATCAGCCAGCTCATGATGATCATGATCAGGAAGATCCACCAGACGATGTTCAGAATGAAACTCAGCGTCTGCAGAATAGCAAAAGTCATCGGGCGTCCTCAGGTTCGTCGCCCTATTTAGGGGGCACTGGAGCGAGCGGCAAGCGGGCGCGACGATTTTGCCTTTGATGGCGGAGGGTTGGCGCTCAGTGGAGCGCTGCGCCCTTGATATGCCCGAGCTTATCCGGATTGCGCACGATGTAGAGGCCGGCGATCTTGCCATCGACGATCTCGAGGGCGGTGGTCTGCAGCTGGCCGTCGGCCTCGAGCGTGACGTAGCCGGGCAGTCCGTTGATCATGGCAAGACGGACAAGCTGCGACGGGGCGCGGGCGAAGAGGCGCGCCATCCGCTCCATCAGCTGCATCACGTCGTCGAGGCCGACGATCGGGACCGGACCGGCTGGGCGCTTGCCGCCGCCATCGGCAGTGACGGTGATGTCGGCGGCGAGCATCGACTTGAGCGCTGCCATGTCGCCGGTCTGCGCGGCGGCAAAGAAGGCCTCGGCGATCTCCATGCCGCGGCGCTGGTCGACGGCGAAGCGCGGGCGCGCGTCGTGCACGTGCTGGCGGGCGCGGGCGGCGAGTTGCCGGCAGGCGGCGGGTTCGCGGCCGATGGCGCCGGCGACCTCTTCGAACTCCATGCCGAAGACATCGTGGAGAAGAAATGCAGCGCGCTCGAGTGGAGAGAGGCGTTCGAGGGCCAGCAGTAGAGGTAGGGTCACGTCTTCGGCCAGATCGGCTTCGGTCTCGACCACCGGCTCGGGTAGCCAGGGGCCAATATAGGTTTCGCGCTTGCGGCGGGCGGACTTCAGCACGTCGAGGCAGAGCCGGGTGACGACGCGGACGAGGAAGGCTTCCGCGTTGTCGATTTCGGAGCGGTCGGCGGTGTGCCAGCGCAGGAAGGCTTCCTGCACCACATCCTCGGCATCGGCGACCGAGCCGAGCATGCGGTAGGCGACCCGGTGGAGGCGGGGCCGATGAGGTTCGAAACTGATGGCCGCATCGGCCCGCCCCGCGTCCATGTTACGCGGCCGCCTTGATGGCCGACGAACGCGGAGGGCTCACCCGGAAGCCGGCATTGATGCGGTTCCATGTGTTGATGTTGCCGATCAGCAGCGTGAGGACGACCTGCTCGGCCTCGCTGAACTCAGCCGCCACCAGCTCGTAGGCCGCATCGGAGGTGGCGTGATCGAGCGTGGTCAGAGCTTCGGTCCAGGCGAGGGCGGCCCGCTCGCGGGGCGTGAAATGGGGCGCTTCCCGCCAGGCATCGAGCAGGTAGATGCGCATCTCGGTCTCACCGTCCTGGCGAGCCTCCTGGCTGTGCATGACGAGGCACACGGCGCAGCCGTTGATCTGGCTGGCGCGGATTTTTACGAGATGGGCCAGGGCCGGCTCGAGGCCGACATCGGGCACGCCGTGGCTGTAGTCGATCAGGGGCTGGATGAGGTCCATCCGGGCGTAGGGGTTGATGCGCTTGGTCATCATTGTCTCCATGTCATTTCGATGATCACGACAACAAGACGACCGGGCACCCTAGCGGTGTGACATGGGGTTCAGTTTTTTTCGCCGGCGCTGCTTGGGCGCCATGTGAACAGGCGGACAATGTAGAGGCCGACGACGGCGATGAGGACCAGCCAGGTCAACGGGTCGATCCAGCTTTCGACGAGGTGATAGTGCTCGTGGAGGAGGTACCCGGCACTGACCAGCACGGTATTCCAGATCAGCATGCCGATGGCCGAAAACAGCGCGAAGGTGAGGAAGTTCATCTTGGCGAGCCCCGCGGGGACCGAGATCAGGGTGCGGAGGATCGGGAACAGCCGCCCGACGAGGACGATGGGCCGGCCCCAGCGGTCGAAGATGCGGGCGGCGTAGTCGATCTCATCGGCATTGAAGGCGAACCAGCGGCCGATCCGGTCGGCGAGCCACTTGACCCGTTCGAGCCCGAACAGGCGGCCGACGAAGTACCAGGGCAGCATGCCGATCAACGAGCCCGCGGTCGCCGCGAGAATGACCCCGAGGAAGTTGAGCTTGCCCTCTCCGGCGGCAAAGCCGGCGAAGGGCACGATCAGCTCCGAGGGGATCGGCGGGAAGACTGCCTCGAGCAACATCAGCAGGGCGATGCCGATGTAGCCGAGGTCGGTGATGATCTGGGTGATCCAGGTGGCCATGGGTGCTCCGAAGCAGGTGCCCGAGGAGAGATCGCATGGGTCCCCCGGTCAAGCCCGGGGATGACGGTGCGGGAGGGAAGCGCGAGGCCCGGAAACGGAAATCCCCGCTTTCGCGGGGATCACCAGAGCCGCGATGTGCCTCAGCTCGCCTTACTGGCGCGCATCATTTTCTTGCGGTCGTTCGGGTCGAGCCAGATCTTGCGCAAGCGGATGCTCTTGGGCGTCACTTCCACATATTCGTCGTCGGCGATGTAGCCGAGCGACTGCTCGAGTGTGAGCTTCTTGGGCGGGGTCAGGCGGACCGCTTCATCCTTGGATGTCGTGCGGATGTTGGTCAGCTGCTTGCCCTTGAGCGCGTTGACTTCGAGGTCGTTCTCACGGGCGTGCTCACCGATGATCATGCCTTCGTAGATGTCGACGCCGCCGTCGATCATGATCGAGCCACGATCTTCGAGGTTCCACAGGGCGTAAGTCACGGCTGTGCCGGTGCCGTTCGAGATCAGCACGCCGGTACGGCGGCCGGGCAGCGCGCCTTTGAACGGCTGGTACTCGTGGAACAGCCGGTTGAAGATGGCGGTGCCGCGGGTGTCCGACAGCAGTTCGGGCTGGTAGCCGATCAGCGAGCGGGTCGGGACATAGAAGCGCAGGCGCTGACGGCCGACGCCGGACGGACGCATGTCGACCAGGTCGCCCTTACGCTCGGTGAGCTTCTGGACGATCACGCCGGTGTGCTCGTCATCGACGTCGATGATGACTTCCTCGATCGGCTCGAGCTTGACGCCGTTCTCCTCGCGGATAACGACCTTCGGGCGGCCGATGGTGAGCTCGAAGCCTTCGCGGCGCATGTTTTCGATCAGAACGGCGAGCTGAAGTTCGCCGCGGCCGGCGACGTCGAAGGAGTCGTTGTCTTCGCCTTCGGTGACACGGATAGCGACGTTACCTTCGGCTTCGCGCATCAGGCGCTCGCGGATGACGCGCGACTGCACCTTGTCGCCTTCGCGGCCGGCGAGCGGACCATCATTGATGCGGAAGGTGACCGACAGGGTCGGCGGGTCGATCGGTTTGGACGGCAGCGGCACGGTCACCGACGGGTTGACCAGCGTATCGGCGACGGTCGAGGTCTCGAGGCCGGCGATCGCCACGATGTCGCCGGCTTCGGCGATATCGATCGGGGTGCGCTCGAGGCCGCGGAAGGCCAAGACCTTGGAGACGCGGCCCTTCTCGACGATCTTGCCGTCACGGCCGAGCGAGTAGATCGGGTCATTGGACTTGACCGTGCCGGAAGTGATGCGTCCGGTCAGGATGCGGCCGAGGAAGGGGTTGCGCTCGATGGTGGTGACGAGCATGCGGAACGGGCCCTCTTCCACCTTGGGCTCAGGCACGTATTCGAGCACCTTGTCGAGCAGCGGAGCGAGCGAGTCCTTCGGGCCTTCCGGCTTTTCGCTCATCCAGCCGAGCTTGGCGGCGCCGTAGAGGACCGGGAAATCGAGCTGCTCGGGGGTCGCGTCGAGGGCGATGAAGAGGTCGAAAATCTCTTCGAGCACTTCGAGGTGGCGCTCGTCGGGACGGTCGATTTTGTTGATCGCAACGATCGGGCGGAGGCCCTGGGCCAGCGCCTTACCGAGCACGAACTTGGTTTGCGGCATCGGGCCTTCGGCGGCATCGACCAGGATCACCACGCCATCGACCATCGACAGGATGCGCTCGACTTCACCACCGAAGTCGGCGTGGCCGGGTGTATCGACGATGTTGATGCGCGTGTCTTTCCAGACCAGCGAGGTGACCTTGGCAAGGATGGTAATGCCGCGCTCGCGCTCGAGGTCGTTGCTGTCCATGGCGCGCTCTTCAACGCGCTGGTTATCGCGGAAGGAGCCGGACTGCTTGAGCAGAACGTCGATCATGGTGGTCTTGCCATGGTCAACGTGGGCAATGATTGCGATATTTCGCAAAGACATGGGGGCGGCCGATCAGATTTCAGGAGATTAGCCGCGCCCCATATCGGACAAGGGTCACATTCTCAAGACAATTCGCCGAATGGGAGGGTTGCGGCGAGGTCACAAAAGGGTTGCGACGAGGTCAAAGGGTGAGGGCGTCCCCCGTTTGCCCAGCGCGATCGCGCCCGGGAAACACCCTCGCAGTCATGACGCTTGGCGCATGCCGAAATCGACAATCACCGGAATCGGTTTGTCGCTAAGGGTCGTCGAAGGCTAGCCCTTCAGCGAGCGCGGCTTTTCGCCCGACTGGTAGAGGCCGAGGCCAAAGCCATCCGGATCCAGAAAGTCGGCGCTCCAGCCGCCCGGCGCCTCGCTGACGGGCGTGACGATGGTGACGCCCTTTTCGACCAGCGCGGCGACCACATCGTCGATACCGCCGTTATCGGAGATATCGAAGATGAGAGCCGGGGTGTTGCCGCGGACGCCCTCCATCTCGAAGAAGACCAATTCGAGGCCGCGATCGAGCTGGCCCTGCAGCCAGAACGGTTCGGCGCCTTCCATGCGCTCGAGGTCGATGCCGAGCGTGTCGCGGTAGAACGCTTCGGTGCGGGCGATGTCGGCGACATAGAAGACGACGCTGGCGCGGTGCGGTTTGGGGATCATGGCTGGGCTCCTTTTGTTTGCCTCGCCTCGCAGTTGCCGTGCTCAGGGCGTTTGTGAGCGACGGATAATAAAAAGATGCCCGTCCGGGTCGTGGCTGCCGAACAGGCCGCCTTCGCGGAGCAGCTCGGGCAGCAGGGCATCGCGGATGCGGCCGTATGCGAGATCGAGGTTTAGACCGACGAACTCCGACGGCATGGTGACGCCGCGCGACTTGAGATGGCGCTTAAGCGCGACGATGCGCTGGCGCAACGCCGTGTCGGGCAGTCTCAGCAGGTAGGCGATCTCGTGCCGGCTGTGGCCGGAGAGCACGAGCGCTGCGGCGGCCTTTAGTGCTGGCGGAAGACCCGCGAGAATGGCAGCGGGCTCGCTGTGCGTGGTTGCCGGTTCAGTACGATGCGACTGCCACTCGGTTTCGCGCCGGCGCTGGCGGGCAGCGCTACGGGCGGTCATGCGGGCCTTGTTTCGCACCACGCCGCCGAGCCATCGGCCATTGGCAGGATCGGTCAGGTCGGCCCTGCCGGCCATCACAGCCGCGAGCATGGCATCCTGCACCACGTCCTCGGCCGCGGCCGGATCACCGCACTCGCGGCGTGCAATGGCGCAGAGCTGGGCATAAAGGTGCGGGCGCATGACGTGAGATTGGCAAGTCCGAGTGGCCGGGGCAACTGCCGACCTAGTCGATGAAGATCTCGCGACGCGCGGGATGGCCGGGTGGAAAGCGTTGCTGCATGGCGCGTAGCGTTTCGCCTCCTACGATCCTGCCGTCACGGCGGAATGCCCAGTCGGAGATCTGCTCGCTGCCGAACGAGATGCGCTGGTTGCGCCGGACGGTCGCAACGTCGAGCGGCTCGTTGCCGACAACAGCGCTGGCGGCCACCTGATCCCCCTCAATCCGGTCGCACCAGAGATGCTCGACAAGGTCGCCGTTGGAGATGGAGATGCGCAGCATGAAATCGGTCTCGCCGGGGCGGGGGTCGGCAAAGTGCTGCCAGAACCTACCTACCGACGCCCTGGCCCGCGCCATCGCGGCCGTCATCTCAGTGTCGTCGCGTGGCAGGGACTGAGCGCGGTAGGCGGCGCGATGTCGCTGCACAACCCGCCAGGCAAGCATGATCGCGAGGATGACCGGTATCGCCAGCAGTACCGGGCTGAAGCTCATTATGACGCCCGCTTCAGCCGCGGGCGTGCCTCCTCGGCCAGCATCTCGGTGACCTTCTGGGCGCTGACCGGGGGGGAGAAGAGGAAGCCCTGGACTTCGTTGCAGCCCTGGTCGCGCACGGCGGCCAGCTGCTCTTCGGTCTCGATGCCCTCGGCGGTGGTCGACATGCCGAGCGAATGGCCCAGGCCGATCACCGCCTTGATGATGGCCAGGCTGTCGCCCTTCGATTTGAGATCGCGCATGAACGAGCGGTCGATCTTGATCTTGTCGAAGGGGAAGCTGCGCAGGTAGCTCAGCGACGAGTAACCCGTGCCGAAATCGTCCATCGAGATGCGGACGCCGAGGGCGCGCAGGCGATGCAGGGTCTTGAGCGTCGGCTCGTTGTCCGAGAGCAGCAGCGACTCGGTGATCTCGAGTTCGAGCCGGGCCGGCGACAGTCCGGTTTCGCGCAGCGCAGCCTCGACCGTTTCGAACAGGCGCTTGTTCTTGAACTGCACGGCCGAGAGATTGACGGCGACGCGGACATCGGAGGGCCAGGTCGCGGCGGTGCGGCAGGCCTCGCGCAGCACCCATTCGCCGATCTGGACGATGAGGCCGGTTTCCTCGGCGACCGGGATGAATTCTGCGGGCGAGATGACGCCACGATCGCTGTCCCAGCGCAGCAGCGCCTCGAAGCAGGCGATGCGGTTCTCCTGCAGCGCCACCAGTGGCTGGTACACCAGCCGGAACTCGCCGCTGGCGAGGGCGAGGCGGAGGCCCGCCTCGATGATGCGACGCTTCTGGATGGCGGCATCCATGCCGGGCTCGAAGAAGTGGTAGGTCGAGCGGCCCTCGTTCTTGGCCCGGTAGAGCGCGAGGTCGGCGTTCTTCATCAGGATTTCGGCGGTGTCGCCGTCCTGTGGCGCCATGGCGATGCCGACCGAGGTGCCGATCACCAGCTGGTGGCCATCGATGGTGAAGGGGTTCGACATCGCCTTGACGATGCGATCGGCGATAGCGGCCGCCTCGCTGGGTGACTGGATGTCGCGCAGCAGCAGGGCGAATTCGTCGCCGCCGAGACGGGCCAACACGTCGTCCTCGCGCGTCGCACCCCAGAGCCGGGCCGAGACCTGCTGCAGCAGCTTGTCGCCGAGCGAATGGCCGAGCGTATCGTTGACGGATTTGAAGTGGTCGAGGTCGATGCAGAGCACCGCGATGCGATCACCGCGCTCGAGGCCGGGTTCGGCGGCCGCCATTTCCTCGAGGAATTGCACGCGGTTGGGGAGCTGGGTGAGCGCGTCGTGGCGCGCCAGGTGCCGGATGCGCTCCTCGTGCTGGCGCTGCTCGGTGATGTCTTCATGCGTGGTGACCCAACCGCCATCCTTCATCGGATGGTGCTGCATCATGATGGTGCGGCCGTTCAGCTCATGGATGTTCTTGCCGTACTCGCCGCGGGCGATCATCGCGCGCCGCCAGGCGATGTATTCCTCGCGGTTGACACCGGCCTGCATGCCTTCGTCGAAGAGGTGGCCGAGGATGTCGTCGAGTTGCGTGCCGGGCCGCAGCAGGCGCTCGGGCAGGTTGTAGATGCGCTGGTAGGGCTGGTTGCAGATGACGAGCCGACCCTTGGGGTCGTACATGCAGAGGCCCTGGCTGATATTGTTCACGGCCGCGTCGAGGCGGATGTTCTGGCGCTCGAGCTCGTGTTTCCGGCGCTGGATGATCTCGCTCGAGGCGATTTCCTCGGTGACATCCTCGTGGGTCACCACCCAGCCGAGGCCGGGGGAGAAGACATGCGCCGTCTCGATCCAGCGGTCGCCCGAAACCAGTTCGCGCACCTTGGCGCGGGCGCCGCCGCGGTTGTTGAGCAGTTCCTGCTTGTAGCCGGTGAGGAATTCTTCGGGCGATTGATCGGGGTGGTTGCCCAGTTCGCCCGACAGCCGGACGATCGCCTCGAGCGTCATGCCCTTGCGGACGCGCTTGCGCGAGAAGCCGTAGATGTCGAGGTAATGCTGGTTGAACATCACCAGCTTGAATTGCGGCGACCAGACGCAGAAGCCATAGGGAACCGACTGCAATGCTGCATCGAGCAGCAGGGCATCGGCGGCCTTGCGTACGGAATCGACTGTCGGCGCCTTCACTTCTGTTCCGGCCTCTCACCCCTAAAACCCCAGCGTGCGACGCTACTGGCGGCGAGTTAAGAACGCTTTAAGTAGAAGGGCTTGGATTGCAGGCGCGCCTTACTCGAGCCCGACCTTCAGCATCTCGATCTCGGCCTTGAGCTTCTGAATCTCGAGTTCGTAGAGGCGGGCGCAGTTAAGGCGGGTCGGGGCCTCGCCGAGCGGGATGATGACGCGGGCATAGGCAACGGCGCTCTGCGGTGCGCCGTAGTCGTCGTCGTTGCCGTAATCGGTATTGGAGTACGCGCTCGACAGATCGCCGCCGGCGATGCCGAGGTCGAGATAGCCGCCGGACGAGTTGATCGACTGGCTGCAGCGCACGCCTTCCGAGGTGGTGATCGAATCCTCGCCGCCGGGACCAACCGGCGGAGGCGGCAGCAGGAGCCCGTCAGCCGCCGCGGCCGGCCATGCGGCCAGTATAGAGACCGCAAACACGCGGCAGGATCGGGCCATCAAGCGCGGCAGGCATGACACAGAGCGCAATTGTCCGCTCCCTCTTGGTTGGGTCTATTTCGAAGGTAACTATGACCGGCCGGGAGAAGCCGGGCGCCATGGTCAGCTTGGCCGGCTTGACGACCACGCCGTCGATCGGCGTCTGGTAATCGGGCATCATGGGGACGAGGACGAATGTCATCCTGTGGTCGTAAGGATTGCCGACCTGCAGGCGGAAGGCCTTCCTGTCCGAGGGGGTGAGTCCCGACTTTTCGAGCGGTGACAGCGACTGGGCAAGGGCCGGTGCGGCAAGGCACAGTGGAAGCAGCAGCGCTGCGGTCCTGATACTCATGGATGGCATGTGACGACTGTCCTCGTTGTGTAGGTGCCCGCAGCGAAGCCGTTCGCGTTGAGGATGCGGCTGTGGACCGTCATCGAGACGGTGACCAGACCGAGCAGTCCGAGCGGAAAACTAGTCGTGGAGCTAGTGTATGGCTGGTCGGCGAGGCCGCCGCCTGCAATCACCCCGGCGGTGTAGCGGACCTGGACTGTTTCGGCGGCGGTGTTGTAGCCGGCAGGCGGCGGGGTGATGCGGCTTGGAGCGCTGACCTGGATTGTGGGGCTTTCGAACAGCGCCAGCAGTGCATTGACGGTCGCCGGGGTGTTGCCGTTGACCTCGGAGCCGAGCACTGTGTTGTCCATCGAGTTGCGCAGCGTACCGGGGGTCTGCAGGACCAGCGTGCAGGCGAAAGCCTGCAAAGGCGCCAGCGCGACCGCAAGAACGAGGGCGCCAGCGCCGAAGGTCCTCATGGCGTGCACGTGACGACGGTGCGGGTGGTGTAGGTGCCCTCCGCGAAGCCGTTCGAGTTGGTGACCCTGTTGTTCACCGTCAGCACAGCGGCGGCGAGGGTGCCGATCGGCACGCTGGTGTCTGAGGCGGTGAAGGCCTGGTTGACGGCGCTCAATCCCGCCGCCCCGGAATAGGAGACGAGCAGGGCCTCTCCGGTTGCATTGTAGCCGGCGGGCGGCGCGACCTGCCAGATGGGCGCATCCACCGCGAGGTTGTTGCTGCCGATCGAGAGAACCGTGACACTGCCCGCAAGGCCATACTCCGAACTCAGCACGTTGCCGGCCGGGTTCAGCCCCAGGGTGCCGTTGGTCGGCAATGACAGGGCGCAGACGGTGGCGACCGTGCCCGTGAAATCGACGTTGCTCTGTGCAGCTGCGGGCGTAACTGCCACTAACAGGCAGAGAGTGGTTAGTGCAAATACACGCATGACTCTACTCCGGGATACGCGATGAACTCGCCCGGAGTGTCAGTATTTCATGGTTAATGAGTGCTAAATATCTGCCGCACTATGCGTTAGTGCGCAAATCAACCAGACGCCGAAGCGCCGACCGGCAAGGAATGCCTACCGGTCGGACACGCAATAACACGCATTCTCATACGTGGCAGCCCGAAGCACTGGGAGTTGGCTTCGCGCTTACTTCCTGCCGAGGTTGATGCGGCGGGCGGCGTAGGTCTTCAAACGCAGGCCGTTGAGCCGGATGAAGCCCTCGGCATCGTGGTGATCATAGGCCACGGCACCTTCCTCGAAGGTCACGAGATCCATGTTGTAGAGCGAGTAGGGCGAGGAGCGCGCGATGACGCTGGCCGAGCCCTTGTAGAGCTTGACCGTGACGTCGCCGGTGACGAATTCCTGGCTCTTGTCGATCAGCGCCTGCAGCATCTCCCGTTCGGGCGAGTACCAGAAGCCGTTGTAGATGAGTTCGGCATATTTCGGCATCAGCTCATCCTTGAGATGGGCTTCGCCGCGGTCGAGGGTGATCGACTCGATGCCGCGATGCGCGACAAGGAGGATGGTGCCGCCGGGGGTCTCGTAGAGGCCGCGCGACTTCATGCCGACGAAGCGGTTCTCGACGAGGTCGAGGCGGCCGACGCCGTGCTTGCCGCCGAGTTCGTTGAGCTTGGTGAGCAGTTCGGCCGGCGAGAGCTTCACGCCATTGACCGAGACGGGATCACCCTTCTCGAAGCCGATGGTGATGATCTCGGGCTCGTTCGGCGCATCCTCGGGATTGACTGTGCGCTGGGCTACATAGTCGGGCGCGGGCACGGCCGGATCTTCCAGCACCATGCCCTCGGACGAGGTGTGGAGGAGGTTCGCGTCGACCGAGAACGGGGCTTCGCCGCGCTTGTCCTTGGCGATGGGGATCTGGTTCTTTTCGGCGTAGTTGAGCAGCGCCGTGCGCGAGCGGAGATCCCATTCGCGCCAGGGGGCGATGACCTTGAGGCCGGGGCTGAGCGCGTTGGCGGTGAGCTCGAAGCGGACCTGGTCGTTGCCCTTGCCGGTAGCGCCGTGGGCGATGGCATCGGCGCCGGTCTCCTCGGCGATCTCGACGAGATGGCGGGCGATCACCGGGCGGGCGATCGAGGTGCCGAGCAGGTACTGGCCTTCGTAGAGGGCGTTGGCGCGGAACATCGGGAAGACGAAATCGCGCACGAATTCCTCGCGGACATCGACGATGCGGATGTCCTTGATGCCGAACATCTCGGCCTTCTTGCGGGCCGGCTCGAGTTCCTCGCCCTGGCCGAGGTCGGCTGTGAAGGTGATGATCTCGGCCTGGTAGTGCTCCTGCAGCCACTTCAGCATGATCGAAGTGTCGAGGCCGCCCGAGTAGCTCAGGACGATTTTCTTGATGTCTTTGCTCATTGCAACGCTTCCGAGAGGGGCGCGAGACGGCGCGCCGGAGGGGCGCCGAAACGCCCTGAAATCGGCGCGCACCCTATTCAAGCGGGCCCCGGCGTGCAATTGCTCGGGCCAAGATTCTTGCCGAGGCCGCCATGCCTGCTTTCGTCCCCGACCTTGCCGTCATCCTCGCCTTCTCGCTGGCCGGGGTGATCCTTGCTATCACGCCTGGACCGGATATGGCGCTGCAGCTGAGCCGCGCCATCAATTACGGCCGGGCGCATGGGCTCGCCTGTGCAGCGGGCGCGATGACCGGCGTGCTGGTGCATACGACGCTCGCGGCGCTCGGCATCTCAGTGCTGATCGTCGCGGCGCCGGCGCTGTTCATGGTGCTGAAGATCGTGGGCGCGGTGTACCTGCTCTGGCTCGCCTGGCAGGCGATCACGGCGGGCGGCGGGTTGCGGATTGCGGCGGCGACGAAGAAGGTGCCGACGCTGAAGCAGAGCTACATGACCGGCGTTGGCATCAACCTGCTCAACCCCAAGGTCGTGCTGTTCTTCGTGACGTTCCTCCCGCAATTCGTCGATGCGCATGACCCGTTCGCGAGCCAGAAGCTGTTCTTCCTCGGCGCCGAGTTCATCATCATCTCGATCCCGCTGGCGGTGCTGACCGTCTACGCGGCCGACTGGATTGCGGCCGCATTCAAGAAGACCAAGTGGGTGGAGAAGGCACTGAACTGGAGCTTTGCCGGTATCTTCACGGCGTTCGCGGCCACCATCCTCACCGCGCAGGCCCGGCATTGATGTTGGTCGCGCTTCCGAACCGGAAAACCGCTTCGCACTTTTCCTGGCAACGCTTCGGATGAACTACTCCCACGCCTTCCATGCCGGCAATTTCGCCGATGTGATGAAGCACATCGTGCTGACGCGGCTGGTCGAGTACCTGAAGAAGAAGGACGCAGCGTTCCGGGTGATCGACACCCATGCCGGGATAGGGCGCTATGACCTAACCGGCGAGATCGCCAAGAGGTCGCCCGAATGGGTGGAGGGGGTGGGGCGGTTGCTGAAGACGCCGCTGCCACAGAAGGCGCAGCCGCTGGTCGAGCCGTATCTCAATGTGATCCGTGAGCTCAATCCTGATGGTGGCGTCGCCACCTATCCGGGCTCGCCGCTCCTCGTCCGAAAACTGCTCCGGCCGCAGGATCGGCTGTCGGCGCTGGAGCTGCACCCTGAGTATGCCAAGCGTCTCGGGACCCTGTTCGAGGGTGACGTGCAGGTGCGGGTGATCAATCTCGACGGGTGGCTGGCGCTCAATGCGCATGTGCCGCCCAAGGAGAAGCGCGGGCTCGTGCTGGTCGATCCGCCGTTCGAGGAGAAGGGAGAGTTCGACCGCATGGTCGATGGGCTGGTGAAGGGCTACGGCAAGTTCGCCACCGGCGTCTACGCGCTCTGGTATCCGCTGAAGGATACGCGTGCCGTGCATGATTTCATCTCGGCGCTGCAGTCGACCGGCATCCCCAAGATGCTGCGCGCCGAGGTCAGCATCCGCCCGGCATCGAACCCGCCACGGCTGCATGGCTCGGGCCTGATCCTCGTCAATCCGCCCTTCACACTCGAAGGCGAGCTTCGCATCCTGTTGCCGGCGCTGGCGCAGCTGCTCGGCGATCCCGGCCAGGGCCGGCACAAGCTCGAATGGATCCGCGGCGAGGTCTAGCGGCTAGTATTCGACGCTGTCGACGAGGGTGAAGCTGGTCAGCTCCGGCGTCCGGATCAGGCCGCGCGCTTCCGCGCCGACCCACATCTGCTTCAGGGCGGCCGCCATGCGCTCGGCATCCTCCGATGTCGCGAACTCGAGATCGATCATGACGTGGTTCAGATCGTCGGTGCGTCGACCGACGCGATGCCGGAGTACGCCCATCTTTTGCCGCCCCAGCGGATCGCTGTCGAAGCCGTTCCGCCGCCAGGCTTCGTAGTCGGGAACCGAATGCTCGATATGCAACAGGTACATCTCGTCCTCCCGGATTAGAGTTCGAACTCGTAGTAGGCCATGTTCTCGCGCTTGCCGCCGAGCTTGCGATAGAGGCCGTTGGCTTCGAGGTTGTCGAGTTCGGTGCCGAGCCAGGCCTCGCGGCAGCCGAGTTCGCGGGCCCAGGTGAACATGGCCTCGACCATGGTGGTGGCGATGCCCTGGCGCAGGTGGGTCGAGGCGGTGCCGACCTCGTCGACATAGAGTTCGGTGACCTTGTCGGGGTGGCGGTGGATCACCGCGGCGCACTGGCCGACGACGCGCTCGTCGTCGAAGGCGAGGATCATCAGGTGGCCCGGCTCGGCGAGGTAGGCCTCGAGCCGGTCGGGGTGGATGGGTTCGTCGAAGACGTCGGGCGCGATCTCGGAGAAGTCGAGGTCGTCGCCAGGCTGCATGCGCTTGAGCGTGATGGTCAAACCCGCCTCCCCGGACGCCGTCGCCGCGGTTGTCGCGTGCAGTGGCGCGGGCTAGTTCTAGTGCCCCTACCTCGCCCGAGCAACTTGGGCCCACTTCCGGGAAGCCAGAATTGTCTTATCGCTCGAGCCTCGCGCTGCTCAAGGTGCCTTACTTCGCGCCGACGCTGCTTGCCATGCTGCTGGCGATCCTCGCCGAAGCGGTGGCGCTGACCTATACGGCGCTGTTGGCGGTCGAAAAGATCGGCATGACGCCCATCGAGCTGACGCTGTTCATGACGCTCTCGTCAATCTCGGGCATCGGCTTTGCGACCCTGTTCGGCCAGATGCACGACCGGCGGCCGGCTCGGTGGCCGTTGCTGCTGTCGCTCCTGGCGAAGGTAGTGGGCTACGGGCTTTGCGCCGTGGTGAGCGAGGCCTGGATGCTGATCGCCATCGGCTTCACGCTGTTCGGGCTCGGCGGCGCCTCGTTCGGGCTGCTGTTCGCCATCGCCAAGGGGCAGCTCGATGTGGTGGGCGGCGAGACGGTGCAGCGCGGCATGGCGAGCATGCGGATGATCTCATCGCTGGCCTGGGCGATCGGCCCGGCGATCGGGGCAGTGCTGGTGGCATTCGGCTCGTTCCGCGGCGTCTATCTCGGTGCGTCGGGGCTGGCGTTGGTGGCGCTCGTGACTGTGCTCGCAACGCGGCTGAGGATCGTGCCGGCCGTGGCGGGGGAGCGCCGGAGGGTCGATCTCGACACGGTGCGCGCAGCGGCGCCGGGGGTGCTGGCGCTTACCGCTTTCCACACGGCGATGTTCATGGCCTCGACGGCGATGTCGATCGTGGTGGTGCAGGATCTCGGCACCGAGACCGATGTCGGGCTGCTGTTCAGCCTCTGTGCGGCGCTGGAAGTGCTGGTGATGGGCCTGTTTGTCATCCGCCCGATGTCGCGGGTGAGCCACGGCCTGCTGATCGTCGGCTTCCTGATCTTTGCCGCCTATTTCGTGCTGCCGCTGCTGGTACCGACGCTTTCGACGCTCTACTGGGGCCAGATCCTCAGGGCCATCGCCATCGGCGTCATCAGCATCGTCGGCATGGCCTATATCCAGGAACTGCTGCCGGGACGCGCCGGTGCGGCCGCGGCGCTGTTCGGCAACACGATGAGTGCGGGCGCCTTGCTGTCGGGACTGAGCACGGGGCTCTGGGCCGGCGCCTTCGGCTTCTGGTCGATCTTCGGGCTGGCCGTGGGGCTCAGCCTGTTCGGGGCGGCGGCGATTGCTGTGGGTCGGCGCGGCCGTACCGCAGAGGCAACCGGCTAAGCCTTGCCGGCGAGGGCGGCATGCAAGGGGGCGAGCAGGTCGCCATAGCGATCGGCGATGCCGATCGAAGACCGGCTGATCGGCGAGCGGACCTGGGCGGCGCTCGCGGTGTGGACCGGGCGCTCGGTGCGGTGGAAATCGAGACAGGCCGGATCGAAGGCGAGCCCGCAATGGTCGAGCAGGCGGCGGGTTTCGCCCTCCTGGTCGGCGACGAGCGCCTCGTACTCAATGTCGTGGATGCGGCCCGGCAGGACGCGGTGCCAGTGGGCCATCAGGCTCTGGTAGAGCCGGTGGTAGTGGCCGATCTCGCCGAGATCGTAGGCGTAGCCGAGGTGCGTCGAGAAATAGTTGCGCCAGATCGAGACGCTGGTATCGGCGGGGTTGCGGACGCAATGGATGATCTTCGCGTTGGGCAGGGCCAGCGCGATGAAGCCGATCAGCATGAAGTTGCCCGGCATCTTGTCGGTGATGCGCCTGGCCTCGGGCGCATAGGCGCGGAGCCGGCGGATATAGTCGGCGCCGAAACGGTTGAGGTCGGCATCGCTGAGGTCGGCGAGCAGCTCGGGATAGTGGATCGGGCGCTTCGTCGTCGCCCCGATGACAAGGTCGCGCAGGAGGACGAGCTCGCCGGCCCCGGTGACATCGGGGTGGCTGGCGAGGATCTGCTCGACCAGCGTGGTGCTCGAGCGCGGCATGCCGAGGACGAAGATCGGGGTGGCATCGGAGACGCCGTGGCCGAAGCGGGCCGCGATCAGTTCGGGCGTGAAGGTGGCTTCGAGCTCGGCGAAGGCAGCTTCGGAATCGGCCTTGGCGTAGCTGTAGCCGGCGCGCCGGAGCCGGTTGGCGGCGTCAAGATAGTGGAAGGCACCGGGGTAGTCGCCGGCGTGCTCAAGCGCCTTGCCTATGGCGAAGCCGAGATGGAGCTTCTGCTCGCTGGTCGTAGCGGGTGCGTCGAAGCGCGCCTGTTTGTCGGCGAGCGTGCCGGCATCGGCTTCGAGGCGACCGATCAGCCGTTCGTAGCTGGAGTTGCCGGGCGCGAGCTGCAGAGCCCGGCGATACTCGGCAACCGCTGCCTCGCGCTTGCCGAAGGCGGCATAGGTGTTGCCGAGATCGGCATGGCCGCGCGCATCGTTGGGTGCGAGCTCGATGGCGCGCTTGTGTGCGGCGACGGCCGGTTCGAGCTGTCCGAGCAGGTCGTAGAGGCGGGCGAGGGTGCGGTGCGCTTCGGGAGATTTGGGCTGGAGCCGAATGGCCTCGTCGGCAGCGGCGATGGCTTCGGCCGGACGCCCGAGCTTTTCGAGCGTAGCCGCCAGCCCGGTATGGGCCTCGACCATGGCCGGGCGCGCCGCGATGGCCTTGCGATAGAGCGGCTCGGCGGAGAGGCTGTCATTGGCTTGCTGGTGCAGCTGGGCCAGGTTGACCAGCGCTTCGACCGCATCCGGCTTCAGGGCCAGAGCCTGTTCGAGGTGCCGACGGGCCTCGGCGCTGCGGCCGGTGCGCATATAGGCCAGCGCGATGTTGGAGTGGCTCGAGACATCGCGCGGCGCGAGGGCCAGCGTGCGGGACAGGAGCTCAATGGCGCGGTTCGCATCACCGCGCTGCAGCGCTACGGCGCCGGCGAGTCCAAGCGCCGCGGGGTCGCGGGGATTGTGCTTGAGGACGGTATCGAGCATGGCCGCGCCGAGAACGGTTTCGCCACGCCGCAGGTGCGCCAGCGCATCGGCAACAGTGGGAAGGGCCTGCCGACTCATGCGGTGAGCGCGTCGCGCTCCTTCTTGGTCAGCCGTTCGGTTTCGCTCTTCAGCTGCCCGCAGGCGGCGAAGATGTCGCGGCCACGCGGGGTGCGAACCGGGCTGGCGTAGCCGGCATTGTTGACGATGTCGGCGAAGCGCTCGATGCGCGAGGACGACGAGCAGTCGTAGTTGGTGCCGGGCCAGGGATTGAACGGGATCAGGTTGATCTTGGCCGGGATGCCGGCGAGCAGGCGCACGAGTTCGCGGGCATCGGCGTCGGAATCGTTGATGTCCTTGAGCATCACGTATTCGAAGGTGATGCGACGGGCGTTCGACAGGCCGGGATAATCGCGGCAGGCCTGGATCAGCTCTTTCAGCGGATATTTCTTGTTGATCGGCACCAGCATGTCGCGCAGTTCGTCGCGCACGGCGTGCAGCGAAATCGCGAGCATGACGCCGATCTCGCGGCCGGTGGGCTCGATGAAGGGCACGACGCCTGAGGTCGAGAGGGTGATGCGTCGCTTCGAGAGCGAGATGCCGGCTTCGTCGGAGGCGATCAGCAGGGCCTGCTTGACGTTGTCGTAATTATAGAGCGGTTCGCCCATGCCCATCATCACCACGTTGGTGATGGCGCGGCTGTCGCCTTCGGAGCCACCCGAACCGCGCGGCGCGGGGACGAGGCCGCCGTCATTGGGGCGGACGCCGCCGGGGAAATCGCCGAGACGTTCGCGCGCCATCAGGATCTGGCCGAGGATCTCGCCGGCAGTGAGGTTGCGGACCAGCTTCTGGGTGCCAGTGTGGCAGAAGGTGCAGGTGAGCGTGCATCCGACCTGGGAAGAGACACAGAGCGTGCCGCGATCTTCCTCGGGGATGTAGACTGTCTCGACTTCGACCGGCGGCAGCAGCGGGTTCTTGGGATCGCGGAAGCGGAACAGCCATTTGCGGGTGCCATCGATCGAGATCTGCTCGGTGACGATTTCGGGGCGATCGAGGAGGAAGGTGTCGGCCAGCTTCTGCCGGAACCCCTTCTGGATGTTGGTCATCCGGTCGAAGTCGGTGACGCCGTTATGGTAGATCCAGTTCCACAGCTGGGAGGCGCGCATCTTGGCTTCGCGCTCGTCGAGGCCGACTCCCATCAGGGTGTCGCGCAGCTCGGGCTTCATCAGGCCGACAAGCGATGCCCGCCCGGATTTCGGACGTTCGGCATGGGCGTGATAATCGAGGTCAAGGGCGATACTCATGGTGCGGGCGGCTCTCTCAGCGTGCGCAATAAGGCGCGGCCCATAACATAGTACCAGAGTTTGCGCAAAGAAGGCTCATGCGAACGTGGCATGCGCTGGCCGCCGAGTTTGCAGTCGCCCCCTCCACCGGCTTCGCCGGTCCCCTCCCCCGCAGGGGAGGATGAGGAAGGTCAGCCGGTGCAGTTCTCGATGGCGCGGCTCGCGGCGGTGGCGCCGGAGAGCGAGAAGGTCTCGGTGATGCGGATGCCCTTATCAGAGGTGCCTTCGACGATCACGGTCGAGCCGGCACGCAGCGCCCCGGCGAGATTCTCGTTCTGGCCCGGATCGAGCAGCCAGGCGGCGTCCCTGTCGGTGAAGAGCTGGAAGACTTCGCCGCTGATGGTCGCCGTCGCGGCGGTGTCGGGCGCGAAGGTGAAGCCGGCGACGAGGTTGAGCTCGTTGCGCACGCTCTCGGAGGGGCGATTGGTCAGGTAGAGCCAGGCCTCGGTGAAATCGTCGGGGCTGGGGCTAACTTCGGTAGGTTTCGAAAGTGCGAAGCAGACCGGTCCGGTCGATTCGGTCGCCGAGTACGCGGTCCAGTCGCGAAATTCACCGAGCAGCTTCACCGATTGCGCGAACGCCTGCCCCGCAAGGAGGGGCAGGGCAAGTGCAACGGCAGCGGCGATGGCGCGGAGAGTCATAAGCAGGTGTTCCGGTTCGGCGGTTGGTAGCAGGCCGGCCGGCTGCCGTCCAATCACCGTGCAGGCGAAATCAGGCACAGGCTTTGGCGATTTCGCCGAGAGCCGCGGTGACGCCCGAAAGGTCGTAATTGTCGGTCATCTTGTTGCCCTTGGCCGAGGTGCCGGTGACGACAAGCTTGGATCCCGCCTTCATCGCCTCGACGAAGGTCGACTCGTCCGCTTCGACGGCCAGCCAGGCGGCTTCGCCCTCGGTGACCATCGGGAAGGTCTTGCCGTCGATGGTGGCCGAAACATTGGCGGCGGCGGCGTTGAACGGGTAACCGACCTGGGTCTGGACCTCGTTCTTGGTGCCGAGGCCCTTCCTGTTGATGATCAGGAAATGGATCGGGCTGCGCCGCACGGGGGCGCCGCCGACTTCCTTGGGGCTCCAATCGGCAGGGGTCGCCGAGATGTAGCACATGGCGCCGCTCGCATCGGCGCCGGTCCATGCCGTCCAGGATTTGAACGTGCCCAACTGCTTGATTTCTTGAGCCGCGACCGGCGCCGCCAGAGCAGCGCACAAAGTAGCGGCAACCAGTCCAGCCATAGCCAAACGCGGTGATGTCATCGCCCGAACATCCTTGTCCGAAAAGTCACGCAACCAGCACTCTGGCATCCTGCCACGGTATGGTTACCAAGGTCTCAAACCAGTCGCGTAGATTGAGTTAAGTCGCGACCATAGCGGCAATCTTGTCGGCAATTTGACGCGCAAATCCGCCGGTTTTCCTGTTTGGCCCCGGATGGTGAAGGAACGGTTAACGCGGGCTACGCAGCCAACGGATAAGACTGTTCCACGAGGTACGGACCACCACCGACGGAATCGCGCGACGAGAACAGCACGAAGCGGCCGACGCGGAACTCGAGCGGGGTGAAGCGGCCCGACATGGCGATGAAACGCGCCACTTCCTCGGCCGAAACGCCGCGCAGCCGTGCCAATGCGACATGCGGCACGAAGCGGCGGCTTTCCGGCGCGAGGCCGCAGCGCTGCAGTATGCGCTCCTGGGCGGCCTGCAGGCGGAGCAGGGCGACGTTCGAAGCACAGCCGGCGAACAGGGCGCGCGGCGTGTTGCCACCGAACGAGCCGAGGTGATCGAGGCGGATATTGAACGCCTCGCTGTCCACCAGTCGGTCCAGCATGCCGGTCACTTCGTTCGCGACATGGTGATCGACGTCGCCGATGAAGCGCAAGGTAATGTGATAGTTCTCGGTATCGATCCAGCGCGCGCCCGACAGGCCGCCGCGCTTCAAGGAGAGTGCCATGGCCACATCGGGCGGCACCTCGATTCCGGTAAAGAGCCTGGGCATCCGACCCTCCCTTTGCCGTGGCGGCCCCGCTGATTCGGGCCTGCCATCATCTGAACCGTAACGGGGCAGCGTAGGTCCGGCAAGCAGGCTGTCCCATCGCCGACGGGCCCTTGGATCGTGAGGCGAGAAGGCTGCCATAAACCTTTGAAAGCCGTGCGACATTAGGTGACGGCAAGTTGAGGGCGGCTGTCTTGTATTCGCGGCGGGCTGCCCTCATATTACTCCATCGACGGCAAGGGCTCGGAGGAGCGCCCCGTCCACGTCGCCAGGAAAGGGATTTATTCGTCATGGCTGAATTCGACCGTCCGACTATCGCCGCTCAGCGGGCCGGAACCGCCGCGGCCATCGATGAGGGCCTGCGCAGCTATATGCTGAAGGTCTACAACTACATGGGCATCGGTCTCGTGGTGACCGGCCTCGTCTCCTACTTCAGCGCACAGGCTGCGGTGGGCGCCGACGGTCAGCTGACCGCCTGGGGCTCGCTGATCTTCCAGAGCCCGCTGATGTGGGTGATCGCCTTCGCTCCGCTGGCCTTCGTGCTGGTACTGAGTTTCGGCATCAACAAGCTCTCGGGCGCTACCGCCCAGTTGCTATTCTGGCTGTTCGCGGCCGTGATGGGCCTGAGCCTCTCTTCGATCTTCATGGTCTACACCGACGCCTCGATCGCCAAGGTGTTCTTCATCTCGGCGGCTACGTTCGGCGCGATGAGCCTTTACGGCTACACCACCAAGCGTGACCTCACGGGCATCGGCAACTTCCTGATCATGGGCCTGATCGGCCTGATCATCGCCTCGATCGTGAACATCTTCCTTGCCTCCTCGATGCTCGACTTCGCCATCTCGGCGATCGGCGTGCTGATCTTCGTGGGCCTCACCGCCTACGATACGCAGAGGATCAAGGAGAGCTACAACGAGGGTTATGGCGCCGAGGTGCTGCACAAGTCCGCCGTGATGGGCGCCCTGTCGCTCTACCTCGACTTCATCAACCTGTTCCTGATGCTGCTCCGCCTGTTCGGCAACCGCGAGTAATCGCAGGAATCAGCAAGTCTGATTGGAAACTTTCGGGGCCGCGATCTAATGAGATCGCGGCCCCTTCGTTTTTGGACCTCTGATGAGCGACATCCTTCTCCGCCCGTTCGAATGGCGCGACATCCCCGCGATCACGGCCATCTACCGGCCCTATGTCACCGACACAGTGATCACCTTCGAGTATGATCCGCCGGGTGAACCCGAGATGGCGCGGCGGTTCGGGGGTATGCTGGACCTGGGTCATCCGATCATCGTGGCGGAGCGCGACGGCGAGGTCGTTGGCTATGCTTATGCCTCCTACTATCGCACGCGTGTCGCCTACCGCTTCACCTGCGAGAACTCGATCTACCTCAGGCAGGACGCGACCGGGCAGGGCCTCGGTGGACGGTTGCTCGACAGGCTGATCGAGGAGAGCCGGGCCTTCGGGTTCAAGCAGATGATCGCGGTGATCACCGCGGAGCGGGCCAACTCGATCCGGCTGCACGAAAAGGCCGGCTTCATCCATGTCGGCACGCAGGAGGCCACCGGCTTCAAGTTCGACCGTTGGATCGGCGTCACGTATATGCAGAAGGCGCTCTGACGACGGCGACAGGCCGCTAGAGCGATTTTTCCATCGGATAGCAGAGCATGCCGCGGTCGTCTTCGCCGGGGCCGGCGTCGTGCCAGCCGGAGGCGAGGTAAAAGCGGCGGGCGGTGCCGGTGCTGGTGAGTCGGGCGCGGGTGGCGCCGGACTGGCGGATGCGATCCTCGAGGGCGGCGAGGAGGGCCTTGCTGACGCCAGAGAAGCGATGTGCCGGATCGACATAGTTAAGGCCGATCTCGTCGCCGCCATTGAGGCAGCCAACGGCGGCGATCATGCCGTCGTGCTCGGCGACGAAGAGCTGCGCGTTCGGGTTGTCGAACATCTGCAGCACCATTTCCGGTGTCTTGTTGCGCAGCCAGCCGGCAAGGATCGTGGGATCGTTGCGGTGGTCGGCGGTGCAGAGGTCGCGGATCGAGGCGGTGAGTACGGCGCTCATTTGAGCGGCATCCGCCGGCTCGGCCAGGCGGACGAGAATCACTTCACCACAGCGAGCTCGAGCACGCGCAGCACGTTGATCAGCTCGTGGCCGCGCTTCAGGACCCGGCCGTCCTGGCTCAGGACCATGTACTGGCCCTGCTTGTTGCGCAGTTTCGGGTTCTTTTCGACCACATAGAGCGGACGCTCGGAGGCGCGCTTGTAAATCGAGAACAGGGCGCGGTCACGGAGAAAATCGAGTGCGTAATCGCGCCACTCGCCGTCGGCGACCTTGCGGCCGTAGAGGTTTAGGATGGTCTGCAGTTCCTTGCGATCAAAACTGATCGCTGGAACGAAGCGACTACTGCTAGGCTGGGCTGGGCTCGCGACCGGCGGGAAGTCGATCAGGAGCCCTGATCCTATTTCGTCGGGTTGGTCCGCCATTCCTCTCCCCGTCACGCGGATGTCATGATCGCGTCATTCGCGCCGCTTGGCAAGCCGAACGGAGAAGTGCGCGGTATCGGACAAAAGACTAAGTCAAAATCCGCATTTCGGTCACATTCCCTCCCTGATCGCGCCCGATTGACCCGGCAGCATACAACCATTGCCTCCAGTGGCCGGCATCCGGGCTGACCGAGCCCCCAAACCACGATGCCCGAATGCCGGCCGCCTCTTACATGCACCAGTCATTCTTCTCCCGCCCACGCAAGTCGGCGGGAGTTTTGCTTTTGGGCAGGTCGATTCGCTGGAGCACTTCAGGCTCTCTGACCTTCACGGATAGCCGAGAGATCCCACGATGGACTCCGGCCTTCGCCGGGGTGACATTGTGCGTGGGCTCGTCAGCGACCAATCGAGCCGTGAAGACGATCTAGAGCGTAAAGCTCGCGGCACCGAGGATGGGTCCGGGCAGTCCGGCCTTTTCCTGCTGCACGAGGATTACCGCGCCGTTGGCCTTGCCGGTCAGCACCTCGTGCAGGGGCAGGGTCAGCTTGGCGCCGGTCTTGGGATCCCACATGCCCAGGACCTGCCGGCCGGTGACTATCTGACTATAGGAGATCTGCTTGCCCTCGTTCTCGCCGCGTTCGATGGTGACATCGGCGTGGTCGAGGAAGGTGATGAGCCAGATGGTGCCGCCGGAAAGGTCAGCGTTGGCTGGCACGGAGATATCGACGAGGCCGCCCTGCTGCTCGGTGAGCGATACGGTCAGCGGCAGCGTTGCGCTGGCGAGCGCGCCGTTCACCGCAGCGGTCTTGCTGCCGACCACGCCGCCCCTGCCGTTCACCACCATTTGCGGGGTGAAGATGCGGGACGAGCCCCAGGCTTCGGCGTAATCGCGCTGGCGATCCGAATTCTCGGCGGTGCCGAAGGTGTCCGGCCAGCCGATATAGTCCCAGTAGTCGACGTGATAGGCGAGCGTCACCACGTCGGAGCGCTTGCCCATCTCCTTGAACAAGGCATCGGCCTTTGGGCACGAGGAGCAGCCCTGCGAGGTGAAAAGTTCGAGGACGGCCTTGGGGGCGAGCTTGAACTCACCGGCGAAAACCGGTGAAGCGAGCGTAAGCGAAAGGGAAAGGCCCCAGAGTATCCGTCGAGAAAGCATGGCGACGTTTTTAGGCACGTGCCCTGCGCCGCGCGAGTCAAATCGACGCGAGTTTTCGTGATCGGCAAAAGCTGGTGAATCGCGGGCGCTGGGCGCGCCCAGTGTGGGGGTGTCCTCCCCTTCGAAACGGGGGAGGACCACAGAGGGATCGGCGCCCGCTTACGCGGCGACGAGGTTGCGGAGCACGTAGTGCAGGATGCCACCGTGCTTGTAATAGTCGAGCTCGTTGACCGTATCGATACGGCAACGGGTGTCGATCATCTCGATGCGGCCGTCGTGGCGGACGATCTTGACCTTCACCGTGGCGCGGGGTGCGAGTTCGAGCAGGTTCTCGATCGAGACCGTCTCGGTGCCGTCGAGCTTGAGGCTCTGCCAGCTCTCGCCTTCGGCGAACTGCAGCGGCAGCACGCCCATGCCGATGAGGTTGGAGCGGTGGATGCGCTCAAAGCTCTGGGCGATGACGGCGCGGACGCCGAGGAGGCGGGTGCCCTTGGCGGCCCAGTCACGCGAGGAGCCGGTGCCGTATTCCTTGCCGGCGAAGATCACCAGCGGGGTGTTCGACTTCTGGTAGGCCATAGCCGCATCGTAGATCGGCATCTGGTCGCCGTTCGGGCCCTTGGTGAAGCCGCCTTCGACGCCCGGGAGCATCTGGTTCTTGATGCGGATGTTGGCAAAGGTGCCGCGCATCATGACTTCGTGGTTGCCGCGGCGAGCGCCGTAGGAATTGAAGTCCTTGGGTGCGACCTGGCGCTCGACCAGATACTTGCCGGCCGGCGTCGACGGCTTGAACGAGCCGGCGGGCGAGATGTGGTCTGTGGTGATCGAATCGAGGAAGAGGCTGAGGACGCGCGCTTCGACGATGTCGGTAACGGGCGCGGGCTCCATGGTCAGGCCCTCGAAGTAGGGCGGGTTCTGCACATAGGTGGAGCCGGAGTTCCACTTGTAGGTCTCGCCGCCATCGACGGCGATGCCCTGCCAGTTCTCGTCGCCCTTGAAGACGTCGGAATAGCGGCCGAGGAACATCTTGGGCGTGATCACGGTGCGGACCACGTCGGCGATCTCCTTGTTGGAGGGCCAGATGTCCTTGAGGTAGACCGGCTGGCCGTCATCACCGGTGCCGAGCGGCTCGGTGGTGAGGTTCTTGTTCATCGTGCCGGCGATGGCATAGGCGACCACCAGCGGCGGGGAAGCGAGATAGTTCGCCCGCACGTCGGGGTTCACGCGGCCTTCGAAGTTGCGGTTCCCTGATAGCACCGAGGCGGCGACGAGGTCGTTCTGGTTGATGCACTCGCTGATCGCCTCCGGCAGCGGGCCGGAATTGCCGATGCAGGTGGTGCAGCCATAACCGACGAGGTTGAAGCCCATGGCATCGAGGTCAGCCGACAGGCCCGAAGCGTTGAGGTAGTCGGTCACCACCTGCGAGCCGGGGGCGAGGGAGGTTTTCACCCACGGCTTAGACTTGAGGCCCTTGGCGCGGGCCTTGCGGGCGAGCAGGCCGGCGGCAATCAGCACGTTCGGATTCGAGGTGTTGGTGCACGAGGTGATGGCGGCGATAACGACATGGCCGTCATCGAGGCCGAACTTTTCGCCACGCACCGGCAGGGTCGCTTCTTCCGGGATGTCGTCGACCCCGCTGGCGCCCTCATCGATAAAGCGGCTCTCGCCCTTCGAGTCGGGAAGCGCAGTGCGCTCCTTGCGGCCGCCGGCGATCTCCTTGAGGGCCTCGGCGAATTTCGGCGCGGCGTCGGTGAGCGCGACGCGGTCCTGCGGGCGCTTGGGGCCGGCGAGGTTGGGGACGACCGTGGTGAGGTCGAGCTCCAGCGTGTCGGTGAACAGCGGATCGGGGCTCGCCGTGGTGCGGTACATGCCCTGGGCCTCGGAATAGGCCTTCACCAGCGCGACGCGATCGGCATCGCGGCCGGATGTCTCGAGATAGGTGAGGGTGTCCGAGTCGACCGGGAAGAAGCCACAGGTGGCGCCGTACTCGGGCGCCATGTTGGCGATGGTCGCCTGGTCCTCGAGGCTCAGCCAGTCGAGGCCGGGGCCGTAGAATTCGACGAACTTGCCGACGACGCCCTTCTTGCGCAGCATCTCGGTGACGGTGAGGACGAGGTCGGTGGCAGTGATGCCTTCGTTGATCTTGCCGGTCAGCTTGAAGCCGATGACTTCGGGGATCAGCATGGTGATGGGCTGGCCGAGCATGGCGGCTTCGGCCTCGATGCCGCCCACGCCCCAGCCAAGGACGGCGAGGCCGTTGACCATGGTGGTGTGCGAGTCGGTGCCGACAAGCGTGTCGGGGTAGGCGTAGATTTCGCCCGAAGTCTCGTCCTGGCGGGTCCAGACGGTCTGGGCCAGGTATTCGAGGTTGACCTGGTGGCAGATGCCGGTGCCGGGCGGGACGACGCGGAAGTTGTCGAAGGCTTTCTGGCCCCAGCGCAGGAACTCGTATCGCTCGCCGTTGCGCTCGTATTCGAGCTCGACGTTCTGGAGGAAGGAAAGCGGGGTGCCATAGCTGTCGACCATGACAGAGTGGTCGATGACGAGGTCGACCGGGACCAGCGGATTGATCTTCTGCGGATCGGCGCCGAGCTTGGCGGTGGCATCGCGCATGGCGGCGAGATCGACGACGGCGGGGACGCCGGTAAAATCCTGCATCAGCACGCGGGCCGGGCGGTAGCTGATCTCGTGCTCGGAGACGCGGGTGCGGAGCCAGTCGGCGACGGCCTCGATATCGGCGCGGGTAACGGTGACGCCATCCTCGAAGCGGAGGAGGTTCTCCAGCACCACTTTCATGGAGTGCGGCAGCTGGGAGACACCCTTGAGACCGTTCTGTTCGGCCAGCGGAATCGAGAAATAGGTGTAGGTCTTATCCCCGACGGTGATCGTGGTTCTGGACTTGAAGCTGTCGAGGGATTTCGAGGTCACGGTATCGCCTTCACGCGCTGGTGTTGCAAGGCGCCGCCTGGTCGAGGCACGAGACCGGAAAAGGCCCGTGGGACAAGGGGCAAGAGGTCGGTTGACTGGAAACGTTCCAATCTATGGCTGGCTTATAGAGAAACTAAATGACGCTTGCCAGTGGTGACGTGGGTTCATTAGGCATTGCGGCCATGAACCAGCCACAGCCCTTGCCCGGGTCATTCGCGCCGCCGAAGGTGATGGCGCGCGAACTCACGGTCGCGCGGGGCGAGCGGGTGCTGTTTTCGGGGCTGTCGTTCGAAGTCGGCGCCGGTGGCGCGCTGCTGCTGCGCGGGGCGAACGGGGTCGGCAAATCCACGCTGCTGATGACGCTGGCGGGAATCGTGCGGCCCGATGGGGGGACGGTCGAAGGGATCGGGCGCGAGGACGTACACGTCATCAACTACCAGAGCGGGCTGAAGGCGCGGCTGACGGTCGGCGAGAACCTGAAATTCTGGCGGGAGCTAAATGGGCCGACCGGCACCACCGTCGACGATGCGCTCGAGCGCTTGGGGATCGGCAGCCTGGGCGCGCTCGAAGCGGGGTATCTCTCGTCGGGCCAGCTCCGCCGGCTGGCGCTGGGACGGCTACTGGTCTCTGCCCGGCCGATCTGGCTGCTGGATGAACCGAGCGCGGCGCTCGATGCGGATGGCGAGCGGCTGCTCGGCGCGCTGATCGACGAACACCGGGCGCTGGGCGGGATCGCGATCGTCGCAACGCACTACGATCTGCCGCTGACAGATACGTCCAATATCGCGACCATCACGCTCGGGGGCGCGGCATGAAGCCGTTCATGGCGGTGATCGGGCGCGACCTGCGGCTCGCCTTCCGCGCGGGAGGCGAGGCGCTGACGCTGGTGCTGTTCTTCGTCATGATCGGGGTGATCGTGCCCTTCGCCATCGGGCCGGACCGGCCGCAACTGATGCGGCTGGCGCCGGGGATCGTGTGGATCGCTGCGTTCCTTTCCATGCTGCTCGGGCTCGACCGCATGTTCCGTGCCGACGATGAGGATGGATCGCTGGCGCTGCTGCGCCATTCGGTGCTGCCGCTCGAAGCGGTGGTTGCCGCAAAAGTGATTGCGCACTGGCTGGTGACGGCGCTGCCGCTGCTGATCGCGACGCCGGTGCTGGCGCTGCTCCTGTCGATGAGCTGGGCGCAGTGGGGCATGACGGTCCTTGGCCTCGTCATCGGAACGCCGGCGCTCGTGAGTTTCGGGGCGCTCGGCGCCGCTGTCACGGTGGGATTGCGGCGTGGAGGGCTGATCGCGCCAGTGCTGATCCTACCGCTGTCGATCCCGGTGATGATCTTCGGCGTCGGCATGACCGATCCGCTCGCCGGGGGCGGCGCGACATTGTTTCTCATTGCACTCAGCCTCGTGGTGACCGCTTTCTCGCCCTTCGCGGCTGCGCTTGCCTTGCGCGCGGCCGGGGAATAGAGCGAAACCCATGTCCGTCACCGCCGCCAAACAACCCAACTGGTTCAGCCGTCTCGCCCATCCGGGCCAGTTCCTGAACTGGACCCGCTACGTGGTCTGGCCGCTGGCGATCGCCACCGCGGTGAGCTTTGCAATCGGGCTGTGGTTCGCCTTTTTCAACTCGCCCGAGGACTACCAGATGGGCGACATGGTGCGCGTCATGTACGTGCATGTGCCCAATGCCTGGCTCAGCCAGTTCGTCTATGGCGTGATGTTCCTCGCGGCTCTCGGTACGCTGGTGTGGCGGCACCCGCTGGCCGATGTCGTCAACAAGGCGGCAGCCCCGCTCGGCGCGGTGTTCACGGCGCTGGCGCTCTATACCGGAGCGCTGTGGGGCCGGCCGACCTGGGGCACATTCTGGGAGTGGGACGGGCGCATGACCTCCACGCTCGTGCTGCTCTTGATCTATCTCGGCATCATCGCGCTGTGGCGGGCCTTCGACGACCAGCTCAAGGCCGGGCGGATAATTGCGATCGTGACGCTGGTCGGCGGCATCAACATTCCGATCATCAAGTTCTCGGTCGACTGGTGGAACACGCTGCATCAGCCGGCGAGCGTGTTCACGGCCGAGGGGCCGCGCATGCCGGCATCGATCCTGACGCCGCTGCTGGTGATGATGCTGGCCTTCACGCTGCTCGGCATCCTGCTCGGCCTTGTCCGGATGCGGACGGAGATCCTGCGCCGTCGTGCCGACACAATGAGCCGTCAGGCGGCTCTCGCCGGGAGCGCCAAATGAACGCCGAGCACTTCCAGTACATCACCTGGTCCTATGTGGGCGTCGCCGTGGTGACCTTGGCGCTGATCGCCTACGTCGCCTGGGACTCGCGCCGGGTGAAGGCGCGGCTCGCGGCGCTGGACAAGGCCGGCATTCGCCGCCGCTCTGCCGGGACCGACAGTTGAAGCGCATCCTCCTCGCCGTCCTGCCGCTGGTACTCCTCGTCGGGCTCGTTGCCGTGTTCGCGATGAACATGGATCGCGATCCAAGCCTCGTGCGCTCGGTGCTGATCGACAAGCCGGCGCCGGCGTTCACGCTTGCCGCGGTCGCCGGTACGGGGGTCGAGGGGTTCGACACGGCGACGCTGAAGGGCGAGGTGACGGTGGTGAACGTCTTTGCCAGCTGGTGCATTCCGTGCCGGGACGAGCATCCGCTGCTCGAGCGGCTGAAAGCCGAGACGGGTGTCCGCATCTTCGGCATCAACCAGCGCGATGCGCCGGAGAACGCCACGGCGTTCCTCACCGAACTCGGCAATCCCTATGAGCGGATCGGCGGCGATACCGACAACCGTGTCTCAATCGACTGGGGGGTGTACGGCGTGCCCGAGACCTTCGTCGTCAATGCCGAGGGTGTCGTGACCTTCAAGCATGTGGGGCCGATCTCGCCCCAGACGTTGGAACGGGACGTAATCCCGGCGATCGAGCGCGCCCGCGCCGGCTGAGGGAACCTGCCTCGCCTGTCGGTCATTCCTCTCCGAGACCGCATTTTGCGGCAGGAAGAGGAGAGATCAGATGCAAACGGCCAACGCGCTGCGTTCTGTCGAAGCAGGCATGAAGGTGTTCGATCGCGAACGGCACGAGATCGGTAAGGTCGACTACGTCCAGTTCGGGGATGACGATCCGGAGACGCCGGAGGTCGAGGCCAGCAGGAACAGCGATCTCGGGCAGCGCAACGACTCGCTGATGGCCAATATCGCCAAGGCTTTCACCGCGGATGAGCTGCCCGAGGAAATCCGAGAACGCCTGCTGCACCAGGGCTTCGTGCGGATCGATTCCAGCGGCCTGTTCGCGGCCGATCGCTACATCATGCCCGACCAGATCGACTCCGTGTCGGGTGACGGCCTGATGTTGAATGTCAGCCAGGACGAGCTGGTCAAGCGGCACTAGTTCTAGCTTGGCCGCCCCCTCCACCACCCTACGGGTGGTCGGTCCCCCTCCCTCGCCCCGCGGGGGAGGATTAAGGCAGCGGATCCATCGGTGGGATCGGATCGATCGGCTGTTCGGGATCGGGGGCGTATTTCGTCAGCAGTGGAAGCTGCAGCATCGAGAAGACGACGGTGATGGGCATGATGGCCCAGACCTTGAACGCCACCCAGGTATCGGTGTCGAACAGGCGCCAGACGATTTCGTTCGACACTGCGAGGAAGAGGAAGAACAGGCCCCAGTTGATGGTCAGCGCGCGCCAGCCCTGGGGCTTCAGCTTATAGACCTCGCCGAAGACGTATTTCAGCAGCGACTGGCCAAAGAACAGGCCGCCCAGCAGGGTGAGGCCGAACAGCGAATTGACGATCGTCGGCTTCATCTTGATGAAGGTGTCGTCCTTCAGCACCAGCGTTAGCGTACCGAAAATCAGCACCACGACGCCGGTTACCAGCGGCATGATCGCGACCTTCTTCAGCAGCAGCCAGCTGAGCACCAGCGACACCACCATCGCGCCCATGAACCAGGCGGTGGCGGTGAAGATGTCGTAATTGGCATTGCCGAAGAAAAAGACCAGCAGCGGGCCTAGTTCGAGCGCGATCTTGGTGATCTGCGGCCTCAGCTCGGTCCAGTTGATCTCGGGCTCTTTGGCTTGATCGGTCATTCAGCGGTCCTTGCGATCGCGGCGGCGAAATCGCGCGCGGCGAACGGTTCGAGATTGTCGACGCCTTCACCCACTCCGATGAAATGGACGGGCAAGGCGAACCTATTGGCGATGGCGACGAGGATGCCGCCGCGCGCCGTGCCGTCGAGCTTGGTCATGACCAGCCCGGTGACGCCGGCACGCTTACGAAAGATTTCGACCTGATTTAGGGCATTCTGCCCGGTGGTGGCATCGAGCGTGAGCAAAGTCGCGTGCGGGGCCGATGGCTCGACCTTTTTGATGACGCGAATGATCTTTTCGAGCTCGCTCATCAGCTCGTCGCGGTTCTGGAGGCGACCGGCGGTGTCGATGAGGAGGACATCGGTACCCTCGGCCCGGGCGCGTTCCACCGCCTCGAAGGCGAGGCCCGAAGCGTCGGAGCCGGCGGGCTTCTTTATCACCGGAGCGCCGGTGCGGTCGCCCCAGACCTGCAGCTGCTCGATCGCGGCGGCGCGAAAGGTATCGCCGGCGGCGAGGATCACCGACTTGCCCTGGGCCCGGAAGAGGCTCGCGAGCTTGCCGATGGTGGTGGTCTTGCCGGTGCCGTTCACCCCGACCATCAGGATCACATAGGGTTTCTGGCCCGCATCGATGGTGAGCGGCCGGGCGACGGGCTCGAGGACGTTGACGATCTCGGTGGCGAGGACGTCGCGGACTTCTTCCGAGGTGATGTCGCGATCGAAGCGGTCGCGGCGCAGGGCGTCGGTGACGGTGGTGGCCATGTCGACGCCGAAATCGGCCTGGATCAGGATGTCCTCGAGGTCATCGAGCATCGCCTGATCGAGCTTGCGCTTGGTGAAGACGGCGGCGATCGAGCCGGTGAGCTGGTCGGACGAGCGCTTGAGGCCACTCGCCAACCGCTGCAGCCAGCTCTGCTTCTTGGGCGCGGGCTCCGGCGCCGGCGGCGGAATCGGAGCGTATGGGACCGGCTCGGGTGCGGTGATCTCGGCGGGGGTTTCGGGGACCGGTGCGGGCTCCTCGGCGAGGTCGTCCTCGACCTTCTCGATATAGGCGGGGGTGGCCTCGGGCGGGCCGGGCGGCGGCTCGGGAGTGGTGATTTCCTGCGGCGCTGCAATGGTCAGGCCCGCGTCGTGCATCGCCTCTTCGAGGGCGATTTCCTGATCGGGCGGCAGGACCAGCGGGGCGGCCTCGACCACCTCATCGAGGAGGATGTCGGCGACCAGTTCCTCTTCGACCGTCGGCGCGTGTTCGGGCTCGGGTGTCGGTTCCGGCTCGGGCGTGGCCCCGATGGTCATGCCGGCGTCGTGCATGGCCTCTTCGAGCGCGACTTCCTGATCGGGTGGGAGGACCAGGGGTGCGGCTTCGACGACATCGTCGAGGACGATATCGGCCTCGAGGTCTTCGGCGACCGAGTGCTCGGGCGGGGGCGCCGGCTCGGCGGGTTTGTCGCCGCCGCCGAACAGGCGCTGGAAGAAGCCCTTTTTCTTTTCGGCCATCAGGCAGCGGTCCTTAGTGGTTCGCCGACGAGGTTGCCGTCCACGAAATGGGTAATACGAGCTGTCACAATCTCACCGGCCTGATGACCGGGCAATGAACAGGTTATGAACTGCTCCTGCCGCCCGATCCCGTCTTTTTCGACGAGGATCGACTCGATCTGGCCGATGCGGGAGGCGGCGAGCTTTTCGAACTGTCGATCGCCGAGGGCGCGGAGACGGGCGGCCCGCTCCTTTGCCACGCGCTTTTCCACCTGCGGCATGCGCGCGGCGGGGGTGCCGGGGCGAGGCGAATACGGGAAGGCGTGGATGTAGGTGAGGTTGGCAGTTTCGATGAACTCGAGCGAGTTCTCGAACATCGCGTCGGTCTCGGTGGGGAAGCCGGCGATGATGTCGGCGCCGAACACGATGTCGGGACGAAGGGAGCGGAGCTTTGCCACCACGGCGAAGGCATCGTCGCGCAGGTGCCGGCGCTTCATGCGCTTCAGGATCATGTCGTCGCCGGACTGCAAACTGAGGTGCAGATGCGGCATCAGGCGGCGGTCGGATGCTATGGCATTATAAAAGGCCTCGTCCGCTTCGATCGAGTCGATCGACGAGATGCGCAGGCGCGGCAGGTCGGGGACATGGCGGAGGATCTGCTGGACCAGCTTGCCGAGGGTCGGGCTGCCGGGCAGATCGGGGCCATAGGAGGTGATGTCGACACCGGTGAGGACGATCTCGCGGTAGCCGTTGCCGACGAGCTTCCTGATCTGCTCGACGACGAGACCCATCGGCACGGAGCGCGAGGGGCCGCGGCCGAACGGGATGATGCAGAAGGTGCAGCGGTGGTCGCAGCCGTTCTGGACCTGGACGAAGGCGCGGGTGCGGCCATCCATGGCTTCGATCAGGTGACCGGCGGTCTCCTTGACCGACATGATGTCGTTGACCTGGACCTTGTCGTTGAGCGGCAGGCCGAATGCTATGGGAGCATAGCTTTCCGCCTTCAGCTTGTCGGCATTGCCGATGACGAGGTCGACTTCGGCCATGTCGCCGAAGGAACGCGCCTCAGTCTGGGCAGCGCAGCCGGTAACGATGATGCGGCGCTCGGGATTGTCGCGCTTGGCCTTGCGGATGGCTTGCTTTGCCTGCCGGACGGCTTCGGAGGTGACGGCGCAGGTGTTGATGATGATGGTATTGTCGAGCCCGGCCTTTTCGGCCTCGGCCTTCATCACTTCGCCCTCATAGGCGTTGAGGCGACAGCCGAAAGTCAGGGTCTCGATAGCCATATCAGGCGACCTGCTGCTCGCGCGTCCACGAGCCGGTGAACGGGTCGAAGCTGCCGGCGAACTCGAGTTCGGCCGGACCGGTGAGCAGCACATGATCGTCGGCGCGCCACTCGATGACGAGATCGCCGCCGGGCAGGGTCACCGTGGCCTTGCGGCCGGTGCGCTTGGTGCGGGCGGCATTGACGAGAGCGGCGCAGGCAGCGGTACCGCAGGCCTGGGTGAGGCCGGCGCCGCGCTCCCAGGTGCGGAGGATCATATGATCGGGCGCGACGACCCGGGCGATCGAGATGTTGGCGCGCTCGGGAAAGATCGGGTGATTCTCGAGCAGCGGGCCGAAGCGATCGAGCGCGTAGTTCCAGACGTCGTCCTCGACCCAGAAGGTGGCGTGCGGATTGCCCATCGAGGCGACCGACGGAGTATGCAGCACGGGTGCGTCGATCGGCCCGATCTGCAGCTCGATGCCGGTGGTATCGTAGAACTCTTCTGCCAGCGGGATTTCCTGCCAGCCGAAGCGGGGCTTGCCCATGTCGACGGTGATGAGGCCGTTGTCGAGCTCATCGCCGGTCAGGATGCCGGCCAGCGTTTCGAAGACGAAGTGCCTGGTGCCGCTTTCGGCGCTCAGCGCCTGGACGACGCAGCGCATGCCATTGCCGCAGGCCTGGGCCAGCGAGCCGTCGGAATTGATGATCTCGATATAGTTGGCGGTGCCGGGGGTGCGAGGATCATGGATGGCCATGATCTGATCGTACTTTGTGGCCGGGTTGGCGTTGATCGCCATGGCCGCGGCGGGCGTTACCTTGTCCTTACGGCCACGCATGTCGGCGACGATGATCTCGTTGCCGAGCCCGTTCATCTTGAGGAATGGGGCGTTGGACATGCTGGACCTTTGGCAGCGCCTTTGGGTTGCGAGGCTGTATATGGCGGAAGTGACGCGAAATTGCCAGTGGCGGGGGAGATTGAGGTTGCCGGCAGAGCGTGTTGCCCCACCCCACCCAGCTTCGCTAGGACCTCGCAGGGCGAGGACCAAGCTCCGCTGCCCTCCCCATCGAGGGGAGGGAGAAGATTGAGCCGACGTAGCGGTGCCCTTCTCCCTCCCCCTCGGGGGGAGGGATCAAGGGTGGGGGTGGCCAAGTGCTCCAGTGTAATGATTCACGTGAGACACTCGCTACGCCTTCGCCTTGGCCGCCAGTTGTTCCAGCAATGGTCCAAGCTCTGCCGGCGGCGCTCGCTCGATGCGGCGGTACTCGCGTCCATCGACCGTGCGTTCGAGCATTTTGGCATCAACCATGGCGCGGCGGATCAGGGCGTGGTCGCCGAAGACGTGCCAGTCCCTGATATGTTCGCTGATCTGGCGCTCGGTGAATACAGCGCCGCGCGGGATGCGCGACCAGAACACCCATTGGCAGAGGGTCTGGAGGTTGAGGCGCGACGGCCAGCTGGTCAGCGCGCCCTCGGCATCGAAATAGCGCAGGGCTTTCTCGACCTGTTCGAGCCTGGCGTGGGGGCCGGGCTCGGCCGCGATTTTCAGCCGGTCGGCGGTCTCGGCATCGGCGCGTAGGTGCTGGTAGTTCTGGAAGCCGGCGGCCCTGGCGAGAAGGTTCAGCAGCTCGACATGGGTCGGGAGCCCATCGTGCTGGCTGAGGCTCTGGCGCAGGGTTTTGGCGAAAGGCGAAAGGTCGGCGACCTCAAGCGGAATGGCAGTTCTGGGCATAACTCATCCTCGGATGGTGCCGATCCAGATAGGACTTCGCGGTCGCCGGCTTGCGAGTGGCACGAGGAACGAGTGCGATCTCGACGATATCGGCAGGTTTAGCTCCCCTTCCGGGGCGGCGACGCCTGGGTGAACTGCAGACCCGGCGCCGGTATAGCGCTGCTGGGGAAAGCGGGCAACGGGCCATGGTGTGGCCACGTTCGGTCACGTAGCTCGGCTCCGGTATTGCGTAAGGGGGGAGTCGTCGGTGGGGGACGTGGCCAAGAGGCATCGCTGGGCGGTGGAGCTGTTGGCGCCGCAGCGGGGCGAAAGCGTGCTTGAGATCGGCTGCGGGCATGGGATCGCCACCGGCCTGGTGCTGGCGGCGGGCGCCGATGTCGTCGCCGTCGACCGCTCGGGCAAGATGGTCGAGGCCTGCATCAAGCGGAACGCCGGGCTTGGGCGGCTGACGGCGTTCGAGAGCGAATTCGAGACGCTGGATCTCGGCACGTTCGATGCGGCCTTCGCGGTGAATGTCGACTTCACGCGGCACGAGGATCGGGGTTGGGCGTCGGCGTTTCGCAAGACAGTGAAGCTGGGCGGCCGGATTGTGCTGGTGCTGGAGGCGCCGGGAATACGGACGGCCGAGCGGTTCGCGCTCACGGCAGCGGCGGGCCTCGCGGGTGTGGGGTTCGAGGTGGATACGCTGCTAGGCGAGGGGATGGTGGCGGTGCAGGGCGTACGGCGCGATGCATCCCCGGGGCAGTCCCGGGGATGACCTGGGCAAGCAGGCCAGCCTATCGGCTGCGGGCTGCGAGACGGAGGAGCTGCTGGAGCGAGGCCTTGCGCCGCGACAACTCGAAGGGCGGCTCCTTGCCGGCGGCGAGGCCCAGGACATCACCTTCGCCGGTGTCGACCACATCGACGAGATAGAAACCTGCGGCCTGACATTCCCAGCCACCACCGGAGTTTCCGGTCGCCGGGTTGTAGGTGTTCGCCCCGTATTTGAAGCAGAGTTCGAAGACCTTCGGTGTCTTGGTCTTTGAGAGCTTCCAGTTGCCGCGCACCACGACCTTGTTGCCCGGATAGAGCAGGTAGGTCTTGCCATTGGCGGCGATGTACTCGACCTGGGTGCCGTGCGCCCGATCGTAGGTCACCATGGTCTTGTTGACGAAGAGCGACTTCGTTTCCGCGTAGTCGATAATGTAGGGCTTGTTTCCGGCGGCAAGTGGGGCCGAGGCTGATAGGGCCAAGGCCAGCGTGCCGAGCAGCAATGCGCGTATCTTATTCATGATAATGTTTCCTGAAACGAACGTCAGCAAATAGAGTTAGGCTCCACCGCAAGTAAAGCTGGTGCTGGTCGAATGGATAACTCGGACGGTAAACGCGGCTTTGGGGGCGCGGGCCGGACGAAGCGATTGGTCCGGTTTCCTTGACTCCGCCCCATTCCTCCTCTATCGACGCCGCCAATTCCTCAGGTTGAACGCCTGAAGGCCGACCGGGACCCGCAAAGGTATAAAGAGATCCCGGAGGCTCACACCCGACAGCGCGATGCGCCCTCGGGTGTGTTTGGCGTTTGGCCTGATGGACCCTACATCCCGTGCAAACGGGACATGAGGACGACGGATGTTTGAGAGCCTAAGCGACCGGCTTGGTAAAATCTTCGATGGACTCCGCGGGCGCGGTGCGCTCGGGGACAAGGACGTCGACGAAGCGCTGCGCGAAGTGCGCCGGGCGCTGCTCGAGGCCGACGTTTCGCTTGAAGTCGTGAAGGCCTTCGTCGAGCAGGTGCGCGAGCGCGCCGTCGGCGCCGAGGTTACCCGTTCGATCACGCCGGGCCAGCAGGTCGTCAAGATCGTCCATGACGAGCTGGTCAAGGTGCTGGGCGAGACCCAGGTGCCGATCGACTTCAACACCACGCCGCCGATGACCATGCTGATGGTCGGCCTGCAGGGTGCGGGCAAGACCACGCATGCCGGCAAGATTGCCAAGCGCATGAAGGAGCGGCAGGGGAAGAAAGTTCTTCTCGCCTCGCTCGACGACCGCCGCCCGGCCGCCAAGGAGCAGCTGCGGGTGCTCGGCGAGCAGATCGGCGTCGATACGCTGTCGATCATCGCCAATGAGAAGCCGGTCGATATCGCCAGGCGCGCCCAGCGCGAGGCCCGGCTCGGCGGCTATGACGTCGTCATTCTCGATACCGCCGGCCGCACGCATATCGACGAAGAGCTGATGGAAGAGACGGCGGCGGTGAAGGCCGCGACCGATCCGCACGAAATCCTGCTCGTCGCCGATGCGCTGACCGGCCAGGACGCGGTGAACCTCGCCCGCTCGTTCGACGAACGCGTCGATATCACCGGTATCGTCCTGACGCGCGTCGACGGCGATGGCCGTGGCGGTGCGGCGCTCTCGATGCGGGCCGCGACCGGCAAGCCGATCAAGTTGATCGGTACCGGCGAAAAGATGGATGCGCTCGAGGACTTCCATCCCTCGCGCATCGCCGATCGCATCCTCGGCATGGGCGATATCGTCTCGCTAGTCGAGAAGGCGGCGCAGAACGTCACGGCCGAAGATGCGGCCAAGATGGCGAAGAAGCTCAAGAAGGGCACCTTCGACCTCGACGACCTGAAGAACCAGCTGCTGCAGATGAAGAAGATGGGCGGCATGGGTTCGCTCATGAACATGATGCCGGGCATGGGTCAGATGAAGAAGGCGCTCAACGGCGCCAACATCGACGAGAAGGTCTTCGACCGCCAGATCGCCATCATCAACTCGATGACCCCCAAGGAGCGCGGTAATCCCGACCTGCTCAATGCCAAGCGGCGCATCCGCATCGCCAATGGCTCGGGTACCAAGGTCGAGGACGTCAACAAGCTGATGAAGCAGCACCGCCAGATGGCGGACATGATGAAGAAGGTCTCGAAGGGCGGCATGGGCGCGCTCTCGGGCATGTTCGGCGGCAAGGTCGGCGGCATGATGCCCGGCCTCGGCAACATGCCGGACCCCAGCTCGATGGACCCCAAGGAACTCGAGCAGCTCGCCCGCCGCATGGGCATCGACCCGGCGTCGATCCCGCAGCAGGCGGAAGCGCCCAAGCAGCTCGCACCCAACAAGCTGCCGACCGATGTCGGCCAGCTCCTCAAATCCGGCTCGGGACTTCCCGGGCTTGGCGGCGCGCCGCGCTTCCCTGGCCTTCCGGGCCTCGGTGGCGGCTTCGTGCCGAAGAAGAAATAACCCTGAACCTAGAACTGAAATCGAAGGACTGAACCTATGTCGCTGAAACTCCGCCTTGCCCGCGCCGGCACCAAGAAGCGCCCCTACTACCACGTCGTCGTCGCCGATGCCCGTTCGCCCCGCGACGGCCGCTTCATCGAAAAGATCGGCAACTACGATCCCAAGCTCGCCGACAAGGACAAGCGCGTCACCCTCGTGACCGAGCGCGTCCAGCACTGGCTGAGCGTTGGCGCCCAGCCGACCGACCGCGTGGCGCGTTTCTTCGACGCCGCGGGCCTGTTGAAGCGCGAAGCACGCAACAACCCGGAAAAGGCCGTGCCGGGCAAGAAGGCGACCGAGCGCGCCGAAGCCAAGGCGAAGGCCGAGGCCGATGCGGCTGCTGCCGCCGCTGCTCCGGCTCCGGCCGCCGAAGAAGCTGCTGCCGAAGCCGCTGCTTCCGAGTAAGCCGTGGCAACGAGCGATAGCGCAAACCTGCTGCTGGTGGGCCGCATCGGTGCGGCCCACGGGATCAAGGGCGAGGTGCGGGTGCAATCCTTCACCGAGGACCCGCTGGCGCTCGTTTCCTATGGCCCGCTGGCGACGAGCAAGCCGGGCCTTACGATCCGCATCCTCGCGGCGCGCACCACCACCAATGTGCTGGTGGCGCGCATCGAGGGCGTGAACGACCGGACGGCGGCGGAAAAGCTGAACGGGGTCGAGCTCTTCATCGACCGCGCGCTGCTGCCCGATCCGGACGACGAAGACGATTTCTACCATGCCGACCTGTTGGGCCTCAGGGCCCAGCTCGCCGACGGCACGGCGCTCGGCACAGTCAGCGCGGTCCCCAATTTCGGGGCCGGCGACCTGCTCGAGGTGCGCGACGAGCGTTCGGGCGACACCTATCTCTACCCGTTCACCAAGGCCGTGGTGCCGGAGGTGAAGGTGGCGGACGGCTATCTCGTCATCGAGCCGCCGGTCGAGACCGAACCGGGCGAAGAAGAAGAACCGGATTGAGCTTCTCGGCTTCGGTCATCACGCTGTTCCCCGAACTGTTCCCCGGCCCGCTCGGTGCCTCAGTGATCGGGCGGGGGATGGCGGATGGGCTGTGGAGCCTTTCAGCTACCCAGCTGCGCGATTTCGCCGCCGACCGGCACCGGACGGTGGACGATACGCCATCGGGCGGTGGCGCCGGGATGGTACTGAAGCCCGACATATTGGCGAAGGCCATCGACGCGGTGGCGCAGGAGGGCGATCCGCGGCCGCGGATCCTGATGTCGCCACGCGGGAAACCGCTGACGCAGGCACGGGTGCGCGAACTCGCGGCGGGGCCGGGGGCGGTGATCGTCTGCGGACGGTTCGAGGGGATCGACCAGCGGGTGATCGAGGCGCGCCAGCTCGAGGAAATCTCGATCGGCGACTATGTGCTCGCCGGCGGCGAAGTCGCGGCCATGGTGCTGCTCGAGGCGGTGGTGCGGCTGATCCCGGGCGTGCTGGGGGCGGCCGAGAGCCATGCCGACGAGAGTTTTGAGAACGGGCTGCTCGAATATCCGCAATACACCCGGCCGCAGGTGTTCGAGGGGCGGGAGATCCCGGCCGTACTGACTTCGGGCGATCACGGCAAGGTGGAGAAGTGGCGGCGCGCCGAGAGCGAGGCTCTTACCAGGGCGCGCCGGCCGGATCTGCTGAAGGGGCCGTAAGGCCCCGTCCCCCTTACTGTGCCGGAGCCATCATCATGTCGTGGTGCATGTGCTCGGGCGGGGCGTCGGCGGCGATCTCGCCGATGTTCAGTTGGACGGGGATAGCACCGGCCTTCTCGAACTCAAGCGTCACGTCCATGCACTCGCCGGACTTGAGCGGCTGAATGATGTCCATGAACATCAGGTGATAAGCATCGCCGCCGGGCGCGAGGGTGACGGTGCTGCCGGCCGGAATTTCGAGGCCACCTGCGATTTCGCCCATCTTCATCATGTCGCCCTCCATCTTCATCTGATGGACCTGGACAGCCTTGGCGTTTTCGGTCGAGCCTCCGAGGAGGCGATCAGGGCTGCTGCCCTTGTTCTCGATGACTAGATAGCCGCCGCCGATCTTGGCGCTCGGAAGGGTGGCGCGGCTGAAGGCGCCCGAGATGGTGATGTCGCCGGCGGTGAAGACCTGGCCGGTGGGGCAGCCATCGTGCTTCATGCCCATGTGGGCGAAGGCCGGGGTGGCGAGGAAAGCGAGGCCGAGAGCGGCTGCATGGAGTGCGGATTTCATCTGTCTGATCCTTCGAATGGAACTTGGGTTCGATGGCGATCAGGCGATGGGTGGACCTCGGGCGAAGTACTGGCCGGCCGGAGTGGCGGGGAGGCTGAGGACCGGCAGGGCGCCATAATGCACGCCGGCGACGATGCGGAGCGGCAGCGGGGCATCGCAGGGCGCGGGCAGGTCGGCCGCGGCGCCGAGGCGGCAGGCGTGGCAGGGGGAGTGGGCCTTGTCGTTCGAACCGGGGCTGTCGCCGCACCAGCTCATATCCACAGTGGCGGTGAGCACGTCGTGCGGGCCGGCAGTGGCGGAAACCGGCGCATGGGCGAAACTGAGGAACACCAGCGCCAGCACGAGGCAGGCGCGCAGCAGTTCGATCCCCATGTTCCGTGCGTCGTGCACCGGCTTCGTCCTCGTTCAGGCGCTCTCTAGCGCAAGAGGGACCTTCGCGTCATGCGGCAAATGCGTTGCGGGCGATTGCCAGCGGGCGCGTGAGGTGCCAGAGATAGGCCGACGGTGCGCAATACTTGAAAATGAAAATATTGCGTGAAACGGGAAGTTGGGTGCCGTAAGGTGAGCCAACGCCGCCCCCGCGACTGTAACGGACGATGCCCCCTTCAGCGTGCCACTGGTTTGCACCGGGAAGGCGAGGGGGGAGGTCCGGAGCCAGGAGACCGGCCGTCCGGTGGTGACCCAAACCGGGACCATCGAACATGAAAAACGCGCGGGACGGTGGGTCCCGGATCTGGAGATTTGATATGCGCGCGCTCTTTGCCTTCCTGTTGATCCTCTTGCCGACGGCCGCCTTTGCTCATAGCGGGCATGGCGATACCGCGGGCCTGCTGCACGGCTTCATGCACCCCGTTGGCGGGCTTGACCACGTGCTCGCCATGGTGGCGGTGGGCGTGTTCGCCTATGTGCTGGGCGGGCGGGCGCTGTGGCTGGTGCCGCTGAGCTTCGTTGCGATGATGGCGGTGGGCTTCGGGCTTGGTGTAGCGCAGGTCGACGTGCCGTTCGTCGAGCTCGGGATTGCGCTCTCGAGCGTGGTGATCGGCGGCGTGGCGGCGCTGGGCCGGCCGATGCCGGTGGTGGCCGCCTCGACGCTGGTCGGCGTGTTTGCCATCTTCCACGGCCACGCGCATGGCGCCGAGATGCCGGCGAACGCGGCGGGCTTTGAATATGCGCTCGGCTTCATGCTGGCGACGGCGTTGCTGCACCTTTCGGGCATCGGCGCGGCGATGGGGATGTCGAAGCTCGTCGGCAAGTACGGCAAGGCGGTTGCGCAGGTCGCCGGTGGCGTGTTTGCGCTGGGTGGCGTGGGCGTGCTGGCCGGTTGGCTCTGAGGCGAACCTCGGCATCGCCAAACGAACAGGGTCATCCCCGCGGAAGCGGGGATCTCCGTTTTGGGGCAGGCATCGCAAACGGAGGTTCCCGCTTTCGCGCGAATGACGCCCGTGAGTGGGGTCGCCCCCTCCACCAGCTTCGCTGGTCCCCCTCCCCCGCTGCGCAGGGGAGGATGAAGAGAGCCTAGACTCGCGGGCGTTCTTCATTTATAGCGCGCACGCCCATGCCTCAGGCTGTGGGCCAATAAGCGCATATAATCCGTGCAAACAAGACCGGGCGGTCGGCAGAGCCGGCGAAACGCTCCTTTGAAAAAATCGAAGAACGGAACCAGAAATGTCCAAGATTATCGCTGAGCTGAACCAGGAGCAGCACGACAAGCTGCTCGCCAAATCCAGCCACCCCGAATTCACCCATGGCGACACCGTCAAGGTGTGGGTCAAGATCCGTGAAGGCGACAAAGAGCGCCTGCAGGCCTATGAAGGCGTCGTGATCGCCCGCTCCGGTGCCGGCATCATGGAAAGCTTCACCGTGCGCAAGATTTCGTACGGCGAAGGCGTGGAGCGCGTGTTCCCGGTGCTGTCGCCAAACATCGACCGCGTCGAAGTGATCAAGCGCGGTAAGGTCCGTCGCGCCAAGCTCTACTACCTGCGCGACCGTCGCGGTAAGGCCGCCCGTATCTTCGAGAACGTCGGCGCCCGCACCAAGAAGATCGAAGCCGGCGAGCGCACCGCCGCTCTCGAGGCCAAGAACGCCCGCGAGGCCGAGAAGATCGCCGCCGCAGAGGCATTGGCCAAGGAGCTCGCCGAGAAGGACGCCGCCGAGGCCGCCGCTGCTGCAGCCGCCGAGGCTGCTGCGGCGACCGAGCCCAAGGCGGAATAATCCGCCACAGTTTCGGCACGAGTGCGATTAGATTCAGCCCGGCTTCAGAGCCGGGCTTTTGATTCCCGGTGTCGGGAGTGGTTCGGGCAGTTGGGACGCCCGGACGCTACGGGAGAAATCGGAATGGACGCTGCTCTTCAGGACGCGGAGGAGAGACGGCACATTGCTGCTGAATTGCGGGCCGAGGCCCGCAATGTGCTGGTCGATACGGGCCTGCTCGAACTGCTCAACGCCCGCTTCGGCGAGGCGGTGGTGACCGGCAGCGCCGGGTACGACCTGATGGTGTGGCGCGATATCGACATCCACATGCCGTGCGAGGCCGATCGCTGGGCCGAATGGGCGGGGCTCGCCGCCGATCTCGCCATCCAGTTCGACCGGGCTGGCCTCCAGCTGCACAAGGCGAGCTTTCTCAACGACTATGTCGAGCCGCATCCGCTCGGCGCCGGGCTCTACTGGGGCATCGAGTTCCGCGATTTCGCCGGCAACGAGTGGAAATGCGACATCTGGGGCTGGGAGCCGTTCGATTTCGCGGTGCGCCAGGCCCGCGACGCGAACCTCCGCGCCGATCTCTCTGCCTGCGACCGCGACCTGATCCTGAGGCTCAAGCACGAGGCGCGAGAGCGGCCGGGCTATTACGGCGTGATGGTGGGCAGCTGGGACATTTATCAGTTCGTGCTGGCGGGCGCGGGCGAGACGCTGGACGAGCTGGAGGAATGGAAGGGGCTGGTGGCCTAGACGGATATGATTAGCCCGGTGATGCCGGGACCATTGCACTATTTCATTCTGCGTTCAGGCGGGCTCCGGTTAAGACTGTGTCCGGCAGCACCACATGACCGGAGAGTTTTCGATGCAATCCTATATTTGCGTCACCTGTGGCGTGGGCCATGCGCCGTCGGAGCTGCCGCCTGAGCGCTGTGCCATCTGTGATGACGAGCGGCAGTATGTGACCGCGGCGGGGCAGCGCTGGACGACGCTGGCGGAGCTGCAGGCCAAGCACACGATCGAGTTTCGGGAGCAGGAGCCGGGGCTGGTGGGGATCGGGGCGGTGCCGCAGATTGCCATCGGCCAGCGGATGCTGCTGATCCGGCAGCCGGGGGGTGGGGTGCTGTGGGACTGTACGCCGCTGGTGACGGACGAGGCCGTGGCGCGGATCAAGGAGTTGGGTGGCGTGCGGGCGATGGCGATCTCGCATCCGCACTTCTATTCCTCGATGGTCGATTGGTCCGAGGCGCTGGGCGGGGTGCCGATCCATATCCATGCCAGCAACCGGCAGTATGTAATGCGGCCATCCGAGCGGGTCAGCTACTGGGATGGCGAGACGCTGGACCTCACGCAGGGCGTAACGCTCATCCGCTGCGGCGGGCATTTTGAGGGCTCGACCGCGCTGCACTGGCCGGGCGAGGACGGCAAGGGCGTGCTGATGACGGGCGACACGATCATGGTGGTGCCGGATACGCGCTGGGTCAGCTTCATGTACTCGTATCCCAACCTGATCCCGCTGCCGGAGCGGGAGGTGCGGCGGATCGTCGGGTGTGTCGAGCCGTTCGCCTATGACCGGGTGTATTCGGCCTGGTGGGACCGGGTGATGACGAGCGACGCGAAGGCGCGGATGCGGGCGTCGGCGGAAAGATATATCGCGGCGATACGCTGACGTCTCCGTCATCGCTTTCCGCAAGGGGAGAAGGAAGAACGGAGAGAGAAGCGCCCTCCACAACGTCAGCCTCGCTGTCATAAGATATATCTTGAGTGTATCTTGAACTCGCTCGTTGCCGGTTTTATCTTCCCCTCACCGTAAGATATATCTTGGAGTGAGAGATGCACCACGATCACGATCCGCGCTGGGAGCGTCAGTGGCGTCGCATGGAAGCGATGGCGCGGCGGGGGTTCCGCAAGTTCGGGGATTTCAACATGAACATCAACCCGGGCGAGTGGGGCGGCTTCGGGGGCAATTTCCGCATCGGGCGGATGCTGGCTTCGGGCGACCTGCGCCTCGTGGCGCTGTACCTGATCGAGCAGCAGCCGCGGCACGGCTATGACCTGATCAAGGCGGTCGAGGAGCAGTCGAAGGGGTTCTATTCCCCGAGCCCCGGCATCGTCTATCCGGCGCTGACTTATCTCGAGGAAGCGGGCTACGTAACCTCGTCGGCCGAGGGCAACAAGAAGCTCTACACCATCACCGAGGAAGGCCGGACGCATCTCGACGAGAACCGCGAGGCGATCCAGTCGACGCTCGACTTCCTCGCCAAGGCCGGCTCGGGCATGGAGCATTTGCGCGAGCGCATGGGCAGCCGCGACTTCCCCTTTACGCCGGAGGAGGCGGAGCAATTCCGCGAGCGATTTCGCGGCATGGGGCGCCAGTTTGGCCGCCACGGCTGGTTCAATGACGCGGAAGCTCCGCCGCCTCCGCCCCCGCCCGGCGGCGAACACTGGCACGGACGAGGCGAAGACTTCGGCCGGCACGAGCGCCCCGACCGTGATATCGACGACGTGGCGCCGGAAGTGAACGAGGCCCGCAAGGCGCTTAAAAAGGCGATCAAGGCGGCGATCAAGCGCGGTCCGGAACAGGAGCGGCGGGTCAGCGAGATCCTGCAGCGGGCAGCGCGCGAGATCCGTGACGGGCTCGACGACGAGGGCACTGATATCGACCTGTAGGCACAATCACGCCTTTCGCCGGGCACGATTGACAACGGCTCCCGCCCGCTCCGATGCTCCGGCATTCGGGTGGCGGGAGTTTTCATTATGGCAGATTGGTCTGAACGCGATCGGGAACTGGGAATGGACCGGCCGATCAGCCGGCGCGATTTCCTCAACGGCGTGGCCCTGACGGTGGTTGGCGCCGCAGCGTCACAGGCCGGGTTCGGCATAGGTCCGGCACAAGCGGCGCTGAGTGAGCAATATCCGCCCGAACTCAAGAACCTGCGCGGGCATTCCGAGGGCGCGATGAATGTCGGCCACTCGCTGCGCGACGGCACGTTCTGGTCGAGCGCCGGTGCGCCGGAAGCAACCGGCGAGAGCTACGATCTCGTGGTGGTCGGTGGCGGCATTTCCGGCCTCGCGGCGGCGCAGCTGTTCCAGAAGCACAAGCCCGGCAAGGTGCTGATCCTCGAGAACAACGACGATTTCGGTGGCCATGCGCGTCGCAACATATACGTGACCGCGAGCGGGCGGACGGTAATCGGCTATGGCGGCAGCCAGTCGCTGCAAACGCCGACCTATTTCTCCGATGCCGTGCACTCGGTGCTCAAGGATGTCGGGATCGAGCTCGAGAAGTTCGAGGGTTACTACAACAGCGACTGGGAGGACGAGCGCGAGCTGGGGAGCGCGGTGTTCTTCGCCAAGGAAGTGTTCGGCGAGGACAAGCTCGTGGCCGAAGGTGAAGCGGCGGCCGACTGGGTGCCGGAGACGCCGCTCAACGACAAGGCCAAGGCCGACCTGATCGAGCTGATCGACGCGCCGCGCGACTATCTCGAAGGCAAGACGCGCGAGGAAAAGCTCAAGATCCTCAGCGAGACGACCTATGCCGATTTCCTCACCAAGATCTGCGGCTACGATCCGCAGCTCGTCACGTACTACCAGGAATCGACGGGGGGTTATTTCGGTATCGGCATCGAGGGGACGACCGCGCTCGACGCCTGGGGCAACTGGAACCCGGGGTTCGGCGGCATGGACCTCGGCGAGCATCCGTACAAGACCATGAGCCCCTCGGGCCGGCTCGCGCTGACCGACCCGGACCCGTACATCTACCATTTCCCCGACGGCAATGCGGGCGTCGCGCGGGCGCTCGTGCGGAAGCTCATTCCGAGGGCGTTGGCAGGCACCAGCATGGAAGAGCTGGTGTCGGGCAAGCTCGAGTACACCGTACTCGACGATGCGGCCAACGATACGCGGCTGCGGCTCAATGCGAGCGTGGTGAAGGTTGCCCACGATGGCGATCCCGCGGCGGCGCAATCGGTGACGGTCACCTATGTCGAGGAGGGGAAGCTCAGGACCGTGAGCGCCAAGCAGGTGGTGCTGGCCTGCTGGCACCGGATCATTCCCTACATGACCGACGAGATTTCGGCGGAGCAGGTCGCGGCGCTGAACGACCAGATCAAGGTGCCGCTGATCTACACCAACGTGCTGCTCAACAACTGGCGGGCGTTCAAGGAGGCCGGGATATCCGGCTTTGATGCGCCGGGCCTGTTCTTCGACGGGGCGTCGATGGATTTTCCGGTATCGATCGGGGACTACAAGTTCGCCGACACGCCTGATGATCCGATCATCCTGCATTTGAGCAAGGTGGTGGTGACGGGCGAGGTGGGCGTTTCGGCGCGTGAGCAGGCGCAGCAGGGGAGGCAGCTCCTCACCACGATCACGTTCGAGGACATGGAGCGGCACATCCGCGACATGCTGAGCCGGGCACTGGCGGGGACCAGTTTCGATGCAGCGCGCGATATCGAGGCGATCACCTGCAATCGCTGGAGCCATGGCTATGCGCTCGAATACATGCGGCCCTGGGATGGCTACTGGCCCGATGGACCGCTGCCGATCGATGCGGCGCGGAAGGGCTGGGGGCGGATCGCCATCGCGAACTCGGACTCGGGTGCCTATGCCTATGCGCACTCGGCCATCGACCAGGCCGCACGGGCAGTGGACGAACTGCTCGGCGGTGGAGTGATTACGGGGTTTTCGACCTTCCCGGGACCGCCGGAGGAGAAGCTGGGGCTGGTTGGGTGAGGCACATCCCCATCCCAAACTCGATTGTCATCCCTGCGAAAGCAGGGACCCATGGCGCCCACACCTGCTGAGAGTTGGGTCCCGGCCTTCGTTGGGATGACAGCTGGTGGGTGGGCCACTAGAGTGACCGCCACCAATCGCATAGGACGGTCTGACGTGAACGATATGGCCCCGATCGGGGTGGACAGGGCTGCGGCAGGGCAGGGGGTGGCGGCGCGGCTCAAGGGGGTGATCCGGGCCGACCGCATCATGACCGACCCGGTGATGACCTACGCCTATTCAGGCGACGCCAGCCACTACCGGCTGGAGCCGGCGGTGGTGGTGATCGTCAATACCGAGGACGAGGTGCGGGCCGTGATCGGGGCAGCGCGGGCCGAGAAGCTGCCGCTGACGTTCCGGGCGGCGGGGACGTCGCTCAGTGGCCAGGCGATTACGGATGGCGTGCTGGCGGTGCTGGGGGACGGGTGGCGGAAGCTCTCGGTGCATCCCGGCGCCGAACAGGTGACGCTGGGGCCGGCGAACATCGTCGCCAACGTCAACAGGGCGCTGAAGCCGTTCAATCGCAAGATCGGGCCCGATCCGGCGAGCCAGGCCACCTGCAAGATCGGCGGGGTGGTGAACAACAACTCGTCGGGCATGTGCTGCGGAGTGGCGTACAACACCTATCACACGATGGCGCGGCTGCGGGTGATGCTGGTCGACGGCACGGTGCTCGATTCGGGCGATCCGGACTCGGTGGCGGCGTTCCGGCGCTCGCATGCGGAGCTGCTCGAAGGAATCGCGGCGCTGCACCGTGAGGTGACTGGTGACGCGGAGCTGGTGGCGCTGATCCGGGAGAAATACCGGATCAAGAACACGGTCGGCTATTCGATCAATGCGCTGGTCGATTTCCACGACCCGATCGACATCCTGATCCACCTGATCGTGGGGTCGGAGGGGACGCTCGGGTTCGTGTCCGAGGTGACCTACAACACCATCCCCGAGCATCCCTACAAGGTCACCGGACTGATCCCGTTTCCGGATCCCCATTCATGCGGGCGGGCGATCACGCGGCTCGCCAATGGCGGGGTGCAGCAGACGCATGGGGTGACCTCGGCGGAGTATCTCGAGCGCCGGGCGCTGGCGGCGGTGGAGCACCTGCCGGTGATGCAGCCGTATCTGCGGTTCTTCACCGAAACCTCGCCGGCCATGCTGATCGACATCTCGGCGGAGAGTCCGGAGGCGCTGGAGCTGGAGATCGCGGCGGCGACGGCGGTGCTGCGCGCCGAGGGGGCGACCGATATCGACTTCGCCGATGGCGACGCCGAACGGGCGCATCTGCTGTGGGACATGCGCAAGGGTTTTATCCCGATGTTCGGGGCGACGCGGCCCAAGGGCACGACGATGCTCACCGAGGACGTGGCCGGCCCGGTGGAGCGGCTGGCCGATTTCGTCATAGACATGCGCAAGCTGCTCGACGACTACGGCTATTTCGACGGGGTGCTGTTCGGGCACGCGCTGGCAGGTAATTTGCACTTCCAGATGGCGGCGGATTTTTCCAACCCGGCCGAGGTCGAGCAGTTCGACAAGTTCTCTGTCGCGCTGGGCGAGCTGGTGTCTGTCCAATATGGCGGATCTCTTAAGGCCGAGCATGGGACCGGGCGGGCCATTGCCTCGTTCGTCGAACTCGAATGGGGCACGACCGCCTATCGGGTGATGCACCGGATCAAGGCGCTGTTCGATCCCGAGGGGCTGCTCAACCCCGGGGTGCTGCTCAATGCGGACCCGCAGGTGCATGTGCATGACCTGAAGCGGATGCCGCTGGCCGACGAAATCGTCGACATGTGCATCGAGTGCGGCTTCTGCGAGCCGGCCTGTCCCAGTCACCATATGACGATGAGCCCGCGCCAGCGGATCGTGGTGACGCGCGAGCGGGCGCGGCTTCGCGCTTCGGGCGAGGACCCGGCACGGCTCGCGGCGATGGACGAGGGGTTTGAGTATGCCGGGCTCGCGACCTGCGCGGCGGGCAATGTGTGTGCCCTGCGCTGCCCTGTGGGGATCGAGACGGGGTCGATGGTGATCGGCGAGCGGGCGCGGCGGCGGACGGACTCGCAGCGGCGCGTAGCGCATGCGGTGGGCGGTCATACGGTGGCACTGGAGCGCGGCATGAGGCTCGGCGTCGGGGCGCAGGCCCTGTCGCGTACGATCATCGGCGACGGGGTGACGGATGCGCTGGCGGGGTTTGCACGCAAGGTGACGGGCGGGGCGGTGCCGCGCGTGTCGCCGGCGCTTCGGCCGGGGCCGGGGGCGCCGAAGGCGGTGGCGACGGGGACGGGCGAGAAGGTCGTCTACTTCCCAAGCTGTGCCACGCGGCTATTCGGTGCGGCGACCAGCGAGAACGGGCTGATGCCGACGACAGACGCGATGGTGACGCTGCTGCAGCGCGCCGGTTTTGATCCGGTGGTGCCTGAGCATGGCGAGGGTGAGTGCTGCGGGCAGCCGTTCCTGTCGAAGGGGTTTCCCGAGGAAGCCGAGCGGGTGGGCGGCAAGACGCGGGTCGAGATCGATCGGCTGTCGGACGCGGGGCGGTTTCCGGTGGTCACGGACGCCTCTACCTGCGCCAAGCATATGCGCGAGCATCCGGGAGAATCTGACGTGGCGGATTCGGCGGAGTTCCTGCTCGCCGAGGTGCTGCCGCGGCTCAAGCTGACCAACAAGCTCCCTGCAGTGGCGGTGCATCACAACTGTTCGGCTCAGCGCTTGAAGGAACAGGCGGCGATCAACACGCTGGCTGCGGCGATCGCCCAACAGGTGGTGGTGCTCGATGCGATCAGCTGCTGCGGCTACGCCGGCGACAAGGGGCTGTTCATCCCCGAGCTGAATGCGCATGCGACGCGGTTCGGCAAGGCGCAGATCCCCGAGGGATGCGAGGTGGGGCTGTCGACGGTTTCGACCTGCGCCACCGGATTGAGTGAGCGGATGGGAATCCCGTTCTTCTCGATCGCGAGCCTCTTGGAGAAGGTGAGCCGCCCGGGATGAGGCCGCATCCGCTGTTCAAGGACCGATCCATCCCGCGCGAGCAGGTGCTGGGGGAGTTCACGCTCAGGATACTGACTGTCGAGGACGTCGAGCGGGACTTCATTGCCGTGATGGAAAGTGCCGCCGATATCCGGGCGGCGAATCCGGGATCGACGTGGCCGGAAGGGTTGACCAGACACGACAACCTGCTCGACCTCGCCTGGCATCAGCGGGAATTCGAGTCCCGCCGTAGCTTTGCGTGGATCATCGAGAGCAGCGGCGGCGAGTACCTGGGCTGCCTCTACGTCTACCCGTCGCTTGCAGGCGGGAAGTCAGCCGATGTCGTCTGGTGGTGGCGCACGGGCATGGTGGTTTCGAAGGGCGCGTTCCGCGAGTTGCTGCTGGAGTGGCTGTCCGGCAACGACTGGCCGCCGCTCCGATACGACCTGCAGCCGGAATGAGCCGATAGGCGCCGGGCCATCGTGGGCTTACGCCGAGCGAATTTCCCTGCTACCTCCAGCCAATGACCGAAGTCCTTATCCAGTCCCTGGGCCAGCATGGCGATGGTATCGCCGAGATTGCGGGCGACAAGGTGTTCGTGCCGTTCACGCTGCCGGGCGAACGCGTCGAGATTTCGCGCGATGGCGAGCGCGGGACGCTGCTCAGCATTCTCGCGCCGAGCGCCGAGCGGGCCACGCCGATCAGTCCGTATTTCGGGGCGTGTGGCGGGTGCTCGCTGCAGCATCTCAACCGCGAGACTTATGCCGCGTTCAAGCGCGAGCTGGTGGTCAACGCGCTGGCACATGCCAATGTGATGGCGGATGTCGCGGAGCTGGTCGATGCGACCGGCATCGGGCGGCGGCGGGCGACCCTGCATGTGCGCAAGACCGGGGCCGGCTATATGCGGGCCAAGTCGCATGAGGTACTCGATATCGACGCGTGTCCGATCCTCGTGCCGGTGCTGAGTAAGCACGCACCGCGGATCGCGCGGGCGCTGCAGCCGCTGGCGGGCGACAGCGACGTCAGCTTCACCGCCACCGATACCGGGCTCGACCTTTCGGTGAAATCGGAGCGCAAGCTGAAGCCGGTGCAGCTCGCCGAGTTCGCGCGGACGCATAAACTGGCGCGGCTGATCTTCAACGGCGATCCGGTCTTCATGGCGCGGCCTCCGGCGATCAAGATGGGCAAGGCGCTGGTGGAGATTCCGCCGGCGAGCTTCTTGCAGGCCACGGAAGCGGCGGAATCGACGCTGGCGCGGCTGGTGATCGAGGGGATCGGCAAGGCAAAGACCGTGGCCGATCTGTTCTGCGGCGTTGGCCCGTTCGCGCTGCGGCTCGCCGAGCAGTCCCGGGTGTTCGCGGCCGATAGCGACCGGCCAGCGGTTGCGGCGCTGACCAAGGCGTTCAATCACGTGCAGGGCGTGAAGCCGATCGAAACCAAGGTGCGCGACCTGTTCCGCGACCCGCTGGCGCCGATCGAACTCAACCCGTTCGACGCGGTGGTTTTCGATCCGCCGCGCGCCGGAGCCGAGGCGCAGGCGAAGGAGCTGGCGCGCTCGAAGGTGAAGACCGTGGTGTCGGTATCGTGCGAGCCGAAGACGTTTGCGCGCGATGCGGCGATCTTGATCGCGGGTGGTTATCGACTGGAGTCGGTGGTGCCGGTCGATCAGTTCGCGTGGTCGACCCATGTCGAGGTGGTGGGGGTGTTTCGGCGGTGAGCTTCAGGCCGCGGACAACCCATGCCGGGCTCGGCGAGGGCTATTTCGACAAGGTGAAGGCAGCGGCCTTCCCCCAGACGATCCTGCGTTATCGCAACCAGCGGGCTGCCGCGTCGGTGGGGCTCGATGGGCTGACGGACGAGGAGTGGATCGCCCATTTCGGGCGGTTCGAGCCGCTGCCGGGGTCGTTTCCGGAGCCACTGGCGCTCCGCTATCACGGGCATCAGTTCCAGACCTACAATCCGGACCTCGGGGATGGGCGCGGGTTCCTGTTTGCTCAGCTCGACGATCTCAACGACGGGCGGCTGATGGATCTGGGCACCAAGGGGTCCGGGCGGACGCCGTGGTCTCGGGCGGGGGATGGGCGGCTGACTCTGAAGGGCGGGGTGCGCGAGGTGCTGGCGACAGCGATGCTCGAGGCGCTCGGGGTCAACACGTCGAAATCGCTGTCGCTGATCGAGACCGGCGAGGAGTTGCAGCGCGGCGACGAGCCGTCGCCGACGCGCTCATCCGTGCTCGTGCGGCTGAGCCACGGGCATACGCGGATCGGCTCGTTCCAGCGGCTGAGCTACCTCAAGGAAGAGGAGCGGCTGAGGCGACTAGTCGATCATTCTGTGCAGGCCTACTACCCTGAACTCTGGGTCGAGGGCGACAACGGGCGGGCGGCTAAATTTCTCGGCGCGGTGAGCGAGGCGGTGGCGGAGACCGGAGCGAACTGGATCGCGGCGGGGTTCGTCCATGGCGTGCTCAACACCGACAATATCAACATCACCGGCGAGAGCTTTGATTACGGGCCGTGGCGGTTCCTGCCCGCCTACGATCCGAACTTCACCGCGGCCTATTTCGACGAGTGGGGCATGTATGCGTTCGGCAAGCAGCCGGACGTGCTGGCCTGGAACCTGACGCGGTTCGCCGAGGTGCTGCTGCCGCTCGGCGAACATGATGAGCTGGAGGCCGGCCTCAACCGGTTCTGGCCGGCGTTCCAGCGTTCGGTCTGGGCGGCGGTGCTGCGGCGGTTGGGGCTGGAGTCGCTCGGGGTCGAGCAGGATTCGACGCTCGTGCAGGAGGTGTTCAATTTCCTCCACGAGACGCAGATGCCGTTCGAGCAGTTCTTCTTCGACTGGCGCGGCGGCGACGGATCGCGGGCGATGCGGAGCCCGGCGGCCGACTACTATCGAGTGGCGTCCTTCGAGACACTGGCCGGGCTGATCACCGCCCATCCGGCGGCGGCGGATGCCAATCTCGATCATCCCTATTTCGCCCGCGAGGTGCCGCGGACGATGCTGATCGACGAGATGGAGGCGCTGTGGGCGCCGATCGCCGAGCGGGACGACTGGCGGGCGCTGTACGAGGCGCTGGGGGAAATCGAGGAGATGCGCGAGGCGTATGCGGGGGAGTAGCTACTGCGCTGCAACCTCCGGGGTGAGCGGCTGCATTGTGTCCCTCGCTTCGAAATCGGCGCGTCTTCCCGGCAGCTGCTCGTAGAATTTCTTCAGCCCCGGTTCGACCTGCGGGCAGAGGGCAAGGCATTCGGCGATGGCACCGTGGATGTCCTTGCCGGTGCGGAGGCCCAGGAGCGCGTCGGTGTGGGTGGCGCGGAGCAGGCTGAAGGCGCCGGTGGCCGCGACCTTGTCATCGCCGACAACGAGATAGATGCGGACGCGTTCGGCCTTGCCCTTGAGCGCCAGCGCGCCGGCCTCGAGCAGGGCGTAGTTGTCGACGGCCTGGCGGGTCGGTTCGGCGCAGAGAATGTCGTAGCCGACCTCCTTGCAGGCGCTCTCGACGCGGCTCGCAACGTTCACGGTATCGCCAAGAGCCGAATAGTCGAAGCGGGTTTCGAGGCCCATATTGCCGACCAGCGCTTCGCCCGAGCAGAGGCCGATGCCGATGCCGAGGGCATCGATGGGCGCCTTGGTGGCCCTGAGGTGGAAGGCGTCGGCGGCATTGAGTTCGGCGAGCTTATGGCGCATGCCGAGCGCTGCGCTCAGCGCCTTGCGCTCATGGTCGGGCACATCGACCGGAGCGTTCCAGAACGCCATGATGGCGTCGCCGATGAACTTGTCGATGGTGCCCATGCGGCCGACGATCTCGTGGCCGAGCGCGCCGAACATGGTGTTGAGGATGGCGAGGATGCGCTGCGGCTCGACCCGCTCGCTGAGCGAGGTGAAGCCGCGCATGTCGGAGAACAGGACGGTGATGTGGCGGATGTCGCCCCCGAGCTTCAGGGTGTCGCCGTTCTTTTCGATCTGGGCGAGGAGCGAGGGCGCGACATAGTGACCGAAGGCGCGGCGGATCTGGCGCTTGGCGCGCTCGGTGGTGAGGAAGCGGAAGAAGACGAGGGCGAGATAAAGGATGGTCAGTCCGAAGAAGGGGTAGCTCGGATCGAGCATCGCCCCCTGCGAGATGAACATCCACCACGAGAAGCCGATGGCGGTGCCGAGGCAGAGGCCGCCGGCGACGAGGCCGACGATCGGGCCGAGCGACAGGACGACGGCGACGAGGATGAGGCCGAGCAGGAGGAAGCCGACGATCTCGAGGCCGGCAACCCAGTCGGGGCGGGTGAGAAAGCTGTTGGAGAGGATCTGCTCGATGGCCTGGGCGTGGATGGTGACCCCCGGCACGTTGTCGCCGAGCACGGTGTTGCGTAGGTCCAGCAGGCCCGAGGCCGAGGTGCCGATCAGGACGATATTGCCGGCAAGACGTTCGGCGAGCTGGCGGTAGTTCGGACCGAGGAGGTCGGCGGCCGAGATCGACATGTCGGGGTTGGGGCGGCTGTAATAGAGCCAGAGGTCGCCCTCGGACGTGAGCGGCACGTTGAACTGGCCGATCTTGATGGCTTCGACATAGCCGGCGGCGGCGGTATCGCCGAAGACCACGATTGCACCGATGCCAAGGGCCAGCCGCAGCGCTTCGACCGACAGGGTCGGGTACATGTCGCTGCCATTGGTCCAGATCAGGGGGAGGCGGCGGACCGTTCCGGCGGCCAATCCGGCGTTGAGACTGAGGACGGCGAGCCCGGGCGCCGCATCGCGGAGGATCGGCAGGGGCGCGGCGACGCCATCGAGATAGGGGATGCGCTCGGAGGGATCGGGGCCGGAGATGGCGAAGCCGCCTTTCGGCTCGCCGGTCAGCGGGGCGCCGGCCGTCGTCTGCGAGAGGCCGAGGATCGAGGGCGAGCGAGACAGGGCGGTGGCGAAGATCGCGTCGTAGTCGGGGAGCGCCGTGACGTCGACGCCAGGGATGGTCGCCGCGATGCGGCTGGGCGACATGCGGTCGGGCTCGGGGAAGAGGAAGTCGTAGCCGATCGAGGCGGCGCCGAGCTCGGTCAGCCGGTCGGCAATGGTGGCGAGCTTGTCGCGCGGCCAGGGCCATTGGCCGAGTTCGGTCAGCGAGCGTTCGTCGATATCGATGACCCGCACGGGAAAGTCGGCGGCGGGGCGGGGGTGAAGGCGCTGGTAGAAATCGAAGGAGAGTTCGCGCGCCACCTGCACCGGAAACGGATCGGCGACGCGCAGCAGGGTGAGCAGGATGACGACGACGAAACCGGCGAAGAAGGGGAGGATGCGACGGAGCATGTCAGGGGCCGGTCCCGGATGAGGACACGATGCGGGGTAACATGCTAACCATAGGCCGGCGCATCAAATACCTCCATTCGGCTGGCCGCTGCCACGGCGCCCCTGAACGCGACGTGAATGCGTGTCTGCACTTGCTAGCATAAGGCACAACTCTGTGCTTGCCTCAATCGGCGGCACTTGCGAGCATTGCCGCGAGACCGGCGCGGGCCGATGGGGGTACCCGCCTCGCAAGGACAAGACCGAATGGTCGCACTCTTCTTTCTGCTCTTCGTCGGGCTGGAGTTGAAGCACTACGTCGCCGACTACTTCCTCCAGCCGGGATGGATGCTTGCAGGCAAGGGCGATTTCCGCCGGATCGGTGGTTACGCGCATGCCGCGGCGCATGCGCTGTTGACCGCGCTGGTGCTGCTGCTCGCCGGCGTGCCGCCCGGGTGGCTGGTCGGCATCGTCCTCGCGGAATTCGCGATCCACTACCTGCTCGACTACGCCAAGATCGAATATTCGAAGGGCGTGCATGTCGATGCGCAGCCGCAGCGCTTCTGGGGGCTGCACGGGCTCGACCAGATTTTCCACCAGCTGACCTATGGCGCGATCATCTATGCCGCGCTGCTGAGCAAGGGGCTGGTTTAGCGCTTTGCTCACGGACCACTGTCGCGCGCGTCGCTCAAGCCGGTGGTGATTGCGTGGGGAGGTAGGGGTCAGTTCTTCTTGCGCTTGTCGTCAGGTTCGACGAGCTGGGCTAGGATCTTGTCGACGAGGTCGAGGTCTTCGCGCTTGCCCTGGGACTGCTGCTGAAGGTCGACCAGGTAGGACGTGGTGTAATAGAGGCGCCGGGCGAGAAGCGTGCCGACATAGAGCGCGATCTCGGGCTGGCTGCCGAGGAAGCTCAGCGCGTCGTCGATGACGTACGCTTTCACCGTCGACAGTGCCTTGACCGTGGCGCTCGAGGGCATGTCGAGCAGGACCGCCATTTCGCCGAAGATCGAGCCGGGCTCATCAATATAGCTGACCTGAGTGTCCTTGCGCAGGACTTCGACCTGACCATCGACGAGCACGAAGAGCTTGCCCTCCTGGCCGCCTTCCTTGATCAGCACATGGCCGGCGCGAAAGGTATGGATGTCGCGACCCTTGCAGTAGTCCAGAATATCAGACATCGAGCCCTCACCCGCCTTGAGCGCTTTGGATAGTGCGCTCGAACCCATCAATTCGTCAAACATTGCGGCGGCTTGTTGGCTCATTCGGGCCGCAGGCGCAAGTCAAAAGGGCCAGTCGAAACTGGCCCTTTGCTCGTTTGTCAGTGATTGTCGCGTGGCAGACCGGCAGTCTGTGCGAGCCGCTGGTAGTTGACGGCGTTCTTGAGCACGGCGCCCGAGCCGAGCTGGTCGACGATGCCGCGCTGGATCTCCTGCCACGGCGTCTGGTGGGCCGGATACTTGTAGCCGCCAGCCGCATGCAGTTCGGCGCGGCGCTGCTCGATCTCCTCGGCCGAGATCAGGATATCGGCTTCGCCCTTGTTGAGGTCGATGCGGACACGATCGCCGGTCTTCAGGATGGCGAGGTTGCCGCCGGCCGCCGCTTCCGGCGAGGCGTTGAGGATCGAGGGCGAGCCCGAAGTGCCGGACTGACGGCCGTCACCGATGCAGGCGAGCGAGGTGATGCCCTTCTTGATCAGGTAGTCGGGCGGCCGCATGTTGACGACTTCTGCCGCACCCGGATAGCCGATCGGACCGGCGCCGCGCATGAACAGCAGCGTGTGCTCGTCGATCTCAAGCGAGGGGTCGTCGATGCGGTGGTGATAATCCTCGGGGCCATCGAACACCACGGCCTTGCCCTCGAACATGTTCGGGTGGTCCGGGTTGTTGAGGTAGCGCTCCTTGAATTCCTCGGAGATCACCGAGGTCTTCATGATGGCCGAGTCGAAGAGGTTTCCCTTCAGAACAAGGAAACCGGCTTCCTTCTTCAAGGCGTTGTCGAAGCGGCGGATGACCTTGTCGTCCTGGATGGTGGTCGAACGGCAGTTCTCGCCGATGGTCTTGCCGTTGACGGTGGGAGCGTTCTCGCGGATCAGCCCCTGCGTCATCAGTTCGTTGACCACCGCCGGCACGCCGCCGGCATGGTAGTAGTCTTCGCCCAGATACTCGCCGGCAGGCTGCATGTTGACCAGGAGCGGCACCTTGTGGCCGTAGGTCTCGAAATCCTTCAGCTCCAGGTCGACGCCGATGTGCTTGGCGATGGCCTGGATGTGGATGGGGGCGTTGGTCGAGCCGCCGATCGCCGAGTTGACGACGATGGTGTTGATGAAGTTGTCCTTGGTCAGGATGTCGGAGGGCTTCAGATCCTCGTGCACCATCTCCACGATGCGCATGCCGGTGCGCCAGGCCATTTCCTGGCGGTCACGGTAGGGCGCCGGAATGGCGGCCGAACCGGGCAGCTGCATGCCGAGCGACTCGGCCAGCGAGTTCATGGTCGAGGCCGTGCCCATGGTGTTGCAGTAGCCGGTCGAGGGGGCGGAGGAGGCCACCAGCTCGATGAACTGCTCGTAGCCGATCTCGCCGGCGGCCATCATCTGGCGCGCCTTCCAGACGATCGTGCCCGAACCGGTGCGTTCGCCGCGGAACCAGCCGTTGAGCATCGGGCCGACGGAGAGAGCGATGGCGGGGATGTTGACCGTCGCAGCGCCCATCAGCATGGCGGGCGTAGTCTTGTCGCAACCGATAGTCAGGACGACGCCGTCGAGCGGGTAGCCGTAGAGCACTTCGACGAGGCTCAGATAGGCGAGGTTGCGGTCGAGACCGGCGGTCGGGCGCTTGCCGGTTTCCTGGATCGGATGGACCGGGAATTCCAGAGCGATGCCGCCGGCGTCTCGGATGCCGTCGCGCACGCGCTTGGCGAGCTCGAGATGGTGGCGGTTGCACGGCGAAATGTCGGAACCGGTCTGGGCGATGCCGATGATCGGCTTGCCCGACTGCAGCTCCTCGCGGGAGATGCCGTAATTGAGATAGCGCTCGAGATAGAGCGCCGTCATGTCCGGGTTTTCCGGATTATCGAACCAGGCGCGCGACCGGAGCTTCTTGCCCTTGCTGGTCTCGCCGTTACCCGAACTCATAGTAATCTCCTCAAGACGGTGTTGGACGATCCTTTAGCCCAAACCTTTCGGCCTGGGCAGGCATTCCTTTGGTGGGGGAGGACCGTACCGGCGGGAATGATAGACATCGGTTATTGTGGTTGCAATGCCCGGCGATTGCAGGGCAACGCTTGGCCGTCGCGACGGCGGTGCGTGACGATCGCGCTATTGCGTGCACGCTACGCCCGGCTCAGCGCCCGGTGCTCTGCCGCTCGATCAGGGTGATGGGATAGTCGAAGATCGGCCGCTCGACCGTCTCGTCGTTGAGCCGGGCCAGCATCATGCGGCCGGCGGTGAGGCCCATCTCATAGCCCTCGATATTGAGCGTGGTCAGCCCCGGCTTCACGTGCGCGGTGAAGTCGAGCCCGCCGAAGCCGGCGATGGCCACCTGGCCGGGAACCGCGATGTTGCGCTCCTGGGCGCGAAGCAGGGCGCCGATGGCAAGGACATCGGTACCGAAGAACATGGCGTCGCAGCCGGGCAAACTGGCGAGGATATCGTCGAAGGCGCCCATACCGTCAGTGACGCCGCGGGTGCCTTCCATCGGGTGGATCAAGGCGAGCTCGGCGCTGTATTTGCCGAGGCCGTCGCGAAAGCCGGCGATGCGCTCGGCTCCGCGTTCGGTAGCGTGGCCGGAATAGGCGATGCGCCGGAACCCCCGCTGGCCGAAATGCTCGCCCATCAGCCGGCCGCCATCGGTATTGGAGAAACCGACCAGCATGTCGAGGGGATCGTCGCTGTGGCCCCACATCTCGACGATGGGGATATCGAGCTTGCTCAGGGCCTCGCGCGTCGCCTCGGCCCGGACGACGCCGGTGAAGATGACGCCGGCCGGCCGGAAGGGCAGCGCGGTGTTGACGACATCTACTTCCAGCATCTCGGAATAGCCGATCTGGGCGAACATCAGGTGAAACGGGCTGCCCTCGAATGCATCGATGGTGCCCTGGATCGAGGTGGCGAAATGCGGGTTCACGAGGTTGGAGGCGAAGACCTGGACGATGCGCGAGCTGCCCGACCGGAGCGAGGAGGCGAAGCGGTTGAGGACATAGCCGGTCTCGCTGACCGCGGCGAGGATGCGCTGGCGGGTCTCGTCCTTGACCTTGTCCGGATGCGACAAGGCTCGCGACACCGTAATGGGTGAAACGCCAGCTACTCGCGCAACGTCCTCAACGCGAACAGCGCGCTTCCTGCGCCTGTCGTTCTCATCCGATGCCAAGCAGTCCCCCCAACCGGCAGAAAGTCGTACAATTTTATCCTCTGTTGAAACTCCAATAGCGCGGGTTTGGCAAGTTCGTTTCGATGCGGATCACTTCATTCCACTTCGCAGTGCGTTCCGAGCGTGTCATCGAGCCGACCTTGATCTGATCGGACAGCAACCCGACAGCGAGGTGGCTAAGTGTGACATCCTCGCTCTCGCCGGAACGGCCGGACTGGATTGTGTTCCAGCCAAATGACTTTGCCCGTGAGCTTGCCTCGATCAATTCCGTCAGCGTGCCGCACTGGTTGGATTTGAGCAGAACCGCGTTGCAGCTCTGCAATGTGGCGGCCCGGGTGATGCGCTCGGCGCTGGTGGTGAGATAGTCGTCGCCGATGATCTGGACGGTTTTTCCGAGGCGCCGGGTGATCTCGGTGAAGCCGGCGTCGTCGTCCTCGGCGAGCGGGTCTTCGAGCGAGATGATCGGGTAGGCACGGACCCAGGCCTCCAGCAATTCGATCATCTCGAGCGTGGTGAGTTCCCGGCCCTCGAGGGCAAGGCGGTAGGCACCATTGGCGTAGAACGAGGTGGCGGCGACGTCGAGGGCGATGCCGATGTCGCGGCCGGGCGTGAAGCCGGCGTCCTCGATGGCGCGGGTCAGGAGTTCGAGCCCGTCCTCATTGGCGGTAAAGTCGGGCCAGACGCCACCCTCGTCGGCGACGCCATTGAGTTTTCCCTTCTGCGCCATGGACTTGGCGGCGACCATATAAACCTCGGCGATCTGCTCGGTGGCCTCGGCGAAGCCTTTCGCGCCGACCGCGAGGATGAGATAGTCCTGAATATCGATGCGGTTGCCGGCATGGCGGCCGCCGCCAAAAATCTGGATCATCGGGGCGGGGACGTGCTGGATGGCGGTGTCGAGCCCGGCGAGGAGCCTCAGGTGCTGCCAGAGCGGGATCTTCTGTTCGGCGGCGGCGGCCCAGGCGATGGCGGAGGAGGTGGCGACGATGGCGTTGCCGCCAAGCCGGGTCTTCTGCGGCGTGCCGTCGAGTTCGATCAGGGCGGCATCGACGCGGGATTGGGCGAAGGCCTCGATGCCATTGAGATGACTGGCGATTTCGCCGTTCACGGCAGCGAGGGCGTCGTTGACGCCGTAGCCGCCGAGGCGCTGGCCACCGTCGCGCTTGTCGAGCGCTTCGCGGCTGCCGGTGGAGGCGCCGGAGGGGGCGATGGCGCGGCCGGTGGCGCCGGACGCAAGGGTGACCTCGACCTCGACCGTGGGGCGGCCACGCGAGTCCCAGACCTGGCGACCGAGAATGGACTGGATGGCTGACATATCAGTTGGGCCCGGATGAACGAAGAATAGCGACGAGATGAACGAGGTCAGACACCGGCTCCCGGATGAGCGGGATGGCGCGGTGCCTGACGATTTCCCGTGATGGCTCAGTGAGATACTCGACCGGCGACTTTCCATCGACCCGTGCCAGCATGAGGCAGGGGAGGAGGGCCGCAGTCCGCGCGGCAAGTTCCGGCCGGTCCGCGGCGGGGAAGTGGGCCAGCCATGCCGCCGCGAGGGCTTTGGCCTGGTCCAGCAGCCTATCACGCAGGGCGGGCAGGTGGACGGATTTGAGGACGAGGTGGTTGAGGCAGAAGGCGGCGTCGAAGGCCGGGTCGCCGTACCAGGCGCACTCGGCGTCGAGCAGCACCGGGTGACCGTCGCGGCGGCTGACGAGGATGTTCTTGGGACTGACGTCGCCGTGGACAAGCGCGACCTTGGTGGATGCGGTCGTCCTGAGGACGCTGAGTATGCGTTGGGAAAGGTCGGGGTAGCGGCTGGCGGTGTAGCGGAGGTAGGGATCGAGGCGGAGGGCATCGATCAGGTCGTCGGTGGGGAATTCGGCGGCGGTGCTGGGATCGTTGAGCGTTGCGGCGTGGATGCGGCCGAGGGCATCTGCGACCGCGATCGGCACATCAGGATCAGCCCGACCAGCGAGCAGGTCCGCCTTCCATAGCGTGTAATCTTCCGGCGGCAGGTATTCGAGAAGCGCGATGCCGTGGTGACGATCCTCGCCGATCACCTCTGGTGCGGCGCCGGGCACGATGGCATTGGCGCGGCGGAGCCAGGCGACTTCGTAGTGGTTGCGCTCGAGCGGTGCCTGCCAGTCGGTCGCGACCTTCAGCTTGGGCAGGGCCCGCTTGGCACAGAACTGGCGGCCATCGGCCAGGGTGATGCGGACGATGTCGGAGGAGACGCCGCCGGTCAGCGGCGCGACGCTGAGCCCTGTGGCCTCGATGCTGGCAGCAGCAAAGATCGGGGGCAGCAAGGCCTCCCAGCTCGCATCCTCGGCCATATCAGACTGATCTCTCCCTTGACTGCCATTCTAGCCGATGGGACCCATTGGAACAATGACGGGTCCATACGGCCTGCGGCCAAGGTGTTGGGAGGAATGGGGAAATGGGTCGGCTCGACGGGAAAGTCGTGTTCATGACGGCGGCGGCGGCCGGGATCGGCGGCGCAACCGCGACAGCCTTTGCACGCGAGGGGGCGCGGGTGATCGCCACCGATCGCGACCCGGCGGGAATTGCGCGGAAGGGCGAGGAACTGCTGAAGATCTCGCCCGGCCATGCGGCCTATGCGCTCGATGTCACCGACCATCTGGCGCTGCGCGAGGCGGCGGCGCGCCATCACGGCGTCAACGTGCTCTATAACGGCGCCGGCTGGGTGCATCAGGGCATGCTGGGGACGACGACGCTCGAGGACTGGCAGCTGAGCTTCGACATCAACGTGACGCCGATGTTCGTCCTGACCCAGGCGTTCCTGCCATCGTTCATCGCGCAGGGCGGGGCCTCGATCATCAATGTCGCTTCGGTGGCGAGTTCGCTGAAGGGTGTGCCGAACCGGGTGAGTTACATGTCATCGAAAGCGGCGGTGATCGGGTTCACCAAGTCGGTGGCGTTCGACTACATGAAGAGCGGCATCCGGGCCAATGCGCTCTGCCCGGGCAGCGTCGACTCGCCTTCGCTGCACGAGCGGGCGCATGCGCTGGGCGAGCACGACGAGGTGTGGAAGACGTTCGTTGCCCGCCAGCCGATGGGCCGCATGGCCCAGCCCGAGGAGATGGCGCATCTCTGCGTCTATCTCGCCAGCGACGAGAGCGCCTATGCGACCGGCGCGAACTTCATCGCGGATGGCGGGATTACGATGTAGGCGCGATATCTGGACGCGAGCGCAGGGACCGCCGGCGCGAAGGGTCGGCGACCGACGTGGTGTGGCATAGGGCCAGGCAGAGCACCTGCCTCGCAGGTGTGCCGATCATTTCGGAGGATTGGTTCCGGTTAAGAAGAAAAGCATTAACCCCTGTGGAGCAAAATCGGCGCTTCGCTGCTGTGGAGTGGGCGCCACGTGGGTATCGACTTTTCAAGGCGCGGCTGGGGCCGCGTGGTGCTTTGGACTAGCCTCGGCACGCTGTTCTGCATCGCCGCGGCCTTCGTGCTGGACAGCTATTCGTTCGAATCCGGGGTGTGGGCCTGGGGCACCGATCCGATCAAGAACCTGCTGATCCCGCTGATCATAGCGCCGCCGCTGCTGTTCTACCTGACGCGGCAGCAGCGCGATCTGGCGATCGCCCACCACGAATTGATGACCCTGGCGGCGACCGACAGCCTGACACAGTGCCTCAACCGGCGTGCCTTCATGGCGATCGTCAGCGAGCATCTGGCGCGCCTGTCCGAGGTGGACCAACCGGCGAGCGGAGCACTGCTGCTGATCGACATCGATCACTTCAAACGGATCAACGACACGTTTGGGCATGATCGCGGCGACCTGGCGCTGGTAGAGGTCGCCAAAGCGGTGCGCGAAACGGTGCGCGATGTCGACACGGTGGCGCGGGTTGGGGGCGAGGAGTTCGCGGTGTTCCTGCCGCGGGCGACGCGCGAGAATACGGAAGCGGTATCGGAGCGCATCCGGGCGCGGATCAGCCAGACCCAGGTCGGCTCGGCAAGCCGGCCGGCGCAGCTTTCAGCCAGCATCGGGGCTACGATGATCTCGCCCGCTGCATCGTTCAGCGATCTCTACGTCCTCGCCGACCGCAGCCTCTACGCAGCCAAGCGCGCCGGCCGCAACCGCGTGAGGTTCTCGTCCGAGCTCGGCGACGGGGAGCTGGCGCTCAACTAGGATTTGGAGCCGGTCCGCTCGATCGGCGCACCACCAGTTCGACCGGTAGTTCGATGTGCTGTGGCGCACCGTCCGAGAACAGCAGCCGCGTGGCAAGGCGTGCCATCTCCGCGACCGGGGCGGCGATGACGGTTAAGGGTGGCTCGGTTGTTGCGGCCTCGGGCGGATCGTCGAAGCCCACCACCGACAGGTCGTCCGGTACCAAGAGGCCGCGCTTCCGCGCCTCGCGCAAGACCCCGATGGCGAGCTCACCGCCGAGCGCGATGATGGCTGTGGCGCCATCGAGGTTGTCGAGCACCAGATCGGCGGCGCTGCCATAGAGGCGTGTTTCCTCGCTGCTGCCGCAGGCTTCGACGATCGGCATGTCGTCGAGCGACAGGCCATGCTCCGCAAGCGCCTCGCCGATGCCGGCCAGACGCTCCTCGTCGATGTCATAGGTCGAGATGAACTGGCGCGGGCCGCTGGTGGGTGGGTGCAGGATCGGCGCGACATAGCTGCGCCCGAGCGTCGTGACGACGAAGCGGCGGTGGCCGAGTGCGAGGAGGTGCCGGGCGAGGGCGCGGGCGCCGCCGCGATCGTCGATGGAGACCGAGCTGACGTCGGGATCGTCGGTGCGGTCCATCACGACGATCGGCATCTTGCGACGCAGGGCCGGATCGACGGCGCGCACCTGGTCGGCGGTGTGGAGGATGAGGCCGTCAACGATGGTGCGGCGGATGGTTTCCGCACCGGCCTCGCCATAGCCGTCGATGAGCTGGATGGCGGTGCGCTGAGCCTGGCATTCCTCGGCGACAGTGGCGAGGAAGCGCCGCATATAGGGGTTGTCGAAAATCCAGGTGATGCCTTCGCCCGAGGGGACGACGCCGATCACATTGGCCTTGCCTGAACTCAGCAGCCGGCCGCGTGCGTCGGGTCCGGCAAAGCCGAGCTCACGCGCCACATCGAGGATGCGCTGGCGCAGGTCGGGCCGCACCCGCTCGGGCCGGTTGAAGACATTGGCCACCGTGGATTTCGACACATTGGCGGCGGTGGCGACATCGAGCAACGTGACGGGTGATTTCATGGACGCTGGTCTAGCACATAAATTGCACCGGTGCAAAATAGTGCTTGACTCTGGATCGCGATGGGAGCATTTCCGCCGCCAAGGGGTAATTGCACCGGTGCAAATCGCTTGCAGACGCGATTTGTGCCAGAGGAGAACGCGCGATGCTGCGCATATTCGAAGACTACTCCGACCGGCGGCCGCCGGTCCGCACACTGAAGACTGCCGCCATGATCCTGGTCACGCTGGCCGTGGCTACTTTCTCCGCCGGTCCGGCTTCGGCTCACGGCGGCACAGAACCGGCGACCGTCGTGCCGCCGGGCTATATGCCTTATGCCAACGGCATGGGAGACCCGCTGGGCGTGACGCTGACCCGGCACGGCAAGGCGACCGGCACTGCGGTATTCGTCGCCCATGCGGCGCATGCCGAGGTCGCCGGCACCAACCCGCTGGCGGCCAAGGTGCGCGAGGCGAACGCCCGCTTTGCCGATGTCGCAGTGGCGACAGCCGAGGGCTATGCCCCGATCCCGTGCGTGTCGGGCGTCGAGGGCGGAGCCATGGGCATTCATTACGTCAACGGCGCGCGGATCGAGGACGGTGTCGTCGATCTCGGCAAGCCCGAGGCGGTGATGTACGAGCCGAAGGCCGATGGCAGCCTCGAACTGGTGGCGGTCGAATACATCACCACCAAGGGGCCGGCGGAGCTCGACGGACACCTGTTCAGCTTCACCAACTCGCCCAACCGCTACGGCCTGCCGCCGTTCTACGAGCTGCATGTCTGGGCGTGGCGCGCCAACCCGACCGGCACCTTCGCCGACATGAACCCCAATGTCTCGTGCGACGCCGCCGTCGCCGCCCAGCAGTAAGGAGCGCAGCATGAAGCGCTATGTGATCGAACGCATTATTCCCGGTATCGGCAGCAAGTCGCCGGAGGAATACCGCGAGGCAGCCCAGGTCTCGAACGAGGCCCTCGCAAAGCTCGCCCCACGCGTACAGTGGGTGCACTCCTACTTCGCCGACGACATGACTTACTGCGTCTATCTCGCCGAAGATCCGGAGGACATCCGCCGCCATGCCGAGCTCAGCGGCTTCCCGGCTAGCAAGATCACGCTGATCAAGGTGGTCGTCGACCCGGCTACGGCGGAAGCGGCGTAAACGCGAACGGGCCGGTGCTTGTTGCGCCGGCCCGTTTGGCTTTCCGGTGCCCAGCTGTTCCGTTACAGCCGGGCACTCATCTGTTGGGCATCATCAGGCGGCCAGCTTGAGGGCGGGGCGCTTGTCGTTGGCGTGTTCGACCGCCCAGTTGAGGGCGAGGTCGGCGACGGCTTCCCAGCCCTTGTCCATCAGGGTCCAGTGCGAGCGGTCGTCGAAGATCTTCAGTTCGGTGACCGTCTTCGCCTTCTTCTGCTGGCGGTAGATCGCATCGGTCATCGAGGCGTCGGCGATCAGGTCCTTGCCGCCACCGATGAGGAGCAGCGGAGCGCGGTCCTGGCCGGCCCAGTCGATCAGCATCGGGTTGATCACGCCATCCCAGTAGACCTTGCCGGCGGTCGGCACGACGTAGCGATCATACTTGGCTGCCGGATCGGGTTCGGTCTGGGCGAAGCGGGTCGAGAAGAACTTCAGCGACATCTGCTTGGCCTTCTTCCACGAGAACAGGTCGCTGAACACCGGCAGAGCCGAGACGATGGCCTGGGGCCCAAGCGGCACGCCTGGGGTCGGGGCGGGATTTACGGCGACACCGGCGACGCCGAGGCCGCGGGCCAGGAGCTGCTGAACGATGACGCCACCGAAGGAGTGACCGATCAGGATCGGCTTTTCCGGCAGGGCGCGGATGATCTTGTCGAAGTGGTCGACAATGCCGCGCTGGCCGATGCCGGCAAGTTCCGGAGCCGGGTTGGCGCGGAGGGCCGAGGGGGCACGGTCGTCGAACGGCCAGTCGGGGGTGAGGACGGTGTAACCCTGAGCTTCGTAGCGGGCCTTCACGTTTTCCCAGCTGAGGCTGTTGAGCCAGGCGCCGTGGATCAGAACGATTGTCTTGGTCATTTTAGGTCTCTCCTTGTTTGGGCGAACCCTTGTCCGCCGCGATGTGATGACCCTAAGCTCAGCCCGGACGGGCGACGATTGCTGCAACTGACATTGTCGGGGCCAGAAGTGACAAAGACGACGGACGCACTCAGACACACCGAAATCGGCCTGCTCATCTATCCCGGCTGCGCCATGGCGTCGGTGCACGGGCTCAGCGATGCGTTCGAGGTGGCAAACCAGTATGCAGGCCAGCACGGCGGGGCGGACCGCATCCGCACCAGCCACTGGCGGCTGGGCGAGACCGGGTTCGAGCGCAGCTTCGACAGCAATCCGGGCGGCGCCGGACACCCCGAGTATGTCATCATCCCCGGCCGGCTGGCCGATCCGCTGACCGCGGCGGAGGCTGCCGATTTCGTCGGCTGGCTGCGCGAGCGCCACGGCCGGGGCGCGACCATCGCCTCGGTCTGCGGGGGCGCATTCATGCTCGGACATACGGGGCTGCTGTCGGGACGGCGGGCGACGACGCACTGGCTCTATGCCGATGCCTTCAGGGCGGCCTTTCCGGATGTCGCTGTGACCGAAGGCGACATCATCGTCGAGGACGGCGACATCATCACCGCCGGGGGCATGCTGGCCTGGACCGACCTGGGGCTGCGGCTTGTCCACCGCGTGCTCGGCCCGACGGTGATGGCCGACACGGCAAAATTCCTGCTGGTCGACCCGGCCGGGCGGGAGCAGCGGCACTACTCGACCTTCGCGCCGCGCCTCGCGCATGGGGATGACGCGGTGCTGAAGGTGCAGCACTGGCTGCAGGTGCATCGCAGCGAGGAGATCAATGTCCCGGACCTGGCGACGCGGGCCGGTCTCGAGACGCGCACGTTCCTCCGCCGCTTCCAGAAGGCCACGGGGCTGCGGCCGACGGAGTACGTGCAGGCGCTGCGGATCGCGCTGGCGCGCGAGCGGCTGGAGTTCAGCCGCGACACGGTGGAGCGGATCGCCTGGAATGTCGGCTACAAGGACCCCTCGGCCTTCCGGCGTGTGTTCCAGAAGGTGACGGGGCTGTCCGCGAGCGCCTATCGCGACCGGTTCGGGGCGGCTCTCGGCGCCTAGGGTGGGCTTACTTTGCGATGACGCCCTGCAGCTTCAGCCAGTTGGCCAATAGCTCCGGCCAGGGATCGGAGAGCCAGCCCTCTTTGGCCATGCCGTAGCCGTGGCCGCCATTGGCGAAGATGTGGAGTTCGGCGGATTTGCCGGCTTCGTGCCAGGCTTGATAGAGGCGGAGCGAGGAGAGGGCGGGGACGGAGCCGTCGTCGTCGGAGATGACGATGAAGAGGGGGCAGGCGTCGGCCGGAACCGGGAAGCCCTCGCGCCAAGCGGCGTAGATTGGAGCGGCGAAATTGGGTTTCGACTGCTCGTCATGCTCGAGCACCGGGCCCATGGTGACGCCGCCGCCGGCGGAGAAGCCAGTGATGCCGATGCGGTTGGGGTCGAGGCGCCAGCTGGCGGCATTGGCGCGGACGAAGCGGATGGCCTGGCGGCCGTCTTCCTCGCCCCACAGGCGCGCCTCGTGCATCACGGCGCGTATCGGATGGCTGGGGTCGGTCTTGCTGGCGGCGAGGCGGGACTGCAAGTCGTTGCGGAATTCGAGGAGTTTTGCGTCGTCGTCCGTCGAGCGGCCGAGGCGGTATTTGAGGACGAAACAGGTTACGCCCTGCTGTGCCAGCCAGCGGGCCATGTCGTAGCCCTCGTGGTCGACGAGGAGGAAATGGAAGGCGCCGCCTGGGGCGATGACGATCGCAGCGCCGGTGGCCGTGCCGGGGGCGGGGCGGAAGACGGTGACGGTGGGGGTCGCGACGTTGCGCGTCAGCCGGCGCGGCGAGCTCGCCGGCCACGGCACCTGCATGGTGCGCTCCGAGTGGGTCCAGTGCTCGGAGCCCGGCGCGGCGCCGGGCCAGATGCGATAGATGCCCTCGGCGTCCGGCGCCTCGGTCGAGGGCTGGCGATCGAGCGGGGCGGTGATGGTGGTGTTCATGCAGTTCCTCCGTGGGGCGGAGGTTAGGCGGAGATAGCTGCCGCGAGCAATGCGGGCCGTATGGGCCTTTGGGCGAAGGCAGCACCGGCGCCTGGCCGGTGCTGCCTTCACGTCAGGCCGCGAGGAGGTCGCGGATGGCTGCGCCGACGGCGCTGGCCGACTGGGGGTTCTGGCCGGTGACGAGGCGGCCGTCGACCACCACTTTCTCGGTCCAGTCGGGCGCCGGGTGGTGGATGGCGCCGCGGCTCGAGAGCGTCGTGGCGAGGAGGAAGGGGACAGTCTTGTCGAGACCGACCGCGCGTTCCTCGGAATCGGTGAAGGCGCTGACATTGCGTCCGGCAACGAGATAGCTGCCGTCCGAGAGGGTGACGTTCACCAGTGCCGCCGGGCCGTGGCAGACCGCGGCGACGATGCCGCCAGCCTCAAAGATGGCGCGCGTCTTGGCGGCGACGGCCGGGCTCTCGGGAAAGTCCCACACTGCGCCGTGGCCGCCGGCGAAAAAGATCGCCGCGTAACGGGCGGGGTCGATATCGGCGAGCCTTGGCGTGGTGCGGATCGCCGCGCGGAAGCGCTCGTCATTCCAGTAGCGGGCATTGGTGGGATCATCGAGTTCGAGGCCGTCAACCGGCGGTTCGCCGCCCGCGATGGAGGCGAAGTCCACGCTGATACCGGCGGCTTCGAGGACGGCGAGCGGGTGCGTCACCTCGCCGAGATAGAAGCCGGTGGGCTGTCCGGTGTCGCCCTTGGTGCCGTGGCTGGTCAGTACGAAGAGCACCCGGTCTGCAGTGTGCGCCATCTCATTCTCCTGCGGTCTCAGAGACCGGTTGGTTTCGATGACGGGTATGTATTAGCGGCAAGTTCGGCGATAAATGTGCATCTGGCCAACTGATTTGTACCTTGGAGGCAAGAATGCGCCGGTATGATAATCTGGGCGATGTGGAGGTGTTCACCACCGTTGTCGAGCAGGGCTCGATCACGGCGGCGTCGGTCATTCTCGGGACCAGCGCGTCGGTGCTCAGCCGGGCGATCACCCGGCTGGAAGCGCGATTGGGGGCGCAGCTCCTCAGGCGGACGACGCGTCGGATCAGCCTCACCGATGCGGGGCGGGCCTATAACGAGCAGGCGCGGGCGGCGTTCGCGCTTATCGAGGACGCCGAACGCAGCGTGCGCGGCAGCGACGGACAACTGGTCGGGCGAGTGCGGGTGAGCGTTTCGACGACCTATGGGCACTTCCGGCTGCCGGGGATACTGGCGCGCTTTGCCGCTCTTTATCCCGAAGTCGAGGTAGAGGTCGGCATCACGAACCGAAATGTCGATCTGGTGGCCGAAGGCTACGATGTTGCCATCCGGCTGGGCGAGTTACCGGACAGCGCGCTGGTGGGGCGCAAGCTCGAGGACGCACCGCTACGGCTTGTCGCCTCGCCTGCATATGTCGCGGCGCGTGGCGCGCCGGCGCGGCTGGAGGACCTCAACCGGCACCGGTGTCTGCCCTTCATCATGCCGAGCAGTGGCCGGCCGGGGCCGTGGCTGTTCCGCAGCCATGCCGAGGACATCGAGTGGACACCGGTGGGACCGGTGCAGGTTCTCGACGATGTCTTGGGCGTGGTGTCGATGGCGGAAGCGGGGCTCGGCATCTGCCAGAGCTACGATTTCGTCGTGGCGGACCGGATCGCCCGCGGCAGCCTGGTCGAAGTGCTGCCGGAGGCCGCCGGCCGGTCGCGCCCGTTCTCGCTGCTCTACGTCCCGCACCGCAGCCTTTCGGCGGCGACGCGGGCCTTCATCGATACGGCGCTCGGCTAGACGGCGCGGGCTAACCCTTGGCGAGCTGCTCCAGCCGGTCGGCGAGATTGTTCAGCTCCCACTGCCGCGCGAGGGCGGCGGCCTTGTCCCAGGTCGGGGTCTGGTCGGGGATCGCTTTCACCGGCGCCGTGGTGACCATTGTCGCCAACCGCTTGTAGAGCCTGAGGTCCTCGGCATGGGCCGGGAACTTGTTGTCGGCGATCATGGCTTCGAGGTCGGGGTAGCGCTTCAGGAGGCTCGCCGCGGTGGTGGCGCCGACGCCTTTGGCGCCGGGGATCTTGTCGGAGGGGTCGCCGCGCAGGGCGATGAAGTCGGGCACCTGTCTCGGTTCGACGCCGTAGCGCTCGCGCACTTCGGCGATGCCGATGCGGGCGATCTCGCCGGCTTTGACCGGGTGGAGGACGGTGGTGTGATCGCTGACCAGTTGGAAGGCGTCGCGGTCGCCGCTGGCGACGAGGGCGGTGCCGCCGGCTTTCTCCTCGAGCGCGACGGCGGTGGCGAGGAAGTCGTCGGCCTCGAAGCGTCCGGCCTTGCCCCAGGCAAAGCCCATGGCCGTGATCAGCTGGGGCAGGACGTCGAGCTGGTCGACGATCTCGTCGTCGAACTCGCGGCCGCCCTGGTAATCGGGGAATTCGAGGGCGCGCCAGTTGGGCTCGGCCAGCGTGTCCCAGCCGACGAAGACGGCGCGCGGCCGTTCGGCTTCGTAGAGGCGGATGAGGTAATTGGCGAAGCCGACGATGGCGCCGCCGCCCTTGTTGCCGGCGCGCCGGATGGTTTTCGGCAGGCCGTGATAGGCGCGGTGGGCGAAGGAATCGCCGTCGACGATGAGGAGGGGGCGATCGGACATCGGACGCTCCGTTTGATGGACCGGCATAGCGGGCCAGCGGAGCGAGATCGTCAAGGGGATCGGTGCAGATGGGGAGCGTGGGCCGCGACCGAGCCCCGGGAGCGGCTCAGCTCCCCATCCGCTACTGCGGCGCCCCGACCCTCGAGGGCGCCGCTGACTGGTTTCGCGACGGCTTACGCAGCCGGCGGGATGTTCTGGTTGAGACGGAACAGGTTTTCCGGGTCGTACTTGGCCTTGACCTGGCGCAGGCGGTCCCAGGTGGCGCCCGGGTAGGCGGCACGCAGGCGCTCGGGACCTTCGTTGGAAACGAAGTTCACATAGGCGCCGGTATCGTGCTGGCGGAGGGCGGCTATACCGTCGGCAGCCCAGCGCTCATGCGGCTCGGTCGGGCCGCCATACATGGCCAGGTAGCCGACGAGGATCTTGCTGGCGCGGTGGGCATAGGCGGTGGCGCTGGCAGGAATGCGCGCCGCGGCACCACCGAGGACGCGGACCTGGCCGATGAACATGGGGGCGTCGGACCGGCCCAGGTGCTCGAGCACGGTGCGGGCGTCGGCGACGTTGACCGTATCCATGTAGAGGGCGCGACAGGTGACGGCCGGCCGCATGTTCGGGTCCTCGGGGATATAGAGGCTCGATACGGGCGCCGGCCCGACGAGATCGGCGATGGGCGTGGCAATGGCGCGGAAGGGGGCGAGCGCGAAGGTGGCGCCGGCGGCATCGCCGACATAGGCCATCATGGCCATGATCACGGTCTTGCCATGCGCTTCGGCCGGTACGAACGGCAGCGGCGGCATGGGCATGACGTTGATGATGGTGGTGAGTTCGTCGGGAGCGGCCTGGGCGGCAGCGACAAGGCCGGCCAGCACTTCTGGAGTGGCGGGCATGATCAGCGGGCCGCCGATGAAGCTGGGCAGCGAGGTCAGGCGGAACTTGAAGCGGGTGACGACGCCAAAATTGCCGCCACCGCCGCGCAGGGCCCAGAACAGATCCGAGTGATGGTCTGCATCGGCGACCAGGATATCGCCTTCGGCAGTGACGATCTCGGCGGCGAGGAGGGAATCGATGGTGAGGCCGTACTTGCGGACGAGGTAGCCGATGCCGCCGCCGAGCGTGATGCCGCCGAGGCCGACCGAACCGGAATCGCCGAGCGGCAGGATAAGGCCGTTGGGCTCAAGCGCGGCAGTGACTTCGCCCGCATTGAGGCCGGTGCCGAACCAGCCGGTGAGGCTGGCCTGGTAGAGTTCGATGCTCTTGAGATCACGCAGGTCGATGACGAGGCCGCCATTGGAGCCGGAGAAGCCGCCGACGCTGTGGCCGCCCGAGCGGACGGCAAGCTCGAGGTCTGTCGCCTTGGCGAAATTGATGACGGCAGCGATGTCGGCGGCGTTGGCGACGCGGATCACGGCGGCGGGGGTCTTGTCGTGGTTCGCCAGAGCCGCGATGCGGAGGCTGTCGTATTCGGCGTGACCCGGGGTCACGACGCGGCCCTTGAGGGCACTCGCCAGCATTGCAATCTGGTCTTCCAGCGGAAAGCGCTTGTCCATTCCCATAAACTCGCTTGTTTGGGCAGGTTGTGTGGGGCGGGGGCATAGTCACGGGGCCGTGAACGCCGGCTGAACGCAGCGCTCAGGATCGGATCAGCTAGGTGAATGACGGCGCGGCGGGGCAGATTCCGGCTTTCGCGCGCGGGGCGCAGCGGCTAGAGAGGCTGCCGCAATCCCCGAGGAGTTTTCCAATGAGCATCACCCGTTACCAGCCCGGCAAGCGCATGAGCCAGGCCGTCGCCCACGGCAACACCCTCTATGTCGCCGGCCAGGTCGCGACCGACTACAATGGTTCGATCGAGAAGCAGACCTCCGAAGTGCTGGAAGCCATCGACCGGCTGCTCGCCGAGGCCGGCACCAGCAAGTCCAAGGTGCTCAGCTGTCAGGTGATCCTCAACAATATCGCCGATTTCGCCGCGATGAACTCGGTCTACGATACCTGGATCGACCCGGCCAACCCGCCGGCCCGTGCCTGCATCGAAGCCCGCCTCGCGCACCCGTCGCTGAAGGTCGAGATCATCGCGATCGCCGCGCTCGACTGAGTCGGCCGTAGCGCTGGAGATTTGACCCGCGGGGTGCTGCCCCCGCGGGTTTTGTTTTGGCGTGGTGCGGGCGGTGGCATGCCCACCGACCCCGAAGACAGCTGCGGCCGGTAGTCGAGGAGGTTCCGACTGCCGGCCGCGCTTTGGGGGGTCCGCCACAACAACGGGACAGCCTCCCCTAGCAACAGCCCCGTTCGGTTGTCGTGACGCATACGTGAGGACCCCTACTAGGCCGAAGGTCTCATTACGCTCTTGCAAATGACTGACCAGTCAGTTATTAGGTTACTGACCATTCAGTCAGTTAGGTTGGCGAGAGATGAGCGAGATCGCGAAAGAGCGCGGGCCGAAATTCCGGCGGCGGGCGGAGGCCCGGCCGGACGAGGTGCTGGATGCGGCGCTGGAGCTGTTCATCGAGAAGGGCTTCGCCGCGACGCGGGTCGATGACATCGCCAAGCGTGCGGGGCTTTCGAAGGGCACGGTTTATCTCTACTTCCCGTCGAAGGAAGCTTTACTCGAGGGTCTGGTGCGTCGGGCGATCCTGCCGATCGCCGATTCGGCCCTCGCCGCCATTCGCGACTACGAGGGCGATCCGCGCATCGTCCTGAGCATGGTGCTGAGGATGCTGGCGGGACGGATTGCCGACCCCAAGATCATCGCGACGCCCAAGCTGATCTTCCGCGAGGCGATGAGCTTTCCGGACCTCGCAAAGATGTACCGGGCGGAAGTGCTGGACCGGGTGCTTCCGGCCATCGAGGGGTTGATCCGGAAGGGTGTCGAACAGGGCTATCTGCGGCAGGTAGATCCCAGCCTCACTGTCCGCTCGATCATGGGTCCGGTGATGCTGCATTTCGCCATGGCCGAAATCTTCGGCATCACGCCCGAGGGCGGGCTGCATATGGACAAGCTGGTCGACAATCACCTGACCATCCTCTTCGACGGGCTCAGCGCGCCACCGAGCGCCAAGACCTGGTCGGCGAGCTAGGAGAGACCAAGTGGACGCGTTCTTTGCCTGGCTTACCGGCCTCATCGCCATCGTCATCCCCGGGTTCGGCGCGACCGAGCCGCCGCGCTTCAACGGCTATGTCGAGGCGCGCTACGTCTATGCCGCGCCGGCTACGGGCGGACCAATCGAGACGATCTCGGTGGCGGAAGGCGACGTGGTGCTCGATGGCGACCTGTTGTTCCGGCTGAAGCAGGACCAGCAGATTTCGGCATTGCAGGCGGCCGAGGCGCGGGTGGCGGCGGCGGAGGCGGCGCTGGCCAATCTTACCACCGGCGGGCGCGAGGACGAGCTCGATGTGGTACGGGCGAGCCTGCAGAAGGCGGAAGCCGACCTCAGCCTCGCGCGGGAGACCTCGGCGCGGAGCGGCAAGCTCTTTGCCGAGGGGTTGATCGCGCAGAGCAAGTACGATCAGGACCGCGCCACCCTCGCCAGCGCCGAGGCGCAGGTGAAGCAGCTTTCGGCCCAGCTCAAGGTGAGCGAACTGCCGGCGCGCGATGCGCAGCAGCAGCAGGCTGAGGCGAACCTTGCCGCGGCGCAGGCCGATGCCGAGGCGGCGAACTGGGCACTTGCGGATCGCACCGTCACGGCGCCGGCGGCGGGCCGCGTCGAGCGGGTCTATTACGATCCGGGCGAGGTCGTCGCGGCGGGGTCGCCGGTTATTTCGATCCTGCCCGAGGGGGCATTGAAGGTGAAGTTCTACCTGCCGGAGACGGCGCGGGCGGAATTCACGCTGGGCGAGACTGTGGCGGTCAGCTGCGACGGGTGTCCGGATGGGCTGATTGCGCGGCTGAGCTACATGGCCTCCGACCCGCAGTTCACGCCGCCGGTGATCTATTCGCGCGATGAGCGGCAGCGGCTGAGCTTTCTCGTCGAGGCGACCCTCGAAGGCGCCAGCCTGCCGCCGGGCCAGCCGGTGACCGTGGAGCGGCTCAAGTGAGCGCCGAGCTCGTCATCGACGTGCGCGGGCTGACCAAGAGTTTTGGCCCCAAGCGCGTCGTCGACCATTTTGACATCCAGGTGCCGAAGGGGGCGATCTACGGCTTTCTCGGGCCCAACGGCTCGGGCAAGACGACGACCATCCGGATGCTCTGCGGGCTGCTCACCGCCGATGAAGGCGAGGGGACGTGCCTGGGGTTCGATGTGCGCAAGGACGCCGAGCACATCAAGGAGCAGGTCGGCTACATGACGCAGAAGTTCTCGTATTACGAGGACCTCTCGATCCGCGAAAATCTCGATTTCGTCGCCCGGATGTACCGGCTCGACCGGCGGAAGCAACGGGTCGACGAGGCGCTGGTGCAGCTCGGGCTCGCCGACCGGCAGACGCAGCTCGCCGGCTCGCTCTCGGGCGGCTGGAAGCAGCGGCTGGCGCTCGCTGCGTGCCTCCTGCATGAGCCCAAGCTCCTGCTGCTCGACGAGCCGACGGCGGGTGTCGATCCCAAGGCGCGGCGCGACTTCTGGGACGAGATCCGGCGGCTCTCGGCAGAGGGTGTCACCGTGCTGGTCTCGACCCACTACATGGACGAGGCCGTGCAGTGCGATTTCATCACCTACATTGCCTACGGCAAGAAGCTGATCGACGGGCCATCGGCCAAAATTCCGGAGATGGTGGGACTCGAGACCTGGCGGGTCGAAGGGCCCGGCCTGCCGGCGCTGGAAGCGCTGCTCAAGGATGAGCCGGGGGTCGAGCAGGTGGCGAGGTTCGGCACGGTGCTGCATCTGTCGGGGACGGACAAGGCGGCACTCGAAGCGACGGTGAAGCGGCTCGAGGCCGAAGGCACACATTCCTGGCGGTTGCAGACGGCCGGGCTCGAGGAAGCCTTCATCTACCTGATGGCCGGCGCGCGCGACAACTTTGCCGGTGACAGCGGCGATGTCGGCACGCCCGGGAAGGCGGCGGCATGAGCGGGGTGTTCTCGCTCAGCCGGTTCGCGGCGGTGCTGGTCAAGGAGTTCATCCAGATGCGGCGCGACCGCATCACCTTCGGCATGATGATCGGGCTGCCGATCATCCAGCTGTTCCTGTTCGGGTTTGCCATCAATTCCGATCCGCGCAATCTGCCGACCCTGGTCGAGGTCAACGACAACGGGCCGCTGACCCGGGCGGTGATCTCGGGCATGCAGAACTCGACCTATTTCGCCTTCAAGGGCGCCGTCTCCGGCATCGGCGAGGGCGAGGAGGCGCTGCGGCGGGGCGAGGCGAATTTCGTGGTCGTCATCCCCGAGGATTTTGAACGCGACGTGGTGCGCGGCAACCGGCCGGAAATCCTCGTTGCCGCCGATGCGTCCGATCCGTCTGCGACCGGCGGGGCGGTGGCGGCGCTATCGGGTATCGTCAATGTCGCGATCGCCGAGACGCTGACCGGGCCGTTGGCGCAGGCCCAGAGCCCGGCGCCGTTCTCGATGGTGGTGCACCGAGAGTACAACCCCGAGGGCAAGACCTCGACCAATATCGTGCCAGGGCTGCTCGCCATCATCCTCTCCATGACCATGGTGATGATCACCGCCATTGCCATCGTCAAGGAGACCGAGCGCGGCACGATGGAGATGCTGATCGCGACGCCGGTGAAGCCGCTCGAGGTGATGCTGGGGAAGATCCTGCCCTATGTGTTCGTCGGCTATGTGCAGACGGTGGTGTTCCTGATCGCCGCGGCGCTGGTGTTCGGGGTGCCGTTCGAGGGCAGCATCTGGGCGTTCTTCTTCGGCTTTAACCTCTACATCCTCGTCAACCTGGCGCTCGGCTTCCTGATCTCGACCGCGGCCAAGAGCCAGATGCAGGCGATGCAGCTGAGCTTTTTTACTATCCTGCCCTCGATCCTCCTCTCGGGCTTCATGTTCCCGTTCGCCGGCATGCCGGGCTGGGCCCAGTTCATCGGGCAGGGCGTGCCGGCGACGCACTTCTTGCGTGTCGTACGCAAGGTGATGCTGAAGGGCGGCGAGGTCGCCGATGTGACCGGGGAGCTCTGGGCACTGGGCGCGATCCTCTTGGTGATCTCGGGGGTCGCTATGCTGCGCTACCGGCAGACGCTGGACTAGCGGCCTCGATTGGTCAGCGTTTCGCCGTAATGGCGGATACAAGTCCGGCCGGAATTTGATGGAGCGTCAGTGATGAAGTCCGTGGTGTTTGATGCATTCGGCAGCCCGCGCAAGGTGTTGCGGGTGGAGGAGCGGCCGCTGCCCGAGCCCGGTGCGGGGCAGGTGCGGATCAAGCTGGTGCTGTCGCCGATCCATAACCACGACCTGATGATTGTCACCGGGCACTACGGCTTTAAGCCGCCGCTGCCGCATGTGCCGGGCACCGAGGCACTGGGCGTCGTCGACAGGCTGGGTGAAGGCGTCACTAATCTCAAGGTCGGCCACCGCGTAACCGGTGGCGGCAGCGCGACATGGGCGGAATACTATCTCGGCAATGCCGCGGCGCTGGTGCCGGTACCGGACAGCGTCGACGACGCAACGGCGTGCCAGCTGGTGTCGATGCCGCTGAGCGCCTGGCGGCTGCTCGGTGAACTGCAGGTCGAGGCGGGGGACTGGATCGCCCAGAACGCGGCTAATGGCGCGGTGGGCAAGGTCATTGCCAAGCTCGCGGCCGAGCGCGGTGTAAGGGTGCTGAACATCGTGCGGCGCGAGGCGGCGGTGGCGGAGCTGGCGGCCGAGGGCATCGGCGATGCCGTGTCGAGCGAGCATGCGGACTGGCAGGACCGGGCGCGGGCGATCACCGGCGGGGCGCCGATCAAGCGGGCGCTGGATTCGGTCGCTGGTCGTGCGTCGGACGAATTGATGGACCTCGTGGCCGAGGAAGGCTGGCTGATTTCGTTCGGCGCGTTGAGCGGTCGGCCGGTGCAGATCAATGCCGACAACCTGCTGTTCAAGCGGGCGGTGGTGAAGGGGTTCTGGGCGGCGAAGCCGTCGACCTTCCATACGCCCGAACAGATTCGCGGGGCGCTGATCGAGTTCGTGGGGAAGGCGGCGAGGGGCGAGCTGAAGCTGCCGATTGCCGAGGTGTTTCCGCTTGACCAGGCGGCCGAGGCGGCGGAAGCGAGCAATGTCGCGGGCCGGGCGGGGAAGATCGCGCTGCGGGGGAGTTGAGGCTTGCCTAAGCCGTAACCGCGAGCATCTGGTCCTGCAACTGGCGCAGGGCGTAGAGCCGCGTCGTCTGGTCGGGGGTGGCGTTGGTGCGGGTGAGGAGTTCGCCCTTTTTCACCGGGGCGGTGACCTTGCCGCCTTCGAGGAGGCCGACCGGGACGGCGGCCTGGCGGCGGGCATCCTCGACCGTGAGGATGAAGCTGCGGTAGCAGGTTTCGCCGATGGCATCGAAGGTTTCGCCGACCGCGAGGTCGCGCTTCGCCACGGCGCAGACTTCGGCGACCGGGTTGGGCAGCGGCACCATGTCGGCCTTGCCGTAGAGCATGATGCGGGCAGCGGTCAGCGGCACCTCGAGCGAGGTCAGGTGGTAGGGGCGGAAGAAGGCGTAGTAGGGGCCCTTGCCGACGTGGAGGTCGTCCATGCGCTCGATGATGCGCGGGTGCTCGGCCTCGACGATGACGAAGACGCCGGGCGCGACGCCCTTGCCGATGGTGTAGTCGACGACGCCCTTCTTGTTGAGGATGCCGCCATCGGCCCTGGGGATCAGCACCTTCGCCATCTGGTCGCGGTCGGCAGCGGGGCCGTGCATGCCGGGGACATCGGGCACGAGGCCGGTCGCATTGGCGATGCAGGCCATCTCGACCATGGTCTTTGACCCATCGACGAACTCGACGAGCATGCGCGGGTTCATGTTCCGGCGGTGCGCTTCCTCGCGATAGTCGTCGGGAACCGCGTCGTGATTGAGCGGGTTGTTCTTGCCCTTGCCGGCGGAGACAATGCGATAGCCAAGCGCGGACGCGAACTCGATCAGTTCCATGCAGCTCGACGGCTCGTCGCCGGCGCCGACCGAGTAGATGACGCCGAGGCGGTCGGCTTGCTGCTTCAGATAGGGGCCGATGGTGACGTCGGCCTCGACATTCATCATGACGAGATGCTTGCCGTGTTCCATAGCCGTCAGACAGTAATCCGCCGCGACGCCGGGCTTGCCGGTGGCGTCGATCACCACGTCGATGAGCGGGTTTTTCACCAGCGTTTCGGCCGAGGTGACGGCCATCTTGCCGGCCTCGATTGCGGCGGTGACCTTGCTCTGCGTATCGGCTTCGACCGCGTGGCTGTCGTCGCCATAGGCGATGGCCATGGCGGCGCGGGCGGTGTGCGGGCGGCGCGTGGCGATGGCGGCGACTTCGATGCCGTGCATCAACCCGCCTTGGGTGACGAGATCGGTGCCCATCTCGCCCGAACCGATGACGCCGATGCGGATCGGCCTGCCGCTGTCGGCGCGCGCCTTGAGGTCGCGGGCGATGCCGGTCAGGTGCACATTGGTGAGCGGGGTCGGGGGGTTGATGGCCTTCATGCGCGGTGCTCTACCACCGGGATAGCAACATGGGAACCTGAGAGATGACCGGCCAGCTCGATGTGATTCGCGAGGGCAATCTTGGGATCATCGCGCTCAACCGGCCCGAGGCGATCAACGCGCTGAGCCTCGAGATGATCGACGGGGTGACGCGGGCGCTGGAGCAGTGGCGCGACGACGACGACATCGGCGCCGTGCTGTTCGAGGGACGCGGTCCGCGCGGCTTCTGCTCGGGCGGCGACGTGCGGGCGGTGCGGCAGGCCGTGGTCGCTGGGCAGCCCGAGATCGGCGACGCTTTCTTTGCCGCCGAATACGCGATGAACGGCCTGATTGCCCGCTATCCCAAGCCAACGATCGCCCTTGCGCATGGTGTGGTGATGGGCGGCGGCATCGGCATTGCCGGGCACTGCACGTTCCGGTTTGCGACGAGCGAGGCGCGCTTTGCCATGCCCGAGGCGGCAATCGGCTTCGTCTGCGACGTCGGCGTAAACTACATCCTCGGCAAGGCGCCCGTGCATCGCGCACTGGCTTTCGCCATGTCGGGCCTGCCGGTCGGGGTGGGCGATGCACTGGCGCTGGGGCTCACCGATTGCCCGATCGATCCGCAGCGAATCGAGGCGGTACGGGCCGGCATCGCCGCTGCCGCCGGGACGCCGCGCGTCGAAGCGGCGCTGGGCGCATTGATGCAGGCGGAAATGGCGCCGGCGGGCGAGCCGGTGCTGTGCGCGGCGGCCGATCGGCATCTAGGGCTCGATTGGAGCGATCCAGTAGAGATCGTGCGCGGTGCCGGGGCCGATCCGCAGTTCGCGCAGCTGGCGCTGCGCTCGCCGACCAGCCTTGCGGCGATCGCGGCGAGCCAGCATGCGGCGCGCCGGAAGACCGATATCGGCGCGGTGCTGGCAATCGATCTCGGGTTGGCGCGCCACTTGTCGCGGCAACCCGATTTCGCCGAGGGCGTGCGGGCGGTGCTGATCGACAAGGATCACAAGCCGGAATGGCGGCCCAACAGTCTTGCGGGGGTCGACCATGCCGGCCTCGCCGCGGTGATCGCAGCCGCCTGACTGGTCCGAAACTGGTGCATTTTAGCACTTCCTAAACCGTTCCATCCGATGCTCAGGCCGGGACCAGTCCGTTGGGGGCAGCCAGTCATATGGCCCAGCTACGCAGCAAAGCCATCGCCTTGCCGGCGATCATCGATCTCGACGCGCTCGATCCGATCCGCGACGTGCTGGTCGATGCCATCGATTCGGGCGGCGTGACGGTCAAGGCCGCCGGCGTCGAGCGCGTTGCGACCAATGCGCTGTTCATGGTGCTGAGCGCGGCGGAAACGGCGCGGCGCAACACTCATGCTTTCACGGTTTCCGAGCCGAGCGAGGCGTTCCTCGCCGCGGTGTCGCGGCTGGGGCTCGGAAGCCAGTTTGCCGGTATTTTGGAAGGATAATCATGCGCGTACTGACGGTTGACGATTCCCGCACCATCCTCGCGATGCTGCACCACACCCTCAGCAATGCCGGGTTCGAGGTGCTGCAGGCCGAGGACGGGCAGAAGGGGCTCGACGTGCTCAAGAACGAGAGCGTCGACGTGGTGATCACCGATATCAACATGCCGGTGATGGACGGGATCGAGTTCATCAAGAACGTCCGCGCCTCGGGCATGCACAACTCGCTGCCCATCCTCATCCTCACCACCGAGACCAGCCAGGACAAGCGCGACCAGGGCCGCGCGGCGGGCGGTACCGGCTGGATCGTCAAACCGTTCGACCCGGAAAAACTGATCTCGGTCATTCACCGCGTCGTCCACTGAGTTTTCCGGTTCCGGCAGAACCGCCATCGACCAGACCCAGAAGGGTTCTAGACTTTGAGTGACCTCGACGACTTCAAGGCGACTTATTTCGACGAATGCTCCGAGCTGCTGCTTGAGCTCGAGGAGCAGTTTGCCGCCATCGAGGAAGGCGATCGCTCCAGCGACAGGCTCAATGCGGTTTTCCGCGCCATCCACTCGATCAAGGGCGGCGGCGGGGCCTTCGGGTTCAGCGCGCTGGTGGCGTTCGCCCATGCCTACGAGACGCTGCTCGACCACGTGCGCGACGGACGCGTCGAGCTCTCCGAACCGGTCGCGGCCCTCTGCATCCGGGCCAACGATATCGTCGCCGACTTCGTCGCAGCGGCGAAAGACGGCCAGGAACTCGAGGCGGGTTACGGCGCCGAGGAAAAGCACCAGTTCGACACGCTGACCTCGGGCGATCCGGACATGGCCGGCGAGCCGCTGGAAGAGTTCGACATCGACTTCGTGCCGGTCATGGTGACCATTGCCGGGGCCGAGGACGACCCGCTCGTCGAGCCGCTCGACCTGGCGGTGATCGACGACAGCTTCGAGGCGCCGCCGCTGATGCCGGAAGCCGGCCAGTGGACGATCCGCTTTACACCGCATTCCGAGCTTTACGCGCGGGCCAACGATCCGCTGCTGCTCCTGCGCGAGCTCGGTACGCTGGGCGAGACCCGGGTCAAGGCGATCATCGACGAAATCCCGGCGCTCGCCGATTTCGAGCCGTTCGGCGTCTATGGCTCGTGGGAGATCACGCTGATATCGGCGACGGCGACCGAGAGCGCCATCGCCGAAGTGTTCGAGTTCGTCGAGGGCAATTGCGACCTCACCATCGAGCGCGGCATGGCCGCGGAAGCCGAGGAGCTGCTCGATGTGGCGATGGAAACCGAGGCGCCGAGCCTTGCCGATCTCCTCGGCGAGATCAAACCGGAGCTGGCGGTGGTTGCCGATGAAGCGCCGGTGCTGAGCTTTGCGGACCTCGCCGAGAGCATGAAGCCGGCGCTCAAGGCAGCGCCGCCGGTGATGCCGACCCCGCTCAAGCAGGCTAATGCTGAGACGCAGGATTTCGAGGGCGACAATGATCGCCGCTCGGGCCAGGAAGACCGGCGCAACGGCGTGCAGTCGATCCGCGTCGATCTGGACAAGATCGACCGCGTGGTCAACATGGTTGGTGAACTGGTCATCACCCAGTCGATGCTCACCCAGCAGATGGATGAGACGCTGCGCGCCCGCTACCAGGAACTGGTGCGCGGCCTCGAGGTGCTGGCGCAGACGACGCGCGGCCTCCAGGATTCGGTGATGTCGATCCGGGCCCAGCCGGTGAAGACCGTGTTCAGCCGCATGCCGCGCCTCGTGCGCGAGCTGGCGTCCAAGACCGGCAAGAAGATTCGGCTCGAGACGATCGGCGAGAATACCGAGATCGACAAGACGATCATCGAGCAGCTTTCCGACCCGCTGACCCACATGATCCGCAACTCGGCCGACCACGGCATCGAAAGCCCGGAGAAGCGCCTGGCGGCGGGCAAATCGGAAAGCGGCGCGATCCGGCTGTCGGCCGAGCAGGCGGGCGGCAATATCCTGATCGCGGTCGAGGACGACGGCGGCGGCATCAACCGCGAGCGCGTGCTGCAGGTGGCGCGCGACCGCGGCGTGGTCGGGCCGGACCAGACACTCAGCGACGAGCAGATCGACCAGCTGATCTTCGCGCCGGGCTTTTCAACGGCCGCCGAGGTTTCGGACATATCGGGCCGCGGCGTCGGGATGGACGTGGTCCTCAGTAACATCAAGAAGATCGGCGGCTCGGTGCATGTGAAGAGCTGGACCGGCAAGGGCACGCGCATGACGCTGCGCCTGCCGCTGACGCTCGCCGTGCTCGACGTGATGCTGGTGAAGGTGGCGGGCAGCCCCTACGTCATCCCGCTGTCCTCGATCGTCGAAACCATCCAGTGCGCGCGGGCCAATTTCTCGCGCATGCCGACCGGCGGGCAGGTGCTGCAGGTGCGCGGCGAATATGTGCAGGTCGTCGACCTTGCGACGCGCTTCTCGGCCACCACCGATGTCGAGCGCGATAACCGCTTCGTCGTCCTCTGCGAGGCTGAGGGCGGGGTGAAGGTGGCGCTGATCGTCGACGACATCATCGGCCAGCAGCAGGTGGTGATCAAATCGCTGGAAGAGAACTTCCAGTCGATCGAAGGCATCGCCGGCGGCACAATCCTCGGCGACGGCAATGTGGCGCTGATCGTCGACGTGCAGGGGCTGAAAGCTCAGGTTTTGACTCATAAGAGCGCGGCCTAAGGCGCGCTGGATATCAACAGCCGGCCAGGAGGCCGGCAGAAAAGGCAGAACGGCATGGAATCGCTGGCATTCAGAGACGACATCGGCGGGGCAGTGCAGGCGGCCAACAGCCTGCAGCTTATCGCCTTCTCGATCGGCGAGCAGACCTATGGCGTCGAGATCACCACGGTGCGCGAAATCCGCGCCTGGAACGGGGCGACGCCGCTGCCGAACACGCGCGAGTTCGTGCGTGGCGTGATCAACCTCCGCGGCACGATCGTGCCGATCTTCGACCTGCGCGCCCGCTTCGGCGAAGGCCAGACCTCCCCGACCAAGAACCATGTCGTCGTCGTGATGAGTGTGGGCGAGAAGTGGGTTGGCATCCTCGTCGATGCAGTGAGCGACATTCTCACGGTGTCCAAGGAAGACATCCACAACGTGCCGGAAGGCAACTCGATCGATACCGAGCTGCTCAACGGCATCGTCACCCATGACAACCGCATGGTCGGGTTGATCGACTTGCACGCCGTGGTGTCGGGCGCGAGTTCCAAGCTCGACGCGTAAGGGCATCCCAAGGTCGGCCCACGGTCCGATGACAGCTGGTGGGTAGGCTAACACCGAGCCCTGGCGGGCTCTATTTGGCCTTCTTCGCCACCGGCACCGCGGCGCGGGGCTTTGTCGCCTTCTTGACCGGCTTGGGCTCGGCAGCCTTCACTGCCTTGGCCTTCACCTTTTCCTTCGTCGCTTTGGTGGCTTTCACCGTTGCTGGGGCGCTATTGGCCGTCTTGCCCTTGGTGGCCTTGGCGACGCCGTTGCTGGTCGCCGCGACGAACGCCTCTGTCGCTTCGGCGTGAGCGCGGGCCCAGTAGTGATCATGGGCGCCGTCGGGGCGGCCGTCGGCCTCCCACAGGAAATAAGCGCGCTGGCGGATGGCGTCTTCGCTGACCAGTGCAGCAGTTGACCCGGAGTCGGCGGGCTTGGACTTGTTGGGCACAGACTTTGCGGGCATCGTCGTTTCCCTCGATGGCCGTGGGCGCCGGGATGGCGCACCACCCTCTTGCAGACATGGAGAGACTAGCAAAGCCGCCTGCTGCCGCGAAGGGGGGCGGCCGCAGATGAGCCATGAACCAACCCGGGGCACAGCACGTCCGACGGGGGCTGGAGCGCGGGCGGTCCACCGCTTAAGCTGCGCGCGCGAAAATGCGGAGCCAGCCCATGAGCCGAACATACGACGCCATCGTCATCGGAGGCGGGCAGGCGGGGCCGTTTCTTGCGGCGCGGCTGGCCGGCGCGGGGCAGCGCACGGCGCTGATCGAGCGGCGCTTCATGGGCGGCACCTGCGTCAATGACGGGTGCCAGCCGACCAAGACCCTGGTGGCGAGCGCGCGGGTCGCCTACCTCGCGCGCCGCGCGGCGGATTTCGGCGTTTCGACCGGGCCGGTCGGGGTCGACATGGCGGCGGTGAAGGCGCGCAAGGACAAGGTCGTGCTCGCTTCGCGCGAAGGGCTCGACAACTGGATGGAGAGCACCGAGAACCTGACGGTGATCCGCGGTTCGGCTGTTTTCAACGGGCCGCATACGGTCGAGGTCAACGGGGTGGAACTCGAGGGCGCGCAGATATTCCTCAATACCGGGGCGCGGGCGGTGGTGCCGGACTGGGCGCAGGGCGTACCCTATCTCACCAATACCACGGTGCTCGAACTCGACACGTTGCCGCGGCACCTGATCATTGTCGGCGGCTCCTACATCGCGCTCGAGTTCGCACAGATGTTCCGCCGCTTCGGCGCCGAAGTGACGGTGCTGGCGCGCGGAAAGCTGGCGTCGCGCGAGGATGACGACGTGCGCGAGACGATCCAGCAGATCCTCACGGGTGAAGGCATCACCGTCGTCACCGGGGCGGGCGAAATGTCGGCAGAGCAGCGGGGTGACGATATCGCGGTGCGCCATGAGGGCGGGGAGGTTGTCGGCAGCCACCTGCTGCTTGCCGTCGGGCGGGTACCCAATGTCGAGGATCTCAGCCTCGAAAAGGCGGGGATTGCCCTCGACGGCGACGGCTATATCGCGGTCGACGACAAGCTGAGGACCAACGTACCGCACATCTATGCGCTTGGTGACGTGAACGGGCGCGGGGCCTTCACGCACACCTCCTACAACGACTTCGAGATCGTGTCGCAGAACCTGCTCGACGGGGCCGACCGCAAGGTCAGCGAGCGCGTGCCGGCCTACGCCATGTATATCGACCCGCCGCTCGGGCGGGCGGGAATGTGCGAGGCGGACGTGCGGGCTTCGGGGCGGAAGGCGCTGGTCGCGACCCGACCGATGACACGGGTGAGCCGGGCCAACGAGCGGGCGGAGAATCTCGGCTTCATGAAGGTGTTCGCCGATGCCGAAACGCGGGAGATTCTCGGCGTGGCCCTGCTCGGCATCGAGGGCGACGAGGTGATGCAGTCGCTGCTGCAGGCCATGAAGGCGGGAACGACGGTCGATACGATCATCGGCACGATGCATGTGCATCCCACGGTGAGCGAGCTGGTGCCGACCTTGCTCGGGGATCTGAAGCCGCTGGAGTAGTGAAGCGGCGGCGCGAGATATCGCGCACTCGCCATCTCACTGCCGCATAGCCATCAAAATGAACGGGCCAAATTGACTCCGGTGCGGCGCGAATCAATGGTGGCGGGATGGGAGAGGCACAACTGAGCGATACGGTGATCTCGTTCCGCGTGAAGCGGGCGGAGGAATTCGCGCGGCAGTGGCGAGTCAACGCCAAGCGGTTGCAGTCGCTAGCCAATAATCCGCAGACTCCCAGTTCGGTGCGGGCCGATGCCTTGAGTGAAGCGCGCTCGGCGGCGGAGATCGTCGGCAAGCGGGCCGAGGAGATGACGGCCTTTGCCAAGGCGCGCGGGTTCTCTGCGTGGGAATCCGATCCGCTGGTGGCGCCGGTGGTGGTGGAAATCCGGGCCGTCGAGAATGCGCTGACCTACGCCGTTGAAGCGTTGGGGAAGGCTTAGGGGCGGGCTACTGCCCCACTTGGACGACGCCCTTGTCGGGCAGCGGGACCGGGGGCATTTCGGAGAAGGTGAGGCTGCCGGGGTCGCCGATGCTCTCGAAGCCTTCGCCGCCCTGGCCCGATTTGTCGGTGGTGCTGCCCTGCATGATGACGGCGTTGGCGCCCCTTTCCTGCGGATTCATGTCCCTGGTCGCCTGTTCGGCGCTCGTCGCCTCGTACTGGCCGAGCACCTTGCCGCCGCCTTCGAGCTGCTGCTGGGCGGTGGCGACATCGCTCGCCGTCTCGATCGCGTAGGCGACCTCGAAGGCGCGGGGCGGGGAGATGGTGATCTGCTGGTCGTCGACTTCCTCGACCCAGAGGTAGATGTGGCCGGGAAGGCCCTTGAGCTTGTCGGGCTCGACGATGCGGGTGGCGAGGAGGCTGAACCGGGCCGGCATCTTGTCGGTCGAGGCCCAGCCGATGACGCCGGTCATGGTGAAGTAGAGGACGACCACCGCGCCGAGGGTGACGACGATGGCGAGCGCCTTGATCCACCACTTCCACAGCGAGAAGAGGTTAAGGTTCAAGAGCAGCAGCGCGACGAGGAGGAAGAGGGCGATCGAGCCGGTGATGACGAGGGTCTGCATCGCTCAGCCCTTGCGCACGGCCTGGATCAGCGACACCGGCACGGTGTTGATGTCGCTGACGCTGCCATCCTCGCTGACGGTGAAGCGGATCACGGTCTTCTCGTCGCCCTTATGATCGAGGACGAGGGTGTCGTAGTAGACCACGGAGACCTTGGGGTTGATCTTTTCGACCTTCACCGTCACCGGCACGGCGGCGGCCGAGGGGTTGGTGTAGTGGTAGATGTTGACGATGTACTCGCCCGGCACGATGCCGCGCACGCTCACCGTCTCTTGGTTCAGCGCGACATGGTGGGTGACGCCGTTGACGGTGATCTCGTCGAGATAGTTGCCGCGGTCGTCGCGATCGAGGGTGACGAAGCCCTTCTGCATCGAGTGGTACCAGACGACGTTGCCGCTGGGGTCCTGCACATAGGTATCGATGTCGTCGTCGTTGTTGTCCGGCCAGCTCGTGGTGACGATGAACTCGGCATTGGTGTCGATGATGCCGGACCTGGCGTCGGGGCGGATCAGCGCGAAGGCGATGAACACCATCATCGCGAAGCCGAGCAGCGCGTTGAAGAGGATATCGGTGAACGGAACGAAGGTGCCGTCGTCGCTGTCGGAGCCGGCGAAGAGACTAGGCCCGTCCATGGCGGTCCGCTTCGATGGCCGGCACGAGGTGGATCTCGCTGACCTCGGCGATGGATGAGAAGAGCTCGCCGATCGCCTCGTCGAGCTGGAAATATTCGAACTTCAGCACCAGTGCCGCGGCAATGCCGGAGACGGTGACATTGAGCGCCACGGCCATGCCTCCGGTCATGCCGGCCAGCGCCCCGCGCAGGGTATCGGCGTCGAAGGAGGAGAGGCCGGCAATCGGGATCAGCATCAGGATGAAGCCGATGGCGGTGCCGAGCAGCGCGAGGCGCAGGAGGCCCTCGGAGACGAAGAGACCGAGTTTTTCGCGGTGCCGCAGCTTGTCGGCCACATTGCGGAGCAGAAGCGTCTGGTCGAGCCGGCCCTGGGGGCCGAGGTCGGATTTCCTGATCAGGTTGGCGGCATGGCTGGTGAGGATGCCCGGCTCGAGCAGGGCGCCGGCGCCAGTCAGCACCTTGTCGCCGAGGAGGCGGAAGCCGGTGGCGCTTTCGGCTTCGATCACTGCGCGGGCTTTGCGCGCGGCGATCAGCTCTCGGCTGATGTCGACGGACTGAAACAGCGCATGCAGCGAGGTCAGGATGAAGAGTGCGAAGATGATCAGCGAGATGCGGGTGTGATCGGACTGCAGCACTGTGACGAGGAGGCCCATCTGCCACAGCGTGAACATCGCGAGGGCTACCAGCACCATGACGATCAGCCAGCGCAGCACCGGCGCATAGTCGCGGATCTCCGTCGGCGGTCCGATGACCGCGGCCTTCACGTCGTCCAAGGCAACACTCCGTCCTCCGGTGCTCCGCCATGGCGAGGACACCCCGAGGGCAACCGCTAGCATGTCGGGGCAATCGCCCTTTCCTATGCATCGCATTGGAAATGCCAAACGGGGGCCGTACTGGCGCGACAAAGTGACGATTGCGGCGGCGTGCGGCACCGTTCAGGCTATGGGTGCGAGACGATCTTCTGGCCGATCCTCTCCCCCGGAGCAGACAAGTGGCGTGGCAGGAACATCCCTATCGGCGGCTGATCGATGCGGAGACGCATGCGCGGCCGGTGCTGCCGATGACGCCGCCGATCCGCATCAGGCGGTTGGGCTTCATGAGCGCCGACGGTGGCGCCGACCTGCGCGACCTGCACGAGAAGATGGCGCTCGTCGCGGGAGCAGTTCCGGAAGGGCCGTCATGGGCACGCCAGCTCGATTTCGAGCATGACGGCCGGCAGGTCACGTGGGAGCTGCACAACGAGTTCGCGACCATGTCCTGGAGCGGGCCGGTGGACGAATGGAACGATCGGCCCGAAGGCATCGGGCTCGAACTGCACGACAAGCTGCTGCTCGCCTTCGCGACACGCGTCGACGTGATGCCGACCGAGACGATCGCCGAAAAGGCGCTCGACGGGTTCAATCCGCTCAGCCTCTGCTACTCCCAGATCTTCGAGGGCGGGGCCGAGGCGGCGACCGATTTCCATCGCGACAAGGACGGCTACACCCGGTTCGAGGTCGCGGCGGGGCGGAGTGGCGAGCTCAGGATCGGCGTCATCGCGCGCCGGCTGCTCGAGATCGAGACCTATCGCATGATGGCGCTGATCGGGCTGCCACTGGCCCGCGAAATGGGCGGCCGGGTGTCGAACTACGAGCGCCAGCTGGCTACCATCATGCTGCAGGCCGGCGAGAACGATACGGTCGACGCGCATCATTCGGCGCTCGAGGCGCTGCATCGGCTGTCGATCGAGATCAGCCGCACGGTCGAGGAGACGAGCTTCCGCTTCGCCGCCTCGCAGGCCTATGGCGACGTGCTGGCCGAGCGGCTGTCGCGGCTGCGGGAAAAGGCCATCGGGGAATTCACCACCATCGAGCGCTTCATCAACAACCGGGCGCAGCCGGCACTGGCGACGCTCAAGGCGACCGAGAAGCGGCTGGTGGCGCTGACCGAGAAGGTGCAGCGCGGCATCGTGCTGCTCGATGCGCGGATCACCCTCTCCATCCAGACGCAGAACCGCTCGGTGCTCGACGCGATCTCGCAGACCGGCCGCAGCCAGTACCGGCTGCAGCTCACGGTCGAAGGGCTGTCGATCATCGCGATCTCGTACTATGCGCTCGGCATCCTCGGTTATCTGTTCGAGGGTTTGCACGAGATGCTGCCGTTTTCGAAGGGCGAGATGCTGGCGGTGTCGGCGCCGCTCGTCGTGCTGCTAGTATTTCTCGGGATCCGGCGCATCCGGCGGCAGGCGCACTGATGCGCAATATTGGGATAACCGGCGCCGGGCCGTGCCATTAGGCCCAATGGGAGAGTGTGCCCAGTGGCGCACCGATCGAAGCTGCGCGTGTAAGCGCCCCGCCGCCGGAATGGCGGCGAACCGGAGTTGAGAAGCATGAAAGTCGTCGTCCCTGGTCTGGCCCTCGGTCTCGCGCTGACCGCGCTCATGGCGGCCCCCGCTTTCGCCCAGGGCGATGCCGCGGCGGGCGAAAAGGTGTTCAAAAAGTGCCAGTCCTGCCACGCGGTGGGCGAGGGCGCCAAGAACAAGGTCGGCCCCGAGCTGAACAACCTCATCGGCCGCGTTGCCGGCACGCATGCCGACTTCAAGTACTCGCAGGCGATGATCGATGCCGGCGCCGGCGGCGTGGTGTGGAGCTCGGAAACGCTGCACCACTTCCTTACGAAGCCCAAGGATTTCATCAAGGGCACCAAGATGAGCTTCCCCGGCCTCAAGGAAGTCACCGACATCGACAATCTCGTCGCCTATCTCGAGACTTTCTCGACCGCGCCGGCCGATCCTGCCGCGGCTCCGGCGCAGTAAGCTGACCCATCCAATTGACGTCGAACGGCCCCCTCTCGCGATGGGGCCGTTTTTGTTTGCCCGTCTACGACTATGTGCCGATAGGCGAACGAACGTGATCGCTGCGACATTCTATTGGCTTATCGAATGTGACCTATTGTGGTGCCATAAGGGCACAAAACCGGGCCAATAATGGATATCACCCTCAAGCAGATGCAGATTTTCCGCGCCGTCGTGATTGCAGGGTCGATCACGAAAGCGTCGCGGCGCGTGGGTTTGAGCCAACCCTCGATCAGCCAGCAGCTGGCCAAGCTCGAGGAGCGGCTCGGCACGCAGCTGATCAACCGCAACCGCACCGGCTCGGTCAGCCTGACGCCCTCGGGCGAGTACTGGTTCAAGTTCTCCGACGAGGTGCTGCGCAAGTTCGACCAGGCGATCGACGAGCACGAGAAGCGCTATGTCGACAACCGGGTGTTCCTCAGGATCGGGCTCAGCCCAACGCTGCGCGGCCGGTTCCTGTCGGCGGCGGCCCGCATCGCCAGCGAGGAGCAGGGCTTTGCCAAGTTCGAGGTGACCTATGCCTTGACCAGCAGCGAGCTGGTCGAGCAGTTGCGGCTGCATCAGCTGAACTGCGTGATCGTCAACGACGACGCGCTGAGCGAGGATCGCTCCAGTTTCTCGACCGCGATGCTGTTCCGCGATCCGATGGCGCTCATCGTGCCGGCCGAGGTGCCTGATGGCATGCTCGAGAAGGCCCTGAGCAAGGGCGTGAAGTCGGCAACGCTGCCGCCGGCCTTCAACCGCTATGTCGAGATAAGCGCCAATGTGCCGATGCGGCCGCTATCGGATGCCTGGTATCGCTCCAGCCTGCCGTTCGCGACTCCGACCTTCACGGCCATGACCTATGTAGCGGCAGCCGATATCGTCGCCGAAGGCCTCGCGACTGCACATGTGCCGTTCTCGCTGCTGCCAAGCCTGCCCGGTTCGGTCCGCAACCGCATCCGTGTCTATACGCTGGGTGGGATGGACCGCTCGATCGTCCTCGCCATGCCCAAGCACCTGATGACGCTGCCGGGCTATGCGAACATCTTCAGGAAGCTCACCGACTTCTGCCGCAACGAATACAGCCAGAACGTGCCGCGTGAGAGCGTGCTCGAACTGCCGCTGTCGGAAAAGCCGCGCAGCGAGCGTGAGCCAGCCGCTCCGGTTCTGGTCGGGGCCGGCGGACAGCAGAAATTCCAATAGTTGAAATAGGCAAACTTCCCCTCGCATCGGTCTTATGTGGCGCCAGTAGCAACCCATAAGACCGAACGAAGGGGGGAATGCCATGCGCCTCAAACACCTGATGTCCGCCATGTTGGCGGGCAGCATGCTGGCGCTGCCGGGGCTCGCGCTCGCGGCTGACGTGACGGCAGAGCGACTTGCTGCCGCAGGCAGCGAGAGTGAAGCCGGCAACTGGCTGATGGTGCATCGCGACTATTCCGCGAGCCGCCATTCGCCGCTCGACCAGATCACCGCGGCGAATGTTTCGGGCCTCAAGCTCGCCTTCGCTATTCCGCTCGGCGGCACCGAGCCGGCCGGCTTCGGCGTGGGCTCGATGGAGGGTACGCCGCTCGCCAAAGACGGCTTCCTCTACATCTCCGATCCGTGGGGCACGCCCTACAAGATCGACGCGACCGACGGCAAGACCGGCAAGATCGCCTGGATCGGCGACACCGGTATCGACAAGGACCCGAGCCGCGGGATCCTGCTCGCCTCGCGCGGCCTGGCGCTCGTCGACAACCTCGTGATCACCGCGCTCAACGACGGCCGCGTCATGGCGTTCGACGACGAGACCGGCGATGTGGTGTGGGATCAGCAGATCGGCACCGAGCCGGGCGAGGGCTTCACCAACGCTCCGCTCGTGGTCAAGGACATGGTGCTGGTCGGGCAATCCTACGGCGACTGGGCCACCCGCGGCTGGGTCGCGGCGCTCGACGCCAAGACCGGCGAGGAGAAGTGGCGCTTCAACACCATTCCCGAGCCCGGTCAGCCCGGCTCGGAAACCTGGAAGTGCGAAGAAGCCGGCAATCCCGACTGCTGGAAGACCGGTGGCGGCGCGACCTGGGTGACGGGTTCGTACGACCCGGCGACCAACGTGACCTACTGGGGCACGGGTAACCCGGTGCCGATGTTCGACCCCGAATACCGTCCGGGCGACAACCTCTACACCAACTCCTCGGTTGCCCTCGACGCCGATACCGGCGAGCTCAAGTGGTACTTCCAGTACACCCCGGGCGACTACATGGACTATGACGAAGTCGGCTCCCAGCTGCTCGTCGACACCAAGGTCGACGGCGAAGACCGCAAGGTCCTGGCGCATTTCGGCCGCAACGGGCTGTTCTACACGCTCGACCGGACCAACGGCTCGTTCATCGCGGCCAACCCCTATGTGAACCAGCTGAACTGGACCAAGGGCATCGATCCCAAGACCGGCAAGCCGGTTGAGTATGATGCGTCGAAGTCGCTGCAGGAATACGCGGCCGGTGCGCTCCGCCGCGGTGGCGCCACCGTTGACACCTGCCCGAACATCCAGGGCGGCATGAACTTCTGGCCGCCGGCTTTCGATCCGACCTCCGCCGTTGCCTACGGCGCCGGCATCGAGGGCTGCTCGACGCTGACCAACAAGGAAGACACCCCGACCGAGGGCACGTCGTTCTCGGGTGGTTCGCAGGCTGGTGCCGGCGCGCAGACGGGCTCGATCTTCGCCTTCGACGTCTCGACCGGCAAGCAGATCGCCAAGCTCGACCGTCCGTACCCGAACTATGCCGGTGTCCTCTCCACTCCCGACCTGGTCTGGACGGGCGAACTCGACGGCACCTTCGGCGCCTATGATTCGAAGACGCTGGAGCAGAAGTGGTCGATCAACCTGGGCGGTTCGTTCACCGCTCCGCCGATCGCCTTCGAAGCCAATGGCAAGGAATTCGTTGCCATCGCCTCGGGCGGCAGCGCGCTGATCACCTTCGGCTACCCCGAGCTCGCCGGTCGCCCTGCGGCCAACGTGCTCTATGTCTTCGCGGTCGAGTAAGCCGCTGAGGGGCGGCCAAAAGGCCGGACCGCAGAAGCGAGACCAATAACCAGCATTGCGCCGGGCAGCCTAGGCTGCCCGGCCATTTTGCCAGATACAGGAAGCCATAATGTCCCTTCGCAAACCCATCGCGCTGCTGCTTGTCGCCGGCGCCCTCGCCGTGACTTCGGTTGCCATCGCCGCCAATGCTCCCGCCGCATCGGGTGGAACCGCCGCGACCGCGACCCTGCCGGCCAATGCCGACCTCATTAAGATCGAGGGCGTCACCGAGCTCGATGGTGCCGACATCGTGCGTGGCAAGCGCATGTTCAGCCAGCAGGGCGGCAACTGCATCTCGTGCCACGGCTGGGACGGCGACGGCACCGGCAAGAACCCGCGCTCGGAAGGGGCTGCTGCATTGCTGCGCGAGTCGGGCCTCGATGCGGCGGGCTTCATCGAGATCATCAGCTGCGGCATTCCGGGCACGCCGATGCCCTATCACGACAGCCAGGCCTACAAGGACGACCGTTGCTACGGCATGGTCGCCGCCGATTTCGAGGCCGGCCAGGAGCCGGACAAGGGCAAGTCGATCAAGGCGAACGACATCGTCAATCTCACGGCCTACATCATGACCTCGATCCAGGGTAAGCCGGCCGCGACCTACGAGGACTGCGCTGCCTGGTTCGAAGCCTCGGCGGAAAAGAGCTGCGCGGGCTTCAAGAAGTAAGCCTCATGCGCCTCTCGACGACAGCATTGTGGCTTGGCCTTGCACTGGCGCCATTGGCGCCATCCGCAGGGCTGGCCCAGGCACAAGCCGATCTCTCCTATGTGCCTGCCTTCACCATCTGGGACGTGAAGTTCGGTGAGCCGATCACCCAGATCCCGCTCAGTGCCGCGGCGCTGATCGCCTGCGGCACCAATGGCGGCCCACCATCGCTGGAACTCAAGGACTTCACCGAGTTCGGAAAGTGCAAGGCCGAGGCCTCGGGCCTCCACGAAGTGTTCTTCACCTACGACGACGAGCAGGACTACATCGCCCGGGCGCTCGAGGACGAGTATCGCTTCGCCCAGGGCGGCACCTCGATCTACGCCCATCCGGTGGTGTTCACCGTGCTGGTCGACGACAAGGGGATGGCGCGCGGCATCCGGATCGTCACCGACGAGCGGGCCAGCGAGCGTGACCGGCGCGTCGCAGCGCGGCTGGCGGATAATCTCAAGGCTCGCTACAGCCCGTGGTCGCCTGTATGCGAGGACATTCCCGCATCTGACGGGCAGCTGCCGGTGGGGACCATCTTCATCCACCAGATCTGCACCGCCGAAAGCCTCGACGGCGACGCGACGATGCGGCTCGAGGCCACCTATTTCCGCAAGAAGGGGCAGACCTCGATCAGCCTAGAGACGCAGAAGGTGCAGAAGAACTATTTCCAGAGCGCCACCCGGCTCGAAGTGGTGCAGTCCCCGTTCCAGCCCGATACTACGCCGGTGCGATGACATGCGCCTGAGCCTTGCTTTCACGTTCGTGCTGCTCGCCAGCCCCGCCTTGGCCGGGGCGGTCGAGGACCTGATCACGGGCGTGCGCACCGAATGCCGCGGCTGCGACCTGACCAATGCCAATTTCAAGAAGGCCAACCTCTCAGGCGTCGATCTCTCGGGCGCCAACCTTACCGGCGCGACGTTCCACCGGGCGGTGCTGAAGGGCGCAAATCTCTCGGGCGCCGTGGCCGAGGATGCGAACTTCAACCTCGCCGATTTGAGCGGCGCCAATCTCGATGGCGGCAAGTTCAAGGGTGCGATGTTCTATGAGGCCCAGCTCTCGGCGGCGAAGGCGGCGAAGGCCGACTTCAGCTATACGCGGGTCCAGCACGCGCGGCTAACGGGCACCGATCTCGCCGGCGCCAATCTCGACTGGTCGATCATGAAGGAGGTGCGGCTCAACAATGCCAACCTCACCGGCGCCAGCCTCGCGCACACCAATCTCGAGAAGGCCAATATCGGGCGCACCAAGTTCGACGAGACGACGATCGACACCGCCGGGTTCGTGCAGGTGTCGGGGAGCGGCGCGAGTTTTGTCGGCGCGACCATTGCGCTGACCGATTTCTACGGCGCCCGGCTCGACAATGCCGATTTCAGCGGTGCCGTGGCGCACGACAACCGCTTCACCCGGGCCAAGGTGGACTTTGCCGCCTTCGCGCCGGGCGATCTCATCCGCAACATCATGCCCGACGGGCGGGTACAGGGGACAGGGCAGTGAACAGGATCCTCACGCTCGTGGCTTTCGCAGCCTTGATGCTCCCCGGCGGGGCGATGGCCCAGGAGGTGGTCACCGGCGCGGCCAAGGTGGTCGACGCCGATATCATCATGGTCGACAAGCAGCGCGTCATCCTCTGGGCGGTCGATGCGCCCGAGCGGACGCAGAAATGCTATGTCGGCGAGCTGCTCTGGGACTGTTACGCCGCCTCGCGCCAGGCCCTTACCGACATCATCGCCTCGGGCGAGGCGAGCTGCACGCTCAGGGACGGCAAGCCCGACCAGTTCAACCGCCGCTTCGGCGTGTGCACCTCGGCGGGCGTGGATGCGGGGGCGGAGCTGGTGCGGCTCGGGATGGCGCGGGCCTATGTCGAGCAGGGCGACGACTACCTGGCGCAGGAAGAAGAAGCCAGGGCGGCACAGATCGGTGTGTTCCAGCCGGGGGCGAAGATTGACGATCCATGGGAATGGCGGAAGCGGGATCCGCGGAATTATCGGTGAAGTTTCGAAGTGGGGCACTTACGTGCCCCACGAACAAGGTGTCATCCCTGCGAAGGCAGGGATCCATCTCTCCACCGGCGCTGGCTGACGCTTGGATCCCAGCCGTCGCTGGGATGACAGCCGGTGGGGTTGGGTCGATGTGCCAGTCGGCTGCCTCGCACCGAACGCCCTCATCCTATGTGCGACTTGATTCCCCCGGCCCGTTGCGTCATTACACCGCCATCCGAAAGGGGTACCGCACATGGACAAGTTCACGACCCTCACTGGCGTCGCTGCGCCGCTGCCGATCATCAACATCGACACGGACATGATCATTCCCAAGCAGTACCTCAAGACGATCAAGCGGACCGGGCTCGGCACGGCGCTGTTTTCTGAGATGCGCTACAATGAGGACGGCACGGAGAACCCGGATTTCGTCCTGAACAAATCCGGCTATCGCGGCGCCAAGATCATCGTCGCCGGCGACAATTTCGGCTGCGGCTCGTCGCGCGAGCATGCGCCGTGGGCGCTGCTCGATTTCGGCGTGCGCTGCGTGATCTCCACCAGCTTTGCCGACATTTTCTACAATAACTGCTTCAAGAACGGCATCCTGCCGATCAAGGTGACGCCGGAGCAACTGGCGCTCCTGATGGACGATGCCGAGCGCGGCGCCAATGCAACGCTCACCGTGGATCTCGAAGCCCAGACCATCCGGGGTCCGGATGGCGGCTCGATCCATTTCGACATCGATGCGTCGCGCAAGCAGACCCTGCTCGAAGGCCTCGACGATATCGCGACGACGCTGAAGGCCGATCCGGCGATCTCGAGCTTCGAGACCAAAATGGCCAGCGACCGCCCCTGGCTCTGACGCTGCTGTAGAGCAGTCTTTGATTTCGTCGCGCTTGCGCCGGAGGATATCGGCATGGTCATCCATATCTCGTCGCATTCGCCGTTCGAGGCGAAGATCGGCTATTCGCGCGCCGTGATCGACGGCACCATGGTCTATGTCTCGGGCACCACCGGCTATGACTACAAGACCATGGTGATGCCCGACGACGTGCGCGAGCAGGCCCGCAACGCCTTCGCCACCATCTCGCATGCGCTCGAGGAAGCTGGCTCGACCATCAAGGACACGGTGCGGGTGCGCTATTACATCACCGACATGGCCCATTACGACGGGCTGGTGGAAGTGGCGGGCAAGGTGTTCGGCGATATCCGCCCGGCCGCGACCATGCTGGTCTGCGGGCTGACCCGCCCCGAGATGAAGGTCGAGATCGAAGTCACCGCGCGCATCGGCGCGCACGAACATTGATGGCGTTCGACATCGTACTCACGCTCGATCCGGAGCCCGCCGACGAGACCGTGGTCCGTGAGGGCCTGCGCGTCTACAACAAGGCCATGGGTGGGCCTACGGGCTACCAGCCGATCTCGATCATGCTGGCCGACGAGAGCGGCACGCGCATCGGCGGCCTCACGGGCAGGGCGCTCTACGACTGGCTGTTCATCGAGCTGTTCCACATTCCCGAAGCGTTGCGCGGCCAGGGTTACGGCCGCCAGCTGATGCAGAAGGCCGAGGCGTTTGCGCGGGAGCGCGGTCTCGTCGGTATTTGGCTCGATACGTTCGACTTCCAGGCCCGGCCGGTCTACGAAAAGCTCGGCTTTACCGTGTTCGGCACGCTCGGGGATCACCCTCGCGACGGCCGCCGCTATTTCATGCAGAAGCGCCTCGACGGCGCTTCCCGCTGACCGGGCCGCGGCCGGGGTCAACCCCGCGCCGGCCTGAAGGTACCCAGCGCCCGCTCCACCATCTGGTCCGATGCCGTGAGGCTGATGCGGAAGTGGCCCGGCGCGCCGAGGATGGTGCCCGGCATCACATAGACATCACGGTCGGCGAGCCGGTTCCAGATGGCCTCGGGATCCCCGGGCCACCGGCCCCAGAGGTAGAACGTCCCCTCGGGATCGAGCACCTCGTAGCCGGCGCCGCGCAGCTCGCCAAGCAGCGCGTCGCGCCGACGCGCCAGTGCCGCCCGGTCGATGCTGAGATTCTCGAGGTCGGCGATGGCGTGCTGCATGATGGCGTTGGGAAAGCACCAGCCGAGCGCCATCTGCACCGGGAACAGAGCGTCGCGTAGGGCCTGCCGGTCGGTTTCGGGCATCAGTGGGGACAAGGCGAGGTAGCCCAGCCGCTGGCCCGGCGCCAGCAGCACCTTGCCATAGCTGTAGTCGATCAGCGTCCAGGGATAGACGGCGGCGGGACTGACGAAGTCACGCCCGTCGAAGCGCAGGCGCCGATAGGGCTCGTCCGAGAGGATGAAGATGCGCCGCCCGAGCCGCGCCGAGGCCCGATCCAGCATGTCCGCGAGCTGTTGCAGGGTCGCGCGGTCGTAGATGCGCCCGGTCGGATTGTGCGGGGTGTTGACGATGACGAGGCGCGTATTGGGGGTGATCGCCGCTTCGATGGCGTCGATGTCGAGGTCGAATGCAGGGCCCTTTAGCGGCACCGGCACCGGCACGGCATCGGCGACGCGCAGCATGGGCTCGTAGCAGAACCAGGCGGGCTCGCAGTAGATCACCTCGTCGCCGACATCGAGCAGCAGGCGGAACGCGACCATGATGGCGGCGAAGGCGCCGGAGGTGAGGGCAAAGTCCTCGGGTGCGAAGTCGAGGCCGAGTTCGGGGCCGACATGATCGGCGAGGAACTGCAGCGGCTCGGGCTCGCTCGACTTGTAGGCGAACCAGTTCTTGTCCTCGGGTAGCGCCGCCTGCCGCAGGCCGTCGACCAGCCCCTTGAGTGGCATCTCATGGGGATTGCCGAAGGTAAAGTCGGAGATGCCGGCATCGCCGCGCTTCTCGCCGTAGCGCGAGTTGAAATAGAAATCGGCAACCTTGGCGAAGCTGTCGCCTGCAGCGCGGGCGCGCTTCGAGACAGCCCATGTCAGAGCCTTGTGCATGTCACTCTCCTCGTCCCCGCGCCGGCCACTCTACCCCCGCGGAGCCCTGCCGGAAACTGTACCCGTGGTGCTGTACTTTCCGCCGCCGCACCGGACTGGACGCTCCCGTGCGTCGGCGGCCTTGCGCCTGAGGGTCCGGTGGCGGTATCTCCGCCCAACGCTCCAAGCAATCGAGGACATCATGGCCGCGCAGAAACTCTTCCTCCTCCCCGGCGACGGCATCGGCACCGAGATCATGAAGGAGGTCGAGAAGGTGGTGGCCTGGCTCAACAGCCAGGGCGAGACCGATTTTGAACTCGACAGCGGCCTTGTCGGCGGTTGCGCCTATGACAAGTACGGCGTCGCCATCTCTGAAGAGGACATGCAGAAGGCGCTTGCCGCCGATGCCGTGATCTTCGGCGCGGTGGGCGGGCCGAAGTGGGACAAGGTGCCCTACGAGCACCGGCCGGAAGCCGGCCTGCTCCGCCTCCGCAAGGACCTGCAGCTTTTCGCCAATCTCCGCCCCGCCATTTGCTACCCGGCACTGGCCGATGCCTCGTCGCTGAAGCGCGAGCTGATCGAGGGCCTCGACATCCTGATCGTGCGCGAGCTGACCGGCGGCGTCTATTTCGGCGAGCCCAAGACCATCACCGATCTCGGCGACGGCCAGAAGCGCGCCATCGATACCCAGGTCTACGAGACCTACGAGATCGACCGTATCGTCCGTGTCGCCATGGACCTCGCCCGCACCCGCAAGAAGAAGGTGCACTCGGCCGACAAGAAGAACGTCATGAAGTCGGGCGTGCTTTGGGACGAAGTCGCGCAGGCGGTGGCCAAGGACTATGCCGATATCGAGTTCCACCACATCCTCGCCGACAACGCGGCGATGCAGCTGGTGCGCAACCCCAAGCAGTTCGACGTGATGGTCACCGACAACCTCTTTGGCGACATCCTCTCGGATGCGGCGGCGATGCTGACCGGCTCGCTCGGCATGCTGCCGTCGGCCTCGCTCGGTGCACCCGATCCGGTGACTGGCAAGCGCAAGGCACTCTATGAGCCCGTGCACGGCTCGGCCCCTGACATCGCTGGCAAGGGCATCGCCAACCCGATCGCGATGCTCGCGAGCTTCGCCATGGCGCTGCGCTACTCGTTCAACATGGTGGTGCTGGCCGACCGGCTGGAAGCCGCCATTGCCTCAGTGCTCGACGAGGGCCTGCGCACGGGCGACATCGGCGAACAGAACCGCAAGACGGTCGGCACGGAAGAGATGGGCGCGGCGATCCTCAGGCGGCTGCAGGCTTAACAGCCACCCGCCGGCGCTTCAGCACCCCCGCCGTCATTCCCGCTTTCGCGAGGATGACGGCTATTATGCGTTGGGCTATTCCCCCTTCCGCACCGGATTGAACAGCAGCGAGCTCTGCCGCCCCTCCAGTGCGTCGATGATGTCCTGGGGCTCGATGCCCATGTCGCGCAGCAGGTAGGCGTCCATACGGTGCAGCTGGCCGAGCGTGATGCGGGCCTGGCGGCGGCGGCGCCAGGTGGCGAACCAGCGGGCGAAGATGTTGCTCCGGGCTGGCCGGGTGGTGGTCTCGGTGAAGCGGTCGTTGATCTCGATGGTGGTCATTTGAGCGGTCCTTTGCGGCCCCCCGCTCAGGTTGTCTCAATGGTGGTGATGGCTGCCGGGCAGGCAGGTATTGCAGATGGCGCCGATATGGCGGTGGTCGGTGCCGCAGCAGCCGCCGATGACGCGGATGTTGGGCAGTAACGGCAGCACCCGAGCGTAGCGCTGGGCCAGGTCGGTGATGTCGCCGATGTCGAGCGTGGGCGAATTGTCGAGCTCGGCGTGGCTCATCTTCGAGGCATTGACCCTAAGCCCGCCGATCCGGTTCACCCAGCGGCCGCCATGGCGCACCGTTTCGGCGAAATGGATGGGGTGGACGCAGTTGATCATGTAGTAGGCCGGATAGTCGCCCGTGGCGGCATCGACCTCGTTGATCGCCACCTCGAGCGGCTTGCCGCCGGGCAGGTTCCCGTCGGTCTCGAGCGTAAAGCTCAGGACCACCGGCATGCCGATGCGCTGCGCCAGTTTGGCGATGCCGACGGCCTCGGGCACGTTGGTCAGCGTATAGGCGCTGATGTAGTCGGCGCCGGTCTCGGCAAAGGCCTCGACCTGGTGGCCGTGGTATGACAGTGCCTCCTCGACCGTCATGGCGCGATCGTATTGCCAGGCGTCGCGGCGCGGGCCGAGGACGCCCGAAATGATCGAATCGACGCCCGCGGCGGCGAACTCCTTCTGCATCTCCTGGCAGAATTTCACGGCCGCGATGTTGGCCTCGCGCAGTTCGTCCATGTCCAGCCCGGCCCTGAAACCCCAGTCAGGGCTGGCGCGCCAGGTATTGGTGTCGAACAGGAAGGCCTGGCCGGCTCTCTGGCAGATCGGGATATAGGCGCGGTAGTAGTCGCGCATCAGCTCGCGCCCGGCCTCGCTGCGGTTGAGCAGGTAGACGGACATATCGGGCACGTCCTGCCCGAGGTTGAAGATCATGTGGGTCTCGATGCCGCCGTCGGTGACGAACATCTGGCCCTTCGATTGGGGAAGCTCATGCGCTCTGGTCTGCATGCCGTCTCTCCATTTGGCTCTTGATTGTCGCAGCAATCGGGGCTATTTGCCTCGGCCGCGGGTGGCGAGACATATGACGACTTTACCTTTCCGGCGATAGCGGGAGCGTGGTCAAGTCTGGTGTCTCGGTGAATTGGTCAGCAGCCAGAATGGTTTAAGGCGAGATTGCCGCTTGGGGCGGCGTTTCGCGACGGGCTTCAAAGCTCGAAAACCGTACTGGAGGTACTGTAAACCGAGAGGGACTGCCCGATGCGCAAAGGCAATGCGACGCGTGAGAGGATCCTGGAGATCGCCGAGGCGGCGGTGCTCGCCAAGGGGTTCGGCGCCACGTCGATCGAAGAGCTGATCGCCGAGGCCGGCATCACGAAATCCGGCTTCTTCTACCACTTCAAGGACAAGAACGAGTTGGCCAAGGGCCTGCTTGATCGCCATGGCGAGGCGCTCGACCAATTGCTGGTCGATGTGTTCGGCCGCGCGGGCGAGTTGAGCGACGATCCGCTGCAATACCTCCTGGTCGGGCTGACGCTCTTTGCCGAGCACATGGCGGCGATGCCGGGCGGGCATCCCGGGTGCCTCGTTGCCGCGATGAGCTATCAGGACCGGCTGTTCGACCGTGAGTTCCGCGCCCGGATCACCACCATGGTGCGCGAGTGGAACGACTTCTTTCGGAAGAAGCTCGACGACATCGTCGCAATCTACCCGCCGCGCGAACCGGTCGATACGGCGCGCCTCGGCCGCATGATCGCCTGCTCGATCGATGGTGGTATCATCATGGGGAAGACGCTGGCCGATCCGACCGTGCTGCCCGAACAGATGCTGATGGCCCGCAACCACGTGAAGATGATCTTCCAGCCGGTGGCGGTGCATGCCATGCGGGCCGAGGCGGTGGCGGCTTAGGTAGCCCGACTGAGGCAGACGACCCCCTCCCGGCCTCCCCCATAAAGGGGGAGGTGAAGAGTCGAGGTGTTCTCGATCGGGCCTGACCCACCGGTACCTCCCCCTTTATGGGGGAGGATGGGAGGGGGTCGTCTGCCTCAGTCGGCACCCAATCCAAACGCCTCAGCCAGCAGCCCGAACGAGCGCAGCCGCACGTCATAATCCCACGCCGTTGTCGTGATCATCACTTCGTCCGCCCCGGACTCCGCGACCTTCTTCTCGATTTCCGCCTTCACTGTTTCCGGCGAACCGACGATCCAGAGCGGGCGATTCTGCTCGATGATGCGGCTTTCGTGCGGGGTGTAGGCGTGCGCGGCGGCCTCCTCGGGCGGTACGAGTTTGCGCACCTGGCCGGAGTGGAACAGGGCCCAGCTCAGTTCCTGCGAGCCGGAAAGAAAGCGGGCTTCCTCGTCGGTCGGGGCGACGAGGGCCGAGAGCGCGAGGATGGCGTGGGGTTTTGGAAAAGCTTCGGTCGGGGTGAAGGCGGCGCGGTAAGCCTCGAAGGCTGGGGCCGCCGGGGTCTGGCTGAAATGGGCGGCGAAGGAATAGCCGACACCGAGCTGGCCGGCCGCCTGGGCGCTGGCGCCGGATGAGCCGAGCAGCCAGATCGGCGGCAGCGACACGTTCTCAGGCACGACGCGGATCGGGTGAAACGGGTGGTCCGGCGCGAAATTGCCTTCCTCGAAGGCGAGGGCTTCCGCCAGTTCCTGGGCAAAATACTCACCGCCGACCGAGCGCAGCGCCGACAGCGTACGACCATCCGAACCGCCGGCGCGGCCGATGCCGAGGTCGATGCGGCCGGGGTTCAGCCCGTTGAGCGTGCGGTAGGTCTCGACCACGCGCAGCGGCACGTGATTGGGCAGCATGACGCCGCCCGAGCCGACGCGGATGCGCTTGGTGTTCGCGGCGGAAGTGGCGATCAGCACTTCAGGCGAGGACGATGCGATCGAAGGCATGCCGTGGTGCTCGGCATACCAGACGCGGGTGAAACCGAGCTCGTCGCCGAGTTGGGCCAAGCGGATGATTTCACGCAGCGCATCGGAGGAACTGGTGCCCTCGGAGACGGGGGCGAGGTCGAGGATGGAAAGGGGGAGGGAAGCCATGCGCCCTTATATCGGTGTTTGCCGATGGAAGGGAAGGGCGGTGCGTCACTGAAGCAGACGGCCCCCTCCCATCCTCCCCCATAAAGGGGAAAGTGCCTTGCAGTGCTTGAGGCTCGATCGAAGACAGAGCCTCAACTCTTCACCTCCCCCCTTTATGGGGGAGGATGGGAGGGGGGCGTCTCCATCCGCCTGTCACCTACTCCGCCGCCTCCAGCCCCTTGATAAGCTCGAGCGCCTGGCGCTCGAACAGCCGGCGATAGATGCCGCCGGCTTTCTTCACCAGCTGCTCGTGCGTGCCTTCTTCCACGACCTTGCCGCCATCGAAGACCAGCAGCCGGTCGAGCGCGCGCACCGTCGACAGGCGGTGGGCGATGACGATGGTGGTGCGGCCGACCATCAAGCGTTCCATCGCCTGCTGGATCAAGAGCTCGCTCTCGCTGTCGAGGCTGGACGTCGCCTCATCGAGGATCAGGACACGCGCGTCCGAGAGGAAGGCGCGGGCGATGGCGACGCGCTGACGCTCGCCGCCCGAGAGTTTGACCCCGCGCTCGCCGACCAGCGTTTCGTAGCCCTTTGGCAGCTTGGCGATGAAGTCATGCGCGTTGGCGAGCTTTGCCGACTCCTCGATCTCGGCGCGCGTCGCCCCCGGCCTGCCATAGGCGATGTTCTCGGCCAGCGAGCGGTGGAACAGCACCGGCTCCTGCTGCACGATGGCGATCTGGCGCCGCAGCGAGGCCTGCTGCACGTCGCGGATGTCGATGCCGTCGATGACGATGCGGCCGCCCGTGACATCGTGCAGGCGCTGAATCAGCTTGACGAACGTCGTTTTGCCCGACCCGGAATGGCCGACGAGGCCCACCTTCTCGCCCGGCGCGATATGCACGTCGAGGTCGCGGTAAAGCGGCTGCAGGTGGGCGCCATAGTGGAAATCGACGTGCTCGAAGGCGATGGCGCCGTCGGTGACGGTCATCGGCTTGGCTCCGGGCCTGTCCTCGATGCCAAGCCTCTGGTCGTCGAGCGCCACCAGTTCCTCCATGTCGTTGACGGCGCGCTGCAGGTTGCGGACGTGCTGGCCGATATCGCGGAGGTAGCCCTGCAACACGAGGAAGGTGGTGATCACGAAAGTGACGTCGCCGGCCGTTGCGGCGCCGCTCTGCCAGAGCAGCAGGCCCGAGCCGATGATGGCGCAGCGCAGCATCCACAGCATCGCCTGCTGGATGGTGCCGTTGAGCGTGCCGCGGTTCCAGGTGCGCGAGGTGCGCTTGCGCCACTTGCCGACGACATGGCCGAGCCGGACTTCCTCGCGATCCTCGGCGCCGAAGCCTTTGACGACGATGTTGCAGCTCACCGCATCGGCGAGTGCGCCGCCCATCTTGGTGTCCCAGGCATTGGCGAGGCTGGCGGCGGGGGCGACCCAGAGGGTCGAGAGGGTGACGCTGACAGTGATGTAGATCAGCGAGCCGATGCCGACGACGAGACCCATCACCGGCCAGAAGAGGCTCAGCATCACCGTGGTGCCGACCAGCATCACCAGCGAGGGGAGGATCGCCATCAGGATCACGTCGTTGAGGCTGTCGAGCGCCCACATGCCGCGCGTGATCTTGCGCACCGTCGAGCCGGCGAAGGAGTTGGCGTGCCAGTCCGACGAGAAGCGCTGCACCCGGTGGAAGGCGTTCTGGGCGATATCGCTCATCATGCGCAGGGTGAGCGCGATGATCTGTTGGAAGGCGAGCTGGCGGACGAGCACCGAGGCAGCGCCCAGCGCAACGATGGCGAAAAAGGCCGCCATCGCGCCGTTCCAGGCGATCTCGTTGGTTGCCGCGCCGCTCGCCACCGCCTCGACCAGGCGGCCGGCGAAGAACGGCGTCAGGATGTCGGTGACCGTCTCGAGAAAGAAGAGGCCCATGATGAAAGCGACGCGCCGCGGCTGTTTCCGCCAGTGGCCGGCGGCGAAGCCGAGCACCTTGCCATAGGCCTGGCCGCGCTGATTGGTTTGCTTGGAAGCCATGTCGATCGTCCGGACGCTGCGCGAGGCAGCCATCCGGTCCCGGAAAAGAGCAAAACTTGGAAAAAGCCGGAACGTCCAGCGGCCAGCAGGAAACGATCCCGAGGGGGACCGCGGGCGACCTAACGGTGAAGACCGGAAGTGAACCCTGCGAGGCGAGGTCGGAATGCTGTCATGTCGCGCCTCCCTGTGGCTGGCCGAAGACCGTCACTCATAGAGGGGATTTTTCGCCGCGGCAAGCTGGGGTGTTTTTGCAGCTCTCGCCCGATGCCAGACTAGTGGGCAACCGGCGGCTCCGCAGCCTAAAGCGCCAGCCCCACTGCGGCCGGCACAAGGATGATCGCGGCAATCAATACGATCGCGGGCAAATCGATGTATTTCGCGTTGGTCTTGAAAGACATGGAACACTCCTTCCACCCGGGATAACGCCGGGCGGAAGGAGGTGTTCCCGCCCTCAGAACTCGGGTTCGGCGCCGATCGAGTGGATCGACAGGTCAGCGCCGCGGCGCTGCTGCTCGTCACTGAGGCGGATGCCGAAGAAGCGGCTGGTGAGGGTGTAGACGAGATAGCCGGCGGCGAGGGCATAGGCCGAGACGGCGAGCGAGCCCACGATCTGCACGATGGGGCTGACGCCGCCCATGCCACCCAGCGCTTCGAGGCCGAAAATGCCGGCGGCGATGCCGCCCCAGAGGCCGCAAAGCCCGTGCAGCGGCCAGACGCCGAGCACGTCGTCGAGTTGCAGCTTCTCCTGGGTCCAGGTGAAACCCTTGACGAAGATGGCGCCGGCGACGAGGCCAACGATCAGCGCTCCGATCGGGTGGTAGAGGTCGGAGCCGGCGCAAACCGCGACGAGGCCGGCGAGTGCGCCGTTATGGGCAAAGCCCGGGTCACCCTTGCCGATCACTGTAGCGGCGATGATGCCGCCGACCATGGCGAGCAGCGAGTTCATGGCGACGAGACCGGAGACGCCGGCGACCGACTGGGCCGACATGACGTTGAAGCCGAACCAGCCGACGGCCAGCAGCCAGGTGCCAAGCGCCAGCCAGGGGATCGACGAGGGCGCGAAGGGACGCCCGTTCGGGCCATAGCGGCCGGTACGGGCGCCGATGCGGATCACCGCGGCGAGCGCCAGCCAGCCGCCGAGCGCATGCACCTGGATCGAGCCAGCGAAATCGTGAAAGCGGGCGCCGAAGCTCGCTTCGAGCCATGCCTGGATCCCGTAGTTGCCGTTCCAGACGATACCCTCGGAGAAGGGGTAGATCAGCCCGACGATGACCGCTGCGGAGAACACCTGCGGCCAGAACTTGGCGCGCTCGGCAATGCCGCCCGAGATGATGGCGGGGACCGCCGCGGCGAAGGTGGCGAGGAAGAAGAACTTCACGAGGCTGAAGCCCTGCGGGGCGAAGCCGGCGGCCTCGCTGCCCGAAAGCGTCGCGGCGCTGTGAAAGAAGGTGACGCCGTAGGCGATGGTGTAGCCGATGGCGAAATAGGCCAGCGTCGAGAAGGCGAAATCGACAAGAATCTTCACCAGCGCGTTGACCTGGTTTTTGCCCCGAACCGTCCCCAGTTCGAGGAAGGCAAAGCCGCCATGCATGGCAAAAACCAGGATTGCGCCGACCAAGACGAAGAATACGTCCAGCCCGGCAGTGGACTGCGTCATCAGAGACCTCCCCAAAACGCCCGGCTCGCATCCGGGCTTATTCTGAGGGCAATGCAATCAAGGCCCGTGCCACTTCGGCGAGCGGTAGGAGATCCCAGCAAATTCAGTGGGTTGGTGCAAGGGAGGCACAACACCTCCATCACGCACGCGGCGTGTTGCACAGAATTTGGGCGGCCAGCGGCCGATCGCTGCCTGTTGGGTAGGCAGAGCCATGATCGCCTGGCGGGGCGATGTCCGGGCCCGGCGAGGCCGGGCATCGGTCCGTTGACCGGGGTGTGCAGCCCACGCAGTTTGCGAGTGGGAAGCCTCTGTGGCGGGCCAAGAGGTACGCGAGCTGCACGCCGCGGTCAGCGGGATTCGATAGAACCCCGGGAACGGAGAGCCGGGCCGAGGTCCGGCTCTCCGGTGTTGCGCGGGCGGAGGGGAGGAGGTCCCTGCCCGCGCAAAAGCGTAAGGTGGCGCCGTAGGAGGCCGACGGCGCTCCGGCTTAGTTGTAGGCGCGCTCGCCGTGGCTCGACAGGTCGAGGCCATCGCTCTCGGCCGACTCCGAGACACGGGCGCCACCGAACACGGCCTTGACGATCAGGATGGCGATGAGAGCCACCACACCCGACCAGACGATGGCGATACCAACGCCGGTCAGCTGCTTGATGAACTGGCCCCACATCTCGTAGTCGGCCAGCGGGTAACCACCGAGGCTCGGGCTGGCGACGATTGCCGTGCCGAGAGCGCCGATGATGCCACCGACACCGTGGATGCCGAACACGTCGAGTGCGTCGTCATACTTGAAGATCTGCTTCAGAGTAGCGACGGCCCACAGGCAGACCACACCAGCGATGGCGCCGAGGACGATCGCACCGACGGTGCCGGCGAAGCCGGCCGCCGGGGTGATGGCCACGAGGCCGGCAACCAGGCCCGAGGCAAAGCCGAGGAGCGAGGCGTGACCGCGGGTGAACTTCTCCGCAACACCCCAGGCAAGGGCCGCGGCGGCCGGTGCAGTGATGGTGTTGAGGAAGGCCTGGGCGGTGAGGCCGTTGGCCTCGAGGTTGGAGCCGGCATTGAAGCCGAACCAGCCGAACCAGAGCAGACCAGCGCCGATATAGACGAGGGTCAGGTTGTGCGGCGGGATCGGTTCCTTGAGGAAGCCGACGCGCGGCCCGAGGACGATGGCGGCGACGAGCGCGGCGACACCGGAGTTGATGTGCACCACGGTACCGCCGGCGAAGTCATAGGCGCCCAGGCCGAAGAGGTAACCCGTGCCGGCCCAGACCATGTGGGCGATCGGCAGGTACGAGAAGGTGAACCAGATGGCGAGGAACAGCATCACGGCGCCGAACTTCATGCGTTCGGCGATACCGCCGACGATGAGGGTGGCGGTGATACAGGCAAAGGTCAGCTGGAAGACCACGAACACGATCTCGGGCAGCTGGAAACCGGCCGAGAAGGTGGCAGCGGTGCTGTTGATGTCGACGCCCGACAGGAAGACCTTGGAGAAGTCGCCGATGATGGGCGACAGGCCGCCTTCGGAGCCGGCGAAGGCCAGCGAGTAGCCGTAGGCAACCCAGAGCAGCGCGATGATGGCAAAGCCGCCGAGGACCTGGCTGAGGATCGAGAGGATGTTCTTCGAGCGGACGAGGCCGCCGTAGAACAGCGCGAGGCCCGGTACGGTCATGACGATCACGGCCATGGTCGAGACCAGCATCCAGGCGGTGTCGCCCTTGTCGATGACCGGAACAACTTCCGCTACGGCTTCGGCTGCGGGAGCTGCTGCATCCTGCGCGAAGGCGGGCAAGGCGAGAGCGAGGCTTGCCAGCGCCGCGGCTCCCAGGACTTTCGACATCTTAATGTCTGTCATTGTGGGTTCTCCAATAGGATGCGGCATTAAAGAGCCGACGCGCCGGTCTCACCGGTGCGAATGCGGGTGACGGCCAACAGGTCGAGCACAAAGATCTTGCCGTCGCCGATACGGCCGGTCTGGGCGCTCTCGCGGATGGCCGAGACGATGGCGTCGGACTGCGCGTCATCGACGGCAATCTCGATCTTCAGCTTGGGCAGGAAGTGCACCGCATACTCGGTGCCGCGGTAGATTTCCGAGTGGCCCTTCTGCCGGCCATAGCCTTTGACTTCGGTCACGGTCATGCCGTGCACGTCGAGCGAGTTGAGGGCCTGGCGGACCTCCTCCAGGCGCGACGGTTTGATGATTGCAATCACCAGCTTCATGGATGCCCCTTTCGATCTTGGGTCGATGCTTGTTGGAAGTCTCCAATCGGCACATAGAGACTCAAGCCCCGTGCCAAACTGCTGCCGCATTTCGCAACATGTTGATTCCTAACGTGTAATGCAGGGCGCATAGGGGCTCGGAGAGGGCGTGGCAGAACCTTACCGCCCTGTTAACGTCGCAAAAGTGCGCAAGAAATGTGCAGTCGCCTAAATCGTATGCAAGCGAGCTGCGACGGTGGGGCCGCTGGACAGGGCGGTTGTGACGCGCCACATAGCGGCAGGCGCGGAGGAATTTCCCATGGCCGGCACCCAGTATGACATCATGATCGTCGGCGGCGGCCCTGTGGGGCTGACGATGGCCCTGGCCTTGAGCCGCTCGATGAAGGGGCTGCGGGTCGCGCTGATCGACCGCCGGCCGTTCACAGCGAGCAAGGACCAGCGCTCATGGGCGCTGGCTGCCGGGGTCAAGCGGATCTTTGCCGAACTGGGCGTGTGGACCGGGATGGCGATCGGGGCCGAGCCGGTTCGGCAGATGAAGATCACCGATTCCGGTACTGGCGATATCGCCCGGCCGCTGTTCCTCCACTTCGAAGGTGATGTGGCGCCCGGCGAGCCATTCGCGCATCTCGTGCCGCATGGGCTGGTGACCGAGCAGTTGCTCGGCGCGCTTGGACCCGAGGTCGAGATCATTGCGCCGGTGGAGATCACCGAGTTCACCGCCGATGCCGGCGCAGCGCGGCTGACGCTCAGCGACGGGCAGGTGCTAAGCGCAGCGCTGGTGATTGCGGCCGACGGCGCGCAGTCATGGCTGCGCAACCGCGCCGGGATCGGCACCATCAACCACGATTATCGCCAGACCGGGCTGGTCGCGACCATCGCGCACGAACTCGAGCACGAGGGCACGGCCTACGAGCATTTCCGTCCGGCGGGCCCCTTCGCCAGCCTGCCGCTGCCGGGCAAGCGCTCGTCGCTGGTCTGGGTCGAAACGCCCGAACGCGCCGCTTTGCTGAAGACGTGGGCGCAGGCTGACGTGGAGGCCGAAATCGAGGCGGTTATGGGCTCGACGCTCGGGAAAGTGTCGCTGGAAGATCCGCTGCAATCCTTCCCGCTCAAGCTGCAGATCGCCAAGTCCTTCGTCGGCAAGCGCCTCGCCCTGATCGGGGACGCCGCGCATGTCATCCATCCGGTCGCCGGGCAGGGGCTCAATCTCGGGCTGAAGGATGTCGCGGCACTGGCGCAAGTGGCGGTCGAGGCGCTGCGGCTCGGGCAGGATCCGGGCGCCGACGACGTGCTCGAGCGCTACCAGCACTGGCGCCGGTTCGACACGGCGCTGATGGTGGCGGTGACCGACGGCATGGTGCGGCTCTTTTCCAACGACGTCGCGCCGGTGCGGGCCATCCGCGATTTCGGCATGGGCCTGGTCGAGCGACTGCCGCCGGTGAAGGACTTCCTCATTGGCCGTGCATCGGGGCTGGATCGGAACGGGCCGAAGCTGTTGCGCGGGCTGCCGATCTAGGGAACTCCTGCCAGCTCGGCGATGCACCCGCGGCGAGCAATGTCGTCGCCTTCCCCCACCTCGCCAATACCCGCCGGCGATTGCCTTCACAGCACTATGTGTCTGTATTAATTCAAATATAGTTTCGTCGTTTATGTCCATGTGGTCGATTTCGGCCACATAAATTCTGGTTAACGACATAAGTCCTTACCAGTAGCAGAAAGCATCATTTATTAGCACGGTTGCATTGTGCGCTCCTGATGATACAGTAAATATTGTAAGGCTGGAGGGGCGGATCATGATGAGAATTAATCAGAAGCTTTCGTTCAGGCTGCAGAGCGGCGGGCGACGCCGTGTAGTACTTCTTGGCGCCTGCATTACGGGAGCGGTTCTGTCGACCGGCGTTCTCGCCCAGGACCTGTCGAGCTACGCCATCCTTGCCGGGTCGACCATCACCAACACCGGCACGACGACGATCTACGGCAATATCGGGCTCAGCCCTGGGACGTCATTCACTGGCCAGGGGCCCGGCGCGAACTCGATCGTCCTTACCGGGGGCACAATTCACATCGCCGACGCGGTCGCGGTGCAGGCCAAGAGCGACCTCACCAGCGCCTTCAACGTGCTGATGGGGCGCCCCTCGACCGCATTGGTCGGCGACCTGGGCGGCCAGATTCTCACGGCCGGCGTATATTCCTATGCTTCGTCGGCGCAACTGACCGGCACGCTCACCCTCAATGGCGGACCGGACGACATCTTCATCATCCAGGTCGGCAGCAGCCTCACCACCGCGACCAACTCCGCCGTGGTGCTGACCGGAGGCGCGGTGGCCAGCAATGTATTCTTCGTCGTCGGTGAATCGGCGACCCTGGGCACGACCACGGCATTCGTCGGCCAGATCATGGCCGGCACCAGCATCTCGCTCAACACGTCGGCGACCATCCTCTGCGGCGCCGCCCTGGCGCAGACGGGTGCGGTGACCCTGGATACCAACACCATCAACCGGTGCGTCTTTACCGCCGCACCAGAGGATATAGGGGACATCCTCGGCGATGACATCACCGGCAACGGCGGCTCGATCGTCGATGCGATCGAGGACTATGTCGCCAATGGCGGCACCCTGCCGTTGAGCTTCCAGTTGCTGGCCTTGCTGTCGCCCACCGAGCTTGCCGAGGCGCTCGAACAAATGACCGGCGAACTGGGCACCGGCGTGGCGCCGGCCGGTATGCAGGGGATGGATTCGTTCCTGTCGCTGCTGCGCGGCGGCAGAGGCGGCAGCCTCGCCATGGTGACCGGGCAGGATCAGCCGGTATCGGGCGGTACGGTCAGCGTCATGGGATATGCGCCCACCACGCCGCAGGCCGGCGGCGAGGCCTTTGCCGGCTTCGACACGCCTTCCTACCCACTCCCGCTCGCCGGCGAATGGACAATCTGGGCCAGCGGCTTCGGCGGGCAGAGCCGCGTCGATGGCGATGCCGGCAGCGGCAGCCACGAGCGCACCATCAACGACTACGGCGTCGCCTTCGGCGTGGAGCGCCAGGTCAGCGCCGAGACGATGTTCGGCCTCGCGATCTCCGGCGGCGGCACCGATTTCGAACTCGCCGAGAGCCTCGGCAGCGGCAATACCGCCATGCTGCAGGCCGCGGTCTATGCGCGCAGCGAGTTCGACCAGGCCTATGTTGCGGCAGCCCTCGCCGCCGGCGTCCACCGCGTTTCGCTCGACCGCTACCTCACCTTCGCCGGCACTGATCACTTTGCTGCCGAGTACGATGCCACCAATGTCGCGGGCGAGATCGAGGCCGGCTACCATATCGGCTGGTTCACGCCCTATGTGGCATTGCGGGGCCAGGTGTTCTCGACGCCCGCCTATTCGGAGGAGACCGTCTCCGGCGCCTCCACCTTCGCGCTCGATTATGCCGCGAACACCACGACATCGCTGCGCAGCGAAATCGGCGCTCGTGCGGATTGGGTCGCCGACCTGGGCGAGAACAGCACGCTGACGCTCTATGCCAGCGCCGCGTGGGCGCATGAGATGTACTGGGGCGACGAGGGCACCGCCTCGTTCCAGTTGCTTCCCGGCTCGTCGTTCACTGTCACCGGCGCCATGCCGGCCGCCGATAGCGTCCTCGCCAGTGCCGGGGCCGAGTTCGAGCTGGGCACCGGGTTGGCGCTCAACGCATCGCTCGACGGCAAGTATGCGGCAAACGCCTTGGCTTATGGCGCAACGGCCGGACTGTCCTACAGCTGGTGAGTGTTCGCCGGGAGCATCGAGACAGCGCCAGTCATACGGACTTCCGGGCCGCCCCCCTGGGGGCGGGGCCTGGCGGATGAGGCTGACCCGAACAAGAGTCCTCGCCGTCCTGCTCGTTCTCGGCTTCGGTGCCATCGGGTGGATCGCCCCCGCCAGCGCCGGCACGCTGGTGAGCTATGCCGCCAGCGCCACGCCCGGCACCATCGTCATCGAAACCGGCGCCAGGCGGCTCTATTTGATCCTTGGAGAGGGCAAGGCGCTCCGCTATCCGGTCGGCGTCGGCCGCCTGGGGCGGCAATGGGCCGGCAGGTCGCATATCGACGGACGCTTCAGCCTCCCTAACTGGTCGCCACCCGCCGCAATCCGCCACGACCGTCCCGAGCTCCCGGCCGTCATTGCGGGCGGCTCTCCAGCCAACCCGCTGGGCGCTGCCGCAATGACCCTCGCCGGCGGCAACTATGCCATCCATGGCACCAACAGCCCCGCTTCGATCGGAGGCTTCGTCTCGTATGGCTGCATCCGCATGTCGAACGAAGACGTGCTCGACCTGATGGGGCGGGTGCGGATCGGGACGCCGGTTGAGGTGCTGCTCTAAATGAACCTGTGCCCCGCAATGGCGACGGCCGACGAGATCGGCAGGTTACCGCGCGTCGGCTCCGCTCAGTCGTTCACACCCGATGCTGCCCCATGTCCTCCGGGTCGATCTCCCGCGCCTCGTCGAGACTCAGCATCGGCACGCCCTCGCGGATGGGGAAGGCGAGGTGCGCGGCGACCGAAATCAGCTCGGTGGCGTCAGCAGACAGCGTAAGGCGTGTCTTGGTCAGCGGGCAGACCAGCATCTCCAGCGTCTTGATGTCGACGACGTGGCGCGGATTGACCGCGGGAGGACGCGCCGTGTCCGTCAATTGAGCGGCGAGGCCCGGTTGGTGCCCTTGGCCATCTCGAATTCGGCCATGGCGATCAGCGTTTCGGCGCGGGTTTCGAGCGTCGTCGCCTCGAGCAGCGCCTGCTTTTCGGCGGCGCCATAGGGGGCGACCATGGCGCAGAAATTGACGAGGTCGGCGGTGCCGGTCTTTTCGATTTCGTCCCAGTCGAGGTCGAAATTGCCGAACTCGGCATACTCGCGCATCATCTTCAAAAAGCGCGGGCGGTCGACTGCTTCTTCGCCGAACTCGCGCTCGAAATCGGAAGCGAACGGGGTGGTGTCGACCATGGCCCGGCGGAACGGGTTCATGGTCGGCATTTCCTTCACCAGCTGGAAGCGGCAAAGCCCCTCGAGGATGACGAAGTAGCGCTCGTTCTCGACTTCCTCGAACTGCACGATGCGGCCGACGGTGCCGATCCGCTCGAGCGGTGCGCGGCCTTCCGGGCTCTCGACCGAAGTATCCCGCGGCTGGATCAGGCCGATCAGGCGGTCGCCTTTGAGCGCATGATCGATCATTTCGAGATAGCGCGGCTCGAAGATGTTGAGCGGCCGGCGGGCATAGGGCAGCAGCAGCGCCCCGGTCAGCGGGAACACCGGAATGGATGCGGGCAGGTCGACTGGCAATTGCGGGCGCTTCAGCACGATGCCTCCTAGCTGAAGAGCAGCGCCGACAGCAGCCGGCGGCCCTTCAACGTTGCCGGGTCCTTGGCGCCCCAGGCTTCGAACAGTTCGAGCAGCTTCTTGCGGGCGCCGTCGTCGTTCCAGGTGCGGTCGCGCTTCATCAGCGCCACCAGCGCTTCGGCCGCCTCGAGGCGCTTGCCCTCGGCATTGTACTTCACCGCGAGGTCGAAGCGGGCCTGGTGATTGTCGGGGTCGGCGGCCAGTTCGGCTGCGAGTTCGTCGGTCTCGCTGAGCTCGGCGGCTTCGCCGATCAGCTTCAGCGACTGGATGAGCGAGGTGTATTCAGTGCCCTTGCGCTCGGCCTCTGGCATCGTGTCGAGCACGGCGTGGGCCTGCTCGTGATCTTCGGCGGCCAAGAACACCTTGGCCATGCCGAGGATGGCGCCCGGATGGTCGGGCTTATGCTGCAGCACCATGCCGTAGATCTGCGCGGCCTGGTTCAGGTCGCCCACCTTGAGCGCCTCAGCGGCGGCCTCAACGGCGTTCTTGATCTCTTCCTCGATCGAGCCGGCGGCGGGCTGGCCGGCCGGCGCACCTGATATCACCTTGTCGGCGAAGCGGCGCACTTCGCTCTCGGGGATGGCGCCGAGGAAGGCATCGACCGGACGGCCGCCGGCAAAGGCGAAGACGGCCGGGATCGACTGGATGCCGAGCTGGCCGGCAACACCGGGGTTCTCGTCGATATTGATCTTCACCAGCCGGATCTTGCCGGCTTTCTCGTTGATCACCTTTTCGAGGTTCGGGGTCAGTTGGCGACACGGGCCGCACCAGGGGGCCCAGAAATCGACCAGGACGGGTGCTTCGAGCGAGGCGTCGATGACGTCCGCCTTGAAGGCCTGATCAGTCGATTCCTTGATCAGCAGGGCCGACGGCGTCGCCGCGGCGGGAGTGGCGGAAGTGAAATCGTTGAGCGACATGCTGCTATTGTCCCAGTGGATGGAGGCGTTGGGAAGCCCCGCATCTCCTTGAAATTCCTATGCCCCGAAGGGTCTCGTGGGCCAGCTTTACCACGGCTTTCGCGAGACCAGAATTATGGGTTGCAAACCCGCCTTCGATTGGGCATATAGGCGCCCGTCGACCCGATGCCAAGCGCTTAGCGCGGCGCGACGGGGCTGACATGGAGTGCGGGTGTAGCTCAGGGGTAGAGCATAACCTTGCCAAGGTTAGGGTCGAGGGTTCGAATCCCTTCGCCCGCTCCATTACTCTCCCAACATTGCTGGGATGCGACAAAGGCCGGACAATTGTCCGGCCTTTCGCATTTTCGGGCCACCTGGAGTTGGTGCCGGAGGCTGGCTCAGGGCTGCCTGTAGCGCTGCTGGCGGGCCAGTTCGGCGGCCGTGTCGCGGTCGCCATTGGCCCGGTCGAGGATATCGCGCGCCTCTTTGAGCGTCAGCCCGAAGGAGTTGCCGAGAAAGCCCGGCGTGTATTGCGGCCGGGCGATGAGCTCGTCGACGGTGTCGGTCATCACGCGGCCACGCGCTGGCGTGCGAGCGGATAGCCCGCCGACTGGTAGAGGCCGCGAATGGCGTCGCCGTCGTAGCGGCGCTCATTGACCTCGAGGAACGAGCCGATCAGCCAGGAGCCGGGGACGTCCTCCATGATGTACTGGATGGCCTCGGCTGCCGTCTTGAAGCGGCGATACTGCTCGCGTGCCGACTTGGCATAGCGGCGGCTGGGGTAAAGTTCGGCGCTGGCGCCATAATCGAAGTCTGCCATTGTCTCTTCCTTCGCGATGTTGCGGTTGCGGCGCGGCGTTGATGCTTGCGCTCGAGCGGGTAGTCGTCGCTGCGATAGAGCTGCGCGAGAGCCGGGCCGGCGTAGACGCGGTCCCCGACCTTGAGCCGGGCGCCCGTCAGGCTGACGGGGGCGGCTTCCTCGAAGGCAAATCGCAGTGCGTGTGCGGCGACCCGGAAGGCCCGTGGGCCAAGAATGGTCGCAGTGTCCCAGTCGCGGCCGAGATAGAGCTCGGCGCCGTCCTGGTAGTTCAGGTCTGTCATATGTATCCTATGGACCTGCGCCGTTGCGCAGGTCGCTGTGCCGCCCCGTCGTTAAGTCGCGGGGCGTGGGTCCGGCCTGAGGAACAGGCCGGACGTAGTAAGATCAGGCGAGCTGCAGGTTCGTTGCCGAAACCTTGCCGTCGCGGCCGCTCTCGAGGTCGTAGGTGACCTTCTGGCCTTCGGCCAGGCCGTGGATGCCGGCTGCTTCCAGCGCGGTGGCGTGGACGAAAGCGTCCTTCGAACCATCGTTCGGAGCGATAAAGCCGAAGCCCTTGGTGGAGTTATAGAATTTCACGGTGCCATTGATCATGACGGATACTTCTTTTCGATTGTGAGGCACGCCCTCAGGCGAACGCACACGTTCCCTGATCGCAACATGCGATCCGGGTCTAGACGTCTGCAAAAGCGGGAGCCAAACAACCGGCGAGCCGGGAAATCAGCAGCCAACATTGGCTGTAACGTACAGCGGCCTATATGGGCCTCAATTGCCGTTAAAACAAGGCTTGTGGCCAAGATATATGAATCGAAGTTGACGATTGGGCACCGAAAAACTTCCAGAGGCCGATGATAATCTGCCTTGGACTAGGCTGGGATTTGTCTCAGACGGCAGTTTCGATGGGGCTGTGCCCGCCGACGAACGCGATGAAGAACAGCGTCCAGTCGTTGAGAATATGGGCGCCCACCGACACCGCCATGTTGCGGGTGACGAGATAGGAAGCGGTCAGCACCAGGCGAGCGGTGCCGATGGTGCCGAGGCACTGCAAGACGTTCCAGTCGTAGGTCGGCAGGTGCATGGCAGCGAACCAGACGGTCGAGATCAGCACGCCGAGCCACAAGCCAGCGCGCCGCGGCAGGCCGAACTTCGACACGCTTAGCCACAGGACCGCGAGCAGCGGAAGGATGGTGACCGCCTCTTCGCCGATCAACTGGATGAACGAGCGCAGCAGCAGGATGGCGAGGTCGGAGCCCGATACGGTGGTCGAAAAGGTCGGGTTGGGGGCCATCGGCATGAACCGCGACATCACGAAGCCAACGGCGAACGAGGCAATAATCGTCAGGGCGGCAAAGCCGACCGATTGGCCGAACTGCTTGATGCCGTAGTGGTGGAATAGTGCTGTCCAGTTGCGCCTGGCAACCCAGGCAAGCGCCGCAAGCGGCAGAACAGCGAAGAGGAGTGGCGGGACCAGACTGAGCGGGAAGTCCGGCAGCGGCAGAGTGATGAGCAGCACGAAGGCGATGCCCACGGCGCCGATGACGATAGCCCAGTCGCGGCCGGTGAGCTCGACCGGCTTGCCGTCATAGAACGGGAAGTCGATACGCTCGCTCATCCGTTTGCCCCGAATCCCGTTGAGAGGGGTACCGGACGCGCCCGTTGCCGTCCAGCGCAACGCGATGTCCGGCGAGGCCGCCGTCACCGCCGCGGACGAAGCTCGGGCCTCAGCCCGCCACCGCGATATCATGTGCGATGCGCCAGTCGCGGTAGCGGCGGCGGCCGTCCTCGAGGTGGCGGCGCATGGCGATGCGTGCTTCGTCGGGCTTGCGCTCGGAGATGGCGTCGTAGATGCGTTGGTGCTCGCCGGCGATGACCTCGAGGAACTCGGTCTTGCTGCGCTCATCGGCAAAGCTGGCGCCCAGGGCGCGGCGCGGGATCAGGCGCTCGCCGACCTCGTCAACGAAGAGGCGGAAGCGGTTGTTGTTGGTGGCGTCGGCGATGGCGCGGTGGAAGGCGCGGTCGGCGTCGGTGGCCAGCGTCTTGTCCTTGAACGAGCGGCGGAACTGGGCCAGTGCCTGCGCCATGCGGAGGAGGTTCACCTCGGTGCGCCGCTCGGCGGCGAGCCCGGCGGCCTCGACCTCGACGCTGATGCGGAATTCCATGAAATCGAGGATGTCGCCGATTTCCTCGGGCGCGGCCATGAACAGGGCCATGCCCTTGGCGGCAGGCGGCGGGGTCTCGACGTAAACGCCGCTGCCGCGCAGCGAGCGGAGGCGCCCCTCGGCCTTGAGGCTGGCGATGGCCTCGCGCACCACTGTGCGGCTGACCGAAAACTGGCGGCAGAGTTCGTCAGCGGCCGGCAGCTTGTCGCCGGGGATAAGCCCGTCGGCCTCGATAAGCCGCAGAAGATCGAGTTTGACCCGATCGGTCAGGTGGACAGTGGCAGACATTGGCGAACTTTCAGCGGGCTTTCGTCGGTCGAGGACGGCGTCTTCCACCACGGCAGGGTACGACCTTGGCCGCATTGCTTGCCGCACCGGAAAATCTATCATACTGCTTTGAAGAAGTCATAGAACAATGGGGGGAAATATGCATGTAGGCACCCAGATGGGCGGCGGTCAGCTGGCGAAGGCTGGTGATCGCTATCTCAAGCAGCTTGCCCAACTGGGGGTCAAGCATGTCTGCATCGATCCCGAGGGCGACCCCTGGCAGTGGGATCGTGATATTCTGCTGCGCCACCGCGACCGGATCGAGGGCTTCGGGCTGAAGCTCGACATGGTGCAGCTGCCGCTGCCCTCGTCGGGCATCGAGCGCCAGCACCAGTCGCCCGGCATCGTGCTCGGCCGGCCCGGTGAGCGTGACCGCGAGATCGACGGGCTCTGCCGCATCATCGAGGCGCTGGCCGAGGCCGGGATCGGCGCGGCCAAATACAATTTCAACGTGCTCGGCATTCCGCGCACCACGTCCGAGACCGGGCGCGGCGGGGCGGTGCTCTCGACCTGGCGGGCCGATAAGGCCACCGATGGCGACACGCTCACCATTGCCGGGCGGGTCAGCGCCGACGAGTTCTGGGAGCGCATCACCTACTTCCTCGAGCACGTCGTGCCGGTCGCGACCACGAACAAGGTGCGCCTCGCCTGCCACCCGCACGATCCGATGACGCCGCCCGGCTATCGCGGCTTCGAGAAGCGCGTGCTCGGCGACGCCGAGGGGCTGATGAAGTTCGTGCAGATCGCCGAAAGCCCCTATCACGGGCTCAATTTCTGCCAGGGCACGGTGGCCGAGAGCCTCGAGAATCCGCGCCAAGAAATCGGCGAGATCATTCGCTGGTTCGGCCAGCGCAAGAAGATCTTCAACGTCCATTTCCGCAACATCAAGGGTGGGCGCTACTCGTTCACCGAGGAGTTCCCCGATGCGGGCGACATGGACATGCCGGCGGCGTTGAAGATCTATCACGAGGTCGGCTATGACGGCATGATCATGCCCGACCACGTGCCGCATATCGACGCCGCCAACTCGGACGAAACCGCGTTCGCCTTCTGCTTCGGCTATATTATCGGGGTGTTCCAGGCGAACGGGTGGGACCCGTACGGGCCGTGAAGGTTTGCGGCCCAATCTGACATCGTGACCCCCTCCGCCGGCTGCGCCGGCACCTCCCCCCCTCCGCGGGGGAGGATGGCTTGCGGCGCGATCTCGCCCTACGCGAAATCCGCCCCGCGGGGCGGGGGAGGGGGACCAACGTAGCTGGTGGAGGGGGCGTGATGTCTCGGAATCAGTGCTGAGCGAGAAGTGGTCGCTCTAGGCAGCGGCCATCTTTTTTCGCGGGCTGGCGTGCTGCTTCGCGGCGCGCGCCTCGAGCAAGCGCCGCGTCTCGGCCAGGCTGATGCGGAAGGCCGCCAGCAATTCGCCGATGCATCCGACCCTGATGGAATCGAAGCCGGTGAGGCCGGGGCTCACGCTGGCGATGGCATCGAGTTCCTCGTCGAGGCTGGCGAGCAGCCTGTTGGCATGGGCAAGATGCCGCTTGGTCACCCGGCCCGCGCCGGTCGCCAGTTGACGCAACCCATCGGCGTCGTCTTCCCAGTCGGAATACGACAGGCCATCAATCACCAAGGGTGAGTACGCAAGCCGTTCTACTGTCATGAGCCGAAGTAAAGTTGCGACTCAAGGCACAAATACGGCGATCAGGCGTGCGCCGCGATCAGCCCGCGCAGGATGTCGCGTTCCCCGGCATCGAGCTCGGTCAGCGGCGTCCGCACCTTGCCCGCCGAGCGGCCGATCAGGTCCGCGCCGGCCTTGATCATCGACACCGCGTAGCCGCGCTTCTTGTCGCGCAGGTCGATCAGCGGCAGGTAGAAGCTCTTCATCAGCGCGTCGATCGTGGCGTTGTCGCGCTGGCGCACGGCTCGATAGAAGCGCAGCGCCAGTTCTGGGACAAAGTTGAATACGGCCGACGAGTAGGTGGTGACGCCCATTTCGAGATAGGGCTGGGCGAAGACCTCGGCCGTCGGCAGGCCGCCGACATGGACGACGCGGTCGCCCATGCGGTGGGCGATGCGCTGCATCAGCTGCAGGTCGCCGATGCCGTCCTTGTAGCCGATGAGGTTGGGGCAGGTCTCGGCCACCTTCTCGAGCCCGGCGGGCGATAGGCGGGAGTTGTCGCGGGCATAGTAGATGACGCCGATGCCGACGGCGTTGCAGATCGCCTGCATATGGGCCACGACGCCCGCTTCCTCGGCGAACATCAGGTAGTGCGGCAGCACGAGGATGCCGGCGGCACCAGCCGCTTCGGCACGGCGGGCGAGGTCGACCGCCATGCGGGTGCCGTAGCCGACGCCGGCGAGGACAGGCACGCCCTTTTGGCTGTTCTCGACCGCGGTGCGGATCACCGCGTCGTATTCGTCATAGCCGATCGAGAAGAACTCGCCGGTGCCGCCGGCGGCGAACAGCCCGGCCGCGTCGAAGGAGGAGAGCCACTGCAGGCGCGCGGCATAACCGTCGCGATCGAACTCGCCGTCGGCGCCGAAATCGGTGACCGGGAAGGACAGGAGGCCGGAACCAATCTTTGCCTTGATCTCGTCGAAGCTCATCAGGCGCCTCCCCATCCCGCGCTAAGTAGTATGACTAATTTCGACTACCACCACGATCGCGCGGGTGTCAACGTGTTGTGATGCCTTTCCCGGCGCCGTGTTCCTCACAGGCAGTATGATTGGTCGTTGACAGCCGCAGCATTGACCGACAGATTGACGTACGTTCGGCATAGGAATTTGAAGCCGATAGCCGGGCAACGTCCCGGGGAGGGAGGGCGACGTGCAGCACACACCGTGTGTCCAACCCGGTTCGTCCGGTCGCGGCCAACGAGGGTCGCGTCATTGGCTCCCCGCAATTGAAATCACCTGCGTCCTGCCGCATTTGGAGGACGCATCGCGTCGATAACCTAACGGTCTCGTGTGGAGACCGGGCAGCGGTTGAGGGACCAAGCCCGGTACGAGCAAGCAATGAGGAGGAAACTACCCATGGACAAGAACAAACTCAGCCGCCGCGCGCTGTTGCGGGGTTCGGCCGCAGTGGGCGCCGGCGTTGTGCTCGGTGTGAACGGGTTGCCCGTATTCGCCCAGGACGCCCCCAAGCCCGACGAGGCGCTGCCCGTGGGCGCCAGCGGCAAGCTGACCGTCATCCACCGCACCGAGTATTTCGAGGCGGCACAGACGGCATTCCGCGACACCGTCCAGGCGTTTGCAGATGCCAAGGGCGTCGAACTCGATATCTCGACCACGAACCCCGAGTCGTTCGGCGATTTCATGGGCAAGATGACGGCGGCGGTGAAGGCCGGCAACCCGCCGGATTTCGCCTACACGTCCAACGTTTCGATCGCGCAACTGCACCTGCTCGACCTGGTCGAGGATATGACCGACGTGGTCGAGAAGGCCGTCTCGCTCTACGGCGAGATCATGCCGGGCCTCAACGCCGCCAAGACGGCCCAGATAGACGGCAAGTGGTGGGCCGTTCCGCTTATCGGCACGACGACCGGTTACTATGCGCGTGGCGACAAGCTCAAGGAAAAGGGCATCGATCCGGCCTCGCTCAAGACCATCGTGGATCGTCGCGAGGCGGCTCTCGCCATTTCCGGGCCCGACTTCTACGGCTGGGGCTTTACCCCCAACCAGTCCGGCGACGGTTTCGGCTTCCTGATTGCGACCGTCCAGGCGTTCGGCGGCCACTTCACGGACGAAACCGGCCAGGTGGTGACCTTCAACTCGCCCGAGACGGTGGCGGCCTTCGAATTCCTGCGCGAGACCTACGACCGCAACGGCAAGTATGCCGCCATGCTGCCGCCGGGTGTCGAGAGCTGGAACGATACGGGCAACAATGAAGCGTATCTCGCAGGCCAGATCGGCTTTACCCAGAACGCGTTCTCGATCTACGCGCAGGCGAAACGCGACGGTAATCCGGTTTATGCGAACACCCTGCTGCTGCAAGCGCCGGCGGCGATCAACGGCGACAGCCGCGACGGCGGCAACGTCGGCGGCTGGATGACCGTGTTCAAGGGCGCACCTAACGCGGCCCTCGCCAAGGAACTGGCGCTCAACCTGCTCGACCCGGCCAACTTCGGCAAGATCGCAGCTTTGGGCAGCGTGCTGTTCACGCCCGCCTACCAGAACCTCTGGACTCCCGAGTTGCTCGCAGCCGAACCGAACCTGGCGACCATCAAACAGGCGGTCGACGTCAAGGATCCGTTCCTCGGCCAGTCGTGGCCGGCGAACCCCAACGCGGGTGTCGACGCCATCCGCGCGCAGGGCGTGCTCGAGCAGTCCGTCGGCAACGTCATCTCCGGTCGCATGTCGCCCGCCGATGCCGTCAAGGACGCCCACCAGAAGATGGTGGATCTGTTCGAAGAAGGCGGGATCATGCAGCCGTAAGGCTGGATCGGCAGATCGTGGAAGGGCGGCATTGCTGCCCTTCCACCATCCCGTGCCGCACCACCCTGTCACAGTGTGACGGAAGCGGCGCCCAACTCCTGCACCCATTGGTACCGGGTGCTTCAGCTGGAAGGAGGCTTGACCATGGACAAGCGCATCACTCTCGACATGCCCATTGGTGGCACCAAAACTGCCGCGCGTCCGCGGTTCAAGCTCAAGAACATCCTCGGCAGGGACTGGCGGATCGCCTACCTGTTCGTGCTGCCGATGGTCCTGCTCATGGCGGGCCTGATCTTCTGGCCGTTCATCAGTGCCATCCTGATGTCGATGACCACCTTCAACTTCAACACCGGCGATACGGTGCAGGTCGGGCTGAAAAACTACCAGCGCCTCTACACCAATTCCGACTACCTGCTGTCGCTGTCGAACACGATCAACTTCACGTTCTGGTCGCTGTCGATCAAGTTCGTCACCGGCATGACCATCGCCATGATCCTTCATTCCAAGTTGCCGTGGCGCAACCTGATGTCGGCGATCATGCTGCTGCCCTGGATCGTGCCCGAAATCGTCACGGCGCTGGCCTGGAAGTCGATTTACGACCCGCTGTTTGGCGGTCTGAACCCCATTCTCCAGGGCGCCGGCATCATCAACAAGCCGCTCGGCTGGCTGTCGGATTCCAACCTGGCGCTGGGCAGCGTCATCGCGGTGAACGTGTGGAAGGGCATTCCCTTCTTCACCCTGCTGCTGCTGGCGGGCCTCAAGGCCATCGATACCGAGCTCTATGAATCGGCCGAAGTAGATGGCGCCAATGCGGTGCAGCGCTTCCGCTACATCACGCTGCCGGGCATGCGCTACGTCATCCTCGTGGTGCTGCTGCTCAGCTTCATTTCGACCTTCAACCAGTTCGGCCTGATCTTCCTGATGACCGGTGGTGGACCGAGCGGCGCGACGCGCCTCTACTCCATCCTCGCCTACGAGAAGGCAATCGGCTCGCTTCAGTACGGGCCCGGCAGCGCCATTGCGCTGAGCGTCGCGCCGCTGATGGCCTTCCTCATCTACCTCTTGTCCAAGTACATGCGGCACGACGAGCGCGCCGCCGGCGTTGGGAAGAAGGGCGGCCTCGGCATCGGCAAGTTCTTCGGCGGGCTGTTCAGCCTCGTCCTCGATGTCTTCTTCTGGCCATTCGACATGCTGAACCGCGGCATCGAAAAGCTTGGGCTTGCCCTGCGCCAGCGAATGACGGGGTCGTCCCACAAGCCTGTGTTCAAGCCGGAAGGACGCGAACGCATGGGGATCGGTATCCGCATCCTGATCCTGTTGCCGATCATGGCGTTCGTGCTGTTCCCATTCTACTGGGTGCTGATCACCTCGTTCAAGACCACGACCCAGATCAGCCAGCGGCAGTCGATCTTCTGGCCGAACCCGCCGACGGTCAGCCAGTATGAGCAACTGATCTTCAATTCACCGTTCCTGATGTGGCTGGGCAACTCGCTGCTGGTTGCGGCGCTGAGCACGATCGTCTCGGTGGCGATTGCGGCGCTGGCGGCGTACGCCCTGACGCGTCTCAAGTTCCTTGGGGCCGGCCTGCTGACCACGGCGATCCTGATTACCTACCTCTTGCCGGGGACGCTGATCTTCATCCCGCTCTACCAGACGCTGAGCGACCTGGGGTTGATCAACAGCTATGGCGCATTGCTAACTACCTACCCGACCTTCCTCGTTCCCTTCGCGACCTGGGTGCTGATCGGCTATTTCCGTTCGATCCCGGTGGAGCTTGAGGAAGCGGCGATGATCGACGGGGCGAGCCGGCTCTACGCCTTCGTACGCATCACCCTGCCGCTGGCGGCGCCGGCCCTCTTGTCGGTTGCGCTGTTCGCTTTCACCAATGCGTGGAACGAGTTCCTCTTCGCCTTCGTGTTCATCACGTCGGAATCGCTGAGGACCCTGCCGATCGGGCTCCAATCGATGGTGGTGGGCGATATCCTGCCGTGGGGCGAGCTGATGGCGGCGTCGCTGCTGACGGCGATCCCGGTGGCGGTGCTCTACATGTACGCCCAGCGCTTCCTCGTCGGTGGCCTGACGGTCGGCGCGGTGAAGGGCTGATCCCAGCCGATCCTTCTTGGGCGGGACCTCCGGGTCCCGCCCTTTCCATCGAGAGGATGCACGTGACCAACGCGACACCGAAGGTGGTGGGCATGCGCGTGGTGCCGGTTGCCGGCCGCGACAGCATGCTGATGAACTTGAGCGGCGCCCACGGCCCGCTCTTCACCCGCAACATCGTCATCCTAACCGACAGCGCTGGACATACCGGGCTGGGTGAAGTGCCGGGTGGCGAGGACATCACCCGCACGCTCGAGGATGCGCGCGAGCTCGTCGTTGGCCACGAGATCGGCGCCTACCGCACCATCCTGCGTCGTGTCGGCGAGACCTTTGCCAGCCGCGACTCCGGCGGCCGCGGGGCCCAGACGTTCGATTTGCGCATCACCGTGCACGCCGTCGCCGCGCTCGAATGCGCGCTGCTCGACCTGATGGGGCAGTTCCTCAACGTGCCCATGGCCGAACTGCTCGCCGATGGCCAGGTGCGCGAGCGCGTCCAGATGCTCGGCTACCTCTTCTATGTCGGCGACCGGACGAAGACCGATCTCGACTATCGCGTAGCGGGTGGCGACGACTGGCTCGGCGTACGCGACCGGACCGCGCTCGATGCCGCCGCGATCGTCCGCCAGGCCGAGGCCGCGGAGGCGCGCTACGGCTTCAAGGATTTCAAGCTCAAGGGCGGCGTGCTGCACGGCATGGAGGAGGGTGAGGCGATCGAGGCGCTGGCCAGGCGCTTCCCCGACGCGCGCATCACCCTCGATCCGAATGGCGCCTGGTCGCTCAAGGAGGCGATCGAGATCGCCCGGCATCTGAAGCCGTACCTCGCCTATGCCGAGGATCCGTGCGGCGGCGAACAGGGCTTCTCCGGGCGCGAGGTACTGGCCGAATTCCGTCGCGCCACCGGCATCCGCACCGCCACCAACATGATCGCTACCGACTGGCGCCAGATGGGCCATGCCGTGGTGCTGGGCAGCGTCGACATCCCGCTCGCCGACCCGCATTTCTGGACCCCGCGCGGCTCGATTGACGTCGCAAAACTCTGCGCCCGCTGGGGCCTGACCTGGGGCAGCCACTCCAACAACCACTTCGATATCTCGCTCGCCATGTTCACCCAAGTCGGCGCCGCTGCGCCCGGCGAGATCACCGCGCTCGATACGCACTGGATCTGGCAGGACGGCCAGCATTTGACCAAGGAGCCGCCGAAGATCGTCGGCGGCGAAGTGGCGGTGCCGGAGCGCCCTGGGCTGGGTGTGGAGCTCGACGAGGCGGCGCTCGCGGCGGCCAACGAGCTGTACCGCAAGCTGCCGGCGGGCGGCCGCAATGACGCTGTGGCGATGCAGTATCTCATTCCGGGCTGGACGTTCGACGCGAAGCGGCCGGCGCTGGTGCGGTAGGGCGGGGCTGATAGATCGTGGCCCCCTCCGTCAGGCGTTCGCCTGACACCTCCCCCGCCCCGCGGGGGAGGATACGAGTGGGGCTCGATCGTGCCGGCTACCATCCCCCCCGCGGGCGGGGGAGGTGCCGACGTAGTCGGCGGAGGGGGTCGCGATCTATCGATCGGCGTCGACCCTCACTCGAACCAGGTCGTGCCCGGATACTGGTGGGCTTTGGCCACTTCCTCGTTCAGCTCGAGGCCGATGCCGGGGCGGTCGGTCATCTTGATGCGGCCGTTCTGGATGATCTCGCCACCATCGGTCGCCGTCCGCCAGTAATCGAGCCGGCCGAACCAGTGGTACTCGAGGATGAGGAAGTTCGGCACCGTCGCGCAGACATGGGCCGATGCCATGGTCCCGATCGGGGACGACACGTTGTGGGGCGCGAACGGGATCGAATAGATGTCCGCCATCTCCGCGATCTTGCGGCACTCGCTGAGGCCGCCGCATTTCGGGATGTCGGGCATGATGATGTCGAGCGCCTGCTTTTCGAACACCTCGCGGAAGCCATGCCGCAGATAGAGGTTTTCGCCGCCGCAGATCGGTACGCTGGTCGCGTGGGTGATCTCGGCCATGACGGCAACGTTCTCGGGCGGAATCGGCTCTTCCAGCCACATCAGTTGCAGATGCTCGAGATCCTTGCAGAGGCGGATGGCAGAATGCTTGTCGAGACGGGTGTGCAGGTCGCAGGCGACATCGACGTCCTTGCCGGCCGCTTTCACCACCATCTCGGCCAGCTGCACCATGCGGTCATGCTCCCACTTGTTGGGAGTCATGTTGAACGTGTCCTTCACGTACCATTCGGTTTCCGAGCCGGTGTGGCCGTAGGCGCGGATATCGAGATCCACCTTCAGCGCGGTGAAACCGGCCTCCAGCACCTCGTCGACCACGGACTGCACTTCGTCCATGTTCATGCCGGGCGAGACTTCGCAGTCACAATAGACACGGATGTCGTCGCGGAACTTGCCGCCCATCAGCTCATAGATCGGCACCTTGAGGGCCTTGCCCTTCAGATCCCATAGCGCGATCTCGACGCCGGTCAGCGCCGTGATCAGCGCGCCTGCAAAGCCGCCCTCGAATACGAGGCTGCGGCGGATTTCCTCGAACAGCGCGTCGATGGCGAAGGGGTCACGGCCGACCAGCCGGTGTTCGAGGTGCTTGATGACGGCGATGGCCTGGTGTCCGCCATGCACACACTCGCCGAGCCCGGTAACCCCGGCATCGGTTTCGATCTTCACCCATAGCTGCATGGTATGGCCGGTCGATGCGGCCGTCTTCACAGACGTGATCTTCACTACGATATCCCCTCGGTCAGCGCGATCTCCCGGTCGCGCCGACAAACTCTAGAGGGCTGAGGAACGTACGTCGAGACATCCAAAAGGACCATTGCGGGCATCGTCGTCGCGCACCGCAATCGCGCTGGCGAGCTCAGTGCCCCAGCGCTGCCTGCTCTGACGTGATCCGGTCGAACAGCGGGTCGAGCTCCATGTTCACGGGGGCGTTCGAGGCCAGCCGCTCTTTCAGGAAGCTGATTGACTCCGCCAGCACCTCGTCGAGGTCCTCGGAGCATTTGAAGGCACCGGCGACGCGCTTGACCTTGGAATTGTCGAACAGGGCCGACCAGGTCTTGTCGCCGATCAACGGGCCTTCCCAGGCCTTGTTGTAGGCGACGAGCGTGTCGGACGGCACATGGACGATCTTGGGCGTCAGTCCGACGCCGCGGCCGATGGCGTGGTAGATATCGTCCCAGCTATAGGCGCGGTCCGAGGTGATGTGGAAGATCTCGCCCAGCGCGGCTGACTTGCCGAACAGGTTGACGAACGGGACGGCGAAATCCTTGGAGCGCGTCAGCGTCCAGGGCGAGGTGCCGTCGCCGGCGACGATGACGGGTTTGCCCTGCTGCATGCGGCGGATGACAATATCCCCTTCGCCCATCATGGTGGGAAGGCCTGTGCGCACGGTGTGGCTGGGGCGGACGATGGTCCAGGGCAGGTCCGCGGCGCCCTCGACCAGCTTCTCGCAGGCGATCTTGGCATGGCTGTAGCCCCAGTAGGGGTTCACCGCCGGGGTCTTCTCGGTGATGATGTAGTGCTTGGCCGGCTTCTCGTAGACCGAGGCCGACGAGATGAAGATGTACTGCTTGGTCTTGCCGGCGAAGGTGGCGATGTCCTCGGCCATCTGCTCGGGCGTGAACACCATGAACTGGGCGACGACGTCGAAGCCCATGTCGCCGAGCTTGCGGTAACTCGCCGGGTCTTTCATGTCGCCGACGATCGAGGTGACGCCGGCCGGGAGCGCCACGTCGCGCTGGCCGCGGTTGAAGACGCTGACCTTGTGGCCCTGGGCCACGGCATACTCGACGCAGGGCAGCGAAATCTGCCCGGTACCGCCGACGAACAATACATTCAGCGCCATCAATTCCTCCCAGTATGACTTGCGGCGCGAGCCTATTGCGCCGGCGGGGTCCGCGGCAAGCGTCAGTCCTTACCCTTTTCGTACGGGGTGCCGAGCGCGGCCGGCGCACCGCTGCGGCTGGCGGAAACGGCCAGCACGACGATGGTCAGCACGTAAGGCAGCATGATCAGGAACTGCAGCGGCACGCCGATCGGCAGCAGCTGGGCGCGGAGCTGCAAGGCCTCGGCGCCACCGAACAGCAATGCTGCGACGAGTACGCCGAAGGGGTGACGGCGGCCTAGGATCAGGATGGCCAAGGCGATGTAGCCGCGACCGGCGGTCATGTTGTCGAGAAAGACGCCGGTGGCGCTGATCGAGAGGAAGGCCCCGCCGAGCCCGGCAAGTGCACCGCTCACAGCAACTGCGGCGTAGCGGATGGCGATGGGGTCGAGGCCGAGCGTCTCGGCCGCCTCGGGATGCTCGCCGACGGCCTTGATCGAGAGGCCGATGGTCGAGTGGTGCATGACCAGCCAGCCGATGAGGACGAGCAGCAACGACAGGTAGGTCAGCGGGTCGTGCTGGAACAGCAGCGGGCCAATGACGGGGATGTTGGCCAGGGGGCCGAAATCGATCGGGGCGAACGGCGTGATGCGCGGTGAGGCGGTGCCGGAGCCGAAGGCGAGGCGGAAGAAATAGGCGGAGACGCCGAGCATCAGCAGGTTGAAGGCGATACCGACGACGACCTGGTTGGCGCGCAGCGTCACTGCATAGAAGGCGAGGCCGAGGCCGGCGACGGCGCCGATCATCAGCGCAACCGCCGCGCCGAGCCAGAGGTTGCCGGTGTAGTGCACCGTGATGAAACCGGTGAAGCAGCCGATCAGCATCATGCCTTCGAGGCCGATATTGAGGACGCCCGACTTCTCGGCGAACATACCGCCGAGGGCGGCGAGCAGGATCGGGATCGACAGGCGGACGCTGGCGGCGAGGAAGCCGGCCAAGACCGGATCGGCAAGGAAATCCATCGCGTCAGGCCCCCTTCCGACGCTTCGCCAGGAGGCGCGGCAGGGCGTTCTGGGCGAGGAGCAGCAGGACGACCAGGGCCTGGATCACGGTGGTCAGTGCGCTCGGCACGCCGGCGGCGGATTCCATCGTCGTCGAGCCGATCTGCAGCGCCGCGAACAACACGGCGGCGGCGAGGACGCCGAGCGGGTTGGTCTGGCCGAGGAGCGCAACGATGATGGCGGTGTAGCCGAAGCCGGGCGAGAGGTTCTCGATCATGCGGCGTTGCACGCCCGCGACTTCGGAGAAGCCGGCGAGGCCGGAAAGAGCGCCGCAAATGAGGAAGCCGGTCCAGAGCGCGGCCTTGACGTTCATGCCGGTATTTTCGGCGGCGCGCGGGTTGTGGCCGACGGCGCGGAGGCGGAAACCGGCGACCGCGCGCCAGAGGAAGATCTGCGCGAGGATCGCGATCACGATGACGATCAGCAGCCCGGCATGGAGGCGGGTGCCTTCGAGGATGGTCGGCAGCCGCGCTTCGGCGGCGAGGCGGGCGGTGCGGGCGAGGGGCGAGCCGGGCTCCTGCAGCGGGCCGTGCAGGAGGTAGCCGACGAAGTAGATGGCGACGTAGTTGAGCATGATGGTGGTGATCAGCTCATCGGCCCGGAGTTTCAGCTTCAGCACGCCGGCGATGCCGGACCAGAGCGCGCCGGCGATGGCGGCGGCGAGGCCCATTGCGGGCAGCACCAGCCATTGCGGCTGGCCGGTGAGTTGCAGGCCGACCCAAGCGGCGGCGATGCCGCCGATGAAGAGCTGGCCCTCGGCGCCGACGTTGAACACGCCGGCTCGAAAGGCGAGGGCGATGCCGATGCCGCAGAGGGCGAGCGGCACGGTGCGGATCATGGTTTCGGCGAGGCCGTTGGTGCTGCCGAGCGAGGCCTCGAACAGGCTCCAGTAGGCGTAGACGGGATCGCGGCCGATCAACGCGATGAGGACCGCGCCGATGGCGAAGGCGGCGAGCACGCAGGCGAGGCCGGAAAGCACGGAGCGGGGGAGGAGGTAGCTGCGGACAAGGCCGGAAGCGGCTTCGGACGGGGTCTCGGTCATGCGGCGCGTCCCGCCATCATCAGACCGAGCTGCTCGACGTCAAAGGTTTCGCGCGTGACCACGCCGGTGACCTGTCCCTTGAACAGCACGACGATGCGGTCGGCCAGCGCCAGCACCTCGTCGAGCTCGGTGGAAATGAGCAGCACGGCGGCGCCGGCGGCGCGGCGCTCGAGCAGCCGCGAATGAAGGAAGGCGGTGGCTCCGATATCGAGGCCGCGGGTCGGCTGCACGGCGACGATCAGGCGTGGATCGCGGCTGAGGGCCCGGCCCAGCACGACCTTCTGCTGGTTGCCGCCCGAGAGCGACCCGATAGTCTGCTCGATGCTGCCGAGGCGAACGTCGAAATCGCGCACCAGTTCGGCGGCGAAGCGCCGGGTTTCGCTCAGGTTGCGCATGCCGAGACGGGCGAAGCGCGGCTGGCCGGCGTCCTCGGCGACGGCGTTGTCGGTGACCGACATCTTCTCGAAGATGGCGGTGCGGTGCCGGTCCTCGGGGATGTGCGCGAGACCGGCAGCGATGCGGGTGGCGACCGGGGCGGTGGTGACGTCGCTGCCATCGATGCGGACGGTTCCGGTATCGGGACGGATGAGGCCGACAATTGCCTCCGCGAGTTCCTGCTGGCCGTTGCCGTCGACACCGGCAATGGCGACGATCTCGCCGGCGCCGACGCTGAATCCGACATTATCGAGCCGGCGGAGGCCGCGGCTGTCGGCATAGCCGAGGTTTTCGACCTCGAGCACCGGGCGGCCGGCCTGCGGCTTGCCCTCGAGATGGGGCAGGGTGACATCGCCGCCGACCATCATGCGGGCGATGGCGCGCGGCTCGGTGGATTTCGTTTCGAGCGTGCCGGCGACCTTGCCGCGGCGCAGCACCGTGATGCGGTCGGTGACGGCCATCACCTCGTTGAGCTTGTGCGAGATGAAGACGATGGCGGTGCCCGCCTCGGCGAGCGAACGCAGCACGGGAAAGAGGGCTGCCGCTTCCTGCGGGGTCAGCACGGCGGTCGGTTCATCGAGCACCAGGATGCGGGCGCCGCGATAGAGCGCCTTGACGATCTCGACGCGCTGCTGGCTCGCAACCGAGAGTTCGCCCGCTACGGCCCGCGCATTGACCGCAAGGCCGTAGCGGGCGCCGAGCGCATCGATCTCGTCGGCAAGCCTGTCGAGGCGCGGGAACCAGGTGCGGACTTCCTTCAGCCCCAGCGCGATGTTTTCGGCGACGGTGAGGGTGGGGACCAGCATGAAGTGCTGGTGCACCATGCCGATGCCGAGGTGGCGCGCTTCGAGCGGGTCTTCGATCCGGACGGGCCGGCCATCGATCTCGATCGATCCGGCGGCCGGCTGGAGCAGGCCGGCGAGGACACGCATCAGCGTCGTCTTGCCGGCGCCGTTCTCGCCGAGCAGCGCGTGGATTTCTCCCGGCTGCACGGCAAAGCTCACATCGTCATTGGCGACGACCGGGCCGAAGGCGACGCGGATGTTCCGCATCGCCACCGCCGGTGCGGGGGTCGGTCCGGCCGTCAATTCGGCTTACTGCACTTCGGTCGTATCGAGCGGGACTTCGAACGTGCCGGCCTTTATGGCAGCGATCTTGTCCTCGACGGCCTTCAGCACCGCGGGGTCGACGTTCCTGTCGAGGCCGTGGAAATCGGCGAGACCGACCGAGCCGGCAGCGATGCCAAGCGACCAGTTCTCGCTCTTCCAGGTACCGTCCTGCACGGCCTTGCCGACGGCGGTCACCAGCGGGCCGAGATCCCAGGTGACGCTGGTGAGGACATTCTGCGGGCCAAGGTGGTTCTGGTCGGTCATGGCGCCGAGCGCGAGAACGTTCTTCGAAATGGCGGCGTCGATGACGCCGACGCCCTGGGCGCTCAGCACGTCCGCGCCCTGCTCGACCTGGGCGATGGCGGCCTCCTTGGCCTTGGGCGGATCGAACCACGAGCCGATGAAGGTGTGGAGCACCTTCGCGTCCGGCTTGATCTCCTTGGCGCCGGCTTCATAGGCGTGGAGGTTCGCCAGCATGTTCGGCGCCGGCATGCCGCCGACCCAGCCGACTGAACCGGTCTTGCTCGCACCGGCGGCAAGCATGCCGGCGAGGTAGGCGCCCTGGTAGTCAGGGTTGGAATAGGTGCCGAGGTTCGGCGCCAGCGAGGCGGCGGTGCCGGCCATGAAGGTGGTGTCCGGGAAGTCCTCGGCGGCGTTGAGCGCCGCGTCGCCGAACGAGAAGCTGTGGGCGAAGATCAGGTTGAAGCCGCGCCCGGCGAAATCGCGCAGCAGGCGTTCGGCGTCGGCGTCGGTGACGTTCTCGACATAGGCGGTCTCGACGCCGAGCGCCTTGCCGGCGGCCTGGAGACCATTGTAGCCGACCGAGTTCCAGTCATTGTCGGTGATCGGGCCGGGCAGGATCATTGCGATCTTGAGGTCGGCGGCAAAGGCTGGCGTTGCAAGCGCAGTCGAGGCAACGAGAATCGCCGCCACCTGCGCGAAGCGCCGGCGGGATAGTGAGCTGAAGGATGCCATGGTTTCTCTCCTGAGTGACGCGCTCGCGGAAGGGCCGCAACTCCCACCTGCCGCCGCCCTTACATTCGGGACGCGAGCGCTGGCTGAACTCTAACTGTGACATCGTTGTCGTCAATGCTCACAAAGCCGTGTACCGCGATGCAACCCACGCAGGGCCGGCGGGTCTCTCAGGGCCGCTTGACGCTGCGGATAGCGCCGGCCTGCGGGTCGTAGCCGCGGGCGGCGAGGAGGAAGGCGACGATGGTGACGCCGATGACCACCGCGAGCGACAGCCAGTCCATCTTGCCGTAGGCGGCAAAGCGGATGAGCTCGATGGCGTAGGTGAAAGGGTTCAACTGGCTCAGCCACCAGATGATGTCGGCACCGGCCTCGCGCAGCTTCCACAGCGGATAGAGCGCCGAGGAGATGAAGAACATCGGGAAGACGACGAAGTTCATCATGCCGGCGAAGTTCTCGATCTGCGGGGTGTAGACCGAGACGAGGAGGCCGATGGAGCCGAGCATCAGGCCGGTGAGGATGACACCGGGGAGGATGTAGACGAAGCCCCAGTCGGGGAAGCCGTAGCCGACGAGGCGGGCGACGATCAGGAAGGCGTAAACCTGGATGATCGAGAGCGCGGTGGCGGCGGCGATCTTCGAGAAAAGCAGGAAATAGCGCGGCAGCGGCGTCACCAGCATGGAACGCATCACGCCGGCCTCGCGATCGTAGACCATCGACAGCGCCGACTGCATGCACTGGAACAGCACCACCACGCCGACCAGGCCGGGCAGCACGTACTCCTGATAGGGCACGTAGGTCGAGTAGGGCGGGACGATCGAGACGCCGAGGATGTCGTGCAGACCCGCCGCGAAGACGATGAGCCACAGCGCCGGGCGGACGATGGCCGAGATCAGTCGCTCCGTCTGGCGCAGGAATTTCGCGATTTCGCGGCGGGTGATGGCCGAGAAGCCGAGCCAGTAGGTTACGGCGCTTTGCACTTGCTCTCCGGTTCATCGACGCCGAGCGTGTCGAGTTCGTTGGTCTGGTGCAGGAACTCGGGGAACGGGGCAGCTTCGGTCACGGCGTTCGAGGTGGCGAGAACCGTGGGCATGCGCAACTGGCCGTCCCAGGGGCGGAAGTTCATCCGGTAGCCCTTGGAGCCATCGATATTGAACCGGTTGCCGCGCATGTAGTCGTAGATCTTCTGCGGATCGTCCGAGCGCGCCTTGGCATAGGCGGTGGCGATCGACTTCGCTGCGATCCAGGTCGACCAGTCGGAACCCGACATGACGCGACCGCCGTGGGCCAGGCGCTGGAAGCGGAGCGTCACCTGGGTGGCCCCATCGCGGTCCCACGACCAGTGCCATTCGGATGCGGTAAGGCCGGTGGTGCCGATCACCGGACGGGGGAGCTGGGTCGCGTAGTTGAGGTAGCGGGCATATTCGCTGAGGCTGTCGGCGATGAAGACGACGTCGTAGTCGGTGCCGCCGGTCACCAGCATGGTGTTGTTGGCTTCGCGATTGGCGGGGTCGGTCGAGGTGGTGAACTCGCGGCGGTCGCGGATATCGAGGCGGAGGCGCTTGGCCGAGGCTTCGAAGGCGTCGGCGATTTCCTTGTCGCGGGGTTCCTTGCCGACCAGGATCAGCACCTTGGTCCAGTTCCGATGGCGCAGGAACTGGGTGTAGGTGTCGGCGATCATGCGGTCGGATGCGCCGGTATGGATGAGGTTGGGCTGGCAGAGATCGCGCAGCGCGTCCTGCGAGGCCGTGGCATTGACCAGGGTGATCGGCAGGGCGGCGGCAGCGGTCGCCACCTGCGATACGATATCGCCGGGCAGGTCGAGGATGACGAAGCGTTCGCCGGCGGCGGCCATGGCGGCCACTTTGGCGCTGGCGTCGGCGGCATCGGTTGCCTGTTGTTCGTCGAGTGTCACGGCGATATCGACCGCATCGGTGACGATCTTGAGGTCCTCGAGGCCGAGGCGGGCGCCTTCGACCGGGTTCAGGGCCGGCGAGATTTCGATGCGGGTATAGGCGACCTCGGGGTGATAGCGGAGGTCGTCCTTGAGCCCCAGATATCCCACCTTGACGTCGGCAGCGCTGGCGCCGCCGCAGAGGAGCAGCGACGCCGCCAGCGGGAGAAGCCCGAGGAATCTCCTAATCATCGATCACCACCGAGTGGGGAACGCGGCCGACGGGGACCGACACGATCCCCTTCATCGAGGCCATGTCGATGACAGTGATGTCGTCCGAGAGGCCGTTGGCGACATAGGCCCTGGTTTCGTCGCTCGACAAATCCACCGACCAGGCGCGCTTGCCGACCAGCACGTAGCTGAGGACGTCGTGCGACTTGGCGTCGATGATGACGACGTGGTTGGCGCGGCCGAGGCTGATCAGGATCTTCGATCCGTCCCTGGTCACCGCCATGCCGACGGGCGTCACGTCTTCCTCGCGGAAACCGTCCGGCACGTAGATCAGGCTCTCGCCCTTGATCTCGTTGGTGGCGGTATCGATGATGAAGATCTCGGAGGAGAGCTCGCAGCTGACCCAGAGCTCGGTCTGGTCCGGGGTCAGGATGAAGCGCCGCGGACGGGTGCCGACGAGGATGTTCTTGGTTACGGCGCCGGTGGTCGTATCGATCACATGCACCATGTCGGCGACTTCCGAGGTGACGTAGGCGGTCCTGCCGTCGGGCATCACCAGCACGCCCTCGGGCTCGGCGCCGGTCGGGATGTCCTGGATGGAGACGCGGGTCTCCATATCGATGGCCTCGAGACGCGAGTCCTCTTCGTTCGAGACGTAGATGATCTTCTCGTCGGGTGAGAAAGCGAAGACTTCCGGGCTCGGGCCGGTCGGGATCGAGTCCACGATCTCGAGCTTCCGCACGTCGATCACGTCGATCGCATCATCATCGCCGCAAGCGACGTAGAGCAGTTCCTTCGCTGCGTTAAAGTGCATGTCGCGCGGGCGGCGCGAGGTGGCGATGCGCTTCACCAGCGTCAGGGCCTTGTCGAAGACTACGACCTCGTTGCCCTTCTCGGTCGAGACGAAAATCATGCCGGTGCCCTTGGCACGGGCGGCGGGCATGGCGACGGCGGTCGCGACCAGCGCCGCGCCCGCCCCGATGAATGTGCGCCGGTCGATCATTTGACGATGAACTTGCCCTTGAGGCCGCGGTTCTCATAACCGGGCACGTAGATCTCGTATTCGCCAGGACGGATCGGCACGAACGAGATGTTGAACGTGCCGGCATCGTCGAACTCGACGGAGTAGAGGCCGTAGCTCTTCACCTCGAGGTCGTTGACCACGATCTGGTTGATCCACGAGTTGCGGAACAGTTCCGGGGCCACGACGGCGATCTCCTCGTTCCCATCCGACGTGATGTCGAGCTGGTAGTACTTGCCGGTCTCGAGCTCCCAGACATCCTGGGAAAACTTGAGGTCCACCGTGTTGATGCTCAGCGTCAGGTCGGTACCGTTCGCGGCCAGATTCCCTTCGGCATGAGCAGCGCCGGTGAGCGCAAGTGCGGCCACGGCGGCAAGCGCGAGCCCATTCATAGTCGTATCCCCCATAGGTAGTTTCGATGGACGTCATATGAAATGACAATCGGATACGCACAGGAAAGCGGGCAATCGGCGGGCTGCAATACATGATATAGCCAAGGCCAATGAGACCGGGTGTTAGCGCTCAGGGCTATTGGATTTGTCGCGCCTTCGAACCGGAACTCTTCCTGAAGGCGCTCCGGAAAATGAGCGTTCCTGGGAAAGAGACCATGCGTAATTTCATCCGTATCGCCATCGTGGGCCTCGCCCTGGCGATCGCTTCTGCCACCGGCGCGTTGGCGCAGCACGGGCAGGACCCCAACAAGCTGAGCCTCGGTGTGCAGGCGACCGGCACGGTCAAGTGGGAACTCGCGGCGATGGCCGCGCTCGGCATCGACAAGAAGCACCATCTCGAGCTCGACATTCGCGACGTTGCCGACAGCAAGGCCGGCCAGATCGCGCTGCAGGCCAAGGAAGTCGAGATCATCCTCAGCGACTTCGTCTGGGTGTCGCTGCAGCGACACGAGGGCAACATGGTCACCATGGTGCCGCACTCGCTGACGGTCGGCGGGCTCGTCGTCGATCCGGCCGCCGACATCAACTCGATTGCCGACCTCAAGGGCAAGACGCTCGCCGTCTCGGGCAGCCCGGTGGACAAGAGCTACGTGATCCTCGCGGCCGACTACAACAAGCTTACCGGCGGCAACCTCACCGAGGACGCCTCGGCCAAGTTCGGCGCCCCGCCGCTGGTCAACGAACTGATCACCGGCGGCCAGGCGCAAGCGGCGCTCAATCTCTGGAACTGGAACTCGCGGGCCAAGCTCGCCGGCAAGACCGAGCTGATCTCGGTCGCGGCGATGCTGGCCGACCTCGGAGTTTCCGAGACGCCGCCACTGCTCGGCTGGACCTTCTTCGACGAGACGGCTCGCGCCAAGAAGAAGGAGCTGAAGGCCTTCCTCGATGCGAGCTTCGAAACCAAGGCAGCATTGCGCAGCGACGATGCGGTCTGGGACCAGATCCGCGACGTGATGAATGTCGGCGACGACGAAGCATTGTTCGCCCAACTGCGCGACGACTATCGCGCCGGCATCGTCAGCGCATACTCGTCCTCGGCGATGAAGCCGGCGGAGGAGGCGTTCGCGCTGATGGCCAAGTATGGCGGCAAGGACGTGGTCGGTGATACGACCGAGCTCGAGAACGGCACGTTCTACAAGGGCTATCGCAAATAGCTGCAGACCTGCGCGACGGCCGGTCGACGACCGGCACCGACGACGAGCAGCGGGCGAGGATCGGACGGGCGCTTCCGCTCGAACTGATCAGCCTGCTGCTTCTGCTTGCTGCCTGGCAGGTGCTGTCGATGGTCTTCCCGTCGCGCCTGTTCCCCTCCCCGATCGATGTCGGCGTCCACGTCGTCGACCTGGCGATCAACGGCAAGTTAGTGCCCGATCTCGGCAAGACGCTGAGCCGCGCGGCGATTGCCTTCGTCGTCGCCATGGTGCTCGGGACCATTATCGGCGTCGGCATGGGGCGTTCGCGCACCTTCGACCGGCTGTTTTCGGCCTGGGTGGTGGTGGGGCTGAACGTACCCGCCATCGTCATCGCCATCGTGCTCTATATCTGGCTGGGGCTCACCGAGTTCGCGCTCATCCTCGCGGTGGTGCTCAACAAGGTGCCGCTGGTGATCGCGACCATCCGCGAGGGGGTGCGGAGCTTCGATCCGGCCTATGACGATCTCGGCCGCGCTTTCCGCATGCCGCTCAGCCGGCGGCTGCGGCTGATCTTTCTGCCGCAGTTGATGCCGTTCGTGCTGGCGGCTGCCCGCACCGGCCTCAGCCTGATCTGGAAGATCGTCCTGGTGTTCGAAGTGCTGGGCTCGGACGGCGGCGTCGGTTTCCGCATCTCGGTGTTCTTCCAGTTCTTCGATATCCGCGGCATCCTCGCCTACACCTCTGCCTTCATCTTCGTGGTGTTTGCCTTCGAATACCTGGTGCTGCGGCCCCTGGAACGGAGCGTGCTCAAGTGGCGGCAGGTCCGGACATGAGCAACGGACCGCACCTCGAGATCGATGTGGACGGCAAGAAGTTCGACTTCCTGCCTGAGCCCCTGCTGGAGAATTTCAGGCTCGATATCGAGCCCTCGTCGGTGGTGGCGCTGGTGGGGCCGAGCGGGGTGGGAAAATCCACGCTGCTGCGGATGATCGGTGGCGTCGACACGCTGTATTTGGGGCGGGTGCTGGTCGATGGCGTGATCGCCGTCGATGCACCACCGGCCGGTTTTGTGTTCCAGGATCCGCGGCTGATGCCGTGGCTGACGGCGATCGACAATATCCGCGCCGTTCGACCCGAAACCACCGAAGCCGAGGCGCAGGCGATGCTGATGCGCGTCGGGCTGACCGGGTTCGAGCACTATTATCCGCATGAGCTGAGCGGCGGAATGCAGCGCCGGGTGGCGCTGGCCCGGGCCTTCTCGGCCAATCCGCGGCTGTTGTTGCTCGACGAACCGTTCGTCTCGCTCGACCGGATGCTCGTCACCGAGATGGAGCAGGTGCTGCTGACGCTGATCGAAACGAACCGGCCGACAGTGCTGCTCGTTACCCACCTGCCCGAAGACGCGGCGGCCTTGGCCGATCGCGCCGTCGTCCTGTCGGGGCGGCCGGCCAGGATCGTCGCCGACTACCGCTTTGCCAGCCCGGCCGGGCAGCGCACGCGGGTCGAGCGCGAGCAGATCGCCAATCAGATTGCCGGGGCCACGGCACAGGTAATGCCATGACCGAACCCGTGCTGTCGCTCCGCAATGTCCGGAAGTCCTACAAGAAAAACGTGGCGCTGAAGGGCGTATCGCTCGATATCGGCCGCGGCGAGATCGTCGGGCTGCTCGGGCCAAACGGGGCGGGGAAGTCGACGCTGTTCCAGATCGCTTCCGGCCTGTTCGCGCCAGATGGCGGCGAGGTGCAACTGTTCGGCATGAATTACCGGCAGAACGCGTCGGAGATCCTCGCCCGGCTCGGCGTGGTGTTCCAGTCGCGCTCGCTCGACCTCGACATGACGGTCAAGGCAAACCTCAAATTCCACGGCAATCTGTTCGGGCTTTCCGGCAAGACGCTGGACGAGCGGATCGCCACGGCGACGGCGCTGTTCGAAGTCACCGACCTCGTCGACAAGCCGGTACGCACCATCTCGGGCGGCAACCAGCGGCGGATCGAGATCGTCAGGGCGCTGATCAACGCGCCGGACCTGCTGCTGATGGACGAGCCCTCGGTCGGGCTCGATCCGACCACGCGGAAGCTACTCGTGAAGCATATCCACGCCGTGCGCGAGCAGCACCAGACCTCGATCCTCTGGGCAACGCATCTCGTCGAGGAAGTCGAACACTCAGACCGCATCGCGCTGATCGTCGCCGGCCAGATCATCCGCATCGGCACGCCGGCCGAATTGCTGGCCGCAGCCGGGACGGACAAGCTCACCGATGCCTATATCGCGCTGACCGGCGTCACGCCGACGCCGGTTGCAGTCGAGGCCTGATCAGGCGGCGAGGCTGGTTGCCGCGTCGACGCCGAGCATCAGGTTGAGGTTCTGCACCGCGGCCCCCGAGGCTCCCTTGCCGAGATTGTCGTAGACCGCCACCAGCAGCGCCTGCGCCTTGTCGTCATTGGCGAAGACGTGGAGCCGCATCTTGTTGGTGTCGTTGTAGATCTCGGGATTGAGCTCGGGCGTGCGCTCGAGGTCGGCGAGCGGCGCCACCTCGACGAAGCCGCCGTCGATGGCGGCGAAGTGATCGGCGATCGCCGCATGAAGGTCGGCGCCCGTCGGCACCTTGGGCAGGGTCCAGAGCTGCAGCGGCACGGCCGTGATCATGCCCTGGCGGAAATTGCCGACGGCAGGCTGGAACAGCGGCGTGTGCAGCAGCCGGGCGTATTTCTGCAGCTCGGGCAGGTGCTTGTGCTTGAAGGTGAGGCCGTAGAGCGCGAACTCGTTGGCGTTCTCGCCCTGGGCCTCATAGTCCTCGATCATCGACCGGCCGCCACCGGAGTAGCCGGAGATGCCGTTGACGGTGACGGGAAAGTCGGCCGGCAGCAGCCCGCCTTCGACCAGCGGGCGCAGTGTTGCGATGGCGCCCTGCGGCCAGCAGCCGGGGTTGCCGACGCGCTTCGAATTGGCGATCGCAGCGCCCTGGCTCCTGTCCATCTCGGCGAAACCATAGGCCCAGCCCTCGGCGATGCGGTGCGCCGTCGAGGCGTCGATCACCTTGGTGCGGTCGTTTTCGATCAGCGCGACGCTTTCCTTGGCCGCATCGTCGGGCAGGCAGAGGATGGCGACATCGGCGAGGTTCAGGAGGCGCTTCCGCTCCTCGATATCCTTGCGCTTGTCCTGGGCGATGGAGATGACCTCGAGGTCGCGGCGGCCGGCGAGGCGCTCGCGGATCTGCAGACCCGTGGTACCGGCTTCGCCGTCGATGAAGATTTTCGCGACCATGTGAGGCTCCCTTCGGGAACAGAATGCGCGCGACATATAGGGGTTGCCTCTGTCACGTGCAAAGGCTTTGGTGAGCGGAAAATCACAGCTACGAGAGGCCGAAAATGACCCCGCATAACCATGCCAAGCCCGGTGACTATGCGGAAGCCGTGCTGTTGCCGGGCGACCCGCTGCGCGCCAAGTGGATCGCGGAGAATTTCTTCGAGAACGCCGTGCAGGTGAACTCGGTGCGCAACTGCCTCGGCTATACCGGCACGTGGAAGGGCAAGCGCGTCTCGGTTCAGGCGACCGGCATGGGGCAGCCGTCGCTCTCGATCTATGTGCACGAGCTCATCAACGTCTATGGGCTGAAGACGCTGATCCGCGTCGGCACCTGCGGCGGGCTCAATGCCAAGGTGAAGGTGCGCGACCTGGTTATCGCGCAGGGCGCAACGACCGACTCCGCCATCGTCCGCGACGCCTTTTCGCCATTCAACTTCGCCCCGATCGCCGATTTCGGGCTGCTGCGCGACAGCGTCGAGCGGGCCGAGAAGGCGGGGATGCGCTACCATGTCGGCAACATGCTCTCGTCGGACATCTTCTATCACATCGAGCCCGGCCTCACTGGCTATGGCCGGTTGCCGGCGCACGGAATCCTCGGGGTCGAGATGGAGGCGGCGGCGCTCTACACGCTGGCCGCCCGATTCGACGTGAAGGCGCTGGCCATCTGCACCATGACGGACTGCCTGATCACCCATGGCGAGCTTAGCGCCGAGGACCGGCAAAGCTCGCTCAAGGAGATGATCACGCTGTCGCTCGATACCGCGGTCGGCGCGTGAGCATCCTCGACAGACTCGCGTCGGCGCTCGGACGCAACGACGAGCGGCCGAATGTCGAGCTGGCGGAAGAGCTGGCGGCGAAGCCAGATGCGGCGGCCGTGGTCGAACTGGTCGGGGCGCTCTCCGGCCCGACGGCTGTCTCCAACGACGCCATCAAGGTGCTGTATGAGCTCGGAGCGCTACGACCGGAGCTCGTCGCCCCGCATGTCGGTGCCTTTCTCGCGCTGCTCGGCTCGAAGAACAACCGCAATGTCTGGGGTGCCCTGCAGGCCATCGAGGCGGTAACGCAGTTGGTGCCGGAGACCGTCGTGGTGTCGCTGCCCGCGATCGTTTCGGCAGCCGACAAGGGCTCAGTGATCGCGAAGGACAAGGCGGTACAGATCCTCGCCAAGCTTGCGGCGGCGGGGTACGCAGAGGCGGCGCTGCCGGTGCTGCTCGAGCGGGTGGAAAATGCCGCTCCGAACCAGTTCCCGATGTACGCCGAAGCTGCTAGTCTCGTGGTTGATGCGGCGCATCGGGAGCGGTTGGCCCGGATCCTCGAAGCGCGGCTCGCGCGGATCGAGGCATCCGCCAAGCGTGTGCGGGTCGAGAAATCGCTGCGGCGATTACGGTCGTAACGCCTTGTAAACCATACAGAAATTTGAGGTACGAGCCTCAGTCCGGCGCGAAAACCGCATCGGAAATGTCAATACGCGTTCGCATGTAAGCGCGCTGGAAGTTTGCCTTTCGGCCCCTTCAGAACCTGCCACACTCCTCACGCAAGCAACGATCGAGCCGGCGGAACTCAACCGCTAGGGCCAACGTTTTCTGAGGGGTACATCAGGGCATCTGAGGGGAGGCCGGAATGAATGTCCATACGCTGATCGAACACCATGACATCCAGAAATGGGTGACCAACCAGCACGGCCAGCCGGCGCTGGCCCGCTTCGCCGACACGACGGGGCGCATGCATGCCAAGCTGGCAATCAACTTCGCCCACCATCGCGCCCGACCGACCGCGACGCCGAGCCAGGACGATGGCATGGCGCCGTGCTCGTGGACGGCCTGGCTGGCCGAACTCGATCGCCAGAACCTTGCACTGCGGATCAGGGATGACGACGGCTACGAGTTCGTCGACCGGCGCCAGCTCAATTGATCGGCAGGTAGAGCGAGATTAGGCCGAGCGAGCCAGCGACGTCCCGGATAGCGGATGCGCCGGCATGGTATCGGCGTCTGGCATCATTGCCCCGACCACACGGTCGCGACCGGCGCGCTTGGCGCCATAAAGCGCCGCATCGGCGCGGCGTCGAAGGTCCGACAGGTTCTCCGTGCCCATTCGCTCGGCGACGCCGAAACTGGCTGTGACCCGTACGAAGACCGGCAGCCCGGGGATTTGCAGGCTGGAGAAAGTCGTCCTGATCGCTTCGGCCAGGAGGCGCGCCGAGCCAAGGTTGGACTCCGGCAGGAACACCGCGAATTCCTCGCCGCCGAGCCGCGCGACGATGGCCTTGTTCGGGGCGGTCTCGCGCAGCAGGCGGGCGAAGGCGATGATCACCTGGTCGCCGGTGTCGTGGCCGTAGCCGTCATTGATCGATTTAAACGCATCGAGGTCGGCGAGGATCAGCGCGGCCGGCAGGCTCGAGTGTTGCATCGACGGGGCGGCGCGCTCCTCGAAGCCACGGCGGTTGAAGATGGCCGAGAGCGGATCGGTTTCCGAACGTTCCGTCACCGCGACCAGCATGTCGCGGACGAGGAGGGTCAGCATCAACAGGCCCGTCGCGACCTGCAACATGGCGCCGAGCGATTGTGAATAGAGCGCGTAAGTGGTGGCAAGATAGGTGCTGGAACTGTCGCCGGAACCGCCGAGGAGGATGGCGGCAAACGGCTTGGTGAGGAACTGCACGGCGCTGAGGGCGAAGAGGGCGATCAGCCCGATATCGATCGACTGGCGGCGGCGCGAGGCGACGATGCTCCAGGCCGCCCAGGCCTGCATGACCGCGTAGGGCGCCTGGTAGATCAGGTTGCGCGGCACCGTGTCGTGCGGCAGCAGGTAGCCAAACCAGTTGGCGGCCGTTGCGGCGGCGAAGAACAACCCAATGGCCGGCCAGTTGAGCGGCTGGCCGTAGCGGCGCGACACGCCGCAACTCACAGCGGTCACCGCGCCGAGGAACGAGGCGAAGCCGGCGGTGTAGGCGAACTGCGGAATATCCTGCAGCGGCAGCACGAATTCGGATGCGATGTACGCCATGCCGCAGACGTAGGCGAGGGCGAAGCAAGGCGCGGCCCGGTCGGTGCGGTTGGAAACGCCGACCAGGAAAAAGGCGAGCGCAAACAGCGCTGCAATGAACAGATTGATGGCGAGAATGAAGCTCGCGCCAGTCATGGCTACCCGTGCGTCCCCAAGTTGGGGACGAAACTAGGCCCGGCCCAACAAGAAGAGGTTAATGACATCGAGCGAAGGCGCTCCACCCTTGGAACCGCTCGGCCTTACGACCACTTAAGCTTGTGGTAATTTCGGGCTAAGCTCGACAAAGGCAAGAAGACCAGAAAGGCCAGTGAAATGACGCAGGTCCTCACCAAGCATGATGAAATCCGGCAGTGGGCCGGGGCGCGCTCGGGCAATCCGGCCATGGAGGATCGGGTCAGTGGCGGGGGGCCGCTGGTGCTCAGGATTCTGTTCGACCAGCAGGGGCTGAACTCGGGGGAAGGCCAGTATAACGATCGCCCGGGCGGTCTCGATCTGGTCGGCTGGGACGAGTGGTTCGAGGAATTCGACCGGCTGAAATACGGGCTCCTGGTCGAGGATGAGCGACCGGGCGTGCTCGACCCCTACTACGAGTTCGTGGCGCGCGACCAGCGCTAGCGCCCACTACTCGCTCCCCGTATTTTGACCTAAGCTCTCCCGACCGGCATGGGGGCCGGGAGGGGAAGAACAATGCATTTCGCAGTCAACTGGCTGGCCGTCATTGTCGCGGCCGTGGCGAGCATGGCGCTCGGCGCCGCGTGGTACACCTTGCTGTCCAAGCAATGGCTGAGCGCCATCGGCAAGACCAGGGAGCAGCTTAACGCCGCCAACTGGACACCGTTTGCCTGGGGCTTCGCGGTGCAGCTGGTGATGGCCTATTTCATCGCGCTGGTAACGCCAGCCCTGTTTGGCGCGACCGATGTCGGCAGCGGTATTCTTGCGGGCGCTCACATGTGGCTGGGCTTCATCATCACTGCGCTCATCCTCAACCACCGCTACCAGGGCCTGCCGTGGAAGCTGACGCTGATCGACGGCGGGTACCTGCTCGGTGTGCTGGTCGTGCAGGGGATCGTGATCGGACTGTTCGGGGGTGGCGCGGTGCCGGCAGCGGCCTAGAAGTCGACGGTCCGTCCCTTGATCTCCCAGTCGCCGTAGCGGGCGGGGTCGAGGCCGCCGCGGCCGTTCTGTTCGGCCTTGCCGGCCTCGGCCTTCCGATCGATCTCGGCACGACGGGCCGCAGCTTCGGCGAGGGCGCGGGCGGCGGCTGGCGTCAGTGGCTTGGGTGAGGGGTTATCTTCATCCATCGGGGGCACAAATGGCGAAGGTTCTTGCCGGGAACCTTGGGCCATCCCATCTATTGGTCACGTTACGATCCGCTATCCGAGGTACAAGACTTAGCGCCAATGCTCAACTTCCTCCGCACCACCGTCCTGATCGCTGCCCTCACCGCCATCTTCATGGCCGTCGGCTACTTCGTCGGCGGCACGGGCGGAATGATCATCGCTTTCGTCATCGCCGCGCTGACCAACCTGTTCGCCTACTGGAACTCGGACAAGATGGTGCTGCGCATGCAGAACGCCTTCGAGGTCGATCCGCGTGCCCAGCCCGACCTCTACAACACCGTCGGGGGGTTGGCGCAACGTGCCGGCATTCCGATGCCGCGGCTCTACGTCATCAATACCGAGCAGCCCAACGCCTTCGCCACCGGCCGGGACCCGCAGAATGCGGCCGTGGCCGTGTCGGCGGGCCTGTTGCGCGATCTCGAGCCGCGTGAAGTCGCGGGCGTGATCGCGCATGAGCTGGCTCATATCCGCAACCGCGATACGCTGACCATGACTCTGACAGCTACGGTTGCCGGCGCGATCTCGTCGCTGGCGCAGTTCGGCCTGTTCTTCGGCGGCGGCAACAGCCGTGACAATCCGCTCGGGCCGATCGGCGTGCTGGTTGCGGTGATCGTTGCTCCGATCGCGGCGGCGCTGGTGCAGATGGCGGTTAGCCGGACGCGCGAATACGAGGCCGACAAGGACGGCGCCGAGATCTCCGGCGATCCCCTCGCGCTGGCTTCTGCGCTCAACAAGATCAGCCAGATCGCGCATCGTACGATCAACGTCGCGGCCGAGCGCAACCCGGCGCAGGCGCATATGTACATCATCAACCCGCTCAGCGGGCAGCGCATGGACAACCTGTTCTCGACCCACCCGAACGTCGAGAACCGCATCGCCCAGTTGCAGCGCATCGCCTCGGAAATGCAGGTCGATCGTACCGGTCGCCGGGCAGAGCCGCGCCCTGGCAACCCGCGTGTCGCGCCCAAGGAGAATGGCGGCGGCTGGCGTGTCCCCTCGACAGGGGGCAGCGAGGATGGCAATAGCAGCCGGGGACCCTGGGGCTGAGTGCCGTTGAAGAAACAGAAAAATCCGCCGGGCCTCGCGCTTCGGCTAAAGTCCGCTGAAAAGCTGGACACCGTGCTCAAGGGGGCGAACTTCGCCCCCTTTTCCGTTGCCGAGATCGCCGACGGCCGCGACCGTGCGCTCGCCAACCGGCTGGTTACGGTGGCGCTGCGGCGGCACGGGCAGATCAATCTCATGATGGCGCGCTATCTCGATCGTGGCGTGCCGAAGAAATCCGGGCCGTTCGAGGCGATTCTCAGGATTAGCCTCGCTCATCTGGTGTTCCTGCCCGAACTCGGTGACCACAGCGCGATCTTCCTCGCCGTCGAGGCGGCCAAGCGCGACACGCGCAGCCAGCACCTGGGCAAGCTGATGAACGCCGTGCTGCGCCGGGCCCAGGCCGAGGCACATTCGCTGCGCCACCTGCCGCACGAGGCGCTGTTCCCCGAAGCGCTCGGGCCGCTGTGGCGCGACACCTATGGCGAAGATGCGATCGAGGATTTCGCCGACGCGCTGGTCGGAGGCGCGCCGCTCGACCTGACCCTTCGCGACGACGATCCGGCCCTGATCGAGGCGCTGAACGCCGCTCCAATGCTGGCTGACACTGTCCGTATCGACGAGCGTGATCGACCGGTCGAAGCGCTCCCCGGCTACGCCGAGGGCCGTTGGTGGGTGCAGGACGCGGCCGCCGCCATTCCGGCCCGGCTGCTCGCGCTCGCGCCCGGTGCTCGCGTCCTCGATCTCTGTGCTGCCCCGGGTGGGAAGACGGCGCAATTGCTCAAGGCCGGCTACGCCGTGACAGCGATCGACAACGATCCTGAGCGCGTCAAGCGCATGAGCGAGAATTTCGTCCGCCTCGGCTACACGCCGGAGGTAGTCACCGCCGATGCATTGGCCTATGAGCCGGAGCAGAGGTTCGACGGCATCCTGCTCGATGCTCCCTGCTCGGCCACCGGCACGTTCCGGCGGCACCCCGAGGTGATCTGGCATCGCGATGCAGCCGATATCGCCGGGCGCGTCAGCCTTCAGCGGCGGTTCATCGAACGCGCCCTAGGCTGGCTCAATCCGGGCGGTGTGCTGGTCTACTGCGTCTGCTCGCTCGAGCCGGCGGAGGGTGAGGAACAGGCGCGCTGGCTCCTGGGTCGCGACGGCGTCGAGAACCTGCCGGTCGGGCCGGAGGAACTTGCCGGCCTCGCCGGTGCCATTACTCAAGAGGGTTTCGTGCGCACCCATCCCGGCATGCCGGTTCCTGGGGATAAGGGCGGCACTCTCGATGGGTTCTTCGTTGCGCGCATACGCCGCCAGTAGGTATTTTCGCGCGACCGGAAGCGTGACGGCCGCGGGCCGCCGGTCGATTTGATGTGAGGACGTAGAGACTTGGCAAATTCGCTGCGTTTCCTCGCTCGCCGGACAATGCTGTCGGCCGCAGATCACCTTGTGACCAATCCGCTCGTGCGCTGGACCTGGACGGGGCCGGCCAACGAGGACATGGTTTCCGCGCTCAGCGAGTTCCGGCCGACCGACCGCGAGACGGTGCTTGAAATGATGCAGGGCCGGTATCTGCTCGCCAGCAAGCTGGTCGACACGCATGGCGTTTCGCCGTTCTCGCTCGATGTCGATCACGACGACTGGCATGACGACCTGCAGACTTTCTCCTGGCTGCGGCATTTCCGCGATGCCCGCACCGACGAGGAGCGGCGCTTTGCGCGCACGCTGGCGCTCGACTGGATCGGCCGCGAGGGGCAGTTCAGCCGTGATACCTGGGCTCCGTCGCTGACGGCGCGGCGGGTGCTCAATTGGCTGCGGCACTACAATATCCTGCTCGAAGGCGCGCCGCCGGAGCAGGCGCAGCAGATTTCGCGCTCGCTTTCGACCCAGATTTCTTCGCTGCGGCTGCGCGGCGGGCTGGCGACGGACCCCGTCGACGCCCTGCTGGTCGCCATTGCGCTGGTAGGTGTCTCGCTCTGCGCCGATCGACCTGATTCCGAAGTCGATGCTCGCGTGCGCCGGGTGCTCGACCTGCTCGACCAGCAGCTGGACGAAGACGGGCTGCACCGGACGCGTTCGGCCAAGATCCAGGTGCAACTCCTCGTCGAGCTCACCACCATCAAGCAGGCGCTGCGGCGCGACCACGAGCAGCTTTCCGCCGATATCGACACGCTGACCGAGAGCATGCACCGCGCGCTCGACGCCATTTCGCTCGGCACGGGCGAGCCGGCCTATTTCCACGGTACCGGGCAGATGCCGCACGACCTGATCGTCGCGGTGCAGGCCCAGAGCGCCGCCCGGGCCCGTGAAACCGGCACCGCCGGCGGCTATGGCCGGCTGATCGCCGGCCGTTCGATCGTCGTCGCCGATTCCGGGCTCGTGCCCGATCCGGCCTATGCCCGGCACGCGCATGCCAGCGCGCTGGCGTTCGAATTCAGCCATGGGCGCGATCTCGTCGTCTGCAATTGCGGCCCGGCGCCGACGGACTATGAGGATGCGCTGTTGTTCCGGCAGGGCATCGCCCATTCGGCACCGACCATCAACGCGCAGTCGGCGGCGACCATTCCGGGCAACGGTCCGCTAATCGGGCGGCTCGTGCAGGTTGGCCGGCCGAGCGAGATCGAGGCGCGCAGCTCGGACGATACGCTGATCATCTCCGCGCACGGTTATGCCGAGCGCTTCGGCGTGACGCTCGAACGCCACCTGACGCTGCTCGCCGAAGGCAAGACGCTGGTCGGGCAGGACCGGTTCGTCCGCCACCGCAGCCGCGTCTCGGGCGCCGCGGCGATCCGCTTCCACCTCGCGCACCAGACCGAGGTGCAGATGACCGACGACCTCGTCCGGCTGCGGCTCGGTTCGGGCGCGGTATGGACGTTCCTGTGGGAAGGGGCGGAGATGCGGGTGGAGGACAGCGTCCGGCAATCGGCCTATTTCGGCTTCCACCGCACCAAGCAGCTGGTGCTCGAAGTGCTGGCGGCCGATGCCAGCGAAGTCAGCTGGATCTTTACGCTTGAAGAGAACTGACCGACCATCTTTCCAAGGTCAGCCGTTTCTGCAATAAGGCCCGCGTTCGCGCGACTGGCGAGAAGAGATGGGCCACCATCGGGGAACGCGAACGAAAGACGCCGCTCGCCTGGGCCCCCTTTCAACCGTCACGGAGCCCTCATGTCCAACGCCATCATTCCCATCAAGCGCGCCCTTCTCAGTGTCTTCGACAAGACCGGGATGGCCGAGTTCGCCAAAGCGCTGGCCGGGCTGGGCGTTGACCTCGTCTCGACCGGCGGCACGTCGAAGCTGATCGCCTCGACCGGGGCGGCGGTGCGCGACATTTCCGATCTCACCGGCTTTCCCGAGATGATGGACGGACGGGTGAAGACGCTGCACCCCAAGGTCCATGGCGGCCTCCTCGCGGTGCGCGACAATCCGGTCCACAAGGCTTCGATGGACGAGCATGAGATCGGGGCGATCGACCTCGTCGTCGTCAATCTCTACCCGTTCGAGGAAACCATCGCCAAGGGCGCCTCCTACGAGGAGACGATCGAGAATATCGACATCGGCGGACCGGCGATGATCCGTTCGGCGGCCAAGAACCACGCCTATGTCACGGTGGTGGTCGACCCCAGCGACTATGATGCGGTGCTCGAGAGTATCCGGACCATCGGCGGCGTGCCCTACGAAATGCGCCAGAAGCTTGCCGCGAAGGCCTACGCCCGCACGGCTGCCTATGACTCGGTGATCTCTGGATGGTTCGCGAAAACCCTCGACTACGCTGAGATGCCCTATCGCTCCTTCGCCGGCCGGCTCAAGGAAGTGATGCGCTACGGCGAGAACCCGCATCAGTGGGCTGCCTTCTACACCACCGGCGAGCAGCGGCCCGGCGTCGCCACGGCGCGGCAGGTGCAGGGCAAGTCGCTGAGCTACAACAACCTCAACGATACCGACGCGGCGTTCGAGCTCATTTCCGAATTCGATCCGGCCGTGCCGGCTGTCGCCATCATCAAGCACGCCAACCCCTGTGGCTTTGCCATAGGCAAGACGCTGATCGAGGCCTACCAGCTGGCCCACCGCACCGACCCGGTTAGTGCCTTCGGCGGCATCGTGGCGCTTAACCAGACGATCGACGGACCGACGGCGACCGAGATCGTAAAGGTGTTCACCGAGGTGATTGTCGCGCCTGATGCGACCGACGAGGCCATCGCCATCATCGCGGCGAAGAAGAACCTGCGGCTGCTGCTGACCGGGGCACTGGCCGACCCCAGAGCGGACGGGCTGACGGTCAAATCGCTGGCCGGCGGCTTGTTGGTCCAGGGTCGCGACAACCGCAATGTCGACGATACCGAGTTCAAGGTGGTGACCAAGAAGCAGCCGACGGAAGCTGAGCTGCGCGACCTGAAGATCGCGATGAAGGTCGCCAAGCACGTCAAGTCCAACGCCATCATCTACGTCAAGGACGGTGCGACCGTCGGCATCGGCGCGGGCCAGATGAGCCGGCTCGATTCCTCGCGCGTCGCGCACCGCAAGTCGATCGACGCGGCCGAGGCAGCCGGGATCGAAGGTGCATTGACGGCCGGCTCGGTGGTGGCGTCGGATGCGTTCTTCCCGTTCCCGGACGGGATGCTGGCCGCGGTCGAGGCTGGTGCCACGGCGGTGATCCAGCCGGGCGGCTCGGTCAACGACGACAAGGTGATTGCGGCGGCCGACGAAGTCGGCATCGCCATGATCGTGACGGGGATGCGCCACTTCCGGCACTAGCGGGGCTTTAGCTCCCCCGCGCCAAATCCCCCAGCAGACCCGCCGCGACGCTCAGCCGTGAGACGGTCATTTCGCCCTCGGTGAGCCCCTGCACGGCATCGGCTACGCGGGCGATCGGCTCGGCGTGGCGCTCGCGCCAGGTTGCCAGCCGCTTCGTCACGTCGCCCTTGCCTTCGGCGAGTACGTCGGAGGTGAGGTCGCGCTGGGCGCGCATCAGGTTGGCCAGGGCCCGGTCGAGCGCCATGCGGTCGAACTTGTCGCCGAGGACGATGGCGTTACCCTGCTCGACGACGCGAGCCAGCCCGAAGGCATCGAGCACGCCGAAGAAGGCCTGCGCCGCCTCGCGCATGGGCAGCACGGCCTTTTCGGCGACGAGCGCGATATCGGTCCCGAGCGACAGCACCGGCAGCTCGGCGAAGCGGCGGGCGAGGTCGCGCGGCGTGCCGGCGGTTTCCAGTTTCGCCGCCCGGTCGGCAACGCCGGCTTCGAGCCACGGGCCGAGCAATCCGCTGATCAGGCCGCGCAGGTCAGCGATCCCCTGCTGGTAGCGATCGATGAGCGGGCGGAGGCCCTGGTCGAGACGGGTGTTGCGCAGGAACCAAAGCGTTTCGCGTTTCAGCAGCGCCTGCGTCTCGGCATAGAGCTGCAGCTGCGTCCTGCCTGGGATCTGGCCGTCGAGCGCATCGACGTCGCGGTTGAGCCCCGGGGTGTCGTAGACATCGCGGGCGGCGGCATAAGCGGCGGCGACCTGGCCGGCGTTGGCACTGCTTGCCGCCATCATCTCACTGACGAAGCCGGGTCCACCGCGGTTGATCATGGCGTTGGACAGCACCGTCGCGATCACCTCGCGGCGCAGGCGGTGGTTGGTGACGGTATCCTCGAAGGTCTCGGTCAGGCGCTCGGGGAAGTAGCGATAAAGCTCGCGCCCGAGATAGGGGTCGTCGGGCACGCCGGTCTTGAGAAGATCGGCGTTGGCGACGTTCTTGGCATAAGCGAGGAGCACGGCGAGCTCCGGTCGCGTCAGGCCTTTGCCGGCCTGGCTTCGGTGCCGCAGCGCGGCATTGTCGGGCAGGAACTCGACTGCGCGGCTCAGCTCACCGGAGTCTTCGAGTGACTCGATCAGCGCCACGTGCTCTGGGAAGGCAGCCGCGCCACGCGCCTGTTCGACCGAAAGGGCGAGGGTCTGGAGGTAGTTGTTCCGGAGGCACAGCTCGGCGACCTGGTCGGTCATAGAGGCGAGGAATTCGTTGCGCACCTGAGTGGTGAGCTGGCCGGTGCGGGTCAGGGCGCCGAGGGCGATCTTGATATTGACCTCGAGGTCGGACGAGTTGACGCCGGCCGAGTTGTCGATGGCGTCGGTGTTGATGCGTCCGCCCTTCAGCGCGTACTCGACGCGGCCGAGCTGGGTGACACCGAGATTGGCGCCCTCGCCGACGACGAGCGCACGGATATCGGCGCCGTTGATCCGCACCGCGTCATTGGCCTTGTCGCCGGCCTGCGCATCGGTCTCCGCCGAACTCTTCACATAGGTGCCGATGCCGCCGAACCAGAGGAGGTCGGCCTCGGCCTTGAGGATGGCGCGGATGACATCGGTGGGCGCCACAGCATCGGCGTTGAGGCCGAGCAGTTTTCGCGCCTCGGCGAAAAGCGGCACGGCCTTCAGACTGCGCGAGTAGACGCCACCACCCTTGCTGATCAGGTCCGGATTGTAGTCCTGCCAGCTCGAGCGCAGTAGTTCGAACAGGCGCCGCCGCTCGGCAAGGCTGATGGCCGGGTCCGGATCGGGGTCGATGAAGATGTCGCGGTGGTCGAAGGCGGCAACGAGGCGCAATTCGGGTGAGAGCAGCATGCCGTTGCCGAACACGTCGCCGCTCATGTCGCCGACGCCGACGACGGTGAAGCTCGAGGTCTGGATATCGCGGTCGATCTCGCGGAAATGACGCTTGACCGCTTCCCAGCCGCCGCGCGCGGTGATGCCCATCTTCTTGTGGTCATAGCCGGCCGAACCGCCCGAGGCGAAGGCGTCGCCGAGCCAGAAGTCACGGCCGGTGGCGATCGCATTGGCGGTGTCGGAAAAGCTCGCCGTACCCTTGTCGGCGGCGACGACGAGATAGGGATCGTCGCCATCGCGGCGCAGCACGTCCGGCGGCGGCACGACCGTGTCGACTTCGAGATTGTCGGTGACGTCGAGGAGGGTCGAGACGAAGATCTTGTAGCAGTTGGTGCCTTCGCGCAGCACCGTCTCGCGGTCGGCTCCAGCAGGCATCTGCCGCGGCACGAAGGCGCCCTTGGCGCCGACGGGCACGATGATGGCGTTCTTCACCTGCTGGGCCTTTACCAGCCCCAGCACTTCGGTGCGGAAATCTTCCGGCCGGTCCGACCAGCGGAGGCCGCCGCGCGCGATCGGCCCGAAGCGCAGGTGCAGGCCCTCGACGCGCGGCGAGTAGACGAAAATTTCGCGGTAGGGTTTCGGCTCGGGCAGCCCGTCGACTTTCGAACAGTCGAACTTCAGGGCCAGCGCCGGGCGGCGCATGCCAGCCTGGTCGCGCTGGTAGCCATTGGTCCGCACCACCGCCTCGGTGAGGTTGAGGAAGCGGCGGAGGATGCGGTCCTCGTCGAGCGAGGAGGTATTCTCGATCGCCGCGTCGATGGTGGCGCGAGCCGCGGCTGTCGCGGCCCGGCGATCGGCGGCGTAATGCGGGTCGTTCTCGGCATGAAACAACGCGACCAGCGCCGCCGCGACAATGGCATGGCGGGCGAGGACGCCGTTGAGATAGTCGCGGGAGTAGGGGATGCCGACCTGCTTGAGGTAGCGGGCTAGGGCGCGGAGGATTTCGACATCCTCCCAGTTGAGCGCCGCGCTCAGCGTCAGCTGGTTCAGCGCATCGCTCTCCGCCTCGCGCCGCCACACGGCGAGGATGGCACGCTCGATCTCGGTGCCGCGCGTGCGGTCGTCGAGATCGAGCGGATAGTCGGTCTCGAGCAGCATGTCGTGGAGGTAAGTCTGCGCACCATGCCGCGGCTTGATAGTGAAAGTGTCCTCGTCGATGACGCGGAATCCGAAATTCTCGAGCATCGGCACCCGGTCAGAGAGCGCGATGGGGGTCCCCTGGTGATAGACCTTGAGCCCCATGCTGCCGGGCCGGCCCTCGCGGGCGCCAAGCCGTAGCGCAATGGCGCGCTCGTCGGGTAGCAGCTCTATGACGCCGATATCGCCCAGCGCCTCGCTGGCCGAGTGCACGGCCTGGTAGTCGCCAGGGAAGGCCTCGGCATAGTCGGCGATGGCTGCGGGGTCTCGCGCCGCAGCGACCAGCCGGTCGCCAAAGGTGCGGATACGCTCGGCGACGCCCTGCTCGAGCTCTTGCTCGGCCGGGCGGGGCGTCTCCCCGCCATTGCGGCCGATGATGAAGTGCACCCGCACCATCTCGCCTTCGGGGAAGCTCGGATAGTAGGCTGAGAGCCGGCCCTGATAGACCTCGGCAAGCCAGGCGCCGAGTTTCATGCGCACATCGGAATCGTAGCGGTCGCGCGGCACGAAGACGAGCAGCGAGACGAAATTATCGAAGCGGTCGACCCGCGCCAGCACGCGCACCCGCGGCCGGTCGACGAGGCTCGCGATAGTGGTGGCGAAGTCGTAGAGCTGGTCCTCGGAGATCTGGAACAGCTCGTCGCGCGGAAAAGTGTCGAGCGCGTTCATCAGCGCCTTGCCGGCATGGCCCTTGGGGTCGTGGCCGGAGCGCTTCATCACCTCGCTGATCTTCTTCCTGATCAGCGGCACGTCGGTGTTGGGAGTGCCCAGCGACATCGAGGTGAAGAGCCCGATGATGCGAAGTTCGCCCGAGGTGTTGCCTTCGGCGTCGTAGAGCTTGACCCCGATATAGTCCATGTAGCTGCGCCGATGGACGCGGGCGCGGATATTGGCCTTAGTGACCATGATCGGCGCCGCTTCCTTGAGGAATGCGTAGTGCTGCGGCGTCATCTCGACGTAGCTCGGGCCGGAGCGGAGGAAGAGCACGCTCTTGTCCTCGAGGATGCCGAGTTCGCTGTCATGCACTGGCAGGAGCTTGGCATCGGCGCCCTCGCCCTCGAGCCGGTATTCGCGCATGCCGAGGAAAGTGAAATTGTGCTCCGCGAGCCAGCCGAGGAAGTGGATGGCCTCGGCAACCTGGGCCGGTGGCGCCTTGGGGGCGTGGGTGTGCCAATCGGTCATCGCCCGCTTGACGCGGTTGAGCATCGGCCGCCAGCCGGCGACGGCGCGGCCGACATCGGTCAGGGTGTCGTCGATCTCTCCTTGCATGGCTTCGCGCTCGACGAGGCCGGGCAGGGGATCGATCTCGACATGGAGGAAGCTCTCGAGCCGGCTGCCGGGGCCGGGCACTTCGAGCACGCGGTAGGTTGCGGGGTCGAACTTGAGGATCGGGTGCGACAGCGCGCGGATCACCCCGCCGCGGGCGCGGATGGCGGCAAGCACGCTGTCGACGATGAAGGGCATGTCGGCGGAAAAGACCTCGACGGTCTCGAAGTCGCCGGGGCGCTCCGGTGGATCGATATAGACGTTGTGGCTTGCGAGCTCTCGCTTGCCGAGGCGGCCATAGGCGCGGCGGAAGGTGGCCTCGATTTCGTCGAGCGAGCGGGTGCCGAAATCCTCGGGGTCGGTGGCCTCGGCGACGGATTTGAGAAACCGGGCGAAACTGGGCTCGGTCGACAGGTACCCGTCCGCTCGCGCGATCAGCGCCGCGCGCCTGTCGAGCAACGACACTTCGTTCATTCCAGTTCCCCGCTCTCCCGTAGGGCAACTATACCGGATATCGCGCAAAGCATGTGTCGTTTTCGAGGGTGCCCGGGCCCCGATTGGACGCCTAACCGCTCGGCTGGCTTGACCGGTATGGTACACGGGGCTTAGAACGCCCCGTTACCCCTCAACACGAGCTGGAAACTCACGGAAAATGGCCGGCAGAACTCTGTACGATAAGATCTGGGACGATCACCTTGTTTCGAACAACGAGGACGGGACCAGCCTTATTTACATTGATCGCCACCTCGTCCACGAGGTCACCAGCCCGCAGGCGTTCGAAGGCCTCAGGCTGAACGGCCGCAAGGTCCGCGCGCCCGAGCGCACGCTTGCCGTGGTCGATCACAACGTGCCGACCACCGATCGCTCGCTGCCCAATCCCGATCCCGAGAGCGCGATCCAGATCGCGGCGCTGGGCGAAAACACCCGCGATTTCGGCATCGAATATTACGATCCCTTCGATAAGCGCCAGGGCATCGTCCACATCGTCGGACCGGAGCAGGGTTTTACCCTCCCGGGCATGACCATCGTCTGCGGTGACAGCCATACGTCGACGCATGGCGCGTTCGGCGCGCTGGCGCATGGCATCGGCACGTCCGAGGTCGAGCATGTGCTGGCGACACAGACGCTGATCCAGCAGAAGGCCAAGAACATGCTGGTGCGTGTCGATGGCCAGCTGCCCGAGGGCGTCACCGCCAAGGACATTATCCTCGCCATCATCGGCGAGATCGGCACGGCCGGCGGCACCGGGCACGTCATCGAGTTCGCAGGCGAGGCCATCCGCGCGCTGTCCATGGAAGGCCGCATGACGGTCTGCAACATGACTATCGAAGGTGGCGCCCGCGCTGGCCTGATCGCGCCGGACGAGAAGACCTTCGAATACGTCAAGGGCCGTCCGCGTGCGCCCAAGGGCGCCGCCTACGACCATGCTGTCGAGTACTGGAAGACGCTCTATTCGGACGAAGACGCGGTCTACGACAAGGTCGTGATCCTCGACGCCGCGAAGCTCCCGCCGATCGTGTCGTGGGGCTCATCGCCCGAGGACGTGATTTCGGTAACCGGCGTGGTGCCGAACCCGGATGATATCCAGGATCCGAACAAGCGTGCGTCGAAGTGGCGGGCGCTCGAGTATATGGGCCTCGAGCCGGGCACCAAGATCACCGACATCGCCGTCGAGCGCGTCTTCCTCGGCTCGTGCACCAATGGCCGCATCGAGGATCTGCGGGCTGCGGCCAAGGTCGTCGCCGGTCGCAAGGTCGCGCCGGGCGTCAACGCCATGGTCGTACCCGGGTCGGGTCTGGTGAAGGAGCAGGCGGAAGCCGAGGGCCTCCACACGATCTTTCTCGATGCCGGTTTCGAGTGGCGCGAGCCGGGGTGCTCGATGTGCCTCGCGATGAATCCCGACAAGCTCAAGCCGCACGAGCGTTGCGCTTCGACCTCGAACCGTAATTTCGAAGGCCGCCAGGGTTTCAAGGGCCGCACCCACCTCGTGTCGCCCGCCATGGCCGCGGCAGCGGCGGTGACCGGCCACTTCGTCGACATTCGCGAGTGGCAGTGAACGACTGGGCGGATCGCGCCGCCCCTTCGCTCGACGATTTCGAACAGATTGCAGCGGCCGCCTTTGCGGCCCTGCCGGCCGAGTTCCGTGAACTTGCGGGAAACGTCCCCTGCGCGGTCTCGGAATTCCCGGACGAAGACACCATCCGCGAAATGGAGCTCGAGAGCGAGTTCGACATCCTCGGCCTGTTCCGCGGCATCGGACTGCCACAGGGCGGGGCAACGCCCTTCACCGGCCAGATGCCCAACCAGGTCTGGCTCTACCGCCGGCCCATCCTCGACTACTGGGCCGAAAGCGAAACCGGCGAAACGCTGGGCGAGATCATCACACACGTGCTCGTGCACGAGATCGGCCACCATTTCGGCTTCTCGGACGACGACATGGAGGCCATCGAAGCCGCGGCGGAGCGGGAATAGGGCCGGCGCTCAGGCGCCTACAGCCCGCCCATCTTGCAGATCAGTTTCCATTCCGCCTCGGTCACCGGCGACACCGAGAGCCGCGACAGCTTCACCAGCGCCATGTTCGCCAGTTCTGGCGTCTTCTTGATCGTCTCAAGCGTCACGGGCTTGGGCAGCTTCTTCACCGGCAGCACGTCGACGCACTCCCAGACGATATTGCCCTTGTCGTTCGGCTCGGCGGTCGAATCCGGGTGCGCCAGGGCCACGACCTTGATGATGCCGACGATCTCCTTGCCTATATTGGAGTGGTAGAAGAAGGCCTCGTCGCCGAGCTTCATGGCCTTCATGTTATTGCGTGCGGTGTAATTGCGCACGCTGTGCCATTCCTCCGGCACGCCGCGGTTGACCACGTCGTCGTAGGAATTGACGTCGGGCTCCGACTTCATCAGCCAGTAAGCCATCGCTATCTCCCTGCGGACTTGTTGATCGTCAGGGCCCAGCGGCTGATCTTGTAGCTCTCGAACACGCCGCTCTTGATGAACGGGTCCTGCTCATAGAGCGCCGTCGCCGTCGCCAGGTCCGGCGCCTCGATGACCATGAAGCTGCCGGTGGCCTTGCCTTCCTCGGTCTGGAACGGGCCGGCGATCACCAGCTTGTCGCCGAGATTGTCGAGGTGCTTCAGGTGCTCGGGGCGAACCGCCATGCGGTGTTCGAGGCCGTTCGGCTTGTCGGTGGCGATGATCGAATAGAACGGCATCTAGTCTTCTTCCCTCTTGAGCGGCCGCGACATGAGGCCCGCGACGATTTCGGTGATCGAGGTGTTCCCCTCGAGCAGCAGGTTTACCGCATCGATCAGCGGCGCGTCGATGCGCACTTGGTCAGCCAGCGCCTTCGCCACGGGCGCAGTGAGCACACCCTCGGCCAGCTCGCCGCCCGGACGCTGCCCGCGGCCGAGGCTGACGCCGTAGCGGTAGTTGCGCGACTGGGTCGAGGTGCAGCTCAGCGTCAAATCGCCGAGCCCGGCGAGGCCGGTCAGAGTCGACGCGCTGCCGCCCATGCGGACGACGAGGCGGGTCAGTTCGGCGAAAGCGCGGGCGAGGAGCGCCGAGCGGGCCGAAGCACCGAGCCCGGCACCATCGACGGCGCCGCAGCCCACGGCATAGACATTCTTCAGCGCCCCCGCGAGCTCGACGCCCAGGCGGTCGTCGGAGGCGTAAGGGCGGAAGGTAGGGCCGGCGAGGGCAGCAGCGATCTCCGAAGTCTGCTCGGCGTCGTCGCCCGCGAGGGTCACGGCGGTCGGGCGACCGGCAGCCACATCGGTGGCAAAGCTCGGGCCGGAAAGGACATAGGGCGTGGCGTCGGGGACGATCTCGGCCAGCACTTCGCTCTGGCGCTTGAGGCTATCGTGCTCGAGGCCCTTGGCAGTCAGCACCACCGGTTTGCCGCGCAGCCTCGCATGGTGGTCGAGCAAGGCATCGCGGCTCGCCTGCGCCGGCACTGCGAGGATCACGATGTCCGCGTTGGGCAGGGTGGCGGAGGCGGTGACCGTTGGCAGCAGCGTCACGCCGGGCAGGTGCACCGAGTTGCCGTGCCAGTCGTTGATCTCGGAGATCACTACGGGATCGCGGCCGACCAGCGTCACCGTCCGGCCGGCGATGGCAGCGGCCTGTGCGAGCGCAGTGCCCCAGGCACCGGCACCGATGACGGCGACGGTGTCATTTGCCATGGCTCAGCCCCATGTCGGCACTGTCGAGCGGCCAGCGCGCCCTGGCGGAGATGTCCATCGCATCGCTCGAACCCAGCGCCAGCCGCTCCGCCCCAGCCCAGGCGACCATGGCGCCATTGTCGGTGCAGAGCGGGATCGGCGGGATGATCAGTTCGGCGCCGGCCGCATCGGCGGCGTCGCGCAGGGCTGCGCCGATCGCCTTGTTGGCGGCAACGCCACCGGCGACGACGAGGCGAGGCGGGTGGCCCGGCAGTTCTTCGGCATATCTCGCCAGCGCCGAGCGGGCCCGGGTCGCGACGATCTCGGCCACCGTGCGTTGGAAACTGGCGCAGATATCGGCCACGTCCTGGTCGGTCAGCGGCTGGTGCTTTTCGGCGGCGAGACGGACGGCGGTCTTTAGCCCCGAAAAAGAGAAGTCGAGCCGGTCTTCCTTCAGCAGCGGCTTGGGGAAGGCGAAGCGGTTGGGGTCACCGAGCGCCGCCAGCCGCTCGACATGCGGGCCGCCCGGATTGCCGAGGTTGAGGAGCTTGGCCACCTTGTCGAAGGCCTCGCCCAGCGCATCGTCGATGGTCGTGCCCCAGCGCTCGTAATCGCCGACGCCGCGCACCAGTACGAACTGGCTGTGCCCGCCCGAGACCAGCAGCATCAAATAGGGGAAGGCGACGCCATCGGTTAGCCGCGCCGTCAGCGCATGACCCTCGAGATGGTTCACCGCGATCAGCGGCTTCCCCAGCGCGGCAGCGATCGCCTTGGCGGTGGTCAGCCCCACCAGCACGCCGCCGATCAGTCCGGGGCCGGCGGTTGCGGCAATAGCGTCGACCTCGCTCAGCTTCACCCCGGCCGTCTCGGCGGCTTTGGCGATGATGTGGTCGAGATGGCTGACATGGGCGCGGGCTGCGAGTTCGGGCACCACACCGCCATAGGGCGCGTGCTCATCGAGTTGGCTGCGCACGATGTTCGATAGAATCGTGCCGTGACCAGCCGCGTCGCGCTCGACGATCGAGGCGGCGGTTTCGTCGCAGCTGGTTTCGATGCCGAGGACTTTCATCAACCTTGTCCGGGTTCCATGTAAGGGGTAAGCCCAGCCTGGGCTCTATGGGGCTCTCGCCCGGCCCGACTTGGCCTACAATAGGTGTGAACTGAAATGCAATCGGCGCCTCTCCTTCGCATCGGCACGCGCGGCTCCATGCTGGCGCTGGCGCAGGCGCAACTGGTGCAGCGACTGCTGGCGGAAGCGCATGGCGTGGGGCGCGAGGCGATCGAGATCAAGGTCATCACCACCAGCGGCGACCGGCTGACCGACCGGCCGCTTAGTGAGGCCGGCGGCAAGGGGCTGTTCTCCAAGGAAATCGAAGCGGCGCTCGAAGCCGGCGAGGTCGATCTCGGCGTCCATTCGAGTAAGGACCTGGCTTCGCACCTGCCCGATGGGCTGGTGCTGGCTGCCTTCCTTGAGCGCGAGGACGTGCGCGACGCCTTCGTGTCCGTGAAGTACCGCACGCTCGAAGCGCTTCCGCGGGGCGCAAAGCTCGGCTCGTCCTCGATCCGGCGCGCGGCGCAGATGCTGCGGGCACGGCCCGATCTCGAAGTCGTGCCGTTCCGCGGCAATGTCGATACGCGGCTGCAGAAGCTCGAGGCGGGAGTCGCTGACGCGACACTTCTCGCCGCCGCCGGGCTCAATCGCCTCGGCAAAGCCGATCGCATCACCGCCTATCTTGATCCCCTGGCGTTTCCACCCGCCCCGGCGCAGGGCGCCATCGGCATCGAGATCCGCGATAACGACAACCGCACGGCCGATCTCGTCAGCGTGCTCAACCACGCGCCTACCGCCACCACCATCGCCGCCGAACGCGCGCTGCTCGCCACTCTCGACGGTTCGTGTCGAACCCCGATCGGTGCGTTTACCGAATTGAATGGGGTTTCGTGCAGGTTGACCGCCGAAATCCTCAGCCCCGACGGGCGTGAGTTATATCGCGACAGTGTCGAAGGCGCGGCGGATGAAGCAGCCACGCTCGGAACGAAGCTGGGGCGGCTTTTGCTGGATGCCGCCGGGCCGGAGTTCCAGCGGCAGTTCAAAGGGTAGGTCGAAACGGTGAAAATGCTCGTGACCCGGCCGGACCCCGACGCGAGCGAGACCGCCGCGCGGCTCGAAGCGCTCGGTATCGAGCCCGTCGTCGCGCCGCTCCTCGTCTACGAGCTACTGCTCGCCGAGTTGCCCGCGCCAGCGGACGTCGCGGCCATAGCCTTCAGCAGCGCCAATGCCCTACGCGCCCTCGACGCGTCCGGCGAAGTTGAGTATTACCGGCACCTCCCCGCCTATACCGTCGGCGACAAGACGGCCGACCTCGCCGAGGAACTCGGCTTCGTCATGGTGACGAGCGCCAGCGGCGGCATTTCCGATCTCGTCGATCTCCTCGCCCATGCCCCGATCACCGGCCCGATCTTTTACCCGCATGGGCGCGAGATTTCCGCCGACCTCGCGCGCTCGCTCGCCCAATTCGGGCGCGAGGTGATCGCAGTGGCGGTTTACGCGATGAACCCGCTGTCGCAACTCCATCCGACGGTCGCCGACGCGCTCAAGGCGGGCACGGTCGGGGCGGCCCTGTTCTACTCGCGGCGCACGGCGGAAACCTTCGTCAGACTGACCGATGGCGTCATCGGGCGGGCGCAGCGCTCGGCTCTGGGCGTGCTCTGCATGTCCGAAATGGTTGCCGAGCCGCTGGTCGATGCCCATTTCGTGCGGGTCGGGCTCGCCGAGCGGCCCGACGAGGAAGCGATGATGGGGCTTGCCTTGTCGTTCGCCCGCGACCAAAACCCATAGGCCGAGCAAGGTAGGGATTAGCCGCATGGCTCAACGCAAATCGGGGCCCGTGAAGCCACCGGTCATCGATTTGAAGGCGCGCGAGGCCGAACCGGCCGCGAGCACCACTGAAGCACGCGCCGAAGAGGCCGTCACCGAGGCGGCTCAGGAGGCTGCAGCCGAAGTGAGCGAGGCCGCTCCGGCCGAGGAGCCAGCTCGTACGCCGCCACCGCTGCCGCGCCCGCAGGCCCGTCTTGCCATGCCGTGGAGCGCCATTTCGATCGCTGCCGTCGGTGGTGCATTGCTCGGCGCGGGGCTGGTCTATGCGCTCGGCAACTGGCTTCCGTTGCCCAACAAGGTCCCGGTCATCGCCGATCCGGCAATCCGGCTCGATGCGCAGGATGCGAGCCTCGGCACGATCGATGGCCGCCTCGTCGCGCTCGAGGAGCAGACCAGGCGCACGCAGGTCAGCCTCGACGCCACCATCGCCCAGCTCGATGCCGGATTGAACGAAGTCCGCCGGCAGATCGCCGTGCTGCCCGAGGCCGCGCCGGCCACCGATCTCGCGCCCATCGAGGCGCAGCTCGAGAGTCTCTCGGACCGTGTCACTGCCATTGGCGCCGGCGCATCGAGCGCCGACGCAACGGCGCTGGCCCAGACCATCACCACGATTGAGGCAGGGATCGCCGAACTGCGGACAGAGGTTACCGACAACGAGGGCAAGGTCACTGCCATCGAGGGCAGTATCGCCGCGCTGCAGTCCGATGTGGCGGCGCTGAAGAGCGCCCTCTCGACGGCCAACCAAGGCTCGGGAACGGCCGATATCGGCCCGGCCGTGCGCCTGCCGCTCGTCGTTTCGGGGCTCGAAAGTGCCGCGATCAACGGCCGCCCCTATGCCGCCGAGCTCGATAGCCTCAGGGTGCTGCTGCCCGACCTCGCCATTCCTCCCGAGATCGCGGCTTCGGCCGAAGCAGGCCTACCGCGTGCCGATACTGTCGCCGCCCGATTCAGCGCTGCCGTGCCCGATATCCTCGCTGGCCGCTCCGCCACGGGTACCGGGGATATCGGTGCCGATGCGCTCGAGTGGATGAAGGGGCTGCTGGCGCTACGGCCTTCCGGCGAGATCGCTGGTGACACGCCCGAGGCCATTGTCTCGCAGCTCGAGGCCGCGGTCGGCCGGCGTGATTTCGCCACGGCCGCGCAACTGCTCGGCGCGCTGCCGCCGGCCATGCAGGCCGGAGCGGGGACCGCCGGGGCTGATATCGTCAAGCTCGCCACCGCCGACAAGTTCCTCACCGATCTCCGGGCCCGGGCGCTCGCCCCCAGCGCGGAGGTCACTCCGTGATCCGGCTTGCCTACTGGCTGATCGCGAGCCTCCTCGTCACCGCCGGCATCGCCTGGCTCATCAGCCTGCCGGGGACGCTGACCATCGAGTTCCTCGATTATCGCATGCAGCCGCGGCTCGGCATCGCCGCCATCCTTGCGGCTGCCGCGGTGGTGGTGATCATCCTCGTTTGGGGCATTGTCAAACGCGTGATCGCCGCGCCCTACTACATCGCGCGCCGCTCGCGCGAAAAGCGCAAGGACCAGGGCTATCTCGCCCTCTCCGACGGCTTCATCGCGCTGCAGGCGGGTGATGCGCACCGGGCCCGGCAGCTGGCGCGCGAGGCGCAGTCCAACCTGCCGCGCAACGCCGCGGCGCAACTGCTCGAAGCGCGCGCCGACCTCGCTGTGGGCGACATGCATTCGGCCCGCGAGCACTACCGGGCGCTGATCACAAACCGCAAGACGGCGCTAGCTGCGCTCTCCGGCCTCTACGACCAGGCGCGCCAGCAGGGCAGGGTCGATGCGGCGCTCACCTTCGCGCAGAAGGCCATCGACATCTCGCCGGCCGCGCCCTGGGCGCGTGAGGCGGTGTTCGACGATCTCACGCGCAACGGGCGCTGGGAAAAGGCCTATGCCATGGTCGCCGACGAGCCGGCGGTGACGCGCGAGGAAAAAACCCGCAAACGCCGCCGCATGGCGGTGGTCGAGACGGCCCGGGCGCAGATCGCCGAAGGGCGTGAGCCCAACGCCGCCCTGGAACATGCGCTCGCGGCGCTGAAGTTGCAGGGCGATTTCGTGCCGGCGGCGCTGATCGCGGCGCGCATCTACTCCAACCGCAACGAGGCACGGAAGGCGATGAGCCTGCTCCGCCGTGTCTGGCGCGCCACCTCGCACCCCGATGTCGCGACGCTGTTCGCCAATGCCGTGCCCGGCGTCTCGGCCGTTGACCGGTTGAAGCGCGTCAAGGAGCTGATCGACTCGCCACCGCCCAACAAGGCGAGCGCCCTGGTGCTGGCCCGCGCCTCGATCGATGCTTTCGACTGGATCGCGGCACGGCAGGCGTTGGCGGGGTATGCCAACGCCAACCCTTCGCAGGCCGTCTGCTTGTTGATGGCCGAAATCGAGGATGGGCAATCGGGCGACAAGGGCAAGTCGCGCGACTGGCTGAACCGCGCCGTGCATGCACCGCGCGACCCGGTTTGGACGGCCGACGGCATCACTGCCGACGAGTGGGAGCCGCTCTCCCCGGTTAGCGGCAAGCTCGATGCCTTCGAGTGGCGCGTGCCGACCAGCACGGTGGCGACACGCACCAACTCCGCCCTCGTGCCGTCGCTGCCACAGCCGACGGCGTTTACCGAGCCAACCGAGCCCGAGAAACCTCAGTCAGGTCCGCTCGCACTGCCCGACGCCTGACGCGGCGCGAAAGCCCTCCACGCCGGCGCGAAACTCTTGCACGTCGTGGACGGCGCCTGTATGAGACCCCGGTTCGCCGCGCCGAGGCGCGAGCTGGAACGCCGCATTAGCTCAGTCGGTAGAGCATCTCATTCGTAATGAGGGGGTCGCTGGTTCGAATCCGGCATGCGGCACCACCCCTTTTCTCAGGACAGTATCCGTGTTGCCGGCCCCTCGGCTGTTGCGTGTGCCGGCGGTTGTCGAGGCCGGCGCGGCCAGTTTTCACCCGGGATGGCGTGTAGAGCCAAGGGACGAGGTGCCGCCTGCTCAAGCATATCGACTTTGTCGCTTCGCGGTTCGAGCCCGAACAACTGGTGACGATAAGTAGTTTCCGCGCAAAGTCTTCGATCGTGTGGCGGCGGCGCTACAGCATGCCTAGACAAAATGTCAGATGGTGAGGTTGGAGAATCACGAGGGGCGACCATGGGTAAGTATAGCTTTGGCATTTCGATCGCGGCATTGATGCTTGCAAGCGGCGCGGCAGTCGCGGCAGATCCGATTGCTCCAATGGCCCCGGTGGTCGAATACGACAGCGGCAACTGGACCGGTGTGTATGTTGGCGGTCACGTAGGTTACGGCATGGGTGCGACCACTGACTCGCTCGACTGTGATGCCCCCGTGACGCTCGGATCTGTCTCCTGGTTTCTGGGCGAAGGCGTAGGCTGCGAGGGTTTTGACGAATTTTCCGTACCCGTCGCAATCACCGCTCTCGAAAACGACGAAGGCGCGCCGTGGTACACCTACGATGACTTGAGCGAAATGGAAGGCTGGCTCGCCGGCCTGCAGGTCGGCTATCGCCACCAGATGGACAGTTTCGTCTTCGGTGCCGAAGTTTCGGGTTCGGTCTCAGCCATTTCGGACACCGGCGTGACCGAGATCGAGATTTTCGAGACGGAACTGGGCGAGTTCGGCGGCATCTACGAAGGTACGATGGACATCAACTGGCTTGTCTTGGCTCAGGCCAAGCTCGGCTTTGCTTTGACTGACGACTTCCTGGTGTCGGCCATGGGCGGTCTTGCCTGGGCGGGGACAGAGTTTTCCAGCTCGGCCGGTTACTCCGATGCCAAGGTGGCGCAGGGCTACACCGTCGGTGCCCAGGCCGACTACAAGATCGACAAGAACGTCTCGGTCTTCGGGGCGTACAACTACTCGTGGTTCGACGACGTCAGCTACGAAGGCAACAGCCTGTTTGGGCTGATCGCCAACTTCCACGAGTACGATCTCGCCCTGCATACGATCAAGGTCGGCATCAACTATCAGCTGGATTGACCCGCTGACGCCAGACGCTGAGACAATGAGGGGGAACGATGTTTCCCCCTCTTAATTTGTGGAACCATGGCCAACCCACCCCGCGCTGGCGCGCTGCAGCTGCTGAAGTCGCTTGAGCGAGGCCTTCGAGGCGCCGAGATTGAGGCCTACCAACACCAGCGCCTGGTCGATATTGCGCGATACGCAAGGGCAACGACCCGTTACTACAAGGCCGGGGTCGACGCGTTCCTGTCCAGAAAGACGTTTGACCGGGCCAGCTGGAGCAGAGTGCCGATCCTGACGCGTGAGCTGGTTCGGGCGCACAGGCAGGAGCTCATGGTTTCTCCCCAGGCGATGCCGCCCGATGCCGGGCCGGTTCGCAGTTCGGCAACCAGCGGCACCTCGGGCGAGCCGCTGGAATTTCGCATCAACCGGCTCGCCGACATTTTCAGCCAGATCAAGTACCGTGCCTACTTCACCGACTGGGACATCAGGGTTTCCGAGCGGGTCCTGACGGCTCGAAATCCCAAGCCGCACGAATTGGCATCGGCCGGGCAACTGGTGCGAAAGCCGCAGCCCGGCGGTGGCGAGGAGTGCACGATATTCTCGCTCGCAATCGACAAGGTCCTCGAAGCTGCGGCAACCGTCCGCCCGAACTACCTGCGGACCTATCCGGGGGTCGCACTGCAGTGCGCGATCGAGGCCCGCCATCGAAAGCTCGACCTGAGTTTCGACCGGATCATGACGGTCGGTGAAACCCTTGATGCCGATACCCAGTCGTTTGTCGAGCAGACATTCTCGTGCCGGGTAGCCGATGCCTACGCCACCACCGAATTCGGCCTCGTCGCCTGCGGCTGTCCGAGATGCGGCAACTACCACATTTCTCACGAAGGGCTCTTTGTCGAGCTCCTGGATGAGCTGGGAGAGCCGGTCGGCAACGGCGAGGCAGGGCGTATAGTGGTGACCAGCCTTTATGGGTATGCGATGCCCCTCATCAGATATGAGCTGAGCGACTTCGCAACGCGGGTGGTGGGTTCCGGACACTGCAGGGATCGTGGCCTGACCATCGGTCGCATCATGGGGCGTCGTCGTGGCATGTTCAGGCTGCCGGGCGGTGGGCTGATCTGGCCGCATATATCGCCCCTCGCCATGCACGAACTCGGTATCACCGGCTATCAGATTACCCAGCTCACCCTGTCGGAAGTGCGCCTGCGGTATGTCAGTGCGGCTGCGGTGCGGTCAGACGTGCTTGTCGAACTCATCCATCGCTTCATAAGCGCTGACTACACGGTAGCCGTGGAGCACGTAGCCGAACTTCCCAGTGCGCCATCCGGAAAGCGGCAAGTTTTCGAGTCGCTTGTCCCGTAGGGGGCGCTGGTTCGTACTGGGCATCATCCTTTCTTACCTGCTCCACATGTGATACCTCCCAGGTCCGAAGCGCCGGTGGTGTTTCGCCGACCGGTTTTCGGTCCCACAAGTTAGGACAGTTTTTGCAAGTTCTTGTTCGCGACAACAATGTCGACCAAGCCCTGAAAGTGCTCAAGAAGCGCCTGCAGCGCGAGGGCGTGTTCCGGGAAATGAAGCTCCGGAGCTACTACGAGAAGCCCTCGGAGAAGCGCGTGCGCGAGGCAGCTGAGGCTGTGCGTCGCACCCGGAAGGCCGCGCGTAAAACTGCCATCCGTGAAGGTCTGATTGCGGCACCGCCGAGCAAGGTCAGGTCGCCGAGCCCACGCGCACCGTCAATGGTTCGCGGCGGCTGATCGGAAGCGCTGGCCTTAGGCCCAGGTGCTGATCCTTGATCAGGGCCAATAGTCAGTCCGCCAGCACGCGGATGAGCCGGTTGGCGCTTTGCAGCCGTTCGGCCAGCACGCGTGCGAGCGCTCGGTGAAAGGCGGCGGCGGCCAGCGGCTTGTCTGTCTCCACCTGCGACAGCGCGGCGCGGCTCAGCTTCCATGCCGCGCCCGGTGCGGTGGCCAGGGCGGAGGCCGAGCGCCTTTCGATGCCGTAGAAGGCCACTTCGCCGAGGATGGTCCCTGGTCCGAAGTCGAGCAGGTTCACCGACTCGCCGCGTTCATTCTCGAGAATCACCGAGCCGCGGCCGGTTTCGACGATGTAGATGTCGTCGGCGACGGCCCCCTGCTGGATTAGCCGCTCGCCGGCCTCGTACGGGATCCGCTGCAAATAGGGGAATATGGCGTCGGCGAGATCGGCATCGCCGAGCAGTCGCGCCAGCGAGGCTTCGGCGGACACTACGTCCTGGGGGACGGCAGGCGCAGCGCCGAGGACCTGGCTTTCGGCCCAGGTCAATCCTGCCTCGAGGTCCGGCTCGCTATGGAACGGAGCCGTCGAGATGTCGAGCCCGCCATCGACCAGCCGCCTTGATAGCTCTCCGAGTCCGGCGAATACCACCTGGAACTTGTCGCGCTCGGCCATGCGGCGCAGCCGCTCGAAGCTCAGCACGGTGGAAGAATCAAAGCCGGTGACCCGGCTGAAATCGAGGATGGCGTACCACGGCCCGGTCCCTGTCTCGGCCTTCCTGGCGATGCGCTGCACGATGCGATCGGATGTGCCGAAGAACATGAAGCTGCCGAGCTTGATGATGGCGATGGCGTCGCCGCGCTCGGCCAATTGCGAGCGTCGCTCATCGGAGACGGCGCGGGAGTGGAAATCGCGCCCCGAGGCGACGAAGCGGATGCCGTCGACACGGGCGTATTCGACGGCAAACAGGATCAGCGCGGCGATGAGCCCGGTGGCGATGCCAGCCGGCAGGCCGACGCCGATGCTGACGGCGAGGATGATCAGGATGATCGCATATTCCGAGCGGCGCAGGGTGCGCATCGGGCGCAGGAGCCAGTCGATGGTCAGCGATACGCCGACCCAGATCAGCAGCGCCCCGAGCAGCGGCAGTGGCACGATGCCCAGTACCTGCGGGGCGAACAGCAGCGCACAGATGGCGAAGAGGCCGGTCAAGGCACCGACGGCGCGGTAGGGCGTCTTGAGGCGCAGCGCCAGCATGGTGGTCGAGACAGCGGGGAAGCCGGGTATGCCGCCGACGATGCCGGATGCCAGGTTGCCGAGGCCGATCGAGCGCAGTTCGGCATTGAGGTCGACATCGCGCCGCGCGTCCAGTTCGATGCCGCTGACATTCATCATCGCGCCGGCCGCAGTGATGACGATGACGAAGGGCGCGAACAGCAGGCCCCTCCACACGGCGTTCCAGTCGACACCGGCGAAATCGGCAAAGCCGACCGGCGGCCAGCTCATCCCGGTTGCTGGCACCGCGATCAGCCATCCCGCTTCCTCGAGCGCCGGCCGCTGGATGCCGAGGGCGAAGATGACGAGATTGAAGGCGACGATAGCAACGAGCACACCCAGAGGCAGGGCGGCGCCGGAAGTCAAGCGCCGGTGCGCCACTTCGACGGCGGCGACGAAGGCAATACCGGCGCCGACTTTCAGCGCCGTGCCCGGGTCGAGGAACTCACCGAGCCGGCCGAGGCTCAGGTGGCCGCCGATGATGGTCTCGAGCCCGCCGGTGATCAGGTACCAGCCGGTGATGGCGAGGAATCCGGCAAACACCGGAAACGGGACGAAGCGGGTGATGCGCCCGAGCCTGAACCAGCCGAGCGCTAGCATGGCCACGCCGCAGAGCGTGGTGGTGACACCGATGGTGACGAGAATGGTGACCAGCAGGCCTTCGCCCCCGCTGAATGCTGCGGTCGCTGCACCGGTCACCGCCGCCAGCGCCACGACGGCGATTTCCTGCGTCGTGGTCACCTGTCCGGGGATGGTGCTGAACCAGGCCGTGGCGATCGGCAGCACGGCCGTCGCCACCAGCATGGCGCCGGCAAGCGGCGTAAGCAGTGGCAGCAGGTCACCGCGAGCGAGCAGCGCGCCATTGCTGAGGGCAAGGGCCACCGACATCAGGGCGCAAAGAAATGCCGTGCCGGCAATACTGGCAATACGCTGAAAGATGGCCGTCCCCCTCGGGAAATATGGTCGTACGTGACCGATATTCACCAGCTATTGCAAGCGGTAAGGCGTCTTGCCGGGGTGTTGTGCGCAGCTAGGCCCGGTGTGCGAGCGGGCCGCTGGGCTGCAACTCGTGACTCGTCAGGCATCGAGCCATTGAGGTGGAGCGCCTGGCTCGCGGCGCTGCAGTGAGACGCTTGACAGTCGGCCGCTGGAAGCCGCCATTAACAGGAACCTTTACAATGAGTTTTCGCTGGAGGACGCCGTGCTCCGTCCCGCCCTGCTCGTCGCCGCGCTGGCCCTTGCTGCCGCGGGCGTTGGGGTTGTCTGGGCCGTCGCGATCAGGCCGGTCGTGCCGAGCCTGCAGAACGTGGTGCCGGCGCCCGCATCCGTCCGGCCCGCGAGTGGTGTCACGTTCACGATCACCGCTGACACCGGAATCCAGAGCGAGTCGGCCGACGCCGGCAACGCGCTCGCGGCCCTGCTGCGCCCCGCGACCGGCTTCCCGCTGCCGGTGACTACGGGCAGCGGCATCGCGCTGCTGCTGTGTCGCCGTGGAAGGCGCGCGCTACGCCGAACGCGGCCGCCCGTGTAACGAAGCGCGATGCCGGGCGGATGGAGAACCGCGCAACCTGAGCAGGATTTCCTCAGTATTACCGGTGCGCCGACAGCAACATTGTGAATTAATTGGTGCGCTCTTGCCGCCAATGTGCTCGGTAAACCCTGACTTCCGTCGAGGAGACACCGTGCAGGACGAGAACTTTGCCTTTGCCATCATGGAGAAGGCGTTTGCCCAGCCGGACCAGGTCGCATTCGACAGTGCTGGCGGACGGGTTACCTATCGGCGCTTCGCCGATCTCGTCGTGCACTTTGCCCGACGGATGCAGGAGTTCGGCGTAAATCACTCCTCCCGACTGAGCTTTGTGATGAACGACTCGGTGATCGCTTGCGTCGCCATCACCGCAACATCATTGCTCGGGGCACAGTGGCGACGCCTCGAAGGCGATACCCCAGCAGCAGGTGTGCCATCGATCACCCACAGCTTCGCCGGCATGGGGGACTCTGCGGGCGGCGCTTTCGAGTTCACCCGCAGCTGGTTCGAGGCGACAACGGCTTCAGCCACCGATCTCGCTGGTTTTCCAGGGCATGCAAGTGCGGACGACACTTGGTTGATCGCCACCTCATCGGGCACGACCGGACGGCAGAAACATATGCCGATCACTTATGCTGCAGCCTGGCAGCGGATCGTAAACGTCTCCGACCTCGAGGATCGTCAACCGCTCGTCGCGCATAGCCTGTTCGATGCGACCAGCTATGTCGGAGCTCGGTCGCGGCTGACCAATCTGCTTGTGGGCGGTACCAATATTGCCAACGCGCGCTGGTCGCAGGCCATCGAGAAGGGGGTGACGCGCGTCATGGGATCGCCCGCCCAGATCGCCGGGGTGCTGGTCAAGCAGCCGGTGCCCGAGACGCGCATACGGGCCTGCCGAGTTACGGGCGCCCAGGTGACGGCAAAGTTCGTCGAGCTTGCCCTGCGCCATTTCGAAGAAGTGCAGGTGCTCTACGGCTCGACCGAAGCCGGGATCATGACCTTGGCCCGCTTCACAGACAGAGCTCCGTTCGATGGTTCGGTGGGTCCGCTCGCCAGAGGTGCCGCAGTCGAGATTGTCGATCCGAGCGATCTGCCGGTAGAGCCTGGGAGGGAGGGAGAGATTCGGGTCCGCACCAATGGAATGGTTACCCAGTACCTTGGCGAGCCCGAACTGAGCGCGAAGGTGTTTCGGGGTGGCTGGTTCCACCCCGGCGACCTCGGTTACTTCGACGCGGCAGGCATCCTTCACCTCACCGGCCGCACGACCGACGTCATTAACATGGGCGGCGTCAAATTCAACGCGGCTGACCTCGACGAGCTGATCCAGCTCCATCCGGACATCGCAGACGGCTTCTGCTTCATCGACCGCACCGAGGATGGCCATGACCGGCTCGCTGCCATCGTATCAACGCAGACCGGTGCCGAGGTCAATCAGTTGCGGGGACTACGCGCGTTCGCTGCCAAAAGGCTAGGCAAGGCGCGCATCTTGAAGCGGGTCTATATCGCCGCCACCGTGCCGCGCAACGAGAACGGCAAGCCGCAACGCCGCGAGGCCATTGAGCTTGTCCGCGACTTGCCGCGAATAGAGTTCGACTGACGCGCCGACACGCTCTGGCAGCCGATGTGGGCTTGCGCGGCGCAAGACGAGCGGGGCACAAGGGCCGAGGTCGGAGGTTCGGGATGCAGACAACCAGCGAAATCGGCAAGCTGAAGCGCGAGATCGCAGCGCTGCGCGAGATTGTCATGCGCCCGCGTCCGCCGCTTACCGCGTCCGAGAAGCGCTCGCTCAAGTCCGAGATCGATCGCTGCATCCTCGAACTTTCGGAACTGCGCGACCGGCTCAGCGGCTGAGCTCAGGTTTCGACCCGGCCCGGCCCGCGTCGGTAGACGCGTAATTCGATCACCGAGGGCACGTGCCACTCGAGCGAGTGCATCACCGGGCGTCCCGCGGTGTCGTGATCGACCTGCTTCAGATGCTGCAGCGGCGTGCCGGGCGCGACCTTGAGGATCTTTGCCAGTTCCGCGTCGGCCACGACAGGGGACAGCACCGCGCGCGCGTGATCCACATCGTGGCCGCGCTGCGACAGGAGGCGATAGATCGAACCGGTGAATGCTCCGGCATCGGCGGTGGCATCGGCAAGGTCGGCGGCGAGGCTGTCGATCGAATAGACCGCCGGCTTGCCGTCGGCGCTGCGCACGCGCCGGATCACCACGATGTCTGCGCCGGGAGCCAGGCCGAGATCAGCGGCGACCTCCTCGCCGGCCTTGGCCGGGCGCGCATCGAGCAAGAGTTTGGTCGCCTTGACGCCGGTGCTCTCGAGGTAGTCAGTGTAGCTGAAATTGGTGTCGAGCGAGTTGCGCAGCACCGGGCCCTGATTGACGAAGGTGCCCGAACCCTGGCGGCGGGTGACATAACCGTCCTCGATAAGGCCGCGTACCGCTTCGCGCAGGGTGATGCGGCTCACCTCGAAGCGGGCGCAGAGTGCGTCCTCGTTGGGGAGGCGAGAGCCGGGCGGGAACTCCCCGCCGATGATGAGCCGCCGCATCTCAGCCCGCACGACGTCGGGGAGCAGGGGGCGGGAGCGGACATGCTGCATGGACACGATCTCGGCGTTGGCGCCGCATCGTCATAGCATGTCCGTTGCACGCTGGAAGCGTCCGCCCTATTTCCGTAGCACACGTGATCAATGGAGCCGGGTCGGATGAGCTTGGACCCAATCGTTTGGCTGATCGCAGGCATCGGTATCGGGGTCGGCGCCAGCCTCATGCTGCTGATGCTATATGCCGGCCTCGAGCGCTGGCGGCTCGGCCGCCGGCTGCGCCGCGTCCGCGTGCTGCGTGACGTGCCCCCACCACCTGAAATGCGGCCGCCCGCTCCCCCCGGCAGCAAGCTGGCCCTGCTGGATCGGAAGGCTGAGCCGCGCGAGATGCCGGCTACAGGTCCTGTGGATGCGAAAAGGGCAACGGCTATCGTTGAGCCGGCTGTCGCGATGGCGACGAAAGCGGAGCCCGGTGTACTGCCCGTCCCTTTCCCCGCAGCAGTTCGATCTGAACCTGAGACACCGCCGACCGTCGATGCCGCGCCTGCGGTGGTTGTTGAGGTGAAACCCGAAGTCCCGGCGCCTCCGGTGACGCCCTTCACCCCTCCAAGTCCTCCGCCCGCCGTCACTACCATTGCCTCGCCGCCCCGCCCGCCGCAGAGCGTCGAGGATATGTTCGCCGAGGCCTTTGCGCTCGACAAAGTCTCCGTCGCGCCGCTTACCAAGGATGAGGCCAGTTAGCGCCGGCGGAAGACCGCGAGGGTAAGAGCGCCCACTGCCAGCAGCAGGCCGCCGACGATGCGCGTGTCGTTGTTGGAAATGTCGAGGACCGGCGCCCAGTGCCGGTACCAGGGATAGAGAAAGAGCAGGACGCTCAACAGGAGCGCTGCCAGGCCGACTGACCGCATTATGCCTCCTCCGCAGTGCGGATGAACGCCGGTGACGCTGCCGGTTTTCCCGATCATGCCACGCGGTCCTTAACCGCCGATTGCCGCGTCATGTCGGTCGCGACGGATCGAAGCCAATCAGATTGCGTCACAAATGCGGCAATTCGCGAGCAACTATCTGGCGCAAAAGTCATTCTGACCTCCGGCGAAAGTCATCGATGACGCAATTTAGTTCGATTCTTAACCAGTGCAGCCGGTTCCGATCGAACTGGCGGTGCCGCCATGCGATGATTGCGAGGGTGGGAGGCGTCGGAGCCCGGCAGGTCGTTCACTAGAATCTGAATGCCGACCGGCAACTTTGACGATGCGTGGACGTTTCTTATCTCGAACGGCGTGGGGAGGTTTCCACGCGACTGCACCGAGAGGTTCCTATGCGTAAGATAGAACTCGATCGCCTGCTCGAAAAGACCGTCGCTGACGCGCTTGGCGTGCGCCTGCCGCACCGCCGCACCGCTGTCGCCAACGCGCGGCACGAGGTCAAGGCCGCACCGCGGCGGCATCGCCACACCGTCCGGGAATTGCATCCGGCGTGAATGGACTTTCTCCGGCACTCGTCTAGATTCGATCCCGCTTGACGGGGGGACGTGAGGATGGAGGAGGTGCCGGCGGCGGAGATCGCGCGCTATCGCGCGCTCGTCGTCAGTACGTTGCCGCAGTTTGTCGGCGGCAATTTCACCACCCTCACTGATGGTTTTGATAGCGTCGCGCTCGAGTGCGACGGCTGGATTTTCAAGTTTCCGCGCAACGCTCATGCCGAGGAACGGTTGCGCCGCGAGGTGACGCTGCTGCAGTTCCTCAAACCGCGCATCACCATGGCCGTACCGCAGATCGTGCTGCATGAGGGGCCGGTGCCGTTCACGCAGCATCTCAAGCTTCCCGGTTCAGCCCTCGAGTCGGCGGAATACGCGCAGCTCGACGACTATCGGCGCGATGCTCTCGCCCTGCGCATGGCCCAGCTCTATGCCGAGCTGCACGCGCTGCCGCTGAACCGGATGCAGCAGCTCGGTGCAGTCGGGGTCGACCCGTGGATGTCGCCCGAGGAAATCATCGAGGGAGCCGGTCCGAAGCTGCCGCATGGCTACAAGGGCTTTCTCACCAAGACCGTCGCCGCCTATCGCAAGCTTTCCATCACCGGCAGCGAGCTGGTCTATGGCTATTTCGACGGCCATGGTTGGAACATGGCCTTCGACCATGAGACGGGGCTGCTCAACGGAGTGTTCGATTTCGCCGATTCCGGCTTTGGCTCCCGGCATCGCGACTTGAGCTACAGCAACTGGATTTCGGCCGATCTCACTCTCCGCATCATCGAGCGCTACGAGCAGCTCGCCCGCGTGAGCGTCGATCGGCACCAGGTGATGCTCTACAGTTCCGCCCTCAGGCTTGCCGAGCTGGCCGAGGGCTTCCTGCCGGACGAGCGCGGGATCGCCAGCGTCACCAACTGGGTGGCGGAGCTCAAGGCGCTCGGGCTCTACTAGACCAGCACGTCATTCGCGACCACGGCGTCGGCCAGCGTGGTGCTGTCCAGCACCTCGCGCGTCGCGATGGTGACGCGGGCAAAGACGTGGCGGATTTCGCAGCTCGATTCCTCGGCGCAATCGGCGCAGCGGCGGTAGGCAATCTTGCTGAGGCACGGCAGCGGCGCGATTGGTCCGTCGATCAGACGCAGCACTTCACCGAAGGTCACCTTTTCGGGCGCCCGCAGGAGCACGTAGCCGCCGAGGCGGCCGCGGCGGCTCATGACTATGCCGGCGCGCTTCAGCTCGAGCAGGATCTGCTCGAGGAATTTTTTCGGGATCGCCTGGCCGCGCGAAATCTCCGAGATCATCAGCGACTCGCCGGTGGGCACCTTGGTGAGCGCGACCAGCGCCCGCAGGGCATATTTGGCCTTTTGCGAAATCATCGCGGCGGCATCCAGAGCGGCACTAACTCGACCGCAGGACTAGGATATAGGAACGAGGGGGTGAAGAAAGCCTTGAGTTGAGCTCAGGCTTTCTCCTCTTCAGCCAGCGGCGGGGGCACTTCGGGGTGGAACACGGCGGGCGCCCGGGGGTCATCCGGCCTGGCGGTGAACGGGCTCCCCGGCATCGTCGCGGGCGTTGCCGGGCGCGGCGTCGCCATGGGCATTTCGGCCACAACTTCGGGCTCGACCGGCTCCAGGAGTTCGGTCGGCACTTCGGCCTCGCCATCGAGGGCCGCGAGGTCGCCGATCTCCTCGGCCTCGACCACGAAGTCCTCCACATACTCGAACTCATCCACCTCTGCGGGAGCGTCAAGCTCCTCGCGCGCAGCAGGAGCATCGGGCTCTTCACCGTATGAGGAAACCGCCGCGGGCGGCTCGGCTGGGCCACTGTCGACATGCTGCACGCGGGCCTGCGCTGCTTCGATCGCCTCAGCCAGCAGGTTGGGGTCGGGCGGCAGCCTTGCCGCACCGGCTGCAGCCAGCGGCTTCAATACCGCCTCGACGGCATCCGAGGCGGCGATCTCGGCCACTGCCTTGCTGTCGCGGTTGATCACGTCGACCATGCCGAGGCCGATCTCGCGCTCGCCGAGGATCACCACATTGGCGCCGAGGCTCTTGAGGTGCGCTTCTTCCTCATCGGAATGGGCGCGGGCGACGATCAGGACATCGGCGTTCTGCTTGCGCGTCTGTTCGGTCGCCTGTCCGGCCTCGAAGGCGTTGGGGATGGCGATCACCACGGCCGAGGCTTCGGCGACATTGGCGAGGTTCATGACGCGCGAGGCGGCGGCATTGCCGAGCACCACCTCGATGCCCTTGCCCATGGCCGCCGAGGCACGGCCCTCGGAATCCTCGACGACGAGGAACGGCGTCCTCGATTCGAGCAGCGCCTCGCTCACCACCGAGCCGACGCGGCCGAAGCCGACGATGACGACGTGTCCGCTCTTGCCGGTCGGCACTTCGGTCGGCTCGGGCTCGGGCACGATCTCGGTTGGCCGCGCCACGGACGTCGTGAGATCGGGCTCGACGCGCATGCCGGCCGGCGCCGCGACCACGGCCTCAGCCGGGCGGTCGAAGCGCCGTTCGAGCCAGGGGCGCAGTGCGTCGACGGCAAGGAAGATCACCGGGTTGAGGATGATCGAGACGATCGCACCGGCGAGGATCAGGTCGCGTCCTGCCTCGGGCAGGATGTTGAGGCCGACGCCGAGGCTGGCGAGGATGAAGGAGAATTCGCCGATCTGCGCGAGGCTGGCGGAGACGATCAGCGCCGTGCCCACCGGTCGCTTGAAGGCGGTGACGATGATGTAGGCGAGCACCGACTTGCCGACGAGGATGATGAACACCGTCGCCAGCACGGGCAGTGGGTCGTTCAACAGGATCATCGGGTCGAACAGCATGCCGACAGCGACGAAGAACAGCACGGCGAAAGCGTCGCGCAGCGGCAGGCTTTCCTGCGCGGCGCGATGGCTGAGCTCGCTTTCGCTCAGGATCATGCCGGCAAAGAAGGCGCCGAGGGCCAGCGACACGCCGAAGAGATAGGCGGCGCCAGCGGCGACGCCGAGCGCAATGGCGAGCACGGCGAGGCGGAACAGCTCGCGGCTGCCGGTATGGGCGGTGTAGTGCAGCAGCATGGGGATCAGCCGGCGGCCGACCACCAGCATGAAGCCGACGAAGGCGGCGAGCTTCAGCACGGTGATGCCGAGGATGCCGCCGATGCCAAGATCGCCGGTGAAGCGTTCGACGAAATCGATGAAGGGGTCATGCACTTCGGCGGCAGAATTGCCGGTGACCGAAGCGATGGCGGGGATGAGGACGAGGGCGAGGACCATGGCGAGGTCCTCGACGATCAGCCAGCCGACGGCGATGCGGCCCTTCTCGCTGTCGAGCATGTGGCGGTCTTCGAGCGCCTTGAGCAGTACCACGGTCGAGGCGACCGACAGGGCGAGGCCGAAGATCAGGCCCGCGCCGAGCCCCCAGCCCAGCAGTGTCGCGAGCGCGAGGCCCATCACCGTGGCGCCGGCGATCTGGACGATGGCGCCCGGCACCGCCAGAGCGCGCACCGAGAGCAGGTCCTTCAAGGAGAAGTGGAGGCCGACGCCGAACATCAGCAGGATCACGCCGATCTCGCTGAGCTCGGTGGCGAGTTCGGTGTCACCGACGAAGCCGGGGGTATTGGGACCGACGAGCACGCCGGCGATCAGGTAGCCGACCAGCGGCGGCAGGCGCAGCTTGTTGGCGATGGTGCCGAGGATAAACGCCAGCACTAGACCCGCGACGATCGTGGAGATCAGGGGGGTACTATGCGGCATTGGCGATCCTCCGGCGGGGTCGTTCCCAAGATTCACTGGAAATTGTGTGAAAACGAAGATGAGGCAAGAACCCATCGCCCGCAACCGATGAAGGTCGAAAAACTGCGGCGAAATCATGGGTATGCGCGATTTTCGTCACCGACTTTCGTCGCGCCCGCCGCTCAGCGCGTCATGATCACCTTGATCTCGCCGAAGACCGGCGCCGCGCCGATGACCTGGGGCACCTCGTCGATTCCGATCATGCGCGTGATCAGCCGATCGAGCGACAGGGCGCGGGAGGCGATCAGGTCGGCGGCGCGCCGATGGGTCAGCGGGTTGAGCCAGGCACTTTCGAGGCGGAGCTCGCGGGTCAGGAGTTCGAACGGGGAGATGCTGATGCGGTCGGCTTCGGGGACGACGCCGAACAGCACGACGGTGCCTCCGCGCCGGGCCAACCGGGTGGCCTGCAGCACGGTCTCGCCGAGGCCGGCGCATTCGAACACCACATCTGCCCCAGCGGGGAGCATGACCGAGATGGCCCCGTCGCCACCGGCCGGATCGGCGACGCCCGTTGCACCGAGCTCGAGTGCCAGAGCGCGCCGCGGGGCCTGGCGGGTCGACAGGACCACCGTTCCGGCCCCGGCAAGGCGCGCCAGTTGCACCATCAGCAGGCCGATCACGCCGCCGCCGAGGATCAGCACCGAGCCGCCCGGCGGGATGCGGGCCACGTCGATGGCGTGGAGGCAGCACGACACCGGCTCGCAGAAGGCGCCGTGACGCGGGTCGAGATCGGGCGGCAACACCGCCGCCTGCGCCGCCGGGACGAGCACGTACTCGGCAAAGCCGCCGTCGCGCATCACGCCGATCGGGCTCAGCGCCGCGCAAAGGTTCGGCCGTCCCACCCGGCAATGCTCGCACTGGCCACAGGCAATATTGGGGTCGCCGGTAACCCGGGTGCCGATCGGGAAACCCTCGACCGCGTCGCCGATCGCTTCGACCAGACCCGAGAACTCGTGCCCCAGCGTCACCGGCTTCGCCGTCGGGTACTCGCCCCGAAACATGTGGCGATCGGAACCGCAGATGCCGCAGGCCTCGACGCGGACGAGCAGATCATGCGGGCCCGGCGGCGGCCGCGGAACATCCTCGACTAGCATCCGACCCGGAGCGTGAAGTCGCGCTGCCTGCATTTGCCTGCCTCCCCTTTGCTGGCATCATGGCCGGGCCTCACCCCGCTGCATAGGTGCCCGATGAGCCCGCCGCTTCCCGCCCCCGTCGCGCTGTTCCGCGATCGCGTCAATGCCGGCGACACCGACGGCGTGCTGGCGCTCTTTGTGCCTGATGGTGCGGTCATCGACTGGGGCCGCCGCTTTGCCGGCCGGGCCGCCATTCGCGGCTGGAGCGACAAGGAACTGGTCGGTGCGCATGGCACGCTCACCATCACCCGCGTGGTCGGGGTCGAGGGCGAGAAGGTTGTGGTCGATACCGAATGGGCGTCGAGCTTCTTCACCGGGCCGGGCCGCTTCACCTTCACGCTCGAGGGCGGGGTGATTCGGCAATTGGTCATCTCGGAGAGCTAAGCCGCCGGTCCGCCTCACCCCCCGGATAGGCTGGACCGGTGCTCCCCGGTCAGATCATGACCCGGTCGATCTTTTCTGCCAGCGCGATGTCCTTGGCGGTCAGTCCGCCCGCCGAGTGGGTGGTCAGTGTGATGCGTACCTTGTTGTAAGTGTTGGACCATTCGGGATGGTGGTCCATCTTCTCGGCCGCCAGCGCCACGCGCGTCATGAAGGAGAAGGCCTCCGAAAAGGTCTTGAACTTGAAGTCGTGACTGATGGCGTCGGCGGCCGGGTCGTAGATCCAGCCATTGAGCTTCATCAGCGCCGCCTCGCGTTGCGCGGGCTCAAGTCTTTCCGCCATTATCGGTCACCTCTGCTGCAATGGGCCGGCACTGTCGTGGCGCAAAGTGCCCGAACCGTGGCGGCAGAGCGGAAGGCAGTGCCACACCTCGGAAATGGCCACGCCCCAAAGCTTTCCGGTCCGACAGGTCGAATCCGGCCGGTCGCTGCAACAGTGTATAAACCATGGGGGGCGAATGAGGCTGCAAACTCTGCAGGCGGTGCGGATCGGCGGACCGGCACCGGCTGTCCGAAAGCAGGCATTAACGCCTCGGCTTGCACACTCTCCGGACCTTGGTGAGGTCCATGTTCGAGCCCGCATACAAGACATTGCCGCCAGTCGACTACGTGTCGATGATCCGGTCGCTTTACGCTGACCGGCGCTCACAGGTGCTGGGCGCCTATGGCTCTGCCGTGGCTGTCGCACTGACCTGGTTCGAATCCGGCTCATTGGTGCTGCTTGGTATCGCCATCGCTTTCGTCGTGGTCGGGTTCCTCCGCAACCACGACATGGAGCAGTTTGACCGCGTGCAGCTGGCCGACGATGATGTCGAGGGCGCGGCGCACTGGGAGTTCCGGGCCACCGTCGGCAGCGGCGCCATCGCGGCCCTCTACGGGTCGTGGACGCTTTACAGCTTCCTCGTGGTCAACACCACGTTCGCCGAACTCGCCAGCCTAGGCGTCTCGATGTCGATCCTTGTCGGCGTTGCCGCACGGAACTTCGCGGTCGAGCGCGTGATGATGGTGCAGGTGATGCTCGTCTGCATCCCGGCCTGGGTCGGCATGCTGCTCGATGGGCATTTCTACACCGCGCTGCTCTCCTTCGTGTTCCTGCCCTATTTTGCCAGCCTGCGGCGTGTCGCCGGCAACATTCGCGCCATCTTGCTGCGGGCCGTGCACGGCCGCATCGAGGCGACGCGGCTCGCCTCCGAACTCGACACTGCGCTCGAGACCATGCAGCACGGCCTTTGCATGCTCGACGAAAACGGGCTGATCGCCGTCGCCAATGACCGGGCGGAGCTGGTGTTCTCGAGCTTCATGACCGGCGATTGGTCGGGACGGCCGTTTGCGGCAATGATCACGGCTGCGGCGCAGCGCGGCACCATTCCGCCGCGTTCGGCGACGCACCTGCTCGATACGGTCAATGCCGGCAGTGGCGGCAAGGTGGTGCTGAAGCTCGCCGACGGCCAGTTCTGTGAAGTCACGGTATCGTCCCGGCTCGACAAGACGGTACTGCTGTTCGAAGACATCACCGAGCGCGTCAAGGCCGAAGAGCGCATCAACTACATGGCGCATTACGACACGCTCACGGGCCTGCCCAACCGCGCCTATTTCACCGAGCAGGTGGAAGCCGATCTCGAGCGCCGGCGCCGCTCAAAGCGCAACAAGGCCGACGACATGGCCATGCTGCTGATCGTCGACATCGACGACTTCAAGCATGTCAACGACACCATGGGCCACCTGATTGGCGACCGCGTGCTGATCGAGACCTCCGAGCGCCTGACGCGCGTGCTCGGCAAGGATAGCCTCGTGGCCCGGCTCGGCGGCGACGAATACGTGGTCTATCGATCCGGCGGCGTGCAGGTCGCCGACACGGTCGCCGACCCCGAGTCCATCCTCGCCGGCTTCCAGGGGCCGTTCGAGGTCGAGGGCGAGGTGTTCTGGGTCAACGTTTCGATTGGCGTCGTGACCATCACCGATGGCGCCGACGATCTCGACGGGCTGATGACCAAGGCGGACTTGGCGCTCTACAAGGCCAAGGCGCTGGGCAAGGGCCGTAGCCAGGTGTTCCACGACGAGATGGACACCGATTACCGCTATCGCCAGCGGCTCAAGGCCGAACTCAAGCAGACCGTGGCCGATGGCGGGCTGTCGCTGGTGTTCCAGCCGATCGTCGATCTCAAGACCCGGCGCGTGGTGAGCTGCGAGGCGCTGGCGCGTTGGCACCATCCGGAGCTCGGCTCGATCCCGCCGTCGCTGTTCATCCCCATTGCCGAGGAAACCGGGCTCATCTCCGAGATCAGCCGCTGGGTCCTCGCGACGGCAACGGCGGAGTGCCGCAACTGGCCCGAGGACGTCTCGGTCTCGGTCAATATCTCGGCGCGCGACTTCCGCAATGCCGACGTCGCCGGCATGGTCAAGAACGCGCTCGCCAGTTCCGGGCTTGCGCCGCACCGGCTCGAGATCGAAGTCACCGAGACGGCGGTCATCGAGGAACGGGACGCGGCAACCAAGATTCTGGCCAGGCTCGCGAAGCAGGGTATCGGTATCGCGCTCGACGATTTCGGCACCGGCTATTCGTCGCTGAGCTACCTGCAGGCCCTGCCGTTCAGCAAACTGAAGATCGACCGCTCCTTCGTCATGGACATCGCGGCCAATCCGCGGTCGCTGAAGCTGCTGTCGAACGTCGCGCAGCTGGGCAAGGACATCAACCTGACGGTGACCGCAGAAGGCGTCGAGACCGAGGACCAGCTCAACCTGATCGCCGAGCACACCCGCGTCGACCAGATCCAGGGCTATTTCTTCGGCGTACCGTTGCCGCGCCGGGAAGTGGCCGAGCTGATTGCGCGGATGGATGTTCGCCCCGCGCCGCGGCGCGTCGTCGCGGTTGGTGCGGCAAACCGCAAACGTGGTTAATTTCAACTAAATGCTTCCGAATCCATCGGAAACCGGCGCCGGGCCGGCGGCTCCGCGTCTATGCGTGCGTGGTGGAACGGCCGTGCGCGAAATGCCGATTTTATTATGGCTAATAAAAGGTTAAACTCCGTGTGAAAGTTGCGGAGTTCTCTATGCGTTCGGAAGTTGAAGCTTCGGCAGCCGCGTCAGCTGCCCCCGTTTCCCGCTTCGCCGGCACGCTGATGGATATACTGGATCGGGTCGAGTATTCGCGCGTTCGCATGGATGTTGCGGACAATCCGATCTATCGTCTGCGTTACGAGGCCTATAGACGCGAAGAATCCGTGCCGTTCAACGATACCGGCACTGTGGTCGACGACCTCGATGCTGCTCCGAATGGCATGAGCTTCGGCGTGCATATTGACGGCGAGCTGGTGAGCTCTATCCGGCTGCACTATCTGACGCCGACGCATCGGCACTCGCCGAGCATGAAGGCGTTTCCCGATCTGCTCGGGCCGATGCTGGACAAGGGGGACCGCTTCATCGATCCGAGCCGCTTCACCTCGGATTACGAAGCGTCATTGGCCTACCCGGCGCTGCCGTTCCTGACGTTGCGGATCGCGGTGATGGCGACGGTGCATTTCCGGGCCACGATGTGCCTCGCGCTGGTGCGGCCGGAGCATACGGCGTTCTACCGGCGGGTCTTCCAGTCCGAGGATATCGGTGGCGAAGTCCGCACCTATCCGGGCCTCGCTTTCCCGGTGAGCCTGTTCGGCGCGCGCGTCGAGCAAAAGCGGCACCACTCGATCTTTTCGCGCTACCCGTTCTTCATGTCGACCGAGGAAGAGCGCGAGAAGCTGTTCGCCCGGTCCATGGACGAGAACTTCGAGACCCCGCAACGCGCCAACCCCCGCCTCGCCTACGAGCGCGCCCTGCTCAACGAGCAGTTCGGTCCGGTCGCCGCGGCGGAGTAGGGCGGGTCTGGCTGCGCCCGCCAGCCATGTCATCCATCGTCATCCCCGGGCGTGACCCGGGGACCCAGCGATTTCGCGGTGAACGCAGCACCACCGCGTGGGTCCGCGGGTCAAGCCCGCGGATGACGGCTAACGATTGCTCGTTCGGCTTGCCTCAAGCCTCCGGTATCCACACCACCATCGACCCCTGCCCACGATTGGCCCAGAGATAATAGGGCAGCGCGGTGAGCGTTGCCGGTCCCTCCTTGGGCGGGCTGGTGCGATAGAGCGTCTTCCACTCACCTTCGTCGATCGCCTTGCCCCTGGCCTTTAGCGTCACGATGCCGTCGAATAGCCGTGACTTGCCGATCTCCAGTTCGCTGTCGCGCGGCAGCTTCAGCCGCTGCACGGTGCCGCCCGGATTGTCGGCTTCCTCGATGCAGTAGACCAGCGGGCCGCGCTTCAACGCCACGCGGCCGGCGTCCATCACCACGGCCGGATGCGCGAAAATGCGCTCGGCCGGCATGGGCAGGTCGAGGGCGATCGTGTCGCCGGCCTTCCAGGTTCGGTGGATGGTGGCATAGCCATTGACCGGCTCGAGCTTCACCGTCTCGCCGTTCACCTTGGCTGTCGCGCCATGGCACCAGCCGGGGATGCGCAGCTTCACATCGAAGGCTTTCTCGCTAGCCGGGTCGATCGAGATGGCGATGTCACCCGACCACGGATAGTTCGAGACTTCCTTCACCGCCACCTTGGTGCCACCCACGTCGAGCGTTGACGAGATGCCGCCATAGAGGTGGAAGGCCAGTCCGTCGGGCGCGGTCGAGACGAAATAGCCGCTGACCGAGGCGACGAGGCGCGACACGTTCATCGTGCAGCACGGGCAGGTGTGCCAGTCCCAGCGCGACGGCGTGCCGTTGCTCTCGAGCGGGTTCATGTAGAAGTAGTGCTCGCCGTCGCGGCTCAGGCCCGACAGCGCCCCGTTATAGAGCGCCGTCTCGAGCACATCGCCATACTTGCCGTCGAGATCGAAGTGCAACATGCGCTGGGCCCAAAAGATCAGCGCTACCGAGGCACAGGTCTCGGCATAGGCGGTCTGGTTGGGCAGGTCGTAGTCGTAGGTGAAGCCCTCGTTGTGCGCCGACGGCCCGAGGCCGGCCGTGACGTACATCTTGGTGACCAGCACGTCGTTCCACAGCGTCTCGCACGCCTTCTTCAGCGCCGGATCATTGAGCTCCACGGCGAGGTCAGCCATGGCGGTGTAGAGGTACATGGCGCGCACGGCGTGGCCGACGACCTTCTCCTGCTCGCGCACCGGCTTGTGCGACTGGCTGTATTCGTAGTTGGACTGCGCGTAGCGCTGGAACTCCCAGCCCTTCTTTTCGCGCTCCTCGCGCTCGACGTCGAAATAGTGCGGCGGCTGCTGTCCGCGCTCGTTGACGAAGTAGGCGGCGAGGTCGAGGTGCTTTTTCTCCTTGGTGAGGTGGTAAAGCTTGACCAGCGCCAGCTCGATCTCCTCATGCCCGCAATAGCCGCGCTTCTGGCCCGGACCGGTGCCGAACATCTGGCGGATGTGCTCGACATAGCGCTCCATGATATCAAGCCAGCGTCGGCGGCCGGTCGTCTCGTAATAGGCGATGGCGCCCTCGAGCATATGGCCGGCATTGTAGAGCTCATGGTTGTCGCGCAGGTTACTCCAGCGCTTTTCCGGCTCGCGTCCGAGATACCAGCAGTTGAGATAACCATCCGGCGCCTGTGCCTTCTCGAAGTCGTCGACGATGGCCTCGATCTTTGCCTCGATATCGGCGTCGCGCTTGTGGCTCAGCGCATAAGCCGCAGCCTCGATCCACTTGCCGACGTCGGAATCCCAGAACACCTGCACGGTGAAGCCGTTGGCGTGGCGCGGGAAACGCAGCGGCGGAGGCGGGCTGGGCAGCTTCAGCGAGTCGAGGATGCCGTATTCGCCGAGCTTCTTATGCTGGCTCGGGATGGTGCGGGCGAGAACGGTATCGAGCCGCTCCTTCCAGAAATCGCCTTCGAGGCGGACATCGACGAAGCGGACGGGGTGGTACTGGCTCATTGTAACTCCTCTTCACCCGGCCGCCGAGCAAGCGGTGGGCCCCTTGTATGAGAACTAGCGTTTCGTCGACTCGCGGACGACGAGCGTGCAGGGCAGGCGGCGGATGCCGCGGATCTTCTCGCCGCCGATCATCTCGACCAGCAGGCGCCCGGCCTCATGGCCAAGGGCGGAAAGGTTCATGTCGACACTGGTGAGCGGCGGACGCGCGGCGTCGGTCATGACATTCCAGTTGTCGAAGCCGACTACGGCGACTTGTCCCGGCACGGCGATATCGCGCTCTCGCAGGGCGTCGACCACGCCACGAGCGATCTGGTCGTTGCCGCAGAAGATCCCATCCGGCGGCTCGGTTGCGCCATCGAACAGTTTCGCAACGGCGTCGCGCCCCCAGGCTTCCGACCAGGCCCCCGACACATAGTGCGCAGGATTGGCTATGAGCCCGGCCTCGGCAAGCGCCGACAGGTAGCCGCGATGGCGCAAAAGGACTGCTTCGAAATGCAGCGGGCCGGTGACATGGGCGATGCGTCGGCAGCCGATATCGGCGAGATGCTTGACGCCGACGCGTGCGCCACCCTCGTCGTCGGGCAGCAGCGACATCGCGCTGTCGTCGTCGGCCTGGGTGAAGACATAGATGACCGGCAGTCCCGGCGGCAGCGGCCCTACAGGCGGACGCTTGTCGGCGCGGCGGGCGGTGACGACGAGGCCGTCGATGCGCTTGCCGAGCAGCTGGTCGAGATGCTGGCTTTCGCGCTCCGGATCGTCGGTCGCGTTGCACATGAAGATGGCGATGCCCCGGTCGGCGAACTGCTCCTCGAGCGCCTGGAAAATTGGCAGCGTGAAGCGGCCGAAGCTATCGGTCGAGATGATCCCCACCGTCATCGAGCGCGAGCGGTGCAGGCTCTGTGCCATGTCGTTGGGCCGGTAGCCGATCTCGCGCGCCACCTCGCGCACCTTGTCGCGCGTCTCCTGCTTTAGCCGACCATTGGCATTGAGCGCCTTCGATGCCGTGCCGATCGACACCCCCGCGATCCGCGCAACATCGCGGATGGTGGGGCCGTGGCGGCCTGTACGGTCGGTGGTAGAGCGCTCGTCGGTCATGGTTGTCCTACTTCACGGCTCCGTTGAGGAAGCCCGCGACGTAGTACTTCTGCAAGAGCAGATAGATGATCACACACGGCAGCAGGGAGAGGATCACGCCCGACTGCAGCGCGCCCCAGTCGACCGAGCCGAACCGGCCGGTGCGCACGCTGAGCAGCATGATCGGGACGGTGAAGCTCGTCTCCTTGTTCATGAAGATCAGCGCCGAGAGGAACTCGTTCCAGCTGGCGATGAAAGCGAACAGCCCCACCGTCACGATCGCCGGCACGGCGAGCGGCAAAAAGATCGAGCGCAGCGTCTGCCAGGAGTTCGAACCGTCGACCTTGGCGGCTTCCTCGAGCTCGCGCGGGATCGACTCGAACGAGTTGCGCATCAGGTAGATCGAGAAGGGCAGTTGCAGAATGGCGTGCACCATGGCGAGGCCGAGATGCGAATTGGCGAGCCCGATCTTGGAGAAGGTCAGGTAGAGGGGGGTCAGCAGCGCCTGGTAGGGGATCATCAGCGGCGCCAGCAGGATGATGAACCACACTTCCTTGAACGGCATCTTGAACCGCGCGAGGCCATAGCCTGCCGGCACGGCAAGCGCGAGGCAGATCAGGATGGTGAGCGTCGCGACGAGCAGCGAGTTGCCGACATAGGTCCAGAGCCCCGCCTGATACTCGAACACCTTGGCGTAGCTTTCGAGGCTGAAGCTGTGCGGCAGGTAGGTCGGCGGCGAGGCGCGGGCCTCGTCGGGCGCCTTGATCGAGGCGAAGAAGCTCAGCACCAGCGGCGCCAGCATAATGGTGCAGACGGCGACGCAGATGGCGCCGACGATGTAGCCGATCGGGCGGCTTTCGCCGGCGGCGCGGGAGACATGTTCGGATACGGCGGGGCGGACCGTGCCTTCGGCGATGGCGGTCATGTCGAAGGGCTCCGGTTCGAGAGAAAGACCTGGATGGACGAGAACACCAGGATGATCAGCGTCAGGATGATCGAGAGCGCGGCGCCATAGCCGAGTTTGAAGCTGATGAAGCTGTTCTGGTAGATCCAGTAAACCGAGGTGAAGGTCTGGCCGCGCGGATTGCCGCCGGTCATGATGTAGAACTGGTCGAAGGCGAGCATCGAGCCGATCACCGAGATCAGCGTAGTGAGGAGGATCACGCGCAGGCTCAGCGGCAACAGGATGTACCAGACGCGCTGCCAGTAATTGCCGCCGTCGATGAGTGCGGCCTCGCCGATCTCGCCGTTGATCGACTGGATGCCGGCAACGAAGAGCAGCATGCCGAAGCCGATGACCTTCCAGGTGATCGAGATGATCACCGCGGTCAGCGCCATGTCGACCTTGGTGAACCAGACGGTGGGTTCGGCGAGGATGCCGACATCGACGAGAAACTTATTGAACAGGCCGACCTGCTGGTCGAACAGCCAGAACCAGAGCAGGCTCGACGAGCCGATGCCGATCACCACCGGCAGGAAGATGATGCCGCGCGTGATCTGGCGCAGCGGCCGGTTCGGCGCGGTCAGCAGGGCCAGCGCAAAGCCGAGGCCCATGAGGAATGGGGTGATGAAAACGGTGTAGCGCACCGTGAACCACAGCGCCCGCCAGAACGACTTGTCCTCGAACGCCTTGATGTAGTTGGCGAAGCCGACGTACTTGCCACCGCCGAGCAGCGAGGTGTCGGTGAACGACAGGTCGACCAGCTGGATTAACGGCCAGATGACGAAGAGGCCGACAAAGGCCAGCGCCGGCAGCACGTAGAGGAAGCCTTCGCTTTTCCGAAGCGCCCGAACCACGCTTCCACTCCTTGCAATAATTCCAGAGAATGGCCCGCGACAGCGAACTGCCGCGAGCCCGAGCCCGGGAGGGCTTATTCCGCCGCGATCGAGCGCATAACCTCGCGCGCGGTCTCGATCGCGCCTTCGACGTCGCCGTCGAACACCGCGGTCTGGATCATGGTGAGCCACGGCGACTGGTCGGCATTGACCATGTCGTTGAAGTGGAAGGCGTAGGGCGTCTGCCCGATGCCGACCGCCTGGGCCGTCACGATGTAGCGCGGCTCTTCCTGGAAGTACTTGTTGTCGGCCAGATCCGTGCGCGAGGGCAGGATCAGGTTCTTGGCGAGGCCCTCGAGCTGGGCTTCGTCGGTCAGCTGCCAGGCGATGAACTGTTTGGCGAGATCGGCGTTCTTGGCGCCAGTCGGGATAGCGATCACGTCGCCGCCGACGAAGCTCGAAGCCTGGCCTTCATTGATGCCCGGCAGCGGGGCGATGCCGAAGTTCATGTCGGGGTGGTTGGCCTTCAGCGCGGAGATGGCGAAACCGCCCGAGCCGACCATGCCGATGGTGCCGGTTTCGAAGGTGGCGAAGAAGTTCGCCCCGGTATCGGCTTCGGCGCTCTCGGGGATGATGCCCGCTTCCCACATGTCCTTGAGCATGGTCAGCACTTCGACCACGCCCGGGCCTTCGAGGGCAGGGGCGTCACCCGAGGTCGGCAGCAGCGTTGCACCCGAGCCCCACATCATTGGTGCCTGGGTGAAGATGTTGCAGCCGCCGCACGAGCCCGAGAAGTAGTAGCCGTAGGCGTCAGGGACGGTGTCCTTGATCTTCTTGGCGTATTCTTGCAGCTGGGCCAGCGTCTTGGGCGGGCTCTCGGGATCGAGGCCGGCTTTGACGAACAGATCCTTATTGTAGAGCAGGATCGAGACGTCGGGGGTGAAGCCAGTGCCGTACAGCTTGCCATCATAGGTGGCGAGGTCGCGGAAGGCCTGGGCAACCTTGGCCTGGTTCGGGTCGGCGCTGAGCTCGGCAGTGAGGTCAGTCAGGAAGCCGGCCTTCATGAAATCGGGCATGAAGATCAGGTCGAACGAGATCAGGTCCGGCACGTCGCCGGCCTGCACGCTGGTGGCGAGCTTGGTGACCATCTGGTTGTCCGGGATGGTCGTCAGCTCGATCTTGTCGTCGTGGTTCGAGTTCCACAGGTCGATCATGTGCTGCGCAGCGGTCGAGCTCGACGCGCGTGCCCACAGGCTCAGCGTTTCCGCAAAGGCCGTGCCGGGAACGAAGGCAGTGGCCGACATGGCAACAGCAAGCGCTGCCTGCCAAAGGCTTGGCATTCTCATCAGGTATCCTCCCATGTGCCGAACCGCCCTCCGGCCCCGCGTCAATGCGAGGTTCCTCCCGTGAACGGCCTGGAAAGCCTCTCCGCTGTCTGCTCGCCGGCGCTTCTACGGCCAGTCGAGAATTTGGGAAAAGGTTTTCGCGGAGTTTCGTCGCATGTTTCGAAACGGCGCGCAAGGGGTTGGGAAATGCTTTTCTCACATCGGTACCGGCGCACGCCGAATTGCCTTGTTACCCGCCGGGGTGACACCCGTGCGGGTGGCCGGCCTCAGTTCGTCAGCAACTTTCCACCCGCCCAAGCGTTCACTGCGCCAGCCATGGGTCGGGATCGGGTGTTCGCATGCGCAAAGCCATGCTCATCCACAGGCGGGGAGTTGAGGTTTGCGCAATGGCGATGCTGCTGTTAGCCTTCCCAGAGAAAGCTTTTCCGCTTCTTCGTCACGCAGCGATCCGGGCCTTCCTTGAGAATGCCGACTAACACGGTAGAGTTACGGTAGTTACTCTTCACCAGGAGGACATGATGAAGACAACGGCCAGAATTCTCGCGCTCGGCGGCCTCGCCGTAGCGCTCGCCTTTACCGGCGCGGTGACTGTCCGCGCCCAGGACCAGACCCTGCTCAACGTGTCGTACGATCCGACTCGTGAACTCTACGCGCAGTTCAACGAGGCCTTCGCCAAGCACTGGAAGGAAACTTCCGGCGGCAATGTCACCATCGAGCAGAGCCATGGCGGCTCGGGCAAGCAGGCCCAGGGCGTGATCGACGGGCTGTCGGCCGACGTCGTGACGCTGGCGCTCGAAGGCGACATCAATGCCATCGTGGAGAAGTCGGGCCTGATCGACGCCAACTGGCGTTCCGAGTTCGCCAACAACTCGACCCCCTACACCTCGACCATCGTGTTCCTCGTCAGGAAGGGCAACCCCAAGGCGATTGCCGACTGGGGTGACCTCGTCAAGGACGGCGTCGAAGTGATCACGCCGAACCCCAAGACCTCGGGCGGGGCGCGCTGGAACTACCTCGCGGCCTGGGCTTATGCCAACAAGGCGTTCGGCGGCGACGAAGCCAAGAGTGCTGATTTCATCAAGCAACTGTTCAGCCATGTCCCGGTGCTCGATACCGGCGCCCGCGGCTCGACCGTGACCTTCGCGCAGAAGGAACTGGGCGACGTGCTGCTGGCCTGGGAGAACGAGGCCTACCTCGTGCAGGACGAATTCGGCGCCGATAATTTCGACATCGTCTATCCGCCGACCTCGATCCTTGCCGAGCCGCCAGTCGCCATCGTCGACAAGAATGTCGAAGCGCATGGTACGGTTGATCTGGCAAAGGCTTACCTCGGGTACCTGTACTCGCCCGAGGGCCAGACCATCGCCGCCAGGAACCACTACCGTCCGTCCGATCCGTCCGTTGTGACCGATCCGGCGCTCGTTGCGGCCTTCCCAAAGATCGAGCTGATCTCTATTGATGATCCGCTTTTTGGCGGCTGGAAGACGGCACAGCCCAAGCACTTCGGGGACGGGGGCATATTTGACCAGGTCTACACCCCTGCGCAGTAACGCAGTGGCTGGGGCGCCTCGCGGCGTCCCGGGTCTACCATCCCACCCCGCAAAAGCGGGGTGGAGTTTTGTTAAGCCGAGCGTCATCCCGGGTTTCGGGCTGACCTTCGGCTATACGCTGCTCTACCTGAGCCTGCTCGTCCTCATCCCGCTGGCGGCGCTGTTCCTCAAGGCAGCGACGACGCCGTGGGAGCAGATCGTCAAGATTGCGACGGCACAGCGTACGCTCAGGGCGCTGGAGGTCAGCTTCGGCTCGTCGCTCATCGCTGCGCTGGTGAACGTGGTGTTCGGCATCATCGTTGCCTGGGTGCTGGTGCGCTACAAGTTCCCCGGCCGCCGCATCCTCGATGCCATCGTCGACCTGCCGTTCGCGCTGCCGACCGCCGTCGCGGGTATCGCGCTCTCGACGCTTTACGCCCCCAAGGGCTGGATCGGCGGCATGTTCTCGTCGAACGGCTGGCTTGCCAACTGGCTCGGCAGCCAGACGCTGTTTCCCTTCCTCAACGGCATCGAGCTGCCGAACTGGAAGATTGCCTATACGCCCAGCGGCATCGTCATCGCGCTGATCTTCATCGGCCTACCCTTCGTCGTGCGCACCGTGCAGCCTGTGCTCGAGGAATTTGAGCAGGAGCTCGAGGAAGCCGCGGCGACGCTCGGCGCCAACCGCTGGCAGACGATCTCGCGGGTGATCCTGCCCCGCCTCACCCCGGCGCTGCTCACCGGCTTCGCCCTCGCGTTTGCGCGCGCCGTAGGTGAATACGGCTCAGTGATCTTCATCGCCGGCAACCTGCCCAACATTTCGGAAATCGCTCCGGTGCTGATCGTCATCAAGCTCGAGGAATTCGACCAGGCGGGCGCCGCCGTGATCGCCGGCATCATGCTGATCATCTCCTTCGTCATGCTGCTCGTCATCAACCTGATCCAGGCCTGGGCACGGCGGAGGTTCGGCAATGTTTGAACCCGAAGTCGTCTATGACAGCCGCCGGCTGATCCCGCCCGAGGACCACCAGCGTCCGACGACCGAACGGCCGTGGGTGCGGCGCCTGCTGATCGGCATCGCCGTCGTCTTCATGCTGGCCGTGCTGGTATTGCCGCTGGTGCTGGTGTTCTTCGAAGCCTTCCGCAAAGGCGCCGAGACCTATTTCGCCTCGTTCGCCGATCGCAACTCGCAGACGGCGATCATGCTGACGCTGACCGTCGCTGCCATCGCCGTGCCGCTCAACCTCGTTTTCGGCATCGCCGCCGCCTGGTGCGTCGCCAAATACGAGTTCTGGGGCAAGAGCTTCCTCACGACGCTCATCGACCTGCCGTTCTCGGTGTCGCCCGTCGTTTCCGGCATGGTCTATGTGCTGCTGTTCGGCGCGCAGAGCTGGCTCGGACCGATCCTCCGCGCCAACGGCATCGAGATCATCTTCGCGGTGCCGGGCATTGTGCTGGCGACGATCTTCGTCACCTTCCCCTTCATCGCGCGCGAGCTGATCCCGTTGATGCAGGATCAGGGCAACACCGACGAGGAAGCCGCCATTTCGCTGGGCGCCACCGGGTGGCAGGCCTTCTGGCGCGTGACCCTGCCCAACATCAAATGGGGCTTGCTCTACGGCGTCCTGCTCTGTAACGCCCGCGCCATGGGTGAATTCGGGGCAGTGTCGGTGGTATCAGGTCATATCCGCGGCAAGACGACGACCATGCCGCTCGACATCGAAATCCTCTACAACGAGTACAACTTCTCCGCCGCCTTCGCGGTGGCGTCGCTGCTCGCCATGCTGGCGCTGGTGACGCTCGTGTTCAAGACCATCCTCGAGTTCCGCTTCGGCGCCGAACTCGCCGGCACCCGCCGTCACTGAAAGGCCACAGCAGTTTGGATATCCGTGTCGACACCGTCCGCAAGGAATTCTCGCATTATCCGGCGCTCAACAATGTGTCGCTCGATATCAACTCGGGTGAGCTGATCGCGCTGCTCGGGCCGTCCGGTTCGGGCAAGACCACCTTGCTGCGCCTGATCGCCGGACTCGAGATGCCGACCGCCGGCCGGATCTTTTTCGGCGACGAGGATGCATCGTCCAAGACCGTGCAGGAGCGCAACGTCGGCTTCGTGTTCCAGGCCTACGCGCTGTTCCGCAACATGACGGTGGTCGACAATATCGCCTTCGGCCTTTCGGTCCGGCCGCGCGCCACCCGTCCGCCCAAGGCAGAGATCCGGCGCCGGGCGATGGAACTGCTCGATCTCGTCCAGCTCTCCGGCCTCGACAAGCGTTATCCGCAACAGCTCTCGGGCGGCCAGCGGCAGCGCGTGGCACTGGCCCGGGCCCTCGCCATCGAGCCGCGGGTACTTCTCCTCGACGAGCCCTTCGGCGCGCTCGACGCGCAGGTCCGCAAGGAACTGCGCAAATGGCTACGCGAGATCCACGACCGCACCGGCCACACCACGGTGTTCGTTACCCACGACCAGGAAGAGGCACTGGAACTAGCCGATCGGCTGGTGGTGATGAGCCAGGGCAAGATCGAGCAGGTCGGCACCCCCGACGAAGTCTACGATCGCCCGAACGCGCCCTTCGTCTTCTCCTTCATCGGCGAATCGAGTGCGCTCCCGGTCACGGTCGAAAACCACGAACTCTGGGTTGGCGGTCGCGCCATCGGCCTGCCGGCGCCGCATGATGCTGTCGGCGAGGCAACCCTCTACTTCCGCCCGCACGATGTCGAACTGGTCGAAGACGGCGCCGCCCTTGCCGGCGTCGTCGCGGCCTCCCGCCGGGTCGGCGGCACGCGCCGCGTCGAACTCGAGATCGGCGGCAATTCGGAACGAGTCGAAATCGACCTGCCGTTCGATCATCCGGCCGGCGAGAAGACGCGCATTGCGTTCAGGCCGAAGCGCTGGCGGGTGTTTCCGAAGACGACCTGACAGGGCAACTTGGCTAGGGTGAGGGGCGCCCCACGACAGAGTCTTTCCTCGCCGTCGCCAGCCAGATCCCCACGCTCACCAGCGCCAGCGCCACGAGGTTCTTCCACTCGAGGAAGGACTCGCCCAGCACCAGCCCCGACAGGCTTACGCCAAAGACCGGGATCAGGCAGTTGAAGATCGCCACCGAGCCCACCGGGTTGTGCTTCAAGAGCAGCGCCCAGAGCGCGAAAGCGGCTGAGGACAGCGCTGCGAGATAAGCCAGCAGCAGCACGCCTTCCCAGCCGAAGCCGCCGAGATGTCCGCCGGTCGCGAGGCCCGCGACAGCCAGCATCAATCCACCCAGCCCGAGCTGCCAACCAGTCATCACCATCACGTCGAGTTGTCCGCTGACGCGCTTGCCGTAGATGCCGCCGAGCGAAAACAGCAGGGCCGCGATGAGGATGAAGCCCTCGCCGAGCACGCTGAAAGCCAGATCCAGCCCGGCGCCCGAGAGGTTCACCGCGACGACGCCGGCAAAGCCGAGCAGGCACCCGACGAGGCGGCGGCCGGTCAGCTTGTCATTGGTGTAGAGCCAGTGGGCGAGGATGGCCGAAAAGAAGGTCGAGGACGAGGTGGTGATCGAGGTCTTCACGCCGGTCGAGTGGGCGAGGCCGACATAGTAGAAGAGATACTGCCCCGCGGTGGAGACGAGCCCGAGCAGCGACACCCGGCCGAGCGTCCGCCGATCGAGGCCAACCGGCTTGCCGGTCGCGAGCGCATAGCCCAGCAGCAGCGCCCCGGCGAGGCTGAAGCGCACACCGGCGAACAGCAGCAGCGTCGCCGTGTCGGACGGCACGATGCCGAACACGCCATAGCCGATCTTCAGCGCCGGCACCGCGCTCCCCCACAGGAAACAGCAGAGGACGGCGACGGCGAGGACGACGCGGCGATCGGAGAGGGGGGAGGGCTGGGTCACGCTGCGCGTGATGCAGCAAATGAGGCTCCGGAGCAAGGTGGAGAGAGAGGGCCCCCTCCCGGCCTCCCCATAAAGGGGGAGGTGAAGAGAAGAGTGCTCCATCTGCGATCCAGTCAAACTCACCAGCAGGGCACCTCGCCCTTATGGGGAGGATGGGAGGGGGTCGCCTGCTTCAGTAGGGCTACGCCGCCCTGGCGAACTCCGCCCGCGCTTCGCGGATTGCCGGGAAATGGGCGAAGGCCCAGTCCACCATGGCCGAGAGCGGCACGAGGATGCTGTAGCCCATCGGTGAGAGCTTGTATTCGACGCTCGGGGGTGTCGTCGGGAACACCGTGCGCTCGATCATCCCGTCGGCCTGCAGGTCGCGCAGCGTCTGGGTCAGCATGCGCTGCGAAATGTCGGGGATCTCGCGCTTCAACTCGCCGAAGCGGTAGGGCCGATGCGCCAGCGCGGTGATGATCAGCACGCTCCACTTGTCGCCGAGCTGGTCCAGCACGTTCCGCACCGGGCACTGCGAGGGGTCCGAGTACTCGGCCATCATCTTGCTGAGCGGGGCGATGGGAGTGGTGCCGGACATGGGGTGGTTCCTTCCAGGTAACCAGTGGCGGTGAAACTGCCGTCTTGCAGGGTTCGTGATAGTTCCTAATGTATACGTAGTCTCAAAAAGAGACAACCATTACGAATATCGGAGACTCCAAGTGACCCAACCCACCCTGTTCGTCGCCGGCGCCGGCGGCAAGCTCGGCCGCCGCGTTGTCGAGCTGCTGCTCGAACGCGGCTATGCCGGAAAGATCATTGCTGGCTCGCGCCATCCCGAAAAGCTGAACTTCGCCGGCGTCGAGACTCGCAAGGCCGACTATGGCGACGTGCCGGGCTTCATCAAAGCGCTCGAGGGGGTCGACCGGCTGCTGCTGATCTCCATCGACGTGCTGGGCCCGAGCCGCTTGGCGCTGCAGGCCAGCGCGGTGGCTGCAGCCAAGGCGGCCGGCGTCAAGCATATCGTCTATACCTCCATGCCGGCGCCCGAGCCCAGCTCGCCCATCCCGTTCGCGCCCGAGCATTTCGGCACCGAGGAGGCGATCAGGGCCACCGGCATCGCCTACACGATCCTCAGGATGAACTGGTACGCCGAGAACCTGCTGAGCTCGCTGCCGGGCGTCCTCGCCTCGGGCAAGTGGTACACGTCGGCCGGCGAGGGCACGCTGGCCCATGTCGCGCGCGAGGATACGGCTCGCGCCGCCGCCGGGGCATTGCTCTCCGGCGATGCAAGCCGGACGCTCACCGTCACCGGTCCCGAGGCACTGACCACTCGCGAAGTCGCGGCCATCGCCAGCGAAGTGACCGGCCGTTCCATCCAGGTTGTCAACGTCAGCGACGAGCAGCTGGCGGCTGGCGCGATCGCCGCGGGCGTACCGGCTCCGGTGGCGCACGGCTTCATCGTGCCGTTCGACGCCAATACGCGGCTCGGCCGCGTGGCGCTGGCCACCAACGCGGTGGAACTGCTGTGGGGTGAGAAGCCGCAGACGCTGCGCGAATTCCTTGCCACCAACCGGGCGGCGCTGACCCAAGCGGCCTGATCGGCCCCGGAAGAACGCTCGACCCATATCTCGGTCGTCATCCGCGGGCATGACCCGCGGACCCGGCGATCTCTGCAGCATCCGTGGGTCCCCGGGTCTTCGCCCGGGGATGACGGTGGTTGGGTTCCTACCCGAACACCACCGTCTTCTTGCCGTTCAGCATCACCCGGTTCTCGAGGTGGAGTTTTACGGCTCGGGCCAGCACCCGGCTCTCGATGTCGCGCCCGGCGGCCACTAGGTCGTCGGGGCTCATCGCGTGCGTCACCCGCGCCGTTTCCTGCTCGATGATCGGGCCCTCATCGAGGTCCGGCGTCACGTAGTGCGCCGTGGCGCCGATCAGCTTTACGCCGCGCTCATGCGCCTGGTGATAGGGTTTGGCGCCCTTGAAGCTGGGCAGGAACGAGTGGTGGATGTTGATGATCTGCCCGTAGAGCCGCGTCGCGAACTTGTCGCTGAGGATCTGCATGTAGCGGGCCAGCACGATCAGGTCGACGCCGGTCTCTTTCGCCAGTGCGATCACCTGCTCCTCCTGCGCCGCCTTGTTGTCCTTGCCGACTGGCAGCAGGTGATACGGGATGCCCTCGTAGTCGGCCGTGCGGCGGCTGTCCTCGTGGTTGGAGACGATCGCCGCGATCTCGGCATCGAGCCAGCCGACGCGGATCTGGTAGAGCAGGTGCAGGAGGGTGTGGTCGAACTTCGAAACCATCACCAGGATCTTCTTTTTCCTGGCCTGGTCGACCAGCGTTGTGCGCATGCCGAAGCGCTCGGTTGCCGGCTTCAGTCCGCGCTCGAGCGCATCGCGATCCACGCCCTCGGGCGCGGTGAAGGCCAGCCGCATGAAGAACTGGCCGGTCTCCTTGTCCCAGAACTGGTTGGATTCGGCGATGTTGCAACCGAGGCCCGCCAGTTCCGTCGTCACCGCGGCAACAATCCCCGGCCGGTCGGCGCAGGAGAGGGTGAGGATGAAATTGGCAGACATCTTTGGCTCCAAACGAAAGTCGCGGAGCGATGCACGCGCGCGGGCAGGGGGTCAAGGGCCGAGGTGGGTGGACGGTTACGGAGAAGGTCACCAGCAGACTGCTCCCTCCCGCCTTCCCCCTTAAATGGGGGAGTGAAGAGTCGAGGCTCTGTCTTCAATCGTGCCAGGTGAACCGGCGGAGCACCTCCCCCTTTATGGGGAGGATGGGAGGGGGCCGTCTCTGTCAGTCAGCCCTCGATCATCCACTCATGCTCGGGCGCGTTGTAGAACTTCCAGGTCCGCTTCGGCCCGGCCATGACGTTCAGATAATAGATGTCATACCCTGCCACCGCCGCGACCGGGTGGTAGCCGCGCGGCACCAGCACCACGTCGCCGTCCTCGATCAGCATGGTCTCATCCAGCGACCGGTCATCGGTAAAGACCCGCTGGAAGCCAAAACCCTGCGGCTTCGAAAACCGGTGGTAATAGGTCTCCTCGAGAAAGCTCTGCCTTGGCAGGTCGTCCTCGTCGTGCCGGTGTGGCGGGTAGCTCGAGGTGTGGCCGCCGGGGGTGATCACTTCCACCACCAGCAGCGAATCGGCGTCCGCCGTCTCGGGCAGGATGTTGGTCGGGTAGCGCGTATTGGTGCCCTTGCCGCGCGTCAGCTTCTCGACCTGTTCCGGCCCGATCGAGCGCGCCGGGCGGGCACCGGGCTTGCCAGGCGCGGTGCACACGGCAACCTCGAGCGGCGTCAGCGCCTCGATCCGCCACTTTGCCCCCGCGGGCACGTAAACCGAGTGCGGCGGCCCTTCGAACGGGCTCATGCGCTCGCCGGCGAGGAAGGTCAGGCCATCGACCTCGATCGAGGCCCGGCCCGCGATCAGCACGATGCAGGCCTCGCGATCGGGCAGGCCGCCATGGGCGACGTCCCCGGCATTGGGCAGCCGGTGCAGGTCGAAGCCGACATAGGTCCAGCCGGCGTTTTCCGGCGTGATGTGGTGGACGTGACCGGACGGCCCGGCCGGTCTAATTCTTAGGTTGGGCATCCTCGAACTTCTTCAGTTCCTTGTCGAAATTGATGCCGAACGACCAGACCGCATAGGCCAGCGCCGCCAGCGTGATGTAGCCCCACATCTGGTCCTTGTTGTAGAGCCATTCCCAGCCGCACCAGATGGCCACGACGCCGATCAGGATGGCCCGCCGGTAGAGTGGCTTGAACCAGGGCAGGGTGAAAAGCCGGGGCTTCTTTTGTTCGTCGGTCACGCGCTTCGCTCTCGTTATCGGGCGGGAAAGCCTCGCGTCTCGACGGTATATCCGGCCGCAGTCATCACCCGCATCAGCTCCTTGTATCCCACCTGTGCCATCTTGAGCGGCGGATTCTTGCGTGGGTCCTGCTCGGCCTCGACCACGAACCAGCCCTCATAGCCATAGTCGGCGAAGCGCTGGACGATGGCGCCGAAATCGAGCGAACCATCGCCGGGTACCGTGAACGCGCCAAGCGCCACGGCATCGAGGAAGCTCTGCCTGGTGCGGTCGAGCCCATCAACCACGGCACGGCGGATGTCCTTCACATGCACGTGGTTGATGCGCGCGTGGTGATTGTCGATGGCCCGCAGCACATCACCGCCGGCGAAGGCCAGGTGGCCGGCATCGAGCAACAGCGGGATACCGGGCCCCGACGCGCGCATGAAGGCATCGAGCTCGGGCTCGGTTTCGACGACTGCCGCCATGTGGTGATGGTAGCTCAGCGGCATGCCCTGTTCCGTGCACCATTCGCCGAACTGGGTGAGCTTCCGGCCATAGGCCTTCATCTCGTCGTCGGAGAGCTTCGGCTTGGTCGCCAAAGGCTTGCTCCGATCCCCCTGGATCGAGCGTCCAACCTCGCCATAGACGATGCAGGGCGCGTCCACTGCCTTGAACAGCTCGATCATGGGCAGGATGCGATCCTGGTTGGCCTTGAGGTCCTCGTTCACCAGCGTGCCCGAGAACCAGCCACCGCAGAGCGTTACGTCCGCCGCGCGCAGGATCGGCAGCATCACCGCGGGATCTTCGGGAAAGCGCCGGCCCTTCTCCATGCCGGTGAAGCCGGCGGAGCGCGACTGCCGCAGGCATTCCTCGAGCGACACGTCATCGCTCAGCTCCGGCAGATCGTCGTTCCACCACGCGATGGGCGACATGCCCAGTTTGGCCTTCAGCAATTCCATGTCCTTCCGAGCCAAGTGCACCGGCTAAAGCCGCTGCGCCTTCAGCGCTTCCTCATATTCCTTCCGCGCGGCGTTCACGCTCGGCCGCACGGAGACTTCCGGCACCGCCACATCCCACCAGTGACCGCCGGCCTCGGTCGAGATCAGCGGGTCGGTGTCGATCACCAGCACGGTGGTGCGCTCGACCTTTTCGGCCTCGCGCAGTGCGCTTTCGAGCTCGGCCACCGAGAAGACCTTCCTTGCCCACGCGCCCATCGACGCGGCATGCGCGGCGAAGTCGATCTCGGGCAGCACTTCGTGCTTCGTATCCTTGAGCAAATTGTTGAAGTTGGCCCCACCGGTCGCCATCTGCAGCCGGTTGATGCAGCCGAAGCCGCGATTGTCGAGGACAACGATGGTGAGCTTGGCACCGAGCTGCACCGAGCTCGCGATCTCGGAATTCATCATCATGTAGCTGCCGTCGCCGAGCATGACGATCACGTCGTCATCGGGCTTGGCCAGCTTCACCCCCAGACCACCGGCGATCTCGTAGCCCATGGTCGAGTAGCCGTATTCCATGTGGTAGCTGCCCGGCGCGCCGGCCGGCCAGAGCTTGTGCAGCTCGCCCGGCAGCCCGCCCGAAGCGCAGACCAGCGTGGCGCCCGAACCGCGGGCCCGATGCACGGCGCCGATCACCTGAGCATCGGAGGGGAGCGCGTTGGTCGGGTCGGTCACGGCCTTCGCCGCCGCCAGCCAATCGGTCTTTGCCGCCTTCGCCGTCGCCTGCCAGGCATCGCTCGCGTGCCAGGGCCCCAGCTTGCCGTCGAGCAGGTCGAGCCCGACCTTGGCGTCGGCGATCAGTGGCATGGCGCGATGCTTATAGGCGTCGAAAGCCTGCGTGTTCAGCCCGACGATCCGCACATTGTCGGCCTTGAACAGGGCCCACGAGCCGGTGGTGAAGTCCTGCAGGCGCGAGCCTACCGCCAGCACGAGGTCGGCCTGCTCGGCGAGGAGGTTCGAGGCCGATGAGCCGGTCACCCCCACCGAACCCATGTTCAGCGGATGGTCGTGCGGCAGGCTGGACTTGCCGGCATTGGTTTCCATCACCGGCACGCCGTGGCGCTCGGCAAAGGCCCGCAGCCCCTCGGCCGCCCCGGAATAGAGCACGCCACCGCCCGCGATGATTGCCGGCTTCTGCGCCGCGCGGATCGCCGCCACTGCGGCCTCCAGCTCGTTCGTATCCGGCATCGGCCGGCGCGACACCCACACCCGCTCGGCAAAAAACGCCTCCGGATAGTCGTAGGCCTCGGCCTGCACATCCTGGCAGAGGCTCAGTGTCACCGGACCGCACTCGGCCGGGTCGGTCAGCACCTGCATGGCGCGGTTGAGCGCCGGGATGATCTGCTCGGGCCGGGTAATGCGGTCGAAGTAGCGGCTGACCGGGCGGAACACGTCATTGGCACTCACCGTGCCGTCCTGGAACGACTCCACCTGCTGCAGCACCGGGTCGGGCGCGCGGTTGGCGAACACGTCGCCGGGTAGCAGCAGCAGCGGCAACCGGTTCACATGCGCCAGCGCCGCGGCGGTCACCATGTTGGTGGCGCCCGGCCCGATCGAGGACGTTGCAGCCATGAAGCGGCGCCGGAAACTGGCCTTGGCGAAGGCGATCGCCGCATGCGCCATGCCCTGCTCGTTATGGGCGCGGTAGGTCGGCAGCTCGTCCCGCACCTGGTACAGCGCCTCGCCCAGACCCGCGACATTGCCGTGCCCGAAAATTGCGAACACGCCACCGAAGATCGGCACGGTCTTGCCGTCGATCACCGTCATCTGCCGGGTCATGAACTTGGCCAGGGCCTGCGCCATAGTGAGGCGGATCGTGTTGTTGGTCATAGTGCTCCTCCTCGAACGCAGGCGTTCGCCGCCCCTCAGTCGCCCCAGATCCCTACCAGGGCAGCAAAGCGCGCGGCCATATCCGCCACCGCTTCCTCGTCGCTCATCCGGCCAGCAAACCACGCCTTGGCGGCCTCGCCAAATATAGTACGCCCCACCGCAAAGCCGCGCACGGTGCGGGCGCTTTTGGCCACGGCAAAGCCACGGGCCAGTTCGTCCTGTGGGGCATCGAGCCCCAGCAGCACGACGCCTCGGCAGAACGGGTCGCTCGTCTCTATCACCATGTCGATCGCCGCCCACGCTGCCGCGCTCGGCTGCGACTCGAGCTTCCACCAGTCGGGCTTCAGCCCGGCGGCGTAAAGCTGCTCCAGCGCCCGCGCCGTGGTCGTTTCGTCTACCCGTCCGACCTTGGACGGGATGATCTCGATCAGGATGTCGCGGCCCACCTTGCGACAGGCATCATAGGCCGTGCGCAGCGTCTCGAGCTGCCGGGCGTTGATGCCCTGCGCGTCATCGGGGTGCCAGAAGCACAGCACTTTGAGGCAGTGGTCTACCGGCCATTCGACCAGCCGGCTGCCGATATCCTGCGAGAATTCGAATTCCAGCGGTATCGAGCCGGGCAGCTCCACCGGACGCGCGACCCAGAAGGTCTTGGGCACCTCGAACAGCGCGTCGCGGCCCCATTTGTCGTCGAGCAGCATGCCGAAGCCGGGCCGGCCGTTGGCAACCTGCACCGCTGCCTTCACCGCCAGCACCTTGAAGGCCGGGATGCGATCAGTCTCTGCGCCGGCAATGTCCTCGATCTGCTTCCGATGATCGATGGCAAAGGCCGTGAGGCGCGGCCAGTGCTGCCGACGCGTCGTCGCCCAATGGAGGTGATTGAGCTCTTCGTCCTTGCGCAGGGCCTTGAATTTGCTGCCGTGCTGAAGGAAATGCTCGAGCTCGGCCCAGCTCGGATATTCCGGTGCACAGAGCAGGCGCGATACCGCGAAGGCGCCGCAGGCATTGGCCCAGGTGGCGCTGGTGGCGTGGTCCTCGCCGCGCAGCCAGCCGCGCAGGAACCCCGACATGAAGGCGTCGCCGGCACCCAGCACGTTGTAGATTTCGATCGGGAAGCCCTGGCCGACGATGCCATGCTCGAGGTCGTCACCGATCTCGCCGTCATAGACGATGCAGCCCTTGGCGCCGCGCTTCAGCACCACCGTCGCATCCGAGACGGCGCGGATGGCCTTGAGAGCCGCGAGCAGGTCGCTCTCGCCCGCTGCGATCAGCACCTCTTCCTCGGTGCCGACGATCAGGTCGCAATCCCTGAGGATCGGCTTGATCTTGCCGGTGACGAAGTCCGATTTCACGTAGCGTTCGAAGCCGGCGGCGTGGCCGGCGAGGCCCCAGAGATTGGGCCGGTAGTCGATGTCGAACACCACCTTGCGCCCGGCCTCGCGGGCGGTGCGGATGGCCTTCAGCTGCGCCGCTTCGGCGTTCGGGGTGGAGAAATGCGTGCCGGTGACAACGATCGCCGCGGCCGAGGCGACGAAGTCCGCATCGATGTCGGCTTCGCTGAGCGCCATGTCGGCGCAGTCGGTGCGCACGAAGATCATGGGCGAGACGCCCTCGGCCTCAACAGCCAAAAGTACTAGCGCTGTCAGACGGTTATTGTCGGTGGCGATGCCGGCGGTGTCGACGCCCTCACGCCGCAGCTGCTCCTTGATGAAGCCGCCCATCTGTTCGGCGCCGACGCGCGTGATCAGCGCCGATTTCAGCCCGAGACGGGCCGTACCCACGGCGATATTGGTGGGGCAGCCGCCCACGGCCTTGGTGAAGCTGCCGATGTCTTCCAGCCGGCTGCCGATCTGCTGGCCGTAGAGATCGACCGATGAGCGCCCGATGGTAATGACATCGAGCCTTGGCTCCGGCATGATCTTCCCCGTTCTTGTCGTCTGGACAGCGTCTTGGCGTCGTTGTATCGCTGGCGCCGATGAAACGTCAATTCTGAAATTGTGAAGTTCGGAATAAACGTTCCAATTATGGATCGGGCGAATCGCGTGTGGATTCGCCGGTGGGAGAGCGGAACTTGGTCAAATTCGGAATTCTGGGCGCCGGGCGGATCGGCAAGGTGCATGCGAACACGATCGCGAACTCGCCGCGAGCCAGCATTGCCTATGTGGCCGATGCGATTCACGACGCGGCAGTATCGCTCGCCGCGAGCGTGGGGGCACAAGTTGCCGGTGTCGACGAGATCATCGCGTCGGATGTCGATGCGATCCTGATCGCGACGCCAACGGACACGCATGCCGACCTGATCGAGGCGGCGGCGCGTTCGGGCAAGGCGATCCTCTGCGAAAAGCCGGTGTCGCTGTCGGTCGAGCGCATCGAGGCGCTGCTGCCGGTGGTGGAGAAGGCGGGCGTGCCGCTGATGATCGGCTTCAACCGCCGGTTCGACCCGAACTTCGCGGGCCTGCAGAAGCGGCTGCGTGAGGGCGATGTCGGCGAGGTCGAAATCGTCACCATCATCTCGCGCGATCCGGCGCCGCCGCCGGTCAGCTATATCGCACGCTCGGGCGGGCTCTATCGCGACATGATGATCCACGATTTCGACATGGCGCGCTTTCTCGTGGGCGAGGAGTTCGTTTCAGTGTCGGCCATCGGCGGAGCGCTGGTGGACAAGGCGATCGGGACGGCCGGCGATGTCGATACCGCCGCCGTGCAGATGCAGACCGCTTCGGGCAAGATCGCGGTGATCACCAATTCGCGCCGCGCCACCTATGGCTACGACCAGCGGGTCGAGGTGCATGGGAGCAAGGGCATGCTGCGCGCCGGCAATGTGCACATGACGACGCTCGAGCGCGCCGATGGGGCCGGCTTCACCCAGGACGTGATCCAGAATTTCTTCATCGATCGCTATGTGGCGGCTTATGCGGCCGAGGTGAATACGTTCATCGACGCCATGGCCAATGGCACGGTGCCGACGCCGTCGGGGCACGACGGGCTCATGGCGCAGAAGCTGGCGGAAGCGGCGACGAAGAGTTCGCAGACCGGGCAGGTGGTGCGGGTGGGGTGATTAGGCCAGCCACACCCATCGCCGTCATTCCCGCGAAAGCGGGGACCTGGTGCGGACGATCAGCGCCCGCATTTGTTGAAGCATCCCACTGGGTCTCCGCTTTCGCGGGGATGACGCCGGCGGAGGTGGCCCGGTTACGTCGAACGAACAAGCCTCGTCTGCTTGCACCGTACCATCAAAATCCCTAGTCTCCGGCGCACCATACTAGCCCTGAGTCCCCATAAATGACCGAGACGTCCTCCGCCCAGTTTGCCGGCAAGATTGCCGTTGTCACCGGAGGGGCGCAGGGCCTCGGCGAGGCGACGGCGCGGCTGCTGGCGGCGCGGGGCGCCGCGGGTATCGTGCTCACCGACCGGCAGGCCGACAAGGGCGAGGCGGTGGCAAGGTCGCTCACCGATGCGGGCACCAAAGCCATCTTCGTTGCGGCGGATCTCGCCGACCCCGACGCGGTGGCGACGGTTATCCCGGCTGCCGACAAGGCGTTCGGTCGGGTCGATGTGCTGGCCAATATTGCCGGCCTCACCGATCGCGGCACCATCGTCGATACCGACCATGACCTGTTCGACAAGATGTTCGCCATCAACGTGCGGGCGCCGTTCTTCCTGATGCAGGATGCGATCAAGCTGATGCAGCGCGAGCGCACCGAGGGGACGATCGTCAATATCCTCTCGGTCAATTCCTATGTGGGCTCGCCCAACCTCGCCGCGTACAGTGCGAGCAAGGGCGCGCTGATGACGCTGACCAAGAACACCGCCAACGCGGTGAACATGCTCCGCATCCGCGTCAACGGCATCATCCTCGGCTGGGCCGATACGCCGGGCGAGCACATGACACTGAAGACCTTCCACGATGCCGCGCCGGACTGGCTGGAGAAGGCCGAGGCGAGCCGCCCGTTCGGCCGCCTGATCAAGCCTGAGGACGTAGCCCGGCTGGTTGCGTTCCTCGGCGGCCCGGAATCGGCGCCGATGACCGGCTCGTGCGTCGATTTCGAGCAGACGGTGGTGGGCGCCGGCGGCGGCGGGCTGGGGTACCCGGTGAAGAAGGGGTAGGCTGGGCACTTGCGGCCCACCCCTCATCCGCCCTTCGGGCACCTTCTCCCACAGGGGAGAAGGCCTGACTGAGATCTCAGCGGGGTGGCCTTCTCCCTTGATGAGAGAAGGTGGGCGAAGCCCGGATGAGGGTGGGCCGCAAGCACCGAACCTGTACCTACCTCTCCCCCCGCCGACCCGCGACTGCGACGGTCAGCGTCATGGCCAGTGCCATGGTGGCCGCCATTGAGCGGAAGCCCTCGAAGTCGGCTTCCACCACTTCGAGCCAGGCATCGGCAACCGGGGCGATCGGCGAGAAGACCGAGTCGGTGATCGAGACCACGCGAGCCTGCCGGCCCTTGGCCGAGCGCACCAGCTCCACCGTTTCGCTGGCATAGGGGGTGAAGCTGATGGCGAGCACTGCGTCGGATGGGCCGATGAAGCCGATCTGCTCGGCGCCGAGCCCGGCAATGCCGTCGACCAGTACGTTGCGAACGCCGAGCTTGCCCATGGCATAGGCCATGTAGCTGGTGATCGGGAAGGAGCGGCGGAGGCCGACGAGATAGATCGTTTCGGCCCCGGCGAGGATGTCGACGGCTGATTCGAGGGTTGCCGGGTCGAGCTTTACTCTGAGGTCGGCGACGGAGCGCTCGGCGGCGTCGGCGAAGCCTTCGAGCAGCAGCCCGGATTTGCTGGCGCCGCCATGCTGCCTCAGTTGCTTCAGTCGCTCTTCGTAGCTCGGCACGCGATCGCGCAGGCGGGCGCGGAACACGTCCTGCAGGTCAGAAAAACCCTGGTAGCCGAGGGCCTGGCTGAAGCGGACCAGCGTCGAGGGCTGGACGCCCGAATGCTGCGCCACGCTCGCGGCGGTACCGAATGCGATTTCGTCCGGATGGTTGAGCGCGTAGGTGGCGACCTGGGTCAGCCGGCGAGGCAGGCTAGGGGCCCGGGCCGCGATCAGCGCACGCAGCGCCGCAAAGTCGCGCGGCGCACCGGCTTCGAGCTTGATATCTGCCTCGTCCATTGGACCGTGCCGGAACTCCGCTGCCTCGACTGCACTATGTCCGACAGAAGCTCACGCCAAGTCCATGAACTTCTGCCAGTCGTGCCGGTGTTTTCCACGTTCCGGAAAGGGAACGTCTTCGCTTGACGGCTCAACGTAGAATGGAATAAACATTCCATCAATGGGGAATACGGCACCATACGTTCCATTCAAAGAGAACGGTGCCGCGAAAGGTCGGGGAGGACCGGACTCACATGGCGGCACCGCTGCTCGAGGCCCGAGGCATATCAAAATTCTTCGGCGCGATCACCGCGCTGCGCGACGTCAACTTTCATGTCGGGCAGGGCGAGGTGCTGGGCGTGGTGGGTGACAACGGCGCCGGCAAGTCGACGCTGATGAAGATCCTCTCGGGCCTGTTCCGGCCGAGCGAGGGGGAGCTCATCTTCAACGGCGCCCCGGTCAGCTTCCAGAGTCCCAAGGACGCGCAGAAGCTCGGCATCGAGATGGTCTACCAGGACTTTGCGCTCGCCGGGAATATGCCGATCTACGAGAACATCTATCTCGGCCGCGAGCCGGGGACCAAGTTTGGGCCGCTGACCATCGTCGACCACAAGCGGGCCCGGCAGATGGCGACCGACCATCTCGACCGGTTGCATATCCACGTGAAATCGGTCGACCAGAACACCGAGGACCTCTCGGGCGGGCAGCGGCAGGCCGTGGCCATCGCGCGCGCCACCGCCTTCGACGGCAAGCTCGTGATCATGGACGAGCCGACGGCAGCACTCGCCATCAAGGAGGTCGGCAAGGTGCTCGACCTCGTGCGCTCGCTCAAGGATCATGGCGTCGCGGTGATCATTATTTCGCACCGTATGGACGATATCTTCTACTGCTGCGACCGGGTGATGGCGCTCTACCAGGGCACCAATTTCGCCGAGTCCGAGCTGCCCAAGACCTCGCGCAACGAGGTTATCGGCTGGATCATGGGGACCAAGGGGCACACCAGTGGCCTCGCCCATGACAACATGCATTGAGGGGCACGATGTCTGATACCCCCGCCACCAAATCCGGGTTCTCGCTCCGCGGCCCGGGCATGTCGAAATTCCTCGAGGTCTACGGCATCATCCTCGTCGTCGTGGTGATGATGGCGGTGCTGGCGGCGATCAAGCCGGACGTGTTCCTTTCGGCGCAGAACCTCACCAATATCCTGAAGCAGAACGCCTCGCTGGCGCTGCTGGCGCTCGGCATGTACGTGGTGATCGTCACCGCCGGCATCGATCTGAGCGTCGGCTCGATCATGGGCCTGTCCATGGTCAGCCTCGCGGTCGCCTCGAAGGCCGGGGTGCCCTGGCCGGTCGTCCTGCTGATCGGGCCGGCGATCGGGCTTGCGGTGGGCTGGGTCAACGGCGTCGGGCTGACTGTGCTGCGACTGCCGCACCCGTTCATCATGACGCTGGGCACGTTGAACGTGGCCCGCGGGCTCACCTACCTGATCTCCAACGGCGCACCGATCTCCGGGCTGCAGCCGGAAGTGCGCTATATCGGGCAGGCCTATTTCAGCTTCGGGCTGCCGGCGCCGGCCGGCATTCCGGCCAGCATGCTCCTCGTCGCCGTGTGCGCCGTCGGGCTGTGGTTCTTCCTCGAGAAGACCAATATGGGGCGGCACATCTTCGCCATCGGCGGTAATCCGCATGCGGCGCGGGTCTCGGGCATCAATGTCGATCGGACGCTGGTGGTGGTCTACATGATCTCGGGCTTCATGGCCGGGCTCTCGGGCCTCTTGCTCGCCGGGCGCACCGACAGTGGCTTTCCGAACGCCGGCATCGGCATCGAGCTCGATGCGATCGCGGCGGTGATCATCGGCGGCGCTTCGTTCTTCGGCGGCCGCGGCACGGTGCTCGGGGTGCTGGCAGGGGTGCTGATCATGGGCATCCTGCGCAACGGGCTCAACATCAACAATGTCTCGGCGTTCTGGCAGCAGATCCTGATCGGTCTTGTCATCATCGTCGCCGTGTACATCGACGTGCTGCGGCGGAGGGCGGCGGTGCGTCGCTAGGAGCAAATTGGCCCAGGCCGTGTCTCCCGGCCGGGGCTTCGAGGGAACGGGGACACAAGATGGTTCAGGGAGGACCAAAACCCATGAAGAAACTGCTTCTTACGGGCGTTGCGCTCAGCGCGCTGCTCGCCATGGCCGGATCGGCCAACGCTGCCTACGTGCTGGGCATGAAGGGCCCGGGCGCCGGCAATCCGTTCTGGGCGGCGGTCGAGGCCGGCGCCAAGGCCAAGGGCGCCGAGCTCGGCGTCGAAGTGATCGTCGTCGCACCGCCCGCGGAGTCGGACGTGCAGGCCCAGATCACCCAGATCGAAGACCTGATCGCACAGAAGGTCGACGGCATCGCGCTGGCGCCGACCGACCCCAACGCGCTCGCTCCGGTGGTGGACGCGGCCAAGGCCGCCGGCATCCCGGTGGTGTTCGTCGATACCCGCGGCATCAATGATGGTGTCACCTTCATCGGCACCAACAACGAAGTGGGCGCCGCACTCGCCGCCGACTTCATGTGCAAGAATCTGCCCGCCGGTTCGGAAGTGGCAATCCTGCAGGGCCTGATCTCCCAGTCGACCGGGCAGGCGCGTGCCGATGGTTCCAAGAAGGGTCTCGAAGGCTGCGGCCTCAAGGTGGTGGCCGAGCAGACCGCCGAGTGGGACCGGGCCAAGGGCCTGTCGGTGACCGAGAACATCCTCGCCGGCAACCCCAACATCAAGGGCATCTTCGGCTCCAACGACAACATGGCGCTCGGCGCCGTGGAAGCGCTGAAGGCGGCGGCCAAGCTCGCCGACGTGATGGTGGTCGGGTTCGACGCCAACCCCGACGCGGCGGCCTCGATCCTTGCGGGCGAGATGACGGCTTCGGTGGCGCAGGCGCCGGCCAACATGGGCGGCTTCGGCATCCAGGCGCTGGTCGATCTCAAGGCCGGCAAGACGCTCGAGCCGTGGATCGACACCGGCACGGTGCTGGTGACCAAGGAAAACGCCGAGCAGTATAAGTAAGACCTAGAAGGTAGGACGCTAGAAGGTAGGAGGTAGTCGGTAGTGGGCGGCCGGTGCGGCAGTCGCTACTCGCTACTTCCTACCTTCTGCTTTTCTACCTCCTCGCGACGGAGCGAACGAATGACCATCGGCGTCGGCCTGATCGGCACGGGATACATGGGCAAGTGCCACGCGCTGGCGTGGAATGCGGTGAAGCCGGTGTTTGGTGATGGGCCGGAGCCGGCGCTTGTGCACCTCGCCGAAGTGTCGCCGGAGCTGGCGCACCGGCGGGCCGATGAGTTCGGGTTCGAGAAATGGACCTCGGACTGGCGCGAGCTGATCGCCGATCCGGCGGTGGAAGTGGTGTCGGTGACGACGCCCAATGCCTTCCATGCCGAGATGGCAATCGCGGCGCTCGAAGCCGGCAAGCATGTCTGGTGCGAGAAGCCGATGGCGGTGGGGTTTTCCGAGGCCGAGCGGATGGCGGCGGCGGCCCGGGCTTCGGGCAAGGTGACGGCGCTCGGCTACAATTACATCCAGAACCCGGTGATCCGGCACATCAAGCGGCTCATTGACGAGGGGGCAATCGGCACGGTGAACCACGTCCGCTTCGAGATGGACGAGGACTTCATGGCCGACCCCGAGGCGTTGTTCTACTGGAAGAGCGAGGCCTCATCCGGCTATGGCGCGCTCGACGATTTCGGCGTCCACCCGCTGAGCCTGGTGCAGTTCCTGTTCGGCGGCGTGCGCCGGGTGATGGCGCAGCTCAGTATGCCCTATGCCGATCGGCCGAGCCGCGATGGAGGGCGGCGTGCGGTCGAGACCTGGGACATCGCCTCGGTGCTGCTGGAGCTCTCGAATGGGGAGACCGGGGTGATGGCGCTCGATCGCTCAGCCTGGGGGCGCAAGGGGCGGATCGCGGTGCAGGTGTTCGGCTCGAAGGGCACGATCGCCTACGACCAGGAGCGGATGAACGAGTTCCAGCTCTATACAGCCAGCGACCACGCGGCCGAGCAGGGCTTCCGCACCATCCTCACCGCGCCGGTGCATGCGCCCTACGAGCGATTCATCCCGGCGCCGGGGCATGGGCTGGGGTTCAACGAGCTCAAGATCATCGAGTGCCACGAATTGCTGCGCGCGATCCGGGGCGAGGCGGCGCAGATCGTCGGGTTCGACAGGGGCCTCGAGATCGAGCGCGCCGTGCATGCGATGGCACAAAGCCATCGCGAGGGGCGGTGGGTCAGCGTCTGACTGAAGTAGACGGCCCCCTCCCGGCCTCCCCCATAAAGGGGGGGTGAAGAGAAGAGGCTGTGGCTCGATCGTGCTAAGTACGCCGAAAGAGCACCTCCCCCTTTATGGGGGAGGATGGGAGGTGGCCGTCTCTGTCCATTAATCCCGAGGTCGCTGTCACCTCGACCCCGGGCGCCTGAGCCGTGCAGCGGGATCAGGCGGTTGCCAGGGTGCCGGTGCGGCCGCGGCTTTCGACCCAGTAGATGAACACCGAGGCGAGGACGATCAGCGCCGCGCCGGGCCAGAACCAGACCGACGGAATCTGGCCGAGGATGATCCAGCCGAGCAGCCCGCTCAGCGGCACCTTGCTGTCGCCGAAGGGCTGGAGGTAAGTCGCGTCGGCCACCTTGTAGGCATAGGCGAGCAGGTACTGCGCGACAGCGGTCAGGACGCCGAGCAGGACCAGCAGCCACAGCGCCGTGCCGCCGGGGATGGCGAAGACGTTGTCCGTGAGGCCGGACGGCAAGAGGCCTGGGGCGGCAAAGCCGAGGGCCCAGACGGCGAGAAGGATCATCAAGTGGTTCGGCGTCACGAGAACGAGCAGCGAGATGGTCAGCGTCTCGGGGCTTTCGCCCTTCAGCGCGAGATACTTGGTCAAGACGTCCGTCGTCGCCCACAGGGCCGCTGCGGCGATGGGGACGAGCGTCTGCCAGCCGAGGCTTTCGGTGCCGACGCCGGAGATGATGATGGCGCCGACGAAGCCGACGATCGCCGCGGCGATACGGGCCGGCGAGGCGCGTTCGCCGAGGAAGATGGTCGAACCGAGGATGATGAAGAGCGGGCCGGTGGCGAGCAGGGTCACCATCTGCCAGATCGGCACGCCCGTGGCAAAACCGTAGACGAAGACGTGGACGCCAAGCGCCGAGACGAAGGCGCGGATTTCGTGGGCCAGCGGGTGGCCGGTGCGGAGCTTGTCGACGCCGATGCGGAGGATCAGCGGCAGGCTGAGGATGGCGGCAATCACATATTGCCAGAAGGCCATGCCGGTCGAGCTCATGCCGTAGCCGCCATATTCGACGGGCGTCGGCAGCGCGGATTGCAGCAGGTTGGTACCGGCGAAGGCGACAGCGGCCACCAGCATGAAGGCGGCGCCGGTGGCGGCAGTGTTGGTAGACGAGGAAATCTGGCTCATGGGTCGATCCTTTCCGTAACCAGTTCCCTCAGGGAGTTACGGGGATCGGCGCGGACCCGGATGCGCGGCTCGCCCCCTCCACCAGCTTCGCTGGTCCCCCTCCCCCGCTGCGCAGGGGAGGATGAGGACAGTCCGCGCGGCCAGAGGCCAGCGCATGAACCCGTTCTCTTTCATCCGGACTATACCGTCGGCCCCGGAATTACACCGGATCTGCTGACCCCTCCACGCAAGTGAAAGGCGCTCGCGGGCTTCGGGATTTGTCCCGTTTACCGCCGGTGGGGAATCGCACCCCGCCCTGAGAACAATGTCATCGCAAGATGACGATGGAGATTTAGGCCAGTGCGCCTGACCTGGCAAGGGCGGTTGTGAGAACGCAGTGTCGTCGATTGGGCGAACAGTGGATCGGATTTGCGTGGGGTAAGTCGGGCTAAGCCCGCCGCTCCCGCCCGCTCGAGCGGAAGCCGATGAGCGTCGCGATCACCACGGCCAGCGCCACGACGCCGATGATGATTGTCGCGAGGGCATTGACCTCGGGCGAGACGCCGAGGCGGACCTTACTGAAGATGATCATCGGCAGGGTCGACGAGCCCGGGCCGGAGACGAAACTCGCGATCACGAGGTCATCGAGCGACAGGGTGAAGGCCAGCAGCCAGCCCGACACGAGGGCGGGGGCGATCACCGGCAGGGTGATATCGAAGAAGACGCGCACCGGCGTCGCACCCAGGTCCATCGCCGCTTCTTCGATCGAGTGGTCCATGTCGACGAGGCGCGACTGGACCACCACCGTCACATAGGCGGTGCAGAAGGTGGCATGGGCGATGATGATGGTGAGGATGCCGCGGCCCGAGGGCCAGCCGATCAGCGACTGCATGGCGATGAACAGCAGCAGCAGCGCGAGGCCGGTGATGACGTCGGGCATGACCAGCGGGGCCGAGACGGTTGCCTGCAGCACGGTCTTGCCGCGGAAACGGCGGAAGCGCACCAGCGCCACGGCGCAGAGCGTGCCGAGGACCAGCGCGATCGAAGCAGCGACAGCGGCGATCTGGAGGCTCAGCCAGGCGGCGGGGAGGAGCTGCGGATCGTTCCACAGGTTGGTGTAGGACTGCAGCGAGAAGCCCGACCACACCGTCACCAGCCGGTTGGCGTTGAACGAGAAGATCACCAGCGAGACGATCGGCGCGTAGAGGAAGGCGAAGCCCAGCACCGAGGCGATCGGCAGGAACCAGCGGTTCTTTCCCATCAGCGGCGGCCCTCCACCACGGCGTTCTGCGCCCGCTGCATCAGCATGATCGGGATGACGACGATGACCAGCATCGTGATGGCGAGCGCGGCGGCGCGCGGCCAGTTGGTCTTGGCGAAGAACTCGTCCCAGAGGATGCGGCCAATCATCTGCGTGCCGGGGCCACCGAGGAGCGAGGGGATGACGAACTCGCCGATAGCCGGGATGAACACCAGCATGGCGCCCGCGACGACGCCGGGCATGGAGAGCGGCAGCGTGATTGAGAAGAAAGTGCGGATCGGGCGGGCGCCGAGATCGGCGGAGGCCTCGAGCAGCGCCGGATCGAGCTTCACGAGGTTAGTGTAGAGCGGCAGGATGAAGAAGGGCAGATAGGAATAGGTGATGCCGACATAGACTGCGAAATCGGTCTGCATCATCGTCAGCGGCGCGATGCCGAAGATGGCGAGCGTGTTGTTGATGACGCCCTCGCCGCGCAGGAACCCGCTCAGCGCATAGACGCGCAGCAGGAACGAGGTCCAGAACGGCAGGATCACCAGCATCAACAGCACGTTGCGCCACTTCTCCGGCGCCCGCGCGATGGCATAGGCCATGGGGTAACCGATGAGGATGGCGAAGATGGTCGAGATGGCGGCGATGCGGATCGAAGAGAGGAAGGCGTTGAGATAGATGCCCGAGGGGTCGGTGAAGACGCGGATGTAATTGCTCAGATGCAGCGTCAGCTGCACCGTGCCGCCTTCGGTCGTCAGCAGATCCGAGTAGGGCGGCTGGCCGAACTGCTTGGTCGCCAGCGAGATGCCGAATACCACGGCGAGCGGCACGAGGAAGAACAGCGTCAGCCAGGCCGCCGGGGCTGCGATGACCAGCGCGCGCCCGGAAATGCCGACGGCCGCGGGCAGGCGCCTGAGCCAGGTCAGGAACCGGGAGGGCGGACGGGCGGGTGCGTGTTCGGTGGTGTCGGTCAATTGGTCAGCACCGAGCCCGAGGTATCGCCCCACTGGCACCAGACCGGCTCGTCCCATTTGATGGCGTCGGGATCGCCGCGGCGGACATTGGTCTTGGTGACGCGGATGCGCCGGCCGTTGTCGAGGATGACCTGGTAGACGCTCATGTCGCCGAGATAGCCGATGTCCTCTACCATGCCGTGGACGACGTTGGCCTCGCCCTCGGGGCGCTCGCGCGTCAGGTTGATCTTTTCGGGCCGGATTGCGTACCAGAGCACCTGGTCGGGGGCGCAATCGACGCCGTGGCCGACATAGATGTCGCTGCCGAGTTCCGCCGAGCGGATGCGGACATGGTCGGGCTCGTCCTCGGTGACGACGCCCTCGAACATGTTGGCCGAGCCGATGAAGTTGGCGACGAAGCGCGAGTTGGGGAACTCGTAAATCTCGGTCGGTTCGCCCACCATGGCGATTTCGCCCTGGTTCATCACGCCGATGCGGGTGGCGAGGCTCATCGCCTCTTCCTGGTCGTGGGTGACGACGACGAAGGTGACGCCGAGCGTCTCCTGGATCTTCACCAGCTCGAACTGGGTCTCCTCGCGCAGCTTTTTGTCGAGGGCGCCGAGCGGTTCGTCGAGCAGCAGCAGTTTCGGGCGCTTGGCGAGGGCGCGGGCGAGGGCGACGCGCTGGCGCTGGCCGCCGGACAGCTGGTGCGGCCGGCGCGCGGCATAATCGTCAAGCTTGACCAGCTTCAACAGTTCGGCGACGCGGGCGGCGATCTCGTCCTTGGGCAGGTGGTCGCGCTTCAGGCCATAGGCTATGTTGTCCCAGACATTCATGTGCGGGAACAGCGCATAGGACTGGAACATCATGTTCACGGGCCGGTTGTAGGGCGGCACCTGCGACATATCCTGGCCATCGATCTCGATGGTGCCGGAGGTGGGCAGCTCGAACCCCGCCAGCATGCGCAGCAACGTCGATTTGCCCGAGCCCGACCCGCCGAGCAGGCAGAACAGCTCGCCCTTGTAGATATCGAGCGACAGGTCGTTCACCGCCGCGACGTCACCGAATTTCTTGGTGACGTTGCGGATGCGCACGAACGGCTTTTTGCCAGGATCGCGCCAGGGGCGGGTGTCTGCTGCGAGCTGTGGTTTCTTCGCCATCGGGCTTCTGATGTCCAGTAAGAGGCAGAAGACGGGGCCGAAGCCCCGTCTATCGTGTTCGAGTCGATGGACGGGGCCGAAACCCGTCACGGATTGGAGGGACGGGCAAGAGCCCGCCCTGGATTATGACCCGGCCTTGATGCGCTGCCAGGTCTCGGTGAGTAGCTCGTCGTAGTCCGGCGTATGGGCCTTGAGCGGGAACAGCTTGGCCGAGATTTCGGCAGTCGGGTAGATCGCCGGATCGTCCTTCACCTCGGGATCGATCAGGTCAAGTGCTGCCTTGTTGCCCGAGGCATAGAACACGTAATTCGTGTTCGCCGCCGCGATATCGGGGCGCAGCATGAAGTCGATGAACTTGTAGGCGTTATCGACATGGGGCGCATCGGCCGGGATGGCGAAGAGGTCGAACCACTTCAGCGCGCCTTCCTTGGGGATGACATAGGCCACTTCCACGCCGGCAGCCGCTTCGGCGGCGGCGTCGCGGGCGATGAACACGTCACCCGAATAGCCGACCGAGAGGCAGACTTCGCCATTGCCGAGATCGTCGATGTACTGGGACGAGTTGAAGTAGCGCACATGCGGCCGGATCGAGAGCAGCAGCTCCTCGGCCTTCTTCAGGTCGTCCGGGCTCTCCGAGTTCGGATCGAGGCCGAGATAGTTGAGAGCCGAGGCCATGATCTCGGCCGGCGCATCGAGCAAGGTGACGCCGCAATCGGCGAGCTTGCTCACCAGCTCGGGCTTGAACACCACGTCCCAGGTATCGATCGGCTGGTCGCCGAGGCGTTCCTTTAACTTGCCGACATTGTAGCCGATGGCGGTGGTGCCCCACATGTAATCGACGGAATGGGCATTGTCCGGGTCGTGCGCGGCGGTGGCCGCCATCACTTCGGGATCCATGTTCACGAGGTTCGGGAGCTTGCTCTTGTCGAGGGGCAGGAACAGGCCGGCAGCGACCTGGCGCTCGAGGAAGAAGCCCGAGGGGACGACCACATCATAGCCCGAGGCGCCGGCGAGGAGCTTGGCCTCGACCAGTTCGTTCGAATCGAACACGTCGTAATTGACCTTGATGCCGGTCTCGGCCTCGAACTTGGCCACCGTGTCTTCGGCGATATAGTCGGACCAGTTGTAGACGTTGACCACGTTCTCCTGGGCGAGAGCGGGCGCTGCGGCGAGCAGCGCGCCCAGGGCGACGGCAACCTTGGCAATCATCATCGGTTTCAGCATGACGGAGTCTCCTTGTTCGAATAGCGAACGGCCAATGGCCGTTGGCCCGGCCACGCAGGGGGCCGGTTGGCGGATACCGACGGCCCGGGTGAGCGGCGGCAAAGCAGGTGATGACGTGAAGCGGGTGCGCGGGAGGGAAGGCCAAGCAGCGCGGATATCGCGCCGGGAAAGCGTCGGTCAGCAATGACCCCGGAGCCGGGCGAGCATCGATCCGGAGGGGGATCAACAGTGACTGTGTGCAGTGAAGTATCCCCGCGCCAAGCACCCGCAGACGGGCAAAACCTAGAGGCAAACGTGCTGCCGGGCAAGGGATTTGGGGGATGGGAGGGGTGAGGATTTTGGGGCTGGTTTTGGACAGTCAGGTGCTGGTGGCTCCACCCCCTCCGACCTGCGCTAGTTCGCTGCGCTCACGAGCTTCGGTTGCCGGCCATCAAGGGGGAGGTGGGGCCGGTGATCTTGGCTGGATGTTGCCGCGATCACCAGCGGGCACCTCCCCCTTGATGGGGGAGGTTGGGAGGGGTGGGCGGCAGGCGGGGTGCTGCGGTCTTTCACCCTAGTTGAACTCACCGCGTTTTCGGTCCAAACGAACAGCCACGATCACACTTTCAGGGGCATTCCTTGAGCCTTTCGACCCATCTCTCCATCTCCCCCGTCGTCGAGGCAGCGCTGGCTGCCAACAAGCCCGTGGTGGCGCTGGAATCGACCATCATCACGCATGGCATGCCGTATCCGCAGAACCTCACGATGGCGCAGAACGTCGAGAAGGTGATCGAAGCCAATGGCGCGGTGCCGGCGACGATCGCCATCATGGACGGCAAGTTCAAGGTAGGCGTCACCGCCGAGGATCTCGAGCGGCTGGCGCAGACCGGTGGCAAGGCGGCCAAGGCCTCGCGGCGCGACGTGGCGGCGCTGCTCGCCTCGGGCGAGGTGGCGGGGACGACCGTCGCCACGACGATGATGGCGGCGGAAGCAGCGGGCATTCGTGTGTTTGCCACCGGCGGCATTGGCGGCGTGCATCGCGGCGCCGAGTCGACCTTCGATATCTCGGCCGATCTCGACGAGCTCGGTCGGACGCAGGTGGCGGTGGTCTGCGCCGGCGCCAAGTCGATCCTCGATATTCCGAAGACGCTCGAGGTGCTGGAGAGCAAGGGCGTGCCGGTGCTCGGTTTCGACACCGATGATTTTCCGGCCTTCTGGGCCCGGAAGAGCGGCGGCAAGGTGGATCATCGCGTGGCGGACGGCACGGCCGCGGCCAAGGTGATCGCGCTGCAGTTTGCGCTCGGGCTCGGCGGCGTGCTCGTCGCCAATCCGATCCCCGAGAGCGCGGCGCTCGATGCGGGCGAAATCGAGACGCGCATCGCGGCGGCGATCAAGGATGCCGAAGCGCAGGGCGTCGGCCGCAAGGAGCTGACGCCGTTCCTCTTGAAGCGCATCTTCGAGCTCACGGATGGCAAGAGCCTCGTCGCCAACATTGCGCTGGTCGAGAACAATGCGCGCGTCGCCTCGGAAATCGCCGTGGCGCTGAGCAAGCTTTGATGAGTGAAACCGGCCGCGTCATCGTTATCGGCGATGTGATGACCGACGTCATCGTGATCCCCGAGGGGCCGCTGGTGCGCGGGTCGGACCGGCGCGCGCAGATCACGCAGCGGCCGGGCGGCTCGGGCGCCAACCAGGCGGTGTGGCTGGGTGCCATGGGTACGCCCGTCAGCTTCGTCGCCCGTGTGGGGGCGAGCGACAAGCCGCATCTCGAGGCGTATCTGCGCGGTTTCCACGTCGATCCGGTGCTGATCGCCGATCCGGCAAAACCCTCGGGCATCCTCGTCATCATCGTCGATCCCGACGGGGAGCGGAGCTTTCTCACCGATCGCGGCGCGAACCTGTTGCTGAGCTTGAGCGACATGCCGGTGTGGCTGCTCGAAGAGACGCGCTGCGTGCTGGTCTCAGGCTACTCGCTGTTCGCCGAACAGCCGCGCGGGGCGGTGCAATGGATGGCGGGCGAGGCGCGCGAGCGGGGGATACCGGTCTTCGTCGACGCCGCATCGGTCGGCTTCGTCAACGAGGTCGGGCCAAGCCAGTTCCTCGAATGGACGCGCGGATTTTCGACGCTGTTCGCCAATGAGGACGAGGCGGTGGCGCTGTCCGGCCGCGGCGATCTCGAAGGCCAGATGCGGGCGCTCGGGCCGAACTACGGGCGCGTGGTGATCAAGCTCGGGGCAGCCGGCGCGGCGGTGGGCGATGCGAGTGGGGTGAAGCTGCGCGTGCCCGCGCCCAAGGTGAACGTGGTCGATACGACCGGGGCAGGCGATGCGTTCGCGGCAGCGTTCATCTCGGCGGAACTCGCGGGCGCCGATATCGAGGCCTGCCTCAAGCGCGGCGTCGAGGCGGGCTCGGCGGCGGTGACCAAGATCGGCGGGCAGCCGGAGTAGGGCACTAGCCCTGCATGTCCTTGATCAGCGCCTCTGCCAGCACCCTGCCGTCCTCGGCTTCCTCTTCCGGCAGCTCGATCGGGATGCCCTTCGGGCCATAGACGCCCGGCAATCCCGGCAGCCCGCTATCGCCCCCCTCGCGGGGGTGAAAGCCGTGCGCCTTGAGCGCCGTGATCAGTACGCGGGCGACGGAGGGGTCCTCGATCTCGGCGATGGTGACGTAGGTCACGCGAACTCCCGCGTGACCATCATCTGCTTGATCTCGGCGATGGCCTTGGCCGGGTTGAGGCCCTTGGGACAGACCTTGGCGCAGTTCATGATGGTGTGGCAGCGGTATAGCTTGAACGGGTCCTCGAGGTTGTCGAGACGCTCGGTCGTCGCCTCGTCGCGGCTGTCGATCAGCCAGCGATAGGCCTGCAGCAGGACGGCGGGGCCGAGATACTTCTCGCCGTTCCACCAGTAGGAGGGGCACGAGGTCGAGCAGCAGGCGCAGAGGATGCACTCGTAGAGGCCATCGAGCTTGGCGCGATCGTCGCGCGTCTGCAGCCATTCCTTTTCGGGCGTCGGCGTCGTGGTCTTCAGCCACGGCTGGATCGAGCGATGCTGGTCGTAGAAGGTGGTGAGGTCGGTGACGAGGTCCTTCACCACCGGCATGTGCGGCAGCGGATAGACGCTGATGTGGCCCGGATACTCGTCCATGCCCTTGGTGCAGGCGAGCGTGTTGGCGCCGCCGATATTCATCGAGCACGAGCCGCAGATGCCTTCGCGGCAGGAACGGCGGAGCGTCAGGGTCGGGTCGACCTTGTTCTTGATCCACAGCAGGCCGTCGAGGATCATCGGGCCGCAATCGTCGAGATCGACGAAATAGGTATCGAGCTGCGGGTTCTTCCCCGAGTCCGGGTCGTAGCGATAGACGCGATATTCCTTGAGCCGCGTCGCCCCCGCCGGTTTCGCCCAGGTCTTACCGGGCACGATCTTGGAGTTCTTCGGGAGGGTCAGTTCAGCCATGGGACTATCCTAAACGATCTTGCACGTCTGAAGGGCGGTGGCCGAGACATTGGTCACCGTCATCACGTCGTTGGCGCTCACATTGCCGATCACGGCCGGGTCGAAGAGCTTGCCCGGGTCGGTCTGCGCATAGGTTGCGAGCCGCATCAGTTCCGGCTTGAGCTTACTCTGCAATTCCTTGGCGTAGCACTGACAGCTTTCGACCGTGGTGCGCGGAATCTTGGCACAGGCATCGGCCACCTGCTGCGCTTCGGGCGACAGGCCGCAGGCGCCCAGCAGCAGCGTTGCGACGGCTCCGGCGATCAGTCCCACGGCTTTGGGCAGGCGGTTCGACACGTTGGGCCTCAGTAGTTCGGCTTGCAGATCTGGTTCGATTTGGCGACGTAGGTGTTATAGGCCGAGTACTGGCCTTCCGGCGGCGACTTGCCCTTCATCGAGGCGATGACCATGGCCATGAACTCGGCATCGATCAGCGTCATCGCCGCATCGGCCTTGCACGAGCAGAGTGCATCGTCCTGCGCGATACCCATGCAGGTCTTGTAGAAATCGGCCTTCTGCTCGGCGCTCGGCGCTGCCGCCTGAGCCCCGCCGATCATCAGCCCCAGCGCTGCGAGCGCCACCACGAACGTCTTCATTCCTGCCCCGTTTCTCACCGCAGTTCCTTGCGGATCATCAGTTTCAAGCCCGACCAGATTTCGCTGACCGCGGCCACCTTGATATCGACCAACCCGATCGGCAGCACCACCTCCCGGATCACATCTTCCGTGATGTCGGTGGGGACCTTGCTCGCCTTCTTCGGCCACGAAATCCAGATCATCCCGTTGCGATCGATGGCATCCATCAACGGCTTCGCATTGTCCGTCAGCACACCGCGAGGCGGTGAAGCCATGGACGAAGTCCCAGCCGGAGGAGTTGCGCCAACCGTCCCAAGTGGTCTCCCGGAGTTCGGCGAAGGTTCGGGAGGTCTTGAGCTCGGCAAGGTCATCCGGCAGGCCGAGGAAGAGGGCGCGCTGCCCATCCTTGAGGCCGAGCTTTTGCGGGAGGGGGGTGCCGGAATAGCCGGGGGTGGACTTCACTATTGCCACTCATCAATTGCCGTCTTGGAGCGGCCCTTCTCCATTCGAACGTTTACAACGTCATTCGGGACAACGCGGATGAGGAACGACTCCAGAGCTGTTATCAGGTCGCCCGACACGCTGTAGGCGGAAAAGTAAGAGCACGTGTCGTACAGTCGGAAATTGGTCGGCCTGATCTGGCGAATGCTGCTGGGAGTATTCGGCTTCCACTTTCCCCTCGGGTGTCCGACGGCCATTAGATTGTAGGACGGTCTCTCTCTGTTGAAGGCAAGTTTCATTTCTTTCAGAAGGCTCTGCTTCTCGGCCTTTCCGATGTAAACGATCTCGCCTTCGGAGTTGTAGAAGGCGTATATACCCCGGGCGTTCGACAGGACGTCTGCGAGCTCGGGATGCTCGCTTCGGCCAATGATCTCCATATTCTTCCCCGAACGACTTTCATTGTACTCAATGAAGAAGAACTCAACGATCGGGTGGACAGCCTCTCTGAGCAATGCGCCGACGCTGTGGTTTCTCAGCCGTTCTAGAAACGATGATAATCGTCGGGCAGATAGCTCGTCCATCTTTCGTGTCGACGACACATGAGCGGGAGTGAACCCAAGCTTCTTGGCCAAGTCGGAGTCACTTTTCGCCTGCAGTTGTGCTGCCAACAGGTCGACGAACTCAGCGCCCTTCAATTCAGTACACCCGAGCCTTCGGGGCGATCTTCTTGAGGCTGATGCCGCCTTCGCTTTCCGGGGTCAGCGGGTCCACATGCACCGGGCGATAGCCGAGCGTCACGTTGCCCTTGTCGTCGATCCAGCTCAGCGTGTGCTTGCGCCATTCGACGTCGTCGCGGTTCGGGTAGTCCTCGTGGGCGTGGGCGCCGCGACTTTCGTGGCGGGCTTCGGCGGAGACGACGGTGGTGGCGGCGCAGGCCATGAGGTTTTCGAGTTCGAGGGTTTCGACGAGGTCGGAGTTCCAGATCATCGAACGGTCCGAGACCTTCAGGTCATCGAGCGAGCCGTAGAGGGCGGTGATGCGCTCGACACCCGACGACAGCGACTTCGAATCGCGGAAAACGGCGGCGTCTTCCTGCATGATCTTCTGCATCTTTTCGCGCACCACGGCGGTGGGCGAGCCGCCATTGGCGTTCCGCAGGCGATCGAAGCGGGAGAGGATGCGCTCGTCCTCGGATGCGATCGCGGCCGGCACCATGGCGCCCTTGTCGACGGTCTTGGCGGCGCGGAGGGCTGCGGCGCGGCCGAAGACGACGAGGTCGGTCAGCGAGTTCGAGCCGAGGCGATTGGCGCCGTGCACCGAGGCGCAGGCGGCCTCCCCGGCGGCCATCAGGCCGTGGACAATGCGGTCGGGATCATCAGCGGTCGGGTTCAGCACCTCGCCGTGATAGTTCGCGGGGATGCCGCCCATGTTGTAATGCACGGTCGGCAGCACCGGGATCGGCTCGCGGGTCAGATCGACGCCAGCGAAGATCTTGGCCGATTCAGAAATGCCCGGCAGGCGCTCGTGCAGCACCTTGGGGTCGAGATGATCGAGGTGGAGGAAGATGTGGTCCTTGTTCTTGCCCACGCCGCGCCCTTCGCGGATCTCGATGGTCATGCAGCGCGAAACCACGTCGCGGCTGGCGAGGTCCTTGGCGTTGGGCGCATAGCGCTCCATGAAGCGCTCGCCCTCGGAATTGACGAGATAGCCGCCTTCGCCGCGCGCACCCTCGGTGATCAGGCAACCGGCGCCGTAGATGCCGGTGGGGTGGAACTGGACGAACTCCATGTCCTGCAGCGGCAGGCCGGCACGGGCCACCATGCCGTTGCCGTCGCCGGTACAGGTATGGGCCGAGGTCGCCGAGAAATAGGCGCGGCCATAGCCGCCGGTGGCGAGCACCACGAGCTTCGCCCGGAAGCGGTGCAGCGTGCCGTCATCGAGCTTCCAGGCCATCACGCCCTGGCACGAGCCATCGGCACCCATGATCAAATCGAGCGCGAAGTACTCGATGAAGAACTGTGCGTTGTTCCTGAGCGACTGGCCGTAGAGCGTGTGGAGGATGGCGTGGCCGGTGCGGTCGGCGGCGGCGCAGGTGCGCTGCACCGGCGGGCCATCGCCGAATTCGGTCATGTGCCCGCCGAACGGGCGCTGGTAGATCTTGCCCTCCTCGGTGCGCGAGAAGGGCACGCCGTAGTGCTCGAGTTCGTAGATCGCCGCCGGGGCCTCGCGGGCGAGGTATTCCATGGCGTCGTTGTCGCCGAGCCAGTCCGACCCCTTGACGGTATCGTACATGTGCCACTGCCAGTTGTCGGGGCCCATATTGCTCAGCGACGCGGCGATGCCGCCCTGCGCTGCGACCGTATGCGAGCGGGTGGGAAAGACCTTGGTGATGCAGGCGGTGTTGAGCCCCTGCTCGGCCATGCCGAGCGTGGCCCGCAGGCCCGCGCCGCCGGCGCCGACGATGACCACGTCGAATTCGTGGTCGATGATCTCGTAAGCGGCCATGCGGCTAACCCCAGAAGACGATTTTCGCGATGGCGCCGAGCGCGACCACGAGGAAGAACAGGACGAAGGCGTTGTTCGCCAGCATGGCGAGCCCGTGCTCGCCCTTGTCGAAATAGTCCTCGATGGTGTCGCGCATGCCGTTGCGCATGTGGATCGCGACGTTGACGACCATCACGGCGAGGCCGAGTGCGACGAAAGGGTTGCGCGCCAGTTCGATCATCTCGGCGGGCGCCCGGCCGGCGAGACTGACGACGAACCACACCATGAACACGGCGAAGAGGATGTTCAACGCGCCGGTGACGCGCTGGGTGATGAAGTGGCGCGTCGAGGCCTTGGCATTGCCGTAGTGGGTCGTGGGGTTCTGGATCTGGGCCTGGGTCGGCTTCAATGCACTCATTTGAACCACACGAAGATGGACCAGACGACGAGGGTGAGAAGGATCGAGGCGCCGAGCTGCAGCCGGACCAGCAGTTCGCGGCCGGTCGCGTCCATCCCTTGCGTGAAGTCCCAGATGAAGTGTCTGACGCCGCCGAGCATGTGATGGAACAGCACCCAGGTGTAGCCGAAGAGGACAAGCTGGCCGAACCAGGTGCCGAACAGCCATGCAACAAAATCGAAGAAGCCGCCGCCGAAGCCCGCCGCCACCAGCCACAGCACCAGCAGCAGCGTGCCGCCATAGAGCGCGATGCCGGTCGCGCGGTGCACGATCGACATGGTCATGGTGAGGGTGAAGCGGTAGATCGACAGATGCGGCGAAAGCGGCCGTGTAGAGGGAGCCATACTTGTCTCGCGCCTCGCCCGCCGGAGGGAGATGGCGGGCGTTCCAGTTTGGAATGGTTCGAGACTTCTAGCGGCGGTTTGCCTCTAGGTCAAAGGCTCAGCTTATGCGCGTGATTGGGCTTTCGTTCTAGCCGAGGGGACGGTCCAGTTATCGGGTTCCGTCGATCAGCTCCGGCGCGGCCCGCAGCGCTTCGAGGGTGAGCAGGAGGCTCACGACCCGCGCGCTGCGGTGGCCGGTCACGACTGTGGCGGACGAAAGTGCAGGCGGCGCGCTGGCCTCGGCACGAACCACCCGCTCGGACTTGTCCCGCGTCGCCCTTTCAAAGAGCTGCTTGAAAAGTCGTGCTGCGAGATGGCTCATCTTTCGTCCTGTTGCGGGCGCCCGGCGGAGGTCGACCTCCGGGTTCCGCTGCTTGGCGTTTTATATAGGTCCGGCTTGTTGGCCCTGCCGTGAAGCCGGTGTTCACATTGGGTTCAGCAACGCGTGGCATCAGCTGCGGGTTCCGAAGGTGGAGTTATGGCGTGAACGACAGGGTCAGAATCCTCGACGAGGCGGTGCTTTCCGACAATTGGGGGCTGGTGAAGAAGACCACGCTCGAGCTGAAACGCCGCTCCGGCGAATGGCAGCGCCAGGTGCGCGAGACCTATGACCGCGGCGATGGCGCGGGAATCCTGCTCTACAACCGCGACCAGCGCAGCGTGATCCTGACCCGGCAGTTCCGCTTCCCGGTCTTTTCGCATGGGGAACCGGGTTGGTTGGTGGAAGTAGTGGCGGGCAAGCTCGAGGGCGATACGCCGACCGTGACGGCCAAGAAGGAAGCCGAGGAGGAATCCGGCTATCGCGTCCACGACGTCGAGCTGGTGATGAGCGCCTACATGAGCCCGGGCTCGGTGACCGAAAAGCTGTCGCTGTTCCTCGCCGAATACGACGCGGGCTCACGCATCTCGGATGGCGGCGGGCTAGCGCATGAGGGTGAGGATATCGAGGTGATGGAGGTCGGGATCGACGCAGCGCTCGGCATGATCGAGACCGGCGAGATCGCGGACGCGAAGACAATCATGCTGCTGCAGTATGTTCGGCTGAAGGGGATATTGTAGCGTAGGGCGCCCCACGCCCCAAGCCACCAGCTGTCATCCCTGCGAAAGCAGGGATCCAACTCTCAGCTGGCGCGGGCGGTGAAATGGATCCCAGCCCACGCTGGGATGACAACAATGGGTGTGTGAGAAAGGGGCAAATTCCAGCCACCTCACGCACCGGGATGACGTCGAGTTGGCGGTGCGCCAGCTCAACCCTTGAACGGGTCGGCGTCTACGTCGAGCGTCGCAAAGCTGCGCGGCAGCTCCACGCGCAGGTCGCTTTCCTCATATGGGTCGAGCACCAGCAGCGACAGCACCTTGGCGGCGTCGAGCGAGGGCTTTGCCGGTACGCGCGGCTGGCTCGCAAACACCGCGATCGGCAGCGCGAGTGCGGCGAGGGTGGCGACGGCGATGATGGCTTTGATCTGCATTTCGAACCTCAAGCGTGGCGCATCCCTGCGCGTTGTTGAGGTCGGTCTACGCCCGGCGGCCGGAACCGGCGTTGAACCGGGCGTTCATTTTCGGTTTATGGCGTCCCGCGGTCTGCGACCTCCGCGGGACGCATGGTCCTAGACGTAGTCGATCAGCTTCTTGTCCGGATCATAGGGCTGGTCGGAGACCACCTTGGTCACCGCCTGGCCGCATTTCATCTTCTTGTTCAATGCGTCATACGCATAGCTGGCAGAACCGTGAAGCACCCAGCCTTCGCTGAGCGCCTTGGTCACCTTGTGACAAAAGGCCGAGTCGTCCTCGCCAGAGAGGAACCTGTAAATCAACATCTTGTTGTTGCGCCCCCGCGCACGCCCAATGCGGGCAATTGAAATTACGTCCACTAACCGCTAATCGCTGCGGCATGGATCGGTTTCCAGCATTTTTGCTCGACGGCTACAAGTCGTTCATGTCCGACCGCTACGACCCCGAGCAGGGTCGCTATCGGGAATTGGCCGATCGGGGGCAGTCCCCGACCACCATGATCATTGCCTGCTGCGACAGTCGCGCGGCGCCCGAGACGATTTTCAGCGCCGGGCCAGGCGAGCTGTTCGTGCTCCGCAACGTCGCCAATCTCGTGCCGACCTTCCAGCCCGATGGCGGCCAGCACGGCACCTCGGCGGCGATCGAATTCGCGGTCAACGCGCTCGAGATTTCCAACATCGTGGTGATGGGCCATGGCCGCTGCGGCGGCATCAAGGCGGCGCTGGCCCCCGCCAGTCCGCTGGCGCAGGGCGATTTCATCGGCAAGTGGATGGCCATGCTGGCGCCGGTGTCGGAGGCGGTGTCGAAATACTCGCTGCTGACCGACAAAGAGCGCCAGACCATGCTGGAGCGCTTCTCGATCCGCAACTCGATCGCCAACCTGCGTACCTTCCCGTACGTCAAAAAGCTCGAGGAAGAGGGCAAGCTCGCCGTCCATGGCGCCTGGTTCGACATCTCGACCGGCGAACTCTGGGTGATGAACGACGACGGGGATTTTTACCGACCGGAGTAATGCGGTCGCGTTCAGCCGCTGATCGCGTCGCGCTCCCACAGGTACATGATGTCGGGCGCCTTGGCCTCGTTGCTGGCCCCGTCGGTGAATTTCACCGCCTCGAAGCCCATGCGCTCATAGAAGGCCCGGCCGCGCAGGTTGTCGGCAAAGCACCAGAGCTGCAGCGTCTCGTTGCGCGATTGGGCGGCCTCGATCAGCACCCTGCCTACGCCCGAACGCAGCTCGGTCGCATCGATGTAGAGATGCTCGATCCAGCCTTCGAGCTCGGCCATGAAGCCGACGATGCGGCCATCGCGCTCGGCCACCGTCACCCGGTAGTCGTTGAGAATGTGATCGCGGACGAAATGCCGGTCCTCCTCGATGGTGTGGAGATCGGGCAGGAAGGTCAGCAGCCGCCGCGATACCGCGAAGAGTTCGGCGATCTGCCCGGAATCGGCCCGGGTCGCTGTCCGCAGAGCGATCACTCCGCCGCCCGTTTCAAGAGGCGTGGGCCGAAGACGTTGACCAAGAGGCCGGCAAAGACCAGGAGGCTACCGGCGATTTCGATCGGGGTGATGCGTTCATTGAGCAGCAGCGCGGCGCTGCCCATGCCGGCGATCGGCACCAGCAGCGAGAACGGGGCGACGAGGCCGGCGGGATAGCGCGACAGCAGCATGCTCCATACCCCATACCCGAATAATGTCGAAGCATAGGCGATGAACAGCAGCGCGCCGCCGCCGTACCAGGTGAGGTTCTGCGCCGCGGCCGGAATGGCGCCCGGCTCGAAGATCAGCGACAGGGCCAGCATGGGGACGGGTGGGATCAGCGAGGACCAGACGACGAAGGCAAGCATGTCGACCTTGCCGGCCTTCTTGGTGATGATATTGCCGACGCCCCAGAAGAACGCAGCCGCGATGGTCATCAGCAGCGGCACCAGCGCGGCGCCCTCGAGCCGCTCCGAGCCGATGAGCCCGATGCCGAAAAAGGCGATGGCGGCGCCGAGCCATTGCAGCGGGCTTGGCCGTTCGCCGAGAAAGATCACCGCCAGCGCGATGGTGAAGAAGGCCTGGAGCTGCATCACCAGCGAGGACAGCCCCGCCGGCATGCCGAGCTTGATCGCCATGAACAGGAGGCCGAACTGCGCCACGCCGATGGCGAGGCCGTAGAGGATCAGCACGCGCCACGACACGGCGGGGCGGCGGATGAAGAACACCGCCGGCAGCGCTGCCAGCAGGTAGCGCAGCCCGGTCATCAGGAGCGGGGCCACCTCATCGACGCCCCAGCGGATGGCGACGAAGTTGACGCCCCAGACGGTGACGACGAACAGGGCGAGGATAAGATCGCGGGGGGACATGGGATTTCTCTTGTGCATGACCGCGCCGGCCTCTCCATATCCTCCCCGCGGGGCGGGGAGGGGGACCTGCGAAGCTGGTGGAGGGGTCGGCCAAGACCGCGGTGCTACCTGATCTCTTCCCGAACGATCAACCGCTTCAGCGGATTCGGCCGATCAACGATTGCGCTCCGGTCGCCATGCCGGCTTTCGGCCTTGTACAGGCCCGTGACATCAGCGAGCCGCCCGCAAATAGGCCACCAATCATCCAGATCGGCATGAGCAGGCCAACAAGCCGCGGAAAGGCAAGCGTTCCGACAAACGCGACAGATCGCTCCCGCAACCTGCACCCGCCGCCAAGTCGAGATCGACTTTCGCCCTCAGCTCGTCTTTGCTCGCCAGCCCTTAAGCCGCCTTCTGTTCCACCAGCCGCCGCTCGATCAGCGTTTCGAGGATCTGCACCGTGTTGAGGGCCGCGCCCTTGCGCAAATTGTCCGAGACCACCCAGATGCTGAGCCCGTTCTCGACCGTCACGTCCTCGCGGATGCGGCTGACATAGGTATCGTACTCGCCCACGGCCTCGATCGGGGTGGCGTAGCCGCCGGCTTCCCGCTTGTCGATCACCGAGACGCCATCGGCCTCGCGCAACGCGTCGCGCGCTTCGTCGGCGGAGATCGGGTTCTCGAACTCGAGGTTGATGGCTTCGGAGTGGCCGACGAACACCGGCACGCGCACGCAGGTCGCGGTCACCTTGATCTTGGGATCGAGGATCTTCTTGGTCTCGGCGACCATCTTCCACTCTTCCTTGGTGTAGCCGTCCTCCATGAACACATCGATGTGCGGGATGACGTTGAAGGCGATCTGCTTGGTGAACTTCTTCGGGGTCGGGCTGTCGTTGACAAAGATGCCCTTGGTCTGGGCCCAGAGCTCGTCGACGCCTTCCTTGCCGGCACCGGAAACCGACTGATAGGTCGCGACGACGACGCGCTTGATCCTGGCGAGGTCGTGCAGCGGCTTCAGCGCCACCACCATCTGCGCGGTCGAGCAGTTGGGGTTGGCGATGATGTTCTTCCTATCATTGCGCGCCATATAGGCATCGAGCACGTGGGCGTTGACCTCCGGGACGACCAGCGGCACATCGCCGTGGTAGCGCCAAAAGCTCGAATTATCGACGACGATGCAGCCGGTGGCGCCGATCTTTTCGCCATATTCCTTGGCGACCGCGGAGCCGGCGCTCATCAGGGCGAAATCGACCCCGTGGAAGTCGAAATTCTCGAGGTTCTGCACCTTCAGGCGCTTGTCGCCGAAGCTGATTTCCTGGCCCTGGCTGCGCGAGGACGCAAGGGCGATAACCTCGGAGGCGGGAAACTTCCGCTCATCGAGGATGTTGAGCATTTCCCGGCCCACATTGCCTGTGGCCCCGACGACGGCGACGCGATAACCCATTTTCGAAATCCTCTTGCCTCAAGTCCCCCGCGCCGGCGTCACGGACGCCCGGCGGCTAACAGCTCCGGCCGCTCCCCGGCGGGAGAGGCCCGGGGGGTCGGCTCAGGGGGTTTTGGTGGTTTTGGTCGCCGGCAGCGCGACGCCCGCCGGATCGACGATCCGGCCAAGGGCAATTCCGCGATTTGAGACAATGGCGCCCATGGCGACCGAACCTCACGCAAGCGTGCAGGCCTTTTACGCCGAAATGCAGAGGAGTCAACGGGAATAGGAGATGACCTACTTCGGGCCGTCCGGTGGTTTGCTTCCCGGCCGGGGCCTCTTTGGCAGGCCCGGTTCAGCCGTCGCGGCGCCACCGGTTCTCGTATTCGCGGTACTTCCCCGTCGCACCGAGCTGCAGTTCCTTGACCTCGCGCACAGTGACCACAGCGTCGTCGAAGAATACGGTCCGGAACAGCGCGGAAAACGCATCGAGGTCGGGGGCCGTGCCCCAGTCGTGCCTGACATAGTCGACTTCGAAATCCGTCGGCCCTACCTGCCGGACCTGCCAGCGGCCTGCCCCGAGCAGCCGGCGTCCCTCGATCGGCATCATTTCCCGCGATCGCCTGCCGTCGGGGTGCTCGAAGACCGCGTTGGTACGTCCTTCGAGCCGCCTTATGAACGGCAGCGGGCGGCCGCAGCCGCACGTCTCGCCGGCGATCGCCTCGTCGCCCTGATCGTAGCGGATCAGCGGCATGGCGGTCGAGCCGAAGGGGGTGATCACCACCCGACCCTTTTCGCCCGCGGCGACAGGCTGCCCGGCGGCGTCGACAATTTCCACCAGCACCGCCTCGGCATTGGTGTGGAAGCCATGCCCAGCGGGGCAGGGGCGCGCCAGTGCCCCGCCCTCCTTGGAACTGTAGGCCTCGACGATCTGTGCCGCGCTGACCCGCGCCACCTGCGTCCTCAGATAGTCGGTCACGGCACCGCCGCGCACCATCACCACCTTGAGGTCGGGCAGCCCGGGCAATGCAGGATCATCAAAGAAGATCTCGAGCTGGTTCGTGGTCGCGGCATAGGCGTAGACCGCCTGGCGCTGGATGACTTCGAGGTCGGACCAATAGGGATTGGAATAGTTGGTGTGGAGGTGTTGTCCGCTCGCCGCCTCGGGCAGCCATGGCGGTCCCCAAGGTCCGAGCGCGGCGCCGATGGCCTTTCCGGGAAGGGTCTCTCCCCGTGAGAGAAGGGGCTTCGACCAATCCAGGCCGGCCCAGCGGTGGCCGCGCCAGCTGCAGGCCAGGGCCATGCCGTTGAGCCATCGGGTGGTCCGCACCGTTACCGGGTGGCCCGTGGACCCCGAGGTGCTGACATCGGAGAAAGGGCCGTGCTGCTCCACCGGGGCGCGCGACAGCAGGCTCGCGAAATGCCGCGACACGTCGCTGCGGGTGAGGATGGGGATTTCCGACCATCGCGCCCAGTCGATGGCACCGTTGGACCGGAACAGCTTTTCCAGGCGAAAGCGATAAAAAGGCGTTGTGGCGCGGGCGTGATTGAGGAGCGGCCTCAGCAGACCTTGCTGCCATTCCGTCATTCGCGACGGGGGCCACCACTGGCTCTCGTCGAGCATCTCGTAGAACTGACGGAGAGTCTGCACGGACACTCCGCACTCTCAGCACAAGGCATTTTTCTACGCCGAAGTCGAAAAGTGTCAATGACGGGTAGGAGATTGCCTATGTGTGTGGTGAGCGGTGCTTCCTTCTTCCGTCATCCGACTAAGAGAACGAGGCAGTGGAAATCGTCAGTACCTTGCATACTATCCACCATCGCCCGGCCCGTGTATTCCCCCACGCCATGACCCAATACGACATCATCGTCCTCGGCGCCGGCGCGGCGGGGCTTATGGCGGCGATCGAGGCTGGCAAGCGCGGCCGCAAGGTGATCGTGCTCGATCATGCCAAGGATGCCGGCGAGAAGATCCGCATCTCGGGCGGCGGGCGCTGCAACTTCACCAATATCAACGCCACGGTGAAGGCCGGCCGCGACCGGTTCCTGTCGCAGAACCCGCGCTTCGCACTCTCGGCACTCGCCCGCTACACGCCCGACAAGTTCATCGAACTGGTCGACGCCTATTCGATCCCGTTCCACGAAAAGACGCTGGGCCAGCTGTTTTGCGACGGGTCGAGTCGGCAGATCGTCAACCTGCTGCTGGCCGAGCTGCGCAAGGCCGGCGCCGTGCTGCGGCTCGAAACGGTGATCGCGGGTGTCACCCACGCCGATGGGGTGTTCACGGTCAATGCCGAGGATGCGTCGTTCACCGCGCCGAACCTGATCGTTGCCACCGGCGGCAAGTCGATCCCCAAGATGGGGGCGACCGGCCTCGCCTATCAGCTGGCGACGCAGTTCGGGCTGAAGGTCACGGAAACGCGGCCGGCGCTGGTGCCGCTGACGTTCGAGCCGCGTGTGCTCGAGTGGATGGCGCAACTGAGCGGCATCGCCGTCGATCCGACCCGCATCTCGGTCGGCAAGAAGGGTTTCGAGGAGGCGCTTCTGTTCACGCATCGCGGACTTTCCGGGCCGGCGATCCTGCAAATCTCGAGCTACTGGCGCGAGGGCGACGCCATTGTCATCGATCTCTTCCCCAATGGCGATCTCGGCGAGATCCTGCGCGCGGCCCGAGCCAATACGCCGAAGGTCCAACTGCAGACCGTCTTGTCGCAGCACTTCGCCAAGCGCCTGGCGCAGATCCTCGCCGAGGATATCGGCATCACCACGATGATGGGCGACATTTCCGACAAGTCGTTCCAAAAGATCGAGGACGCTTTGCGGCGCTGGACCATCAAGCCGACAGGCTCGGAAGGCTATCGCACGGCGGAAGTGACGCTGGGCGGCATCGACACCGACGGGCTCGACTCGACCACCATGGCGGCGCGCACCGTGCCCGGGCTCTATTTCATCGGCGAAGCGGTCGATGTCACCGGGTGGCTCGGCGGCTACAACTTCCAGTGGGCCTGGGCCAGCGGCTGGGCAGCGGGACAGGCGGCCTAGGGCCTATACAAAACCGAGGAAGCGGCCGGCGATCAGGACAGAGAGCCAGAGCAGGAACGAGAAGGCGGCCAGCGGCTTTCGCAGCGGTCCTCCGCCAAGGCCGAAGGCGACGGAATTAGCGCCGGCCAGCACGATAAGCCCCAGCTTGGCGAGGAAAAGCGGCATGGCCGCATATTCGCTGGCGCGCACCGAGAACAGGGCGATGCCGCTGAGGATCGCGACGGCGAATGCCGTGAGCGCGACCCGCCGCAGCAGGCGGACAAAGGCTGCCTCGGGCAGGCTCCGGATTGCGCCGAGCACGCGAAAATCCATCAGCAGCACGGTGGTCAGAAGCACACCGACGGCGAGGATGTGCAGCGCACTGATCGCGGGGTAGACGAAGAAGGAGGTGCGCAACGCTGCGACCAGCGGAGATCGCTCGATGGCGACAAGCGCTGCCTCCATCGGCTAGTTGGCCGGCACGCGCGCGGGATAGACGTCGAAGACTTTGCCATCCACGGTGATGCGCACCGCCTTCATGCGCTTTTCGTTGGGGTCGATCGAGCGGTTGCCGAGCGCTACGACTTCATCGCCGGGCTTGGCGCTGGTCTCCGTAAAGCCGGCGGGCATGGTGGGGCCGGGCGGCGCGAGCTCGACCCGCCAGGTCTCGCCCTCGACGTCGACGTCGAGGCTCGCATGCGGATTGCCGACATAGACCGCCTTGATGATGCCGGTGAGCTCGAAGAGGCCATTCTCGGTCCAGGCCCAGCCGTGATGGGCGAGGGCGGGGAGCGCCGGGGCCGCGAGACCGAGCGCCATGCCGAGGAGCAGTGTGCGAAGCCGCATCGGGTCCTCCTGCCGTTTGAGAGAGCGAAGACTAGGCGCGATGGCCGGCCTGGCCAAGGCGGGGGGAGTCACAATCGCCTGATCGAGGGAACCCACGACGTTTCTGCCGTTCAGAAGCCGTTCATCGGCGTGGTGGAGTTGCGTAAGTAGTATGGCAGCGCCGCTGACCATCCGCTAGGTTCGCCCAAAATGAGGGAGAAAATCATGGCACTGAAGAAGGTGCGCTGGGGCATTCTCAGCACGGCCAATATCGGGCTCAAGAAGGTGACGCCGGCGATCCTGAAGTCGCCGCTGAGCGATGTGGTGGCGGTCGCGTCGCGCGATGTGGCGAAGGCCGAGGAGTATATCGCCGGGCTCGGTTTGACCGGCAGGGCCAAGGCCCATGGCTCCTACGAAGCACTGCTCGCCGACCCCGATGTCGATGCCATCTACAACCCGCTGCCCAATCACCTGCACGTGCCGATGACGCTCGCCGCCGCCAAGGCCGGCAAGCATGTGCTCTGCGAAAAACCGATCGCGCTCAACGCCAAGGAGGCGGAGCAGTTGCGGCAGATCCCGAAGAACATCGTGTTCTACGAGGCCTTCATGGTACGCCACCACCCGCAATGGCACCGGGCCCGCGAGATCGCGCGGTCGGGCGAGCTGGGCGAATTGCGCGCCGTGCGCGGCATCTTCACCTATTTCCTCACCGACCCGACGAACGTGCGCAACCAGGCCGATATCGGCGGCGGCGGGGTCTACGATATCGGCTGCTACCCGATCACGGCGTCGCGTTTCCTGTTCGAGGCCGAGCCCAAGCGCGCCGTATCGCTGATCGACCGCGACCCGGTGATGAAGACCGACCGGCTGGCCTCGGTGATCCTCGATTTCGGCGGCGGCAAACAGGCGAGCTTCATCTGCTCGACCCAGTCGGTCGGCAGCCAGTCGGTCGAACTGATCGGCACCAAGGGGCGGATCGAAATCCTGATCCCGTTCAACGCGCCCGAGGACAAGGCGACCGCCATCCTCGTCGACACCGGCTATGCCCAGGACGGGAGCCTCTCCCGTCGCGAAATCATCGCGCCCTGCGACCAGTATACCGAGCAGGCCAACGCCTTCTGCCGCGCCGTGCTCGAGGGCAAGCCGATGGAGTGGGGCGTCGAGGACGCGATCAAGTCGATGAAGGTGATCGACGCCGTTTTCGCCAGCGAGAAGGTTGGTGGGTGGGCCGAGGTTTGAGCGCCAAGCGGGCCGCGCCCTACTTCCCTACCACCCGCTCCACCAATAGCCTGATCGCCGGCCCGATCTCTTCGCCTGGCCGGGCCCGCCGGAAGATCCCGTAGGCGCCGCCGATCACCACGCGGGCCACGGCTGCGGCATCTTTCACGCCCGCGGCCTCGAGCTCCTGCACCACCGCCGCATCCATTGCGCTCTCGGCGACCTCGAGCTGCGGCGCCGATAGCCGGTCGTGCTCGTTGTAGAGCTCGTCGGCATGCGAAGAGCCGGCCATGAAGTCAGTGACGGCGGCGTATTTGGCCGTCAGCGCCGCGGCGATGCGATCGCTGACGCTGCCCGGGCCGGCAAGCGCCGTGGCAAATAGCCCGTGCAGGTCGACCAGCAATTCGGTGACGATCGCCGCGAACACCGCCGACTTGTCCCCGTAGTACTTATAGAGTGTAGGCTTGGCGACGCGGGCCTCCCTTGCGATAGCCTCCATCGTCACGCCGGCCAGCCCGTGCCGCAGTGCCAGCTGTCTCGCCGCCCCGAGGATCTCCGCCCGCTTTCCGCTTTCCGCCAATCCGGCCCCCGAAAAGAAAAACCCGCCCAGCTATTGAACGAACTGAACGAAGTACGTACATTTCGTTCAGTTCTAGCACGGAGGGATATCCGATGCCTACCACATCTGACCGCGTTCTTCTCACCGGCATTTCCGGTTTTCTCGGCGGCCATGTCGCTCTCGAACTGCTGCGGCAAGGCTATTTTGTCCGCGGCTCGGTGCGCAACCTCGGCAAAGCCGACAAGGTGCGCCAGACGCTCGCGTCCCATGGCGCCGACCTCACACGGCTCGAACTGGTCGAGCTCGACCTGCTGTCGGACAAGGGCTGGGAGAGGGCCGTCGAGGGCTGCCGCTATGTCCAGCACGTCGCCTCGCCCTTCGTCATCGAGCAGCCGAAGGACAAGAACGACTTGATCCGCCCGGCGGTCGAGGGGACGCGCCGCGCGACGCAGTCCGCGCTTACTGCAGGGGTGGAGCGTGTAGTGCTCACCTCCTCGATCGCGGCGATCATCTACGGCCACGAAGGCGAGCCGGCGCGCACCTTCACCGAGGCCGACTGGAGCAATCTCAAGAGCCCGCATCTCACCCCGTACCAGGAATCTAAGACCCGCGCCGAGCAGGAGGCCTGGCGCATCGCCGAAGGTTTTGGGGCGCGCGAGCGGCTGGCGGTGATCAATCCCGGCGCCATCATGGGGCCGCTGCTCGACGAGGACCCGGGCACCTCGGCGCAGCTCGCCATCCGGCTGCTCGACGGCTCCATGCCGGGCACCCCGAAGATGAGCTTCTCGGTCATCGACGTCCGCGACGTCGCTGCGGCGCAGGTGGCGGCGATGACCCACCCCGCCGCCGGCGGCCACCGCTTCATCCTCGCCGACCGCGAGATGAGCCTGTTCGAGATGGCGGAGGCGATCCGCACCGGGCTCGACCGTCCCGGCCTCCGCACCCCGCGCTTCGAGCTGCCCAACTGGCTAGTGCGCCTCGTCGCCCTGTTCGACCGACAAATCCGCGACAACACGATCGAGCTCGGCAGCGTTCGCCGGGTCAACGGCGACCCAGGCCGCGCCCTGATCGGGCGTCCTACCATCGCCGGGGCCGATGCCACGGTGGCCACGGCGCAGAGCCTTTTCGCCCAGGGGCTGGTCAAGGCCTGACGCCCTATCCCCCCTCGAGCGCACAGCGCGTAGAGTGATGGTCAGAGCAGGTCGGAGGCGTCAGGCGGATCAGAAAAAACCACTAGCCCAACGCTTCCGGATTGGCTAATAACCGCCGCATCGAAGCGGGGCTGTAGCTCAGTTGGGAGAGCGCATCGTTCGCAATGATGAGGCCAGCGGTTCGATTCCGCTCAGCTCCACCACTTCGATCTTTCCAGCATCGGTTGTGATTTAGTCAGTCGCGGGCGCCAGGTGTGTCCTCGAGGTCGCGCTGGCTTGTGGCGTCGAGGTGCAGGTCCCGCGCTCCGATGGCATCGAGGCATTGAAGCAGGAAGGCGGCGCTGAAGCCGCCGCGGCTGATCTTGTTGGTGAGGTTCCGCTCGGTCTCGTGGATGCCGAGCGCTTCGAGTCGATGTGCCAGTTCGGCGTAGAAGATGCCGCGCCGCTTGAGCTCTCCCTTCAACAGGTTCTTGGCTCTCCCCTCCCATGTCACTGCAATGGGATTGTCCTTTCGCCTCCTCACGCACCTCTCCCGGCATGTCATCGTAATTGATGAGGTTTGTCGCCAATAGAGGTGCCAAAGTATTCAAACATGATGGTGGATTGTTCTGCTCTAAGTACATAGTCAAAACTGACTAAGTTCCAATGATTACTGTATTGGTTGCAAAAATGTGACAGGAATCCCGCGAATCTGCGACTAGATTGCGTTCAACAGCCTTTGAAGGGGGTTCTTGTCATGAAGCAAACTGTCCTGGCCGCGGCTTTGATCGCAGCATTCGCCGGTCCGGTCTATGCGGCCGATCTGATCGAAGAAATTCCGGCCGTTGTCGTCGAGGAGGACCTGTTCGACTGGACCGGCCTCTATATCGGCGCACAGGGCAGCATGGCCTGGGGCACGGTGCGGACCGATGAAGCCTTCTGCGTCATCGTCGACGACTGCGGCTTTCCCGGCAGCCGGTACTATTCGGAGCCCGATATCTCCGGCTGGGAGATCGGCGGCCATATCGGCTACAATCACCAGTTCGGCGCGTTCGTGCTTGGCGCGGAATCGGACATCAACTGGAGCGGCGTCGAGGGTAGCGCGGGCTTCAACTACTATGATGCCTTCGATGACGAAGTGTACGATGGCCGCGAAGGCGAGACGACAAGTTTCGACCTGCTCTGGGAAGGCTCGACACGCCTGAAGGTCGGCTTCGCCGTGGACCGCTTCATGCCATACGTTACCGGCGGTATCGCCTACGGCCAGGCGCAACTCGACACCCATCGCATCTACGGGGAAGAGGGCAATCAAGAAGATCCCTACCGCGAGTTCGATTTCAGCCATCCGCTGAATCTGATCGGCTACACCGTCGGTATCGGCGGCGCCTACGCCGTAACGGACGACGTGATCGTCAGGGCGGAAGCCCGGTACACCGAATTCGGGGAAACGCGCTCGACCGACCAGGTGCCCAATGACGGCGAAAATATCATCGTGACCGGTCCCAAGCTGTTCAGCGTGCAGGGCGGTATCTCGTTCAAGTTCTGATTTCCGCGGGAGGCCTCCCCGAGGGAGTTGGCAAAACCCCGTCACGGGAACGTGGCGGGGTTATGCTTTGTGGCGTCACTCCACTTCCAGCTCGCACCAGTCGAGCGGTTCGAGTTCGAATTTGCCACGGGTGCCTTCGATGTCGCCGAGTTCGGAGACGAGGCGGGCGCGCACGTCGGCGGTGGTCGCGTGCGGCGTGGTGAGACCACAGCCGCGGGCGAGTTGGTAGCGGTCGTTGTCGAAGGAGGCGACTTCAGCGCCGTTCTCGGTGATGCGTTTCAAAATGCCGAGCAGGCGCCCATCATCGGAGAAATACAGCCGGCCTTCGCGAGTGATGGCGGGGCCGGTGGCACCTTCCGCCATGTTGGGCGAGGTCAGCTCGGAATAGAGGAAGGCGAGGGTGCCGTCGGGTCGGTAGCAGGAGGTATCCTTCTGCGTCGCGATGGCGTCAATCAGCCAGGTCTGGACGAGCACCGAGGCGGCGCCCTCGCCGCCATCGTGGAACTCGAAATGATCGGCATAGCCGCCGTCGAAGTTGCGGCGCCAGCCGGTCCAGTCATTGGGGGCGGCTTCGAGCAGGGTTGTGCAGGCGGCCCAGGCGGCGCGGACTTCCTCGATCTGCGGTTCCTGCGCGAGGGTGGGGGTGGCGAGGAGGCAGGCGGCAAGGAGAATTCGGCGCATAGTCGGACTCCGGTCTGCCGCGGAAACTAACTCATCACTCCTCACGCAGGAAGGTCGCCGGCCTTGTCGATAGAGCCGACCAGGTGGTCGCCATACCGACGATAATGGCCAGTGCGATCGTCCCCGCCGCAACCCAGATGATCAGCATGGGGTCGACCCAGAAGTCGATCTCCAGCACATACTCGACGAAGGCCCAGGTGCCGGCGAGGCCGAGGAGCGAGGCGAGCACGGCGGACAAGAGGCCCAGCATGCCGTACTCGACGAGGAAGGCGCGGAGCACGTCGCCACGGGTGGCGCCGAGGACCTTCATCACCACAGCGTCGGACTCGCGCTGGCGGCGGCCCGCGGCCATGGCGCCGGCGAGGACCAGCACGCCGGATACCACGGCGAGGCCGCCGATCACTTCGACCGCAGTCGTCACGTTGGCGAGAATGGCGGTGAAGGTTTCGAGCGCTTCGCCGACCGGGATGAAGAGGAGGTCGGGGAATGCCGCGACCAGCCGCTGTCCTACGTCGCGCTCCTGGCCGGGGGCGGCCTTGAGCAGGCCGAGATAGCTGAGCGGGAAGGCTTCGAGGGCGTTGGGAGAGAGGACGAAGCCGAAATTCACGCTGCCCGAGCGCCAGGCATAGTCGCGGAAGCTGCCGATCTTCGCCGTAACCGGTTCGCCGAAGATGCGGAAGGTAAGGGTGTCGCCGAGCTTCAAACCCAGCGGTTCCTTCAAACGCTGGAACACCGAGACTTGCGAGTCGCCGGTCATATTGGGCGGCCACCAGCTGCCTTCGGTGATCGATGAGTTGTCGGGCAGCGCTTCCGATGCGGTGAGCGGGATTTCGCCGTCGAGCACGAAGGCGAATTCGGGCGGCGGGGTGCGGTTCAGCTCCTTTACCGGCACATCGTTGATCGCCTCGATCGCGCCGGTGACCATGGGGAGATCGGAGAAGAGCTCGACGCCTTTGTCGTTGATGGTGAAGTCCTTGAGCGCCGCGACCTCGTCGTCGAAGAGGTCCATGAAGATGAAGCTCGGGGCGTTGGGGATCGACTCGCGGTCGAGCTGGTGACGGAGGTTGCCGTCGATCAGGGCGATCAGCAGCAGGAGTGCAAGGCCGAGGCCGAGCGACAGGATCACCACGGGGGCCGGGGCGCCGGGGCGGTGGATGGCCTTGATGGCATTGCGCAACCCGGCGTTGGGCAGCGGCGGCACGAGCTTCAGCAGGCGCTGCAGGAGCCAGGCGGCACCGCGCAGGATGGCGAAGGCGGCGAGGACGCCGATGGCGTACCAGAGGACGAGCAGCGGACGGTTGGTGGTCAGCGCCGCCAGCGCATAGATGGCGGCGATGGCAAGGCCGAGCGGCAGCCAGAGCTCGGGACGGAGCAGGTCGCGGCGGGTGAGGCCCCCTTCGGCGGCGGCGCCGGCCGAGCGGAACAGCAGGGCCGGCCGCAGCCGTTCGGCGCGCACCAGCGGCAGGTAGCCGAAGGCGAAGCCGGTGAGGAGGCCGAAGCCGGCGGCGGTCCAGAGCGTCGGCACATCGACGACGGCAGGGATCGCGATGCCGAGCAGGCCACCGAGGATCGGCAGGATCACCATGGCGAGGAACGTGCCGAGGATCAGCCCGAGGACGATGCCGACCAGGGTCAGCAGCAGCACCTGGGTGAGGAAGTGAAAGAGGATGCGCGGTCCGGTGGCGCCCAGCGCCTTCATGGTGGCGATGGAACGCTGGCGCTCGGTGACATAGGCGGCGATGGCATTGGAGACGCCGACGCCGCCGACGAGGAGCGAGGACAAGCCGACGATGGTGAGGAAGCGGGCGAAGATATCGAAGAAACGGCTGAGATCGGCGGTGGCGTCGCGGGGCGAGTTGACCTTCCAGCCGGCCTCGGGGAAGCGGGCATCGATCGTTGCCCTGGCCGTTTCGAAGGTGCCGCCATCGAGCAGCATCTTGTAGCGCCAGCTGGCCAGGACTCCGGGCTTGAGGATGCCCGTGGCGTTGACGGCATCGACCGACATCAGCACGGAAAGGCCGAACTGCATGCCGGCGGTAACCTGGTCGGGGGTCTTGCCGAGGATGCCGGTGAGGGTGAACGGGGCATCGCCGATGGTGACGTCGTCGCCCAGCTTCAGGCCGAGCCGGTCGAGCAGCAGGCCATCGGCGACGAGGCCGTAGCGGCCCTCACGTTCGGCGAGCAGCTCGGGGAGCGGTGCGGTGGCGTCGTCAATGGTGACGTCGCCGAGCAGCGGATAGTTGGCATCGACGGCGCGGATTGCGAGGAAAGCGGACCCGCTGCCGCCATCGGCGCGGCCCTGGACTTCGATGATTTCGGCGGTCTTGCCGAGGCTTTCGAACAGGGTGCGTTCGTCCGGTTCGGCGGCGCGGTAGGAGAGCGTCGCCTCGACGTCACCGCCAAGCAGGGTGCGGGCATCGCTCAGCAGGGCCGATTGCAGCGCCGCACCGACCGAGCCGACAAGCGTGATGGTGCCGACGCCGAGCGCGAGGCAGGCGAGGAGGATGGCGAAGCGGCGAAGGTCGCCGCGCAGGTCGCGGATGGCGACGCGCAGCCAGCCGGCAAGCCAGCTCAAGCCGGCACCCGCTCGGTGAGGTGGCCTTCGCTCATGTGTAGCTGCCGATCGGCCTTGATCGCCAGTTGCGGGTCGTGGGTGATGAGGAGGATGGAGGTGCCGCGTTTGCGCGCCAGCCCGAACATCAGCTCGATGACATGGGCGCCGGTTTCCTGGTCGAGATTGCCGGTCGGCTCGTCGGCCAGCAGCAGGCCGGGCTCGCCGACCATGGCGCGCGCGAGGCCGACGCGCTGCTGTTCGCCGCCCGAGAGGGCGCTGGGCAGGTGGGTGAGGCGGGCGCCGAGGCCGACATCGGTCAGGGCCGCCGCGGCCCGGTCGCGGACCGTTGCCCAGGGCATGGCCGGATGGGCGATCTCGAGCGTCAGGGCGACGTTCTCCAGCGCGGTGAGCGAGGGGATGAGGTGGAAGTTCTGGAACAGGATGCCGAGCGCATCGCGCCGGAAGACGGCCAGCTGATCCTCATTGAGCCTGGTGATCTCGGTCCCGGCGACGGTGATCGAGCCGCCCGTCGCCTGTTCGAGGCCGGAGAGCACCATCAGCAGCGAAGTCTTGCCGCTGCCGGAGGGGCCGACGATGGCTGCCACCTCGCCAGCGGCCAGCCTGAGGTCGACATCCCTGAGGATGTGGAGCGGTTCGCCGCCGCTCTTGAGGCTGAGGTTGACGGCTTTGGCGTCGACGACGAGGGCGGGCATGAGGGGGCCGGGGTTGGTGCGCAGTCTCAATGGAAATAGTCCAATGGCGCCGAGGTTCAATGGAGACGGTGGGTTTTGCCTTTAACCCTACCGCTGGAGTCCGCATCCGGGGAGCGGGCGGCAGTGCTATGGCTCGTCCCGAAAACCGGGGCCACGGCATGGACGGCAAGCTCTATTCGGTACAGTACCTGCGCGGGCTCGCGGCGTTTCTCGTCGTGATCGCCCATGCGGCGGCGCATCCGCTGGCGACGCCGCTGGCTGTGCAGGCGCGGCTGGGTGAGTTCGGCGTCTACCTGTTCTTCGTCATCAGTGGCTTCATCATGGTGGCGATCTCGGGCCTGGGGACGTTCGCGCCGCTCGACTTCCTCAAGCGCCGCGCCACCCGCATCGTGCCGCTCTACTGGATCTTCACGACGCTTGCGGCCGCTTTGGCGCTGTTCCTGCCGTTGCTGTTCAAGAGCACGGTATTCACCTGGCCACACTACATCCTCTCGATGCTGTTCCTGCCGCACGAGGCGCCGGGGCGCGGCGGCACCAGCCCGATCCTGAGCCTTGGCTGGACGCTGAACTACGAGGTGCTGTTCTACCTGGTGTTCGCGGTTCTCTGCGGGGTCGCGGCACGGCAGCGCGTCATCGTGCTGACCGTGGCCTTCCTCGCGCTCTATCTGTTCGGCGCGCTGTTCCGCCCCAGCAACCCGGTGCTGCAGTTCTACACCAGCCATGCGCTCCTGGCCTTCGCGGCGGGTGCGTGGGTTGGGCTGCTGCATATCGACGGGAGGCTGGCGAAGCTGAGGCGCTGGGCCGCCTACACCGTTCTTGCCGTGGGCGCGGCCGGTGCGATCGTGGCGTTTGGGCTCGAGCAGAACCCGGTCGAAACAGCGCCGTCCTTTGTCGGGCTGTTGCTGACCGCGCTGGCACTGCTGGTTGGCGGCCTCCATTTCGAGCGGTTGCTGCCGCGCTGGAACTGGCTCGAACTGATGGGCGATGCCTCCTACGCGACCTACCTCTCCCACATGTTCGTTATCGGCGGCGTGGTCGGCCTCGGCTCACGGCTGTTGCCGGATGGGACGGTGAGCTATCTCGGCATGGTCGGTACCGCTGTCGTGCTCGCGACCGGCCTCGGATTGCTCGTCCACCTCTATATGGAACGGCCGCTGCTCGGCCTGATGCGACGACGGAAGCCGGCTCGTTCGGCGCTCGCCCCGGCCGAGTAGACGCCCGTCCCTAACTCCGCCACATTGGTGCCGATATAGGACAAGCGGGGCTTTGGCGGTTGACGGCTTTGGGTTCGAGGCTGTATCGCCGGTCACCTATTCTTAACCATTGGCGGAGCAGGGCCGATGACGAGTTCGAAGCGCGCGAGCGTTTCCTTTGCGGTCTTCGCCGGTGTGGCGCTGGTTCTGAGCGGCTGTGCCTCAAGTGCGGTGACCACCAGGAACATTGCGTCGGCCGAGACCATCACGCCCATCCAGAATACGCCGGTGGCGAGTTCCGATCTCAATGCGCTGCCGGGCACGCAGGTGCAGCAGGCGTCGCTCGGTGCGCCGGCTCCGCTGGCGCCGGGCCAGATCGGCCAGCCGGCGCTGGTCGCCTCGGCCGACGGTTCGTTCGCGACTCTGGGTGGCGCGGGCGGGGCTCCGACCACGTCGAGCCGTGATCTCAGCACCGGGCTGACGGTCGAAAAGCTGCTTGGTGGCTGGACGGTCGTTTCCGGCACCGAGCAGTGCAAGCTCAACCTGACGCAGACGGCAAAGACCGGTACCTCGCGGTTCCGCGCCTCGACGCCGGGCTGCTCGCTGGCGGGGCTCACGGTTGTTGCCAGCTGGCAGCTGGTCGGCAACCAGGTGCAGCTGTTCGACGAGAACAACGACATCGTCGCCTCGCTGATCCTCTCGGGCAACCGCTTCATCGGCACGCTGGCCGGCGGCCAGGGCATTTCACTGGTCGGGTAGGCCGTTGCGTTCGAGGCGGTTGCGTGCTCGAACGGCGAGACGTTGATCCCACTAGCTGAGCCCCCTGCATGAGTCGGCGGAAAGCGCCCGTTGGCACCCCCGTCACCGACAGGTTGAACGCGCTGACCAAGGCCGGCGCGCTTTCGCATGACCCGCTACAGGTGCGTGCGGCCTCCGCTCTCGACCGGGTGGCGACCGAGCTTCTTGGCCAGAACGGCTCGCGCGGGCTGCTGTCGGGATTGTTCGGCGGCCCCCCGCCGGTGCGCGGGGTCTATCTTGTCGGTCAGGTCGGGCGCGGCAAGACCATGCTGATGGACCTGTTCTTCTCGCTCGCGCCCACCAGCAAGAAGCGGCGTGTGCATTTCCATGAATTCATGGACGAGATGCATGCCGCGATCGCGACATTCCGCAAGTCCCGTCAGGGCCAGGCCGAAGATGCCGATCCGGTGGCGGCAGTGGTGAAGCCGCTGATTGATGAGGTGCGGCTGCTCTGCCTCGATGAGTTCCAGGTGCAGGACATCACCAATGCCATGCTGCTCGGGCGCTTGTTCGAGCGGCTGTTCAAGGCTGGCGTCACCATCGTTGCGACCTCCAACACGCGGCCGGACGACCTCTATCTCAACGGCCTCAACCGCCAGCTGGTGCTGCCATTCATCGCCGAGTTGAAGCGCCATGTCGATGTGGTGGAACTCGATGGGCCGACCGACTACCGGCGGCTGAAGTTCGAGGGCGAGGCCGTCTATCAGTTCGGCCGCGGGCCCGAGGTTGATGCGGCGATGGACCGGCTGTGGCTGAAACTCACCGGCGGCGAGGCGGGCGAGCCCACATCGATCGTCTCCCTCGGACGCACCATCGTCGTGCCGCATGCAGCGATGGGAGCGGCGCGCTTCGGTTTCGCCGAGCTCTGCGAAAAGCCGCTCGGCGCGCGTGACTATGTGCGGATCAGCCATGCCTTCGAGGCGCTGATGATCGACCATGTGCCGAAGTTCGACCGGCTGAGCTCGAACGCGGCCAAGCGCTTCATCCTGCTCGTCGATACGCTCTACGACCGCGGCGTGAAACTCGCCGCCAGCTTCGCGGTGCCGCTCGACGAGCTGGGGCAGGACGACAAGACCCGCGCCGAGTTCGCCCGCTGCGTGTCGCGGCTCATCGAGATGCAGTCGGCGGAGTATCTCGCGGCGGCGCATCGGGAAACCGAGGCGCCTCAAGTTCCGTAACAAACAGGCGCGTTACCGCCCAACGGCTGACTTGCCCCCGTCACCCGGGAGGGTTAATAGGGGCGCGCAATTTCCAGCATAAGCAAAACGGGGTTCGTGGATGGCGCGCAAGAAGATCGCTCTGATCGGTGCGGGACAGATTGGTGGCACATTGGCACTTCTGGCCGCGACCAAAGAGTTGGGCGACGTCATCCTGTTCGACATCATGGACGGCGTGCCGCAGGGCAAGGCCCTCGATCTCAGCCAGTCCGGCCCGGTTGAAGGCTTCAATTCCTCGCTGAAGGGCACCTCCGAATACAAGGACATCGTCGGCGCCGACGTGGTCATCGTCACCGCGGGCGTTCCGCGCAAGCCCGGCATGAGCCGCGACGACCTGCTCGAAATCAACCTCAAGGTGATGGAGCAGGTGGGCGCCGGCATCGCCAAGTATGCGCCGGAAGCCTTCGTCATCTGCATCACCAACCCGCTTGATGCGATGGTGTGGGCGCTGCAGAAGTTCTCGGGCCTCCCCGCCAACCGCGTCGTCGGCATGGCCGGCGTGCTCGATAGCGCCCGCTTCCGCTACTTCATCGCCGAAGAGCTGAAAGTCTCGGTTGAGGACGTCACGGCGTTCGTCCTCGGCGGACATGGCGACACCATGGTGCCGCTGGCGCGCTACTCGACCGTTGCCGGCATCCCGCTGCCCGACCTCGTCAAGATGGGCTGGCTGACCAAGGAAAAGCTCGAGGCGATCATCCAGCGCACCCGTGACGGCGGCGCCGAGATCGTGGGGCTGCTGAAGACCGGCTCGGCCTTCTACGCCCCGGCGGCTTCGGCCATCGAGATGGCCGAGAGCTACCTCAAGGACAAGAAGCGCATCCTGCCGGCCGCCGCCTTCCTCAAGGGCGAATACGGCGTCAAGGGCACCTATGTGGGCGTGCCGATCGTCTTGGGCGCCGGTGGCGTCGAGAAGGTGGTCGAGATTTCGCTCTCGGGTTCGGAGCAGAAGCAGTTCGACAAGTCGGTGGCCGCGGTCGCCGGGCTGATCGAGGCATGCAAGAAGATCGCGCCGAAGCTGGCGTGAGATCCGAACGATCGCTCGAGAGGCCACCATGCGCTTCGCAATCGCCCTGCTGACCTTCGCATTTGCCGCCGCAATCAGCGGCGACGCTGGCGCGGCGAGCGTCTACACCAAGATCGACGATGCGGGCTGCAAGGTGATCCAGACCTACGAGGATGGCGGTTCCGACATGGTCTGTCCCGGACATGACGGGCTCGACGTTCTCGTGTCGGAGGGCGATGCCCGGCTTGATGTCGATTTCGGGTTCAAGGGCGAGCATTTCGAGACGTTCTCGGCCTTCAACAGTATCGGCGATACCGTCGAGTGGTTGACCAATGCGATGGGTGTCCCGGAGGCGGCGATCATTCGCTACTACATCAGCGTCGACGGCCGCGAGGCGCAGGCACTGGTGATCTCGCGCGTCAATACGGAATCGCAGGATGGCTGCGTGATCGGCGTGGTTGACGCCAAGCTGGAGCAGGCCAACGGCATCGCCCGCGGCATCGGCGCGATGGCGCCAACGTTCGATTGCGCAATCGACCCCGTGGTGATCGCCCCTGGCGCCAGCGAGCTGGTCCGGGGCTTCACCGGAAGAAATTCATAAGCCTCGGACCGGAGGCAAAGGAGCGGCATGAACATCCACGAACACCAGGCCAAGGCACTGCTCGCAACCTATGGCCTGCCGGTGGCCAAGGGCGTCGCGATCTTTTCGCCCAGTGAAGCCGAGGCCGCGGCGGCGCAACTGCCGGGCCCGCTCTATGTGGTGAAGAGCCAGATCCATGCCGGCGGCCGCGGCAAGGGCAAGTTCAAGGAACTTCCGCCCGACGCCAAGGGCGGCGTGCGCCTCGCAAAGTCGGCGGCGGAAGTTGCGTCCAACGCAAAGGAAATGCTCGGCAACACGCTCGTCACCAAGCAGACCGGCCCGGCCGGCAAGCAGGTGAACCGCCTCTACATCGAAGATGGCGCCGACATTGCCCGCGAGCTCTATTGCTCGCTGCTGGTCGATCGCTCGGTCGGCCGCGTGGCCTTCGTCGTTTCGACCGAAGGTGGCATGGATATCGAGACCGTGGCGCATGACACGCCCGACAAGATCATCACCGTCGCCATCGATCCGGCCACCGGCGTCACCACCGACGATGTCGAAAAGCTCAGCGATGCGCTGAAGCTCGAAGGCGCGGCACGTGTCGACGCGGCGCTGGTGTTCCCCGCCCTCTACCGGGCCTTCGTCGAGAAGGACATGAGCCTCCTCGAAGTGAACCCGCTGATCGTCATGACCAACGGGCATATCCGCGTGCTCGATGCCAAGATGAGCTTCGACAACAACGCCTCGTTCCGCCATGAAGAGCTGAAGCCGCTGCGCGACCTCAGCGAGGAAGATGCCAAGGAAATCGAGGCGTCGAAGTTCGACCTCGCCTATGTGGCGCTCGACGGCAATATCGGCTGCATGGTCAACGGCGCCGGCCTAGCCATGGCGACGATGGACATCATCAAGCTCTACGGCGCGGAGCCCGCCAACTTCCTCGATGTGGGCGGCGGCGCTTCCAAGGAGAAGGTGACGGCGGCGTTCAAGATCATCACCGCCGATCCGGCCGTCAAAGGGATCCTGGTCAACATCTTCGGCGGCATCATGCGTTGCGACATCATCGCGGAAGGTGTGATCGCGGCGGTGAAGGAAGTCGGACTGCAGGTGCCGCTGGTGGTTCGCCTCGAGGGCACCAATGTCAAGGAAGGCAAGGCCATCCTCAACTCGTCCGGGCTCGACGTGATTTCCGCCGACGACCTCGACGACGCGGCGCAGAAGATCGTCGCCGCCGTGAAGAACCGCTGAGCCAGGAACCGAGCAATGTCCATTCTCGTCAACAAAGACACGCGCGTCCTGGTACAGGGGCTGACCGGCAAGACCGGTACGTTCCATACCGAGCAGGCCCTCGCCTACTACGGCACCAAGATGGTCGGCGGTGTGAACCCCAAGAAGGCCGGTGAAATCTGGACGTCGGGGCTCGATAGCGGCGCGACGCTGCCGGTGTTCGCTTCGGTCGCCGAAGGCAAGGAGCGCACCAACGCCAATGCCTCGGTGGTCTATGTGCCGCCTCCGGGTGCAGCCGACGCCATCATCGAGGCGATCGATGCGGAAATTCCGCTGATCGTCTGCATCACCGAGGGCATCCCGGTGCTCGACATGGTGCGGGTGAAGGCCCGGCTCGAGAAGTCGAAATCGCGGCTCCTCGGCCCGAACTGCCCGGGCGTCCTGACGCCGGAAGAGTGCAAGATCGGCATCATGCCGGGCTCGATCTTTTCGAAGGGCTCGGTGGGCATTGTTTCCCGCTCCGGCACGCTTACCTATGAGGCGGTGTTCCAGACCACCAATGCCGGTCTCGGCCAGACCACAGCGGTCGGCATCGGCGGCGACCCGGTCAAGGGCACCGAATTTATCGATGTGCTCGAGCTGTTCCTCAAGGACGAAGCGACCAAGTCGATCATCATGATCGGCGAAATCGGCGGTTCGGCCGAGGAAGACGCGGCGCAATTCCTGATCGACGAAGCCAAGCGCGGCCGCAAGAAGCCGATGGCCGGCTTTATCGCCGGTCGTACCGCTCCGGCAGGCCGGACCATGGGCCATGCCGGCGCCGTGATCTCGGGCGGCAAGGGCGGCGCGGAAGACAAAATCGCCGCGATGGAACGTGCGGGCATAAAGGTGTCGCAGTCACCTGCAAGGATTGGTCAAACGCTCGCGGAAGTCCTAAAAGGCTAAGCGAGGGTCACGAACCGATGATGAGGCGCGGGAACGTTCCGCGCCTTAACGTCAAACAAAGGACTTAACGGGCATCTAGGCCCGTGCATGCTGGCCCGGTTGAGCAGCTTCCCGGGCGTTTTGAGAAGGATGGCGGGGTCAACGCCCCGCGACGGACATGACCCGACAAGAAAAGAACGAACAGTTCTTGCTCTCTTCTTTCCTTTACGGCGGCAACGCCGATTACATCGAAGGGCTATACGCCCGCTACAAGACCGATCCGAATTCGATCGACCCGACCTGGGCCTCGTATTTCGGGCGGCTTGAAGATACCCCTCAGGACATCGAGAAGAATGCCGAGGGCCCGAGCTGGGCCCGCAGCGACTGGCCACAGAGCGCCAATGGCGAGCTGGTGTCAGCACTCGACGGCAACTGGGGTGAAATCCAGGTCAAGGTGCAGAAGGCGGTGGTCGAGAAGGCCAAGGCCGAGAGTGCGCCTGCGCCAAGCGCCATCGACGTGCTGCAGGCGACGCGTGACTCGATCCACGCCATCATGATGATCCGCGCCTACCGCATGCGCGGGCACCTGCATGCCGACCTCGACCCGTTGAAGATGAAGGCGGACGAGCCGGCGCCCGAACTGGAGCCCGCTGCCTACGGGTTCACCGAGGCCGACTACGGCCGCAAGATCTTCATCGACAACTATCTGGGGCTCGAATACGCGACCATCCCCCAGATGCTCGAGATCCTGAAGCGGACCTACTGCTCCACGGTCGGCGTCGAGTTCATGCACATCTCCGATCCGGAAGCCAAGCAGTGGATCCAGGAGCGCATGGAAGGGCCGGACAAGGAGATCAAGTTCACGCCCGAGGGCAAGAAGGCGATCCTCAACAAGCTGGTCGAGGCCGAAGGCTTCGAGAAGTTCCTCGACGTCAAGTTCACCGGCACCAAGCGTTTCGGCCTCGATGGCTCGGAAGCGCTGATCCCGGCGCTCGAGCAGATTATCAAGCGCGGCGGCGCGCTGGGCGTGAAGGACATCGTGCTCGGCATGGCGCATCGCGGCCGGCTGAACGTCCTGACCCAGGTGCTGGCGAAGCCGCATCGCGCCCTGTTCCACGAGTTCAAGGGCGGCGCCTTCTACCCGGAAGAAGTCGAAGGTTCGGGCGACGTGAAGTACCATCTCGGTGCTTCGGCCGACCGCGAGTTCGATGGCAACAATGTCCACCTGTCGCTGACCGCCAACCCGAGCCATCTCGAGATCGTCGATCCGGTGGTGCTGGGGAAGGCCCGCGCCAAGCAGGACCAGCGTTCGGCGGTCGATGGCAAGTTCATTGCTGACACACGCCAGACCGACCGTTCGGTCGTCCTGCCGCTGCTGCTGCATGGCGATGCGGCGTTTGCTGGGCAGGGCGTGATCGCCGAGTGCCTCGGGCTGTCTGGCCTCAAGGGTCACCGCACCGGCGGTTCGATCCACTTCGTTATCAACAACCAGATCGGCTTCACCACGGCGCCGATGTATTCGCGCTCTTCGCCCTATCCGACCGATGTGGCCAAGATGATCGAGGCGCCGGTGTTCCATGTGAACGGCGACGATCCGGAGGCGGTGGTTTACGTCTCGAAGGTGGCGACGGAATACCGGCAGCGCTTCGGCAAGCCGGTGGTCATCGACATGTTCTGCTACCGCCGCTTCGGCCATAACGAAGGCGACGAGCCGAGCTTCACCCAGCCGCTGATGTACTCCAAGATCCGCGGCCACGAGACGACGCTCGACATCTATTCCAAGCGCCTGGTCGCCGAAGGCCTCGTCACCAATGACGAAGTCGACAAGATGAAGGCCGACTGGCGCGCCAACCTCGAGACCGAGTTCGAGGCCGGGCAGGATTTCCGCCCCAACAAGACTGACTGGCTCGATGGCGTGTGGAAGGACCTGAAGCGCGCCGACGTCGAAGGTCCGCGCCGCGGCGATACCGGCGTCGACCTGATCGACCTTGCCAAGATCGGGCAGCGCCTGACCACGGTGCCGGCGAGCTTCAACGCCCACAAGACGGTGAAGCGCTTCATGGACAATCGCCTCGCGGCGATCGAGAGCGGTGAAGGCATCGACTGGGCGACCGGCGAAGCGCTGGCGTTCGCGACCATCCTCACCGAAGGGCACCCGGTGCGCCTCTCGGGCCAGGACGTCGAGCGCGGCACGTTCAGCCAGCGTCACTCGGTGCTGAACGACCAGGAAAAGGACAACGAGACCTACACGCCGCTCAACAACGTGGCTGAAAACCAGGAGCGCTACGAGGTCATCAACTCGATGCTCTCGGAAGAAGCGGTGCTGGGCTTCGAGTATGGCTACTCGCTGGCCGAGCCGAACACGCTGACGTTGTGGGAAGCCCAGTTCGGCGATTTCGCCAACGGCGCCCAGGTGGTGGTGGACCAGTTCATCTCGTCGGGCGAGCGCAAGTGGTTCCGCATGAGCGGCCTCGTGATGCTCTTGCCGCATGGCTATGAAGGCCAGGGGCCGGAGCACTCGTCGGCGCGTCTCGAGCGCTACCTGCAGCTCTGCGCCGAGGACAACATGCAGGTTGCCAACTGCACGACGCCGGCCAACTACTTCCACATCCTGCGCCGGCAGATGAAGCGCGACTTCCGCAAGCCGCTGATCCTGATGACGCCCAAGTCGCTGCTGCGCCACAAGAAAGCGGTGTCGGGCCTCATCGAGTTCGGGCCGGATTCGACCTTCCATCGCCTGCTCTGGGACGATGCTGAAGCTCCGGGCGTGCCCAAGACCTCGGTCAAGCTGGCGCCGGACAGCGACATCCGTCGCGTCGTCCTCTGCTCGGGCAAGGTCTACTACGACCTGCTCGAAGAGCGCGAGAAGCGCGGCATCAACGATGTGTACCTGCTCCGCGTCGAGCAGCTCTATCCGTTCCCGGCCAAGGCTTTGCTCGACGAACTCAACCGGTTCAAGAACGCCGAGATCTACTGGTGCCAGGAAGAGCCCAAGAACATGGGCGCCTGGGCCTTCGTCCAGCCCTATATCGACTGGGTGCTGGACCAGATGGGCCGTGGCGGCGAGCGTCCGATCTATGCGGGCCGCGCGGCTTCGGCGGCGACGGCGACCGGCCTGATGCGCAAGCACCTGCAGGAGCTGCAACAGTTCCTCGAACAGGCACTGGCGAAGTAAGAACAGTGGCGGGGCGCTGGCCTCGCCATTCTGTTGAATCACGGGTGGCCGCAGTTGCTACCCGAAATGAAGTGGTTGCAGGATCGCACCGCAAGAGGACGTACTCTTCCGATCCTGCTCCAAAGCGGCAAGTTGAAGGACCGTACTGATGGCGACTGACATCCGGGTGCCCACGCTGGGCGAAAGCGTCACCGAGGCGACGATCGGCCAGTGGTTCAAAAAGGTCGGCGACACAGTCGCGGCGGATGAGCCAGTGGTCGAGCTCGAGACCGACAAGGTGACGATCGAGGTCCCGGCTCCGGCCGCGGGCGTGCTCGAATCGATCGCCGCCAATCCCGGTGACACGGTCAATGTCGGCGCGCTGATCGGCGCGATCGGCGCGGCTGGCTCGGTTACCGCGGCGGGCCCCGCTCCTGCCGCCAAGCCTGTCGAAGTTCCGCAGCCGGCTGCTGTCGCCGCGGAGCCTGCGCCCAAGCCGGCGACCGGCAACGGCATGGCGCCAGCGCCGAGCGCCGCCAAGCTGATCTCCGAGAGCGGCGTCAACGAGGCCGACATCAACGGCTCGGGCAAGCGCGGCCAGATCCTCAAGGAAGACGTGCTGGCGGCGATTGCGAAGCCGGCTGGCGTCGCCGCTACTGCCTCGGTTGCAGCGCCGGCGGTTGCCGTGGCTGCTGCGCCCGCACCCGCACCCGTTGCTCCTGCACCCGCCGCCAAGCCGGCTCCTGCTCCGTCCGCGAAGTCGCCTGAACCGGCACCGGTTCCGGCCCAGCCGCGTGGTCCGGTGAATGCCGCCGACGACGTGCGCGAAGAGCGCGTGAAGATGACCCGCCTGCGCCAGACCATCGCGCGCCGGCTCAAGGAGGCACAGAACTCCGCCGCCATGCTTACCACCTTCAACGAGGTGGACATGAAGCCGGTGATGGACCTCAGGAATTCCTACAAGGAACTGTTCGAGAAAAAGCACGGCGTGAAGCTCGGCTTCATGGGCTTTTTCACCAAGGCCGTGACGCATGCGCTGAAGGAGATTCCGGCGGTCAATGCCGAGATCGACGGCGACGACCTGATCTACAAGAACTACGCCCATATCGGCGTGGCCGTGGGCACCGAGAAGGGCCTCGTCGTGCCGGTGGTGCGCGATGCCGACCAGATGTCGATCGCCGAGATCGAGAAGGATATTGCCCGGCTTGGCAAGCTTGCGCGCGACGGGCAGCTGTCGATGGCCGACATGCAGGGTGGCACCTTCACCATCTCGAACGGTGGCGTCTACGGCTCGCTGATGTCGACACCGATCCTCAATGCGCCGCAGTCGGGCATCCTCGGCATGCACAAGATCCAGGAGCGTCCGGTCGTGGTCGCCGGCCAGATCGTCATCCGTCCGATGATGTACCTGGCGCTGAGCTACGATCACCGCATCGTCGACGGCAAGGAAGCAGTAACCTTCCTCGTGCGGGTCAAAGAAAGCCTCGAGGCGCCGGAACGCCTGGTGCTCGATCTCTGAGGTCGTGCTGCACGCAAACAAAAGAAGGGCCCTTATTGCGGGCCCTTTTGATTCAAGGCGTTGGCTCGTGGAAGAGCCTTACTTCAGGCCCCACCACCACGGATGCTCGCTCTTTGCGGCTTCAGACTCGTTCTTGCCGATCTGTTCGCAATAGCCGCCGGGGCGCTTGTAGGCCTCGGGTGCATCCGGACCGCAAAGGGTGGAAATGGACGTGTCGACGGCGAAAGCCGGAGCCGAAGCGAGGAGAGTGGCGCTGACGAGCACCAGGGCGATGATCTTGTTCATGTGCTTGATCCTTTATGCCTGTGGCTCAGGCGATCAGATGTAGAGGTACGGATTGTATTCGCGCTTGTTCTCGAGCAGCGACTGGTTGGCGCCGATCTGTTCGCAATAGCCGCCGGGGCGCTTGTAGGATTCCGGACCATCCGGGCCGCAGAGGGCCGAGATGGAGGTGTCGACGGCAAAAGCCGGAGCCGAGACGAAGAGAGTGGCGCCGACGAGCACCAGAGCAATGAGCTTGTTCATTCTGTTCAGTTCCTGAAAGGCCGGCCGAGCCGGCGTTGTGTGACGCGGCTTCTAGTCGGGCGGTTTTGAACCCAGCCCGACCGGCACATTCAGTTGCGGTTCACCTATGCCGCTGCTTTTGCTCGCGATTCTTCATGCGACGACGATGGGCGTGCCGCTCGGCACGCGTTCGAACAGATCGATCACGTCCTGGTTCAAGAGGCGCACGCAGCCCGATGAAATCGCCTTGCCGATGGTGCGCGCGTCGGTTGCCCCGTGCAGCCGGTAGATGGTGTCGCGGCCGTCCTTGAAGATGTAGAGGGCGCGCGCGCCGAGCGGGTTCTCGAGGCTCGGCGGCATGCCTTGACGATAGGGTTCCAGCTCCGGCTGCCGGTCGATCATCTCACTCGGCGGAGTCCAGGTCGGCCATTCGCGCTTGTACTGGATGACGCCACGACCCGACCAGGCAAAGCCGTCGCGGCCGATGCCGACGCCGTAGCGCATGGCCTGGCCGCCGTCGCGCACCAGGTAGAGGAAGCGGTTGGCGGTGTCGATGACAATGGTGCCGGGACGTTCACCGGTCGGATCGGAAACGATCTGGCGCCAGTATTGCGGGTCGACGAGGTCGATGCGTGCGGCCGGGATGGGGAAGCGCTCGTTGGGCAGCGCGGCGTACATCGACAGCACATCGTCGGGGATGCGCGGCGTTTCGGTGGCGACGGTGGCGGTGCCGCTGGTGGCGCAACCGGCGAGCGAAAGGGCGGCGAGGCTGGCGGCGCCGGCGAGCAGCGCGCGGCGGCCGATCAGGAATTCAGTCATGGCAAATGTCTCATATGCGGCTTGGGGCCGCGTGGGTCTTGGGAGGAGTGGCGGATCGTGAGGCCGGCTGTCAGCCGAGCCGGGGCGGGGGGAGTTCCGCTGCGGGCATCTGCCCGTCGTGCATGGGCTGGTCGGCAAGGCCGCGAGCCCATTGGGCGAGGGTGGCGCGCGGCAACTCAACCGCGACGCGGGCAAACTCCGGCCGGGCCGGGAGCACGCGCTTGCCGCCCTGCATCTCACAGGGGTTCGGCAGGGGCACCGAACTGCCATCCGCCGAAGCGACGACGCTCGGCGTACCATGGGCGACGCAGAGGCCGGTCGCAAGGCTCGGGCTGACGAGAGCCAGAAGCGCGACGCAGATGGTGAGGATGGAGAGCAGCCGATGCATGCATCGCGGATAAGCCCGCGAATGCGGCAGGCAAAGGGCGGCTCACGCGCGTGTGTGCGGCCGAGGCAGAGGTGGTCGGCCGGTGATGCAGATCGGCAACACCGGCCGGAATGCCGGACTAGAACGCGCCCTTGAGGCCGACGGACAGGCTGGCGGCGAAGAGGTCGCCACATGCCGTCAGAGGTTAGCAAAGTGCTAAGTGCCGCGGCCTAGGATCGGGAAATGACCTACGCCATGTTCCCCGATGCCGGGCTTGCGGCCCAGATCGCCAATTGGCAGCGCGAGCTGGGAGCGGTGCGGCGGCTGGCGCCTAAAACGCTTGAGGCGTATCTCTCTGACCTCGGCCAGTTCGTGCAGTTCCTGGCGGGCCACATGGGCGGAGAAGCATCGCTCGGCATGCTCGGCGAGTTGCGGGCGGCCGATGTGCGCGCCTTTCTCGCGGCCCGGCGCAACGAAGGACTGGGGTCGCGCTCGCTGGCGCGGGAACTGTCGGCGATCAAGAGCTTCTTCGGCTTTCTCGAACGCGAAGGCGTGCTGGCGACAGAAGCGCTCAATACCATTCGCACACCGAAGCAGACCCGGGGCCTGCCCAAGGCGCTGACGGTACTGGAAGCGAAGGCGACGATCACGGCGACGGACGAGCTCGAGGACACGCCCTGGGTCGCCGCGCGCGACATGGCGGTGATCTCGCTGTGCTATGGGGCGGGCTTACGTATCTCGGAGGCGCTGGCGGTGACGCGCGCCGATCTCGAGGCGAGCGCGCTGCGGGTCACCGGCAAGGGCGGTCGGACGCGGATCGTGCCGCTGATCGCACCAGTGCGGCAGGCGATCGACCGCTATCTCGGGCTCGCGCCCTACAAGCCGGGCGTAGACGAGGCGGTGTTCCGCGGCAAGAAGGGCGGGGTGCTGTCGCCGCGGCTGATCCAGTTGCGGATGCAGCAGCTGCGCGGGGCGCTCGGGCTGCCGCCGTCGGCGACGCCCCACGCGCTGCGGCACAGCTTTGCCACGCACCTCCTGGGCAAAGGCGGAGATCTAAGGACGATCCAGGAACTGCTCGGCCATGCGTCGCTGTCGACGACGCAGATCTACACGGCGGTCGATACCGAGCGGCTGCTCGATGCCTATCGGGCGGCGCATCCACGGGCTTAGTCCGAACAGAGCGTTCACCGTTCGCCGCACTTTACAGCCGATGGTCGTGAGCGTACCTATCCGGTCATGTCCGCTTGCATCCTAATTATTGGCAAAATCTGCCTTCGGCCCCTCGGGGACCGGGACGCGACGGCTCGTATCTGACCCTTCGACGCTCACCGGCCCCGCCATCAGGCGCGGGATGAACCGGTGATCTGATGGCAGGGCCCAAACTGGACCCGCCAAGATGTCTTCCGAGACTGCGCCTTCCGCCCGTTTCGACTACCGCAACTACGCCTGGGCCGGCTTCGTGCTGGCACTTGCCGGCGCGGCGTTCTTTGCCACCAAGGGCATCGTCATCAAGCTCGCGCTTGCCGAGGGCATCGATCCGGTGACGACGCTGACCTGGCGCATGATCGTCGCCGTGCCGATCTTTCTCACCGTCGGCATCATCACTTATCGGCGGAAGCTGGCCGCGACGCCGGCCGGCGCGCCGCCGGTGCTGACCGCTGCGGTGCTGCTGCAGACGCTGGGCGTCGGCGTGATCGGCTACTATGTGGCGAGCTATCTCGATTTTTCGGCGCTCGGCTACATCTCGGCCCAGCTCGACCGGCTGATCCTCCTCACCTATCCGTTCTTCGTCGTGCTGTTCGGCGCGGTGTTCTTCAAGCGCAAGATCACCGGGCCGATGGCAGCCGCGCTGGTGGTCAGCTACGCCGGCATCGCGATGATCTTTGCGCATGACATGGCGATCGAGGGCGACGACGTGCTGCTCGGCGTGGCGCTGGTGTTCGGGTCGGCCGTTGCCTATGCGGCCTACCAGATCATGGCCAAGCCCCTGATCGACCGGCTTGGGGCTGAGCTGTTCACCTCGATCGCAATGAGCGCGGCCGGGCCGGCGGTGATCGCGCATTTCCTCGCTACTCACCCCGTCGGGGCGCTGGCGGTGACCGGCAACGGGTTTCTGCTGATGCTGGCGATCGGGACGATCTCGACGGTGGTGCCGGCCTATTGCATCTCGGGCGCCATCGGGCTGATCGGACCGGAGCGCACGGCGATCATCGGCAATATCTCGCCGCTGGTGACGGTGGGGTTGGCCATCTTCATCCTCGGCGAGGCATTCACCGTCTATCATGCGCTGGGTACGGCACTGGTGCTGGGCGGGGTGTGGCTTTTCACCCGGAAGGAAAAGCCGAAGGTGAAGGTGCTCGAGGAGAGCACGGCCTAGCCGCCGAGGCGGATCATGTAGGCCCGGCACCAGGTATCGGAGCCAATGGTTGTCGCCGGCTGGTCGACCGGCAGGCTGCGATCGAGCGGGTCGCCCCAGATCGCTGATCGGGCAAAGGCCGGGATCTGCCAGCGGGCGATCCCGACGTCGGCAAGCAGGGGCGGGCTCAAGGCGCGCAGTTCGCTGACGAGCAGAGCGTATTCGATCCGGTTCCTGATACCTGCGATCAAGGCGGCCAGCAGGCGGGGACGAGAGTCCGTTTCGATTTCGGTACATGTGATCGACATTTTGGCACTCCCACTGATCCTAGGTATGTCCATTTGCGCGAGGTCTCTGGATGTGCGATAGAAGAACGATCAGCACGCATGTTTCATTTATGAAATGAAGATCGACTGGGACGACCTTCGGCTGTTTCTCACCGTGGCGCGGCTCGGCGGCCTGAGGGCGTCGGCGGAGGCGACGGGCACAAGTGCGCCAACCCTCGGCAGGCGGATCGCGGCACTCGAGAAACAGGTCGGGCAGGTGCTGTTCGTACGCTCGGTCGCGGGCTATGCGCTCACCGAGGCGGGCAGCGATCTGCTGGCGCGGGCCGAGGAAGTCGAGGCGGCGATGCGCGGGGTCGTGGGGTGGAGCGAGGGGACATCGTCAGGTCCGGTAGTGCGGCTCTCGGTCGGGGCGTGGATGGCGTCGTTCCTTGCCGACCGGATCGGCGAGCTATGGCAGGTCGAGGATAGGGCGCGACTGGAATTCGTCATCACGTTCGACGACGTGGATGTCGGGCGACGGGCCGCCGATATCGACCTCAGGATGCAGCGGCCGCTGGAGCCGAACCTTGCGCAGCGCAACCTTGGTCATGCGGCGCATGCAATCTACTCCGGCCGCAAGCGCATCAACGGGGTGGAAGCGGGGTTTTTCGTCGGGATGTCCGGGGATGCCGGTCGGACGCCGGCTGCGCGCTGGCTCGAGGCGCATCACGGCGACCGGATCGGCGTGCGCGCCAACGACGTGCAGGCCTGTCGGGACTTCGTCGCGGCGGGTGCCGGGTTGACGGTGCTGCCGTGCTTCATCGGTGATCGCGACAATCGACTGGCGCGGCTGGGCGCGCCGATTCCGGAACTCGGTTGCGAGCTGTGGCAGGTGACCCATGCCGACCGGCGGCATGAACTCCCGATCCGGCGGGTGAGCGCTCGGCTGGCGGAGGTGCTGATCGCCAGCGCGCCGCTGCTGCGGGGCGACACGCCCAGGGCGTGGGAGGCGTCTGCGTGACGCTAAAAGAAAACCCCCGCAGTCGCGGGGGTGATCGGTTGCTCACGCTGCCGGCGGTCGGCGACTAGATGTGGATCGCCCCATCGCCGCACATCAGGGCCGCTTCCTTCACGGCTTCCGAGAGCGTCGGGTGGGCGTGGGTGATGCGGCCGAGGTCTTCGGCGGAGCCGGAGAACTCCATCAGCACGGCGATCTCGTGGATCATCTCGCCGGCGTTCTTACTAATGATCTGGGCGCCGAGCACGCGGTCGGTAGTGACGTCGGCGAGGATCTTCACATAGCCCTGCGTCGCTAGCATCGCCTTGGCGCGGCCGTTGGCGGTGAAGGGGAACTTGCCGGTCTTGTACTCGATCCCGGCGGCCTTCAGCTCGTCCTCGGACTTGCCGATCCAGGCGACTTCCGGGCTCGTGTACATCACCGAGGGGATAGTGCCGTAGTTGATGTGCGGCTTCTGGCCGGCGATGATCTCGGCGACGGCATGGCCCTCGTCCATGGCTTTGTGTGCCAGCATCGGACCGGCGACGACGTCGCCGATAGCGTAGATGCCGGGGATGTTGGTCTTGAACTGCGCGTCGATGCGGACGCGGCCGCGCTCGTCGAGCGCCACGCCGGCGCCGTCGAGACCGAGGCCGTCGGTGAAGGGCTTGCGGCCGACGGCAACCAGCACCGCATCGGCTTCGGCCCAGGTGGCCTCGCCGCCGGCTGCCGGTTCGAGTTTGGCGCGCAGCGAACCGTCACCCTGCTTTTCGATGGCCGTGACCTTGGTCGAGAGCTTGAACTCCATGCCCTGCTTCTGCAGCGAGCGCTGCATCTGGCGGGCGGCCTCGCTGTCGAGACCGGGGAGGATCCGGTCGAGGAATTCCACCACCTGTATCTTGGCGCCGAGTCGGCCCCAGACCGAGCCGAGCTCGAGCCCGATGATGCCGCCACCGATGACGAGGAGGCGCTTGGGCACTTCCTGGAAGGCGAGGGCGCCGGTCGAGGAGACGACCTTGTTCTCGTCGATAGTGATGCCGGGCAGGCTGACCGGAACCGAACCGGTAGCGATGATGATGTTCTTGCTCTCGATCGTCGTCGGTGCGCCGCTGTCCGGCGTCACAAGCACCTTGCCGGCGGCCGGGATCGAGCCTGAGCCGCGGAAGGTGGTGATCTTGTTCTTCTTGAACAGGAATTCGATGCCGCCGACATTGGCGACGACGGTATCGTCCTTGTGCTGCAGCATCTGCTTCAGGTTCAGCTGCGGCGTCACGTCGATGCCGAACTGGCGGAACTGGTGGCCGGCTTCCTCGAACAGCTCCGAGGCGTGCAGCAGGGCTTTGCTCGGAATGCAGCCGATGTTGAGGCAGGTGCCGCCGAAGGTCGGCCATTTCTCGACCACGGCCACTTTCATCCCGAGCTGCGCCGCGCGGATCGCCGCCACATAGCCGCCGGGGCCGCTGCCGATTACCGTGAGGTCGAAAGTGTCCGCCATGATGTCTCCGAGAAGCTCCGTTCGGCGCCGTGGGAGGCGCTCAGCGCTGCCGATATAAGGCTGACAAACGGGTTAGACTACCCGGCTTTCGGTGGAAACCCCGTAGCTGCCACGAGGCATGCGAAATCCGCATGAATTGTAGGTCGTCGACGGCGGTGTGCGTCACGGAACGAGAGCCCGTCCTCCGGTTACGGCTAGCGTCGTGCCGGTGACGTAGGCGGCATCGTCGGACAATAGCCACATGATCGAGCGCGCGACTTCCTCCGCCGTGCCGGCGCGGCCGACGGGGATGCTGGAGGCGAGCTTTTTCGCTCGATCCGGCTCGCCGCCCTGGGCGTGGAAATCGGTATCAATGATGCCGGGACGCACGCCATTGACCCGGATGCCTTCGCCGGCGACTTCGAGGGCGAGGCCGAGGGTGAACGTGTCGATGGCGCCCTTCGACGTAGCGTAGTCGAGATAGGAGCCAGCGGCACCGAGCTTGGCGGCGGCGGAACTGAGATTGACGATGCCACCACCGGATCCGCCGTGTTTCGTCGACATGCGGCGGACAGCGGCGGCGGAGCAGAGCAGGGTACCGAGTACATTGACGCGCAGGACCTCGGCAATCCGCTCTGCCGGCATGGCGTCGAGGCGCGAGACTGGCGCGATCATGCCGGCATTGTTGACGAGGGCCTTGAGCGGCCCCATGCGGTCGGCGGCCAGGAAGATGTGCTCGATGTCTTCCTCGCGTCCGACATCACCTCGCACCGCTACGGCCTCGCCGCCGGTCGCGTGGATGGTGGCGCAGACGGCTTCGGCGGCGGCGACATTGCCGAGATAGTTCACGACGACGCCGTAGCCTCGCGCAGCCGCGAGCTTGGCGACTGCCGCGCCGATGCCCCGGCTGCCGCCGGTGACGACAAGGACCTGTTCGGCCATGATTTTCCTCCCATTAGGCCGAAACTACACGGGAGGAGCGTTGGTCGATAGAGGCGCTGGTCAGGTGCGCAGTGCCTGGGCCAGCGAGTGCTGCACATATTCCATCGGCGCCGACCAGTTCGGATCGGTCCAGCGCTGCTGCATCTCTGCCTCCGAGACGTCCTCGACATGCTGCTGCAGCCACCAGATATTGCCGAGCGGATCGCGGACGCGCGCGACGCGATCGCCGAAAGCCAGCAGCGTGGGCTTGGTGACCTCAACGGCCCCGGCCCCGATCGCCTTGGCGAAGGCAACACGGGCGTCGGGCAGGTACAGCCGGATGAAGGCCGGTTGCGGCGCGACGCCCTCCGGCGCGTCGAAGGCCATCACCACGGCGTCGCCGATCCGAATCTCCGCGTGCTCTACGGCGCCGGCGTCGTTCTTCATTCGCGCGAGTTCCTCGCCATCGAAGGCGGCCGTGATGAAGTCGAACAGCCGCCCGGTATCGGAGGAGATGATCCACGGCGTCACGGTGGTATAGCCGGCGGGAATCGTGTGGGGCATGGCAAAGCTCCTTCATGCTGACCGGTCGAGATTGCGCTGGGGCTGCTGACACAACGCGTCAGCAGCCCGCCGGTCGCAATTGCCGCTTGCAATTGTAGCCCCTAGCGTGAACAAAGCGGGCACAGATGGCAGAGCTTCCGGACATCGTGGCGGTGATGGTGAGCGTATCGGTCGATGGGCCGTACAGCTATCGCGTGCCATATGGGATGAGCGTCGAGCGCGGCTCGATCGTCGCCGTGCCGCTGGTCGGGCGGCTGACACTCGGCGTCGTCTGGGGCGTGCCCAAGGACAATTACGCCCATAACCGGCTCAAGGACATCGCGCAGATTTACGATGTGCCGCCGCTGTCGGAAGAGCTGCTGAAGACGATCGACTGGGTGTCGAAATACACCCTCGCGCCGCCGGGCCTGGTGCTGCGGTCGGTGCTGCGCTCGACCGAGGCGCTTGAGCCGGAGCGGACGATTTTGGCGTTTCGCGCGACCGGGGCGGCGCCGGACAAGCTGACCAAGTCGCGCGAAAAGGTGCTTGAGCTGCTGATGGACGGCGAGGCCTGGGCCAAGTCGGCGATCGTCGGCGCCGCCGGGGTTTCCGCTTCGGTGATCGAGGGGCTGGAGAAGGCGGGGGCGATCGAGCGAACCGAGCGACTGCCGCCACCGGTAGCGCTGCCGCCGAACCCCGACGCCGATCCGCCAGTATTGAGCGGGGAGCAGGCGGTGGCGCTGGCGCAGATTCGCGAGCTGCTGGTCGACCAGTTCGGCGTGGCGCTGCTCGATGGCGTCACCGGCGGGGGCAAGACCGAAGTGTTCTTCGAGGCGGTGGCCGATACCCTCCGCGCCGGGCGTCAGGCATTGGTTCTGCTGCCCGAGATCGCGCTGACATCGACCTTTGTGCAGCGCTTCACCAAGCGCTTCGGCACGCGGCCGGCCGAATGGCATTCGGACATGACGCCGGCGCAACGGACGCGGACCTGGCGCTCCGTGCTGAACGGCGACGTGCGCGTGGTGCTGGGCGCGCGCTCGGCATTGTTCCTGCCGTTTCGCGAACTGGGACTGATCGTCCTCGACGAGGAGCATGACGGGGCGTTCAAGCAGTCGGACGGGGTCAACTACCATGCCCGCGACATGGCGGTGGTGCGGGCCAAGTTTGCCGAGGCGCGGGTGATCCTGTCGTCGGCGACGCCGTCGGTCGAGAGCCGGAACAACGCCAATATCGGGCGCTACAAGCACGTGCTGCTGACCGCGCGTTTCGCCGATGCGGGCATGCCCGACATCACGGCGATCGACATGCGCGAGGAGCCGCCGGAGAAGGGGCAGTGGATCGCGCCGCAGCTGGCGCGCGAAGTGTTCGCGACGCTCGACCGAGGTGAGCAGGCGCTGCTGTTTCTCAACCGACGGGGGTACGCGCCGCTGACGCTCTGCAAGTCGTGCGGGCACCAGTACCAATGTCCGGATTGTTCGGCCTGGCTGGTCGAGCACCGCTTCCGCGGCGTGCTGATGTGCCATCACTGCGGCTTCACCATGCGGACGCCGAAAGTCTGCACCGAATGCGGCACCGACGATTCGCTGACCCCGATCGGGCCGGGGATCGAGCGCGTGGCCGAGGAAGCGGCGGCGCGCTTTCCGGGCGCGCGGATGGTGGTGCTGTCGTCGGACATGGGCTCGAACCACGAGCTCAAGCAGCGCTTCGACGAGATCGAGCGCGGCGAGCACGATCTGATCATCGGCACGCAGCTCGTCGCCAAGGGGCACCATTTCGAGAAGCTGACGCTGGTCGGCGTGCTCGACGCGGACCTCGGGCTCGATCGCGGCGATCCGCGCGCGGCGGAGCGGACGTTCCAGATTCTCACCCAGGTCACCGGCCGCGCCGGGCGGGCCAACCGGACCGGCAAGGCCTTCCTCCAGACCTATCATCCGAGCCATCCCGTAATGCAGGCAATGGTGAAGGGCGACCGGGAGGCGTTCTACCGGCATGAGCTGCTGGCGCGCGAGGCGGGTCAGCTACCGCCGTTCGGGCGGCTCGCTGCATTGATCGTCTCGGCCAACGAGCAGGCGGTAGCGTTCGCCTTCGCCAAACAGCTGCTGTCGGCGGCGCCGATGGCGGATGGGTTGAAACTGTTCGGCCCGGCGGACGCACCGATCTCGATGATCCGCGGTCGCCACCGGGTGCGTCTCCTGGCCCAATCGGGCAAGGATTTCGACCTCTCGGGCTATGTCCGGTTCTGGCTCGATCAGGGCCCGAAAGTCACCGGCAACCTGCGTGTCCAGGTCGATATCGATCCGCAGAGTTTTCTTTAGTCACGGTGGTTCCAAGCCCACGCGGCGGGTGGGACAGTCGACGTCGAACACGGCAATGGCCGTCCACCCTTTTCCCCTGCGACAAATCTCCCAGAAAGACTCGTGTCCCGGTGCCTTGCGATGCCCAACATCGCATGTTAGAGGGGGCGCGAATTCCGGGGGCCTTCGGCCTTTTCCGGGTAACAATCATAAGCGACAGCAGCCTCCGGCGACCTTAACTGGCCGGAACAAGGGTTGCGCAGCACGAGGGTGACGGGGCATTGGCAGCGCAGGATTCAGTGCTTTCCCAGATCGCGCGGCCATATGCGTCGGCGCTCTTCGATCTCGCCAAGGCCGACAATTCGGTCGCCGCAGTCGAGCAGGGGCTGGACAAGCTCACTGCTCTTGCCAGTGAAAACCAGGATTTTGCGCGGTTCCTCCGCTCCCCGGTGATCAACACCGAGGAAAAGGCGCAGGCCATGCATGCGCTGCTCGAAAAGGCCAAGGCGCACACGACCGTCGGCAATTTCGTCAAGGTCGTTGCCCGCAACGGGCGCCTGTTCGCGCTGCCGGCGATCGTCGCGGCGTTCAAGGAACGCGCAGCCGGCCATCGCGGTGAAGTTGCCGCCGATGTGACCTCCGCCGCGCCGCTGACGGCCGCGCAGGTCAAGTCGCTGGCCGATACCCTCAAAGCGAAGATCGGCAAGTCGGTCACGCTTACCCAACACGTCGATCCCAGCCTGATCGGTGGCCTCGTGGTCAAGGTCGGCAGCCAGATGATCGACTCATCACTCAAAACCAAGCTCACGGCGATGAAGATCGCGATGAAAGAGGTCGGATAATGGATATCAAAGCTGCGGAAATCTCTGCGATCCTCAAGGAGCAGATTCAGAATTTCGGCCAGGAAGCCGAGGTGTCCGAAGTCGGCCAGGTGCTGTCCGTCGGTGACGGTATCGCCCGCGTCTACGGCCTCGACAACGTGCAGGCCGGTGAGCTCGTCGAGTTCCCGGGCGGCATCAAGGGCATGGCCCTGAACCTCGAAACCGACAATGTTGGCGTCGTGCTGTTCGGCAATGACCGCGGCATCAAGGAAGGCGACGTCGCCAAGCGTACCGGCGCCATCGTCGATACACCGGTGGGCAAGGAGCTGCTCGGCCGCGTGGTCGACGCGCTCGGCAACCCTATCGACGGCAAGGGCCCGCTGAAGGCTAAGGAGCGCCGCCGCGTCGACGTGAAGGCCCCGGGCATCCTGCCGCGTAAGTCGGTGCATGAGCCGATGTCGACCGGCCTCAAGGCCATCGATGCGCTGATCCCGATCGGCCGCGGCCAGCGCGAGCTGATCATTGGCGACCGCCAGACCGGCAAGACCGCCGTCATTCTCGACACCTTCCTCAACCAGAAGCCGGCGCACGCGGCCAACGCGCCCGAGAGCGAGAAGCTCTACTGTATCTACGTCGCCGTCGGCCAGAAGCGCTCGACCGTAGCGCAGTTCGTCAAGGTGCTGGAAGACGCCGGCGCCATGGAATACTCGATCGTCGTCGCGGCGACCGCTTCCGATCCGGCGCCGATGCAGTTCCTCGCGCCGATGACCGGCGCCGCCATCGGCGAGTATTTCCGCGACAACGGCATGCACGCCGTGATCGCCTTCGACGATCTCACCAAGCAGGCCGTTGCCTACCGCCAGATGTCGCTGTTGCTGCGCCGTCCGCCGGGCCGCGAGGCCTATCCGGGCGACGTGTTCTACCTGCACTCGCGCCTGCTCGAGCGCGCTGCCAAGCTCAACGAAGAGCACGGTTCGGGTTCGCTCACCGCGCTCCCCGTCATCGAGACGCAGGCCAACGACGTGTCGGCCTACATCCCGACCAACGTGATTTCGATCACCGACGGCCAGATCTTCCTCGAGACGAACCTCTTCTTCCAGGGCATCCGTCCGGCCGTGAACGTCGGTATCTCGGTTTCCCGCGTGGGTGGCAACGCCCAGATCAAGGCGATGAAGCAGGTTGCCGGCTCGCTCAAGGGTGAGCTGTCGCAGTACCGCGAAATGGCCGCCTTCGCGCAGTTTGGTTCGGACCTCGATGCCGCGACCCAGCGCCTGCTCAACCGCGGCGCGCGCCTCACCGAACTCCTGAAGCAGCCGCAGTTCGCGCCGCTGAAGCCGGAAGAGGAAGTGGCCGTGATCTTCGCCGGTGGCCAGGGCTACCTCGACGACCTGCCGGTCAACAAGGTCGGCGAGTTCGAAGCGGGCCTCTTGAGCGCTCTCCGTTCGAAGAACGCCGATGTACTCAACGCGATCGCCAAGGAGAAGGCGCTGTCGGATGACCTCCGCGCCAAGCTCAAGGCTGCCATCGACGCTTTCAAGAAGACGTTCTCGTAAGCCCTTAGGATTGGGCGGGGTCCCGCGGGGCCTCGCAACAGGAGTAGAGCGGCCCGATGCCCTCGCTAAAGGACCTCAAGAACCGGATCGCCTCGGTCAAATCGACCCAGAAGATCACCAAGGCCATGCAGATGGTCGCGGCGGCCAAGCTCCGTCGCGCCCAGGATGCGGCCGTAGCGGCGCGTCCGTATGCCGAACGCATGGGCAACGTGCTGGCCGCACTCGGCGCAGCCTATGCCGGTCGCCAGGACGCTCCGGCGCTGCTCGCCGGCAACGGTCGTGATCAGGTGCACCTGCTCGTCGTCGCGACGGGCGAGCGTGGTCTCGCCGGCGGCTTCAACTCCTCGATCGCCCGTCTCGCTCGCGAAACGGCGCTGCGGCTGATCGGCGAAGGCAAGACGGTGAAGATCCTCACCGTCGGCCGCAAGGGCAACGACATCCTGAAGCGCACGCTCGGCGACAAGATCATCGAGACGATCTCGTTCCGCGAAGTGCGCCAGATCGGCTACGTCAACGCCGCGCAGGTGGGCGAGAAGATCCTCGCCATGTACGCGGCGGGCGAGTTCGACGTCGCAACGCTGTTCTACGCCCGCTTCAAGTCGGTGATCAGCCAGATCCCGACCGCGCAGCAGCTGATCCCCGCCAAGTTCGACGCGGCGACAGCCTCGGTTGACACGCTCAACTACGAATACGAGCCGGACGAGGAAGCGATCCTCGCCGATCTCTTGCCGCGCAATATCTCGGTGCAGGTGTTCCGCGCGCTGCTTGAGAACAACGCGTCGTTCTTCGGTGCGCAGATGAGCGCCATGGACAACGCCACGCGCAATGCCGGCGAGATGATCAAGAAGCTGACGCTGAACTACAACCGTCAGCGCCAGGCGCAGATCACCAAAGAACTCATCGAAATCATTTCGGGCGCGGAAGCGCTCTAAGCAGGAACGAGGTAACAGATGGCACGCGCAGCAACTGCAGCAAAAGCCCCGGCGACCGAGAAGGCTCCCGTCGCCAAGAAGGCCCCGGCCCGCAAGGCCGCTTCGAGCACTCCCGCCATTGTCACCGAGGGCAAGGTCACCGGTAAGGTGTCGCAGGTCATCGGCGCCGTGGTCGACGTGGTGTTCGACGGTCACCTGCCGGCGATCCTGAACGCGCTCGAGACCGAGAACAACGGCAGCCGCCTCGTGCTCGAGGTTGCGCAGCACCTCGGCGAGAACGCCGTGCGCACCATCGCGATGGATACGACCGAAGGTCTGGTTCGTGGCGCCATCGTGGTCGATACCGGCGGTTCGATCTCGGTGCCGGTCGGCGACGAGACGCTCGGCCGCATCATGAACGTGATCGGCGAGCCCGTGGACGAAGCCGGCCCGGTGGTCACCAAGACCCGCCGCGGCATCCACCAGGATGCGCCGAGCTTCACCGAGCAGGCATCGGAAGCCCAGATTCTCGTCACCGGCATCAAGGTCGTGGACCTCATCGCCCCCTACGCACGTGGCGGCAAGATCGGCCTCTTCGGCGGGGCCGGCGTGGGCAAGACCGTGCTGATCCAGGAACTGATCAACAACGTCGCCAAGGCCCACGGTGGTTACTCGGTGTTCGCCGGCGTCGGCGAGCGCACCCGCGAGGGTAACGACCTCTACCACGAAATGATCGAATCGGGCGTGAACAAGGACCCGCATGAGAACAACGGCTCGACCGCCGGTTCGAAGTGCGCCTTGGTGTTCGGCCAGATGAACGAGCCCCCGGGGGCCCGTGCCCGCGTGGCTCTGTCGGGCCTCACCGTCGCCGAGCACTTCCGCGACCAGGGCCAGGACGTGCTGTTCTTCGTGGACAACATCTTCCGCTTCACCCAGGCGGGCGCCGAAATGTCGGCTCTGCTCGGCCGTATTCCCTCGGCCGTGGGTTACCAGCCCACGCTCGCCACCGACATGGGCGCGCTACAGGAACGCATCACCACCACCGACAAGGGCTCGATCACCTCGGTGCAGGCCATCTACGTGCCCGCCGACGACCTGACCGACCCGGCTCCGGCGACCTCGTTCGCGCACCTCGACTCGACGACGACGCTGAACCGCGCCATCTCCGAGAAGGGCATCTACCCGGCCGTGGATCCGCTGGACTCCACCTCGCGCATGCTGTCGGCGAACATCGTTGGCGAAGAGCACTACAACACGGCGCGCGAAGTGCAGCAGATCCTGCAGCGCTACAAGGCGCTCCAGGACATCATTGCGATCCTGGGCATGGACGAGCTCTCGGAAGAGGACAAGCTCACCGTGGCCCGCGCCCGCAAGGTCGAGCGCTTCATGAGCCAGCCGTTCCACGTGGCCGAGGCCTTCACCGGTACGCCGGGCGTGTTCGTGCAGCTCGAAGACACCATCAAGGGGTTCCGTGACCTCGTCGATGGCAAGTACGACCACCTACCGGAAGCCGCCTTCTACATGGTCGGCACCATGGAAGACGCGGTCAAGAAGGCCCAGAAGCTCGCGGCTGCGGCCTAAGCTTCACGACCCCATCCGGGCTCGCCCCTACAGGGCGGGCTCCGTTCCGATCCAGAGGCAGGACAATGGCTGAAGGCACCAAACTCGAGATCGTCTCGCCTGAAAAGCTGCTGCTTTCGGAGACGGTGAAGTCGGTCACCGTGCCGGGCACCGACGGCTACTTCACCGTTCTGGGCGACCACGCGCCGTTCATGACCACGATGAAGCCGGGCTTCGTCACGGTGGTGAACAATGCCGGCATCAGCCATGTCTACTATGTGCGCGGCGGCTTCGCCGACGTCTCGCCCGAGGGCCTGACGATCCTCGCAGAGGAAGCGCAGGACATCGCCGAGTTCGACAAGGCCAAGATCGAGGGCCTGATCGCTGCGGGCCTCACCGCCCAGCAGGCGGCCTCGACCGCCGACGACGAGATGCGGCTCCAGGAAGAGATCGACGGCTGGCGCAACCTGCTGCTCGATGCTTCCGTCGGAACCGGCACTGCGCACTGACGCGGACTGCAGATACTGAATTCAGACGGGCGTCCCTTTGGGCGCCCGTTTTGCTTTGGGTGGCCGCAACGACACCATCCGATGAGAGGGAGGTTGAGCGCGCTCCTCCAAAATCTGACTCCCCATGTCCTAAATTCGTGTCCAGAAGCTATTCACGATCCTTTAAGGCAAACTGCGTAATTCTCCATATCGGGAATGCAGATACCGAAGACGATTTGCGCCGCGGCCGGACGACCGCAGTGCTCGGGGGGAACTGCTTCCAAAAGTGAAACCCGGACCACAGCTTTCGACACGGCTCGCGAAGCGAGCCGTAGCACGCACTCGCTCGGCCCCAGGCCGCTCTCCAGAAGGAAAGACCACGATGACCCGCAACCTGCTCAAATTGACGACCGCGATCCTGTTGGGGATGAGCACGCTCGGCCTTATGGCCCCGAGCCTCGCGCAGGACAATGAATTCGCCGAGCCGCTGACGGCGCTGGCCCAGGGCAAGTTGCGCGAGATCGCCCAGAACCCCGTCCTCGTCGCAGCCATCTCGGCGCAGAATCAGGTTTCGGCCGGCTACGACGCCGCCAAGATCGACGAGCTCGACAAGCAGTGGCGTGCTGAGGTCGATGCTGCGTCCAAGCCGATGATCGATGCGACGCTCGGCAATGAGGCCTCGAAGTACCTTGCCGGCGTCCAGGCCGAGAGCGCCGGCCTGTTCACCGAGATCTTCGCGACCGATGCAATGGGGCTCAATGCTGCGCAGTCGACCGTCACGTCGGACTACTGGCAGGGCGACGAAGACAAGTTCACGCTGAGCTTCGGCGCGGGCGCCGACGCGGTGGCCCTGGGCGAGGTCGAGCAGGACGAGTCGACCCAGACGTTCCAAAGCCAGGTTTCGATCACCATCACCGACCCTGCCACCGGCGCCCCCATCGGGTCGATTACGGCAGGCGTCGACCTGTCGATGCTCTAGCGCGGGGAGGCCGACGATGGCGATACGCATCAATCTCGCCCCGGCGATTCTGGTCCCCATGGCGGCAACGCTGCTGGGGGTCGTCGGCCTGACCATGTTCCTCAGTTCGCTGAGCAACCTGCAAAGCGTCGAGAACACGCTGAGCGGTCAGCAGGACAAGATGATCGCGGTGCTGGCGGAGCAGTTTGCCGGCAGCATCCGGTTCGCCAAGCTCGAGCCGGTCAGCGAAGCGCTGGCAGGCTACGAAGCGGACTCGGACTTCGGGCTGGTCGGTGCGAGCGCGGTGGATGCGCAGGGCACGTCGCTGCTGCTGTTCGGCGCCGACCCGGCGCGGTCCGAGCTTGCAGCCGCTGCAGCCGCTGAGGCGGTGACCGGAGCCAAGTTGGTGTCGCGGGTTGCGGACGGCGTGCACTATGCAGCCTTTCCCGCCTATTTTGGCAAGGAACATGCGCTGATCGGCGGCTTCGCCATGGCATGGGACCTGACGGTCCATCGTGACGATATCCTGTCGCAGCAGGCGGTCAATGGACTGATCGGGATTGGTATCGCCGCTGCAGCCATCGCATCGCTGGGGCTGTTCCTGATGCGTCACGTCACGGCGCCGATGACGCGGCTGACGCGTGCTGCCTCGGCGCTGGCGGAGGGTAACCTCGAGGTGTCGGTGGACGGCGCAGGGCGACGTGACGAGCTGGGCGACATGGCCCGCGCCGTCGAGGTGTTCCGGGCAAACTCGCTCAAGGTGCGGGAGATGACCGACGCGGACGTCCAGCGGGTTCTCGCCGACGAGGAGAGACGCCGTAAGATGATGCAGGAGCTGCAGGGCTCGTTCGGCGCCGTCGTCGGCGCAGCCGTCGCCGGCGATTTCTCGGCGCGCGTCGCCTCGGACTTCGCCGATGCCGAGCTGAACGGCCTGGCGGGGTCGGTTAACCTTCTGCTCGAGACCATGGACCGGTCGATTGGCGAGACGGGCTCGGTCCTTGCCGCGCTGGCAGGAGCCGACCTCAGCCGGCGCATCGAGGGCGAGTATCAGGGCGAGTTCGCCCGGCTCAAGGACAATACCAACACCGTCGCTGAGAAGCTGACCGGTATCATCGGCCAGCTCAAGAAGACCTCGTTCGATCTGAAGACCGCCACCGGCGAAATCCTCTCGGGTGCCAATGACCTATCCGAGCGCACAACCAAGCAGGCGGCGACGATCGAAGAGACCTCGGCGGCAATGGAGCAGCTGGCGACTACCGTGCTCGCCAATGCGCAGCGGGCTGCCGGCGCTTCGGACAATGCCGGGCAGGTGACCCTCGTGGCCGAAGAGGGCGGGGCGGTGATGCTCAGCGCCAACGATGCGATGGGGCGGATCACCGAGAGCTCGGCCAAGATTTCGAACATCATCGGGCTGATCGACGATATCGCCTTCCAGACTAACCTCCTCGCGCTCAACGCCTCGGTCGAAGCGGCGCGGGCCGGCGATGCCGGCAAGGGTTTTGCCGTGGTCGCGGTGGAAGTGCGGCGGTTGGCGCAATCGGCAGCGAGTGCGTCGTCCGAGGTCAAGGCGCTGATCGAGCAGTCGTCGGGCGAGGTGCGGACCGGCTCCAAGCTCGTCGCCGACGCGGCGGCAAAGCTCGAGGCCATGCTGGTCGCGGTACGTGGCAATCGCGAATTGCTCGAGGGCATTGCCCGTGACAGTCGCGAGCAGGCTTCGGCCATCGAGGAGGTCAATACGGCCGTCCGGCAGATGGACGAGATGACCCAGCACAATGCGGCACTGGTGGAAGAGACCAATGCAGCGATCGAACAGACGGAATCGCAGGCCAGCGAACTCGACCGGATTGTTGCAGTGTTCACGCTCGGGGCGCAGGCGGAGGTCGTGCCGGGGCCCGACATCGTGCAGCCCAAGGGGATCAAGGCGATCCAGCAGAAGGTCGCGGCTGCCGCGAAGACTTATCTCAGCCGCGGCAACACCGCGATCAAGTCCGACGAATGGGCGGAATTCTGAACCAGGCCTCACTTGGCAACTGCGCATTAACCATAAGCGCCTAAGCGTTGCCTATCGGGTCGGTCGGTGGCGCGCAGAGAACCAGGAGGTTCGAGATGGCGTTCGGGTTGGGTCATTTGCGCAAGATGCTCGGCAAGGGCATCCCCACGAGGGTCGTGGTCGTTGCACTGGGCGTGGTGATCGTTCTCATCGGCGGCATCTATTCGGCGATGACCTTCATGGTGTCGCAGAGCTTCCAGGAGGCCTCGCGCGGGTCGGGAGCGATGATGAGTTCGCTACGGCACCACATGACGGCGGATATGCTGCATGACGGGCTGCGCGGCGTGGTCTATCGCGCCATGTATTCCGGCATCACCTATAATACCGACGGCGTTGCCGAGGGTAAGGCCGAGATCGCCGAATACGGCGACGCCATGCGGGAAGCGGTTATGGCGCAGGCCGGCCTCAACGTTCCGCAATCGGTGATTGAAGCTGCCGCATCGGTAACCGAGCCGCTCAATGCCTACCTCGCTTCGGCCGAGCACGTCGTCGGCGCCGTCGCCGATGGCAATTTGGGCGGAGCAAAGGCGGAGTTGCCCGCCTTTAACGACGCATTCAAGGCACTCGAAGGCAAGATGAGCGCGGTATCCGATGCGATCGAGGCATCGAACGCCGAACTCATGGGGCACGCCGAGCAGACCGCCCACCTGAGCGACATCGCAAGTCTGGTCGGTCTGGGCATGATCATCCTTCTCGCAGCCGCGACGCTGATCTTCTCCAACATCCTGTTTCTCAAGCCGCTGGCCGGCATGACGACGGGCTTCAAGCGGCTGTCTGCCGGTGACCTTGAGGTCGAAGCGAAGCATGGCGGCATCGTTACCGAGATGGCGATGCTCGGCGACGTGCTGGCGGATTTCCGCGCCGCTCTCGTCGGCCGGGCCCAGATGACGGCGCAGAGCGACGCCGCGGCCGCCGAGGAACGCGTGCGGACCGAGCGCGGCAACGAGCTGGGCGCGTTGCTCACCCAGTACACCGGTGCCGCCATGCGCGGCGACTTCACCGGACGGCTTCCGATGTTCGGCGATCCGAGCCTCGATGGCATCGCCCAGGTGTTCAACGGGCTGTTCGAAACCGTCGAGCGCGGCCTCACCGAGACAGGCGGCGTGCTCACCGCGCTGGCCAACACCGACCTGACACAACGCGTGGAGGGCGACTACGAGGGTGCTTTCCTGCGTCTCAAGGACGACACCAACGCCGTCGGCGACCGGCTGACCGAGGTGGTGACGAAGTTGCGCGCCACGTCGCGCGGGCTGAAGACGGCGACGGGCGAAATCCTCTCCGGCGCTAACGACCTCAGCGAACGCACCACCAAGCAGGCGGCGACAATCGAAGAGACGTCGGCGGCAATGGAGCAACTGGCTGCCACCGTCACCGAGAATGCCAAGCGCGCCGAGTCGGCCAGTACCAATGCGGCCGACGTGTCGAAGACGGCCGAGCAGGGCGGCGAGGTGATGCGCGCGGCGACCGAGGCGATGGAGCGAATCACCCAGTCGTCGTCCAAGATCTCCAACATCATCGGGCTGATCGACGATATCGCCTTCCAGACCAACCTCCTCGCGCTGAACGCCTCGGTCGAAGCGGCGCGAGCCGGCGATGCCGGCAAGGGGTTTGCGGTGGTTGCGGTGGAAGTGCGGCGGCTGGCGCAATCGGCGGCCAGCGCCTCGTCTGAGGTCAAGGCACTGATCGAACAGTCGGGTACGGAAGTGGCGGGCGGATCGCGCCTTGTGGCGGAAGCGGCGGGCAAGCTCGGCGCCATGCTCGAGGGCGCGCGCACCAATTACGGTCTCCTGCAGGGCATCGCCAGCGAGAGCCGGGCGCAGGCCTCTTCGATCGAGGAGGTCAATGTGGCGGTGCGTACGCTCGACGAGATGACCCAGCACAATGCGGCGCTGGTCGAGGAGACCAATGCCGCGATCGAGCAGACTGAGGCACGCGCGGCCGAGCTTGACCGGATCGTCGATGTCTTCACCGTCGAGGGTGGGGCGGCGGCTGCTCCAGTTGCCGGCAGGGCCGGCGCCCGGCAGGTGTACCTGGCACAGGGCAACGCCGCGATCAGCACCGACTGGAACGAGTTCTAGGGAACTCATCGCCTCTGTTCGTTGCCAGGGCGCCTGCGGGCGCCCTTTCCATTCCCGCAACGAAAAACCTGATCCCATATCCCGGGAGTACGCGTCTCTGCTTATGCGGGTCGTAACTGTTCACGGATGCGTGGGCAGGAAAGTAATGGTGTACCGCGCGTTAATGCGCATGCCGGGATTGGGGGTTCTGCAAGCGGCGCGGTGCGATTTTTGCGCGGTTAGTTCGCAGAAGCGATTTTGGGGGCAGAAAGCCATGGGACGTTCTATTTTTGCCGGCCTTGCCGGCGGTACGCATTCTGAAGATCGCGGCAAGGTCGATGCCATCAACCGCAGCCAGGCGGTGATCGAGTTCAAGCTCGACGGCACGATCATTGCGGCCAACGCCAATTTCGTTGGCGCCGTGGGTTACACGCTCGAGGAGATCCAGGGTAAGCACCACCGCATGTTCGTCGATCCCGAGCTTGCGGGCTCGGCGGAATATGCGGAGTTCTGGCGCGCGCTGGGCGCCGGGCAGTTCCAGTCGGGCGAGTATCGCCGGTTCGGCAAAGGTGGCCGGGAGATCTGGCTGCAGGCGACCTATAACCCGATCCTCGACAAGGCGGGCAAGCCCGTCAAAGTCATCAAGTTTGCCTCCGATATCACCGAGCAGAAGAACCGGTCGGCCGATCTTGCCGGGCAGGTCGCCGCGATCAGCCGGGCGCAGGCGGTGATCGAGTTCAAACTCGACGGGACGATCGTTACGGCCAACGAGAACTTCCTCAACACGCTGGGCTACCGGCTCGACGAGATCCAGGGCCGGCATCACCGCATGTTCGTCGAACCGGGCTATGGCGCCAGTGCCGAATACGAGCAGTTCTGGGCGCGGCTGCGTGGCGGCGAGTTCATCGCAGCCGAGTTCAAGCGCGTCGGCAAGGGCGGCAAGGAGGTCTGGATCATGGCCTCGTACAACCCGGTGTTCGATGCGGCCGGCAGGCCGGTGAAGGTGGTGAAATTTGCCGCCGACATCACCGAGCGCAAGCGCAGCGAGGCGATCATCGACCTGCTCAAAACCTCGCTGGCGCGCATGGCGGAAGGCGACCTGGGCGGGCGGGTGGATACCCCGTTCACCGGCCAGTACGAAGGCTTGCGCATGGCGTTCAACTCCTCGCTCGAGCGGATCACCCAGATCGTCACGTCGCTACAGACCACGTCGCGGGCGCTGAAGACGGCAACCGGCGAGATACTGTCTGGGGCCAACGATCTGAGCGAGCGCACCACCAGGCAGGCGGCGACGATCGAGGAGACGTCGGCCTCGATGGAAGAACTGGCGGCAACCGTGGCCGAGAATGCGACGCGCGCCGCCGAAGCCTCGAATAAGGCGCAGGAAGTGAGCCGCACGGCGACCGACGGCGGCGCCGTGATGGAGAAGGCCACCGCGGCGATGGAGCGGATCACCTCGTCGTCGGGCAAGATCTCCAACATTATCGGCATGATCGACGACATCGCCTTCCAGACCAACCTCTTGGCACTCAACGCCTCGGTCGAGGCCGCCCGGGCCGGCGATGCCGGCAAGGGATTTGCCGTGGTTGCGGTGGAGGTGCGCCGGCTGGCGCAGTCGGCAGCCAGCGCCTCGAGCGAGGTGAAGGCACTGATCGAGCAGTCGGGCACCGAAGTTGCGGGGGGATCCAAATTGGTCTCCGAAGCTGCGAGCAAGCTCAACGCAATGCTGGAAACGGCACGCGAGAGCTCGAGCCTGATCGAGGCCATCGCCGATGCCAGCAAGGAGCAGGCGGCGGCGATCGAGGAAGTCAGCTCAGCGGTGCGGGTACTCGACGAGATGACCCAGCAGAACGCAGCGCTGGTCGAACAGACCAATGCAGCAATCGAGCAGACGGAGGGCCAGGCGAACGAACTCGACCGGATCGTCGATGTGTTCTCGATCGATGGCGAGGCCGACATGGCGATGCCGGACACGGGTAAGCCCGGCTCGGTGCGGGGGCTGCAGCAAAAGGTCAAGGTGGCGGCCAAGAGCTATCTGAGCAACGGCAACGCCGCCGTGGCGCAGGACTGGGCGGAGTTCTAGTGGACGAGTAACTCCTGCCGGAGCCCGGCTGCCGGAAGGTAGCCGGGCTTTCCGTTGGTTGGTTGGCTGCACAAACTTTTGGCAGGGCGACGGCGTGGTTAGCCGTTCTTTAACGGCCGGCCACGTTCTATGCCGTAGAACATTTTTCGGCAGGAGCCGTCGCCCGCATGCGCATCCGTTCTTTGTCCCTCAAGGTGGCACTGTTGGGGGGCGCCGCGTTGGCGGCGGTCTTCGCAGTCGGCATGACTGTCCTGGTGCAGCAGGTCGGCAGCACCATCGCAACGCAGACGCGGGAGCTGCAGTCCCAGACCACCAGCGGCATCGCCAACGAAGTCTCGGCCGAGTTGCTGAAGGGTGAGCGCGCTGCCGAGGGGATCGTGTCGGCGCTCGAGGGGCTGCATGCGGCCGGAATCAAGGATCGCGCCGTCTATGACGCGACGATCCGGCAGTTCCTCGAAAAGAACACAAACCTGATCGGCACCTGGTCGGGCTGGGAGCCCAACGCGCTCGACGGCAACGACGCTGCGGCGGTCGGCAAGCCCGGCACGGATGCCTCGGGTCGCTACATCCCGTACTGGAACCGGGGCTCGGGGCAGATCGTGCTCGAGCCGCTGACCGGCTACGACCAGCCGGGCACGGGCGACTATTATCTGAAGCCCAAGGAACTGGGCCGTGTCGTCGCGATCGAGCCCTATCGCTACACCATTGCCGGCAAGGACATGCTGATCATGTCGTTCGGCCAGCCGATCAAGGCCGGCGACACCTATCTCGGCACCGGCGGCGTCGACCTGGCACTCGACGACATCAACCAGCGCATCGCCGAGATCAAGCCGTTCGGCACCGGCAGCATCACCATCGTGTCGGCGACCGGTATCGTCGTCGCCCATCCCGATCCGGCGATGATCGGCAAGATGCTCGATCCGGCCGATCCGGTGAGCGCGGTATTCACCAGTGCACTGGCCGACAATGTGGCGACTGACGCCGGTACGACGGGTGCCGATGGCACGGCGCTGCGACAGACGGCGATGCCGTTCAATGTCGCGGGCACCGAAGATCGTTGGGTCGTGGTCGCCTCGGTGCCGGTGGCGACGCTCGAAGCCGCTGTCACGGAAGGCCGTAACACCATCCTCGCACTCTCGGCGATCTGCGTGCTCGTCGCCTGCGGCATACTGTTCCTCCTGATCCGCGCCTTTGTCGGCGGGCCGCTCGGGGCGATGAGCCGTACGGTCACCACCATGGCCGAGGGCAACTACGACGTGACCGTCGCCGGTACGGCGCGCGTCGATGAGATGGGCAGCCTCGCCCGCGCCGTCGAAGTGTTCCGCCAGAACGGCAAGCAGGTCGCGGCGATGACCGAAGCGGAAGCCGTGCGCATCATTCGCGACCAGGACGCGCGGGCCCAAATGATGGCCGAGCTGCAGCGCGCCTTCGGCGACGTGGTCGATGCGGCCATCGAGGGCGACTTTTCGCGCCGGGTCGCGGCGGAGTTCCCGGATCAGGAGCTCAATGCGCTCGCCGGCAGCGTCAACTCGCTGGTCGGAACTGTCGATCGCGGGCTGAGCGAGACCGGTGAAGTGCTGGCAGCGCTGGCGCAGACCGACCTCACCCTGCGCGTCCATGGCCAATATGGCGGTGCCTTCGCGCGATTGAAGAACGACACCAATGCCGTGGCCGAGCGCCTGACCGAGATCGTCGGCCAGCTCAAGCAGACCTCGCGCGGGCTGAAGACGGCGACGGGCGAAATCCTGTCGGGCGCCAATGATCTCAGCGAACGCACCACCAAGCAGGCAGCGACGATCGAGGAGACCTCGGCGGCGATGGAGCAACTGGCGACGACCGTCGGCTCGAACGCTCAGAACGCCTTCCAGGCCAGCGAGGCGGCCGGGCACGTTACGGCCGCGGCCGAGCAGGGCGGTGCCGTCATGCAGCAGGCCAACGCGGCGATGGAGCGGATCACCAGTTCGTCGTCGAAGATCTCCAACATTATCGGGATGATCGACGACATTGCCTTCCAGACGAACCTGTTGGCGCTCAACGCCTCGGTCGAGGCGGCACGGGCGGGCGATGCCGGCAAGGGCTTTGCGGTGGTCGCGGTGGAAGTGCGGCGGCTGGCGCAGTCGGCGGCCAGCGCATCGTCCGAGGTGAAGGCGCTGATCGAGCAGTCAGGCGCCGAGGTCAATTCCGGCTCGCGGCTGGTGGCCGAGGCGGCGGAAAAGCTCGAGGCGATCCTCGGCGCAGCACGGTCGTCGAACCAGCTGATGGAACGGATCGCCCGCGACAGCCAGGAGCAGGCAGCGGCGATCGAAGAGGTCAACACCGCGGTCCGCCAGATGGACGAGATGACCCAGCACAACGCCGCGCTGGTCGAAGAGACCAATGCGGCGATCGAGCAGACCGAGGCGCAGGCCAGTGAGCTCGACCGGATCGTCGATGTGTTCCAGGTGGATGGGGCAGCGGGGATGCAGCGGGCGGCTTAGGCCGCCAAGATATCGCCGATGCAGACGGCCCCCTCGCTATCAGTCAGTCTGCCAGAGCCGCCGCCACCAGTGCCTTGGCGTGCAAATCCGTCGTGTCATAGGTCGGCAGCGGGCTGACGCTGTCGTCGATCAGCATGCAGATCTCGGTGCAGCCGAGGATCACCGCTTCGGCGCCGCGGCCGGCGAGCCGGGTGATGGCGTCGACATAGGTGCGGCGCGATTCCTCGCGCACGATGCCGAGGCACAGCTCTTCGTAGATGATGCCGTTGAGGTTGGTGATGCCGACATCGGGCACCAGCACCTCAAGCCCACGCGCCTCCAGCCCCTCGATATAGAAGCGCTTCTCCATGGTGAAGCGCGTGCCGAGCAGGCCGACCTTCCCGATGCCGTCGGCAAGCAGCGCATCCGCCGTGGGCTGCGAGATGTGGACGAAGGGCACGCCGAGCGCCGCGACGATCTGCGGCGCGCAGATATGCATGGTGTTGGTGGCGAGACCGATGACGCCGGCGCCCTGCGCTTCGAGCGAGCGGGCGATGCCGGCGAGGATGGCACCGGCGCCGTCCCAGTCACCAGCACGCTGCATCTGTTCGATCGGGGCGAAGTCGACCGAGTGCACGATCACCGGCGCCGAGTGCAGGCCGCCGAGGCGGGCGGCGGTCTCGCGGTTGAGGATGGTGTAGTAGTGGGCGGTCGATTCCCAGCTCATGCCGCCGATGAGGCCGATGGTTTTCATGGGATTGGTTTGGCGTGGATTGGGGAGGGAGGCAAGGGGTTGGCCGTCTGCCTCAGTCGGGCAAACTCAGCCCCGTACCCCAGCCGGCACGTGCGCGAACGTCTTCACCACCTCGAGATACGCCTGCCGCTTGAACGGCACGATCAGGTCGGGGAGCTTCGTCAGCTCCTCCCAGCGCCATTTGTCGAACTCGGCGGGGTGGGCACCGCCGCCGGGTGAGGTGACGTTGATCTCGCTGTCATTGCCAGTGAAGCGGAAGGCGAACCAGCGCTGGCGCTGCCCGCGGTATTTTCCCTTGAGGGCGATACCCAGCGCCTCGTCGGGCAGGTCGTAATAGATCCACTCGGGCGCTTCGGCGATCAACTCGGCGGTCTGGATCGAGGTTTCCTCGAACAGCTCGCGCCAGGCCGCTTCGACCGGCGTCTCGCCCTTGTCGATGCCGCCCTGCGGCATCTGCCAGGGGGAATCGTTGACCGTCACGTGCTCGGGATTGCCTTCGGGCTTGCGGCGGCCGGCGAAGACCAGCCCCTGAGCGTTGAACACAGCGACGCCCACGCAATCGCGGTACGGCATTTCCTCGCGCTTGGGCATCAATTGGCTCCCATCAGAGCGCTCGCGGGGACGATCTCGATGTCCTTGTCGGCGAGCTTTGCCGCCCAGTCGGTAACGGCTTCGATGGAGACCGGCAAGGCCGAAACGATGCCGATGGCGGAGCCCGATTGCTTCGCCTTTTTCTCGAGCTCAGCCAGCGCCTTCATGATCGGTTCGCGCGCTGGATTGGCATCGACCATGGCGTCGACGCGGGCGAAGGGCACGCGGTTGGCCTGCGCCAGCTGCGGCGCCAGTGAGCGGTTGGAGGAGCCGTCGTCGATATAGCCGAGGCCGCGCGCGCCGAGCTCCTCCATCACCGGGCCGAAATCGGCGCCCGAGGCGGTGAAGCGCGCGCCCATGTTGTTGATGATGCCGGCATAGCCCGAGAAGCTGCTCATGATGTTGAACAGCTTCTGCAGGTTGTCGCGCGGCGCCTGGCCGGTGAGCAGGGTGTCCGGGCCAGGATCGTTGTCGGGATAGTCGAAGGGTTCGAGCGGCACTTCGAGGAAGACCTCGTGGCCCGAGGCGCGCGCCACGCTGACGGTGCGGTCGAGCGTCTTGCCATAGGGTGCGAAGGAGAGGGTCACCTCCTCAGGCAGCTTGTCGATAGCTTCGAGCGTGCCCTCCTGGTTGAGGCCGAGACCCGAGACGACAATGGCTATGCGGGGCTTGCCGCTGCCCGAGACGGCCGGGCGCGAATAGGCCGCGAAAGGCGTGACGCCAGTGCTCGACATGCGCGGGATGGCGCCGAACTCGGTTTCCTCGACGAGGTCCGGATCAGTCGCAGCGGGATCGATCGCGGCGATGTCCACGGAAGCGTCGCCGATTGGCACCCCGGCCGGGAACATCTCGGGATCGGCGGAAATGGTGACTTCGCTCGGACCGGTGACGGCTCCCGCGACGCTGTTGGCGCTGGTCGAGGCGATGGCCACGCTGGCGGCGGGCCGGCCACCTTCGGGATCATCGATCAGCATGACGCGGGCGGCGACGCCGACGGCGATCAGCGCGACGAGGCCGAGGGCGATGCGGGTGACGGGGATGTGCCTCGGGCCATGGCTAGAAGCGTCGCCGGCCTTATCCTTGCGGGCGCCACGGCGGGTCAGGGGGGCGCTGAGGTCGGTCATCGCGGAGGGTGCCTGTTCCCGGAATCAAACAGGGCGGCGAATCGGCCGCCCTGTCCTCATCCATTGTGTGACCGGCAAAGGGTAACGAAGCGTTAACCCTGATTGGTCAGCCGGCCGCCTTGGGCGGGAAGGCCGCGTTGGTCTCGGTGCCTTCGATCAGCTTGATGGCGAACTGCAGCTGGTTGTCCTTGTCGGCCTCGGCCGGGACATAGACCGACGAGCCGACGGTGGCCTTCTCCTCGGTGCCGCCGCCGATTTCGCCGGGAAGCGCAGCTTCGCCGATGATCTCGTCGCGGCCCTTGAATTCGTCCGGCACGTCCTGGGTGATGACGATGTCGGGCTGGATGCCGGAGGCCTGGATGGAGCGGTTGTTCGGCGTGTAGTAGCGGGCGGTGGTCAGGCGCATGGCACCGTCGGCGCCGAGCGGGATGATCGACTGCACCGAACCCTTGCCGAAGGAGCGCGTGCCGACGAGCGTCGCGCGCTTGTGGTCCTGCAGCGCGCCAGCGACGATTTCGGCCGCCGAGGCCGAGCCGCCATTGATCAAGACGATCAGCGGAACGGCGGCGAGCTTTTCGTCGAGCGCGTCGGGCCGGGCGTCGTAGCGCGAGCTTTCGCTCTCGATACGGCCGCGGGTCAGGACCACCGCGCCCTGGTGGAGGAACGCATCGGACACCGACACAGCCTGGTCGACGAGACCGCCCGGGTTGTTGCGCAGGTCGAGAATGATGCCCTTGGGGGCCTTGCCGAGCTGCTTGTAGGCATCGTCGAGCGCCTTCTGGATGCCCGGGAAGGCCTGCTCGGAGAAGCGGGCGAGGCGGACGACGGCGACGTCGCCCTGCATGGTGAGGCGGGCGGCGCGGGTCGCGATGATGTCGCGGGTTAGCTCGAAGTTCAGCGGCTCCGTAACGCCCTCGCGGACGACGGTCACCTTGATCTTGCTACCGACCGGGCCGCGCATCTTCTCGACCGCCTGGTCGAGGGTGAGGCCCTGAATCTGCACGCCATCGAGTTCGACGATGAAGTCGCCGGCGAGAATGCCGGCCTTGGCGGCGGGGGTGTCATCGATGGGGGAGACGACCTTGATCACGCCCTCTTCCATCTGCACTTCGATGCCGAGGCCGCCGAACTGGCCGGTGGTGTCTTCCTGGACGTCCGAATATTCGACCGGTTCCATGTAGCTCGAGTGCGGATCGAGCGAGGTCAGCATGCCCTGCAGCGCGGCGTGGATGAGTTTGCGCTCATCGGGGGCCTCGACATACTCGGCGCGGATGCGGTCGAACACCTCACCGAAGAGATCGAGGTCGGAATAGACCTCGTCGGAGCTGCGCGGACCGCTCACCGGCGCGGCGGGTGTCGTCGTTTGATCCTGCGCAATCAGCGGGGCACAGGCCAGGCCGAGGGTGAACACTGCGGCCATCGTAGCAACAATGCGGAGGGGCGTCAGGCGCATATAATCATCCACTCTGGGTTGGAACGGCGGCCGGGGCCCACCAGCCGGTGGGATCGACGGGCTCGTTGTTCTTTCTCATCTCAATATAGAGGGTCGGGCGAGAGACACCAGCACTGGTCGCAACGGTACGGCCAATTGTCTGTGACCCCATGCTGCCGACGGGTTCCCCCATCATTACAAACTGGCCGATCTGCACGTCGACCTTGGCCAGCCCGGCGAGAAGCATCGTGTAGTCCTGGCCGGTATTGAGGATGATGATTTGGCCATAATTGAGGTAGTCGCCCGTGAACAGCACCCAACCATCGGCCGGAGAGACCACCTGGGCGTCGGCCCGAGTGACAACCGAGAGGCCGCGCGAGATGCCGCCGAAGCCGTCGCCGGCACCGTAATCGATCACCGTCACCCCGCTTGAGGGCATGGAGAGGAAACCCTTGGCCTGGGCAAAGGGTACGGCCGGCTCGGTGCGGTTGGTATTGGCGAGCGCGAGCTTTACCGTGCCCGGGTCGAGGGCCGGGGCACTGCCGCCGGCATTGGCGGCAGCCGTTGCCTCGGCCGCCGTCTGCACCGCGGCGGCGCGCTGCTGCAGTTCGTCGATCAGTTGCTTCAGCGATGTCGCCTTGTCGGCGAGGGCCTGAGCCGCCGCCTCTTCGCCTGCCAGAGCAGCGCTGACACGGTTCTCGTTTTCCTTGCGCGCGGCGATCAGGGTGCCGATACGCAGCTGTTCTTCCTCGAGGATTTCGAGATTGGCCTCGAGCTGTTCTTGCTGCTTCAGCGCCTCGGCCTTGATCTCGCCGAGCCTGGTCAGGTCGGCCATCACCGCGTCCGCCTTTTTCTGCAGCTCGGGCAGGATGGCGGAGATCAGGATGGCAGAACGGGCGGAGCCAAGTGCGTCGGACGGGTTGACGATCAGGGCCGGCGGCGGGTTGCGCGAGATGCGCTCGAGCGCGGCGAGGACATTGGAAATGTTGTTGTCGGCGCCATCGAGCCGGCCGCGGACTTCCAGCTCCTGGACGATCAGGTCGCCGAGCTTGTCCTCGAGCCCGACGATATCGGCTTCGGCCCGCTTCACCCGCTCGGCCGCGGCGATCAGTGCCGCGTTCTGCTTGGTGCGATCGCCCTGCATATCGGCGATCTCTTTTTTCAACGCGTCGGCCCGCTCCTTGGACAGCGAGATCGAGGCCTCGATCTCGTTGAGAGCCTTCTGCTGCGCCGCCATTTCGGGGTCGCCAGGCGTCGCAGGCGCAGTAGAGTCGATCGAGGGCTTGAGGCCAAGCTCGCTTGCCGATGGCGGCGTCGCAGCCGGCTCTGCGGCGGGGGCGCTGGTTTCGGGTGCGGCGGCGGGAGGCGTTGTCGCCGGTGGTTCCTGGGCAAGCACAACCGGGCCGCAGGCAAGCGCCAGTGCGGCGCTCAACGCGACTACACGTCCCAACCAGCTTCCTGCCGGCATCAAGAGTAGAGATCCACCCGAATCATGATCACGCGAACATAGCGCAGAAGCCCGATAGTCCGGGCGTTTGTCTTTTGCGTGGCTGGAGGCAAAGAGCTGAGAGTCCATCAAAACTCGGTGTCATTCCTGCGAAGGCTGGGATCCAAGCCCCACCTGGCGCCGGCGGAGAGATGGATCCCTGCCTTCGCAAGGATGACAGCCGGTGGAGGAGGGCAACGTTGCGATGCCACAGGCAGTCCGATCACTCCCGGTGATACGGATGCCCCGAGAGGATCGTCGTGGTGCGATAGAGCTGTTCGGCCAGCATGATGCGGACGAGCTGATGCGGCCAGGTGAGGGGGGAGAAGCTGAGCGTCAGATCGGCCTCGCGGACGAAGGCCGGATCGAGCCCGTCGGCGCCGCCGATGATGAAGCTTACTGCCGGACGGCCGTCATCGCGCCACCGACCGAGCTGTTGCGCGAAAGCGGCGGACGGCATGGTCTTGCCGTGTTCGTCGAGCGCGATGCGGATGCCCTCCGGCAGGGCGGAGCGCAGCGTCGCCGCCTCGTCGGCCTTGCGGCCGTCGACAGTGGTCGCCCGGGATTCGGGGAATTCGAGGATGTCGAAGCCGGTCAGCGCCAGCGGTTTGCCCGCCGCCTTGGCGCGGTCGAGATAGCGCGACACCAGTTCGCGCTCGGGGCCCTGCTTCATGCGGCCGATGGCGGCGATGGCGATGCGCAAGGTGGAACGGCCGCCGCTGGACTACTTAGCGGCCGTCGGCGGCGAAATCGACCGCCCACATCTTCTCGATGTTGTAGAACTCGCGCACTTCGGGCCGGAAGATGTGGACGATGACGTCACCGGCATCGACCAGCACCCAGTCGGCGTGCGGCAGTCCTTCGATCCGCGGCTTGCCGAAGCCGGCATCGCGCAGCGCCGTCACCAGCTGGTCAGCAACCGCACTGACGTGACGGTTCGACCGGCCGGACGTGACGACCATGTGGTCGGTCAGCGACGACTTGCCGGTGATGTCGATGGCAACGGTCTGCTCGGCCTTGGCATCGTCAAGGCTCTTCAGCACCAGATCGATCATGTGGGGTTCAACGGCGACTTCGGGCGCCGGGGCGGTTTCGGTCTTCTTCTTGGGCGATGCCATCAATTGGCCTCAGCCCATGCAAGACAAGCACGGGTCATGCGTGTTTCAGCTGTCCTTGGTTCCGGGGTCGAAAGGCTCGCAGATGCGTAGCTATCGGTGCAATCCCATCCTCAGTGGCGAATAACCACTACTCCCTCAATATGACGCTTCGTCTGCTATTTCGCAAGGCGAGCGGTCCAGTCAATTTGCTTCAGCCTTGCCGCGGGCCCGGATGGCCGATGAAGACTGCGGCGAAGTGATGCCGTGAAGATACACCCAGGCGGGCGGTTCGCGCGTGGCGAGCGACTCGGCTTCGGCCTCGGGGAGGCGGTGCTTCTTGAGCGCGATGGCTGCCTTGCTCACCGTGGCGCGGAAGGTGGAGCCGGGCCGGGCGTAGACGGCGATCGGCATCAGCGCGGCGATATCCTGCCAGCGTTCCCACCGGTCGAACTGGCTCAGATTGTCGGCGCCCATGATCCAGACGAAGCGGGTGTCCGGGCAGGCCCCGACCAGCCATTCGAGCGTATCGATGGTGTAGCGGAAGCTGTGGGCCGCCTCGACACCGGTGATGTGGATGCGCGGATTGGCGGTGAGCTCGCGGGCGGCGCGGACCCGGGCCTCGAGCGGGGCGAGCTCGGAATGGTCCTTGAGCGGATTGCCGGGCGAGACGAGCAGCCAGACGGCATCGAGGTTCAACCGCCTCAGGCACTGCTCGGCGACGAGACGGTGGCCGTCGTGGATGGGATTGAAGCTGCCACCGAAGAGGCCGACGCGGAGGTTCGAGCCGGAGGGGGGCAGGGCGGTGATGTCGGGGGCGAGGGGACCGGCCAAGCTCTCTGGGTTCAAGGCCGCGTCTGCCCCGTGCCTTCGACCAGATACTTGAAGCTCGTCAGCTGCTCGACGCCCACCGGACCGCGTGCGTGGAACTTGCCCGTCGCGATGCCGATCTCGCCGCCGAAGCCGAACTCGCCGCCATCGGCGAACTGGGTCGAGGCGTTGTGGAGCAGGATGGCGCTGTCGATCTCGTTGAACCAGCGGGCGACCGAGGCGGGATCCTCGGTGATGATCGCCTCGGTATGGTGCGAGGAGTATTTGTTGACGTGCGCGATGGCCTCGCCGACATCGGCAACGATCTTCACCGAGATGATCGCGTCCTCGTATTCGGTGTGCCAGTCCTGCTCCGTCGCCGGAATGGCCTCGGGGATCAGCGCCATCACGGTCGCGTCGCCGCGGATCTCGCAGCCCCTGGCGATCAGTGCGTCGATCACCGGCTTGAGGTGCGTGCCGACCACGTCGTCGTGGACGAGCAGCGTCTCGGTCGCGCCGCAGACGCCGGTGCGGCGCATCTTGGCGTTGAGCGTGACCGATACCGCCATATCGAGCTGAGCCGACTTGTCGATATAGGTGTGGCAGATGCCTTCGAGGTGGGCGAAGACCGGCACGCGCGCCTCGTCCTGCACGCGCGCGACCAGCGTCTTCCCGCCGCGCGGCACGATGACGTCGATGCTACCGCCGAGGCCGGAGAGCATCTGGCCGACAGCGGCGCGGTCGGTGGTGGGGACGATCTGGATCGCGGCAGCCGGCAGGCCCGCGGCGACCAGCCCTTCGACGAGGCAGGCATGGATGGCGCGCGACGAGTTCACGCTGTCCGAACCGCCGCGGAGGACCACGGCATTGCCGGCCTTCAGCGTCAGCGCGCCCGCATCGGCGGTGACGTTGGGGCGGCTCTCGAATATGACGCCGATGACGCCGAGCGGGGTCGCTACGCGGCGGATGGTCATGCCGTTCGGCCGCGTCCACTCGGCCATCACGCGGCCCACCGGATCGGGCAGGGCGGCAATGGTGCGGAGGCCCTCGATCATCGCATCGACGCGCTTGTCGGTGAGCTGCAGGCGGTCGAGGAAGGCCTTGGAGATGCCCTTTCCCTCGGCGGCGCGCATGTCGAGCGCATTGGCCGAAAGGATATCGTCGCGGCGATCGTTGAGGGCGTCGGCAGCGGCTTCCAGTGCCCGGGTCTTGGCCTCGGGCGTGGCGAAAGCAAGCACTGCGGCGGCGGCGCGGGCGCGACGGCCGATCTCCAGCATTGTCGCTTCGAGGCTCTGCTCTTCAGTGCCGAATACGGCTTGAATGATTGCCATCAGACCTTGGCCTCCAGCCCCATCAGGACCACCATGTTATCACGATGGACCATTTCCGAGCGCGTGCCGATACCGAGCAGGTCGGACACCGCCTTCGAGTTCTTGCCCTTGACGATGTCGGCCGCTTCGCGACCGAGCCCGGCGAGACCACGGGCGATCTCGCGGCCGTCCGGATCGAAGATGGCAATGGCGTCGCCACGGTCGAAGTCGCCGGTGACGCGGGTGATGCCGATGGGCAGCAGCGACTTGCCGTCGAGTAGCGCGCGCGCGGCGCCGGCATCGACATGGATGGCGCCGACCAATTCGAGATGGCCCATGATCCAACGCTTGCGCGCCTGGGCCCGGGTTTCGACGGGAGCAAAGAGAGTGTGACGCACGCCCTCGGTCAGGCCGCGCAGCGGATGCGCCTCGGTGCCCTTGGCGATGATCATGGCGGTGCCGGCCTGGGTCGCGATCTTGCCGGCCTCGACCTTGGTGGTCATGCCGCCGCGGCTCAGGTGGCTCGCAGCCCCGCCGGCCATGGCATCGATCTCGGGCGTGATGGCAGCTACGAATGGCAGGTGCGCAGCCGTCGGGTCTTTTGCCGGCGGGGCGGTGTAGAGGCCGTCGACGTCGGAGAGGAGGATCAGGCAGTCGGCCTCGATCATCGTCGCCACGCGGGCCGAGAGGCGATCGTTGTCGCCGTAGCGGATTTCGGCGGTGGCGACGGAGTCGTTCTCGTTGATGATCGGGATGGCACCGAGCCCGAGCAGGGTCGAGATGGTCGTGCGGGCGTTGAGGAAGTAGCGCCGCTCCTCGGTGATGTTGGGCGTCAGCAGGATCTGGCCGGTGACGATGCCATGGCGGCCGAGCGCTTCGGCCCAGGCTTGCGAAAGGGCGATCTGGCCGGCGCTGGCAGCCGCCTGGCTCTGGTCGAGCGGCAGCACCTTGGCGTCGAGGCCAAGCAGACGGCGCCCGAGCGCAATGGCGCCGGACGAGACGATGACCAGCGAGACGCCCTGGGCCTTGAGTGCAGCCAGGTCCTCGGCGAGGGCGGCAAGCCACTCGGTCCGCAGCTTGCCGGTCTTGCCGTCGACAAGCAGGGCCGAGCCAATCTTGATGGTCAGGCGCCGATAGGGCGCCAGCGCGTTGCTCATCAGGGCACCCAGGTCGGCTCTTGCTTGCGGCGCTCCAGTTCCTCGCGCTCGGCCTTGTCGGCATCGATCTGCGCGATGATGCGGTAGAGCACCTTGTCGACGCCCTCGCCGGTGACGCCGGAACAGGTGAAGACTTCAGCCTTGCTGGCGCGCTTCAGCACCTTGACCTTCTCCTTCACCTCCTCCGGCTCGATGGAGTCGATCTTGTTGAGGACGACGATCTCGGGCTTTTCCGCCAGCTCCTCGTCATAGGCCTCGAGCTCGCCGCGGATGGTCTTGTAGGCAGTCTTTACGTCCTCCTGCGTCCCATCGATGAGATGGACGAGGATGGCGCAGCGCTCGACATGGCCAAGGAAGCGATCGCCCAGCCCCTGGCCCTCATGCGCGCCTTCGATCAGGCCCGGAATATCGGCCAGGACGAAATCGCGCTCGCCGATCGAGACGACGCCGAGATTGGGGTGGAGCGTGGTGAAGGGGTAGTCGGCGATCTTGGGCTTCGCCGCCGAAACGGCCGCGAGGAAGGTCGACTTGCCGGCATTGGGCAGGCCGACGAGACCGGCATCGGCGATCAGCTTCAGCCGCAGCCAGATCCACTTCTCGGTGCCGACGAGGCCCGGATTGGCGCGTCGCGGCGCCTGGTTGGCACTGGTCTTGAAGTGGGCATTGCCGAAGCCACCATTGCCGCCCTCGAGCAGCACCATTTCCTGGCCGACTTCGGTGAAATCGCCGATCAGCGTCTCGCCGTCTTCCTCGAACACCTGGGTGCCGACCGGGACTTTCAGGATCACGTCGCCGCCCTTGGCGCCGTGGCGATCCTTGCCCATGCCATGGGTGCCGGTCTCAGCCTTGAAGTGCTGCTGGAAGCGGTAGTCGATCAGCGTGTTGAGGCCATCGACGCAGCGGATGATGACATCGCCGCCGCGCCCGCCATTGCCGCCATTGGGGCCGCCGAACTCGACGAATTTCTCGCGCAGGAAAGAAACCGCGCCGGCACCACCATTGCCGGAACGCACGAATACTTTTGCCTGGTCGAGAAATTTCATTTGCTGCCTTCTTCCGCGTGCTGCCGATGGGCCATCCAGGCGCCGCGGGTCAGTTCGGTGTCGATATGGCGCACCTCCTCACCGCGCGCAAGGCAAAGCCGCGTGGAGGTGCCGATCTCGGTAAAGCCCATCTTCTTCTGGATGGCCAGCGAAGCCTTGTTGAAATGGAAGACGCCGGAGGCCAGCGTCATCGCCGCGGTGGTCTCGAAATACCAGTCGAGCGAACCGCGTACCGCTTCGCTCATCAGCCCGCGGTTCCAGAACGGCTGCGCCAGCCAGTAGCCGATCACCGTGCCTTCGACATCGCGATGAAAGCCGACATTGCCGATCACGCCTTCGCCATCGAGGTCGATGACGAAGCCGGTTTCGCTGGCCGGACGATCCGGACGCCAGCTCCTCAGCCATGCCTTGGCGTCGGCGAGCCGATAGGGATAGGGCACGCGCGACAGGTTCCCGGCGACGGCAAAATTGTCGAGAAAGCGGGCGATACGGCCGGCATCCTCCATCACCGGCTGGCGCAGGGTGAGGCGCGGGGTGCGAAGCGTCACATCCATTTCGGCTGCTCCAGAGTGAGATAGGTGGTCGGTTTGCCGGCGCCGGTGCCGATCGTCTCGGTCCCCTCTTGCACGACCACGAAGCCGGCCTTCCTCAGGACGTTGAGCGATCCGGCATTGCTCGACAAGGCCCGCGATTTTATGCGCGGATAGAGATGGGTGGCGAAGGCGGCGTGGAGCAAGCCCTTTACGGCCTCGCTCATGATGCCCTGGCCCCAATGGGGCTCGCCCAGCCAGTAGCCGAGTTCGGGCGGTTCGCCCCCCTCGGGATAGGTGAAGCCGACGACGCCGATGAAGCGATCGCCGAGGGTGATCGCATAGGGCCGCTCGTCCGGACGCTGGGCGAAGATCTCGACGAAGGCGATGCCGTCGGCCCGGGTATACGGATGGGGCAGGCGGGCCAGTACTTCGTAGATGGCGCGGTTGTCGGCCAGCTTGACGAGGTCGGGCACGTCGCCGCGGATCGGGGCCCGCAGCACCAACCGCGGTGTTTCGATGCGGTGGGGCAGGGCATCGCGCTGGCGCCGGGCCGTCAGCTTCGCCGTTGCTTCGGCCAGCGCCTTGGCCTGGGCGGCCGGCCCCATCAGGCTCGTCCGCCGCCGCGGCAGGATGTCGTCGTCCTCGGGCTTTTTCATCACGCGATCCTCCGCGCATCGAACGTGGTCTGCCGGTCTTCGATCCAGACGATCGCCTCGCCGTCGCGCAGGGCGCGATAGCGCAGGCCCCGCCCGCAGAGATGGCGCACGGCGCGATCGGCGGCCGCGCTCTCCGGATGCGGCGAGCGATAGTGCGGAACGATGGCATGATCTATGAGCCCGAGACCGTCCCATACGACCTCGCGGTCATAGCCATGCGGCACCTCGTCGGGGTCATCCATCAGATGGATGCCCTCGAGGCTCGGCGTAGCGACCACCGCGCCGGCCGAGAAACCGCCATAGACGATCTCGTCGTTGTCGAGCATCTCGGTGATCACGTCATCGAATCCCGACTGCTTCATGGCGCGCCGCAAGACGAAGGCATTGCCGCCCGTGACCCAGACGAGGTCGAAGCCGGAGAGCTTTGCGCGCAAACCTTCGGGATCGCCGAAATAGTCTCGGAGGTCGAGCGGGGTGCCGGCGATGCCGAGCGGGGCCAGCTCGTCCACGGGATCATAGGCTTCGCGGCGATAGATCTCGCGGGCCGAGGCCGAGAAATTGTCGAGCGCGTTCTCGATGACGGCGGCGCGCCTGCCGCCTCCCAGCAACGCCAGGAGCGAACCGGCGCGGTCGCCGATCCGGTAGGAGCTCAGGTACAGTCTCATTTCAGCCGCCCTCACGACGAAAAGACAAAAGGGGAACCGGATTCCGGCTCCCCTTGGGTCTTGTCGCGCGGCGGACTGCCTAGTCGCCTTGCCGGGGAGCTGGTCTCCGGCAGGGGTTTCTACGCCTCACCGGGTTATTCTGCTGCTTCTGCTGCCGGGAGTACCGACACGAACACTTTGGCGTTGGCGCGGGTTTTGAATGCCACGGTGCCCGGGATGAGGGCGTAGATGGTATGGTCGATGCCCATACCGACGCCGGTGCCGGGATGCCACTTGGTGCCGCGTTGGCGGATGATGATGTTGCCGCCGACCACAGCTTCGCCGCCGAACTTCTTGACGCCGAGGCGTCGACCAGCTGTGTCACGACCGTTGCGGGAGGAACCGCCTGCCTTCTTATGTGCCATCGGGTACTCTCCTTATTCCTTGTCGGCCTTGGGAGCGGCCTTCTTGGCCGCCGGCTTCTTTGCAGTCGCGGGCTTCTCGGCGGTGTCGGCAGCGGCCTTGGTCTCAGTCTTCTTGGGCGCTGCCTTCTTGGCCGGAGCCTTGGCCTCGGCGGCCGGTGCGTCAGCAGCCGGAGCTGCCTTCTTCGCGGCGGGCATCTTGGCAGCCGGCTTGGCGGCGGCCTTCGGAGCCTCGGTCACCGAAGCGGTGCTGGTCGCGGCGAGCGCGGCGATGCGCTTCTCGTGGCGGGCCTTGGCGATCTCGTCGACCTTGGTGGTCGGCTTGGCGCCGCCAGTCAGGATCTCGGTGATACGCACGGTCGACAGGCGCTGACGATGGCCGTTGCGGCGATCGTAGTGCTGGCGGCGCTCCTTCTTCAGGATGATGACGGTGCGCTCTTTCTCGGTGGCGATGAACTGGCCTGCGACCAGGGCACCGGCAACCAGCGGCGCGCCAACGGTGACATTGTCGCCTTCGCCAACCAGCAGAACCTGGTCGAACGTCACGACATCGCCGGGCTCGCCCGCGATCTTTTCGATCTTCACCACGTCATTGGCGGCAACCTTGTATTGCTTGCCGCCGGTCTTGATCACTGCAAACGTCATGTGCGTGCCGGAAGTCCCGGCCTCCATGTTATCGCGCCCTGTGGCGCCGCAGGCGATGCCTGATCCTGCGGCTTCAGAAGTCGACCGACGAAGAGGTGTCGGCGGCGGCCTCGGACAGCGGTTGAACAAACCAAAAAATGCGCGCAGGAAACCCCACACGCAATTCGAGCGGCCTTATCGTGGCAAACGGCCGGAGAGTCAAGGTGAGACTCTTGCGCCTAAGGGGGATTTCGGCGGGCCGGCAATCAGTTCGGGCGGACGGCGATCAGCTTGAGCCGGATTTCATCGGCCGTGGCCGCCTCTGCCCCCAGCACGCGCCGCTTATGCAGGCGCTGCCAGTCGGCCAGCAACCAGTCCTCGCCGCTGTTTGGCACGGCAATGGCCGGGATGTAGGCATCGGCCTCGTGCAGCTCCGGCTCGTCGGCCAGAACGGCGGCGATGGTCTCGCGCCGGTACTCATCGCCCTCGAAGGCATCGAACAGGTCGCGCTCGAATGGCGTGAGGTCGGTCAGCAGCAGGCCCTCGGCGGCGGCGCCGGGAACGCGGATCAAGGCGGGGTAGATCCGGCCCGGATAGTGCACGGCGCGGAACCCCGGTGCGCGGGCGACGTGGAGGCCGTCCGCCCGAAGCGGCCGGCCAAGCACGGCGGCCAAGAGGTCGGGGTCACGCAGGGTGCCGTAAACGAACAGAGGCAGGTGCATGTCGGGCGCGCGCCGAAGAGTGTTGCAGGGGCAAGATTGCTATGCCATAAGCCCGCCCGTCTCGACCAGCCGCGGCAACGCGTGTTCGACCTCGCGGAGAGGTGGCAGAGTGGTCGAATGCACCGCACTCGAAATGCGGCGTGGGGGCAACTCCACCGGGGGTTCGAATCCCTCCCTCTCCGCCACTAAGTCCTTGATATTGCTAATGTTATTGTTTTTGCGAGGGTGCCTTGGCTAACCTGCGGAAAGGTCGCGTCTATTCGCCTTGGCGGTCGCGCGTACCCAACTGGAGACGGCCAATTCGGAGCACGAATTCGCGATGCAGTTGCGCCATTCTCTAATGCCCTATTTCGCACTTGGCATAAGGGCGCTTCATTCCACCACCAGTTCGCGCGCGGACTTCATGGTAGGCAGTCCGTTGTTTGAGCGTCTGCAAAGCGCCAGAAGCGGTCATTGCCCAAGAGCTGCCGTAAGGTATCAGCATCCTGCGTCAGCTCGCAGGACAGGGGGCTAATGGAAATGTGGACCTCTGTCTCTCACTGATCGCGAGTGATATCTTCGGCGACCGTTGATGGCACCGGGGCAGAGCGACCGCATCATGGATCACTGGATGATTGGGAGTGTCCATGTAACCAGGGTTCTGGAGATGTGCTCCCCTCTTCGGACGCCCTTTGAATGGTTTCCCGATTGTACCGACGAAGCACTCGAGCCGCACCTTCATTGGCTCAAGCCGCGATTAATATCACCGGTGACTGGGAAGCTTGTCCTTCCGATCCAGGCCTTTCTGGTTCGCAGCTCTCGCCATACCATCCTGGTGGACAGTTGCGTTGGGAACGACAAGACCTGCGGCTGGCTCCCGGATTGGCATCGTCGCCGGGACAACACCTTCCTGCAGCGACTCGCGAAAGCAGGGGTTACGCCCGAACAGGTCGACTATGTGCTCTGCACCCACCTTCATATCGATCATTGCGGATGGAACACACGATTGGTGGATGGGCGCTGGGTACCGACCTTCCCGAACGCCCGTTATGTTATTGCGCGACGCGAGTTGGAGGCTTCTGAGGCGACTGCCGGCGGCACCGGCTCACGCACCTACGAAGACAACGTGCTGCCGATCGTCGAGGCCGGCCGGGCGGTGGTCGTCGATATGGACTTCGAGCTCGATGACGAGGTGAGGCTGGAACCGACGCCCGGCCACACCCTAGGACACGTGGCCATCGGCCTCAGGTCTCAGGGAGCCCGCGGCGTGGTCTCAGGCGACCTCATGCATTGGCCGATGCAGTGCATTTATCCGGACTGGAACTTCTTGCACGACGCGGACCCCGACCAGGCACGACAGACGCGGTGGGCATTTCTGGAGGCATGCGCCGACAATGGCAGCATCGTCATGACTTCGCATTTCCCGCTGCCTTCGGTAGGAAGCATCTCGCGACGCGGGTCTTCGTTCTGGTTCGAGGACGGTCAGTTGGCGTGACGCCCGTTGAGCCCGCTAAGGTCGCTTTTTGCCATCCTTGACGCGGGGCACGTCAATCGCTCCGCAAACCATCACCGGTTCCACCGGCCGAGGCAAAGCGCGAGCAACTTACCGGTGGAATCTCCTCCATGACCGCGGATGCCCGATATCGGCCGAGAGCACGACCAACAGCCCGGCTGTGCGCGGCAAACGGGCCGTTCAGGGCGTTCCAGAGGTGAGTGTCGAGCGGATAGCCAGCCGTCCTAAAGGAACGCAGCGCTACTTGGTGTTGATCACCGAGTACACCTCGCGCGTCAGTCCGGGTAGGGCGGCGTCTACGTCGGTCTTGAGCAACGTTTTCATGTAGGCGTCACGCGCCTCCTGCGACTCCCAAATCGTGACGGTCGCTCCACCCTCCGGGCTCTCCAACTGATAGGCGCTCAAGACTCCAGGCGTCTCGCGAACAAACCGATGAAATAGCTAGTCTTTCGACCTGTCTCCGACAGTTGGGTACTTCATGATGACGGCGATCAACTTATCCTCCATTGTTGATATGACCTGAGCAATGGATATACTATGTCATCGCAGCAGGATCGTCTTCAAAAAGCGCTATGACCTGTGCTGCGGGTTTTTCGGCAGGCTTGCAGGGTGCCAGCGGAACTGGTGACCGCTCCGCGGGCGTCGATGTGATTTACTACGACTGACCATGAAGCAGCATTCGAGGAGGGATCGATGGCTGATGTGCAGTGGATGATCGATGCAGACAGTTTTTCTCACTGCAGTTGCGCATACGGCTGCCCTTGCCAGTTCAACGCGCTGCCGACCCATGGCTACTGTCGCGCCGTTGTAGGAATTGCCATAGGCCAAGGCTTCCACGGCGATACGGTATTGGATGGTGTCAGACTGGCGGGCGTATTCTCCTGGCCAAAGGCGATCCATGAGGGGCACGGCGAGGCCACGCTCGCGATCGACGAGAATGCGACCCAGCCGCAGCGGGAAGCGATCCTCCGGATCATGAGTGGCGAAGACACCGAACCTGGCGCGACCATCTTCCAGGTCTTTTCGACGACATTGGACAAGGTCAACGATCCGATCTTCACCCGGGTAGAATTCAGCGTCGACATCGACGGAAGAAATGCCCGTCTGGCCGTGCCCAATCTTATCGAGGCGCGAGGCGAGCCAATCCGTAACCCTGTGACTGGAGAGCCGTCGAGGGCTCGTATCGACCTGCCAAACGGGTTCGAGTATTCGCTCGCCGAAGTTGGTCGCGGCTGGGCATCCACACACGGTCCAATTGCCTTCGAACTTGCCGACTCCCACGCACACTTCTGTAAGCTGAGAATGACTGGACAGGGCGTGATACATTGACCCCATGAGCGACACGGCGCTCGAGGCAGTCCTTAGGCGCGACCGGCTGGTTACGGCGGTGGCGCTTACGCTTGTCGCAATTCTGGCTTGGGGCTACGTCGCCTGGTTTGGGACGATCTCTATGCCGCCGGTGTTAACAGACACGGGCATGGATATGCGGATGGATGGGCACTCCATGGCAAGTCAGCCAATGGACATGAGGCTCTCCTCCAGCCCTTGGTCAGTCACGGACCTGCTCTTCCTCGCCGCCATGTGGACGACAATGATGGTGGGAATGATGACCCCGTCCGCCGCACCTATGATCCTATTGTATGCCCGCGTGGGGCGGAGCGCTGCAGCACAGGGCAAGCCTTTCGCATCCACCGCCTGGTTTGCAGCTGGCTACCTTCTCGCCTGGACTGGCTTCGCCCTGGTGGCGACAGGGGCTCAATGGGGACTTCAGCAACTGGCCTTGCTCGGTCCCATGATGCAGTCGACGAACCGCCTTCTAGGAGGCGGCATACTCGTCGCTGCCGGGATCTACCAGTTCACACCCCTCAAAAATGCGTGCCTTGGGCAATGCCGCGCACCGTTGAACTTCATCCAGGAGCATGGCGGCTTCCGGCGCGACGCCGCGGGGTCGCTTCGATTGGGGCTGCTGCATGGCCTCTACTGCGTCGGATGCTGCTGGGCCCTGATGGTTCTCTTGTTTGTGGGCGGCGTCATGAACCCGGTGTGGATCGCCGGCATTGTCGCCTTGGTTCTCGTGGAAAAACTGGCGCCGGCCGCTCGCTGGGTGTCGCGGGGCGCAGGGGCACTACTGCTGGGCGCGGGAGTCTGGGTGCTCGCGACGGCGTGACGTTGATATCGCCCGATGTTCGCTCGGGCCAGCATCAAGCCGTGGGCACGAGAGGCGCACTGACAGAACCTAGTTTCAGTCAAGCTCGGTCATCAGGAGGGCTGTATGGCAAAAAAGGTCCGGCTCGGTATCATCGGCACAAGCAATTGGGCGGAGCTCCTCTATCTCAGCACACTCCGTGACTGTCCCGACGCCGAGCTCGTTGCGCTATGTGGCCGGAATGTTGATCGTCTTTCGGATCTGGCCGAGCGATTCGGAATTCCCGGCAGGCATACCGACTATCGCGACCTGCTCGCTCGAGGCGATCTGGACGCCGTTGCCGTAGTGGTGCCGGACGACCTCCACAAGGAAGTCACACTGGCCGCAGTTGATCATGGCCTGCACGTCCTCTGCGAGAAGCCGCTCGCCAACACGGCGACCGATGCACGGGAAATGCTCGATGCGGCCACCAGAGCGGGCGTCCGTCACATGGTGATGTTCACCTGGAGGTGGCAGCCGCACTTTCAGTATGTGAAGTCGCTGATCGCTGACGGAGCGCTGGGCCGTCTCTATCGCACTCAGATCGCGTTCATCACCAACTTCGCCCACGACGGCCTCTACCAGTGGCGTTTGGACCCAATGCGCGCCAATGGAGTCTTGGGTGACCTAGGTTCACACATGTTCGACCTGTCACGATGGTTATGTGGTGACGAGATCGTTTCGGTGAGTAGCGACCTCGGCACGGCTGTGTCGCGGACCCATATCGCCGGGCATGATACAGGGCGAAGCAACAACGATTTCGCACACGTCGTTTTCCGCTATGCGAGCGGCTGCCAAGGCGTTGTCGATGTGACCAATGTCAGCCACGACGGGGACCGGATCGTCCAGCACGTCCTGCGGATCGAGGGCGAGACGGCCTCATTGGAGCTCGACCATGTGCTTTTCGGGGCCGGAGAGAACCTTCGGATGCGGATATTCAAGTCCGGGGGAGCTACGGTTGAGGTCACCGTTCCCGCAGAGTTGTATGGGGCCGCGTCAAGCGACGCCCTGGGCATATACAGCAGCCAACCCGTTGGGGTCAGAGGCTTTGCTTCTTCACTCCGCAACGGTACTGAACCAGCTCCGAGTTTCGATGACGGGTGGCGCGCTCAGATACTGGTCGATGCCGCCTTGCTCTCTAACGCTGAACGCCGGTGGGTCGACGTTGGCTACCACCCATCAGTGCGACCTAGTGGCACCACTTGGAACGAGGGCTAGCGACCACCGTTGCGTTGCAGCCAAGGCAACGGTGGGATTTCGCAATCATGCCTTTCCGGTTCTCTGGTCATGGGTGGGGCAGACTCTGCCAATCACCCGTCCCATGCGAGGCCAGCATTTTGCTTTGGCCGAAGCTAGTCGTCGGCCTCAACAGCTATCATGGAACCACTAGTCGGCCACCGAGCCAGTCGATCGCATCTTCAAGTCGGTCGTCGCCCCAAAACAACTCGCGATCAGCCACGAAGGTTGGGGACCCGAATATGCCCAAAGCGCGTGCTTTCGCCGTCGCAATATCAAGCTGTGCAATTCCGTCGGGTCCATCCGCTCGAGGCAGAACGCTGTCGGGATCCTGGCCGGCGGCTCGCAACGCGGCACCGAGATTAGGCTCGCTGCCAGCCGGTTCGCCGTGTTCAAACCATCGGATGTAGGCCGCCCGCACATAGGCCTCGCCCCACCCCTCACTCATGCCCACAAGGGCCACGCGGTTTGCCCGCTCCAGCTCAGAAATGGGATATGGCGCCGGCAACTGGGGACGCAAACCGTACCTCGCGGCACGCCGGGCAACGTCGCGCCACATGTAAGCGGCCTTCACCGGCTTATTCGCGAACGGGATGTTATCCATTTCGCGCATGATTGCCCGAACGTTGAAAGGGCGCCAGTTAAAGCGAATGCCGGTTTGGGCGGAAACGTCAGCGAGGCGCATCACACTCAGGTAGCTGTATGTGCTGCCGATCGAGAACCAGAAATCCAGCGCCGCCATGCTTCACCTCAATCACCGAGGCCACATTATGGCAGGTCAGATGGTCACCACCAGTGGCCAGATGCTAGCGCGGGACCCCAGCAATGTCTCCCGTAGAGTGAGCACGTCCGTCATGGTCGGAGGCAACTAGCGGAGTGTCCGCTGAATGCAACCGATGTTCGCCTGCGAACTGAAAATGGCCCACGTGTCGAAGGTCCTTGGCGCCGCTGTCGCCACGACACTGTACAACTATCGTATCCCTCCCGGACCGCCACTAATTCATTGATATTACTCGTGTTTTGCGTCTTCCGAGGAGTCGTCGGCTAACCCTCGGAAAGGTCGAGTTTATTCGCCCTCGCAGCCGCGCGAACCCAACTGGAGACGGCGAATTCGGAGCCCGACTTCACGATGCAGTCCGGCCGTTCTCTAATGGGCTATTTCGCACTTGGCATTGGGGCGCTTCATTCCACCACCAGTTCGCTGAACCGACTCGTTGGCACGCAGTAGCGGAGTAGAAGGTCCGCTTTGCGTCAGAAGCGGTCGTTGTACCAGAGGGGCGATGTGCCGGCCTGCGTCGCTCCGCCCCATGGAGACTCTGCGATGGGACGAAACGACAGTTGCGTCTGGGCAGGCTCATGCGGGTATCCAGCTCGGGCCTCAACCTCAATGTCATTCTCGATGGTCGAGTTCTCGACGAACGCGCCGAGAGAGCTATGCATCTGGTTGAAGACGGCGTCGCTCTCATCGCCCGTGCCGATCGTCAGCACGAAGTTGACGCTCATTTCCGGCGTTTCGTCGGGATTGTCGTAGCCATAGAGATACAAGAGGGCTTCAGCGCGATCGTTAGAGCAAAAAGGCTCCCGGTTTGCAACGCTCTCGTGGCGTACGGGTGGCCAAAAAGAAAGAGCGCCCTGTTTCCAGGACGCTCTGACTTTAGAACAACCGGCTGATCGAGACCAACCACGAAGCCAGCTGCACATGGAGTGCAAAGGCGAGGCGATAGGTCGTACCGTCCGGCTTGCTGGCTTCGAAAAAGAGGAACGTGGACATGTCCACTTCTCCTTATCGGTGCGGGTCTCATGTAGTAGCCGAAACTCGCGCTTAGACCAGCATGCTTGGGGTTTTTCTCGGGCTAGCCTGACGAGGTGACCCCTTACACACTTCGGCTATATCGTTGCGGCCTTGCGGTCGCGTTTTATACAAATGGGAATGGCCGTTTCGAGCGTCAAGGGGCCGTCGCCCGCTCGCGGCGAAATCCCTTGAGCACCCATGCCAGCGCAGCACCAAGGACCAGGACCACAAGCGGCGGGATGATGATCCCGGATGCAGCAGCGACGATCGCGTTGCGTCGGGCTTCCTCGGTCAACGTCGCCTGCGTGGCGATGGCGAAGTCGTGGACTTTGAATTTCACCCAAGGCTCTTTGTACTGCAGCTGCAGTTCGGCGGGGATGGCGGCTCTCACCTCTTCGGCCGTGACGGGTGGATCGAGGTTGAGGTCGTTCTTGGCGATGAAGTCCATCAGCGCTCCGACCAGGCCTTCATGATCGGGATTGTTGAGGCGCTCGTTGCTGAGGAGCGCTTCGAACTTCTTGCCCCGGATCGTCACCTGAAAGGCGTTCGGCGCCATGTAGAACATGCGGGGCGCATCATCCTTGAAGCCAACGCGGGTGTAGTACCCGGATGTCTCGTCGCCGAGCATCTTTGAGTACTTGTCCGAAAAGAGCGGAATGACTTCGAGCTCGTCTGCCTTGTTGAACGTGAAGAGGGTCTCGGAGACGTAGGGATTCAGGACGGTGTTGCTGGTGAGGAGCCCGACAAGCAGGACCCAAAGTATCGTCAGCAGCACCCAAAGGCGGAAGAATCCGCGTCTCCAATTGGCCATCGTAACGTCCCCCTGGCGGTATTTCACCTTGAGACGCCGGCAAAAGCAACGGCGAGCTAAGTGCGTGGCTATGGTCCGTTGGCCTGTTCTTTCAGCCGGTTGGTGAGCCAGCCGCCGCAGTTCATGGCCTCTCCGCGCTTGCTCAACAGCCAGGCCTTGGTGCTGAGCATCTTCTCGATCAACAGCCGGACCTGTTCCTCCGGGTGATCAAACCGCGCCTCTTTCACCTTCCGCAACCAGAACGCGTAGTCGTAGTCGTCGCTGAGGAGACCGGCTTTTTCGATGAGGTTTACCGCTGCAGCGAGCTCGTGGGGGGCGTCGGTGGTGGCTGTCGAGTACCGCTCCGGGCCGAAGTTGAGTGACTTCATACCTAGACGGGGATGTCGATCTCCGGGTTATTGATCTTGCGGAGCGCTTCTCTTGCGGCGTCCTCCAGCTTGGATGCTTTCGCCTCGACCTTTGGCCAAATCACCGTGCCCTTGTCGTCTTTGACCTCGGTGGTGGTGATGACGAATTGCACCTCCCAGTCCTCGCTGGCGCGGCGGTTGAAGGCCTCAAACCCACCTTGTACGCGGACCGTGATCAGGTCGTGCGTGCCGGCGTACCAACCCAGGCCGTGCACTCGCCTGACCAGTTCCTCCCAAGAGCTACCCGGCATGTTGCCCTCCTAGTTCTGCTAATGCCTCATCGATCGACATACGACGGACCATCAGGTTCTCGAAGAAGCGCTGAGACCATGTCGTCCAATGTGATTGCTTGTCATAGACGGCCTCGGGGGTGAGTGCCCAGCCTCGCTGCTTCCCTACTGCCTGCCATGCAAGAGGGTCGAGGAGGACTTTGTAGAGGTGAATAGCCGTGTAGGTTTTCACTTCGTCCTTGTCGTACCCCCAGCAATAGACATAGTCGCCTTTGAGTTCGACCGCTTCTTCCCCCATTTCCTTTGGCGGTACCTCCCAACCTTTAGTACCTCCATAGACCTCAAGCCCTCCCGCTATCGCGTCCTCGATGAATTGTTGTGTCGGGTTCATACCTTCGGTTGTGAGTTAATCACTCAACGATCTCGTTCACCTTCTCTGCCGTCTCAACCTCAAGCTGTCGTTGAGGATCACGGTTCGGGGTGCTGACGATCTTCGCTATGTCCAGTTTTTCCATATGTTTTGAAATTATGCGGCCGGGTACAGTGGGGCTAAAAGCCGTTCTAATAACGCACCCAACCTCGACGACTGTGCGCGGTTTTCTCCCCGCGTCGTCTCCCCTCTGGCTCTAAGCAAAGTCACCATTGTGCTCTGCCCGGTACGTGCTGCCGCCCAAGGGTCTAGGCTACGGCAGTAGAGGCCTCATGCGGTGTGGGTCCCGGAATGCTGTCCGGGTCATCATGGCTGTGAGTTCCACGCTTTAACTGGTTTCCAGAGGGGGAGCGTGGATACGCCGACCCGATCCTCCAGGGACACGAAAAAGCACGCCGGTTAAGCGTGCTTTCTTTGAACGTCCTCAGCGCAAGCCCATGAGAATGTGTATGCAAACTCGTAGCTTGAGCTTGCTGTGACGACGTTCATTTGTGTTGCTGTTTGCATACCCAAGTATTCTACGCGAGAACTTGCTCAAGCGCGAACTGCTCGGGTGGGGATAACCGAGTGGATATGTGGATAGCCGGGGGGCGTCGATGGCCGGATCGCTGACTGCAGCAGAGAAGAAGATCGTCAAAGCGCTGATCGCCAAGGGATGGCGCAATCAGGACATCCACGTCTGGGTAAACGTGGGTCGAGCGACCACGGTCAACTTCGGGCGCATTGCCGGCGTGAAGGCCGACGCCGGTCAAGCTGTGGCGAGCCAGGAGGAGGTGGACCAGTTCATCCTCCACAGGCAGTCATACGACACTCAGACTGGTCTCAATCCGTACGATGATGAGCGGCTGATCCGATCGCGCGAAGCGATGGTGCTCGCCGTCCAGATTTTCAACAGCGGCGCCCTCAAGTTCAAAACCGAGGTCTTCACGGTCCTGTCGAACATCGCCTGGACCTATCTGCTTCACGAGCACTACCACCGGCTGGGCGTTGCGATCGTTGACGCCAACGGCAACTCGCTCCTTCTCGGCCAAATGATCGAGCGGCAAGACTGCCCACTCTCTGCCGGCATCCGAGACAACTTGCGGGCCATGAAGAAGCTTCGCGATCGGGTTGAGCACCTGATCTTGGGAAAAGCCGATCTGACCTGGCTCCCCTTATTCCAGGCGTGCTGTCTGAACTTCGATAAGGCTCTTACAGACCTCTTCGGCGAACGGCTAAGCCTCTCTAAAGACCTATCCTACGCGCTCCAATTTGCCCGCCTGAGCATCGAACAGGCCTCCATGGTGCAAAAGTACGAAGTGCCGGCACATATTGCAGCCCTCGATGCGCTCCTCATGGAGGGCATGACGGAAGCGCAGCTTGCAAATCTCGAGTTCCAGTTCCGCGTGATCTACACGCTCGAAGCAGCCTCAAAAAGCAAAGCGCACTTTGAGTTCATTCATCCCGACTCGGCTGAAGGCAAGGAAATCCACAACGTCCTCGGATACCTGAAGGCAGCGGATGAGATGTATCCGCACAAGCCGGGAAAGGTGGTGGAGGCGGTGGTCGCTGCAGGGCACGCGTTCACCTCGAACGATCACACCAAGGCCTGGCGCCACTACAAGGTGCGACCGAAGAAGGATGTCGCGCATCCGGAAAACACCGACAAGAACTTCTGCCTCTATCACCAGGCGCACGGCGACTACACGTACTCGCAAGCGTGGGTGGACCGGCTCATCGAGGCTGCTGCAGACCCGGTGAAGCTCGCCGCCATCAGAGCGGAGAAGCTCTAGGCGAGCTCCCGTACCTCGATCTCGATCCGTGGGTTCTCCTTGTCGTACGACTTAAGCACCCTGGCATCCTGTTTCTGGCTGTCGTCCTCCCAAACGATGCCGGAGAGCGCGTCCATGCTTAGCTTATGGAAATTGTCCCAATCGGACCGGCGCTTAGTGGGGAGGTAGATGGTCACCGTGATGGAGAGCGGCCCCTTGAGCGGCTCACCACGGAACTGGGTTTTTACCTGCCACTGGTACTCCTTTTTGAGCGCCTTTCCATCTGCCGACATGTACATGCAGGGAAAGCTTCCTCTGCAGGCGTACTTGTAAATGTGGTTGGTGCTCTTGGGCTCCCCCTTGAGAGTTACTTTCACGCTCCCATCTTACCATGCGAATACCTGTGCAGGCCGGGGATAAGTCGCGGAATGTGCTCGACTCTAGCACTCGGCAGGCAGACAGGCTGTTCGATTGCAATGGCGGGGGAGCGTCACCGTGCCAGCGGACTATTTTCGTATTCTGAGCCTTGATGGTGGGGGAGCCAAAGGCTTCTACACCCTCGGTGTACTGCGACAGATCGAGGCCATGATCGGCTGTCCGATCTACGAACGCTTCGACCTGATCTTCGGCACATCAACGGGCGCGATCATCGCCGCCATGCTTGGCCTCGGTCGGCCGGTCCCAGAGATCATCGACGTGTACAACAAGCACGTCCTGAAGGTCGTGAGCGCCAAGGAGGCTAAAGACAAATCCATCGCGCTCGATGAGCTCGCGAAGAAGGTGTTTGGCGACGACAAGTTCGATGCGGTGAAGACTGGCGTCGGCATCGTCACCACCCGTTGGGCCACTGAAAAGCCAATGGTGTTCAAGGGCAGTGTCGCTCAGGCGCACGGCAGCCAGTCGACCTTCGTGCCAGGGTTCGGCGTGACGATCGGAGACGCTGTCCAAGCGTCCTGCTCGGCGTATCCGTTCTTCGAGAAGAAGATCGTCCACACGAGCCTCAATGAGGACGTAGTGCTGATCGATGGCGGCTACTGCGCAAACAATCCCACGCTCTACGCCATTGCGGACGCGATCGGCCCGCTGAAGATCCCGAGAGAGAAGATCAGGATCGTGAGCATTGGGGTTGGGGAGTACCCGCCGGCCAAGGTCCTGCCGTGGCAGAAGACCTGGTGGTACGAGAAGCTCCTCAGCGTCAAACTGCTGCAGAAGACGCTTGAGATCAACACGCAGTCCATGGACCAGCTGCGGCGTATCCTTTTCAAGGACATCGAGACGCTGCGGATCAGCAAGAGCTTCTCGCATCCGGACATGGCAACGGACCTGTTCGAGAAGGATATGCAGAAGCTCAACACCCTCCTGCAGCGCGGACGGGAGACATTCCAAGAGAACGAAGATCAGCTGAAGGCGTTTTTGCTATGATCCCGGAAAGCCAACTCGATACCTGGGCCAAGCAAGGCTCCGTCACACAGTCAGCAGAGACGTACCAATCGATCAAAGCGGTGATCGAGAGCGCCAACGCTCCCTATTCTAACCGGAGCATCTCGTCGTTCCTGCAGGGGTCGTACGGCAACGACACGAACGTGCGCGGCGTCGAAAGCGACGTGGACATCGTCCTGAAGACGAGTTCGATCTACTACCCCGACCTCCAAAAGCTCCCGGACGACCAGAAGGCGCACTACAAGCGGGTGCATACCGATGCGACGTACTCGCAGGAGGAGTTCCGGACCGACGTATCAAGCTGGCTTCAGAAGCAATACGGCGCGGACTTTGATCCAGGCGAGAAAGCCCTCACGATCAACGCTAACGGAAACCGGCGATCGGCCGACGTGCTGGCTTGCTCTAACTACCGCCGCTACACGCGCTTCAATGGCCATGAGGATGCGACGTTTATCGAGGGCATCTGCTTCAAACTGCCCAACGGTACGCTGATCCCCAACTTCCCCAAGCTCCACTACGACAACTGTGTGAAGAAGCACCAGGACACCAATGGCTACTTCAAGGCCATGGTTCGCATCTGGAAGAACATGCGCAACCGCATGAAGGATGACGGCCTGCTCGAAGGCATCAGCGCCCCTTCGTACTACATCGAAGGTTTGCTCTGGAACGTGACGAACGATCGCTTCGGAAAGTCATACCAAGACACGTTCCTAAAGTGCTTCTCCTTCATCCACGATGCCGACAAAACGCAGCTTGTCTGCGCGAACTACCAAGCCTGGCTGCTTCGCAAAGGCGAGGCCACAAGCTGGGACACGGATCAGTTCACGAAGTTCTTCAATGCGCTCGGCGGCTATTGGGATGACTGGAGCTAACGAGCGCTATGGCCTGGAAAATTGAACGCTGGCTGGCCGAGGTGTTTCCCGGCGAGGAACAGGTCTATCTGGAGTACCGCAACCTCCCACCGCGCGAGCTCGTGATCGTGTCTGCAGCGGTGCTCGATTCCGCGCTGGCTGAGCTCCTGTCACTCCGCCTAATGGACTTACCGAAAGAGGCCGAGCCGTTCCTCGGCGTTGATGGTGATGGACGTGCGCCCGTTGGATCATTTGGAGCGCGTATCCAGGCCGCTTTGCTCGTTGGAATCATCGTCCCCGAAGATGCAGCGCTCCTTCGTCAGATAAAGTCACTCCGCAACCTGTTTGCGCATCGAGCGCGCGTCGATTTTGTGCACCCAAGCGCAGTGAAAATCACTCAAGAGCTTTGCCGCTTATGGATCAAGCGGTCAGCCGCCCTCTTCAATCAAAGCGAGGAATTTATCGGCACCACTCTGCAGGAGATCAAAGACAATCTCTCAAAGGATGAAGCTGCTGGTATCGGTCTCCTGCTCGCAATCTTCTCTGTCTACCAAGCTTACTTTCATCGGATGCACGGTCGGATTGAGCGCTTAGGAAACGCGCTGAGTAAGCCCGACTCTGTGCTCAACTAAGATAGCTTGTGCCTCAGCCCTCCTGCGAGTTTGAAGGCGGCAAAGACTTCTGACGGCGGCGGTTCGCGGGCGTGCGCCACCTGCGAAGTTCCGCAAGGAACGGTGTAGCCGCTACCAAAAGCGCTGCCACCGCTCCAATCAATGCAATAGCGACATTGGGGTCCATCTGACCAACTCCAAAGCGAGCGTTCGCACGTAGCGTCCGCGACATGAGTTACCAAGAGGTAAACATGCACGGACCTTGTTAATTGCTCATTAACGTGTGCCCGTGAGTCAAAACGCTAAGCCCGCGGTTTGTTCCAAAACTTCAAATTGGGGCGCGTTTTGTATAGGTATCTAGCAAACGATACCCTTACGAATAGGTAGAACGAAAATGGCCCCTGTCTAGGGCCATTTTTTCGTCGGTTGGTTTTCCAACTCTGGACCGTCACGCAGCCGGATTGGTTCCAGCCTCGATAAGGGCGGTGAACTCGTCAATCCATTCAACTGCGAGTTTGCAGGCGCTGTTGTTCTCTGGAGTCTGACCTTTGCCAATCGCAAAGAACCAGCGCTCAGCAAGTGAGTGGGAGTCGCGGTAGTCGAGCTGCGTAAAGTCGCACTTCCTGATGTTTGCGATGGTTCCACAAAGACAGGCGCACTCACCTGAGTATGTTGAGCCGTCAACGCGTCCCTCGACCAATGCCAGACGTAGACCAGGTATTTCCGGGATAGCTCGAAGCAAAATCCCCCACATGTCGTGCTTGATATGACGCAAGCAGGTCGGGTCCGCCTCCGAGAGGTCTGCAATAAATATCGACCCGTGCACATACAATAGCACACGGGCAATAGATCGTCGGCTTTGCTGGGGATAACAACTAGGGGAATGTGGCGACTATCAGGGGATGAGCGTCCAGTTCGGCTTTGGTCATAATCGCCTGTTTGCCGTGCACGCTGCGACGCTCATAGAGCTCTTGCGCCATTGACTGGATCACGGGGGCGTATTTGGTCACCATCTGCGCGCTCTCGTTCCACAACCGGATTTCGTCGGCCTTCATCTTCTTCTCGGCCTCAGCGATCGGCTCTGAATGATAGCGGATGTTCCGGAGCAAGTTGCAGAGCTGAGTGACCATCATGTGATCTCCCCTGCCCGTATCCTGGGTGAGTTTGATGGCGGCGGTTTGATTTAGGACGCCAGCTTTCAGCGTTTCGGCCAACACACCCGCATACAGGACCTTGATCCGGTCCTCACAGAAGCTCTCGACCTCAGCGATGCTCGTCACGGCGCGGTTGGTGATGACTGCGGCCGTGCCTCCGGTGCTTCCCGAAATCTCGGCGGATACGTCGCCTGTATCGAAGCCCACTGCGCGGCCGACGATGTTATGCCCAAACTCGTGCTGAGCTCGGTCGAGCATGCCTGCCATTTTTACTTCCCCCAAAACGACAAAGACGCCCATTTAGGAGGCGTCTTGGCCGAAGCCCTTGCAGTGAAAGCCGAAGCCTTTGCCGCTATTGTAGCTTGTTCTTCTTGGGTAGGTAGAGCCCCGTTGTGGAGAGCCAGAATGCACCCGTCTCGAGGAATAGGGCACTGCTCCTTCAGCCGGTTGGTTACGGTACCGCGGCCCGTACGAGCCATGTCACGGCGATCAATCCTTTGTGGTCACGCCAGAGTCGGAGGTGATCCGCGCGCTCGTCGAGCAACACGTGGATGACGGCAGCCCAGACTTTGCTATCCTTAAGTCCGCCGGCAACTTAAAGGATTTCGTGATGAGTTTATTTCTCCGGCACGGTCGTAGCGGGCCTCGCCTATCCCGCAGTGATCCGCTCGGGATATGTGTGGGCCTCGGGGGGCAGGCTCTCCGGCTGGCACCGGCTCCGTCTCATTCGCATAATATGCGTTATGGGCCGCCCTGAATTGCTGCAGTGAGTTCACCCGGGTCCGACCTGGACTTGCTGCGACGACCAAGCGGTACTCCCTCACCTAAGGGAGCAACGCAAAATGGGTCGGCCTCAGCGCGAAAATCAAGTCGGACACCTCTTCGCTCTCGCCACCGCCCGCCTCGAAGACGCGCACGGCATCGCGATCGCTGGCCAAAGTCCACGTTTGACGCCCGCCGAGCAGAGGAACCTGCAACGCCGCCTGCTGCGTGCCATCGAGCGATGCCGCCTCGCCGCCGAGCGCATCGCCACCAGCCTCGACTGATCGACGGCGAGACCTACCCAGCCCCAAGCATCGCCAGCTGCTCATCCCAGCTCAGCGGCAGCCGCTCGCGCCAAATGAGCTTGTTTGCAGTCAGCTCCGCCGGCTGCCGCCCCGTCAGGATCTGCTCGACCAGTTCCGGCGAGAGGAATGCCAGCGGCAGGACTTGGCCGACATAGGTGTCGGTGAAACCCTCGGCGGCGCAGATTTCCGCCATTGATGACACGGTTCCGGTCTTGAGCCCTTCAGCCCAGTCCCAGGCGCGTACGACTGCAGTGACCAAGGACGGGTTAGGTGCCGCACCGCTATTGGTGCCAGGTAGCACCAGTTTCATCTGCCGGCCGCGGCGTGCGGTGACGAAGGGCACGACCACTGCGAACTCACTATCGTCAGGCTCGTTGGTCGGCCATATGCCAGTGGGCTTGGCAACGCCGAGGACGGCTCGCGTGCTGGCCACCGAGAACACCAGCTGTATCCGGTTGTGGCCAACGATCACCTTGCGAAGGATCTGGCGAAGCTTGGATTGAAGGTCTACATCGATCCGCCCACCGAGCGCCTGGAGCAGACGGTGTGCACCATCCATCACTACGGGCGCTTCGGTGGCGCCACCTGCCTCCAGACGGTGCAAAAGACCACGCTGGTCAGCAAGAACGCTCTGTACCCCGGTGATCACAGCACCCTCGATCTCGGTCGCCGGCAAGCGGGTTGGCGGGAGTCGATCACTTTCTGCTTCGCCGGCTTCGGGCTGCTGGACATAGTAGCGGTAACGCTTCGAACCCTTGTTGGCAGCACTCGGGATGAACCGAGCGCCTGACTCGGCGTGCAGCAATCCTTCCAGAAGATGCGTTTGGGCTTTGGCGCGCCGGCGCCGGGACCGAGAGCCCTGGGTGTTCTCTGCCAGCAACGACTGCACTGCGTCCCAGGTCGATTTGTCGATGATCGCGGCATGCTGACCGCGATGTGACGTGTCGCGGTGCGGCACCCGTCCGATGTAGATCGGGTTCGCGAGAAGCTTGTAGAGGTGTCCGCGGGTGAAGGGCCGATTGCCATAGTGGTTGCCCTTGGCCGAGTAGCGGGCAGCGGTTCGAATGTTTTCACGCTCAAGCCGATCAAGCAGGGCAGGTACGCTCTTCTCCTCCAGGTAGAGCGAGAACACCCTACGGATGGTGCCGGCATCGGTGTCGTTGACCACCAGTTGCCGATCGACAACGTCGTAGCCCATGGGTGGCACGCCACCCATCCACATGCCCTTCTTCTTGGATGCCGCGATCTTGTCGCGAATACGCTCCCCGGTGATCTCGCGCTCGAATTGCGCAAACGACAGCAGCACGTTCAGCATCAAGCGACCCATTGAGGTCGTGGTGTTGAACTGCTGCGTTACCGAGACGAAGGATACGCCGTGCTTGTCGAGCACCTCGGCCAGTTTGGCAAAGTCGGTGAGAGAGCGCGTCAGCCGGTCAATCTTGTAGACGACGATGATGTCGATGCGGCCCGACTTCACCAACTCGATCAGCTGATGCAGAGCAGGGCGCTCCATGTTGCCACCGGAGAATCCACCATCGTCAAACCGGTCGGGCAGCAGCTTCCAGCCTTCATGCTCCTGCGAGCGGACATAGGCCTCACAGGCTTCCCGTTGCGCCTCCAGCGAGTTGAAGTCCTGCTCGAGACCCTCTTCCGACGATTTGCGGGTGTAGATGGCACAGCGAAACGTCTTCTGTCGCCCATCACGACACCTCCGTCGCGGGTTCGGTCGCTAAGCCCATTCGGGCTCCCCGAAGCTGAGGCTTGGGAGGTGTGAGGCCAAAGAACTTCGGCCCGGACCACTTTGTGCCGGTGATCGCCACCGCGACGGCCGACAGCGTTCGATAGGTCGCCCCCCGCCACACAAGACCGTCGGCGACGACGTCGACGACTTCCGTTGTGCCGTTCCACTCACGCATCAGGCGCGTGCCTGGCGTCAGGGTCAGAGTTTGCACAACCGACGGGCGGACAGGAATCTCTGCATTGACCTGTGCTTCGGCTGTCGCTCGCGCGGCTCGCACTTCGGCGGTGAGTTTTTGGAGGTGGCGGATGGTCTTCGGCTTCAACCCGCCGAATGCTTTCTCCTGCAGTCGGTAGGCAATGCCAAGCCGGAGCAGCCCAGCCCGGATGCGCGAGGGTGGATCTCGCTCGTAAAGTGCAGACCACTTCTGCTGCAGCGCCTTGGTGTCGAGAGTGTCGAGCGCGGCAATCTCGCGCTCGACCTCATCCTTGCTCAGCCGCTTCGTCACTCGGCCGCCCCTACTGTGGTGATGCGATAAACACGGCCCCGGTTCTCGACGACCTCTGAGGTAACCTCGAGGCTCAGCTTCTTCTTGAGATTGCCGCTCATCGCGCCACGGACTGAGTGTGCCTGCCAGCCGGTGGCTTCCATCAGCTCCGCGATCGTGGCGCCCTCCGGCCGGCGCAGGGCTGCGATCAGGGACGCCAGCTTTGTGCCTGGCTTCGGCAGGCCAGCGTCCGCGGGGTCAGCCTTGGTCGTCTCTGCGCTGCCGCCGAGCCGGCCGGTGACGGCGGTTTCGCGGGTTTCGTCGACGAGCAGGCTGCCGTCAGTTTCGTGGACGAAGTGCTCGATCGGGTCGATCCCGATAGCCTTCAGCCCTTCGGTCGAGATCACCAGAGTGGTGCGCCCCAACTCTGCCGTGTCGCGCCAGAGTTCTTCGTCCTGCAGGATCGGCCGCTCGGTCACCAATTCGCGGGTGAGCAGGCTCTTGAGGATCACGCCGAGCGTCCCGCGGTTGTCGCCGAGCGACTTGGGTAGCGGCAGGACGAGGCCGCTTTCGCGCGCGCCTGCGGCCGCGAGGATGACGCGCTGGGCGTCGGTAAGTTTGGTGGTGGCCATCTGGCCCTCCTTCGATCAGGAGCCCTGCGACAACCGCAGGGCTTGCACTGACCGAAGCCCGGAGTGGAGCCGGGCGGGAGGGGCCTTAGTGGCGAGACGAGGAACAGCAATGCTTGCTGTGTCTATGAAGTCCAGTCCACCCGTAACAGGTATTTGGAATCACGGCCCCCGGGGCGCTAGAGGTAGCGGCGGAGGAGGCGATCGTTGCAAGATGGGCACGGCGACCCCGCTAGAGACGCCGTAGCACCGTTCCCGTCTCGCCAGCGCCCGTTTGCTGGCAGCGCAGTTCCTCGACAATCTCATTGGAGTCCTGTCGGGTCATGCCTGGGTTATCTAACATCGCCGGGCACCCGGTGCGGGCCGATCAGAACAAAGAACAGTCCAGAGCAATTCGGCGGAAAGCCCCAAATATGGGTGACGCCGTGACCAAGAGCGGCTACGTCGGTGGAAAAGGGCGGGTGCTCGGCCGACCGAGCAAAGATGCATCGAGAGGGCCAGACCCTGCCGCTTCAGTGGCTTGGCCATGGCGAGGAGTGGCGTCAGCCCAATGCCGACGCACACATCGCGCCGCGACGCAGCGGGAGACTGCTGCGTGGTTCGGACATGGCCGCGACGTCGCCCTCCCTCCCGGTGGATGGCCGCCGATCCAACCGGACTCAGCATCGCGTCTCCGGCGCGATGAAAAAGGCCTAAGACAAATATGGGCTTTCCACGGAGGCGGATCGCAAGTAGTTGCCGTCGCCATCGACCAGCCCGGCGAAGCCGTCGTCAAAGCAAGGAGCATCGGCATGGAAAAGCGGAAACTCGGTCAGGGCTTTGAGGTATCGGCGCTGTCGCTTGGTGCGATGGGCTACGGCAAATCGCAGGAAATCGACGACCGGACAGAGATGATCGCTCTCCTCCGCGCCGCAGTCGACCGTGGGATGGACTTTTTCGACACCGCCGAAGTCTATGGCCCCTGGACCAACGAAATGATGGTCGGCGAGGCGTTCTCCGGGATGCGCGACAAGGTCAAGATCGCCACCAAGTTCGGCTGGGACATCGACCAGGACACCGGTGTGCATCGAGGGGGCGTCAACAGCAAACCGGCTCAAATCCGTCGTGCACTCGAGGGCAGCCTCAAGCGGCTCGGCACCGACTATGTCGACCTCTACTACCAGCACCGCGTCGACCCGGACGTGCCGATGGAAGACGTCGCCGGTGTGGTCAAGGACTTGATAGCCGAGGGCAAGGTCCTACACTTTGGCCTGTCAGAGGCCGGTGCTGGGTCCATTCGTCGAGCCCACGCCGTTCTGCCAGTAACAGCGCTGCAGAGCGAGTATTCGCTCTGGACCCGCGAGCCGGAGGCAGAGGTCATCCCCACGCTTGAGGAACTCGGTATTGGGCTGGTCCCGTTCAGCCCGCTAGGCAAGGGGTTCCTCACTGGCAAGATCGATGCTGGAACGAAGTTTGCCGATAACGATTTTCGCGGCCAGATCCCTCGTTTCTCCGCTGAAGCTCGTGAGGCCAATGCGGCGCTGGTCAATCTCCTTCGCACCATTGCTGGTCGAAATGATGCCAGCCCAGCGCAAATCGCCCTGGCGTGGCTTCTCGCGAAGAAGCCTTGGATCGTGCCGCTGTTCGGCACACGAAGGCTGGAGCGCTTTGAAGAAAACACCGCCGCCCTGCGAGTGCAACTTTCGAGCGCCGACGTTGCTGACCTTGATGCAGGATCCGCCGCCATTCCGATACAGGGAGATCGCTACCCCGAAGCGGTGTTGAGGCGTTCTGGATTGTGAATAGCCCTTTGGGCACACAACACCACGTCAGCGTCGCTGGCAACACCCACAACTTAGGCCAACCCACAAAGAACCTGCAACGTTGCCTCCTGCTCAATCAAACGATGCCCGCTCGGGTGTAGATTGCGCTGCGCGTGCTGGGATGGCGAGAATGACGCACTGGGCATGGGTGAGTTTATGGTGGCCCAGTGGCCCCTCCGTGCGCAGGGCATCTGCATTTCCAGACCCAAAAAGTGGCCGCCCTATCTAACCGAAACTGCAACAGCTTTGTTGGTCCATTGCGACCATCGGGTGCTACCCCAGTCGCGTGTTCCGGCCACCTTGGGCCCGTCGTTGCAGCCGCAATCTCGCATGAAGTCGCCCTTGGCGCTTGCGGCGCTTTGATGCCGGGGGCTGTCGTGTTAGCGGCGGCCATTCCAGCTGGATACTTTTCGCGTCAACAAGCCGGCGCGTCTTCGGCCGTGGCGGCTTCTTGCTGGCCCGTCTCCGTAAGGGGCTTCGGGTGCCTCCTGAGTTTGGAGCAGTGCAATTGTGCACGAATTCGCCCCTCGACGGCGAAAATCGCGCATAAAATCATCAGTACCCCGCATGTGGAACTCTAGACGATGAGAAGGGCGCCACGCGATTGTGATGCAGGAAAGACGTCCCATAACCATCGCGTCAGATCGGGCGGCGTCTTTTCACAGTCTGAACTGGGAGGAAATCCATGAAAATCGTACCGCTCCTCGCGGGCGCAATGCTCGTCGCGCTCGTCGGCTCGGCTTCTGCCGAAACCATAACCATCGCCACCGTCAACAACGGTGACATGATCCGCATGCAGAAGTTGACAGACGACTTCACCGCCAAGAACCCCGATATCCAGCTCGAGTGGGTCACCCTCGAAGAAAACACTCTGCGCCAGAAGGTCACCACCGATATCGCTACCAAGGGGGGCCAATATGACGTCGTCACCATCGGCACTTACGAAGTGCCGATCTGGGCCAAGCAGGGCTGGCTCGTCGCGCTCGACAACCTCGGTGCCGACTATGATGTCGACGACCTGCTCCCCGCTATCCGTGGCGGTCTGAGCCTCGACGGCAAGCTATACGCCGCGCCGTTCTACGGCGAGAGCTCGATGGTCATGTACCGCAAGGACCTGATGGAAAAGGCCGGGCTGACCATGCCCGACGCCCCGAGCTGGGACTTCATCCGCGAGGCCGCCGACAAGATGACCGACAAGGCCGCCGGCATCAGCGGCATCTGCCTCCGCGGCAAGGCCGGCTGGGGCGAGAACATGGCCTTCCTCACCGCCACCTCGAACTCCTTCGGTGCCCGCTGGTTCGATGAGAACTGGAAGCCCCAGTTCGACCAGCCTGAGTGGAAGGACACGTTGCAGTTCTACGTCGACATGATGAATGCCGACGGCCCGACCGGCGCTTCGTCCAACGGTTTCAACGAAAACCTCGCGCTGTTCCAGCAGGGTAAGTGCGGCATGTGGATCGATGCCACAGTCGCCGCCTCGTTCGTCACCGGCAAGGACTCGACTGTCGCCGACCAGGTCGGTTTCGCCCTCGCTCCCGACAAGGGTCTCGGCAAGCGCGGCAACTGGCTCTGGGCCTGGAGCCTTGCAATCCCGGCCGGTACCCAGAAGGCCGCCGCCGCCGAGAAGTTCATCGCCTGGGCGACCTCCAAGGGCTACACCGAACTCGTCGCCTCCAAGGAAGGCTGGGCCAACGTTCCGCCGGGTACCCGTACCTCGCTCTACGCCAACGCGGATTACCAGGCTGCGGCGCCCTTCGCCAAGATGACCCTCGACTCGATCAACGCGGCTGACCCGACCAAGCCGACCGTCAAGCCGGTCCCCTATACGGGCGTGCAGTTTGTCGCCATTCCTGAATTCCAGGGTATCGCAACGACGGTTGGTCAGCTGTTCTCCGCAACCCTTGCCGGGCAAATGAGCGTTGATGATGCGCTGAAGCAGGCCCAGGACGTCACGACCCGTGAAATGACCAAGGCCGGGTACATCAAATAGACTTTCTCCCGCGACGGACTGCCCGGGGCTTTCTTTAGGCTCCGGGCATTTTGCCTTTGTACCGCTAAAGCCTGGCGCCATTGCGCTTGCTGGAGCGACAATCGAAAGCAGCGGACGGGCAGACATGCGGGTTTTCAACCAACTTGCCGTACTCCACATCTCGACGCGCATGGCCATTGCGGTCGCCATTCCGCTCATCGCCATGATTGCCAGCTTGGCACTGTTCTATGTTGTTCGTGCTGATGTTGACGTGATGAGCGCATCCTCGCAGCGCGCTGTCGCTTCACTAACCGAAGCCAAAGGTGCTCGTGACAGGCTGGCGGCCCTGCAACTTGCAACGGCCGCGTTTGTCTCGGCTCCGGCCACGGCCACCGAGGCTGCGCTGGTTGAATCGATCGATCAGGTCCAATCGCTTCGGCCAGATTTGTGGAGCGATGGCGCGACAACCGCAGACGCCGTGGCGGCTCTGCTCGCTCCGGTTGGAGACGTGCTGGCACGCCAACATGAGGTGGGTTTTGATGAGGCTGATGGCATTCTTGCAACGCTGGCAACTGCCACCAAACAGCTACGTCTGCTGATTGCTGACCGGCTGGATATGAGCGATCCGCTTTCGCCGGCGATTGCCCAGAACTACAACGATATGGTGCTGCAGGAGGCCCTGTATCGTGCAGACGGGTCTGCTGACCGAGCCGCCAAGGTCGATGAGCTCAGCGCCGCAATGCAGCGCGCCATTGACGCCTCATTCTTGGGTCCGGACATGAAACAGGAACTGACAGCGGCGGTCGTCGATTTTCGCAATCGTGCGGCGCAGTTTGCGCGGCTACGGCTTGCACTGGACAAGGCCGCGGCGGACGCCAACACAATCCTCTCGGCACCGATCGCGGCTCTCGACAGATCGGTCGTTGCGCGGAACTTCGAGGTAGAAGCCGCGGCGGCCGGGCTGAACGCCGCGCTGGCCAGAAGCACCTTGCTGATGAGTCTGGTGATTGGCGGCTCCATAGTCGGTTGCCTGGTGATTTGCTGGCTCGTCTCGCGCTCGATTTCCGGGCAACTGAATCGGCTCGTCGGCAACATGGAGGCGATTGCCCAGGGCTCCGCCGAGGTTGAACTCGATCAGGTGGCTGGCGGAGGCGAGGTAGCTCGCATGACGTCAGCCGTCGAGGTCTTCAAGCAAAATAGCCTCCGCATCGCCGAGCTCGCTGAGAGCGACCGCCTCGCCAGCGAAAGCCGTCGTCAGGACCGGGCCCGCATGATGGCAGATCTGCGCTACGCCTTTGGCGAAGCGGTCAGCGCTGCGACGAACGGTGATTTTTCCAAGCGAGTCGCAGCCGACTTTGCTGATGCCGAGCTCAACGGCCTGGCAAATAGCGTCAATGCACTGCTCAAAACAGTCGATCGTGGGCTGAGTGAGACCGGCAGCGTGCTTTCGGGTCTCGCTGACGCCGATCTCACGCCGCGCATGACCGGTGAATTCCATGGGGCATTCGACAAGCTTAGGAACGACATCAACTCCGTTGCAGATAAACTCGGTGATCTAGTGAGCCAACTGCAGGATACATCCTCCAGCCTAAAGACAGCGACCGCCGATATCCTGTCGGGAGCAAACGATTTATCGGAGCGGACCAGCCAGCAGTCGACTGCGATCGAGGCCACGCGACTTGTGGTCGATGAACTGGCTGGCACAGCTCTCGGCAACACCAACTCCGCGACACAGGCATCTGAAAAGGCGCAAGCGATATCCCAGACTGCTCTCGAGGGTGGTGAAGCGATGACTGAAGCCACCTTGGCAATGGAGCGCATCACGGCTTCATCGTCCAAGATCGCAGGAGTCATCGGCATGATCGATGATATTGCGTTCCAAACCAACCTGCTGGCACTAAATGCGTCCGTTGAAGCGGCACGAGCAGGCCAAGCGGGCAACGGCTTCGCGGTCGTTGCGGTCGAGGTCCGTCGCTTGGCGCAAAGCGCAGCCAAGGCGTCCTCCAGTGTCAAGGACCTGATCGAGGAAAGTATCGCCGAAGTGGCGGTCGGGCGGCAGCTTGTAGAAAACGCATCGGTGAAACTTATGGCAATGCGGGGAGCGGTACAGGAGAACGATACCTCCCTCGCCCAGATCTCGCGCGGCAGTCGGGACCAGACCACGTCTATCGAGAAGGTGCGGGTTGCTTTCCAGTCCATGGATGAAGTGACCCAACATAACGCTGCTCTCGTAGAACAGATCAACGCTGCAATCGAACAGACGGAGTCGCAAGTTCGCGATCTTGATAGATTAGTCGCTGTGTTTAGGACGCGCGCCGATCAGGTTGCCAGCACCAACTACGATGCGTCCGGGTTCGACCGGCACCTCCGTTCCGCTTGATGAACGAGAGAGCTACTGGGTTAGTTTCTGCCAGCTCAACGCTGTGGGCGTTGCTGGGTTGCTAGGGGTGTAAAGTGGGTACTCGACAGGCGCGCGCCGCTGCGCGCATCATGATGGCGCCATCGGTCCTCGTCCTGCTTGTCTGGATGATCGTGCCGCTGGTGCAGACGCTGTGGTTCAGCTTCCAGAACTACAACCTGCTGAACCCGGTCACGAGCTTTGCCGGCTTCACCAACTACCACTACTTCCTCACCGACCCTGCGTTCCTCCAAGGCATTGCCAACACCCTTCTCCTGGTAGTGGGCGTGCTCGCCATCACCGTCATCGGCGGCATCTTTCTCGCCCTGCTGCTCGATCAGCCGATGTTCGGCCAGGGGATTGTCCGCATCCTCGTCATCTCGCCGTTCTTCGTCATGCCGCCGGTCGCGGCGCTGGTGTGGAAGAACATGCTGATGAACCCGGAATACGGCCTCTTCGCCGACATCGCCCGCGGGCTCGGACAGCCGCCGGTCGACTGGTTTGCCCAGTATCCGCTCTTTGCCATCATCATCATCGTTGCCTGGCAGTGGCTGCCGTTCGCAACGCTGATCCTGCTTACCGCGCTGCAATCGCTCAGCGAGGAGCAGAAGGAAGCCGCCGAAATGGATGGGGCCAACGCCGTCCGGCGCTTCATCTACATCATCCTGCCCCACATGGCCCGGGCGATCACAGTGGTTATCCTGATCCAGACCATCTTCCTCCTTGCGGTGTTCGCCGAAGTGCTCGTCACCACCAATGGTGGCCCCGGCTACAATTCCACTAACCTCGCCTTCCTTGTCTACCGCACGGCGCTTTTAAGCTTCGATGTGGGCGGTGGCTCCGCCGGCGGAGTCATCGCCGTCATCCTTGCGAATATCGTCGCCATTTTCCTGATGCGCGCCGTCGGCAAGAACCTGGACGCTTGAGGAGCAGATTATGGCACGCGAAGTCACAATGCCCCGCAAGCTAACCTTCACCGCCCTCGCCTGGCTGGTGGCCTTCCTGCTGTTCTTTCCGATCCTGTGGACCATCTTGACCAGCTTCAAGAGCGAAGCCGAGGCCATCGCGTCTCCGCCGGTCATCATTCCGACCTGGACGCTGGAGAACTATTTCGAGGTGCAGGATCGCTCGGACTATTTCCGGCACTTCTTGAATTCGGTCTGGATCTCCGTCGGCTCGACCCTGATCGCCCTGCTCATCGCCATCCCCGCCGCCTGGGCCATGGCATTCACCCCCACGCCCAAGACCAAGGACGTGCTGATGTGGATGCTGTCGACCAAGATGATGCCGGCGGTGGGCGTACTGGTGCCGATGTACCTCAACTTCCGTGATCTTGGCCTGCTCGACACGGTGTGGGGGCTGACCATGATCCTGACCCTGATCAACCTGCCGATCGTCATCTGGATGCTCTACACCTACTTCAAGGAAATTCCGGTCGACATCCTCGAGGCCGCCCGCATGGATGGCGCGATCCTCTGGAAGGAACTGGTCTACATCCTCGTGCCGATGGCGGTGCCCGGCATCGCCTCGACGCTGCTGCTCAACGTCATTCTTGCCTGGAACGAGGCGTTCTGGACCATCAACCTGACGGCGGCCAAGGCCGCGCCTCTGACCGCCTTCATCTCGTCCTACTCGAGCCCGGAGGGGCTGTTCTGGGCCAAGCTTTCCGCCGCCTCGACCCTCGCCATCGCACCGATCCTCGTGCTCGGCTGGATCAGCCAGAAGCAGTTGGTGCGCGGTCTCACCTTCGGCGCTGTGAAATAGGGGATTTCAAATGGGCTCCATCACTCTCGAACACGTTAACAAGACCTTCGGCGGCCACCAGGTCATCCCCGATGTTTCGCTGGAGATTGAAGACGGCGCATTCGTCGTCTTCGTCGGGCCCTCGGGGTGCGGCAAATCTACTCTCCTCAGATTGATTGCCGGCCTCGAGGACACGACCGGCGGCCGGATCAAGCTCGACGGCGTCGACGTCACCGACAAGGGTCCGGCGCATCGCGGCCTCGCCATGGTGTTCCAGTCCTATGCGCTCTACCCGCACATGACGGTGCGCCAGAACATCAACTTCCCGCTGAAGATGGCCAATATCGACAAGGCCGTCGCCGACAAAAAGGTCGATGACGCCGCGCGCGTCCTCAACCTCACCGACTACCTCGACCGGAAGCCGCGTGCCCTTTCCGGCGGGCAGCGCCAGCGTGTCGCCATCGGCCGTGCCATCGTGCGTGAGCCCAAGGCGTTCCTGTTCGACGAACCGCTCTCGAACCTCGATGCCGCGCTGCGCGTCAACATGCGGCTCGAGATCACAGAACTGCACCAGCAGCTCAAGACCACCATGGTCTACGTCACTCACGACCAGGTCGAAGCCATGACCATGGCCGACAAGATCGTGGTGCTGAACGCCGGCCGCGTGGAGCAGTACGGCTCGCCCATGGATCTCTACAAGCGCCCCGCCAACAAGTTCGTCGCCGGCTTCATCGGTTCGCCCAAGATGAACTTCTTCGAAGGTGCCGCCGCCACCAAATATGGCGCAGCGAGCATCGGCGTCCGGCCCGAGCACATTCGGATATCCCGCGAGTCCGGCGAATGGGCCGGCCGCGTCGGGGTTGCCGAACATCTGGGCTCCGATACCTTCCTCCACGTCCATGTGGATGGCGCTGGCCTCCAGACAGTTCGCACCGAGGGCGACAACAGCTTTTCGCACGGCGATCCGGTCTGGCTGAGCCCTGACCCCTACCGCATCTACCGCTTCAACAAGGAGGGCCGCTCAATCTAGCGGCCGCCGGCACTAATGAAGAACGACCCAAGAGCACGCGGCGTTGCCGGGATGACTGCAGTTCCAAACTTGGAGCGGGTGATCACCCCGGATGAAGCATCTTTCGTATTTCGCATCGACGACTACCCCATGGAACGAGCTGTCTGGAATAGCCACCCCGAGTACGAGATTCACTTGATCCGCAAGGGCACCGGTACGGCGTTCGTTGGAGACTATGTGGGCGAATTTCGCCCTGGAAACCTTGTCATCGTTGGTAGCTGGCTTCCGCACGACTGGGTCTCCTACCACGCTCGAAACGAAACAATCCCTGGCAGAGATCTGGTGATCCAATTTGACAGGCAACGTCTGCAAGAGACTGCAGCGCACTTTCCCGAATTGAGCGAGATTGTCCCATTCCTTGATCGCGCTTTGCGGGGAATTGAGATCAGAGGAGAAGCAGCACAAGAAGCTGCCAAGCTCGCTGAATCGATTGGTGAGCTAAACGGGTTGAAGCGCTTAGCGCGATTCTTTGAACTACTTTCCTTTATGGCTCATGCAAAAAAGTCTCGTGTGCTGTCCTCCGATACCTTCAACCCCGAAGTGGACGTCACCGGCATTAGAACCACACAGAACGCTATTGCATTCATCCGCGAGAATGTGAGCGAGCCGATCTCCTTGAACGATGTCGCAAAGTTCGTCGGCCTTGGCGCCAACAAGCTTAGCAGGCAGTTCAAGCGCTGCACTGGAATTACCTATAGCGACTACATTCTGCAGATCAGAATCGGCAAGGCATGCCAACTACTTGAAGAGAATGACGCTCCAATTGCGGACATCTGCTATTCCGTCGGTTACGGAAATCTGTCGAACTTCAATCGGTCGTTCAGGAATATCAAGGGCACGACTCCATCTAAATTTCGCCGGGACAGACGTGATCGATCCAGTATTACTACTCCCTTTACACAAGGAACTTCGCCATGACCGCCGTCCGTGCCCTGGTGCTGGAAAAGCAGCACGAACTGAAGCTTCGCGATATCGACCTTCCAATGGAAGTCGGCCCGGGCTTGGTGAAGATCAGGATCCACACTGTCGGCGTCTGTGGTTCCGACGTGCACTACTACACGCATGGCAAGATTGGCCCTTTTGTCGTCAATGCGCCGATGGTGCTTGGGCATGAGGCGGCGGGGACCGTGGTTGAAATCGGGGAGGGCGTGAAGACCCTGAAAGTCGGCGACCGAGTGTGCATGGAGCCAGGCGTGCCCGATCCGACCTCGCGGGCGAGCCGGCTGGGTCTGTACAATGTCGATCCAGCCGTCACCTTCTGGGCGACGCCGCCGATCCACGGTGTGCTGACGCCGTTCGTGGTGCATCCGGCCAACTACACCTTTAAGCTGCCGGACAACGTGAGCTTTGCCGAGGGCGCAATGGTGGAGCCGTTCGCAGTCGGCATGCAGGCGGCGGCCAAGGCCAAGATAACGCCGGGCGATACGGCGGTCGTCCTCGGCGCCGGACCAATTGGCACAATGGTTGCCATCGCCGCGCTGGCCGGCGGTTGCGCACGGGCAATTGTCGCCGATCTGGCACAGCCCAAGCTCGACATTGCGGCGAGATATCAAGGCGTCATCCCGATCAATATCCGCGAGAAGAACATCGTTTCCGAGGTGAAACGGCTGACCGATGATTGGGGCGCTGACGTCGTGTTCGAATGCTCGGGGTCGCCGCACGCATGGAAAACGATCATGGACCTACCCCGACCGGGCGGCGCCATTGTCGTCGTTGGTCTGCCCGTAGAGCCGGTGCCCGTAGACATCGCCGCGGCATCGACCAAGGAGCTGCGGATTGAAAACGTCTTTCGATACGCGCACCAATATGATCGGGCGATTGCGCTGATGGGCTCAGGGCGCGTCGATCTGAGGCCGCTCATCTCGGCGACTTTCCCCTTCGAAAAATCGGTCCAAGCGTTCGATCGTGCCGTAGAGGCGCGGCCAACTGATGTAAAGCTCCAGATCAGTATTGCCGAGTAGTCAGTAGTGTCGACGATGTCAGCTTTTGGCGCAAAGGCACATTGCAACTAGCCGCTCGGATGTCCGCTTCTGGGAAGTCGACCCGGATGAAACGTCGTCGCTGGCTCATTTTCGACGGTTCGCTCGCAGCGAATGTCAGAGTCTTGGTAGTTGTCACGGGCATGAGGCCAAAGGCCGAAATCATCCCGGTTGCGGAGCGGACGCCATAGAAATGCGAGGGCACATCATTGAAGCCCATGGCAGCCATGCCTCCGATTGGCGCATCCCGACATCATGCTCGTGCTCGCTCGCTGCGCCCGATCGATCCCGATTACCTGACTATCTCCACGGTCACCGGCCTACCCTCGAGTTCTTCGAGTTCATCACGCGATGCATCGTATTTACCGATGTGAATAGTCTTGTCCGAATAATCGATACCAGATGTGTTGTAGTAAAAGCCGATGTTACCCCATGGGGCGAAATAGATCAGGTCTCCGTCTTCGGGGTCGGAACCAGGCGATCCTTCGGTGTCCAACTGGCGTGAGAAATAGCCGATCTTCTCTCGCCCAGCGAACTCCTCGAGCGTCATGGTGAGGGGGAGCATTGAGAGAAAGTCTCTCACGGTTGGGTTGTCTTGGCCGATCGTCACGTCCACTGACGTCGAGCCAGCGGTAAACCGAACGACCGCACCAACGATCTGCCCATCAGTGGTCTGAGCGTGGGTGGCGCTCCAGTAAGTAAGCCCGGCCACCAGGATGGCGGCAAAGAGGATTATGCGTTTCACTGTGCTCTCCGTGCGTGTGTCGTAACTTCTCCCAAATAGATCTAGCACCGCGGGCTCCGTCTGATTAGACCTCCGTAGACGCATGAACTTATCGGACTACAGCATCAATAGAGCAGTGTATCGACGCGGGCCCTGCAGGAATGGAGCGCCTGTGGCGATGGCCGCCACAGACGCTGGCCTGTTCAGTGGAACTGGGCGAGTTCCGTGGAGTCGGCCATGGCGGTTGTGGCGCTCCTGCCTTCGCTGATCGTCATCGATACCGCGTCGAAATAGCTGGTGCCCACTTCGCGTTGGTGGCGCGTGGCCGAGAAGCCGTGCACCTCGGCGGCGAACTCGGCCTGCTGCAGGCGGGAGTAGGCCGCCATGCCCTCAGCGGCGTAGCCGCGGGCGAGCTCGAACGTGGTGAGGCTCAGATTGTGGAAGCCGGCCAGCGTGATGAACTGATACTTATAGCCCATGGCACCTAGCTCCCGCTGGAACACCCGCATCGCCGCCTCGTCCATGTGCTTGGCCCAGTTGAACGACGGCGAGCAATTGTAGGCGAGCATCTGCTCGGGGTGCTCCTTGCGCACCGCTTCGGCGAACTTCCTCGCCTCGGCAAGATCCGGCTTGGATGTCTCGCACCAGATGAGATCGGCATAGGGCGAGTAGGCGATGCCACGGGCTATGGCCGCGTCGATCCCGCCCTTGAGCCGGTAGAACCCCTCGGGCGTACGCTCGCCGGTGACGAACGGGGCATCGTACTGGTCGATGTCCGAGGTGATGAGGCGCGCGGCCTCGGCGTCGGTGCGGGCCATGATGAGGGTGGGAACGCCCATCACGTCGGCCGCGAGACGCGCCGCATTGAGAGTACGTATGAACTGGCCGGTGGGGACCAGCACCTTGCCGCCGAGATGGCCGCACTTCTTCTCCGAAGCGAGCTGATCCTCGAAATGGACCGCCGCGGCGCCGGCCTCGATCATCGCCTTCATCAGTTCGAAGACATTGAGCGAACCGCCAAACCCGGCCTCTGCATCCGCAATGATGGGCACGAAGAAGTCGAAGTCGGTGGTGGCGATGCCGTCGGCCTTCTCCATAGCCTGGATTTGGTCGGCGCGCTGCAGCGCCTTGTTGATGCGACGGACGACCGCCGGGACGCTATCGACCGGGTAGAGGCTCTGGTCCGGGTACATGTTGCCCGATGAATTGGCATCGGCGGCGACCTGCCAGCCCGAGAGATAGATGGCCTTCAGGCCGGCTTTCACCTGCTGCACTGCCTGGTTGCCGGTAAATGTGCCCAGCGTCGGCACGAAGTCCTCGGTCTGGAGCAGCTGCCACAGTCGGCGCGCGCCATTCTCGGCGAGGGTGTGTCGGATGGGGAGTGACCCAGCGAGCCTCTTCACATCGGCTGGGGTGTAGGTTCGGGCGACGTTGCGCCAGCGGTCGGGGGCATAGTCTGGGGCGGGGAAAGCTCCGGCGGGCGTGGGCTTGTCGAGCATTTGGAATCTCCTCCTGAGGTGTGTCGAAAACGATGCGGCTAGACTGGAACACGCCGCGAGAACGTGGCGGCGACCAGCGACTGTCCAGGGAACGGATCGGCCGCGTGGGGACCGTCAACCAGCGAGAACCGGTGCTGCCCGATGCGGCCGGCGATGGCGAAGCCCTGGCGGTCGAGGCCCTGGGCTTTGAACTGCCGCATCGCGTCGCCCGTCGAGGGGGCGATGATGGTGACGAATTCCTCGGTTTCTGAGCGGGTCCTGGTCATTGCATCCTCCTGGCTTGCGATGTAAATATTTGACAGATTAGATGCGAGCGCAACACAAGACTGCGTACTCGCCGGAAAACTGGTCAAACAGCTGTAAAGCAGCACGATCAGTTCTGTAAATCTTGTAAAGGAGGAGCGCGTGGAGGAATTGCAGATCGGGGGCCGGATCGGACGATTGCGGCGACAGCGGTCGATCTCGCAGGCCGACCTCGCAGCGGCTATCGGCATCTCGGGGAGTTATCTCAATCTCATCGAGCACAATCGGCGGAAGATCACCGTACCGCTGTTGCTTAAGGTCGCAGGCTATTTTGGTGTCGAGCCCGGAGAACTCGCCGATAGCGACGAAGGCCGGCTGGTCGGCGACCTTATGGAGATGTTCGGCGACGACGTGTTTGCCGATAGCGATATGACAAATGTCGAGGTGCGCGACCTCGCACACGCCAACCCCGCTGCGGCGCGGGCCGTGCTCACCCTCTACGCCCGCTTCCGCGCCGGGAACCGAAGCGCTCCGGTCAATCGCGAGGACGAGCACGAGCACTTCCACCTCGCGACCGATCGCATCGCAGATTTCCTGCAGGAGCACTCCAATCACTTCGCCGGTGTGGAGGAGGCGGCCGAGCGCATCCGCGCTGATATCGACAGCAGCGCCGATGATTTCGCCTACGGCCTGCGCGTTTACCTGTTCAACGTGTTCGGCACCGAGACAAAGCTCGCCTCGCTGCCCCACGGCATCGCCCGCACCTATGACCGGGCGCGCAACCAGCTGCTGATTTCGGACATCGTGCCTGCAGAGTCGGCGACCTTCCTTATTGCCCACCAGTTGGGGCAGATGGCGGCCAATGCGGAGATTGGGGCGCTGGTCGCCGAGTTGCCGGAAGGGGATGCGCCAGCGCTCGGCCGAAACGTGCTGGCTGCCTACTTCGCGGCGGCGCTGATCATGCCCTATGGGCCGTTTCACCGTGCCTGCCGCGACTATCGCTACGATATCGAGCGGCTCGGGCGGCGGTTTGGCGCGAGCTTCGAACAGGTGGCGCACCGCATGACAACGCTTCAACGCCCCGGGGCTCTGGGCATACCGCTGCACCTTGTCCGCACCGACATTGCCGGAAACATATCGAAGCGTTTCTCGCTCTCGGGCATCCATATTCCGCGCCACTCTGGCGCTTGCCCGCGCTGGAACGTCTACACGGCGTTCCTGAGTCCGGAGCGGATCAATGTGCAGATTTCGCAGATGCCGGACGGGGAGCGCTATTTTTGCGTCGCGCGGGCATTCTCGAAGGGTGACTACCGTCACAATGCGCCTCTGCGGCACTTCTCGATCGGGCTCGGCTGCTCGATCCTGCATGCAAAGGAGATGATCTACTCAGACGGCATCGACCTAAACAATCCCGGCCAGATCGTGCCGGTTGGCGTCGGCTGTCGCATATGTCCGCGGATGGAATGCGGACAACGGGCCCATCCGCCGGCAGATCATCGCTTCCGGTTGGACGAAGCCATGCGGCCCGAGAGTATCTACGGAAAGATGATATGAGCGTTCCGGGTCGATCGATCTGGACCAGAGGACGTCGGGAAACGCGATCGTTCCGCGGCGCAACAGCTGCGTAACTTCGGCGTCTACGTCCTGGAAAAAGCGACCCGTGCGCCCTGCCGGCCAAGCGCCTGCGCCAGGCCTGAGGGGTCATCCACTCGGCCGAGACGCGTGTACGAATAGGACGACTCGAACGTCAGATAGAAGACGACCAACGTTCTTGACCCGTACAGCATGAGATCACCCTTGCGAATCGTTCCAGGCCGGCTGGCGCTTGTCGGCAGAGATTTCGGCAGATCCGCGTGCTTTTCGTTGTTGTTGAGGTCGGCCATATCTACCGACAGCGGCAGCATGGCGGCGAACGCGCGAGCTGCTTCGGTGTTGGCCAAGGTGAGGGCGAAACGATGTTCGCCGACCGTCATCCACATTTGCGATCCTCCGGTTGGACAAATGGCCGTCAGGCCGCGACAGTCGGTCTGGCCGGCTCACGGTCGTCGCGCCGACCAAGCCGAATAGGTGGCCCGACAGACATCCACACCGGCCATGAGCTAGCGGAAGGATGGCCACACTCGAGCCCAGGCTTACTGTTTCAGCCGGTTTTTGACCGCCGCTTGTTTCCGCCAACGGTATAGATCGCAGCCGCGGTGATCACCACTAAGCCTTCGATGAGCCCCTGGTAATTGGCACCGAGGTTCGTGATGTTGAACCCGTTGGTCAACGTGTAGAGTAGGAGTGCACCCGCGAGCGTCTTGATGACACTGCCGGCGCCGCCAAACAATGAAGTACCGCCCAGGATTGCCGCCGCGATGACGGTCAGTTCCTGTCCTGACAAGGCCGCCGGATTGATAGACCTCAGTCGGCTTGCAAACAGGATGCCGGCAAAGCCCGCCGCCGCGCTGCAAAACACGAAGGCAAGGAGCCTGTAGCGTGTGACGTTAATGCCGGAAAGCCGTGCCGCCTCAGGGTTGCCGCCCACTGCATAGATCCGGCGTCCGACGTTGGTGAAATTGAGGACGAACCATACGCTGAGGGTGAAGATCGCCATGTAGATTACAGGCTTGCCCACGGCAAGCTGAGACCCGCCAAGCCAGCCGATTGCCGCTAGAACTATCCCGCCCAATGAGAGACCGGTCGCTGCAGGGTTGAGCAGTCCGCCGCGCCGCGCTCGCATATACGCCAGTAGTAGGCCTGCGCAGAACATGACGATACCGATACCCAGGACAACAAACCCTATGTCGATGCGACCGGACTCGAACGCCTTCATTGCGTCCAGCACTTCCGGGTTCTTGGTCGAAATAGATCGGCCATCGGTATAGATCAACACAAGCCCACGGATGGCCGTCAGACTGCCTAAGGTCACAATGAAGGCGTTGATCTTGAGGTACTGCACGATGATGCCGTTGAAGAGTCCGGCTGCGACCGCCACCATCAGCGATACAGACACCGCCGGCCAAAAACCGATGACGTCCGCTGTTCCAATGAGGACGGCCGCTGACAGAGCGCCCACTGACGCGACTGAAAGGTCGAAATTGCCGGTGATCAGCACTACCGTCATCGCCACGGCGACGATGCCAACGAGCGAGGTCTGGTAGAGGATGTTGGTGAGATTGAGCGCGCTCAGGTAGTTGGGTTTGCCCAGGTATCCCGTGACCAAGGAAAGGACGACGACGAGGAGAATGAGGGCATAGTAGACCCCCATCTCCCGCAGGCTGAGGATCCGGCGCCACTCACCGACCAGCAGATTGCCAGGCGATGGTCCTGTCGATGTCGCGGCGCCGCCTTCAGCTGGGGAAGCTGCTGGGGGCGCGGCCGGAAAGTCTGGGCTGTTTGCGTTAACTGTCATGTCACGTGCCTCGTGGGGGTCACGTGCTGCTTTTCGGGAGTCTGCCCTCCCGCCAGCAGCACTAGTTCATGTTCCGACGTCTCATTGACCATGCGCTCAGCCACGATCTGCCCATCACGCATCACGATGATCCTGTCGCTGACCGCGAGGAGCTCCTCAAACTCGGAGGACACGATGATGACGCCGACGCCGGTCTCAGCGAGTTTGCGCACGAGGAACAGGATGTCGGTCTTGGCACCGATGTCGATGCCAGCGGTCGGCTCATCGAGCAGAAACACCTTCACATCGCTGTACAGCCATTTGGCGATGGTGACCTTCTGTGCGTTGCCGCCACTCAGCTCGCTCACGAGAATGTCGGGCGACTGGGCCTTGATCTTCAGTTCCCGGATGGCGTCAGCACCCCGCTCGACTTCCCGCGAGCGCACCGGCATCCATTTCAGCCAGGAGACACGGTCGAGCGCCGGCAGCGTGGTGTTCCGCCATATTTCAAAGTCAGGCACGAGACCCTGCCGAAGTCGGTCTTCGGGGACCAGTGCCAAACCACTCTTCACGGCGGCGGACGGAGAACGTCCAACATTCACACCATCGAGCACCACGCCTCCGCTGGCGCAGGGATCTGAGCCGAAAATAGCGTGCAACAGTTCGCTCCGACCAGACCCGAGCAGTCCGGCGACGCCGACAACTTCGCCTGCGTGCAGCGTCAGATTTGTCTCAGCCAGCTTTGCCTCGCCGGATTTGAGATGGCTAAGCTCGAGCAGCGGCCGAGCCGGCGTAGTGTCGCGGGCAGCAGCTGCTGCACGGGCGAGGCCACCAGCCTCGAGGGCGACGATCTGACGACCCACGATCGCTTCGGCGATGCGCGCCTCGTCCAGATCCTTGGTGTCGGCTCTGAGCACCGCCTGTCCATCGCGGAGGACGGTGACGCAATCGGTGAGGGCAATCACTTCATCAAGGAAGTGAGAGACAAAGAGGACCGCTTTGCCTTGCTGCGCAGAGAGATTCCGAACGGTGCTGTAAACCAGCTCGCGCTCTTCTGCAGCAAGGGATGCGGTAGGTTCATCCATGACGATGAGATCGGCGCCCGCGCCGACCGCCTGAAGGATGGCGACCATCTGGCGCTTACCGATTGGCAGGTCGCCCACCAGATCGTTAGGGTCGATATCATACCCGATTGTTGAGCAGATGGTCTCGAACCTCCGCTCGTATTGCCTGCCGCGGCGCCATCCTCGGCTGCTGTCGCCGAGGAACACATTCTCCATGACCGATAGTGTTGGAACGAGCGGAATGTGCTGATGGATGGTTGCGATGCCCATCTCGTTGGCGGCCTTCGGAGTGGCCCAGGTTACCTCGTTACCCTTCCAAAGGATGCGCCCCAAGGTCGCGCCATAGGCCCCAGATAGGATCTTGATCAAAGTTGACTTGCCGGCGCCGTTGGCTCCCAGAAGGCCATGTACCTTGCCACGCTCAATATCCAGGTCGACGCCTTTCAAGGCGAGAGTGCCATTGGGAAAAGCCTTGACCACCCCCTCGATCCGCATGAGCGGTGCGATGTCAACCATGGATGGCGCTCCGAAACTTGGTCCCGTACGGCGTCGGTGCTCCCCCGACGCCAACTTCCGAACTGATCTCGAGGTTGCACCAGAGATACTCGGCGAGCGAGGCCACGATGAAGGGCAGTCCGACCTGCCGCGCCAGACTGGACGTCGCGGCGAGCGACATGCGTTCAGCAGCGTACCTTCCGGGGTCGAACCCATCGGCTCCGAGTGCAGAAAGCAGAGGTTGCGCGACTTCACTCCAGGCAGACCCCATGTCGATGACGCGGGCGATTGCCTCGAGTTCAAGCCCAAAGCCCAGTCCGACGCGGGTGCACTCAAGAACCCCGATCACGTTGCATGCGACGATAGCCTCAATCAGCAAAGTCGAGAGCTCACTCGGCGTGAGTCCGGAGGGAAGGTTCATCCCTTCCGTGCGATGGGCGGGTCTCAGGCCGACTGAGGACAACATCTCGGTGAACGGGACGATGTCTTCGAGGCGTGCCTCCTTGCCGAACAAGCCGATCGCACCCTGCATCAGGCTCCGCGCCGTGCTGGTGAGTGGGATGGGAATACCGAGCCTGGCGGCTACATCGATGATGCCGTTAAGGTCCTTGACCATGAGCGGCATGCTGAAGTTCGTGGTCGGCCTGCCTTCGACCAAGCCAATCAGCATGTTGCGCGAAGTAAAATTGGCACCGGCGCTGGCGTTGAGTGCTGCCACAAACTGTTCGAGCGGCAAGCCGAAGCGGCACCATAGCGTCGCCATTTCGAGCGTTGCCAACCGGTAACAAGCACCTATGCCGTTGGTGACAAGCTTCATCGCCTGCCCGTCACCAACCCGGGCGCCGCAACGGAAGACCTTGGTGCTCATGGCGCGCAAGACGACCTCGCCCCGCGTCCAAGCCGCCTCGGAACCGGAGGCGATTATCGTAACCGAGCGGTTTTGCGCGGCTGGGATACCGCCACTAACAGGAGCGTCCATGTAGAGGACGCCGCCCTCTGCTAGCCTGCCGGCGAGTTTCGCGGTGAGTGCGGGTTCGCCGCTCGTCTGGTCGATTATGAGCTGGCCCGGCGAGAGCGCCGATGCGATCCCATTCTCGCCGAAGAGAAGCCTTTCCACATCGGAGCTTCTCGGCAAACAGATGATGACTATATCGGTCGTTGCCGCGAGGTCGCGGGAGGACGCTGCAACACGAGCGCCAAGCTCGGTGAAGCTGGCGAGAGTTTCAGAGTTGAGGTCATACACGGCCAGGTTGTGACCGGCGACCAGATGACGCGCCAGGGACCCTCCCATGGCGCCAAGCCCGATATAGCCGACGCTCACTTGTTCCACTTCACGATCTTCTGTCTCACGTCGTCCTCCTTCTTGCTCCACGGCTCGCCTACATCCTGTCGGATCGTCCACCGTCCACGCTGAGGGTCTGGCCGGTGACGTAGCTTGCCTGATCCGAGGCAAAGAACAGGATGACAGAAGCCAACTCGTCCAGGGTGCCGACACGCCGCAAGAGAAGGTTCCTGCGTCGGTGCTCCAGGTGTTCCTCGACCTCATCCGGCGTCCGGTTCGAAGCAGAGATCGGGGTGAGGAATGTGCCAGGGGCCACGCAATTAACGGTGATCCCATCAGGCCCAAGTTCGCGAGCCAGCGTCTTGGTCAGCATTATGACGCCAGCCTTGGCCGAAGCGTAGGCGGCACTCCCGCCAGGTGAACCGGCCGTGTTGTGCGGCGCCGCGCCGGTACCGAGGGCCGATGAGATGTTGACGATGCGGCCGTAGCCCTGCCGCCGCATGAATGGTGCAGCTGCTTGGGAGCAGAAGAACACGCCCTTAAGGTCGACGCCGAGCACGGCGTCCCAATCCTCACTCGTCGCCTCGGCAAAGGGCCGATAGCGGGTAATGCCGGCATTGTTGACCAGCACATCGATGCGACCGAACTCGGCATGCACCATTTTCATGAACTCGTGAGTGTCCTCGCGCCGTGTCACGTCACACATGTGGCCCGCGGCCTTGTGACCAGCGTTGCGCAGCTCACCGACGGCGGCTTCAATGGCGGAGGCATTGATGTCGGCAATAACGACGCTTGCGCCTTCGCTGGCGAAGAGATCAATCGCTGCCCTGCCGATACCTGACGCTCCGCCGGTAACAATGGCGACTTTATCCTTCAACCGCATACTCATTCCCCCTCACTATGCCTTGCCGTTCGCAGACCGATTTTGCCCGCGCTTGTGTTGTTATGTAGCGCGCAGAGCCATCTCGCTGCTCGACACCGCATGTTTTAGGGTCGCCGGAACGAAATCTTGCATCGGAACATCCACCTCGGCGATCAAAAGCGTACCCAGGCGCCGTCCTTGGACCAAATCCGAGACAGGACCCAGGTATGCGCTCAGGAAGAGCTGCCGGCCGTCCGGCCCGCCAAGCGTGCAGGAAACCCCCCGTCCTTCAACTCGATACCGATGAGTGATCTTTCCTCCGTGCAGCACCCTTACGAACTCGCCAGTATTGAAGCAGGCGACCCAGATTGCGCCCTCGGCATCGGCGCAGATCCCATCCGGCTCGCGGCCTGGCATGTCGGCGAACAGCCTGCGGTTGCTTAGCCGCCCTTCATCATCGATATCGAAGGCCGTAACCCGTCCGGCCCAGGTCTCAGCGACCACGAGGGTCCGGCCGTTGTCGATCACCACCGACCCGTTGGGAAATTCGACGCCCGTGGCGACTTCAGTTATTGATCCGTCGGGATCAACGCGATGCAGCGAAGTGGCTTTTCGCGGCTCGCCGGCGTCGTAGTCGTAGCCGAAGTTGCCGACATATATTCGTCCCATTGGATCGACGGCGAAGTCGTTCACGTCGCCGGTCGCATGGCTGCTGAGGTCAGCATACTCGGTTGTGTGCCCTTCCTTCAGTCTGAGCAGGCGACGGTCTTTGGACGAAACTATGATCAGCGATCCGTCGGGCAGAAAGCCGAGTCCGGAGGGCCTTTGCGGAACTTCGCACACAACCCTGCGGCTGGTATCGGCGGCGATGGCGTAGACCCGATGATCGAAGACGTCCGACACCCAGAGCTCACCCTCACGCCACTTAGGCCCCTCAAGAAAGATGAAGTCGTCAGTAAAGTGCTGCGCCTTCAACGTCGTCATCAGACACCTCCTCAGCTGCCTTGTGCGAACGTCGCATGTGTTGCCCGGACCCTCATCGGCTCCCCGGCCTATTTTCTGCGGTCGCGGCTCTACGGGGCGCCTTGAACGCCCACGGCCGTGCTACCAGCCGCCATCCACCTGTATGTTCTGGCCGCTGATGAGATCAGCGCGTGGCGAAGCCAGAAAGACGGCGAGGTTGGCGATGTCGGCTGGTTCGATGCGCCGCTTGACGCTTTGGCGCTCGAGGATCCAGTTGTGGTATTCCTCTTGCCGGTCACCGTAGTGCCGGAACTCTGCCTCGGACATCACCGCGCCAGGCGATATGCCGTTGACGGTAATGCCAAACGATCCAAGCTCGCGCGCGAAGCCCTTGATCAGCCCGAGCATCGCCCCCTTAGAGGCGATATAAGGCACGAAGCCGTCCCAATGGCCGGTCAGCGTCATTGACGTGAGGTTGATGATTCTGCCTTGGCGGCGCTCCTTCATGTGGGTGCTGACCACACGGCTCAGGACGAACGCCGCGCTGGAGTTGATGCGCAACTCCTGCTCGTATTCTTCGATGCTGAATGCGTCGTAGGGACGATTGTGCACATACGCGGCATTGTTGACCAGGATGTCGACCCCACCGACTTCCTTGACCAACTCGGTCACTGCCGCTTGCGTACCAACAAGGTCCTCAAGGTCGCAGCCGAAATAGCGAATGCCGGGAGCGATTGCCGCGAGCGTCGCAACGGCACCTTCCGCGTCTGGCCGGTCAAGGGCAATGACGCTCGCACCTTGTTCGGCATAGCTCTTCACCAGAGCCCGCCCAATAGTACCGAGCGCTCCGGTAATCAGCGCCGTCTTTCCCGACAATTCCGTCAAAGTTGTCCTCCCACCTACGCCGTTTGGCTCTTTGTCTGCAGCCGCTTTCGGTCCGGACGGACCTAGGCCTGGCGGCACCATCTACTCGTTGTGTGCGAGCTGTGATGTTCTTTGCCCTGGCCACGCGTTCGCCTGTCGGAGGACGATCGTCCTCTGCGGCGTGCTTATAACCAGACTAGCCCCATGCCAGGGGAGGCGCTACTTGACACACGGCAAAAGATTTTTGCGGCAGAAGCAAAGATAAGGGCCGATTAGAGTCTCGACCTACCGGGGTTGGACCGGTATCCAAGCTCGTCAGCGATCCATGTGCGCCGAACAATCATTTCCGGCTTTTGCGTCCGCAGAACAAATGGTGAGTTCTGGAAGACGACGGCTGAAGCGCAGAGTCGACGGAGTTGTAAGATGAAGAACTACCGACAGCTCTATATCGGCGGCAGCTGGGTGGAACCGTCTGCTGGCGGCGAGAGGGTGGTGATCGACCCCTTTACTGAAGAGGCCTTTGCCACGATCAGTACCGGTGGTGGCGTCGAGGATGCCAACAGGGCCGTTGCAGCCGCTCGGGGCGCATTCGCGAGCTTCTCACGCACCAGTGTTCAGGAGCGGATCGCGCTGATCGACCGGATTATTGCCGCCTACGAGGCGCGGCAAGACGAGATTGCTGAGATTATGGCCCAGGAGGTGGGCATCCCAATCAGCATGCGTGCCCAAACGGTGGGGCCGGTCGGCCACATGAAAGTCGCCCGTGACTTGCTTGAGCAGTATCACTTCGAGACACGGCTGGCGGACACCATCGTCCGACGCGAGCCGATCGGTGTTTGTGCGCTCATTTCGCCTTGGAACTGGCCAGTCCAAACGCCCGTCATCAAGCTCATCTATGGGCTGGCGGCTGGCTGCACGATGGTGCTCAAGCCCAGCGACGCCTCACCGTTGAGTGCAATTGTCCTGACCGAGGTCCTCGATCAGGCTGGTACACCTCCCGGTGTATTCAACTTGGTGATCGGCCGCGGCAGGGTGGTGGGGGAGGCGCTGGCTTCGCATCCGGATGTCGACATGGTGTCCTTCACCGGCTCTACGGGTGCCGGAATAAAGGTCGGTGAGGCTGCGGCGCGAACCGTGAAGCGCGTTTCGCTGGAGTTGGGCGGCAAGTCGGCCAACATTGTGCTCAAGGACGCCGATCTTGAAAAAGCAGCGCGTTGGAACATCCAACGTTGCTTCACCAACGCAGGCCAGTCCTGTCACGCCCCGACGCGCATGCTCATCCACGAGGGTCAAATCGAAGCGGTGGTGCCGTACCTCGTCGATGAGGTGAACAAGTACCGGCTGGGCGATCCCCGTGTAGCCGAAACCACAATGGGGCCGCTGGTCAACGCCGCCCAGTTCGAGAGCGTGCAACGGTACATTCAAGCCGGGCTGGACGAAGGTGCGCGGCTTGTCGCAGGGGGGCTTGGACGACCTGCTGGACTCAACCGAGGGTATTTCACGCAGCCTACGGTGTTTGTGGACGTCGATCCTCAGATGACGATCGCGCGAGAGGAGATCTTCGGCCCGGTCCTTGCCGTCATACCTTATTCGAGTGAGGAACAGGCACTTGAGATCGCAAACAATTCGGTCTTTGGACTCGGTGGCTATGTCTTCAGCGGCGACCGCACTCGTGGCTATGAATTTGCCAGCGGCCTGCGTGCCGGCAGGATCAGCTTCAACGGCGCTAACACCAACTCTTACGCACCGATGGGTGGCTACAAGCAGTCCGGAATCGGGCGGTCAATGGGTGTATTCGGTCTCGAGGAATACTTGGAGATCAAGTCGGTCTTTGGGTTCGAAGATGAAGCAGGCCTGCTGCCGGAGCTCGCCTACTGAAGGTGCCGGGATGGCGCGGAGCAGCCGCAGTAGGCAGGCTATGGGGGGCACACGGTGCCGCCGTTGAGGGTACAGGCCATGAAGGCCGCAACCAAGATAGTTGACGACTTCGCAGGCGGTCGGTCGGATGCTTACGCCTCGCGCTTTGCCACAAACGCCACGATTGTTGCGCCCGAGTGCAACTACGTCCCGTCAACCCCGCACCAGTATTTGGGGCTGGTCCACAGCGGGGGCAACCGCGACCGACTGTTGCCGGTGGTCGAGTTCGGGGCGACACACCAGCACGTGGCGTTGGTCCAACACATAGCAATAGTGACGCAGCGCCTGGTCATGAAGACTTGGTCAGTTGCAGGGCTCGAACCAACTTACGTGACGAGCACGATTGTGCTCCACAAGGTGGCCGGCGACTGGGTCGCCATCCACGAGCATCGCTCTTAGGTACAGCAGCGGCGTAGTTGGTGGGCGTCGGATTGAGTTAGGGCCGGCGTTGATCCCCCGGCCGACGACTATTCAACCAAAGCGTCTTCGCAAATGGGCTCCCCTCGGAGCGCCGCCCGACTTCAGACCCGTGCGGTCGACTGCAGGATTGTCCTGGTGGTCATATAGGAGTCGAGGCTCCAGGGCCCTCCCTCCCGACCGACGCCGCTATCCCTGACACCGCCAAACGGCGTGTCCGGGTCCGGGGCGCCGAAGTGGTTGATGGACAGTACACCCACGTCCAGCTCGCGGCTCAGCCGCTCCGCATCCTCGAGGCTGTTGGTGAAGCCAAAAGATGCCAGCCCGACAGGCAGACTGTTGGCGATAGCAAGCGCCTCGTCCAAAGTCGCAAACGGCACGCAAGCTCCAACCGGACCGAATGGCTCCTCGATCATTATCGCGGCGTCGAGAGGAATGTCAGTGAGCAGGGTAGGGGCGAAGAAGTAGCCACGGTCGCCGACCCTGTTGCCACCGACGGCAACCCGACCACCGCGTGCTACGGCGTCATCGACGAGGTGTTGCATTGCGTCGAGACGGCGGGCGCTTGTAACCGGGCCGAGTTCGGCGGCGGGGTCGAGGCCATCGGACACGCGGACCGATCGTGCCTCTTGGGCGTAAGCGGCGACAAAGTCCTCGTAGATGCTCTGGTGCACCAGGAACCGACCAGGCGCAGCGCACCACTGCGCATTGATCCGGATCTTGCTACGCACGGCCCTTCGCGCGACTTCAGAAGGGTTCACGCCTTCGCACACGATGACCGGCGCATGTCCGCCCAACTCCATCAGCACGGGCTTCATAGCGGCGCCCGCCATCTCCGATAGCTGTTTGCCCACCCGCACCGAACCGGTGAGCGTAACCAGCCGGGAAATCGGGGAAGCGATCAGAACGGGAGAGATCTCCGCAGACTTACCGAACACCAGATTGAGCACGCCGGGTGGTAGCCCAGCTTCCTCGAAGCACTCGGTCATGATCACTGCAGCGGTTGGCGTTTCGCCCGCAGGCTTGATGATGATGGAGCACCCGGAGCACAACGCTCCGCTGATCTTGCGTGATGGGGCGCTGAGCGGCACGTTCCAAGGCGTAAACGCGACCACCGGCCCTATCGGTTGCCGCAGGATCATCTTCTGCATCTGGGCCTCACCAGGAACAATCACGCCGTAGGCGCGAAGGGCCTGGGCCATGTCCCAGTCGAAAAAACTTGCTGATCGTTCGACTTCAATACGAGCATCCGCAATCAGCTTGCCGTTCTCACGCGTGATGGCCTGGGCGATTTCCTCGAGGCGGGCGCGCACGAGGGCGACTGCCCTCGCAATAATGATGTTTCGCTGCTGCGGCGGTGTGTCTCGCCACACGCGAAAGCCACGATCCGCGGCGCCAAGGGCCCGGTCGACGTCATCCGTAGTTGCGCCGGGTACGACAGCGATCAACTTCTCGGTCGCTGGGTTCCGCACCTCACACGCGCTGGGGCGATCGAAAATCCACTCGCCGTCTATGTAGAGGCCAATCCGGCCCGCGCTCTTGATTCCCATTGCCATTGGCACTTTCTCCTAAGGACAGCCCAAGTTGGATCTTCAGCTGGCAATCGAACGCCGAGGCAACCGATCCTCGAGGACGAGGTCGACAGCTTTGGTGCCGATCATGATCGTGGGGGCATTTGTGTTGCCGGAGGTCAGATGCGGCATGATCGAAGCGTCGACGATGCGAAGACGTTCGACGCCGCGAACACGGAGCCGATCATCGACCACCGCCATTGGATCACTGCCCATCTTGCAGGTACCGACCTGGTGATGGGCCGAGTTGCCGGTCGCCTGCATGTACTGATAAAGCTGCTCATCGGTCCGTAGCGAAGGGCCCGGGACCTCCTCCGCAGTCACGCGCGAGGCGATCGGCTCGCTCGACATGATCTCCCGTACTTTGCGAATGCCGGCAATGACTGCCCGAACATCATCCGCGTCGGTCAGGAAATTCGGCGTGTATCGCCCCGGATCCGAGGGGTTAGCTGACCGAAGCGTCACCGTCCCCGTTGTCCGCGGGCGGAGTTGATAGATCGAAACGCCAAGTCCTGGGTGACGGTCCACCGCGACGGTGCCGTCGGGGAAGTACTTGAAGGACATGGGCCGGAAGCTGATCTGCAGGTCCGCGTATTCTTCTTCGGGCCGACTTTTGACGAAGGCCGCAACCTGTGATGAACCGAGCGCGAGATAGCTGTGTCCCGTCAGAAGGTAGCGGAAGCCCTCCCAATACTTGCGCAGTCCGGACAGGTTGGCGTTGTACGAACTGTCGGGCGTCGAGCGATACCCCGTATGGATGTAGAAGTGATCCTGCAGATTCTGGCCGACGCCGGGACTCTCATGCACCAGATCGATCCCGTGCTGCTTGAGTTCGGCCGCCGACCCTACGCCCGAGAGCATCAAAATCTGTGGTGATTTGAGCGAACCTGCAGAGAGGATTACCTCGCGCGCAGCGTGAATCGTCTCTCGGCGTCCGTCCCTGACAATTTCTATGCCGGTCGCCACGCGTCCGTTGAACAGGACGCGCTGCACCTCACATTTCGTCTGCACGGTGAGATTTGGCCGGTTGAGGACAGGTTCGACGAAGGCCTTGTAGGCGGAGTGCCTGCGGCCTTTGTCGATATTATGCTGGATGAACCCGACGCCGTCGTGGACGGCCCCGTTCATGTCCTCAGTGAACGGAATCCCGGTCTTCGTTGCGGCGGAGATGAAATCGAAGCTGCTGTTCTGTTTGATGACCGGATCCGTGATGTGCAGCGGGCCGTAGCTGCCCCGGTACTGGTCGTCTCCCCCCTCATAACGCTCCATCTTGCGGAAATAGGGCAGGACGTCGTCATATCCCCATCCGGAGTTGCCGAGCCTTGCCCAGCTATCGAAGTCGTTGCGATGGCCTCGGATGAAAATCATTCCGTTGAGGCTGCTTGATCCTCCGAGCATCTTGCCGCGTGGCCAGTACATCCGGCGATCGTGCAGCTTCGCCATGGGCTCGGTGTAGAAGTTCCAGTTCACCTCTCGGTCAAAGTAGAGCATGGCCATGCCGGCAGGCGTGTTCACCCAGAAGCGGTCTGAGGAGGGGCCCGCCTCGATCAGCAGGACGCGATTCTGGGGATCGTCGGACAGGCCCCGTGCGAGCGGGCTGCCCGCCGAGCCGGCCCCCACGATAATGTAGTCGTAGACGGCCACGCGACGTTCCTCTTGCATGAGACGCCTCAGTTCCGCCGCGTCTGGGCGTCTCGCACCAAGGCCGCCAGACGGAAGAAGATGTGAACCATCTTGGTGTACGGCAGGGTCAGAAACAGGGCGAGCACCGAACCTAGATGGGTGGTCAGTATTGGCCGGACCAACGGCGTGCCGGTCGTCCAGTAGAGCGCCAAGCCGGTCGCGCCAGCCAGGGTCAGCAACACCACGAAAGCCATTTCCGCGCCCCAGGCAGCGGGAGCACCTAATGCCTTATCGGCCCGCGTCTTCAGGGCGATCAGGGCTATGCCGCCCAGCGTCAGGAGAATGCCACCAGGGACGCCGAACAGCTTGGGAAGGGAGAGCGGCCCGTATGGCGCCTCGAGGCCGAAACCATAGTGTAGCAGCGTGCCGGAGGCTGTTGAAGCAAAGCACAGCAGGAACCCGTACATCACCGCCTGATGGGCATAGCGCCGGGCCTGGGTAAAGCGGTCTTCCTGTTCGTAGTTGCAGCCGTCGGCAGCTCCGCCGGAAAGGTTCTTCAGCTTGGCGGCGTCGACGAATGCCTGGCGAAGGTCGGCGAGCCGGACCCTCTCACCGCCGACATGACGCCAGTAGCGCCAGAGGCCTGCGGCTACGATGCCGGCCGGCAGGAAGGTGGCGCCGGTGAAGATGCTGGCCATGACCGCATGGGAGATCACAGCATAGAAGCCGACGCCCCCTTCAGGGCGAATGGCATAAGCAACTGCGAAGATGATGCTAAGTGCGGTTAGCAGAGCGGCGGCCAGGACGACACCATTCTTCTGGAAGAGATGTGCAACCCGGCTGGGAAATATGAAATTCTCCCAGCTTTCGACGCGCACTTCGGCCAGCGCCTGCGGCAGGTTGATCTTGAACTCATGCGGTTCAGTGTACTGGCAGGCGTAGAAGCACCCGCGGCAGTTGTGGCAGAGGTTGGCCAGCTGTGTGATCTCGCCGTCTGCGAAGGCGCGGTGCAGGGTCATCGCAGGGAACACTGAGCAGTAGCCCTCGCAATAGCGGCACGCGTTGCAGATCTCGAGCTGCCGTCGTGCTTCGGCGGTGGCGTCGCTGCTGCCCATGAGAACCCGGAGGTCCGTTTCTTCGAAGGTTTCATCAGTTGACATAGGCGGCGGCCTCCTTGCCGGCAGTGCGTCCGAACACGGTTCCAATGGTCATGCCGAAGCCGGCCAGATATCCCTCACCCAGGATCGAGCCCGCCATGATCTCGCCGGCAGCCCAGACGTTGCGGTAGAGACCGTTGACCCCGGTGACACGGGACGTGTCGTCGACCTTGAGACCGAGGTAAGTGAAGGTGACGCCTGGGCGTAGCGCATAGCCGTAGTACGGCGGAGCATCGAGCGGTCGCGCCCAGTTGGTCTTTGGTGGCGAGAGTCCTTCGGTAGCGACGCCATCCAACTCGGTGGGGTGGAACGTGCCTGGTCGGCAGGCCGAGTTGAACTCCGTGACGGTGCGCTCTACCGCAGACCGCGGCAGCCCCAGTTCGTCGGCTAGTTCTCCGATGGTGTTCGCCGAGACTGCCGGGAAGACAGATGGCATGAAGAGATCGGTGCTCTTGCTATCGATGAGTGCGAAAGCCACCTGATCGGGCTGAGCGGCAACAAGGCGGCCCCAGATCGCATAACGCTTGGGCCAGACATCCTCGCCCTCATTGTAGAACCGCTCTCCACCGTTGTTCACCACAACGGAGAACGGCACACAGTCGAGCCGCGTGACGATGCCGCCGTCGTATTTAGGTGCTCGACCGTCGATGGCGACCGCATGGCACTGGGTGGGATCGCCAACGGTCTCGGCACCGGCATCGATCATGTAGCGCAGCACTTCCCCGCGATTGTACGGGGTGCCGCGAATGAGGAAGTTGCGGGCTGCCGGCCCCCATGCTCGTGCGAGCCACTCGAGATCGGCCTGGAATCCGCCCGATGCAAGCACCACCGATTTCCCTCGGATCTCGGTCTCAGTCTCGCCGATGACCACGCGTACAGCTTCGAACGTGTCCTGGCTGATGATAATTTGTGTGACCTTGGCCTCGTAAACTATGGTCGCGCCGAGTTCTGCCGCCGTGTTGTAGTACGCATTGACCAAGGCCTTCCCGCCGCCGAGGAAGAAGGCGTTGGTGCGAGACAGAGACAGTGTGCCGGACAGGGAAGGCTGAAACACCACTCCGTGCTTCTGCATCCACGGCAGACAGCTCTCGGAAGTTCGAATCGCGAGGCGGGCGAGATGCTCGTCGGTCTTGCCCTTGGTTACGAGCATTAGATCGTTGAGGTATTCGTCTTCCTCGTACTTGCCTGTCAGGACCGACATCGGCCCCCGATGCATGCAGCGGAAGTTGCGTGTATGTCGCGAGTTGCCGCCCCGATAGGGTTTGGGTGCCCCCTCAAGCAGGAGAACTCGCGCGCCTGTCTCAGCGGCCTCGATCGTGGCGCAGAGTGCGGCATTGCCTCCTCCAACCACGATCACGTCCCAGTTAGTACCGGTCAGATCCTCGGCCATCCCTTCCCCATTGCCCGTTCGGGTCTCTTTGCATTCGTTTGTATACAATGGTATGCAGATATTGGCAACGGTGGATATCGTGTGGCTCGCTCGACTCGGGAGTTCCCCTCGCTCAGCAGCATCGCTACCGCTGGCTGGCGCAGGCCTTGAATGGACTGGGAGGCAACCACGGCATGGCGGAAACAGCGGCGCGTACCATGCTGGCACACAGCGCCTATCACGCCATCCTCGAGTTCATCCGCGATGGTGTTTACGCGCCAGGCGAGCCCATCCGGGAAGAGGAAGTTGCCAAGCGACTTGGAATGAGCCGAACCCCGGTGCGCGAGGCCATGGGGCGACTGCAGGAAAAAGGACTTCTGCAGGCGGCGCAGGGCAGGGGCCTTGCCGTTTCGACACTCAGCATGGAGCAACTTTTCGAGCTCTATGCGATGCGTGGCGAACTTGAGGCGCTGGTTGCCCGGTTCGCAGCCCAACATGCGACAAGTTATGAGATCGCCAATCTACGCAACCTCAACGAGCAGTTTGCGATTTCCCAGCTAGCCCGTGAGGCTGCAAGGCGCAACCGATCCTTCCATGCCGCGCTCTACGACGCGGCGCGCAACCGCTATCTCCGCGCCGCTGTGGAGGACCTGCACGAAACGATCGCGCTGTTGCCCACCACGACGTTCACCGACCAGGCGCGCCTTCCCAAGGCTGTTGAAGAGCATGTGGCGCTGATAGAAGCCATTGCGGCGCGGAACGCCGACGTCGCTGCCGAGCTGGCGCGGCGGCACATAGCGGAGTCCCTGACTGTGCGGCTCAAGCTGATTCACGACCGAAGCAAATAGGCGCCTCGGACGGATATGGACCTGCCGCGGCCCACGACCTCAGACGCCATTGTTGCGTCTCACGCCATAATATTTCGCGCCGTCAGGCATACCCCTCCCCATCTCGTGTCACTACGCTCAGACCCAGAAAAAAAGGGATGGGCGTGGCCGGCATGGGAAGGCCGCCGCGCATGGAGGCCGCTTTCAATGGACACAATGGTTCTCACAAATGAACAGGCGGACCGGTCGGGTGTGACCGAAGCCGGGCACGTCGAGAACTGGCTAGCCGGTTTCGAGCACGCGATGCGGAGCTGCGACGGGGACGCTCTCTCCGCACTTTTTGTGGACGAGTGCCATTGGCGAGACTTGGTAGCGTTCACCTGGTCGGTCCGGCAGTTCCTTGGCAAGTCAGCCATCGTGGAACATCTGCTTGCACGACAACCCGAAATCAAGGCGGGCAATTTCAGGATTGCGGAGACCAGGACGCCGCCCAGGCGTGCCAGCAGAGCTGGTATGGAGGTCATTGAAGCGATCTTCAGTTTCGAGACCGACAAGGGGCGCGCATCCGGTCTACTGAGACTCCCAGTGGCGGAACCGCAAAAGGCCTGGGTCTTGCTGACTACGCTGGATGAGCTGAAAGGCTTTGAGGAGCCAATCAGGAAACGGCGCCGCACCGGGTCTGGCTACACGAGAAACTTTGCCGCCAACAACTGGACTGACGACCGGCGCGAAGAGCAGGCCTACGAAGGCCGCGAACCGACGGTCGTGGTGGTTGGTGCTGGACAGGCAGGACTGACGGTATCGGCAAACCTGCGGCTGCTCGGCGTCGATACGCTCATCGTTGAGAGGACCGACAATGTCGGTGATGTCTGGCGCAACAGATATCACGCGCTGAATCTGCATAACGAGACGCCGCGCAATCACCTTCCTTACATCCCGTTTCCGCCCAACTGGCCGAGCTTTCTCTCCAAGGACATGATCGGCCTGTGGTTTGAGACCTATGCGAAAGCTATGGAGCTCAACGTCTGGACCGGCACCGAGCTTGTCGGCGGTCACTACGATGACGAAGAGGGCGTGTGGCACGCAACGGTTCGCCGCAAGGACGGCAGCGAGCGGATGCTAAAGCCGCGTCACCTGATCTTCGCCAACGGCGTCAATGGCATCCCACGCTATTCAAAGTTCCCCGGCATCGACGACTTCAAGGGCACAGTTCTCCACACGCACCACTACGACGACGGCGCGAAGTGGAAGGGCAAGCGGGCCCTGGTGATCGGCACTGGTGCGAGCGGACACGATGTGGCCCAGGATCTTCACAGCCGCGGAGCTACTGTGTCGCTGATCCAGCGTGGATCAACAATTGTGACGAGCTTGGAAGCGGCGCACATCAACCACGCGCTCTATCAGGAGGATTTTCCTCTCGAGGACAGCGACATCATCGCCGCTGCAAACACCTATCCGCTGCTGATCAAGACCTATCAGGGCAACGTCCGGAAAATGGTCGAACTGGACAAAAAGCTGCACGCCGGGCTGACGGCTCGTGGCTTCAAGCATGACCAGGGTGAAGATGGGACGGGCCACCAGATGAGACTTCGCCGCCGCGGCGGCGGATACTATCTGAACGTTGGGTGTTCAGACCTCATCATCGAGGGCGCGATCGGTCTGCTGCAGTACGATGACATTGAACGGTTCGTCGAAGAGGGTGCCCTGATGAAAGATGGTCGCATCGAAAAGGCCGACCTGATCGTGACGGCCACCGGGTACCATTCGCCTCAGGAATTGGTGCGCAGGCTGCTTGGCGACGACATCGCAGATCGGGTTGGACCGATCTGGGGCATCGCTGAGGACGGCGAGATGAACAACATGTACCGGCCGACGCCGCAGAAGGGGCTGTGGTTCATGGGTGGCGGCCTCGCACAGTGTCGCATCAACTCCAAGCCTCTGGCTTTGCAGATCAAGGCCCGCGAGGAAGGCCTCGTCGCCGACTAACCACGGCGCGGTGCCTTATCGTCTCGGCCACTCGCACGACAAGCGCGAAAGAGAAGCGCGACAGGGGGATGTATGCTCGACTTCAAGGGAAAGGTTGCCTTCGTCACCGGAGCCGGATCGGTTGGTGATGGTTGGGGAAATGGCAAGGCGATCGCCGTCCTTCTTGCCCGGCAAGGGGCCAGCGTTTTTGGCGTGGATATCAGTGCTGATGCCCTAAAAGGGACAGCTGACGTTATGGCCGGCGAAGGCCACGTGAACTGGGCATCGCGGCTCTGCGACATGACCAACAGCGGCGACGTACAGGGGGCAGTCGAGGACTGCCTTGCCCGCTTCGGCCGCATCGACATCCTGGTCAACAATGTTGGCGGTAGTGCTCCGGGCGATCCGGTCTCGATGACCGAGGAGGCCTGGGACAAACAGCTCAACCTGAACCTCAAGACCGCATTCATGGGTTGTAAGCACGTTCTACCGGTGATGGAACGTCAGTTCGAGGCCGACGGTGTGGGCGGGTCGATCGTCAACATGGCGAGCGTGGCCGGCTTAAGTTCTGCGGTGGGTGGCCGCGTGCACGTCGCGTACGCGACGGCAAAGGCCGGCATCATCGCGTTCACGCGCTCGACGGCCATCGCGTACGTGAGAAAGGGTATCCGCGTGAATGTCGTCATTCCGGGGACGATGCACACTCCACTCGTCGAAAATCGTTTGATCAAACAACTCGGTGTTGACGATCCGGCAGCGTTCATCGCCAAGCGCAATGCGAGCGTACCGATGGGGCGCATGGGAGACGCCTGGGACATCGCAAACGCTACGGTCTTTCTTGCCAGCGACGAGGCGAAGTACATAACGGCCACTCATCTCATCGTCGACGGCGGATTGACGGCGGCGCGATAGGCTCAGCAATCCTAGGCAGTACCAAAGCGATGCCCAGACTTTCCCTTCCATCAGGTGATGCGATGACGGACGATCAACGCACCGCCGTCGCCGAGGTCGTTGCTGGCCCCCGCGGCAAGGTTCCCTCGCCGATGGTCGCCTGGTTGAGGAACCCGGAACTGGCGAGGCGCGGGCAACGACTGGGTGAAGTTCTGCGATACGACACGACATTGGATCGCGCCGAAGTCGAGCTCGCTACCCTGGTTGCCGCCAGGCACTTTACCGCTCACCAAGTGTGGACCTCACACAAGCGGTACGGCCTCGAAGCTGGTCTCGACGAGAGCATGGTTGCCGCGATCGCTGCTCGATCGGTTCCGAGCTTTGACGAGGATCGTCTACGGATCGTGTTCGAGGTCGCCAACCTTCTCCTCAACGATCATCGCCTTCCAGCTGTAGTCTATGCTCGGGCTGTTCAGGTGCTGGGGGAACGGGGGGTGGTCGAACTGGTCGCGATCGTCGGCTACTATTGTTTCGTGGCTCTGACTGTTAACGCCTTCGAGCTGGGGTTGCCGACAAACAATGCTCCGGAACTGGCAGATCCGGACTTTGCCCACCAATGAGTGGATCGGGCCAGAGAACGCATATCGCGGTCCGGCCAGACTGGCTGGCAAAGACTACTGAGGCCGCGCTGGATCCCGGCCAGCCCATTGTCGATGCCCATCATCATTTGTTCGATCGGCCGGGTTGGCGCTACCTGTTTGAAGACCTACTCAGCGATCTCGACACCGCTCACGATATTCGTGCCACGGTATACGTTCAGGGGCGTGCGATGCTGCGCACCGATGGGCCCGAAGAAATGCGGGCAGTTGGTGAAACCGAGTTTGCCAATGGTGTAGCGGCAATGTCGGTCAGCGGACGATATGGTTCGGTGCGGGTCGCCGCCGGTATCGTTGGGTTTGCCGACCTGAGGTTGGGCGATGCTGCGCGCCCGATCCTCGAGGCGCATCTTGCCGCCGCCGGCGGAGCGGCAGGACGCTTCCGCGGTGTGCGCCATATTGCATTCTGGGACGCCGACCCGCTGCTGGTCAACGCCGCTTACCAGCCGACGGAAGACATGCTCGACAGCGCCGACTTCCGCGCTGGTTTCGCCCAGCTCGCACCGCTGGGTCTGAGTTTTGATGCCTGGCTCCTGTTTCACCAGCTTCGGAGGCTGGCCCGTCTGGCGAGGGACTTTCCAGAGACGCGCATCGTGGTCGATCACTACGGCGGGATCGCCGGGATCGGCAACTACGCGGGCAAGCGGGAAGAGGTCTTCCGTCTCTGGTCGAGGGGTATTCGCGAACTTGCGCAATGTCCCAATGTGATGGTCAAGCTAGGCGGGCTGGGCACCAGTCTCGCGGGACTTGATTTTGATAAGCTGCCGGCGGCACCAAACTCGACGCTTCTCGCCGACGCGTGGCGTCCATACTTTGAAACCGTCGTCGATGCTTTCGGGACTTCGCGCTGTATGTTCGAGAGCAACTTCCCTATGGACAAGGGCAGTTACGCCTACAACATCGGTTGGAACGCCATGAAGCGACTGGCAGGAGCGCTGGACGCGAGCCAGAAAGACGACCTGTTCTGGCGCTCGGCAAATGACTTCTATCGTCTGAAGCTCAATCTTGATCGGTCAGTGGACGAGCCTCCCCCAGGCGGGGCCGGCCGATGACGCAATCCGACGGCTGGGGCCAGATTGTCGGCGCATATGAGCATCCCGCGCGTCTGGCACCAGACAAGACGGTAGCGCAGCTGCATGCCGAGGCCGCCGACGGTGCCCTGGCGGACGCAGGCCTGACGCGAGCCGAGGTTGATGGCTTCTTCTGTTCCGGCGACGCGCCAGGCGGCGTATTGTCCATGGCGAACTACCTGAACCTCAAGCTGCGCTATTTCGAGTCCACGGACGTCGGTGGCAGCTCAATGGTGGCCCAGGTGGCGCAAGCTGCTGCCGCCATTTCTATGGGGTGGTGCAATGTCGCGCTCATCACCCAAGGCGGGCGACCAAAGTCGGAAGGCATCACCACTGGCACCACGAAGATCGTCAAGGACGGTTCCGCTCCCGACAACGAATGGGAACTGCCCTATCGCGTCGCCAACATCTCCAACTACGCGCTGGTTGCCGCGCGTCACTTCTATGAGTTCGGCACGACCAGCGAACAGTTGGCGTGGGTTAAGGTCGCAGCGTCCCACCATGCCCAGCACAATCCGCATGCGGTTCTGCGCAACGTCGTCACGGTCGATGAGGTACTCGCCTCACCGCTGATCTCCGATCCGCTTCACAGGCTGGACTGCTGCGTAATCACCGACGGCGGTGGCGCCGTCGTTCTCGCCCGACCCGAAATTGCGGCATCGCTCAGCCGGCCCGCCGTTCGCCTTCGTGGCGCGGGGCTTGCCCTCAAGCACCAGGAGGCCGGGTATATCGACCTCACCTATTCTGGTGCTGCGCAGTCCGGTCGGTTCGCTTTTGCGGCGGCAGGCGTGACACCAGCAGATATCCGGTATGCCTCGCTCTACGACAGCTTCACGATTACTGTGATCGTCCAACTTGAGGACCTTGGCTTCTGCGAGAAGGGCCAGGGTGGCCGCTTTGTGTCGGACGGTAACCTCATTGCCAATGTCGGGCGCCTGGCTGTTAACACTGACGGAGGCGGCCTTTGCAACAATCATCCCGCCAATCGCGGGGGGATGACGCGGATGGTTGAAGCGGTGCGTCAGCTGAGGGGGGAGGCCAATCCGCAGGTACAAGTACCTGGCTGCGACCTCGCGCTGGTTCACGGGACCGGTGGGCATCTCGCGACCCGGCACGCCAGTGCCACCCTCGTCCTCGAGCGAGAGGGCTGAGATGGGTGACAGCGCGGACGGGACGGGTTTTCACAGCCAGGTGTTCTGGGACGCAACCGCCCAGGGTCGGTTGGTATTGCCGCAATGCGTGAGCTGCGGCAGGTACCACTGGTACCCGAGGGCCGCTTGTCCATTCTGCTCGTCAACCGAGATTGAGTGGGTGTCGAGTTCGGGCACTGGCCGCATTTATGCGCATACCTTGTTCCGGCGGACCGAAACGGTGATCGCCTACGTCGAGCTCGACGAGGGGCCGCGAATGCTGACCCACATACTCACGGACGACCCAAAAGCCTTGCGCATCGGCGACATGGTCGAGGTCGCCTTCATCCCCCGCGGCGACGAACCAGAGTGCCAAGTGCCCGTGTTCCGCCCCGCGGGAACGACCCTGCGCTAGGACAGCTGACGACCCGACCGAGTTTGGCGACGCCAGTGGGCATCCAACTCCGGTTCGGTCCCGTTCTCAACCTAAGGCTCAACAAGCTCACCGACAGAAGGGCCCCGGACGGCTTGCGGGCACGACTTTCGCACGAGGCGCAAAGGTTATTTGCGCCTGTCGGTCGTACCTAGAGGGGAGGGTGGCGGGTAGGATCATCTAGTGCCATCGCAGGGAAAAGCGACTGCGGCGGCCGGGAGGGGACAGCATTCAACTCATCTGTCTTAGCGTCTGGCGAGAAGGTGCCGACGGTGGGCGTTGAAGTCGTACCGATCCTGCTTGCGGCCGGCCCAGAAGGAAATGGCTGGCTTCGCTGGAATCATGAGGAGGAAATCTATGCATCGGACCTTTTTGATGCCGCTGGTCGCCGCAATGGCGCTCGCGGGCGGGGCATCTGTTGCCCAAGACAAATTGGTGTTCGGCTACATCCCGAACAACATGGCCTTTCCATACAATGTCGCCCTGACGGACGGCTTCAAGGAAAAGGCCGCAACCAAAGGGGTCGATGTCGTTATTCTCGACTCCAAGATGAGCCTTGAGACACAGGCGAACCAGATCGACGACCTGCTGCAGCAAGGCGTTGCCGCCATCGGCTTTATGCCCAACGACTCTGTGGCTGTTCAGGCCTTGGTCGACAAGGTCGCAGCCGCCGGTATTCCGATCGCCGCTACGGCGGTGCCGGTGGGCGATCCAAACGTCAATCCGCCGGACTACGTCTATCCGGAGCTGACCGCCCTTGCGACGACCGACGACGTGGAAGGCGGTCGTGTGGCCGGTCGCTTTGCGGCCGAACAGCTTCCCAAGGATCGCGTGGTCAAGATCGCCGTCCTTGAGGGCGCACCGGGCTTCGCGGTGGTCAAGCAGCGCCAGGATGGCTTTGAGGAAGCACTCAAGGCGGCCGGCATCCAGTTCGAAATCGTGGCATCGCAGCCGACCGACTGGACACCGGAAACCGGTGAGGCGCTTTGCCAGAACATCCTCACCGCAAATCCCGATGTGGACCTTATCTACAGCCATGCCGACCAGATGGCGATTGGGTGCGCCCATGCCCTCTCTGCGCTGGGCTCGAATGCGCTGCTGATCGACTCCGCCGGTGGCTCGACAGCCGGCCTCGCCGCTGTAGCCAGCGGTGATCTCGACGGTTCGGTCTGCAACCAGCCCAAGCTGCTCGGTGAGATGACGTTTGACGTCCTCTATGAGGCTGTCACGAACAAGGCCAACGCCAAGAAGGGCCAGTTCCTAAGCTATCCGAACATCGCGGTGTCGAAAGACAACATTGACGAGTGTCCTCCCTGGTAACTTGTCGACTGGCGCCGCGAACATTCTCCAGTTGTTCGCGGCGCATCTTCACCGACGCCCGCCTTGCGGGCTTTTTTGCTTGCGCGCTGGGGTCCGCATGAGCGTTGCTCGACTGCAGGGCAGCGCGTAGCAACGGGACCGCAGCCGGTCCAACACCGACAGCCGTGAGCCTCGGCGCTGTGGCCCGTGAATCTAAGGAGCGATGCGTGGGTGTGAGTATTATTGTAGGGGGAGATTGCGGCCCGGCCTACGACCCTGACCAGACTTTCGGTCCGAGCCACTTCATTGAGCGCATCGCGCCAACGCTTAGTGCCGCCGACTTTCGGCTGGTCAATTGCATGCGAACATATTCGTCGCGCGCGCGCATCGCAGCCGACGCACCGCAAGTGTCGCAGCCCGTTCACATGGCGGACTTGTACACCGCGGCCCGCTTCGACGGCGTGACGATGGCAAACAACCATGCTTACGATAGCGGGCCGGAGGCGCTGGTTGACACAGCAGATCTGTTCCGAGGTCGCGGTATCCAGGTGACGGGAGCTGGCCGCGATCTCGCAGAAGCGACCCGACCAGTCATCCTCGAAAAGGAGGGGCTCCGTATCGCGTATTTGGGCGTCACCTCCGTAGGTAAGGACGGCAGCGCTGCCACGATTGATAAGCCTGGAATATTCAGTGTGCGCATCCGCACTGGTTACGAGCATCGCGGCGCGCATGCCCCGGTTCGTGTTCTCACCGAACCCGAGCCAGACGACCTGACCAGGCTGATCGAGACTGTCCGCACCATTCGATCGTCGGTCGATAGCTTGGTCGTCGCCTTCCATTCGGGAGTCATTCGCTTACCGCGGGTCATTTCGGATTATCAGGTGACCGTGTCGCACGCATTGATCGATGCCGGAGTTGACCTTGTGGTCTGCCATGCGCCGCATATCCCGAAGGGTGTTGAGGTCTATAGGGGCAAGGCGATCTTCTACAGCATTGGCGTTTTTGCCATGACGAAGTCTTTCCCGGCCCCCTCCTGGTTGGAGCCGGCCTGGGCACATGGTGCAGTGCGCAACCACACCGATCTGGATCCGAGCTACCCAATGATGCCCTATGGTCGGGATAGCCGCTTCGCACTCCTTGCGAGGGGCATATTCAACGAAAAGGGTGTGCAGCGAGTGTCCTTTCTGCCGATCTACTTCGACGAAGCCTATCGTCCTGAGGCTCTATCTGCGAAGGACCCACGTTTCGACGAAGTACTCAGGTATATCGAATGGGCGTCGGTCGATCTTCCGCACCGTTTCACCGTTGTGGATGATGAAGTCGTCGTAACCGGGTAGCGGTCACGGTCGAGCGGGGAGGCGCAAAACGATGGATCTCGGCCTCAAGGGAAAGGTGGCCCTTGTCACTGCTTCGAGCGGCGGTATCGGCATGAACGCCGCCCGTGCACTTGCGAATGAAGGTGCCGACATCGTGCTGTTCGCGCGGTCGGCAGAAAAGATTGCACGCATAGCCGGCTCTCTGGCTCACGAGTGCGGCGTACGCACGTTGCCAGTGACCGGTAGCATGCTCGACGCGTCTGATATCGATCGGCTCTTTTCTTCAATCGAGGAAACATTCGGTCGGCTCGACATTGCTGTCCTCAACACCGGGCGCCCGCCCTCGCCCTTGCGAGATGCGGTAAAGGAGGACGACAAGGTGCGTTGGGACCTTTCTTATGAGACACTGCTTTCGGGCGTGGTCGCCATAACGCAACGCGCCGCCCCGATGATGAGGCGCGGCAATTGGGGCAGGATGATCGCGATCACCTCCGCCTCCGTGCATCTTCCGATGCCTCACCACGCTCTTTCAACAGTGTTCCGTGCCGGTGTTGAGGCGTATATGAAGCACCTTGCCAGCGAGCTGGGACGGGACGGGATCACCGTCAACTGTGTGGCCCCCGCCCTCATAGACTCGTCCCATCGCGAGGGGACGGTGGCCTACTCTGCAGAGGAGAGTACCAAGCGCAGGGGGATGAGCGCTCTTGGACGCTTCGGGACGCACCAGGAGTTGTGCAGTGTCGTTGCATTTCTCGCTTCCGTTCCCGCTGGGTTCGTGACCGGCGAATCTTTGCGGGTGGATGGCGGCATGGTCACTTATGCACTGCATCGGTAGTGCTCTCGTCGCAAAGGAACGACCGGAGATTAGCCGGCCTGTGGAGTGCGTATCCGTTCAGCTCGGGGGGCTGGTCGGCACCGGCTCTTGATTCCGGGAGCGGAACAGATCGACGAGAAAGTCGATGAATACTCGGGTTTTGCGAGTGACACCGCGTGCGTGCGGATAGACTGCGTAGACGCCAGTTTCAACCTCGGTGGGACTAACTTCGTAGTCGGGTAAGACCCGCACCAGCCTCCCCTCCGCGAGGGCTGACCGCACGGTATATTCTTGGAGCACCACGAGTCCCAAGCCCGACAGTGCAGCTGAAACAAGGACAGGACTGGAGTTGGTTCGCAGGTTGCCGTGCACTGTCACATCGATCTGTTCGTCGTCCTTTTTGAAGCGCCAATACTCTTGGTAGATCGTGCCTTGATAGACGATGCAATTGTGCTCGGAGATGCTTTGGGGGGTACTCGGGACGCCATGCTTTTCGAGATATTCCGGACTTGCGCAGAGCATTCGTCGGCTTGGGGTCAGCGCGCGTGCAACGAGGCGAGAGTCCTCAAGGTGCCCAAGCCACACCGCTACGTCGATCTTGTTGGCGACCAGATCGAGACGTTCGTCGCTAAGGGTAACGTCAAGCACGATCCCGGGATGGCTCTCCAGAAAGGTCGGTAGCGCCGGCAGGATCACTCGGCTGGTCGACACTCGCAAACAGACGCGCAACAAACCTTTAGCTGTGGTCTGGAAAGAGGAGGCCTCCTGCTTTGCCGACCGCAGATCTGCGACCAGGCCGCGCGCTCGCTCGTAGAAATTCTCCCCCGCTTCAGTAATGGAGTTGCGGCGCGTGGTACGGTTCAGCAGCCGTACCCCCAATTCATCTTCGAGCGCTTTCACCTGCCGAGCCACCGAACTTACCGTGGAGTTCCGTCGCCGCGCGGCCGCAGAGAAGCTCCCGCATTCAATGACATCGATGAACGCTTTGATGCTGCCCAACTCGTCCATTGCACCCTCCTCATTTGTTGCGTCAGATGTAACAATCTGGACCTGCCGCTGGCAATCCACCCGCCGATCGGGCGGACAGATGCGCAATACGGCAATATGCTTTGCGTGAAGTGCAATAATAGAGGCCAACGAAGAATTGACCACCCTCCGACGCGGACTAGAATGCGTTGAAACGGCCACGCGGCAATCGTGAGGCGTTCGCCCGACGTCCGCAAAGCGGTCGCGGTACTGGAGGACATCTGAACTCAAGGTTCTCGCCCTCCTGCAATCTCAAGGGAGGGGTCGTGCTAAAACCGTTGGACGTTCTCAATCTTTATCCGTCGCATGGCGACACGCTCGCCGGCCTGCTAGCCAGCAGAACTACGCTTGATCCGGAGCGGAGGCTGCTCGCCTTTGGTGAGCGCGAGTACACTTGGCGCAGCTTCGGCCAGGAAGTCTCGCGGGTAACTGCCCTGCTCGAACGGCGCGGCGTGGTGAGGGGCGATCGCGTAGCTATCGTTGCCCCCAACAGCGATGCTCACGCCATCCTGCTGTTTGCGCTCGCTCGGGTCGGGGCCATCATGGTCCCGCTGAACCCAAGCTTCGGAGCGGCCGAGCTGACGTATATCCTGAACCACGCCGGTGTCTGTGGGGTCATTGGATCCGGAGCCACACTTATTGTTGTGCAGCAGGCGCTGGCTGAGACCGCCCTTCGTCCTTGGGTCATGCAGTTGGACGGCGCTAGCCAGGATGTAGATGACTTCTGGAGCGCTGCCTCGGGTGTTAGCGGTACACTCTCAGCCGGCGCGCCCGAGGACACCTGTCTCATCATCTACACTTCGGGCACCACCGGGCTGCCTAAAGGGGTGATGCATAGTCAGGCCAATTACGTGCGATGCGCCGAACTCGCGGCTGGCCGCACTGGGCTTCAGCCGGAGGACCGGGTGCTGATCGTGCTCCCGTTCTTTCACGTGAACGCCCTGTTCTACTCGCTGGGGTCGATCTTTGCGGCGGGCGCCGATGGGGTGGTTCTGCCACGCTTTTCCGCCAGCAACTTCTGGAACGATGTGGTTGCGACGCAGGCGACGCAGGTCAACATCATCGAAGCGATCGGCAACATCCTGCAGAAGCGGTCGCGCGACGAGTTCCGACCGGACCACAAGTTGCGGGTGGTCTACGGCGTGCGCGAGGCCTTCGCCCAGACGTTCCGTGAGGACTTCCACATCCCCAAGCTCGTCACCGGTTTTGGCATGACGGAGTGCCCGGGAGTAATCTGCAATCCACTCGATGGGCCCTTCAAGGCGGGCAGCATCGGCATCCTCGGCACCCATCCCGATAGCTCACGCCCCTGGACTGCGGCTCGGGTGACAGACGATGACGGCAAGGACGTGCCGAATGGTGAGGTCGGGGAGCTCTGGCTGAAGTCGCCAACGCTGATGCAGGGCTACTTCCGCGATCCAGAGCAAACGAGTGCCGTCTATCGGGATGGGTGGTTTACGACCGGCGACCTCGTCCGGCGCGACAGTGATGGATATTTCTTCTTCGTTTCGCGCAAGAAGGACATCATTCGCCGGCGCGGCGAGAACATCTCTGGAGCTGAGCTCGACCGTGTCATCGGCGAGCACCCCGGGGTCTATGAGGCTGCCGCCGTTGCGGTCCCGGCTGAGCTGGGCGAAGACGAGATTCTCGTCGCCGTGGTGTGCAAGACCGGTGTCGTATTGGACGCGGCAGACATTGCGGACTGGTGCAGGGAGCGTCTCGCGCCGATGAAGGTTCCACGCTTTGTCTTGTTCCTAAACGAGCTTCCGCACACCGCGACGCACAAAGTGGCTAAAGCGGCTCTGCGGGCGGACCAGACACTGCGCCAGAGGGCAACTGACTTGGAGGGCGCCTCCTAACAGGGCGCGAGTGAGAATTGTCGCCATGAAGGAGGTTCGGGAGGCTCTAGCTCCACTTCGCAGTCCGACCTTCAGGGTTTTCTGGTCAGCCAACCTGGGGGCGACGCTTGGTGCGCTCGTCCAGGCGGTCGGTGCGGCTTGGATGATGGCGACAATCACTCGTTCGGCCGACTTGGTCACTTTGGTACCGGCGGCTGCCGCCGCACCGATTGTGCTGTTCTCTACGGTTTCCGGCGCAATAGCGGATAGTTTCGATCGCCGGAAGGTGATGCTAGCCGCCCAGATTTCCATGCTTGCTACGTCTCTGCTGCTGCTGGCAACGGGGTACCTGGGCCTGCTGACACCGTGGACATTGCTGGGGTTCACGTTCCTGTTGGGTTGCGGCACCGCGCTCCACACGCCGTCCTGGCAGGCGTCATTCGCCGACATGGTGCCGAAGGCTGATCTCCCAGCCGCAGTGGCGCTCAATGGCATGGGTTTCAATATCACACGTGGCATAGGTCCTGCCCTGGGTGGTGCAATCATAGCGGCGTTTGGAGTACTGGCCGCCTTTATGGTGAACGCTGCCAGTTACCTCGGGCTGATCGTTGTGCTTTGGCGGTGGAAGTCTCCGGCACGTTTAAGCCCACTGCCAAGGGAGGGATTGGTTCCGGCAATCGGCGGGGGACTCCGATATGTGGCGATGTCCCCACATCTGCAGGTTATCTTGCTGCGAGCCTTTGTCTTCGGACTATGCGTTATTTCCAGTGTTAGCACTTTTGCCGCTTGTCACGCGTGACCAGCTAGGGGGTGACGCGCTGCTCTACGGCATACTCTTTGGCAGCTTCGGCATTGGCGGCGTCGGCGGCGCCCTGATAAGCAGCAAGCTCCGCCGCCTTATGTCGATCGAATGGTTGGTACGTGCTGCGTTCGCGGGCTTCGCGATTTGCGCGCTAACTCTCGCTGCGAGTCCCTGGGCCGCACTGACGGCGGCTGCTCTTCTGGTGGGTGGCGCCTGGTGGGTCATCGCTCTCACAACCTTCAACATCGGAGTGCAGCTGTCGACACCACGTTGGGTCGTGGGCAGAACTTTATCGCTCTACCACATGGCTTCTTTCGGCGGACAGGCGCTGGGGGCCTGGGTGTGGGGCGTCGTGGCGGCGCAATTCGGCTCCCAGGCCACTCTCGCGGCTGGAGCGGTTGCTATGGTAGCCGGGGCGTTGCTTGGTCTCGGCAGACTGGCGCTGCCGGAGCTGTCGTCTCCAAATCTGGACCCGGCCAATCGCTGGCAGGAACCGAAGGTCGAACTGGACATCGTGCCTCGCAGCGGTCCGATCAAGATCCTGGTCGAGTACCTAGTTGGCGAAGAGAACATCCCCGCGTTTCTTCACGCCATGGCTGAGCGGAGAAGGACACGTCGCCGGAACGGCGCGCGACGTTGGAGTCTCACGCGCGACCTTGAGAATCCGCAGCTTTGGATGGAGTTCTATGCCTTTCCAACCTGGCTCGACTACGTGCGCTACAATCACAGAGTGACCTTCGCGGATGCGGACATTGCCGACCGTATCCGCGGTCTGCACGCCGGCGGCGAACTGCCGCGGATGCATCGGATGATCGAACGGCCGGTCGACTGGCATAACGAGGATCGTGGTTCAGGCGCTCCTACCGATCTGCATTAGTCCACAAGCTTCCATTGCGGTCCCCATCCCCAGCGCAGATGCGCTAACGCGAGTCCTGAAATTGAGCGACCGCAAGCAAACCACTGGCAGCAACTCAATGGGCCTGTTAGCGCACCTTGCCCCCATCTTAGCGTCCGTAACGGTCATCTTTCTGACCACCGGTGCAGCGCTTCCGGCATTGCCGCTCTACATTCACGACAGCCTTGGTTTCGGGGTCTTCGTCGTGGGGCTCGTGTCGGGCGCGCAGTTCGCAGCGGCCCTTCTATCGCGACTGGTAGCGGGCACTCTTTCAGACACTCGCGGGCCTAAGGTCGCGGTTGTTACCGGACTGTTCTTGGCAATCGTCGCGGCCCTTATCTACTTGCTTTCTTTAATCTTGGTCGAGAACCCCACGGCCTCCGTAGCTGTGCTCGTGGCTGGGCGTACGGTCATGGGCGGTGCGGAGAGTTTCGTCATCACTGGTGCGCAGAGCTGGGGTTTGGCCGTGGCCGGACCTGGAAATGCTGGCAAGGTGATTGGGTGGATCGGAACGGCCATGTATATCGCGCTCGCCGTCGGCGCTCCCATCGGCAGCCTTCTATTTGAGGCGTTTGGGTTTGCGGCAATCGCGGTGGTCACACTGGGCGCCTCGACGATCAGCCTGTTGGCGATTGTGCGAGTACCTTCGGAACGACGCGGCCCGAGCAGGGCAAGGAGGTGGAAACCGGTCCTCAGAGCCGTTTGGTTGCCGGGGGTGGGCATGATGGGCGCGAGCCTTGGTTATGGTGCTATGACGGCGTTTTCGGTGCTGCTTTTCGTGCAGCGAGGCTGGGAGCCGGCCTGGCTTCCCTTCACGGCATTCGCCGTCGCTCTGGTTGTTGCCCGGGTAACCTTTGCCGGACTTCCCGATCGCATCGGCGGCGCCAAAACTGCGATGATCTTTGTAATCGTTCAGGCTGCAGGCATGGCCCTCATATGGTTGTCGCCAACGCCGGCTCTTGGGTTCTTTGGAGCCCTTGTCACCGGCCTGGGGTACTCGTTCGTATTCCCCGGCCTCGGGATCGAAGCAGTTCGGAGGGCGCCTGCCGATTCCAAGGGGTCCGCAATGGCGGTGTACACCGCCTTCATAGATGTTGCTCTCGGCATTCTGACGCCGCTGTTGGGACTGCTAGCGGGAGCCTACGGACTGGGCGCGGTCTTTGCCACCAGCGCCGTCCTGGCTCTGTGTACGGTCCCAATAGCCGCGCATCTTCGACGCAGCAGCGATGATGTTGAACCGTCCGAGCAGGTTAGCCCCGAAAGCTGATCACATACCTGTGCGATCCGAACTTCGATGTCGCAGCGCATCCACAATCACTGACATTGCCGGGGACATCTGGCGACGGCTCGGGTAGTAGAGGTAGTACCCAGCGAAAGCAGGCGACCAATCATCAAGCACCTGAATGAGTCTGCCGTCAGTAATATGTCCTGCCACCAAGTCCTCTGGGACGAATGCAACGCCGTAGCCATTTATTGCGGCGTCGATCATGGCGAATGATGTATTGAAGGCGAGTTGGCCCTCTACTCTCACTCGCAGCGATCTTCCGTCCTTCGCAAATTCCCATGCATAAAGGCCACCCGATCTCTCATGGCGGTGGTTCATGCAGCTGTGGTTCACGAGTTCTGGTGGAGAGGCGGGGATCGGATTACGAGCGAAGTAGTCGGGTGATCCGACAGCGACCATCCGCCAGTCTGGCCCAATACGTACCGCAATCATGTCCTTGTCGAGGCTTTCGCCCAGACGCACCCCGGCATCGAAGCGCTCCTCCACTATGTTGCGCAGGCCGTTGTCGATACTGACCTCTAACTGAATATCGGGATAATCGCGCAGTGCCGGGCGCAGTTTCGGCCACACGACGCTCTCGTAGGCATGGTCTGACACGGTAAGGCGTACCACGCCGGACGGCTTGTCGCGCATGGCCATTAGATTTGAGATATCGGCGTCGATCTGGTCCACATGCGGCTGGAGCGATCGCATCAGACGTTCTCCTACCTCCGTAGGCGCGACGCTACGAGTGGTGCGGGTCAAAAGCCGCATCCCCATCCGGGTCTCGAGCTTCTTGATTGTGTGGCTCAGGGTCGACTGCGACGTACCGAGCTTGGCTGCGGCTTTTGTGAAACTGCGCTCGTTCGCAACGGCTAGGAACCAGAGTAGTTCGTTCAGATCTTCACGCTTCATGGCCCGCTCCTTGGCAATTCATATCATGGGTCGATAGGTCCAATCGATTGGATGAGGCTAATCAGCGCAGTGGTCGGTTCCCACCTCTGTCAGCGCAAGAATGAATCCATGAAAAGGAGCAGACGAAAATGACCAAACTTCACGTTGCGTTGGCAATGGCTGCCGCTATGGCGGTCGCGACCCCGGCGTTTGCGCAGGACGACAGCCTCAAACTGCTGTCGGGGGCGTGGCGCATGACTTCCTTGGAAGTCGGCAACGCCGCGGGCGAGCTTGAGCCGATTGAGTATTCCGGGCAGATCGTATTCACCGACGCTGGTACGATGTCTGTGCAGGCCATGAATCCGGATGCCGATGCGGCGGCTACACCGTACACCGCCAACGGCTATGAGGCGTTCTACGGCACGGTTACGATCGATGAGGCCGCGAAAACCTTCGTCGTGACCGTCGAGTCATCTTTGGCGCGCACTATGATCGGGCAGGGCTTCGAGCGCGCATTCCAGGTTTCGGAAGATCAATTGGTTCTAACCCCGACCAACCCGGAGGAAAGCTGGCGCGTCACCTACGAGCGTCAGTAACAAGGCGAGACTCCGCACCAAGCGGAGTCTCCATTCATATCGACAGTCGATAGGTCCATGCGGATATGGGTGACTAATCCGTGTGATCAGGAAGTGTTACTTAGCACAGCCGCTGCGGGTCACCCTCTCCGGCTCAGATGAGCATCGGCTCGGTTTTCAGGCTCCCAAGGTTGCGGTCCGGAATTGGCCAGCGGCGAAGTCTCCAAGAACGAGCGCCAATGAAGATTCGGATAGACCGGCTGCTGAAACGCGGCGAGTTCCCATCACGCATTGAGCTTGTCGAATAGTGACGAAGGGTAGCGCCACCCAAGGCGGCGAAACGCGCGTTGGTCTTGCGCTACCTGCAATGCAACAAATCGAAGGTGGACGATTGTCTGAGAATATTCAGGGCAAAGTGATCGTGATCACCGGCGCTGGTAGCGGCACCGGCGAGGCAGCTGCGCGACATCTGGCTGCACGAGGGGCCAAGGTCGTCCTTGGAGGGCGCCGGGCTGATCGCCTCGACGCTGTAGCTCGCGAGCTTACTGCCAGAGGGCACCAAGCAAAGGCGGTTAAGACCGACGTCACCGATAAGGATCAGGTTAAGGCGCTCGTCGACAGGGCGGTTGAGGCGTTCGGCCGCGTCGACGTGATGCTGAACAATGCCGGCCTAATGCCGCTCGCCCCATTGGAACGGCTGAAAATCGACGAATGGGACCAGATGATCGACGTCAATTTCAAAGGGGTGCTCTACGGCATCGCCGCCGCCCTTCCGCACATGAAGGCGCAGCGATCGGGCCACATCATCAACGTCGCATCAGTCTACGGCCACGTGGTCGGGCCGGACGCCACTGTCTATTGCGCCACCAAGTTCGCCGTACGCGCGCTGTCCGAAGGCCTGCGTCGGGAAGTGAAACCCTACAACATCCGGACGACGATCATTTCGCCCGGTGCTGTCAAGACCGAGCTGCTCGAGCATATCAGCGAGAAGGACATCCAGACCGACACTAAGGAATTCGTCAGCAAGATCGGTCTTCCCGCAGACTCCTTTGCCCGCATGGTCGCCTTCGCCGTCAACGAGCCGGACGATGTCGACGTGAACGAGATCCTATTCCGTCCGACCGCTCAGCCGGGCTGATCGACTAGGTTACGCCTGTCAGTCGACTTCACCAGCAAGAGTGGACGTTTCATGAGCATTACATACGACTTTAGCGAGCAAGTTGCGCTAGTGACCGGCGCCGCCATGGGAATGGGTCTTGCGACTGCGCGGGCTTTTGCCGATGCAGGCGCAGCGGTGACGCTGGCCGACATCGACCAGGCTGCACTGCAAAGCACTGTGGACGAGATCACATCGGCTGGCGGCAAGGCGATCGCCGTGGTGTGCGACGTCACAGACGAGTCCCAGGTCGCGGCGATGGTCGAAAGGACGGTTGCCGAATTCGGCCGTCTGGATGTCGCATTCAACAATGCCGGCATCCAGGTCCCTACGGGTGACTTGGCGGACGTGCCGACAGATGTGTTCGACAGGATAACTGCCGTCAACCTCCGTGGCGTCTGGGCCTGCATGAAGCATGAACTGCTCCAGATGCAGAGGCAGGGCAGGGGCGCGATCGTGAACAATTCGTCCGTCGGCGGGATCCGCGGTGGCGCACAGCTCGCGGCTTACCATGCCACCAAGCACGGTGTGCTCGGCCTGACACGCAGCGCGGGCAAGGAGTACGCAGCGCGTGGCATCCGCATCAACGCAATCTGCCCCGGGGCCACCGATACGCCCATGGTGGCAAAGATGATTGATGATGGCACGTTCTCGATGAGCGGCCTCGAGCAGGGCACGCCGATTGGCCGTATCGCCCGGCCCGAAGAGATCGCCAGCGTTGTGATGTGGCTGTGCAGCCCCGGCGCTTCCTTCATCGTCGGCCACGCCCTCGTCGTGGACGGCGGCTCCACTGCATAACCCAAGGAGAACGCGACAATGCTCGCCACAGTACTTCACGCCCCGGGAGACGTCCGCTTCGAGGACGTCCCCGAACCCAAGATTCTGAAACCTACGGACGCCATCATCAAACTGTCCGCCACCTGCATCTGCGGGTCGGACCTGTGGCCCTATCGCGGGCTACAGCCGGTAAACCAGCCGCAGCACATGGGCCATGAATATTGTGGCGTCGTCGTCGAAGTCGGCAGCGACGTCAAATTGGTCAAGCCGGGCCAGTTCGTGGTTGGCTCGTTCGCAACCTCGGACAATACTTGCCCGCATTGCCAGCACGGTTTCCAGTCGTCGTGCGAACACCGCGAGTTTATGGGGGGTGCTCAGGCGCCCTACGCTCGCGTCCCCAACGCCGACGGTACTCTCGTGGCGACCGCCGAGATGCCGGCTGACGACCTGATACCGAGCCTGCTGGCCGTCTCCGACGTCCTGGGCACCGGCTGGTTCGCCGCCGACGCCGCGCGCGTTCAGCCCGGCTCGGTTGCCGCCGTCGTCGGTGATGGGGCGGTGGGCCTCATGGGTGTGCTTGCCGCCAAGCAGATGGGCGCCGAACGGATTATCGCCATGAGTCGCCACAAGGCACGCCAGGAGCTGGCTCTCGAGTATGGCGCAACCGACATCGTCACCGAGCGTGGCGACGAAGGTGTCGCAGCGATCAAGCGGCTCACGAAGGGCGTGGGCGCCGACTCCGTGCTCGAATGCGTGGGAACGAACGAGTCCATGTTCCAGGCGATCAACGCTGCGCGACCCGGTGGCTCGATCGGGTTCGTCGGCGTGCCGCATGGTGTCGAGCTCAGTGGCGAGTTCCTGTTCTTCGCGCAGAAGAACCTGCTTGGTGGACCTGCCCCAGTGCGCCGGTTTCTGCCGCACCTGATGGACCTGGTGCTCACGCGCAAGATCAACCCCGGAAAGGTGTTCGACCAGGTTCTGCCGATCGCTGACGTAGCCGAAGGCTACAAGGCGATGGACGAACGCCGCGCCATCAAGACGCTGCTGCGCGTCTGACCGGGCGGTGCCATGAACAGATGGCCGGCGGACGAGCTGCGGCGCATCGCCGAGGCAGATGACCTGCATGTCTCCCCGTTCCGCGCGGATGGGGTGACATACGGGACGCCGACCTGGATCTGGTCGGTGGCTGTCGACGGCGAACTCTACGTGAGGGCTTATTACGGCCGCAGCTCGCGCTGGCACCAGTCGGAGATACAGCAAGGGGCCGGCAGGATCATTGCTGCCGGTCTCACCCGGGAGGTCGCATTCGAACCGGTCGAGGGGCCGATAGACCACCGCATCGATGCGGCCTACAAGGCGAAATACGGGACTAGCCCATACCTCGCCCGTATGATCGGTGAGCGAGCCCGCGCCGCGACCGTGAGGGTCAAGCCCAAAGCCCCGAATAGACCGACCACCCGTCCCGAGACGTGACATCGTTGGTGCACACTGGCGCCGGGCCAGCCTCGCCTGTCCGGTGTCTCACGAGGCGTGGGCAGGCGGCGCCACCCCGTATCCACTTATCGGCTCCACGCATAAGCGCTAGCGATCTAGACGGGCTTATTGCCGTGGAAATAGCACCCATCTGGGAACGGACGGCAAATCACTCCCAGCGAGGAAGAGACCCATGATCAGATCCCTGCTTGCCTTTGGCATCGTCCTGACGTTCGCGCCAGGCCTTCCGGCCCTTGCACAGACCCCGGTGGAGTCGAGACCACCAAACGCCGTTGGGCAGCAGCCGCAGTTGCCCGATCAAACGCGGGCGCCGCTGCCGGCGGTCGTGACGGAGCCTCAGTTATCCGTGATCGCCCGCGAACTTCCCCAGCTCTGGGCCCTCGAGTTTCTGCCTGATGGGGCCATGCTCGTGACGGCTAAGGAAGGGCGGCTGTTCATCGTCAACGGCGAGGGCATAGTTGGCCCGGATATCGGCGGCGTTCCGCAAGTTGATGCTGCCGGCCAGGGCGGCCTTCTCGACGTAGCGTTGGCGCCTGACTTCGAAACCAGCAATCAGGTGTTCTTCTCCTATGCGGAGCCGCGAGAAGGCGGGAACGGCACCTCGGTCGCTAGGGCTACTCTCGTCCGCGATAGCAATGGAGGTGGGCATCTAGAGGGACTGGAGGTCATTTTCAGGCAGATGCCCAGCTATGCCAGCACTAGCCACTTCGGGTCGCGCCTTGCCTTTTCGCCCGATGGTGCTCTCTTTATCACGGTCGGCGAGCGCTACGACGCGAGCGTACGTGTGGAGGCCCAGGACGTCGGCAGTGGGATCGGAAAAGTTTTCCGTGTCGACCGCAACGGCGCTGCCATTGCTGACAACCCCTTCGTCGGCACGGCTGACGCGCTTCCCGAGGTCTGGAGCCTGGGCCATCGCAACATGCAATCCGCCGCGATCGACTCCCAAGGCCGGCTGTGGACGGTGGAGCACGGGCCGCGAGGGGGAGATGAGTTGAACATGCCGGAGGCCGGCAAGAACTACGGCTGGCCGGAGGTGACTTACGGTATCGACTATAGCGGGGACCCCATCGGCGAGGGTATAACCGCCCAGACCGGCACCGAGCAGCCTGTCTACTACTGGGATCCTGTCATCGCACCATCCGGAATGGCGTACTACGAGGGCACTATGTTCCCCGAGTGGAGCGGAGCATTTCTCGTCGGTGGCCTCGTCGCCCAATCCGTCGTCGTCCTGCACATGGGCAACGATCGGGTCGTGGCCGAGGAGCGGGTGCCCCTCGGCGCCAGGGTAAGGGACGTTAAGGTCGCGCCCGATGGCTCGATCGTGGTGATCACGGAGCGCCGCGGGCAAGGTTCCGAAATCGTTCGGCTGACCGCCACGCCGTGACGATCTGATCACGCTCCAAGCGCACACGGATGTTTCGCATTTTCGTAGCCGGCTCGACGGTTGGCCTTGGGCTGCTCACTGGCCAGAAACTAGTCGAACTGGGCCACGAAGTCGTGTTCCACGCGCGCTGTCCTGCGCGCGTGGACGAAGTCAAGCGGGCATTCCCGGAGGCAAACAGCATTGTAGTTGGCGACCTCCATACTATCGCGGGGCGCACGACGTTGCCGAGCAGGCCAATGCCATTGGACCGATGAGTGCCGTGGTCCACAATGCGGGGATTGGTTACGGCGGCGGACCATTGCAGGTGGCGGATAGCCTGCCGGCGATTTTCGCGGTCAACTTGCTGGCTCCTTACGTCCTCACCGCTATCATGCAACGCCCCAGCGGCTCATCTACCTCCGTTCCGGTATGCAACGCGTCGAGCCACATCTCGAGGACGCTGTGTGGCGGAGTCGACATGTAGCTGCCCGACGGCGTATTCCGAAAGCAAGCTTGACCTAACGATGCTGTGCTTCGCCGTCGCTCGCTTGAGGCCTGACACAACGTCGAACGCCGTGGATCCGGGCTGGGTGCCGACTGGCATGGGCGGTCGCGGCGCGCCGGATGATCTCGCAGAGGGTTACGCCACCCAGGTCGTGCTCGCCCCCGCGGCTGACGCACCCTCGCTGGCCTCACGGGTGAGTACCTGTACCAAATGGCTGTTCGGCAGCCGGACGGGGGCACTCGCGACACGGCGATGCAAGACCAGCTGCTCGAACTCTGCGAAAGGCTCTCGGGCGTAGAGATCTAGCGGGGCGCCGAGGCATTGCTACCCCTCATGAACTCCGCTCACTGGTTCACGCGGATAACGGCATTTACTCACTCGCCAATGCGCCTCTCATACTCATATTGGCTAACGGGAGCAGACGATGGAACGCCAAGCACTTGGCAAGGGCGCATTTACAGTTTCGGCAATCGGCCTGGGGTGCATGGGGAAGCCATTCCTACGCACCGTTCCCTGACCGATCGCGGTCGATAGCCCTGAGGGGTGTTGACGGACGTTCCGACATTCGCGCTCAACATCGCGTCCGAGATTGAACGCTTCAGCGCAATCCAACGCAGGCTAATGCGACAAAGCAAGGCGAAATCGATTCCCTAATTGGCCAGGCTTTGGTCGCCCTGTTACTCGCGCTCTATTCGGGTGGCCCTTGGCGTACATCATTGCCTCCGACGCCATTGCACCGCTGGATGCGGTAGAATTCACGAGATATCCTGACTTTGCGCTGGTGCCCGCTGCGGATGACTACCGACAAGTTACAGCACGCTCGGGGCACGCCACCTTATAGATGCCTAGGTTCACAATCCCGCGACGACCTTTGCAGGGGCTCCTGCGGTTTGAGCTCCTATTTGCGCGTTATCGTCCCAAAGTCCGCCGCTTTTCGAGCGCATCGCGTCGTATCGTGCACCGATTACCCTAAATCGGCGAAGAGCCTTATCGGCTCTTGAGGGTTAATCTTGCTACGACCCGACCATAGGCTTTGCCACCTTGACTGTGATTACGAACCGTCAGCGACGGTCGGCATCCAGCGTAGCCTAGGAGGCTTGCCTTGTCGGAACCGAATGATTTCAAGATCACTCGACGCGATCTGATCGCCGCTGGAGCAGCGCTGTCGATTTCTCCTCTAAGCGCCAACGTAGCGGCTCAGTCACCACCAGTGCAGAGAGCACTGGAGCCAACCCACGGCGGATCGGTATCGCTCCTTGTAAACGGGCAACGGCAGCAGCTGGATCTAGATAATCGCACGTCGCTGTTGGACGCTCTTCGAGAACACCTGCACCTGACGGGCACCAAGAAAGGGTGTGACCACGGCCAGTGCGGTGCCTGCACGGTGATTGTCGATGGGCAAAGGATCAATTCATGCCTGACGCTGGCCGTCATGCATGAGGGTGCAGAGGTGACCACAGTCGAGGGCCTGGGGACTCCGGCATCGCTGCACCCGATGCAGCAGGCTTTTGTCGATCACGACGGATTTCAGTGCGGGTACTGCACCCCTGGCCAGATTTGCTCCGCCGTTTCTGTTCTGGCGGAAATCGAAGCAGGCGTCCCCAGCCACGTGACCGAAGATCTGGCCCAGCCTCCGCAAGTGACAGCTGCAGAAATCCGCGAGCGAATGAGCGGCAACATCTGCAGATGCGGCGCCTACGTGAACATTCTCGATGCCATAACCGACGTTGCGGAGGCGCGCGCATGAAACCGTTCAGCTATCAGAGAGCCGCGACGACCTCCGAAGCGGCGCAAGCCGTACTCGCCAATGATGGCGCTAAGTTCATTGCCGGCGGAACCAACCTGCTCGACCTGATGAAGCTCGAGATCGAAAGTCCGGCGCACCTTGTCGACATTACGGGTCTCGGCCTCGACGAGGTTGAGGATACAGCCGAGGGTGGGCTGCGCATCGGTGCATTGGTGCGCAATACCGCGCTGGCATCGCACCCTCGGGTCATGCGCGACTACAGTCTACTCACACGCGCTCTGGTCGCCGGCGCGTCCGGCCAACTGCGCAACAAGGCCACGACGGCCGGCAATCTGCTGCAGCGCACACGCTGCCCCTATTTCTACGATACGAACCAGCCGTGCAACAAACGTACCCCTGGCAGCGGCTGTTCGGCCATCGAGGGCTTCAGCCGTATGCTCGCCGTTGTTGGTGGCAGCCAATCGTGCATCGCCACCCATCCCAGTGACATGGCGGTAGCCATGCGGGCGCTCGACGCCACCATAGAGACCGTATCTCCGAACGGCACGACGCGCTTGATCCCAATTGAGGAGCTTCACGCGCCTTCCGGCGACACGCCGCACATCGAAACCGTGCTTGAGCGAGGCGAGTTGATAACCGCCGTTATCCTGCCGCCTCCGGTAGGCGGCCGTCACGTCTACTACAAGGTGCGCGATCGGGCCTCGTATGCCTTCGCGCTCGTGTCGGTGGGGTTAATCCTGGCCGAGGACGGCACGGGCCGTGTTGCGCTCGGGGGCGTCGCTCCCCGGCCATGGCGAAGTACACAGGCCGATGCCGCACTTCCATCAGGTGCGCAGGCAACTATGGATCTCTTGCTGGCAGATGCCAACCCAACTCACGAGAACGCATTCAAGATCGAGCTGGCGACACGCACGTTGACCGGTCTACTGGGACAGGCGGGAGCATGAAATGAGATTTGATCCCACACAAACCAGCAATCCGATCGACCAGATGCGCGTCGTCGGGCAGCCGATCACTCGTATCGACGGTCCCCTCAAAACGGCCGGTACCGCACGCTACGCCTACGAGCGGCACGACGTCATCGCCGATGCTGCTTATGGGTATCCCGTGGGTGCCTCAATCCCCAAGGGCCGAATTTTGTCCATGGATACCGCCGCCGCCGCAGCAGCCCCCGGCGTATTTGGAGTTATTGCTGCCCCCGACTTCAACGATGTTGGCAAGGGCATGTTCAACGTCGCGCAGCTCTTCGGCGGATCGCAGATTCAGCACTATCACCAAGCCATCGCTCTGGTGGTCGCAGAGACCTTCGAGCAGGCCCGAGCCGCGGCGGCCATGATCACGGTCGAATACGCAGGGGAGGAGGGCGCTTTCGACCTGCGGGAAGCCTTTGCGGGTTTCGACATGGATGCGGTGGAGCCATCAACCAATTTGGGTGACTTCGAAGCTGCTTTCGCTTCGGCGCCGCATACCGTTGACCAGGAGTACACCACTCCCAACCAGACACACGCGATGATGGAGCCGCATGCGACGCTTGCCTATTGGGAAGGCGATCAAGTGACGCTGTGGACGTCCAACCAGATGATCACATTCGGCAAAGGTGACCTGGCGACAACGCTGGGCATAGACGTCAGCCAACTGCGTATGGTGTCGCCCTTCGTGGGGGGCGGCTTTGGCGGCAAGCTGTGGCTTCGGTCGGATGCGATTCTGGCAGCCCTCGCCGCCCGCCAGTTCGGACGAGCAGTAAAGGTTGCCTTGCCTCGTCCATTCATGGCTAACAACACCACTCATCGTTCTGCCACTATCCAGCGGCTTCGCCTCGGCGCCACTTCGGATGGACGTTTGCAGGCTTTTTCGCACGAGTGCTTCTCCGGCAATCTGCCTGGCGGCAGAGGGGAGGATGGAACGGGACAAAGCGCATGGCTGTACGCTGGCGCCAATCGTTTCATTGTCAACCGCAAGGCAGATCTAGACCTGCCCGAAGGCAGTGATATGCGTGCGCCTGGCGAGGCTCCGGGTCTGATGGCGCTCGAGGTCGCTATGGATGAGCTGGCAGAAGCCGTGGGCATCGATCCTGTGCAACTGCGGCTGGTCAACGACACTCTTCAGACTCCTGTGGACCCGACACAGCAATTCCCAAGCCGGCATTTGGCGGAGTGTCTCCGCTTGGGCGCCGAGCGGTTTGGGTGGTCGAACCGAAATGCTGTACCGGCCAGCTCTAGGGAAGGCGACTGGCTGATCGGCACGGGCATGGCAGCCGGGTTTCGAGGCAATTTTGTCGGGGCATCGGGTGCTCGCGTAATGCTTCGAACCGACGGGTCGCTGCTGGTCGCCGCGGACCAGACCGACATCGGTACGGGAAGTTACACCATCATCGCCCAGACCGCAGCAGAGATGCTTGGATTAGGTGTCGATCAGGTGGCGGTCATGCTGGGCGATTCAGATTTTCCATCGGCGTGGGGTTCAGGCGGGCAAGCCGGTGCCAACAGTTCGACGTCAGGGGTTTACGCTGCCTGCGTCACATTGCGGAACGCAATCGCCGAGAAACTGGGCTTCGACGCGGCCGCCGCAAGGTTCGAGAACGGGACTGTAATATTTGGCGATCGACAGGTGCCACTGGTCGAGGCGGTGGCCGATGGCGAGATCACGGTTGAGGATCGTATGGAGTACGACCGAGAACGTGGAAACCCGGCGCACGCCACTTATGCCGCACATTTCGCCGAGGTTGCGGTTCACGCGCTCACTGGCGAGATCCGGATGCGGCGTCTGGTAGCCGCCTGCGATGCCGGCCGAATACTCAACCCCATCACAGCGCGAAGCCAAGTGTTGGGAGGGATGGTCATGGGGATAGGAGCAGCTCTTATGGAAGAGCTGGCGGTTGACTCGCGTCGCGGGTTCTTTGTCAACCACGATTTGGCCGGCTACGAGGTTCCTGTTCACGCCGACATGGGCGAGATGGAGGTGATCTTCGTTGGCGAGGCCGACCCTACCTCATCGGCAATGAAGGCCAAGGGGATAGGCGAACTCGGTCTGTGCGGTGTCAGCGCAGCCATCGCAAACGCCGTCTACAATGCCACCGGCGTGCGCGTGCGAAGCTATCCCATCACGCTCGACAAGCATCTGTCTCAACTTCCGGCTCACTGACAGATGCTTGATTGTCCGGCACGAACCGACCCGACAAGGGGGATGGAGGCAAGCCCGTTCATCTTTCTCGGCGATGCGCTGGCGCAAGGCCTGCAAGGTGCGCTCTTGACGATCACGCGCGTCGAGGGAGGTGGTCCTCGTCCCGTTGGCACCCACATGGCCGTCCTCTCGGACGGCCGCTACTCGGGCTATCTGTCGGGTGGCTGTGTCGAGCCAGCCGTCGCCGCAGAGGTCAAGCTTTGCCTTGCGAGGGGAAAGGACGAGCTGTTGCGGTTTGGTGCCGGCTCGCCCTTCTTTGATATCCGCTTTCCCTGTGGCGGGGGAATAGAAGTCCTCGTCCATGTGCGCCCGGATCCAGCAATGATCGACCGCGTGCTCCGCGCACTTGAACGTCGCACTCCTTTCAACATTGTGTTTGATCCGGCAGCGGGGAGCGCAGAAGTTCAGCCTTTCCATCGCCCGCAAGGTTGGCACGGGGAAACGTTCACTCGAGCGGTCCGACCCCGCACGCGCTTGCTTCTCGTTGGTCGTGGACCCGAGCTCGAAACTCTCGCCAGGGTCGGGATTGCGGCCGACTTCGACGTCGTCGTTGCAACGCCTGATGCCGCCTTGATGAGCGACTACCCGCAGAGGATCGAACTTTCTAGCTCCAGTATGGATTGGAAGCCGCCTATCGATCCTTGGACGGCGACAGTGCTGCTGTTCCATCAGCACGAATGGGAGGATCCCATCCTGCGGCGCGTGCTGATTGAGCCAGGCTTCTACCTTGGCGCTCTCGGCAGCCGCCGCACGCATGAAGGTCGACGTATCCGCTTGCTCGGAGCAGGGCTGCCAGGCGAGATGGTCGATCGCATCCGCGGCCCAATCGGGTGGCTGCCCCAGTCGCGCGATCCGGCAACGCTTGCCCTGTCGGTGCTTGCAGAAATTTCGGCATCGCGTGCTGAATTTGACGCCATGGATTTGCCTGTTGCGACGGCCGCACCTTAATGATGAAGGACTTTGTGGCGGTTGTGCTGGCAGCCGGCCGTTCAAGCGGACTGGTTCAGTCAACAAGCTTGCCAATTCGTGGCAAGGGCGGCCTTTGCTAGACCATCTGCTCCGCACGATTGCGGAAGCCGACTTTGCCGACTGTATCGTCGTGACGGGGGCGGCCTATCGCTCAGACATATTCGGCCTCCTGGCACGCGCCCCACACGCGAGAGAGGCGTTCAATCAGGATGCCGATCAGGGTATGGGAACTTCGATCGCAGTTGGGATAGCCGCGATCGCCGGCGCTCCGTTGGGTGCATTCATTTGCCTGGGGGATATGCCTTTGGTCACGACGAGTGATTTCGGCAATCTGGCCGCAGCACTTACCCGCGAGGTCACCGTTGTCAGGCCAACCTATAACGGTCTTCCAGGTCACCCGGTGCTGTTCGGGCGCCGGCATTTCGGACAACTAGCCCGGCTAGAAGGCGATACAGGGGCATCGTCCATCATCGCGAACCTGCCGGAGGGGCTTTGCTGGAGATAGCTTCGCCTCACGATGGGGTTGTCCATGACTTTGATCACCTGGATGACTTCGCTTGATTTGCGTTTCACGTGTGGAGTCCATGTGGATCGCTGCCGTCCTGTTTCGATCGGATGGCAAAACTGTCATACGATGTGTTTGAGATTAATTTGCTCCGTAACGAGCGCTGTGAGGTCGGATGCCGACAGGTCGGGCTGCTCGTGAGGCTCAATTGGGCTGGCTGAGTAGCGAGCGTCGATAGATGCCAGGGTGCCATTGGCTGCTTCGCTGGTAGAATCGCACGCGTCAGATACCCGCGCCGCGGCGGAGGTGCCTGGTCTTGTTGCACTCCGGCACCTCTGACGACGCCGTGAGAAGTTCCCCCACAGTCACGCCCGGCGCCTATCACGGGCCGCCGGCGGGCGCATTGCCAGTGGATTCGCGTAACAGCAGACGCGTGGGTATCACGCACGGTTGCAAGGTGGCATTGGGGTCATCGATGGCCGCGACTGCCATTTCAACGGCGAGACGTCCCAACTCCTCGATCGGTTGGGCAATACTTGATAGTGGAGGCGTTAGTATTTCGGCCAGGACACCATCGTAACCGATGACGGATATGTCGGTCGGAACACGCAGCCCCGCCTCACTGATTGCCTGCAACGCGAACGCCGCAAGCAGATCGGAACCGCAAATCAAGGCAGTAGGTCGAGGGCGTAGCTCGAGCAGGGCCTTCACTAGCTCGTGGCCGGGCTGCCCCCGCTGCCCGCCATCTATGTAATATGCCCCGCGCCGGACGTAGGCCGGGGGCACTGAGAGCCCGTGGCGTGCGACGCTTTCGAGAAAGAGTCGCTCGCGCTTAGGTTCGACCGCCTCTGACTTTGGTCCTTCCATCAAGTCAAAATGTCCCACTCCGCCGATGTAAGCAAAGTCTCGATGGCCAAGGGCGTAGAGATGATCGACTGCTTCGCGCATGCCCTGCTCGGCGTCAGGTAGCACGAGCCCGCCGACAAGCGCGACCTGGCGTTCGATCTGAACCGTTGGAATCCCGCTGCGCTCGATGAGCCGGACGTTGGCCGGATCTATGGCTGCACAAAAGATCACTGCATCGGCGCGGTCATCGAGGAACCGCCTCACGCCGGCGGCCTCCATAGCCGCGTCCCCGTGATTGTTAAGGGTGAGGACGGTGTAGCCGAGTTTCAGCGCTTCCAGTTGCACAACGTTTGCAGTCTGAACGTGAAAGGCGCTAGGCTGCGGCTCACTCACCACCAGCCCCAGCGTGAAACTGCGGCTGGTGCGCAGTCCGCGCGCCAGCGAGTTTAGCCGATAGCCTGTTGCTGCCACGGCTGCCTCGACTGCTTGGCGGGTCTCTTCTTTCACATAGCCATTCTTGTAGAGAGCTCGCGCCACGGTTGCGGCCGATACACCAGCCAGTTGCGCGACATCGGTCATGGTGGCCTTGGCCGCCCGTGGCGACCGTTTGCTGATCATCTGCATGATCAACACATGCCCTCTTGCTAACCGGATGACAATATGGTGACGTCATCATGTTGACGTCACCATAGGGACGACGACATCCATCATGCTCCCGAAAGCAAAGAGCAGATGGGTAAAGGAGGATGCAAACGTACAGCCGCGCCGCTGCTGACCCTCAACGAGTCAGCAGACAGCTTATCCGCGCCCGGATCGCCGGAGCGCGATTGAGATTGGTTGACACCAAGGGAGGAACACACCAATGAGCAGGACCCATCGTACACGCCGCGCCATACTCAAGTTGGCGCTTGCCGGTACAGCGCTGACCCTCACCATGAGCTCAGCTCTCGCACAGGCAGTATCAATCGACTTCTGGGACATGATCTGGGGTGGGCCGGACTACCCGGTTGCCGCTCAGGCCCTCGTGGACCGCTACAACGCCGAACATCCCGACGTGAAGGTGGTCTACCGCTCCGTACCATGGACCAACTGGTACGAAACCTTCGTCACAGCGATTGCATCGGGAAGCGCTCCGGACCTCTCGACCGGCGCCGGTTTCCAAGCCGTACAGCTTTACGACCAGGGCGCGATCCTGCCGATCGATGAACTGGTAGCGCAATTGGACCCAAATGACTTTGTGCCAGGCGCGCTCGATGCCCTTCGCTATGATGGGCACTATGTCGCGCTGCCCTGGGCAATTGATACGCGTGTGCTGTTTTACCGCAAGGACTTGCTCGAGACCGCCGGGGTTGCAGTTCCAACAACGTGGCAAGAATTTCGTGAGGCCGCCAAGAAGTTAACGGGCGACGGCAAGTACGGCCTGGTTTCAGCCGGAGACCCAATCGGGCTGCACTGGGTCTTAGCCATGGCCATCAACAATGGTGGCGGTCTTTTCGATGCCAGTGGCAAGCCCGCCCTTACTGGCGAGCGGACCACCGAGGCGGTGCAGTTCTTGGCTGATCTGGTGGCCGATGGTTCGCTCAATCCGGCGAGCGCAGGCTACGTCAACGATGATTCAAACGGTTCGTTCTTCCGAGGCGAAGCAGCGTTCTTGCTGCAGGGGCCCCTGCTGCCGGAACAGGCGGGTGACGCAAAGCCGCAGATTGGCATTGTGCCGCCGCTCAAGGGGCCGCATGGCGACGTTGGCACCATCAGCTGGATCAACAACGTCATGGTGTATAACCAGACCGAGCATCCCAAAGAGACGATGGCGTTTCTGAAATGGTGGTCGGAAAACGCCTTGCCGCTGTGGACAGATGGCCACGTCGGCAATCTGCCCGCCCGCGCTTCGATCGCGGCCGATGACTTCTTCCAGAGTAACCCGAACGTCAAGTTCATTATGGACAGCTACGTCCCAGTCGCCAAGCCGATGTCGGCGGCGGTGGGCGGCACGTTCCCCGAGCTCAGCGAGATCGAGGGTGACGGCTTCCTGTTGAGCCTGACGCAGTCGATCTGGCAAGGACAACCGATCGGCGAGAATCTGGCCGCGGCTCAAGCTCATCTCGAGGAGCTGATGGGCCAGTGATGAGTGCCGCTCTGGACACTTCCGAGCCTGTTGCTTGGCGCATTCGCGCCAAGCAACTAACGGCTCCCCAGTTCTTGACGCCAGCCCTCCTGCTTGCGCCTTCGATCCTGTTGCTGATCATCGTCATAGCCTACCCAATGGCTCAGGGCCTGTTCCTGAGCCTTACCGATGGCTCGCTCATGAAGCCCGGTAAGTTCGTCGGGATCGACAACTACCTCGGCCTACTAGAGTCGCCGGCCTTTTACCACGCGCTCCGCTTCAGTGCGATTTTCGCCGTCTGCAACGTAGTTGGCTGCTACCTGCTGGGGCTTGGCTTGGCCATGCTTCTTCAGCAGGACATGCCAGGACGCGGCATACTCCGTGTTCTGCTCCTCCTCCCGTGGATCGTCCCCTCCTTAGTCGCGATCGTTTCATGGCGTTGGATGGTTGCCGACGATAGGGCTCTGTTCAACCAGGTCATCACCTTCTTCGGCGGGAGCCCAATTTACTTCCTTTCTGACAGCAATTGGACCGTCACGATCGTCATCCTGATCAAGATTTGGCGCAGCTTCCCGTTCATGTTGCTGTCGCTGCTGGCGGCTCTGCAAACCATCGACCGCAGCCTTTACGAGGCAGCCGCTATTGACGGCGCAACCCGGTGGCAGGCGTTCTGGAACATTACTTTGCCCCAGATAGCCAACATCTCGATCGTTCTCTGCCTCTTGATGACGATCTGGACGGTCAATGACTTCGACACCCCATGGCTGCTGGCCCGGGGAGGGCCCGCCAACGCAACCGAAAACCTCGTAGTTTACGCCTACCGTTATACCTTTGCGCGCAACGACGTTGGCATGGGCGCGGCGACGTCATTCATCACCCTCTTCATCCTGATGACGCTGTTTGTTTTCCTACTCCGCTGGCAACGAAGGAGCTGAGCGATGGGCACGCAAGTCCTGTGGCGGAGATGGAGACTGACCGCCATTACGTTGGTCATTGTGCTTGTGGTCAACCTCCCCATCATCTTGATGACGCTAAATTCTTTTCAAACGACCGAACAGATCATCACCTCGACCAGCATCATCCCCCAGTCACTCTCCCTTACGAACTACACGTCACTGGGAAGTACTCCGTTCTTCACTTACCTGTGGAACTCGGTAATTATCTCGCTCGGATCCACGGTCTTCAGCGTGACGGCGGCAGTGCTGGCAGGCTACGCGCTGTCGCGCTACCGCAATGGACTGCTGACTGGCTATGCGACGACCCTGTTCGCCATCCAGATGTTCCCTATCATCCTGGCGTTGATTCCACTTTTCATCCTGTTTCGGCCACTTGGGCTGATCAATACGCCGCTGTCCGTAATAATCGTCTACGGGGCGGTGAACCTTCCATTCGTGACTTGGATGGCGCGGGGTTACTTTGACACCATCCCCCGCGAGCTCGAAGAGTCTGCGTTGATCGACGGATGTGGCCACATCGGGGCTTTCGTCCGTATCGTGCTGCCGTTGTCAGGCCCGGGCCTCGCGGCAGTGTCGATCTTTGCATTCCTGTTCTCTTACAACGAGTTCTTCATTGCCAACGTCTTTCTTCGCAAGACTGAGGCGATGACCCTGCCGGTGGGTGTGCAGATGTTCATCCAGCAGTTTGCTACCGATTGGGGTAGCCTAATGGCGGCGGCGACTGTCACGATGCTGCCGACGCTGATCCTCTTCCTATTTGTACAGAAGTTCATCACGCACGGCGCTATCGCCGGCGGCGTAAAGGGTTAGGCACGCGTCTCCGCGGGGTGACCCTCTCTGTCCAGATCTCCTCCCAGGAGGAGGGCGGGTGGCGTCAACCTCTCTCCGACTCCACCCGCCACAACCACGAGAGCCCAAATGACGAGATCTATGGCCCATAATCCACCTTTATTCTTCCTGACCGCCGCCGGCTCGCATCCCGCCGAGAGTGCGAACCTCGCCGCGCGGTGGCTTCGTCCCCGGCAGACCGAGCGGAGGGCAGCATGAGCGCCGTCGGCGTTGGGTTCCTTGGCGCCGGCCCGGTCACCCAGGCGATACACCTAGGGGCCCTTGCGAGCATGCCAGAGGAGTTTCGCATCCTCTGGGTCATGGACGCCAATTCCGCGGTTGCCAATGTTGTAGCCGGCCGGTGCGGTGCCACGGGCACGACTGAAGTTGCCTCTGTGCTCGCAGATCCCGCTGTCGATGTCGTCGCGGTTTGCAGCCCCAATGCCTTTCACGCCGGGCAGGTGATTGCTGCTTGCCGTGCCGGGAAGAAGGTCGTGCTATGTGAGAAGCCACTAGCGATTAGCATGGAAGAAGCCGTCGCCATCAAGTCCGCGGCAGAAGCAAGCGGTACGGCGATCTTCGTCAATACCATGCACGCTTACGATCCAGCTTATCGTGCTGCCCTGAAGGCGTGGAAGTCGACCGGTGAGGCAGCCCTGCGAATCCGCTCCGGCATCTTCATACCCAGCAACGATGAGTTCATCAATCAGATCACTGAACAGGTTCCGGTCGTCCCAGTCCCACGTGGCGATGCGACGTTGGATGTGGCGTTCAAGAAGATGATGCTGCGTGGGGCCATGCTCGGCCTCGCAATCCACAATGTCCCTCTCATTCGCGACTTCCAACCGAACATGGGGCAGTTGTTGTCGGCCGAGTTTATGCCTCCGTACGGCTACACATTGCTCACCGAAGACAGCACCAGTACGGTCGAGTTGACCGCGTTGGCGCCGGGCAAGTGGCCGCCCAAGTGGCACTTCGATGTAGTGGGCGCCACCTATCGACTCAAAGCCAGCATGCCACCATCCTACGTGATGGCCGGGTCGGGGCGCGTGGAGCTGGAAGGCCCAGATTCGACGCAAGTCTTCAGTTTCGACCACAACGGCTACCAAGCTGTCTGGCAAGCCGTCTTCCGGACCGTCCGTGATGGAACCGCGCCACCCATCCCGCTCGAAACGGCCGTGGCCGATCTCGCATTCGCACTCGATCTCGCAGGCAGTATTGACCATTATCTAGAGGCAAGAGCGTGACCAAGAGACCTTTTCTTATCCGCGCGTTCTGTTCGGACGAAACGGCGAGCGCGCAGCGCGCCATACTCGCAAGCCTCCCGTCGACGTTTCATTTCGTTGACGATGGAGCCGCCGACATTGCATTAGTCACCCCCGACTGCATTGAGCTGGGCCTGACGGGCAAGCCGCGTGCACTAGTCCTCGCCGCTCCCTGTCTATCCACCGAGAAGCAGATTGACGGACTGAGCGGTGCGACTATCCCGACTTTCCCGATCCTGCATTTGGCAGCGACCATGACACAGGTTCTAGCGTCGATGTCTGTCGGCAGCGCCGTCCTCGTTCGCTCCGAGTATCTGTCACGATCCGACAAAACTGCCGCTTGGTTGGAGCAACTTGTCGCGTCGCAGGTGCTGCTGGGGACGCTGACCGACATTAGGTTGCTAGTCGAACCCCCCCACTCTTACTCAGGGTCCGCTCGCACGACATCGGGAGTACCGGTTCTTTGGGGCGGGCAGATCGGCGCAGCGACCGAGCGTTTTGACCTCGACATTGTTGGCCTAGCCGAACGCATCGAGGTCTTATCCCACGGGGCTAATACTGCTCGCCCAGCGCAGGTGACAATCGCAACAGCTGACGGTCTCCAAGTAAAACGCGCTGCGTACCAAAGCGGATTGCTACTGTTCTGGCGAGCCATCGCCGCCGAACTCTCCGGCACGATGACAGGAATTCCGCGCCTCGCTGACATTGTCCCGCTGCTCTTACTCGTGCAACAATTGTCGACTCCCACGTCCGTCGTTACTTGCAGCGAAAGTGCGTACCACGGATAGCAAATGCACCGTTCGATTCCCGGACTTGCAGAGCGCTCCCGGCTTCGAACGGTATGCTGGACGCATCACCGGTGGAGGCGAGCAGGCAACCCGCGAAGATGGGCCCGTGCACGATGAGGGAGATGCTGGCGGCCAGAGCGAGCAGAGACGGGTGTCACTGCGTCATCTGGCCAGTCAGCGACGCGGCGGCCGACGCCAAAGAGGAACGCCAATACGGTGGCGCTTGGCTCGTGGCCGACGCCTTGCGTCCTTCACGTATTCTTACCGGGGACGGATAAGTCCTAGCGTTTTGAACCTGCTAATCAACGAGGTCGATCCGCCCTAGATAGTTGGTCATGGACCAGCAACTCACACTGAAGCGTTCCAGCGCTGCGATGCCCGCAGCGGCCTCACCTGGCTTTGCAAGGCTCTGTCCAATGACGCAGAAGCCGGCGGCGGCCTGCAGGTCGCCACGATCCAGCTGGCAATTGCGATCGGGGCCACTGGCGGCGGTGCGTTGTTCGATGCGGTGGGCTGGTGGAGTGCCTTTGTCCTCGGGGCGGTCCTTCTCTGCGGCTCCTCGGTTCTCGCAATCGCCGCAGTGCGTTCTACTCCGGAGATTCCACGGTGAAAAAGTCCTTCGCACACCTGCGATATCCCTCGGCTCTCGTGGCTGTGCTTGCCCTGACGCTGGTGCCTGCGGCGTTCGGTCAGAGCGGGGCTGCAGATGAAAGGAAAGCCATGAGAGTGAGCATCGAAGTCGGTGGAACGTCTGTCACGGCAGTCCTCGAAGACAGTCCGACCTCACGGGACTTTGTGACCTTGCTGCCGCTGGACCTTGAATTCGAGAGCTACGGGAACAACGAGAAGATCGCCTATCCGCCCCGCAAGCTGACCACCGAGGGGGCCGGCAGCTTCGGCAACCAGGCGCCCGGCGACTTTGTGTACTTTGCATCTTGGGGCAACATCATCGTCTACTACGGCGAATATGAATACTGGCCTGGCCTAATCAGACTCGGCCACATTGAGGGCAGCCTGCAGCCTCTGCTCGAGCAGGCCAACTATCGGGCGCGCATCGAGCTGGTGGAGTAGGAAAAATCGCTATCCGTGGTCTCCCGCTTAAATGTAGGCCGATGCCGACGCGCTTTTGTGGGCGGCATTATCCGTGGTGAACGATAGATCGAGGGAAGGCTCTCCAATCGATGATCGGCCGGCTCAATCACATTGCCATTGCTGTGCCCGAGCTGACCTCGGCAGCCGCAAAGTACCGCCCTGCTCAGCGCCCATGTCGGCGACCGCAACCCTTGCCCGAGCATGGCGCCACGGTGGTATTCATCAACACGGCAATACCAAGGTGGAGCTGCTCGAGCTGCTGGGGAGGGGGCGCAGATTGGGGCGTTTATCGACAAGGATCCGGCGCGCGGTATCCTGTTTCTAAGTGCCGGACATCCTTGTAGCGCCGCCACCCTTATCCAAGGCGGCGCGCTGATCGAGCAACGCATGGGAACCAAATGCAGGGTACTACTATGTCTCGTCGCACTTTGATCGGATCGTCGCTGGGCTTGTTGGCCGCAGCCAGTCTACCACTGCCATCCGGAGCCCATGACGGGACGCAGATAGAAGCGGCCACTGGATCGGGCACCGTCCGCGGCAAGGGGGAGGACGGGATCGTCAAATTCCTCGGGGTCCCTTATGCCAAGCCTCCGCTCGGGGAACTCCGGTTCAAGGCACCTCAGCCCCTCGACGCCTGGCGCGGCGTTCGCGATACTCTCGAGTTCGCCAACCCGTCCTATCAGAGGCCGGGCCCTGAGATGGGGCCGACCGGCAATGGCCGGATGCCCGCGCCCTCGGAGGACTGCCTGTACTTGAACGTCTGGACGCCGGCGGTCGACGGTAAGCGCCGCCCCGTGATGTTCTATAATCACGGTGGTGGCTACATGATCGGCTCCGGCGCCGCGACCGGCCAGGACGGGACCAATTTGGCGCGGCTCCACGACGTGGTGGTCGTCGAATCCAACCATCGGCTCGGGCTTCTCGGTTATCTCTTTCTCGGCGATTTGGCCGGAGGGGAGTATGCAGCAAACCAAGGGATGCTTGATATCCTCGCCGCCTTGCGCTGGACGAGCGAAAACATTGAGAACTTTGGCGGCGACCCCGACAATATCATGGTTTGGGGGGAAAGCGGTGGCGGCGCCAAGACGGCTGCCATTTACACGATGCCCGATGCCGCTCATCTGTTTCACAAAGCCTCCATCGAGAGTGCCTCGCCCCTGCGTTTCCCTGCCCGCCAGGGCGCAACTGAGCGTGCCAGACGGACCTTGGAGCTGCTCGGGCTAACCGCGACCGACATCCCCAAACTGCACGAGCTACCGGCAGAAAAGCTGCTCGAAATCCAGGAGTTGGAAGCAGCGCGAGGTGTTGCGCCATGGGGCGACCCCGACCCGCTCCCCGGCTTTGGTGCATTCGTCGACGGCACCATCATCCCCCAGCACCCGTTCGCTGACGGTGTCGCATCGTTCTCAGCCGGCAAACCCCTGCTGTGCGGTACGTGCCGCGACGAGACCGTGTTCTTCAGCCTGTTCGGCCCGCCGGACATTTTCAACATCGATGACGCGGGACTGCGCAGCCGGCTAAGCGAAACGTACTCCGGAGACGACCTGGAAGCAGTCATTGAGACGTTCAGGAAGTCCCGTCCCGACGCGTCGCCTGCGGCGCTGTACTTCGCGATCACCACCTCGCCGATCTGGCGCGACTCGATCAAGATCGCCGAAGCGAAAGTCGCCCAGGGTGCCGCGCCCGTGTTCATGTACCAGCTGGCCTACGAGAGCCCGACCTTGGTGCCTGGAACCGACTTCCCCATTGGATCGCCGCATGCGGCCGATATCAATATCAAGTTCGCCAACACCGACAAGAACCTCGACTTCTTCCTCTATGCCGACCAGTCGCCGGGTCGCATCCAGACGGCACAGCATATGAGTGCTCTTTGGGCTGGCTTCGCTCGCGATGGCCGGCCGTCGGCGCCCGGGGTTCGGGAGTGGCCGGCCTACACGCTCGAACAGCGAGCAACGCTGTGGCTCGATGCCGACCCCAGTGTCGTTCTGGATCCTGATCAGGCCGAGCGGCTGTTTTGGGAAGGCAGGGCCTAGCAAGGCGGCTCAGTCGTGGTCCGGCCGCAATGGCCGGACCACGACCTGGCCTCGCCCGGGGGCGACTCGAACTCAGTACATCGTCCGCTTGTTGGTGGCGTCAGCCGGGATCTGCTGGATGACGTCCCAGTGCTCGACGATCTTGTCGTTTTCGACGCGGAAGATGTCGACGATGACAGTCCCGGGCCCGTTGGCCGACGTGGGCTGAGCGGTCTGAACCATGACCAGATCGCCCTCGGCGATGACGCGCTCGAACCTCACCTGCTGCTTCGGCCAGCTCAGGATGCCGAGGCCTTCGAGGAACGTCTTCACGGCTTCCCGGCCGTCGCCTATATAGGGATTGTGCTGGATGTACTCGTCGGCCCAGTAGCGGTCGAGAGCGGTGAGATCGTGATCGCCGAACAGCTCCTGATAAGCCTTGGTGACCAGTTCCTTGTTCTTCTGGGTCAGCTGGTAGTCCTGAACCATCTGAGTCTCGGTCACGCCTTGCGCCTGGGCCGGGCCGGCAAAGCCTGCCACCGAGGCTGTGACGAGCAGGATGGATGCAAAAATCGTTGTCTTGAACATTTGATTGTCTCCGGTTTGGTTTCGCGCCGTCAGCTGAGCGCGCGGGATACCAGCACGGTGTCGACGTACTGGGTCATGCGAACGATCTTGCCGTCCTTGAGCTGGTAGAGGTGGGCAAAGGGCGCCGTCATAGGCTTGCCCGTTGCGTTGTAGGTGCCTGAATAGACGCCGAACGCGGCAACGCGATCGCCGTCGACAAGATAGGTGTGGACGTCGGCGCGGTAGCCCGTCCATTCCGTGCCAAGGCGGCGGAACACCCCTTCGATCAGCGCGTCGGGTCCGACATAGGTCCCGGCGTAGGGGAAGCCCTCCGCTTCGGTCCATTCGACGTCCGGGGACAAGACAGCCAGCAGATTGCGGCCATTGTCCTCGGAGGAGCCTTCGTAGGTCGCGCGGACCAGTTCAAGGTTCGTGCTCATCTCAGCCCCACTTCATCTCGCCCTTGGTGACCTTGGAGCCGATGTCGAGCGCCACGCCCATGCCGAGGCCGGGGAAGCGAGCCTCCATCGCGGCCTTGAGCGCCGCGCTGTCGGCAGCCCTGGCAAGCTCCTCCTCGAAGGCAAGCAGATAGCTCTTGGTGTGCTCGATGGCCGAAAGACCGATGGCGGCGTCCGCGGTCATGTGTCCAGGCACCACCACCGCCGGCTGACGAGCGGCGATCTTGTCGAGGTTGGCAATCCAGGCAGTGCGCTGCTCCTTGGTCGGCGTATCGGCGACCCAGACATGCACGCCCGAGAAGATCATCACGCCGCCAAACACCGCGCTCAGCGAGGGAACCCAGAGGTACCGCCGGTTCGCGAGCCCTTCGGCCGCAACGATCTCGACCGTCTCGCCGTCGAGGGTGGGCGACGGGCCATCGAATGCTTCCGGCAGGACGATATCGGCGAGCGTCTGCGGGCCGTTTTCCTTGAGCTGCGGGCCCCAGGTTGCCAGCTTCTTTTCGACGTTCGCCTTGATCGCCGCGATGGTGTCGGAAGCGGCGATGACCTTGGCGTGAGGGAAGGCCTCGCGGATCGGCTTCAGGCTGAAATAGTAGTCGGGGTCGGACTGGCTGACATAGATGGCGGTCAGCGTCTTGCCCGTTGCCTTGATGGCATCGGCCAGCGCGCGGCCGTCCGGATAGGTGAAGCCGCCGTCGATCAGCAGCGCCTCGGTCGGGCCCGACAGCAGTACCGGAGCGCGGAAGAAGCCGTTCGGTCCGGCGGGAAAGTGCTGCCAGCTGAGCTTGGTCGTCATGACATGTCTCCTTTCGACATGGTTGTGGTTCCCTGGAGTGAGGTAGGGCGTCACGCTGCCTGCAGCTGTTCCGCCAATAGTTCGAACCGCCCAAACAGGCCGCCGGTGCGCAGGAGGCGGCGGTCGCCGGCCTCCCCGATCAGCAGGGCGGGTACGCCATCGGCGCCAAACCGGGCCATCTGTTCACGCGCGGCGGTCGTGCGCTGGCGATAGACCTGCAGCAGATTCTGGTCCGGCACGCGCACACCATCGGCCGCCGCGGCGAACCCTGCTTCGGCCAGGACGTCGGCCACCGCGGCAAGCGTGGTGATGTTCCGCCCGTCGACGTAGCGGGCATGCTGCAGGGTCTTGAGAGCCTCGAGTTCCCGCTCGGGCTGGCCCAACCCCACCGCCACCAAGCCGATCGTTGCCGGTGCGGAGTCGAACATGCTGCCCAACGCAGCGAGGACCCGCGTGCGGTAGGTCTCGGTGAAGGGTTGCCCGGTGAGACGTGCGATCCGCTGGTCGTTCTGCCAGGCATAGGCGGCGAAATGCGTATCCATCGGGCGCGCGCCCTCGCCGGCAAACAGGCCCGTCGGTGCAAGCTCAACGCTCACGCCGTCGAGCCCGGCCAGCCTCTCGATGGCCGGGCCGGCGCCGTAGCACCAGCCGCAAAGCGGGTCGAAGAGATAGGTGATGCGCATTCAGTGTCTCCCGCGAACTGTGTTGGCGAAGAGATATGCCTCATTGATTAGTCGATAAATCATCACTAACAGTACACACTGTAAGCCAAAAACATACAGTTAGGGGAGAAGGCCGCATGGAAGCGATCAATCTCAACCGGCTCGCCTATTTCTCGGCCGTAGTGGATGCCGGCTCATTCACGAGGGCGGCCGAGCGGTTGGGGATCACCAAGGCCGTCGTCAGCCAGCAGGTCGCGCGGCTGGAAGCCGACCTCCGGACCAGCCTGTTGCTGCGCACCACGAGGCGCGTGGAGCCCACCGAAGCTGGGCGCCTGCTGCATGCGCGCTGCGTCATGATCCTGCGGGAGGCAGAGGATGCGTTCAGCGAGTTGGCGGCGACCAATACCGAGCCGACGGGCGTGCTGCGCATCGCCGCGCCGAACGACTACGGCACATCGACCATCGCCCCGCTCGCCGCCGAGTTTTCCCGGCGGTATCCGGCCTGCAGCGTCGAGCTTCTGCTATCCGACGCGCGGGTTGATCTGATCGCCAACCATATCGACCTTTCCATCCGGGTTGGCTGGCTGCTCGACTCGAGCCTGCAGGCCCGTCGGGTCGGCGCATTCCGGCAGTTTCTGGTCGCCTCGCCGGCCATTGCCGTGACGGCCGAGCAGCCCGAAGACCTGGCGACGTTGCCGTTCATTGCCAATGAGGCGCTCAAGGATCCGCTGCTCTGGCGCTTCTCGAAGGATGACATCGAGCACCGCCCCGTGCGGATGCGGATGGCCATGGCCATCAACACCACCCCGGCGGTGCTCGCGGCTACGCTCGCCGGCGGTGGGCTCTCGGTGCTGCCTGAATTTCTGGTGGCCGAGCATCTCAAGACCGGAGGACTGGTCCGCGTTATTCCGTCCTGGACCTTGCCGTCGGGTGGCATCCATGCCGTCTACCCCGCCACCCGGTTCCGGCCAGCCAAGGTGACAGCCTTTGTTGGTATGCTGAAGGCATTGGCCAAGGAGGCGAATGGAGCGGCCGACCATGCCTAGCGCGGTCAAAGATAACCGTGTTCTGCACGGCTCGACCGTCCGGCCTGGCCCCGCGGGAGACGGTGGGATGCGGAAAGTCACCTCACTTGCTCGGCCTAGTCGAACGGTGCCCTTCGCCCGCCTCAGGCTCTAAGCAATGCATCTGGCGGAACGCCCAGCGCCTGGGCGATGACACTGACATTGTCGAGCCCGACATTTCGAACGCCGCGCTCGATCCCAGAAATGTAGGTCCGGTGCAGCCCTGACTCGAACGCCAGATCCTCCTGCGACATGCCGCGCTCCTTGCGCAGCCGCTTGACGTTTCCAGCAAAGATCGCCCGCAAATCCATCCACGAAGCGGACGTGGATGTAGCCGATCAATCTACAGCCTATGAGTCTCATTTCGAGTTGACTTGCAGCCTATGAGTCTCATCAGTGTCTGGCATCAAAACCGGACCTGATGGAGATCAGTTTGCGCACGAAACCAAAGACTTATGACCGAGCCGCCCGCCCCGGGACCGGACCGCGAGCCGGTGGCGTTCGGACTCTTGCCGCCCTCTCGATGATTGTAGCGGGAGGATGTGCGGCCGCGCCTGCCGCGGCAGAGGAGGCGACCAAGTTCGGACCCGATGCCCTAAAACTCTATTGCGACGGCCAGGAGCGCTACCTCGCCACCATCCGGGAGGCCGACGAGAAGTTCGGGATTTCTGGCACCGATGAGAAGGGCGAGTGGATCCGGGCGCGGCAGGCCGAGAACTACACGCAGATCGAAAAGGACCTGGGTGCGCCATTCACGGAATGGGAGCCTCTCGCGATGACCGAGTCCTGGGGGCAGCGCTGCGAAGCCATTTGGCGCGGCTGGGTGACCATCGACGAGGCGGACGTGAAGGCATCGACCAGCGACGATGCCAAGAAGGTCGAGGAGGCGCTAATGCTCTTCTACATCAAGATGAACGACCGAGAGCTGTTCCAGAATTTTGACGGCAGGCCGTACACCAGCGTCAACTGCCGGTCCGACGTGTTCGACGGGTTCCGCCTGACCGGCTGCACCCTCGCCGGTGGCGGTTTCCTTGATGGGTTCTTCAGCGACCCGATGATCTTCATGGTGGCCAACAAGGATGGTCACCCCACGTTCGCGCCCCTTGAGAGCAACACCAAAGAGCACATCAAGCTCGCCTCTTACGGTGACGTGGAGGGGAACCCGGTGATGACCGGCTGGTACGTCGGACCGTATCCGCTCCCGTTCAACTGGGCCGAGGCGGTGAAGCGGATGGGCAATTGACCGGCGGGAGGTTGGATCGGCGTGGGCGAAACTTCTCGCCCACGCACGACCGCGCACCAGGGGACGATGAGATGAATAAGCGCGAAGCGAACGCTCGGTACTACGCGACCCAACGCGACCGGATCATTTTGCGCGAGAGCGAGTTGCGACCCTCGACCATTCTGGAGCTCATCGACTGCCTCGAAGATCAAGACCCGCATCCGCACGACAAACGGGTCGATCGGCTCGAGCGCCTGTTCGTGGAGCTGACCGGCATTGAGCCGGAGCAATTCAGAAGTGCCGAGGGCGGGGCGGTGGCCAGCAGCACACCGCCCGTGCAGGCGGGTCTGCTCAGCGTGGACGAAGCCGCTTGCGCTCCAGCTTCGGGCGACCCTCGGGGCCGAGCTTCAACCGACCGCCCGACTGGCGCCGCATGTGGTTGAGGAACTGGCTGACGCTGTCGACCTGGTCGTCGTGCCGGGTGCTGGGGAAGCCGGTGACCTCGCGGAGGAAAGCGGGCATCCAGTCAGCAGACTCCGGCAAATAGACCCGGCCCTCTTCGATGATGGCCGAGCAGGCGGCGAGGCGATCTTCCTTACTGCCCTTCGGGGTCACCGTGCGATAGCGGTTATGTCGGTCGCGCTCGATCAAGTCGGCATAGAGGTTGCGACCACTGTCGGCTTTCTCAAGCAGCACGCGCCCGGCGCTATGGCGACGAGCGACTTCGAGGATGAGACGTCGGAGGTCGGGATATTCGAGCCGCTCGCGGTAAACTCGCAGCAGATAGTAGCGATTGTCCTTCACGCCCCAGACGGTCCCCACCGAGAAGTCGTTGTTGTCGTTCGCCGCAGAGGCGGTATCCCAGGAGGCGACGATCGCATCGAAGCCCAGTGTGAGGTCGTCCGCTGTGTAGGTTTTGAACCACACCGTCTTCACCAGGTTGCCCTCGCGCGGCAGCGGCTCCTGCTGATATTGCGCCGAGAAGACCAGCGAACCGAGGTCGCGCTGAAGTTGCGCCAGAGTCTCGTGGTCCTCGCGGTCTGGGTCGATGACGCTGCCGGCGCCACGGACGTAAGGCGCTGACCTGCCGATCACCGGATGGAGTGTATCTAAGTCGGCGATCGCCGGCACCTTCAGTAGGCTCCAGCCATGGTCGGGCGATGCGGTGAGATAGCCGGTAACATCGTCCTCGTGCAGGCGCTGCATGGCGACGACGATGCGGCCAGTCTTCTTGTCGTTGAGGCGCGAGAACAGCGTGTTTGAAAACCACTCGTTGACGCGCTTGCGCTCGGCTTCCGACTGCACGTCACCCGGCTTGATCGGATCGTCGACGATGATGATGTCGGAGCCGCGGCCGGTCAGCGTGCCTTCGACCGACGTCATGTTTACGCCGCCATTGCGGTCGGTGACGATTTCGGAGGCGGTGTTCTTTGTGAGCCGCACTTCCGGGAATGCTCGTCGGTACCAAGCGCTGCCGAGCACGCTGCGCAGGTCGCGCATCATCTTCTCGCCCAGCTCCTGCGAGTAGCAGACGAGCGTGAACGTCGTGCCGGGGTTCCGTCCGAGGACGAACGCTGGGAAGGCCACCGAAGCCGAGATCGACTTCAGGTGCCGCGGCGGCACATTGATGATCAGGCGCTTCAGCCTGACCCGTTCGACCTGATCGAGGTGCCAGGCCATCGTGCTGAGCAACCAATTCGGCCTCAGATTCTGATCGGCGTTGAGGTGCTGAAACGTCTTGGCGATGAAGGCGTCGAGCCGTCGAGTGAGCAGCACTTCGAGCACCGCCGCCTGATCATCGACGGGCAGGGGGAGTTTCGGGATCTCATTCATCGGCAAAATCCTTCAGCAGGGTGCGCAGTAGCTCCTCATCGGAGCGCGATAGGTTGCGATCATCTGGAGTCGCTGCGTCTTGCGCCTCAGCGCTGAGGAGCAGCGGGAGGAGAAGCTTCATGGGAGTGACTTTCCCACTGAGCGCGTCGGAAAAGAGCCGTTTGATTGCTGCCTCCTGCTTGGTGATCGAGACCTCTTTGCCGTTTTCGCGGAGCGTGACCTTGCTGAGCGACTCCTCACGGAGCAGCACCGAGAGCCCCTTTGCCCCTTTCGGCCTGCCGTTGGGGTTGCCCGACTGGCCCGGCTGGAATCGCGAGTGTTTTGGCGGCTTGCCGTATCCCACGTCATAGTCGGGCCGTTCGGTCGCTGGGCCGGGGCGCGCGCGAGGCATCGAAGCCTCGCGGCGCGGTTGGTCGATCGGTGCAGCCATAGGGTTTGGCCTCTCGCGCCTTCGCACCGACGTCGTCGGAGCGGACTGATCATGTTTGTTGATCGGATTGGCCATGGCTTAGGTCTCCGCCGCGGCCGGGACGACGGGGCGCGTGCGAACCCGAACGGGCGGATCGACGTCAGGAGTCGGTTCGGGCGGTTCGCTCATTCGCTCAGCGGCGACGGCATCGAAAGTCTGTCCAGTCGCCTCGTGGATGGCTTCGATCCCGAAGCGCGACCTGAACCGTCGAATGGCGACATCGACGTAGAGAGGATCGAGTTCAGTGCACCTGGCGATCCGACCTGTCTTTTGTGCAGCAACAATCAGGGTGCCGGAGCCGACAAAGCTGTCGATCACCAACTCATTGCGATCGGTTAAATCCATGATAGCGTCAGCGATCATGGCGACTGGCTTCACGGTGGGGTGCGCTTCGAGGTCGGCCATGCGGCCAGCGCCAAAAGTGTTCACCCCGGCGTAGTCCCAGACGTTGGTCCGGTAGCGCCCCTTGGCGCCAAGCATCACGTTGTTGACGTGCGAGGCCTTGCCCTTCTTGAACAAGCAAAGCAGTTCATGCTTGCTGCGATAGAGGCTGCCCATCCCGCCGTTCGACTTATTCCAGACGATGAGATTGAGCAGCTTCAGCCCAAGCTCGCGCCCGACCCGGAGCATGGTCTCGACGCTGCGCCAGTCGATGAACAAGCCCACGACTCCGCCGTCCACCAGGTTGGCAGCCATCACCACGATGGCCTTGCGCAGGAAGTCCTCGAACTCGTCTGGCGTCATCTCGCCGGACGCCTGCACAAACTCGCGATGGTGCTTCTTGCCGAGCCCACCCACGTGACCATCGACGGGCACGTTGTAGGGGACGTCGCTTAGAACAAGCCGGGCGGGTTCGCCGCCCATCAGCACCTCGAAGATCTCGGATGACAACGCGTCGCCGCAAACCAGCCGATGCTCTCCCAGCCTCCACACGTCGCCAACCCGACTGACGGGGATCGCATCCGGGGCAGGGGCCTCGTCATCGGGACCCTGCTCGTCCTCCGACGAGACGGGGTTGAGGACAAGGTCGATCTCCGCGGTGTCGAAACCAGAAAACTGGAGGTCGAAGCTGGCATCGAACTCGAGGATCGCTTCGAACTCGAGCCTCAGCGCGTCCCTGTCCCAACTGGACATCTCGGACAGTCGATTGTCGGCGATGCGGTAGGCTTTGAGATCGGCCGCGGACAGCCCGCTGGCGACGAGCACGGGAAGTTCGTCGAAGCGGAGACGACGAGCCGCCTCGACGCGAGCCACGCCGGCGATGATCTCGCCGGTATCGCTAATCAACGGCGGGCTGAGGAACCCGAAGCGTTCGATGCTGGCGCAGATGCGCTCAATCTGCGCTTCGGAGTGTTTTCGTACTCGCGGACCGGGGCGCAGGTTCGAGGTCGGCCAGTACTCGATTTGTCGGCTGTTGGCACCTCTATGGCTCGAGACGGATGGTCGGGTTTTTCCCATTTGTGCGCTCCTGCTTAGCCGGCACCACAGCGGTACCGGTCGGTTGCGCCGCCCCGCTTTCGAACGAGCGAGCGGCAGCGACCCGAGCAGAATTGCCGTCATCGGCGAATGAGGGAATTGGGGGTTCAAACGAAAAGTCGGCACCCCCTCAAAGGGCGATCGACGAGGGCTTGATGCTACCCGGATCGAGGGAGCATTCGCTGTCGCTCACAGCAAATGAACCCCGGTGCAAAAGGAGCCGGGCACCTGGATCGCGACCCTAAAAGCTGGGCCATTCCGCGACCTCGATCACGGCGGGGTTCAGGACCCGACATTCCCTGATCGGCGACGAAATTCCCTGTTCAGGGGCTTAGGGAATTCGCCCGCTAACGAACTGAAAAGACGTAGAAAATCGGCGTCACAAAGGTACCCGAAGGGCCAGAAAACGTGCGAAGTCCCTGTATTCTCCCGTCGAACAGGGAAATCGGAGACTGGTTTGCGGTGACTACATGCACCGCCACTCTGCTTGTCAAGCGTATGATATTGCTGTGATTTATGCCGCGTCGGTCAGGGTCCCCACTTCGTTCCCCACTTTTATCGCGCGTGACTTGCCTCGATGCGGTGTCGCTCTCGCCATTCCCATTAACCTGCTCTGCGCCGGCATGATGCGAGGCGCAAGAGTTAGTCATCCCACTCGGCATACAGCTCTCCGCCAAGGAGGGTCACAGCTTGCGCAGCTGCCCGAAGATTAAGGCCCTTCCTGCGCAGGTAGCCATCCCCGACCAGGTGCCGGTTGGTGCCAACCACCTTACCCAACGCCTTCAGGCTCCATCCGCTTGTGCGGGCTCTCTCTCGGATTTCATCAGCAATCAGATTGCGCCCGGAGCTGCCGGACTTTGGAGTCTTGCGAAGGCCGAGCCTTCTTCTCTTCACGGCAATGCCCGTGACGGGTCGGCCGAGGACCAGCGCCACCTGCATGTCACTCATTGTCGCTAAGGATGCCCGCAGGAACGCAATTTCAGCCAGGGTGTAAGGCTTCACGAATTTTGCCCCAGTACCTGCGCAGCGCTAATCCAGCGAACCTTTACTCGCCCTCGCAGTATCTTCACGGCGCGGAAATGATACGCCGCGACGTACTTTCCGCCGCGCCACTTGTGTCTGGCGAAATAGCGATTGCTGTGGCATGCCTCGTCGAGATCCCTGAGGGTCCATCGCTCCTTCACGGCCCTGATGTAGATTTGATCTAGCATGTGGTTCCCGCTCGCGATCGGGTGCCTTGGCGGTCGATGATAACCATCGTGGTACGCCCTTCCGCAGATAGCGTCCCAAGTACGACCCGGCAACGCCGCCATGACGTCTGGCTTTGTCCCGTGGGGAAAGATGCGGTGAAGGCGCAGGAGTTCGTTCGAGTCCCAGGCTTTGGACCGATGACGCGCAATGCCCATTCGGCTCGCTTTGCCGTAGTGGGCAACCTTCGTCCTGCGGACGTTCAGTGCTACCGCAGCAACATAGTCAGGGTGAAGTCGGAGTAGATTGCCGGCTTCTGTTCCGTCCCAAAGGCGATAGCCGTTCGGAGTGAACCCGCGCAGCATCATCGCACGTCGGGCATTCTCGGCTGCTACGGCGCCGCGGGCGAAGTGGCTGAGTCGCATGTTGCACCTCCACTCCAATGGAGCTCTACCGAGGTGGCTTCGGAAACAGTATCTGCCCCTAGTTTCCGCGCAATCCTTGCATTTCACAGGCCGATAAGGTCGGGACGAGCTTCGTCACGGCCCAATAACGCTAGTTGGCCAACTATATGTTGTTGCCCTTCCTGGAGTTGCGGCGGCATTGGAGCCTGCGTGCCCCCACGATTGGTTCCTCCCATGCAATTGGCAACGAGGGGGCGCCGCCCGGCCACCGGCGGCGCCCTTTCTGTTGTGTTGCTAGCTGGGCAGATGCTCAATCACTCGCATTGTGCTCAAGCGTCTGACGATCCTCGAGTGTCGGCCCGGCACGCCGGCGTGAAGTGCGAACGCGCACGGCCATAAATTCAATTGAGGATCGGTAGGGGACACCCCAGCTAGCCCTCGGCGATCATGGCAATCGATATCCTGAGCCCAGGAACCCGGACTGGAAGTTTGGCCCCCTGCCGTGCAGGCGGATCAAGGGGAAACCACTTCAGCCACTCCTCATTCATTCCGGCAAAGTCATCTTCGTCGGCCAGGATCACGGTTGCGCTCACCACGCGATCGAGACTGGTGCCGGCAGCCGAGAGGATGGCGCTGATGTTGCGAAGCGCCTGGGCCGTCTGCTCCTGAATGGTGTCCCCGACCATCTTGCCAGTCTCTGGAGAGTAGGGCCCTGTGCCTGACACGAAGACCAGTCCAGCCGCCTTCACGGCGTGGCTGAAGTAGGGTGACGCCTTGGGCAGGTGTTCAGACGCGACGATGCTACGTGACATGCTCTCTCTACCTCCATTTTGGGAAAGGGCGGTATGGGACTGGTACTGAACAGCGGCTGAATGTCCGCTTTTGGGCTAAATGCGGACATCGGCCAGCGTCCACTTCGCGCCAGAAGCGGACGCTCAGAGAGCCATTGGGCGGCGGTTCTTCAAATCTGTCGAGGCAAGGACGGCTGGCAACGCTCACGCGGCGACAGTTTCCACCACGAGTTGCTCGATGCGGCCGACGAGCCAGGCGAGCCCGGCATCCATCAGCGCTACGCGCGGCACGACCAGGCTCACCTGGCTCGGCCGCCCATGGTCGAACGGCAGGGGTGCACTGGCCAGCCCGAAGCGATCGGAGAGACTCGCGACCAGTCGCTTGGGCATGGAGCCGATAAGATCCGACTCCGCGATCGTGGCCAGCGCCACGACGAAAAGCGGTACGGTAAGTTGCACACGGCGTGACCGCCCGAGCGATGCCAGAACTTCGCCCGTGTAGCTCGCGGGGTCGGCACGACCCGAGACGACGACGTGATTGGCGGCGCAATAGGCATCGAGCGTAGGCTCTGCAAGGAACGGATGCCCCTGGCGCGCAACGACAACGAATTCGTCGGTGTAAAGCGGTCGCGCGACGAAGCGCGACGGCACCTCACCAAAGGTGATCGCCGCGATATCGACGCGCCGGGCGTCCAGTTCCTCGAACGCCGGATCCCACGGCCGCAGTTGTGCGGGGTCGGGCATGAGCTGGCGTGTACCAATATTGATGCCCGGCCCTTTGGCCGCGAGGTCGGCGAGCAGCATCGGCAGCGGCACGATGGCGCTGCCGTCCGGCGAGCCGATGATGAAACGGCGCCGTGAAGTCAGGGGATCGAACGGCTCTGCCGTGGCCATGACGCGTCGTACGCGCGCCAGGATATCGGCCACCGGCTCAGCCAGCGCCAGCGCCCGCTCTGTGGCGACGACACCCTTCGGCGTCTTCAGGAACAACGGATCATTGAGCTGCGAACGCAGCCGACCGAGCCCGTGGCTGACCGCCGAGGGCGACAAACTGAGGCGCAGAGCAGCTCGCCCCACGTTGAGCTCATCAAGCACGACCTCGAAAAGCACCAGCAGGTTCAGATCGATACGCGATAGATCAATTTCGTGCAGCATAATGCTGAAATCATATCACTGGCTTCAGTATACGGCAATCTGGCAATCAGACAATCGCGGGTTGGGCGATCAACTGGAATCTAATGAAATGTACAAAAGCCTGATGCTTGTCGGCGATCGTATCGCGGCGCGGGACTACGCCTCCCGTCCTGACGTTGCCGCTCCCAAGCAGCCTCGCCGCCACGCACGTAAGCTGGCCAAGCAGGAAGCAATTTCGGACGTGGAATTGTTCCTCCGCAACGGAGGGTTTTCGGGATGATGGCCCTCCGCCACGCGCTCGCACTGAGAAAAACCCCGGCGGAGGTCGCGGGCCGGCCCTACCCGGACATTGCCGCGGACGCAGCCGCGATAGTCGAGTTCTGGAGAGAATCCGGACCCGGACTTTGGTTCGCCAAGGACCCGGCCTTCGACGAGCGGTTCCGCGACGGTTTCCTCAACCTTCATGAGACGGCTGCACACGGCGATCTCACCGACTGGGGAGATACGCCCTATGGCGCGCTTGCCCTGATGCTACTGCTCGACCAGTTCCCACGCAACGCCTTCCGCGGCACGCCGTGCATGTACACCACAGACCCGCTGGCTCGGCAGGTGGCGACGGCGGCCGTGGACTGGGGTTACGACCTCGCGGTTGAGGCCGCTCTGCGGGTGTTCTTCTACCTGCCCTTCGCCCACTCGGAGGACATGGTCGACCAGAACCGCTCGGTGCGACTCACCTGGCATCTGGGACCGCCCCATTCGGTCCGGGCGCAGCACCACCGCGAGATCATCCAGCGCTTCGGGCGCTTCCCGCACCGCAACGCCATCCTCGGCCGGCCGACGACCGGCGAAGAGCAGTCCTTCCTCGATGCCGGCGGCTTTGCCGGCTGATCGACCCAAACGGAGTAACGACATGACCATCATGATGACGGCTGAAATTACCGGTCAAACGGCTGAAGGCTACGACGCTACGCTCAAGGTTGTAATGGAGGCGTTGAAGAACGCGCCCGGCTTCCTGATGCACTCTTCCCATCCCACCGAAACCGGCTGGCGTGTGGTCGAGCTGTGGGAGGCCAAGGAGAACTCGGCTCAGTTCTTCGCCAAACACTTGGCGCCGAACCTGCCCCCGGGCATCCACCCCAAGGTGAAGTACCAGCCGCTGCATGCGGTTGTAACGCCCTAGCCCAGAATGGAAAGGGTCCGAGCGCATTGCCCGGGCCCTCTCAGTTCGGGTCAAAAGGCTAAGCCCGACTGCCAGTGGTTGGAAGTGTTGACAGTACAGATGCCACTATGGCAGTTAGACTGCCATGAGCACAAACATAACATCCCGACCGTCTCCCCGCGAAGAGTTGGCCGCCATGACCGAAGGCCGAATCATGGAGGGCGTGGCGACCCTGCTACGGCGCGGCAGCGACGTGACGTTTGATCTAGTCGCCAAGGAATCCGGCGTGCCGCAGCGCACGCTATATCGCTATTTCGAGAATCGGGAGGCGCTGTTCGGCACGTTCTGGCGCTGGGTGAACGAACTCATCGAAGTCCCGCCGCTGCCGACCTCACCTGACGAAGTGGTCTCGCATGTCAGTGCGCTATTCGAGGCCTTCGATCGAGACGAGGCGCTGGTGCGGGCGATGATGCACGACCCGCACGGCCGTTCGGTGCGCCTCGCCAATTCCGATGCGAGACGACGGAAGTTTTCCGAGGCCCTGAGGCCGGTGGTTGACCAGCTGCCAGAAGATGAGGCGACACGGCTGCTCGCCTCGGTGACTGTGCTCTGTTCGGCGACGGGTTGGGCATCCATGAAGGACAATTGGCAGCTTTCTGGCGCATCGGCGGCGGAGGCCGCGCAATGGGCCGTCAGAGCGTTGATCTTGGCCGCGCAAGGGCGCGGCTGAACCGAATTGCGGGTCGGGCACAAAGACGATCAAAGGAGTTTCGTCATGATGATCCACCATATGTCGTTCGGCGTGAGTAACCCAGGACGGGTTGCCCAAGTGCTCGCCGAACTCACGGGTGCGACGGCTATGCGTGCGCCAACGCCCCCCTTTCCGCACGGTGCCTGGTTCGTGCTTGCCGGCGATGACCGCGGCTCGTTTCTCGAGATATTGCCGGCGACGGCAGTATTCGACCCGGACGCGCCACTTGGTCTTAGGCAGCGCCCCGCTGATTTTGCTCCGGGAAGCGGTCATGTTTTGATCAGCACCATAAGGAGCAGCGGCGAAATCGAGGCGATTGCCAAGCGCGAAGGTTGGCGTTCGCAGGAGGTCGAAACCGGGCTCTTCAAGATAGTGAAGGTCTGGATTGATGCGACGGTGCTGGTCGAACTCTTCGCCAAGGGCGAGACACAGCGCTACATCGACACCTTCGGCGCACCGGGGATGGCGACCCTAGAAGACCGGCTGCGCGACCTGGAAACGACGCTCGCCAACGTCCTGGCGGAAAAGCTTCCGCCAAAGGTGCTGGCCGAGGCGCTCGGCCATCCAGTCTGAGCAGTGGTTGTGGGCGTCGAAGGACGTCCGCCCTCCGCAAGCTTCAATCGGGGAAATTCAGAATGAATGAGGCTAGCCCTACCTGTCAGCTCGTTCGCGCAGGTTCGACCTACCAGGGGAAACAGGATCTGTCCTACCTGCATGGAATATCCAAGGAAACTGTGGGTGCTCAAGGAATCTGTATGCATGTGCTGACGATGCCGCCGGGCGCCCGAGCGAAGCCGCATCTGCACGCGCACCATGAGACGGCAATCTACGTGCTTTCCGGCCGGATCGACGCTTGGTATGGCGAACAGCTAGAACATCACGTCCAGGCGAACGCCGGGGATCTGTTCTACATCCCTGCTGGAGTGCCGCACCTACCAGCAAACCTGACCGATACCCCCGCTTCCGCAATCGTTGCTCGGACCGACCCCAACGAGCAAGAAAGTGTTGTGCTGCTCCCGCATCTCGACAGTGAAATGGCTAGGTGAAGGTCCGCATTGGGGCCAACAGCGGTCGCTAGATGGTGTCCGCTTTGGCCAAAATGCAGACATAGGCCAGCGTCCGCTTTGCGCCGAAAGGAGACACCCGTGTCGCGGTCGAGGGAGGGACCGCCGAAGTGCCGCCGGTTACGGAACAATCCCGCGGCAGGCCCAGGCCAAACTGGCGAACGAACGCGGGCCGTCAGGTCTCCCGCTTTCGTATGCATCTCGAACTGCGGCGGTTGCTCTATTGAGCTCCTCTGCTTCGAGTTGGCCAACAAACTTGCCAAGCGGTCCTTCGCCGGCAGCTATGGGCGCCCACAGGTCATCGAAGTCGCGGTAGTCCATGCGGACCATCAGCTGGTCCTCCGCCACGTTGTTCAGTCCTTGGTCGACAAAGGCTCGTTTCATTTCGCCAGGTTGCATCATTGGCTGGAAGACATAGCGGTTGCGAAGCTGGCGCCCACCTTCCGACAGCATTGCGATGGTGTCCACGATCATACGCATTCCGGACATGCCACCAAGATGGTCCCACACAACCGCCGCCACGACACCGCCTGGCCTGACGACGCGGCGCATTTCTCTTATTGCCAGCGGCGTGTCCGGGACAAAGTGCAATACGAGCATCGCCATCGCCCGATCAAATGTCCGATCCCCAAAGGGCAATGCAGTAGCGTCCGCCTGTTCGATCGTGACCCGCGGATCGGTATTAGCCTGCCGCGCGGCCTCGACGAATGCCGGAGCGTAGTCGATGGCTCGGATCTCGACGGGCTCGCTTCGTGTGGCGAGTTCAAATGTCAGGCTGCCCGTACCACACCCGACGTCGAGCAGCTTCTCGCCGGCAGCGAGCCCCGCAAACTCGACGAATGCGGGTGCAAGCTTGCGACTCCATCGCCCCATAAGCTGCTCATACCCGGACGCCTCGTGCACGGTGAATGTGGACGCCATCTTGGCTCTCCCGGAATTGCCTGGAACGAGGTGGACAACCTAGAACACGAGGCCCAGCGCGCCAAGACGCGATGGCCGCGTTGGCCAAAAGCCGCCACTCATCAATCTCTAGTCGGCGGCCGATTTTTCGACCTTGTCCAAGTCACTCATCGACAGGCCCGCGCGTTTGAGACCTTGATGCAGCGCAAGCGCCTGTAGCCTTCGCTTCAGTCCCTCAGAACGTCTCCGCTTCTCGAACGCGCGCCTTATAACGTACCCGATTGACGCCGCCACCATTGGCACCATGGCCCACCACCACTGCTGCATCTTGTCCTCCTTTGAACGAGATGCATCCTACTGGTGTCCCGATTGGCGGGCATAAGTCACCGCATGTGCCACGCTCAAAAGCGGACTGTCGTCGACGTGGCTTCAGCTACTCTGGTCCTTCTCGCTGTAGCCGGAGGCAAGAATGAACGAAAACCGCAGATCGCAACGCCACCGTGTGCTCAAGGGGGCGCTGATCGTATTTAACGGCGGTACCTCAACGATCAATTGCGTCGTACGTAACCTGTCAGAGACGGGCGCCCTCCTTCGGGTCGACAGCCCTGTCGGGATACCAGAGCGTTTCGAGCTCAAACTCTCCGACGGCAAGGCCTATGCAGCGACCATTGTGCGCAGGGGCTCGTTGGAGATCGGAGTTTCGTTCGAACTTGACGACACGGTTTAGCTAGAATGTCGTTCGTTAGCGCGATGACGTGTCGAGGGCGCCCATTGGTGCAGACGAGGACGACGTCGAAGCGGCCGAGACGCCCGCGGATCCGAATAAGGTCGCTGTGGTTCGGGCCTGAGATAGTCGAGCAGGCCAAAGAGGACCGGGAGGCCGGCGTCACCGAGACGTAGTCCCGTCCTTGTGCCAGAAGAATACGCGCGTCCCATCGTGGACGTATGAGACTTGCCCGTGACCTCTTGCGGACCCCCCGTTTAAGAACGCGGCGCCGACGGTATGATCAAGACGACTCCTCGGGGCCCACCCGACGGCAATTGCCGCGCCAAAGGTGCCTTGCTGGTCCGGGCTCGCCAGCCGACTAAATTTGCGGCACGGTCGGAGCTGATCGAGTAGTAGGGCTGAAGCTGATGTTGCTAGGACACGATGCCATCGAAGGTTCATGTCACTGTGGGGCGGTAAAAATCCGCGTCGCCTCGATGCCCACTGAACTCAACGACTGTCAGTGTGAACACTGCCAGAAGCGGGGGGCCCTTTGGGCGTACTACTCGCCCGATCAGGTCAATATCAGCGGATCGACCTCGGTCTATGTGTGGAACAAACGCCTTCTCGAATTTCACTTCTGCCCGACCTGCGGGATGACCACGCATTGGTGGCCCGTTGATGCCAAGAGTGTGCCATGGATGGGGCTCAACGCCCGCGTTCTCGGCCGGGATGTCTTCCAGCAAATTCAAGTGACCAAGGGCGCAAACGACTAGTGGGGCGTCCAGGGATCCCTCGCCTAGGTCGCCAGCAACAAAGTTCGACCCACCGGCGTTCGTAGAGCAGATGGAGGCCGATCAAGGACCAATTCCATGTGTGATTGGCATCGACCGGCCTCGCCGATCTAAGGAAAGGCGATATCTCGACCAGGGGAGACCAGCATGCGGTACTTCCTCGATATCAGTGATGGTCCACGCTTTTTCCGTGACGACACCGGCCAGGACCATCCCAGCGTAAGCTCCGCATTTCGTGAGGCGACGACTGCGCTGGCCGAAATGGCTCGGGATATCCTTCCCGACGACGGCACCAGTTACGACATGTCTGTGGCGGTCCGCGACCACCATGGAAGTCCGCTCTTCACTGTGTCTCTGAGTTTCAGGCTTCAGGTCGCGAATGGTGATGACACTGAGTTTGCGGCCGATCTCGGCCTACGTCGCTGACGCCAAACAGGGGTGGCGCACACAAAGCATCAAATGTAGTTGTCAGGCCCGTCACGCCGCTGCGAGCTGGTTTAGATGGAGAGGACGGAGCAACCTGTTGCTGGCGCTTGTCACGTCGTCGGCACGATAATCGAGCTACCACTGATAGCCTGCCTCTCGCCCGACTGCAGTCCCCGGCAGATCATGCGGCGGTCCCGCGAAACTGCCTTGGAATTTGTCTGTTCTTGAGGACTCGTTTCTCGGTTCTCACAACACAACTTGGCCCCGATCCTTTCCGCTGCTGGGAAGGGTCGGGGCCTTTGTGTCTTGGCGTCGACGTCAATATGTCGACACGTTTTGAGCGGCATAACTCTCGCGCCAACGGACCATACCGAGCCCCCAAGCCCTCCTTGGTCCGTCCAGGCTCCTGGTAGCCCCGGCTCTCCTTGCGACAGGAGGACCGGGGTTCTGTTTGACGGAGCCAATCTTCTTGCGCAGTGTTCTCGGCTGATAAGCACCTCTGGTGGGGATGCCCTTGACGCCGGATTTCATGGTACCCGGGGACCAGCTCGTCCTTCATTTGGCGTTCGCTGGTGCCCTTTCGCTGACGGCGGTCTTTGCGCCTTTCATGTTCGGCCGGCGGTTTCCTAGATGGCTTGAGGTAGCGATGGTAGCGGCTGGCCTCATTCTTTTCGGCGTTGTCTGCTACGCACTGATCTACGGGCACTGGCCATTGCGGGGCTAGTCGGCGCAGCGCTTAAGACAACACTGAAACATCCGTGAGAGCCGGGCCGGACGACGTCTCAAACACCAGCCGCACTGAGAACGCCACTTCCTCCTTCAACCTGACGCGAATAGCGAGTTCCTTCTCGGGTCCATCGTGTGGCAGGAGTTCGCGAGCCAGTTCAGTTATGGCTAAGACTGCCTGGTGACGAGCTCCGCGGTCGTTGGCACAATCCACGCCCATGTCGTCACGCGCCCAGTGGTCGCCGTCGAAAATATCAAAGTAGTACCGCATTTTAGCCTCCACCAGCTCCCAAGACGCGGCAAACGGAGCTTGGTTGCAAAAGGGGGGCTGAGTTGAACACGGAGTCGCTTGCGGTCCGTGGCGGCGGCGATATTCTCCGAACCTGATGCTAGGGGCCATGCAGACAAGCCGACTATCCGGCCCGCGGGAGGAGCATCATGCTCAGGGGGCGGTACGGCATTGGGTGGATGATTGTCGCGTGGTTAGTCATCGTCGCGCTTCTCGCCGGTAGCATCTACCTAGTCGGCAATCTGGCTCAGTTTATCGCTGGAACATGACGCCCATTTCGGTGTTGAGTCGCGTCAGTCAGTAAGGCGCGTTTCATGCCCAAGCCGAAGTTCCCCCATAAGCCAGCGGCGCCCAGCGTGCGGGAGAAGCTCGGCCCGGCGCTCGCCCGCAGCAAGGGGTTGTCGAGCACCGGCGGCCAGATGACAGATCGCGAGATCGTCGAGGATATCCTCGGCAAGCTATCGCTGCCGGAATCGATCCGCCAAGACCTGAAGAAGCGGCACGGCCTCTGATGCCAAAGCTGACCATCGTCTTTGGCCTGGTCGATGATCATGGCGACCACTTCAGCATCTCGTTTCCGGACGCGCCTCGGTGCACCGGGCACGGCATGACCCGTGAGACGGCGACAGAGAACGGCGCGATGCGGTTACGCAAATGGGTGGCGACTGGCCACGAGATCTACCCGCGCACGGCACAGGAACTCGGCTGGGACGATGCCGTGAAGCTGGCGCTGCAGCTCGGCATGGAGCTTGTGGCGGTCCCGCTTTAGCCATCGCTGCCGTGGCAGACGATTGAACCTGACATCCAGCTGCTAACCAATAACCGGAGCCCGTCAGCACGGCTGCGATACGGTTCCATGCACGGGAAACCTCAGGTCGAGTTCAATGGCGACTTCAGTCGCCTGCAACTCACGAAACACAAGGCTGTTGTCACTTAGGACTAGGACTGCACATCGCGACAATAAGGAGCCGAAAATGGCCCACACACTCGCCTCTGCCGCCGTGTTCATATGCGTGACGCTGCTAGCCGGCCTCATGACATTCGGGGGGCTGCAGTTCACCCTTACTCAAATAGCGGAAGCCGGCCGGACGACGTCTGTGAAGGCGGCCATGACCACGAACTACGTTTCGACGCTCGCCGTCGCCCAGCCCGACGCATTCAACATCGCCAAGACAGTCAAGGTGGTACCCACCCCCCCGAGTGGTGCCGCCGGCAAAACGACGATGCAAACCGTCGTCTCCGGGTACACCCACACGGTTGGAGTGGAGTCACTGCGCGTCCGCAGCGGCCCGAACAAAGCAACGCCGCAGGTCTTCGCCCTCAAAGGCGGAAGCAAAGTTACAGCGGTGCGCGAACAGAATGGCTGGATCCTGATCGATGCAGGCGGGCGGACCGGATGGGTCTATCGCAAATTCCTGCGTGCCGCCGGCGAGCCCGGGCTGCAGGCGAAGCTCTAGGAGGAAGAACGATGAAAAAGACACTGATGCTCTCCACCTTGGCGCTCCTGGCCGGGTTGTGTGCCCTGCCAACGGCTGTCAGTGCAGCCGAGGCCAGGCTTTCCGTGAATGTGCGATCCGGCCCCGGTACCGGCTATCGTATCGTCGACCGGCTGTTCCGGGGCGAGGACGTCAACGTCCGTCGTTGTCGGTCCAACGGTTGGTGCTACATCACCCATCCCGGCCCGGATGGCTGGGTGTCGGCGCGCTTCCTCGTCTCCAACAACCTGGATGACGACTATCTCGGCGGACGGCGCGTTCGACCCGACATCAACTTCAGCATCATCATTGGCGGGGGCTTCCCGGGCGGTGACGGCGGTGACGGCGGTGGTGGTGGTGGCGGTGGCGGAGGACCGCGCGAGGAACTGGTCTGCCTCGTGACCTTCTTCGATGAAGACGACGTCGAAGCCGGCGCAGATGCGGATGTAGAAAGCGCACGCGTGCTGCCGCGCAGCGAGGCCGAGCGTCGAGACCGACCTGGAGATCGGCGTGCCATCTTCGACTACGGCAGCGATCGGCAAACCAGGGAGACCTGCGACTACCTCGACAACCTGAACTGAAGGAATCGGGCGCTCTTTCACCGCAAGAGGGGCGCCCGTCGAAGCTGCCGGCTCTCTCCCCGAGGGCCGGCAGTTTCACGTCGGGACCATTGACGCCGCCAGTTTGCCGACCATTTTGGTTCCGCCCTGACCTCGCTATTGGGCTAGCAGATGGTTTGACCTCGGTGGTGCCTACGGCGCATCAGCAAGGTGATGCGCCTCGTCCTCCATTTTGTACTTAGCAAGCACTTAAGTGGGAACCAGGACTGGAAAGGGAAGTTTTCGGGTCGAGGGCCAAGAGAGGAGAAACCGCAATGAAACTGCTTGCAGCACTAGTGGTCGCCACCGCTCTAGGAGCCACACCGATGGTTGCCTACGGTCAGGCTGGCGCCATGGCTAACTATGGCTCGCTCATCTCGAGCCTCAACGCCAACAAGATGGCCGACTTGACGACCTTCAAGGCGACATCGACCGTCAACTGCGTGAAAATCTCCACGCTGAAGGGTGACGCGTCAGGCGACGCGACCGCCCTGGACAACGCACTCAGCAAGAACAGTGCAGGCGTTACGAGCCTAAAAGCGGCTATCAGCGCGAACGCCGACCTGAAGGCCAAGCTCGACCCAACGACCTGTCCCGTCGACGACATCGTGGCCGTGACCACCGAGGCCGACGGATCGTTTACTGTTTACGTGGACGATCGAGCCTGAGCCGTCGAAAAGAGTGGGGCGTTCGTTCGCCCCACTTCTACTGGATAGATATTGTCGACGGTGCCGGCACGCGGCTGGCCATAGTGCCTGCGGCAAGGGTAGCAGAACAACCAGTCGGTTCCAGTGGGTGAGAGTAATCCCTGGGTTAATCCAAATCCCATGTCAGGCGAACGTCAGCTTGATAGTGCTACAACAACGGTCGGACCGCTTTGCAACGCACAATCCGCAGTTCACCGCGTCCGAACGGCCCATGCACACGAAGAGCCGACACCAATCGCCCCCTGGTGTCGGCTTTTCTGTTCTGTTGACAACCATCCCCTCAGTGCCCTGCCGTCCTCGAGCAAGCCGCTCAAATCCCGCCGCCCTTAGGACCAATCGGGGCTTCGGTCGCCAGCAACCCAGTCGGTTCCAAGGGGTTGATGCAATGCAGCATCCGCAAACGCTGCAGGGCGGGGCAAGAGTCCGGCGGCCCTAAACGCCGCTTGCCCCGCCACTCCCTTACCTCACCCGACACGTGGGCCGCCGGTCGTTGGCAGCACGATCGTGGACAGGTCTTTCCGATCAAAGTGAAAACAGAGCCGAGAATGGCCCATGCACTTCGGACCAGCGTGCCTCGCTAAGTCAGCAGCTCGATTGTGTAGAACAGCCCGAACACCGGCATCACGAAGACCCACATGAAGCCGGCCATAGCCAGCAGCACGTAGAACAGGGTCATACCTACCTTCCGCACAACCCTGATTGAAGGGGGCCCCGAGCTCACGCGAAAACTGCGTGAGCCGTAGCCCAGCAAGGTCATTGCGGGCTGACGATCTCGCCGTCGATCGCTCCGACCGTTATCCCACAGTCCTCGACCAGCGACTGCGCGATTTGGAGTATCTGACCGCGAAACTCGCGGGTGGACGAAGACTCACTAAGGATGATGATCGCCTGCGCGATTTCATCCCTGTATCGCCGGCACTCTTCCAGCGTCCCGCGGGGGAGTTCGGCCAGGATTTCCACCAACTGCCGCAGGGCGGCATCCACAGCGACAGCGTCGAGGCCCTGCACGGCGCTGACGTACGCGCGCGCCGCGGTGACGCATATTCCGTTTTCGGGATCGGCAATTTCGGGGTCCTCCGACACCCGGATGCAGTTAACGACCACCGGCTGAGAACTCGGCAGAGCCGCGAAAGCGTCGACCGAAGCGGTGTCCTGGGCGGCTGCGGGCGTAGACCCGAGACAGCAGATGATGAGAAGAGCGGTAGCGAGGCGAACCATGGGAAAGCACTCCGTGGGCGCCGCAACAAGAATCAACGGAAGGGGCCGGCTTTGGTTTCGCAGGTTCGATAGGGACTAAAGTCGCCTGCAACCCCCGGTTTCCTCATGGCGTTGACCCGTGCCGTGGACAAAACCACGTTCCGCAGAAGGCTCGTAAGAAGCCGTCTGGCCAATGGTGGGGTTCTGGAATGTGGATTAAGCGACCCCACCATAGGTCGATGTTCCGCGGTCCGATGGAGGTTCTACATGTTCGGCCGCTCACTCCTCGCAATCGTCATCTTTCTCTTGGGTGCCTACAGCGCCGAAGCGGCAGAATGGTCCCACTACTCTGGGTCTGGGGTGGGCATCGACCTTCCAACTGGCAGTTTCGAAGTCGTTGGTCGATCAGTCGGCCGGCTACGCCTTGCAGACGAAGCTCGAGCAGCACAGCTCGAAGTTTTCAGCGGGCGCAACGTGCAGGAGCTCTCCATTGCGGAATTCCGACGCGAAGTTGCTACTGCTGATCCCAACCGCACGATGGTGTACGAGGCCTCGGGTCGAACCTGGTTTGTGGTATCGGGTTACATGCCCGACCCTGAAAGCGGAGAAGAACTGATCTATTACGCCAAGTTCATATTCGACCCCGCCGGCGACAAGTTTGCCGCGTTCGAGATCAGCTATCCACGACGGCTCAAGGCGTCTTTCGACTGGACGATAACTCGATTGGAAAAATCGCTGTCCCTCTAGCGTTCCTGGGCTTATCCCCGGTATCCGGGCTTTAGGCAGGGGCGGCGCGTCACCGGCAGCATCTTACAGAGCTGCCGACCGCACGGAACTTAGGACCGCGCAAAACATTGTAGAGGCATCGGTACGGCGCCCCTAAGAACGCCAGTCCGCCAAGCTTGCAAGGCCACTTCCCCCGAAGTGGCCTTTTCCTTTGTGAGAGTTGTCCTGGGCCATGCCGGCGGCGATGCGCTAGACAACGCCATGGCTGACCTGGAGCTGCGGCAGTTGATGCCTTCCCTCCGGTCCCCCTTCCAGACCACCTCGCACAGGAACACCATCAGGGACTATCGCGAGGGGCTGGTTCGCGAGGACGGGGCGTAAAAAACTCCCGACGACGCCCACTGCGATCAACGTCCCTTATCCATCGGGCACAGTAGTGTAGCGCCGCAATCGTGACGTCATCGCGACCCGATACTCCGCAGTAGTGCGACATGAGATGCGTAAGCGGCGCCTCGGAGACTTGCGGTTCGTAGGCCACAGGTGCCTTAAGATGGCTGGCCCAAAGGCGACCTGTGAGCGCGAGAGGGCGGGATATGTGCATCGTCGCCGCCTTGTCCCTTGACGCCTGGCCGAACGCCAATCAGCTTAGCGCCAAGCGCGAGGGGGGCGGTGACACAGGAAGAACTAACGACGATATTCAATCTTTTGGACGCCGGGGAAGTCATGGAAGGATGGGGCATGAGCCGCCACCTGGATTTTGACACGCTGTTCAACAGCGAGCGGCGACAATGGCAACGTGATCGCTTTTCCGACACATGGATCGAGATGAAAGAACTCGCGCGGGACGGTTGGCGCTAACGGGGGTTCGGCTAAAGCACCGAACCCCACCCATCACGCGCTGTGGCTGCTATCCTTCAGTCGAAGTGAGTAGAGTGAGCCGAAGGCTCACTCGATAGCCCCTTTGTTAACGATCCATTTGAGGCGTAAGCTTCTAAACATCGGTCCCGATTGCAATGGCGCGGGACCGGCTGAGAGCAGCGCGGCGTCACGCCCACACTCCCGCCTCACCCCCCTGCGGAAGGCCGGGATCATGCACACAGAAGCGTCTTCAGCGCACATGTTGCGCGTTTCAACTATTGGGGCGTCAAAGCGCGCCGCGAGAATGTTGATCGGGCCTTACTTGGGTCCGATTGCGCAATGGAACAGTGAACTGGCCTTGCTTCGGGGCCTCACCCAGTCGTCTCGGCAGCGGACTCCCGAACGGCACGAGGCTCAGGTGCTGCTGGCCGCGATGCTCGAGGACGTTCGTCTTGCTCACCGGCGCTTCAAGGCCACTTTGGATGGCCAGCCGGCTCACGATCTCACCGACGACTTGAACAAGTCCTTTGCGCGCCTATCGCAGCAGCTGGGGGAGACCATAGCGACCCTCGAGAACAAGGTGAGGGCTTGAAGGCGAGGCCCCGATGATCCGGCGGTACGCCGGCATTGCCTGGATGGTTATGGCCTGGCTGCTTATCGTGACGTTGATCACCTTGGGCGTCGTGGTTGTCGCCAGCTTTGCGGCGGCCTAAGCCTCTCCTCGCGGACCAGGCCCTCACGGTACCGGCCGGTGGATGGCGACCGAAGTCGCCAGCAACGACGGTCTCTAGACGGCGTTGACCCATGCCGTGGATGACACCCACGTTGCCGCGGAAGGTTTGTAAGTAGCCGTCGTGGCGAAGGCGAGATCTGCCCTTTCGTTACCTCGCCTCGCCCCGCACCGCGGGAAAACAGGAGGCCGAGGGGAAACAAGCCCAGACCGCACCCCTCGGCCTATCTCTGGTCGGGACCCGAACTTGCTTTGCCATTGTCCCAGATGATGTTAGCGGATTCGCTGGGGATGACGCCTGTTCACCTCAATAGGGTGCTCAACGTTTTTGCGTAAAAGCGGCGCCACGACGATTGCCCGAGGTGTCCTCCACATCAAGGACCCGGCTAAGCTCGTTCAGATCGCAGGCTTCGACGAGAACTATGTGCACAGGCGGCTACGCGTGGCGGCTTAACGAGGGCACTCGGATCGGTTCTGGACAGGCTAAGGCTACGGAACTTCACCGCTGGGGCGAGGTTGGTGGCGAGTAGGTTCATTCAAGGTCTCGCCATGAGTTTCTTCCGCAACAACGGGCTGACGGTCGTCCTTCTCGTACTCACGGCGCTTTCTCTAGTGGGGATGGGGCTGGCGGGGTTGCAGCTCGAGAACGCCACGCTGGCGGAGCATGGATCGCCAGCAACCGACCTTTGGTCGTACATCGCCAGCGGCAGCTTCATCTCGGCAGTGTTCGAGAATTGGGAGAGCGAATTTCTGCAGATGTCGTTTTATGTCGTCCTGACGGCCTTCCTCTTTCAGCGTGGTTCTTCGGAATCCAAAGACCCGGAGGCTGAGGAGGAGGTTGACGAGGACCCGGCCAAAAAAAAGCGAAACAAAAATGCGCCGTGGCCCGTGCGGGCGGGCGGTCTGTGGCTATGGCTGTATTCGTACTCGCTTGGGATCGTGCTGGTGACACTCTTTCTTGTGTCGTTCATCTTCCACTGGATGGGGAGCACGGCTGCGTCAAACGATGAAGCGGCCCTCCACGGTCAGCCTCCAGCTTCCTGGCTCGAGCATCTGGGCAGCGCTCAGCTCTGGTTTGAGTCGTTCCAGAACTGGCAGTCGGAGTTCCTGTCGACGGCCGTCATTGTGGTTCTGTCGATATTCTTGCGGTTCCGTTTCTCGCCGGAGTCAAAACCGGTGGCCGCGTCTCACCGGCAAACCGGCAATTGAGCGACACGTTGGAAACTCACGCGTACGCGACGATACCAATCACTGCTGCAAAAATGATGGCTACTGCGAATACGTAGCGCGTGACCCCCGAGACAGCGCCGCGCCAATTTCGCCGCTGTTCGGCGCCGGCACTGGGGATGACTCCGCCCTGCGCTGTATTTGTCTCAGGCATTCGTTAAGCTTTCAGTTGGATCCCGCGTCACCATTATCGCTGCTCTAGCGGCGCTCGGTCACCTCGGCGGCAAACCTCGCGACTGCATCGTTGACGCTGGCTCGTTGTTGCTTGGTCCAGTAGCGAACACCGCGCGCTGGCGGGCTCGTCCCAGGCGACCTTTGATCGTATTGTGTAGGCCACCCTTCATAGCCACGCTCCACCGTCGCGTCAGTTCCTGCCGCGACCGCTCCGCATAGGAGGCCGCCTGTCATCGGCAGAGCTTCCGCTCTAGGCGTGCGCCAGGATGGCGTGTTGGCAGGCTCACAATTGGAAAGGGAGAAACGATGACCATCATGCGAATGTTCGCAACATCGGTAGTTGCTATCACTCTCTTAGGCGCCCCACTGGCAGCCGCGGTTGCCGGCGAAGTGAAAGGGCCACCGGGCACGCCCGACAACACAAATGAAACTGCGGCCCCAACGCACTCCAACTCTGCATGCTCGTATAGTGGTCTGAACGACATGGACTCTTCCGATGGGCAGACGTCGTCCCAAGTTCAGACGGCCGCGGATTCGTTCAAGTATTATGACCTCCCACACGGCTTCCCCGGCAAGGGCGGCGGGTGCAAGGGCGGAACGAACTAGTCTCAGACGACAGACTTTTTGTCGAACAAGGGCGTCGCCCGTCGAGCTCCACGCCGGATCGCTGAAGAGCGAAATGGGCGGTCGCCATTTCTTCGAACAATAGAGGAGGATGCGATGAACGAACTAAATCGGAGATTGGCCCTTGCTCTTGGCGTCACAGCGGTCGCAGCTCCATTCGCTGCATGGCCAACCGCGGCTGCGGCCCAAAAATACGCGGCGACCGACGGCGAGGAGCTATTCCCCGGCGTCCGGCTCGTGACGCTGGGGACACGAGACTCCCACATTCCAGCTTATAAGACCGTGTTCATGGAGGACGTGATCTTCCAGCCGAAGGCGACCATCCCCCTCGGCGACGTTATGATGGACGATATGGTCTGCACCGTCACCGAAGGCGAACTCGCTATCACGGCGGGCGATATGGACTTCGTTGCCAAGGACGGCGACGTGTGGAGCTGCGCCAAGGGCAGCACCCGCGAGAGCGCGACCAACAACGGAACGGTGCCCGCTGTCATGCGGGTGATCAACCTCAGAGCAGCATGACCGCTTGCGTCAAGGCATAAGGCGCTAGGTGCGAGCGCGCCGCCTGGTGCTGGTACGCTCGCTCGGGCCAAGTACCGCGGGCTGTCTCAACCCGTGATGGGACAGCTTCTGCAAGCGGTGTCGTAGCCGGTCGCGCCCGCCAGCGTCCAGGAACTCGAACCACTGCTCGGGATGCATATCGGCCTTCAAGTCGTTGCAGCCGGGGCAGCACGGAACGACATTGAGAGCATGCCACTCATGGGGCAGTCGGAGCCCAAGGCGCTGAAGAATGGATCGGGGATAGATATGGTCACGGGTTCGGCCTGCCGGGGTTGCGCCAGGAATCTGCAACGGCGCTTGGCAGTAGAAGCATCGGCGTAGGCGGCGAGGGACGAAATGGGGGCCGTAGCCCCCGCTCCTAGACATCCGCGTCACCGCCGTGGAAGGCGCTGTAGAACCATCCGGGTGGCAAGGGCCCGGGGTCAGGGTTACTGCGACCCAGGGACGGCTCGTTGTCGCCGTTGTCCTCCCCGTCCCAATCATTCGGTTCGCCCTCGTCCAACACGTCGCCGCCTTCGCGGTCATCCGTCACGTCCGAACGGTCCGGATTGATCCCGCCGCAGATGGACGGCTCGAGGTCCGGATCGCCGTCCATCGTGTCGAGAGCGGCGATGATCGACAACATGGCGTCGTGCAACTGCTCGAGGCGCGCCTCGGCCGCCTTGCGGGGATCCCCAAACCGGGTAGCGAGCGCCGCCCTCATATTCTCGCCTCCCCCATCGCCAGAGCACGGAGGCGCGCATAGAATTCATCGCGATAGTCGCTGTCACCATCGTCGGTTTCCACAACGAGCTGAATGGCAGCCTCACGAACATTGGCGGGCGATGCCGCAGTGATGCGCTCTTGCAGCTCAACGTAGCGCGCGAAGTGTGCAGGCCATTCCTCTGCCGGTACATCACGCTCATTTCGCAGAGCGAGCCAGTCGGGAAAGAGCAGCGAAATTGTCGACGTGGGGCTGTCCGCTGTTGCCGCAACTGCCGTCCCGAGGGCGGAGGAGGAAGCGAGCGCGCCTATGATAGCCGCGCGACGGCTGATAGTCTGGACCTTGTCCATTTCTAGCCTCTGAGGTTTCGGAGTGGAAAGGCCGGGGCGGTTGTGCCGCAACTGTCCCGGCCGCTTGCTCGTCAGGCTTGCTTGGCGGGCGCCTCCCGCCTTGCGACGTAGCGCTCGATCGCATCGGCCATTTCGTTGAGGCCCGGGCTTGGCGCCGCCCTCAGAAGTGCTGCATAGCGCAGCTGCTCGGGCGAGCTGAGAGCGGAAAACCGAAGCCACCACTCGAGGGTCGCGCTGTCCAGGCCAGCGGCGGTGGCAGCGCCGGTAGCCGGAGCCTCAGGCCCGGCCATCGCGATGGCGCCTGCAGGAAGTGCGGCCGTCGGAAGCAGAGACTGGACAACGGCGCGACGTGAGAACTTGGTCATATTGGCCTCATAGGGTTTGGGGAGTGCCGCTGTTGGAGGTCTAGGCAGCGGTAGTTTGAAGGAGGGAGAGTTCGGCGCCCAGGTTGTGGCGGCGCTGCGAGGTCCGGACGCCTAGCGGGGCGTAGTCGAGCACCTGCAGCTCGGAGCGGATCTCGACGATGCGTGCCGAGCGGACCATCGGGTCGAGAGCGGCGACGGCAGCGGCCTGCACGCGGCGCTGAGCATCGACGAACGCGGCTGCGGTAGCAGCGAGAGAGGTTGCCGCCTTCTTCGCCTCTTCCCACGCGCGGCGTAGCATCTTGGCGAACAGGAAGCGGAGGAACATGCGCTTGGTGCCGGCGTCGCCCTTGGCGAAGAATGCGGGGCGGGCGGTCCGGTAGAAGGTCCAGGCCTTGCGGAGGATTTCGGAGCGGTTGAACATCGGATGAACCTTGTTAGCGGCTTCGTTATCCTTTATGTATCAACAGCGATCCTAATGGTCAATACCTTTTGGCTATCATAATCGCTAAAAGGTATCATGGAGTAGCCAGGGGATGATCACAGCAGCGCAGATGCGTGCCGGTAGGGCACTCATCGAATGGTCGCAGCAGGAGTTGGCCGACCGATCGGGGGTCTCGCTGCCCACGATAAAGCGCATGGAGAAGGTGGGACCTGGGCGCAGTGCCGGCGACACTATTTCAGCCGTGCAAACCGCGCTCGAGGCGGCCGGCGTGCAGTTCATTCCCGAGAACGGTGGGGGAGCTGGGGTGCGGCTTACAAGGCCCCGAAACGAGGATGTGGTGGGCTGATCGATGGCCCCTGTGATTTCCACGGGCAGCTGCTTCATCGAGCGAAATCCAGCGGACAAGATGAGCTGTGCATTGGGGCTTTCTCTGAACCGAATCTGAACCTTACGCTCAATCCGCGTTCAATGGGCGCGAGCGATATCGCCGCCCTCCGCTGCCAGTTGGTTGCGGCCCAGCGGCAATTTCGCCGCCTTCGAGAACCGCAGATGACCAACACTACCCGTATTGCCGCGCTCGGCCTCGCCGCCCTCCTCCTCACCACAGCCGGCGCCCATGCCTTTGGGGCGCGAGAGTCCGTAGGTGAATCGGTCGCCGACTCGATCGGCGATGCAATCGACACCGATCAGGCACAGGATGCCGGTGACAACCTCCAGGATGCGATCGATACCGACGAGGCTCGTGACGTCGACGAGAACCTCCATGACAAGATCGTCTTCTTCAACAATGAGAACATGAACGACATCATGCTCGGCAGTAACGGCAAGCTGGACATGAAGCAGGCCCTAGCCGCGGGCCTTCTGAAGCTCACCTGCCTCGTGGACGACGACGCTCTCATAATCACTAATAACGGCAGCCTTGCCTTGCCGGCCAAGACCAAACTCCGCTGGACGGTCGCCGCGCTCGGCGAAGTTGGTACTCTGAAGCTCTCGACAGAACTGGCGGCCGGAGCCCGTGCTCGCACTGCCGAGGTGGTCGCGGGTGCCGACGGCGAAAGCTGTGCAATCAAGGTGCTCGGCCACTAAGGCCGGGCACCCCCAGATTTGCCGGATTGAACGGCGCTATGCATCGGCGGCAGTTGCGATCCGCCGAGCGCTAGCCCTTCCCGCGGCCTCGCGCGGCGGGCTTCGTTGGCTTTGCCTTGCTGAGCTCATCCATGCGACGCACGGCGAGCAACTGCACATAATCGCCCCTGGGGTTCGCCCCGTTCAATTGGGTTGGTTGCCGCGGCACTTGGGGTACTGGCTTCCAGAACTCCGTCAATCCTGCCACGTCATCGGCGCCAAACATCATCTTCCGGCCAATGATGCGGCAGTGGCCGCTCTTCCGGGCGTCTTCCCTGAGCCTTCGCTCGGAAATACCGAAACGCGCAGCGATTTGGCTCGCGGTAAAGAGATCCGGAAGCTCGTCGATTGAGGACATTGGAAAGGCCATGGATGTTTGACCGCTGAATTTATGCGCCGCAACGAATAGCCCGCAACTCTGCGTCGCCAGATGCGCATTCTGAGGGGTCGTAACGTTTGACAGTGGGGAGATCAGTGGGGACAGAGACTAATAGCACCAAGACGCACTGGCTAAACAAAGGCTTAGCGACATAAGAGGCGGACGACCCCTCCGTCGAATCCCTTTTAGACGGCGTCAGCGACCTTCAGACTTAGGCGCCGCCCCGGATAACTGGCAACCCGCCGGCTCCAGATTGTCTCTGCCGAATGCTTCGATCGGAAGGCGGTTCGGGTGGCGTTGAATCCCAGGTGATCGATATCGACTTCGTCTCGCAACCGGGGCACTGCAGGAGCATCCGCAGCCGCTCGAGGGGGAAGTCCCATAGCAACACCATCAGCAGAGAGTGCACGTCGATCCGGAATCGCCGATATCGACGATCTAGGTAGACGACCTGACGGCTGCTGTTCCCGCCGCTTTTTAGATGACCGAGAATTCCTCGGCGGAGGCCATAAGGTTGCCGCGCGACGAGCGTTTGACCAAACCAACTACCTTGATCATTTGGCCGCTTCGATGGGCGTCCACCGCGACGAGATAAGAGTGGGGAACGAGCTTCACACGGAGCAAGGTCGGTCCTCGCATTTGGCTTTCTCCCTCCACCACAATTTCCCGGGTTCCTTCGTGGAGTAGATCTGCGGGGTTCTCGCGGGTCTCGAGCCGGATCACCTTGCCGACAATCGTCTCGATGTCGCTGAAGGACGGCGGCTTGAGGTAGCTAACCGCAGCATCCACCAAGGGGAGTACGGAGCCTGGAACCTCAGAGACTAGCTGCAGTCCATGCGGCGCCGGCCAGGCGCTCGTAAGGGTTATGTCAAAGGTGATCTTTGCTGCGGAGCTGTCACCCAGCAGCCTTGTGAAGTCGTCCAGCATATTCACGTTGAAACCTTGGGCCGCCATCTCGATCAGTGGTTCATGGCTCTGGAGCAGAGCCGCTCTTTCGAGGGTCGCGAGTCCTTTGGCGATCCTCTCGATCACACGCCGCTCGAAGGGAACCGGCCCCGGTTCTTCATCCAACGCTGCCGGCGATGGTCCAGCCTCTGACTCAATTGTGAACCCGAAGCTGCCTCGGAAGGTATGCCCAAAACGGCAGCGGTTGACATACTCCGCCCCCACTATTTGATTGTCCTCGACATAGATCGAGCGCTTGAGTTCAGCCGCCGCTGCAGAACCTAGTAGCCGCCGAGCATTCCTCAGGAACCGTTCAGCCACATTCAGCGATACGCTGTCGCGAAGAACCATGTTGTCAGGCAGTCGCGCGCGCACAATGTCGAAGTCGAACATCGCGACGTCATGCGCCACCCATTCTATCTCTCGTCCGACCAACCCGGCCAATGTCCTTAGCGCCTGCATCAGGCGCCTGTCGGCGTCCACAGTGGTGGAATTGGCCGGAAGGACGATTTCCAACGCGGTAGCTCCTTCGCCAGGAAGGGTGAAGAGCTCGAGCGCGCCATTTCTCAGCGACTGGGAACTCCATCCGTTGGCGCGCAGAAATCGGCGCATCAAGCCGAGCTGTGGTAGATTCACTTTTGGAGCATCAGACATGGTCCCGCGCCCCCTTGTTGTATGCCTTGGCTCTTTCGAGGAGTTCCAACAGGTTACTGCTCGTAAGGGCGTTCGCTCTGGGTATTCGGATGCGGCGGGTTGAGGCGTTGTCGGTGGGTGGACCGTGGGGCAACCAATACCAGTAGCAACAGTTCTTTAGCAGCAGCGCTCGCTCATTCTGCCTAAGCCAAAGCCGATCTTGCAGGGGCAAGCACATCACGATGACCACCAACGGGACGGCGCTGGGGTCGCGAATTGCCATGCTGTTATAGGCTCGCGCTTCAAGATCATAGACAACGTGGTCGTCGTCTAAGGCCCATCTGATTGAAGCCTTGAGTTGAAAATCGACCTGGAATCCGTTCTCGATGCGGCTCGAGCCCCATTGGGCAATTGGATAAAAGGAACCATCGACCCCGTAGTCGTGGGGTCTCCCAAAGCTCGCGCTCACCCCAGCTCGGGCCGAAACGGCCGCCACGTAGGCAATGGACAAGTCTTCCTTGATGTGCGGCTCGGTGAGCACGCCTGCCATCCCCCAAATGCAGGAAGGTGCAGGAGGCGCGAGCCATCGACCGGAAGTCAATAGGCGAGCAGCCGATACCTGCTCTTCGAGCCTCTGCAGCCGCTCCATCATGTCTCCGGTCCCGCTAAGTCCCCGCCCCACCGACGCGTTCGCATTTTAACCCCCTCTGACCGCAGATCCGTTTTCCAGCGTTTGTTTATCGGTCCTGACCATCGGCCTCATATGCGCGCATTGCGGCAGCAAGCGCCGCATCTCTCTGTTCCTTGGTCACCTTGGAACGCTCGACAGACGCCTCAACCTGCATAGGCAAGACGCGTCCAAGCAGTGCAACGAACGAGCGCTTCTCGTTCCTGGCAATATCGCGCAGGTATCCCTCGAGCCCGTCTTTGCCTTCGCCATCCTCACCGACCGACTGGGCAGCGAGTAGGATCGCCTCCTTGAGTGCGCCCGTGACCTTGTTGACCGACCCCGCGGGACGGCCGGGGCCAGCACGGCCACTACCGATGCCGTCGCTCAATGCATCTCTCCTGCGTAGGTAGCCGCCCACTGATCTTCTGTCAGCGGCTCGTCTGACACTTCGTAGGTGACGAGATGTGTGCCCTCGACCTGAAGCGGCAGCACCTTGCCCAGCAAGGTCATGAAGGCTACGGGGTTCTCGCCCGCCTGACGCTTTAGATAGGCCACCAAGTCGCCATCGCCGGCCTCTGTCGCCGCCTGGAGGATGGCGTCCTTCAGCACCGCTGTAACCTTGTTTGGGCTGCCTTTGGGACGACCCGGTCCGGCTTTGCCTTCGCCTATGCGCTTGGGCTGTTCCGACATCACTGCACCCTGTGGAGTCGGTCGGGCCGCATTGGGTCGATTGCCGGCCATACCTTTGCGAGCAGAGCGCGCCAGGTGACGATGAAGACGGTCGGCTGATCCTCCAACTCCAGATCCCACGGCGGATCGAACCCTGCAGCGGCGAGGTAGCCGGCGACCAGCCAGAGGTCTTCCCGCCATTTGTGGAGGGCTGCTATCCACTGGAAGTTGCCGTCGATTGTCTGCACGGCGACAGGGTAGCGCGCGAGCAAAACGCCGATGGTCAGCATCGCTTCCTGAACCATGGTTGAGAGTTCAGAGTTGGGCGGGTCGTAGAGAATGGCCGGGGCAGTGTTGAGCATCGCGATCCCACTAGAGCTTTATGATCACGAGCTCGAAGATGGTCGGCTGCATGTTGTTGTGCGCCGAACCTGAGCCCGTTGAGGCGGACGTGCCGGTTATTGCTGCAGTGCCCGAGCCGCCAACCTGCTGCCCCGGCGTATTGGTCGGGGTGCCCGTGAAAGCGGCGTAGTTAGCAACACTTGATGATCGCAGCATCATTCCGCCGAGCGGGTCGTTAGTGTCATCGTTGCCGTTGTCCACACGGGTCGGATGGCCATGGTTGGGCATGAGCAGTGTGCCGGCGGCGTGGTCGTGTGCGGGTAGCTGTGCAGTCGTCAGGGCCACATCATCGACCCCGGCCGTCGCGCCCAGGATGGACGAGGTCTCGCCACCATCGACGAGACTGTCGGCGATGCGTCCTGCATCGGAGTTGCCCATTGTGGCCATGCCGGCTGGGATCCGCTCGCGGTAGTCTGGCAGAGTAAGGGCTTTGTTCGCACCCCAGTCCCCTGCCGCAGTACCCCCGCGTCCACCCGAGACGCTTAGCGTGCTGTCGACGGTCCAGAGGTGAACAAACAAGTCTTCACAGTCGGCATTGGCGCGCTCGGTGGCTCCAGAGGTTGCAGAACCGATGGTGCGCCCACCTGCCCGTACCCAGCCGGCCGGTGCATCCGTACCGTAGTAGCCAATGCGCATGCCGGTTTTGACCAGGAGCTCCGGCGCCGTATCGCCGGCATCCGGTGGGACGTATGTTGCTGCCTGGGGCACGTCGATGGCGTCGATGTCCCAGACCACCGCGCCGTTTCCATCGGTCAACCTGGATCGAAAGGCCCCCGGATTGGAGTTGAGGTACAGCGGGCCGAATTGGCCGCGGGCGTTTGCAGTGCGGGCCGAGACACCGGCGGCAGTGCTGAGCGAGTAGTCGGTATAGACCGTCTGCGGCGTCGAGGTCAGCGCGTTGAAAAACTCGACCAATGCACCGACCATCGGATCCCCACTCTCGTCGATCCACGGGATGAGTGAGCCATTCCACATCACCGCCATGATGCGTCTCCTTTGAGCGTCTTGAAGCTGGGGAGGATCGGGAGCATCTTCCCCGCCATGGTGAAGCGTCCCGAAATTGAGTTGAGGCGCGAGCGCGGTGATTGGGTGGAAGTGCCGAAAGGCCCGCTCGACAAGCCCCGTACCCTCTGGCTGTTGATGGTGCTCTTCGGAGGAATGACGCTACTCTGCGTCGTGATGGCGTACATCACCGGCAATCCCATGTTCGCCTTACTGACCGCGCCTTTCGCTTTCCTTGCGGGAGTGGCCTTCGTTGGTAGGTTCCCGGCCATGTTTTTCCGTCGCGACCGCACCTAGCGCCCCCCGGTGACGAGAATTTCGAGATACTTGCGGGGATCGTCGTTCGCGTTTGCGGCGCCCGGCGCCAGTGGTTGCAGGTTCACCCCGTTGACGGGTGCGGCTGCTGGCCTCTGCCCTAGGGCGGTGCTGGCTCTAACGGTATCGGCAGTCCGCCGTGCGCTGCGATCCAGACCCGCACGAATGGCCGGTGGACCCAGTAGCGCTGCACCAGCGCCGACCGGACCGCCTGCCATGCCGGCGAAGATGGTCTGGCCCATGCCACCGCCATTGGCCAAGTACTTCATCACGTTGCCGATGGGCCCGCCTTCGACAAACTTCTCCATCTCGGCGATGTCCTCAGGAAGAAGTCGGCCGCGCTGCTTGTCGTTGAGCAGCATCCTGCGGAACTCGCCCTTGAGGCCCTCGGTGAAATTGCCGGAGAGCCGGGCCGAGTAGATTGCATCCTCTAGGGCCTTGGTGCGCTTGTGGACGGCCCACTGATCCTTGCCGACCTTCCACTTCGAAGCCGCCTCGACGCCGTTGCCGGAGCCCTCGAAGGCGCCCTGCGGCAGGCTGTCCATGTAATCGTCAAGCTGCTTGAGCATAATGCCGCCAACGCGCGCCTCGCCCGGCTTGGTGCTGCGAGCGGCGTTCTGGAAGCTCTCCTCGAGCCGCTGAAATGCCTTGATAGTCATTGGCTCGCCGGCGAGCTTGTCGAGGTGCACCATCGCTTTGCGAACGCGACCGAAGTCCCCGACCATCTTGCCGCCAACCATAAGCCCTTCGTCTGTGAGGAAGCTGCCGAGGTCGTGCTTTAGGATCGCAGTGGCCGTTGGCTTCAACGTCACGCCGGCAGTCTCAGCGGCCTTGTAAGCGGCTTGCGAGTTGGCCTTGAGGGCATCGGCGGCCGGGGCCGTGTCGATAGCCTCAGTCACGGCGCGCGCCTTGGCGCCCTGCTTGAAGGCGGCATTAACTGCGCCGGCCACCCCATCGAGCACGAGGCCCGTTCCGGCGCCCATCGCGGCGCCCGTGGCCGCTCCTACTGCCCGATCACCGAGGTCACCTTCTGCTGCACCTGCGCCGTAGATGCCTCCTTGGCCGGCATTGACGGCAAGGTTGGCACCGACGCGCTGCAGGGTGTTTGCGCCCTGTCCTGCAAGCGTTCCGCCAGCCGCCACACTGGTGGGGATCGCGCCGGCAATCTCTGCCCCATACGCGGCAACAGGGTTCTCTTTGCGGAAGTCGTCGATATCGCCACGTTCGCGGGCGAGATAGGCGTCATAGCGTTGGCGGAAGTCCTTGCCCCGATCACCATGGACGAGGGGATCAAGCGCGGCAGCTCCACCCGCAACAACCTCATCGCCCCAGCCGAACATGCCGCCCTGGCCGAAGGCACGCGCGATGTTCTCAATGAAGCTGGGTTCCGACTTTGTAAGCTTGCCGCCGTAGCGGGCCGCAGCCTGTTCGGGCGTCTCGCCAACGCCGGGGGCTTCCAGGGCGCCGATGGCATAGTCGTAGTACGGCGAGCCCATCGTCTCGTCGATGAGGTCGCGGCGGTCCAGACCTACCTTGTTGAGGTAATCGACCAGCGGCATGTCGCTGTAGTGGTTCTGATGCATGGCGAGCGCGAACTGCGCATCGGTCATGCCTGCCGAATTGGGCGCCTCCGCTTTCATCTGCTGCAGCTTCTGAAGGCCGGCTGGGTCGAATGCTATCGGGGCGGGCTTTTCCGGCACCCGTGGCGGTTCCTGCATTGGGTTGAACGGTAAGCCGGCCATCTCGTCACCTCACCGAATGCCCATGGGGTCGGGCAGCGTGCCGCCACCGCCAGTTGCCGGGGCAGCACCTGCGCCACGCCCTACATTTAGCTGCTGCGGGAACAGCGGATTGGCTTCTGCCCAGTCGGCGAGGTAGCTAGCCCAATTGCTGTCGAGGCGACCGTCGTGCTGCGCAGCGTATTGCGCCGCGACTTTGCCGATTTCGATTTGCCGCTGTGCCAGCTTGCGCTGCATGGCGATGAGGGCACGGTTGCCTTCTTCGGTGGCGCTGAGGTCGGCCGTCTGCTCGACGACGAACGACCGATCGGCGTTCGAGAAACCAGCACCCAGCGATCCACCCATGAGGTCAAGGGCGGATTGTTTCGCGAGCGCGTTGAACTGCTCCATAGAGGTCGCCGCGGCTGGATCGAGGCCCATGGTAGCTACGAGCCGTTTCACAGCTAGAGCGGGTTCGGAGCCGAAGCCCGAATAGAACTTCGGGTCGTCGAGAGCCGCCGTCATGGCGTCGAGCGTGGTGATCGTGCGAAGTGCGTTGTTGCTGCCGTCTTGCGTCGCGATGAAGGTTTCGGCCAGGTTCTGGTTCAACTTCTGGTCGTAAGCTTTTTCGCCGCCGATGCTGACGTTCACGCCGCCCCCGCCAACAGCTTTCACCTGGCCCGTCTGGTCGACCTGATAGACGCCCTTGTCATCGGCCGGGATGCCCATTTGCGCGCGTTCGTTGGGATCGGTAACGGTGCGCCAGCTGTCCGTTTTGGCGCCGTCCCGGAGCAACTTCACCTCGCCCGTCGACATGTTCACCTGCGCGAGGGTGCCATCGGGCGAGGAGAACGTCTGGAACTGGTCGGTAGTGGTGCTGCCCTTCTGTGCCTGCTGGATCAGCGAGGCGCCGAACTCACGGGTCGCCGGGTTCTGCACCAGCGCCATGAGGACTTCTTTCGGGGGTAGCGGCACTTGGCGCACTGGGCCGGCGAACGAGCCATCGGTACCCGCACGCGGCGCTCGATAGCCCCCAGTAGCTCCGCCACCCTTTGTCGATGCCCATTGCACGAAATCGCCCTGCGTCATGTCGACTAGCTGGGGATTGGCTTCGATTACCTCGGGCGATACCAGCGCCGTCATCGGCGCATTGGAAGGGGCGCTTAGCACCTTCGACGCTCCGCCGGCGCCAAGGAAGTGCGCGGAGTAGAGAGATGTCGGATTGACGGGGATCCCCGCACTGCGAAGCGCCCTGATGTTGTCATTGGTGAAAGCGCGCATCGCCTTCTCGGACTGCGCGGGATCGGTGCGGCCATCGGGGGTAAGCCCAAGGTCGGGGTACTGGTGCATGAGCCCGGACCATGTGTCGTCGAGGAATTGGTACGGACCCTCTGCGCTCGAGTTGGGGTTGCGGGCGTTTGGATCGCCGCCGCTCTCTGCCGCTCGGGTCGAGGCGATATAGTACGACATCGCCGGGTCGTTCGGATCAGCGCTGGCGACCCGCTTTGGTGCCCTTGGCTGCTGCCCGTATCGTGCCTCAAGTGCAGCGGACGTGCGAGGGTCACGGGCGAGTTCGGCGGCATCGTGCGAGCCGCTGATCAGTTGGTCGAGACTGCTGGGCACACCCGTTCGGCCACCGGGCGAGGTGGGGCGGATTTCGCCCTGGCCGGGGTTCGTCGCCGCGCCGGCACGAACAGCGGGATCGGTGCCGTAAAGGCTCTCGACGTACTTCGCCAGCGTGTCCCTGGCCTCGTTCTCGTAGCGCTCACCGCGAGCGCCTGCACGCGCAGTATCAAACGCAATGAGCGCATCCCCGAGAGGGTCCCGGACTTCCGGCACTGTCCAGCTGGTGTTCCGAACCATCGTCGCCCCCTACGCCGCTTCGGGCGAGTCGGACGCCTGGCGGATGGCGCGGCGGACGAATTCAGAGACGGAAGTCCGGCGTGCGGCTGCCATGCCAAACACCTCGCGCTTCTCCTCGGCGGAGCACACCACTTTGATCACTTCATCGACCTTGGGCCGGGTCGGCAGCTTGGTTTTCATGGATCGCGCTTTCCAACGACTAGTGTTGGCCGAAGGTAGGCCAGAACCGCCGTTTTGACCAGCAAAAATCCGCTTAAGTCCTTGATATTATTTGATAATGTTCCTGGATGTGTCTGCGTGTGCCCGTGTGACCAAGGCAGAGAGAGCAAACCTCGGCCACGTCGCCGGCTGCCCGCCCGCTTCCTTGCCTGCGTTGTGGGCGCCACTGCGGAAGCGGGCTGCCGTTCGCGGTGCCCCTTTCTCCCGAGATATAGATAGTAGGGGCGAAAACGCCCCCAATGCAGTAGGGGCGAAAACGCCCCCGAAAACCTGCTCAGTCAGGGGCGAAAACGCCCCCGGTGTCAGGGGCGAAAACGCCCCCGGTGAAATGATTTAGGCAGGTTCAATTTGCGGTCGACGGATTTCAACCATTCGTTGAAGCGACCGTCTGGCTATGCTGATGCCAACCTGGCGGTACCGATTCAGGCAGCGATCACGATTTGACCGCGACCCGCCTTCTTGGCGGCGTAACAGGCTGCGTCCGCCTGGGCGAGAACAGCGTCAGCGGTTGCGCCAGCGGTCAGCTGAACTAGACCAATGCTCGCCCCCAGTTTGTGTGGCTTCCTCATCGGTGCAATTTCGATGGAGGCGATCGCAGCGGATACTTCCTCAGCTAGTCCGAGAGCGTTCTCCAATGCGCAGTCGCGCAGCAACACGACGAACTCGTCACCGCCGATCCGTGCGGTGAAATCGGCGCTGCGAACCACCGATTTGATCCGTTCTCCCACGGCAACCAGAACCGAGTCGCCGGCTGCATGTCCGAGCGCGTCGTTGATCGGCTTGAACTGGTCGAGGTCGATGAACATGAGGCAACTTGGCAGGGCCCCAGCCGCCGCCACCACGGCACTACCGAACGAAGCGCGGTTGGCCAACCCCGTCAGTGGGTCGTGCGTCGCCGCGTGCTCAAGTCGCGCCTCGATCTCCTTGAGGTGCGTGATGTCGGTATCGGTGCCGATGGTGCGCAGCACCCTGCCTTCCGAATCCCAGGCAACCGGCTTGCCCCGGCTCAAAATCCAAATGTAGCCCCCATCGCGATGACGCTCGCGATACTCGAGAATGTCGTAGCCATCGTCGCCAAGGTTCTGCCGCGAGACGGTCGAGCGTATCCGCTCACGATCGTCGGGGTGGATGCGCTCGATCCAGGCTTCCTGCCGGTCGTCGATCGGCTCATCGAGTGGAATGCCGCGCATGATGCGCCACATTGGCGAGTAGAACATGTGGCCGGTCCGACCATCGTGGTCCCACACGCCCTGCCGCGCGGCCTCGAGCGCGAAATGCCAGCGGCTCTCACTCTCGGCAAGCGACGCCTCGGCGGCCTTGCGCCGGTCAATGCTGTTGACTTGCGCGATGATATAGACCGGCTGACCAGTAACATCTGACTCAAGCACCGAAAGTGCCACCATTGCCCAGATGCTCTGCCCTCTGGCATCCCGGCAGCGATATTCGCCCTCATGGGTGCTCGACCGACCTGCCAACACATTAGCAAGGGCTTGCTGGCCTTCGCGGTCGTCGGGGGCGAAGATGCGGTGCAGGTTCATCTCGCCGTCCCGGTTCGTCACCGAGAAGTCGCGGGCGAACGCGCGGTTCGTGTACAGGATATGCCCGTCCATTGCGGAAACGGCCATGCCGATTGCGGCTCCGTCGATGATGTTGCGCAACATTACGCCGTTCCTGCCAAACAGGAACGTTCCGGCGTCTTCCCCCCTGCCGATCGCCTCGCGCATGACGGTACGATGACATAGCGAGAGTTAATCGCGCGTGACGTTTAGTTCCCAAAGTAGGTCGAGTGCTCAGGCAGGCCTCAGAAAGCCCACCGTGTCGTAGGGGCCGCGGTAACACTCCGCGCAATCTTCACGACCCATTAGCCGTCTACCGTTCACTATTGGTCCCGATGTGGGGTTGCGCCTCCGAAGCTTTGCGTCAACAGGGTCGCGGGAAGCGCCTACTGAGATGTTCATTCGAGCGGGTGCGGAGCTCACCGCGAGGCAAATCCAAGGCCGGAAGCCTCTTGCAGCCTAGATCCAACTTCCAGCGAACCCCCGAGGAGGGGTCACATGTTTGCTCTCAAGACCGCCGTGCAAGCTCCGTTGCGTCTGGTCTTGTCCTGCCGACCTGCCAAGGGCCGAGCTTTGATCGAGTTGCTTCTGCTAGCCCTGCCGGTGCTGCTAAGTCTCGCTCTAGCCCTGGGCCTCAGCGAGCGCGAGATCCAGCAGCGAGCTGCGTTGTTGGCCGATCTCGCGCTCGATCGCAGCGCCCATATCACTACGCAGATTTCGGACGCTTTCCGGGCAATGCACGTCTATGCGCCCGCGAAGGCCTGCTCTGCTAGTTCGGTGGATTTCATGCGAAGCGTCGATCTGAGTTCGAGCCTGTTGCAGGGGGTAGGTTTCCTCTCACGAGACGCACTGCAATGTTCGTCACTAGGCTCGGTCCCGACCTATGTTGGCCCACCGGACTACATCTCTGCGACGAACACGTCCTTTCGACGCGATCGGACGCTCGCAGAGGCCAGGCGAACCAAGTTGCTTCTGGTGAGCGACAGCGATGGATACACCGCGCTGATTCATCCTTCGCTGCTGTTTTCTCTGGAGCGAACTGACTCCAGCGCTCCCCAGGGCCTAGTCGCTTTATCCAATCGGCAGACCATCATCGCGCGAGGCGATCTGACCATTGATTGGCGCAGTACCGCCATGGACGGAATGGCAGGTATCATCATCCAAGATGGCTGGGTGGTTGCTTGGCAGCGGTCGCCGAAATGGGACCACTTCGCCTATGCAGCGGTTGCAAGTGGTACTCTATACGACACATTCGCGACGATGTGCCTCATCTTCCTTCCACTTGGGGCGGCAGGAAGCCTCCTCTTTGTCGTTGCTAATCGTCGCCTCACCGCGGCTCGAGAATCTTTGCCGTCCCAGCTCCGTAACGGATTGAGACACGGCGAGCTGGTGGTCGTGTATCAACCCATTGTTGAGCTTGCGACTGGCAGATGGGTCGGCGCAGAGGTGCTTGCTCGATGGCGGCGCTCAAACGGCGAGTGGGTTTCTCCGGATGTATTTGTGCCAATCGCGGAACAACACGGCATCATTCGGGAACTAACCCGGACTGTGCTTGCCTTGTCCATTGAGGACTTCGGTAGTCACTTCATTGGGCTGGAGGAGTTCTACCTGAGCATCAACATCTCCTCCAGCGACCTCGCGGCGCCGGATTTTGCCGACGAGGTGGCACAGGCGGTGGTGTCGCGCGGCCTGTCTCCGAAGTGCTTCCACCTGGAGGTTACCGAGCGCGCCGAGGTCAAACTCGAAGCTGAGGTCGCTGGCATCAATTCTCTGAGGGAGCAGGGCTTCGCAATCGGAATTGACGATTTCGGGATCGGCTATTCAAACCTTGCCTATATCGATCGGCTCGCCATCGACTACATCAAAATTGATCGGGTTTTTGTAGCCAACTCCACGCGCGACACGCTGGGGAGAGGAGTACTCGAGCACATTATCGACATTGCACAGGACCACCGTCTAACGGCGATTGCTGAGGGGATTGAAACAGGTCAGCAACTCGCTGACCTGATCGCTCGCGGTGTCGCTTACGGGCAGGGGTATCTGTTTGCCAGGCCGCTGCCTATTGTACAGTTCGTGAGTCTGTTACGCGAACAGGCAGGACGTGACGGTACGGTAGTCAAAGGGCGGGCGGCCTAAACGCTTTGCGCCACAGCCCCAGCACCGATACTCTCGGACCTACGAAGCCCGCTGAGTGAGTTCGGCAGTCACCGCGGCCCGAAGGGTTGATATTTGCCGATCGATGTCTGCTTCACTCGCTCCAAGCTGTCGCAGGTGCCGCTCGACTGTTCGCATGCGAACTCGCCAAATAGTCTGTCGGCCTCGATCTGTGCGCTCCGCGCGAAGGACACTCACGAGAGCTAGGACAACACGCCGGTCGCGCGCAATCGGGAAGAGCAGCAGCTCATGCGGCATTGGCGATCCCCGGCAGGTGTGGCCCCGCTCTGACTACAATCGGTACATGGCGCCATTCGTCGGTCGGTGCCGCTTTTGACGTGGCCAAATAGGTTAGGCGATATCTGCTTGGCTGGCGGAAGGCAGCGTTTCCGCCTCGCCCACGATGCGTGACACGTATGAAGCCGGCTTCTTCCAGTTCGCGTATAGCTGGCGCGATAGATTTTCGCCGGACTCCGAACAGTTCGAAGTCGCCGTAGGTCACCGGCAAGTTGCCATTCTCGACGCCGCCGTGGTTCGCGTGCTCGCATTCAATTCGATCGAGGACTCGGCGGGCCGCCAGGGAAAGATTTCCCCAGGCAGCGCTTTCGAGCATGTCGATCCGGTGCGGAATGAACTGACCGACGATCGTGTTGGGTTTCGGCCTGGGCACAGCCTACGCCTCAAGCCAGCCATGGCGCACCACCTCGACGCCGATCCGGGCCTCCGGACGTTTGGGACAGAGGTCAGCCATTTGCCGACCACCGCAGAAAAGCGTGTAGTTGTTGGTGGTGACGACGGCAGTACCATTCGACGGTTAGCGGCGCGGAATAGTCCGGGTGATGGGCCTCGGTTCGCAGCGAGCCGCACCAGCACTTGCCCCGCTTGAGCCTACCGTTGCGAAGGGCCTGCCGTACCAGAGCATGCGCCTTTAGCTTCTCACGGTTTCGATAAGCCCATTTGAGTTGTGGCGTAGGTGGCAGCGCCGGGTCCCGACGCCTCCAGGTTTTGCTCTTGAAAATCGCGGTGTCGGTCATGCTGACCTCCCGCCAAGTCCAGCAATCTCGGCGATTGCGTTGCACGTCGCGGCAGCACGCCTCGTTCGAAACCAGATTACGCGGCCGGCAGGCGTCAGATCTACCGGGGGCGTTGACTGGTGGTGCGGTTGGTCGTTGCGGCGCGGGCCGCTGTCAGGCATAATGATGTTCTTCATCGACGAATACCACGGGACCGGGCGGGCAAGCCTTGGTCCCGTTTCCTTTCAGGTTGGGGACAGGTCAGGCCGCTTTGCGCGGTTCGTAGGCGGGCAGATTGTCGAGGAACGCTTGCGCGTCCGATGCGAGGATTACGGTGCGGGTGCCGAGCTTCTTAGCTTTCAGCTTGCCGGCATTAATCTCGCGATAGGCCTGGGAGCGGCTGATGCCGGCCAGGCGGAGGAAGGCGGGGAGCGGGTAGGCGAGGTCTTCGGTGTTCATCGGGGCCATCCATGATTTCGGATGGCGTCGAAGTAGCCCCATGTATGCTGGGCTGTCGCAAGATGCACCGTTGCGCAACAACGGCAAAACCGTTGCGCAACGGCCGTCTATTGTTGCGTTTTCGCTCTAACCCATTGCATTGATTTATCAAAAGCTGCCTTGTCTTTTCGGAAACGCGATAGGGAGCTTGTTGCCGTTTTCCCTAGCGGGCGGGACACAGAGAGCCCGTATTTGCCCTTCACCCATACGATCAGGTCGCCCCGTATCTTGTTGAGCGAGTCCTTAGCCGGCCATTTCCCGCCATGCTCCTCCAGCAGGTATTCGCAGAGGAACCGGCGCAATGGCTCCGGAGCCCTATCTGGGTTCGCCTTGATCGGGGCCGATACAGTCATCTCGTCCGCTGCTTCGGGCGCCGACTCGAACACGGCATCGGCCGGCGCGGGTTTCTTGTCGAGAGGCTTCGGGAACGCCCGCACCAGTTCCCGGGCGTTGAGCAGGATATCGGCAAATGGAGTGATGCCAGGTCCGTTGTCGTCCCGCTTGATGAACCGGTCGACTGAAGAGCCGGGCGCGGGGATGGCTCCATCCCAAAACGACGCTGGGATCGGGATGCGCTTGTTCTTGTCCGCGCCGCGAGGGGTGATGCCGGAGGCGCCGATGCGGCCGGCAACCAGCGCCTCCCTTATGCCCGCCTCGATCACCTCGAGCGGGGCGAGCACGTCGCCCTCGTCGGGAAACAGCTCGGTCGGGGTTTCAGCCCGTATGCGGATCGCGGCGATGCCGGGAACGGTGTCATCGCCCCATGCCCGCAATAGGGCGCTTCTGGTGCGCCAGAGGCCCCACGCTATCGAGGCCGAATACGGCCAATGCTCAAAATCTCTTGCCATCGCCACCTTCGCGATCAGTCACCTATGGCTGCACGGGGCAATCGGTAGGTGATCCCGACTTTCGGCTGGCCGGCCTAGCCCCGCACTTTCTGTCATGCAGCGCCCTCCCGTGTCCTCGCAAGCAGCACCAAGTTGTTGCCCTCGGCTTTCTTCACCGGGGAGAAGCAATAGTTGGCCCACGCCTGCATGAGCTTGCTGCGCTTCGCCAGCGCGCTACCCCGGCGATAGGCCTGCTCGACTTCGTTGCCGACCTTGTGGGCGAGAGCGGCTTCCGCCACTTCGCGGGGGAACGAGGTCTGATCGCCGCACCAGTCGCGAAACGAGGATCGGAAGCCGTGCGCGGTGATGTCGTCGCGCTTCATCCTGCGCAGCAGCATCAGCATCACCATGTTGGAAACCGGCTTGTTGCGGTCTTTCGTTGTCGGGAACAGCAGCGGCCCTGTGCGAACTTCGGCAATCGCCTTGACGATGGCCAGCGCCCTGTCGGAGAGCGGCACGACATGCTCGACGCGGGCCTTCATCCGCTCGGGCGGGATCGTCCAGATGGCGGCCTTGAGGTCGAATTCATCCCACCTCGCGCCAAGCACTTCATTGGAGCGGAGGGCGTTCAGGATCGTCAACTCGAGAGCGCGGGCGGCCATGCCGGGACGCTTCGCCAACTCCACCATGAACGCGGGGACATCCGCATATGGCATAGCCGCGTGATGCTGCTGCAGACGTTTGGCAGGGCGTGCCGGCAGACGTTCCTTTAGGTTGCCGCGCCAAAGAGCGGGATTGGGGCCGGGGCAAATCTTGTGCGCGATGGCGTAGGCCATGACGCGCTCGATCCGTCCGCGGAGCCGGGATGCAGTTTCCGGCTTTTCCGTCCATATCGGCAGCAGTAGCGCGTGGATGTCGTCCGAAGTCACCTTCGACACGGGCTTGTCGGTGATAGCGGTGCAGTAGTCCTTGAGGGTGTTTTCCCATTGCTGGATGTGCTTCGAGTTGCTCCACCCGGCCTTGTTCTTCGTGCTGCCTTTGTTGAGGTCGATATAGTCGGTCGCGCACTCGCCAAATGTCTTTTCGGGCTTCTGCCGCTTCTCGGCGATGGGATCGCGGCCGGCCTCCACTGCCTCGCGCAACTCGGTGGCCTTGGCGCGGGCCTTTGACAACCCGAGCGCGGGATATGACCCCAGCCCCATTTCACGGCGTTTGCCGTCGCGCACCCACATGAACAGCCAGGACTTGGTGCCGGTCGAAGTGACGTTGAGGTAGAGCCCGCCGCCGTCGCTATGCCGACCCGCCGCCTTTTCGGCGCGGATGCCGGTGTCTGTCAGTTTGTGGATGCCGCGCGGCATATCATCCCCACTATTTTCCCCATTCCGAAGTGGGGATAATAGAGCACACGCTGGCACACGTATAGACAGCCCGAGAGGCAAGAGGGTGATTTTCTTGGTGTTTTGAAACGTCCATGCACACGCTGGCGAAAGGGTTCGACGGACTCCCTCTCCGCCATTAACTTATTGATATTACTTATTTTCTTGGTCCATAAAGGGTGCCTCCGCTAACCTTCGGGAAGGTCGAGTCTAGTTCGCCCTGGCAGCCGCGCGAACCCAACTGGAGACGGCGAACTGGGAGCCTGAATTCGCAATGCAGTCGCGCCAGTCTCTAATAGGCCATTTCGCACTTGGCATTGGGGCGCTTCATTCCACCACCAGTACGCGGCGGACTTCGTGGTGTGGGACATAGGTGCGCCCCACCCGTCCTGCGGACGACTGCTTCTGGCCCCTAGCGGACACTCGCTCAGGCACCGGCAGTCTGTCCTTGTCAGTCGGTGAGGCACAGTTCCCGATATCCAGCCGTTGACGAGGCTTGCGACCCGCGCTGGTGACGGACATTGCCAATACCGTTACCTGACGCAGTGCGCTGATCATCACCCCAGGCTTGCTGTCGGCTTTTGGACCCGCCTGCACGGTTGGTTGGCCCACAGCATCACAAATGACGGGCGTCTGGGAAGTCCCGCTCGGCATCGCGCGATCCTCGTTGATATCCGGCTCAGTTCCGATTGCCTTCAAGCCTTCATCCGAGACTGTCAGCGTGGTGCGACCGAGTTCCGGAGTGTCGCGCCATAGTTCTTCGCCGGGGAAGGAGGGGTCGCTCGGCGACCAGCTGTCGGCGAGTAGACTTTTGAGAAGCACGCCGAGGGTGCCGCGATTGTTACCCAGGGATTTTGGTATGGGCAGCACGAGCCCGCTTGGGCGGGCTGCCGCGGCAGCGAGGATGACGCGCTGTGCGTCGGTGAGTTTGATGGTCGCCATCTAGCGCTCCTTCGATCAGTGCCCGACCATGATCGTTGGGCTTGCACCGACCGAAGCCCGGAATGGTCCGGTCGAAAGCAGCAATGCTCCTTGTGCGGAACAAGTCCAGTCCGGCTAGAACTTAGTGTCCGCATCTGGCCCAAAGCGGACCCGCCGGAGGCACTTGGGAAGGCAGCAACGGCCGCCACGCAACGCCCCGGGCGGAATGCTTATTGCGTCGGCGGGAGAGGGTCGGGCACCTTGTTCTTGATGGGTGGAACCTGCTTTAGGTAGGCATAGATCGCCTTGAGATCGTCGTCGTTCAATTTCCCGAAAGGCGGCCACGGCATTGGGGGCAGAATCGCTCGTCCCTGTCCTTGCTTGCGGCCGGTCCGCATCATCTGCAGGAACTGGGCCTCGGTGTAGTCGCGGAGCACCCCGGTTTCCGGATCGGACGTCAAGTTGGCAGTGAAGCTGACTCCCCAAGGACCAGAATGGGCCGTGTTCGTCATCGAGGAGGCACCCATCCACGGATCCGACACCACGGCAGGCGCAGTGATCACTATCTCCTGCGGATGGCCGGACAGCCCCTTGCTCATATCCGGTTCCGGACCGTTCGGCCCCATCTTGAACGGCGTGTGGCAGTCGTGACATCCCATGGCGTTCACGAGATATTCGCCGCGCTTCACCAAGTCGGGGTTGGCCGCCTCCTGCGCGGCAACCGTGCTGATCATCGGCAACAGGAGTGCAAGTCCGAACACGTAGTGCTTCATCGTAGTCCTCCCTCTTACTGGCCTTTATCGGCCTCGAGCTCTGTGATCCATTTTGTGACGAGCGCCACCGCCTCTTCATCGACCAGCGCGGTTCCGAGCGGCGGCATCTGCAGCGCTGGATAGCGCGACGACAATCGCTGCAGCAGCGCGCTACGCTCCGGATGCCCCGGGTCGACTCGGTAGATCGCGTCGGCCGATTGTCCTGGCGCACTCTTTTTCACCGGCTGCCCGACGAGCGTTTCGACGACGCTGGTCGGCCTCAGCAGTAGCTCCTGGCGCAGGAACATCCCGAGATTGGCGAGCGACGCCCGACTGTTATGGCACTGGCCGCAATTGCCGTGCATGTAGCCGAGCACTAGGCGCTCCGCTTCCGATCGCGCCTCGATCACCGGGGCACGCGATGGCCAGCGCTCATAGCCTATGATCAGCCCATGCTCGATGAGATAATCGAGCTTGATGTCCGAAGCGCCCTGCGCGCCATGCAGGGCGGCGGTGTCCACGGCGGGCGAGAGTTGCAGTGTGCTGAAGCCCAGCACCTCGGCCGGTCCGCCCTCGTGGCAAACCTTACAGTCGATTGTGCCCGGAACCCCGTGGAAGGCTCCATGGCCCAGGGCAAAGGCAGCGCGCCGGCCCCGGTCGGGCGCCAGCACCGCCTCGTGGCCATCCGGCGCCCATTCGTATGCCGCGTACAGCCACTTCCCGTCGGCCTGCAGCTCCATGTAGCGCGTCTCGACGCGGTGGCCGCTGAAGCTGAATTCCTTCCAGAACCGCGTGCCGATCGGGAACGTCCAGGCATCCGGGTCGGATCCGTCGATCGTCGTTCCAGGCGGTAGCCGGATCCATCGGCTCTTTGCCGCGCCATCCGTCCAAAGCGGGTATTGCGGTGAGAAGGGCAAGTTGCGCGGATCGATAGCGAGATCGCCGGCATCCGCGTAGAGCCCGGTCTCAGACAACAACTGCGGCGGCCTGTCGAGGGCGCGAGAACTCGCCTGTCCCTGGGCAAACATGACGGCACCCACCACCATCGCCGCGGCGGCGGCAAGCATGCCTACACGGGAAAAAGTAGATGAGCCGGACTCGTGCCGTACCATCGACTCGCTGCCCTCCTCCTTCGTGAAAGCGTCTGGCCGTCGTCAAGTAGATGGGGCCGCTCATCACTAGGGCTGCAGTATCCTAGCTCGAATTGCCACGATGACGCTACGTGGATCATCCGAATGTCCGGCGCCCACTGAGGGCACCTGCCGTCCGCCCGAGCCTGCCAACTGGTTTGCAGTTGATCGGAGCTGTCGTCCCGAATACCGATATCTGCTGGCCGAGGGAGGCACTGCTGGCGCTGGTCAATCACCTCGGTGGCTCCAGCGGTGTGCCCGGCGGTGACGCGCCGCGGTCCGATGACGCTGGCACTGGCGTTAATGGACCGACTGGCTCCGCCTCCTTCGGTCAGTCGCGCCCAAGCATTCTAGTCGAGTTCGATGATGCTGCAGCCATAGGCCGGGAGTGACAGCTTACCGCCTCGCACTTTGCCGTCGTCGAGCAAATCTTTGCCCGCAGGGACATCGCCGATGCTTGCCGGTTCTCCCAGCGTGTTAAGGATGAACAGCAGGCGGCGGTCCTTGCTCTCGCGGATGGTCGCCTCGACGCCGGCCGGCATGTTGGCCATGAGCGGCACGATACCGGCGGGCGCCAGCAGTTGATCGGCCAGCACCTCGACCAGAGCATCGCTGAGGTACGTGCCGAGGTAGATCACATTGCCCCTGCCGACTTTGCGCGAAGTCATCGCGGCTTGGCCCTCGGCGAAGCGGCTGGCCCATCTGCCGATAATCTCCGTGCCGGGCGCGACATTAAGCAGCTCATAGAGATGCGCCGCCGTCACCTGCGCATTCCCGATCTTGAGTTCATATTGTCGGCTGGCCGATGTCGCCGGCAGCTTCCTGCGCACCGTGTTGGCGCCGAAGCGGCCTCCATGCGCGAACAGGCCGTCGCCGTCGACTGGCGTCAAACGTCCGAACTCCTCGACGGTGACACCGGCCAGCGCCGAGAGCGTCTTGCCCGGCGAGGTCTCGCGGATGACCTGGTTGTTGACGTCGCGCGATCCGGTGCGACCGCCGAGGATCACCGTTCCACCGGCCCTGGCGAAGGCCTCGATGCGCGCCGTCCACGCATCGGTCCATTTCAGCCAATGCGGCACATAGAGTGCCTTGAGCTTCGATAGATCGTCCTCTGGATGGATGAAGCCGCAGGCGATGTTGTGCCGGTAGCAATAGCGATGCAGAAGCATCGCATCGTCCTGCGGGCTCGGCAAGCCGATGGGGTAGGAGCGGTGCATCTCCTGATTGTCGAAATCTGATCCGGCGATGCCCAAATCCATGCGCACATGGGTGCCGAGGATCTTGTCCTTGAGCGCTGTGACCTCACCAGCAAACTGCTTGGCCTCGTCATAGCGGCGGCGCGGGATGTCGTCGTGATCGATGATGCCCATCCAATAGATCTCGGCGCCAAAATGTGCCGGCCGCCAGCGGAAGAACATTACGCCATCGGCGCCGCGCGCCACCGAGGTGTAGGCCATGCGGCGCATCTCCCCGGGTTCGGGCGTCAGCGTCGAAAAGTACGGCTGTGCGCCGAAGCCCGATTGCTGCTCGGGCACAATGAAATTGCCGGTAAAGCCGCGGCAGATATCGAGTTGAAGCGCCTGCGCTTCGCCCACGCCGCCGACGCGATGCTTCTCGTCATCAAGATACGGGTAGATGTCGAAGCCGAGAAAATCGAGATCGGTGGAGAACTCGCCGCGGAAGTCGATGTCGTCGATCCGCCCCAGATTGTGGAACACGAACCAGTCTGGATTGGTGGCGCGCAGGATCAGCACCTGATCGTGCTGGAACCGCGCCGTGACGAAAGCGAGGAAGCGGTGATAGTCGACCATATGGGTCGGCCCGACCGGGGCCGGGGCGTAGTCGAGGGGCAGCACCACTTGATCGAAATCGTCGTAGGCGGTGGCCCAGAAATGTCCGCCCCACGCATCGTTGAGTGCGGCGATGGTATTGTACTTGTCCTTGAGGAAGGCCTGGAACTCGGCCAGCGTCACCGGACCGTAAGACAGCGAGCCAGAGGTATTGAGCTCATTGTCCGTCTGCCAGCCGATGATGTGCGAATTGCCGCGATAATGCTCGGCCATCGCTTTAGTGATGCGCTTCGAATGCTCGCGGAACACTCCGCTAGCAAGATTGGCGTGCTGGCGCGAGCCATGGCTCATGGCGCGTCCATTGGCATCGACGCGCAGCACTTCGGGATAACGCGCCGTCAACCAGCGCGGCGGCGTCGCCGTCGGCGTGCACATGATGGTCTGGATGCCGGCCTTGCCCAGCACATCGATGGCCCGGTCGAACAAATCGAAATCGAACGTCCCCTCATGCGGCTCGATAATATGCCAGGCGAATTCCGCAAGTCGCACCGCGTTGAAGCCCGCGGCTGCCATGCGGTCGGCGTCGCGCTGCCAATAGCTCTCATCGACATGCTCCGGGTAATGCGGGGTACCGACGAGGAAAGTGTCGGTCGCGATCGGCCGCCAGACAGAGAGCGGCGCGGATTTCGAGGCAGTGGTCATAGGCGGAAAACTCCAGGCGATAGTCTATTTGATGGCGCCGGCCGTCAGGCCGCCCTGCCAGAACCGCTGCAGCAGCAGGAACACCACGATGACCGGGATGATGCTGACCAGCGCGCCGGTGATGACGATCGAGAACAGCACCTGTCCGCCGCCACCGCCCTGCTGCGCGAGTTGATACCAGGTCGCAAGGCCCACCGTGATCGGCTGATACTCCTGCGAGCGCAGCACGATCAGCGGCAGGAAGTAGTTGTTCCAGGTCCCGACGAACGAGAGCAGCGCCACGGTCACCATGCCCGGCGCCACCAGCCGCAGCACGATGGCGCGGAAGATCATGAACTCGCCGGCGCCATCGATACGTGCGGCGTCGAGCAGTTCGTCATCGACGCCCTGTTCGATATAGACGCGCATCAGATAGACACCGATCGGCGAGATCATCGAGGGCAGGATCACGCCCAGGGGATTGTCGCTGAGACCCGAAAGCGCCAGCAGCAGGAAGATCGGCACCACTAGGGCCGTCTGCGGGACAAACACCGCGCCCAGCACGAGCCCAAAGGTCAGATTTCGGCCGCGGAACTTGAACTTCGCGAACGCGTAGCCCGCCGCTGTTGCCAGCAGCGCCGCACCTGCCCCCGAAATGGTCGAATAGAGTACGCTGTTGAACATCCAACGCAGGAACATGCCATTGTCACGCGAGAACAGATCGACCAGATTCTGCCAGAGGTTGAACTCGGTGCCGAAGCCGAAGCCGAACGTGGCGAACAGGTCACCATTTGTTTTGGTTGCCGATAGGACCAGATAGAGCAGCGGCGCGAGGCTGTAGACGAGGAACAGTGACAACAGCAGCGTGAGCATGATACGCGCGCGCCGCCGTTCGCCGGGCAGGCGCCTGGCAGCTTCGAAAGTGGCGATCTCGGTGGTCGCAGTCATCACTGCTCCGGCCGACGGCGGTTGGTGACCAGGGTGAAGATATAGGAGGCACCGGCGATCACGATGCCAAGCACGAACGAGACGGCGGCTGCATAGCCATACTGCTGGTTCTGAGTCGCCAGCGAATAGGCATAGAGGTTCGGCGTGTAGCTCGAATTGATGGTGTTTCTGGCGAGCGCGCGCATCAAATACGGCTCATTGAACAGCTGCAGTGTGCCGTTAATCGAAAAGATGATGGTGAGCAGGATCGCCGGCCACAGCAGCGGCAGCTGGATCAGCCGCGCAAATTGCCAGGGCGAGGCGCCATCTATCCGCGAGGCCTCGGCGAGGTCCGACGGGATCGCCTTCAGCGCCGCGTAATAGATCACCATATTGTAGCCGACATATTCCCACGTCGCGATATTGGCCAACGAGAAGATCATCGCGCCCGGCGACAGGAAGTCCGGCGGTGGCAGGTTGAACGCCTTGGCCATCTGGGTGAACGGGCCGAAGGTAGGGCCGTAAAGATAACCCCAGATGATCGTCGCGATTACGCTCGGCACGGCGTAGGGGAGGAAGAAGCCGAGCCGGAAGACGCCCTTGGCATAGATCTGGCCACGATCGAGCACGATGGCGAACAGCAGAGCGAGACCCAGCATGATCGGCACCTGGACGATCCCGAAGATAACGAGGTTCCAGACGCCGCCCCAGAACTTCGCGTCGCTCGCCACCTTGATATAGGCCGCGGCGCCGGCAAACTGTCGGCCACCGACAAGCGTGTCGCGGAACAGGCTCATGTAGAACGCATACACAAGTGGCGCGACGATGAAGGCGATGAACAGCAGCAAGAATGGCGCCAAGAAGAGATAGGGCGCGAGCTTTCGTGACGTAAAACCGCCCGACCGCGCTGGGCGCGTAATAGCGGCTGGCGTATTCGACATTGCCAAGGCCCCCCGTCCGGCAAGATGAAGAGATCGGGCGCGCCGATCAGGCGCGCCCGGCCGTTGCCCGGGAGAACTTAGGCTACGGTAAAGCCTTGTTCCTTCGCGTAGGTGACCACCGCGTCCTGGATACGGTCGAACGCATCCGACAGCGTGCCGTTACCGCTGAGCGAGGCGCCGAATTCATCGGACATCGACTGGTACAAGAAGCTCTGGAACGGGCTCCATTCAAACGGCGTCACAGCATTCGACGACTTGGCGAACACCTTGTTCACTTCCTGTCCGCCGTAGAAATCCATCTTGTTGCCCGCCCATTCCGGGCTCGACAGCAACGCGTTGGTCGTGGGGAAGAAGAATTGCTTGGTGGTGTAGAGCTTTGTGGCTTCGGGATCCCTGCACAGCCAGATCGCGACTTCAGCGGCCTCAGGCAGATGCTGGGTCGCTTTCAGCACGGCCAGTGATGAGCCACCCCAGGCGCCGGTCGCGAACTTGCTTGCGTCCCACTGCGGCAGATCGGCGGCACGCCACTGGCCCGCGCTGGTCTTGGCGAACGAGGTCAGGAACACCGGACCCCAGCCCGCAGTGAGCCAAGTGGCATAGCGCCCCGAGTCGAGGCCGGTGTACCACTCATTGTTGAAGCCCGGCTTGGTCTCGATGACACCGGCGGAAATAAGGTCCTGCCAATAGGTGGCGAAGTCCTTAGAAATCTTGTCGTTGATGTTGATCACGAGCTTGTCGCCGTCGCGGCTGACCGGCTTCCAGCCCATCGGCCACAGCAGAGCATTGACCCAGTCCCCTGAGCTGAACAGCGCGTCCGTCAGGTAGACATTGGGATCCGCCGCATGCAGCTTCTTGGCCGCATCGGCAAACTCGGCCCAGGTGGCGGGCGGCGTGATCCCATGCTTGTCGAAGACGTCCTTGCGATAGAGCATCGCCATCGGACCGGTATCCTGCGGCATGGCGTTGACCACATCGCCCTTGCCGAGCTGGCTCCACGTGCCTTCCGGGAACTCCGCCTTGTGCGGGTTTGCCCACTGGCCGATGTCGGCGAAAGCGTCCAACTGGCGGAAGCTCTCGAGGTGCTGGAATTCGATTTGGACGACGTCGGGCAGGCCGCTGCCCCCCTGCAGGCCCGCACGGACTGCCTGATACTCTGGGTCGCCCTGGCCAGCATTGACGAGCTCGACCTGGATGCCCGGATGCGCGGCGTTGAACATATCGACCTGAAGCTGGAGATCCGGCACCCACGACCACAGCACCACCTTGACGGGATCGGCACCACGAACTGCCGCTGGCAGGGCGGCCACCGCAACGCTCGCACCCGCAACTTTCAAGAAGTCACGACGCTGCATCGTCCGCCCGAGCGGATTGAAAATCTTCGTCATTGAAGTCCTCCCTCGAAAGACACGCTCCTACACGATGCAGGGCGCGTTTTTTCTTTCAGTTAGAAACTTAATGCCGAGATTCAATCGCTGTCAATCGCGATCGATTGATCTTAGTCGGCCATCGCGAGGCTGTCGGCAGGGTTGAGCGTTGTCGCATCGAGCACCAGGCGCACCGCTCCAAGCACGATGTCGCGGTGCCCCAGGGCGCCTATTACGAGGCGCGGCGGGTCGTACACATTGCCCTTGAGGCGATGCCGCAGCACATCGAGCACCAGATCACCGCCGCCGACGACCCGGCCCGCCAGCACGATGATTTCGGGGTTCATGAAGGCAGCAACACTGCCCACCGCCATCGTCGCATAATCGAGCAGTTCGGTCACGACCGGCGCGATTTTGTCCGCCTGCCGGTCGGTGACGGCAGAAAGGGTGAGCTTCCCCGCCGCATACTGGATGTTGGCTTCTTCGAGCATCTTGGTCGCCTGTTCGGGGATGCCGAAAAAACGCAGCGATTGCTTGTCGCCCAGATGTTCGAACGGCCGCCCGGTGAGGAGGGGGTCATCGAGATACCAGGCGAGCTCGCCCGCCGCATGCGAGTGCCCGCCATAGAGCTTGCCGTCGATCACGATGCCCGCGCCGGCACCGGGCCCGATCGAGAGGCTCACGACGCTGTCGGCGCCACGCCCAGCCCCGAATCCCCATTCGCCCACGGCGGCGAGGTTCCGCCCGTTCTCGACGACGATGGGCATCTGGAAATGTTCGTTGAGCCGCGCCCGCAACGGCATGTCACGCCAGCCGAGCCCGAGCGTCAGCACCACTTCGCCCGCCGGCTGCCTGACGATCGAGGGCAGGCCAATGCCGATACCGCGAATGGTCTGGCCGCTCGGGCGGGGGGCCGCCATCAGCCGATGGATCAGGCCCACCAGCTTTTCGAAGTTGCGTTCGCCATCATCGTCGGCCGTCTCGTGCATTTCGGTCTGCACGACCCCCTCGAGATTGGCCACGGCGCCATAGAACTCGCCCTTGCCGGCCTCAATGCCGATGATCGCATGCGCCGCGCCGCGGAACTTGACGCGTGCCCGAGGACGGCCCCGGACATTGGCCTCGTCAAACCCGTCGTATGCCACCAGATCCTCGGCAATCAGATCATTGATCACTCGCGTCACGGTCGGAATGCTGATGTTCAGTTGTTCGGCAAGGCTCGAAGGCGATGCCACTCCTTCGGTGCGGATCAAATCCACCACTGCCGAACGATTGAGTCGGCGTAACAGGCTCGACGTCGTGGGCTCGCGGCGCTTCATTCATGGACCAGTTGCAAAAAGCCGGCGAACCGGCAACGTGCGTCGGCATAGACCAGAACTATGCCAGAGTCCGCCTTTTTCTGATGACGCCGAACGTCAGTTGTCGCTCCGCAGTGAAGCTGCCACGGTAGCCCGCTCGACGATTGCGGCGATCCGCGGCGGGGTGCCCACGCCCTCCGGAGTCACTGCGTCTGCTCCTGAAAATAACTGACTCCGGTTGCTTGACCGCTTTGGCGCAAAGCAGGCTGATCTACGGAGGCGTCGATTTCCTGATGCTGCTGCGCTTGCTGGACGAGGCGACCTAGCAGCGTCGGCGGCCGCCTTTGGCCGACGCGGGAATAAATGCTTAACCTTAGGTTATTGCCTACGCGGTAATACTAGGTGGCTGGAGCATGTACGGGGAGTCCAAGCGCCGGCCGAGGGGCGAACACGTCCGTCGCCATTTGCCAGGAGGTAAACGGTGCGCCAACTTTTCCGCAGTCTGAAGATCTCACATCGCCTATACGCTGGTTTCGCAATCACCGTGCTGCTGCTGGTGGGAGCGGTTTCCGTCGCGCTCTGGCAGGTCAACGCCATCGAGACAATCAGCGCGCGCATCGCCACCTTGCGAACGCCGACGGCGCTGACCGCCGAGCGTCTCACTGCGAGCCTGCAGGGTTCGCTGGCGGCGCTGCGCGGCTACATCCTCACCGGCAAGGACAGCTTCAAGGCGGATCGGGCCGCGAGCTGGGCCGATATCGACCGGGCAGGCGTCGAGATGGACGCGCTGTCGGCACGCTGGACCAACCAGGAGAACATCGACGCCTGGGCCAACTTCAAAACCATCCGCGACGAGTTCAAGGCGGCGCAAGCCGGTGTCGAAGCGATCACGGATCTCGCCGACACCAGGCCAGCGATCACCATGCTGGTGGCGGAAGCAGCGCCGCGGGCCAACCAGTTGCTTACCATCCTGCTCGGACCGGTGCAGGCCGACGGCACGCGGGCTGGTGGCATGGTCGACAACCAGACCGGCATGCTTAGGGCAGACGCAGCTGCCTCTTCGGCGGCGACAACCACGCTGTTGATCACCGAATGGCTGATGCTGGCGCTGGGCGTGGTGTTGGGTGCGACCATCTCCGTGGTCACCGCCCGCGCCATTTCGAGACCGCTCGTCGCCATGACCGCGGCGATGCGCGAATTGGCCGAAGGCAGGTTCGAGACGGATGTCCCTTGCAAGGACCGAGGCGACGAGATCGGCGCCATGGCGGCGGCCGTCGAGGTGTTCAAGCAGAACGGCATCAAGGTGCGCGAACTCGACCTGGCTGAACAGGTCCGCGCCGGGCAGACGCGGGAACGAACCGAGGCTATGAATGCGCTGGTCGCCGGGCTCGCCGATGTAGTGGATGCTGCCGTCGACGGCGAATTCTCGCGCCGTATCGAGTTGACGCTGCGGGACGACGACCTGCGAGGCGTCATGACCGGGGTCAACAACCTAGTCGCTACCGTCGATCGGGGCATCACCGAGACCGGCAGCGTGCTTGCGGCGTTGGCCCGGACCGACCTCACGCACCGGGTGCGTGGCGACTACAAGGGGGCCTTTGCCCGCCTGAAGACCGATACCAACGCGGTTGGCGAGAAACTGACCGACATCATCGGGCAGCTGCGGACCACCTCCGGCGCGGTGAAATCGGCTACTGGCGAGATCCTGTCAGGAGCCAACGATCTAGCCGAACGCACTACCAAACAGGCAGCAGCGATCGAAGAGACCTCCGCAGCCATGGAACAGCTGGCCCAGACCGTCACTGATAACGCGCAGAGGGCAGACTCTGCGCGCACCAAAGCTCGAGAGGTGTCGCAGACGGCCGAGAAGACGGGCGACGTAATGCGCACCGCCAATTCGGCGATGGAGCGGATATCCTCTTCGTCGGGCAAGATTTCCAACATTATTGGGCTCATCGACGACATCGCGTTCCAAACCAACCTGCTGGCGCTCAACGCATCGGTGGAAGCGGCGCGTGCCGGCGATGCGGGCAAGGGATTTGCCGTGGTCGCAGTGGAAGTGCGCCGGCTAGCGCAGTCGGCGGCCAGCGCTTCCTCGGAGGTCAAGGCGCTAATCGAACAGTCGGCCGCCGAAGTCAGCGGCGGTTCTCGGCTGGTCAGCGAAGCGGCGGACCGGTTGGCCTCCATGCTCGAAGGCGTGCGGGACAACGCCGCCCTGATTGACGAGATCGCCAAGGCCGGCCGCGAGCAGGCGAGTGCCATCTCGGAGGTAACGACGGCGGTGCGGCAGATGGACGAAATGACCCAACATAACGCCGCGCTAGTTGAACAGACCAATGCCGCGATCGAGCAGACCGAAGCGCAAGCCAGCGAGCTCGACCGTATCGTAGATGTTTTCGTGATCGCGGAAGCAAGTGTAGCGGGCGGTAGCCAGAGCCGCCAAATATCAAAGGCTGCATAGGTCGACCCTATGTGGCAGAAGAAGCGCGATGCATCGATTCCCTGTGCCGTCGTGTACGGTGATATTCTGCGTTTCGGCTGGTTAACAGGCCGCGGATCCCGCCGCTAGGCAGGCGCTGATCGATATCGTCGCCAAGCTTGCCGCAAAGAGTTTGCAGGCCGCCTTGCCGCCTCAGGGGCGGGTCAAGCTCCTCGGTAGTGAAATGTCAGCTTGCGTTCGGGACGGCTGCGGCCTGAAGGTGCAATCATGCGTCCGCGCTAAGGCACTTGCCGTTCGGCGTTGCCCCCTCGTGCACGTCCTACCGCGAGGAACTGACCGACCGCTTGTGACGCAAGAGGACTTCGTAGGCCGCTTTTGGCCCAAAGTGGACGTGACAAACGCTATCGCGGCAATGGCGCGAATAGGCGGTTGCGGGAACCGGTCAGGTGCCTGCGCATGAGAGTTCGGGCACTCTCTGCATCGCGATTTGCGATGGCGTCGAACACAGCGGAGTGTTCCACGAAGACGTGCTGCAGTCCGTCGCTGGTGGCCCGCAGGGACATGCCGTGAAAGCGCATGCCCACCGCGATGTGCTCTTCGAGCGCCTGCATGGCGGTGGAGAAATAGGGGTTGGCCGAGGCCTGCGCGATGCTGAGGTGGAACATGAAATCCGCGTCCGCCCGGTGCGCCTGCCGGTTGGTGGCGTCGCGCAGCAGGCTCAGCGCCGATTTGATCTTGGCCAGCGCTTCCGGCGTGTGCCGCTGCGCTGCCATCGCGGCTGCTTCCGGCTCGATCGTCAGGCGGAAATCGTAGCAGTGTTGCAGGTCGGACAGGTTCTCCATCTGCCCGAAGCCGAGCGGCTCGCGGATGCCTTGTTCGCGGACGAAGCTGCCGGCGCCCTGGCGCGAATAGATCAGCCCCTGATCGCGCAGCCTCTGCAGTGCATCGCGGACCACCGGGCGCGACACCTGAAACTCGGCGGCGAGCGCATGCTCGGTAGGCAGCCGTTCGTCGACACCATAAGCGCCGGATTTGATCGCCCGCTGGATGCGGTCGAACACTGCGTCGGAAAGGCTGCGCCTTACGTTGAGACCATCGCTCATGGTCATGCGATGCGCTCCTGATGCGCTTGGAACGGGGCGAGCAGCCGCTCCAGGGTGTCCTCGCTGCCAAAGCCGCCTGATTTGGTGACAAAGGTCAAGCCGTTGGCCCGCGCCAGCGGCAGGCCGGGCAGGGCCTCGCCCACAAGTTCGAGCACATCGATGCCGAGCCGCTCGAGGATCACCTGTGCGGTGGCGCCGCCCGAAAGGACGAGCAGCGAACCGGGAGGCGGGTCGAAGCGAGCCAATGTGTCCGCCAGTGCGAGTGCGACCGATTTGCCATCGGCTGCCTCGGCGCCGGGCGTCGCCTGGATGACAGTCAGCCGCGCAGCGGACGGCAGTACCTGTGGGCCGATCCCGTTCGGGGCCGCGACATAGGCGAGGTTCAAGCCGCCGGCGCGCAGACGGGCGAGTTGGGTGAGCGTGATGGGGTCGGTGGAGCCGATGACGACATAAGCCCGTTCGTTGCGCAATGTGGTGTCTGGCGTTCTAGCCGCCGGCGCAAGGGCGGCGGCCATCGCCTCGGCCAGTCCGCGTGCCCCGATAGGCAGGTCGTGCGGGTTCGCCAGAGCGGCTTCGATATCCGCCTGCTGGGAGATATCGGGGATCGTCGCGACTGCCGCGTGCCGACCGAGCCGCGCGGCGATGTCGATCGGTTCGTTCACGCCAAGGCCGCCAAGCCTGCCGTCGCGCATCCAGCGGCCGAAGGCCGGGATCGCCGGGATCACAAGGCTCCGCTCATGCGGGATCGCATCGAGCTCAACGGCAATATTGCCCTTCAGCCGGGAGTCGACCTTCTTGAACAACGTCGTGCCCGCCGGCAGCGCTGCAACGGCGGCCCGCGTGTTTTCGCGCGCCTGCTCGGGCGAAACCTCGCGGCTGTCGGTGGAGACGCCCACCACGGTGACGCCTGTGGCGATGGCCGTAGGGATAGCGGAAGCACCCAGCGCGACCGTTGTGGTGATCCCGCGCATGGCGAACGGCGCCGCTGCATCGAGAGCCCCGGTCAGGTCGTCGGCGATGATCGCCAGTTCAGGCATTGGTCAAAGAGCTCGACGCGCGCCGCTGCGCCTGCACGTCCGGATCGGGATCGAGATTGGCCGCCAGCAGCCGCTGCGTATAGGCGTGCTGGGGGTTGTCGAATATCTGCGCCGTCGGTCCACGCTCGACGATCTCGCCCTTGTTCATGACGATGACGGTGTCGGCGAAATCGCGGACCACGCCGAGATCGTGGGCGATGAACAGGAATGAGATGCCGAGGCGCTGCCGCAGGCTGTCGAGCAACGCGATCACCTGGGCCTGGATCGACACGTCGAGCGCCGACACCGCCTCGTCGCAGACGATCAGTTCCGGCTCGAGCGCCAGGGCTCGGGCGATAGCGATACGCTGGCGCTGCCCACCGGAAAACTGGTGGGGGTAGCGTTCGGCGTGCTCGGGCTGGAGTCCCACCTGGTCGAGGAGTTCCGCAACGCGACCATGTCGTTTCGGCTTGTCCGGCATCAGCTTGTGGATATCCCAGCCCTCGGCGATCAGCTGGTAGACCGACATGCGCGGGTTCAGCGACTGTGTCGGGTCCTGGAACACCATCTGGATCTCGCGGCGCACGGCAAGAAGGTCGCGCGCACCCAATTTCAGAAGGTCGCGGCCCTTCCACAGTGCTTCGCCGGCATCAGCGGTCTCCAGCCGCAGCAGTGTCCGGGCGAGCGTTGACTTGCCCGAACCGCTTTCGCCGACCACCGCGAGGCTCTGGCCACGCGCAAGCGTCAGCGAAGCGCCTTTGAGCGCGGTGAAACTGCCGTAGGTCTTGGTGAGGTTCTTGGTCTCGAGCAGCAACGGCGTGCCAGTGTCGAGCAGTTTGATCGCGCCCTTCCCTGGTGCCGCCGCGATCAGCTTCTTCGTATAGGGGTGCTGCGGGTTGTGATAGACGTCGCGGACCGAACCCGCTTCGACGATCTCGCCCTGGTTCATCACCACGACGCGGTCGGCGATCTCGGCGACGACGCCGAGATCGTGAGTGATCAGGACCATCGCCATGCCGGTCTCGGCCTGCAGTTCCTTCAGCAGCGCCAGCACCTCGGCCTGGATGGTGACGTCGAGCGCCGTGGTCGGCTCGTCGGCAATCAGGATCTCCGGCTTTAGCATGAGCGCCATGGCGATCATCAGGCGCTGCCGTTGGCCGCCCGAGAACTGATGCGGATATTTCCGCATGGCCGTTTCGGGGTCAGGGATGCCCACTCGAGCAATGAGTTCCAGTGCGCGGGCCCGGGCCATATCGGCCGGTCGGCCATGCGCCGTCATCATCTCCACGATCTGCCAGCCGACGGTGTAGACGGGGTTCAGGTGACCCAGCGGATCCTGGAAGATCATCGCGATCTTCTTGCCGTTCAGGGCCCGGTGCTTCTCGTAGCTGACCTTCAGCAGGTCCTCGCCCTCGTAGATGATCTCGCCCGAGACGATCTTGGCAGGCGGGATATCGAGCAGGTTCATCACCGCGTTGGCGGAGACAGATTTGCCCGAACCGCTTTCGCCCAGGATCGCCAGCGTCTCGCTGCGATTTACCGACCAGCTGACATTTTTGACCGCATGCACGGTGCCCCGCGCGGTATGGAAGTCGACCGACAGGTCTTTGACCGAGAGGATCGCGTCAGCCATTTGTCTTGCTCGCTTCCGTAGTGCTGCGGGCCTCGAGGCGCCAGCGCTGGTTGGGATCGAGCGCAATGCGCATCCAGCCCGACAGCAGGTTCAGCGACAGGGCGGTGATGACGATCAGCAGGCCTGGCCAGAAGGCCAGCCACCATGCGCTGGTGAGGTACGGCCGCCCCTGCGCCACCATCAGGCCCCAGGTGATGTCCGGCGGCTGGACGCCGATGCCGAGGAAGCTAAGCGAGCTTTCGGCCAGCATCACGAACGCGAAGTCGAGCGTTGCGATGGTCACCAGTGTCGGCGCCACCACCGGCAGGATGTGCCGGAAGATGATGCGCCGGTGCGAAGCGCCCATCACGATGGCGGCCTGCACGAACATGCGCTCGCGCACTTCCAGCACCTCGGCGCGCGTCGTGCGCAGGTAGATCGGAATGCGGGTGATGGCGAGGACGAGGATCATGTTGGGGATCGACGGCCCAAGCACATAGAGCACCACCACTGCCAGCAGCAGTGAAGGAAAACTCATGATCACGTCGGCCAGCCGCATGATCACCTGCGAGGTATTCTTGCCGATGTAGCCGCCAACGAGGCCGAGGCCCGCGCCGATCACCATGGCCGCAAGGACGGTGCCGCCGGCGATCAGGATGGTAGAGTGCGCGGCAACGATCAGCCTGGCCAGCATCGGCCGACCCAGCGAGTCGCCGCCGAGGAAGAATTCCCAGCCGCGGGTCAGGCTGAACGGCGCGAAATTGCGGCCGCGCAGGTTCTGGTCGTTGGCCATTTCGCCCAGCAAAGCCGGGCCGATCAGCGCCGCGACGATGATCAGGAGCAGCACTATGGCCGAGGTGAAGGCCAATTTGTCGCGCCACAGCATGGCGAGCAGCGGCCAGGCCGGGCGCGGCATGGGGGCCGGTGACTGAACCGGTGTCTTTGCGGGCTCTTTGGCGAGCGACATGTCCGTCATGGCGACGCCTCCTTAGTGCCGGATCCGAGGATCGAGCAGCGAGTACGCCATGTCGATCAGGATGTTCATGATGAAGATGGCGATGGCCGTGACCATAATGGCCGCCAGTACCACGTTGAAGTCGCGCTGCAGGATCGAGTCGATCATGAGCTTGCCGACGCCGGGAAAGCCGAAGATCGTCTCGACGATCACCGCACCGTTGAGCATGGCCGCCGCCTGGTCGCCGATCACCGTAATCACCGGCAGCATGCCGTTGCGCAACGTATGGACGAAGATCAGCGGCATGTTCTTCACGCCCTTGGCCCGCGCTGTCTTCACATAGGGCGCCGAGAGAGCCGACAACATCGAGCCGCGCACGACCTGCACCACGAGGCCGAAGGGGCGGATGAACAGCACCGCGATCGGCAGCACCCAGTGCAACGGCGTGCCGACACCGGAAGTGGGCACCCAGCCCAGGCCGATCGAGAAGACGACGATCGCGACGATCGCGATCCAAAAATCGGGAGCCGAGGCGCCGACCAGCGAAACAATCGAGACCAGCCGGTCGAAGAAGCCGCCGACATTGAAGGCTGCGAGCGAGCCGAGCACGATCGCCGCGACAACCACGATGCCCATGGTGATCAGCGCCAGCGGCAGCGTCCACGCATAGGCTTCGAGCACCACGTCGAGGGCGGGTCGCGCCTTGCGCAGGCTCTCGCCGAAATCGAGTTGCACCAGGTCGACAAGATAGCGCCAGAACTGCTCGACCACCGGCAGGTCGAGACCGTGTAGGGCCCGGAACTGCTGCTTCATCTGCTCGGTGGCGTCGATGGGCAGGAACAGCACCGCCGGATCGCCGGTCAGGCGGGAGAGGAAGAAGACCAGGACCATCAGCCCGAACAGGGAGAGGAGGCTGGCGATCGCACGTTGTCCGATCAGTCTGGTCATGGCGGCATTCCGAAGTTTTGCAGAGCGCTTTCAGGAAAAGTTGCAGCCTTTCCACCTCGAAAGCGCGTCCTGAGTTTAAGCAGCGGCGCCGGACGCGGGGGTCCGGCGCTGCCTGATTGTACTGCAGAGCGGCCTTACTTGAAGGCGATCTCGCTCAGCTGCAGCTGCTGGTTGGTGGCGATGGTCGGCGTGAAGTCGAGGCGCTCACTCACGCGGCTCAGCCCGACCATGTGGAACAGCAGGACGTCGGCGACGACATCCTTCTGTACGTAGGCGAACAGCTCGGACCAGAGTTTGGCGCGCTCTTCGCCGGTGGCGGCGCTGGCGCGGGTGATCAGGTCGTCGACCTTGGGGTCGTTGATGCCCGACTGGGTGCCCTGGCTGTGGTACTTGAAGTACATCGAGAACACCGGGTCACCGCGCGCGTTGTCGTGCTGGGCAACCACGAGCTGGGCGTTACGCCCCTCGGGGTAGGGCTTACTGTAGTACTGCTCGTGCTCGGCCACTTCGACCATGCGCAGGCTGGCGTTGAAGCCGGCTTCCTTGAGCATGTCGACCAGCGCCTCGCCCACTTCGGTGACGCCCGGGAAATTCTCGGTGCGGGCGATCACTTCGACCGGCGCCGTGACGTTCACGCCATCGGCGGCGGCAGCGGCGAGGAGGTCCTTGGCCTGCTGCAGGTCATAGGCCGGCGGTGTCAGGTCCGGATTCCAGCCGAGCGTCGTCGGCGGCACCATGGCGACGGCAAGCTCGGTGCCGGCCGGCAACACGGTGCCGATGAAGGCTTCGCGATCGATGGCGGCGTTCAGCGCCTGGCGGACGCGGAGGTCACCCATCGGCTCGACCGTCTGGTCGATACGCAGGTACACGGTTTCCGAGTTCGGGTAGCTGAAATCGGTGGCCGGGTTGGTGGCGTCGACAGCCGAGATCTGCGGCGCGATGTCGGCCTCGCCGGCGGCAACCATGGCGGCGCGAACCGCCGATTCCGAACGGAACACGTAGGTGGCCTTGGTCACGGCCGGAGCGGTGCCCCAGTAGTCGTCGCGGCGATCGAGCACGATCTGCTGGCCGGCGGTCCACTCGGTGAGCTTGTAGGGACCGGTGCCGATCGGATCGCGCACGAACTCCATCGGGGTCTCCGACGGAACGATCGTGACTAGCGACATCAGCAGCGGCAGGATGGGCTGGGGCGGGGTCGCAGTGACGTCGATAGTGTTGGCGTCAACCACGGTGAAAGCGAGCTTGGTGTCGGCGAAGTAGCGCTTGCTCTCGCAGGTGATCTGGTCGCTGAAGACGCGGGCGAAGGAGTGCTCCACGTCGGCGGCGTCGAAATCGGTACCGTCCGAGAACTTCACGCCCGGGCGTAGCTTGAACTGCCAGGTGCCGTTGCCCTTGTCCTCCCAGCTCTCGGCGAGGCGCGGCATCAGGCCCTTGTCGCCACGCACGTCGAGCTCGGTCAGCGTCTCGGAGATGTTCCCCATGATGACGCGGCCGATATTCGAGCGGGTCGCCATGCAGGGTTCGACCAGGTCCAGCTCTTCACTGAGCACCACGGTTATGTCGGTGTTGGTCTGTGCCAAGGCCGGAGCGATCATGCTCGAAGCCAAGATGGCGCCAACCAGAACGTGTCTGATGATCAACTCATCCTCCCATCGCAGCTTTCGCGGGTAGCGTAGACCGAGCTGCGAGCGGCCTGCGCGAAATCCTCCGGGGCGCCACTTATGCGGTCGCCAGCGGGGCACACCTAAGCCGCGATGCAGCTTAGTTGTCAAACCAAAAGTGTATTGACGCATCACCGTCGGAGGCGCTTGCCAGCTAATATGTTGAAATACCATGTTTAAATTATGACATGTTGCAGCCAGCGAATGCCGCGCCGAAGGATTATAACTTGACAACATGTGTTTGGATGTGACTTTTGCGGCCAACCAGGAAGGGGGAGAAATGACTCCGGACGAGATTGCCGCACGCATGGACGGGCAGCTCGTCGGCGCGGCCGACGGGCGCAAGGAGGCGTTCCTCGCCTCACCGATGGTGCAGAATCATGCGGCCTTCATCGAGTTGCTCGACGACGGCACGCTGGCCTGCCTTTGGTTCGGCGGCACGCTGGAAGGCAAGTCGGACATCTCCATCCACGGCACCGTGCTCAGGCCCGGGGCCGAGGCGTTCGGCCCCACGGTGCAGCTCAGCAACGATGCCGACCGCTCCGAGCAGAACCCGGTTCTTGCCCGCGACGGCGCCGGTAACTGGCAGCTGATCCACACCGCCCAGCCGGCCGGCAACCAGGACGAGTGCCTGCTTCGCATTCGCCCGGTGTCGCTCGATGGCGACCGCCTGACCGGTGGCGAGCCGCGCGAGATCGCCCTGCCGCTCGGCACCTTCGTTCGCGCGCGCTTCGTCCGCCGCAAGGACGGCGCCTGGCTGATGCCGGTGTTCCGCTGCATCACGCAGGCGGGCCAGCGCTGGAACGGCAGCCACGACACTGCCGGGGTGGCCGCGAGCCTCGATGACGGCCAGAGCTGGACGCTGGACGAAGTCCCGGGCTCGATCGGCTCGGTGCATATGACCATCGTGCCGCTCGATGGCGACCACATGGTCGCCTTCTACCGCAGGCGGCAGTCGGATCTCGTCCACCGCTCCGAAAGTCGTGACGGCGGCTTCAGCTGGTCGGCGCCGGCACCGACGGATGTGCCGAACAACAACAGCTCGATCAACGTCATCCGGCTCGCCGATGGCCGCCTCGCCATGGTGTGCAACCCAGTCTCGGCGGCCACTTCGACCGATCGTCGTGCCTCGCTCTACGATGAGCTCGAGGGAGGCGACGACCGGCCCGACGCCAGCGGGGGCTGCGCCCCCATATGGGGCGTTCCGCGGGCGCCGCTGACCCTCTGCATCTCGACCGATGGTGGCCTCACCTGGCCGATCCGCCGCATCGTCGACGACAGCCCGGGCACCTGCCTCACCAATAACTCGGTGGACGGCAAGAACTTTGAGCTGTCCTACCCCTATCTGCTGGAAGGCGCGGACGGCGCGATCCACGTCGCCTACACCTACTTCCGGCGGGCGATCAAATATGTCCGTCTCCCTGCGGGATGGATCGACGGAGACAAGTCGTGAGCGACATAATCGGCATCACCATGGGCGACCCGGCCGGCGTCGGCCCGGAAATCTCGGTCAAGGCCGTCGCCGAGATGTCGGCCGAGGACCGGGGGCGTACCCGCATCTACGGCAACCGCGAGACGCTGGAGAACGCGCTCGAGGCCGCGGGGCTGACACTCGATCTCGACAAGGTTGTGGTCGACCTGCCGATCGAAGGCGGCCCGCTGCCCTGGGGCAAGCTCGATCCGCGCGCCGGCGACGCCGCCTTCCGCTTCATCGAAAAGGCGGTGCGCGACGCGCAGGCCGGCAAGATCGGCTGCATCGTCACTGCGCCAATCAACAAGGAAGCGCTGAACCTCGCCGGTCACCATTATGACGGCCATACCGGTATGCTGGCCCATCTCACAGGTCAGAAGACAGCCTGGATGCTACTGGGCTCCGACAGGCTGAAGGTCATCCACGTCTCGACCCATGTATCGCTCAAGACCGCCATCGACCGCGCGACACCCGAGCGCATCCTCGCCACCATCCGCACCGGCAACGACCACCTGAAGCGCATCGGCTACGACAACCCGCGCATCGCCGTCGCCGGCATCAATCCGCATTGCGGCGAGAATGGCCTGTTCGGCAGCGAGGACGACCAGCAGGTGGTCCCGGCCGTCGCGTGGGCCAAGGCCGAAGGCATCAACGTCGTTGGCCCGATCTCGGCCGATACGGTCTATCACCGCGCCTATAACGGCGCCTTCGATCTCGTGATCGCGCAGTATCACGACCAGGGCCACATCCCGATCAAGCTCGTCGCCTTCGATACCGCGGTGAACGTGTCGCTCGGCCTGCCCATCGACCGCACCTCGGTCGACCACGGCACCGCCTTCGATATCGCCGGCACTGGCAAGGCCAACCACACCAATATGAACTCGGCCATCGCCTATGCGCGCCGGCTCGTTGCAGGCAAGAAGTGATGAACCCCGCGACCAGGCTTCCCATCCACGGCGTGTTCAGCGCCTCGGCCACTCCGATTAATTCCGACGGCACGCCCGACCACGCCACCTTCGCAGCTCATACCAAGGCGCTGCTGCAGGAGGGCTGCGACGGCATCGCCCTGCTTGGCACCACTGGCGAGGCGAACTCGTTCAGCCTCGGCCAGCGCATGACGCTGGTGGAGAAGGTCATTGCGGCCGGTGTCGATGCGAAGCGCCTCTTGCCCGGCACCTCGCAGACCAACGTTGCCGACACCGTCACGCTGACCAGGCACGCGCTCGACGCAGGCGTCGCGGCCAGCGTCGTCCTGCCGCCCTTCTACTACAAGGGCGTGAGCGACGAGGGCCTCTTCCGCTTCTATGCCGAGGTCATTGAGGGTGTCGGCAGCGACGCCCTGCGTGTCGTGCTCTACCACATCCCACCCATCGCCCAGGTCGGCATCTCGCTGGAGCTGAGCGGACGGCTGCTCGAAGCCTTCCCGGGTATCATCGTTGGCGTCAAGGACAGCTCGGGCAAAATCGAGAGCATGCAAGCCTTTGCCGGCGCCTTCGATAACTTCTCGGTGCTCGCAGGGGCCGATCCATTCATGCTGCCGCTGCTCAAGTCGGGCGGTGCGGGCTGCATAACCTCGAGCTCCAACCTGATCGCAAGGCACCTGCGCATCGTGTTCGACAACTGGTTCGATCCGGCCAAGACCGCTGAGGTCGAGGCCGCGCAGGCACGCATCAATGCGTGGCGCGATCTCAGCAACGCATACGTGCAGCTGCCGACCGTCAAAGCGATGCTGGCCAAACGCCGCGGTCACGACGGCTGGACGCGCGTGCGTCCGCCTCTGGTCGAACTGACCGCAGCCGAAATCGCCATCGTCTGGGCCAGAATGGACGAGCTGGAGGCCACGGACAATGTCTGAAGTTATCCTCTCCATGGCCCGTCCCATCACCCTGCTGCAGCCGTCGCGGCTCGAGATCGGGGCAGGCGCCATCGCCCGTCTCGGTGCCTGGGCCGCCGGTTACCAGCGGATTTTCGTCGTTGCTATGGCCCCCACGGTCGGCTTCGTCGATCGCATAGGGCTCAGCGGCGAGATCGCGACCTACATCGACATCCCTCCCGAGCCGGATCTTCCGGCGGTCGAGGTCGTGCTTGCCGCTGCGCGTGCGTTCAAGCCGGATCTGGTAATCGGGCTGGGTGGTGGCTCCGTTATGGACGTCGCCAAGCTCGTTGCGGTCCTGTGGGATAGCGAGCAGACGCTGCCGGACGTCGTCGGCGTCGACAGGGTCTTGGGCCGTCGCTCGGCGCTGGCGCAGGTGCCGACGACTTCGGGCACCGGCTCGGAAGCTGGAATTCGCTCGCTCGTCACCAATCCCGAGACGCTGGCGAAGATGGCGATCGAGAGCCGGTTCATGCTGGCCGACATCGCCGTACTCGATCCCGAACTCACCTATTCCGTACCCTCGGCTGTCACCGCCGCGACAGGTATCGATGCGCTGGCTCACTGCGTCGAGGCCTTTACCAACATCAAGGCGCACCCTCTGATCGACGGCTACGCGACCCTCGGCATCGAGCTGGTCGGCCGCTACCTGAGCCGCGCTGTCCTCGACGGCAAGGACACCGAGGCGCGCGCCGGCATGATGCTAGCCTCCTATTATGGCGGCGTCTGTCTTGGCCCGGTGAACACGGCCGGCGGGCATGCACTGGCCTACCCGCTCGGTACGCGGCTCAAGCTGCCGCACGGGCTCGCCAACGCCATCATCTTCCCGCATGTGCTGGCCTTCAACGCCCCCGTGCGGCGAGAAAAGACTGCCATGGTCATGGCGGCCCTCGGGCTCAGAGGCGAGCCGGACCAGAACATCGTGCTATCCGAAGCGTTCACCTACTGCGCGAATCTGGGTGTGGAGATGAGGATCGAGCGGCACGGAGCCAGAGAACAGGACCTCCGGCTCTTCGCGGAGGATGCGTTCGCCATCAAGCGGCTGATCGACAACAACCCGCGCACTCTCGGTCTGGAAGACATCGAAACGATCTTCCGTAAGGCGTTTTGAGGACAACTCGCCGCCACGGGCACTAGTCCCGTCGGTCAGCTGTGACAGGACGTCGGCCCATCGACCGGGAACGATGCCCGTGTCAGAGAGATCGCCTGTTCGAAATCAGCCCGGTTCTCTCCGCCCGGGTGAGCGCTTTGGCGCAAACCGGACCCTGTCGACATCGCTGAGCCATATTCGTTGTCCATGCGCGGTGGAGCTATGGCTCGGTGCGCGTGCCGCAGCTAACCCGCGGAAAGGTCGAGTCGATCCGCCCCTGGCGGTCGCACGAGCCCAACTGGAGACGCCAAAGTCCTGCTCGAAGTCGCGATGCATTCCAGCTTGTTCTAGTGGCGGGCGGGGCGCGAAGTGTTTGCCTCTACGAGAACCCCCGCCAGTAGGGCAGTCAGTGCCCTGAACGCCGAGGCGGCCGCCTCCACAGGCTCACTGTCCGCCGAGCCGACGTCGGTGCGGAAGTCATCGTAAGCTTCCTGTGCTTCGCGGCTGAGCGCGCTAAGCTGCCGAAGCGCTTCCTCCCGCTCGTGGTGTGTGCTTTGCAGCCCTTCAAGTCGCGCACGCAGAAATGCCACCTGCTGATGCCAACGGGCAAGGTCGGCAACATACCGGCGGACAAGCAATCGCCCCTTCGACCTGCGTTGCGCTTGCGGATAAGTGCGCATGATCAACCTCCCTCGGCCAATCGGCTAAACCGGCCAGACACCGACGCCTTCGCGCAGAACGCTTCGCGGCTTTGGTAGCTGCAGCGCCGCCCTGATTGCGGCGCTCTCGGTGCCGAAGGGACCGGCAACAAGGCCGTGACTATCGTAGACGCCATAGCCGTGATCATCCCGGAGACGGACCTCCCAGCCATCAATCCAGTCGACCAATCGAGACATTGAAAACCTCCTTCCGGTTGTGTTGCCAAGTTGAGCTAGGTGCCTGACTCGAGGGGTTCAAGCCTCAGAGAAAAAGGCGCCAAGCACCTCCCAGAAAGGATGAGCACTATTCCCGTTGTCCGACTTTGGCATTTAACAAAGCTAAGTCGGGCGGAGTGCCGACGAACTCCGACGCAGCCACATGAAGGCGCAGTCAGTTCACGGCCGGCGCTGGCGGACCGCCTCAGTCGTAAAGCCAGTCGGCGATTGCCCAAGCTCCTGCCACCGCAAGGAAAAGCACCGCGACCAGGACCGACCAGGCGGCTATTGCCCACCAGATCCCGTACTTCCCCCTGAGCACCTTGTGCTCCCCGGGGCTGGTCGGATTTCGCTCGGACGCATCAGCTCCATCGTGGATTTGTTCTTCGTCTTGGGAACCGCGCACTCTCAGCGACATTGCAACTTCTAGCTGGCTCTGTCCGCGAAAGGGCAGCTGATCACCTCTGCAGCCCGATGACGTCCGGAAGTCGCGCACTGAGCGGGTGGCAGGTCCGCACTCGTTGCGGTGCAGCTTGGAGGACGCCATGACCTATCCAGCCAACCCCGCTGACCGTTCACCCAAAGGCGATCACAATCGACGCTTGTCGCTGGGCCTCGATACCGACGACTTCGCACAGGCGGCTGGTATCTCGGTGGAGGACCTCCACGAGTACGAAACGACCGCCCCGGATCATAAATTCCGCACCGATGTGGCGGAGAGAGTGGGGCGTGCCCTCGAAAGTCTGGAGCGCAGCGAGACAGGGCTGGTGGACAACGGGCCAATACCTCCGAGCGAGTCCGCGTACGACGGACTCACCGAACCGGAACAGCCCTTTGGCCGTGCGCAGCCGTCGATATGCCCGGTGTCGCTGGAGCCAGCCACATTGCTAGCGTCGAATGCGGAGTACCGTGAGTACCGCTGTCCTACTTGCGGCACGTTCAGGATCAGCCAGGTGGCTTTGACCCTGGCCGGCGACGACCCCGAGGTACTGCGAGAGGCGCTGTCGGTCGCCAGGCACGTCACCAGTGCCGGAGAGGTGCCATTCGTGAGCAACGTTTCGGGCTAGAGTCTGCCGCCTTACGCCGCCCCCCGTCAGCGAACTCATGCGCCACGTCAGCCATTTTGTAGGTGGCTCTGCTAGTGTTTAGTCACGCCGTGGATTCTGCGCAGCCCGGCTCTTGGTCGCAAAGTCTCCCTCTCCGCCATTTCCCTTCCGTCGAAGTGCGCCTTGAAGGGCCGGCCTTGTGTCCGTAACGCAAGCTTTTCGTGCGACCAAGACATCTTGCTTGGCGCGCTCGAGCGACCGCTTCGCGCCAGAAGCCGACTCTCAGGCGTGGGCTTTGACTGCCTCCTGTCGACGACGCTATCGTTGCCGAAACAACGGTCGAAATGTTCCAGCATGTCGCCGCAGATGCGCGCGATGCCTCCTGAGGGGGCGTCGTACTACAGGGCAGGGTTCTTCCGGCAAGCGCTGCTGAACGGCGATCTGGTCGTTGCACGGACCTTCCAGCATGAGCGGCGGGCCATGCGCGACAGCAGCCATACGGCGGAGACGTTCGGCATCCAGGACGCGATCCTCTGCACCGTGCACCTGCGGCACATGGATCCGGGGCACACATGGTGGGATGGCCGCCATTTGCCGACGTCCGAGATGACCGAAGGCAGCGTGCATGTTCACGACCTCAGGTACAACTGGACCTCCGAGCTCGTCGACGCCTTCGACTGTGTGCATTTCAGCTTTCCCCAATCCCTGCTACGCAAGGTCGTGCTCGAGGGGCGCCCCGATGCAAGAATTGAAATCGCGGCGCCGTCCTTCGAGGCCGGACGCTCCGACGACACGCTGCTGCACCTTGCGCGCTCGCTCTTGCCGGGTCTTGCGCGACCGCAGGAGGTCAATCGCCTGTTTGCCGATCATGTGATCGCGGCGGCTGCGTCACACTTTGCTGCGACCTATGGCTCGGTTCGCGTGACCGATCGCTGGCGGGGGCGTCTCGCGCCGTGGCAGGAGGCACGTGTGCTCGAGTATCTTGCGGCGCACCTCGACACCGACATCAGTATCAGTGAACTTGCCGCGATCTGCAGGCAGTCGCCTAGCCATTTCGCGCGTGCGTTCAGGGCGACAATGGGCATGCCACCGCATCGCTTCCTGCTGGGCAAGCGCGTCGGGCGGGCGATGGAACTGCTGACACACCAGGAGATCCCGCTCAGCGAGATCGCGGTCGCCTGCGGCTTCGCGGATCAAAGCCACCTGACACGTGTCTTCAGCCGAACGGTCGGCGTCAGCCCCGGAAGGTGGCGGCAGCAGCGGAAAAGCTAGTCCTCTCCGTCAAGCGACCCGGATAGTGGTCAGGCAGCGCGGGTCGCTCGCACTGCGACGTTCAGCCTTCGGCTCTGCAACAGCGTCGCACTAGGGCCAGGGATAGCCTGCCGTCGCGATTCCCTGCGCCATCAGGTCGGCTGCCACTTTGCGCCGATAGGCCACCACGTCGGCGACTGGCGCGGCCCTGAGCGTTGTCACCTCGGCTCCGGTGAAGGGCCGGTGGTCAGGGGCCAGCGAGGTTCCGCCCCAGGTGTCCATGACATAGTTCATCACGTCGGCAATCTCTGTATCGGTGAGGCTGGCGCTCACCACACCGGGAACGTGCATGAGGTAGCGGCGACCGTCATCGGTCCGGGCGAAAGCGCCGACATAGTTGCGGAAGTCGGGAATGCCACCCGGCTCGCTCCCCGACCCGTCCATGGCGTGGCAGCCGGCGCAGCGCAGGATGAAATTGGTGCGGCCAGCCTCCTGTGCGAGGGCGGGCGAGGCCAGAGCGAGGCCAAGGGCGAGAACAGCAAGGCCGCGCATGTCAGCCCCCGACCTTGCGCATGTCGCGCAGTTGCTTGTGCGTGGGCACGGCGATGCGGGCGGCGGCGACGGCCGCGGCATCGATGGGCGTTCCAACCTGGTTCAGGTCCTGCAGCACGTAGTTGGTGACCGCCGCGATGTCGTCGTCGCTCATGAAGTCGTGCGTCGGCATGACGAGCCCGATGTAACTCTGGCCGGCCGCCTCGATCGTGCCGGTAAGGCCCGCGAGAACCACCCCGACCACGTAGTCCGGCGCCTTGGCACCCAGCGCCGACCACAGCGGCGCGTCGACCAGTGGCGGAGCGAGACCCGGCTGGCCGACGCCGCCCGGCTGGTGGCAGGCCGAGCAGACGTCGTTGAAGATCGCCTCGCCCTCCGCCGCCGCTGCCGGCCCGGAGGCCGCCAGCAGCAGGACCGCGGTAAGCGCGGATAGATTACGCATCCGCAAGTCCCACGAGGACGGCGACAGTGCAGTGGTAGCCCTTGGAGGTGTTGGCCATGCACCAATTGATGTCGTTGTATAGACCCATCCGGTAGCCTGGCCGTTCGCCCTCGGAGGTGAAGCAGAACGAACCCGAGCACGAGGCCTTGCCGCAGCAGTCGTTGTAGGAGACGAGGTAGTCCTTTTCGTCATTCGGGTTGCGGCAGGTGCCGACCCAACTGACCTTCGAGGCCTCCGAACCCGGCGGGCATTCGGTGAGCGAGCCGCCGCAATCGTTGCAGAGGTTCCCGTCGAGCGCGCAGTACCGCCAGTATTCGCACTCGGTCTGGTCGCCGTCGGCGGAGGCGCCTTCCTGGGCATGGGCTTCGCCGAAGTTACGGTCGTAGGGCAGCATGGGCAGCAGCGCGCCACCGAGCAGGGCCGCACCGGTCTTGGTGAGGAAGCTGCGCCGCCCCGTCTGTTGCGCCACCCGGCGGGCGCCGGACTCGGCCCGGTTGTCCAGCCATTCGAGCAGCGAATCGACGATGTTGAACATTTTTCTCTCCGTTCGGGGGGTCAGCCTTGCGCCGGCTGGGTCTCGAGGAAGCCCTGGATGGAGCCGATCCCCATCTCATGGGCGTTGAACAGGCTCTCCAGCTGCTCGCGATTATTGACGAGGCCCTTGGCCTTGATCGTGCCCTTGCTGTCGAGAAGCACCGCGAAGGGCAGGCGGGCGACGCGATAGGCGAGGCCGAGTTCGGTCGACACGACATAGGGGAAGGCCTTGAGATCGGCCGTCTCGACAAAGCGCTGGTGCTTGGCTACATCGCCGTCGCTGGCCAGGACGACATCGAGCCACTTACCCTCGGCCTGCCGGACCGACTTGAGGATGGGCAGCAGCTTCTTGCAAACCGGACAGGTGGGCGAGAGGAAGAACATCAGCGTCGAGCGCTCGGGGCGGGGGCCGATCGCCACCTCGCCGCCATTGAGGCTCTTCAGGCTGAACAGAGGGGTCATGTCGCCGATGCGCGGACCGGATTCGTTGACCAGCGCCCCCATCGGGGACACTCGCTCGTAGAGCACGCCGATCTGACGGGCCATGGCAAACAGCGCAACGATCAGGGCGATCACCACCACCCAGAGCACGATCACCGCGAAGGTAAGGACGTCCATTTGAGATACTCCTGTCCGGCCCGGGTCAGCGCTTGAGGCGCATCTGGGCGAAATTGGCCATGATCTGCTCGACGAGCTGGTAGCCAACGAAAAGCGTTAAGCCGGAGACGATCGCGGTCAGCGCCTCGGCCACGCCGAGCGCCGAGATCGGACCGGCAAGGCCGATGGCCGCGATGGCGGCCAGCACGAGATTGCGCGTGACGAGGGTCCAGCTCAGCGGCTGGGGCGCACCGCCGCAGCCGCACTCGACCCGGTCCCGGCCACGGGCAACGTTGAGCCCGATGACTGCGGCATAGAGCAGGTAGAGCCCGATCGCGACGACCATGCCCAGGGGCTGCAGCCCCGGCAGGAAGGCCGCCGCGACCACCACGACCTCGGCGGCGGCGAGTGCCATCGAGACTGGTGCCACCTGCCGCTCCGAGACGACCTGGTAGTCGGCGACGAAGCCGGTAAACGTGGTGAAATCACCGAGCTTGTGGAGCGCCGCACGGGCGAAGACCAGCGTCGTGAACGCCGTCGCACTCGCTGCGACGAGGCTCGTCCACTCGGCGCTCAATTGCGCACCGCCACGACCGTGGCGAAGCCGGTGTCCTCGTGTTCCGCCGTCTGCTTCAGGACGAACTTGGCTTCCGGGTCGGACTCGAAGCGGATGACCTTGCCGTCGTCTTCGTTGAGCCCATAGACCACCGGCACCGGGTCATCGCTGACGGTGACCGAGATGACGTGCTCGACGGGCGAACGGTAGAGCAGCTTCTTGTTCTTGACGTCGTAGGCCCAGATTTCCTTGGACGCATTCTTGTGCGTACCTTCCTTGGCCTCGTCGTGCATGGTGAGGAAGATGACGCCGTTGGGGTCGTTGTAGTCGAAGAGGTTGTAGCCACCGGGCGCCCAGCCCTCCTGACCCTCGGTCACAGCGATCTTGTCGCTGAGCGTGATCGTGCCGGTCGCATCGTCGAGCAGGTAGAGGTTGCCCTTGAAGCTCATGAAGGCGAGCTTGCCCTCGATCCGTTCAGCCGAGACGAATAGCGCGTCGGCATCGACGTCGAAGACCTTTTCGCTGCTGGTCTTGGTCGTGCCCTTGCCGTCTTCGCCCAACGCGTAGCTGGCGAAGGTGCCGTCGCCGCAGATGGCGGAGAACGAGTAGCCATCGAGGGACGGGTAGATGCCCCAGCAACCCGGTGTCGGCAGTTCCTGCACCACCGTGCCTGCGGCGATATCCACGACCGTGACGGAGGTCGCCGGCGTGGCGTTCTGCACATAGACGAACTTGCCGTCGGCGCTTTGCGTCAGCAGCGGTGTATAGGCCGCGACCATGGCCGCCTTGTTGGGCAGGATCACTTCCTTGGTCGGCGTCAGCGTCGCGACGTCGAACACCTGCAGGACCTGCTCGTGCTCGCCATACATGATGCGCTTGAGATAGCTCGACTGGCTGTAGGCCGTCTTGCCATCGGGCGAGATCAGCACCTGGCCCATCGAGCCGGCGCTCATGTTGCCCTTGTAGGTCAGGTCGGTGGCCGAAAAGACGTTGATCGAGCCCGCGCCGCCCCATTCCTGCTTGTTGACGAAAACGTTCGGCCCGGGGTCGATCGCCGCCTTGACGCTGACGCTCTCTGGCTTGAACTCGGCCTCCTGGGCCAGGGTCGGCGTTGCCGCGGCAAGGGCGCAGGCAAGGCAGACGGAAAGGGTGAGGGAACGGGCCATGCGGGTCTCCATCGCGTTTCGACGGAGAGGCTAGCGAGGCAGGCTGGACGCTGGATATCCAGTCTGGGTGGAAAAGTCGCCTAAAAAGTAGGCGCCATTCGCGCTTGCCTAATTGGTGCGCCATGCTAGCTTTCGGACGCGGACCACATCATGCGTACCAGTTCCTATCATCTCACCCGAGAGTGCTTTTCCGACGCCTCTGCCCAGGAGACGGCGCTTCGGGGTTGGCAGCAACGCTACAGCCAATTGCGTCCCGGTCTCTTCGCCGGCGAGGTTCAGACGCTGAACCTGCCTGGGATCAGCATCACCCGGGAGCGGGTGAATCTGGCCGTGGCGCAGGAGATCGCGAATCCGGCGGGCACAGTCGTTTTGGTTTCGTCCCTGTCGTGTTCGGCCGAGTGGCGCGTCAACGCCGTGCGGCGGGGCACCGATGTCATCTCGCTCTATCGCGGCGGCACGGAAGTTACCGCCGTGGCCCCCGATAACAGCGATGTGCTGATCGTTGTCGTCGACGCGCGGCTGCTTGGCATCGCGGCCGAGGACATCCCGCCGGCACGCAACGCCATCGGGTCCGCCCAAACCGAAGCCACGAAGCAGTGGCTGGCCTCGATGCTGGCGATCTACGGCATGAACGATGCCCCGCCGGAGCTTGACGCCTTGCTGCCCGGCCTCGTCCTCGACCGCATGCGCGCCATGCTTCAGCATTTTCCGCTCAGCCGCGACACCGCGTTGCGGCCTCGAGCCGCGTATGCACTCTACCGGCAGGCGGTGCGGCTGCTGGAGGATCAGGATCGCGCGCCGCTTTCGATCGCCGATCTTGCGCTCGAGCTCGGCGTTCCCACGGCAAGCCTGCACGAGGCCTTCACGGAAACGACAGGTGTCACTCCGGGTACCTGGCTACGCCAGCATCGGCTGGATGGCGCACGCCGTGATCTCACCCGTTCCGGAGGTAACGGCAGCGTCTCCGAGATCGCAATGAAATGGGGCTTTTGGCACCTGGGGCGTTTCTCGGCCTACTATGCCCAGCGCTTCGGCCACACGCCATCTGACGCGCTGCGCGCGCGCACTTGAGTAGCCTGCGCCGAGCGGCGACATCGGTCACCGTACCGCTGCATCCTACTCCGAGGCTGCCGTTACCACCAGGTCAAGAGCCTCCGGCCGACGGCCGCGCCGCCAGGATATCGGATAGCTTCCTGCCAGAGGTTTCGCGCTCGGAGAGGTCGAGGCCGGAGAGCAGGTCGACCAGGTGGCTGGTCATCAGTTCCGACGCATCCAGCGCGCTGCGCTTTGCGATGGCTTCGACCAGGGCATGGTGGGCGTGGCTCTCGCAAATCGTATCGCGCCGCCGCCAGTAGAGCGAGATGATCAGCGACGAGCGCGAGCAGAGATCTCGCACCATTTCGGTGAAGATCGACTGGCCGGCGATCTCGGCGATGGCGACGTGGAACTGCGCCGACAGCATCACCGCCTCGCCGTCCCTGCCGGCGTGCACTGCCTTGTGTTCGTCGTCGAGGTGCCGGTGCAGCCGCTCCACATCGGCATGCGTCGCGCTGCCTGCCGCCAGCGCCGCGACCTTGGGCTCGACCAGCGCCCGTGCCTCGAACACTTCGCGGGCTTCCATCCGCGTCGGCTTGGCGACGAAGGCGCCCCGATTGGGCTCCAGCCGCACCAGCCGGTCGTGCGCCAGCGCCTGCAAGGCCGCCCGCACCACGGTCCGGCTCACTGAATAGATCGCACCCAGCTCGTCCTCGGGCAGCTTCGTGCCCGGGTCGATGCCATGGCCGAGGATGGCGTTGCGCAGCCCGAGATAGACGCCGGAACGTCGCACCGCGGGGCGACCCTCCGGTTCATCGATCTCGTCGCCTGCCAACATGCCCGAACCCCTGATATCCAACTCGAATCTAGCGCAGAACTGAACACACTGCCACGGGTATTTCGTATACAAAACCTGCCCATATTGCGTTCAACTGCCTAGGCATTAGGCATTGTGTATGAATCATGCAGCGCCAGCACGCGATCGTTCGATTCTGGAACTTATTCGAGAATTCAAGGACATACGACGAAAGCGATAGCGCGTTGGCCGCTGGCACGGGTCTTGCAGTTCGTTAACCGACGGCCAAGAGGTGGCCAACGGGGCGGTGCATGGCGCAGGGCGACCTGGAAGTTGTGAAGCTGACCAAGCGCTACGGCGATGCGCTTGCGGTTGATGCGATCGATCTGAAGGTACCCGCCGGCACCTATTGCTGCCTGCTCGGGCCGTCGGGCTGCGGCAAGACCTCGACCCTCCGCATGGTCGCGGGGCATGAGGACGCGAGTGACGGCGACATCATCCTCTCGTCTACCAACGTCACCGACCTGCCGCCGGCCAAGCGCGGCACGGCGATGATGTTCCAGTCCTACGCCCTGTTCCCGCATCTCGACCTGATCGACAACGTCGCCTTCAGCCTCAAGATGAAGGGCGTCGACAAGGCGCCGCGTCAGGCGAGAGCGCTCGAAATGCTCAAGCTGATGCAGATGGAAGGCTACGCCGCGCGGCGGCCCGCCCAGCTCTCCGGCGGCCAGCAACAGCGTGTCGCGCTTGCCCGCGCGCTCATCACCGATCCCGAGGCGCTGCTGCTCGACGAGCCACTCTCGGCGCTCGACCCGTTCCTCAAAATCCGTATGCGTGCCGAACTCAAGAAGCTGCAGACGCGGCTCGGCATCACCTTCGTCCACGTCACCCACAGCCAGGAAGAGGCGATGGCGCTCGCCGACCTGATCGTGGTGATGAACAACGGCCGGATCGAGCAGGCGGCGACACCGCGCGAGGTGTTCGAGCGGCCCGCCACGGCTTTCGTCGCCCGCTTCATGGGCGACCACAACGTCGTCACCGGCAGCGCCCGGTCGGCGGCCGGCGGCGTCGTCACCTTCCAGGTTCCCGGCGGCATCAGTTTTGCCGCGTCGGGCGCGCCGCTCGAGCCCGGTGCGCCGGTCGATGCGGGCATCCGCACCGACCACGTGCGGCTCGGGCCGCCGACCGTCGAAGGGCTCGGCTTTACCGGCATCGTCTCGAACATCGAATATCGCGGCGCCTCGGTGAAGCTCTCGGTCGACGGGGCCGGGATCGAGGACTTCACCGCAATTGTCGACGACAAGAGCTTCTTTTCGAAGCCGGTCGCAGTCGGCGAGGCGGTGCCACTCCATTGGGATGCGGAGGATGCGATCATCCTCGGCCGCCCCAATTCGTAAAGCCATCAGCAACAGGGGTACTAGGCTATGAGTGAATCCAGCAAGACGGCCAAGGCGGCCATGATTTCCCGTCGCAGCATGCTCAAGGGAGCCGCGGCGCTGGCCGGCGCTGCCGCGGGTGCCGGGGCCCTCGGTGGTTTCCCCACCGTCTGGGCGCAGAATCCGATCACGCTGCGCCAGTTCGGCACGGGCGTCTCAAACCTCAACGCCATCGCCGAAAAGTGCAAAGCCGATCTCGGCATCACGCTCGAGATGACGGCGACCGATTCCGACGCCGCGGCGCAGCGCGCCGTCACCCAGCCCGACAGCTACGACATCGCCGATATCGAGTACTGGATCCTGAAGAAGGTCTATCCGACCGGCGTGATCCAGCCGATGGAAACGGCCAAGCTCAAGTACTACGACAAGATCGTGCCGCTGTTCAAAACCGGCAAGCTGACGCCCGACAGCGTCATCGCCCAGGGCACCGCGCCGCACACCGTCGGCTATGTCGAAAAGCCCGGCGACACCACCTTCGCCGCCGCCGAAACCGGCTACTTCACCATGGTCCCGACCATCTACAACGCCGACACGCTGGGCATCCGCCCCGACCTCGTCGGCCGCGAGATCACGACCTGGGCCGACATCATGGACCCGGCGTTCAAGGGCAAGACCTCGATCCTCAACATCCCGTCGATCGGCATCATGGACGCCGCAATGATCTGCGAGGCGATGGGGATCATCAAGTATGCCGACAAGGGCAACATGACCAAGGCGGAGATCGACACGACCATCGACTTCCTGATCAAGGCCAAGCAGGATGGCCAGTTCCGCGCCTTCTGGAAGAGCTTCGACGAGAGCGTCAACCTGATGGCCTCGGGCGAAGTGGTGATCCAGTCCATGTGGTCGCCGGCCGTTGCCGCCGTGCGCTCCAAGGGCATCGCCTGCAAGTACCAGCCGCTCAAGGAAGGCTACCGCTCGTGGGGCGGTGGTCTCGGTCTTGCCGCGCATCTCTCGGGTGCACAGCTCGACGCGGCCTACGAGTACATCAACTGGTACACCTCGGGTTGGGTCGGCGGCTACCTCAACCGCCAGGGCTACTACTCGGCGGCCATGGACACCGCCAAGGAGTACATGTCGGAAGACGAGTGGGGCTTCTGGATCGAGGGCAAGCCGGCTCAGGGCGATATCCTCTCGCCCGATGGCGTGGTGATGGAAAAGGCCGGCGCCGTGCGCGACGGCGGCTCCTTCCTCGAGCGCATGGGCCACGTCGCCTGCTGGAACTCGGTCATGGACGAAGACCGCTACATGGTCACCCGCTGGAACGAGTTCATCGCGGCGTAACCGGCGTCCGCAGTGATCTCCCTCCCCCTTGTGGGGAGGGTAGCGCAGCTAGGGCACGGTCCGTAGCGAAGCTAGGGTGGGGGTAACTCACACGCTCCGAGCGTGGGCCACCCCCACCCTTGATCCCTCCCCACAAGGGGGAGGGAGACCCGACTGAAGCATTTCAGCGAGCCTAACCGACCTATCCGGGAGAGAGTTTTGGCCCTAGCCGAACACGCAGCCATCGCCGCCGAAAACAAGCCAGTGCGCCGCCGGCCGCTCTCAATCGGCCGGCTCGCCTCTTACATCCAGTCGATCCCGCTCTGGCTGATCCTCGGCTTCTTCCTGCTTCTGCCCATCCTCCTCCTCGTTGCCGTCAGCTTCTGGGACTACGATTTCGCTCGGATGTATCCCGACTTCGTGCTGACCAACTATGTCGATACGCTCGGCTCGTGGGTCACCTGGAAGACCTACCTGAACACCCTGAAGTTCGCGGCCATCGTCTGGGTGCTGACGCTGTTTATCGGCTTCTGGGTCGCCTATTTCCTCGCGTTCCATGTCAAGTCGGCGACTATGCAGATGGTGCTGTTCCTCGTCTGCACCGTGCCGTTCCTCACCTCCAACATCATCCGCATGATCTCGTGGATCCCGGTGCTCGGCCGCAATGGACTGGTCAACTCCACGCTGGTCGAGATGGGTGTCATCTCCCAGCCGATCGAATGGCTGCTCTATTCCGATTTCGCCGTGGTGCTCGCCATGGTGCACCTCTTCACGCTGTTCATGGTCACCCCGATCTTCAACACGCTAATGCGCATCGATCGCTCGCTGGTCGAGGCGGCGCGCGACGCCGGCGCCAGCGCATGGCAGATCATGTGGAACGTCATCCTGCCGCTGGCGAAGCCCGGCATGGCGATCGGCACCATCTTCGTCGTAACCCTCGTAATGGCGGACTTTTCGACGGTGCAGGTGATGAGCGGCGGACAGAGCGCCTCGGTGGCGCTGATGATGAAGAACCAGATGTCGCTGCTGCAGTATCCCGCCGCCGCGGCCAATGCCGTCGTGCTGCTGGTGCTGGTGCTGCTGCTGGTCGGCGGCATCCTCCGCATCGTCGATATCCGCAAGGAGCTCTGAGATGAAGCACCGTGACAAGCGCCCGCTCAGCTTCTACGTCCTTGCCGCGTTTTTCGTGCTCTTCGTGCTGTTCCTCTACGGCCCGATGTCGGCGATCTTCATCCTGTCGTTCCAGGGTCCCAGTGGCGGCCTTACCTTCCCGCTCAACGGCGTTTCGGTGCACTGGTTCGGCAACCTGTTCCAGAAGCAGGCCGTGGGCGATTTCGGCGCCAGCTTCACCCGCTCGCTGCTGCTCGGGCTGATGGTGATGGTCTCCACCGTCCTCGTCGCGCTGCTCGCCGGCCTCGCGTTTCGTCGCAAATTCATCGGCGGCACGCCGCTCTTCTACCTGACCATCGCCAGCCTCGTAGTGCCGTCGATCATCGTCAGCCTCGGCATCGGTGTGCTGTTCCAGCAGATCGGCTTCCGTCCCTCGTGGTGGACCTCGGGCTTCGGCGCCCATCTCACCTGGACGCTGCCCTTCGGCGTGCTGATCATGTTCGCCGTCTTCAACCGCTTCTCGCCGTCCTACGAGGAGGCGGCGCGCGACCTCGGTGCCTCGCCATGGCAGACCTTCCGGCACGTGCTGCTGCCGATGATCGCGCCCAGCCTGATCGGCGTCGGCCTCTTCGGCTTTTCCCTCTCGTACGACGAGTTCGCCCGCACGCTGATGACCTCGGGCAGCTTCAACACCCTGCCGCTCGAGATCTACGGCATGACCACCAACGTCACGACACCGGTGCTCTATGCGCTGGGCACGGTGACGACGCTGTTCTCGTTCGCAGTGATCCTTCTCACCCTCGGGATCATTCTTCTCATTCGGCGAAAGCGGGCACGCGCATAGATGCGGCTATTGCTCATCAACCCCAACACCACCGCCTCGATGACTGAAAAGATCGGCACGGCCGCCCGTGACGTTGCGGCCGATGGCACCGAGATCGTGGCGCGCAACCCGGCCACCGGGCCCGCCTCCATCCAGGGCGTGGAGGACGGCGAGGCCGCTCTACCCGGTCTCTTCGCCGAGATCGACAAGGCCAAGGACTTCGATGCCATCGTCATCGCCTGCTTCGACGATACAGGGCTCTACGAGGCCCGGCGGCGGACCGGCGTGCCGGTGATCGGTATAGGTGAAGCGGCTTACCACTACGCCATGCTGATCGCCGAGCGCTTCTCCGTCGTCACCACGCTCTCGGTCTCGATCCCGGTCATCCAGGAAAACATCATGCGCTACGGGCTCAGTGCCCGCTGCGGCAAGGTGCGGGCCTCGAACGTCCCGGTGCTCGAGCTCGAGCGCCCCGGATCCACTGCCCGCGAGACCATTTCCGACGAGATCGCCAGCGCGCTGCTGCATGACGGCTCCGACGCCATCGTCCTCGGTTGCGCCGGCATGGCGGACCTCGCCGCGGACCTCGCCGCCCGTCACCATGTGCCGGTCATCGACGGAGTGGCGGCCGCAGTCAAACTCGCCGAAGGGCTGGTGGCGCTCAAGCTGGGCACATCGCAATCGGGACCGTTCGCGCGTACGCTGGCCGCATGAACCTCAGCATCAAACCGATGACTCGCGCCGATCTCGACGTGGCGCTCGGCTGGGCCCGCGCCGAAGGCTGGAACCCCGGCCTCGACGATGCCGGGGTCTTTTACGCGCAGGACCCCGGCGGCTTCCTGATGGGGTGGCTCGGCACGGTGCGCGTCGGCTGCATCTCGGTGGTTAAGTACGGGTCGGACTTCGCCTTCCTCGGCCTCTACATCGTCCATCCGGCGCATCGCGGGAAGGGCTATGGCAAGGCCATCTGGGACGCCGGCATCGCCAGCGCCGCAGGCCGCACCATCGGTCTCGACGGCGTCGTGGCCCAGCAGGACAACTACCGCAAATCCGGTTTCGCCTTCACCCACAAGAGTGCGCGATGGGGCGGATCGCTTCGCGGCCTGGTCACCACCCGCTCCTTCGTCCGGCCGATCGACGGCGACGACCTCGACGCCGTCCTCTCCTACGACTGCAGGCACGTCGCCGCCGACCGCACGGACTTTCTCAAGGCCTGGCTCGCCCCGTCGCCGTCGCGCCAGACCGAGGGCTATTTCGAGGACGGCACGCTCCGCGGCTACGGCACCATCCGCCGCTGCATCGACGGCTGGAAAATCGGCCCGCTCTTTGCCGATACTCCGGCGATCGCCGAGACCTTGCTCGCGACACTGGTGACCCCGGCGGGCACCGACATGATCTTCATCGACATCCCCGAGCCCAATCACGCCGCCGTCGAAATGGCCCGCCGCCTCGGTCTCAAGCCGGCCTTCGAAACCGCCCGCATGTACAAGGGCACAGCAGCCGATCTGCCGCTCGACGAGATCTTCGGTATCACCACGCTGGAGCTCGGTTGAGGCAGACCGGGGGTAAGAGCCGGTCGTTCCCCCTCACGCCACGCCACCCCCCTCATGGTCCACGGCCTGGCGCTTGCCGGTCGAGAACATGATCAGCGCGAACACCGGCTCGTTGCCAATGGCCCGGGCCCAGTGGCGGACGTTCTGCGGGATGCGGATGATGTCGCCGGCGCCGAGCATCACGGTGTCCTCGCCCAGCCGGTGCTCGCAGGAGCCGGAGACGACATAGAGGAACTCCTCGCAATTGGGGTGCGAGTGGAGCGGGTTGCGTTCGCCCGGCTTGATGAAGCAGGTGCCGAAGGTCATTTCGGTGCCGGCCATCGATTGGTCGGTGATCTTCCAGTTGAGCTCGCCCCAGCCGGTCTGGACACGCTCGCCGTCGTTGGCGCGGGAAACGAAGGTTTCGATCGTCATCAAATGGTTCCTCGCGCTCAAATGGCGGCCGACACGCCGTGCGGCGTCGCGGCGTAAAAGTCGTAAAGCTTCATGATCTCGAGGGCGATCTGCAGCGTGCCCTTGGTGATGGGCCGCCCCTCCAGCACCGCCTCGCAGAAATGCAGCACCTCGGGCACGTAGCCGAGGGTGAACATGTTGTTGTTGTAGAGCTGGCCGAGCGAGAACTCGGGCTCGTACAGGACCGTGGCGCTCTCATCGGGCTGGATCCAGCTCGACGCGCGGCCGTAGCTCGGAAGCGCGGCCTTGCGGTAGTGCGTCAGCTTCACCCCGTTCTCGACCACCGCATGGCTGCCCTCGCCGATCGCTTCGATCCGCTCGAGCGGTCCAGCCCAGCTCTGGCCCGCGGTCATGTGGAGCGCTCCGACCGCGCCCGACTTGAAGCGGATGGAGGTGATGGTGGCGCCGTTCACCGGCTCCCACTCGAAGCTGGCCCGATCGATCTCGCCGCCGAGGAAATTGAGGATCGCGCCGGGGTGGTAGATGTGGTCGATGAAGTGCTGCATGGCGACGAGGTCGCCGCGCTTGTCGGGGGCAGGGAGGCCCTGCGGATAGCGCACGGTGAGCGAAGTCAGCCGGCCGAACTCGGGCGCCGTGACGATGTCCTTGAGCTTTTCGACGGCGGGGAAGAAGGTCTTCTTCAGCCCGGTCATGATGTTCTTGCCGGTGCGAGCTGATACCGCGATCAGCTCCTTGACTTCCGCCCGGCTCGCCGCCGTCGGCTTTTCCATCCACACGTGGGCGCCCGTCTCGACGCAATCACGCGCCAGCGCGGTCGCCCGCACGTGACCGTCCTCGGTGTAATTGGTGACGATGAACACCACATCTGGCTTTTCGGCCGCGAGCATCGCCCGGTGGTCGGTGTAGGTGCGCTCCGCCCCGAACACTTTGGCGAAGCCCTCGGCCCGCTCCTCCGAGAGGTCGCAGATCGCCGCGAGATCGACCGGCGCGTAGCGGAAGGTCGGGTAGACGTTGCGATAGGCGTGGCCGCCAGCGCCAATGAAGCAGGCCTTGAGCCGCCGCTCGTACTCGAAATTGTAGCGGATCTCCCGCGGGACGTGGTGCGGCATGGTCAGCCTTTCAGTGCGCCTTGCGTGAGGCCTTCGGTGAAGCGCCTCTGGGTGAGGATGTACAGGATGATGACCGGCAGGAAGGTGATCACCGTGCCCGAGAACACCAGCCTGAAGTCGGTGGAGTAGGTGGAAGCGAAACGCACCAGCCCGAGCGGCAGGGTCTGTACCTCGGAGCTGATCAGCACCACCAGCGGCAGGAAGAAATCGTTCCAGGTCGACAGCGCCGAGATGATCACCAGCGCTTGGAGCGCCGGGGCGGCTAGTGGGAGCATGACCTTGCGCAGGATCTGGAAGTGGCTGGCGCCATCGATCCGCGCCGCTTCGACCAGCTCGTCGGGCACACCGGCAAAGAAGCTGCGCATCAAGAAGATGCCGAAGGGGATGCCGTTGCTCACCTGCGCCAGCGTGATGCCGGCGAGCGAGTTGATCAGCCCCAGGTTGAACAGCACCTGGTAGAGCGGGATGACGATCGCCTGCACCGGGATCGTGAGCCCGATGATGACGAGGTAAAACACCCACTCGCGGCCGGGGAATCTCAGCTTGGCGAAGACATAGCCGGCGGGGGCGCAGGCGATGAGGGTGAGGGCAACAACGCCAGCGAGGTTGAGGAGGCTGTTGGCGAGCAGGTCGCCGAAGCCGCCGATCTGCCAGGCGTCAACGTAGTTCTGCCACATCGCCTCTTTGGGCAGGGCGAAGGGGTTGGCCTGGCCGATCTCGGCCTCGCTCTTGAGGCTCGAAGCGAGGAGCCAGAGGAAGGGTCCGAGCACGAGGGCGAGGACAGGGAGCAGCGCGAGGGCCGCCGGCCATTCGGACTTCCGGTGGCTCATTTGGCGAACCTCGCGCGCCAACGGTTGAACAGCACAGTGATGCCGATGGCGAGCGCGCTCAGCAGCACGCAGAGCACCGCGGCAAGTCCATGATCCTGCATCGAAAAGGCCAGCCTGTGGATGTAAGTGGTGATGAGCTCGCTCTGATAGAACGGGCCGCCATCGGTCATCACGAACACCGTGGCGAAGCCCTTGAGGCCGTTGATCATGGCCAGCGAGACCACGAAGGTCATCACCTCGGCGAGGCCGGGCAGGGTGACGTGCCAGAGCTGCTGCCAGCCGTTCGCTCCGTCGATCTCGGCTGCTTCGTAGAGCGAGTGATCGATGTTCTGGAGGCCGGCGATGAACAGCAGCATATAGAGCCCAAACCCCTGCCACGAGCTCGCGACGTTGACCGAGAAGAGAACGAGCAGCGGGTCGCTCAACCAGCCCTGGGTGAGGGCGCCCAGCCCGATCTGCTCGAGGCCGGTGTTCAACAGGCCATAGAACGGGTCGTAGATATTGGCCCAGATGACGCCGACCACGGCCAGCGAGACGAGGTGGGGGAGGAAGAAGGCGGTGCGGAAGAACACACGCGTCAGCTTCAGCCGGCTGATCAGCAGCGCGAGGACGAGGCCCAGCCCGCCGGCCATCAGCAGATGCCCGAGCAGCCATTGGAAGGTGTGGACGAGGCTTTGCCAGACGATGGGGTCGGCGGCGGCCCGGCCATAGTTGGTGAGGCCGACGAAGTTGGCCTCGGTGTTGAGACCGCGGGAGTCGGTGAAGCTCAGCCAGAAGGTCAAGAGGATCGGCAGCAGGCTGAACAGCGCGTAGATCGCGAGGGCTGGCAGGAGGAGCGGGATCGCGGAGGCGACGGCCTCGCGGTGGGTGCGGCGGGCGGGGCGCGCTACCTTCACCGGGGCGATGCCGTGGCTGTCTGCGGTGGTTAGTCTGGTCGCCATCAGGCACGAACTCTTAGTCGGGAGCCTTCTCCCCTTGTGGGAGAAGGTGGCGCGAAGCGCCGGATGAGGGGTGATCCTCTCCCGTTTACGGGGGGAGGGGGACCGCCGAAGGCGGTGGAGGGGGCGGCGGGAAGCGCAGGTGAGTGTGGCCGCCCCCTCCACCAGCTTCGCTGGTCCCCCTCCCCCGCTCCGCAGGGGAGGATAACCCCTCATCCGCCCTTCGGGCACCTTCTCCCACAAGGGGAGAAGGCGACCGTTGAGGGATCGAGCCTACTGCGCTTCCGCCATCTTGGCCTCGATCTGCGCCATGGCATCCTCGCCGGTGATCTGGGCGCTGATGATGCCCTGGATGACCTGGAAGTAGCTGTCGACGACGCTGGCCGGCAGGTAGACGCTTGGATTGTAGCCCACGCCATTGTCCGCGGCGGCAAAGATGTCGCCGAGGATCGCGGTCGGCGGGTTCACGCCATCGAGCGCCCGCGGGTAGATCATGGTGCTCGCTGGGTTCTCGGCCCGCTTCTTCATCACGGCGTCCGAGAGGATGAAGTCGATCCACTTCATCGCCAGCTCCGGCTCGTTGGAATTGGCCGGCACCAGCCAGCTCCAGCCGACGCCACCGGTCGGCTTGCCCGGCCCGAGGTCAGACGGCATCGGCGAATAACCGGCATTGGCGAGGTCGTATTCGGCCTTGCGGGCGTTAGCGGTGAACCAGGGGCCGGCGACGAACAGGGCCGCCCGCTTGTTGAACCACAGCCGCGCCGCGCCATCGAGATCGAGCGCCGCCATTTCCTTGTCGATGTAGCCCTTGTCGACCAGCTCGCGTAGCCGCACCGCGCCGGTGACCATCGACGGGTCGGTCCAGCTGAGTTCGCCCGAAACCGCCTTGCCGACAGCCTCGCTGCCGCTCGCCGACTGCAGCATGTTGCCGAACAGGTGCCCGGCGCTGCCGGCCGTCCGTGGCCCGATGGCGATCGGCATGATCCCCTTGTCCTTGATCTTTCCGAGCAGATCGAGGAACTCGGCATAGGTCGCGGGCATGGTCCAGCCGTTCTCGGCGAACATGTCCTTGTGGTACCAGACCGCCAACGCATCGAGCCCATCCGGCACTTCGTAGATTTCGCCGCCGCGCTGCCGCTTCAGCTCTTCGTAGAGCCAGGGATAGATCTGTTTGTCCCAGCCGCGCTCGCCATAGGCGGCGGTGAGCGGGGAGACGAGCTTGGCGTCGACCACGGTGGTCACCCGGGCGATGCCCGAATTGGTGAGGATGACGTCGGGCCCGGCATTGGACTGGATGGCGGCCTGCACCGCGCCGTTCGAAATCGTGCCGGTGGGCGGCATGAACTCGACGGTGACGCCGGGATTGGCGGCCTCGAACTCGGCCTTGAGGCCGTTCCACAGCTCCGCGACGAGCGGCTCGGTGATCTGTTCGGGGCCCCACATGACGAGCTTCTGAGCCTGGGCTCCGCTCGCCAATCCAGCGACCGCGAGGGCGGCGGCCGAGGCCAATAGGGTACGTCTCAACATGGTGGTCCTCCTCATTGGGCGCGCCGGTTGACCGGCGTCGTCGTTGTGCGCGGGGCATGTCCCGCAGGTATGGCCTAGCGTCTGGCCGGTTTGGGGTCTTCGAAGCGCGCCAACACGGTGCGCTGGACGTCGGAGATGTGGGCGTGCATCAGCGCCACCGCGGCCTGGATGTCGCGCTTGCGGAAGGCGGCGAGGATGTCGTCGCGCTCGCGCGCCGCATCCTCGGCGAAGGTGTGGCTCTCATTGGCGATGGTGCGGCCGATCTGGATCTGCAGCGCCAGCCGGCTCAGCGTCTCGATCAGCGCGGCGTTGCCGGAGAGCTCGGCAATGGTCTCGTGGAACTCGCGGTCGGCGAGGCCGTAGGCCACCATGTCGTCGGTTTTCAGCGCCGCGACGGCTTCGTCGAGGATGCGTTCGAAGTTGGCGATGTGCCGGTCGCTCATCTGCGGCACTGCGAGTTCGACTGCGAAGCACTCGAGGGTCTTGCGGAGCTCGTAGAGGTCCTCGGTTTCTTTCCTCGAAAAGCTGCGCACGAAGAAGCCACGATACGGCTTGATTTCGATCAGCCCTTCCTTGCTCAGCGTGCCGAGCGCCTCGCGGAACGGCGTGCGGCTCACCCGCAGCTTCTCGGTCAGCGCCTTCTCGTCGAGTGGCGCACCAGACGGCAGCTCACCCGAAACGATCATCCGCACGATCTCCTCGTAGATGCGTTCGCGCAGCGTCAGGTGGCGGATCTCGTTCATTGCGGTTCCGTTGCGGCCTCGTTGTCCGATGTGGATTTGTATACAATCATTGCAAGAATATACAATATGGAAAATGCACGCTATGCCTATTGCATACGAGAGGCGGTGGCAAGCCGCGCAAACAGGCCTGAAACGGCCGGAAAGAGGGAGGAAATGGCAAAGGTCTATGTGGTCGGAACCATGGACACGAAGGGTCCGGAGCTGCGCTATACCGCCGAACGCGTGCGCGCTGCCGGAGCTGAACCAGTGCTCGTCGATGTCGGCACGCAGGGTACCGGGGCGGGCGCCGACGTCGCGGCAACGGTGGTCGCTACCCACCATCCGGAGGGGTCAGGGGCCGTGCTCGGCCTCACCGATCGCGGCAAGGCGGTCTCCGCCATGGCGATGGCACTGACCCGCTATCTCGCTGGCCGTACCGATATCGGCGCCGTGCTCGGCCTCGGCGGTACTGGCAACACCGCGCTCGTCACCGAAGCCATGCGCGCGCTGCCGATCGGGACTCCCAAGCTGATGGTTTCGACCGTCGCATCGGGCAACACCGCGCCCTATGTCGGGCCGAACGATCTTACCATGATGTATTCGGTGGTCGATGTCGCCGGGCTCAACGCCATCTCGCGGAAGGTCATCGGCAACGCCGCGCACGCCGCCGCCGGCATGGCGCTCACCACGGCGCCGGCTTCAGGCGCCGACAAGCCGGGGCTGGGGATGACGATGTTCGGCGTCACTACCCAATGCGTCACCATGGTCCGCGAGGCGATGGAGGCGACGCACGAGGTCTACACCTTCCACGCCACCGGCACCGGCGGGCAATCGATGGAAAAGCTCGCCGATTCTGGCCTCGTCGCCGGCCTGATCGACGTCACCACCACCGAGGTGCCAGATCTGCTGGTCGGTGGCGTGTTCCCTGCCACTGAAGACCGCTTCGGCTCGGTGATCCGTACCCGGCTACCCTATGTCGGCTCGGTCGGCGCCGTGGACATGGTCAACTTCGGCGCGAGGGAAACCGTCCCCGCCCAGTTCCGCGACCGCAAGCTCCACGTCCACAACGCCCAGGTCACCCTGATGCGCACCACCCCCGACGAGAACCGCCGCGTGGGGGAGTTCATCGTCAGTCGTCTCAACCGTATGGAGGGGCCGGTCCGCTTCCTACTGCCGCTCAAGGGCGTCTCGGCCATCGATGCACCGGGCCAGCCGTTCCACGATCCCGCGGCCGACGCCGTCCTGTTCGACACCATCCGTTCCGGCTGGCAGGCGACGCCGAACCGAAAACTGGTCGAGCTCGACCTCCACATCAACGATCCCGCGTTCGCCACCACGCTGGTGGCGAACTTCCGTGAACTTTCCCCGTCCTAAGGCCAGACCATGACCAGACTTTCCCGCGAAGACATCCTCCTCAAGCTGCGCCAGAAGATCGCCGCCGGCATCCCCATCATCGGCGGCGGCGCTGGCACCGGGCTCAGCGCCAAGGCCGAGGAAGCCGGCGGCATCGACCTGATTGTGATATATAATTCAGGGCGTTACCGCATGGCGGGGCGTGGTTCCCTCGCCGGCCTCATGGCCTACGGCAACGCCAACGACATCGTCGTCGAAATGGCCCACGAGGTCCTCCCCGTAGTCCGCCACACTCCCGTCCTCGCGGGTGTAAACGGTACCGACCCGTTCCTGATCCCGGACAAATTCCTCAATGAACTGATGGAGCTGGGCTTCGCCGGCATCCAGAACTTCCCCACTGTCGGCCTTATCGACGGCACCTTCCGCGCCAACCTCGAAGAGACCGGCATGAGCTACGCGCTGGAGGTCGAAATCATCGCCCGAGCCGCGAAAAAGGACATGCTGACAACGCCTTACGTCTTCTCCAGCGACGATGCCGTGGCAATGGCGAACGCCGGTGCCGACATCATCGTCTGCCATCTCGGCCTCACCACCGGCGGCTCCATCGGTGCGGAGACCGCGCTCACCCTCGACGATTGCATTACGAAGATCGACGAATGGTCCGCCGCCGCCCGCTCCGTCCGCGACGACATCATCGTTCTCTGCCATGGCGGCCCCATCGCCATGCCTGAGGATGCGAGCTACGTCCTCGCCCGCACCGAAACCTGCCACGGCTTCTACGGCGCCAGCTCGATGGAACGCCTGCCGACGGAACTCGCGATCGCCAACCAGGTGGCGATGTTTACCTCGCTTGGAGGCGCATAGCCGCGCCGATGACCCGGAGCCATGCCGAAGCCTACGCGCCTCGAAGCGGCCGACCCGGTGGCAGGTCCTCGTCGTCGATGAAGCAATAGCGCCAGCTCTCGCCGATCTCGTAGGACTGGATGACGGGGTGGCCGGTGGCGTGGAAGTGGCGACGGGCGTGGCGGTTTGGGGATTCGTCGCAGCAGCCGACATAGCCACAGACGAGGCAGATTCGTAGGTGCACCCAGCCGCTGCCCGTCTTGAGGCAATCTTCGCAGGCATCGCTGCTGCTGGGGACGACATCCTCGCGGATCAGGTTCGCATGCGCGCAGCCGCTAGCCGGCGTCATCGACGACCTCGCCCTCGGCCCGCTTCAGCCGCAGCGGCAGCACGATGCGAAACTCGGTCCGGCCCGGTTGCGAGGTAAAGCCGATCCGTCCGCGATGCCGGTTGACCACGATGTTGTGGGCGATATGCAGCCCGAGGCCGGTGCCGACGCCCTGCGCCTTGGTGGTGAAGAACGGCTCGAATATGCGCTGGCCGATCTCGTCGGGGATGCCCGGACCGCTGTCGGCGATCATGACTTCCACCTCGTCGCCGATCCGGCGCGCGCCGACCTCGAGCCGGCCTTGTCCGTTCATGGCCTGCACCGCGTTGTCGATGAGGTTGGTCCACACCTGGTTGAGCTCGCCGGCATAGGCCTCGACGCGCGGCAGGGCCGGCTCGTACATCCGCGTCACGGCCACGCCTTGCTTGATCTTGTGGTTGAGGATCATCAGCGTGTCGTCGAGGCTCATCGCCAGGTCGACGTCCTGCACCGGAGCCTGGTCGAGATAGGCATAGGATTTGACCGAGCGCACGATGTTGGAGATGGCCACCGATGCGGCCTCGATCTCTTCCATCAGTTGCTGCGCCATCAGGCCGGCGCCCATCCACTGCAGCACCGGCTTCAAGTGCGGCCCGTCGAACGTTGTCGCCAGCTGGTCCAGCTTCTCCGCCGTCCAGCCGTAAACGGCCATGGCCGGGGCGATGTCCCAGGGGTCCTCGACGTCGACCGCCTCGAGCTTGGTGATGAGGCGGGCCTCCTGCCGGCGAGCCTCGACGTCGGAGCAGCGCGTTGCCCGGCAGCCCGCGATGGCTTTTTCGAGCTCGGCCAGGCCCTGTCGCTCGCCATCCGACATCCGCAGCATGCTCAGCTCGACCGTGCGCCGCCGCCAGGCCTCAAAGGCCTCGCCGAGATAGCCGGTGGACCGCTGGATCGCGGCGGCGGGATTGTTGAGTTCGTGCGCCAGCCCGGCAGCCAGCGTACCCAGCGCCGCGAGCTTGTCGGACTGGACCAGCGAGGCCTCGGTGCTGCGCAGCCGGGCCATCACGGTGCGCAACAGGGTTGCCGCCGCCTCCGGCCGTTTGGCGAGCAACTGGCGGAACTCCTCCTGTCCGATCACCAGCAGTTCGCTCGGCTGGCTGGCCCGCACCGATGCCGTGCGCGGGGTCCGTTCCAGAAGGCTCATCTCGCCCAGCACGTCGCCCGCGCCGCGCGTTGCCAGCGTGATCTCGCGATCATCGTCGTGCTTGGTGACCTCGAGCAGCCCCGAGAGGATGATGAACAGCGTGTCGCCGGGCGCGCCCTCGCGGATGATCAGCTCGCCCGGCGCAGCCAGTAGCCGTCGTCCGCTGTGCCAGAGTTCCTCGGCCTCCGCATCGCTGAGCTCGGAAAATATCGGGACCTGGCGGATCAGGTCGACCGGCCGGTCGGCTACTTCCGCCGTCATCTCACTTCTCCGTCGGCGCGGCAGGGCGCTGGGGCATGGCGGGTCCCTTCAGGTGCTGGTGCACGAAGGTGACCGCCATCGCCCCCTCGCCGACCGCCGAGGCGATGCGCTTGGTCGATTGCCGGCGCACGTCGCCGGCGACGAACACGCCGGGCACGCTCGTTTCGAGCCAGAAAGGGTCCCGCTCCGCGTCCCAGCCGTTCGGCTTGCGATTGGGCTCGCGCTCGAGATCGGGGCCGGAGAGGATGTAGCCCTGCGCGTCGAGCTGCAGCTTGTCGCGCAACCAGTCGGTGCGCGGCGAGGCGCCGATGAACACGAACACCGCCCGGGCCGGCACCCGCTCGACTTCCCCGCCCGCATCCTTGATCGAGATCGCTTCGAGGCTCTCTTCGCCGTGCAGTTCGGCGATCGCGGCGCCGGTGCGGACGGCGATGTTGTCGGCCTCCTCGATACGCTCGATGAGGTATTTCGACATGCTCTCCTCGAGCGATTTGCCGCGCACCAGCAGCGTCACCGAGCTCGCATAGCGGGCAAGGTGCAAGGCGGCCTGTCCGGCCGAATTGCCGGCGCCGACCACGAACACGTCCTGTCCCTTCACCCCCAGGGCTTCGGTCTGCGCCGCGCCGTAGAACAGTCCTGCGCCTGACAGGCGCTCGGCCCCCGGCACGTCAAGCAGCCGGTAGGATACGCCGGTGGCAACGATCAGCGCCTGTGCCGCTACCCGGTTGCCGTCGCTGAGGGTCAGGATGTGGTAGCCGTCCTGCGTGTCGAGCGCCACCGCCTCCATCGGGGTCAGGATCTCGGCCCCGAACCGCCGCGCCTGGGCGACGCCGCGCCGCGCCAGATCGGCGCCGCTAAGCCCCACGGGAAAGCCGAGATAGTTCTCGATGCGCGAGCTGGTCCCTGCCTGCCCGCCGGGCGCCTCGCGCTCGATCAGCAGCGTCCGCATACCCTCCGATGCGCCATAGACAGCCGAGGCAAGGCCGGCCGGGCCGGTGCCAACGACGATCAGGTCGTAGGTGTCCGATACCGCATGGGTATGGAGCCCGATCCTTTCGGCCAGCGCCGGCACCGTCGGCCGCGACATCGCCGTGCCATCCGCCAGCAGCACGAGGGGAAGCGGCTCGGCTGCTGCCCCGGCCAGCTCCCTGAGCTTTTCCGCCTCGGGGTCGGTCTCGACGTCGAGCCAGCGATAGGGAATAAGGTTCCGCGCCAGGAATTCGCGCACCCGATGTCCGTCCGCCGACCAGCGATGGCCGATGATCCGTACGCCCTCGAACACCGGCTGGTAGCCGGCGCGCCAGTCGTCCAGCAGGTCGTCGAGCACCGGATAAAGCAGCTCTTCGGGCGGATGCCACGGCTTCATCAGGTAGTGGTCGAGCTTGACCTCGTTGATCGCCCGGATCGCGGCGTCGGTGTCGGCATAGGCGGTGAGCAGCACGCGCTTGGCGTCGGGAAATTCCGCCATGGCTCGCGCGAGGAACGCGACGCCGGTCATTTCCGGCATGCGCTGGTCGGCGAGAAACAACGCCACGGCGCGGTTGCTCAGTTTGAACTCGCCCAGCAGCTCCAGGGCTTCGGCGCCGGAGCCGGCGCGCTGCACGTCGTAATCCGAGCTGTAGTGGCGGCGCAGGTCGCGCGTGATGGCGGCGAGAACTGAGGGCTCGTCGTCGACCGCAAGGATCACCGGCTTTTCCATGGGCTAGGCTCGCATCACCTGAGGGTGTTCACCCGGCATCGGCCAGGGCAGGCGGATCTGGTCGCGAAGGCTCGCCGCTTCCTGCCGGGCCTCGGCAGCGGCCTCGGCATCGCCCCGCGCGTCCTCGATATCGCCGAGGATCGTCAACGAGTTGGCAAGATAGGGCTTGAGCTCCATGCGGCGGAAATAGGCAATGGCGGCCGTGATCGCGTCCTTCGCCTCGCCGGTTCGCTCGAGTCGCAGCAGGGTGCGGGCATGGGGGATCGACAGGGCGGCGACCACGAAGTCGTCGTCGGTACTGCGCGCGCTCTCCACCGCCGTGCGGATCTTGTCGACCGAGTCGGGGGTGCCCTTCTCGAACTCGGCTTCCGCCACGCCGGCGCGGATCATGTTGATGTAGTAGTCCATGCCGATGGCATCGGCGAGCTTCAGGGAACGGCGGAATTGGGTCAGCGCGTCGTCGATCCGGTGCTTGTCGAGTTCGCCGCGTCCCACCCCGAAATAGGCGGCGCAGGCGCATTCCAGCCCATTTGCCGACATGGCAAGTTCAGCGCCGAGCTTGGCATGCTCCAGACCCTGCTCGATGTCGCCCATATCGTAGTAGGCCATGCTCGCGCCGATATGGACGTCCGCCTGCTTCACCGGCGAGGCGATCATATGGGTCATTGCCAGCGCCTCGTCGATCAGGGCGCTGGCTTCGTCGAACTCGCCCAGCCGCGCCAACGCCATGGCGCGGTAGGTGAGGGCATGCCCAAGAATGTCCGGTGCATCGAGCCGGCGCGCCATCGCGATCACCTCGGCAAGCTTCTGCTCTCCTGATCGCGCATCGCGCTCGACCAGCGACCAGGTGGCGATGAACAATGGAAGCAGCAGCACCTGGTCGTCGCCGACCTCGGCGGCGAGCGCCTGCGCTTCTTCGAGATAAGGGAAGCCGCGCGAGGGAAAACCCGTGACCATGTGCACATTGCCGGTCCAGCTCAGCGCCAGGCCGAGCCGGCGCTTGTCACCGATTTCGCGCGCGATCTGAACCGCCTGTCCGATCTTGTCGAGCATGCCGTCATACTGGGCGCGGCGGTTGCGCACCCAGGCCCATTCGAGGATTGCGTCGATCAGGTCCTCGGGCCGGGCATCGGGCATCTTCTCGATGGTGGCGAGGATGCGGTCACGATGTTCCATTTCCTCGCGCACCGCGTAGAGTCGGCGCGCGTTGTCGGCAGCGATGCGGGCGTATTTGAGCGTCTGCGCGAGGTTTCCGGCTTCCTCGAAATGGTGGGCCAGCACCGCCGCGAACTCGTCTCGCCGTTCCATGAACAGTGATTCAAGCGCCTCGCCGCAGCGCGCGTGGAGGTCGCGCCGGCGCGAGCGCAACAGCAGGTCGTAGGCAGCCTCGCAGGTCAGCGCATGCTTGAAGATATATTCACGCTCGGGGTCGCGCGCTTTCTCGCGCACCAGTTGCTCGTAGCTCAGCGTCGCCAGATGCGGCTCGACATGCTCGATCCTTTCGGCCGCGGGGGCATCCCGGCACACCGTCTCCAGCACCCGGTGCTGGAACACCCGGCCGATCACCGCCGCCGTCTGTGCCACGCGCTTGGTCGCATCGGGCAGGCGGTCGATGCGGGCGCTGAGCACGCCCGCCAGCGTATCGGGAATGGTCGCCTCGAGAATCGAGCGTGTTGCCCGCCAGTGCCCCCCTTCCTGCACCACCTGGCCACCGTCGATCAGCGCGCGCAGCACCTCTTCGAGATAGAACGGATTGCCTTCCGAGCGCTCGAGGATCTGGGCGCGGATGGAATTGGGCAGCTCCTCGATATGCAGCAGGTTGCCGAGCAGCTCGCCGGAGGCCGCGGGCCCTAGCGGTTCGAGATCGATGCGGGCAAAGCTCGTGCCAAGGCTCGCCTGCAGCCGGTCGACCAGTTGCCAGCTCGCGGCCTTTCGGTCAGGGCGCAGGATGATGACGAGCAGGATCGGCTCGAACGCGGAAAGCGTCGCCACCTGGGCGATGAGTTCGAGCGTGGCGCTGTCAGACCAGTGCAGGTCGTCCATCACCATCACATATGGGTTCGACCGGCCGCCGGTGTGCATTGCCGCCTTGATGGCGCTGACGATCGCCCCGGCCACGCCGCCCACCACGCTGTCGCCGGTCATCGCTGCCAGCGCCATGCGGCTCGCCTCGCCCTCCACCGCCAGCATGGTTTCGTAGAACGGGATGTCGTCCGGGTTGAGACCCAGCCGCTCGACCCAGGCCGCGATCTTCTCGCGCACCACAGGGGCGTTATCCATGTCGTCGGCACCGACGATCTGCCGCCCCAGTTGCCGCCACGGGTAGTAGGGGATCGACTGCCCATAGGAGATGGCCCGCGCCTCGCGCCAAAGCGGGCGCGGCTCGGGCAGCGCGTCGCGGCGATGCCGAAGTTCGGCAATGAGCCGCGACTTGCCGAGGCCGGCCTCGCCAATCAACGCAACCACCGAGCCCAGCCCTTTATTGAGATCCGCCAACTTGTCAGCAAGGAGGCCGATTTCCCGCTCGCGCCCGACCAGTGGCGAGCTCAGGCCCTCGATGCCGCGCACCGATCCGGGCGCGGCGCTCGCCCCGGTCACCTCGTAGCACTCGACCGGGTCGGACTTGCCCTTCATCTCGATCCGGCCGCGCGGGCGGAAGTCGAACAGCGGGTGGACGAGCCGGTAGGTGTCGGCGCTGATCAGCACCGTGCCCGGTTCGGCCGCCGATTGCAGCCGGGCCGCGATATTGGCCGCGTCGCCGAGTGCGGTGTACTCGGTCTTGATGGCGTCGCCGACGAAGGCCAGCACTGCCATGCCGGTATTGATGCCGACCCGCAGCTCGAAATCGACCCCGTGCTGGGCCTTGACGCTGGCGGCGTAGCGCTTTGCCGCCTGCTGCATCTCAAGGCCGGCGCGGACCGCCCGCTCGGCGTCGTCCTCATGCGCCAGCGGTGCGCCGAACAGGGCCAATACCGCATCGCCCATCAGTCGGGAGACCGTGCCGCCGAATTGCGAGACGGATTTGTTCATGAAGGCGAAGGCGCCGTTCATGATGGTGGCAAAATCCTCGGGGTCGAGCTTCTCCGCAATCGCCGTGGATCGCGCGACGTCGGCGAACAGCACCGTGGCGAACCGCCTCTCACCCTCCACCGGTCGGGCCGGGGCAAGCGCGTTGCCACAGTTTGCGCAGAACTTGGCGGCATCGGCATTGTCGAAGCCGCATTTGGGGCAATGCTGCATCACCCATCTCTCGAGGGTGCCCGGCAAATGGCCACCATTTGCGCGAAACCCAAGGGCCACAGTAGCGCCGGTAAACGCCATGAACAAGGTTGCAGCGGCAGCCCTGCGAAAGCCGACGCAGGGCTGCGGAGATCGCTGGCGGACGCCTTACCGCCCGCCCATCCCGGCGTTGAGCGAGATCGAGTTGTAGATGAGCTTCTGCAAGAGGATGGCGAGGAAGATGCCGGGGAGCATCGAGAGGGCGGCGCCGGCCATGATGAAGTTCCACTGGGTGCCCTGCTGGGTCTGGAAGTAGGTCAGACCCACGGGCAGCGTGGCGTTGTCGCCGCCTGTCATCACGATCAGCGGCCAGAGGAAGTTGTTCCACTGCGCGATGAAGGTGAAGAGCGACAAGAGCCCGATCGCCGGCATCGACAGCGGCACGATGATGCTGACGAGAATGCGGAGGCGGGACGCACCATCGATCAGCGCCGCTTCCTCCAGCGAGTTCGGGATCGAGAGGAAGAACTGCCGCAACAGGAATGCCCCGAAAGTGCCGAAGGCGACCGGCAGGATCACGCCCTGGAAGGTGTTCACCATGCCCAGGCCGTTGACGATCAGGAACAGCGGGATAATCAGCATGATGGACGGCACCATCAGCGTTCCGACATAGCCCAGCAGCAGCGTGTCGCGTCCGGGGAACTTCAGGCGGGCGAAGGCGTAGCCGGCGAGGCTGGAGACGACGACGGTAATTACGGTCACGCTGCCGGCGACGATCATCGAATTGAGGAAGTAACGCCCGAACGGCAGTTCGGACCAGGCCTTGGCGAAATTGTCCCACTCGAACTGGTTGGGCAGGATGCGCACCGGGATGGCCATCACTTCGGCATTGCTGCGGACGGCGTTCGAGACCATCCAGAAGAAAGGGAACAGGAACAGCAGCGCCACCAGCAGCAGCCCGCCGTGGTTGAGGATATCGAGCGCCAGGGCGCGCCGGGAACGGGCCTTAGTTGTCATAGTGCACCCACTTGCGCTGCAGCCAGAATTGGAGGGCGGTCAGCGCCATAATCAGCGCGAACATCACCCAGGCGATGGAGGAGGCGTAGCCCATCTGGAAGTTCTGGAAGCCACGCTGGTAGATGGTGTAACCCAGCGTAGCCGTGGCGTTGCCCGGGCCGCCGCGGGTCATCACATAGATCTGGTCGAACACCTGCAGCGAGGTGATAGCGGTCATCACCGTGCCGAAGAACAGCGTCGGCGAGATCAGCGGCAGGCGGATCTTCCAGAAGCGGTCCCAGGCGCTGGCACCGTCGATGCGCGCCGCCTCGAGATAGCTCGGCGGCACCATGTCGAGCGCGGCGTTGAACAGCACCGTGTTGTAGCCGACATTGGCCCAGAGCGAGACGATGATCACCGCCTGCATGGCGAGCGTCTGGTCGGTCAACAGGTTCGGCACATGCAGCGACAGCGACTTCATGATGAAATCGAAGAAGCCGCCCGGCGCAAAGATCAGCATCCAGACGATGGCGACGGCGATTCCGGGCGTGAAGGTGGGGAGGAAGAACACCACCCGGAACCACCGTTGCCCTCGCTTGAGGCTTGCGATCCAGGTCGCGAGCCCCACCGAGATGATGATGTTCAGCACCAGATATTCGACGGTGAAGAACAGTGTGTTGCGCAGCACGGTCCAGAACTGCGGGTCGGCGGTGAACAGCCGGACATAGTTCTGGATGCCGACAAAGGCCGGTTTGCCCAGCAGCTTCCAGTTGGTGAAGCTCAGCACCAGCGAGGCGATGATCGGCACCACCAGGAAGAGCGTAACACCCACCAGGCTGGGCAGGAGGAAGAAGAAGGCAGTACGGCCTTCGCGCGGCCCGCTGCGCCGTCGCGGGCGGACGGCGGGCGCGCTGGTCGCGACCGGTTCGCTGGTCGCGACCGGAGTATCCTGGATGAGCGTCATGGGCACCTCCTCCCTCGCGGCGCGTGCGCCGATGCACGAAAGCGGCGACCCGGCCGGTCTGATACCGGCCGGGTGCCAGGGGCTAGGGCAACTGGCTCTGGATATCGGCCAGCACGGTGCCCGTCGGCTGATCGCCGTTGAGTGCCAGCGGGAGGTACTGCGTCATCAGGTTCTCGAACTCGTTCCAGTTCTCATTGAGTCGGAACGGGGTCGAGTGCTCGAACGAGTACTGCAGGGTCTCGCGCGCGCCGCTGATGTCCTTGGCGGCCACGTCGTACCAGAACTTCTGCTCGGCGAGGCGGCCTGGCAGCGCGCGGCCGGCGGAGGCGAGGATCTCGGCGGCCTTGGGACCGGTCAGGACCTTCAGCGCCTTGTAGGCCTCTTCCTTGTGCTGGCTGGCGGCGGAGATACCCCAGCCCGAACCGGCGGTGATGAACCGCGAGGGGCCTTCACCGCGCGGCAGGGGCGCAACGCCAACCTTGAAGTCGACCGAGGCCTGGGTGGTCAGCAGCGACCACGGGCCGTCGATCACCATGGCCGCGTTGCCGGCGGCAAACTGGCCGCTGCCGGTCATCGCACCGGCGCCCGTGGCAAAGACCGGCGAGGCCTTGGCGACGGCGACGAGGTCGACGATCTTGCCGACCGCGGCGGCATAGCCGGGGTTGGTCAGGTCGAACTGTTCGCCGTCGTTGAAATACTCGGCGCCCAGCGCCACCGGCTCGGCGATGAAGTCGAAGGCCTGCGCGGCATAGCCGTAGGTGTCACCGCTGGTCAGCTTCTCGGCCGCGGCCTGGAAATCGGCGAAGGTCCAGTCCGGCTTGGGCTCGGCGAGGCCGGCTTCGGCGAACTTGTCACGGTTGTAGAAGACCAGCCATGGGCCGACGTCATAGGGCAGGGCGTACTGCACGCCGTCCTTCGACAGGCCGGAAATGATCGAGGATTCGAACACGGACTTGTCGAAATTGTCCGCCGCAATGAACGGATCGAGCGGTTCGAGCACGCCATAGAAGCTGGGCATGCGCATCGACTGCATGGCCACGAGGTCGGCGATCTGGCCGGATGAGGCCAGCACCGGCAGGCGGGTCCAGTAGTCGGTCCAGCCCGAGAACTGCGGCGTCACCTTGATGTTGGGATATTCCGCCGTCACCAGGTCGGCGATGCTCGTGAACAGCGCGGTATCCTTCTCGTCACCCCACATCTGCCAGGTCAGGTTCACCTGGTCCTGGGCGTAGCTGGCGGTGGAAAGCAGGGCGGTTCCAGCCAGCGCGATGGCGGCTAGCGTAAGTGGCAGTCTCATGTCGTGTCCTCCTCGGTCACATTTGGCGTTGCATGCTTGGGTCGTTGCACCGGAGTCCTCCGCTCCGGGGTAGGCGCGCGGCCCCTCAAGCCGCGATCAGCACCTCCAGATCGGCGATCATGGCGATGAGCTCGGCACGCTGGCGGCGCAGGGCATCGGGGTCTCGCCCCGGCTCCAGGATCGACGCCATGCGGGAAACGAAGTCGGGCGGCAGCAGCGGCAGTTCGGCCGCCATTGGCAGGTTCCAGCCGTCACCGGGGTAGTAGGCGCGGTTCAGCGCGAACACGAACTGCAGGATCGCGTTGGCGAGCTTGCCGGTGATCCCGATCAGGAAGACCAGGTCGCGCCGGTCGACCTTGCTTTCGTAGTGATAGTCGGCGGCCCAGTACTGCAGGATCTCGCGGTACTGCTGCAGCAAGGCGTCGCGCAGCGGCTCGGGATAGGTCGCGAGCTGGCGCTTCCAGCCCGCGAGCCGCCCATCGGGGTCGTTGACGATCTGCTGGCTGGCGAGATCGGTGGGCAGGTGGTAGCCCCAGATGGTCCATTCAAAGGTCTTGGGGACAGCGGTCCCGGCGAGCCAGGCATCGAGATCGCGCTCGACGCCGGCGTAGCTGCGCATCCAGATGCCATCCATGCGAACCCCCTCGATCTGCCACTCCTTCATGGCCATTTCGAACCGGTTCCATTGCACGGTCAGCTTGAGGTTCGGCCGGTAGGCATGGGCGTAGACGCGAAAGTCATAGTCTGACTGCGTGTCCGACCGCCCCTTGCCGCGCGACCCGGCGAGGGCAACGGCGCCATCGCCGTCCTCGGCCAGGTCGGCGATGAGCGGAGCCATCGCCGCGATGAGGTTGGCCTCATGACCCGCCGCATCGGTCGCTGCTGCTACCGACACGATCGTCAATCCTTGAGGATCAGTTCGATGACCGGCGTCACCACGTCCGGCTTGAGGACCGGCAGCTCGAGGGTCAGGATGCCGTCACCCACCGCGACGCCGATGTTGGAATCGACCTCGGCATCGGGATCGAGCCAGTGGATCTCGCTGGCATCGTGCAGGAACTGGGCATACTTCACCTTCCGCCCCAGACCCTCGATGTGGATGTGGCGGAACGGCCAGTTCTGCACGTGCAGGTAAAGCCGGTTGCCCTTCTGGGTAAACTTCGTGCCGCTAGGCGCCTTGTACTGCGAAGCCCCCGCCCCGTAGATGGCGCGACCGTTGAGACGCAGCCATTCCCCATAGGTCTCGAGCGCCTTGATGGCGCGGGCGTCGAACGTGCCGCGAGCCGTCGGCCCCACGTTCATCAAGAGGTTCCCGCCGAGCGCCACGGTGTCGATGAGGATGTTGATGAGCTGGCCGGCATCCTTCCAGGTGTTCTCGTCGCGGTGGTAGCCCCACGAGCCCGAGAAGGTGTGGCAGACTTCCCAGCGCACCGGCTTGCCGTTGATGGTCGGGGCCACGCGGGGGGTGTACTGCTCGGGCGTCGCCAGGTCCTTGGGGAAGTTGCCGTCGGTGGGCAGGTCCAGCCGGTCGCCGACGATGATGTTGGGCTGCAGTTCGCGCACCAACCCGATCAGCTCCTCGCTCTGCCAGTCGGCGCGGCCCTTGCCGGGCATGCCCTTGTACTCGCGCTTGGGGTAGCTGAAGTCGAACCAGATGACCGAGATCTCGCCGAACCCGGTGAGGAGCTCGGTGACCTGGTTGCGCATGTACTCGGCGTATTTGCGCACATCGCGGCTCTTGTTCATCTGGAGCGCATCTGGGTGATTGCGCAGCGGATGGATGCCGTCGATCGGGAATTCCGGATGGTGCCAGTCGATCAGCGAATAGTAGAAGCCGACCTTCAGCCCCTCGGCGCGGAACGCGTCGGCATAGGCCTTCAAGAGGTCCTTGCCGTAGGGCGTATTGGTGGCCTTGTAGTCGGTGAACTTGCTGTCCCACAGGCAGAAGCCCTCGTGGTGCTTGGCGGTCAGCACCACGTACTTCATCCCCGCTTCGCGCGCCCGGCGCGCCCATTCCTTGGGATCGTAGAGGTCGGGATCGAAGTTCTCGAAGTACTTGGCGTAAGCTTCGGGGGCGATCTCCTCGCGGTGCTGGACCCATTCGTGCCGTGCAGCCAGGGCGTAGAGCCCGAAATGAATGAACATGCCGAAGCGGTCATTCGTGAACCAGGCCTTGCCGGCAGACGTGTCGATGCCACCGCTGGTGGTGAGAGCGCTATCCAATCTATCCTCCCTATGCCGGTCCATCGAACCGGTTCGATTTTTATCCTGCTAGGGAGCCGTTTGCGAGTCAAGACGGAATCTGAGGTCCGGTCCGACGGTGGATTTCAGTTGCGTGAAGGCCAGCAGCTGCTACGTATTGCAGGAGAATTGCCGACTGGCCGACCCACCAGCACAACCCCCTCTTTGCATAGAAGCGGTTCGAGAATAGACTGATGGCCACCATTCGCGATGTTGCCAAACTGGCGGAGGTGTCGGTCTCGACCGTGTCGCTGGCGCTCAGCAACCCGGGCCGGGTGAGCCAGAAGACGCTCGAGCGGATCCGAAGCGCGGTTGCGGCAGTGGGGTATGTTGCCGATCCGCTGGCGCAGAGTCTGGCGCGTGGCCGCAGCAAGATGATCGGCCTCGTCGTTGGTAATGTCGGCAACTCGTTCTTCGGCGACATCCGCCGCGAGCTGGAGAACTACGCCCTCGAGCACGAGCACTTCGTCCTCATCGCCGACTCCTCGGGCAAGCCGGAGCGCGAGCAGGCGCTCGTCGAGCATCTGATCGGGCTCAAGATCGCCGGCCTGGCGCTCGGGCCGTCCAGCTTCGGCCCCGACTACGTGCGTTTCGTCGAGAGCCTCAAGGTCCCGATGGTCTGCTTCGACCAGAAGGTTGCCGGCATCGAGCGGGATTTTGTCGGGTCCGACAACTATCTCGCCGGTGCCATGCTGACCGAGCACTTGCTGCAGCTGGGGCATCGGCGCATCGCCTTCATTGCCGGACCGCAGCACATGCACACGGCCTCCGAGCGCTATCGCGGCTTCGTCGAGACCATGGCTAGCGCCGGCGTCGAGGTGAATCCGAATTACGTGGTGGACGGCCAGTTCACCCGTTCGGCGGGCTACGAGGCGGCGATGCGGTTGCTGATCCAGCCCGAACGCCCCACCGCCATCCTCGGCGCCAACAATGCCGTGGCGCTCGCCGCGCTGCAGGCCATGCAGGAACTGGGCTTCAACTGCCCGGGCGATATCTCGCTGTGCATGATCGACGACGTGCAGTGGAGCAACGTCATCACCCCGCGTATCACCATGGTGGTGCAGGACACGCTCAAGCTCGGCGGCATCATCGCCCGGCGGCTTCTGCACCGGATCACGAACCCCGAGGCCGCCGCGGAACCTCCGCAGGACTTCGTGCTGTCGCCGAGGTTCGTCCCGGGCAACTCGTGCCGGCGGGTCTGAGGGGCGCTCGGACTACCCTTTCAATCCCGCCCCGGCGAGACCCTGCACGTAGTAGCGCTGCAATGGCAGCAGCAGGGCGATGGGGATCAGCGCGGTGACAACCGCGACAGCGAACAGCTGGTTCCAGATCGTCTGGTATTGCTGCTGGAACGCGGCCATGCCGACCTGGATCACCTTGAACTGCTGGCTCGGCATGGCGAGCAGCGGCCAGAGGAACGCCTCCCACTGGAACACGAACAGCAGCAGTCCCGCGCTGATGCAGGTGGGAATGGAAAGCGGGATATAGACGTGGCGGAGCACGTCGAGCCAGTTGGCGCCATCGAGCCGCGCCGCCTCCAGGTAGTCCTTCGGCACTTCCTTGAAGAATTGGTAGAACAGGAAGACCGCGAGGCCATTGGCGACGCTGGGGACGATCAGCGCCGCGATATTGTCGAGCCAGCCCAGCTGCATGGTCACCGTGTAGAGCGGCAGCGCGATCGCCTCGAAGGGCAGCATGAAGCTGATGATGATCAGCGTCAGGATGGCGTTCTTGCCCTTGAAATCGAACACCGCGAAGGCAAAGCCGGCGAGGCCGTTCACCACCAATCCGCCAAGCATGGTGATGATGGCCACCAGCATGGTGTTGGCGATGATCTGGCCGAAGCCGCGCTGGATAATGCCGTCATAGGCCTCGAGCGAGAACGGCGCAGGGATCAGCGCCTCGGGCGTGAAGGGAAAGATGTCGGCGAACACTTCCATGTTCGGCCTCAGCGACGAAACGATCGCCCACCAGAGCGGCAGTACGAAGACGAAGGCTATGGCGAGGTAGCCGAGGTGCTTGAGCGAGAAGCCGACGCCGCGGCGGATCGGATGGGCCATCACTTGCGCTCCGGCTTGCCGGCGAGCAGGCGGAACTGCAGCCCGACGATGACGAGAAGGATCAGCACCACCACGACGATGATGGCCATGGCACGACCCATATCGCCGAAAACGAAGCCCGACTTGTAGGCCTCGTACATCAGCACGTTGGTCGAATCCGCCGGGCCGCCCTGGGTCAGCATGAAGATCGGCGCGAACAAGAGGAAGTTGATCGAGACATCGGCTACGAGGACGAAGAGCAGGGTGGGCCGGAGCAGGGGGATGGTGATGTGCCAGAGCCGCTGCCACGCCGTGGCGCCGTCGAGCCGGGCCGCCTCGTAAATCTCGGTCGAGATGTTCTGCAGCCCGCCGATGATGAAGATCATCCAGTACGAGATGCCCTTCCAGGTGGCGATGGCGATGATCGAGTAGAGCGCCAGCCCTTCCGAGGTCAGCCATGGCTGGGCCGGGATGCCGGCAATGCCGATGAGCCCGTTCACCAGCCCGTCCTGGCTCAGCATGATGCGCCAGATGATCACCGCCACCGGCAGCGATACACCGATCGGGATGAGGAAGAGGAAGCGGTAGAAGGTGATGCCACGGAACTTCTGCACGTAGAGCAGCGCGAGGCCGAGCGACAGGGCGATCTGGATCGGATTGATCAGCAGGTTGAACCAGAAGGTGACCTGTAGCGACTTCCAGAAGACGGAGTCGTTGATGAGGGCGACGTAGTTGTCGAGGCCGACGAACACCTGGTGGCCGCGCACCATGTTGAACAGGCTGTCGCTGACGGCCAGCGCGATCGGATAAAGCCGGAAAACGACGAGGCCCAGCAGCGCTGGTGCGAGCAGCGCGGCGATCAGCAGGAGAGGAGATCGTGTGCGGGTCACGCCATTTTCCGGTCGTTACGCCCCCGGCGGGTAGGAAAGCCGGGGACGCGGGAGGAGCGGGGTAGTTTACTGCGCCACGCGGTTGGCGGCGCTCTCGAACTTCTGCACGGCACTCTTCAGCGCATCGGCAACGGGGACGCCGTTGGAGATGTCGGTGAAGGCGGTGCGGAAGGCATCCTGCAACTGGCCGTAGGCGGCCGTCACCGGGCGAGCCTTGGCGGTGTTGAGCGAGTCGTAGACGCCGAGGCGGAAGACGTTCTGCGGGAAGGCGTCGAAATCGGCGGAGGTGCTGATCTGGTCGAGCAGCGGCTTGTAAGTCGGCAGCTGCTGCAGGGAATCGAACCAGACCTTGGTGCCCTCGGGGCTGGTCGTGAGGTAGGACGCGAAGTCCATCGCCTCGGCCTGGTTGGCGGAGGCGACGTTGACGCCGACGAACCACGAGCCGGTCGGGGTCAGGACCTTGCCGCCCTCGAAATAGGGGTAGGGGGCAACGCCGAAATCGACGCCCGAACCCGAGAGGATCGGAATGTTCCAGGTCCCGCCGGCGAACATGCCGAGCTGGCCGTTGTTGAACAGTTGCGCGCCTTCGCCGTAGCCGAGGCCCTTCGGGCTCACGGCCCAGGTGTTGTAGAGGTCGCTCCAGAAGGTCGCAGCCTTGGTCCAGGCCTCGCTGTCGAGGTAGCCGGCGGCGGTGTAGCCGTCCGGGCCGATCACGTCGGTGCCGAGAGACTCGCCGAACGGCTGCAGCTGGTAGAGTTCGGCGAACTGCTCGACCGAGAAGCCGTAGGTGGTGGTGCGGCCGCCGTCCTTGACGGTCAGCTTCTGTGCCGCATCGGCGACCTGCTCCCAGGTCCAGCGCTCGGTCGAGGCGAGTGTGTCGACATCGGCTTGCGTCGCGGTCTGGCCGGCGGTGAGGCCCGCGGGCGGAGTGATCCCGGCCTTCTCGAACAGCGCCTTGTTGTAGAACAGCACCTGCGCCGAGTTGTTGATCGGCAGGGCGTATTGCTTGCCGTCATACTTGCCCGCATCGAGCGCGCTCGGCACCAGCGCCGAGGTGTCGATGGTGGCGTCGATCGGGGAGAGGAAGCCGCGCGAGGCGTAGCTCGCCATCAGCGGCGCATCGACATAGACGAGGTCGATGCCGGCATCGGCCGAGCGCAAGCGGAGTTCGGCGACCTGGAAGAACTGCGCGAACGGGTAGGACTGCAGGTTGATCGCAACGCCGGGGTGCGACGCCTTGTAGGCATCGACGACCGCCTGCATGGCGGTGGTGTCGCCGCCTTCGATGACGATCATATTGAGCGTCTTGTCCTGGGCCAGCACAGTGCCGGCGAGCATGCTGGCCACAAGGCCGGCGAGAATGGAGAGCTGTACGGTCTTCATGTTGGCACCCTTCATGGCTTCACGGTAACTCGGCCGGCGGCCCAGATCATTGCCTGGGTCACCAGTTCTGCAAAACGGCCGGCATCGGCCTTGACGGCAACGCCGACGTTCTTGATGCGTGTGTCGTGCGACGAATCCTGCGGCCTCAAATCGATCAGCGTCTGGCCGTAAGCCTCGTCGCTGGAAACGATCACCTCGCCGGGGCGCTGCTCGATCTCGAACAGGCTCGGGTCGATCAGCCAGGCGATGCAGCAGGGATCATGCAGCGGGGCGCCCGGCTTGTCGGCGCCGGCGAAGCGGTAGTAGGTCCCGCAGTAGAAATCGAGGATATCGGCGACCACATTGTCACCCGCATGCGCAGCGCGGACCGCGGCGACGTCTTCTCGGCGCAGCAGCGTCTGGTGCGTGGCATTGAGCCCGAACATCACGAGTGGCACGCCCGAGCGGAACACCATGCGGGCCGCTTCGGCATCGGCCCAGATGTTGAACTCGGCGGCCGGGGTCACGTTGCCCTCGCCGGACGAACCGCCCATGAACACGATCTGCCTGATCGCAGGCACGAGGTCGGGGCGCAGGGCGAGCGCCAGCGCGACATTGGTCATCGGGCCGATCACCACCAGCGTGATCTCGCCGGGGTTCGCCTCGACCAGCCTGATGATCGCGTCGACCGCGTGTCCGGGGGCGATGGTGCGCGTAGGCGCGGGCAGTTCGACGCCGGCGCTGTCGAGCCCGCTCGGACCATGGAAGGCCGCCGGGAACTCGTAGCGATGGAGCAGCGGCCGTTCGGCGCCGCGATAGACCGGGACATCGAGGCCGAAGGCTTCGACGATGCGCAGCGCATTGCGCGTGGTGTTCTCCACCGAAGCGTTGCCGCAGACCGCGGTAATGGCCTCGATCCGGATCGACGGGTGCGATGCTGCCAGGAGGATCGCGGCCATGTCGTCATGGCCGGGGTCGCAGTCGATAATGATCCGGTGGGTAGGGGAGGTCACGTAGTCGCCTTCTCGTCGATCCAAAAAACTGCTGGATCGGGGCGTGGCAACATCAGCTGCCGTTCCCTCCGATATCCCCGCAGAACAAGGCAAAGGCTAGGATAGACGACAGGTTTGCAACAGCGTACTAATCGGCCAATCGATTGAGTTTTTATCAACGATCATGCTGCACCTGCTTAACGCATTGAGAGCCTTCGAGGTCGCCGCCCGGCTGGGCAGCGTCCGCCGCGCCGCCGAGGAACTGCGCGTGTCGAGCGGCGCTGTCAGCCGGCACATCAAGAATCTCGAGGATGAGTTCGGCGTCCAGCTGTTCGAGCGCGGCAACCGCTCGCTGCGCCTCACCCCCGATGCCGCGGCTTTCTCGGCCACCGTGACGGAGGCCTTCGCCTCCATCACCCGCGGCGTTGAGCACCTGCGCTCGGCCTATCGCCACGGCACGATCATGCTCACGGCGCCCGATACCTTCCTCCTCCGCTGGCTGGTGCCGCGCCTTCCAGCGCTCGACCGCGAACTCGGGGGTAAATCCGTGCGCCTGACCACCTGGACGCGCGAGAGCAACCCTGCCGACCGCTCCATCGACGTCTATGTCGGCGTCGGCCCGCCGCTGAACATTCCCGGCATCACCGTGGTCGAGATCGGCCCCGAGACCTTCGGTCCGGTGATCAGCCCGATGCTCGCGCGTGGCGAGCTGACGGCCGACGACCTCTGGGCCCAGCCCCGGCTCGATATCCGCTGGCCGCCCGACATGTGGACCAACTGGGCCCGCGAGGCCGGCATAGAGCTGCCGCCGCGCGAGACCATCTGGTACGATACCCTGACCTATAGCGTGCAGGCCGCCGAAGCCGGCCTCGGTGTCGCCATCGGCGCCGGACCCGCCATCTGGGACGCCATCGCGCAAAATCGTCTCGTTGCGCCGCTCGGCGTCGTCACGCGGCCGGGCACGTGGTTCCTCGCCTGGCGCGACGAGCGCTCCAGTCAGACCATGAACAGCATCGCCCGCTGGTTCCAGCGCGAGATGGCGCTCTCAGCGCGTTCCGCCGGTCAGTAGTAGTCCGGTACAGGTTTGACGGACCTTGTCCTTTTGTCGATGCAGGAAGGGCTATGCGCCGCGACCGTCGCGGACGTAAGGTCGCTCTCCGATAGCGCCGCGGACGACAGGCGGTGAGGGACAGGGAGAGTTTCATGCATCTGAATTTCAGCAGGACGTTTCTGACTGGTGTCGCGATGACGGCGATGCTCACCATGGCCGCGGCGCCGGTCGAGGCGGCGACGCTCCGCATGGCCTGGTCGCAGGATGCCACCGGGCTCGATCCGCACAAGCAGACGGCGTTCTCGTCTCTGCGCCTGCTCGAGCTGATCTACGAGCCGCTGGTCCGCCTCGACGCGCAGTACAATGTCTCGCCCGCCATCGCTACGAGCTGGGAATTCTCGGCCGATGGCCTGACGCTCACGTTCAAGCTCGATCCCAACGCCAAGTTCTCGACCGGCGATGCGGTGACCTCCGCCGACGTGAAGGCCTCGTTCGAGCGCCTGCTCGATGAGGCGACCGCCGCCGCGGCGCGAGCCAACTTCCTCTCGATCAAGTCGATCGACACGCCCGATCCGCAGACGGTGGTGTTCAACCTGAGCCAGCCCGACGCGCCGCTGCTCGTCGCCATGTCCGGCACCAACGCCTCGATCGTTCCGGCCTCGGCCATAGCCGATGGCAGCATCGGCACCAAGCCCATCGGCTCGGGGCCGTTCGTGCTCGACGAGTGGGACCCCAACGTGAAGGACGTGCTGAGCGCCAACCCGAACTGGGCCGGCGGCAAGGTCGGCGTCGACGGCATCACCATCTCGGTGCTGCCATCCGAAAGCGCCATCATCGATTCGATGCGCGCCAACCAGACGGACTTCGCTCTCTTCAACGACCCGACCATCGCGACGCTCATTCCGGGCGAGGCGGGGATGACGCTCAACCGCGTTCCGGGCCTCGCCTACAATGTGCTGCAGATGAATCCGGCGCGTCCGCCGATGGACAATCTCAAGGTGCGGCAGGCCATCTCCTGCGCCGTCAACCGGCAGGAGATCATCGACACCGCGCTCCTCGGCGAGGGCACCGTGACTGGCCCGCTGACCATGAAGGCCTACGCCTCCGACCCGGCGAGCCTCTTCTGCTATACGCAGGATGTCGAGAAGGCCAAGGCGCTGATGAAGGAAGCAGGGCTCGAGGCCGGCTTCGAGGCCGAGGTGATCGCCGCGACCGGTGAGCCGCCCTATGCCGCCAACGAGGCGCAGGTGCTGCAGAGCCAGCTCGCCGCGATCGGCGTCAAGCTCAACATCAAGACCATGGATCTGAAGGTCTATGTCGATACCTGGCTCAAGGGTGATTTCGATATGGCAGTGGCACAGAACGGCGGCCGGCCGGACCCGTACCCCATGTACAACCGCTACTTCACCAAGGACGGCAACCTGGTGAAGGTGTCGAACTTCACCGACCCCGAGCTCGACAAGCTGCTGCAGGAAGGCCGCGTCGAAACCGACGTCGCCAAGCGCAAGCCGATCTTCCAGCAGTTCGAGGCCCGCCTCGCCGAGCAGGCACCGTGGGTGTGGATTTCCAGTACCGTGACCTACACGGCCAATCTCGACAGCGTGAAGGGCTATGAGATCAATCCGAGCGGGTTGCTCTTCTCGCTGAGCAAGGTGACTGTCGGCGAGTAAGCGTTTCGGGGCGGGCTCAGGCCCGCCTCACCACAGGGTGCGGCCGACATGAACTATCTCACGCAACGGCTGCTGACGTTTCCGCTGGTCCTGCTGGGTGTGTCGCTGCTGGTGTTCTTCGCCATCCGGCTCGTGCCCGGCGACGCGATCATCGCCATGCTGGGCACCGAGGCGGGCTTGCTGACGGAGGCGCAACGCGCCTCCCTCGCCCAGTATTTCGGTCTCGATCAGCCGATCTTCGTGCAGTATGGCCGGTGGCTGGCCGGGCTGTTCGAGGGCAATCTCGGCATCTCGGTGACCTACGGCAAGCCGGTTCTCGAGGTGATCATCGCACGCTTCCCGCTCACCCTCGAGCTGGCGCTGCTGTCGATGGTGATTGCTCTCGCCTTCGGCATTCCGGCCGGAGTGTTCGCCGCGACGCGGGCCGACCGACCTTCCGACCTCGTCGTGCGGCTCTTCGCGATGCTCGGGCAATCGACGCCGAGCTTCGTCGTCGGATTGGTGCTGATCTATTTCCTCTCGGTGACCTTCCATGTGCTGCCCGCCATGGGCTCGTTCACCCCGCTGTTCGTCGACCCGCTGGGTAACCTCAGCCAGATGATCCTGCCCTCGATCACGCTGGGCCTCTCCTTCGCGGCGGCGGTGACCCGCATCTCGCGTTCGGCCATGCTCGATGTGCTCAGCGACGATTATGTGCGTACCGCCCGCAGCAAGGGGGCGTCGCAGCGCGACGTCATCTGGGGGCATGCACTGCCCAATGCGCTGATCCCGGTGGTGACGCTGTCGGGCGTCGAGTTCGGCTACCTGCTCGGTGGCGCCGTGATCGTCGAGCAGATCTTCGCGCTCCCCGGGCTCGGCCGTCTGACGCTGGATGCGATCAGCCAGCGCGACTATCCGCTGGTACAGGGCGCCGTGCTGTTCATCGCCCTCAACTTCCTCGTCGTGAACCTCCTGGTCGACCTCGCCTATGCGGCGCTCGATCCGCGCATTCGGCTCGGGGGCAAGTGATGGGTCTGCTCAAGGCGGTTCTGCAGCACCCCAGCGGCCGTATCGGCGCAGGCATCATCGTGGTTTTCCTCGTCCTCGCGGCGCTGGGGGCAGTCGGGCTCACGCCGCATGATCCGCTGAAGCAGTTCGTCGTCGACCGCCTGAAGCCACCGAGCCCGACCTACTGGTTCGGCACGGACCTCTTGGGCCGCGACACCTTCAGCCGCCTGATGCTGGGCATCAGCGAGTCCTTCCTCGTGGCCTTCGCGTCAGTCGCCGTCGCCGCGGCCGCCGGAACGCTGATCGGGCTGTTCGCCGCCTGGTGGGGGCACCTGTGGGACGGCGTGCTGATGCGGACGATGGATGTACTGCTGGCCTTCCCGGCCATCCTCCTCGCCCTGCTCATCGTCGCGATCGAGGGCGCCGGTGCGGTGACCAGCATCGTCGCCATCGGTATCGTCTACACGCCGATCTTCGCCCGCGTCGTCCGTGCCCCGGCGCTGGCGCTCAAGGCGCGCGAGTTCGTCGAAGCGGCGCGCACCTTCGGCAGCTCGCAGGGCTATATCCTCACGCGCCACCTGCTGCTCAATCTCGTCGCGCCGCTAACAGTGACGATCACGCTGGCGCTCGCCTGGGCGCTGCTGACCGAGTCCGGCCTGAGCTTTCTCGGCCTTGGCACACAGCCGCCGGCGCCGTCGCTCGGCGTGATGCTGGCCGAGAGCAAGTCGATGATGACGCGTGCCCCATGGCTCATGGTATTTCCCGGCCTCACCATCATGCTCGCCATCCTCGGCTTCAACCTCCTGGGCGATGCCCTGCGCGACATCCTCGATCCACGCACGCAGCGGAGGGAAGCATGAGCACGCTGCTCTCCGTCCGCGACCTCAGTGTCGGTTTCGGTCGCGATCCCGGCGCCAACGAGGTGGTGAAGGGCGTGAGTTTCGACCTCGAGGCCGGAGAGACGCTGGCCATCGTGGGCGAGAGCGGCTCGGGCAAATCGGTAACGGCGCTGTCGATCAACCGGCTGGTCGATTTCGGTGGCGGCCGGATCACCGGCGGCGCGATCACCATCAACCGCACTGACGGCGCCTCGGTCGATATCACCGCCGCCGACGAGCCTGCGCTGCAGCGCATCCGCGGCCGCGAGATCGGCATGATCTTCCAGGAGCCGATGACCTCTCTCAACCCGGTGCATACTGTAGGCCGGCAGATCGAGGAGGCCTTCCGGCTGAGCCGCGGGCTAACCGGCCGCGCCGCGACGGTGGCCGCCAGGGAAGCGCTGGAGCGCGTACGCATCCCCGATGCCGCGCAGCGCCTCGGATACTATCCGCACCAGCTTTCGGGCGGCATGCGGCAGCGGGTGATGATTGCTATGGTGATCGCTGCGAACCCGCGCCTCCTGATCGCCGACGAGCCGACCACCGCGCTCGATGTCACGGTGCAGGCGCAGATCATGGCTTTGCTCGCCGAGCTCCGAGCCGAAGCGGGGATGTCGATGATCTTCATCACCCACGATATCGGTCTCGTCGCCGGCATCGCCGACAGGATCATGGTGATGCAGGCCGGTGTCGCGGTGGAGCAGGGCTCGCTCGACACGGTGATCGACCACCCGCAGCACGCGTACACAAAACACCTGCTCAGCGCCGTGCCCCACTTCAACAGCGGCAAGGCGGTTCGCGACGATGGGCAGCGCGCCGAGCCGAAGCCGCCGATCGTCAGGGTCGACGACCTCGTCGTCCGCTTCCCGGCTGCCGGCGGGTTGTTTGCCCGGGCGTCCGGTGCCGTGCATGCCGTCGACGGCGTCGATTTCGACCTTCGCCCCGGCGAGACCCTCGCCATCGTCGGCGAAAGCGGCTCGGGCAAATCCACCACCGCCCGCGCCATCCTTGGCCTAGCCCCGGTAACGCGCGGGGAGATCGCGGTCGAGGGGCAGGGCCATCGGCCGGTGCAGATGGTGTTTCAGGATCCCTTCGCCTCGCTCAACCCCCGTCTCAATGTCGAGAGCCTTCTCGCCGAGCCCGCCATCGCCGCCGGCCAGCGCGTCGATGTCAGGGTCCGCGAGCGGATGAGCTTCCTCCTGAAGCGCGTCGGCCTCTCCGAGGATGCGCTCAACCGCTATCCGCACCAGTTCTCCGGTGGGCAGCGGCAGCGGCTTTGCATCGCCCGCGCCTTGATGCTCAATCCCGACGTGGTCGTACTCGACGAGGCGGTGTCGGCTCTCGATGTGTCGGTGCAGGCGCGGGTGCTGGAGCTGTTGATCGACCTGCAGCGCGAGTTCGGGCTCGCCTATCTCTTCATCTCGCACGACATGGCGGTGGTCGAGCGCATCGCCCACCGCGTTGCCGTGATGTTTGCCGGCCAGCTGGTCGAGATCGGAGATGCAAAATCCGTGCTGTCGGATCCGCAGCACAGCTATACGAAACGGCTGATCGGCGCCGTTCCCGCCATCGAGCGGCGGCGGCAGCATTTCACCATCGACAATACCCAGGTGCCCTCACTGCTGAAGCCGCGCGGCTACGAACCGCCGCCGGCTCGCTGGCGTGACGCAGGCACCGACCATCGCGTGCGGCTGGAGGAACAATGAGCGCTCAAGCGACCCTCGACCGGGCCTTCAAGCCGCTCGAGCAATCGATCGCCACCGGTCGCATCCCCGGCGGCATCCTCGGCGTCGTCGAGGCCAATGGCGATCGCGCCACTCGCGTCATCGGCGATGCGCAGCGGGTGCCGCATGCCCGCCCGATGACCGAGGGCACGTGGTTCGATCTCGCCTCGCTCACCAAGGTGATATTCACCACCCCGCGCATCATCGCGCTGGCCGAGGCCGGCAAGATCGATCTCGATGCCCCGCTGATCTCGGTGATCCCGGATTTCCGCCAGTACAACCCGGACAACTGGGAGCGGAAGATCACGTTTCGCCAGTGCCTCGGCCACCAGACGCCGTTCCCCGGCGTGTTCCCGATCTACACCTACGGCACCGACCCCAATCTGCTGCGCGCCTTCGTGCTCCAGCACGAGTGGCCGGCCGGCCCCGCCGTCTATTCCGACCTCAACTTCATCCTCCTCGGCATCGCGCTCGAGCGGCTCACCGGCAAGCTGATCCGAGAGCAGGATCCGGGCCCAGGGTTTGCCTGGTCGGCCGATCCTGCGAATGCCGCAGCGACAGAGCAGGATGCCTGGCGCGGCCGCGTCGTCGTCGGCGAGGTGCACGACGAGAACTGCTACGCGCTGCAAGGCTCGGGCCACGCCGGCCTGTTCGGCACCGTCGTTTCGGTGCTCGACTACGCACAGAGCCTCCTGACCGCGTCCGGCGTCTCGCCCGGCGTGGTCGAACTGATGCGCACCCGCGTCGGCGGCCGCCGCACGCATGGCTGGGAGCTGCCCTATGATGGCTGGTCGGGCGGCGACCACTGCTCGGCCGCCACCATCGGCCATACCGGCTTCACCGGCGTCGGCCTATGGCTCGATTTCGCCAAGGGTCGGGCCTGGACGCTGCTGACCAACCGCGTGCACCCCACCCGCCATTTCGACAGCGGCATCTTCGCCCTGCGCCGCGCTGTCGGCGACCTCGTCAACGCGGAGTAATCGGCATGGACCCCATCTGGACCGTCGGGCTGATGACCGGCACCGTGCTCGACGGTAATATCGATATCGCCATCCTCAGGACCGACGGTGAGCGCGTCACCGAGTTCGGCCCCTACACGCTGGCGCCCTATCCGCAATCGATCCGCGACCTCCTCGAAGAGACGCTGGCCCAGGCCCGCAAGTGGAACTTCGAGGGCCCCGAGCCGGCGATCTTCGCTGAGGCCGAGGACGCGCTGACCCGCGCGCAATCGGCCGCGGTCCTCGCCCATGTCGAGGCCTCGGGCCTGAAAATGTCCGATATCGGCGTTGTCGGTTTTCACGGCCAGTCGGTCCTGCACCGCGCCCCGCAGCTGGGCCGCATCGGCGCCACGCGCCAGCTCGGCAACGGCCAGCTGATGCACGAGCTGCTGGGCACGAAGGTCGCCTACGATTTCCGCTCCGCCGATGTCCGCGCCGGGGGGCAGGGCGCCCCGCTCGCCGCCATCTATCACCAGGCGCTGCTGCGCGGGCTCGGCACCAGTGGCGATACCGCCGTGCTCAACCTCGGCGGCGTCGCCAATGTCACCTGGTGGGACGGCGCCGACACGCTCATCGCTTTCGACACTGGCCCCGCCAACGCGCCGCTCAACGACTTCATGAAGGCCCACGGGCTCGGCGACATGGACCGCGACGGCGCCTTCGCCCGCACCGGCACGGTCGACGAGGTGCGGCTCAAGCAGCTGCTCGAGCATCCCTACCTCGCGCAGAAGCCGCCGAAATCGCTCGACCGCTTCGATTTCACCGCCGCCATGGCCGATGGCCTTGATCCCACCACCGGGGCCGCCACCCTCACCGCCTTCACTGCCGGCGCCGTCGGCAAGGGCCTCGACCTGCTGCCGACCCGACCGAAAAAGCTCGTCGTCAGTGGCGGCGGCCGGCACAATCCGCTGATGATGGAAATGCTCGGCAGCCGCGCCGGCGTCGAAGCCGTTCCCGCCGAAACGGTCGGCTGGCGCGGCGATGCGATCGAGGCCGAGTGCTTCGCCTTCCTCGCCGTGCGCGTGATCCGCGACCTGCCGATCAGCTTCCCGACAACGACCGGTGTGCCCTATCCGCTGAAGGGCGGACGTCTCGCCGGCTAGAGCCGCTTCTGCAGGAAAGTGCGGGTGCGGCCAATGGGAAAGTCCTCCAGTTGACCGAAGGCGGCATAGCCAGCCCGTTGATACGTCTTCAGCGCCACCGGGCTGAACGTGTCGATATAGGCGCCGTGGCAGCCGCGCTGGCGTGCTTCGGTCTCCGCCGCCGCCAGCATCCTGCCCGCCAGCCCGCCACCCCGTGCGCCTTCGGCCACCCATAGCCACTGTACGTATAGCCACCCCCACGCCGTATAGCCGGAGATGCCCGCCACCACCTGCCCGGCCTCGTCACGCACCACCACCGCGAGGGCCCGCCGCTCGGCCGGCCCAACATCGGCGACGTTGAAGCTTACGAGCCCGTCGCCGATTGCGCTCAGGTCCTCCACCGCCGGGGTGTCGGTGACGGTCAGCGAAAGCACCATTCTCTTGTTCTCGGGTGTTGCATCGAGGTTCGGTCTCGCTATCACTGTGCCCTATGGATTTGCTCGTAAACCTCTATTCGCGCCGGATGGCTGCGCTGGCGCAGCGCGTCGCCGGCGTCGATGCCACGATCCGCGTCGCGTTGCCGCCCGAGCTGCATATCCTCCAGGACTGGGTGCGCGAAAACTTCAGCGAGTACTGGGTCAGCGAGCTAACCGCGGCCTTGGCTCATCAGCCTCCCGGCTGCCTTGTCGCCATCGTCAGCGGCGAGGTGGTTGGCTTCGCCTGCTACGACGCCACGGCGCGTGGCTTCTTCGGCCCAACGGGGGTGGCGGAGAGCCAGCGCGGCAGGGGGATCGGCCTCGCGCTGCTCTACCACACGCTCGCGGCGATGAAGGCCCGGGGCTACGCCTATGCCGTCATCGGCGGGGTCGGGCCGGTCGAGTTCTACGCGAACGCCGTCGGCGCCGTGCCGATCGAGTCGGATGGCGAGGATATCTATCAGGGCTTGCTGCGGGTTCGGCCCGGGCAGGGGCAGTAGAGATGCCGAGCCCGCCACTTGCCCTGTTCGTCGGCATCGAGGGCCTCGAGCTCACGGCCGATGAGGTTGCGTTCCTGCGCGAGGCGAACCCCTACGGCCTGTTCCTGTTCCGGCGCAACATCGACAACCGCGAGCAGGTGCGAGAACTCTGCGCGCAGATCCGCGACACCCTGGGTCGCGCCGATACGCCCATCTTCATCGACCAGGAGGGCGGCCGGGTCCAGCGCCTCAACAACGGCAACTGGCCGGATTTCCGCAGCCTCGGCACCTTCGGCGCACTGGCGCGAAAGGACCTCGAACTGGGGAAGCGCGCCATGCGCCTCTCGACCCAGGCCATGGGCGCGATCATGGCCGATCTCACCGTCGACAGCGGCACCACGCCGGTCGTCGATCTCGCCCGCCCGGGCACCCACGACGTGATCGGCCAGCGCGCCTTCGGCGACGATCCGGCGCTGGTCGTCACCATGGCCCGCGAGGTCATCGACGGCATGCTCGAGGTCGGGACGCTCCCGATCGTCAAGCATATCCCCGGCTACGGCCGCGTCACGGTGGATCCGCATTTCGACTGCCCGGTGGTCGACGCCAGCTTGGACGACCTGCGGGCCACCGACTTCCGGCCCTTCGTCGCGCTGCGCGATGCGCCCTGGGCGATGGTGGCGCACCTGATCTTCACCCGGATCGACCCCGATCATCCCGCCTCGGTTTCGCCAAAGCTCATCGATCTGATCCGCCACGACATAGGCTACGATGGCGTACTGATCACCGACTGCCTCAGCATGGAGGCGCTGAAGGGGACGCCGGGCGAGCGGGTGGGCGCCGCCCTCGCCGCCGGCAACGACATTGCGCTGCTGACCCAGGGCGGCCTCGTGGCAAGCGAAAGTGCCGCCCGGGCAGCCCGCCCGTTAACGGCGGAAACTATTGAACGAATCACGCGCGCCGAGCGCAAACGCGGTAGTCTTCGCGTCGACGCGGCGGCGCTTTACGGCGAAGTCGAGCAGATTTTCAAGGCGAACCGCCTCGCCTGAGGCGGATGCCGGTCGAAGAAGAGGGAGACGCATTCATGTTGAAGAGCAAACTGCTTGCGACGGCCGCATTGGCCCTGGCGATGACCGTGCCTGCAACTGCCCAGACGGTGCTGACCATAAGCTCCGAGCAGACGACGACCTTCGTCCGCAACTTCAATCCGTTCAACCAGACATCGGCGCGCGCCACCACCAAGGACTTCATCTACGAGCCATTGGCGATCTTCAACCGCCTCGCCGGCGCCAAATGGGAGTACCGGCTGGCTGAAAGCTTCGAGCTGGCCGACGACCTCAAGTCGATCAGCTTCACCTTGCGCGACGGGCTCAAATGGTCCGACGGCGAGCCGCTCACCGTCGACGACGTGGTCTTCACCTACGACTTCCTGAAGAAGTTCCCGGCGCTCGATTTCAACTCGGTATCGAAGCTGATGGAGTCGGTGGAAAAGGTCGACGAGCGTACGGTTCGTTTCAACCTCATCCAGCCCAACTCGCTGGTTGCGACCACTATCGTCGCGATGCCGATCGTGCCTGAGCATATCTGGAAGGACATCGCCGATCCGGTTACCTTCGCCAACGAGAATCCGGTCGGCTCCGGCCCGCTCACCGAGATCAGCCGCTTCACGCCGCAGGTCTACGAGCAGTGCCGCAATCCCAATTACTGGGACGCGGCCAGCCTCCATATCGACTGTATCCGCATGCCGCAGCTGGCCGACAATCCGCAGGTGCTGGCGGCGCTCGTCGACGGCACGCTCGACTGGGCGACCAGTTTCGTACCCGACATCGACAACACCTTTGTCGCCAAGAATCCGGAGCACAACCATTACTGGTTCCTGCCCTCCAGCCTCGTGGCGTTCACGCTCAACCTCGAGAGCCCGGACGCGAACAACAAGAAGGCCTTCAACGACGTCAACTTCCGTCGCGCCGTGAGCATGCTGATCGACCGACAGTCGATCATCGACATTGCCGGCTACGGCTACCCGGTGATCAACGAAGATCCCGCCATGCTGGGCTCGTTCTACAAGGCGTTCGGCAATCCCGAGGTCGTCACCCAGTTCGGCCAGTACGGCAAGTTCGACCTCGATGCTGGCGTGGCTCTGCTCGAGAAATCGGGCTATGTCGACAAGGATGGGGACGGCTTCCGCGACAATCCCGACGGCACGCCGATCGCCATCGACATCGAAATCCCCAACGGCTGGACCGACTGGATCGATGCCGTCCAGATTGCCATCGAGACGCTGAAGCAGGGCGGGCTCAACGTGAAGATGTCGACGCCCGAGGAATCGGTCTGGGCCTCGGACCTGATCGACGCCAAGTACTCGATGTCCCTCAACGCTATCGCCTCGGCGGCCAACCCGTACTTCCCCTATATCCGCTCGTTCAACCCGGCCGATTTCGGCAAGAGCCGCACCTCGGCGCAGCGCTGGACCGATCCGGAAGTGGTCGAGATGCTGAACAAGTATACCCAGGTGAAGGACCCGGCAGAGCAGAAGTCGATCATGGACGCCATCCAGCTCAAGGTGGCGGCGGCGATGCCGGTGATCCCGGTCTACAACAGCCCGTCCTTCTACCAGTACAGCACCAAGCGCTTTACCGGCTGGGCCAACGCGGACAACCCGATCACCTCGCCGGTCGTCTCGAACGCCAATCCCGGCCGCCTGATCCAGTTGCTGGCCCTGCGGCCGGTCGCGCAATAGTCTGACATTGGCGAGGGCGCACCGCGCCCTCGCTCCCACCAAGCGGAAACACCGATCCAATGGCCTTTCTGCTCCGGCGCCTTATGTTCTATCTGGCGGCCTTCATCGCTGCGGCGACGATCAACTTCTTCCTGCCGCGCCTGATGCCGGGCGATCCGATCCAGATCATGTTTTCCGGCGCCGGGTCCGACCTGTCGATGGAGAACCTCAACGCGCTGAAGCTCACCTTCGGCTTCATCGATGCGCCGATCGGCGAGCAGTACCTCGCCTATCTCAAGAGCGTTTTCACCGGCGATCTCGGCCGCTCCATCAGGTTCTTCCCGCTGCCGGTCACTGAGTTGTTGGCACGCGCCCTGATCTGGACTGTGGGCCTCGTCGGCATCGCGACACTCGTCAGCTTCGCCATCGGCACCTTCCTCGGGGTGATGGCGGCGTGGCGACGCGGTACCCTGTTCGACACCATCGTCTCGGTCATCGCCATCTTTTCGAGCTCGGTGCCGGCGGTGGTCGTCTCGCTGATCACGCTGTTCGCCTTCGGCTACACGCTCGGTTGGTTCCCCAATGGCTATGCCGCCGACCCCATGCTCGATGCGGCCTGGAGCTGGACCTACATCTCGAGCGTCCTCTACCACGGCACCCTGCCGATGCTGACCATGGTGCTCGTCCTCACTGGCGGTTTCGCCGTCACCATGCGCAACAACATGATCAACCTGCTCGGTGAGGATTACATTGTCATGGGCCGCGCCAAGGGGCTCAGCGACCGCGGCGTCATGCTCCGGTATGCGGCGCGCAACGCGCTGCTGCCCACCGTCTCGGCACTCGCCATCTCGCTCGGCGCCGTCCTCGGCGGCTCGCTCGTCACCGAGGTGGTGTTCAACTATCCGGGCATGGGAAATACGCTCTACCAGGCCATCCTCGCCCGCGATTACCCGGTGATCCAGGGTGAGCTGCTGATCATGACGACCGCCATGCTGGCCGCCAATTTCCTCGTCGATCTGAGCTACGTGCTGCTCGATCCTCGGCTGAAGCGAGCCTGACCGGTGGCCCTGCTCTCCCAGCTGTTGCGCAACAGAAAGGCGGTGATCGGCGTCACCATCCTCGCCATCGTCATCCTCGTGGCGGTCTTTGCGCCACTGCTCACCGAGTACCTGCCGACCAAGCGCGTCGGCCGCCCGCACCAACCGCCATCGGCGGAGCACCTGCTCGGCACCACCCGGCTCGGCTATGACGTCTTCACCCGGCTGCTCTACGGCGCCCGCGTCTCGCTGGCCGTCGGCTTCGGGGCGGGGCTGCTGATCACGGTGATCGGCACCGTGCTCGGCATCATCGCCGGCTACAAGGGCGGGATCGTCGACGAGGTGATCAGCTTTTTCACCAACATGATCCTCGTCATCCCCAACCTGCCGCTGCTGCTGGTGCTCGCCGCCTTCATCGGACAGGCGAGCCCGCTGGTCATCGCGGTCATCCTCGGGTTCACCTCCTGGGCCTGGGGCGTGCGGGTGACGCGTTCGGAGACGCTGTCGATCCGGCAGCGCGACTTCGTCAAATCGGCCGAGATGCTGGGCGAGCCGGGCTGGCGCATCATGGCGTTCGAGATCTTTCCCAACCTCATCTCGATCGTCGGCATCAACTTCATCGGCAGCGTCATCTTCGCCGTGATCAGCGAGGCGACGCTCGAATTCCTCGGGCTGGGTGATCCCAACACCGTCTCCTGGGGCATCATGCTCTACAACGCGCAGAACTCCTCGGCGCTCTCGGTCGGCGCCTGGTGGGACATCCTCACCCCATGCCTCGCGCTGGCGACGCTCGGTCTCGGGCTGGCGCTGATCAACTTCGCCATTGACGAGATCGCCAACCCGCGGCTGCGCACGGGCGGCATGCTGGTGCGCTGGGCCGGGCTGATCAGAAGGGGCGAGGGCAAGCTGTGAGCGATCCGGTCCTCTCCATCCGCAATCTCTCGATCGACTATGTCGGCGCAAAGAGCGACTTCCATGCGGTCAAGAACGTCAGCTTCGATATCGGGCGCGGCGAGTTCTTCGGGCTCGCCGGCGAATCCGGCTGCGGCAAGAGCACCATCGCCTTCGCCATCCCGCGCCTCCATCGCCCGCCGGCCATCATCCGCAGCGGCAGCCAGATCCTGCTCAACGGACGCGACGTCCTTGCCCTCGACGACGCGGCATTGCGCGATCTGCGCTGGCGCGAGGTGGCGATGGTGTTCCAGAGCGCGATGAACTCGCTCAACCCGGTGCTGACCATCGAGCGCCAGTTCTACGACGTGCTGAAGACCCACACCGGCATCGGGCGCCCGGCCGCCCGGGCGCGTGCCGCCGAACTGCTGGCGCTCGTCGATATCCCCGCCGACCGGCTCTCGGCCTATCCGCACCAGTTGTCGGGCGGCATGCGCCAGCGCGTCGTCATCGCCATCTGCCTCGCGCTCAACCCAAAGCTGCTGATCATGGACGAGCCGACCACCGCGCTTGACGTGGTGGTGCAGCGCGAGATCCTCGAGCGCATCCACAAGCTCAGGGCGGAGCTGGGCTTTGCCGTGCTGTTCATCACCCACGACCTCGCGCTGATGGTGCAGGTCAGCGACCGCATCGGCATCATGCTCGAAGGCGAGCTGGTCGAGGTCAACGACGCACAGGCGATCTACCGTGCGCCGCAGCACGCCTACACGCGAAAGCTTTGGGCCTCGATCCCGCGCCTCACCGGCGAACGGATGGGTGCGGCATGACCGACACCGCCCCGATCCTCGCCCTCGACAGTGTGTCGAAGGTATTCCACCGCGCCGGCAGTACCGTCCATGCCGCCCGTGCCGTGTCGTTCGCCCTCCATCCCGGCCGCACCGTAGCGCTGGTTGGCGAATCCGGTTCGGGCAAGACCACCGCCGCCCGGCTGATCATGCGCGAGTACCGCCCCGACGCCGGGCGCCTGCTGTTCCGCGGGGAACCGGTCGAGAGCGGTTCGCTCGGCCTCAAAGCCTATCGCAGCGCAGTGCAAATGGTCTTTCAGGATCCGTTCTCGTCGCTCAATCCGGTGCACACTGTCCGCCACCATCTCGAGCGCCCGCTGCGGCTGCACCAGCCGGCGCTGAAGCGGGCCGAGCGGGCGGCGGCGATGGCCGAGGTGCTGACGCGGGTGAAGCTCGATCCGGCGCTGATCCTGCCGAAGTTCCCGCACGAGCTCAGCGGCGGCCAGCGGCAGCGCATCAGCATCGCCCGAGCGTTGGCGGTGAACCCCGAGGTGATCATCGCCGACGAGCCGACCTCGATGCTCGACGTCTCGGTGCGGCTCGGCATCCTGAACCTGCTCAACGACATGAAGCGCCAGCTGCGCCTCGCGGTGCTCTACATCACCCACGACATCGCCACCGCGCGCTACGTGGCCGAGGACATCATGGTCATGTATGCCGGGCAGATCGTCGAATGGGGCGAGACCGAGAGCGTGCTCTCCAACCCGCAGCACCCCTATACCCGCCTGCTTCTCTCCGCCGTGCCCGATCCCGATCGCCGCTTCGGCGAGGCGCGGTTCGACGACGAGCTTCACCGCATCGAGGCGATCCGCCGGCAGTCCGCCATCGAGCAGCCGGAGGTGCGCGAGATCGCGCCGAACCACTTCATCCGTCCGATGCCTGAGTGAGGGCTAGAGCCGCCGGTAAGCCGTGGGTTCGCCACCACCATTCGCGCTGGTGCGGGCAATGGCCTCGGCCAGCGGCTCGATGGTCACCGCCATGCGCGTGCCATTGGCGTGGATGATGTCGGTGTCGTTGATCATGATCGCCACGTGGCCTCGCCAGAAGACGAGGTCGCCGCGCCGCAGTTTTTCGACCGGCTCACCCAGGGCGGCCTGCTGATCGGTGTCGCGCGGGCAGCTTCGGCCGGTGGCATAGAGCGCCTGCTGCACCAGCCCGGAGCAGTCGAGCCCCAGGCTCTCGCGCCCGCCCCAATAATATGGCGTACCGATGAACCGCTCCGCCACGGCGACAAAGTCCGCTGCCGGCTGATCTATCGGCGCCAGATGTTCCTCGATGAACCAGCCGCCCGCCGTTCTCACGAAGCGTCCCTCGCGCGCTTCGACGCTGACCAGCGCATTCATCGAATAGAGTCCAACCGGCGCGGTCTTGATGCTCGGTCCGCTATAGCCGTAGGTGCGGAGCGCCCGAACCGTGTGGGTCGGGGTCGCGCCCGGCACACCCAGTGCCGTAACCTCGACATAGCCGACATAGCCGTCGCGCCTCGCCTGCCCGAAGGCCCAGCCGTCCGCTTTGTCCAGCACCTCGAACAGCTCCCCAAACAGCAACTGGTCCATCTGCTCGGCATCAGCCGAAGCCGCGCGGCGCAGCGATGCCGATGGCACCACGACCTGGCGCAGCGTCGTCTCGACATAGCGCTCGGCCGGTACGACGCCCTCGAGCGAGCGTGCCGCGAGCCCGTCGCGCGCCAGGATCAACCGACTATCAAGCAAGGCGAATCTCCTCAGGGAGCCAACCAGCGTCCGGCCAGCCTAGCCTGCCTACAGGACGCTGTCAGGCCGCCCCAGGTCAGGGCTCGCGGTGCACCATCCAGGGCATCTGGGTGGCGAATTTGCCGCCGGAGACGTCGATCATCGTGCCGGTGATGTAGGACGCGAAGTCCGACGACAGGAAGCAGATGAGGTTGGCTACATCCTTCGGGCTGCCCCAGCGGCGCAGCGTCAGCGTATCGAGCAGCCGCGTCTTTTCGGCATCGGTACGCTCGGCGAAGCGGTTCATGCCGGTGGGGATCATGCCGGGGGCATAGCAGTTCACCGTGATCTCGTGCGCGCCCAGCTCGCCCGCCAGCACGCGGGTAAAACCCTCGACGCCGTATTTGGAGGCTGCGTACGCGGCACCGCCGATGCCCGGGATGATGGCGGCGAAGGACGAGGCATTGAGGATGCGGCCGGAGCGCTGGCGCTTCATCACCGGGATCACCGCCTGGCACATCAGGAAGGTGCCCTTGAGGTTCACGTCCAGATTGAGGTCCCACGCTTCCTCGGAGAGCACTTCGACGCGGGCGCCGCCGGCCACGCCAGCGTTGTTCACGAGAATATCGATGCGACCGTAGGCCGCCTCCACCGTCTCGACGACTGCCTTGTTGTCATGGGTGTCGCGTACGTCGCAGAGCAGCTGCAGACCGGTCCAGCCGTTGCGCTGCCACTCGGCAGCAACCTCGTCGAGCAGCTCCTGGCGAATATCGGTGACGACGACGATGGCGCCTTCGCCGGCCAGCGTCTTTGCGATCTCGTTGCCGATGCCGCGACCGGCGCCGGTGACGATCGCGACCTTGTTCGAGAGATCGATCAGCATTCAGACCACCTGGTTCAGAGAAAGCATTGCGTCCGGCAGGCCCGGAGCGCTGAGGCGCAGCGTTGCCGGACCGTCGGCGCGCACGAAGACGATGATGCGTCCCTCGAACGTGCTGCGGTAGCGCGCCGCGTAAGGCGTGTTGTCGCTCAGGTCGCCGTTTTCGAGGAAGAGCAGGGTGCCGCCCTCCATCTCGGCCGAGACGATCAGTTCGTTGCGGGCGACCTCGCCTTGCGCGTCGAGCAAGGAGCATTCGACCTGGATAACGCCATCGCTGGCGAGACCTGCAGAGTCGTATTTGCCCTGCGCGTCGGTGGGTGCCTGCCAGATCGCCGTGTCGATCCGCACCGCATCGCCGCGCGGCCCGAATGCGTCCCGTGCAACAGCCTTGCCGTCTCGGAGCGTCTCCAGCACCAGCGGCGCATCGAGCGGAACGTCACCAGCGACCCAATAGCCGTTCTCCTCGTCGAAGGTCAGCGCGATCTGTGCGCCGCTACTGCTCAGCCTCGGTTCACCGTTGGAGAAGCAGACCACTTCCTCTTTGCCCCCGGCGATAGCGTCCCAATCGCGCGAGATCGGGTGCGACCAGAGGTTCTTCACCTCGTCGCCGCGCTTGCGCGTGGCGATGTAGGCGACGGGCTCATCGGCCCACCAGCTGCGGCGGAGGTGGAAACTGTGTTTGGCAAAGCCCGCGACCGTCAGCAGTCCGGCGCGGGAGCCATGCCAGGGCCAGAGATAGGTCTCGCCGAGATAATCGATGCCGGTCCAGAGGTACTGGCCGGAGATGAAGTCATTGTCGGTGACCGCGCGCCAGTCGCGATAGCCGTGACCGTTCTCGCTGCCGACAATCGGCTGGGCCGGGAATTTCTCGTGGTCGGCCGGGTAGAGGTGTTCCTTGTAGTTGTAGCCGACGAGGTCGAGCGGCTCGAGGAATCCGGTGGAGCGGGAAAGCTCGGGGAAGGCGGCACCCACCGTCACCGGCCGCGTCGGGTCCTTCCGCTTCACGATGCCGGCGAGGCGGCGCGAGATGGTCGCCAGGCGCCGTGCATCGGGCCGGTTCGGGTCGTAGGCGCGCTGTTTGGCGGATTTGTTGGCGTCGTTGTTGCCGGTCATCGCCTCGAACATGGCGCTGGCATAGGGGTCGTTCGGGTAGTCGATCTCGTTGCCGATGCTCCACGCGATGATCGAGGCGTGGTTGCGGTGGGCGTCGATCATGTTCTCGAGGTCGCGCTCGCCCCAGGTGTGGAAGTCGCGCGCATAACCCTGATGGCGCGGCGGGTAGACATTGTGCCCCTGCCACCACTTGTTCTTGGGGTTCTCCCACTCGTCGAAGGCTTCGTCGATCACGTAAAAGCCGAGCGCATCGCAAAGGCGATAGAGCTCGGGCGCGTGCGGGTTGTGCGCCATGCGCACGCCGTTGCAGCCCATTTCCTTGAGCTTCAGTAGGCGTCGCAGCCAGACCTCGGTGGGGACGGCAGTGCCGAACGGGCCGGCGTCTTCGTGGAGGCACACGCCCTTCAGGGTGCGCGGTTCGCCATTGATGAAGAAGCCGCGCTCGGCGTCGAAGCGGAAGGTGCGGATGCCCACGATGTCGTCGTAGTCGGCGCGCTGGCCATCGCCCCAGGTGAGGATGGTCGTGAGGCGATAGAGGTTCGGACTGGTGTCGGACCACAGCTCCGGCCGAGGCACTGTCGCGGTGATGACGGTGTCGGCGGATGCACCGGCGGCAAGTTCGGCCGTGGTGTCGAACGTGTGGGTGCGGCCCGTCGACAGCGAGCGAAGCTCGTGACGCACCTGCACAGTCACCGCCTCGGCCGTGTCGTTGACCAAGCTCTGAGCGACCCGGACCGTTGCCTCCGACCCGTCGGCTGCCAGGGTCTCGAACACCGTGCCGTATTCGGCGACGCGGACCGGTTCATGCAGCTCGATCGTCACGCGACGGTTGATACCCGTGCCGTTGTACCAGCGGCTGTCGGAGATATCGGAATGTTCCACCCGCACGCTGATCACGAGGTCGTCGCTATTGGCGTAGGAGAGGATCTCGGTGAGGTCGAACGAGAACTCGGCAAAGCCTGAGGGCCGGCCGCCGACATGGTAGCCGTTCACCCAGACCTGCGCGTTCTTGTAGACGCCGTGGAACTTGAGCCGCGCGTGCTTGCCGAGGAAGTCGCCGACTTCACGCAGCGACATGTGCGCGCGATACCAGCCGATGCCACCGGGCAGATAGCCGGTGCCGCTCGAATGGGTCTCGGCAAAATCCTGCTCGATGCTCCAGTCATGCGGTACCGTCACCGGCCGCCACGAGGCGTCGTCGAAGCCTTTCGCCCAGGCATCCGGAGTGTCCGTGAGGGTGAAAGCCCACCGGCTGATTTCGTAAGTGTGCATTGGCCGTCTATCTCTGGTCGGATGCCGATGGTGCGGCGGCGATGTATTTGGCGAAGACGCCCGCAAACAGGCGTCCGTTGATGGTGGCGATGCCGGCAAAGCCGACGAAGAGCCAGATGAGGCCGTAGCCGGTGAACTGCGGGTAGAAGACGGTGACGATGACCGCGAGCCCGATCAGCGCGAGGGCGGCCAATGCCGTGAACGGATGCTTCCACGACAGCCGCCGGGCATTGCCGAGAACGTCGCGGGTCCGGCCTTCGAAGTTCGCGAGATACGGGAAGACGAACAGCGCTGCCGCAGCGAAATTGAAGGCGAGCACATACCAGACGGCGAGCAACATCAGCTCGGCAAAGGCGCCGTAGTTGAGGTTGGTGACGACGACATACCAGGCGGCCAGCACGGCGATCATCGCGAGCAGCACCAGCCAGATCACCGTAGCCTGCCGGAAGTTCCGGCGGAACGAGCGGAAGTAGTCGCCTGTCACCGAATTGCACTCACCGGTCGCGATCCGCATGGCGGTGAAGTTCAGCGCCGTCAGTGACGCGCCGAGCGTCAACAGCGGGATCGAGGTCACGACAAACAGCAGGTTGAGGACCATCACATCGGCGAGCACGCCCAGGCCGCGCATCAGCGCGGAATCCGCCGAAAACAGGGTGGCCATTGCTCGATCCTCCGCGAAGGCCGGGCGGGCACGCATCAGCGCATGCCCGCCCGGCTTCAGGTTAGGTGCCTAGAGGTTGCGGGCGGCCTTCCAGGCGTCCATGTCCGCCTGGATCGAGGCGCGTGCGTCCTCGTAGCCCACGTCCTTCAGCTTCTGGCGCATCTCGGCGATGGCCGCGGCGGGATCCTCAAACTTGCCGTATTGCAGCTGAGGGATGTACTCCGACAGCACGCCGGCCATGGCTGCGAGCGTGGGGTCGATGTTCGACTTGTTGATCTGCAGCGTCGAGTACGGGTAGTCCTTCGCCGTCGCATCGAGCTCGGCGATGATGGCGTCCTTATTGGGCGCCTGCGTGGCCAATTTGGGCTCGAATTCGTCCATGCGGCCCCACCAGTAGTCGGTACCCAGCGACATGGTCGAGGAGTCCCATCCGGCCGGGCGCTCCAGAACGCCGTCGGCATTGATCGTGTAGTCGACGCCCTCAATGCCGTAGTTGAAGAGCATGTAGAGCTCTTTGTCGTTGCGGATCAGGTCATAGACCTGCAGCGCCTTCTCCGGGTGCTTCGAGTAGGCACTCACGGCCATGGCGCCGTGCGTGAAGATGTCCTTGAAAAAGTTGCCGTTCTCCTTGCCCCAGTAGAAGAACTTGGGGTCGGAGCCGGGCTGCTTGATGTTCATGTTGTAGACGATGTCGTTGACGAACGTCTGCGTGTGGTGCTGGTCGGCGCCAGAGAGTCCGGCGTAGAACAGCTCACGCGGCTCGCCGTCGAAGTTCAGCGCGTCCTCGCGCCAGACCCCGATATCATTCCACTGTTTGGCGACCTTGGCCGCTTCGATCAGCGCGTCGCCCTCCATGTACCAGGAGGTGACGGTGTAGGGATCGGACGCCTTGGTGTGGAACGGTGCGTAGTTGCCTGCGCTCACGCCCTGCAGCGTCTGGAAGTCGGTGTGGCCCTGGATGTAGCCGGTGAGCGCCGCCTCGTTGGCTCCCGCGATGTCCCACGGATAGGCTTCGGGCTTGTTGGCCTTCACCCACTCGAAATACTTGGTGAAGTCCTCGAACTTGGTGATCTCGCCGTTCTCGAACCCGGCCTCCTTGGCCCAGTCGCCGCGGTAGAAGAAGCCGTGGTTGGTGTACTGGGTGTAGTTGTCCTCGGGGGCGAAGTAGATCTGGCCGTCGGGGAGCTTGGTGAGGTCCCAGTGGCCAGCGGCTTCGACTTGCGCCCAGGTCTTGGGGGCGTTGGCCTGCAGCATCTCCGGGGATAGCGGCAGGAAGGCGCCCTTTTCGGCGTTCTCCCAGGCGTAAAGCCAGTCGGTCGCGGTAGCGACGAGATCGACATTGTCGTCGCCCGACAGCAGCTGGACATTGTACTGGGTCTGCCAGTCGGCCCACTCGATGTAGAACAGGTCGAGCTTGGCGTTGGCCTTCTCGATCAGCAGCGGGTTGAGCTTTTCGAGCATCGCCTCGAGGCGGCCGTTGGTGGGCTTGTTGCCCATCGTCAGCATGGTGATCTCGGTGGGCGCGTCCTGGGCAAGCGCGCCCGCCGTCAGTGCCGGCATGCTGATGCCGAGCACCAGCAGAGCCGCCCCAACCCTAACGATACTTCTTCTGTGCATTTCTGACTCCTCCTCTGAATTCAGTTGCTGCGTTTTGTGCGGTGAATTCCCTCAACTCGAAGCATTTCGAGGGTGCGACCGGTCATCCGCGCCGGTCGCGAAACTCAAGACCTGATCGTCATCCCTTCACCGCGCCGATGCTGATGCCGGAGACGAAGTATTTCTGGACGAAGGGGTAGAGCAGCAGGATCGGGCCGGTGGCCACGATCGCGCTCGCCATCTTCAGCGTATTGCTGGGCAAGTCGGTGACGCTGACATTCGAACCCGCAACCGAGTTGCGCAGCGCGTTCGCCGTGTTGATCACGTTGTAGAGGTGGTACTGCAGCGGTTTGAACTCGACCGTGCTGCCCAGGTAGAGCGAACTGAGGTACCACTCGTTCCAGTACCCCAGCGCAAGGAACAGCCCTACGGTCGCGAGCGCCGGCTTCATCATCGGCAGGCAGAGCTGGGCGAAGATGCGGAAATCGCCGGCGCCGTCGACCTTGCCGCTCTCGATGATCTCGTAGGGCACGGTGCGCATGAAGCTCTTCATCAGGATGATGAGCCACGGCGTCATTAGGAGTTGCAGGAACACCGCCATGTAGTTGCCGCGCAGCCCCAGGTCGCGCGCGATCCACAGGAAGGTCGGCGCCAGCCCGGCCGAGAACAGCGTCGTGAAGTAGATGAAGAACGAGATGTGGTTGCGGAAGGGAAAGTCCTTCCGGTTCAGCGCGTAGCCGGTCATGGCGATGACGAAGAGGCCGATGGCGGTGCCGAAAACCGTCATCACGATGGTGACGACATAGGAGCCGATGATCTGCCGCGGCGCCCGGAAGATCCACTCGTAGGCGGCGAAGGTGAAGTCCTTGGGCAAGATGCCGAAGCCGCTCCGCATGATGGCGGACTCGCTCGAGAACGAGGCTGAGAGCATCAGGACGAAGGGCAGGAGGCAGAACAGCGCGAAGAGTGTGATGGTGACATAGGAGATCGAACGGATGACGAAGTCGCTGCCGTCGAGCTTGATGGCCTTTGGCTTGGCCGGCCCGAAGCCGACGCCGCCTTCTGCGATGATGGTGTCGATACGGTCGGTCATCAGAACAGCGCGTAGTCCTTGTTGATCCTGCGCACGATCCAGTTCGCCGTCATGACGAGGGCGAAACCGAACAGCGACTGGTAGAGGCCGACGGCGGTGGAGGTGGTGAAGTTGTTCTGGCTCAGCACCATCCGGTAGACCGAGGTCTCGATGATGTCGGTGGTCTGGAACAGGGCGGCGTTGTTGCCGACGAGGTTCCAGAACAGCCCGAAATTGCCGTGCATGATGCCGCCCAGCGAGAACAGCACGAGGATGATGAAGGTCGGCTTGAGGCTCGGCAGGGTGACGAAGCGGATGCGCTGCCAGGCCGAAGCGCCGTCGACCGTCGCCGCCTCATAGAGGCTGCGGTCGATGCCCATGATCGCCGCGAAATAGACGATCGAGCCATAACCGGTCGACTGCCACAGGTGCACCATGATGATGATCAGCGGCCAGGCCCCGGCGGTCGAATAGATCTTTATCGGATCGCCGCCGGTCGATTTGATCAGCGCGTTGAGGGCGCCCGTGTCGTAGTTCAGGAGGTTGAAGGCGATGACGCCGACGAGCACCGACGAGATGAAGAATGGCAGGAACATCGCGGCCTGGCTGACCTTCTTGAACCAGGCCAGCCGGATCTCGTTGAGCATTACCGCGATCGCGATCTGGAGGATGTTGCCCAGCACGATGAAGGCGAGATTGTAGAGGATGGTGTTCCGGGTCAGCATCCAGAGCTGGCCGGATTTGATCAGGAACTCGAAGTTCTTGAAGCCGACGAACGGGCTGCCGAAAATGCCTTCCCGGTAGTTGAAATTGGTGAAGGCGATCCACGCGCCGGGGAGCGGCATGTAGTTGAAGACGATGAAGAACACGATCGCCGGGACGCACATGAGCAAGAGGACCTTGCTGTCCGCCAGCTGCCGAAGCAGAGACTTTTGCCGCATGGGCGTATCGGTTCCCGACATATTCCCCCTCTCTGCCGTCAGCCGCGCGTCCCTCCAGACGCTGCGACCTAAGCGAACGTCGCAATGGTCCCGGCATAGCGCTGGCTATGCCTGACGTCCGGCCGAAGCCGGGTCGAACGATGCGATGATCTCCTCCAAGATCGCGACGAGTTTGCTCGCCACGACGCCATTGTTAGCGACGCGGAGAACGCTGCGCAAGTTTTCAGTAAATATTTAGTTCGGGGATTCCGGGGGCAGGGGCCGCGTGCTGCCGCGCCAGCGCAAACTGGTCGCGAGGGTCACGCGCTTGGGCAGTTCCCGCCCGCTCATCCGCTCGAGCAGCAGCTCGACGGCATTTTCGCCGATCTCCTCGGCGGCGAGGTGCACGGTGGTCAGCGGCGGGTTCATGAACTGCGCCACAGAGATATCGTTGAAACTCGCGATCGCGATATCGTCGGGGATGCGCAGCCCCATCTCATGGGCGGCGCGATAGGCGCCCACGGCCATGTTGTCGTTGGCGGTGACGAGTGCATCCGGCCTGTCGGTGCCCGACAGCAGCTGCCGGGTGAGCTTGTAGCCGCCCTCTTCGGTCTTGCTGCCGGTGAGGCAGAGATGCTCTTCGAAGACGCCTTTTTCCTTCGCCCACTCGATGTAGGCCCGGCAGCGCCGCTCCGGCAGCTTGGCGGCGACGCCGTCGTAGACGTCGACCCAGCCGGCGAAGGCGATCCGCCGGTGCCCGGCCTGCCACAGTGATTGCAGGAGCTTGCGCGTCGCCAGCATCAGGTCGGATTCGACCGAATCGATCTCGTCGGTCGGCGGACTGAAATCGGCGAAGACCAGGTTGCGGTTGTGCTTTCTGAGCCAGGCAATCTCGTTGTCGTCGTGCCGGCCGATGGCGATGATCCCCGAAGCGCTGCGCAGCAGCGAGGCCTCGGGCAGGCTGTCGGTGTGATAGACCTTGATCGTCTCGATCTTGAGGGCCTGGCAGCGCGTCTCGATGCCGAGGCGCAGCCCCACGTAGTAGGGGTCGACCAGCTCTTGGTCGGGCCGCAGATAGTGTACCAGCGCGACCTTGCTGAGCCCCTGCTGATAGGCGCGGTTGCGGGCGCGGGGCGTCTCGTACTTCATCGCCTCGGCGGTTTCGATGATCGCCTGCCGGGTCTTGGCGGTGACCGAAAGCGTCTGGTCGAAATTCAGCACGCGCGACACCGTCGCGGGCGAGACACCTACAGCCTTGGCGATTTCCTTGAGCGTAACCACGAGTGCTCCCCCGGCAGTCGAGAGTCCTGCTTAGGCAGGAAGGGCAGGCCTAGGCAAGCGTAAAGGACACATTGGGAAACGGGCAAGCTGCCTCCGGCGAGGCCAAATGCCCCCGATCCGGCGCCGCATGGCACGATGCCAACAGGGTGGGGGAGTGCGCACTGACGCGCTGTGCAACGCGCGTCTCGGCTCCATCAGTGAGGACCGGCGGCGCCAAAGCGCGCCGGTCCTCTTGGGTCTCGGGCGGTCAGATACCGCCGCCGCCGTGCAGGGTACGGACCTTGTTGGCGGCGTCTTCCGCCGCTTGATCCACGGTCATCGTGCCGGTCAATGCATTCTGCATCATGTCGGGGATGATGATGTTCATGATCTCCGGCGCCTCCGGCAATGCTGGGAACGGAATGCCGTTGGTCAGCATCGAGGTCGTGATGTCGAGGAACTTGATGCTGTCGAGGCGCTGCTTCATCCACTCGGTCTTGAACCCGCCGAGGTTGCCCGGATTAGAACCGGCCCAGGCGAGCTTGAGCGACCATTCGGGGCTGGTCCACATGCAGATCAGCGCCTTGGCCGCCGGCTCGTCGACCTTGCCGCCATCGACAAACTCGGACTTCACGATGTGGATGTTGGAGCCGCCGAACACCACGGCGCGCTTGCCATCCGGTCCCGTCGGGATGAGGCCGTAGCGCATGTTCTCGAGCACCTTGTCGGCGACTTCCTTGTCCGATCCGGTAGCCTGGCTGGCGAGCTCGACCATGCGGGCATATTCGGATGGATGCGAGATCATCATGCCCAACTGGCCGGAGATGAATGGCGCCTGGTTCTCGCCCTGCGTGTTGGTCAGGGCCGAGGTCGGCACCGACTTGTCGCGCACATACATGTCGTAGGAGGCCTGCAGCGCCCGCTTGCTTTCGGGACTGTCCAGCCTGACCTCGCTATAGGTCGGCGAAGGGTCCGCCTCGTCGAACACGCCGCCACCATAGGCCCAGAGCTGCGGCATGAAGCGGTATGGTGTGTTGCCGGCGTTCTGCTTGGCGACGAGGCCATAGCCGGCGATGCCCAACTTGTCCTTGATCTGCTTGGAATAGGTGACGACATCGTCCCAGGTGGCCGGCGGGTTGTTCGGGTCGAGGCCGGCCCGCTCGAAGATGTCCGCGTTCCAGATGAAGGCCATGGTCTCGTTGTTGGTCGGGATCCCGTAAGTCACGCCGTCCCATGTGACCGCCTTCATCGCGCCGGGCCAGAAGTCGGCGGCAGCGTAGCCCACGTCCTCGGGCTTCAGCTCCTCGAGATACCCTTTCGACGCGAACTCGGTGCCGCCCAGGATCTGCAGGCGGATCGCCATCGGGGCGGAGTTACCGAGCAGCGCGGTGCGGAACTTGTCGAGCAGCTCGTTGTAGGTAATGCCCTGCTCGACCAGCTCGATACCGGGATAGGTGGCGCGGAACGCCGCGAAGAAGTCGCGGTAGTTGTCGCGCATGATCTGCGGGTCAGCCTCGAAGATGCCCTGGTACCAGAACGTGAGCTTGCCCTTGTAGTCGGTGGGCGTGATCGAGTTGCAGTGCCCGACCGTGTCGAAGGTCTCCGTGCCGGCAATCGAACGCACATATTCCGGCGACCATTTAGATACGTCGACGCTTTGAGCAAATGCGGTCGACGCCAGCAGCGATGTGGCCAAAGCGGCCGCAATCACCCCTCGCGCAATTGCGCGGTCCAGTCCTAACCCAGACATTTCCGTTCCTCCTCTTTTCCCCGCCAGGCGCCCCTCGCGCATGGTCGTGGACAATCTCGACCGACTTGGCGATTTCATGTCGGTTTTTCCTACTATACGGACCAAAATTCGTTATAAGCAATCCAGATCGTACATTATCTGGACGCCAACCCTTGATCGAGCGATGTCGAATGCTTTTGGCGGCCCCACGCGAAGGGGCCCTGGGATGACCATGTTCAAGGCGCGGCCACCTGCCGGCATCGATCCGACGGGTGTCTCCGAGGAGGGCGCGGCGGTCTACGACCTGATCCGCGACGACATCATCTCGGGCCGACTCGAGGCCAATGACCGCCTGATTGTCGGCGAGCTCGCCAAACGCCACGGCTACTCGGGCAACCCGGTGCGCGAGGCGCTGCAGCTGCTGCGGGCGCAGGGCTTCGTCATCATGGTGCACAACAAGAGTGCCCGCGTTCGCCCGATCGACCAGGAGTTCGTCCGCGACATCTATGAGATAGGCGTCCTCACCGAGCCGGCGCTCACCCGCTGGTTCGTCGGGATGGCGACCGACGACGACATCGCCGAGCTGGAGCGACTGCAGGAGGCGATGGAGGCCAACAACTTTGCCGACCTGATCCTCCACAGCGAGCTCGACACCCGCTTTCACACGCTCATGTACGAGCGTCACTACAACCGGCTGGCCGCCGAGATCTGGTGGAAGCACCGCGAGGTGCTGCGCGCCGTGACCCGTCGGTTCCAGTTCACGCTGGCGCGCCGCGCCCAAGTGATGCGCGATCATCGCGAACTGATCCAGCTGATCAAGGAGGGAGAGGCCGACAAGGCCGCCGCGCTCGTCGCGGCGCATGTCGAGGGCTCCGGCCGGCACATTCTCGAACAGATGCGGGCGGCCTCGGTGGCACGCGCGAGCTAGGAATTTGAGCGACCGGGAGGAGCCTGCCGCTCGCAAGCAATTTGGGAGGCGACGATGAAGATAACCGGCGTAACGCCGTGGCTGGTCAAGGCCGACAGTTCGTACTGGGGCGAGTACCTGTTCGTTGAAGTGACGACGGACGAAGGCATCTCGGGCTGGGGCGAGATCACCTCGACCACCAAGATCGCCAACCGGGCGCTCTGCGCCATCCTCAAGCAGGTCGGGGCCGTCATCGCCGGCGAAGACCCGAGCCATATCGAGCGGCTGTGGCACAAGCTGTTCCGCAGCTTCACCTACATGGGCAGCCGCGGCGCCGCCTGCGAATGCGTCAGCGCCATCGACATCGCGTTGTGGGATATTCGCGGCAAGGTGCTCGACAAGCCGATCTACGAACTGCTCGGCGGTCCGGTGCGCGACGAGATTTCGCTCTACACGCACCCCGACCAGAGCAAGTTCACCACCAAGGAAGGAGTCGTCGCCGAGATCCGCGCCATCGTCGATTCCGGCCATGTGGCGCTCAAGTTCGATCCCTACCCCTATCAGGGTCACCGGGAACGCGAGCGGCGCGATGGCTATCTCGACGGCATGATGTCTAGAAGCGACGAACGCAAGGCCGCGGAGCTGACCGCCCTGATCCGCGAAACCGCCGGTCCCGAGATCGAGATCCTGATCGACGCGCACGGACGCTTCGACGTGCCGACGGCCATCCGGCTCTGCCGGTCGCTCGAGGAGGCCGGCAATATCGACTGGTTCGAGGAGCCGGTGCCGCCCGAGAGCTACGGGGCGCTGAAGCAGGTGCGCGATAAGGTCAGCGCCGCGATTTCGGTCGGCGAACGCGCCCATACCAAGTGGGACTTCGTGCCCATCCTCGAGAACAAGCTCGCCGACTACATCATGCCGGACGTGACATGGACCGGCGGCATCACCGAACTCAAGAAGATCGCGACGCTGGCCGAGGCCTATTATGTGCCGATCTCGCCGCACGATGCCGGCGGCCCGATCAATGTGCTGGCCGGCGCGCATGTGATGATGACGGTGCCCAACTTCTACCGGCTCGAGACCTCGCGCTGGGACCTCAGCATCTACAATGTGCTGATGCACACCCCGCTCGATAATTCCCGCGGCAGCCTGAAACTGTCGCGCAGCCCCGGTCTCGGCATCGAGATGAACCGGGACTATCTCACCGCCAACCAGCTCGAACTGGCCTAGCGCACACCTCGCCCGGCGGGTACCGCCCGCCGGGCCTGCAGCGACAAGCGAGGCGCCTGCCTCGAACAAACCGAGGGGGAAGTCTTGAAGATCACCGGCATCGAAACCGTCGTCGTCAACGCCGTGCACCGCAACTGGATCTTCGTGAAGGTGCTCACGGACCAACCCGGCCTGTGGGGGTGGGGCGAGGCGACGCTCGAATGGAAAACGCGCGCCGTGAAGGGCGCCATCGATGATCTCGCGCCCTTTGTCGTCGGCCAGGACCCGATGAACATCGAGCACATCGTCAATGCCATGACCCGCTTCAGCTTCTGGCCGCTCGGCTCGATCGGCCTCACGGCCGTCTCGGGCATCGAGCACGCCCTGTGGGACATCAAGGGCAAGGCGCTCGGCGTTCCCGTCTGGCAACTGCTGGGCGGCAAGGTGCGCGACAAGGTCCGCGTCTACACCCACCTGCGGCGCGGCGCTTCGAGCGCACGGGTTTCCAATACCGACATCAGCGCCTTTTGCGATGCGGTGCAGGAGACGGTCGAGATGGGGTACAATGCCATCAAGCTCGGCTTTGTCCCCTACACCGGATACGACGCCCCTCTGCCGGCCGTGAGGCATGTGGAAAAGCTCGCCGCCGCGGTACGCGAGCGGGTCGGCGACGGTGTCGATGTCATGACCGACTTCCACGGCCGCCCGGATTCGCTCGATGCGGCGATCGCCTACATCAAGGCGATCGAACCGATCAAACCGCTGTTCTGCGAGGAAGTGATCCAGCCCGGCGATACGCCGGCGATGGCCGACATCGCGCGCCGGGTGGACTGTCCGCTGGCCACGGGCGAGCGGCTGTTCACGCCACGCGAGTTTGCCGAAGTGGCCGAGACGCGGGCCGTGGCCTATATCCAGCCCGACCTCGCTCACTGCATGGGGATCGGCGGCGGCCGCAAGATCGCGGCGATCGCCGAGGCGGCTCACATGGGCGTCTGCCCGCACAACCCCATGGGCCCCGTTGCCGGGGCCGTGGCGCTGCAGTTCGATGTCGCCACCACCAATTTCGTCATCCAGGAAGAGGCCGTCGGCATCGTTCCCTGGTTCGAGGAGATCTGCTCGGTTTATCCGCTGCAGCTGGTCGACGGTTCCTGGGCTGTCCCGGAGGCGCCCGGCCTCGGCATCGAGATCGACGAGGTCGCCGCCGCACGCTACCCGTTCCAGCAGGAAATCATTCCGGCCCTCACAGCCGTGCTGCCGGACGGCCGGATCGCCAACTGGTAGCTGCCCGCCAACCGGCCGCCGAAAACGCAGGGCACACCGGGCCGAAGCCCGGCGTGCCCCAGGGAGGTTAGCCGAAGATGGCATCGCGCTCATCCTTGAGCGCTGCGATTACGTCGTCGACAGTCTGCGACTTGTCGGACCAGTAGTTGAACATCACGTTCCAGATGGCGTTGTTCCAGTCGGCGTCGATGACGTTGAAAGGGTTCGGCACCTGGCCGTTCGGAACGTTCAGCGCATCCATCGCCGCCTTGTTGCAGGCGTCCTGGTATTCGGTCGGCGCGTCGGCCCGTGGTGAGGTCGAACCCTTCTGCTGGTTCGCCTTGGCCGAGACGACCGGATCGACGAAGGCAGCGACGAGGTCGAGCTCGGCCTTGTCCACGTCTTCCGCCTGGCCGCCCAGTACGCCCATCGCGTCGGAGGTCACCGACACCGCCTTCGAGCCCGGGATCACGACGCAGCCGAAATCGACGCCCGGCACCTTGCCGGCGGCGAGCCACTCGCCCTTCATCCAGTCGCCCATGATGTGGAACAGCGCCTGTCCGGCGATCACAGTATTGGTGGTCTCGTTCCACGGCCGGTTCTCGGCGTCAGGGCCCGCTTCGTTGGAGAAGGTGCGGACCACTTCGACGGCTTTCCTGAACTCGGGCGTATCGAACACCGTCGGGTCGGGCTCGGGTGCGTACATGCGGTTGTAGATGTCGGGACCGCCGATCGCCGCCAGCATGGCGTGGAACAGGTAACCGACCTGGAAGGCCTGCGAGCCGACGGCGGCCGGGGCGAAGCCGGCATCCTTCACCTTCTGGAAGTCGCCGATCATCTGGTCGACGCTGGTCCAGCTGGCCGGGTCGACGCCGGCCTTCTCGGCCACGGACTTGTTCCAGTAGACCATGCCGTCAATGTGCATGAAGAGCGGCACCTTCACCATCTTGCCATCGACGGTGGAGAGATCGCGGATGATCGGGAAAAAGCCGTCATAGGCGCCGATCTCTTTGTAGTAATCGGTCAGGTCGCGCTCGAGGCCCATGCCGGCGAGGTCGCGAAAGACGCCGGGGTCGGAGTTGACGAAGGCGTTCGGCGGCTCGCCACCCGTGACGAGATTGACGATCGAGACGTTGACGCCCGAGTTGTGCGGGATGGCGAGATCCTTCCAGCTGTGGCCCTTGGCCTCCAGCGCCGCGCGCAGCGTGTTGAGCGCGTTGACTTCCGATTTGGTCGACCAGCCGTGGTAGACGATCAGCTCCGCGGCGGTGCTGGCGAGTGGCGCGATCCCCAGCATCAGGGCGGCGGTGGCGCCCACGAGTAACTTGCGAATGGTCATCTTCTCTCTCCCTCTGTCCCCTTTGCGGGGCGTTGCAGTCGTTTTGACGAAGTCTCCTGCTGCTCCGGTGGTCAGATGCTTCCCGGAGTGTCTTTTACCGAGCGCGTCAAAGGCGCTGGCCCGTGGTGGCGTCGAAGACGTTGAGCCGTGAGCCGGGATAGGCGACGCGGATCGTGTTGCCCTGCCTCAGGGCGCCCGAGCGTTCGGGATCCATGCGGACCGCCAGCAAACCGTCCCCGAGCCTGAGATAGCCCGTGGCGTCGGCGCCGGTGCGCTCGGTGTACTGGACCGGCAGTTCGAAGCTTCCCGCCGCGTCCGGAACCGCCTCGCCCGGAACGCCGAAATGCTCCGGCCTGAGGCCCACGACGATGGGCTGACCGTCGGTCGGCGCGGTCTCGAACGGATAGGCGCCGAGATCGAACTCATGGCCATCGACGGTGGCACGGACGCTGCCGTTGCTCTTGGTCACCGTGCCGCGCCTCAGGTTCATGGCGGGCGAGCCGATAAAGCCGGCGACGAACAGGTTCTGCGGCCTTGTGTAGATCTCGTCGGGCGTGCCCAGCTGCTGGATGACGCCGCCGTCCATTACCGCGATCTTGGTGGCCATGGTCATGGCCTCGATCTGGTCGTGCGTGACGTAGACGATGGTCGACTTGAGCTCGTCGTGCAATTTCTTGATCTCGAGCCGCATCTCGGTGCGAAGCTTGGCATCGAGGTTGGAGAGCGGCTCGTCGAACAGGAACACCGGCACCTGCTTGACCAGCGCCCGGCCGATCGCCACGCGCTGCCGCTGCCCACCCGAGAGCTGGGCCGGCTTCCGCGCCAGCAGCGGTTCGATCTGCAACAGCTTTGCCGCCCAGGCGACGCGCCGGTCGACCTCGGCCCGGTCGAGCTTCTGCGCCGATAGCCCGAAGCGCAGGTTCCCCTCGACCGTTTTGGTCGGATAGAGCGCATAGGACTGGAACACCATCGCCAGCCCGCGATCCTTGGGATCAAGATCGGTGACGTCGCGCTCGCCGATGGTGATGCGCCCGGCCGAGACGTCGAGAAGGCCCGCGAGGAGGTTCAGCAGCGTGGTCTTGCCGCAGCCCGAGGGGCCGAGCAGCACCAGGAACTCGCCGTCCTCCACCGTAAGATCGAGATTCTTGAGCACCGTGAAGCGCCCGTAGCTCTTGATGATGTCTTCGAACTGAACGCGTGGCATGCCTACCCCTTGACCGCGCCGGACGTGATGCCCTGCACGAAGAACTTGCCGAGGACGAAATAGATGAAGAGCGGTGGGATCGCCGTGAGCAGGGCCGCCGCCATGTTCTGGTTGTAGGCGGCCTCGCCGGTGGTGGTGATCACCACGTTGGCGAGCACCACACTCATCGGCTGCGTGCCCAGGCCGCCGAAGGTCAGCCCGATCAGGAAGTCGTTCCAGATCGAGGTGATCTGCAGGATGAGGACAACAATCAGGATGTTGCCCGACATCGGCAAAATGATCTCGAGAAAGACGCGCCAGAAGGACCCCGAGTCCATCATCGCGGCGCTCATGATCTCGGACGGAATGCCCTTGTAGTAGTTGTGGAAGATCAGCGTCAGGATCGGCATGGCCAGGACCGCGTGGATTACCGCGATGCCGAGGACGGTGCCGTAGACCTTCACCCACGAAGTCATGATGATCAGCGGGATCATGATGATTTGGAACGGCACGAAGGCGCAGATGAATAGCAGGAACAAGAAGGCTCCAGCCCACTTCACCTTCCACAGCGCCAGCGCATAGCCGGTGACCGCCGAGAGGCTGATCGAAAGCAACAGGCTCGGCAGCAGGATGGCGACGGAGTTCCAGAACCCGATCTTGAGGCCTTCGCAGCGAATGCCGGAGCACGCGTTGTTCCAGGCGTTCCACCAGGGATCGAGGGTGAAGGGGGCCGGCAGCGAGAAGATCTCGCCCTGCCGGATCTGGTCCATGGTTTTGAACGACGTCGTCACGATGACGTAGAGCGGCACGCAGAAGAACAGCGCGCACATGGCGAGGAACGCGATGATGGCGATCGAGCGCCCGGTGATGCCCCTCTTTCGGCGCGGAAAACGCGGCGCGCGTTCCTCCACGACAGGCAAGGCGGCCGGCTTTTCGAGCGATGAGCGTTCGAGGGCGATGGTCATTGTGCAGCCGCCTGCCGGGCGCGTTCACGGAGGACCGTGAGCAGGGCCAGAGGCAGAAACAGTGCGGCAGTGATCAGCAGCATGATCACGGCGGCGGCCGAGGCGTAGCCGAGGTTCGACTTTGCCCAGTAGGCGTTGATGGTGAAGTAGCCGGGCACCCAGGTGGCCTGACCCGGTCCGCCATTGGTCATGGCGACGACCACGTCATAGGCCTTCACCACACCGAGCGAGAGCAGGATGGCGCAGGTCAGGAAGGTGAACTTCATCATCGGGATGATGATCTCGACATAGAGCCGCCAGACGCTGACGCCATCGAGGCGCGCGGCGCTCCAGATCTCACTGTTGATGGATTTGAGCCCTGCCAGCATCAGGGCCATGTAGAAGCCCGAGCCCTGCCAGATATAGGCGAGGATAATGCCGTACATGGCCGTGTCGGCGTGCGACAGCCAGTCGAAATCGATGAAGGTGAGCCCGATCGAGTGCAGGAACTTCTGCACGCCGAAACTCGGGTTGAACATCCAGCGCCAGGCGACGCCGGTAACGATCAGCGACACGGCGAGCGGATAGAGGAACACAGTCCGGAAGAAGCCCTCGCCCCGCTTTTCGCGGTCGATCAGCGCCGCGAGCACAAAGCCGAAGGCGATGGCCAGGGTCGAGCCGATACCGAGGATGACGAGGTTCTGCAGCGAGATCTGCCAGCCATTGTCCTTGAACAGGCGCTCGTATTGGCGGCCCCATTCGCTCCAGTCGATCTCGTATTCAGCAAACCGGCGCGAACGCGTCAGGCTCATGTAGACCGTCCAGCCGATCGCGCCGATGAACGCGACAGCTGTGATCAGCAGGGCTGGCGTCAGGGCCAGCTGAGGCGATGTCCGGCTCCAGCGGATTGGCATGCTCCCTCCCCTCGACGCCGCCTGCCACTTGCCGGGCCGGTCTCGCATCGAACGTATTATCGATAATCTGTTATCGTGCGATGGGTCAACCCCTGCCGGTCAATCGAGCCTCAACATGAGGTATTGACAGGCTTTTGTAGCCAACTAGGCTAAGCCGAACGTATTATCGTTCATATCCGTGGGTCGAACTGCGGGAAAACAGGGTGGAGAAGAATGAAGGGCATCGCGGGTCTCGCGCACGTCGCCATCAAAGTCACGGACCTCGACAGGTCGCTCGACTTCTACGTCAACAAGCTCGGCTTTCCCGAGATGCTGCGGCTTCACCATGACAACGGCAGCACCTGGCTGGTCTATCTCCGCATCACCGACGACCAGTATCTCGAAGTGTTCCCCGGCGCCGAGAACGATCGGGCCCCGGGCTGGAACGCCAATGGCATGAACCACATGTGCCTCGCGGTCGAAGACATCGAGGGCTTGGTGCGGCAGATCGAGGCCGCCGGCATCCCGCTGCTGATGCCGCTGAAGCTCGCGCTCGATGGCAATTGGCAGGCCTGGATCGAGGATCCGGACGGCAACCGGATCGAACTGATGGAAATGGCCGCCGACTCGCTGCAGCTCAAGGCCATCGCCCGGCTGCGCGGCGAGAAGGCGCTGGCTTGAGCCCCGCGTTGCGGAGCCTGCCGGGTTCACGTAGCTAAGCGCTTTCAGGAAAAGTTGCAGACTTTTCCGGTTCGAAAGCGCGACAACTCAAGAACATGGAGCATTTCACCATTTCACCGAAACGGTGAAATGCTCCAGGCAGCACCTCAGGGCGCTGCCCGGCAACCGGATTAATCCCAGATGAGCGTACGCTCGACGATCCGCCTCAAGGATATCGCCCTCAAGACCGGGTTCTCCGCGAACACCGTGTCGCTAGCGCTGCGCGCCAGTCCGCGCATCCCGGCCGAGACGCGCGAGCTGATCCGTCGTGCTGCCGATGAGCTCAACTACCAGCCCAACCATGTCGCGCGGTCGCTCGTAAGCCGCGAGACCAAGACCATCGGGCTGGTGCTCACCGACATCATGAACCCCACGCTCACCCAAACGGCACAGCAGGTCGAACTGGCTTTGGCCGAGCGTGGCTACGGCACGCTGTTCGCCACCTCGAACCATTCCCTGGCGGAGGAAAAGCGGGCGCTCGAGACATTCCGCGCTCGTCGCGTCGACGGCATCCTGATTTACCCGGCGGTGCACCACGAGCTCGATCATATCAAGGCGCTGAGCCGACAGTTCCCGGTGGTGCTGCTGATTGCCGGCCCCGATGCGGGCATTGATGCAGTAAGCGTTGACGACCGCAGCGGCGCCCAGCGCGCCATCCGCCACCTGATCGAACTCGGCCACAAGCGGATCGGCCTGCTCAACCCGACGCCCGGCAGCGGCAACAACGAGAAGTTCGAGGGCTACCAGCAGGCCCTTCTGCAAGCCGGCATCCCATTCGATCCGGAGCTGGTTGTTGCGACCAACGGCCACTACGCCACGCACGGTTTTTATGGGTTCGATGAACTGATGAGCATCGACCGGCCGCCGACGGCGGTGTTCTGCCACAACGACTCGCTCGCCTTCGGGGCCCTGCGCTGGTGCCATCGCAACGGCCGACGGGTGCCTGAGGACGTGGCGATCATGGGCTACGACAATATCGAGTTTGCCGAGTTCGCCGAGCCGACGCTGTCGACGATGAACTATGCCGTCGACGTCGTCTCGCGCCTGGCCGTCGACCGCCTGCTTCGCTTGATTTCGGCCGGCGACCAGCCGCCCGAACCCCGCATCACCCTCATCGAACCGGAGCTCGTCGTTCGCGACAGCACCTGACACGACGAACGAAAAAGGAAGCAGCAGATGGCAGCGTTCAACAGCCTTGGGCACGTAGCGTTCCGGGTAAACGACCTGGAACAGTCCCTCGAATTCTATCGCAAGCTCGGCTTCCCTGAGTTCCTGCGCCTGACGCAGGAGGATGGACGGCCCTGGATCGCCTATGTGCGGATAACCGACCAGCTCTACCTCGAGCTTTTCCCGGGTGGAGATGGCGTCCGTGCCGTCGGGCCGGAGCATACCGGGGTGCATCATCTCTGCCTCACCACCGACGACATCGAGCACACGGCCGCACATCTCGCATCCGTCGGAATCCCGGCGAGCGCGCCGCTGATTCCGACGCGGCGCGGTGTCGATGGTAACCGCGGCATGTGGGTGACCGATCCGGACGGCAACCGCATCGAGATCATGGAGATGGCGCCCAACTGCGTGCAGTACGAGGCGATCCGCGCGCTGCATAGCGGCGAACCTCCGCACTCGCTCGTCCGTCCGGTCTGAGCCGATGGACAGTCTCGGGCCGCTTGCACCGATCCGCATCGGCAACAGCCGCATCGATCAGCCGCCGCTGGCCTTTGGCGGCTCGTGGTACATGCCCTATGCCGCACCGAGTGATGCGGACAAGGACCGGCTCGCCGCGATGCAGGCCGCCTTCGACGCCGGCGTTCGCCATTTCGATACCGGCGCCGGCTACGGCAAGGGTCACTCCGAGGACCTCTACAGCCGCTTCATCCGCGAACGCCGCGACCAGCTGTTCATCGCCTCGAAGGCGGATCCCGCCGACAGCACCACCGACGCGATGTACGCGCAGGTCGAGGGCAGCCTGCGCCGGCTCGGTGTCGATCGGATCGACCTCTACTATATCCACTGGCCGCGTACCGGACGCGACATGCGGCCGGTGATGGAAGGGCTCGAACGGGCGCGTGCCGAAGGCAAGCTCGGCGCTGTCGGCGTCAGCAACTTCTCGGTCGCCGAGATGCAGCAGGTTGGCAAAGTCGGAACGATCGACGCACACCAGCTCGGCTACAATCTGCTCTGGCGTTACGCCGAGGACGACGTCATCCCCTACTGCATGGCGCATGGCATCAAGGTCATCGGGTATTCGAGCCTGGCGCACGGCATTCTGACCGGCCGGTTCGGACTCGACCATGGCCTGCCGCCCGGTGATCAGCGCCATACGATCCTGCCGTTTCGCCCCGATCTCTGGCCAACCGTCCACGCTGGCGTCGAGAGGTTGAAGGCCGTTGCGGCCGAAACGGGCCGCCCGCTCGCCCATCTCGCCATCCGCTGGGTGTTGTCCCGACCGGGTATCGACATGGCCCTGATCGGCGGCCGGACAGCGCGGCAGGTCGAGGAAGCCGCCGGTGCCCTCGCGGGCGACGTCGACCCGAGTGTGTTCGAGCGCCTGGCTGATATCAGCGATGACATCGTCCGGCATATTCCAAACGCCGGGAACCTCTTCGGCCGCGTCGGCTGACGGGGGCGGCGCGCGCCAAATCAGGCGATGGCGTCGAGCTCGATGCGGTGGCGCTGCATGGCGAGTTGCACCTGGTAATCGCGCTCGAACTGCTCGCGGGCAGCCGGGTTGGGCCGGCGGGCGTGGCCGGGTTGCGCCATACCGGCGCAGGCGGCGGCGAGGTCCGGGAAGATGCCGGCGGCTGTCGCTGCGACCATGGCGACGCCGAGCAGGGTCGCATCCTGGGTCGCGGGCTGGATCACGATGCAGCCGGTAGCATCGGCGTAGAGTTCCATCAGCAGCGGGTTGCGCGTGTGGCCGCCGGTGACGTGCAGCGTGTCGATGGCGTAGCCACGTTCGTTCAGCGTTTCGAGGATGTGCCTCACCTGCACGGCAATGGCGACCGAGGCGCGCCAGTAGAGCCGGCAGAGGTTGTCGAAATCGCTGTCGAGCGACAGGCCGGCGATCACCCCGAGCGCTTGGGGATCGGCGAGCGGGGAGCGGTTGCCGTGGAAATCCGGCAATACGTGGAGGCGCGACGCGAGGCCGAAACCTTCGGCGGCGCGCAGCTCCAATATCCGCTCGACGACGCGCCGGTGGAGCGCCGGCGTCGACTCGCCGCCGGCTGCGTGTACGCGCAGCAGGTGGTCGAGCAGCGCCCCGGTCGCCGATTGGCCGGCCTCGTTGAGCCACGTGCCAGGCAGAACTGCGCCGGCGTATGGACCCCAAACTCCCGGTGTCGGGCGCGGTTCGCTCGACAACGCCATGACGCAGCTCGAGGTGCCGGCGATGAGCGCGAGGTGGCGATGGATGTTGCCGGGCTCGTCGGCAAAGCGCGCGAGTGAACCGAGCGTACCGGCATGAGCGTCGATAAGGCCGACGCCGACCCTGCACCCGGGCGAGAGGCCGAGGAAAGCCGCCGCGCCCGGTGTCAGCGGTCCGAGTGAATGGCCGATCGGGCTCGCGACCTCAGGCAGGCCGCCATGTTCGAACAGGTCCGCGAGGCCGACGGAAGCGAGGAAATCGCGCTGCCAGCCGGGCGTTTCATGGGCGAGATAGGTCCATTTGCAAGCCAGCGTACATTCGGAGCGGGCAGGGGAGCCCGAGGCCTTCCAGGTCAGGAAGTCGACGAGGTCGAAGATGTAGCCGGCGCGCCGCCACGTCTCGGGCAAATGGCGCTTCAGCCACATCAGCTTGGGCACCTCCATCTCCGGTGACATCACGCCGCCGATGAAATCGAGCACACGGTGGCCGCCGGCCGTGCATTTCTCCGCCTCGGCCCGCGCGCGGTGATCGAACCAGGCGATCGTGTCCCAGCGCGCCTCGCCGCCGGCCGTCGCCGCGAGCGGTCCGCCTTCGGCGTCGCGGACGACCAGCGAGCAGGTCGCATCGAAGCTGATGCCGACCGCTTCGTCCGGGTAGGCCCCCGCAACCCGCATCGCGTCGCGCACCGCCTGGCCCACTGCGCCCCAGATCTGTTCGGAGCTGTACGCGGCCACGTTCGCGTCGGTGCGCTCGATCTCGATCGGATGCTCGGCGCGGCCGATGAGATGGCCGGTGGGCGTCGCGACCCCGGCGCGCGCGCTTGCCGTGCCGACATCGACGGCGACCAGCAGCCTCGCCTCTCCCGCCTCGCGGGCATGATGCAGCTCGAGCAGGCCGGGCAGGGCCCGCATATCGTCCATGATCGCATCGGGCCGCAGCGCTTCGATCTCGGGGCGAAGACCGCTCTCCTCGATGTGCCCGCCGCCGAGATAGGCAAAGACCCGCATTCCGGCCGCCCGCGCCGCCATGATGCCGGCAGGCGAGTCCTCGATGACGAGGCAGTTCTCCGGTGCCACACCCATTTCGCGCGCCGCGTGCAGGAAGAGGTCCGGCGCCGGCTTGCCGTTCGCGACCATGCTGGCCGAGAAGATGTGGCCCTCGAAGCGCGGCAACAGCCCCGTGAGCTCGAGGCTCAGCCGGATGCGCTCGACATGGCTCGACGAGGCGACGCAGAAGGGCAGTTCGAGGCCTTGAAGCACCTCTCCGATCCACGCGGTCGGCTTCAGCTCCCGGCGATAGAGGGCGAAAAGCTGGTCGCGCATGCCCTCCAGCGCGGCGTCGCTGAGCCGCGCGCCGTGACTTTGGTTGAGACTCTCGGAGATCGAGGCGAGGCTGCGCCCGAGATATGAGCGGAAGGCCGTCGCGCGATCGATCTCGATGCCCTGCTCGGCGATGATCCTGAGCAGCACCCGCATGGCGAGCGGCTCGCTGTCCACCAGCACGCCGTCGCAATCGAAGATGACAAGCTTGATCGGCGCCATCAGCAACGGTGCGCGCTGCTCTTTCCGGTCACGACAGGCCCTCCCTCACTTATCGGTAGACTGGGCCTAAGCCGTGGGCAAGGCGGTCAGAGCGATCCCGCCAGATACCGCTCCAGCGTTGCTTTGGTACCCACCTGCCAGAGCGTCGACAGGGCATGGGTGAAGGCGGCGACATAGGTGGGGTTACCACTGAGATCGCCGAAAATGTCGGTCATCGTAAGCCAGGCGGCGGGATCGGCCTTGGCTCTGGCCGCGAGGGCCGTGAGGCGGGACCAGCTGGGATCGTTGGGCGGGATCGGCTTGCCGCTGTCGCTTTCGCCATAGCAGTAGCGGGCCCAGAGGGCGGAGACGAGCGTGAGCCCGATGACGGACTGGCCCTGGGCCAGGCGATCGCGGACCGAGGGCAGGATGAATTTGGGCTGGCGGTTGGAGCCATCGAGGCAGAGGCGCTGGATGGTATCGCCGATCTTGGGGTTGGAGAAGCGGCGTTCGATCAGCGCGTAATAGTCGTCGAGGTCGGTGTCCGGGACCGGCGGGACGACGGAGATGATCTCATCGCGTTCGACCTTTTCGAGAAACCCGCGAACCAGCGGATGCTCCATCGCCTCGTGGACGAAGTGGATGTCCATGAGGCCGGCGGGGTAGGCGATGGTGGCGTGGCCGCCGTTGAGGATGCGGATCTTCATCAGCTCGAACGGGGCGACATCGTGCACGAACTGCACGCCAACTTTCTCGAGGGCCGGGCGGCCGAGAGGGAACTTGTCCTCGAGCACCCACTGCTTGAAGCCTTCGCAGAACACCGGCCAGCGATCGGCAATGCCGAACTCCTCGGCAACGAGCCTTCGCTCCCGCTCGCCGGTCGCCGGCGTGATGCGATCGACCATGCCATTGGGGAAGGCGACGGAGTGGCGGACCCAACTGGCGAGTTCGGGCTCGATCAGTTCGGCGAGGCCGACCACGGCGTTCTCGGTGACATGGCCATTCCCCGGGATGTTGTCGCAGCTCATCACGGTGAAGGGCGGGATGCCGCCGTCGCGGCGGCGCTTCAGGCCGGCGAGGATCAGCCCGAACACCGTCTTGGGTGCATCGAACTGCTCGGCGTCATGGCGGATATCGGGATGGCTGGCGTCGAACTTCTGGGTCGCCGGGTCGATGTAGTAGCCGCCCTCGGTGATCGTCAGCGAGACGATGCGGATCTTCGGATCGGCCAGCTTGCCGATAATGGCCCGGGTATCGCCGACGGGCAGGAAGTCGACCATCGGGGCCGTGACGTGAACAGTGCTCTCCTTCGCTTCCTGCTCGACCACGCTGGTCAGCCAGTTCTGCTCCTCGAGCGTCGCGCGCATGGCGGTATCGGTGTCGCGGACACCGGCGCCGACAAGGGCCCAGTCGTGGTCGAGGCCTAGACTGAACAACTCATCGAGGTACACAGCCTGATGGGCCCGGTGGAAGTTGCCGACACCGAAATGCACGATGCCGGCCTCAAGCTCCGACTGCTGGTAGCGCGGGACCGCGGCGAAGGTGGAAATCGCCTCGAGATTTGCGGCGGAGAGCTCGGTGGGCATCGGGTAACCTCGTCAAGATGAGGCCGCTCCCGGGGGAAGCGGCCCTGTAAATCAGCGGAGCGCCAGGCCGGACTGGTCGAAGCGGTAGATTCGGCCGGGGTCGGGACTGAGCCAGACGGTTTCGCCTGGAGTGAAATCCCTATCCCCCTCGGTCCGAACCGTCTGGAGACCCGCACCATCCACATGCACGTGAAGGAAGGTATCGGAGCCCAGATGTTCGGCAACCCCAACGCGGCCAGCCCATTCGCCCGATTCACGGGAAATCCGCATATGCTCGGGCCGGATACCGATGCTCGCGGCGGCATATTTGCTGGCCGGCTCGCCTTCGAGGAAATTCATCTTGGGCGAGCCGATGAAGCCGGCGACGAACTTGTTGGCCGGTGTCTTGTAGAGCTCCATCGGGGAGCCGTACTGCTCGATCCGGCCGGCGTTCAGCACCACGATCTTGTCGGCCATGGTCATGGCTTCGACCTGGTCGTGGGTGACGTAGACCATGGTGGTCTTGAGCTGCTGGTGCAGCTCGGTGATTTCGATGCGCATGTTGACGCGCAAGGCGGCATCGAGGTTCGAGAGCGGCTCGTCGAACAGGAACGCCTTGGGCTCGCGGACGATGGCGCGGCCGATGGCGACGCGCTGGCGCTGGCCGCCCGAGAGCATGCGGGGCTTGCGATCGAGATAGTCATTGAGGTTGAGGACGCGCGCGGCCTCCTCGACCTTGCGAGCGGCTACCGCCTTGTCGAGGTTGGCCATCTTCAGCGGAAACTCGATGTTCTGGCGCACCGTCATATGCGGGTAGAGCGCATAGGATTGGAACACCATGGCGAGGCCGCGATGTGCCGGCCCCTTGTCGGTAACGTCGACGCCGTCGAGCTTGATGACACCCGAGGTCGTGTCCTCGAGGCCGGCGATCAATCTGAGGAGAGTAGACTTGCCGCACCCCGAGGGCCCGACGAAGACGACGAAAGCGCCGTCTTCAATCTCCAGCGACGCATCGGGAATGACCTGGTGGCCACCGAAGCTCTTGTTGACGTGTTCGAGCGTGATCGAGCCCATTTGAAATCCTCTATTTCACGGCGCCGAAGGTCAAACCGCGCACCAGCTGCTTCTGGCTGAACCAGCCCAGCAACAGGATCGGCAGGATCGCCAGCACCGATGCGGCGCTCAGCTTGGCGAGGAACTGTCCCTGCGGCGAGGAGAACGACGCGATGAAGGCGGTCAGCGGCGCCGCGTCGTCGGTCGAAAGGCGCAACGTCCAGAAGGCCTCGTTCCAGGCGAGGATGACGTTGAGCAGAAGCGTCGAGGCAATGCCCGGCACGGCCATCGGGAGCAGCACATAGACCAGCTCCTTGGGCAGGGTCGCGCCGTCCATGCGCGCCGCCTCGAGGATGTCGACCGGGATTTCCTTGAAGTAGGTGTAGAGCATCCACACTACGATCGGCAGGTTCACCAGCGTCAGGATGATGGTGAGGCCGAGGAGCGTATCGAGCAGCCCGGTGTAGAGGAAGATTAGGTACATCGGCACCAAGACGCCCGCCGCCGGCATCATCTTGGTCGAGAGCATCCACATCAGCACGTCGCGCGTCTTGGGCGTCGGCGTGAACGCCATCGCCCAGGCCGCCGGCACCGCGATCAGCAGCGCTATGACGGTGGACCCGATCGAGATCACCACCGAGTTGAAGAACGGCCGGAAGTAATCCTGCTGGTCGAGCACCGCCGAGTAGCTCTCGAAGGTGAAGGACGGGATCATCGAGAACCCTGTCGCAGCCTCGCCCTCGGTCTTGAGGCTCGTGATGATGGTGTAGAGGATGGGAAAGAAGATGATCAGCGCCACCAGCCAGACGAGGACCGTCATGGTGAGCTTGCGGCGCGTGGATACGGCGCGTGCCATTAGAGTTCTCCCCCAGAAATCGTGACTGCTGCCCCACCCTCATCCGGGCTTCGCCCACCTTCTCCCATCAAGGGAGAAGGCCCGACTGAGCTGCTTGTGGAGGACCCTTCTCCCCTTGTGGGAGAAGGTGCCCGACGGGCGGATGAAGGGGGAGCCAACCGCACCGGCCTCTCCGCCATCCTCCCCTGCGAAGCGGGGGAAGGGGACCGCCGGAGGCGGTGGAGGGGGCGGCGGGAAGCGCCGGCTTCGAACTTTGGCACGGTGTCATCCCGGCGAAAGCCGGGACCCAGTGCGCGGACCGCTCCACGAGCGCTGAGTTTGCCGACCTTCCGCCGACGATGGACCGGATGGATGGGACCGCAGGCACCCTCCGAGCAGTGGGTCCCGGCTTTCGCCGGGATGACGGCCTGCGTGTGGAGCAACTTACGCATCCAAATTCCTCCCTACCGCCCGCATCAAAAATACTGCGACGATGTTCGCCAGTACCACCGCCACCAACCCGCCCGCAGCGCCCGCGCCGATGTTTCCGCCCAGGACGCCGACGTTGTAGATGAGGAACGGCAGGTTCGTGCTGGCAAAGCCAGGGCCGCCACCGGTGGTGATCTGGATCTCGGCATAGACGCCGAGGAGGTAAATGGTCTGGATCAGGATCACGACCGTGATGGCCCGCGCCAGATGCGGCAGGATGATGTACCAGAAGCGCCGGAACACGTTGGCGCCGTCCATTTCGGCCGCCTCCTTCTGTTCTTCGCTCAGCGATTGCATGGCGGTTAAGAGGATCAGCGTCGCGAACGGCAGCCACTGCCAGGCGACGATCAGGATGATCGAGAACAGCGGATAGTTGCCGAGCCAGTTGACCGGCTCCTGTCCGAAGAACCGGGATATCGCGGCGAACACGCCCCAGGTCGGGTTCATCAGCTCGTGCTTCCAGATCACCGCGGCGACCGGCGGCATCACGAAGAAGGGCGAGATCATCAGGATGCGGACGATCCCCTGGCCCCAGATCGGCTGGTCCAGCATCAGGGCGAGCCCGATGCCGAGGCCGACCGTGATCACCAGCACGCCGACGACGATCAGCAGGGTGTTGAAAATGGCCGGCCAGAACGCCGGGTCGGTGACGAAGAAGCTGAAATTCGAGACCCCGGCAAAGCCGGAGATCGCGGGATTGGTCAGCCGGTAGCGCTGGAAAGCGAACCAGATGGTCAGCGCCAGCGGCACGATCATCCACACCAGCAGCACCGCGACCGAAGGCGTCATCATCAGCCGTGCGAGGCGATGTGTCTGCTTGGTGGCCATGATGTCGTTCCCCCCTCTTGGCGCTGGCGTGCGCCGGTCTCTCCGTCATCCTCCCCCGTGCTGCGCACAGGGGAGGATCACCACCCTCATCGAGTTTTCGTCTTTGAAGAAGCCCGGCGGCGAACCGCCGGGCAGTCGCTCGGGAGGGAGACCTCAGTAATACCCAGCCGCCTGCATCTCGCGATCGACGGTCTGCTGGGCCTGGGCCAGGGCATCATCGACGCTGGTCGAGCCGGCAAGTGCCGCCGAGAACAGCTGGCCAACCGTGGTCGCCATGCCGGCAAACTCGGGAATGGCGACGAACTGCACGCCGGTATAGGGCACGGGCTTGACGGTCGGTGCGGTCGGATCGGCCGCGTTGATCGAGTCGAGCGTCATCTTGGCGAAGGGCGCCGCTGCCTGGTAGTCGGCGTTGGCGTAGAGCGAGGTGCGGGTACCCGGCGGGACGTTGGCCCAGCCTTCCTTGGCTGCGACGAGCGCCAGGTAGTCCTTGCTGGTTGCCCAGGAGATGAACTTCTGGGCGGCTTCGGCCTTCTGCGAGCCGGCCGGAATGGCCAGCGACCAGGCCCAGAGCCAGTTGCCGCGCTTGCCGAGCCCGGTATCCGGGGCCAGCGCGAAGCCGACCTTGTCGGCGACCGAGCTTGCCTTGGCATCAGTGACGAACGAGGCGGCGACCGTGGCGTCGATCCACATGCCGCACTTGCCCTGCTGGAACAGCGTCAGGTTCTCGTTGAAGCCGTTCGAGGAGGCGCCGACCGGGCCGGCATCCTTCATCAGGTCGACATAGAACTGCAGCGTGTTCTTCCATTCGGGCTGGTCGAACTGCGGCTTCCAGGCTTCGTCGAACCAGCGGGCGCCGAACGAGTTCGACATCGCGGTCAGGAATGCCATGTTCTCGCCCCAGCCGGCCTTGCCGCGCAGGCAGATGCCGTTGATGTCGGCAGCGCGGTCGGTGATCTTGCGAGCCGCCTCGCCGATGAACTCCCAGGTCGGAGCGTCGGGCATGGTCAGCCCGGCTTTCTCGAACAGGTCCTTGCGATACATGATGAAGCTCGACTCGCCGTAGAACGGCGCGGCGTAGAGCTTGCCGTCGGCGCTCAGTCCGCCGCGGATGGCGGGCAAGAGGTCATCGACGTCGTAATCGGCCCCAAGGTTGTCGAGCGGCAGCAGCCAGTTGTTCTTGGCCCAGATCGGAACCTCGTAGGTGCCGATGGTCATTACGTCGAACTGGCCGCCCTTGGTGGCGATGTCGGTGGTGACGCGCTCGCGCAGGATGTTCTCCTCGAGCGTCACCCATTGCAGCTGGATATCGGGGTTCTTGGCGGTGAAGTCGTCGGTCAGGCCCTGCATGCGGACCATATCGCCATTGTTCACGGTGGCGATGGTGAGCGTCGTCTGGGCGTAGGCTGTCGAGCCGAGCGCAAGCGCAAGCACGCCCGACAGAAGCGGTAGCAGTTTCATCGATGTCCTCCCATAGGCGAGCATTTGTCTCGCGCTTGGGCAATTACTCACCAACTTTAGGATGATGTCAAGCGGGCACGAAACCCCGGAAATGCAGAGAAAACGCGTTCATCCGCTGCTCATGCACGGTTCATACGGCTCGGAAAAAATGGCAGATATGCTGACTATTTGGCCGAGAGAAGCGACTCGGCGGTGCGCTCGTCGGTGATCAAGCCGTTGACCAGGCGGCGGCTCAATGCGGCAAGAATGCCGGGCAATTTCCTCTCGCCGATGGCGATTGCCACGACGGTGGAGGTCTCACGCGACGGCAGCGGCGCGCTCGCCACGCGATCGTTGGTCAGGCCGTCCAGCAGCTTACCCTGCGCGTCAAAAGTCCAGCCGACGATCTCGCCGACGGCGCCTGCCTTCTGCAGTTGCTTCAGTTCGCCCGGCGAGATGAAGCCGTCGACGAGCAGCGGCGCATTGGGTCCGAGATCGCCGATGCCGACGAAGCTGATATTGGCCTGCGCGGCCAGTGCATGTGTCTCGCGGATCATCGGCTGGCTGAGCAGCATGTCACGCTCCTCGGGCGAGGAGGCGATGACCGGCAGCGGCATCGGAAAACTGCGGGCCTTCACGGCGTCGGCGATGTTGAAAATGACGTTGTAGAAGGCGGCCGAGCCGTCGGGCGCCATGCTGCCGGTCAGCGATACGATCTTGTGCTGCGGCGCCTCCATCGGCGTCAGCTGTTCGATCGCGGCTTTCAGCGTGCGGCCGGTGCCGAGCGCCATCACGGTCGGCGCACTCTCCTTGAGCCGCCGCTCGATCTGCGCCGCGGCCGCGATGGCGACGCCGTGGATGGCGTCGGGGGCGGAGGGATCGGTAGGCACGACCTCGGCATAATCGAGCGCATACCGCTGCCGCAGCTGCTCCGCCAACTCCATGCACCGCCCGATCGGATGATCGAGCCGGACGCGGATCAGCCCTTCGCTCACCGACAGCGAAACCAGCCGCTGTGCCGTCTGCCGCGACACCCCAAGCTTCTGCGCCACCTGCTCCTGGTTGTTCCCGGCCACATAATAAAGCCAACCCGCCCGCGCCGCATCGTCAAGCCGATTTCCAGAGGTGTCCTGACGCTGAACCATTCGTAACTCCTATCGGGCGGATACTCGTCCAATGGGCTATTGCTCGCAATAGATAAAACGGACCGGCGCCGCATGTTGTGGCGGCTGCCCGCGCAATTGCCGGAACTGCTAACCTCATTTCGCGTATGCAGCGCAAGCTCGGCGTGGCGATGCGTGGTTCACTATTTCTGCGATGGGGTCGCCGTTGATGCGGCGCGGGAAGATCGTCGAGATCCAGTCCGTGAAAACCATCTGTTCGACGCCCGAACGCCCCTGTACCAAGACAGCATCATCACCGCCGTGCCGCATCCCGATCCGCGGCACCCACGCATGAAACGCACACTCGCGTCGACGAAGGACGAACGACAATGGTCAAAGCAGCATTCCTGGGGCTCGGCGTAATGGGCTACCCGATGGCGCGGCACCTCCAGGCCAAGGGTCACGAGGTGACGGTCTATAACCGCACCACTGCCAAGGCCGAGACATGGGTTAACGAGCACGGTGGCCGGCTGGCAAAGACCCCGGCCGAGGCGGCTGAGGGCCAGGACCTGGTGTTCGCCTGCGTCGGAAACGACAATGACCTGCGCGAAGTGACGCTGGGGGAGAGCGGCGCTTTCAGGAGCATCGCGAAGGGCGCGATCTTCGTCGACCACACCACCGCGTCGGCCGATGTGGCCCGCGAACTCTATGCCGCTGCCCGGAAGGCTGGTTTCGATTTCCTCGACGCCCCGGTGTCCGGCGGGCAGGCGGGGGCGGAGAACGGTCAGCTCACCGTCATGGTCGGCGGCGATCAGCCGATCTTCGATCGGGCCCAGCCAGTGATCATGAGTTTTGCCAAGGCCGCTAGGCTGCTCGGCCCCTCCGGTTCCGGCCAGCTGGCCAAGATGATGAACCAGATCTGCATTGCCGGCGTGGTGCAGGGCCTTGCCGAGGCCATTCATTTCGGCAAGCAAGCCGGCATGGACATCGAGGCCGTGATCGAGGTGATTTCGAAGGGCGCTGCTCAGTCCTGGCAGATGGAAAACCGCTACAAGACGATGAATGTCGGCAAGTTCGACTTCGGCTTCGCCGTCGACTGGATGCGCAAGGATCTCAGCATCGTGCTCGATGAAGCCCGCAGCAACGGTGCCACGTTGCCCCTGACCGCATTGGTCGATCAGTTCTACGCCGAAGTGCAGGCCATGGGCGGCGAACGCTGGGATACGTCCAGCCTCCTGGCCCGGCTGGAGCGCTAGCCACGCGGCTGGCGGACGCCGATCACATGGCCTTGTGTAGTAGCGAAACTGCCCCCGCGTGGAGCGCGCTGCTCGGGCCGAGGGGCTCGGCTTCGATGCCAACGTAGCCGCTGTATCCCGCGGGGATCAGCCAGCGGAATTCCTCGACCCAGTCGTGCTCGCCGGTGCCGAACTCGTGCCGTCCGGGGGCGTCGGCGACCTGAACGTGGCCGACAAGGTCCATGCTCCCGTCCACCGCCCAGCCCAGGGCCTCGCCGTTGAGAATGGCGTGATAGCGGTCATAGAGGAACCGCACATTCGGCCGCGCCAGCTGGCGCAGCAGGCGCAGGGCCGTCGCGGAATCCTGCAGCAGGGCGTTCGGACCCTCGAACTGCCGGTTCACGACCTCCACCAGCAGTTCGGTCGGCAAGGCCGAGACGGCGTCGGAGGCCTTGGCAAGGGCGTCGCGGGCGGTAGCCCTTTGCACATCGATGTCGGTGCCGGCGACGAGGTCCCCGGCCAGGACGACGAGTTTGGGGGCGCCGAGTTCGACAGCGACCGCCGCTGTCTCCGATACGCGCCGGACGAACTCGGCGTGCGAGCCGGGGTCGCCGAGTTGGGACTTGTCGCGCCAGTCCTCGACGCAGAGCGTGTGCAGCTTGGTATCGGTCTGCCGCAGCGCTTGTCCGAGTTCGCGCAACGGCTTGTCGCGCCAGTCCCAGATCTCCACTGCCCGGAAGCCGGCATCGGCTGCTGCCCGGACGCGATCGGGAAACGGCGGGTCCCCAATGGCGAAGGCCATCTCGATGGAGACGCTGAAGTCGATCACGAGCGGGCGGTCTCGACGACTGCACGGCCGGCCTTGAGCGCGGCGACTGGATCGCTAGCAGCGTCCAGTTCGAGGAGGATCGTGTCGCGGCCGGGGGTCGCCAGCATCGCGTCGGACCACGCCTTCCAGTCGACGACGCCGGCGCCGAAATCGGCCATGTAGCGCTGCTGCTGGGCGTAGATGGTCTTGTCGATCACCAGGTCTGACTCGATCTTGCCAACCGCGTCCTTCCAGTGCGCCAGGATGATCCGGTTATCGTAGCGCCGCGCTACGTGTACCGGATCGCCGCCGCCCAGGGTGATGTGGCAGGAGTCCGGGCACAGCCAGACGTAACGCGGATCGGTGAAGGCCATGAACAGGTCGATGTCGCGCTCGAACCACAGGGTGCTGTTCGATTCGGTATGGAGGGCGAGCTTGACGCCCTGATGGCTGATCGCCTCGCCGACGGCATGGGCGATGCGGGCCATGTGGCCTATATAGGCCGCATCGACGAACAGGGGCGGCCGCTCACCCGCGGTCCGGCGCATCGGAAGTCCGGTGACGAGGATGTCGCCGCCCACCTCGGCCAGGAACACCGCGCGCTTCTCGGCATCTGCGACGATTGCCGGGAGGTCGGCATCGGCGGTCCAGGCCGGCGCATCGGCCATAAAGGAGCTGACGACGGCGAGCCCGCGGCCCTCGAGTTCGGCGCGAAAAGCCTTGGCGCTGCCAAAGGCCTTGAGCACGTTGTCGATGCTGCCGGGAGCGAAGGTCAGTTCGAGGCCGGTGACGCCTGCCTCGGCAAGCGAGCCGAGGACCCTGGTCCAGAATGTGTCGAGGTTGGCGGAGGCCCACTCCTGCAACTGGCCCTCGGTCTCGAGGCCCCAGAACTGGGGGTGGTAGAAGGTGATGATATCGGTCGCCAGCCTCGTGGTCATGGGCGTCTCCCTTAAGTGCACTGGTGAAATGGCTTGGGGCTATTTGAGCCCGGTAACGGCAACGCCGCGGACGAAGTAGCGCTGGAGGAAAAGGAAGAGGATCAGCACCGGCAGCAGCACGACGACAGCGCCAGCGAGCAACAGGCCGTAATCGGTCGAGCGCGCGGCCTGCGAGGCGACGGCGAGACCGACCGGCAATGTATAGGTGCCCTGGTCCTGTGCGACGATCAGCGGCCACAGGAAGTAGTTCCAGGAATTGAGGAAAGTGATGATGGCGACGGTGGCAAGGGCCGGCCCGACCAGCGGCAGGAAGATGCCGAAAAAGATTCGGAGTTCCCCGGCACCATCGAGGCGCGCGGCTTCGAGAAGCTCGTCCGGTACCGACTGGGCGAACTGGCGCATGATGAAAACTGCGATCGGCATCACGGTGATGGGCAGGATGATGCCGGCCAGTGTGTTGACGAGGCCGAACTGCACGATGATGAAGAACGAGGGAACGAACAGGGCGATGTAGGGGATCATCATCGCCGCCAGTATGCAGCCGAAGACAAAGCGGCTGCCGTTGAACGGGATCTTCGCCAACGCGTAGCCGGCGAGCGAGCTGAACAGGACGTTCGCAATGACCGTCAGCGCCGACACGATCAGCGAATTGGTCATGTAGGTGCCGAATTGGCGGTTCGTGAACAGCTCGATGAAGTTGCCGAAATTGCCGAAATCCTGCGGCAGCCAGGCGCCGGGCGCGGCGAGGATTTCGCCCTGGGTCTTGAACGCCCCGAAGAACACCCAGACGAAGGGCAGCAGCGCGATGACGGCGACGAGGGTCAGCGCGGCGTAGAGGATCGAGGTGCGGAGGGCCGAATTCTTGATCATTGGCTTGCCCGCAGCAGGCGCAACTGGAGGAGCCCGAGCACCACGACGATGGCGAGCATCACGTAGGAGCCGGCCATGGCCGAAGCGATGTTGCCATGGCCGAACTGCTCGTAGACCCAGAGGGCGACCGAGCGGGTCGAGCCGATCGGCCCGCCTTTGGTCAGCAGGTAGGGCTCATCGAAGATGTTCATGTAGGAGACGGTCATCAGCACCGTCACCAGCACGGTCGCCGGCCGCAGCAGCGGCAGGGTCATCGAGGTGAACCGCCGCCACGACGAAGCGCCGTCGATGGCCGCGGCCTCATAGACGTCGCCGGGGATGGCCTGCAGCCCGGCGAGGAACAGCACCATGCAGGTGCCGACATTGCGCCAGGTGGTCAGCAGGATGACCGTGGTGATCGCCATGTTGGGGTCGCCGAGCCAGTTCGGCCCTGCCAGTCCGACCGAGGCGAGGAAGGTGTTGACCGGCCCCTTGAGCGTGAAAGCGTATTGCCAAATGACGGCTGCGGCGACGACGTTGGTGATGACCGGGAGATAGAAGGCGGCCCGATAGGTGGCACGCAGGTGTTTGATGCCGCTGTTGAGCGCCAGGGCCAGTGCCAGGCCGATGGCCATGGTCAGCGGCACGCCCAGGACGATGAAGGTGCCGGTCGTTCCCAGCGACTTGAGAAAGCCGGCATTGGTCAGGACGCGGACGAAGGTATCGAAGAGCACGAAGTCGACGCCGAATGGACGCCTTATGTCGGCAACCCCGATATCGGTGAAACTGTAGAACAGCGCGATGAGGGCGGGGATCGCTGTAAAGACGAAGAACACCAAGAGGAATGGCGCCACGAACATCCATGCCGTCGCGGCCTGCCATCGCGTGGGCCGGGCTTGCCTGATATCCGCGTGAGCCAACGGAGTTCTCCGGGAGAGAGACAATCAAGGAAAAGGGTAGGGGAGACGGCGCGCCTCCCCTGCGAACTCGGGGCCTTAGTTGCCGACGCCGGCCGACTCCGCGAAACTCTGCACGTCGTCGAGCACCTGCTTGGCGGTCGCCTGGCCGCGGGCAACCAGTTCCATCTGCTGGCCGAGATAGGTGCCCACCTGATTCCAGGTCGGGACCTGGGGGATGTCCACGGCGGTCAGCAGCGCCTCGCGCTCGGCATTCAGCAGCGCGTTGCCAGCGATGGCGGGATCGTCCCATGCGGCCTTGACGGCCGGCAGGCTGCCGAATTCCCTGTACCAGGCAACCTGGGTTGCGGGCTGGCTCCAGTAGCGCACGAGCTTCCAGGCTGCGGTCTGGTTCTTGCCGTCCTTCAGCACGGCGAGGCTACCCGAACCGAGGGCCGAGAAGCTGCCGGCCGGACCGGCAGGCATGATCGCGGTGCCGAGGTTCTGGTCGACCCAGTCCCTGCCATTGGCGTCGACGAGCCACTGTTCGAACCAGGGGCCGATGTCCTTGCCGGCGATCTCATTGGTGGTGAACCATGGCACGGTATCGAGGAACTTCGGTCCGTCGGGCGAGGCCAGGCCCTCGGTGAAGAACGAGCCCCAGTATTCCAGCGCCGCGATGTTCTCAGCGGAATTGATGGTCCACTGCGTCTGGTCGGCGTTGATGAAGCTGCCGCCGTTCTGGTGGACGTATTCGTTGAGACCCTGTGCGTTGTAGATGTCGTAGCCGATATCCATGCCGAGGCCCCACGTGGCACCCTGGGCCTGCATGGCCTTGGCGAACGTCTTCATCTCGTCCCAGGTCTTGGGAGCCGAGAGGCCGGCCTTTTCCGCCAGATCCTTGCGGTACTGGAAGAAGGTGGCGTAGGCGTCCATCGGCACACCATAGGCCACGCCGCCCTTGACGTTGGTGCCATAGGCGCCCGGGAAGAAGTCGTCAGGATTGACCAGTCCATCCGGAACCGCGGCGAAGGCGCCGGTGGCCATCAGGCTGGCCTGGCTCTGGGAGTAGACCCGCACGAGGTCAGGCACCGTGCCGGCAGCGATCGCGGTCAGCAGCTTGGCGTCGAACTGGTCCGACGGAATCTGCGTTACCTGGATATCGAGCTCCGGGTTCGCCTTTTCGAAATCCGCGAGAAAGGCCGGGAGCTTCTCGCCTTCGGCGCCACCGATCCAGACCTGCAAGGCGCCGGTGGCCGGGGCATCATCGATGGCCTGGGCGAAGGCGGTGCCGGCGAGGCCGAGCGAGACGGTCAGTGACGTTGCAGCAAGCAGGGCTGCCGTTCGGGCTAGGTGTTTGATGGACATGATACCTCTGTCTCAAGCTGGGGGATGAGTAGGCACATCTGGAGCCCTCCAGGAGGTTGCCGAAGCTTCCTTCGTCGGGTACCGGTTTCTCTTGGCAATCGATTGCCACGCGGCTATTGGTTGCATATGATGATTTTGTACGCAAGCGGGATTTGTGCCCACGAGATAGGCGACTGCTCGAGTCGTGTCTCGGCCGGAGCTGCGGCTCTGGCATGGGCTGGCGGGCCGTCGTCGCCGAACCTCGCTAAGCCCTTGGCGATGATTGACGACTCGTTTGCCGAACAATCGGCGGACCTGCCGGTGCAACTGCCGGCGAATTCTTCCAGATGGAGCAAATAGTTACGATGGCCGAAGTCACTTTCGACGCGCTGATAGTCGGTTCGGGTGCCTCAGGGTCCTTTGCGGCACACGAACTCTCGGCGCAGGGGCTAAAGGTCCTGCAACTGGAGGCAGGCCCGGAAATCGGCCCGGCCGACTTCGACCCGTCCGCCAATCCCCGCCAGTCGGATATCAACCTGTGGCAGCGCGCCAAGGCGACATTGCTCGGGCAGGGCGTGCAGGCGCGCGCGGCCTTCTTCGATGGCCGGATGCGCCACCTGTTCATCAACGACCGCAAGAACCCATACTCGACTCCCCCCGACGCCCCGTTCGTATGGATCAGGGCGCGCCAGGCGGGGGGGCGGACGCACGTCTTCGGTCGCGTCCTGCTGCGCTGGACCGACGACGACTTCAAGGTGCAGAGCCGCACCGGGCGGGGTGTAGACTGGCCTATCGACTACGCCGAGTTGGCCCCGTTCTACGAAGAAGTCGAACGATCGCTCGAGCTCTACGGCCAGGTGGACGGCGTGCCGACGCTGCCCGACAGCGCCTATGCCCATCGTGCCGAACTGACCGGGGCCGAATTGCTGTTCAAGGAGGCGGTGGAGGCGAGGTGGCCCGAACGCAAAGTGGTGACCTGGCGCTATATCGGTCCGGAGCCGACCCGGGTGTTGCGGCCGATGCGGGAGGCGATTGCCAGCGGCAGGCTCGACATTCGTTACAACACCGTCGTCCGCAAGGTCCTGACCGACGCGAGCGGCACGAGGGCCATCGGCGTCGAGGCCATCGACACGCAGACCGGACAAATGACGGTGCTGCACGCCCGGTCGGTCGTCCTCTGCGCGTCCCCGGTCGAGAGCGTACGGCTGATGCTGAACTCCGCTTCACCGGCCCATCAACAGGGCCTCGCCAACAGTTCGGGCACGCTCGGACGCTATTTCATGGATCAACTGCCCTGCGTCGCAGCCGGCACCTTCCCGCCGGCCAAAGGCTGGTCTACGGCCGATACCGCGCCGGCCGATTCGTTTTACCGGCCGTCCGGTGGCATCTACCTGCCGCGTTTTCTCGAGGAGGATGGCGTCACGGCCGGCACCGATTTCGCCTACCAGGGGTCGGTCGGGCGCAGCCGAACCGCGGACGATGGCCCATCGCGGTTCAGCTTCTTCGGTTACGGCGCCATGGTGCCTGATGCCGAGAACCGGATCACGCTCGATCCTCGCCGCAAGGACAGCTGGGGCGTGCCGATCCCACACATCCGCTGCAAGATCGGGCCGGAGGACGAAGAGACGCTGAAGCGTGAGATCGACGCACTGGTCGAGACCGTCGAGGGCGTCGGCGGCGAGCTCGAGTTTGTCGGCTCGCCCCTGGGGCTCGTCGAAAAGGGCAGGGGCGCCTACCCCGATGCGGATCCGTTCAGCCGGCTGGCGTTCCGAACCCTGTTCGGCAAGACCATGGTCATGGGCGCCGCCATTCACGAAGCGGGCGGCGCGCGGATGGGAAGCACAAAGACCGACTCGGTGCTCAATCGCTGGAACCAGAGCTGGGATGTCCCCAACCTCCTCGTCACCGATGCCAGCGCCTTTGCCGGCAGCGGAGTGTCGGGAACGACGCTGACGATCATGGCGATGACGGTCCGTGCCTGTCGTCACCTCGCTGCCGAGCTGAAGTCCGGGCAACTGTAAACAGGCGGAAAACGGAGACTTGCGGTAATCGGGGCGCACCAAGAGAGCTGTGGGTAGACGGTCATAACTGTCTGCCGATGCGAGAAAATCCCGCTAAAAGCGGGTCAGGATCGAGAGGCCATGGCGAAGCGGGCGGACATTCGGACGGCAGGACCCTCGATTGCCGACGTCGCCCGGGAAGCCGGAGTGGCAACGTCGACGGTCAGCCGTGCGCTGACCATCCCAGGGCGCATCGCCGAACCGACCCGCCTCAAGGTCGAGGCCGCCGCCCGTAAGCTCGGCTATACCGGTGGCAACCAGACTGCCCGCAACCTGCGGGTCGGGACCCCGCCTACCATCATGATCGTGATGCCAGACGAGCTCTATATCGGTGCGTCGCAGACCGTGACCGAGGTGCTGCGGGTCGTGGCGAGCAGCCTCGTGGAGCGGGGGTTCTCGCTGCTGATCGCCAACGTCTCGCGCGAAGCGGAGACTGACGAGCACATTCTCACGGTGGCGCTCGGCGGCACGGTCTCCGGCATCCTGCTGATGGCGACGAATGTGCCGGAAGTGAACGGGCGCAGCCTCGTCGAAGCCGGCCTGCCGATCGTCTCATTGCACTTCGATCTGAGCCGACTGGGTATCCCGAGTGTCGTCAGCGACGATCACGACGCCATTGTTGCGGCAACGAAAAAGCTCGCGGCGCTTGGGCACGAGCGTTTCCTTTATGTGCGCGGTCGGCTCGGCAACTATCATGATTTCGAGCGTCTTCGCGGGGTGCGGGATGCGCTGTCGGGTATCGGTCTGCCCGAAACTGCTCTCCGGCTCAGCCAGGGTGACTATAGCTTCACCGGGGGCATCGCGGCGGCCCAGGATTTCCTGCAGCTTCCCGCGGAAAGCCGGCCTACCGCCGTGATCTGCGCCAACGACGACACGGCCATCGGCTTCATCAAGACCGTGACCGACGGCGGCTTGACGGTGCCGGACGACGTATCCGTCATCGGCTTCGATGGCGCCGCCGTGGGCCCTTTCATGACGCCGCCGCTGTCCACCGTTCAGCAGGACACCGCCGAACTGGGTCGCCGCGCGGCCAACCTGATCATTGATAACGTCCTCGGCGAACACCTGAGCAACGAGCAGCGCTTCGAGGTGCCCTGCACGATCGTGCTGCGCGACAGCGTGGGCGCGCCGCCTGTGGGGCCTCAGCCGGTCAGATAGGCCGCGCGCCAGTCGTCCGTGGCGGCGATGGCAGCGCCGGTCTCGTCGAACAGATGCACGAAGGCCGGCGGGAAGCCGACTTCGATCGTGTCGCCTGCCTTCACCGCAGAGATGCCGCGGATCGCGACGGTGAACGGCGCATCGCCCGGTGCCATGCCATGGACGATGGTTTCCGAACCCAGCACTTCGGTCGTCGTTACCGTAACAAGGAGCGGGCCGCCGCGGACTTCAGCGTGCTCCGGGCGAATACCGAGAGTGACTGGCGCGCCCTCGGTGAGGGGGATGGTGCGTCCTGGCAGCGATGCGACGGCACCGCCGTCGAGCAGCACCGATTGCCCCTGCACCTTGCCGGTCAGGAAGTTCATCGGCGGGGCGCCGAGGAAGCCGGCCACGAAGCGGTTGCGGGGGCGGGCGTAGAGCTCGATCGGGGAGCCGACCTGTTCGACGCGGCCGTCGTTGAGGACGACGATCTGGTCGGCCATGGTCATCGCTTCGACTTGGTCGTGCGTGACGTAAACCATTGTCGAACCAAGGCGTTTGTGCAGCGCAATCAGCTCGCCGCGCATCTTGATGCGCAGTTCGGCATCGAGGTTGGAGAGGGGTTCGTCGAAGAGGAAAGCCTTGGGTTCCTTGACGATGGCGCGACCGATGGCGACGCGCTGGCTCTGGCCGCCCGAGAGCTGGTTCGGGCGGCGATTGAGGAGGTGGCCGATCTGCAGGATGTCGGCGGCTTTCTTCACCCGGGTAGCAATCTCTGGCTTGGCAAGTCGTTGATTTTCCAGCCCGAATTTCAGGTTCTGCTCGACGCTCATGTGGGGATAGAGGGCGTAGGACTGGAACACCATGGCCATGCCGCGGGCCGAGGGCAGCAGGTGGTCGCAGCGGGTGCCGTCGATCTGGACTTCGCCGCTGGTGACCTCTTCGAGGCCGGCCATCATGCGTAGCAAGGTGGACTTGCCGCAGCCGGAGGGGCCGACGAAGACGGTGAAGGAGCCGTCGCGGATGGTGAGGTCGATGCCGTGGATAACTTCCAGCGACTGGAAGCTCTTGGTCACCGATTTGAGCTGAATCTCGGCCATGGACTCTACTGGCAGTCGGGGGTCACAACGGGTGATGGCGCGGCGAATGTCCGGCCATCGACTATGATCTTCTGGCCGGCTTTCAGCGACCCACCGAGAAGCTCGATGCTGATTTCGTCGCCGGACCGGGTGAGGGTGCCGAAAGCAGTGCCGGCCGACCAGAAGAGGCGGTAGTCACCTGCGACCTTCGGAGAGAAACTGAGCGTGCCGGCAACGAAATCGGCCTGCAATCCGGAGAAGGCATTGACCAACTGCCAGGCGGACATCGAGCGGGCGTAGTAGGAGCCGCATTCGATGTCGTTCCACGGGTTGCGGGCGGCGCCGTCGTGGCGGTCGCGGGCGGCGCGGACGATCTCGAGGCCCTCGGCGACAAGGCCGTGCATGATCATGTGCGAGGCCGACATGTACTCGATGCCGGTCCACACTTCCTCGGCATAGGGCGCGGCGACCATGGGCTGGCGGATGCCTTCGGGATAGGTGGCGATCAGCAGCCCGCCCTCGTCCTCGAAGGCATAGTTGCGGCAGGGATTGAAGTGATCGGCAAGGGTGGGGCGGAAGTTGTTCGCATGGACCGACTTCAGCGCCGTCTCGATGCGGGTCTTGTCGAGGAACTGGCCGATGCCGGCGACCTCCGCATGCCACTGGCCGAGGATCTGGTCGGAGATGCAGCCTTCGCCCATCTGGTACTTGATCTCGCCGAACTCGTCGGACCAGTAGACGTCCATGAAGCTATCGGCGAGGACGCCGGCGGCGCGGCCGGTGTCGAACGGGGTCAGCACCGACTTGTCGGAAAGGTCGATCTTCTGGACGAACCAGCGGCCGTTGAAGAGCTCGCGGTCGATATATTCGGCGCCGGCCTTGCCCATCTCCGCGGTCTTGGCCGAGAGCTCGGCGTCGCCAACAACATCGGCCATTTCCGAGGTGGCGAGGAGGGCCGCGACATACATGGAGCCGAGCCATGAGTTCGGGCCGAAGAGCTCCATGTCGAGGGTCTGGTGCTGGCGGCCGGAGAGGATGCCGGTCTGGTCCGGGTCCCAGCGGTCGGAGTTTTCCTCGCTCCAGGCATATTCGATGGCGCGCTTCACCTGCGGCCAGTAGCGCTTCAGCCACTCGGTGTCGCCCGAGAGCTTCCAGTCGCGATAGGTCTTGATGATGGCGCCGAAATGCCCGTCGGCGCAGGGGCCGATGATGTCGAAGCCGTTGCCGAGCGGCAGCTTCTGGCGGAAGGTCAGGCCGCCCGAGGGCAGCATGTTGTAGGTGAACTCGGTCTCGCGCAGGGTGCGTTCGATGGCCGGGAAGAGATGCGCCAGCGCCTGCTGGTAGTTCCAGACATGGGTGCAGGAGCCTTCGCAGGAGCCGTCATTGGTGTGCTGGCCTTCCCAGGCCCAGAGCTCGCCATTCTCGAGCCTGATCACTGTCGCGGTGCGGAGCAGGGCCAGGGTCGCGCTCGCCGCGTCCTTCACTTCGGCGGGGAGGGTGGTGTCGAAGAGGCCATCGCGGAAGGCGAGGGTCTTTGCCTTGAGCTGGTCCCAGCGCGTGAGGGCATCGGTGGCCGTGGCCAGCGAGTCGGCCCACTGGGTCGAGTAGTAATTGGTCCAGGTCGGGGTCGCCTTATCGGGGATCACTCCGTCGGGCTTCGAGCGATGGGCCCAGTAGACATCGCCCTTGGGGAAGCTCCAGGAGATGACGAAACGCACGGTCTTGCGGCCGCCGGCCGGCACGGTGACTTTGGCGCCGAGCGTCGTGTGCTCGGGCTGGAGGTACATGTGCCGGGTGCGCGGCTTTTCGTAGTGGCGGGTCGGGAGCGGGCCGGGGCGGGCGAACTCTTTCCAGTAGACGGCAAGGTCGTCGAACCACTGGCCGCGGAAATGGTAGTCGGTGTGTTCGACCTCGTCGGCATCCGTCGCGATGGTGAGGTCACCGCGGTCGCTTTCCTTGAGCTCCGGGTCAGCAGAGGTGAGGTGCATGGCGCTGATGCCACTGGCCGTTCGGAACTCGTGGCGGCCACTGTTGGAGCCGTAGTTTCCGAGCGTGCCGGCGAGCGTGTAGGTCAGCTCCTCCCCAGTCGAGTTGACGATCTCGAATTCCAGCATCGCCGCCGGCATCGAGCTGTCGCGATCCTCGTGCGGGATGAAGGGCGAGAAGGCGGTCATGCGGACGGCGCCGGGGAAGCGCTCATCGGAGAAGACGAGGTCGGCGGTGGGGAAGCGGCCGTAGAAATCGACATGCTTGAAATGCGGTACGCCGACCATGGTCTGGCGGTTGGCGCCATGGCCGAAGCCGTCGAACATCTTGCGCATTCCCGGCGCGCCGGAGGGGTTGAGGTCGTAAGGGCCGTTGAGCACGCGCGCGTCGACCAGCTCGCCGTTCTTCTCCGCTTTGATGGCGAAGTGCGAGTAGCCGTTGTAGCTCTGCAGCGCCGGACGGTTGCGCAACGACCAATCGATCAGCCGGCCGCTGCCAGAGATCGAGAATCCGCCCGACCCGATGCCGCCCAACGGGAAGGCGAGGTAGCGGGAGCGCTCACCGGCATAGTGAAAACGTTTGTCGATGGCGGCGAGGTCGTCCCACATGAAAAGCAGTCCCTGTCAGTTCTTGATGCCGCTCATCGTGATGCCTTCGATCACGAACTTCTGGGCAATGAGGAAGAGGAGCACGACGGGCAGGATGGACATGCTCATGGCCGCCATCACGAGCGAGAGGCTGCCCGAGCCGAGGTAGCCGCGCAGCACGTCCATGGCGACCGGCAGGGTCATCGAGGTTTCACGCCCGAGCAGCACGCGCGCCTGGAAATAGTAGTTCCAGGTCTGGGTGAAGGTGATGATGCCGAGTGCCGAGAGGGCGGGGCGCAGCTGCGGTAGCGAGATGCGCCAGAAGATCTTGAGGTAGCCGGCACCGTCCATCAGGGCCGCTTCCTCCAACGCCTTGGGCTGGCTGAGCATGAACTGGCGCATCAGGAACACGCCAAAGCTCGAGGTCAGGTACATGAGCGCGAGGCCGATCGGCTGGTTGATGAGCCCGACCCGCGCATAGCCAAGATAGATCGGCAGGATCGTCACCTGCGCCGGGAACATCAGCCCGACGAGGAGGATGAAGAACAGCGTATCGCGACCGCGGAACTCGAGCCGCGCGAAGGCAAAGGCGGCGAGTGTGCAGGTGACGAGCTGGCCGATGGTCACCACCACGGCGATCAGCAGCGAGTTGCCGTAAATCTGGACGAACGGAACGCGCGAGGCGAGTACGGCAGCGTAGTTGGAGAGGTCGAGGCTGGTCGGCCAGAAGGTCGGCGGCAGCTTGTAGGCTTCTGAGACCGGCTTGAACGACACCGAGAACAGCCACAGGAACGGCAGCAGCATGCCGATGGCGAGCACGGCGATGACGGCGATGATGGTGTAGTCGAGCCAGCGCTTCGCGGCCTGGGTCTGGAGGGCGTTGTTCATCGCTGCACCCACTTGCGCGACAGGAGTTGCTGGATGGCGGTGATGATGAGGATGATCACCGTCATCACCACCGAGATCGCCGCGGCGTAGCCGATCTGGAAGCTGCCGAAGCCTTGCTCGACGATAAGGATCGAGAGCGAGCGCGTGGCGTCGCCGGGCCCGCCCTGGGTCAGGATGACGATCGACTCATAGACCTGCAGCGCCCCGATCGAGGCGTAGACGATGCAGAAGAACACGACCGGCGAGATGTAGGGCAGGGTGATGCGGAAGAACTGCCGCCACGCCGGCGTCCCGTCCATCACGGCGGCTTCGATGATGTTCTTCGGCACGCCCTGGAGGGCGGCGATGAAGATGATCATGAAGAAGCCGGTGTTCTTCCACACGTCCATGATGACGATCGAGGTCATGGCCGTGCTCGCATCGGTGAGCCAGCGTACGCCGGGGATGCCCACAAGGCGTAGGAAGTAGTTGATGACGCCGAGGTCGTCGCCGAAGAAGTAGCTCCAGACGATCGAGACGAAGGCCGCCGCGATGATCACCGGCAGGAAGAAGGCGAGCCGGAAGAAATAGAGCAGCCAGCCGGGCATGGCGCGGTTCAGCGCAATGGCGAGGATCAGCCCGATCGAGACGTTGAAGGTCACCGCGAAGAAGGTGAAGCGCAGCGTGTTCCAGAGGATCTCCAGCGAGCGCCGATCGGTGAAGAAGCGCTGGAAGTTCTCGAGCCCGACCCAGCGCGAACCGAGCATCGGATCGTAGAAGGCAAAGCTCAGGATGACGGTGAGGATCACCGGGGCGAGGACGAAGGTGAGATAGAGCAGCGAGGTCGGCAGCACGAAGAGATAGCCGGTCCGGGCTTGCGCACGACGGAGATCTGAGGGTTGGCGCTTTCGTGGTGCTGTGATGCTTGCTGTGGACACGGTGCTCGTCCGCATTGATCCGACTGATAGAGACGACCCCCTCCCGGCCTCCCCATAAAGGGGGAGGTGAAGAGGCGAGGCTCGGTCTTCGACAGTGCCAGCTACGCCGGCGGGGCACCTCCCCCTTATGGGGAGGATGGGAGGGGGCCGTCTGCATCGGCAAACTATCCCCCTCCCGCGGGAGGAACTCAGCCGCCCATCTGCTGCTTCAGCCGCGCGAAGGACTCGTTGAGTTCGGCGTCGGCGGCTTTGGTGCCGTCGGCGATGGTTTCCTGGCCCGACATCATCGCGGTGTAGTGGCGGATGAAGATCTTCTCGACTTCCTGGAAATTGGCAGGCGAGGGCACCGGAACGGTGAAGGGCAGCGTCTCGTAGTAGAGGAAGGCGCTAGGCGGGAATGCGAGGAAGGCTTCGGTCGACGCCGCCGACTTGCGGCCCGGCACACCGCCGCCGCGCTCGCCCTGTTCGCGCTGCGTCTCTTCGCTGGTGAGTTCGAGGACGAGGGCCTTGGCGAGGTCGACATTGGCCGCCGTCTTGTTGATCGCGTAGGCGCCGAAGCCGATGACGGTCGCTTCCTTCTCCTTTTGCGGAGGAATGGCGATGTCCATGTTGACGCTGTTCTTCTTGGCGTTCTGGACGATCCACTGGCCGCGATTGATCATCGCCACCTGGCCGGCCATGAACTGGTTGTCCATGGTCTCGGCTCCCGGGATGGGGGAGACGCCATCGACATGGATCAGGTCGTAAAGGAACTGCAGCGTGTCGGCGACCTTGGGGTCGAGCATGTTGGAGGCGGACCAGTCGGCATTGAGGATGCCGGTGCCGTTCGAGAAAAACCAGGGCTGGATGAAGAAGTTCTGGTTCGGCACTTCATAGCCGAACTGGGTGACGGTGCCGGAGCCATCCTTGACCGTCAGCGCCTTGGCGGTCTCGCGGAACTGGTCCCAGGTCCAACCGCGGGCCGGGTAGGCCACGCCTGCCTTGTCGAACAGGTCGCGGTTGTAGTTGATCATGATGTTGTTCCAGCCGATGGGGATGTAGTTGATGTTCCCCTTGTACGAGCCCTGTTCGAACAGGCTGGGTGCGAAGTCCGAGAAGCCCGTGTTGGCGGCGACGAAATCATTGAGCGGCAGCCACAGGTCGCGCGCGGAGAAGGCCTGGAAGGTCTCGATGGCGGTGCCGTAGACGTCGGCCGCCGAGCCAGAGGTGAACTGGCCGAGCACCTTGGTGACGTAGTCGCCCCAGCCGGTCGAGATCGGGTCGATCGACACTTCGACCGTGACGTTCGGATAGGCCTTGTTGAAGCGCGCGATGGCACTCTGGATGCCGGCGAGTTCGGCGTCGCCGCCGAAGGTCTGCAGCTTCAGCGCCGCCGCGACATCGGATTGCGCGAAGCTGCGGCCGATACCGAGGCCGGCCCCGGCGGCGAGAGCCGCGGACGACAGCAGCAGGCTGCGCCGTGAAAGCTTGGTCATGTAGTCCTCCCCTTGTGCGCCGTTGGCGCGTTGCGGTTTCGCCTCTGTGGTCGAAACGTTTCGTGCTCGGTGCGGTAAAGTGGTGCGGGGTGGATCTCCCTCCGCCGCGAATGACCGGATTTGCTAACACGAAACGTTTCGTATAGTGCATTTCGCGATGCGCTTGGCAAGACTGTTTTGTCGGAGTGGCGCTGTCGGAGGAGTTGGCTAATTGGCCACCATCAAGGATGTGGCCCGGCGGGCAGGGGTGGCGGTGTCCACGGCATCGGCGGCAATCAACCGCTCGGCGCCGGTCAGCGAGGATGTCATCGCCAAGGTCGAAGCGGCGGTGCGCGAGATCGGCTACGTGCCGCACATGGCGGCGCGCAGCCTCAGGATGGGCCAATCCCAGCTCATCGGCCTCATCCTCCCCGATATCACCAACCCGCATTTCGCCAAGGTAGCCAAGGTGGTGGAATCGGCCTGCCTCGAGGCCGGCTACATGGCCGCCGTTTATTCGACCAGCGAGGACTACGATCGCGAGCGGCAGATCCTTGAGATGATGCGGCTGCAGCGCGTCGCGGGGCTGATCATCATCCCTACGCGCTCCGATATCGAGCACGGCCGGCGCCTCGGCGAACAGATCCACGTGCCCACCGTGCTGCTCGACAGCTTCGTCGAGGGCCTGCCTTATGATGTGGTGAAGCTCGACAATATCACCGCCGGGCGGCTCGCCACCGAGCACCTGATCGGGCTCGGGCATAGCCGCATCGCCGTAACGCGCGGCCGGGCCAATATCATCACCGGCGAGGACCGCCTGCGGGGCTACCTCGCCGCGCATGAGGCGCACGGCATCCCGGTCGAGGAACGGCTGCTGATCGAGGGCCGGTTCGACCAGGGCGTGGCGCATGACGCGGTACTGCGGCTGATGCGCAATGGGAACCCGCCGACCGCCATCTTCGCTCTCTCCAACATGATGATGCTCGGCACGCTCAACGCCCTGCGCGAGCTGGACATCGCCGTGCCCGACGATGTTTCGGTGATCGGCATCGACGATTTCGACTTCGCCAACATCATGAGCCCGCCGCCGACCGTGGTTGCCGCCCCGGTCGAAGCCATGGCGCAACGGGCGATCGACACCCTGCTCGGGCAGATTCGCAGCAAGGCGGAGCCTAGCGGAGGCGTCGAATTGTTCGAGCCACGCCTCATCGCCCGCGCCAGTACAGGACGGCCATCCGCCTAACGCGCGCCTTGCATTTGTCGTGGCGCGGCGAAAGCTCCGCTTGAGCGAGGGGGCATTTCTTTCTACCAGAGGGCCGGGCGCGCCGAGACGGGTTCGCCGCGACACTGGAGGTGGGATGTCGGCTTTCGATCCGGTCCGGTTCAATCCGATGTGGGGCAACCCGCTCAAGACCCGCGACGATGTGCGCAGGGCGTTCGAGGACTCGTTCGCGCCGCTGCTCCCCTATTTCTCGCCGGGCGGGGCGCGGGTGCGTCTCGACGCGACAGCCGCGACGTTCGATCGCGCCACGGCCGATCTCGAGGGTTTCGCCCGGCCGCTCTGGGGGATTGTCCCATTCGTCGCCGGCGGCGGCGAGTTTCCGCACTGGGAGCTTTACCGGCGCGGGCTGGCCAATGGCACAGACCCCGAGCATCCGGAATATTGGGGCGCGATCAAGGGAATCCACCAGCAACTGGTCGAGATGGCGGCCATCGGTCTCGCCTTGCGCATGGTGCCACAGCATCTGTGGGAGCCGCTCGATGCCCGGGCCAAGGCCAATGTCGCGCAACACCTTCTACAGGCGCGCCAGCAGAGCTATATCGACAACAACTGGAAGTTCTTCCGCGTCCTCCTCGACCTCGGCCTCGAGCAGTGCGGCATCGAATTCGACCGGCAGCTGACGACCGACTACCTCGATGACCTCGAGAGATTCTATATCGGCGACGGCTGGTATCGCGACGGCAATGTCCGCCAGGTCGACCACTACATCCCCTTCGCCATGCAATTTTATAGCCTGCTCTACTCGCAGCTGCAGAAAGGCGACGATGCGCGGGCCGAGCGCCTGGCCGAGCGGGCCCGGCAGTTCGCGGGCGACTTCCAGCACTGGTTCGACGACGAGGGTGGGGTGCTGCCGTTCGGGCGGAGCCTGACCTACCGCTATGCCTGCGGCGCCTTCTGGGGCGGGCTCGCCTATGCGGGAATCGAGGCCCTGCCGTGGGGCGAGATCAAGGGGCACTACCTGAGGCACCTGCGCTGGTGGTCGAAGCAACCGATCGCCAACCGTGACGGTGTGCTATCGGTGGGCTACGCCTATCCGAACCTCTTTATGTCCGAGAGCTATAACTCGGCCGGCTCGCCCTACTGGGCGTTCAAGGCCTTCCTGCCGCTGGCGCTGCCAGCGGATCACCCGTTCTGGACCGCCGAGGAACTGCCGGCAGCCCACGATGCGCGGACTGTAGTGCTGCGCCATCCGGGCATGGTGATGATGCATACGCCGGGCAATGTCGTCGCCCTCGCCGGCGGCCAGCAGAATGCCGGGCTACGGGCCGGCCCCGAGAAGTACTCGAAGTTCGTCTATTCATCGCGCTACGCCTTCTCGGTCGAAGTGCACGATGGGGCCTACGAACTGGGGGCGTTCGACGGCATGCTGGCGCTGTCGGACGACCGCCGGCACTACCGGGTGCGCGAGGACAATGCGACGGCACGGATCGCCGGCGACGCCATTTTTGCCAGGTGGCACCCGTGGCGCGACGTGAAGGTTGAGACCTGGCTCAAGCCCGCCTCGCCATGGCACATCCGCATCCACCGGATCACCACGCCGCGCAAGCTGCACGCGACGGAGGGTGGGTTTGCCATTCCCCGCCCGGACGGCACGGACGGCGTGACAACCGGTGTGGGGACCGGCTTCGCCATCACCCACGCGCCGACCGACGTCAGCGCCATTGCGGACCTCAGGGGTGAGCGGGCGGGGCGGAACTACCTGGCCTTGCCCAATACCAATCTGATCTCGGCGCGGACGATCGTGCCGCAGCTTCGGGGGCCAATTCCGGAGGGGGTTACGGTGCTGATGACCGCCGTCATGGCACTGCCGGCCGGCGAAGAGGCCGAGGCGGCGCTCAAGTTGGGGCCGCCGGTGCCGGATCTCGCCGAGCTCGAAGGGCTGTTTGCCTGGGCGAGCATCGAGATCAGCGCCATGCATCCGCCGAAAAGCACTTCGTAGGGCTGCTACTGCGTCTCGGCACTCGTCGTCGCCGGCGGGCTGCGCGGGTCGCGTTCGCGCGCGGCTTCGGCGATCCGCCGGCGGGCGCGGAAGGCCCCCCATTGCTGGTCGACGAGCACGCCGATGAGGATCACGCCGCCCATCACGGCGAAGTTGAGCGAGGAGGGGATGCCGAGGAGGTTCACGAGGTTCTGCAACTCCTGCAGCAGGATAGTGCCGAGGATCACCCCGACGATCGAACCCTCGCCGCCACGCAGCGAGAAGCCGCCGAGCACTGCGGCCGCAATAGCGTAGAGCTCATAGAAATTACCCTGTGAACTCGGCTGCACGGAGCGGGTGTACATGGCGAAGAACACCGCTGCGAGCGCGGTAAGGCCGGCACAGATGATGTAGGCCGAGGTGACGATGACGCCGGTGCGGATGCCTGAGAAGCGGGCGGCTTCCTCGTTCTTGCCGATGGCGAAGAGGTAGCGGCCGAACACCGAGCGGTGCAGCGTGAACCAGGCGATGATGGCGACGACCGCGAGCAGGTAGACCGAGACCGGTACGCCGCCGACCCGTGCGACGAAGAAATCGAGGCCGGGGTATTCCGAACCGAAGGGGAAGCCGGCGGTGGCATCGGCGGTGTAGCCGCGGGCGACGCCGCGATAGATCAAGAGGCCGCAGAGCGTCACGACGAACGGCTGCATCTTGAGCCGGGTGATCAGCAACCCGTGGATGAGGCCGAGCACCAGCCCGATGACCATCACGATGGCAAAGGCGATGGGCCACGGCACGCCCTTGTTGCCGACGAGATCGACGAACAGCACGCCGAGCAGGGCGATCATCGAGCCGGCACTGAGGTCGATGCCGCCGGTGATGATGACGAAGCCCTGGGCGATGGAGAAGAGGCCGAACAGGCCGATCAGGTTGGCCGTGTTGGCGATGTTGTTGGGGCTCAGGAACAGCGGGTTCTTGAGGTAGACGCCGAGGCCAACGACGATGATGAGGACCAAGAGGCCCAGGTCCTTCTTATTCATGTCGAGTCCTTCTTGTTCATTTGTCCCTCAGCCTGCCTTCCGGAGCGGTTTGCCGATCGCCAGCGTCAGCACGTTTTCTTCGGTGAAGTCCGGGCGCGTGAGCAGGCCGGAGATACGGCCCTCATGCATCACGGCGATGCGGTCGGAGACCCCGATCACCTCCTCCATGTCGGAGGAGATCATCAGTACGGCGACGCCCTCGTTGGCGAGACCGCGCATCAGGCGATAGATCTCGGCCTTGGCGCCGACGTCGATGCCGCGTGTCGGCTCGTCGAAGATCAGCACGCGCGGCTGCATGGCCAGCCATTTGGCCAGCACGACCTTCTGCTGGTTGCCGCCGGAGAGGCTGCCGGTACGGGTCAAGACGGTCGGGGCCTTGATGCTCAGTTCGCGCTTGCTCTCCTCGGCCTGCGCGCGCTCGCGGGAAGGGACCACCAGGCCGTTCGCCGCATAGGCCTCGAGATTGGGCAGCGAGATGTTCTCGGCGATCGACAGGTCGAGCAGGATGCCGGCGCCCTTGCGGTCCTCGGGAACGAGAAAGATCCCGTTGACCACGGCATCGGATGCGGACTTCAGCACCAGCGGCTTGCCATCGAGGCGGATGGTCCCGGCGTGGGCCGGGTCGATGCCGAAGAGCACGCGGGCAAGCTCGGTGCGGCCGGAGCCGACCAGGCCGGCGAGGCCGAGGATTTCGCCGGAATGGAGATCGACATCGACGTCGTGTGTCGGATAGCTCGAGGTCCGCACACCGCGGGCGCTGAGCACGGAAGCGCCGGGCTCGTGCCTCGGCGCGGCATAGGCAACCTTGAGGGCGCGGCCGATCATCAGCTTGACCAGCCGATCATGCGTGACCTCGCTTTTGGTCAGCGCGCCAACGAGGACGCCGTCGCGCAGGACGATGACGCGGTCGCAGGACTGTTCCACTTCGGCGAGGCGGTGCGAGATGAAAATCACCGCGATGCCTTCGGCCTTGAGGCCGGCGATGACTTCGAGCAGCTTCTCGGTCTCGGACAGCGGCAGCGACGAGGTGGGCTCGTCGAGGATGACGAGGCGGGCGTTCATCGTCAGCGCCTTGGCGATCTCGACCATCTGCTGCTGGGCCAGCGACAGCCGGCTCACCGGCGTCTCGGGCGCAAAATTGGCGCCCAGCCGCTTGAGATAGGGCGCCACATCGGCACGCATCTTCTTCTCGTCGACGAGGTTGAGGATGCCGCCCAGGCGCGGTTCGCGCCCGATATAGACATTGGCGGCGACGTCCAGATTGTCGAAGAGGTTGAGTTCCTGGTGGACGAAGGCGATGCCCGCCTTCATGGAGCCGCCGACGGTCAGCCCGTCATAGAGCGCACCATCGATCTCCACCGTGCCGGAGTCCGGCTTGGTGACGCCGCCGAGAATCTTCATCAGGGTCGATTTGCCGGCGCCGTTCTCGCCGACAATGCCGATCACCTCGCCGGGCGCGACGGTCATGTCGAAGCCGGCAAGTGCGACGACCCCAGGATAGGTCTTGCGCACGCCGACCAACCGCAGAAAAGGGCGTACGGCCTCCCCGCCATCGCCATCTGGCATCAAAACTTCCCCACTGCTTCCCGCCTGTAGCGACGCTAGCACCGGGCAGGACGGACGCATAGCTGGACAAGGGACGGGCGGCGCGAGTTCAGGACCTCGACGCCGCCCGCGGGAGAATGGCTTAGCCGGCGATCTTGGCCTTCAGGTCGGCCGAGAACTCGTCGACATTGTCCTTGTTGATCACCTTGGTCGGCACGATGATCAGCCCGTCGGCGGGAATGCCCGACTTGTCGCCTTCGAGATAGGCGGCCATCAGCTTCATGCCCTGGTAGCCCCACTCGAACGGCTGCTGCACCACGGTGGAGGCGAAGGAGCCTTCCTTGACGGCACCGAGCGTCACCGGATCTTCGTCGAAGGCGACGACGGTGATGGCGCCGAGCTTGCCCGCGGCCTGCAGGGCCTCGTAGATCTTGGGCGGGTTGTAGGAATAGAACCCGACCATGCAGTTGATCTCGGGATTGGCGACCAGCACGTCATCGACATTGGTGCGGGCCTTGGTGAAATCGACGTCATCGCCGCGGACGTCGACCAGCTCGATGCCCTTGCCTTCGATCGCCTGCCGGAAGCCGGCGATGCGTTCGACGGCGTTATCGGCGCCGAGGAAGCCGACAAAGCCCATGCATTTGCCTTCCTTGCCGGCCATGGCCTTGACCATTTCCTCGCCGGCCTGGACGCCGGCCAGGGTGTTGGACGAGCCAAGATAGGCAATGCGGTTGGAGGCCGGGGCATCGGAGTCGGTGGTGAAGAGCGGTACCTGGGCCGCGATGCGGTTGAAGGCATCGATCGAGTTCTTGGGGTCGGCCGACGAGATCATGATCGCGTCGGTGCCGGCGGCGACAAGGTCGTCCATCAGCGCGTTCTGCAGCGCCGCGGTGCCCTGGGCCGGGTACTTGAACTGGAGTTCGTAGTTCGGCAATTCGGCCTGGGCCTTCTTCACTCCGGCTTCGGCCAGCTTCCAGAAGTCCGAGGATGCGTTCACGACGAATGCCAGCTGCTGCTTGTCCTGGGCGATGGTGCCGGTCGACAGCACGAGGCCCGCGGCCAGCACGGCCGCCAGGCTGATAAGAGACTTCATATGTTCCTCCCTGGCCGCTCCTCGAGCGGCGTTTTCATAGATAGTCTGTGGTGTACGTACCTCAGACAGCCTCCCAAGCTGCCGGAAATCCCCTCTCCGGATCCGGTACGAGCCGATATCCTTGCACATAGCTAATATTAGTCAAGCCTCTGGCATTCGCCCGGCAAAGGTGGGAAAACGCTTGCATCACGGGGGTTTGCGCCTGTCGGGTCATTTGGTTTTCCGATGCAGCCGGGTCGGGCGCAACCGACCGCCCCCGTGTTAACGTGGTCATTGGCGCCGGCCCCGGTGCCCGGAATTCGAGGTGATGGACGAACTCAGTCATTCCCGTGGGCGCGTGAGCCGATCGGCAGGGAAGCGCCGCGTCACCATGACGGACGTGGCGCGGGCCGTGGGCTGCTCGCAGGCGACGGTGTCGCTGGCGCTCAACCGGGTGACCGGCATCAAGCTTTCGCAGGCGCTGCGCGAAAAGGTGTTCACGACGGCCCGCGAGCTCGGCTACGTGCTGCCGGGCGGAGCGGTCGAGGTGGTGCGCGACGGTGAGGGGGTTATCTCCTTCGTCGTCGACCAACTGGCGACGAGCCCGGAGGCGGTGGTGGCGATCGAGGGGGCGCGGCAGGCCTCCTGGAGTTCGGGCAATGTCGTCGTCGCGGCCCAGACGCTGTCGGACCCGCAGATGGAGCTGCGCACGCTGCGTGCCCTGACCGGGCGCGGCACGACGGGGCTCATCTACATGGCGATCTTCACCCGCCAGCTCGAGCCGCCGCGTTATCTCAGCGAGCTCGACATCCCGGTGGTGCTGCTCAACTGCTACACGGCCGAGGGGGCCTTCCCATCAGTCGTCCCGGCCGAGATGGCCGGCGGCGAGACGGCGACGCGCCACCTCATCGCACAGGGCCATCGCCGCATCGCCACGATCACCGGCGAACCCTGGATGGATGCGGCGAAGGATCGCCTCAAGGGCTATCGGCGGGCGCTGACCGCGGCACACATTCCGTTCGATGCAGAACTGGTACTGACCGGCGACTGGTCGGCCAGCGCCGGCTACGCCAACACGGTGAAGCTGCTCGCACTCGCCGAGCGACCGACGGCGATCTTCTGCCAGAACGATCGCACCGCCATCGGCTGCTACGAGGCGCTGAAAGAAGCCGGGCTGTCGATCCCCGACGACATGAGCGTCGTCGGCTATGACGACGAGGAAATCTCGCGACACCTGCATCCGCAACTCACCACGGTGGTGCTGCCGCATCGGCAGATGGGCCAATGGGCGGTCGAGCAGCTGTCGCAGGGACGCCCGAAGGGGGCAGCAATCGCGCCCGTGGAACTGGAATGCACGCTGGTCGAGCGCAGCTCGGTGGCCGGGCCGAAGGCCTAGTCAGCACTCCACGACGTTGACGGCGAGTCCGCCCAGGCTCGTCTCCTTGTAGCGCTCGCTCATGTCGCGGCCGGTCTGGCGCATGGTTTCGACGCAGACATCAAGCGAGACCTTGTGGGTGCCGTCGCCCTTCATCGCCAGCGAGGCGGCGGTTACCGCCTTGACCGCGCCGAAGGCGTTGCGCTCGATGCAGGGAATCTGCACGAGCCCGGCGACGGGGTCGCAGGTCATCCCGAGGTGATGCTCGAGCGCGATCTCGGCGGCGTTCTCCACCTGCGCCGGTGTGCCGCCCATGGCGGCACAGAGGGCAGCGGCCGCCATCGCCGATGCGGAGCCGACTTCGCCCTGGCAGCCAACTTCGGCGCCCGAGATCGAGGCATTGTGCTTGATGATGCCGCCGACGGCGGCGGCGGTCAGCAGCATGTCATGGAGCGAGGTGCGGGAGGCACCGGCATCGAAGGTCTCGTGGTACTTCAGTACGGCAGGGATGACGCCCGCCGCACCATTGGTGGGGGCGGTGACGACCCGGCTGCCGGCGGCATTCTCCTCGTTCACAGCCATGGCGAAGACGCTGAGCCAGTCATTGCCGGCGAGCGGGCCGAGCTCGTTGCGCTGCCACTGCTCTTTGAGCTGCCCGTGGATGGCGCTTGCCCGCCTCTTCACGTTGAGCCCGCCGGGCATGATTCCATCGGTCCGCAATCCCCGGTCGATGCAGCCGCTCATGGCGTCCCAGAGGCGATCGAGGCCGGCATCGAGCGCCTTGCGGCCGATCCGGGCCTCCTCGTTGGCGCGCTTCATCTGCGCGATCGAGAGGCCGGAACTGGTTGCCATCTCCAGCATCTGCGCCGCGTTGTCGAACGGGTAGGGGACCGCCACCGCCTCGGCCTTGGCCGGACCGCGGTCGAGTTCGGCCTCGCTGACGACGAAGCCGCCGCCGATCGAATAGTAGACGCGGCGGAGCAACAGAGTGCCGTCGGAATCGTAGGCGAAGAACTGCAGCCCGTTGGTGTGGCCCGGGAGGCGGTTGGTCTTGTCGAAGACGAGGTCCTGCGCCGGGCGGAAGCGATAGGCCGGGTGTCCGGCGGGATGCACCATGCCCTCGGCTTCCACTGCCGCGATCACCGTATCCATCTTGTCGGGATCGACGCTGTCGGGGGCCAGCCCGCAGAGGCCGAGGATCACGGCCCGTCCGGTGCCATGACCGATGCCGGTGAAGGCGAGCGAGCCATGCAGGCTCACCTTGAGTGCGCTGACCGTGGCGCCGCGCGGTCGCGGCCAGTCGCCGGAGCGGATTTCATCGAGGAAGCGGTTGGCCGCCGTCATCGGCCCCATCGTGTGCGAACTCGATGGGCCGATGCCGATCTTGAAGACGTCAAACACCGAGAGGAACATGCCACCCCATATGTCGTGTGCACCGACACTAGCCGCAACCGGCCATCGCGTCTGCTAGGTCGAATTGGCAGCCGCCGCTTCGCCCATTCACGGTTTGCCGCGCTCCCGTGGCACCCGAAGCGCCCCTCGCGCGTTGCAGTGTCCGGGTCATCCTCGGAGGTATCACATGAAGCGCCTTCTCGCCTTGTCGATCGTATGCCTCACCATCGCAACCGCTGTCCCGGTATCGGCGCAACCCATCGAGATCATCGTGCGCGGCGGCACTCCCTACACGCTGCCCAGCCCGCTCTGGTATGGCGACGACTACAATTATGGCTGGCCGAACAATGCCAACGGGAACAATTTCGACCCGGCGGCAGCGGCCATCAACGCTCTGAACCAGTCGTTCCCGCGCCGCTCGCGCAGCTTTCCGGTGAACATCAGCCTCGCCGGCGATCTCGCCAGTCATCGCGGTTCGTGGACCGAGCGGCAGGAGGCCTGCCTGGCCCGGTTCGCGAGTTACGACATGATCAGCGACACCATCATCGTCAACGGCCTGCCGCGCCGCTGCCCGTACTGATCGCGACGGCATCGCCGGGGCTAATCGCGGGCGAATACCCAGCCGGTGAAGTTTTGCACAGCTGATCTACCGGCCGAGGCTGCGCCTGCGGCCGGCCAAGCCATTTGTTTCCCACGGCTTTCGGGCGCGGCGGGGGTGCTGACACATATCCTTCATCCCCCCGTCACGGGAGCTTCATCGCGCTGAAATCCAATCGTCAAGGTGACCGACTAGGTGTGCCGCCGCTCGAGTAATCGACCGGCAATTCCCTTTCCTCGGAGACCTTTGAGATGAAAACCAACTGGCTGCTCAGCGCGGCTCTCGCCGCGACTGCCCTCACCGTCGCAGGCTCCCCGGCCGTCGCCGCCACCAAGTTCGAATTCTGGTATGGCCTCTCGGGCGATCTTTCCGAGCGCATCCAGGACATGTGCAAGACCTTCAACGAGTCGCAGAGCGACTACGAGATCGTCTGCGTGTCGCAGGACAACTACGACAACAACCTGCAGAACACGATCGCCGCGTTCCGCGCCAACAAGCAGCCGACCGTAACCCAGATCTTCGACGCCGGCACGCTCGACCTGATGCTGTCGGACGCCTACGTTCCGGTGCGCCAGCTGATGGAAGAGAATGGCTACCAGATCGACTGGGCCAACTATTTCGCCGGTGTCGGCTCGTACTACTCGACCTCGACGGGCGAGCTGCTGTCGATGCCGTTCAACTCCTCGACCGCGCAGATCTACTACAACACCGACGCGCTGGCGAAGGTCGGCTTCGAAGGCATTCCCGAGACCTGGAGCCAGGTTGAAGACGTTGCCCGCAAGATGAAGGCCGCCGGCTACGATTGCCCGGTCGCGTTCGACCCGGCCGGTGCCTGGCAGTGGTTCGAGCAGTTCGAAGCCATCCACAACCAGCCGATCGCCACGCTCGGCAACGGCTTTGGCGGCCTCAATGCCGAGATGGTCGTGTCGAAGGGCAAGTTCGTCGACCAGCTGACCTGGATCAAGAAGATGTATGACGAAGGTCTCTTCGTCCATAAGTCCAAGGACGCCGGCGAGACCGCCAACGACGCCTTCGTCAACGGCAAGTGCCAGATCACCTCGTCGTCGGTGGCCGACCACGGCACCTTCTCCAAGCAGGCCAAGGAAGGCGTGCACTGGACAAATGCCATGCTGCCGATGCTCGATGGCTTCGAGCGTCACAACTCCTTCGTCGGCGGCGCTTCGCTGTGGACGCTGAAGGGCAAGTCGGCCGAAGAATACAAGGGCGCCGCCGCGTTCTTCAACTTCCTCGCCACGCCCGAGCAGACCCAGTGGTGGTCGACGGTCACCGGCTACATCCCCGTCACCAACTCGGGCTTTGAGTCGATGAAGGCCGCCGGCTTCTACGATGCCGCTCCCTACAAGGGCCGCGAACTGGCGATCACCTCGCTGACAATGCCGGCCGGCGAGAACACCCGCGGCATCCGCCTCGGCAGCTACGCTTCGATCCGTGCCGAAATGGTCAAGATCATGCAGTCGGTGTTGTTCAACAACGTGCCGGTCCAGCAGGCCCTCGAAGAGTTCGATGCCAAGGGCAACGAAATCCTGCGCCGCTTCGAGGCCACCTACGCCGGCAAGAGCCTGCTCTGATTTCCGCATGATCCGCACGGGCGGCCCTTGCCGTCCGTGCCTCCTATTTTGCGGTGAGGTCCATGGAACGTCGTGCCTATTACAAGAAGCCGCTTTTGCCCTGGCTGCTGCTCGCGCCGCAACTGCTGCTTGTTCTCGTTTTCTTCTACTGGCCGACGTCGCAGGCCCTCTACTGGGCGTTCACGCTCGAGCAGCCATGGGGTGGCGGCAACAGCTGGGTCTGGCTCGATAACTTCATCGCCATTTTCCGTGACCGCGACTACTGGGCTACGGTGCTGCGCTCGGGCTTTTACGCGCTGGTCACCACCGGCCTCTCCATGGCTGTAGCGCTGACGCTCGCCGCATTCGTCGACCGCTCGCTCAAGGGCACCAAGATCTTCCAGTCGATCTATGTGTGGCCCTATGCCATTGCGGCGCCGGCCGCGGGTGTCGCCTTCCGCTTCATCTTCGCGCCGGAATCCGGCCTCGTCGGCTCGATCAACGACATCTGGCCCGGCATCTGGGATCCCTCGACCAACGGGCTCCAGGCGCTGCTGATGGTGATGGTCTGCCATGCCTGGCTCGGCATCGGCTACAACTTCATCTTCTTCCTCGCCGCACTGCAGATGATCCCGCGCTCGATCTCGGAAGCGGGTGCGATGGACGGGGCACGTCCATTCCGGCGCATGATCGACCTGCAGCTGCCGCTGATCGCGCCGACTGCGTTCTTCCTGTTCGTCATGAACATCATCTCGAGTTTCACCGACAGCTTCGGGCTCATCGACACCATGACCGAAGGCGGCCCGATCGGGCAGACCGAGGTGATGGTCTACAAGATCTACTTCGACGGCTTCAAAGGCCTCGACTACTCCGGCGCCGCCGCCCAGTCGATCGTCCTGATGCTCCTCGTCATCGGCCTCACGTTCATCCAGTTCAAATGGGTCGAACGTCGCGTCCACTATAACTGAGGCACGCCATGATCGAGCGTTCACCCGTCTTCGACTTTCTCACCTACTTCGCCATGGCGGTGGGTGCCGTCCTCGTCATCATCCCGTTCTGGATCACGCTGGTTGCCGGCAGCCAGTCGCTGCAGGAAGTGAGCCAGGTGCCGATCAGCCTGCTGCCTTCCAGCCACCTGTGGGAGAACCTCCAGGCCGCTTGGACACGTGGCGATCTCGGCCCCAAGCTGATGAACAGCCTGATCGTGGCCGTCGGCGTGACAATTGGCAAGATCACACTGGCTTCGCTCTCGGCCTTCGCCATCGTCTTCTTCAACTTCAAGGCGCGGATGATCTGCTTCTGGGCGATCTTCATCACGCTGATGCTGCCGCTCGAAGTGCGCATCGTGCCGACTTACGCCATCGCCGCCAACGCGCTGCTGCCGTTCCAGGTCATCCTCGACACGCTCGGGATCAACTGGCTGTACCAGGCGGTGAGCGGGTTCCAGCTGTCGCTCAACTGGAACCTTCTGAACTCCTATCCCGGCCTGATCCTGCCGCTCGTCGCCACAGCAACCGGCACGTTCCTCTACCGGCAGTTCTTCATGACCATTCCGGACGAGCTGGTCGAGGCATCGAAGATGGATGGCTCGGGGCCGCTGCAGTTCTTCTGGGACGTGCTGATCCCATTGAGCCGCACCAACATGCTGGCGCTTGCCACCATCATGTTCGTCTCAAGCTGGAACCAGTACCTGTGGCCACTGCTGGTCACCACCGACCGGGCAAATTTCGGTACCGTGGTGATGCAGCTCAAGGCTCTCATTCCTGCACAGAACGGCACGCCCGACTGGAACGTCACCATGGCCGGCGCACTCATCATCATGCTGCCGCCGCTCCTCGTCGTTGCCTTCATGCAGCGCTGGTTCGTGCGTGGCCTCATTTCCCGCGACAAGTGATCGGAGAACGCCAATGTCCCAGATATCCATCAAGGGCGTGAAGAAGGTCTACCAGAAGACCGAAGTGATCCACGGCGTCGACGTCGAGATCGAGCACGGCGAGTTCGTCGTCATCCTCGGGCCGTCGGGCTGCGGCAAATCCACGTTGCTGCGCATGATCGCAGGCCTCGAGGATATCTCGGCCGGCGAGATCGCAATCGGCGGCACGGTGGTCAACCAGCTCGAGCCGCGCGAGCGCGGCTGCGCCATGGTGTTCCAGAACTACGCGCTCTACCCGCATATGAGCGTCAAGCAGAACATCGGCTACGCGCTCAAGGTCGCCAAGGTGCCCAAGGCTGAGCGCGAAGCGCGGGTGATGGCGGCGGCCGAGTCGGTATCGCTGGTGCCCTTCCTCGATCGCCGTCCGGGCGAATTGTCCGGCGGCCAGCGCCAGCGTGTCGCCATGGCCCGGGCCATGGTGCGCGAGCCGAAAGTATTCCTGTTCGACGAGCCGTTCTCGAACCTCGACGCCAAGCTCCGCGTCGCCATGCGCGCCGAAGTCCGGCGCCTCCACCGCGATCTCGGGGTTACCTCGGTGTTCGTCACCCACGACCAGACCGAGGCGATGACACTCGCCGACAAGCTGATCATAATGAATGCCGGCAATGTCGAGCAGATCGGCAAGCCAACCGAGGTCTACAACAACCCGGCCAGCCGCTTCGTCGCCGATTTCATCGGCTCGCCGGCGATGAACCTCTTCGAAGGCGAGTTCGATGCCGAGGGCAAGTTCGTCCACGGCCAGGGCGGCAAGCTCAATGTCGAGCAGCTCAACGGCGTGCGGGTGGCCGGGCGCAAGGTCGTGCTCGGCGTTCGTCCGGAAGGGGTGCGCCGTACCTCCGCCGATACGCATGGCGCCATTTCGGCGGTGGTCGACTATGTCGAGGAGCTGGGCGCGTCCCGCCTCATCCACGCCGACGCCAATGGCAGCCGCATCGTGGCGCTCGATACCGACAGCAGCGAGATCAAGACCGGCACGCCGGTGCATCTCAGCCTCGCCGACAGCGCCCTACACCTGTTTTCGGTCGAAGACGGCCGCCGCATTTCGCACTAGTCGCGCGGCCCCTCTCCCCAGCGGGAGAGGGCCCCTGTCGGCGTGCCCTTTCCTTGCCGCTCATCACCGTCATCCCCGGGCGCAGACCCGGGGACCCAGCGATGGTGAGGCATCCCATGGGTCCGCGGGCCAAGCCCGCGGATGACGACTGAAAGTTGAGTGCGTGTGTGGAGCACCAGCCAACGTGTTCTTCACCCTGAAACCAGGAGACATTTCATGACCCACATCATTGGCACCGGCTTCAATGCCGGCTCGGATAATGGCGAGTTCGCCGCCCTCGAAGCCGACCTCCACGCCCTCGCCGAGATCGGCGCCGACACGGTCGAGATCGGTGTCACGAGCCTCGACCTCGTCGCCGGCGGCAAGATCATTGCCGAGCGGCACAAGGCGCTGGTCGCTCTCACCAGGCAGTTCGGTTTCCGCTACACCGTGCACGGGCTGGTCTCGTCCAACTTCATGGATCCGATCACCCGGCGCTATCAGATCGATGCCACGAAGGCCCTGATCGAAGTCTGCAACTCGATCGGCGCCGGCATCCTCGTCCAGCACGGCGGGAGCCTGCGCGCCGATGCCATCGCCGACTGGGCCGGAGCCGATGAGCGCGAGCGCGAGGCGCTTACCGAAGTGGCCGATTTCGCCCGTCCGCATGGCGTCCGCATCGCGCTCGAGAACATCTTCACCACCGAGCCGGGCCAGTATCGCCAGACCCCGTCCGAGGTCGCCGCGACGGTCAAGGCGGTGAACCATCCGAACGTCGTGGCGCTGATCGACTTCAGCCACGCCTATATCGAATCGACCTTCAAGGGCCTCGACTTCTTCGCCGAGATTTCGGCCATGGCGCCAGTCACCGGGCACCTGCATGTGCACGACTCCTTCGGTCGTCCGCAGGGCTTCTTCAAGGCGTTCCATCTGCAGGAGAACACCGCGCTCGGCATCGGCGACCTGCACATGCCGCTCGGCTGGGGCGACATCGACTGGGATCGCATCTTCACCGAGCTCTCGTTCCTGCCCGAGACGGTGCTGATGATGGAAATCGGCCACCGCTACCGCCGCGAGCAGCCGGCAAGCCTCGTGCGCGCCCGTGAGCTGGCGGCCATGAACGCCCCGCGGGCGATGGCGGCCGAGTAGTCAACGGTCCGAGCGTGGGGGCCACCCCCACCGCCTATGGCGGTCCCCCTCCCCCGTGAATGGGGGAGGATACGCGTGGGGCACGATCTCTCCTCGATCCTTCCCTGCGCAGCGGGGGAGGGGGACCAGCGAAGCTGGTGGAGGGGGCGGCGCCACGCGCCGTTGCGCCTGCCGGCTGCGCGCCCTACCTGTTGGTCCATATATCCAAGGACCAGGTTATGGACGCCGAAACCCTCCCCCGCTCCAGCGCGCCGCCCGCCGGCGTCGCCATCAAGACCGAGATTGTGGTCATCGGGGCCGGCCAGGCCGGTCTGTCCTCAGCCTATCACCTGAGGCAGCGCGGGCTCGAGGCGGGACGCGGCTTCGTCGTTCTCGACCGGTCGCCGCGGGCGGGTGGCGCGTGGCAGTTCCGCTGGCCGTCGCTGACGCTGTCGACGGTCAATCGCGTCCATGACCTGCCGGGCATGGCGTTTTCCGAGGCGGTCGATACCAGCGCGACCTCGGTCGAGGCGGCAGTCGCCGTGCCACGCTATTTCGCCGCCTACGAGGAGCGTTTCGGGCTCAACGTCTATCGGCCGGTGAAGGTCAGCGTCGTCTGCCAGCGGGGCGAGCGTTTTCGCGTCGAGACCGACCGGCAGACGTTCTCCGCACGCGGCATCATCAATGCCACCGGCACCTGGGAAACGCCCTACATTCCCGACTATCCGGGCAGGGAGCGCTTCAGGGGACGGCAGCTCCATACGCGCGACTATCGCACCGCTGCCGAGTTTGCCGGGCAGCATGTGGTGATCGTCGGGGGCGGCATCTCGGCCATTCAGCTGCTCAACGAAATCTCGGAAGTCACCAGCACGACCTGGGTGACCCGGCGCCCGCCGCAGTTCCGCGAGGGGCCGTTCAACGAAGAAGCCGGGCGCGCGGCCGTGAAGCTGGTCGAGGAGCGGGTGCGGGCCGGCCTGCCGCCGAATTCGGTCGTCTCGGTCACCGGCCTGCCGCGCTCGCCGCTGATCGAGGCGATGGAGGCGCGCGGCGTGCTGAAGCGCGAGGAGATGTTCAGTGAGATCACCGAGACCGGCGTGCGCTGGGCCGATGGCCGCGAGAGCCAAGCCGACGTGATCCTCTGGTGTACGGGCTTTCGGTCTTCGCTCGACCATCTCGCACCGCTGATGCTGCGGGAGCCTACCGGCGGGATCGTCATGGGCGGGCGGCTGGCGACGCAAGTGGTGAAGGAGCCGCGGGTGCATCTGGTTGGGTACGGCCCGTCGGCGTCGACGGTTGGGGCGAACCGGGCCGGGAGCGCGGCGGCGGCGGAGTTGATGGGGACGCTGGGGATTGTCGCGGCGTAGGCGCGCCTGTCGCCCCACCGAAGTAGTGCCCCCCAAAATCAAAGGAGGCGCCCGTTGCCGGACGCCCCCTCTGCCCTCAACTGAGGTCCGCCTACTTCTGGATGCAGGTGTCGACGGTGTCCTTGGTGCATTCGTCCAGGCCGGTGAAGACCGGATCGGGGACGGCTTCGCCGTTGATCAGGCTGATCATCGTCTTGGGGGCGAGATAGCCCATCTCGAACGGCCGCTGGCCGACGAGTGCGGTGACGAGGCCTTCCTTGGCGATCGCGACTTCGTCGCCGATGGTGTCGGCGGCGCCGATGACCAGAGCGTTGCTGGCGATCTTGTCGGCCAGCGGACGGAACAGGTCACGGTAGGGCTGCGGTGCCATGAACAGCGGCCAGCCGCCCATGATGCCGAAGGCGCGAAGGTCGGGGTTGGCGGCGAGGATATCGCTCATCGCCTGGACGCCCTTAACGCCGTCGTCGTTGGTGAACACCGGGCAGCCGGCCACTTCGGTCCAGCCGCCTTCGCCGGCGAGAGTCGCAAGACCTTCCTGACCGGACAAGGAGTCACGGAAGCCCTGGGCACGACGCAGGATATTGTCCGCCGCCGGGTTGCCTTGGATGGTGCAGACCTTGCCGCCTTCCGGCGCCGCGGCCTTCACGTAGTCACCGATACGCTTGCCCATCAGGTAGTTGTCGGTACCGAGATAGGTCTTGCGCAGCCCGGCGTCTTCCTTGGCGAGGTCGGCGTCGAGCGTCATCACCGGAATGGTCGGGTTGGCGCTCTTGATGGCATTGGCGATGAGCGGGGCATTGGACGGCGAGATCGCGATCGCGGCCGTCGTCGGCTTGCTCAGCATATCCTGCACGATCTGAGCCTCGCCCGCCTCGTCAGAGGTGGAGGCGGGGCCGGTGTAGAAGCATTCGTATTCGGAACTGGCGTTCTCGCTGTTCCACTTCTGGCAGCCTTGGTTGATCGATTCGAAGAAGGCGTTGTCGAGGCCCTTGACCACGATCACGAGCTGCTTCTTCTGCGCAAAGGCCGGGCTGGCGGACAGGGCAACGAGCCCCGCGACCGCGAGTAGAGTCCATGCTTTCATTAAGTCCTCCCATTGAGCTGGGAGAATGAATTACTAACACCTACGGTCCCTCACCGTGGCGGTAGCGTGCCTCATCCTCCCAAGACGCAAAGCTAGTCTGTTGAAGCGTCGTTCGTCAACGTGGTTATGCTAAAAAGTCGTACTATTCGAGCACTCGTCCGTTGACGTCGTTCCAGCCAAGTCGATAAGCTCAGGGCTTGGCATCGCCTGGGAGGGGAAGCCGATAGCAACAGCGATCTGGCGACGCCCACGACGTGGGCGCCGTCCGGTTTTGCGCGAAGGAGGATCGCCGGCCGTGGCCGTTCTGGAACTAGAGAACATAACCAAGCACTTTGGCGCCATCCACGCCGTCAACGACGTTTCGTTCAAGCTCGAGCCGGGCGAAGTCGTCGGATTGATGGGGGATAACGGGGCGGGCAAGTCGACGGTGGTCAAGATGATCGCCGGCAACTTTCCGCCGACCGGCGGCGCCATCCGCCTCGACGGCAAGGAGGTGCATCTCTCGTCGCCGATGGATGCGCGCCAGCACGGCATCGAGATCGTCCACCAGGATCTGGCGCTCTGCAACAACCTCACCGCCGCCGCCAATGTCTATCTCGGCCGGGAACTCAGGCGCGGCTTCGGGCCGATCAAGATTCTCGACTACGGCGCGATGTACAGGCGGGCGGGCGAGCTGTTTGCCGAACTCAAGTCCGAGACGCGCTCGCGCGACCTGATCCGGCAGATGTCGGGCGGGCAGCGCCAGGCCGTCGCCATTGCCCGCACCATGCTGGCCGACGCCAAGGTCGTGCTGATGGATGAGCCGACCGCCGCCATTTCGGTGCGGCAGGTGGCCGAGGTGCTGAACCATATCCGGCAGCTGCGCGACCAGGGCATTGCGGTGGTGCTGATCAGCCACCGCATGCCCGACGTCTTCACCGTCGCCGACCGCGTCATCGTCATGCGGCGTGGCCGCAAGGTCGCCGACAAACGCATTGCCTCGAGCTCGCCCGAGGAAGTGACCGGGCTCATCACCGGCGCGATCGAACAGGTGTCATGATGTCCATCACGCTCGAACAGACCATCGCGAAACGCCAGGACAACTGGTTCACAACGCTGATCAACAGCCAGGCCTTCTGGGTGCTGGTCGCCATCCTCATCGCCTGCGTGTTCCTGAGTTTTGCCACTCAGGCGTTCATGACGCCGTCGAACCTCTACAACATCACCCGCAACTTCACCTTCACCGCCATCATCGCGCTCGGGATGACCATTGTGATCATCACCGGCGGCATCGATCTCAGCGTCGGCTCGGTGCTCTGCCTTTGCAGCATGGTGCTCGCCGTCACCATGCATGCCGGATTCTCGATCGAGGTCGGCATCCTCGTCACGCTCATTGTCGCCATTGCCGTCGGCAGCATCAACGGAGTGCTGGTCGCCTATCTGGGCTTTCCGCCCTTCGTCGTGACGCTGGGCATGATGTCGATCGCGCGCAGCCTCGCCATGGTCGCCTCGAACAATACGGTGGTGTTCCAGTTCGGGCCCGACCACGACAAGCTCCTGGCGCTCGGCGGTGGAGCCTGGGTGTTCGGCATCTCCAACCCGGTGGTCTATACGCTCATCCTCGCGGCGATCACTGGCTTCATGCTGCGCTGGACCCGCTTCGGGCGGCACATCTTTGCCATCGGCGGCAATGAGCACGCGGCCGAACTCAGCGGCGTGCCGGTGAAGCCGATCAAGGTTGCCGTCTACATCATCTCGTCGCTTTCGGCCGGCATCTGCGGCATCATCATGACCGGCTGGCTCGGAGCGGTGACCACCAACCTCGGCTCCGGCCTCGAGCTGCAGGTGATCGCGGCGGCGGTCATCGGCGGGGCGAGCCTCGTGGGCGGCGTTGGCACGGCGCTCGGGGCGCTGGTCGGTGCGGCGCTGATCGAAGTGATCCGCAACAGCCTGGGCCTGCTCGGCATCAACGCCTTCTGGCAGGGTACCTTCATCGGCAGCTTCATCATCATCGCGGTTGCGTTCGAGCGCGTCCGCCAGATGCGGGCCCGTGACTAGGGTGGTCATGCGACTAGAGGCGCGCTTGAGGGCGCGCCTCAATCGGGCTAGCCAGTCCATGGATGCTCAAGCATAGACGAGGGTCGCCATCAGCAAAGGCCAGCCAGATCGCGACCCGGCACTGCCCGGGCGTTCCCGAACCGCGAGAGTAGCGGCCGAGATCGGGCGCGCCATCGTCTCCGGCGCTTACCCGGAACGCAGCCTGTTGCCGGGCGATGCCGAGCTGATGCAGCAATTCGGCGTGTCGCGCACGGTGCTGCGCGAGGCGCTGCGGACGCTGGCGGGTAAGGGGCTGATCGAGGCCAAGGCTCGGGTCGGCACGCGCGTCCTGCCGCGCTCGACCTGGAACCTCTTTGATCGCGATCTCCTCGCCTGGCAGGCCCGCGAGGGGTTCGACTCGCAGTTCGTCACCCACTTGTCCGAGATGCGTCTGGCCCTTGAGCCGGAAGCGGCGGCGCTCGCCGCGCTGCGGCGGACCAACCACGATCTCGAGTCGATCTTTCACTGCTTCGATCGCATGGCGGCGCCCGAAATCAGCCGCGAGGAGTTCGCCAAGGCCGATCTCGATTTCCACCTCGCCATCGTCATTGGTGCGCACAATCCATTCCTGCGTTCGGCCGCGGCGCTTATCGAGGTGGCACTGATGGGGCTCCTGAAGATCAGCTCGCCGGCCGAGGATGCCGGCCGGCTCGGCTCGTCGGTCGAGGACCATCGCCGCATCGCCGATGCCATCGCGGCGCGCGACCCGGAAAGCGCTCGGGAGACAATGAAGGTGGTGATCGGCGTCGGCATGCGGGCAAGCCGGATCGGAGATCTGGCGGGCTGAGTGATTTCCTGGGAGGGGAGTTCGTGAGGTTTACGATCAAGGCCGTGCATGCCTATCTCGTCGAAAGCGAGGGCGACGGCGGCGATTATTTCCAGCAGAACCGCGGCCACTGGCTGATCGACACGCTGATCTCCAACCCGATGTCGGGCTATGAGCGCTGGAAGGCCTCGCGCCAATCTTGGGGCATCGGCGTCATGGGCTCGATCGTGGTCGAGATCGAAACCGAAAGCGGGGCGACCGGCGTTGCCACCGGCTTCGGCGGTCCACCGGGGGCCTGGCTGGTGGTCAACCACTTTGCCCGCTTCCTCGTCGGCGAGGACGCGCGCAACATTTCGAAGATCTGGGACCAGATGTTCCGCGCCTCGATGCCCTATGGCCGCAAGGGCATGCCGATCGCGGTGATCTCGGTGATCGACCTGGCGCTGTGGGATCTCGTGGGCAAGCTGCGCGACGAGCCGGTCTACAACCTCATCGGCGGCAAATGCCACGACGAGATCGGCTTCTATTGCACCGGCCCGGCACCGGACGCGGTGAAGGAGCACGGCTTCTGGGGCGCCAAGGTACCGCTGCCGCACAGTCCTTTCGACGGCGAGGAGGGGCTCGAGAAGAACCTGCAATTTCTCGCCGCGCATCGCGAGGCCGTCGGGCCGGGCTATCCGCTGATGGTCGACTGCTACATGTCGCTGACCGTGCCCTATGCCATCCGGCTGGCCGATAAGGCCAAGGGGCTCGACATCTACTGGTGGGAAGAGGTGCTCCACCCCGACGATGTCGAGGGTTTTAGGCTGCTGAAGCAGGCGCATCCGACGCTCAAGTGGACTACCGGCGAGCACGAATACACCCGCTACGGCTTCCGCCGCCTCATCGAGGAACGCACCATCGACGTGCTGCAGCCGGACGTGATGTGGGTGGGCGGCCTCACCGCGCTGCTGCAGATCGCCAGCCAGGCCGCGGCCTACGATATCCCGGTGATCCCGCATGGCTCGGGGCCGTATTCATATCACTTCGTTGTCAGCCAGCCCGGCGCGCCGCTCTGCGAGTATGTGGCGGCGAGCCCGGACGGGCGCTCGATCCGGCCGATCTTCGGCAAGCTGTTCCATGGCGAGGTACTTCCGCAACAGGGCCGACTAAAGGTCACTGGCGGCGCCGGCTTCGGTATGGAATTAGCGGACAGGGCGCTGCTAAAGCCCATCGTATAAGAATATTCCCGCGGGGAGCGAGATGAACCAGATCGACTTGAACGGCCAGGTCGCCGTTATCACCGGTGGCGCGCAGGGCATCGGCTTTGCCATCGCCCGCCGGCTCGTGGCCTCCGGCGCCAAGGTCAGCCTGTGGGACATGAACGCGGACCTCTTGGCCTCGGCCAAGGCCGAACTCGGCGATGCCGCGTCGACCGTCACGGTCAACATCACCAACTATGACGCGGTGGCCGCGGCGGTCGCCGAAGTCGAAGGCAAACTCGGCAAGCTCGACATTCTCGTTCACTCGGCCGGCATCGCCGGCAAGAACGCGCCGCTCGACGAGTACGATCTCGACGAATGGCGGCGGGTCATCGACATCGATCTCAACGGCGCCTTTTACGTCAACCGTGCCGTGCTGCCGGGCATGAAGGCCCGCAACTACGGCCGCATCGTCAACATCGCCTCGATCGCCGGCAAGGAAGGCAACCCGAACGCCTCGGCCTATGCTGCAGCCAAGGCCGGCGTCATCGGCATGAGCAAGGCCGTCGGCAAGGAATGCGCGAAATACGACATTGCCATCAACGTCATCACCCCGGCGACGGCCAAGACGCGCATCCTCGATGAGCTGAAGCCCGAATTCATCGAGTACATGCTGAGCCGCATCCCGCGCGGCCGTTTCCTCGAAGTCGAGGAAGCCGCCAACATGGTCAGCTGGCTGGTCAGCAAGGAAAACTCCTTCACCACCGCTTCGGTGTTCGATTTGTCGGGCGGTCGGGCGACTTACTAGCTGCAGTTCTTCACGGTTTGTCCGAACCTCCGCAGCTTGTCATCCCTGCGGAGGCAGGGATCCATTTCTCCGCTGGCTCCAGCTGCGCGTTGGATCCCAGCCTACGCTGGGATGACACCGAGCGTGGATCGGGAGCCGTGGCTTCACCACAGCAACGCCTTGCCTTCGTCCCAAGGTCGGGTTGACTAAGTAACCAGGTGGTGAATTAGTTTGGCTGCGCCCGGATCGAAGATGCCGGGCGGCGCAGACCGGACGAGGAACCCCCAGTTGAAATTCGCGATAGTCGGCGTCGGCGGGCGCCATGCCATGTTCCGCAAGGCGATCACCGAGACGCATGCGGAGGGGAACGATCTGGTCGCACTCTGCGACGTGAACGAAAGCCGGCTGGCGCTATCTGCCGGCAAGGTGCCGAAGAAGGGCAATGGCGTCGCCACCTACGACGCGGCCGAGTTCGGCAGGATGATCGCCGAGCAGGAGCCGGACACGGTCATCGTCACGACGCCGGACTACCTGCATCACGAGTACATCGTCTCGGCGCTCAAGGCCGGGCGCAACGTGATGACCGAGAAGCCGATGACGGTCGATCTCAAGAAGCTCCGCGAGATCCTCGAGGCGCAGGCGGAGAGCGGCAAGCAGGTCACCGTCACCTTCAACTATCGCTACACGCCGGCACGCACGCAGCTCAAGGACCTGTTGATGTCGGGCGCCATCGGCGAGATCACGGCGGTGGATTTCCGCTGGTATCTCGATCGCGTCCACGGCGCCGACTATTTCCGCCGCTGGCATCGCTACAAGGAGAAATCGGGCGGGCTGCTGGTGCACAAATCCACGCACCATTTCGACCTGATGAACTGGTGGGTGGCGTCCACCCCCAAGACCGTCAACGCGCTGGGCAAGCGCGTGTTCTACACGCCGGAGATGGCGGTGGAGCTTGGCCTCGGCGACCACGGCGAGCGCTGCCACACCTGCCCGGTGTTCGACAAATGCGAGTACCGGCTCGATCTCGCGAACGATCCGGCGCTGCGCGAGCTCTATCTCGATGCCGAGGGGGATGACGGCTATTTCCGCGACAGGTGCGTGTTCGCCGACGACATCACCATCGAGGACACGATGCAGGTGCAGGTGAAATACGCCAACGACGTATTCCTCAACTATACGCTCTGCGCATACTCCCCCTGGGAGGGGCTCGAGATCAAGTTCCACGGCACCAAGGGGGAGCTGACGCACCGGCATGTCGAGGTGCACGGCGTGTTCGGCGGCGAGCGCGACAAGTCGGAGGAAGACGCGATGACCACGACCCTCCATCTCCATGGCCAGCGGCCGGAACAGCTCGATGTCTGGGCCGGGCACGGCGACCATGGCGGCGCCGATCCAGTGATGCTGGGCTATCTGTTCGAGCCCGACAGCATGACACCGGACAAATACAACCGCGCCTCGACGCACAAGGAGGGCGCGTGGTCGATCCTCACCGGGATCGCCGCGAACGCCTCGATCGCGAGCGGGCAGACCGTGGATGTGGACCGGATGCTGGCGGAGGCGGGGATTACGCTGGGTCGGTAGGTGCTTCAGCGACGCACCCCTAAACCACCAACTCCATCCGATCCGCTGGAAACCGCGTCAGCATGGCATGGATCGGCACCCCGTCGGCATCGAGATCCACCGCGTCCGACACCAGCACTACCGACCCCGGCGCCAGCTTCAGCACCTGCGCCTCGTCGGCGGTGGCGTGGCGGGCCGAGATGCGGGTCGAGCCGCGTGAATAGTCGTCGATGCCGTAACGCCTGAGTGCGGCGGTGACGGACCCGGCCTCGAGATAGGCCGCATCGAAACCGGCAAAGCGCGCCTCGGGCAGCCAGCCGGTGGCACGCGCCATGGGGCGACCGTCCGCAAACGATGCCGTCTCCTGCCGGATAAGGCGAGTGCCCGGCTTCACCTCCAGCAACTGCGCCAGTCGCGACGTGGCGCGCTCGATCCGGCTCGCCAGCAACTGGCTGCGCCGCTCGCGCACCTGTCCCGCGAGGCCCTCGCTGAACCGCGTCCGCCGCCCGATCGGATAGCTCAGCCGTCGCGCTTCGGCGACGAAGGTGCCGCGGCCGTGCTCGGCGCGGAGCACGCCTTCCTCGATCAGCACGGCGATGGCCCGCCGCACGGTGTGCCGGTTGACCCCGAAGCGCTCGGCCAGCGGCAGCTCGCCAGCGAGCTTGTCGCCGGTCTCGAGCTTGCCGCCGACGATGTCGAGGCGGATGGCGTCGGCGATCTGGCGCCATAGCGCGACGCCGCCGGCGGGCTCGACTTCGGTGCGGCTCAAGATTGTCATTGCACTTTCACACGGGACGAATATGAGGAGACGAAACGGACTTACTTGTCTATTCGCCTATACAAGTTGGAGCAAGCCTGATGCAAGATGCAGCGGCAAATCCCCGGCAGGCGGCGATGGCGGTGCTGAGCCACGCGACGCCCACCCGCATCGCCGAACTCTGGGCCGCCTGGGCGAGCAAGCCCGCCTATCACAAGGTGCGCGGACCCGAGACGGGGCTGGTCATGGTGCGGGCCCGCGCCGGTGGCGGCGGCAATCCGTTCAACCTCGGCGAAGCGACGGTCACGCGCGCCACGGTGCGGCTCGAAACCGGCGAGATCGGCCATGCCTATTGCCTCGGCCGCGATGGCGACAAGGCTGTGACCTCGGCGCTGTTCGATGCGCTGTTCCAGCGCGACCCGGCTGCCATCGAAACTCAGGTGCTGACGCCACTCCGGAACGAGCAGGTCGCTGCTGATGCCAAGCTGCGCGACGAGACCGCCGCGACCCGCGTCGACTTCTTCACCATGGTGCGGGGAGACGATTGATGGACACTTCGATCGAAGGTGGCTTCGCCGATGTCGTGTTCGGGGCCCAGTCGGTGTTTCGGGCCATCATGGATGGGCTCGCCCGGCCGGGCACGGTGCAGTCGATCGTCTCGGATGCCGCGCCGCCGGCGCCGCTGACGTCGGAACTCGGCGCTGTCGCGCTGACGCTCTGCGATCACGACACACCGGTCTGGCTCGATCCGGCCCTCGCCGCGAGCGAGGCGGTCCGCGCCTGGCTCGCCTTCCACTGCGGCGCGCCGATCACGGAGAAAGCCGCCGAGGCGCAGTTCGCGCTGGTTACCGATGCAAGCCTGCTGCCGCAGCTTCAGAGCTTCGGGCAGGGGACGGACGAGTATCCGGATCGCTCGACGACCGTCGTTCTCGCCACCGGCCATGCGACGCGTGCCGTCACGCTCAAGGGCCCCGGCATCAAGGATCGCCTTGATAGCGTGCTCCCTCTCCCCAGCGGTGAATTCCTCGCGCAGTGGGCGGACAATCGCGAGCGCTTTCCGCGCGGCATCGATCTGTTGCTCGTCCGCGACGGCACCCTTGTGGCCCTGCCGCGCACCACCCGCATTTCGGAGGCCTGAGCCATGTATGTTGCCGTAAAGGGCGGCGAGGCCGCCATTGCCAATGCCCACCGCCTGCTCGCCGACCGCCGTCGCGGCGATCGCTCGGTGCCGGCGCTGCGTCTCGACCAGATCATCGAGCAGCTCGGTCTCGCGGTCGATCGCGCGATGGGCGAGGGTTCGCTCTACGACAAGGAACTGGCGGCGCTGGCGCTGATCCAGGCACGCGGGGATCTGATCGAGGCGATCTTCCTCGTCCGCGCCTATCGCACCACGCTCCCCCGTTTCGGCTATTCGCGGCCCATCGACACCGCGGAGATGAAGATCGAGCGGCGCGTCTCGGCGACCTACAAGGACCTGCCGGGCGGCCAGCTGCTTGGTCCCACATTCGACTACACGCACCGCCTGCTCGATCCAACGATCGCCTCCGGCGCCGAAGTCGATCAAGCCACGACGCGTCCGAGCGTCGATGAACAGGCGCCGCGCGTTACCGATCTTCTCGGTTACGAGGGCCTGATCGAGGACGACGTTTCCGAACCCCAGGACGAGATCGGCGATCTCACCCGCGAGCCGATGGAGTTCCCGCTGAGCCGCGATCGGCGCCTGCAGGCGCTGGCCCGCGGCGACGAGGGTTTCCTCCTCGCCCTCGGTTATTCCACCCAGCGCGGCTATGGCCGCTCGCACCCGTTCGTCGGCGAAATCCGTATCGGCGAGGTCGAGGTGGAACTCGATATCCCCGAACTCGGCTTTGCCGTGAACCTCGGCCGCATCCGCGTCACCGAGTGCCAGATGGTCAACAAGTTCAAGGGCAATGCGCAGGTGCCGCCGCAGTTCACCCGCGGCTACGGCCTCGTCTTCGGCCAGGCCGAGCGCAAGGCCATGGCGATGTCGCTGTGCGACCGCTCGCTGCGCGCTCGCGAGCTCGGCGAGGATGTCGAGCACCCGGCGCAGGACGAGGAATTCGTCATCTCGCACTCGGACAACGTGCAATCCACCGGCTTCGTCGAGCACCTGAAGCTGCCGCACTATGTCGATTTCCAGGGCGAACTCGGGCTGATCCGCGAGATGCGCGGCGAGCACGCGACGGCCGAAGCCGAGGCCTACCCGGAGGCAGCGGAATGATCTCAGTCGCCGCCGCCACCACCGTCTCCGCCACCGCCGTCGCTATCGGAAGCACTCCAACTGTCACCGCTGCCATCACCACTGCCGCCACCCCCACGATAGGGGCTCTTGCGCCGGGATCGCCAGATCACAACGAGAAGCACGACCACACCGGTGACGATAACGCCGATGGCAAGCAAGACGTCTTCCATGGGCATCGGCGTCACTCCCCCGCGACGGTGATGTACGAACTGAAGGATATGCGCGCATGAACATGATCGCGAGCTACAACTTCGCTTATCTCGACGAGCAGACCAAGCGGATGATCCGGCGGGCCATCCTCAAGGCCATTGCCATCCCCGGTTACCAGGTGCCGTTCGCCTCGCGCGAGATGCCCATGCCCTATGGCTGGGGGACCGGCGGCGTGCAGGTCACGGCCTCGATCATCGGGCCGGATGACGTGCTCAAGGTCATCGACCAGGGCGCCGACGACACCACCAATGCGGTGTCGATCCGGGCGTTCTTCGCCAAGGTGGCCAACGTCGCGGTGACCACGCACACGGCCGACGCAACGATCATCCAGACCCGCCACCGCATCCCGGAAAAGACCCTCGGCGAGGGTCAGGTGCTGGTCTATCAGGTGCCGATCCCCGAGCCGCTGCGCTATCTTGAGCCGCGCGAAACCGAGACGCGCAAGATGCATGCGCTCGAGGAATACGGGCTGATGCATGTGAAGCTCTACGAGGACATCGCCAAGCACGGCCGCATCGCCACGACCTATGCCTATCCGGTCAAGGTCGAGGGCCGCTACGTGATGGATCCCTCTCCGACGCCCAAGTTCGACAACCCCAAGATGCACATGTCGGAGGCGCTGCAGCTCTTCGGCGCCGGCCGCGAAAAGCGCATCTACGCCGTGCCGCCCTACACCGAAGTGGTGAGCCTCGATTTCGAGGATCATCCGTTCGAGATCCAGCATTTCGAGGAGCCCTGCGCGCTCTGCGGCGCGACTGGCGTCTACCTCGACGAAGTCATCCTCGATGATCGGGGCGGACACATGTTCGTCTGTTCCGACACCGACAATTGCGAGGAGCGCCGCGCCGAAGGTCATCGCGGCAAGCTCGCCGGACACGCGTTGGACGCGGCAGAATGAGCGAACCACTCCTCAGGGTCTCCAACCTCACCAAGTACTATGGCAGCCGCCTCGGCTGCGCCGATGTCTCGTTCGAGCTCTGGCCCGGCGAAGTGCTGGCCATCGTCGGCGAGTCGGGTTCGGGCAAGACGACGCTGCTCAACATCCTCTCGACCCGGCTGGAGCCCACATCGGGTGTCGCCGAATACCGGATGCGCGACGAAATCTGGCGCAATCTCTACGATCTCAGCGAAGCGGAACGCCGTTTCCTGATGCGCACCGACTGGGGGTTCGTCCACCAGAACCCAGCCGATGGGTTGCGCATGACGGTTTCGGCCGGCGCCAATGTCGGCGAGCGCATGATGGCGGTCGGCGACCGGCACTACGGCAGGATCCGCTCGACGGCGATCGAGTGGCTCGGCCGCGTCGAGATCGCCGAGGATCGCGTCGACGACGAGCCGCGCGCCTTCTCGGGCGGCATGCGGCAGCGGTTGCAGATCGCGCGCAACCTCGTGACGCATCCGCGGCTGGTGTTCATGGACGAGCCGACCGGCGGCCTCGACGTTTCCGTGCAGGCCCGCCTTCTCGATCTGATCCGTGGGCTGGTGTCGGACCTCGGACTGTCGGCCATCATCGTGACGCACGATCTTGCCGTGGCGCGCCTCCTTTCGCACCGGATGATGGTGATGAAGGACGGCTATGTGATCGAGCAGGGGCTGACCGATCGCGTGCTGGACGATCCGCGTGAGCCGTACACGCAGCTGCTCGTTAGCTCGATTCTGCAGGTGTGACGGTGAGCGCAGTGCACCTGGTCGCCCCCCTCCCAGCCTCCCCCACAAGGGGGGAGGTGCCGTTCTGTGCATTTGGCACGATGCTGCCACGACCACTCTTCACCTCCCCCTTGATGGGGGAGGCCGGGAGGGGTGGGGGCAGGCTCACGCGAGGTTCGAAATGACCGCCCTCCTATCCGTCCGCGATGTCGCGAAATCCTTCACGATGCACCTCCGCGACGGCATCGTCCTGCCCGTCGTCGCGGGTGTCGGCTTCACCGTGAATGCCGGCGAGTGCGTCGTCCTCGGGGGCCCCTCGGGCGCCGGCAAGTCGTCGCTGCTCAAGATGGTCTACGGCAACTACGGCGTCGACGCCGGTTCGATCTCGCTGATCCACCACGGCGCGCCCGTCGATCTCGCCACTGCCTCCCCGCGCACCGTGCTCGAACTCCGCCGCGATACCATCGGCTATGTCAGCCAGTTCCTCCGCACGGTGCCGCGCGTCAGCACGGTGGACGTCGTCGCCGAACCGCTGGTCAGCCGTGGTGTTTCTCGCGATGAGGCGGCCGCGAAGGCGCGCAATCTCCTCGCGCGCGTCAATCTGCCGGAGCGGCTGTGGTCGCTGCCGCCTGCGACTTTCTCGGGCGGCGAGCAGCAGCGCGTCAACATCGCGCGCGGTTTCATCACCGATCATCCGGTGCTGCTGCTCGATGAGCCGACCGCCTCGCTCGATGCGGTCAACCGCGCCGTGGTGGTCGAGATGATCGCCGAGAAGAAGTTGGCCGGCATCGCCCTGCTCGGTATTTTCCACGACGAGGAAGTGCGGGCTGAGGTCGCCGACCGGATCGTCGACGTCACCGCCTTCGCCGTGAGGAAAGCCGCATGAAGCTCTCGGAGACGCCGCTCATCGATCCCACGGCGCAGGTGAAGGATTCCGTCCTTGGCCGCTACACCGAGATCGGCGCCAATTGTCACGTCTATCGCTCGAGCCTGGGGGACTATTCCTATGCCGTCGACGGCACCCAGATCGCCTATGCGGAGATCGGCAAGTTCGCCAATATCGCTGCCAATGTGCGCATCTATGCATCCAAGCATCCGATGCAGCGGGCGTCGCTGCATCACTTCACCTACCGCTCGAGCTGGTTTTTCGAGGGCGAGACCGATGACCAGGAGTTTTTCGACTGGCGCGCGTCGAACGGTATTTCCATCGGCCATGACACCTGGATCGGCCATGGCGCGGTGATCATGCCGGGCGTCAAGGTCGGGCACGGCGCCATCATCGGCTCGAACGCCGTGGTGACCAAGGACGTCGCCGATTTTGCCATTGCCGTGGGCGTTCCAGCCAAGCCGATCCGCCAGCGCTTCCTCACCCCGATCGCCGATCGGCTGCTGGCGCTCCAATGGTGGGACTGGCCGCACGAGAAGCTCCACGCGGCGCTTTCCGACTTTCGCACCCTCGAAATCGAAGCGTTCCTCGAGAAATACGAATAGCCGGGCTGTCTGCACATCCCTGGTTCCGGCCGATAAACCGTTGTCAACGCAGCGGTTTATCGTTTTTTGACGGTGGCTTTTCCACTGTCACAGGTTCGTCACCCAACCTTCATCTGCATTTCGTCTCACCAGCTTAGGTCTCGGTCCCGTGCGAACGGGGTGGCCTGCATGCTGAAGATTTCCAATGTGTCGCGGCGCTTCGGGGCGAAAGTCGCCGTCGAAGGCGTCAACCTGGAAATCCCCGCCGGCCAGATGGTCGGCGTCATCGGCCGGTCGGGCGCCGGCAAATCCACCCTTCTCCGCATGATCAACAGGCTGATCGACGTTTCGGACGGCCGGATCGAGTTTCACGGCGCGCCGGTTTCGGCCCTGCGCGGCCAGGCCCTACGCGACTGGCAGCGCGACTGCGCCATGATCTTCCAGCAGTTCAACCTGGTGCCGCGCCTCGATGTCATCACCAACGTGATGCTCGGCCGGCTCAACCGCCGCAACACCATCATGAGCCTCCTCCAGATTTTCTCGGAAGAAGAGCAACTGATGGCGCTGAAGGCGCTCGAGCGGCTCGATATCGCCGCGGTCGCCAGCCAGTGGGCCCAGACACTCTCCGGCGGCCAGCAGCAGCGCGTCGCCATTGCCCGGGCGCTGATGCAGGAACCCAGGGTCATCCTTGCCGACGAGCCGATCGCCTCGCTCGATCCGCGCAACGCCAAGATCGTGATGGACTCGCTTGCGTCCATCAATGAGGAGCAGGGCATCACCGTCATCACCAACCTCCACACACTCGATACCGCCCGCGCCTATTGCGAGCGCATCATCGGCATGGCGGCGGGCCGGGTGGTGTTCGACGGTACGCCCGAGCAGCTCACCACCGAGGTGGCACGCGAACTTTACGGGGCCGACGGCCTCGAGGAAGCGTTCTCCGAGGAAATGACCTCGACCAGTCTCGAGGCCATCGTGCCGAAGAGGAAGAAGAAGAAGCATGCCGAGCTGCCGGCGGGCGCCCTCGAGGCTCCGCTCGCAACGGCTGGCCTCCCCAACTGAGATCCAGAGTTTCCGCTCCTGCCGGTCAGCCGCCTGCTTGCGCGGCGCGACAGGTGGCGGAAAGCCAATCGCGTCACCAAAGGAGACATCCATGTCCGCGATCCGTAACGTCCTGATGGCAAGCATCGCCGTCGCCGCCCTCGCTACCCCGGCCTTCGCCCAGGAACTCGATGTCATTCGCATCGGCCTGCTCGGCGGTGAGAACGAGGCTGATCGCCTCGCCGATAACCAGTGCCTCATCGACAAGCTGCCGGCCGCCCTCGGCGTCAAGGAAGTGAAGCTGTTCCCGGCCGCCGACTACAACGGCGTGATGCAGGGCCTGCTCGGCGGCACGCTCGACATCGCCGGCCTCGGCGCCTCGGCCTATGCCGGCATCTACCTGCAGGACCCGGAAGCAGTCGAACCGTTCCTGACCAACGTCCAGACCGATGGCTCGACCGGGTACTACTCGATCGCACTGGCCCGCAAGGACTCGGGCATCACCGACATCACCCAGGCCAAGGGCAAGCGCCTCGGCTATGCCGATCCGGACTCGACCTCGGGCTACCTCGTGCCGCTGACCGCGCTGCCCGCCACGCTCGGCGCCAAGCCCGATGAGTTCTTCGGCTCGGTGGACTTCGGCGGCGGCCATGAGAACCTCGTTCTCGCCCTGCTTGACGGCAAGTTCGACGTTGCCACGACCTGGGGTTCGGGCGTCGGCGAGTTCTCCGAGGGCTATACCTCGGGCAACATCCGCTCGATGGTCGACAAGGGCATGCTCGACATGGAAGACGTCGTCGAGGTGTGGCGTTCGCCGCTGATCCCGAACGGTCCGCTGGTCTATCGCAAGGACCTCCCGCAGGACATGAAGGACAAGATCGTGAAGTTCTATTCCGAGCTTCCGACCACCGACTACGAGTGCTTCCGCTCGGTCGAGAACGGCGACTTCAAGGGCTACGCGCCGGCGACCGTCGAGTTCTACCAGCCGATCATCGACGCTCGCAAAGCCACCATCGGCGACTGATACCAGGTCCATTCCAACCGGCGGCGCCCCAAGCGCCGCCGTTTTTTCATGAGAGGACGGGGGCGGGATGAACAGCACCACGGCCGGGCATCACGCCCCACTGCCCAACGACGCAAGCGTCGTCCACCGGCACTATCGCAGTCTGGTGCGGACACGGCGCCTTTACACGATCATTGCGGTCGGCACGCTCGTTGTCTTTCTCGCAGCGGCACTGTGGTTCGCCGATGCCTCGAACGCCGGCCGGTTCTTCGAGCGGCTGCCGTTCTTCTTCGACTACTTCATCCATTTCCAGCCCAAAGATCCGATGGAGATTTTCCGGGCCATGTTCGATCTGCCGTCGCCCTATGACGATGGTTCGCTGAAGTACAACTATCCGGAAGGGAGGGTGCCGCTGTTTGGCGACTTCTACCTGCCGGAGTATTTCTACCAACTGCTGGTCACCATCAACATTGCGGTGCTAGCGACGATGACCGGTGCAGCGCTCGCCTTCGCGCTCTGCTTTTTCGCGGCGAGCAATCTGGTGGGCTCCAGTGCGGTTCGCTTCGGTGTCCGCCGCATGCTTGAGTTGCTGCGGGCCTTTCCGGAAATCGTGATTGCCGGCTTCCTCGTCGCCATCTTCTCCCTGGGTCCGCTGGCCGCTGTTGTCGCGGTGGGAGTCCATACCGTTGGCGCTCTCGGCAAGATGTTCTTCGAAGTGGTCGAGAACGCCGACATGAAGCCCGACGAGGGGTTGAGAGCTGCCGGCGCAAACTGGCTCGAGCGTGTGCGCTACGCCATTGTCCCACAGGTCATGCCGAACTTTGTCTCCTATGCCCTGCTGCGCACCGAGATAAACGTGCGGGCCTCGACCATCATCGGTGCGGTGGGCGGGGGCGGCATCGGCGAGCTCTTCCGGCTATCCATCGGGCAGGACCATGCCGCCAAGACCTACGCAATCATCATCCTGCTGTTTCTCACCGTGATCCTCATCGACTGGATCTCCGGTTACCTGCGCAGGAAGCTGGTCGGCAACGCCGCGTTCCAGTTCGGGGATTGAGCCATGGCAGTCATCACAGCCGAAGAAGCCGTTTCGCTGAAGTCCCGGTACCCACAGGTCTTCCATCGACCGTTGCATCAGAAATTGCTGGCGCCGATCGCGGCCGTCGCGGTCGCGGCGTATCTCGTGTTCTGCTTCTTCTTCTTCAACATCGCCGGCGTCATCAGCGACGCCAACTGGGAACGTGCGGGCACCTACATTGCCGACTGGTACTCCTGGGAGGCAAACCCGCGCTTCCGCTTCAAGGACGACCAGGTTGAAATCGAGTGGACCCGCTCGCTGCTCGGCGACAATCCCGATCCCGACTGGATCGCGCGGGCGGATGATGGTTCCTACACGGTGACGCTGGGCAACCCCGGCAACCGCGTCGAGATCACAGCAACGCACGTGGTCGCGGTCGTCAACGGCCGGCCGTACGACGTGCCAATCACGGAAGCCGGGGCAGAACTGCCTGCAGACGCGCCGTCAAACATGTCGCTGAAGAACGGCCGAGTCACAGTGGATTACGGCTTTGTCGGCCTCGCCGAGATCCGCAACAGCCAGGTGTTCGTACGGCACCGCTTCCTCGGCTGGCCGAACTTCTTCTTCGATACCAACTCGCCGTTCTTCGGCATGGATATGGAGCAGCTCTGGACGTCGGCGAGCAGCGCCGAGCAGATCGACGCCCGCATGCCGAACTGGCAGCTGATGCTGGTGGAGTTCCTCTACAACTCCGAGTGGCAGCATCTCGATACGTTCAACAAGCTGTTGCAGACTATCGTCATGGCCTTCGTCGGCACGCTGTTCGCGGCGATGGTCGCGTTCCCGCTGTCGTTCCTCGCCGCCCGCAACATCACGCCGAACCCGATCGGCAACTGGTTCATGAAGCGCTTCTTCGACCTGTTGCGCTCGGTCGACATGCTGATCTGGGCGCTGTTCTTCGTGCGCGGCTTCGGCCCGGGCCCGATCCCCGGCATCGCGGCGATCTTCTTCACCGACACCGGGACGCTGGGCAAGACCAACACCGAGGCGCTGGAGAACATCGACGACAAGCAGCGCGAGGGCGTCCGCTCGGTCGGTGCCTCGGCGGCCAATGTGCAGCGCTACGGCGTCGTGCCGCAGGTGCTGCCGGTGTTCATCAGCCAGGCGCTGTACTTCTGGGAGAGCAACACGCGCTCGGCCACCATCATCGGTGCTGTCGGCGCCGGCGGCATCGGCCTCAAGCTGATCGAAGCGATGCGGACCAACCAGGACTGGGAGAACGTCGCCTATATGGTGATCCTGATCCTTATCGTCGTGTTCGTCTTCGACAACATCTCGAATGCACTCCGGTCACGGCTGATCGGCCAGCCGGCGCACTAGAGGGGGCAACACGAGCACTTGCCCCTTGATCCTCCCCCGCGATGGGGAAGGGAGCGCAGCTGGCCGCATGGCGGCCCAGCGGCGCGGGGTGGGTCACGCACCGGCGTTGGTTCAAAACACAAAGGCCGCCGTGGTTTCCCACGGCGGCCTTTGTCATTCAGTGCATCGCGCGATCAGTTGACGCGCTTACCGTCCTTGTCGAACAGGTGGACCAGCGACAGGTCCGGCTTCACCTTGATCTTGGAACCCGGCGCCACGTTGACGCGCTCGCGGAAGATGCCGGTGATCGGCTGGGTGCCGAGACGGCCGATGACCTGGGTCTCCGAGCCGGTCGGCTCGAGCACCACGACTTCGATTTCGACGCCGTCGTCGGAGAGCTGGAAGTGCTCGGGGCGGATGCCATAGATCGCGGCGGCCGTGGCGCCCGGAATGGTGGGCAGCAGGATGCCGTCAGTGGTCTTGAAGCCTTCGGCGGTCGTCTCGCCGTTGATGAAGTTCATCGACGGCGAGCCGATGAAGCCGGCGACGAACGTGTTGAGCGGACGATCGTAGAGATCGAGGGGCGAACCCATCTGCTCGATGACGCCATCGCGCATGACGACGATCTTGTCGGCCATGGTCATGGCTTCGACCTGGTCGTGGGTCACGTAGATGGTGGTGGTCTTCAGCCGCTGGTGCAGCTCCTTGATCTCGGAGCGCATCTGCACGCGGAGCTTGGCGTCGAGGTTCGACAGCGGCTCGTCGAACAGGAAGACCTGCGGATCGCGCACGATGGCGCGGCCCATGGCGACGCGCTGGCGCTGGCCGCCGGAGAGCTGGCGCGGCTGGCGGTCGAGCAGTTTCTCGAGGCCGAGGATCTGCGCGGCACGATCGACCTTGGACTTGATCTCGGCCTTGGGCACACCCTTGAGCTTCAGCGAGAAGCCCATGTTCTGCGCCACCGTCATGTGCGGGTAGAGCGCATAGTTCTGGAACACCATGGCGATGTCGCGCTCTTTCGGCGGCAGGTCGTTGACGACGCGCGGCCCGATCGAGATCTCGCCCGAGGAGATTTCCTCGAGGCCGGCGATCATGCGCAGCAGCGTCGACTTCCCGCAGCCCGAGGGGCCGACCAGCACGACGAACTCGCCATCGGTGATATCGACCGAAACGCCCTTCAGCGCTTCGAAATTGCCGTAGTGCTTACCGGCCTTGTTGATGTTCACGGTTGCCATGAAGTTCCTCACCCTTGGCGCGGGAGTTGTCTCCCACTGTCGGCCGGGAGCATCGGGGAGGGAGAAGGGGTGGTCAAGGCGAGATCAGCAATATGCGACTAAAGTAGCACTAAAGGATAGTACGAAAGTATAATGATCGCGTTCGAGATGACATCCCGTCCGCCGGCAGCATCGTCCTTCGACAGTGAGGCCGCACGCGTTTTTGCTACAAAAGAATATTGCATGCGATATGCATTAGGTGTTACCGCTTGCGCCAGAGTGCATGCTGCCCGAGGAGGATCGGGGCATCCACCATGAGGGAGAAGATCATGCAGATAACCCGTATGCGCGGCATGCTCGCCGTCGGTTTGGCTTCGGCCGTGGCCCTGTCGCCGCTCGCCGCGCTTGCTTCGGACAACAAGATCGCGCTGGTGCCGGGTGGCCCGCACCCGTATTTCGCGCCGTGGGAGCAGGCGGCGGCCGATGCGCAGAAGGATTTCGGCATCGCCTCGGTGGAGTACAAAGTGCCGGCCGAGTGGAAGCTCGAGTTGCAGACCGAGCTGTTCGAGAGCCTCGCAGCGCAGGGCTATGCGGGCTTCGGCTATTTCCCGGGCGACGCAGTGGGCGTCAACTCGACCATTGCCGAACTTAAGGCCAACGACATCCCTGCCGTGGCGCTGGGTGGCTGCGCGCAGGATCCGACCGACACCGCCTTCTGCATGGCGACCGACGTCTATGCCTCGGCTTATCTCGGCACCAAGGCGCTGATCGAAGCCATGGGCGGCAAGGGTGCAGTGGTGCATCTCGCGGGACTCCTGGTCGACCCCAACACGACGCTGCGCGTCCAGGCGGTCGAGAAGGCGGTGGCCGAGACCAATGGTGCGGTGACGTTGCTGCAGACGCTGGGCGATACCGACAACCAGGAGCAGGGCGACCAGAAGATCAACGCGCTGCTCGCCGCCCAGAAGGATCAGATCGGCGGCATGATCGCCACCGGGTACATCTCGACGGTGGTCGCGGCGACGGCGCTCAAGAACCTGGGCGACAAGAAGATCAAGCTGATCGGCATCGATGACGACAAGATCGTCCTCGATGGCATCAAGGACGGGTTTGTCGCTGGCACCATGGCGCAGAACCCCTATGGCCAGGGCTACATCGGCGCCTACGCCGTGGACCTTCTGGCCGAGGGCTGCACGGTGAAAGCCGACGCGCCCTTCATCACCACGCCGCAGACGGCCAAGTTCATCGACTCCGGCACGCTGCTGATCAGCTCGGCCAATATCGACAGCTACAAGGACGACCTGAAGAAGTTGACGGGCGAGTTGCAGGCAAGCTTCAAGGACAAGTTCTTGAGCTGCCCGTGAGTGGTGCCTTACTGAGGCAGACGGCCCCCCCATCCTCCCCCATGAAGGGGGAGGTGCTCCGCCGGTGCTTGGGGTTGCGACCGTGCCAAGCGCTCTGTTCTTCACCTCCCCCTTCATGGGGGAGGCCGGGAGGGGGCCGTCTCTCTCGGCAATACGAGTATCTCCATGACCGCGCTTGACGCTCCGCCCCGCGCAACATCAGCATCCGGCATGGACAAGGCTCCCCGCCTGACGCTCAGTTCGTTCCTGCTGCGCGGCTCGACCCAGATCGGGCTGGCGCTGATTCTCGTCGTGCTGTGGATCACCTTCTCCTCGCTCGCGCCGGGGTTTCTCTCGAAATTCAATCTCAACTCGCTGTTCCGTTCGGTCGCCGTCGACATCGTCGTCGGTTTCTCGCAGATGGTGGTGCTGGCGACGGGCGGCATGAACCTCGCGGTCGGCGCCATCGGCGTCTGCGCCGTGATGTTCTCGGGCTATCTGATGCAGGTGCTCGGCCTGCCGATCCCGGTCGCCATCGTGGGCACGCTGCTGCTGGGCGCACTGCTCGGCTGGATGAACGGCATCGCCATCGTGAAAACCGGGGTGAACAGCTTCGTCGTCACCCTCGCCAGCGCGTCGCTGTTTTCAGGCGGCATGCTGATCCTCACCAAGGCGGTGCCGCTCAACGGTTTGCCGCCTGCGTTCGGCGCCTTCGGCAAGAGCGCGTTGTTCGGCGTGCCGAGCCTCGCTCTCGTCGCCATCGGCATAGGCGGGCTGCTCTACTGGCTGTTCAAGCACTCGACGCTGGGCCGCCAGATCCTCGCCGTTGGCGCCAACGCCCGGGCCGCGGAGATGAGCGGCATCCCGGTCGATCGCACCACCGTCTTCGTCCATGCGCTGTCGGGCGCGCTTGCCGCCGCTGCGGCACTGATGCTGACCTCTCGCCTCGCCGCCGCCATGCCGGCCGTCGCCGGCGACGACTGGCTGCTGCCGAGCTTTCTTGCTCCGGTCATCGGCGGTACGGCGCTCGCGGGCGGCATCGTCTCGGTGATCGGCACCATGCTCGGCGCGCTGCTGGTTTCCACCATCCGCTCGGGTCTCCTCGTGCTCGAGATCGGCAATTTCTGGCTGCAGCTCTTCCTCGGCGCTTTCCTGCTGCTCGCTATCCTGATCGAGCGCGGGCGGGCTGCCTATGTCGCCCGCGAACAGGCGCGGAGGGCATGATGGGCGCTTTCTTCCGCCTGCAGTGGTCGGGCATCCTCGTCGGCATCATCGCCGGCAGTATCGCGCTGGCGCTCTCGGCGCCCGCCTTTCTCACCGAGTTCAACCTGTTCGTGCTGCTGCGCTCAATCTGCGTCTCGCTGCTCGTCGCCTATTCGCAGATGGTGATGCTCGGCGTCGGGCAGATGAACCTTTCGGTCGGCGCGCTGGGCGGGCTCGTCGCCGTGATCACCGGCGGGCTGATGGACGCGCTGGGGGTGCCGACCATTCCGGCCATCCTGATCGGCGTTGCGGCCGGTGGCCTTGCCGGCTTCGTCAATGGCTGGCTCACAGTGCGCACCGGCATCAACGGCTTCATCGTCACGCTGGCGACGGCCTCGGCCTTTGCCGGCATCAACCTGGGGATCACCAAGGCGGTGCCGTTCTACAACCTGCCGCCTGATTTCGTCGCTTTCGGTGCCGGCCGCATCGGGCTTTTCCCGCTGCTGCTGATCGTGCCGCTGATCGTCACGGTGCTGATCGCCGTGTTCTTTGCCCGCACCATACCGGGGCGGCACATGCTGGCGGTGGGTGGTAACGCGCCGGCTGCTCAACTGAGCGGGGTGTCGGTGCCGCGTGCCATCATCTCCGCGCATGTCCTGTCGGGCCTGCTCGCCGCAGCGGCGGGCGTTCTTGCGGTGGCGCAGCTCGGTTCGGCCCAGCCGAGCATCGGCTCGGACTGGCTGGTGATCTCGTTCGCCGCGCCGATCATCGGGGGCGCCAGCCTCGCGGGTGGCGCGATCTCGATTGTCGGCACGCTGCTCGCGGTGGTGCTGATCGGCCTGATCCAGAACGCCATGGTATTGGTCAAGGTCGACCCCTACTGGGTGCAGTTCCTTCTCGGGGCGCTGATCCTCACCGCGGTGTGGTTCAACCGCTACCGCGCCGTGCGGATGGGAGAGAGCTGATGGGGCTCGTGGTCGAAGGCGCCAGCAAATCCTTCCCTGGCGTGCGGGCGCTGAAGGACGCCGCACTCGAACTCCGGACCGGCGAAGTGCATGCGCTGATGGGCGAGAACGGGGCCGGCAAATCGACGCTCATCAAGATCATCACCGGCGTCCATCGCCCGGACAGCGGGCGGCTGCTGCTCGACGGGCAGCCGATCGAACTGCACTCGCCCCGCGATGCGATCCGGCTCGGCATTTCCGCCGTGCACCAGGAGCGCAACCTGATCCCGCGCTTCTCGGTGGCCGAGAATATCCTGCTCGAAAACCTGCCGCGGCGCGCCGGGTTGGTTGACTATGCCAGGGCCAATGTCGAGGCGAAAAAATACCTAGATATGATCGGCCTCAACGTCGATACGCGCACCGAGGTTCGACACCTCAGCGTCGCGCAGATGCAGATGGTCGAGATCGCCAAGGCGCTCAGCCACGAGGCCAAGGTGCTGCTGCTCGACGAGCCGACCGCGTCGCTCACCGGCGAGGAGGCCGAGGCGCTGTTCGCGCTGGTCAAACGGCTGAAGGCCCAGGGTGCGGCGATCCTCTTCGTCTCGCACAAGCTCGAGGAAGTGCTGACCCTTTCGGACCGCGTCACCGTGTTGCGCGACGGCGAGACCACGATGGTCGGCGAGCCCATGGCCGGTATGACGCGCGGTCGGCTGATCGAGGCGATGATCGGGCGCGCCGAGCGGATCGCGGTCGTGCGACCGCCGCGCGAGGCGACGGGGGCGATCAAGCTCGAGGCGAAGAACCTCGCCACCGCCGCCGGGCATCGCGACATCTCGTTCACGCTACGGCGCGGGGAGATCCTCGGGCTTTATGGCCTTGTCGGCGCGGGCCGTACGGAGCTGGCGAGGGCGCTGGTCGGCAAGGACAAGGTGACCGGCGGCTCGCTGGCGGTGGATGGCGTGCCAACCAGTATCCGCTCGGTGGAGCAGGCGCTGAAAAAGCACCGCATCGGCTATCTCAGCGAGGACCGGAAATACGAGGGCGTGGTACTGCTGCACCCGATCCGCTTCAATGTGGCGATGACGATCTGGGACCGACTGGCCGGGTGGCTCGGCTTCCAGACCGCGGCCGGCGAGCGCAAGGCAGCCGAACCATTCGCGAGGCAGCTCGAAATCCGCACGCCCAGCCTCGAACAGGCGGTGGGCAATCTCTCGGGCGGCAACCAGCAGAAGGTATCGCTGGCCAAGTGGCTCGCCGCCGAGGTGGATCTGCTGATCATCGACGAGCCGACGGTCGGCATCGACATCAAGACCAAGGCCTATATTCACGAGCTGATCGGCAAGCTGGCGGACGACGGGCTCGCCATCCTCCTTATCTCGTCCGAGCTCCCCGAGATGGTGGCGCTGGCCGACCGGATCTTGGTGATGCACGATTTCGCGCTGGTCGACGGCTTCGCCAACGACCGCAACTACGAGACGATGAGCCGCAAGGTGATGGGGGCGATCCACCGGCACGGCGACGAGGTGGCGGCTGCGGAGTAGGGGCGGTGTGCTGCTGAGGCGTCTCGGCCGATGGCTTGCGCTCGACAAAGCCAGCGCTATTGATGCCGCCATGACCGATATCGCCATCCTCGACCGCACCGATCCCTTTGCTCGCACGCGTGCGCTGTTCGAGCTGCCCGAGGGTGTTATCTACATGGACGGCAATTCGCTCGGTGCGTTGCCCAGCGCGGTGTAGACCCGGATGGCCGACGTCGTCGCAACGCAATGGGGCGAGGGCCTCATCCGGAGCTGGAACACGCATGACTGGATCGACCTGCCGGGACGGGTCGGCGATCGGATCGCAAGGTTGATCGGTGCGCCGGCCGGAACGGTGACGGTAGCGGATTCGACCTCGATCAATCTGTTCAAGGTGCTGGTCACGGCGCTGCGCCTCAGGCCTGGGCGCAAGGTGATCCTCACCGAGAAGCGCAACTTCCCAACCGATGCCTATATCGCGGCGGGTGTGGCGGAGCTGCTGGGGCAGGGGCACGAGTTGCGCGAGGTCGAAGCGAACGAACTGGTCGCTGCGCTAGGTCCCGATGTCGCCGTACTGATGCTCACCGAGACGAATTACCGAACCGGTGCCAGGCTCGACATGGCCGCGTTGACCCATGCCGCGCACGCGGCCGGTGCGCTGACGATCTGGGATCTCTGCCACTCGGCCGGCGCCTTCCCCGTTGACCTGACCGGCGCGGATGCCGATTTCGCCGTGGGCTGTGGCTACAAGTATCTCAACGGTGGCCCCGGTGCCCCGGCTTTCGTCTACGCCGCGCCGCACCTCGACGGGCTCCGGCAGCCGCTAACCGGGTGGCTCGGACATGCGGTGCCGTTCACCTTCGCCGAGAGCTATGTCCCGGCCGAAGGCATCGCGGCGATGCGGGTCGGCACGCCGCCGATCCTTTCGATGGCGGCACTCGATGCGGCGCTCGATGTGTTCGATGGCGTCGATCTCGTGGCGCTGCGGGCGAAGGCTGACCGGTTGTTCGATATCTTCACCGGCACGTTGGCGTCCATCGCGCCCGAACTCGAACTGCTGACACCCACCGATCCGGCGCAGCGCGGAACGCAGGCTTCCCTGCGCCATCCGGAAGCCTATGCCGTCATGCAGGCCCTGATTGCGCGTGGCGTGATCGGCGATTTCCGAGAGCCGGATATCCTGCGCTTCGGCCTGACGCCGCTCTATCTAGGCCATGCCGATGTCGAGCGTGCGGCGACCATCGTGGGCGAGGTAATGCGCGAGCGGGCCTGGGATCGGCCGGAGTTCAAGGCGCGGGCGAAGGTGGTTTAGAACAGCTCGGCTTCGCCGTGCACACCGCGGGCGGCGCTGCCGGAGAGAGCCGGGACGCTCAATTCCTCGAGCACGAGGCTCGACCAGATCTCGTCATAGACCGAGTCCGGTGTCGTCGGTGGCAGCAGCGCGAACTGGCGGACGGCCAGCGCCATGTTCTGGCAGCGCTGCTCGATGCGATCCTGGCCCTGCAGGGCGCTGACGATCATGCGAGTGGCCTGCCGGCGCGCGTCCTCGGGATCGAGCGCAGTGTCGGCGAGGATCTCGAGGGCCTGAGTTACGCCTTCAACCATGCCGGCGGTCTGGCGTGCGGTTTCATCGAGCTCGCGAGCGAGCCTTTGCAGAGACATCTAGGACCTAACCCCCGACAGTACGCCTGCACCTTAGCGCGGCATTCCTAAATTGCTCCTTGCGGCATGTTGCTCGTTGGGGCGCCCCCCGAGTTCTTGGTTAGCGCTTCCCTAACGAATTGGCCGTAACCATGACAACGCTAGTCATTTCGGGTTACGTCCAACTATGGTCATGTCGAGTTCACTGCCTCCCGAGTTCGATCGCGGCGTGGTGACGACCGTACATCAGGGTGATTGCCTGGTGTCCAATGAAACCGATCTCACCTACTCCACCGTCCTTGGCAGCTGCGTCTCGGCCTGCATCCGCGACCGCGTCGCCAATGTCGGCGGGATGAATCACTTCCTCCTCGCCGAGCAGTCCGCCTCGGCCCAGGATCGCTACGGGGCCTCGGCGCGCTACGGTGCATTCGCTATGGAGCAGCTGATCAACAAGGTGCTGAGCCGCGGCACCGGCAAGAAGGCCAATCTCGAGATCAAGGTGTTCGGCGGCGGCAAGATCAACGGCGCGCTCGACGATATCGGGCTCAAGAATATCGCCTTCGTGCGCGAGTTCCTCGCTGCCGAAGGCTACGACATGGTCAAGGAAGATCTCGGGGGCACCTATGCCCGCCGGGTGATGTTCAAGCCGCATTCCGGCCGGGCCTTCATCAAGCGGCTCGACAATGCGGTCAACGCTTCGATCGCCAAGGAAGAACTGGCCGTGGCCGCCAGCCGCCGCAGCATCATCGCCAAGCCGGTCGTCGACGACATCGAATTGTTCTAGCTCGACAGCCGCGTCGCCTCGATGCGCCTGTCGGCAACCGTCACGGCAATCTCGAAATGGTCGGCCTGCACCACGTCGAGCACCTTGCTCGGCCGATAGGCGCAGGCGTTGATGCCGCCGCGATGGCGAACGCTGTCGTAGACGAGGCCATCCTCGCCATCGGTGCGCACCTTTTCGCCATAGGCCTGGCCCGGTGCGTAGTCGTCGGGCGCGTGCAGAGCCGCCTCGCTGCCGCGGATGTCGACATAGCTGCCGTCGAGCCGGGCGGCATAGGCGCGAAAGATGCGCGTCGTGCCTTCAAGCCCGCGCGCCAAAGCCTCGCGCCGCAGGTGGTGCCCGACCTCGGCGATGGCGGTGGGGACGGCGGCTGAGGCATACCAGGCGCCGAGCTCGGGCCCGTTGAAGCGACCGCCACTCGGCGCGGCATGAAGGAATGCCGCCATGACGATGGACGCGTTGGGACGCCCGAATACCCACTCCGCCTGCGGCAGCCGAGTGACCCGTTCCTTCACCAGCCGGTCATTGGTCCAGCCTGCCAGATCCATCACCTGCTCGAGGTCGGCGGCGGTGGCGACTGTGTCGAACAGCCCGACCGGCGGGAAGCGCGACGGGATCAGCCGATAGCTCGGCTGCGGAGCCGGAGAACGCATCAGCGGATGACGATGTCGCTGTCTTCGTAGGGGGTGAAGGCGGCATCGAGCGCATTGGGCGCCATGTAGAGGCCGCCGCGTGCCGCATCGAGGAAACGCCGTACCGCCATCAGCCCATCCTGCGTGCCCGAGGTGACGAGCGCCAGCGGCGGCTGGCCGCCAAACACCGGCGCCATATGCGGCCCCCTGAGCCAGCGGACGCCGTCGCCTTCATTGGCGAACAGGACGCCGAGCGCCTGATGGATGCCGAACACCGCCGAAATGCGCAGCAGTGCATCGACATCGAGCGTGAACGGCTGCCCCTCGCGGGCGAGCTTGGCCCAGTTGTGGTAAGTCGAGCGCGACGGATAACCGAGCACCAGCCGGCGCTGTTCCTCGGTGAGGTTCCAGCGATCGGCGATGGCAAGGAAAGTGCGCAGCGCCGGCCCGCTCAGCCGCCGCCGGTTGGGCGCCGCGAAACGGCCGAGATCGATGATCTCAGCGCCGGTGCCGGCAGGCTCGAAGGCCGTCGGGGGCCGCTCACGGAAACCGAACTGCATCTTTCGCTCCTTGTCCGGATCAAGACATAGTCTAAATCCGGACAACTTACAAGAGCTGCCGTCCAAATCTGGACGAGGGCTTGCTAGGTCTCCCGCCGCACGACTTCGGGGATCAGGCCGCGCGGCGCGTAGCGCAGCGCGATGGTGATCACCACGCCGAGGACGAATACGCGCATCTGGCTGGCGCGCGACTGGATTTCGGGAATGGCGCCCCAGCCCATGTCGGTGGACCAGCTTGAAATGCCGTTGAACAGCCACTGCGCGACAGGGTCGGAGACCATCCACGTGATGTAGATGAGCAGGGCCCCAAATACGGCGCCCCAGTTGTTGCCGGCGCCGCCGACGATCACCATCACCCAGATCAGGAAGGTGTGGTTGATCGGCTGGTACGAGCCCGGATCGTAGATCTGCTGAAAGCTCACCAGCATGGCGCCGCCGATGCCCATCAGCACCGAGCCGAGCACGAAGATCTCGAGCTGGCGGCGGGTGACGTTCTTGCCCATCGAAGCGGCGGCGATGTGGTTGTCGCGGATGGCCCGCATCATCCGGCCCCACGGCCCGCCATAGGCGCGCTGCACGAGGAAGAACGCCCCCACGAGGGTGATGAGCACGAGCGCGAGAAACCCGAGGCGGGCGAAGATGAACGAATCCGCGATGGAGACACCCTCCGCCTGCAGGTCTTGCGGGATCGGAGTTGGCCATGGAATCGGCGACACGGTGAGCGTGCCGCGGGTTAGCCAGTCCATGTTCTTGAGCAGCGCCCGGATGATTTCCGAGATGCCGATGGTGGCGATGGCGAGGTAGTCGGTGCGGAGCCCGAGGCAGATCTTGCCCACGACATAGGCCGCGCCGGCCGCGAGCACACCGCCAAAGGCCCAGCCAAGGACAGGGTGGAGGCCGAGCCCGCCGACCCAGCCGCCGCCGGCGCTTTCGATATAGGCCGCGGCCGGATCGATCTGGCTGCGATAGACGATGTAGGCGACGATCCAGGCGACCACTGTCGCGGCGGTCTTCCAGCGCCCCTTGATGCCGATGCGGTCGGCGTGTCGTACGCCCCAGACGAGGAGGAAGCCGGCGAGGAAGGCCATCAGCGCCTTGCCCAGCATCAGCGGACCGTCCGAGCCCCAGAACTGGTCGTTCATCGGATAGGAGATGAAGGTCACGGCCGCGCCGCCCAGCATCAGCATGCCCATGATGCCGAAGTTGAACAGGCCGCCATAGCCCCACTGGATGTTGAGCCCGAGCGCGATCAGCGCATAGGCGAAGCTCTGCACCAGGAGCAGCGAAATATTGGCCGCGCCCAGTACCCAGCCGATGGCTGCGAAGAGGACGAACAGCCCCAGGAACAGAAGGAGGGAGCGCCGCGCGATCATGTCGATGCTCCCTTGAAGATACCGGTCGGGCGCCAGAGCAGCACCACCACGAGGATCACGAAGGCCACCGTCAGCTTGTACTCGGTCGGAACGATCGCCATCGTCGCCGGCACCTCGAAGGGCAGGACGCCGGCCATCGGCTTCAGCAGCACCGACCAGTTGAAGATAGCCGCCGTCTCGGCGAAGCCAATGAGATAGCCGCCGGCAATGGCGCCGAAGGGCTTACCGAGGCCGCCGACGATGGCGGCGGCGAAGATCGGCAGCACGATGTTGAACGCGAGGTCGGGCTTCAGGTTCACGTCGAGCGCCAGCATGGTCCCGGCCATGGCGGCGAGGCCGCCGGCGATGATCCAGGTCACCCGCACGACGAGCTTGGTGTTGATGCCCGATACCTGCGCCAGATCGGCATTGTCGGCCATGGCGCGCATGGCTTTGCCGAGGCGCGAGCGGCTGAGGAAGAGCTGCAGCGCGATCACCGCGACGATGGTCGAGAGGACCATCAGCACCTGCGGCTGCGTGAAGTTGATGGTGCGGGTGACGCCCTCGAGCGGCACCGGAATGCGGATCAGCGACTTCTGCTCGATCTCGAAGAACGACCAAGTGCCCGAGCCGAAGAACAGGCGGATCAAGCCCTGGATGATCAGCGTCACGCCGATCGAGGCGATGAGCAGGGTCACCGGCCGCGCGCCACGCGCCCGAAGCGGGGCGTAAAAGCCCTTGTCTAGGCCGAGGGCGATGATTGCCGTCAGCACAATGGCAATGGGCAGCACGACGAAGCCGGTGGGCAGGAACGGTACCGTGATGCCCATGGCCTGGAAGCCCAGCATCAGCAGGAAGGCGATGAAGCCGCCCATCGTCATCATGTCGCCATGGGCGAAATGCGCGAAGCGCAGGATGCCGAAGATGAGCGTGACGCCGATGGCACCGACGGCGTAAATCGAGCCGAGCACGACGCCCGCCACGACCACGTTGTTGAAAAAGAAGATGAGTTCGTTCATTGCCCTCAGCCTCCGAGGAAGCTCTTGGCGACTTCGGGATCGGCGATGAGCTCGGCGCCCGTGCCGGTGAAGCGGTTCTTGCCGGTGGCGAGGACGAAGCCGCGCGAGGCGAAAGCCAACGCTTGCCTCGCGTTCTGCTCGACCATCAGGATGGCGACGCCGGCCTTGTTGACCTTGACGATCTGCTCGAAGATCTCGAGCACGTAGCGCGGCGAAAGCCCGGCCGAGGGCTCGTCGAGGAGCAGGAGTTTCGGCTGGCTCATCAGTGCCCGGCCCATGGCGACCATCTGGCGCTGGCCGCCCGATAGCTCACCCGCCGGCTGGCGGCGCTTCTCTTTCAGCACCGGAAACATGCCGTAGACCCATTCCATGGTCGGCTTGAAATCGTCGGTGCGGGTGAAGGCGCCCATCTCGAGGTTCTCTTCGACGCTCATCGAGACGAAGACGTTCTTTTCCTGCGGCACGAAACTCAGGCCCTTGGGGACGAGCCGGTCGGGCAGGGAGTTCTGGATTTCCTCGCCGTGGAACGTGATCGAGCCATCGGTGACGCGGAGCAGGCCGAAGATCGCCTTGAGCGTCGTCGACTTGCCGGCGCCATTCGGCCCGACGATGACGCCGATATCGGATTGCTCGATGGCGATATTGACCCCGTTGAGGATCGGCGCGCCGCCATAGCCGCCGACTACATCCTTGATCTCCAGTAGAGGCATCAAACGGCCTCCACCGGCGAGCCGAAATAGGCTTCGATGATCTCGGGATTGGCGCGGATCTCGCTCATCGGCCCTTCGGCGATCTTCTCGCCCTGAGCCATGACGATGACCGGGTCGCAGAGGCGCCCGATGAGATCCATGTCGTGTTCGATGACGAAGAAGGTGTAGCCCAGTTCCCGGTTCATCCGTTCGATATTGGCCGCAAGGTCCTGCAGCAGGGTACGATTGACGCCGGCCGCGACCTCGTCGAGCAGCACGACCTTGGCGTCGACCATCATGGTGCGGCCGAGTTCGAGCAGCTTCTTCTGGCCGCCGGACAGATTGCCGGCGAGCTCGTACTTCACGTGTCCGAGCTTCAGGAAGTCGATGACGTCGAGCGCCTTCTGGCGAACGTGCCGGTCGGCATCCCTGACCGTGCCGGGCATGATCCAGGTTCGGATTAGGCTCTCGCCCGGCTGGCCCGAGGGCACCATCATCAGGTTCTCGAGCGCCGTCATGTTGGAGAATTCGTGCGCGATCTGGAAGGTGCGCAGCATGCCGCGATGGAACAGCTGGTGCGGTTTAAGCCCGGTCACGTCCTGGCCGTCGAAGATGATCTTGCCGCTGTCGGGCACGATATTGCCGGCGACGAGGTTGAACAGCGTGGACTTGCCCGCGCCGTTCGGCCCGATCAATCCGGTGATCGAGCCGCGCTCGACCCGCAGCGAGCAGTCGTTGACTGCGCGCAAACCGCCAAAGCGCTTACTGACGTTCTGAACGTCGATGACTGCGTCGAAGGACACCCCGCCCCCGTCCTGATGAATGTTCTTATGCCGCGGGACTTGAAGCCCGGTTCAGGGCATCTGCGCATATGCACAAATGCCGGTCAACCAAGCACCGCGTTACGATTGGGGGCGGCTCATAAAGGGTTGTGGAGCGTTTGACCAGACGGTCAAAGCACGGCGAGTACCGCGTCGGCCGTCTTGTGATTGGGCGCGAACAGAATGTTGTAGAGCGTTGCGAGGCGCGTCAGCGACTTGATGTCGACGTCGTGCGGCATGGCGGTCAACGGATCCTGGAAGAAAATCAGGGCGTCGAGCCGGCCCTCGGCGATCATCGCACCGAGCTGCGCGTCGCCGCCGAGCGGTCCCGAGAGCAGGCGGGTGACGTTAAGTCCGGTGCCGTCGTTGATGCGGCCACCGGTGGTGCCGGTGCCCCACAACTCGTGCAAGGAGAGCTTGTCGCGGTTCTTCAGCGACCAGGCGACCAGCTCGTCCTTCTTGTCGTCGTGCGCCACGAGGCCGATGCGCGCCATGGGGTAACCTCCATTCGGGATGGATCGGTTCTGCCCAAGTCAGGCCCGGAGCGCAATGGCCTCGGCGAGGAGGATGGCGAGGTCGTCCTCGGGAATGGCGGCATCGGGCGCAAAGCGGATGAAGCGCACCTGCTTGCCGTCACCCTCGAGCAGAGGCGAGCTCAGCTGCCGGCCGTGCTCGAAGACGAGCGAGACGTGATCTTCCATCGGGAAGATGGCGCAGACGAAGCCGGCGTCGGGGTGGCGGTAGTTGACCGAGCCCCAGCCGAGCCGCGCCTTGGCTTCGAGGTCGGGGCGAAGGTGGAGCAAGGTCAGTGCCAGCGTGCTGGCCAGCTTGCCGATGGGCTCGGGGAAGGGCCGGACGATCTGGAGCAGGTCGGCGACCAACTCAGTCGACCGAGAGTCGGATGGTTGCATGGTTCATCTCGAGGCCCATGGGATCGATCATGGTCATGGCCTCGTCCTGGGCCATCTCTTCCATCATTTTGCCGCTTGCCGCCAGAGCCGCCTCATGGCTCTGCCAGAAGACGATGTCGAGGAAGCTGCCGTCGTCCCGCTCGGCGAGGTGCCGCGACACGAAGCCGGGCTGGCGCTTCAGCCAGCCATTGATGGCCACATTGGCGTCGACGAACTGTTGCCCGGCCCCGCGGACCAACCGGAAGGTCACAAGTTCAAGTGCCTGCTGCATAAAGAACGAAACCCTCTCCTGTGGACGCAGAAGAGAGGGTTTCGCACAGTCCCCCTGACAGTGGCTGTCAGGGTTTAAGTAGGGGTCGAGTTCAGAACTCGGCCCAATCCTTGTCGATGGCGGCGTTGCCGTGGCTGAGATAGGAGCTCGCGGCGCGCTTGACCCGCTCCTGCAGGCCCTTGATCCCACGAGCTGGCTGGATCGACGGAGCAGTCGTGTGCTGCACCGGCGCGCCCGAGATGGTGAAGATGTCGACGATGCGGTCGAGCTCGTTCACCTGATTGTCGGTCTGCTCGATCGCGGCATTGGTCTCCTCGACCAGCGCGGCGTTGTGCTGGGTCATCTCGTCGAGCTGGCGCACGGCGGTGTTGACCTCTTCGATCGCCGAGGCCTGTTCCTTGCTGTCCTTGGCGATGCCGTCCATCAGGAGGTTGCTCGAACGGGCGGCGTCCAGCATGGTGACGAGGCGGGCCGCCGCGTCGGCGACGAGCTTGGAGCCGCTCTTCACTTCCGAACCCGACTGCTCGATCAGCGCCTTGACCTCGGACGAGGCGCTGGCCGCCGACTGCGCCAGCCGGCGCACTTCCACCGCGACCACGGCGAAGCCCTTGCCGGCATCGCCGGCTCGCGCCGCTTCGACCGAGGCGTTCAACGCGAGAAGGTTGGTCTGGAAGGCGATATCGTCGATGAGCCCGATGATGTTGGAGATCTTGGCCGAGGACTGGGTGATCCGCTCCATCGCCTCGGTCGCTGCGCCCATCACCTGGCCACCTTCTTCGGCGGTGCGAGTGACGGTGCCGGCGACGCTGCTAGCCTCGCGGGCCCGCTCGGAGTTCTGGAGAACGGTGGTCGCCAGCTGTTCCATCGCGGCTGACGTCTCCTCGATTGTCGCCGCCTGCTTGGTGGTGCGTTCCGAGAGGTCATTGGCGCCGGAAAGGATCTCGCCGGTCGCGGTTTTCAGCGAGCGCGAGGTTTCCTTGAGCTTGCCGACGATGTCGCTGAGCTTGTCGCCGACCGCATTGGTGTTGTCGCGCAGGCTGGCAAAGGCGCCCTCGTAATGGCCCTGCATGCGCTTGGTGAGGTCGGTATCGGCGAGCGCCGCCAGCACCTCGCCGGTTTCGCCGAGGCCACGGTCGACGGTGGCGACGAGATTGTTGATGCTCGAGGCGATGGCGTTGAGCTCGGCATCGGGGAACTCGGTCTCGACCCGGCGGGTGAAGTCGCCGGCGACTGCCGCATCGACCACCTGGCCGAAGGCCTTCTGCAGCTCGGCCATCATGGCGGTGCGGGCTTCCTGGTCTCGGATGATGCGGGCGGCGTCCGCCTCGGTCATCTCGGCAACCTTGAGGCCGTTGGCGCGGAACACTTCCACCGCCTTCGACATGTCGCCGATCTCGTTCTTCATCTTGGCGTACGGAACTTCGACCGCGTAGTCGCCGTCGGCGACCTTGCGCATGACGCCGGTCATTTTCGCGATCGGCTTGGCAATGGCGCTGCCGAGCCAGGCGAAGGCGATCAGGCCGAGGGCGAAGATCACCACGCCGCCGATGAGGAGGTTGAGGAGCTGCGCTTCGGAGGCGGCAAGCAGGGTCGACTGCGGCACGGCAACGATCATGGTCCAGGCCGCCTCGGAGCCGGGCAGGTCGATCTTGCGGGCGTTCATCTTCCAGGTCTGGCCGGCGGCCTCGCCGGTCGAGGAGAAGCTCTCGGCCGATGCCATGGCGGCAGTCGCCTCGAGCGCCCAGGGCTCGGAGACTTCAGTACCGATCAGGGCCGGGTCCGGGTTCAGCACCCAGACGTTGTTCTGGTTGATGATGCCCTTGAAGCCGGTGCCCATCGGAGCCTCGGAGCCGAGCTTGCTTGCCAACACGGCGGAGTCGAAGGCTACGCCGCTCATGCCGACGGGCTGCCCGGTCGGGCCTTTGATGATGTTGGTGAAGCTGGTGTAGAGCTTGCCTTCGATATTGTCCGGGCCGGTAATTGCCGGAACGCCCGCCTTCAGCGGCTGGGTGAACCAGCTGTCAAAGCCGGCCGGGCTGTCCAGCGAGCCGTAGCCGACGGTACCGTCGGCCTTGTTCTCGGCGAGGATGCCGACATGGTTGCCCGAGATGACGAAGTGCGATCCGGCAAAGGTGGGGCGGGCATAGAGCGCCGATTCGGGCGCGAACATCATGTAGACGCCAAGTGCGCCGGGCAGGCTGGTAAGCTGCTTGGTAACGATCGCGCCGTAGGTCGTGGGCGAGGTATCCTTGCCGGCGAGCAGCGCCTCGGCGGTGCGCGCCGTGGAATCGGCGGCGACGGCGAACCCGGTCAGGAAGGTCTTGACGGTCTCGGCTTCGGTCTCCGCCAGCCCGCCGACGACTTCATCGGCCCCGGCCAGGTCCTGCGCGCGGTTGCTTGAGACCACATAGTAAAGCGAAGTACCAATGGCGATCGTGAAGATCGCGGCGGCGGCCAGAATGATGGAGCCGCGCAGCTTGAGCGCGGGAAAGTTGAGCTTAAGCTTGCCGGGCATGGGGTGTCGGGTCCTTCTGGAGTATCGACAGTCGATGATGCTTCTGCGTTCGAATCCAAATTCACCATGCCATCGTTAACATCGGGTGACTAAGCGGCGGTTATGGATGCGACATTCGGTGCAGATGAAAAGGCCGGCGCGAGGGGCGCCGGCCTTGAAGAGCTGCGGCCAGGGATTGGCGAGGATCAGAACTCCGACCAGTCCTTGTCGACGGCGGCGTTGCCCTGGGTGAGATAGGATTTGGCGGCGGAGCGGACCTTTTCCTGCAGCGCCCTGATGCCGCGGGCGGGCTCGGCGCCGGGCGCCTGAGCCGGGGAGGGTGCGCCGCCGGCGGTGGTGAACACATCGACGATGCGGTCGAGTTCGACCGCCTGGGCTTCGGTCTGTTCGATCGCGGCGTTGGTCTCCTCGACCAGCGCGGCATTGTGCTGGGTCATCTCGTCCATCTGGCGCACAGCCGCGTTGACCTCCTCGATGGCGGAGGCCTGTTCCTGGCTGGCCCGGGCGATCGAGTCCATCAGCTCGCTCGAGGAGCGGGCGGCAACGAGCATGGCTTCGAGCTTGCTGGCCGCTTCGGCGACGAGCTTCGAGCCGCCCCTCACTTCGGTGCCTGACTGCTCGATCAGCGTCTTCACTTCGGCCGAAGCGCCAGCTGCCGACTGGGCCAGCCGGCGGACTTCGACGGCGACGACGGCAAAGCCCTTGCCCGCGTCACCGGCCCGCGCCGCTTCGACCGAGGCGTTCAAGGCGAGCAGGTTGGTCTGGAAGGCGATGTCGTCGATCATGCCGATGATGTTGGAGATCTTGCCCGACGACTGGGTGATCCGCTCCATGGCGTTGGTGGCGGAATGCATGACCTGCCCGCCCTCTTCGGCGGTGCGGGTCACGGTGGCCGCGACACTGGATGCATCCTTGGCACGCTCGGCATTGGCGAGCACGGTGCCCGAAAGCTGCTCCATCGCCGCCGAGGTCTCCTCGATCGTCGCCGCCTGCTTGGTGGTGCGCTCGCTGAGGTCGTTGGCGCCCGAGAGGATCTCCGAGGTCGCCGTCTTCAGCCCGCGCGAGGTCTGCTTCAGGCCGCTGACGATGTCGGTCAGCTTCTCGGCCACCGCATTGGTGTCGGTCTTGAGCTGCAGGAACGCACCTTGGTAGTCGCCGTGGACGCGGTGGGTCAGGTCGGTATTGGCAAGCGCCGCCAGCACCTGGCCGGTTTCGCCGAGACCGCGATCGACCGTCGCCACGAGGTCGTTGACGCCATGGGCGAGGGCATTCAGCTCCTCATCGGGGAACTCTGCTTCCACGCGCTTGGTGAAATCGCCGCTCGTTGCGGCTCCGACCACTTCGCCGAAGGCCTGCTGCAGCTCGCGCATCATCTGGGTGCGCTCGGTGCGGCGCTGGATCGAGGCGTGGCGCTCGCCTTCGGTCATCTCGTTGACCTTGAGCGCATTCTCCTTGAAGACCTGCACGGCGCGCGCCATGGCGCCGATCTCGTCGGCGCGCTCGGCGCCCTTCACTTCCGTCTCGAGCTGACCCTGGGCGAGGGCATTCATCGTATCAGTCAGCCGGCTGATCGGCTTGGTGATGGTGCGCGAGAAGAGGAACCCTACGGCTGCTGCGACTGCGAGAAGCACGGCTCCGACACCGAGCATCATATTGCGCAGATGCGCCACCGGGGCGAAGGCTTCATCCTGGGAGATGGTGGTCACCACCGCCCAGTTGGTGCCGTTGAAGGAGACCGGGCTCGCCGTCGCGATCATCGGCATGCCGCGGTAGTCCGTGGTGACGCCGGTGCTCGGCGTTCCGGCGAGGGCCGCGTCGACCAGCGGGTTGGCATAGGCGGTGACGAGCGTGTCGTCAGCTTCCGAGAACAGCGAATCCGAGCGCAGCAGCTTGTCGGCGCCGACGATGAAGCTCTCGCCGGTCTGGCCGAGGTTGGTGTTGTCCTGCAGCATCTGGTTGATCGGGGCGACCGGCATCTGCACGGCCATCACGCCCATCAGCTTGCCGCGCTGGTCGAGCATGGGCGTCGCGAGGAAGCTCGCCGGCATGCCGCTCACCGGATAGATCGAGGTCGGCTCGTAGGCGACCTGCCCGCGTTCGGTCAGCGTCATCGCGGCGCGGAACGCCCGGCCGAGGCCGGTGTCGGCCATGTCGCCACCCTCGGCGAAATTCAGCGCGAAGTCGTCGTTCTTCATCACCGAGTAGACGAGGTTGCCGGTGATATCGAACATGTAAAGGTCGAGATAGCCAAGCAGCTCGAGCTGCTGGCGGTAGACGATCTGCACTTTGTCGTGGGTGAAGTCGTAATTGGTGCGGCCGGTCTGCTTGACGTCGAGCAACTGACGCTCGCCGGCGGGGTAGGGATTGTCCGTGATGAAGCCCTGGCGCAGCGTGGCGACCGGGTCGGCCGGCGGCGTCGCCTTGGCGAAGCTCTTCCAGCCGATACCAAAATCGCGCACTGCCGAGATCGCGCTCTCCGTAGTGGCGCTCTTTACGAGGTCGGCCTGAATCGTCTGGAGATAGGTCGAGAGCTTATCGGCATGGCCCGAGGCCACCGTCTGCATCTGTCTCGCGCTCATGTCGGCAACGATCGAGGAGCCGATCAGATAACTCCCGATGCCGACGCCGGCGCTGACCAGCAGGGCTGAGGCGACCAGTGCCAGCGGCAGTTTCTGCGCAATCTTGAACTTCGGAAGCCAACCCATGCCCTGACTCTCCCCACGAGTAGAGGCCTTGGCGGGAGCGCTGCAACGTGGGTGGGCCGGCAATATCGGCACACCGCACACGGCGACCATCCCCCAGGGCCCTGTGTAGCAACTGCCCGGACATTAGGCAGTCGGGCTTAATTTCTGATTACGCGACGATGCGTAGCGGGCAAATTCTGTCTGTGATGCAAACTAAACTGCGATGAAAAGCAAAGGCCGCACAGACGGCGGCCAATAGCTTCCAGCAGTTGCGGTTTCGATCAGGACAGAACGCCAATAACCGCTTCGATGCGCTTCTTCATCGTCGAGGCGTCGAATGGCTTGATGATGTAATTGTTGACGCCCGAAGAGATGGCTTCCTTCACCTGCTCCTTGTCGGAGCGGCCGGTGGCCATGATGAACGGCATGCCCTGGGTCTTGGGGTGCTTGCGGATGACGCGCAGCAGCGTCAGCCCGTCGATATCGTCCATGTTCCAGTCGGAGATGATCAGATCGACCGGGCTCTTCTCAAGCTTGCCCAGCGCGTCGCGCCCGGACTTGGCCTCGATGATGTTGGTGAAACCCAGCTGATTGAGGATGTATTTGCAGATGCCCCGCATCGACTGCTGGTCATCCACGATCATCACGCTGATTGCACTTGCCTTCGGCATGTTACGCTTTGCCTTCTAGCCGCCCGAAAAACGCACGGGTCGCGTATCGAAAAACCCTAGGCACTTTCCGTTACCAAACCATCAATCCAAACCCGCGTTATGCTGCGGATTTGAGCCGTGTCAAAGCCGAAGCGAGCCGCGCCGCAATGGCTTCGACCGGCGCCTGCTCGATCACCGCGCCTTCCTCGAAGGCGACACGCGGCATACCATAGACCAGCGCCGAGCCCTGGCTCTGGCCGACAGTGTAAGCGCCGGCATCGCGCATCAGCTTCAGCCCGCGCGCGCCGTCGCGGCCCATGCCGGTGAGGATCGCCCCCACGGCCATGGGGCCGACGGTCTTGGCCACCGATTCGAACAGCACATCGACGCTGGGCCGGTGGCCCGAGGTCAGGTCGTCCTGAGTGATCCGGCACTTTAGCTGGCCCGAGCTGCGCTCGACCCGCAGGTGGAAATCGCCGCGCGCCACATAGGCATGGCCCGGCAGCAGCGGCAGGCGATCTTCGGCCTCGACCACTTTGAGTTCGGTCAACTCGTCGAGCCGTCCGGCGAAGCGCGAGGTGAAACCGGCCGGCATGTGCTGGGCGATGACGATGGGCGGGCAATCTGGCGGCATCTGGCTCAGCACCACACGGATCGCCTCGACGCCGCCGGTCGATGCACCGATGGCAATGAGCGCGCCCGAGGGAGCGGCGGCGGTGCGCACCGGCACGTTGGCGGCGGGGGCCCGCATGGCGCGGCCCTTCACGTCCGAGTTGGCAGCGGCCCTCACTTTCTGGCGCAGGTTCTCGCCGAAGGCCTCGAGCCCGCCGGAGAGCGTGGCATTGGGCTTCGCCACAAAATCCACAGCGCCCAGTTCCAGCGCCAGCAGCGTTTCGCTCGCACCCTTGGTCGTCAGGGTCGAGACCATGACCACCGGCAGCGGATGGAGCCGCATCAGCTTGTCGAGGAACTGCAGCCCGTTCATGTTGGGCATCTCGATATCGAGCGTCACCACATCCGGATTGAGGTCCTTGACCTTGGTGCGTGCGTCCAGCGGGTCTTCCGCCGTGCCGACCACGACGATATCGCCGTCCTTGCCGAGCGTCCGGCTCAGCACTTCGCGGATGAGGGCCGAGTCGTCGACCACCAGTACCTTGATCCTGTTCATGCCGCGTCCCTCGCCTTCTGCTGCGCGCGCGCCTGGTAGATGGTCTTGCCGACCAGTTTGAAATTGCCTCCGCCGGCCCCGAGATTCTCCGAGTGTCCGATATAGAGGAAGCCGTCGGGCACGATGAGCGCGCCGAGCCGGGCAAAGAGCTCGCCCTGCGTCGGCTTGTCGAAATAGATCGCGACGTTGCGACAGAACACGGCGTCGAACGGGCCGCGCATCGGCCAGGGATTGTTCATCAGGTTTAGCGGCTTGAAGGCGATCAGCTCTCGCGCCGCCGCCGGAATCCGGACCTGCCCCCCACCGGCGCGCTCGAACAGCGCCATCTGCTGCGGGGAGAGCCCGCTCAGTTCGGTCTCGGGATAGGTGCCGCTCGCCGCCTTGGCGACGACATTGGTGTCGATATCGGTGGCGAGGATGCGGAAATCCCAGCGCTTCAATTCGGGGAAGGCCGCGAGCAGGTGGAGCGCGATGGTGTAGGGCTCCTGCCCGGTCGAGCAGCCGGCCGACCAGATGCGGAGCTTGGGCCGGCCATTTTCCCCCCGCGGCCGGCGCTGCATCAGCTGGCCGACATAGGTTTCGAGATGCGTGAAGTGATGATCCTCGCGCCAGAACCGGGTGAGGTTCGTGGTCAGCGCGTTGATGAAATCCTGCGCATCGGCGGGCGTGCCCTGCCGCTCGAGATGATCGAGATAATCATCGAAGGAATTGAGCCGGAGGGTCCGGATGAGCTTGCCCAGCCGCGACACGACCAGCGTGCGCTTGGCTTCGGACAATGCGATACCGGCTTCCTTGTAGACGCGTGCCTTGACCCGATTGAACTCGCGGTCGCTTAGGGCAAATTCGCCCTGTTCCATATCGCCCCCTGTAGGCCCGTTCTAGGCCGTACGTCTGCGCGCGGGGAGGAGGAGTGCCTTCGCTGCTTCCGAGCCGACGGCGGTCACGTTGCCGTCGAGCCGGGCGATGGCGCCGCTGCCTTCATCCAGTGCGCCGGCGATCATGTCGGTCTCAGTGCTTAAATTCTCTAAATGAACACCTAGGCCGGAGAGTATTTTCTTCAGCCCTGCCGTTTCGGCGACGGAGGCGCTCGCCTGCTGGCGCGACGTACCCACCAGCGTCTTGATCTCGCGCGCTGCTTTCTGTGTCGCCTGGGCCAGTGTCCGCACCTCGGCGGCGACCACGGCAAAGCCGGCGCCACGCTCGCCGGCCCGCGCCGCCTCGACCGCGGCGTTGAGGGCAAGGAGGTTGGTGCGGAAGCTCACATCCTCGATGGAGCTGACCATGCGGTCGATTTCCTTGGCCGAGTGCTCGACACCGCCAACCGAGGTGCTGGTGCGCTGGACGGCGAGCGCGGCGTCGGTCGCCAGTGCTACCGCCTGCCGCTCGAGGTCGCGGACCACCTTGGTCTTCGAGCGCCCTTTCTCGATCGAGGACGAAGCGGCGTTGAGGCCCGTCCGGCTCTGGTCGGCGAGTTCGGCAAGGCTCGAGACGCTGGCGCGATAGCGGTCGATAGCGCGCAGGATCGCCTCCATCTTGGCTTCGAGATGCTGACGCATGTTGAGCGCTTCGTCGCGCTCGGCGAGCAGCGCAGCCAGTTGCTGTTCGAACTCGCGCAACTCCGGCGCCAGCCCCGCGGCGCCCATCAGCAGCATGGCGTCGACCTGTTCGCCACGCAGCAGCTGGCCGATGGCTTTCACCGAGCGGTCGAAGTTTTCGAGCGCCCCGCCCAGAGCCTTCAGCGCCGGCGAGTGCTGCATGCCCCAGTCGTCGAAGCGGAAGCCGGTGCGGCCGGCAGCGAGCGCGGTGACGAAGGCATCGAAATCGTCGTCGGCAATGTGATGGCCGGCCGGGGTGAATTCGAGCATCTCGCGGCCGCCGCCGAGGATGCGGCGCTCGGCGACGAAACGCCGGTCGCCGATGGTGACGATGCTCTCGGCAGCCATGTCGGCCAGCAGGACGCTGCCGCCGAGGATATCGGAGATGATGCCGCCCTCTTCGGCGGCGGGCTCGACGAGCACGAGTCCGTTGCTGACGCCGAGGATTTCGCCGTCGCTGCCGACCAGTGCTGCCGGCTGGCGCAGCCCGGCGAAGGCAGACTTGAAGTTGTAGGCGCGGTCGAGGCGGGTGCAGAGATTTGCGACGATCGCTTCGGTGCTGAGCGCTTCCGCCTCGCGCACGCCGACCGCCTCGCCGATGGCCGCCAGACGCGCCTCATGGCGCCGGTCGGCGCGCTGGGCGAGGACAAGGCCCGTGGTTGCGGCCGCCACGATCGCCGTGCAGCCAATCACCAGCGTCGGCAAGCCGGGCCCGAATAGGGCAAAGCTGCCAGCCGCGACCATCATGGCGGCAAGCCAGCAAAGATTGACGATGAGCGCCATGCTGAAGCGCCGCACGAATCACCGAGCCCCGTAGGGCCTCCCCAGGCCCATGCGTTAACCCTAGATTCGGAATGGTTAATCAAATCTATACTTGGGCCGCCGGGCATAAGGGATTGGTAATCTCGCGCCCTGAGGGGAGATGCAGCACTTTCGGCACAAACGAAAAGGCCCGGGATCGCTCCCGGGCCTCGTTCAATTCGGCTGCGGCCGATGCTTACTTCACCGGGCCGACTTCGACGAACTTGCCGTCTACGACGCCAACTTCGACGATGACGCCATCGACGTCGCCAGCGGCGTCAAAGTCGTTCGCGCCACCGGCGCCATCATAGTCGATGTCGGTGCCGGCCTTGATCAGTTCGACACCCTTGCTCCACTCGCCCGGGAGGATCTTCTCGCCCGGGGCCGTGGCGATGTCACGGAGGGCCTTCGAGAGGCCAGCGCGGTCGGCCGTGCCGTTCTTCTCGATCGCGAGAGCGAGGAGGAAGGCAGCGTCATAAGCCTGCGGCGCATAGGTCGCCGCCGGGTCTTGGCCGGCTTCGGTCGCGAGCTTTATGTAGGCGTCGGCCGACGCACCGGCATAGGCGCCGGCGCGTGTGGCAATGATCTTGCCGTTGACGGCTTCCGGCGGGAGGCCGGTGACGAGGTCGTCGCCGATCATGCCGTCGCCGCCGACGAACGCGGTGAACTCGCCGCCTTCGATGGCCTGCTGCAGGATGGTCTTACCCGAACCCGAAGCGTAGGCGAGGATCACAAGGTTCTGCGAGCCGCCCGAGGAGAGCTGGCCGAGCTCGGCGCGATAGTCCGCCTTGCCGTCTTCGTGCGCGACATTGGCCGAGACCGTGCCGCCGGCTGCGGTGAAGGTCGCGACGAACACGTCGGCGAGGCCCTTGCCGTAGTCATTGTTCACGTAGGTGACGGCAACGTCCTTGATGCCCTTCTGGATCAGGAGGTCTGCCAGCTTCACGCCCTGGAACGCATCCGAGGGGGTGGTGCGGAAGACGAGGTCGTTGTCTTCGAGCGTGGTCAGCGCCGGGGCCGAAGCCGACGGCGAGATCTGGACGACGCCGCCCGGGATGCCGGCAGCGGTCGCGGCGCCGATGGTGGCGCCGGTGCAGAAGGCGCCGACGATCGCGGTCACCTGGTCGGTGTTGACCAGCTTGTCGGCGGCCGGGCCGGCAACCGACGGGTCACAGGCCGAGTCACCGGTAACCGAGACGAGCTTGCCGCCGAGGATACCGCCCTGGGCGTTGACCTGGTCGAAGGCGAGCTGGGCGCCGGCAACGATCGGCGGAGCCAGGCTTTCGATCGGGCCGGTCAGGTCGCCGAGGATGCCGACCTTCACGTCTTGGGCGAGCGCCGGAACGGCGAGACCGAGCACGGTCGCAGCTGCGGCGAGGCCAAGGATGCTGAATTTGTTCATGATGTCCCTCTGTAGTTGTCGTTCCTGCGCGACCCTCTTTTGGCGAAGGCATCTGTCGCCGAAACAACAATGATTGGGGGCACAACCCGTGCCCCGCTGGCGGCGATATTGCATAAATTGCAAAGGCGAGTCATCCGCTTTTGATCAGGTGGTAAAAGCTTGGAGCGGCACTATGTTGCCGTTCCGCCGACCGCTAGATTGATGTTCCCGCCAGCACGGTACCGAACGAAGATGCTTGCCCGCCTCCTAGCCGCACTGGCGCTTTCATTTCTCACCATGCCTGTGCTGGCCCAGGAGTCGGTGCAGACGCTGGAGTCGCCCGCCGGCGCGGGAGCGAGCGAGGCGACGATCGGCGAAGCGCCGCCACCGCCGCCCTGCGGCACGCAGCAGCTGGCTATTGCGCGGATGAGCTGGCCATCGGCGGCGCTGTTGGCCGAAGTCCACTCGCGGCTCCTGACCGCCAATTTCCTCTGCAATGTCGCGGTGCAGGACATCGACCTCGCCGCTGCCGGCTCTTCCATGGGCGCCAACGGCCAGCCGGCCGTGGCGCCGGAGATGTGGGTCGGCCGCATCACCGATATCTGGAATGCGGCGATGAAGAGCCAGAATGTCCGACAGGCCGGCTCGCCCTATGCCGAGAGCGTGTTCGAGGGCTGGTTCGTGCCCGATTATGTCGTGGCGCAATGGCCCGAGATCACAACGATCGACGGGCTCAAGGCGCATGCCGCCGATTTCGGCGATGGCAACGGGCGCGGCAAGTTCGTTTCATGCCCGGTCGACTGGGGCTGCGCCGTGGTCAACCGCAACATGCTGCGCGCCTACGGGCTCGACCAGCAGTTCGACATCGTCGAGCCGGCCAACCGGTTCGAGCTCGATACGCTGATTGCCGAAGCCGTGGGACGGCAGGAGCCGATCCTCTTTTACTACTGGCAGCCCAATGCGGTGCTGGCGCAGTTTGCCTTCAAGCCGGTGACACTGGCGCCGTTCAACCCTGAGGCGTTCCAGTGCATGGGGCGCAATGCCTGCGCCTCGCCCACGCCGACCGGCTTTGCACCCGATCCCGTCGTCGTGGCGCTGGCCGAGTGGGTCTACCTCGATGCACCGCAGGTCGCCGCCTATTTCGCCCGGGCCCGCATGCCGTTCGACGAGATGAACAAGATGCTGCAGCAGCTCGGCCAGGATGGCGAGACGGTCGAGTCCGTCGCCGACCGGTTCGTCGCCGAGCGTGGTGAGATCTGGCGGCCATGGGTCGGGTTGCCCGTCGAGCCGGTTCCGGCGGCGCCGCAATGAGGCGGCGGGCCGCCTGACCCGAAAGTCGATACGACCTAAGCCGACCCGCGCCGCGCCTTGCTTGTCGCCATCGCGGCTGGCTATAAAGGTCCCGGGAAGACGTTTTGCCTGTAGTTGGGCCTATCTATCGGAGTTAGTGATTTGGACGTGAAGCGGATCAACGACCACGTGAGCGTGTCCCCGCAGATCAGCCCAGAGGATGTGAAGGCCATAAAGGCCCAGGGTTTCGTCGCCATCATCAACAACAGGCCGGACGGCGAGTCGCCGGACCAACCGGACGGCGCGGCGATCGAAGCAGCGGCCCATGAGGCCGGCCTCAGCTATCACTTCATTCCGCTCGGCCGTGAAGGGGTAAGCTCTGACATGATCGAGAAGACCAAGGAGGTGCTCGAGGGGAGCACCGGCCCTGTGTTCTGCTTCTGCCGCTCGGGTACGCGCTCCACCACGCTGTGGGCGCTGAGCCAGGCCGGCAAGGCACCGGCAAACGAGATCATCTCGGCTGCCGCCCACGCGGGGTACGACTTGTCCCATCTCGCGGGACATCTGAGCCAGAAATGAGCCAGCGGGCTCGCGGGCACCCCGTGGCAGCCCGTCGAGCCAGACTATCCCAGCCGGCGCCTCGCGGTGCCTCGACCCCTCCTGATGCTCGGGTTAAATCGATGCCGATCAAGAAAATCCTCGTCGCCAACCGCAGCGAAATCGCCATCCGGGTGTTTCGCGCCGCGAACGAGCTGAACATCAAGACCGTCGCCTGCTATGCCGAAGAGGACAAGCTGGCGCTGCACCGCTTCAAGGCTGACGAGGCCTACCTGATCGGCAAGGGCAAGGGCCCGGTCGAAGCCTACCTCCAGATCGACGAATACATCCGCATCGCCCGCATCTCCGGGGCCGATGCGATCCATCCGGGCTATGGCCTGCTCTCGGAGAGCCCCGAATTTGCCGATGCCTGCGAGGATGCCGGCATCATCTTCATCGGCCCGCGGGCCCAGACCATGCGCGACCTCGGCAACAAGGTCGCCGCCCGGAACATGGCGATCGCCTCCGAAGTTCCGGTGGTGCCGGCGACCGAGGCGCTGCCGGACGACATGGATGAAGTGAAGCGCATGGCCGCCGAGATCGGCTATCCGCTGATGCTCAAAGCCTCGTGGGGCGGCGGCGGTCGCGGCATGCGCCGGATCATGGACGAGTCGACGCTTGTCCACGAAGTCTCGGAAGGCAAGCGCGAGGCCAAGGCCGCGTTCGGCAAGGACGAGATGTATCTCGAAAAGCTGATCGAGCGGGCCCGCCACGTCGAAGTGCAACTGATCGGCGACGACCATGGCAACCTCGTCCACCTGTTCGAGCGCGACTGCTCGGTGCAGCGGCGCAACCAGAAGGTGGTGGAGCGTGCGCCGGCCCCGTACCTTAGCCAGGAGGTGCGTGACGACCTCACTGGAGCTGCCATCCGCTTGGGCAATGCCGCCAACTATCGCGGCGCGGGCACGGTGGAGTTCCTGCTCGATGCCGACACCAACAAGTTTTACTTCATCGAAGTGAACCCGCGCATCCAGGTCGAGCACACGGTGACCGAAGTCGTCACCGGCATCGACATCGTGAAGGCGCAGATCAAGCTGCTCGAGGGCGCTGTGATCGGCACCCCCGAATCCGGCGTGCCGCTGCAGCAGGACATCCGGCTCAACGGCAATGCCATCCAGTGCCGCGTCACCACCGAGGATCCGGAACAGAACTTCATCCCAGATTACGGCCGCATCACCGCCTATCGCGAGGCCACCGGTTTCGGCGTGCGCCTCGATGGCGGCACGGCCTATGCCGGCGCGATCGTCACCCGATTCTACGATCCGCTGCTCGAGAAGATCACCTGCTGGGCCCCTACGGCGCCCGAAGCCATCGCCCGCATGCACCGCGCCCTGCGCGAGTTCCGCATTCGTGGCGTCGCGACCAACCTCGCCTTCCTCGAAAACATCATCACCCACCCGGATTTCATCGAGAACCGCTACACCACGCGCTTCATCGATACGACGCCGGCGCTGTTCGACTTCAAGCAGCGGCAGGACCGCGCGACCAAGCTCCTCACCTACATCGCCGATGTCACCGTCAACGGGCACCCGGAAGTGCGCGATCGTCCGCGCCCGCCCGCCGACGCCGCCGAGCCTCAGGTGCCGGAATACGAGCCGCTGATCGTCGTCGAAGGCTCTCGGCAGATCCTCGATCGCGATGGGCCGAAGGGCCTCGCGCGCTGGATGAAGGCGCAACAGCAGGTGCTGTTCACCGATACGACGATGCGCGATGCGCACCAGTCGCTGCTGGCGACGCGCATGCGCTCGTTCGACATCACCCGTATCGCCCGCGCCTATAGCCGCGGGCTGCCGAACCTCTTCTCGCTCGAATGCTGGGGCGGCGCGACCTTCGACGTCTCGATGCGCTTCCTCAACGAGGATCCGTGGGAACGCCTGAGTGCGGTCCGCGAGGGTGCGCCAAACATCCTGACGCAGATGCTGCTGCGCGGCTCGAACGGCGTCGGCTATACTAACTATGCCGACAACGTGGTGAAGTTCTTCGTCAAGGAAGCGGCCAAGGGCGGCGTCGACGTCTTCCGCATCTTCGACTGCCTCAACTGGGTCGAGAACATGCGCGTCTCGATCGACGCGGTGGCCGAAGCCGACAAGGTGGCCGAGGGCGCCATCTGCTATACCGGCGACCTGTTCGACCCGGACCGGTCGAAATACGACCTCAAATACTATGTCGGGCTCGCGAAGGAACTCGAGGCCGCCGGCGCCCACGTGCTGGGCCTTAAGGACATGGCGGGGCTGCTGAAGCCCGCCGCAGCCAAGAAGCTCATCGAGACGCTGAAGCAGGAAATCGGCCTGCCGATCCATCTCCACACCCACGATACCTCGGGTGCTGCTTCCGCGACGATCATGGCAGCGGTCGAAGCCGGGGTCGATGCGGTCGATGCGGCGATGGACGCGCTGTCGGGCACGACGTCGCAGCCAACGCTCGGCTCGCTTGTCGCAGCGCTCAAGGATGGTTCGCGTGACCCGCATCTGGACGGCAAGGTGATCCGCGAGATCTCGTTCTACTGGGAAGCGGTGCGCACGCAGTACCGCGCCTTCGAGAGCGATTTGAAGGGCGGCGCCTCGGAAGTCTACCTCCACGAAATGCCCGGCGGGCAGTTCACCAATCTCAAGGAGCAGGCCCGCTCGCTCGGGCTCGAGTCGCGCTGGCACCAGGTGGCGCAGACCTATGCCGACGTGAACAAGATGTTCGGCGACATCGTCAAGGTGACGCCGTCGTCGAAGGTGGTCGGCGACATGGCGCTCGCCATGGTTTCGGCCGGCCTGACCCGCGCCGAAGTCGAAGATCCCGCTCGCGATGTGGCCTTCCCCGATTCCGTCGTCGGCTTCTTTGCCGGCGATCTCGGCCAGCCGCCGGGCGGTTTCCCGCCCGCGCTGCAGAAGAAGGTGCTGAAGGGCCGTACGCCGCTCACCGAGCGCCCCGGTTCGTACCTTAAGGACGTCGACCTCGAGGCCGAGCGCAAGAAGATCGCCAAGGAGGCCGGCGAGGCCATCGACGACAAGCGCCTCGCCTCGTACCTGATGTACCCCAAGGTCTTCGTCGATTTCGTCAAGACGCAGGACAAGTACGGCCCCACCGAGGTGCTGCCGACGCCGATCTACTTCTATGGCCTCAAGGAGGGCGAGGAAGTCTTCCTCGACCTCGAAAAGGGGAAGACTTTGGTCCTCACCTACCAGGGCCGCACCGAGACCAATGAGAAGGGCGAGGTACGCGTTTTCTTCGATCTCAATGGCCAGCCGCGCACCATCACCGTGCCGGACCGGCTGAAGGTCGGCGAGATCAAGGTCCGCGCCAAGGCGGCACTGGGCGATGCCAAGCAGATCGGCGCCCCGATGCCTGGCGTGATTTCGGGCCTCGGCGTCAAGGTCGGCGACAAGGTGTTCGCCGGCGACGTGCTGCTGTCGATCGAAGCGATGAAGATGGAAACCGCCATCCACGCCGAAGCCGACGGGGTCGTTGCCGAGGTCACCGTGAAGCCGGGCGACCAGATCGATGCCAAGGATCTTCTGGTGCGATTCGAGTAGACTTCAGGCTTTCGCGCCCATCGCTTCGGCAATGGCGCGGAAGTCGGCTTCGCTGATCTCGAACAGGCCGAAGCGCATCTGGTAGCCCCAGTTCCTGTTGCCGCGCGTGAACTCGAGGGTGTCGAGCAGCGGCGCGATCGGGGCTTCCGTCGCGTCGGCATAGTCGACATTGCGGCGCCATGGCACGAAGTCGCCGCCCATGATGCCCTGGTACAGCTCCTCGTCGCGCACACGGCCAATACTGACGAAGGACTGAAGCCTGTCCTTGCCACCGATGGTGAGGGCAGGAGAGTAGTAGGCGATGCCGTCATCGGCACGGATGCGCTGCAGCGGCGCTTTCTTGCCGTGGTTCACCTGCATGAAGCCGGCTTTGCCTTTGCGGGCATGCTCGGCCGAGGCCACGGCAATCCAGTACTTCGTCATCGATCGTCTCCGCTCATTGCGGAGACCATGCCGTGTGGGACTGTCAGTTTCCGGCAGCAGTCAGCGCCGGCGATACTCGCCGTCGATGACTTTCGCCCCATCGGCGCTGCGCTGGTAGATCGGTGCCTTCACCGGCAGCATGCGGACGATCCAACCGACCATCAGCGGGATGATGACGAAGTCATCGACCCAGCCGAGCAGCGGGATCACGTCCGGAATCAGGTCGATCGGGCTCAGGAGGTAGGCCGGCACCAGCAGCATCAGCGCTTTCAGGTGCACCGGCGTCTCGGGCGCCAGGAAGGCGCGCCACAGCGTTGCGAGTTCCTTGCGGAAGGTGACGAAGCGGGCGAGGAGCGAGAACTTGATCATGGTTCCAATCACATGGTCTCGGACCGCTGCGGCTTCAAGACCGCTCGGGTCACGCGATCGTAACATTGCGCCATCACCCTCAAAGGATTATCTGCTCGGCAGCGCGGTAGCGCCAAGGTGGTCGCAATGAGTATTTCTCCCCGCCGGCACTCGGTCGGCGTCAATGTCGGTGGCGTGATGGTGGGTGGCGGCGCGCCGGTCGTCGTCCAGTCGATGACCAATACCGACACAGCCGATATCGAAGCCACCGTACGCCAGGTGGGCCAGCTGTGGCGCGCCGGCTCCGAGATCGTCCGCATCACGGTCGATCGCGACGAGAGCGCCGCTGCCGTCCCGCATATCCGCGACAAGCTCGCCCAGCGCGGCATCACCGTGCCGCTGGTCGGCGACTTCCACTATATCGGCCACAAGCTCCTCACCGACCACCCGGCCGCCGCCGAGGCGCTTGCGAAGTACCGGATCAACCCGGGCAATGTCGGCTTCAAAGCCAAGCGCGACACCCAGTTCGCGACGCTGATCGAACTGGCGATGAAATACGACAAGCCGGTGCGCATCGGGGTCAACTGGGGCTCGCTCGACGAGGAGTTGCTCACCCGGCTGATGGACGAAAACTCGGCCTCGGCCAATCCGGTCAGCGCTGCCGCGGTGCAGCGCGAGGCGATCATCCAGTCGGCGCTGCTGTCGGCCCAGCGCGCCGAAGAACTCGGGCTCGGCCGCGACAAGATCATCCTCTCGACCAAGGTCTCCGACGTCCAGCACCTGATCGCGGTCTACCAGGATCTCGCGGCCCGCTGCGATTACGCGCTGCATCTCGGGCTCACCGAGGCCGGCATGGGCTCCAAGGGCATCGTTGCCTCCTCGGCCGCCATGGGCATCCTCTTGCAGCAGGGGATCGGCGACACGGTTCGCGTCTCGCTCACTCCCGAGCCGGGTGGAGATCGTACGCAGGAAGTGCGCGTGGCACAGGAATTGCTGCAGACCATGGGCTTCCGCCAGTTCCTGCCGGTCGTCGCGGCCTGCCCGGGCTGCGGCCGCACCACGAGCCAGACCTTCCAGGTGCTGGCCAAGGAAATCCAGGATCATCTCAGCTCCTCGATGCCCGAGTGGAAAGAGCGCTATCCCGGCGTCGAGAGCCTCTCGGTCGCGGTGATGGGCTGCATCGTCAATGGCCCGGGTGAGAGCAAGCACGCCGATATCGGCATCTCGCTCCCCGGTACCGGTGAAACGCCCGCCGCCCCCGTCTTTGTCGATGGCCAGAAAGTCGCCACCCTCCGCGGTGCCGATGTCGCCGAGCAGTTCAAGGCGATGGTCGCCGACTATATCGAAAAGCGCTTCGGCGTGGCCGAGAAGACGGCCGCCGAATGAGCCGTCTGCGCGAGTGGCTGTTCACCGGCGAAGCGGCGCGCCGCCGCTGGTTCTGGCTTGGTGCGCTCGCGGTGGTGATCGTAGTGCTGTGGCTGACGGGTAACCTCAGGTCGTCGTAGCGACGTCAGCGTGGCTCCAGCACTTCGATGCGGTTGCCGAAGGGGTCTGTGAGGTAGGCCCGCGCATAACCATCGAGCGGTTCGTCCTCGGTCGCCGGATATCCAGCCGCTGCACAGGCCTGCAGCAGAGCCGGCAGGTTGACGATGAGCAAGGCCGGGTGGGCCTTTCGCGCTGGGCGAAACTTGGCTTCGACTCCGAGGTGAAGCTTCAGGCTACCGGACGAGAACCATACGCCCCCGCGTTTGGCGAGGTTGGCGGGTTTGGGCACTTCCATGAGACCCAGAACGTCCCGATAGAAGCTGCGGGCCAGGTCCTCACCACCCGCCGGCATGGCCAACTGGACATGGTCGAGAGCGAGAACCCGGAAGGCGCTCATGGCGCAGGCACATCACACGCATCGGCCCAGTTGCCGCCGCAAAGCTCGACCAGGCGGACGAGCGGTAGCCGCACCGAGGCGTGGGTGGAGCCGCCGGCGGGGATGACCTCGTCGTAGATCTTCAGCGATTCATCGCAATAGATGGTCAGCGGCGCCGGTAGTCCGAAGGGGCAGACGCCGCCGACCTGGTGGCTGGTGAGGCGCAGCACGTCCTCGCGGCCGAGCATGCGTGGGCGGCCGCCGAAGGAGGCCTTGGCCTTCTGGTTGGAGAGCCGTGCGTCGCCGCGCGTCACCAGCAGGAACTCGCTGTCGCCGACGCGGATCGCCAAGGTCTTCGCGATCTGGCCGGGTTCGACGCCATGTACCGCCGCGGCGAGGTCGACGGTGGCGGTCGAGTCCTCGGTGACGATCACGGACAGGTCGGGGGCGCGGGCGGCGAGATCCGCCTTCACGGTTTCGAGCGACATGGCAACTCCATAAACATGCGGTGGTCAGTGTTCTCTGTCGGCAAAGAACTTTGCGGTCTCGCGCAGGCCATTGGCTCGTTCGTCGAAGGGGATGAGGGCGCTTAGTGCGTCGTGGATGACTTCGGCCAGTTCCTGTCGCGCGGCGGAGACGCCGATCCGGGCAACGATGGTTTGCTTGCCGGCGTTCGCATCCTTGCCGGTGGCTTTGCCCAGTGCTTCGGGCGTCGCGGTGACGTCGAGGATGTCGTCGGCGAGCTGGAAGGCGCGGCCGGCCGCTTCGGCATAGGTGGTGAGCTGCGCCAGCTGCTCGTCCGACGCGCCGCCGATGATGGCGCCCATGCGCACCGCGGCGCGGATCAGCGCGCCCGTCTTCATCGCCTGCATCTGGGCGATGGCGCGCTCGGTGAGAAAGCTCGTCTCTCCTTCGATATCGCGCATCTGCCCGCCGACCATGCCGCCGGCGCCGGCGCCCGCCGCGAGTTCCGCCACGAGGCGAATGCGCACGGCAGCGTCGGGGTGTGCGGCTTCGGATGCGAGTAGGCCGAAGGCGTGGGTCAGGAGCGCGTCGCCAGCGAGGATGGCGGTCGCATCGTCATAGGCCTTGTGCACGGTCGGCTGGCCGCGGCGCAGGTCGTCGTCATCCATCGCCGGCAGGTCGTCGTGGACCAGCGAGTAACAGTGGATCAGCTCGATCGCGAGGCCGGCCGTCACGGTGTCGGCCGCCGGCACGCCGAACACGCCGGCCGCCTGTCGGACCAGCAGCGGCCTGAGGCGCTTGCCGCCATTGAGGCTGCCGTGGCGCATGGCTGATATCAGCCGGTCGGGCGGCAGGCCGGGGCCGGCGAGGGCCATCACGTCCAGCAGTTGCGCGAGCGCGGCCTCGATATCGGCGGCGGTGCTTTTCAGTTCGTCGGAGAAGGAGTAGCTCACGTTATGACGTCTCGGCGGGTCCGGCTGCTTCTAGCGGATTTGCCAGACGGCGGAAACGGTGCAGCAAAGCGCCATTTCGGGTCATTTCGCCCCTTCCCATATGGCCCATTGTGCTCTATAGACGCCCCCAATTCCCGACAGACCCTGTCTGTTAGACGCCGGAACGCCTTCGGCGACACGCTATTGAACCAGGAGTAACAACCATGGCAGTGCCAAAGCGCAAGACCTCGCCGATGAAGCGCGGGTTCCGCCGCTCCGCCGATGCTCTCGCGACCCCCGCCTATGTCGAAGACAAGGATTCGGGCGAGCTGCGTCGTCCGCACCACGTCGACCTCAAGACCGGCATGTATCGCGGCCGGCAGATTCTCCAGCCCAAGAACTCGTAAGCCCTCGGGCTCAGCTCTTGCGCGAGCGTAACTAGATTTCAGCGGCCGGCTCCCTCACCAGGGAGCCGGCCGTTTCAGTTTGCACTACGAAAGGCTCCCGGCATGGGCACGCGCGTCGAATCGGACTCCATGGGCACGATCAATGTCCCATCCGAGAAGTATTACGGGGCGCAGACCGCCCGTTCCCTCGCCAATTTCGACATTGGCGGCGAGAAGATGCCGGTCGAGATCATCACCGCCTTCGGCATCCTGAAGAAGGCCGCTGCGCTCGCCAACAACAAGCTCGGGCTGATGGATGTGGCGACGCGCGACCTCGTCGTCGCCGCGGCCGACGAGGTGATCGCCGGCAAGCTGAAAGACCATTTTCCGCTTGTCGTGTGGCAGACCGGGTCGGGCACCCAGTCGAACATGAACGTCAACGAGGTGATCTCGAACCGCGCCATCGAGATGGCCGGCGGCGTCATGGGCTCGAAGAAGCCCGTCCATCCGAACGATCATGTCAACATGAGCCAGTCGTCGAACGACACCTATCCGACGGCCATGCATATCGCGGCGGTCGAGGCGATCGAGGGCTATCTCGTCGATCGCATCATGCTGCTGCGCAACACGCTCGACGCGAAGTCCAAGGAGTTCATGGACATCGTCAAGATCGGCCGCACGCATCTGCAGGACGCGACGCCGCTGACACTGGGCCAGGAAATTTCCGGCTGGGTGGCGCAGCTCGATCTGGCGCTCAAGGCCATCCGCGCTACCCTGCCGCAGCTTTATGAGCTGGCGCTCGGCGGTACCGCGGTCGGCACCGGCCTCAACGCCCACCCGAAATACGGCGAGACCGTCGCGGCCGAGATCGCGACGCTTACCGGCTATCCCTTCGTCACCGCGCCGAACAAGTTCGCGGTGATGGCTGGGCACGATGCCTTTGTCGGCTCGTCGGGCGCGCTGAAGCAGCTCGCCGTGGCGCTGATGAAGATTGCGAACGATGTTCGCTGGCTCGCTTCCGGTCCGCGATCGGGCCTCGGTGAAATCACTATCCCCGAAAACGAGCCGGGCTCGTCGATCATGCCGGGCAAGGTCAACCCGACCCAGTCGGAGGCCATGACCATGGTCTGCGTCCAGGTGTTCGGCAACGATACCGCCATCGGCGTTGCGGCGAGCCAGGGCAATTTCGAGCTCAACGTGTTCAAGCCGGTGATCGCCTACAACTTCCTGCAGTCGGTGCGGCTGCTCGCCGATGCGGCCAAGAGCTTCAACGATCACTGCGCCGTCGGCATCGAGCCCGACAAGGATCGCATCAAGCAGCTGGTCGATCAGTCGCTGATGCTGGTCACCGCGCTCAATAGGAAGATCGGCTACGACAACGCCGCCAAGATCGCCAAGCACGCGCATAAGAAGCGCTCGACCCTGCGGGAAGCGGCGATCGAGCTCGGCCTCCTCACCGGCGAGGAATTCGACGCCGAAGTGAAGCCCGAACAGATGGTCGGGCCGCTGAAGGTCTGATCTTCATCCTCCCCTGCGCAGCGGGGGAGGGGGCCAGCGAAGTTGGTGGAGGGGTCGACCTCACGCACCGGCTTCTGCTGTATTGAGTTCAGTGTTTCCCGCTGCCCCCTCCGCCGCCTTCGGCGGTCCCCTCCCCGTTAACGGGGGAGGATCACGCCCGCTAAAGGTCTGATGGCCCCCGCTATCCATCCGTGCGAAAGCGCACGGCGGGGCTAGCTCCCCGCCGCCCGGACTGGCATTGTCCGGGCGCTGTCGATGAGTGTGGAGCGCCGTGATGTCCGACAATACCGTGTTCATGCCGCCGGGCCGCCGGGCCGTTCGCACCGGCCCGTTCATTCCGCCGCTGCTGCTCATCCCGCTGATCGCCTACAACTTCTTTGCCTTCCTGTTCATGGGCGGCAGTCCGGCCGGCTGGAAGCTGGAACTTCTCACCGTTCCCATGGTGTCGGGCGTGCCTTGGACGCTCACCGCGGGCGACCTGATGCTGGTGGTGGGGCTGGTGTGCCTGTTCTTCGAGGTGCTGAAATCCACCAATACCGGGCGCAACTCGGTGATTGAGCACATGCTCTCGGTGGTGGTGTTCGTGATTTTCCTCGTCGAGTTCCTGCTCGTCGGCGCCGCCGCGAGTTCGGTGTTCTTCATCCTGATGGTGATGGCGCTGGTCGATGTCACGGCGGGCTTCACCGTGTCGATCACGGGTGCGGGCCGCGACGTCTCGATGAGCTGAGGGCGGACCTCAGGTCACGATCGTCGTGCGATAACCGGCCGGCATGCGGCGCACCGCGATGCGGGCGCCGCGGTCGTATGCGGTAACGGCTTCGCCGGCCGCGGCAGGGCGGGGCTCGACCAGCTGCTGGCTCACGAAGTCGGCGGCGGCAGGGGACGCGATCCGCAGCAGGTCGCGCGGTTTGTCGGGCACCATCGGCACCCTGAACACCCTACGCTGGACTCGCCTCGATTTCATTGCCTGTTCCGTGCCGGACCCGTGGGTGCGAGCCTCACGACGGATAACGTCGCGACTGCAGCGTTAGGTTGCAATGAAAGGCGGTTGGTTTCCCGTGCTTTGCGAAGGAATGGTTAACCTAGGGGAAGGCCGCCGCTACGGGCAGCCCCGCCAGCACATCACGACTTGAACTCGTCCTTGGCCTTGCGCAGCGCGGCGAAGACATTGGCCGGCGGCGCGTCGGGCGCCAGCCCCATGGCCCTGGCCAGCGCCGGCTGGTCGGCGCGGAGGAACGGGTTGCTGGCCTTCTCCATCCCCAGCGTCACCGGGATAGTGTAACGCCCGGCCTCGATCTGGCGTTTCACCTCGCCGGCGCGAATGTTGAGCGCCGGGTTGCGCGGATCGACGCTCAGCGCAAAAGCGGCGTTGGTCGCGGTGTATTCGTGGCCGGGATAAACCAGCGTATCGTCGGGCAGGGCGCGCAGCTCCTCGAGCCCATTCCACATGGGACCGGGCTTCCCCTCGAACATGCGGCCGACGCCGAGCGAGAACAGCGCATCGGCGGAGAACAGGTGCCGGCCGGAGGGATCGTAGTAGACGATGTGTCCGAGGGTGTGGCCCGGCGTCTCGATGACGAGGAAATCAGTCTCGCCGAGCGAAACCGTGTCGCTCGCCGAAACCAGCACGTCGAGGCCGAGGATCTTCGATTGCTCGGCTTTCGGGCCGACCACCCGCACCCCATATTCCCGCTTGAGCGCCGGGATGCCTTCGACATGGTCGGTGTGGTGATGGGTGATGAAGAGGTCGGTGAGCTTCCAGCCGCGCCGGGTCGCCGCTTCCTTGATTGCCTTGGCGTCCGGGGCGTCGATGGCGGCGGTGCGGCCGCTGGCGACGTCATGGACGAGGTAGCCGAAATTGTCGGTCCGGCAGAGGAAGACGTCGATCAGCAGGGTCAAGGCGGGCTCCGGGTCGCTTCGCCCGCCGAGGATGACAGGCGCCGGCAAAGCATGACAGAAACTAGATAAGGATTTCGGACAACGCCATGATCTCCAAACTTAGATGACATCCAGGCTTCCATGACGTCACAGGTCGAACGGATCATCGATTTCTATCGCTCGCCCTTGGGCAAGATCTCGCGGGCGCTGCTGCGCGAGGAAGTGATGCGCTTTGCCGGCAGCGTGAAGGGCCAGCGCGTGCTGGGGCTGGGCTTCGCGACGCCCTACATGCGCTTCACGCTGGGGAAAGCCGAGCGGGTGATCGCGGCGATGCCGGCTCGGCAGGGGGCTTCGGCATGGCCGCGCGAAGGCCCGTCGCACACTATCCTCTGCGATCCGCTCGAATTGCCGCTCACCGACGCCGCCGTCGACCTCACCATCGCCGTCCATGCTTTCGAGCATGTGAGCGACAGCGAGGAAATGATGCGCGAACTGTGGCGTGTCTCGGCGCCGAACGCGAGGCTCATCGTCATCGTGCCCAAGCGCCGCGGCACGTGGTCCTCGTTCGACAACACGCCGTTCGGCGATGGCCACCCGTTCTCGCGCGGCCAGCTCGAGCGGCTCTTGCGCGACCACAGCTTCGTCGTCGAGCAGTGGAAGGATTCGCTCTATCTGCCGCCGTCGCAGATGTCGCTGATCCTCAAATCGGCGCGCTTCTTCGAGCGCTTCGGGCGGCTGTTCGGGCCGACCTTCGCCGGCGTCCATTGCGTCCTCGCACGCAAGGAACTGTTCCCCGCGGTACCGCGGCGGAAGAAGGCCGAGCGCTTCGTGCGCGTGCCTTCGCTTGCCCCGCAGGCGGCAATGCGCCTGCCAAGGCAGCGGTAGCGGCATCGGCGATGTCCGGGACTATCCAGCAACACAGATGTCATCCCTGCGAAGGCAGGGATCCATCTCTCCGCCTCCGCTGCTGACATTTGGATCCCAACGTTCGCTGGGATGACACCGAGACAGGGTGGCAGAAGTGCCTTCGCCTCAGGTCCCGCTAGAGCGCGCTTTCGGAGCTCATCTCGGCGCGGAGGTTCACCACAACCTCGCCCGACCAGGGCTCGGTGACGCCGCGGCCACCGCCGAGGTCCTCGAGCAGGGGGCGGAGCCTGTCGAGATTGGCAATCATGGACGGCCGCGCCGCCACAAGATCCTCCATGCTGTCCCACTCGCCGACGATGCAGTAGGCGTGCTCGCCGGTCTTGACGACCCAGAAGTTGCGCGAGCCATTTGGCCGATCGACGCCGTAACTGCGGTGGATCGCGAAGAACTGCTCTTCGCTGCCCGGTTTCACCCGAACATGTACGATGTTCATTGCCGTCATCGGATCCTCCTCGATATCGACGATCATGCAAGCCCATCCTAGCAGAACGGCGCGGCCGATGGGCCGGGAATCCTTTGCAAGCCTCCAGAGCTTCCCCTATGGTCCGGCCCGATTTCGCCGCCGTTTCAAGTGAAAATGACCGACACGCCCGACCGCCCCGTTCCCCAGCCCGGCATCCTCAAGATCGCGCCCTATGTCCCGGGCCGGTCAGACGCGCCTGCCGGGGTTAAACTGGTGAAGCTCTCGGCCAACGAGTCGCCGCTGGGCGCCAGCCCCAAGGCGATCGAGGCCTATAAGGCGCTGGCCGACAAATTCCACATCTATCCGGAAGGCTCGTCACGTGAGCTCCGGACCGCACTGGCAGAAGTTCATGGCCTGAACGCAGACCAAATCGTCTGCGGCTTCGGTTCCGACGACATCCTCCACCTCCTCGCGCAGGTCTATCTCGGCGAGGGCGATGAGGCGGTGATGAGCCAGTATGGCTTCAACGTCTACCCGATCATCAGCCGCGGCGCCTCGGCCGAGATCGTCATGGCGCCCGAGACCGACTATCGCGCCGATGTCGACAACCTTCTGGCGGCAGTGACGCCGCGCACCAAGGTCGTTTTCCTCGCCAATCCGAATAACCCGACCGGCACGTACCTCTCGGTCGCCGAGGTCGAACGGCTGCATGCGGGTCTTCGTGCCGACATCCTGCTGGTCATCGACAGCGCCTATGCCGAGTACGTGACGGCGGCGGACTATTCGGTCGGCATCGACCTCGTCGATCGGGCCCAGAACGTCGTGATGGTGCGGACGTTCTCGAAGATGGGCATTGCCGGCGAGCGCGTCGGCTGGATGTACGGGCCCGACCACATAGTCGATGCGGTCAACCGCATCCGCGGGCCGTTCAACGTCACGCTGTCGGGGCAGGCCGCTGCCGCCGCGGCGGCGCGAGATATCGAGTTCACGGCAAAGCTGCGCGATTACAACGCGCAGTGGCGCGACTGGCTGACCAAGGCCCTGGCGGGCAACGCCATCCGCGTACCGCCTAGCCAGGGCAATTTCATCCTCGCGCTGTTCGAGGATGTCGCGACGTCGCGAGCCGCGTTCACGGCGCTGCGCGACAAGGGCCTGATCGTGCGCGAAATGCACGGCTACGGCATTCCCGAGGCACTGCGCATCACCATCGGGCTCGAAGAGCACATGCGCGCGGTGGCAGAAGTTCTAGAGGCGTTCGGCGCGCCGGGGGCACGATAATGTTCGAAAAACTCACCCTCATCGGCATTGGTCTCATCGGCTCGTCGATCGCGCGGGCGGTGAAGCTCAAGGGCCTCGCCAAGACCATCGCCATCACCACCCGCAAGAGCTCGACGCTCGATGAAGCGCGGGCGCTGGGGCTCGGCGATATCTACACGCTCGATGCGGCCGAAGCCGTCGAGGGCGCCGACCTCGTCATCCTCTGCACGCCGGTCGGTGTCTATGCCGATGTGATGAGCCAGATCCGCGACCATCTCGCGCCGGGCGCGATCCTCTCGGATGTCGGCTCGGTCAAGGTCCACGTCATGAAGGTGATCGAGCCGCTGCTGCCGGCCGGCATCCACTTCATTCCCGGCCACCCGCTGGCAGGTACCGAACACTCGGGCCCCGCTGCCGGCTTTCCCGATCTCTTCGTCAACCGCTGGTGCGTGCTGACGCCGAAGGCGGATGTCGATCCGGTGGCGGTTGATCGGCTGGTTTCGTTCTGGGGCGCGCTCGGCTCCAATGTCGAATGCATGGATGCGGCGCATCATGACATGGTGCTGGCCATCACCAGCCATGTCCCGCACCTCATCGCCTACAATATTGTCGGCACGGTCGCCGATCTGGAGGCGGATACGCAGTCAGAGGTGATCAAGTTCTCGGCCTCGGGATTTCGTGATTTCACCCGCATCGCCGCGAGCGATCCCGTCATGTGGCGCGACGTATTCCTCACCAACCGTGAGGCGGTGCTGGAGATGCTCGGGCGGTTCCTCGAGGACCTCAGCCGGCTGCAGCGCATGGTGCGCGTTGGCGACGGTCCCGGCATGGAGGAGCTGTTCACCCGCACCCGCGCGGTGCGCCGCTCGATCATCACGGCTGGCCAGGAAACGTCGGCAGTAGACTTCGGCCGCCCGCACGGCGCTGCGACGCCGGTAGTCCAGCCCAAGGATACGCCGGAATTCGCCGTGCGCGAGCATGGCGGCGGCGAGGACGCCTAAGCGCTGTCAGAAAAGTTGCAGACTTTTCCTGTTCGAAAGCGCGGCAGAACCTATCCCGCCTAGAACAGCGGCGGCAGCTGCGCGAATACGAAGGTCAGGAGTTTCACCTGGCCGTCGGCGATGGTCATGGAGTTCCTGAAGCTCCCATCGGCCTGCGGCGCGCCCTTGAACATGGCGAGCTGCACCGGCGGCAGCAGTTGGCTGAAGCGATCCAGCACGCCGCGCGTCGTATAGTCGAGCTGACCCTCGACATAGCCGCCGCCCGAGAGGCGTGCCTCCCCGCTGACATCGAAGCTCTCATTGGGCTCGGGCTGCGCGCCGGCGAGCTTCACGAGCTTCACCGTGCCGCCCGCTGCCTGCCAGTTTCGTACCGCGTCCGGCTTGCCGAAGTCGCGGATATCGGCAGGCAGGCCGGTGATCTGGCTTTCGAGTGTCAGGTTCGCCCCGGCGACCTGCAGGCCGGGCAGGGCGAGTTCGCTCGCCGTCACATAGTTGGCGAGCGCAGAGGTTCCTGCCGTCGCGTCGAACTGGTCGGGCATGTCGACGAGGTGCGCCTCGATATGCTTGGCGCTGGCCTCGACGATTTCCCCGGCGACTGTGTCGGTCACCGCCAGATCGTCGGCCTCGACCGAGAAGCGGGCGAGCCGCCAGCCTTCGCCGCCGAGGCTCCTGATCGGGTCGACCGAGGTCAGCCGCACGCTGCCGTCGAGCTTGGTGAAATCGAGCCGGCGCTGGCTGCCGGAGAAGGCGTCGGCGTAGGCGAACGGCCCCTTGGCCGAGAAGATGACGTGCGTCGGGTTGTAGGCCATGACCGAGGCGCGGAGGCCGGGGAAGGTCGCAGTCAGGTCCTGGTCGACAAGCGTTGCGTTCTCGCAGTCGAGATCGAAGCGGAAGGGGAAGCCCGAGACGTTGAAATTCTCGCACTGGAATTTCGGCGCGGTCTCGCCGTCCGCTTCGGCCAGCAGTTTGACCTGTCGGGTCGCCTCACCGGCGGCCCATAGCCAGCCTGCGCTCCAGGCCCCGACCACGACAATCACCGCGATCAGCAGCCAGACGAACTTCCGCAAAGTCAGGTCTCCCATGACGGCGCACCGTTGCGCGGCGCGGACGGTATCGGTACGAACGTGACCACGGCAAGGCGGACGCGCTCGGATGGCCCAGATTTCGACCCATTGGGTCTTCGGATACGGCTCGCTGATCTGGCGCCCCGGTTTCAGCCATCTCCGGCAGGCGCCGGCGCTGCTGCGCGGTGTGCATCGCCGGCTCTGCATCTACTCGCAACGCCATCGCGGCACCGCCGTCCAGCCGGGCCTGGTGTTCGGGCTGATGCCCGGCGGGTCGTGCCGCGGCATGGGCTTTGAAGTCGCGAGCGAGCATTGGGACGAGGCGCATGCCTATCTCAGCGAGCGCGAGATGGACAACGGCGTCTATCGCGAGGCGACGCGGCTGATGCAGCTTGGCGACGGAACGCTGGTCACCGCGCTTGCCTTCGTCGCCGACACGCGGCATCTGCAATATGCCGGGAAACTGGCCATCGCCGAACAGGTCCGGATTGTCCGCGCCGGTGTCGGCGAGTCCGGGCCGAACACCGAGTATGTGCTGGAAACGGCCCGCAAGCTGAGCGAGCTCGGCATGCGCGACCGGTATCTGGATGAACTGGTCGCGGCGCTTGGGGGCGTCGACGTGCCGGTGGCGCGGACGGCTTAAGCCGCGTTCAACCCCAGCACCGGCTCGGCGCCCTCGAGATCCCACAGCACCGTCAGGCGCTCGATGGCATCGGGGCTGGCTTCGACGCGGAACACGCGGTCGGCGCAATCCATGGCAAGGCGAAAGCGGGCGCGGCTGACGGCGTCCTCGATGAGGTCGGCGCTGCCGCCGGCCCAGAGCACATGGTTGCCGAGCGCGATCAGGTAAAGCTCGTCGCCGGAAAAGCTGAAAGCATCGAGCCGCAGCGCCTCCAGCGCATAGTAGCGACCCGAGCGGCCACGCCAGTTCACCGGGTGCTGGCCCGCGCTCTCAAGGATCGTACGATCAAGTGTCGGCACCATACCCGGCTCCCCCGGTTCCCAATCGAAGAGAACAAAGATAGAACAAATTTGAGACAAATGTCAAGCGGTCGCCCGCGCCTGACGCTACAGATATGGCCTGCGTTGCAGATCGCGTCAAGATATAGTGGTATCTGCGGCTTTGGGCGCTATCCCTTGCTTCAGGCGGTCGAGTTTCTCGCGCAGTTGCGGCGAAACCGGCTCGGCGAGACCCTCGTCATCGGCGATGCGGATCAGGCGATTGGTCTCGGTTTCGATCGCCTCGCTCAGGCGGGCGCGAAATGCCTCGACGCCGAGCCCCGGCGGGATAGCCGGCAGGAACCGGGCCCGCGCCGTACCCGAGCGCAGCAGCAGGCTGTTGCGGCCCCAGAACAGGCCGGAATTGAGCGCTACCGGCACCACCGGCACGTTGAGGCCCTCATAGAGCCGGACGACGCCGTAGCGGTAATCATGCGGCTCGAGCGGCGCCTTGCGGGTGCCTTCGGGGAAGATGATGATGCGCGAGCCGCGATCGAGCGCGCCGCGCGCGTCCGACAGCATCAGCGGGATGGCATCGCCGCCCTGCGAGCGGTCGATGCGGATGGTGTCGAAGGCCATCGCCGCCTTGCCGAAGAACGGGATGTCCATCAGCTCTTTCTTGGCGATGAAGGCCGGTCGGCGCGCGCCGGGCAGGATGGCGAAGATATCCCAGTCGCTCATGTGCTTGGACGCGATGATGCAGGGGCCGTCCGGGATGTTCTCCATCCCCTGTACGTCGGTCCTGATGCCGGCGAGCACGCGCAGCGCGACGATGTTGGAGTGTATCCAATAGAGCGCCAGGCCCCAGCCGAACCGCGTACGGCCGGCAAGGATGGCGCTCAGCCCCACGATGATCGCGAGCGGCACCGTCTGCACATAGAAGAAGGCGTAGAACAGCAGCGATCGGATCGCGCGGACGATCAGCATTAGGCCTCCCCCTCGGAGCCAGAAGGTGCCTGCCCGGCGGCGATGCGGCAAGCCGGAATCGGCTCAGGACGTCTTCTGCAGGAAGCGCCGTACCGTCAGGCGGGAAGTAATGGCGGTCAGCGCCGCGATCACCGGGATGACGGCGAGAATGCCGAACATACCGTCGAGCCCCAAGGCGAAGCGGCCGAACAGGATGCCCAGCTGCTGGCCGGCCTCCTGCGGCACCATCGATCCTGCGGCGAGCCCGACAAGCAGGAAGAACACCAGTGCGGCCACCCCGCCGAAAATGCCGCCGCGGAAGCCGATGGTCAGGAACCGCCCCTGGAATTCGCCGGCAATGAAGCTGTTCGAGGCGCCAATGAAGTGCAGCACATCGACGATCTCGCGGTTCGACGCCATGGTGCCGCGCGTCGCAAAGATGATGGCGAGCACGGTGGCGACGACGATCAGCGTCAGCACCAGCAGCCCCGAAGCGACAATCGTTCCGGCCATGACGTTGAGCTGCTGGCGCCAGGCCGCATGCGTATCGAGGCTCGCGCCCTTCACCGCCTGAAGGTCGCGTTCGAGCTTTGGAATATCCGCCTCTTCCGGATCGGACATCTGGACGACGACGAGGCGTGGAATGTCGATGGCGCTGAGATCGAGCCCGGCACCGAGCCAGGGCTCGAGTAGCTTCTGGCTCTCCTCGATCGTGAGGGCGCGCGCCGCCGCAACACCCGGCGTCGCCTCGGCAAGGGCGACTGCGGTGCGGAGGTTGCTTTCCATCACCTCACCGTCGATGGGGCGGATCTGGATGGTCATCTCGCGACCGACATCGGACGACCAGGCGATGGCAGATTTCTGCACCAGCACCACGCCGCCAAGCGTCACGCCCGAAAGGAAGGTCATGATGGCGATCAGCAGCACCAGCGTGCGGCCGGAGACCGAGCGCTCGGGGACGATGGGGGCGGCCCGTTCGCGCGTATCGTAGCCGGCAAAGCGGGGGAGCTTCAGCTCAATCACTAAAAATCACCTCGCCGTCGCGGAGGTTCATGCGGGGAAAGGGGAAGCTGTCGAGCAGCGGCAATTCGTGCGTCGCGAGGATGATGGTGGTGCCCATCTTGTTGAGCTCGGCGAACAGCCGCACCAGCCGCAGCGACAGTTCGGGGTCGACGTTACCGGTCGGCTCGTCGGCGAGAAGGATGTCCGGCCGGCCAATCACGGCACGGGCGATAGCGGCGCGCTGCTTCTCGCCGCCCGACAGCACCGCCGGCAGCGCATCGAGGCGCTCGCCGAGGCCGACCCATTCGAGGAGTTCGGTGACATTGGCGCGATAGCTGGACTCCGGTTCCCCGAGTACGCGCAGCGGCAGCGCCACGTTCTCGAAGGTCGTCAGGTGGTCGAGCAGGCGGAATTCCTGGAACACGATGCCGATATGCCGGCGCATCTGCAGCAGCGCGTCCTGGTCGAGCGAGGAGGTGTCGCGGCCGAAGAGGGTCACGCGTCCGCGCGTCGGCCGGAGCGAGAGCAGCAGGAGCTTCAGAAGCGTGGACTTGCCGGAGCCCGACGGGCCGGTGAGGAAGTGGAACGTGCCGGGTTCGATGCGGAAGTTGAGATCGCGCAGGATCTCGGGGCCCTGCCCGTAACGCAGGCCGACATTGGAGAACTCGATCACCGGGCCAACCCGCTCCGAATCAGTTGAATGGCATCATAACAGCGGCACCCGCTGCGACGCGGCGTTGTCACCGACAATTCAGCCTAAATCTTGGTCCGCGCTCGCCTTTATGACGGGGCGGGTTTGAACAAACTTTAACCCTGCCCGGCTAGGGTCGGGATATGCTTTCGTCCCAGCCCGCATTGGTCGTGATCGCCTGTCCGCATTGCGGCACGCGCTATCAGGTGCCGCCAGAAACGCTCGGCCAGAGCGGCCGGCGGGTCAGCTGCGCCCATTGCTCCAAGGCCTGGCTCGCCGAGGCTCCGGTGCCGCAGAGCGAAGACCGGCTGTTCACTCCGCGCGAGGAAGAAGAGCTCGATCGCGAGTTCGATGCGCTCGAAAAAGGCGCACCCGCGGTTCCCGAATCGATCCGCCGGATGCTGCCGGGTAACGAACCGCCGCCGCCCGAGGTGGTCAAATCGATCGCCGAGATCAAGGCGGCGATCACGCCGAAGGTGGTCGAACCGCCCAAGCCCGCTCCGGAGCACAAGCCCACCCACGCCGAAAAGGCCGCCGCCGGGCGGCTCGAGAAGCGTCAGCGCAAGTTCGGCGAGGCGCTGCCCGCCGCACGGCTGCTGCGCGCCATCCGGCTTGCCGCGGTGCTGCTGCTCGTCGCGGTCGTTGCCGGCGGATACTGGTTCCGCACCGAGATCGTGCGGCTCGTCCCTGATATGGCCGGCGTCTATTCGGCGCTCGGGCTCGGGGTGAACGTCATCGGGCTCGAATTTTCCGACGTCTCGACCGTCATGACCCGGCGCGGTCCGGATGGCGTCCTGAGCGTCATCGCCAAGATCCGAGCTGTCGAGCCGCGGCGCGTTTCGGTGCCGCCGGTCGTGGTCACCCTCCTCGATGACCATGGTACCGCCGTCTACCAGTGGAGCGTCATGCCCGCCGCGGGCGATATCGCCCCGGGCGAGGCGCTTGATTTCACCGCCGAACTCGCCTCGCCGCCGGCGACGGCGACCCAGTTGAAGCTCGGCTTTGCCGAGGGCCGGCCGCGCACGGAAGCTGCCGCGACCCCGCTGCCCGAAGAGCCCCTACACACGACGACCACCGACGAGACCCATTGATGGCCAGAATCCTGCTTGCCGAAGACGATGATGGCGTGCGCGCCTTTGTTTCCCGCGCCCTCCAGCATATGGGCCACGAGGTGGTGGAAGCCGAGGACGGCGGCCTTGCGTCGGAAGTGATGGAAGAAGAGCAGGGGCGGTTCGACCTGTTGCTCAGCGACATCAAGATGCCGGTGATGGATGGCATCGCGCTGGCGCTCAACGTCGCCGCCAGCTTTCCGGATATCACCATCGTGCTGATGACCGGCTTTGCCGACCAGCGCGAACGCGCGCACGGGCTCGATCAGCTGATCTACGACGTGATCCCCAAACCCTTCACGCTGCAGCAGGTGCTCGACAAGGTAGACGACGCGCTCAACGGCCGCCCGGCCGAGATCGTGTCGCTGGCCCGGCAGGCGATGGCGAGCTGAGGTCAGGCGAGGGGCAATACGCGTACGTCGAAACTCTCCGCCTTCTCCTCCATGAAGCGCAGGAAGCGCTCGCCCTCGCTCTCGAGTTCGGCCACATCGGTCTTCCGAAGCTTGTGATAGGGCTCGATCGTCAGTGTTGCGGCACCCTTTTTCGTCTCGACGGTCCAGCCGGCTGCGATAACGCCGTCGACCAGCACGCCCGGCTTGAAGTTCTCGAACATGTTGATGCGCTTGGCATCGTCCTCGGCGAGCATGCGGCGGCGGTTGTCGTAGCCGAGATAAGCGTTTTCGTAGAGCGGCAGGAAGCGAACCGGCGCCGGCGTGTCGGCATCGGGGCGCGGCGCGTCGGGCAGGTCGAAGAGTTCCCGGTCGTCCGGCGCGATGAAGGTGACCAGTTCGGGACGTAGCGCCTCGAACACCTCGCCCAGCTTGGTCAGCCGCGACCAGGTCTGCATGTCGGCGACGCTGGCCGGGCCATAGGCGGCGAGATAGCGGCGGACCAGGGTTTCACGGGAGATGGGCCGCTCGTAGGGCGCCGGCAGCCAGTTCTGGATCTGCGTCAGTACCGGCGCGTGGCCCGAGCCCCAGATGCGGGTGGGCGGGATCTGGATCAGGGTGTCGCTCATCTGCAGGAGGACCGTCATCGACAGCGGATCGGCGGTCGGGAAGCTCTCGTGCAGGCGCTTGCCAAGCTCGCCAGCGGTGGCCGGCTTCTCGTCGATATACCGGCGCGCCAGCTTCAGCACCGCCGCCTCGTCGTTGCCGCCGAAGCGCTTGCGGAAATTGCTGTTCCACACCGTGCGGAGGAAGGGCTGCATGTGCTCGCGAATGCCGATCAGGTCGTCGGCGGTGTGCAGATGGAGCGTGCCGCGCATGGTGGTGGCGCGAACAAGGATGCGGTCGACGATCAGCGCCGTCAGCGCCTCGTGCGTGAAGCCGTGGAGGCGTGACCAAAGGCCGATATACGGGTCTTGGGTCTGCTGCCCCTGCAGGCCGAGGAGCCATTCGACGGCTTCGGCGATGCCGCGGTCGCTCCGCTCGAGCAGCATCTGGCGGGCGAGGGTGGCGCGATTGAGCTGGCGGTCGGTGAACTGGTCAGGCATGGCGCGGCTCCGTCTTCGGAATAGCCTACGCTAGCCCTGCGCCCCTGACAGGGTTTGTCAGCAGCTCACAGCCAGTCCGGCACGCTATCCAGGCCGATCAGCTCCTCGATCGACTTGCGCGGGCGGATGACGTGCCACTTCGACCCGTCCACCAGCACTTCGGGGATCAGCGGGCGCGAGTTGTAGGTCGAGGCCATCACCGCGCCATAGGCGCCGGCCGACATCACCGACAGCAGGTCGCCCTCCTTGACGCCCTCGATCCTGCGATCCTGGGCGATGAAGTCGCCGGTCTCGCACACCGGCCCGACGATATCGGCGACGATGTGCGGCAGGTTGGAATGGACCACCGGCTGGATGTCGTGATGCGCTTCGTAGAGCGTGGGACGGATCAGGTCGTTCATCGCCGCGTCGACGATGACGAAGGTCTTGCCGCCTTCCTTCACGTACTCGACCTTGGTGACGAGGATGCCGGCATTGCCGACGATCAGCCGGCCGGGCTCGAGGATCAGCGACACGCCGAGCGGGCCGATATGGCGCTTGACGATCTCGGCATAGGCCGGCGGGGCCGGGGGTGCGTCCTCGTCGTGGTGATAGGGGATGCCGAGGCCGCCGCCGACATCGGCGTGGCGGATATCGTGGCCCGCAGCCTTCAGATCGCGCACCAGTTCGGCGAGCAGCGCGAAGGCATTGTCGAAGGGCCGCATGTCGGTGATCTGGCTGCCGATATGCATGTCGACACCGACGGCGCGGACGCCCGGTAGGGCGGCGATGCGAGCATAGACCTCGCGGGCGCGGGCGAAGGGGATACCGAACTTGTTCTCGGCCTTGCCGGTCGAGATCTTGGCATGGGTGCCGGCGTCCACGTCGGGGTTGATGCGGACCGAGACGTGAGCGGTGGCGCCCATCGACACGGCAACGTCGCTCAGCCGCTCGAGTTCGGGCTCGCTCTCCAAATTGAAGCACTTGATGCCGAGTTCGATGGCGCGACGCATCTCGGCAAAAGTCTTGCCGACACCGGAGAAGACGATCTTTTCCGGCGGAATGCCGGCCGCGATGGCGCGCTCGAGTTCGCCCCCCGAGACCACGTCGGCGCCGGCGCCTTCCTTGCCGATCAGCTTGATCACGGCCTGGTTCGAGTTCGCCTTCATCGCGTACGCCACCAGCGTGTCGATACCCTCGAACGCCTCGCGCATCACCCGGACGTGGCGGCGCAGCGTTGCGGCCGAATAGACGTAGAAGGGGGTGCCCACCTTGCCGGCAAGCGCGGTCACATCGACGTCCTCGGCGAACAGCCGGTCATCGCGATACTGGAAGTAGTGCACCAAGGTCGTCTCGCCCCTAATTCAGGGCGGAAGCTCTAGGCGAAAGGCGGGGAAAGGGGAAGTCAGACTTCTCTATGGGGCGGATAGTGATGATCAATGCGCTCCGCCACCATCCGCTGGATCTGCCAGAGGTTGCGGTCGTGGATGCCGTACTCCTCGAGCTTCTGCACCGTCGAAAGGACGTACTCGGCCATCGAGCCTTTCCAGCCATGGGCCTGCGCCAGCCGGTCGGCGCGCTCTGCCAGGGTAAGGCCGCCGACATAGCGCGTGCTCTTGCGGTTGATGGCAAACGCCAGGGCGGTGAGCGGACCCTCGGCGGTCGCGACCTTGATCCAGCGGCCGGGGAAGGCATTGGGCACCATGCTCATTTCGCGGCGGACCAGCTTGTCCATGTTGGCCTTGATGGTTCCCGTCGGGATGCGGTAGGCGATGCTGCGGCAGCTGCCGCCGCGATCGAGGCACATCATCAGGCCCGGCTGCTTGGGGTTGCCGCGCCAGCGCTGGTCGAACAGGCAGAAGCTGCGGTGCCAGCCGTTGGCGACGGCGATGCGCTGCTGGTCGTATTCGGTGGCTGGGTTCCAGATCAGGGAGCTCAGGGCAAAGATCCAGAAGTCACCTGCGGGCGCCGTGTCCATGATGCGCGCAACTTCGGCGTTGTAGTCGGCATCGGTCGCGACCCGGATACCCGGATAATTCGGCTGCCCCGGATCCTCGATCACCGGGATGCGCGCAACGTGGTCGGCGGTGAGATGGAGGGGGCGGGGTTTGAGCGGCATGGCCGGAGCCTACTCCACTCCGCCGTCGCCGTGACCCCCCGATTTCTTCACGCTCACCGGCTCCGACTTCACGCCGGTGAGGATTTCCTTCCAGCGCGCCGCCTGCGCCGCAACGTTCTCGGGCGCGGTGCCGCCATAGCTCTTGCGTGCGGCAACCGAGCTTTCGACGCTCAGCACCTTGTGGATGCGGCTATCGATGCGGTGGTCGATGAACTTGAAGTCCTCGATGGTCAGCCCGTCGAGGCTCATGCCCTTCTGCTCGGCGAGCGCCACGATCTGGCCGGTGATATGGTGGGCCTCGCGGAACGGGATGTTGGCCTGCTTCACCAGCCAGTCGGCGATGTCGGTGGCGGTCGAGAAGCCGGCATTGGCCGAGGCCCGCATCTTTTCGCGATTGGCCTTCAGGTCTTCCACCATGCCGGTCATCGCGGCGAGTGAGAGCGACAGGGAGTCCAGCGCGTCGAAGGCGACTTCCTTGTCTTCCTGCATGTCCTTGGAATAGGCGAGCGGCAGGCCCTTCATGACGATCAGCAGCGAGGTCAGCGCGCCCATGATGCGGCCGACCTTGGCGCGGATCAGCTCGGCGGCATCCGGGTTGCGCTTCTGCGGCATGATCGACGAGCCGGTAGTGAACTTGTCGCTGAGCTTCACGAAGCCGAACTGCGAAGACGACCAGATCACCAGCTCCTCGGCGAAGCGGGAAAGGTGCATGGCGCAGAGGCTGGCGGCGCTCAGCGTCTCGAGGATGAAGTCGCGGTCGGACACCGCATCGAGCGAGTTCGCCGTCGGGCGGTCGAAGCCGAGCGCACTGGCGGTCATGTCGCGGTCGATCGGGTAGGGCGTGCCGGCGAGCGCCGCCGAGCCGAGCGGGCTCTCGTTGAGGCGCTTGCGTGCATCCTCGAAGCGGCCGTAGTCGCGGCCGAGCATTTCGACATAGGCGAGAAGGTGATGGCCGAAGGTCACCGGCTGCGCATTCTGCAGATGCGTGAAGCCCGGCATGATGGTCGCCACTTCTTCCTCGGCGCGCTTCACCAGCGCGAGCTGCAGCGTTTTCACCTGGGCCAGCAGCGTGTCGATGGCGTCGCGGACATAGAGGCGGAAATCGGTCGCCACCTGGTCGTTGCGCGAGCGGGCGGTGTGCAGGCGCCCGGCGGCATCGCCGATGACTTCCTTAAGCCGGCTCTCGACGTTCATGTGGATGTCCTCGAGCGAACGCGAGAACGTGAATTTCTGTGTCTCGATTTCCTCGAGCACGGCCTTTAGGCCCGTGATGATCGCGTCGCGATCCGCCTCGGTCAGAATGCCCACTTCCGCGAGCATCGTGGCGTGTGCGATAGAACCGGCGATATCCTGCTTGTAGAGGCGCTGGTCGAAGCCGATGGAGGCGTTGATTTCTTCCATGATGGCGTCGGGACCGGTCGCGAAACGGCCGCCCCACATACGATTGCTCATCTCAACTCCAACGGTATTGCAATGACAGACCAGACCCCGGCACCAACGAGGCGATTGCGGCCCATGCGGGTGCTGCTCATCGCCCTTGTCAGCGCGGCGGTAGCACTAGTCCTTACCCTTGTCGTTGGCAACTTCATGCCAGCCGCGGCACACCAGTGCCCGGCGCAGGTGGTGAAGGGACAGAAGATCGATGCGGCAGCCGTCGGGCTGCTCGCAGCGCTCACCGGCACGGGCGAAGGCCGCGGCTATGCCGACATGGCGTTCAAGGACGATGCGGGCGCTCCCAAGACCATTGCCGATTTCGCCGGCAAGAGGCTGCTGGTGAACTTCTGGGCCAGCTGGTGCGTGCCGTGCCGTGCCGAGATGCCGGCGCTGGACAGGCTGGCGGCCGAGTACAACTCCGACCAGTTCATGGTGCTGCCGATCAATCTCGATCTCGGCGCCGGCGGTCTGGAGAAGGCGGAGAAGTTCCTCGCCGACGAGAAGCTGCAGAACCTGCCGCTCTATGCCGATTCCAGCTTCTCCGCCTTCGAGCGGCTGAAGCAGCAGGCGGTGGCCATCGGGCTGCCGGCAACGCTGCTGCTCGACGAAAAGGGGTGTGAGCTTGCCGTGCTGCAAGGCCCGGCCGAGTGGGATACGCAAGACGGCAAGAACGTCATCGACACCCTGATCGGGAGCTGACCTTGGGCCGCATCCTCTGCGTCGGTGCCCTCACCATGGACACCATCTTCCGGCTCGAGCATCTGCCCGATCATTCGGGCAAGTTCATTCCGCTCGATGCGGTCGAAGTGGCCGAGGGCATGGCAGCGGCACAGGCGGCGAGCATCGTGCGGCTGGGCGGAGAAGCGGCGCTCTGGGCCTCGGCCGGCGACGACGGGATCGGTGACCGGCTGGTGGCGCAGATTTCGGAAGCAGGCGTCGACACTTCGCGTGTTCGGCAGGTGCGCGGTGCGCGCTCGGGTTTCTCGTCGATCCTGATGGACCGGACTGGCTCGACCATCATTGTGCCGCGCTACGATCCCACCATTACCTCGGCACCCGAGGCCGCGCTTGACCTCAGCGGCATCACTGCCGTGATGACCGACGTGCGCTGGCCGGCAGCAGCGAAGCTGGCGCTGTCGGCGGCGAAGGCCGCCGGCATCCCGGCCGTCCTCGATGCCGACATGGCGGCGCGCGACGTGCTCGAGGACCTCGTGAAAGAGGCTAGCCATATCGTTGCGTCGGAGAGTGCTGCGAAGCTGCTGACCGGGGCAGAAGTTCCGGAAGCTGCCGCATGGCGACTGGCCGATGAGCATGGCGTATTCGTCGCTGTGACTGCCGGCGCACATGGGTGCTGGTGGACCGAGAATGGCGACATTCGCCACACACCGGCCCCCAAGATCGAAGCCATCGACACGCTCGCCGCCGGGGATGTGTTCCACGCCGGCTTCGCGGTGGGGCTCACCGAAGGCTGGCCGATGGAGCGGACTATTGCTTTCGCGTCGGCGGCAGCGGCGATCAAATGCACCCGCTTCGGCGGTCGTCTCGGCGCGCCGACGCGCGCCGACGTAGAGGCGTTTCTGGCGAGATAGGTCGGTTGCCCCTTTTCATCCTCCCCCGCAAACGGGGGAGGATTGAGAGCGGCTAAGCCGCCCGCGACGCCTTCACATTGTCCTGCCCGGCGATCGTCTTGATCACGCGGCACGGATTGCCCGCGGCGACCACGCCGGCCGGCACATCGCGCGTTACCACGCTGCCGGCGCCGATGGTCGAGCCGTCGCCGATCGTAACCCCGCCCATGATCAGCACGTTGGCGCCGATCCAGACATTCTCGCCGATGGTGATCGGCTTGTTGATGGCGTAGCCGCCGACGATCTTGCCGGTCTCGTCGCGGAGCGCGCGCTCCTCCGGATCCGTCGGGTGGCCGGCGGTGAGGAACTGCACGCGCGGCGCGATCACCGAGCCAGTGCCGATGCGCACATCGGCGCCGTCTAGGAACACGCATTCGAAGTTGATGAATACGCCTTCGCCGATGTGGATGTGCTTGCCGTATTCCCATGTCACCGGCGACATGACGATGCCGCCGCCAAAACTGCCGAGCTGGTCGCGCAACATCACCGAGCGGTTGAACATGTCGGAGTTGGGTACGGCATTCAGGCGGTCGAGCTTCTTGCGGGCTTCGGCCTGCATCTCGATCAGGTGCCAATCGGGGTTGGGGTAGATGTCGCCGCGGCGCATCTTGTCGTAGCCGGTGGTGTCAACCATCGGAATCCTCCTGCGGCCCCCCGCAGTTGGCATCCCCTCTAGCGCGCGAACGACAGGCGCAAAAGACCAGGAATTTGCAGCGGCAGCCGGATTTGCCGCGATCCGTTCAGCGAAAATTCAGCGTCAGGCTTCCTTGTCGATGATGCGGCCGACGAGGTCGTCGGACTTCTGCTCCATGTCGGAAAGCGCGCGTTCGAGATCGGCGCCGGTCGCGGCCGAGCCTTCGTTCACCTGCTTGAGCAGCAGCTGGTGTTCCAGATCGGCGCGCTTTTTCGCGACCAGGACCTGGGCCACCCCGAGCGTATCTGCTTCACGAAAGGCCATGCGATAGATCGATGTGTCGAGGTTCAATACGACCTCCCGTGTACTGGTGGTTCAGGCCAGCTTGTCGACCTTTGTCCCCTGTCCTGGGGGCGGCGCAGCGCGCGCCGTCTGGTCGACCATCTGGATGAGCGACATTTCCATCTCGTGCTGCTTCTTCAGCACGGCGATGCCAATCGCATGCTCGGTACTCATCGAGCGCGCGGCAAGCAGTTGCGATGTCAGATCGGTGTCCATCCCCGTCAGTTTATTGACGAGAGGTAAACGAGCGCTTGGCTGGAACCGTTAGCGAACGGTAAACGCGTCAGCTGCCGTTGCCGCCGCGGAACTTGCCGGGCGTCCATAGCACGTCGTTCTCGCCATTGGCGTTGGCCACACGAGCGAGGACGAACAGCAGGTCGGAGAGCCGGTTGATGTAGACGAGCGCCGCCGCATTGGTGTCGGGCTCGCGATCGATCAGTTCGACCACCAGCCGCTCGGCCCGGCGGGTCACCGTGCGCGCCACATGCAGCGTTGCAGCGAGGGGTGAACCACCCGGCAGCACGAAGCTGGTCAGCGGTTTCAGGGCCTCGTTGAAGCCGTCGATCTGTTGTTCGAGCCATTCGGCCTGCGCGGGCAGGATGCGCAGCGAGGGCGGTGCGCCCTCGGCATCGGCGCCCGGCGTCGCGAGGTCGGAGCCGAGATCGAACAGGTCGTTCTGGATGCGGGCCAGCAGCCGGTCGAGCTTGGGCATGCTGACGGTGTGGAGCCGCGCCATGCCGATGGAACTGTTGGCCTCGTCCACTGTGCCGAAGGCTTCGACGCGCAGGTCGGCCTTCGAACGGCGCGGACCGCGCACCAGCCCGGTCGTCCCGTCGTCACCGGTCTTGGTATAGATCTTGTTGAGCTTGACCATAGGCGGAACCTGATCCGATTCCGCGCCGGCTGCCAGCGCAATGATGAGTCAGCCGCGGCCGAAGAAGAACAGCGCCCCGAGAATGACGATGATGGCGACGAACTGCGCGATCACGCGGGCGCGCATCAGCTTCTGGCTAAGATTGGGGTCGCCGCCTTTAAACATGTTCCAGAGGCCCCAGAACAGGATGAAGGCGACGGCGCCGAGCGCGAGGATGGTGACGATGGCAGTGATATTCATTTCGATACCTTGGCGCAGAGCCGGGTGAGGCCCTCGCTTAGCCGATCATAGATGGCACGGATACGGCGGCTGGTGAACAATTCGCGGTGGGTGGTGAGCCAGACCTCGAGCGGCGGCGGCTTGAAATCGGGCAGGAGCCGCATCATGCCGGGCGTCGCGTCGACAAGCGTCGCCTGCGCGAAGCCGACACCGAGGCCGGCCTTGATCAGCTCCCAGTTGTTGGTCTGGCTGTCGGTGCGGACGACGAAGTCGCTGCGGCTCAACTCAAAGCCCATGCGCCGGGCGGCGCTGATCAGCAGATCGGAGCGGTCGAAGCCGACGAGGTCGTGCTCGTTCAGGGCCTGCGGGCTGACCGGCGCGCCACGCCGTTCGACATAGCGCTGGTGGGCGCAGCAGACGATGGAGATGTCGCCGATATGCTTGGCGATCAGCTCGAGCTGGGTGGGGCGGAACATGCGCACCGCGATATCGGCCTCGCGCAGCAGCAGGTTCTCGACTGAGTCCGAGGGCACGAGCTCGATGGCGACTTGCGGAAATTCCTGCCGCAGGTCGTAGAGTAGCGGCGGCAGCACGTAGTGGCACATCACCGTGCTCGAAGTGATGCGGATCGAGCCCGCGGGGGCGGCGCTAGCGCCCTCGGCCATCAGGCTGGCTTCGGCGAGCGCCGCCTGTGCCGATTGCACCGGTTCAAATAGCTTTAGCGCCGTATCGGTGGGACGGAGGCCGGTCAGCGTGCGCTCGAACAGGCCGACGCCGAGCACCTGCTCCAGCGCCTCGACATGACGGCCGAGCGTCGGCTGGCTCAGCCCGAGCGCACGCGCCGCAGCGGAGAGCGAGCCATGCTCGACGACGGCGCCAAAGCTGCGCCAGAGGGACCAATCAGGTTCAGGCATATTCAATAATGTATGGTCGAGCGTCGATCTTGTCCAATCGATAAACGCTTCTGTTGCACCTAGCTTTATGGTCACCACCACGGAGTAACGACCATGAGCCGCAAGCAAGTCATCGTCATCGGCATCAACGGCCATGTCGGCCATCACATCGCCAAGGCCTTCGTCGCCGCCGGATGGGACGTTACCGGCTTCGGGCGGTCCAACCGGCATCCGATCGCCGGCGTCCGCTTCGTCAAGGGCGACGCCGAGGATGTCGCTGCCATGCGGGCGGCGATCGGCGACATCGATGTTGTCGTCAACGCGCTGAACCTGCCCTACCACCAGTGGGACAAGGGCCGGAAGGAAGCGCAGACTGAGCGCGTCATTGCGGCAATGGGGAAGAGCGGCAAGACGCTGCTGTTCCCGGGCAATATCTACAACTATGCCGCCACCGATCGCGTGGTGACGCCGGACATGGCCCAGCACCCGCAGACGCCGCGCGGCGAGATCCGGGTCAGCGTCGAAAACCTCTATCGCGATGCTGCCAAGCGCGGCGACATGCAGGTGCTGATCCTCCGCGCCGGCGATTTCTTTGGTCCGGAGAGCCAGGGCGACTGGTTCGACCTCGTCATGCTGTCCGAGGCGAAGAAGGGCAAGCTGCAACTAATGGGGACGCGCGGCATCGGCCACGCCTGGGCCTACCTGCCCGACCTCGGCCGCGCCTTCGAGAAGCTGGCCTGGCATCGTGGGGAATTGGGCGCGTTCGAGAACTTCCACTTCGCCGGCACCTACGTGACACCCGAGCAGCTGGGTGACGCGATCGTCGCTGCCGTGCCGGTGCCGCTGAAGGTGTCACTGTTCCCACGCTGGACGATCAACGCCATGGGCCTCGTCAGCCCGCTGATGCGCGAGCTCGGCAAGATGGCCTATCTCTGGGAGCACCCGATGGAACTGCGCGACGCGCGGCTCGACGCCATCCTCGGGCCCGATTTCGCGACGCCGTTCGCCGAGGCGGTCGCGACGACGGTGGTGCCGTTCTTCGCCGCAGCGAAGGCGGCGGCCTGATCCTCCCCTCCGCAGCGGGGGAGGGGGACCAGTAAAGCTGGGTGGAGGGGGCGACCACACACACCGGCGCTACCCCCGCCGCCCGTACTAGAACCCCAGTTCCCGCCTTACATCCTCAGCTGTCCAGCCTGCCTCGCGCAGGCTGCGCAGCGACTCCGAGCCCTTCGACTTGCTGAGCTTCTTGCCCTCGGTATCGAGGATCAGCTTGTGGAAGGTGTAGGTCGGCGTCGGCAGCCCGAGCAGCATCTGCAGCAGCACATGGATGTCGGTCGAAGCCTCCATGTCGCGGCCGCGCGTGACGTGTGTCACGCCCTGCGCCGCATCATCGACCACGACGCTCAGGTGGTAGCTTGTCGGCGTGCCCTTGCGTTGCAGCACAACGTCGCCCCACAGCTGCGGCCGGGCATAGCGGATCTGCGGTCGATCGATCGGCGTCGGACCAGCGACCGAGAAGGTCAGGAGCCCCGTGAGGTCCATCGCTACGTCCGTTCGCAGCCGCCAGTTGGCTTCCTCGCCGGCCGCGAACCGCCGCGCCACCTCGGCACGATCAAGATGGCGGCAGGTGCCGGCATAGAGCGGAGCGCCATCAGGGTCCGTCCCCACGGCCGTCGCGGCAATGTCGCTGCGCGAGCAGAAGCACGGGTAGAGCAGGTCGCGCCGCCGCAGCCGATCGGCGGCCGCCGCGTAGGCCGGAAACCACTCCGACTGCCGCCACACCGGCTCCTCCCATTCGAGCCCGAGCCAATGCAAGTCGTCGAAGATGGCCTCGGCGAATTCCGGCTTGCTTCGCTCCCGGTCGATATCCTCGATGCGCAACAGCAAGCGTCCGCTCATGGCCTTTGTCCATTGCGCGGTGTAGAGCGCCGAATAGGCATGCCCCATATGGAGGTAGCCGTTGGGGCTCGGCGCGAAACGGAATACGGGCTGGCGCATGGGCGACAGCTAGCATGCGAGGACATTGATTTGACAGATCGTCTCGATACGGCCGCAGCGCTCGAGCACCACCTCACGGCGCTCACCGGGCTCGATCCGCGTCTTGCTGAAATCGCCGCCAAGGCCGGCTCGTTCGAGATCCGCCGCTCGCCGGGTGGGTTCGAGGGGCTCGCACGCATAGTCACCGGCCAGCAGGTGTCGACGGCGAGCGCCGATGCGATCTGGTCGCGCTTCGCCGCGCTGCCTGGTGCGCTCGACCCGGCGGGATACCTGGCGCTGACCGAAGAGCAGGTGCGGGGCGCCGGCCAGTCCGGCGGCAAGTACCGCACGCTGCGTGGCATCGCCGAAGCCGTCGCCTCGGGCAGTTTCGATTTCGCCCCGCTTGCCGAACTGCCGGCCGACGAGGCGATTGCGAGCATGACCCGGCTCAAGGGGATCGGGCCGTGGACCGCGGAAATCTACCTCATGTTCTCGGCGGCCCATCCCGACATCTTCCCCGCCGGCGACGTCGCCCTGCAGCGGGCGGTGCAATGGGCCTTCGGGCTTGACGGCAAGCCTGAGGTGAAGGACTTGATCGGCATGGCCCAGCGCTGGTCCCCACATCGTTCGACCGCGGCGCTGCTGCTCTGGCGCTATTATCGCGCGGTGCGCAACAAGGAAGGAATATCGGTCTGATGGCAAAGCTCTCCGGTCCCATGCTGGCCCCGAAGAGTGGTGGGCCCGCGAAGCAGGCCGTCGTGCTGCTGCACGGCTATGGCGCCGATGGCAGCGACCTGATCGGGCTCGGCCACCATTGGGGGCCGCTGCTGCCCGATGCCCTGTTCGTCTCGCCGAACGCGCCCGAGCCCTGCGCCGGCAGCCCGTTCGGCTTCCAGTGGTTTCCGCTCGCCGTCGACCGTATCGCCGGGCGTATCGAAGGCGCGAGGAACGCCGCCCCAGTGATCATCGAGTTGCTCGAGGATCTCTGGAGCCAGGGCCAGATCACACCGGCGAACACCTATCTCATCGGCTTCTCGCAGGGCGCCATGATGGCGCTCCATGTCGGTACGGCACTGCCGCAGCGCCTTGGCGGCATCGTCTCGTTCTCGGGCGCTTTCGTGCCGGCGGACGGTTTTCCGACCGACGACAGGCCGGCCGTGGCGCTGATCCATGGTGACCTGGATCAGGTGGTCGATCCGCAACTCAGCCGCCAGGCCGCGGATGACCTGCTCGCGGCCGGGTTCGACGTGACACTGCACATCTCGGCGGGCGTCGCACACGGCATCGCGCCGGACGGCCTCGATTTCGCCACGTCCTTCCTCCTCGCGCAGAACAGCTGAATCACCCCGTCGAATTCGCGCTTCACAGCCGTGTCACATCAGGCATAGACTATTGCTGATCATGACTGGCCGCGATTCCCACCAGGGAGGCGACAAGTGACAGTACATGTGTCGCTTGAGAGCTGTCCCGCACTAGTGCTGAATGCCGATTTCAGGCCACTCAGCTACTATCCGCTGTCGCTTTGGTCGTGGCAGGACGCCATCAAGGCGATCTGCCTCGACAGGGTGAACGTTGTCTCGAACTACGACCGGGTGATCAAGTCGCCCAGCCACGAGATGCTGTTGCCCAGTGTCGTCTCGCTCAAGGATTACGTGCGCCCGGCGCGGCATCCAGCCTTCACCCGCTTCAACGTCTTCCTGCGCGACAAATTCCAGTGCCAGTATTGCGGCTCGCGCGACGAGCTGACGTTCGATCACGTCATCCCGCGCTCGAAGGGTGGCCGCACCACGTGGGAGAACGTGGTCGCTGCCTGTGCGCCGTGCAATCTCCGCAAGGCCAACAGGCTGCCGCGCGAGATCAAGATGTTCCCGATGCAGCACCCGTTCCAGCCGACCGTGCACGACCTGCACAATAACGGCCGGGCCTTCCCGCCCAACCACCTGCACCAAAGCTGGCTCGACTATCTCTACTGGGACATCGAGCTCGAGCCATAAGGCTCAGCCCTTCCGCCGCAGCCACATTGCGGTACCGAGCATCAGTACGATAGCGGCCGAGATGATCGCGTTGAAGCCGGCCAGCGACACCCCCAGAATCTCGAACTGGATCGCGTCGCATGGCACGACGCGTGTGGCGTTGATGTTCGACAGGTCCTCGAAGCTCACCTCGACGCCGATGCCGCTGCAGGCTGTAGGACCGGGCCAGAAGCCGTATTCGACGCCGGCGTGATGGCCGGCCATGTAGGTCGACCAGACGAAGATCAGCAGCGCAATCGCCATGGCGATGAACCACACCGTGCGTGGCAGGCGGTTCCAGAAGATCAGGATCAGCGCCAGAACCGGCAGTCCCCAGTAATAGGCAAAGCGCTGCTCGAGGCAGAGCTCGCAGGGCACCAGGCCACCGAAGATCTGCGAGCCCCAGGCGCCGGCGATGGTGGCGAGCCCGAGAACGAAGGAGATCGTGGCGAGAAGCCAGGGACGGTCGGCGGTGAGGCTGTTGGGCACGGTGAGGCTCCAGTCGATGCGGGCGCCATATTCTTGGGCCCGGCACTCAAGTCAACTCAGCCTAGGTCAAGTATCCTTGACCCGGAGGTCACGAGATCGTCACTCGCTCGGGCCCTTCAGCCCCAGCGTCGCCATGACGGCGCGGGCGTTGTCCGGGGCGTGCTCCTTGTCGGTCGAGACGAAGAAGGCGAAGACGTCGCGGGCGGCGCCGGCGTCCGCCGCGTCGGTGACCAGCGGCGCATCCGGTGCGGTCTTTCCCTCGGACCAGGCCCTGAGCCACTGTGCGCGCTGGTCGCGCTCCGCCGGGGTGTAGCTTTCGGCGCCGGGCGCACCCTGCAGACGGGCGTAGGCGAAGTCGGCTGTCTGGTCGGCATAGGGCCAGTCGGCAGTGTCGGCGACGACCAGTGCGACGTTGTGGGCGCGGAGCTGCGCGATGAAACGCGGATCGGCAAAGCTCTTGTGCCTCACCTCGATGGCATGGCGGACGCGGGCAATACCCGTGACGTCGAGATAGGGCGGGTTCTTGCCGTAGTCGGTCTTTCCGGCGAGGGCGAGGAGCGCCAGCGGGGTCTGCGGCAGCAGCGAGAGGAAGGCTTCCATCCGCGTCTCGTCGTAGCTCGAGTTCCCCGGCAGCTGCCAGCAGAACGGGCCGAGCTTCTTGCCCAGCGCCATCACGCCCGAGGCGAAGAAATTAGCGAGCGGCAGCTCCACATCCTTGAGCCGCTTGATGTGGGTGACGAGCTGGTGGCCCTTCACCGTGAAGACGAAATCGTCCGGCGTCTGGCTGGCCCAGTTCTCAAAGCTCGCTGCCTTCTGGTGCGAATAGAAGGTGGCGTTGATCTCGATATTGCCTAGCCGCGCGCTCGAATAGGCGAGCTCGTCTTTCTGCTTCAGCCCCTCGGGGTAGTAGCTCTTGCGCCAGGGCTCGAATACCCAGCCGGCGGTGCCGAGCCTGATCGTGCCTGCCATCGATTTCCCTTCCCCGAATATGCAGGGCGCAGTCTGCGTTGCCCTGCATTGTCAGTCCAGTGGCGCTTGTCTAGTCTCGGCCATGAGGGGTCAGGTTGAGGGACATGATCATGAAGCGCCTCCTGCTCGCCGCCGGCATGATGTCGGCGCTCGCCGTTCCCGTTGCAGCACAGGATATCGGCGGGGACTACGACGTACTCGGCACCAATCTTGATGGTTCGTCCTACCAGGGCACGGCCCAGATCGTGGTCACCAGCGAGACCACCTGCGAAATCTACTGGACCACCGGCGGCACGACGTCGTCGGGCATCTGCATGCGCAACGGCAACGCGTTCTCGGCCGGCTACGTGCTGGGCGACGCCATTGGCCTCGTTATCTACGAGATCCTGGACGACGGTTCGATGGAAGGGCTGTGGACCGTGGCCGGCAAGGATGGCTCCGGGACCGAGAAGCTGACGCCGCAATAGGCGAAGACGATCGAGCGTAGATGTGGTGCCCCCGGTCGGACTCGAACCGACAAGCCTCGCGGCGGCGGATTTTGAGTCCGCTGCGTCTACCAATTCCACCACAGGGGCGCGGGCAAGCCCGTACCATTCCGGCACGGCCGGTGCAACCCTCGCGACCCCTCCGGAGGCTAGATCACCGGAGGGACCCAGGGCTGGTCTTCGCGCCGCTGGGCTGGTCCGCGCTCCAACTCTTCGAGGTGCTCGGCTTCGAGCTCTTCTTCGGCTTCGAGGGCCGCGCCTTCGGCCTTGATGCCCTGAGCGTGTCGCAGGATCGCGGCCGCCGGGCCGGCATGGGCCTCATCGACGCGGGCCGTGACGATGGCGCCGCCGCTGCGGACCTTTTCGACCAGGGCATGAGCCTCGGCTTCCGAAACGCCGGCGCTGGTCAGCGTGCCGACGAGGCCACCCGTCGCGGCGCCGATACCCGCACCTGCGAGCGCCCCGATGGCGGTGGCGAAGAGCCAGCCGCTGGCAACGACCGGGCCGAAACCGGGGATGGTGATGATGCCGAGCCCGGCAAGCAGCCCGCCCGCCGCGCCGAGGCCGGCGCCGACTTCGGCACCGGTGGTGGCGCCTTCGTCGACCGGATCGTCGTCGAAATCGCGCGGGGTCGCGGAAACAAGGCTGATATCGGCATGTGCAATGCCGGCCTCGTGCAGGGCGTGCACGGCCGCGGTCGCATGCTCATAGGTGTCGAACAGTCCGGAAAGGGTCTGCATCGGAGCCTCCTAGGGCATTTTCCCGTTTCGTCGAAACGGGGAAATGCTCCAAGTTACTGAGTTGTCGCGCTTTCGAACCGGAAAAGTCTGCAACTTTTCCTAAAGCGCTCCTTGTTCGAAGAACAACGGGCAAGGGTGGCCCTACGTTCCGTCAGCCCCCGAGCGCCAGGCGGGCGAGGTAGACGGCGAGCACGCCGCCGGCCATCGCGGCGAACAGATTGCGGCTCACGATGTAGATCACAGCCGTCGCCGCGGCGGCGATTGCCTCGGCCATGCCGCCCGCGAGGATCGCTGGGGCGACCAGTGCGGCGAGCACGGCGCCGGGCAAGTGCTTCATCCAGCTGGCGACGAACCCGGTCGAGGGCAGGCGGCTCGCGAGCAGGAACCCGCCGGCGCGGATGGCGAAGGTGACGGCGGCCATGGCGAGGATGGCGACGAGAGCTTCAAGCGACACGGCGGCGCTCCTTCCACGTCTCGGCCAATGCCCCGGCGAAGCTGCCGACGAGGCCACCGACGATGATGTACCAGTTGCCCTCGATCAGCTGCGAGGTGGCGATGGCGGCGAGCGCTGCAACGATCCACGGCACCAGATCGCCGCGCCCCTTCCACATGCCAAGCAGCAGGGCGAGGAAGGTGGCGGTGAAGGCGAAATCGAGCCCGTATTTCGTCGGATCGTCGATGAAGGCGCCGAGCACCAGGCCGATCAGGGTCGATGCCATCCACGAGAACCAGCAGAGCGTGCCGACGCCCAGGTAGAACGCAACGCTGCCGGTGCCCTTGTGCACCTCGGTCATGGTCATGGCCCAGGATTCGTCGGAGACGAAGAACGTCGCTCCGAGCGCCGCCGGCAGCGGCAATGGGGCGATCAGGGGCCGCAGCGTTGCTGACATTAGGAGGAGGCGGAGGTTCACGATCGCCGCCGCGATGACGATCGAGAGGATCGGCAGGCTGCCGGGTGTCCACATCTCGAGCACGACGAACTGGCTCGAGCCCGCAAAGACGAGGCCGCTCATCAGCGCCACTTCCAGCACGCTCATTCCGGCTTGCCCGGCGAGCACGCCCCAGACGAGGCCGTAGGCCGCGATGGAGACGGCGACCGGTGAGAACATCCGCGCGCCCAGCCAATACTGGTCTCGTGCTTTGTGTGGGGCAGGTGCGTGCATGGCGCGACGCTATAGTAAGTCGGCAGGGTTTGGTGATGAGAGTTGGTGATCGGATCGATCAAGCGCGATGATGGCGGGACGCAAGTGCTCTGTCCCCTCCGTCCCTACCAACCCGTTGACCGGCCACACGTTGCGGCGCTAGACAGTCCCCCGTGCGTTCGAACCCAACAGTGCTCCGACCCGCCTGCATCTTCCCTTGAGATGTGAAGTGGCCCGCCCCGCCGACACGATACCGGCCCGGGCAGGGACAAACGCCGCCGCATTGAACTGGGATTTCGGAGTTACCTATGAACGATCATAGCAAGCCGCTCTGGCAGCGCTTTCTCGTCTTTCTCGTGCCGCTGATGGTCAGCAACATCCTGCAGTCGCTGTCGGGCACGATCAACAATATCTATATCGGCCAGATGATCGGCGTGAAGGCGCTCGCCGCCGTCTCGGTGTTCTTCCCCATCATGATCTTCCTGATCTCGTTCGTGATCGGCCTCGCCTCGGGCGCTTCGATCCTGATCGGGCAGGCCTGGGGCGCGAAGAACATGCAGAAGATCAAGGAAGTGACCGGCACCACCCTGACGGTGGGCTTCCTTATGGGCCTGTTCGTCGCCGTCTTGGGCGGATTCTTCGCGCAGAACCTGATGGAGCTGCTGGGAGCGCCGGCCGACATCGTTGCGGAAGGGACGGCCTATGGCCGCGTAATGCTCATCGGCATGCCCGGCTTCTTCGTCTTCCTCCTCATCACCTCGATGCTGCGCGGTGTGGGTGACACGATCACCCCGCTGTTCACGCTGATCTTTTCGATCGGCGTCGGCCTCGTCGTCACTCCGGCGCTGATCCAGGGCTGGTGGGGCCTGCCGCAGATCGGCGTGCTCGCCGCCGCCGTGGCGTTCATCGCCGGCTTCGTCGCGGTGCTGATCTTCCTTTATTTCTACCTCAACGCGCGGAAGAGCCCGATGGCGCCCGACGCCGAGCTGATCCGCAACCTCAAGGTCGATGTGAAGCTCCTCGGCCTCATCCTCAAGCTCGGCATCCCGGCCGGCGTCGCCATGGTGGTGTCGTCGATCTCGGCTATCGTCATCGTCGGCATCGTCAACCGCTTCGGCTCCGACGCAACCGCCGCTTATGGCGCGGTGAACCAGGTGCTGAGCTATGTGCAGTTCCCGGCTATGTCGATCGGCATCGCCTCGGCGATCTTCGCGGCGCAGGCGATCGGCGCCCGGCGCTTCGACGAAGTCGAGAACGTGACGCGCACGGCGGCGATCATCAACCTCGTGTTCACCGGCGCGCTGGTGCTTCTCGCCTATATCTTCTCGGAGGTCGTGGTCCGGCTGTTCATCACCGAGCAGCAGGTGGTCGAACTCACCCAGACGCTGCTGCACATCGTGTTGTGGAGCTGCCTGTTGTTCGGCTGGGGCTCGATCTTTTCGGCGGTGATGCGCGCCTCGGGCGATGTGTGGATCCCGATGAGCCTGTCGCTGGCGGCGATCATCCTCGTCGAGGTGCCGGCGGCGCTGGCGCTCAGCCACTTCTTCGGACTGGAGGGCGTCTGGTGGGGCTACTGCCTCAGCTTCGCAGCACTGCTGCTGTTCCAGGCGACGTATTATTTTGGCTGGTGGCGGAAGAAGGAAATCGTGGCGCTGGTGTAGAGACGCGCCTCGATGTCGCCTCGCGGGTAGCCATCCGCGGGGCATATTTTTGCCGCTTGACTTAGAGTGCGCTCGAACCCCTAGCCTCGGATGCGTCGTGGCAAGGAAGGCATAATGAAGATCGGAGAACTGGCCAAGCGTGCGGGATTTTCCGCCCACACCCTGCGCTACTACGAGCGGATCGGGCTGCTTCCCTATGCAGACCGGGACCAGTCGGGACAGCGCGACTACGACGCGTCGATCCTCAGCTGGGTCGAGTTTCTCGGCCGCCTTAAGGCGACCGGAATGCCGATCCGTGAAATGCTGGCTTATGCGGTCCTGCGCGAGCGCGGCGCCGCAACGGAGCCGGAGCGTCGAGAGCTGCTCGAACAGCATCGCGAACGCGTGCGTTCGAAGCTCGCCGAGCTCACCGATTGCCTCCTCGTCCTCGACACCAAAATCGCCGGCTATGCCGGCACGACCATGAGGATGAAGGAATATGACGCAGAACTCCCAGAGCGCCGGCAAAAGCCGGCCCCCGCACGCCGGGCAGTCGCCCGCTGGGGCTGACATCGGCGCTGCCGCTTCGGCGCCGATGAAGAGCCGCAGGCTCGGCCCTCACCTGACCGTATCCGCCGTCGGCCTCGGCTGCATGGGCATGAGCCACGCCTATGGCGGGCAGGACGAGGCCGACGCGATCCGTACGCTGCACCGCGCAGTAGAGCTTGGCGTCACCTTCTTCGACACGGCCGAAGTCTATGGTCCGTTCGAGAACGAAATTCTCGTCGGCAAGGCGCTGCGGCCGTTCCGCGACAAGGTGGTGATTGCCACCAAGTTCGGTTTCAAGATCGATCCGGGCAAGACGGGCACCGACGCCATGGTCGGCGTGGACGGCAGGCCTGAGCACGCCCGCGAAGTCGTCGAAGCCTCGCTCAGGCGCCTCGGTGTCGACGCGATCGACCTCTTCTACCTGCATCGCATGGACCCGCAGGTGCCGATCGAGGACACCGTTGGGGCCATGGCGAAGCTGGTGAAGGAAGGAAAGGTACGGGCCCTCGGCCTCTCCGAAGTGGGTGCCGATATCATCCGGCGCGCGCATGCCGTTCATCCGATCTCGGCCCTCCAAAGCGAGTACTCGCTCTGGACCCGCGATCCGGAGGGCGAAATCCTCGACACCTGCCGTGAGCTCGGGATCGGCTTTGTCCCGTTCAGCCCGCTCGGCCGCGGCTTCCTCACCGGCGCCATCCAGAAGCCGGAGGACCTCGGCAGCAACGACTTCCGGCGCGGGTTGCCCCGCTTCAGTCCCGAGAACATGGCTGCCAATGCGGCGCTGGTGGACCTGCTCGAAGAGATGGCGGCGGAAAAGCAGGTGACGGCGGCACAGCTGGCGCTCGCTTGGGTCATCAACCAGGGCGACTTCATCGTGCCGATCCCCGGCGCACGGAAGCTCCCGCATCTCGAGCAGAACGTCGCGGCGGCAGCCATCGCGCTCACGCCGGACGAATTGACGACACTTGGCGACCTGCTGTCGCCCGAGAAGTTCGCCGGCACGCGCTATGGCAACACGGGCGCCTGGGTCACCAAGCGGTAGGCGCTGCTAGCGCGTACGGCCCCAGTGTTCGAGCCAATCGACGCCGAAGGCCACGATCTCGTCGGCGGGAACGAGCACCGAGCTCGCCTCGCCGACTTTGCCGCGCTCGCCGCGACCGGTGGCGAGGAACGCCTCGACGATCGTCGCGAAATAATCGTCGGGCAGGCCGTCGGGCGGGTCGGAAGTGTCGAACTCCTCGAACCAGCGCCAGATCCCTTGCCCGTCAATGAGGATCGGTGCCTCATAGCGGACCACGCGCTTGTCCGGGAAATCGGCGAGGTGCTCGGCGTGGTGCAGGATCGTCATGGTGTCGAGCGGCGCGCCCAGCATCAGCACCTTGCCGCGCGACTCGACGAGCTTCCCGAGCGGGGATTGCGGCCCGTAGCCATAATCAAGCGCGTGGTCCGCCGTGAACCACTCCGCCTGGCCGCCGAGCGCTGCCATCGACGCACCGGGGTTGCCGCTGCGCAGGGCGCCGGGTGTGGTGCGTAGAAGTTCCGGCCAGTAGCCGTTGTCCCGGGTGGCGCGCGAGCGCGCCGGATCGAACGCCGGCAGGTGGTCGCGAAGTGCCGGATCGTCGCGCTGCTCGTCCTCGAGCTGCCAGTCGGTATAGCCGAGGATCGTGCCCTCGGGGCCGAGCACATCGCGCAAGCCGTCGACGATCGTGTCCGGCCCGCCGGCAATCGGGCCGGCCTTACGGAGCGCCGCATGCACCAGCACAGCATCGCCCCTCTTGAGGCCGATGCCGGCGAGGTCCGCGGCTAGGCTGGTGCGAGTTGCCGTCAGCGAGCAGCCCCGGCGTAGCGGCGCTCGGGTGGCAGCGCTTCGACCACGTTTTCGTGCTCGGCATCATAGTCCATGCGAGAGCGCTGCACTTCGCCCTGGTGCACCTCGGCCCAGGTCCACAGCGAGGCGATCGGCCCCTCAAGGCTGCGGCCGAGATCGGTCAGCCGATATTCGACCCGCGGCGGGATCTCGGGAAACACCGTCCGGGTGACGAGGCCGTCGCGCTCGAGATTGCGCAGGGTCAGCGTCAGCATGCGCTGGCTGATGCCGCCTATGGTGTGGCGCAGCTCATTGAAGCGCATGGTCTTCTTGCTGAGATAGCCGACGATCATCACGCTCCACTTGTCGCCGATCCGGTTGAGGATATCGGCCATGGCGTTGCAGGTTTCGCTCCTGCCGGGAATTGGTTTCATCTTGTGCCCTCCAATGGGCAAAAATCTTTGGTTCCTAATATAGACGCAGTTACCGTTTGTGACTAGGGGTACGCCCCGCTGCCGCCATGAGGAGACCCGGGCAATGACGTCGCGCATCGAAAAGCTGGTGGACCAAATGACCCTCGAGGAGCAGGTCAGCCTGCTCTCGGGCGAAGACTTCTGGTCCCTTCCCGCCATTTCGAGGCTAGGCATCGGCAAGCTGCGCGTCACGGACGGGCCGAACGGTGCCCGCGGCGGCGGCTCGCTGATCGGCGGCGTCAAGTCCGCGGCTTTCCCGGTCGGCATCGCACTCGGCGCAACGTGGAATGTCGGACTCCTCGAGGAGATCGGCGTGGCGCTGGCCGAGGAAGTGAAGTCGAAAGGCGCGCATGTGAGCCTCGCGCCGACGGTCAATCTCCACCGCACGGTCAGCAATGGCCGCAATTTCGAGTGCTATTCCGAGGATCCGATCCTCACTGCGAAGCTCGCCGTCGGCTATATCGGCGGGCTGCAGAGCCAGCGCGTCTCGGCGACGATCAAGCATTTCGTCGGCAACGAATCCGAGATCGAGCGCACGACGATCAGCTCCGAGATCGACGAGCGGGCGCTGCGCGAACTCTATCTCGTGCCGTTCGAGCACGCGGTGAAGGACGCTGGCACGTGGGGCATCATGAGCTCGTACAACCGGCTCAACGGTACCTACACCAGCGAGAACCAGTGGCTGCTCGACCAGGTGCTCCGCAACGAGTGGCGCTACGACGGCATCGTGATGTCGGATTGGTTCGGCTCGCATGCCACCGCCCCCACGGTCAATGCCGGGCTCGATCTCGAAATGCCCGGCCCGGCCCGCGATCGCGGCGAAAAGCTCGTTGCCGCCGTCGAAGCCGGCGAGGTCAGCCGCGACACGGTGCGCATCCGCGTCCTCAACATCCTCCGCCTGATGGAGCGTACCGGCGCGCTCGACGATCGCAGCGCGTTCGAGGAGAAGGCCGAGGATCGCGCCGAGCATCGCGCGCTGATCCGTCGTGCCGGTGCCGAGGGCGCGGTGCTGCTCAAGAATGCCGACGACATCCTGCCACTCGTCGCGCAGGGGACGATCGCGGTGATCGGTCCCAACGCAAGGACCGCACAGATCATGGGTGGCGGTTCGGCCCAGCTCAATCCGCACTATCGCGTCTCGCCGTGGGACGGGCTGGCCGCCGCGCTCGGCGTCGAGCGACTGCGCTATGCCGAAGGCGCGCTGAACAACCGGTTCGAGCCGGCGGTTACTGGTTCGATGGCGGTCGACTACTTCAACAACGCAACCCTTACCGGCGAGCCGGTGTTCAGCGAGAGGCTGAACGGCGGCGAGGTGATGTGGTTCTATCCGCCTGGCGGCAAGGTGGATCTCACCGGTTTTTCGGCGCGTCTCGGCGCCACGTTCACGCCGGAGCATTCCGGTGCCCACAATGTCGGCGTGTATGCCGCCGGCTATGCGCGTGTACTCGTCGATGGCGTCGTGATCGCCGATGCGTCGGCTGCCCATTGGCAGCCCGGACGCACTTATTTCGAGGAAGGCTGCGACGAGGTGGTCGGACTGGTCGAAATGACGGCAGGGCGCAGCTATGAGGTAGTGGTCGAGTTCGTCTCCAAGCCGGCGCGCGTACTTGGTATCTCGGCACTGCATGTCGGTATCGGCCGGCCGCTCGGCGACGAGGCGATCGCAGATGCCGTGGCCGTTGCGCGCGATGCCGAGACGGCCATCGTCTTCGTCGGCCGCAACGGCGAATGGGATACCGAAGGCAGCGACCTGACCTCGATCGCTCTGCCCGGCCGCCAGGACGAGCTGATCCGCGCCGTTGCCGCGGCCAACCCGCGCACCATCGTCGTGCTGCAGACCGGCGGGCCGATCGAGATGCCGTGGCTGGGCGAAGTCGCGGCGGTGCTCGAGGCCTGGTATCCGGGGCAGGAGGCCGGCAATGCCATCGCCGACGTGCTCACCGGCGCCGCTGGGCCGGGCGGACGCCTGCCGCAGACCTTCCCGATCAAGTGGGCCGATCACCCGGCCCAGTCGCAGGATCGCGAGGTCTATCCCGGCCTCGATGGCAAGGTGCGCTACGAGGAGGGCGTGTTCATCGGCTATCGCCACTACGAGCGCCACGGCATCGCCCCGCTGTTCCCCTTCGGCTTCGGCCTCGGCTACACCAGCTTCGCGCTTGATGATCTCGAGGTGGACGCGAGCGGGTTCGAGGCGGATGGCGCGGTCACGGTATCGGTGACCGTCGAGAACACCGGCAAGCGGCCTGGATCAGAAGTCGTGCAGCTCTACATCTCCGACCCCGAAGCCTCCGTGCCGCGCCCCGGCCGCGAGCTCAAAGCCTTCGAGAAGGTTTTCCTCGGCCCGGGCGAGAAGCTGCGGATCACCCTTCCGCTCGACGCCCGCGCCTTCGCCTTCTATCGGGTCGAGGCGAAGCACTGGCTGGTTGAGCCCGGGACGTTCGTCGTCCGCGTGGCGCAGAACGCCGCCGATGAGGGGCTGACGGCCGAAATCAGCCGGCAGAACCGGCTGATGCTGCCGGTGTAAGTGCGACGCTGAAGCAGACGGACCCGTCCCCATCCTCCCCCCATAGCGGGGGAGGTGCTTTGCCGGTGCGTCAGGCTCGATCCGGCCACAAGCTCGCCTCTTTCACCTCCCCCTTCATGGGGGAGGCCGGGAGGGGCCGCCTCTATCAGTTGGATACCGCCTACGCCGTCTTCCCAAACTGCGCTGCGTGCATGCCGACATAGTAGCTCAGGTTGTCGTCCGCCAATCCCAGCCCCTCCATCACCGCCGCCATGAACGCCACCGGCGAGACCCCACCCGCCGTGACGATGCCGCCATCGCTCACCGCAGCCTCCGTATCGCGATAGAGCGCCGTCCCGGCATAGCCGGTGAAATCGAGATAGCCGGCGCCATTGCTGGTGTGGCGCACCGTGTCGAGCAGCCCCGCCCGCGCGCCAGCAACGGTCGCATCGCAAATGAGCCCGATCAGCTTGCCCTTGGCCTTCGCGTCCTGCAGCAGCGGCGCGATATCCGGGGCCTCCGGCGATTGCCACGCCGTCCCGCCGCAGACGATGATGGCGTCGTAATCAGCCGGGTCGACATCCTCCAGCGTCAGCGCCGAGGACACGGTCATGCCGCCAGATGAGGTAACCGGTCGTCCGCCGGGGGTCGCGAAGCGGGTCTCCACCTTGTAGAAGGCGTGAGCGACGGCGTTGAGCAACGCCGTTTCCCAGTCGGCAAAGCCTTCGGTGAGGATGGTGAGGATGGTCGTCATTTGCTGTCTCCTTGATCGATGCGAGGAGCCTAGCCGCGCCACTCGCCCGATTTTGTCAGCAGCGGCCTGAGCCATGGCCAAGCGCTCCGAACGGCTGCTCAACCTGATGCAGGCCTTGCGTCGCCGCCGGCGTCCCGTCGCCGGGCAGGTGCTGGCCGAAGAGATGGGCGTGTCGCTGCGCTCGCTCTATCGCGACATCGAGACGCTGAAATCCATGGGTGCCGCCATCGACGGCGAAGCCGGCGTCGGCTTCCAGCTGCGGGCCGAACACTTCCTGCCGCCGCTGATGTTCAGCAACGAGGAACTGGAAGCGCTGGTCCTAGGCCTCCGTGGCCTGATCTACGGCCCCGACGCGGAGATGGCGCTCACGGCGCGCGACGCGAGCAGCAAGATCGAGGCGGTGCTGCCCAAGCCGATGCGGGACGAGATGACCTCGATCGGCCTCTTCGTCATCCCGCCGCGCGAGATCGATCCGGACAACCTGCTCGGACGGCTGCGCCGTGCGCTGCGCGAGGAAAGGCAGGTCTGGCTCGGTTATCGCGACAAGTCGGGCGCCATCACCGAGCGCACGGTGCATCCGGTGGCGCTGGGTTATTTCGAAGGCCACCAGACGCTCGCCGCCTGGTGCACCCTGCGCCAGGATTTCCGCAGTTTCCGCGTCGACGGCATCACGGCGCTGGATGTGCTCGAAGCGCCTCTGCCCGAGCCGCGGCGTACGCTATTCCATCGCTGGGCCAGCGCCCGAGATCTGCCGGATTTGACGTAGATTCGACGCGCTTTCGAACCGCAAGAGTTTGCAACTCTTCCTGAAAGCGCTTTGGAAGCGGTGATCCCTCAAAAACCCTTGATCTCAACTCGCGGGCGGTTGAGCGGCGCAGGCGCCGTTGCTAAAACCCTCGCGGCCCCGAGACCAATTGCTATCCGGAGGCGCCTTGTTCGCCCAACTCCGCCGCCGTATTGCCGCCAGCCTCATGGTTGCCCTCGCCGTGTTCGGCACGACACCCGCCTGGGCCGTGCCGATGCTGCTCGTCGATGCGCAGACCTTTGAAGTGCTCTATGCCGAAGAGGCCGGGCAGCCCTGGCATCCGGCCTCGCTCACCAAGCTGATGACGGCCTATGTCGCCTTCCGCGCCATCGAAGCCGGGCGGATCAGTCTCGATGATCCGATCAAGATCTCCAAGAATGCCTGGAACCAGGCGCCATCGAAATCCGGGCTCAAGGTTGGCTCTTCGATCACCCTGCGCGACGCGCTCTACGTGCTCGTCGTCAAATCGGCCAATGACATCGCGGTCGCCATCGCTGAAGGCATCTCGGGCTCGGTGCCGGCGTTTGTCGACGAAATGAACGAGATGGCCGCCGCCATGGGCATGTCGGCGACCCACTACGTCAACCCCAATGGGCTCCATTCCGAGGAACAGGTCACCTCAGCGCGCGACCTCGCCATCCTCGCCCTCATCATCCGGCGCGATTATCCGCAATATGCCGATATGTTCGGCACCGAGGCGGTGCGGCTGGGCAAGGCCAAGCTCGAATCCAATAACGGCCTGCTCGAGCACTTCCTCGGCACCACCGGCATGAAGACGGGCTATGTGTGCGCCTCCGGCCTCAACATTGTCGCCACTGTCGATCGCGGCGGCCGCTCGATGCTGGCCGTGGTGCTGGGTGGAGTGTCGGCGCGCGAGCGCAACGAACTGACGGCCGAGCTCTTCCTGCGCGGCTTCGCCAATGTGCTCACCGGCACCGGGCAGAACGTCGTGCAGCTCAGCAATATCGCGGCGCCGCCGGCGAACATGCGCTCGAAGATCTGCGGCAAGGAGGCAAAGGCCTATGTCGCCGAGCGCGAGGCCGCTTTCCCGATGGGCCTCAAGGGCCACCCGAGCTACCTGACCGACAAAATCACGGGCAAGGAATACACCGCCACCGATCTCGGCATCATGGTCGACGACGTGCCCCTGCCGCGCCCGCGCCCCAACTGGGCCCCGGCAGCGGTTGCGGCGGTGGAGCAGTAGCTCAGGCCCTCACGATCGCGAACCGATAGGTGTCGCCGTCCTGCGACACGTCGCAGGTATGGCCGTTTTGCCGGCAGTAGAGCGGGATATCGACCTTGGCCATGGGGTCGGTGGCAAGCACCACCAGCTCCGCGCCTGCCACGAGTTGCGACAGGCGCTTTTCCATCTTCAAGACGGGCAGCGGGCATTTCAGCCCGCGGCAGTCGAGCGTCTCGGCCTCAGTTGCCAAGCACCAGCACCCAGTAGACGCCGTGCGCCGAGTTCGGATCGTAGGAGACACCGAGGCCGGCGCGCGTCGCGCCCTGCGTCGCCAGAGCCGCGGCATCGGCCGGCACGTTACGCCAGCCCGAGAATACCTCAGCAAAGGTCGGGTAGCCGGCACTGAGCCGCATCGCCAGCGCCCCGGGCGGCAGCAGCGGCTGGCCGCCGGTCTTGGCATAGTTGACGGCAAGCGTCTGCGCGGTCGAGTCCAGCAGCGTATCGCCGCGCACATCCGCCGCGCCCTGCGAGCGGCGGAAATCGTTGAGCAGGAATAGCGCCTCGACGCGGTTGAGCTGCGCCCCCGGCACATTCATCGGCGCCGTCAGCCCCGGCGACAGCGCGCCGCCACCTCCGGCCGAACAGGCCGCCAGCAGTGCGGTGACGGCCGCGGCAGCAAGGATTCGAGCGAGTTTGGGGGTGGGCATGGTGCAACTCCGTGCGTGGCCGGTTGAGCCGGCGTGGCCGACATGCAGTTTGGTGACCCCGATGAGATTCGAACTCATGGCCTCAGGATTAGGAATCCTGCGCTCTATCCTGCTGAGCTACGGGGTCTTCGAACCGTGGGCAGAGCACATAGCAAATGAGCGCGGCGGTGCAAACAGCGAAGCGGAGAGATGTTTGCTCCTCGCTCGATACGCAGCCGTTGGGCTGAGCCAAGCTGCGCCGCCATCTATTGCCTGAAACTGTGATCCAGTGAGGCCGTGACCGGGGCGATGAGGTATTCAAAGAGCGTCTGCTCGTCGCCCATCAGCATGATCTCGGCCGGCATGCCGGGAAGCATCCTGACGCCTTCGCCGAGGGCATCGAGGCTGGCGCGGTCGACTTCGACCTTGGCGAGGAAGTAGGAGCCGCCGGATCGTTCGTCGACGAGGCTGTCGGCGGAGATCGAACGCAGCACCCCGTGGATCTGGGGCAGGTTGCGCTGGCGATATGCGGTGAGGATGACGCGAGCCGACATGCCGGGATGGACGGCATCGATGTCGACCGGCCGAAGCCGCGCATCGATCACCAGCTTGGAGGCTTCCGGCACGATCTCGAGAATGGGCTCGCCGGACTTGAGGACGCCGGAAACCGTCGTGACACGCACATGCATGACCGTGCCCGATATGGGGGCGGCGATGATTGTTCGCGCCAGGATGTCCTCGCGGGAGGCGAGCAGGCCCGACAGCTCCGCCAGTTCGCTGCGGACCGTGCTCAGGTCCTGGCTGACCTTTTCGGCAATCTCGTCGCGCAGCGCCAGGAGCTGCATCTGGGTTTCGCCGATGAGCTGCCGGTTCTGGGCTATCGACGCCCGGTTGGCGGCGCGCTCGGCCTCGACACTGGCCGCCTCGCGCTGCAACTCGAGCAGGCGGGGCAAGCGCTCGAGGCCTTTGTCGTAGAGCTTCTTGACGCTCGCGGCCTCCTGCTCGAGCAGGTCGATCTGCTCGTCTTCGGCGGCGATCATCTCGGTGAGGCCGGCGATCTGCTCCTCGACCTGCTTGATGCGCTGGTCGAGGATCAGCTCACGCCCGCTCTGCGAGGTACGGCGGCTGAGGAACAGGGCGCGCTGGTCGCCAACGGCCCGCGCATAGTCGGCCTGGGGCATGACGAGCAGTTCGGCCGGAACGACGATCGCGTCGTGCCCGAGCATCTCGGCGAGAAGGCGCGCCTCCAGCGCACGCAGGTCGATGTAGCGGGCGCGCAGCTCCTGCCGGCGCGCCAGCGCCTGCGTGTCGTCGAGGGTCACCAGCGGATCGCCGGCCTTGACGATGTCGCCTTCCCTGACATGGATGGTGCGGACGATCCCGCCTTCGAGATGCTGGATTGTCTTGCGATAGCCGTCGGGGCTGACGACACCCGGCGCGATAGCGGCACTGGCCAGCCGGGCGCCATAGGCCCAGGTGCCGAAGCCGCCGACCAACGCAATCGCGGCGATGTAGCCGAGGAGCCGGGGGCCGCGGGTGATACGGGCCAATTCGACGCGGGGTTTGGGTCGGCGGCGGCGCGTCCCGAGCATCACGAACAACAGGCCGAGGACGCAGAGCGTTACCCCGGCGGTGGCGACGCCTTCGGGCGAGAGCCCCATGTCGCGGACGGCGGTCCAGCTCTGGTCGATGAACGGCACGATCTCCCCTTGCCACCAGGCGAGGGTGAGCTGCCAGATCTTGGTCGGACTTTCGAACATTGCCATGCCCTCCTACGAGGAGATCCGGGGCAGCTTGCGTGCCGGCTGGGTGAGCCGCCGCGCATCGTCGCCCTCGGCGGGGACGCCGGCGGGCCGCAGCACCTCGTCACGGTCGGCGAAGCGAGCGACGGCGCCGTTGCGCATGATGAGGATCTTGTCGACGGCCTGCAGGTCGACCGGCCGGTGCGTGACGATCACCACGGTGCGGCGCCGGCGCCTGAGTTCCGCCAGCGCCTTGGTGAGCGCGAGGTCGCCGTCACTGTCGAGGTTGGAATTGGGCTCGTCGAGCACCAGCACGGCGGGGTCACCGTAGACGGCCCGGGCCAGGGCGATGCGCTGGCGCTGGCCCTGCGATATCCGGCTGCCCTGCGTTCCCATGTCGGTCTCGTAGCCGCCCGGCAAACCCAGGATCAGCTGGTGTACGCCCGCCAGCTGTGCCGCTTCCACCAGCCTGTCGCTGTCGAGCGGATAGAAGCGCGCGATGTTCTGGCCGACGGTTCCGGGGAACAGTTCGACCTGCTGCGGCAGGTAGCCGATGTAGCGTCCAAGATCGTCGGAGTTCCAGCCGAAGACATCGGCGCCGTCGATGCGGACATGGCCATAGCTCGGCCGTGCCGCGCCGACCAGCAGGCGGCAGAGCGTCGATTTCCCCGCGCCGGACGGGCCGACAATGGCGCAGCTGATGCCCGGCTCGAGGCTGAAATTGATGTTGCTGAGGATCGGTTCGTGCCGCATCTGCGCTGCATAACTCACCGTCTCCACGGTGAGGCGGCCGAGCGGCCGCGGCAGCTGAACGGCCTCCGCGTGCTGGGCCGATCCCTCGAACAGCGCTTTGAGGTTGCGATGCGCGGTGACGGCAGCAAGCAGCCGGCGCCAGGCACTGATTGAGCGCTCGATGGGGGAGAGGGCACGGGCGAGGACGATCGAGGCGGCGATCATGGCGCCGCCGGTCAGCTCTCCCTGGATCACATAGTAGGCGCCGATGCCGAGGATCAGCACCTGCAGCGAGAGGCGAATTGCACGAGAGATGCTGACGACCGTTGCGGTGTCCTCCGCCAGCTCCTGTTGGCGCGCGCTGGCGGCGGCTTCGCGCTCCTGCCAGCGCTCGATGATCGGCTGGGCCATGCCGAGCGGCCCAAGCGTCTCGCCGCCGTCGATATAGCGCAGCGCGGCATCATGGTTGGCGCGCAGCTCGGCGGTTGTCCGCTTCTGGGCGGGGCGGGTCGCGATGTCATTGCCGACGGCGAGCCCGAACAGCACCAGCGCGCCGCCGATGGCGACAAGGCCCAGCGCCGGATGCAGCTGCCAGATGAAGGCGATGAAGATGAGCGCCCAGGGCGTGTCCAGCAGCGCCAGCGGTCCATCGCCCTCGAAAAAGGAGCGCAGGTCGGTGACGTCGCGCGGTCCGGCTTCGAGCCCGGCGCCGGCGAGGCGCGCTTCCATCGCCCGGCGGATCACCGGACCGGAGAGCTCGAGGTTGATCCAGGCGCCGGTGCGGGTGAGCATCACCCGCCGGGCATGTTCGATCAGGCCATAGACGACGATGGCGCCGAGCGTGCCAACCGTCAGCCAGATCAGCGTATCGAGCGAATCCGTCGACAGCACCCGGTCATAGACCTGGAGCATGTAGAAGACGGTAACGAGAAGCAGGAGATTGGCGATGCAGCTGAAGAGGATGAGCGCGGGAAGCTGGCGCCGGACTCGGTCGAGGATGGTCTGGTAGAGGGTCTTGTGCATATCACAACCGCCTTGGCAGGACTCTTGCCGCAAAGGGCGCCGGCCGGGTTGTGTCCCGACCGGCGAGGCTTGGTTGCCGCTAGACTATGACGTTACCGTCGTGGTCGCCGTCGATGCCGATGGTGAAATCGTCCACCGCGGTATCGCCGTTGAAGTCGAAGTCCTCGATGGTGACCTCGAAGTTGAGTTCTGCATCAGGAGCGGTTGTCGACTCGGAGATGGCGAACTTGCCAACGTCAAACTTGCCCGCCGTTGCCTCGATCAAGGCCCGGTTATGCAAGTCGTCTGTCGTCCACTCGATCGTATAGCCGTTCTTGAGGCCAGTGACGGTTACAGTCGCAGTACCCAGGCCCGAAACATCGATGCCCATCACGGCCGGATCGGCGTCCGCGTCGAACTCGATGGGGTCGGCCTGGCCCGGCACGAAGACGCGGACCAGGACGATGTCAGGCGAAGGCCCACCGCTGGTGGGATCGTTCAGCAGGTCACGGCCCTGGTCAGGGTCACCGAGCCATGTCGTGATCTTCATCCCGGCCAGAACCTTGGGTCCGGCCTGGGTCTGCGAGACGGTGATCGATGCGGTATGCACATCCACGGTGCCACCCGTGTACTGGACGTTGTCCGCATCGTCCGCCTCGGTTGCGGTCAGGCCTCCCGGTACTCCGGAGAGGTAGTTGGCCACCGGATCGTCGACATAGACGAAGTACGCGGCGTCCTTGGCGTCGAACATCTGGTTGTTCACACCGATGGTCGCTCCGGTACCGCCCTGCGAAGTGTGGATCACATCGCTCTTGTTGGTGTAGTTGCCGGCGGCGTTAAAGACCGGATTCTTGCCGAACACGATGATGGCAGGATCGGTCGCGGATTCGCCCACGACACCAAAGAGGTTGGCGCCGGAAGGCAGGTTGTCGAAGTCGAAGTCGATGTTGACCAGGTTCGGGTCCTGCAACACGTCGAAGACGTAGTTCCAGTTAGCGGGGTCCGGATCGCTGTCATCCAGCGCTAGCTGGAAGAACGCGGTGTCCCCGGCATCGCCGATGGTCCCGTTGCCGTTCGTGTTCTCGTAGTAGACCACCGTCTGGTCGTCCTCCTGCACACCAGTCACCGTGGTGAAACCGAGATCGACGCTCGGGGTGAAGTCGGTGATCTTGACGCTTGCGCCGTCATTGCCCGGCACGGCGCCGAGCGGGTTGCTGACGGAGCTGGAGGTGGAGAAATCGACGATGTCGCTACTGATATCGCCGATTGCCGGTCCGTCGTCCTCGAACAGCAGCGTGCCACCGATGTCGATGGTGGCGCTGCCGTGGTCGCCGTCGCCGTCATGGGCGGTCGCCGTCAGTTGGACCAGATCGGGCGAGCTGAGAACAGCCGGCGAAGTTGACTCGTCGGGGTCGAGCGGATCGTCGTGCTTGACCGCCCGGCTCTGAGTGAATGTCACTTCTCCGGTGTTTTCGTCGGCCGAGACGCGGAACACTTCAAGGCCGCCGATAGCAGTTACGCCGATGACGTCGAGACCATCGAGGCCAAGCAGCACGGAGTCGCCGGTCAGCGAGTCGACGAGCCCGGTATCGTCACCCGCGCCGCTGATCGACAGCTCGTAGGTGATGGCGTCGTCGTCCGGCAGATCGTTGCCGTCCTCATCCTTTGGCCCGTCATTGCCATAGAGCGTGGTGAACAGGCCGGAGAAGTCGGCATTGGCAAAGCCGAACACAGTCTCGTCGACCGTCAGGGTCGGAGCCGGCTCCGCGTTCCGTTCGATCGAGGGACCATCGTCGAGGAAGTTGAAGGTCAACCCGATGTCTGCGATAGCGTCGTCATGGTCGCCGTCGCCGTCATAGGCGACAGCCGTCAAGGTCACGAGGCTGGCTGCCGAGAACTTGGATGGCTCATCAGCTCCATCTTCTTCGGGGTCCTCTGGATCGTCATGAACGACGGCGCGGCTTTGCTGCAGGGTAACGTTGCCGTCCGCGTCGACCGAGATGCGCAGGACCTCTCCGCCGGTGGCACTTGTGCCAACCACGTCGTCGCCGTCGAGATTGAGCAACACGGCTTCGCCGGTCAGCGTGTCGGTCAGGCCGCTATCGGCATCCGATCCGCTGACGCCGAGGGCGTAGGTGATCTCACCTACGGAGGCCTCACCGTCCTTGCCGAAATCCGCGTCGAACAGGCCTGCATAGCTGGCCGTGTCGCTGTCAGTGATTTCGGTGTCGTCGGTTGTGAGGCTCGGCGGGTCGACGGTGGCGAGGTCCATCGTGGGGCCGTCATCCTCGAAGTTGAAGGCGAGTCCGATATCGGCGGTCGCGTCGTCGTGGTCGCCGTCGCCGTCATAGACGGTCTGGATGAGCGTCACGAGATTTGCCGCCGAGAGTGTTGACGGCTCGGTGCTCTCGCTGGGATCACCCGGATTGTCGTGAACGACCGCGCGGAGCTGAGTGAGCGTCACCGTGCCGGTGTCGTCGACCGAGATGCGCAGCACCTCTCCGCCAGTGGCACTTGTGCCGACCACATCGTTGCCGTCGAGGTTGAGCACGACGGTTTCGCCGGTCAACGTGTCGATCAGCCCACTGTCGGCATCGATTCCGCTGACGCCGAGCGCATAGGTCGCCGCCGGGTCACCTTCCTCGTCATTGCCGAAGTCTGGGTTGAACAGGACAGAGAAGTCGGCGCTGTCGCTGCTCGTGGGGGTGTCGGTGTCGTCGGTGACGAGGCCTGGGACGGATTCCTCAGAGAGGGCGTTTGTCGGGCCGTCATCCTCGAAGCTGAACGTGTCGCCGATGCCGACCGTGTGGTCGTCGGTGTCGCCATCATCATCGGTGGCCGTGGCGGTCAGCGTGATCAGATCGGCCGAAGTGAGCTTGGAGGGCTCGCCGGCGCCATCCTCCTCGGGATCTTCCGGATCGTCGTGGACGACCGCGCGGCTCTGGTCGAGCGTGACCTCGCCGGTGTCGACGTTGACCGAGATACGGAACACCTCGTCGCCGCCAATCGCGGTGGTGCCGATCACGTCGTCGCCGTCGAGGTGCAGCAGCACGGCTTCGCCGCTCAGCGTGTCGACGAGACCGCTGTCGTCACCGTCCCCGCTTATCCCCAGCGTATAGGCAACCGCGTCGTCGTCGACCGTGCCGTCATTGTCGGCGTCCTTGCCGCCGTCGGTGCCGAAATCGACATCGAACAGGTTGGCATAGCTGACGGAGTCGTCGGTGACGAAATCGCTGTCGTCGACCGTAAGGCCAGGCGTGCCTTCGCCATCGCCAACGACCGGGCCATCATCCTCAAACACGATCCGGTCGCCGACCGGCTCATGGATCGTGATGCCCTGGGTGATGGCGAAGCCGCCGATGTCGAACTTGCCTTCGACACCCTCGATCTTGACCCGGTTGTGCAGATCGTCGGTGAAGAACTCGATGGCGTGGCCATCGTCGACACCGCTGATCGTCACGGTGGCGGTGCCCAGGCCCGAAACGTCCACTCCGGCTTGGGCCGCATCGGCATCACTGTCGAACTCATAGGTCGTGCCACCGACCGTGACCTTCACCAGGATAATGTTGGGCGAGGCGCCTCCCCCCGAGGGATCAGAAGCCAAAGTCCGGCCCTGGTCATCGTTGCCCAGGTATGTGGTCAGGCTGAGCGAGCCCGTGCTGTTGCCCTGGATCTGGGAGATCGTGAATTTGGCGGAGGTCACGTCGAGCGTGCCGCCGTTGTACTGGATATTGTCGGCATCGTCGGCCTCGGTGGAGTCGAGGCCGTCGGGCCAACCGGACAGGAAGCTTGCGACGGGGTCCTCAATGTAGACGAAGAATGCAGCATCGCCCGGATTGAACATCTGGTTGTTCATGCCGATCGTGGCATCGTCCCCGGTGGCGGCCTGCGACGTGAATATTCTGTCGCTGCCGCTGTCGAGGCTGCCATCCTCCTTCATCAGGATGTTCTCACCGAGAATGATGATCGCCGGGTCGGTCGGAGAGGGGCCGAGGATGTCGAACAGGTTGTTGCCCGAGGGCAGCGTGTTGAAATCGAACTCGATTGTGCCGCTGGCGGCGACATCGAGCAGCCCGCTGAGATCGACCGGATCGTCATGATCGCCGCTATCGGGGTTGGTGATGGCTTCGAACTGGACCGTCGAAATGGTGCCGTCCGACTGGAGGTGGCCGGCGAGGACGATTTCGCCGCTCGCATCGACGCCCAAGAACATGAAGGCGCCGAGGCCGCCGCCGGTGGCCATGTCGGCGAACAGGTAGATTGCCTCGCCGTCAACGGTGGTGAAGCTGGCGAGGACGCCGGTCGTTGGGTCGGTGGGGCCGCTGGCATCGTAAACCGGCAGCGGATCGCCGTTGCTCATGACGAACCCGGTCAGCGTCGAACCTTCGGTGAGTGAAATGAAGTCGTTGCGGGCCGCGCCGTTCGCCAGGGCAAAGGTATTGCTCAGGCTGAGCTGGCCGGCGTCGAAGAGGCGCGTGGCAAATGCTGCCGGCAGGTCGGTGTATACGATGTCGTTGTCGTTGTTGTCCTCATTGGCCGCTGGTGTTCCGCTGGTTTGCAGACCGGACGACTCGTCGAGCGTGACGTACTGGTCGTCTGTTAGAACGATTGCCATGATGACTGCTCCCTAAAGCGCTAGCGTGATTGCTCCCCGGCTCATGTGTTGACGCTTGGTAGTCATGTCGTGTGCTCGGTATTCAGAAGACTACAGAAAATAGAGCTTTGCCCGGCGCTGATATGATCAGCGCCGGAACTGCATTTCAGTTGTGGCCTCGGGATTGTCAGGAATACATCCGGCGCGGATCGGATGGTGCGACCAGGAGGTTATTTGCGCGTCCTGCACTCGTTCCGCAAAGCAAGCGCCAGGCGCTCTCTCGGTACTCTTGGTTCACGCCGAAATACGCATTCTGTATCGAGATTTACGAAAATCCAGCTGAGACTGCAATGGCGGCTATGGTCGGGTCGGCGGGGGTGGGGCTGGTCGGGGGGTGGGGGCTTTTGCTGGGGCAGGGCGGCGAGGGACGCGAGGTGCCGCTCGCTCTTCGATGCGCAAACGGCCCGCGGGCTGATCGCATCTGGCTGCAAGGGCGTGTTGCGTGCGCTAGGTGGAGCAGGCGCCGACCCGGGGGCCGGCGCGGTCACTAGCCTTGTCGTTCTTCGTGGGGGTCTAGGCCGCCTCGAACGAATCCTACGCATCCGAACCGCCACCTCTGCGTTGAGGAGCATGGGTCGAGCCATGGAGCCTCAGATGATACCACCGGCGATGTTCGAGAGCTTCGATGAGCGAACCTGGTGGCACCGGGGACGGCCGTACTCATCGGTGGAGTTGCTCCTCGACGGGGTGGTTCACGCCCTCGGCCTGCTCGTTGCGCTGGGGGCGGGTGGCTCACTGCTGGTTTTTGCAGCCGCATCAACCGCGCAGGCCGAACTGCCGGCCATCGCCGTCTATGTCGGCTCGCTCGTATTGGTGCTGGCCATATCGCTGGCCTTCAACATCGCACCGGTGAATGCCACGAAGCGCTTCCTGGCGCGGCTAGACCAGGCCGCCATTTTCCTGCTGATCGCCGGCACCTACACGCCCATTCTGGCGCTGCTCGGCGGCACGCCCATCGGACCCCTGGCGCTGACCCTGGTTTGGGGGGCGGCCCTAATTGGCATTGCGCTGAAACTGCTGGTGCCACAGCACTTTGGACGGTTGGCGCTTGCGCTCTACCTGGGCATCGGCTGGAGTGGCCTGCTGGTCTTTCAGACATTGGCGGCAACGCTGCCGCCCAGCACGCTATGGCTGCTGCTGGCGGGAGGTGTCGCCTACTGCTCGGGCATCATCTTCCATCTCTGGGAGCGTCTCCACTTTCACAATGTGCTGTGGCACTGTTTCGTCGTCGCCGGCGCCAGCCTGCACCTTTGGGCGATCCTCGACTGCATGGTCATCAAGCGGCTGTGAGCGACGCGGCGCAACCGGGTGCCCGCCACACCTGCGACCGCGTGTCATCTCGCTCGCGGAACTTTTGCTTGTCGCAGCCGCTTGCTAGGCTCGGGCATTTCCGAGGCTAGGAGTTTCCAATGAAGCGTAGTGCAACGGCAGTCTGGCAGGGTACCCTGCAGGAAGGTTCGGGTACGCTCGATGTGCTGAGCGGGGCCTTCGCGGCGCTGCCCTATACGTACAAGGGCCGGTTCGTCGATGAGACGGGCAAGTCTGGGACCAATCCCGAGGAATTGATCGGCGCCGCCCATGCGGGGTGTTTCGCCATGCAGTTCAGTGCCTTCCTTGCCGCCAACGGCACGACGGCCGAGAACCTCAACGTCACCGCGGTGGTCGAGCTTATTCCCGGCACCGGCATCACCGGCAGTGCGCTGACGGTTCTGGGCAAGGTGCCCGGGATCGATGCGGCCAAGTTCGCCGAGCTGGCGGAGAAGGCGAAAGCCGAATGCCCGGTGTCGCGGGCGCTGGGCGCGATCAATGTGACACTCGACGCTCGCCTCGTCTGAGCCAGAAAAAGTTGCATGCGGTGGAACCGCTGCCGGCGAGCTCCGTTATTGGTGTGTAGTCACACCACTCGAAAGAGCAGTGAGATTGCAAAAGCGGCGGGAACGCAGATGAAAATCAGCGCTCCCGCCGTTTTCATATGCTGCTCGCCACGCGCCAGTCGGCCCAGGCCGAAACCGTGTGCACGCGCCTTGTGTGGCGGTGTTCCGCACCGAAGGGCGCAGCTTCCCATTTCCAGCGCAAACCTGAACGCGGTAGCACGTGGCCCTGCATGAGGTCGGCACTGTCGAGCACCACGCCGTGGCGGTTGAAGACGCGATAGTCGATATCGGTGATCAGCGTCGCGGGGCAGGGCAGGGCGGCGAGGGCTGTGAGGTGCCGCTCGATCATGCGGCGCGATTGCCCGGGCGGCGCGGCTGCCGCCATCTCGCCGAGGAGGTTAGACGAGATCACCCAGTCGAGCCCGTCGATTGCAGCGAGGAAGGCAAGATCGAGCGTGTCGCCCGTGGCAAGGTCGCGCCATTGCAGTTCGATGTTCGCATAGCGCCCGAGACGCGGCCGAATGGCGCTGAGATGGGCGCGGTCGATCAAGAGGACGCGCTCGAACGTCCGGGCGAGAGATTCGAGCGGCACTTCGAACAGCGGACCGGAGCCGAGGACGGCGACGGTGCGGCGGACCGGGATGTCGTCGATGGTGGTGTCGATCAGCCCGCGCGCATTGGCGAGGTGGGGCGCCCAGGCGCGCGTCTGGCGCTGGCCAAGGGCCCAGTAGCGCACCGCGCTAGGCAGATGGGGCTGGAAGGCCGGTGGGGTGATCCGGCGGCTCGCGGCATGGACGCGGAGTTCGGCGAGCATCGTGGCAGGGGCCCGGCTGGAGAATCGGCGTGATCGTATTGCGTGCTGCCGCCACCGCAAGATTGTTCGATCACCGACGGGTCCGGGGAAGAATTTCGCCGCAATTTCGTGCAGTTTCCAACTGTGTCGGAAGGGGCGGAACTTGCTTGTTCGAGAAGTCGTCAAAATGGCCGTGGCCACGGTAGTTCTTGCCATGCCGATGAGTCCGGCGGCGGCCTGCGAGGACCTGGTCGATGGCCCCAAGGGCGTGGTTGCCTCGGTCACCGACGGCGACACGGTCGTTCTCGATAACGGCCTCGTCATCCGCCTCATCGGCACGCAGGCGCCCAAGCTGGCGCTCGGCCGCGAGGATTTTGCCGAGTGGCCGAAGGCCGATGCCGCCAAGGTGGCGCTCGAAGCGCTGGTGCTGGGCCAGCCGGTGCGCGTCCGGCATGGCGGCGAGCGTATCGACCGGCATGGGCGAACGCTGGGCCAGCTCTTTGTCACCGGCGCGACCGAGGCGTGGGTGCAGCAGCAGATGATCGCCGCAGGCTGGGCGCGGGTCTATTCGTTCCCCGACAATCGTGCATGCGTGACACAGTTGCTGGCTGTTGAGACGCAGGCACGCCTCGACAAGCTTGGCATCTGGGCCGATCCCTACTATCTCGTGCGGCGGGCGGACCGGCCGGACGATTTTGCCGGGCGCCAGGGATATTACGAGCTGGTGGAAGGTCGCGTGCTGCTCGCCGAAAAGGCGCAGGGGCGCGTCTATCTCAATTTTGGCCGGTCGTGGAAGTCGGACTTTACCGCCGTCATCGACAAGGCGGCGCTGGGGCTGTTTTCGAAGGGCGGACTCGATCCGCTGAAGCTCGAAGGCGCCCTGATTCGGATACGTGGCTGGGTGGATGAGAATGATGGCCCGCGGGTCGAGATCACCCACCCCGAGCAGATAGAGGTTTTGCGCGCTCCATGAGCACGAGACCGAAGTTTAGGGCGCTCGGCGCCATGCTGTCCGCGGCGCTCCTGGTGCTGCTCGCGGCCTGTACGAGCCTGCCCGGCGTCACGGTCAGCCGCACGCAGGATGGCAGCGCGCCGGCCGTTGCGGTGAGCACCGAGGATAGCGAAGAAGACGCGATCGGGGCGCGCGAGCATCCGCGCATCGTCGCCTCCTACGGCGGCATCTATTCGGACCGGCAGGCCGAAATCATGATCGCGCGGATCGTCGGCCGGCTGCTCGCCGCCGCCGACCAGCCGAACCAGAAGTTCACCGTCACCATTCTCGACACCGCCGAGGTCAACGCCTTCGCGCTGCCGGGTGGCTATGTCTACGTGACGCGCGGCATCCTGGCGCTCGCTTCGGATACGTCGGAACTCGCAGCGGTGCTGGCGCACGAGATCGCGCATGTGACGCTGAAACACGCCCGCGCCCGCACCAACCGGGCCAAGACCAACGAGATCGTCGACAAGGTCGTCTCGGGCGTGTTCGGCGCCGACACGGCGACCGACCAGGCCTCGAACCGCTCGAAAATGTCGCTCGCCGCCTTCAGCCAGCAGCAGGAACTCGCCGCCGACAAGGAAGGCATCCTGACCGCGGGGCGCGCCGGGTTCGATCCGCACGCGGCGGCGCGTTTCCTCGGCGCCATGGGCCGCTTCGCGCATTTCTCGCAGGGCGATGCCGATCAGGAAGGTGACTTCCTCTCCTCGCACCCCTCGACCCCCGACCGGATCCAGAAAGCCATCGAGACAGCGCGCGCCTTCTTTGGCGCCCCGGGCCTCGGCGAGACCGATCGCGTGGGCTACATGGCCGGCATCGAGGGCCTCGCCTTCGGCGACAGCCCGGCGCAGGGCGCGGTCAACGGCCGTCGCTACGTCAATCCGGCGCTGAAATTCACCTTCGAGGTGCCGCAGAACTACACGCTGCAGATCTCGAAGGGCGCCGTGGTGGGTGTAGCCGGCGAGGGCGAGGCCGTGCGCTTCGACAGCGCCGAAGTGCCGACGACGATGGGGCTCGAGGATTATCTGAAATCGGGCTGGATCGCCGGCCTCCAGCCGCAGACGGTCAAGCGCGAGAGCGCCAACGGCTACGACATGGCGACCGGCGTGGCGGTGACGCCGCAGTGGAATTTCCGCGTCGCCGTGGTGCGCCACGAGGGCAAGGTCTACCGCTTCATCTTCGCCTCGCGCTTCGACAGCGACACCTTCGCCAAGGCGGCCGAGCAGACGCTCAAGAGCTTCAGGGTGGCGACCGCCAGGGACATTGCCCAGGTCCGCAAGCTCGTGGTTCGTACCATCACGGCCGGGCCGGTCGATACGGCGGACTCGCTGGCGCGCAAGATGAACGGGCTCAGCCGCGGCACGGACCTGTTCTACATCCTCAACAACCTCTACCCGGGCGACACCTTGGTCACCGGCCAGCGCTACAAGATCGTCACGGTCGAGTAGGACTTGGGCGTCGGGTGGCCCGCGTCCTGCTGGCCGACCCCGAAGATGAATATGCTTCGAACCTGACACAGTCTTCCCACGGTGCGGACTTGCTGCCGGGTGGGCAATTGGCGCAACGCAAAACTCAAGTCGCGAGCCAAAAGGCAAACGCAATTACTCGACTAAATCGATAGAGATAATCATTGTATTGGCATCGAGGTCGCGCATAGAGCGCGGCCGAACCCGCGAGATGCCGATATGAGCACATCACAGCGCAACCTGAAGCTCGGCGCCTTCATCATGGCGACCGGCCACCATATCGCCGCTTGGCGGCACCCCGACGCCGATGCCGATGCCGGGCACAGTATCGATCACTACCGGGGGCTCGCCGAGACGGCGGAGCGCGGCAAGTTCGACTTGGTGTTCGTCGCTGACAGCCCGGCCGGCTGGGACGGCGACAAGGACCCCGAGACGCGCAGCCGGGTCAGCCATTCAGCGCATTTCGAGCCGGTGACGCTGTGGTCGGCGCTGTCGCAGGTGACCGAGCGGATCGGGTTCGTCGCCACCGCCTCGACGACTTACGAGGATCCGTACCTGCTCGCCCGCAAGTTCGCCTCGCTCGATCACATCTCGAAGGGCAGGGCGGCGTGGAACGTCGTCACCACCGGGGCGGACGTGTCGAAGAACTTCTCGATCCCCGGGCATCCGGCGCATGCCAACCGCTACGAGCGTGCCGAGGAATTCGTCGATCTGGTGCTGGACCTCTGGGACTCCTACGAGGACGACGCGATCATCGCCGACAAGACGTCCGGCGTGTTCCTCGATCCGGCCAAGGTCCATAGGGTCGGCCACAAGGGCAAAGTGTTCGAGGTGGCCGGACCGCTCAACGTCGCCCGCTCGCCGCAAGGCCGGCCGGTGGTGGTGCAGGCCGGCGCTTCCGAGCCGGGGCGTGAACTTGCCGCCCGGACGGCGGAAGTGATCTTCACCGCCAACCAGACTCTGGCCGACGCGCAGGAATTCTACTCCGATGTGAAGCGGCGGTTGCCGAAATTCGGGCGCCTCGCCGAGGAACTGGTAATCATGCCCGGCATCTTCCCGGTGCTGGGCGGTACCGAGAAAGAGGCGCAGGAGAACTACGAGTTCATCCAGTCGCTGGTGCACCCGACGATCGCCTGGTCGATCCTCAGGCAATACTATGTCGGCGTCGACCTCTCGGGCTATTCGCTCGACGACAAGGCGCCGCCACTGCCCACCGATACCGAGCTCAACAAGAGCCGACTGAAGCTGGTGTCGGACCTCGCGGCGCGCGGCCTGACTTTGCGCCAGCTCTACCTGTCGCTCGCCACGGCGCGTGGTCACCGCACGGTGGTCGGTACGCCAGAGCAGGTGGCGGATGCTATCGGCGAGTGGTTCCACGGCGGGGCCGCCGACGGCTTCAACATCATGCCGCCGGTGCTGCCGACGGGGCTCAGCGACTTCGTCGACCAGGTGGTCCCTATCCTGCAGCAGCGTGGCTGGTATCGCACCGAATACGAGGGGCACACGCTGCGGGAGAATCTCGGGCTTGTCCGCCCGGCGAACCGGTTCGTCGAACGCGCCCAGGCGCAGACCCAGAGGAGTGCGTGATGGCGAAGCTTAGTATCGTCGGCTTTGCCGGCTCGTCGTCGCGGCCCTCGCGTACGCGTAACCTCGTCGAAGCCGTCGCCGACGCCGCTGCCAGACGCTCGGGAGCGGCAGTCTCGATCTTCGATCTAACCGAAATCCATCCCTCGCTGGGCTCGACCCTCGACCCGCGCCGGGCCCCGGCCGACCTCGAACAGCTGATCGCGACGATCACCGCGGCGGATGCGCTGATTGTTGGATCGCCGGTTTACAAGGGCACCTATACGGGCCTGTTCAAGCACCTGTTCGATCTGATCGAGCCCAAGGCACTCAAGGACAAGCCGGTGGTACTGACTGCGACCGGCGGCAGCGAACGTCACGCGCTGGTGGTCGATCACGGGTTGCGGCCGCTGTTTGCGTTCTTTTCGGCCGACATCATCGCAACCGGGCTCTATGCGACCGAACCCGATTTCGTCGAGCACCAACCGCACAGTCCGGCGCTGCTGGCGCGGATCGAGCGGTGTGCCGAGGAACTGAACTGGCGGTTCGGCAGCAAGCGCCTCGCGGCGAACGAGCCGCTCAAGCAGATCGCCTGACCCCCCTTTTTCGAATGGAGACGACCATGATCGATCGCAGATCGACATTGAAACTGTTTGCCGCCGCGGGCATCGCAGCGGCACTGCCGGGCACTGCCCGGGCCCAGGATACGGCCAAGGAATTCCGCATCGGCTGGCAAAAGGGCGGCGTCTTGGCGCTCGCCAAGGCCAGCGGAGCGATCGAAAAGCGACTGGCGCCACGCGGCGTGACGGTGAGCTGGGCAGAGTTCACCTCCGGGCCGCCGCTGCTCGAGGCGCTGGGTGCCAACGCGATCGATTTCGGCTCGACCGGCGACGTGCCGCCGCTCTTCGCCCAGGCGGCGGGTGGCGACCTCGTCTATGTGGCGGCAACCAAGGGCAGCAAGGCTGGCTCGGCGATCCTCGTCAAAGCCGACTCGCCGATCCAGACGCTAGCCGACCTCAAGGGCAAGAAGCTCGCCTTCAAGCGCGGCTCGAGCGCCCATAACTTCGCGGTGAAGGCGCTGCGCTCGGCCGGATTGACGCTGCACGACGTGACGGAACTCGACCTCGGGCCCCCGGACGCGGCGCCGGCGTTTGCCAGTGGGCAGGTCGATGCCTGGGCCATCTGGGACCCGTATTACGCCATCGCCCAGCAGGACGCGACGACGCGGGTGCTGGTGACCACCGACGGGATCGTCGATTCCTGGGGCTTCTACCAGGCCAACGGGGCCTTCGCGAAGGCCAACGGCAACATCGTCGCAGAGGCCATCGACGAGCTCATCAACGTGGGCAAGGCTTCGCAGGCCGATCTCGAGGATACGATCAAGGCAATTTCGGCGATCACCGGCGTGCCGGAGCCGATCCAGCGGATCGTACTCACTCGGGAGGGTGCGGACCTGGGCCAGATTCTGCCCATCACCGATGAGGTGATCGCCTACCAGCAGAGTCTGGCGGACGAGTTCTTCGAGCTCAAGATCATCCCGCGCAAGCTCAACATTTCCGACATCGTCTGGTACGCACCGGACGCGTGAGACAAGGCAGGCGGCGCTGGCCGCCCGTTCCATCCCAAGGAGGCCGAAAATGACCCTTGTCGCAGACCTGCCAAAACCTGTGCCAAACCCGCTTGCCGGGCTCAAGCTCAAGTTCAGTGGGGCGCTACCGCTACTGCTACCGGTGTCCATCATCGCATTGTGGCAGCTGGCCGCGAGCGCCGGGTGGATCTCCAACCGGCTGATGCCGGCGCCGGTCGACGTGGTGCTCGCCTTCTGGGATAGGACCGTCTCGGGCGAGTTGGCGGTAGACGTCCTTGCCAGCGGGCAACGGGCGATCTCGGGGCTCCTGGTCGGCGGCTCGATCGGGTTCCTGCTGGGGCTCGCCAACGGTACGTCGAAACTCAGCTTCTCCCTCACCGATACGACGCTGCAGATGATCCGCACTGTGCCGAACCTGGCGCTGATCCCGCTGGTGATCCTGTGGTTCGGGATCGGTGAGGAAGCCAAGCTCTTCCTCACGGCACTCGGGGTGTTCTTCCCCATCTACCTCAACACGTTGCACGGGGTGCGCACCGTCGATCCGCAGCTCATCGAGATGGGCCGGGTCTATGGCATGAGCGGCTGGACACTGTTCCGCAAGGTGATCTTCCCCGGTGCGCTGCCGTCGATCTTTGTCGGCCTCAGGTTCTCGCTCGGCATCATGTGGCTGACGCTGATCGTCGCCGAAACCATGGCCGCGTCATCGGGCATCGGGCACATGGCCAACTCGGCGCGCGAGTTCATGATGACCGACGTGGTGGTGTTGGCGCTCGTCATCTACGCGCTGCTCGGCAAGCTTGCTGATGCGACCGCGCGGTTTCTCGAGCGGCGGACGCTGCAATGGCACCCGGCGTTCCAGACGCCCGAGAAAGGTTGATCCGATGAGCCATATCGAACCCGCCCGCAAGTTCACCGCCTGGGGCAAGGAGATCGAGCCCGAGTACCGCGTGCCGGCACCAGTGCCCGCCGCCGGGGCCGGCAAGGCGGTGGGAATCCGTATCGAGGGGCTGGAGAAGTCCTTCGGCAGCGTGCCGGTGTTGCGCGGCATCGACCTCGAAGTGCCGGCAGGGCAGTTCCTCGCCATTGTCGGCAAGAGCGGCTGCGGCAAGAGCACGCTGCTGCGGCTTCTTGCCGGGCTCGATGAGCCCACCGGCGGGCAAATCTCGTTCTCAGGTCCGGACGGCGCGGCCACGACGCCGAACGGCCGCATCGTCTTCCAGGAACCGCGGCTGTTGCCGTGGGAGAGCGTCGCCGGGAATGTCGGTGTGGGCCTTGGCCCCGGCGTGTCGCGGCGGGAAGCCGAGGCGAAATCGCTCGCGGCACTTGCCGAGGTGCAACTGGCCGAGAAGGCGAGCGAATGGCCGGCCCGTCTCTCCGGCGGTCAGCGGCAGCGTGCGGCGCTGGCGCGGGCGCTGGTCAGCCGGCCGGATTTTCTTGCCATGGATGAGCCGCTCGGGGCGCTCGACGCACTGACCCGCATCACCATGCAGGGACTGGTCGAGCGGGTCTGGCTCGAGCAGGGTTTTACCGCGCTATTTGTCACCCACGATGTGAGCGAAGCGGTGGTCCTCGCCGACCGGCTGATCGTCCTTGACGAAGGCCGGGTCGCACTGGACCTCGAAGTCCCGCAACCCCGCCCGCGGTTGCGCGGCGCGGCCGACCTGGCCGAGCTTGAAGGTCGGCTTTTGGCCGCGATCTTCCGATGAGCAAGGCGGCGGCGAGGATCTGGCGGGGCGGTCGGGCAGGGGGAATCGGCGGTGAGAGCGCCGTCTGCTCTGCGGTCACGCCTTGCGGCTGATGAACAGTCCCGTTTGCTTCTCGGTTTCGAGCACGCCACCCCCGGCCGCGAAGGCGTCGTCGATCCGGGCCCGGAACAGCGCCAGTTCCGGCTCTCCGGCGGAATCGCCCGGCGGATAGGAGGTTAGAGCGAGGAACACGTCCTCGGGATTGGTGATGCGCATGCGGGCCGGATGCTCGGCCACGGTGACATTGCCGAACTGCGCCCGCAGCTTCTCCTCGGCATGGTCAAAGCCGAAATAGGTGGCGACAATATTGTAGGGCGGACCGCCGAAGGCTGTGCCCAGCTCGTAGAGCTGCTTCGTATCGCCGATGCCGTTGGTGGTGACCGCCAGCGTGCCGCCCGGCTTCAGCACGCGATGCATCTCGGCCAGCGCCTTTTCCTGGTCGCGCACGTGGTAGAGCATATGCATGGCGATCACGAGATCGAAGCTGCCATCGGGGAAGGGCAGGTCGGTGGCATTGGCCTCGAGCCCGCGCACGGCGGCGAAGGGGAGCGGCTGGCAGCGCTCAACCGCTTCCCGCACCATGCCCGGCGACAGGTCGGCGAGGGTAAGGTCGATCCCCTGAGGGAGGTGCTTGGCGACTGAAGCCCAGAACCAGCCGGGCCCACTGCCGATATCGAGGATCGAACTGCCGGGCTCTAACGGCAGTTGCCCCGCCACCCACTCGAACCACGGCACCTCGGCAATCGTGTACTCCTGGTTCAGCCGCGCCCGTGCCGCGAGCTTGCGGCTGTCCCCATACTGCTTGGCGTTGTTTGTGTCCGCGGCGCCCGACATTCACTCTCTCTCAATTAGATCGCGCTGCGAACGCTATCGGCAAGTGGGTGCAAAGCAAGTCGACGGCAGTGGATGGTATCGATACAAATGAAAAAGCCGGCGTTGCCGCCGGCTTTTCGCTGATTTACGACTGTCAGCTTACGCCGCAGCTTCCTCGGTGTCGGCGGCATCGGACTTGGGTCCGCGGCGAGGCGACTTGGCGAGGTTCTTCTCGATCAACTGCACGGCCTCGGTGAGGGTCAGCTTGTTGACGGCGGCGACTTCGCGGCTCATGCGGTCCATAGCCTGCTCGAACAGCTGGCGCTCGGAGTAGGACTGCTCGGGCTGGTCGTCGGCGCGGAACAGGTCGCGCACCACTTCCGAGATGGCGATCAGGTCGCCGGAATTGATCTTGGCTTCGTATTCCTGGGCGCGGCGCGACCACATGGTGCGCTTGACGCGGGCCCGGCCGGTCACGGTCTCCAGCGCCTTCTTGACCTCGTCTTCCTCGGCGAGCTTGCGCATGCCGACAGACTTGATCTTGGCCACGGGCACGCGGAGGGTGAGCTTGTCCTGCTCGAAGGAAATGACGAAGAGCTCGAGGGTCAGCCCGGCGACTTCCTGGTCTTCGATCGAAGTGATCAGACCAACGCCGTGAGCCGGGTACACAATGTACTCGCCCGTCTTGAATCCAAGCCGCTGCTGAGGCTTCTTGGTGACCATAAAGGGATACTCCTATTAACGCCGCCGCGGGACCGCTCTTCGCGGAAAGGCCGTCCCTTGTTGTTGCTCATTTCGCCCGTCGAACAGTAAGCAAAATCCCCACGCGCTTTCAGCGGTCCGCGAGACCACCGACTGCGCCCCAATATCTGCTGGTGTCATAAAAAAAGTGCCTTGCGGCACGATGGATGACGGGCAAGCTCCATTCGATGTAGAGAGCCTAGCACAAAAATTCAGCAAAATCAAAAGTTGCGAATCATCCACCACCGGATTTCGTTAACCCGGCGGTAAGCATGCGTTCATCGACGCGGCCATTTGATGGCCAGGCGTGGCGAAACCGGGGCTAGTCGCCCTCGCCTAGCGGGGCTAGTCGCCCTCGCCGGGCGCTTCGGAGAAGTACTTCTCGAACTTGCCCTCGACGCCGTCCCACTCCTTGGCATCGGCCGGCGCTTCGCGCTTCTCGGTGATGTTGGGCCAGGCGGAGGCGTATTTCGAATTGATCTCCAGCCACTTGTCGAGGCCGCCCTCGGTATCGGGCTTGATCGCCTCGGCCGGGCACTCGGGCTCGCAGACACCGCAGTCGATGCATTCGTCCGGGTGGATGACGAGCATGTTCTCGCCTTCATAGAAGCAGTCGACGGGGCAAACCTCGACGCAGTCCATGTACTTGCACTTAATGCAGTTGTCCGTGACGATATAGGTCATATTCGCGAGCGTTCCTGCTCAGGGTTGTCGGGCCGCTGGGTCTTGGCCGGCTACACGCGAGACGCGTGCAGCCAAGGGGCGTGCTAGCCCTTTTTCCCGGTGATCGCAAGGGACAGGGCCCGCACCTTTCGCAGCAGGGCTAACGTGCTATTGGCAGACGGCGCCTCGGCGACACGTCAGATGATGCCGGCTACGGGAGGCAGATGCCGGCCTAGTCCTCGCTGTCCTCGCCCTCGTCGCCGCGCAGCCGGTCAATGTCACGGCGATCCTTCTTGGTGGGACGACCTGCTCCCGGATCGCGGGCGGCCTGAACTGGCGGCGCGGCTTCACGCGGCACCGGTGGTGGCGACAGGTCTTCGTAGAGCGCCGCAGCTTCAGTCGCCGGCCCGCGGCGTTCGCCGGCATCGAGGATGCGCCAGACCAGGAGGCGGGTGTGAACCGTCATGGTCAGCACATCACCGGGCCCGACCTTGTGGTCGGTCCGGTCGGTGCGTTCGGAATTGACGCGGATGGCGCCCGTTTCAATGAGCTTTTGCGCCAGGGTCCGCGATTTCACGGCACGCGAGAAGAACAGCCACTTGTCGAGCCGCTGTTTATCCAAGCGCGGCGCACTCCATCACGTCAGATCCAGCGCCGAGTGTCGCTTCGTCGCGGGGACATGTCCATATGGAACACCGACTTACTGGCCGGGAGGCGGGCTTGGGGGCTCACTGGCGCCCGCGCCGTCGGGCGGAGCGGACCTGCCGGCACTTCGCTCGGCGGTGAAATCGACCGGAACGGTCAGCGTGCCCTGGTAGCCGGACTGGGGGTCGCCGGTCAGCGCGACGGTCTGCTGGGCAATCTCGGCCTCGCTATTGTCGCTGAACACGTTGTCGGTCGCGATGGTGATGCGGCCGAGATTGGTCGTGCCGTTCGAATACCTGCCGTCGGCGACATAGACCGCGGCAGCTTCCGCTTCCGGCAGGGCAATCTGGGCGGTCAGGACGGATGCGTCGCCGCTGATGGCGGCCTCGACGGATTCGAAAACTTCGAAGTGGATATGGGGCCAGCGCCCGTCGTAGCAGCCGGGGAAGATGGTGGTGAAACGCACCTTGCCCTCGGCGTCCGACACGCCGACGCCACGCAGATAGTTCCGGTCGGTCGTATCGTAGAGCGAGTAGAGCCCGGTCGCATCGCAGTGCCAGGCGTAGATGGCGTGGTTGGCGAGCGGCGTGCAGCCGTCGGCATTGACGAGCGTGAGTTCGAGGTCGAGCTGCAGACCGTCGGCCGTTGGCGTCATGCCGCCGAAGGAGGTACGCAGGTCGGTGCGGATCACCCCTTCCTGGGTAAGGGCGTTGACCACCTGGCCGGCCTTCACGTTGCTGCCATCGGCGGGGTAAGGGCCGGCTGTCTCCCACGGCAGGGCGACACAGTCGAGCGCGATGCCGGGTACACCCGACAGCGACACGAGACCGAGGCCGCCCATCAGCGTCAGCAGGCGCCGACGGCCGAGCAGTCGCGGCAGGTCCTCTTTGAAACCACCGTCGAAGTGGTCGTCGTCATGGTGGTGGGTCATGTGGTTCTCCGGGCCGCCGAGCGTGTCGCTCGACGGAAGAGATAGGGATGCCGTGCTTTCCGGACCCTGACCGGCACATGAAACGTGCGCAATGTGGATTTAATTGTGGCAATGATCGGCGGCCGTGCAAGGTCGCCGATCCCGATGCAGTGGCCGTGGGGCCTATTCCGACTTGGGGTTCCTGAGCGCCGCGAGCGCGGCCCATGGCGAGTTGGGATCGAGCGGGGCGGGCTTGCGATCCTCGCGCGGCCGATGCTCTTTCCAATCCTCGCGCGGCTTGTCGAAGCGCTTACCGCCCGGCTTGCCACCCTTGTTGTCGAATGGCTTGCCGGCATTACCATTGCCTTGGCGCTTGTCGTCGCGGCGACCTTCGAAGCGCGGACGCCCGGCCGGCTTGCCATCGGCGCCCTCCGGACGGTCCGGCCGGCGGAAATTGCGCTGAGGCTTGTCGCCTTCGGCGCCTGCCTCAGCCGCCGGTGCGGCGGCGTCAGGGCGGTTGCCGCGATTGCGGTTGCCGTTGTGGCGCGGGTTGTCGGGCCGGCGGCCGGCGGGGAACCAGACTTCGTCGAACTCGGGCTCGGCGGGCTTTTCGGCTTCTGCCGGCGCCGGGGCGCCGAGCTCGGCGGCAGCGGTCTCGACCGCCGCAATCTCTTCGGCTGCAGCTTCGGCGACGGGCGTTGCGCCTTCGACGGCATCAGCGGCAGCCGCGTTCACGATTGCATCGGCCGCGTCGGCCACCGGCGTATCGTCAGCCGGGGCATCAGCGGTGGGTGTGTCGGCTGGAGCAGCTTCAGCGGCCACCGCTTCCGACGCAGGAGCGGCGTCGGCGACCACGGCGGGAGCCGCAACCTTGGGGGTGCGGCGGACGCGATAGCCCAGCGAATTAAGGATCGAGGCGAAATCCTCGCCGGCGGTGCCGAGCAGCGAGGTCATCTCGACAGTGACGCGGAAGCCATTGCCCTCGGCGGCGCCGGGCGGCAGTTCGCCCTGGTGCGTCACCGGGTTCAGCGCGATCAGCGGCCGGATGATATCTGCCAGGCGCTCGAGGATATCGACGCGCACGGCGCGCTTGCCTGCGACCTTGAAGCCCGCGAGTTCGTAGAGCTTGGGGTTGACCTCGGGGTCGATCAGGAAGCTGGTGCGGCCGGAGAGGACGATCTGCGGCAGCTCGGCGATGCCCGGCTGGCGCACGCCGCCGTGCTTCAGCGCATAGAGGATCAGCGCCACTTCTCGGGGCGCGGGCTTCAGGCTCGCCGGCACGTAGATGTGGAAGGCGCCGAACTTGACGCCGAGTTTCCTGAGCTTGCCACGCTCGTCCTGGTCGAGGCCCTTGACCTCTTCGGCCACGGTGCTGCGCGGCAGGATGCCAAGGTTTTCGTAGAGGCGGTAGGCGAGGCCGCGGGCCGTCCCTTCGATATCGGCGGGCGCTTCGAGCGCCAGCACGGTCTCGAGCTGGGTGTTGACCAGGTGGCGGAGCCAGAGGTTCAGCCGGTCCTGCACGCGTTCGAGGTCGGGGCCGGTGAGGTTCTCGTCGGCAAGGATGATCAGTCGCGGGGTGAACAACTGCTCGCCCTCGGCGAGATTGGCGATCACCTGGCCGCGCCAGCGCACGTAACCGTCGGTCGAGAGCACGAATTCTTCGTTCGGCGCCCCGGCGACGCGCTCGGCGCGATGGGCGATCTCGGGGGCAACGACCTGCGCGGCGGCTGTCGCCACGCCCTTGGCATCGCCGCCTTCGGAGCGGGCCAGCGTGAAGCGGAAGCCCTCGATAGAGCCGATCAGGTGGCCTTCGAGGCTCACTTCGCCGAGGTCGTTGATTTCAGGCGATACCATATGCTTGTCTCTCAGGTGGCGCATAAGCACCGATGTGCGACGGTCGACAAAACGCTGCGTCAGACGCTCGTGCAGGGCGTCGCTCAGTCGATCCTCGATGTCGCGGGTCTTTTCGCGCCAATATGCGGGGTCTTCAAGCCAGTTCTTGCGGTTGGCGACAAAGGTCCAAGTCCGGATCTGCTTGATCCGGTTCGACAGCGTATCAATGTCGCCTGTCACATTGTCGCAGAACCGTACCTGCTCGGCAATCCAGTCGGCGTCGGCATGGCCGTGCCGGCGGAGGTCGAGGTAGATGCGGGTGATGATTTCGCCGTGCTGGGCCGGCGAGATGTCGCGATAGTCGGGGATGCCGCAGCATTCCCAGAGCAGGCGGACCGCATCCTCACCGCGCGCCAACTCGCCGGCCTCGTTGCGGGCGGTGAATTCGAGCGCATGCTGGTCGGTGGCGACCGGCACACGGGTCAGGGCCCTCACCGGCGGCGTCTTGTCGAGGCTGTTGCGGAGGTCGGCGATCGAGCGGAAGTCGAGTTCGTGGTTGCGCCACTGGATGACGCGGACCGGCTCAAAGTCGTGCATTTCGAGCTGCTTGATCAGCTCTTCCTCGAACTCTGGCGCGTTGCCGGTGACCCCGAAGGTGCCGTTATGCATGTGGCGGCCGGCGCGGCCGGCGATCTGGCCGAATTCGGCCGGGGTCAGGGGGCGGGTCTGGTGGCCGTCAAACTTGTGGTCGTCGGCGAAGGCGACGTGGTGCACGTCGAGGTTCAGCCCCATGCCGATGGCGTCGGTGGCGACCAGGAAGTCGACATCGCCGTTCTGATACATGTCGACCTGCGCGTTGCGGGTGCGGGGCGACAGCGCTCCCATCACCACCGCCGCGCCGCCGCGCTCGCGCCGGATCAGTTCGGCAATGGCGTAGACCTGGGACGCCGAGAAGGCGACGATGGCGGAGCGCTTGGGCTGCCGCGAAATCTTCTTCGAGCCGGCATAGAGCAGCTCGGAAAAGCGCGGCCGGTGGATGATCTCGACGCCCGGCAACAGCGCCTTGACGATCGGCGTCATGGTGCCTGAGCCGAGCAGCAGCGTTTCGCTGAGGCCGCGGGCATGCAGCAGCCGGTTGGTGAAGACGTGGCCGCGATCGAAATCGGTAGCCACCTGGATCTCGTCGATCGCGACGCATTCGACCGGCACATCGAGCGGCATGGCTTCGACGGTGCAGACCCAGTAGCGAGGCTTCGCGGGGACGATCCGCTCCTCGCCGGTCACCAGCGCCACGTGCTGGGCCCCGATCCGGTCGACCACCTTGTGGTAGACCTCGCGCGCCAGAAGCCGCAGCGGCAGGCCGATCATCCCCGAACGATGCGCGAGCATCCGCTCGATGGCGAAGAAGGTCTTGCCGGTGTTGGTGGGCCCAAGAATCGCCTTGAGCGAGGAGGGATATGCGGCAGTCATCACGTCCTACTTAGGTCATCGATCGCCAACAAACGAGTGTCTCGTTGCGACACATTTCTGTCCCCGTTCCGGCCACCCGTGTTAACCATTGGTCCAAACAGGGAACAAACCGGAAAGGAATCGGCTGCGACTCACGAATCCGGGTTTGTTCACCACTGCCTGTGGTGGTCCCCAACTGATTCTGGCGCAAGCAGGCGGCGATCGTGCGACAGCTCGCGAAAAGCAACCGGTTTGTCGTTCATGACTGTTGCCAAGTGATTGATTTTGGCTGGTTTTACTACCGAATCGTCAAGGTGTGAACGAGGTGTGAAGACGAGGCTTGCGAAGATTCTTCGTAGATTGACGAAGCTGCTACCGGGCGCCGGGCCTTTGCCGGAGCGCCATTGGCAATAAAGCCATTGACCGTCCCGGTCTGACACGCCGATTTTGTTAGGGATGCGTTAACCATGATTTTCGCCGGGCCTCTGAGCCGGGCCGGAAGTGATCTACCGCCGCCCGTCCGGCAGCCCCGCGTGGAGGCCGTCCGGCGCTGGGAACCGTGGTCTGTTGCCAACGGTTCGGGGGCGGCGGTCAAATCATGGATGTGGTTATGCAGCCCGCGCCTTGAATGCGTGGTGAGTCAGCCGTTTAGGCACCGTTCATCGGCGTTCAGATTATTGCGCGAGATCGGTCAGCACGATTGACAGATCGCCGGCCTCGGTGGTGATCAGCGCGCGATAGGGGATGTAGGTCCCGGCGAGCTGCAGCGGCGCGAACCAGATCAGGATGCGCTCGTTCTGGGCGAGGTAGGTCGTGATCTCATTATAGGTGTAATGCCCCGAGATCGGCGTGTAGTGCACGCTGCACAGCACCAGCGGACCTTGGTAGCCGGTACGCTTGGACGTGGCGGTGTCGTCCTTGACATATTTCAGCGACAGGTTGAAGCGCTCGACGCCGGTGAAGATCGGCATCTGCTTGTTGCACAAGGCTTTATCGAGCGCAGGCCCGCGCAACACGAACGGCGCCATCATGTCCGTCGCCGCCGCCAGATGCTTCCGCTCGATGGCCACCCGGTCGATATTGTCGATGATCGGCGGGGTAACCTTGAACGACTCGACGCTGCCGCCGCCATAGGTAATGGCCGAGGTGAACTCCTCGCCGCCAGCCCGCGTCAGAAGGTCGAACTTCTGCGCCCTGAGGCCATTCTTGGCTGAAGTTCCGAGCGAGGTCGCCTTGGCCGAGCCGCTGGCGATCAGCTGCGCGAGCCCGGCGATCTTGGCGTCGAGCGCGAGGGAGTACTGGCTGCCGTTGTCGCTCAGAATGATGGTGACGTTGGCGACATGCGTGCCGCCCATGGTCACGGTATACTCGGCGCGGGTGCGGGTCTCCTGTGCGATGGCCGGCAGGCCGGCGAGCGCAAGGGCCAGGGTCGCAAGGCGCAGGCCTTTGCGGAAAGTGGCGCTGAACACGGGCAAAGGTCCTTACGGCGAATCACTTGAGAACGGCCAAAATGCCGCCCGCACCGGCCGCTTGGCAAGGCAAACCCCGTTCACAAGCTTGACGGGCAGGGGGCGTTTCTCTATGGAGGCGCTCGCAATCAAGAACAGACTACAGCCCGTTGCGTGGGATTGTCCCGCGCCCAGGGACATTTTACAGGAATTCAACATGGCTCGCCGCTGCGAACTCACCGGTAAGGGCGTCATGGTCGGGAACAAGGTGAGCCACGCGCTCAACCGCACCCGCCGTCGCTTCCTCCCCAATCTCCTCAACGTCTCGCTCCTGTCGGATGTGCTCGGCCGTACGGTCAAGCTGCGCATCTCGGCGAACGCGCTGCGCACCGTCGAGCACCGTGGTGGCCTCGACGCCTTCCTCGTGAAGGCCGACGACGCCGACCTGTCGCCTGTCGCGCTGGCGCTGAAGAAGGAAGTGCGCGCCGCTCTCGCGGCCTGAGCCAATTCGGCCTAAAGTTTCGGCCGCGCGTTCCCGCCGGGACGCGCGGTTTTCATTTGCCGCCCCGGTCTGATGCCGGACAGCGGTCTACATAGAGGTGCAGGATCATGCTCGCTCGCTTCGTCGCGGCTATCGCGGCCATGGTCGTGGTCGTTACCGCGTCCAACATTCTCGTGCTCTACCCGGTCGAGGCCCAGCTCGGGCCGATCAACCTGAAGGACCTCCTCACCTGGGGCGCCTTCACCTATCCCTTCGCTTTTCTCGTCACCGACCTCACCAATCGCTATGACGGCGCGACGCGCGCCCGGCAGGTGGTGGTGGTCGGCTTCGTCGCTGCCGTGGCGCTGTCGTTCTACCTGAGCTTCAATCCGCTGCCGTGGAACGTGGGCGGCGCTCCAGCGACGACAGCGCGCATCGCCACCGCCTCGGTCACGGCTTTCCTCATCGGCCAGTTGCTCGATATCTCGGTGTTCTCGCGCCTCCGCGCGAGCAAGAACTGGTTCCTGCCGCCGCTTGCCGGCTCGCTGCTGGGGTCGCTGCTCGATACGGCGATCTTCTTTACGATCGCCTTCGCGCCCAGCTTCGCCTTTGTCGACGGGATCTATGGCAGCGCCGACAACTCGCTCGGCTTCCCAGCGCCGTTCCTCAGCCTCGGGCCGGAAGTGCCGCTATGGCTGTCGCTCGCGACCGGCGATTTCCTGGTGAAGTTCCTTGCTGCCCTGCTGCTGCTCGCGCCCTACCGGGCGCTGATGGGCCGGATCATGCCGCTGCCCCCGATCGGGGCTCGCGCCTAAGCCGGATTGCCGCTCAGGTGCTCGTGGACGATCCACCAGCGATCGTCCACGCACTTCAGCACAGTGGTGCCGCGGCCCGAGCCCGAAGCGGGCTTGCCGTCGAACGTCGTCCGCCAGTTGTAGCGATAGATGCAGGTGGCGGCGTGATCGCCTTCGGCGATCCATTCGTGCTGATCGAGCCAGTAGTGCTCGTCAGGCCCCATTATCTGCCAGGTCGCCTCGAAGGCGGCCCGGATCGCGTCGATGACGCGATGCGTCCCGTCCGAGAACCAGAAGGTCGCATCCGGCGCGACGAGATCGGTCAACAGGTCGAAGTCTTGTCGGTTGATCCGGTCGGCGTATGCAGCAAGCACATCTCTGGCTGTCATGTCTCACCTCGATCAGTCGAGGCTGAACTCTAGCAGCAGGTTGCGCTCCCAGTCGTTGAAGTTGTTGTCCGAGACGAGGGTGATGCGGGTCGAGCCATCGGGCGCCGCGTGGACGGCGAGGGCTTCCATGTTGTCGATCTCGCCGCCCGCAGTATGGAGCAGCACCTCGCCCTTCATGTGGGCGCCGGCCTTCACCTCGGCGGCGGGGATGCGGACGAGGCGCATCTGGAAGGCGAGCAGCGAGACGCCGCGCTCGAGCACCAGCAGGTCGCCATTGGGCATGAAGGCGCAGTCGGTCGGGTTGGTGCCGTCGCCCGAGATGTAGCTCAGCGGGCCCTTGTCGTTGTTGCCGAGCAGGTACGCCGAGTGCTGGCCGTCATCGTCGATGATGCCCTCGGTGAGCAGCAGGGTCGAACCGGCGATGGGCGAAGCGGCCGGTGCAACGCAGACCGCTTCCAGCGTCTCGTTGGTGCGGACATCGCTCAGCCACTTGGGGATCGACACGTCGCGCGCCGCGCCGGATGGGCGGCCATCGAGAAGGGAGAAATCGGCGACGCGTGTCAGGTTCTCGAAACCGACACGCACGGCGCTCGGCTGGCCGTCGCGGACGATGACGGTGAGGGCCTCGGCGTCGCGGGTATAGGCACGCGGCAGCTCGGCGCCCTTGGTGTTCTGGATTGGGTCGATCTGCACGCCGATCAGTCCGATCGGGCGGCCCTGCTCATCGTAGAGCAACTGGCCCGAGATGAAGTTGCCGCGGTCCGAGACCATGACCAGCTTCTGGTTCGGTCCGGTAAAGCCCAGCCCGGAGAGGCCGCCGAACGTGTCGGCCTGGCTCTGCATCTCGATGCCGCCGCGCCAGGTGAGCCCTTGCACGCGCTGGCCGATACCGGCGGACAGGAAAGTGTTGATCGGCACGGCGGTGACCGTCAAATCCTCGGCTCGAGCGCCGAGGGCCGCGGCACCGAGCAGGGCAGTGCAGGCGCTGATGATCAGTAGGCCCGCTCCGGCGAAGCGCGTGGCGCGTCGCGAGGCACTCATCCGTAGCGGCTTTTGCGGTAGGCGTTGGGCGGCTCTTCGTCGAAGAGCGAGGCCAACTCGTCGGTGAGCGCCCCGGCCAGTTCCTCGGCATCGAGCAGGGTTACGGCGCGGCGATAGTAGCGCGTCACGTCATGGCCGATACCCACGGCCACCAGTTGCACCGGCGAGCGGGTTTCGATCTCTTCGATCACCTGGCGCAAATGGGCCTCGAGATAATTGCCGGCGTTCACGCTCTGGGTCGAATCATCGACCGGCGCACCGTCGGAAATCACCATCAGGATGCGGCGATTTTCAGTCCGCCCGAGCAGGCGCTTGTGCGCCCACTGCAGGGCCTCACCGTCGATATTCTCCTTGAGCAGGCCCTCGCGCATCATCAGCCCGAGATTGCGCCGGGCATGGCGCCACGGCTCGTCGGCGGCCTTGTAGATGATGTGGCGGATATCGTTGACGCGGCCGGGATTGGGCGGACGCCCCGCCTCGAGCCAGGCCTCGCGGGACTTGCCGCCCTTCCAGGCGCGGGTGGTGAAGCCGAGGATCTCGACCTTCACGCCGCAACGCTCGAGCGTACGCGCAAGGATGTCGCCGCAGATCGCCGCGATGGTGATCGGGCGGCCGCGCATCGAGCCGGAGTTATCGAGCAGCAGCGTCACCACGGTGTCGCGGAAATCGGTGTCCTGCTCGACCTTGAAGCTCAGGGCCTGCAGCGGGTCTGTGACCACGCGGGTCAGGCGCGCCGTGTCGAGCAGGCCCTCCTCGAGATCGAATTCCCAGCTGCGGTTCTGCTGCGCCATCAGGCGCCGCTGCAGCTTGTTGGCCAGCCGCGCCACGGCGCCGGCGAGGTTCTCGAGCTGCTTGTCGAGCAGGGCGCGAAGCTGGTCGAGCTCCTCGGGGGGGCAGAGATCGGGGGCGCGAACGACTTCGTCGAACTTCTGGGTGAAGATCTTGTAGTTGAAGACGTTCTGGAATTCCTTGGCGTTGGCGCCTGGTGGGGGCGGATTGGGCTGGTCCTCGCCGGCCTCAGACGATTCGTCGTCATCGGCATCGGTGAAGTCCATCTCGGCGCCGTCGACTTCGCCTTCCTCCTCGGACTGGCCGGGGGTCTGGTCCTCGTCGGCTTCGGCGTCCTCGCTCTCGCCTTCGCCCTGTTCCGGCGTCTTCTCGTCGTCCTGGCCGCGCTCGGGATCCTGGTCGTCATCCCCCTCGCTGTCGTCGCTCTCGCCGTCGTCCATGTCGCTGTCGGGCACGAGGTTCAGGTCGCGCAGCAGCTGCCGCGTGGCGCGGCTGAACAGTTCCTGGTCCTCGAACCGGGTCATGAGGGTGGTCAGCGAGGTGCCGGCACGCTCCTCGATTTCCTTCTTCCATAGGTTGACGATGGCATTGCCCGACGGCGGGATGGCGACGCCGGCCACCTTCTCGCGCAGGATCAGGCCGAGAGCCTCTGCCAAGGGAGCGTCTGCCTTGTCGGTGACCTCAGCAAAATTCTGGCGGAACAACCGGTCTTCCAGCATTTCGTGGATATTGCCGGTCATGCCGGGCATGCGGATGCAGCCCAGCGCCTCGACGCGGGCCTGCTCGAGAGCGTCATAGGCGGCCCGGGCCTCGGGCTCCGCCGGCGCGCGCTTGCGGTGTGTCTCGGGGTCGTGGCTCGCGAGCCGCATGGCCATGGCGTCGCCCTGGCCGCGGGCGATGGCGATGTCGCGCATCGTCGGCAGACGCGGCAGGTTGGCGAGCCGCGCCTTGTCGGTAGTCAGGATCGGGCGATCGGCGGAAAAGCTGACCTCGAGCTCACGCTTGCCGCCGATGGCGCGTACCGCCGCGCCCATCGCCGTCTTGAACGGCTGGGTCGTGTCGGGCTTGTTCGGCTTCGAACCACGCGGGGGAGGGGCCATGAGAAGGGTCCGGATACGGGGCTAGGCGTTGGTAGGGGCGAGGCTGGTCGCCATCAGCAGGAACATCGGCTGATAGCGTTCTTCGGCCCATTCGGGGTGCGCTGCAATATCTGCGTCGGTCGCACTCCACTCATCGATGTGGTCGAGCCGCAGGCCGTTGCGTTGCAGCGTGTTGATCGTAGTCGAGATCAGTCGGTGGTATTTGACCACGCCATTGGCGATCCAGTTGGTAAGTCGCTCGCCTTCACGCAGGTAGTCATCGACGATGCCGAGCAGGTGCCCGTCGGCGTCCTTCATGAAGTCGGGGTTGGCACGGGCGGCAAACACCGGGTGTTCCATGCAGAACACGAAATGCCCGCCCGGCCTCAGCGCCGAGCGCACCCGCGCCGCGAAGGCATCGAAATCGGCGAGGTAGTGCACGGCCAGCGAGCTGAACACCAAGTCGAACGCGGCCTGCGGCGGCTGGTAGGTCTCGAGGTCGGCGCGCTCGTAACGGATGGGCAGACCGGGGCCGCGGCGCTGCGCGTCCTCCAGCATCTTGGCTGAAAGATCGACGCCCAGCACGCCGGCGGCACCCTGCTCCACCGCATAGCGGCAGAAGGGGCCGAAACCGCAGCCGAGATCAAGCACCTGCGCGCCTTTCAGGGGCGGCAGCATTGCCTTGAGCGACGGCCATTCTGCTGCGCCAGCCAGGCCGTCCTTGGAGCGGGCGAACTGGCTGTAGCCTTCGAAGAATGCCGGATCATCGTAGATATTCTGGGCCAACGTGGCCTCCGGATCAGGCAATCACCGCGAGGTTGGCGGCGCTCTCGGGCAGGTCCTCGCCGAACACGCGCTGGTAGAACTCGGCCACCACTGGGCGTTCGAGCTCGTCGCACTTGTTGAGGAAGGTCAGCCGGAAGGCGAAGCCGACATCGCCGAAGATCTCGGCGTTTTCGGCCCAGGTGATCACCGTACGCGGGCTCATCACTGTCGACAGGTCGCCGTTGATGAAGGCCTGGCGGGTGAGATCGGCGAGGCGGACCATGTTGTTGACGGTCTTCTTGCCCTTCTCGCCGGTATAGGTCTTGGCCTTGGCGAGGACGATTCCGACTTCCTTGTCGTGCGGCAGATAGTTCAGCGTCGTCACGATCGACCAGCGGTCCATCTGGCCCTGATTGATCTGCTGGGTGCCGTGATAAAGGCCCGAGGTATCGCCGAGACCGATGGTGTTGGTCGTCGCGAACAGCCGGAAGGCCGGGTGCGGGGTGATGACGCGGTTCTGGTCGAGCAGCGTCAGCCGGCCCTGGGTCTCCAGCACGCGCTGGATCACGAACATCACGTCCGGGCGGCCGGCATCGTATTCGTCGAAGACGAGCGCAATGTTGTTCTGCACGGCCCAGGGCAGGATGCCGTCACGGAATTCCGTGATTTGCTTCCCGTCCTTCAGGACGATCGCGTCCTTGCCGACAAGATCGATGCGGCTGACATGGGCGTCGAGATTAACGCGGACCAGCGGCCAGTTGAGGCGCGCCGCGACCTGCTCGATATGGGTCGACTTACCGGTGCCGTGGTAGCCCTGAACCATGACGCGGCGGTTGAAGGCGAAGCCGGCGAGAATGGCGAGCGTGGTGTTGCGATCGAACAGGTAGTCCGGGTCGGCGGGCGGCACATGCGGATCTGTCTCCGCGTAGCCCATCACCTTCATGTCGCTGTCGATGCCGAAGGTCTCGCGGACGGAAAATTCCTTGTTCGGCAAATTGGTGTATTCAGGCATCTTTCACGAGGCTCTCGAGTGAAAATAGGTCAAGACGGCTGCCTTGGGGATTGCGGGCTCTATAGCAGCATCGGGGGCGCGGGGGTAGGGCCGGATGTGGGGGCAGGGTCACCGGTGTGACGGTGTTGTCATGGCCGCAAACCGCTGCAGCGCGCGGCCTTTGCCGTGCCAATCGCGCCGGGCGATAGGCCCATAACGAAAGTTCATGACCGCGCGGCAGCGCGTGGGTCAGATCTGGTCGTAGGCCCGGCGAAAGGTTGGCTGTAGCGGGAAGGCATAGGCGATGTTGGGCAAGACGCCGCCGAACAGGATGCCGCAGGCGGAGATGTCGTTGCCTTCACCCCTGCAGATCACGGCGCCCGAGTGGCCGTGCTCCACTTGTCCGGCGGTCACGTTCAGCATCCAAAAGCCGCCATACGGGTACCAGATTCCATCGATGAGCATCGGAGTCGGAAGGCCGACCGGTGACGGCTGCGGCGATCTCAGCGTCACTCGCATCCCGTTGACGTTGTACCAGTAAGGCGCACCGAGGTGGGAAGTGAAGCTGTCGATCCGGGCTATGGGTGCTGCCTGCCCAACCATCCCGAGATGCTGCACGTTCCCTTGGGTCGTCTGGATGATGGCCAAGTCTTCGCGGGCCGTTCGCCCGGGTCCAAATGGACTCATGTAGGCGATGTCGCCAAGCGTCAGCGGGCTGACACTGCCGGCTGGACGCATGACGTTGGGCAGGAAGAAGCGGCCCTGCGCAATGTTGGCGACGACGTGGGCGTTGGTCGCGACATACCCATTGCCGTTCTTGACGAACGTGAGACAGGTCGTTCCAAAATCGCCATCTGCGCTCCAGATCGTGTCGCCGGCACGTGCGGCGAGGGCGCGAGGCAGGCCGAGCAGCTCGCAGACATCCGTGCGCAGATGTGAGTTACCACTGTCCATCGCGATTTCGATGGTGGCCGGGACCATGTCTCCGGCCTCCACGTCGCCCTTGCGCGTGACATGGGCGACAAGCGACAACTCTCCAGTTGGTTGCCCGGCGGTGAGCTTCTCACCGATTGTGACCGAGACCACGTTGGGCTTTCGCGCAACCCGTGCCGCAGCCCGGCGCGTGGATCGGCGTAGTTCTTCCACTTGGCGCCCGGTATCGTCAGGACGGTTTCGCGCGAACACGATCCGGGGAGTGTGCCCTGCCAACTCAGTTGCCATTGATAGGAAGCGTCGTTGGATCACTCCCGGCATTCCCGACGGGGACCTGGCCGCTGACCACGCCCGTGCCGGTATCGATGCGCAGCACGTCGCCGGGCTTGACCAGTGGCTGAAGTGTCACCGTTCCCTCATAGCCGAACCGAACATCGAAGATCTGGAAGGCTAGCTTGCCTTCGTTGTTCGTTCCGGTTGTCCCCGAGGTGCCGGTGCCCGGAGTAAAGGCCGCCTTGGCGGCCTCGTTTATGACCTCGATCAGCTTGAGCGGAACTTCGGTCGAGTCCTGCTCGCTGTCGAGAGTATCGATGCCGCCGCAGCCATCGAAGTCGATCTTCATATGGTGCTTGGCGAGGAACGACCCGAACTGCAGCGCCTGCCCGCGATCGTTATTGCAGACCCACTGGATGCTCACGGTGTTGCCCATCAGTACGACGAGCGGCTTGCGCTCCGGGATTCGGATGCCCGCGGTGGTCGTGTCATATTTATCGTAGGGCTTGAAACTCGCGCTTGCACACCCTGCGAGGACCAGCAGCAGCGTGCCGGCCAGCATCAACTTCCCCAGATTCATCGTTCGGTCCCCCAACCTCTCGGGGGACTATGGAGCGTTGCCGCCGGTGTTGGTCAGTGCGGTGTCGTACGCTCAGCAATAATCCCTACGCGGTGGGATCAGCGCCCGACGAAGCCCTTGGATTTGAGGTGTGAGTAGGCGGCGATGATGGCGCGGAGGCGATCTTCGGAGCTTTTGTCGCCGCCATTGGCGTCGGGGTGGTGGAGCTTGACCAGCTTCTTGTAGGCGACGCGGATGTCGTCGGCCTTGGCGAAACCCACGAAGCCGAGCGTCTCGAACGCGCGGCGGTCCGGCTCGTGCAGCGGTTTAACGCGTTCGGCGGCAGGCTGCTTGTTCTGATGCCGGGCGTAGCGGGCAAAAACGCCGAACGGATCGTTGACGCGTTTGGCGTTGGGGCTACGCGGCGCGCCGCGCGGCATGTGCGGGCCCTGGCCGGCGCCGGGCTTGGCACCAAAGCCCCAACTGGGGCGGCCGTCGGTCTCGCGCTCGGCATTGAGGGTGGACGCCATCTCCTCGGGCTTCATGCCCTCGAAGAAGTTGAACACCTGATTGTAGTGGCGGACATGCTCGAGGCAGAAATGGTGGTACTCGCCGATCGCACGGTTGCCCTTGGGCGCCTTGTAGATGCCGGGTTGGTCGCAACCCTCCCACCCGCAGGCCTCGATCTTGGCCTTCGGTTCTGGCTCCGGATGACGGTTCTTGATCCGGATGCGGTCAAAATACTTGGAATCCAGCTTCATCAATCCTAGTTACGGGTTCGCCGCCCGCCCCAAACTGAACCGGTATGCATATGTCCGTTCGCGACCAGATTGCAGAAAAACTTTCGGTCAAATTCACGCCAAGCCACCTTGAAGTGATCGACGAGAGCGAGAAACATAGGGGACACGGCGGTTATCGCGAGGGGGGTGAGACCCATTTCCGCGTCCGCATCGCCTCCCCGCAGTTCATTGGAATGCCTCGCGTCGCCCAGCATCGGGCCGTCATGGAGACGCTCGACGCAGAGCTCAAAGGCGGCGTCCACGCACTCGCCATCGAAGTGACGAGCCGCTAGGCCGAAGATTCTGTTGGTTGCCGGATGTCTCGGATATGGGGCAGAGCGCCGCTGACTGCAACTTGGGCGATCCCGTGACGGCCGCAAGTCCGCGTCGGCATGGCGCAATCTGCCGGGATCGGCGATGCGACCGGCGATTTGCGGCGAAAGCCCGGCGAAGGCATGGCGGGTCGGCCCTGTTCTCTCCGAATTATCGCCTCAGCTCTTCCCTAGCTGTTTGCATAGCAGACAGACACGGAGGGCACCCATGTCAGCGAAGAAAAGCCGCGCGGCCGTGATGGCCGCCTTGTTGCTGTGTGCGCTGCCCGGCAGTGCATTGGCGGCGTCGAGCACGCTGCAGCTTATCCTCGGCGGCGAGGCCTATGACGGGCCGCCCAAGTTCGAGGTGACGTTCGACGGCAAGGTGCTGGGCGAAGGCGCGGTGAACGCCGCGATCGATACGGCTACGGCAGGGCGTTTCGCCGATGCGGCCGATAAGGCGGCCTATGTCGAGAGCTTCTCGTTCGACGTGCCCGAGGAGATGTTCAAGCCGGGCGCCGAAGTGCGCGTGCGGCTGGTCAACGAGGCTTATGGCGGGGACGGCTCCGACCGCGACCGGAATCTCTATCTCGCCGCCGTGTCGGTGAACGGGCGAGCAGTGACGGTCTCCGGCCTTTCGACCCAAGGCACCAAGGCCGATACCGGCAACGAGGTGCTGGGCGAGTTTCTGGTGCTGCGTGACGGCAATGTGGAGGGCGTCTCGAAGGCCCCGGCCGGCGGCTGGCCGCTGCCGGATGTGACCATCGCGGCTGCGTCCCCGACGACCGAGAAACCGGTGACCACCGAGGTTGCGGCGACCGCCCAGCTGTCGGCTAAGCCAGTGAAGCCGCCCGTGGCCGTACAGGCGCTGCGGCTGCCGGCGGAAACCGGGGAGGCTGTGCAGACCGCCAGCCTCGACCAGGATCCCGAGGGCAGCCCCGCGAGCATCTGCACGCGCGACGAACTCTACAACGTCATCGGTTTCAACGAGAATTCCAACGACCTGACGCCCCGGCTGCAGGCACGGCTCGACCAGATCGTCGCCGATATCGGCGAGCAGAAATGCAAGGTGCTAGTCACCGGCTATTCGAGCAAGCAGGGCAACCACGCCACCAATGCGCTGTTCGCCATCGAGCGGGCGCAGAATGTGCTGGTTTATCTCAAGCAGGCCGGGCTCAGCTTCGAGCGGGCCACCGCAACGGGCGGTGGCGCGACCGAGCAGTTCGGCAACGCGTTCTCGGCCAACAGGCGGGTGGTCATTTCAGTCGCGCCCTAGGGCGCCGCGTTCTCCCCAGGGAGGGCGGGGAGAGGGGGTTAGAGGCCACGGTGCGCAAGCATCACCCCCTCTCCTGTTCCCGCTGGGCTCTACGCGCTGCGCATGTCCTCGATATAGGCCCGGACGGCAGCCGGATCGACGTTCTTCTCGATGAAGGCCTGGCCGATGCCGCGGGTGAGGATAAAGGTCAGCGCGCCGCGTACGACCTTCTTGTCCTGGGCGATCGCGTTCATGAGATAGTCGGTGTCCTGCAATTCGCCCGGAATATCGGCGATGCGGGTCGGCAGGCCGGCAGCGCTCAGGTGCTGGGCTATGCGGCCCGTGTCCTGGCTCGGGGCGAGGCCGAGCCTGGCCGAGAAGCCATGCGCCAGCACCATGCCGATGGCGACACCCTCGCCATGCAGCAGCCGGTCGGAATAGCCGGTCGCCTTTTCGAGCGCGTGGCCGAAGGTGTGACCGAGATTGAGCAGGGCGCGGACGCCGGTCTCCTTCTCGTCCTCGAGCACGAAGCGGGTCTTGGCGGCGCAGCAGCGGCCGACCATTTCGGCGCGCAGGGCCGCGTCGCCGGCAAAGATGGCGCGACGGTGTTCTTCAAGCCAGAAATAGAACTCGGCATCGCCGAGCAGGCCGTACTTCACCACCTCGGCGTAGCCGGCGGCGAATTCCCGTTCGGGCAGGGTGTTGAGCGCGTCGAGATCGGCCAAAACGAGCTTGGGCTGATGGAAGGCGCCGATCAGGTTCTTGCCGTGCGGTGAATTGATGCCGGTCTTGCCGCCGACGGAGGAATCCACCTGCGCCAGGAGCGAAGTCGGGATCTGAACGAAATCCATGCCGCGCCGGGTGATCGCGGCGGCAAAGCCGGCGAGATCGCCGATTACGCCGCCACCGAGCGCAATGACGAGGTCGCCGCGTTCCAGCCGCGCCGCGAGCAGCGCATCGACCACCTCGCCGAGCTTGTCGAACGACTTGGTCTTCTCGCCGTTGGACAGCACGATCTCGGCATGGCCGATGCCGGCCGTGTCCAGCGAAGCGAGGAGGCGCGGCAGCTGGGTGCGGGCCACCTCGGTATCGGTCACGATGCCGAAGCGTCGGCCTGGAAACATCTGCGCGAGGCGCGCGCCGGCGCCGTCGAGCAGGCCTTCGCCGATGATGATGTCGTATTCGCGCCCCGGCAGGGGGACGTGGACAGTAATCGGCTCAGCCATCGATCGATGCCTTCTGGAGATACTCGAGTACGGCGTCGATGACTTCGGCCGCCACTTGGTCCTGCGGGACGTCGCGCGACACCACGGTTACGTGCGCCTCGGCATAGGTCGGGTAGCGCACGTCGATCAGCTTCTGCAGCGTCTCGCGCGGATTGGCGGTCTTGAGCAGCGGCCGGTTGGACCGGCGCGATACGCGCTGGAACAGCAGGTCGAAATCGGCCTTGATCCATACCGAAATCGCCGAGGCCTTCACCAGCGCGCGGGTCTCGGGGTTGATGAAGGCGCCACCCCCTGTGCCGAGCACGATCCCTTCGTCCTTGAGCAGCCGGGCGATGACCTTGACCTCGCCGGCGCGGAAGTCGGCTTCGCCATGGGTGCGGAAAATGTCCTCGATGGTCATGCCGGCCGCCTTCTCCACCTCTTCGTCGCTGTCGACGAAGTGGCGTCCGAGCTTGGCAGCCAGCCGGCGTCCGACAGTGGTCTTGCCGGCCCCCATCATGCCGATCAGGACGATCGGGCGGTGGCCGAGGCGCCGCAGCAATTCCTCGCGCCGGTCGATCTGGCCGCTGTTGCCGTCGCGCGACATGGCTTTTCCCCGTTCGGCGGGTTTGAACCGTTAGGGCAGCATAAAGTCAATGGCTGCTAAAGTTCGCCGCCCTTGATCGGCATTGCCAAACAGGGGACACTGCACATTGCGTGACAAAAGCGGATTGCCATGCCGACCCTTATACGCCTGATCGTCATCCTGCTGGTCCTTGTCGGTATCGGCTACGGTGCCATGTTCGCCCTCACGGTGTTCGTCGAGCCGCGCGAGAAGGACGTGACGATTCGCATTCCGGCGCGCGATCTGGTGCCGCAGGTAGAACGCGATCCGCTGGTCCGTCGCGAAATCGACACGACGCGGCCGACGACTCCGGCGCCTCCCGCCGAGCCCGCACCTGTCGAAGCGGCGCCGGCTCCTCAGGGTGAGCCGGCCGGTGAGGACGGCGTCGTCACGCTGCAGCCGGGGACCGAATGAGCTCCGGCCACCTGGTCGAAGCCTTTCTCGAGATGATGAGCGCCGAGCGCGGCGCGGCACGCAACACCATCGCGGCCTATCGGCGCGACCTGCGCGACTACCAGGATTTCCTCGAGCGGCGGAACGCGTCCCCAACCAGCGCCGGCCGCGAGGAAGTGACGGCGTATCTAGCTTTCCTCGATGCCCAAGGGATCGCTGCCTCATCGAGCGCGCGAAAACTCTCCGCCATCCGCCAGTTCCACAAATTCCTCGCCGCCGACGCGGTGCGTGGGGATGATCCCACCCGCATCGTCGCTTCGCCCAAGGCGCGGCGCGGCCTGCCCAAAGTGCTGTCGATCGCCGAGATCGACCGGCTGCTGACCACCGCCGAGGCAGAAGTGGAGCGGCCCGAAGCCACCGATGCCGAGCGGGCCCTGTCGGGGCGACTCTACCTGCTGCTCGAACTGCTCTACGCCACCGGCATGCGCGTCTCCGAACTGGTGGAACTGAAGCGCGCGGCGGTGATGCGCGACGCGGGATTCCTCACGGTGCGCGGCAAGGGGGGCAAGGAGCGGATCGTGCCGTTGACCGACCGGGCGCGGGATGCGGTGAAAGCGTATCTGGGCAAGCTCGAGCCGGGGGCGTGGCTGTTTCCGGCGGGCGGCGAGTCGGGACATCTGAGCCGGCAGGTTTTCGCCCGTGAGCTCAAGGGTATCGCGGCACGGGCCGGCATCAGCCCGGCGCGGGTGTCGCCGCACGTGCTACGGCACGCCTTTGCGAGCCATTTGCTGGCGGGCGGTGCCGATCTGCGCGTCGTTCAGACGCTGCTCGGCCATTCCGACATCTCGACCACGCAAATCTACACGCATGTCCTCGACGAGAAGCTGCGCTCGCTGGTGGAAGGCCACCATCCACTGGCTGAGGAATAGACCGGCGCGCGTCCTGGCTAGCCGGGCTTCTGGTTCAGCCCGTCCATGCGCTCCAGCAGTTCGTCGAGCCGGCGCAATACATCGCTCATCAGCATCGGCTTTGGCGGCGCCGGCACATCCGACCAGCGGGACCTGAGCTCGGTGATGCGCTCCTTGCGCCGGCGGCGGGCGTCCCTGGCCTCGGCAAGGGTGCGGCGGATAGGGCCACTGGTTTCATCAAGCAGGAACAGTGCTTCGCAGTGCGGGCACCAGGCCTGGCCACCGGGCCGGATCAGCTTGGCGCGTTCCTGGAACTGGCCGCGGCAATTGGGGCAGGCGACACTCACCAGGGCATAGGCAGTCATGGTCGACGCAAGTTCCGAACACCGTTGGACAATGCTTGTCATCGAAGCGTCATCTATTGGTTAATCCGCCGTGACGGCGAGAGAAAGACCGGTTTCACCAGCCTTCACGCCCATGCTTGACTCGGGCGCGTGCCATCGCCACTTTCCGGCCACTTTGGGGCGCGACTGACGCGCCTTCCCCATGTAACTGGCGGGTTGGATGCAGTCCTATCTCGATTTCGAAAAGCCGGTCGCCGATCTCGAAGGCAAGATCGCCGAGCTCAAGTCACTCGCCACTTCGGACCAGGCCGTGTCCATCGACGAGGAAGTGAGCCGGCTGAGTGCCCGGGCCGACGAGGCGCTGGTCGACATCTACAAGAGGCTGACTCCCTGGCAGAAGACGCAGGTGGCGCGCCATCCGCAGCGCCCGCACTTCTCCGACTACATCAAGACGCTGATCACCGAATGGACGCCGCTCGCCGGTGACCGCAAGTTCGCCGAGGATGCGGCGCTACAGGCCGGCTTTGGCCGCTTCAACGGCCAGCCCGTCGCGATCCTGGGGCAGGAGAAGGGCTCCAATACCGAAAGCCGGCTCCGGCACAATTTCGGCATGGCGCGGCCCGAGGGCTATCGCAAGGCCGTCCGCATCATGGACATGGCCGACCGCTTCGACATTCCGATGATTTCGTTCGTCGATACCGCCGGCGCCTATCCAGGCATCGGCGCCGAGGAACGCGGGCAGGCAGAGGCCATCGCCCGCTCGACGGAGCGGTCGCTCGAGCTCGGCGTGCCGAACATCGCCATCATCATCGGCGAGGGCGGCTCGGGTGGCGCCATCGCTATCGCCACAGCCAACCGCGTGCTGATGCTCGAGAACGCCATCTACTCGGTGATCTCGCCGGAGGCTGGCGCCTCGATCCTGTGGCGCGATGCGGCCAAGGCGCAGGACGCGGCCAACAACATGAAGATTACCGCGACCGACCTGATGTCGCTTGGCATCATCGACGGCATCATCCCGGAGCCGGCCGGCGGAGCGCACCGGCATCACGAAGAGGTGATGGCGTCCACTTCTCGCGCGCTCAGCCAGTTCCTCACTGATTTCCCCGGCAACCGGGGAAGGCTGGAGATCCGGGAACACAGGCGCGACAAATTCCTCGCCATCGGCACCAATTTGAGTTGATCCGCAAGGGCGGCTCAGCGCAAGACAACCGAGGAAGGGACGGGTTAACCATGTGCGGATACGCTGTGGTAACCGTCCGCTCGTAACTCGGGTCCCGGGCAGATATTGATTTTCGGGTAATGACTTTGGGCAGAACACTCCGCTCCATCCTTCTTCTCGGCGCCAGTCTTGCGGTCGCGGGCATGCTCGCGGGCTGCGGCGGGTTCAAGCCGGCCAGCAACGCCAAGGCCAACCAGCCGCTGAAGCAGGAGACGGTGTCGCGCCTCGCCAGCATGGGGTCGTCGCCCGGCGCCGGCATGATGGTGCGCATCTTCAAGGAAAGCTCGGAACTCGAGGTCTGGAAGCAGACGGCGGGTGGCTACAAGCTCTACAAGAGCTACGAAATCTGCGCCTGGTCGGGTGAACTCGGCCCCAAGGTCAAGGAAGGCGACCGGCAATCGCCCGAGGGTTTCTATACGATCACCCCCGGGCTGATGAACCCGAACTCGAACTACTACCTGGCGTTCAACACCGGCTTCCCGAACAAGTTCGACCGCGCCTATGGTCGTACCGGGTCAGACCTCATGGTCCACGGCGATTGCTCGTCGCGCGGCTGCTATTCGATGACCGATGAGTCGATCGCAGAGATCTACGCCCTGGCGCGCGAGACCTTCAAAGGCGGCAACCCGTCCTTCCAGCTCCAGATCTACCCGTTCCGCATGACGGTGGCGAACCTCGCCAAGCACTCGGCCAGCCCGAACATGAGCTTCTGGAAAGACATCAAGGAAGGCTACGACCGGTTCGAGATTTCCAAGGCGCCGGTCAACTGGGACGTGTGCAACAAGGAATACGTGTTCGACGTGCCGGGTGGCACAGCACTCGACGCGCTGGGCGCTTGCCCGGTGACCGTGGCGCAGAACGTTCCGGCCTCGGTCAAGGCCAAGATGGCCGCCGACGAGGCCGCCGTGGCTACGGAAGTCGCCAATCTCGCCGACAAGGCGGCCAAGGCGGCTGCCGAGGCGCAGAAGGCCGCTGAGGCCGAGGCTGCTGCCAAGGCACGTGGCGAGGCGATCGGCAGCTTTATCGGCGGGCTGTTCGGCGGCGGTGAGCAGGTTACGGGCGTCATCGATCCCTCGATCAAGCCGCCGATGCCGCTGCCGCGCATCCATCGGGCTGCTTAAGCCCTCCTTGCGTTGCGAGCTGCCTGCCACCATTTGGGCACGGTCGTGATATTGATCGGCACGCTTGCTGAGGAGGCCGGATGCGCCGCTATCGCCGCCTGGTCCTGATCGACCGCATCATCCCGTTTCTTGCCGCCGTGGTCGGGCTGGTGGCGCTCGCCGGCGCCGTGTCGGTGCAGCTCAGCACCGATGCCAAGACCGCAGCGGTGACCGCGGCTGTGGCCGAGCTGCGCAGTTCGGTCGATGCGTTGGGCCAGCAGACGGCCGCCCTCGCCGTCCCGGCCGATGACGGCACGGCGGCGGGCCTTCTGGCCCTCCAGGACCGGATGACCAAGTTGCAGGGCGAATGGGACGCCCAGAAGACGGCTCTTGCGGCAACGCCGGTTGCGGCACCCGCGGCTGCGGCCGCGACCACCACAACTGCCGAGATCGACCCGAACCTCCCCACCACCGACTGCATTCCGCTCGGCACCCGTTTCATGGTGTTGCCGGATGACAGCTACCCGATCTGCCAGTCGAAGGCCGTGATCAAGACCGGGGCGATCACTGCCGACACGATCTATTTCGACGGTGCCGGCGCCGTGGTCGAGACCGGCTTCGGCAGCCTCCCCGGCACAAGCTGCACGGTCATGGTATTCCAGGCCGACGAAGCAGGATTCGGTGAAGTCCGCGTCACCTGTACCTGAGATGCACTAGGCAGGGTCGCCCGTTGTGCAATAGCGTCGCCGCTGTTGCTGTGCGGGGGCTAGATGCATCAGGTTTTGAGTGCGGTTTATGGCGGCGAGACTTTGGTGCCGGAGGGCAGCGGGCCAGCCGGTCTCCTGTCGTTTGTCATTCCAGCCTACAATGAAGTCGAGTGCATCGCCGAGTTCCACGCTCAGCTGACGGCAGTGCTGTCGCAACTCGATCGATCGGCTGAGATCATTTACATCGACGATGGTTCGACCGACGGGACTTCGGCCCTGCTCGATTCCGTTGCTGCGACTGATGCCCGGGTGGTGGTCGCGCATATGCGCCGCAACTACGGCAAATCAGCCGCGCTCGACCTGGGCTTTCGGATGGCCGCGGGCGCGATCGTCTTCACGCTCGATGCGGACCTGCAGGACGATCCGGTGGAGATTCCCCGGTTCCTCGCGGCCCTCGACGCCGGTAGCGACGTGGTCAGCGGCTGGAAGAAGCTCAGGCACGATCCGATCGACAAGACGCTGCCCTCGCTGGTGTTCAACTGGTTTACCCGGAAGGTCTCCGGTCTTGAGCTGCATGACTTCAATTCGGGCTTCAAGGCCTATCGTCGCGAGGCGCTGGCAGACCTGAGGCTCTATGGCGAGCTGCATCGCTACATTCCGGTGCTGTTGCATTGGGAAGGCTTCAAGGTCGGCGAAATAGACGTGGCACACCGCCCGCGCTTTGCCGGCAAATCGAAGTTCGGCGCCCGCCGGCTGCTGAATGGCGCGTTCGACCTGATGACAGTCATCCTGACCTCGAAATTCCGCAGCCGGCCGCTGCACTTCTTCGGCTATATAGCGGTCGTGCTGGGCGCTTTAGGTGGACTGGGACTTGCCTACCTGTTCGTCCTATCGTTCTTCGAGATCGATCCGCTGCGGCCACGGCCGATGCTCTATGCCTCGATCACCATGATCTTCACCTCGGTCATCCTCATCGCGACGGGGCTGCTCGGCGAGTTGGTCAAGAGCCTCGGACCGGATAGTGCTGACTATCGGTTGCGGTCCATTGTCAGGCCGGCGGCCGAGAGGAAAGATCCATAGATGCCCGATAGGCCTGCTCTCTCGGGCGATTACCTCTACCAGCTCCAGTATGTCGGCGATGCGGCCCGGCGCCTGCTCGCCATGCAGGACGGTGACGCGCTGTCGCCCTCGTTCGGGAGCTTCCACTACCCCTATTGGCGCGACAAAACGTCGGAGTTTGCCGATGCGCGCTTCCAGGAGGCGGGCGCCGCGCTGGGGCTCTTGGCCCATCCGGCATTTCGGGAGATCGGCCGGGACCGCGGGTGGCCTGGGCCGGAGGAGCTGCTGAGGGCCTACCGCGCCGGCCTCACCAACCTCAGGCGGCTGCAATATGCCGAGGGCAGCTACGACGAGTGGTACAAGGGCGAACGCGGCTTCGCGGCGACGACGTTCACGACCTTTGCCTATGCCGCGGCCGCCATCGAGCTTGGGGACGTCCTCCCGGCCGACATTCACGGGCTTCTCAGGGAGACGCTCGCCCCGGCCGCCCGCTGGCTGCTCGGACGCGAGGATCTGGTCAAGGTCAACCACGAAGTGGCCGCGGCCGCAGCGCTGGCGGCCTACGGGACGCTCTGCAGCGATGCCCCATCGCTAGCCGGCGCACGCGACAAGCTTGCCCGCAGCCTTGCGACGCAGACCGAGGAGGGCTGGTTCCCCGAGCTGCGCGGCATGGATTTCGGCTACTCGGCACTGGTCGTCGACTATCTCGGCCACTATGGGCGGCTAGTGGGGATGGATCAGGTCGTCGCGCCGGTAGGGCGGCTCGTGAACTTCCTGCTGCCTCATTTCCATCCCGACCTGACGCTGTCGGCCGAGGGCGGGACTTGCCGCAACCCTTATGCCGGGCAGGCTGGCTACGTGCTGTTCGCACCGCATATCGAGGGCGCGGCGGCGGTTGCAGGCCGGCTGGCGGCGTTGGGTCCGGAGGCCAGCCGCGCCCGTATCCTGGCCTACCTCGCCGATGACCTTCGTCTTGCGCGGTGGTCGATATTGCCGTTGCTCGGAGCCTTGGCGTTCCAGCGTATGCCCGATGTCAGCGCGGCAGCACCGCTGTCAGTGGCGCAGGGCTGGACCGTCAACGCGAGGGCCGGCGTGGCAGCTTTCCATTCGGGGTCGCTCCACATCCACGTCCCCTATGCCGGAGGACCGGTGACGCGCGTTTTCCACGGTGACAGGCTGGTACTGGCCGACCTTGGTGTCGACGGAGAGGCCCATGGAGCCTCAGTGACCTCGATGACCTACGACGCCGACCGCAAGGCCAGCACTACGTCCGACGGTATGACCGCCCGGTTCGAGCTCGCCCCTGCCGGGTATTTCTATCCCTCATTCCTGCAGCGCCTGGTCCTTAGGCTCGGTTCGACCACCAGCTGGTCGTCGCGCCGCCTGCGGGAGGCGATCGACTGGTACCGGCAGCGCAAGCGGACCGCCATCAACCAGTCCGGGACGTCGGTGGGGAAGGGCGGCCACGATATCGGGCTCGAGAGAAATATCGAGATCGCTGAAGGACGGGTGACGATCAGCGACTGGATCGATTCGACGGGGTTGCGCATACGCCTGCGGCTCGCAGGAAGTGGCCTTGCTGCAGGCGCTGGCGACGAGATCGCTGCCGCGGGTCCCATGACGGTACGCAAGGTCGTTGACCTCGCGAGCGGCCAGGTGGAGGTCGAGACGGCATGAAGCTGACGCCCAACGCCAAGCGCTATCTCAAGATCGCCCTGACCGTTGCGCTGCTCGCGGCGCTGCTGTTCTCGCTCGATGTGTCGCGCTTCGCCGCGGCGATATTCCAGGTCGATCCAGGCTGGATGTTGCTCGGCATCGCGCTCTGCTTCCTCTTCGTCGCGGCGCGCATGCTGAAGTGGATATTCCTCGCCCGTGCCAACGGTCTTCAGGCCCCGCCGCTCGAGCTGGTCCGGGCGATGATGTTTGCCCTGGCGCTCGGGATCGTAACACCGGGACGCGTGGGCGAGGTGGCCGCCATTGCCCCGTTCACTCCGGCGGACCGGCCGCGCGCCATCCTCGCCTATGTCTTCGACCGGATCGGCGAACTCGCGACGGTGCTGCTGTTCTGCGCGCCGACCGCTTTCGTGTTCCTGCCCGGTTGGGGGCTATTGATCGGCCTTGGGCTCTGTGCCTGCTCAGTCGGGATCGTGCTTGCGGTGCAGGTGCCGTGGCTGCGCCGTCAGATTGCGGCCCGGCTGCCGCAGCGAACTCCGGCGCGGCTGCGCGAGGTGCTCGGTTCGGTGATCGCGGTGCCAGCTGCATACTGGCTGATCTCGCTCGTCACCTACCTCATCACCTATGCCTCGGTGGCTGCCTTCATCGCCGGATCACAGCCAATCGACAGCGCGCTCGCCCTGCTGCTCCTGCCGCCAGTAACCCTCTCCAACCTCGTCACCATCACCATTGGCGGGCTGGGCCTGCGCGAGGGGCTCGCGGCGCTCCTCGGTCCAGCTGGGGGAGTGCTGCCCGAAGTCGCGGCCGCCGCCTTCTTCCTGAGCTTTTTCTGGACGAGGCTGGTCCCCGGTCTACTGGGGATCGGGTGGAACCTTACCCGCTCTTTCCGGCTTCAGCAGCGCGGCGAATAGGATGCCCTGCCGGCGGATTTCGCCGATGACCTCGAGCCCCGGCGGATTGGTCAGCGAACAGCGGGGTAGACGCAGCGCATAGTCCCACGGCTGGTTGGGATCGAGCACCGGCTGCAGCCGGGGGAAGCGTTCGAAATTGAGCTGCGAGCCGCAGGCATAGACGCGGTAGCGCTTGCCGTCGTCGGGCAGCAGGGCGTCGATGGCGCGCAGGCCCTCGCGCTCCGCCGAGCGCCAGACATCGATGTAGTAGCGGTTCTCCGCCCCCTTGGTGCCGCCGACGAGCAGGTTGTAGGCGGAGTACTGGTACGGGAACAGCGAGGCGATGGTGTAGACGGACCATGCAGCAAACACGGCGAACACGGCCAGTGTCCCGTATCTCGCCAACATGGAGTTGCCGATGCGGCTCAGGGCTACGAGGCCGTAACCCGCGCCGACGCAGAGGAACGGGATGATGAACAGGAACTGGCGGGAGCCGTTGTAGACCTGCGCCTCGGTGGCCCACTGGATGGCCAGGAAGGCCGGCGGCAGCGCGATGGCCCCCAGCATCGCATAGCGCCTGTCGAGCAGGGAGGCAGGGATGCTGAAGATGTAGAGCGCCAGCGCCAGCAGCGGCGTGGTGATCAGCACGTAGGTCGCGAGGTAGGTCCTCGGCACATTATCCTGATCGAAGAAGGCCCCGTTGAGCAGCACGCTGCCGCGCCAGGGATCGTAATTCAGGAACTGCAGCACGGCCCGGAAGGTCTGCACCGGCGAATAGAGGTAGAGCTGGGGCCAGAATGCGATCGAAAAGATGATGATGCCGACCAGGCCAACGCCGGCGCATAGGAACGCGCGTTGCACCAGAGTCCGGATCGACAGCCAGCCATTCTGGATGAGCCAGAAGACAAGCAGGACCAGCACACAGAAGCCCAGCAGCAGGATGCCGGTCAGCTTCGAGGTGCCGAGTGCTCCACACCAGATGCCGAGGCCCAGCAGAATGGTCCAGCGTGGTGGTGAGGCTTCGCCCATGACCCGCAGCCCGTAAAAGCTCGACGCGATGAGCGCCGTGCCGAAGGGCACATCCTTGAGGTTCATGTAGCTGTAGCCGAGCCACATGGGCGAAAGGGCCAGAAAGGCCGCAGCCGCCACGCCGACCCAGCGGCCGCCGAGATGCTCGCCCAACCGGTAGGTGTAGTAGACGCCGATGACGCCGAAGAGCCCCGAGACGAGGTGGCGGCTGTCGAGGCCCAGTGCGGGAAACAGCCGCTGCAGCCACAGCGCCAACACATCGGCCATGGCGCCATAGAAGTTCTCCGGCCGGATGGCGGTAAGCTCTGCCGAGTCCTCACCGCCGCTCATGTAGAAGTCGATGATGTTACTGGCCCGCCACAACCCGTTCTGCTCGTCGGTCGTGAAGCCGTAGCTGTTGAAGGTCAGTGCGCACAATACCAGCAGCGCCAGTATGATTATGAAGACTGCCAGCTCCGGAGCATGCCGGAGTAATCTCCCACCCGAAGTCTGGTCATTCGTCATTGTCGCCCCCAAGCGGCGATAGATTTGGCATATCCCCGCCGGGCTCGTCCATTGAAGTTTAAGGGTGCATTGCGGTGCGCGGCGAACTAGAGAATCGGGCGACTGCCTCACCCTATTGCCTCCAGGTCGCTCGTGTCCGCTCCCCTTGCCCTGCCTCAATCTGCCGTGCTCCGGGGCATGGCGCTGGGCGTCCTCGCCTACACGCTGTTCTCGGTGCACGACGTGCTGGTGAAGTCGGTCATCCACGCGCTGCCGGTGGTGCAGATTCTGTTCGTGCGCAGCCTCGTGGTCACGCTGATCTGCCTCGTGATCGGCAAGCGGAAGCTGGTGCTGAATCTGGTGCGTTCGCCCAACAAGCCGATGCTGCTGCTCCGTGCCATCCTGACGCTGGCGGCCTGGTGCATGTACTATTCGGCGGGGCGCGAGCTCAAACTCGCCGAGATGACGACGCTCTACTATTTCGCACCGGTGCTGACGATCATCCTCGCGGTGATCTTCCTCAAGGAGCGGCTGACGCTGGCGCGCGTCGGGGCAGCGGCGATCGGTTTCTTCGGTGTGGTGATCGCCTGCAACCCCGCGGGGCTCACCGTCGGCGTGCCTGCGCTGATGGTGCTCGGCGCGGCGTTCTTCTGGTCGGTCGCGATGATCCTGATGCGCTCGATCTCGAAATCCGAGAGCTCGATGGTGCTGATCTTCTCACTCAACCTGTTCTACACGCTCGCCATGGGCATCGCGTCGATCCCGCTGTGGACGGCGATGGATCCGCTGCAGCTGCTGATCATCGTCGCCGTCGGCGCCGTCGGAGGGTCCGCGCAGTACATCCTCGTCGAGGCGGCGCGCCTCGTGCCGGCAAGCGTGCTCGGCACAGTCGAGTATTTTGCCCTCGTCTGGAGCTTCGTCTTCGGCTTCCTGTTCTGGGGCGAGCAACCGGCCGGCGTGGTGTTCGTCGGCGCGGCGCTGGTGATTTCAGCTGGGCTGCTGCTCGCCTGGAGCGAGCATCGCGGGCGCAGCCGTTTGGTCGATGCGCCCTAGGCGACCGAGGCATCCAGGATTGGCAACATGCCCTTGCCAGTGTCGATCAACTGCTTGAGGCTGCCCGTGATCAGCGACGTCCAGGCATCCGAGCAGGTGTCGTAGCACTCGACCGCAGGCTTCAGGCCGACATGGGTGAAGACGACTTCGGTCTTTCCATCACGCTGGGCGATGTCGAAGGTGATGGTGGTGCCGGTCCATTCGGTCTTGTCCGCGATGAAGTTCAGCTGGCTGTCGAGCACCTTCCAGGCGACGCGCTTGCCGGGGACGAGCTCGGTCACCTGTTGCTTCGAATAGTGGATGTCCTTGTAGCGGTAGGTGAAGACGTCGCCGAGCTTGTCGGTCCCACCTTCGAAGGCGCCGCTCCACCAGGCGCGCGGATCATTGACGGCGGCAAACGCCTCGGCCGGCGAGGCGGAGACAACGATCGTGCGGGTGAAGCTGCCGCTGGCCGCCAGTTCCTCCTCGGCGTCGGTCACCGGCTCGCCGATATTGGGGAACCCCGTGCCCGTGGTGATCAGGCTCCTGAGGCTGCCGACATAAGTGCCCCAGGCGTTCTCGCAGATGTCGTAGCACTCGTAGTCGGGCACGAGGCCGACATGGATGAAGCGGACTTCCGTACCATCGTCCTTCGGCGTCACGTCGAAGACGATGTGGGTGTCGACCCACTCGCGCTTGTCGGCGATGAAGTTGAAGTCGTTCTCGAGCACGTGCCAGACGACGCGGCCCGGGGCCATCTCGGTCACCTTGATGGTGCAGCGATGGATGTCGCGGAAGTGGTAGTGCCAGACGGCGCCGACCTTGTCGGTCGTCCCCTCGATGCTATCGGACCACCAGGCGCGTGGGTTGTTGATAGCGGCGAATACCGCTTCGGGCGGCTGGGGTACGGTAAAACTGGTGGTGTAGCTCCTGTTGGTCATGGTCTTTCTCCGTTGAAAATCGGGCAAGGCAGTGCCGTCGCCGGCAGCGCACATCGCAGCCGGTCTGGCGTCGGGGATTGGTCGTGGGTCGGTGGGTCTAGGGGTCTAGCTGCAGGTGGCCGAGGCCATAGTGCTCAATGTAGACGGTCTGCATTTGCCGCCATCGGGTAACCCAGTCAGGCGGCTCTTCGTCCTCCAGCGCCTGCCCCAGCCGGGCAAAGAACACGTGCCAGCCCGGCAGCATGAGGGCGCAGGTGGCATGCGGCATGTGCCGGTGGGTAAAGATCAGCCGGGTACCGTCCGCCTCGGGCGTCAGCTCGTAGCGCACGGTGGAATCGGGCGCGTGCTCGTTCGACCAGTGCAATTCCAGAGCCTTGGGCGGGTCCCAGACCAGCACCTCCCCCCGCATCGGCTTGATGCCGTCGAGCATGGTCTCGAACCGGCCGCCGACATGTGGCTCGACATGCGAGAGGCCCATCCAGTCGGCGAGCCGTTCAGGGTCGGTAAGGGCGCGCCAGACCTTTTCGGGCGGGCGCGGATAATGCCGCTCAAAGCGCACGTCGATATGGTCGCCATGGCGTTCGTAGGTGCCGAGGTCGCGCATGGTCAGTCGCTCCGGCTCAAGTGGTCGCCGAGGGCGTCGAGCTTGTTTGCCCAGAACTCCCGATAGGGCTGCAGCCAGGCGTCGAGTTCGAGCAGCGGGCCGGGGTCGAGGCTGTAGAAGCGCTTGGGTCCATCGACCCGGATGCGCACCAGCCCGGCCTCGCGCAGCGCCTTCAGGTGCTTGGAGACATTGGGCTGGGGCAGGTCGAGAGCCTCGACCAGCGAGCCGGCCGGAACCTCGCCCGCTCTCAGCAGGGCCAGAATATCGCGGCGGATGGGGTCCGATATGGCATTGAAGATCGTCATGGAGAGAATATGCCGTTACGATCATATGCATGTCAAGGAATATAACAGTTCGGCCATATGAAATGGAAGAAGGCAGGGATTGCTCCCTGCCTTCTCGAATTGGCTGCAATGCGTCAGTCGTCAGAACGCGCCGTGGCAGTGCTTGAACTTCCTGCCCGAGCCGCAGGGGCAGGGGGCGTTGCGGGAGACGCCGACCAGCAGCTTGGGGTCGATCGGGCGGAGCGCCGGGTCCGCCTCGATCACGCCGGCACCAGCGGCTGCGCCGGCAGCGGCGAAGGCAGAAAGGGCCGGGGCGGGGCCGAGGTTGCGCGGCAGGGTGCCGGTCACGTCGCTCTCAGCGTCATTCTCGCCCGTGGTGGGATCGATGTGGATATCCTGGAGCGCGCTGAGGTCGAGCCCCGGCGGCGGGGACGGCTGCCGCATCTGGATCTCGACATGGCTGAGCTGGGTGGTCACCAGCTCGCGTAGCTGGGCCAGCAACTGCTCGAACAGCTCGAAGGCCTCTCGCTTGTACTCGGTCAGCGGATCGCGCTGGGCGAGGCCGCGCCAGCCGATGACCTTGCTGAGGTGATCGAGCGTCACGAGGTGCTCGCGCCAGAGGCCGTCGATCGACTGCAGGAGGATCGACTTTTCGACCTGGCGCATGATGTCCGGGGTGTAGCGGGCGACCTTGGCAGCGGCGAACTCGTCGGCGGCATTGGTGATGCGCTCGAGCACGATCTCGGGATCGATGCCTTCCTCGTGGGTCCAGGCTTCGACGTCGACGTCGACGTTGAGATAGGTCTTGGCAGCAGCAGTCAGCTGCTCGACGTTCCACTGCTCGGGGTAGGAGCCGTGGGGGACCGATTTGGCGACGATGTCCTCGGCAACCTCGCGCCGCATCGAATTGACGGTCTCGGAGACGTCGTCTGCGTCCATCAGTTCGAGGCGCTCGGCGAAGATCACCTTGCGCTGGTCGTTCATCACGTCGTCGTATTTCAGAATGTTCTTGCGGATGTCGAAGTTGCGAGCTTCCACGCGGGCCTGGGCACGCTCGATGGCCTTGGTGACCCATGGATGGGTGATCGACTCGCCCTGCTCGAGGCCGAGCTTCGACAGCATCGAATCCATCGATTCGACGGGGAAGATGCGCATCAGGTCGTCCTGCAGCGACAGGAAGAACTTGGAATGCCCGGGGTCGCCCTGGCGGCCGGCGCGGCCGCGCAGCTGGTTGTCGATGCGGCGGCTCTCGTGCCGCTCGGTGCCGATGATCATCAGGCCGCCGGCGGCGAGCACCTTGGCCTTGTCGACCGCGATGGTGCGCTTGATTTCCTCGATCGCGGCCTCGCGCTCGGCGCCTTCTAGCCCTTCGGTCTCGCGCTGGATGCGCATGTCGAGGTTGCCGCCGAGCTGGATGTCGGTACCGCGGCCGGCCATGTTGGTGGCGATCGTTACGGCGCCGGAAACACCGGCATCGGCGACGATGAAGGCTTCCTGCTCATGGTAGCGGGCGTTCAGGACTGCGATGTTCTCGATGCCCTTCTTGCGCAGGATTTCGGCCAGCATCTCGGACTTTTCGATCGAGGTGGTGCCGACCAGCACCGGCTGGCCGCGACCGCGGGCTTCGGCGATCAGGTTGGCGATCTCGTCGAACTTCTCGGCGGCGGTGCGGAAGATGGCGTCGTCTTCGTCGATACGCTTCACCGGCACGTTGGTCGGGATGGTGACGACGTTGAGGCCGTAGATATCGCCGAATTCCTCGGCCTCCGTCGCCGCCGTACCGGTCATGCCGTTCAGCTTCTTGTAGAGGCGGAAGTAGTTCTGGAAGGTGATCGAGGCGAGCGTCTGGTTCTCGGCCTGGATCTTGACGTGTTCCTTGGCTTCCAGCGCCTGGTGCAGGCCTTCCGAATAGCGGCGGCCCGGCATCATGCGGCCGGTGAACTCATCGATGATCACCACTTCGTCATTGCGTACGATGTAGTCCTTCTCGCGCTGGAACATCTTGTGGGCACGAAGCGCCGAATTGAGATGGTGGACGAGCGCGACATTTTCGATGTCGTAGAGATCGCCGCCCTTCATCTGGCCGTTTTCGTTCAGCGCCAGTTCCAGCTTTTCAATGCCGGCGTCGGTGAAGGTGGCCGAGCGCTGCTTCTCGTCGATCTCGAAGTCGCCTTCGCCAAGCAGCGGGATCAGCTTGTCGGCCATCTCATAGAGCGATGAACGGTCGGCCGAGGGGCCGGAAATGATCAGCGGGGTGCGGGCCTCGTCGACGAGGATCGAGTCCACTTCGTCGACGATCGCGTATTCATGGCCGCGCTGCACCATCTGGTCGCGGCTGTATTTCATATTGTCGCGCAGATAGTCGAAGCCGAACTCGTTGTTCGTGCCGTAAGTGATGTCGGCGTCGTAGGCGGCCTTGCGCTCGGCGTCGTCGAGACCATGCACGATGACGCCGATCGACAGCCCAAGGAAATTGTAGAGCTTGCCCATCCAGGCCGCGTCGCGGCGGGCGAGGTAATCGTTGACGGTGACGAGGTGGACACCCTTGCCCGGCAGGGCGTTGAGGTAGACCGCGAGCGTCGCGACCAGGGTCTTGCCTTCGCCGGTCTTCATTTCGGCGATGGAGCGGTTGTTCAGCACCATGCCGCCGATCAGCTGCACGTCGAAGTGGCGCATGCCCAGGGAGCGCTTGGCACCCTCGCGCACCACCGCGAAGGCGGGCTCGAGAATGTCGTCGAGCTCCTTGCCCTGGGCGAGCTGGTCCCGGAATTCCTGGGTCTTGGCGCGCAGCTCGTCGTCGCTGAGCTTTTCGAACTCGGGTTCGAGAGCGTTGATCGCCGCGACGCGCGGGAGGTATTTCTTCACCTGCCGATCGTTCGCCGAACCGAAGATCGCCTTGGCGATTGCAGCCAATACCATTCGTGTCGTCCTTTGATTGTTCAGAGCCGGGCGGCGCAAGGCGCCTCATGTCGTCCGGCAGGCGGCGGGTCCTCACCCGTCAACACTCTTTGAAGTGGTGCGACATGTAAGAGCGGGTGTTTTGCTTGTCAACGGAACCCCAATGGGGCAAAGCTCCGCGCGGCCGCGGGCCGGGGGCTCAGCGCCATCGAGGAGAATTCCCTAATGACCCACCTTGCCAAGCAGGGTTTCCGCAATACCATCAAGACCCTTGCCGGCATGCTCGTGCTCGGGACCGCCCTCAGCGTCCTGCCGTTTGCCGCGCAGGCCCAGGATGCCGCCGCCCCGGCCGCCGCAGCTCCGGCGACCCCGGCAGCGCCCGCGCCGATCGATCCGGCTGCAGTCGTTGCGACCGTCGGCGACATGCAGATCACCGAGGCTGACCTCGGCTTTGCCGCCGAGGATCTGCAGCAGCAGCTCCAGCAAATCCCGGTCGAAGAGCGTCGCGCCTTCCTCGTCAACGTGCTGATCGACATGAAGGTGATGGCCAAGGCCGCCCGCGATGCCGGCATGGCCAATGACGACATCTTCAAGCGTCGCCTCAGCTATCTCGAGGATCGTACGCTTCGTCGCGACTATTTTACCGACAAGGTCGCTGCAGCCATCACCGAAGCGTCGGTGAAGGCCGCCTATGACGAGATGGTGAAGAACTTCGTGCCGGTCGAAGAGGTGCATGCGCGCCACATCCTCGTCGCTACTGAAGAAGAAGCCAAGGCGATCAAGGCCGAACTGGACGGCGGCAAGCCGTTCGAGGTGCTGGCCATGGAAAAGACCACCGATCCCTCGGGCAAGCAGAACGGGGGCGACCTCGGCTTCTTCCAGAAGGGCATGATGGTTCCCGAGTTCGAGGCCGTGGCCTTCACGCTCGAGCCCGGCAAGATTTCCGATCCGGTGCAGAGCCAGTTCGGCTGGCACATCATCAAGGTCGAGGAAAAGCGCATGAGCGCGCCGCCGCCGATGGAGCAGGTTGCTCAGCAGCTCAGCCAGCAGGTGATGATGAAGGCCTTCGACGACACGATGGCCACGCTGAAGAAGGACCTGCCGGTCAACATTCCGGACGCGACGCTCGCCGCGGCAGTTCAGAAGCAGGCCGAAGGCGAGGCTGCCGGCCAGTAAGCTGCCATTGCGATCGAAATACGAACCCCGGCTCCGGCCGGGGTTTTCATTTGAGGAGCCCGCGCACCAGGATCGTGGTGACCTTGTCGATCGCGTCCGCGGAGTTCTCGAGCCGGTCGGTCAGGAGCAGCTTCCAGGCGTAGGCCGAGAGCAGGTCCGAGGCGGCTAGGCTGTCGGCGTCGGCGCGCATCTCGCCGCGGGCCTTGGCACGATCGAACATATTGGCGGTGTGCTCGGTCCGCTCCTTCGAATAGGCCTGCAGTGCCTCGGCGGCCCTGGCGTCGGCCTGCGCCTCGGCGATCAGCGACTTATAGACGCCACCGGTGTTGCCGGTATTGCCGATCCAGAACCGCGCCAGTGCGGTCAGGAAGGTGCGGATATCGCCTTCGAGCGTTCCGGTATCGGGTTCGGGCATGCGGGAGGCCTTAAGGCGGGTATAGACGTCGAGCAGCAGGTGCGCCTTGCTCGGCCACCAGCGATAGATGGTGGGCTTGCCGGCGCGCGCACGACGCGCCACGGCTTCGATCGAGAAACCCGCATAGCCGGCTTCGCAGAACACATCCTCGGCCGCCTCGAGTATGGCCTCGTGGCTTTCGGGATTGCGGGCGGAGCCGATCGATTTGCGGGACAGGTTCTCGGTGCTGGACATGGTTCGTGAGCCCTCAGGGCAATGCATGGCTGGTACACCAAAACGGTGCGTGAATCCACTTGAACGTTACGTACCGTTTCGTTATGTAACGAGCCGTACCGTTCATATGGGGTTTCGAAATGACCGTTCAATCCGCCACCGCAGCCGCTCCGGCCGCCACTGCCTCCGCACCAGCCCGTCCGGCCGGTGTTCCCTTCATCGTCCGCACCCGGATGGCGCTGCTTGTCCTCGTCGCGGTCTATCCGGTGATCACCGGGCTCATCTATCTGGTTGCTCCGATCACTGCCGACTGGCCGGTGTGGGAGCGAAATCTCATCGTCGCGCCGCTGATGGTCGTGGCCATGGTCTACTTCATCATCCCGACCATTCAGGCGCGCTTCGGCCGCTTCGTCGCCACAGGCAAGTTCTGAACCAGACGTTAAGGTTTGCGGCTTGCTTGTGATCGAGGCTTGAGGCAAACGGATGGGCCTAAAAAGTCGCCATGAGGACGTAAAATGGCCCATCCCGTCTCCCCGCTCGCGCCCAAGTCTTATCCGGAACTGCCCGAAGTGGCCGGGGTGCGATTTGCGACTGCGGAAGCCGGGATCAAATACAAGAACCGCACCGACGTGCTGCTCGTCTCGATGGACGAGGGGACCGTCGTTGCCGGGGTTCTCACCCGCTCGAAATGTCCGTCGGCGGCCGTCGACTGGTGCCGCGACAACCTGCCGGGCGGCAAGGCTCGTGCCCTGCTGGTCAATTCGGGCAACGCCAATGCCTTCACCGGCAAGAAGGGCAAGGCGGCCGTTGCGCTCTCGGCCGACATCGTCTCCAAGGCGCTCGGCGTAAAGCCGTCGGAAATCTTCCTTGCCTCCACCGGCGTGATCGGCGAACCGCTGCCGGCCGAGAAATTCGCCGCCGTCGCCGATGACCTTGCCAGGCGAGTCGCGCCCGGTCCGTGGATGGATGCGGCCAAGGCGATCATGACCACGGACACCTTCGCCAAGGTCGCGACGGCAAGTGTCGAGTTCGACGGCGTGCCGGTGGTGATCTCGGGCATCGCCAAGGGCTCGGGCATGATCGCGCCCGATATGGCGACGATGCTGAGCTTCGTGTTCACCGACGCGCCGATCGCGTCCGGCGTGCTCAAGGGCTTGTTGCAGCCGGCGATCGATACGAGCTTCAACGCCGTGACCGTCGACAGCGACACCTCGACCTCCGACACCTGCCTCGTCTTCGCCACCGGCAAGGCGGCAGTCGAGCCGATCACCTCGGCCGACGACCCGCGCGCTGCCGTGTTCGCCGAGGCGCTGACGGACGTGCTGCACGAGCTCGCCATCCATGTCGTTCGCGACGGCGAGGGCGCCACCAAGATGGTGACCGTCACCGTCGAGGGCGCCGAGAGCGACAAGAGCGCCTTCCGGATCGCCCAGTCGATCGCCAATTCTCCGCTGGTCAAGACCGCCATCGCCGGCGAGGACGCCAACTGGGGCCGTATCGTTATGGCGGTGGGCAAGGCCGGCGAGCCGGCCGATCGCGACAAGCTCGAGATCAGCTTCGGCGAAATCCGCGTCGCCACCGAGGGCGAGCGCGACCCGGCCTACGATGAGAGCAAGACCAGCGCGTACATGAAGAACGAGGATATCGACGTCCGCGTTGGCCTCGGGCTCGGTTCGGGTACGGCGACGGTCTATACCTGCGATCTGACGCACGGCTACATCACCATCAACGGGGACTACCGGTCCTGATGGTTCCGCTCAACGTCAGCCAGATTGAGGGGGCGACCCTCACCGCCTGGCCCGCGCTGCGGCAGGCGCATGATGGGCTGTGGCTGTGGCGCTATGCGCGCGGCTACACCAAGCGCGGCAACTCGATCCACTGCCTAGATCCGTCCGACGGCGCCTATGCCGAGTTGCGGCTCAGGCAGATGGCCGAACTCAGCCGGCTGCACGGCATTCCGCCCGTGTTCCGCGTCACCCCGCTCACCGCCCCTGAAATCATCGACGTGCTCGATGGGCTGCAGTGGGAGGAGTTCGAGCCGAGCCTCGTGATGGCAATGGAAATGCCCGACCAGGATTTCCCGGTCGACTACCAGGCCCGCTATTTCGATCCGTCCGATCCGGCCTGGTATCGTGCGCAGGCGCAGATGTCGGGCTACGACCAGACGACGACCGAGGTCGTCGCGCAGATCGTCGGCGCCATCGCCTGCCCGGCGCAGGGCGTGCTCGTCTACCACAAGGCCGGCCTGCCGGTGGCAGCGACGCTCGCGGCGGCGTCGGGCGGGGTCGGGGTGTTCCTCAACGTCGTCACCCATCCGAGCGCGCGCGGCATGGGCTACGGACGGGCAGTGATGGGCGCCGCGCTCAACTGGGTGCGCTCGACCGGAGCGACGCATGCGGCGCTGCAGGTGCTGGCCAGCAACACGCCGGCGCTCAACATGTACTCGTCCTTCGGCTTCGGCGAGGTCTACCCGTATGTCTACCGGCGGGCGCCGGACTGGGGCCGCGGGTGAAGATCCTGTTCGTCGTCGCTTGCGCCCTGATCGATGCCGACCGGCGCGTGCTGATCGCCCAGCGCCCCGAAGGCAAACAGCTGGCGGGGCTGTGGGAGTTCCCCGGCGGCAAGCTTGAAGCAGGCGAAACGCCCGAGGTAGCGCTGATCCGCGAACTCGAGGAGGAGCTAGGCATTTCCACCCAGACGGCGTGCCTTGCACCGTTAACTTTTGCGTCGCACTCTTACGAAAGCTTTCATCTTCTGATGCCACTTTACGTCTGTCGTAAGTGGCAAGGAGTGCCGCAGGCTCGCGAACATGCCGCCCTGAAGTGGGTGCGCCCGCAATCCTTGCGCGACTACCCTATGCCACCCGCCGACCTGCCGCTGATCGCCCCGCTCTGCGATCTGCTGTAGCGCGAGCGGTACGGCGGAACAGGCTGCAGATCGCAGTGCTGCCAGGGGGTTGCGGATGAGCGTTCTTCAGGTCCAGTTGTCGCGGTTTGCTGCCGACGAGGGTGGCGCCACGGCCATCGAATACGGCCTGATCGCCGGCCTCATCGCCGTGGGTATCCTCGTGGCGATGACCGCACTGGGTGGCGGCGTTAGCACCATGTTCGACTTCATCTCGAGCCGCGCCGGCGAGCAACTCGACAACGCCGACGAATTCCTCTGATCAGCCGTCCTTACCGAGCACATCCCTGAGGCTCACCGTGGCGCTGCCGCGGCGCAACGGCTTTTGCTGGCTGTCGTGCGGCGCCCAGCCCAATAGCCAGATTATCTCCAGCGTCGCCCGCACGCGCCCGTCCGGGTCTCCGGCAATCTGCTGATACGCTGCGGCCGCCGTGCCGATGAGGGTGCGCGTCGCCATGCGGTCCGGGCGGTCGGCCAGCGGGTTCTGTGCGCCAAGCCCCTTCAACTCCCGCATCAGCTTCAACGCGTCGGCATAACGCACCGGATAGGTCTCGAGGTCGGTGACCGGCAGGGCGAGGCCGGCGCGCTGCAGCAGGCCGCCGGCATCGGCCAGCGGAATGAAGGGCGCGACGCGGGCGAAGGCCCCGCCCGAAAGCTGCGAGTCGGCCTCCAGAAGGGCCTGCCGCAGTTCGATCAGGCTGTTGCCGCCCAGCGTTGCCGCGATCATCAGGCCGTCGGGCCGCAGATGGGCGCGGAGGCGGGACAGGAAACCGGGCACATCATTGACGACTTGCAGGTCGAACAGGCTGACGATCAGGTCGTAGCCGGTTTGCGGCAACACCAGCAGCTCGGGGTCGACCAATGGGGCGTCGGCCGAGCCGAGGATGGTCGAGGCGCGCTCGAACGAGAAGACGCCGTTGGCCGAGCGGCCGAGTAGCGGCAGGCGCGCGCCCTCCGGCCCGATGATCAGCGCCTGCTCAAAGTCTCGGGTTATGGTGATCAACCGGGCCGCGAGGTCGTCGAGGACGATCTGGCCGACGAAATCTTCCACCGTCGGGTCGCGGCGCAGGAGGTGCTGGGCGATCAGTTCGCGATCGAAGACACGGGGCGGGAGGGACATGGGCAAACAGCGCCGTCTCGATTAGGCTTGTCGCCTTATGGAATTGGGGGACGCCAAAGTCAAAGCCGGACCGGCCGCCGCGATCGTGCGGCTGGGTCGTGGCCTGCTCGACTTCGTCTATCCGCCCACCTGCCTCGATTGTGGGGCGCCGGTTGCCACGACGGCGAGCCTTTGCCCCGGTTGCTTCGGCAAGCTGAGGCCGATCACCGCGCCCTATTGCCCGGTCATGGGCCTCCCGTTCGAAGTCTCGATCGGGCCCGACGCGCTGTCGGCCGAGGCGATTGCCGATCCGCCGCCGTTCGATCGGGCCCGTTCCGCGGTGCTTTATACCGAGGTGGCACAAGCCCTCGTGGCCCGGATGAAGTACGGCGATAGACCGGAGCTTGCCGGGTTTTGTGCACGGATGATGCATGGCGCGGGGCGGGACCTGTGGGAGGGGGAGCCGGTTCTTGTACCGGTGCCGCTCCATTTCTGGCGGCAGGTCAGCCGCCGCTACAACCAATCCACCGAACTGGCGCGGGCGCTGGCGCGGCTGACCGGGCTCAAGGTCGATACCGGCATCGTTCGCCGGACGCGCCTGACCCGGCAACAGGTGGGCCTCTCGAAAGATGCGCGGCAGCGCAACGTGGCGGGCGCCTTTACTCCGCATCGTGATGCGGTTGCCCGGCTCAAGGGACGTGGGGTGGTGCTGGTCGACGACGTGATCACCACCGGCTCGACGGTCAAGGCGATAACCCGTGCTCTAAAGCGCGCTGGCGTGGAGAAAATCGACGTGATCTCGTTCGCCCGCGTTGTGACTGGCGCCGACCTCCCCATATAAGTGGCAACAAAGCAGCAGCAGTTCTTGGTGAGATGAAAAAAGTAGAGATCTATACGACCCAGTGGTGCCCATATTGCGATGCAGCCAAGTCGCTCTTGCAGAAGAAGGGCGTGGACTATGAGGAGGTCGATGCCGACGACGCCGATACCCGCATGGCGATGGTGCAGCGCGCCCACGGGCGGCGCACCGTGCCGCAGATCTTCGTCGGTGAAACCCATGTCGGCGGCTATGACGACATGGCGGCGCTGGAACGGCGCGGCCAGCTCGATCCACTGCTCCAGGACTGATCGATGCGCGTTGCCGCCCTGCAGATGAATTCGGGCACCGAGCCGGGGCCAAACCTCGACCAACTCGAGCGACTGGCGACGGAAGCGGCCGGGCAAGGCGCGACCTATCTCCTCTCCCCCGAAGTCTCGGTGGTGTTCGCCGAGAACCGCGATGGCCTCAGGGCCGTAGCTGGTCCGTGGGAGGGCAATTCCGCGATCGCCCGGGTGGGCGCTATCGCGAAGAAGCTCGGCGTCAACCTGCACCTCGGCTCCCTGGCCGTGGCGTTGCCCGATGGGCGCTTCGCCAACCGCTCAGTGCTGTTTCGTCCCGACGGTACGATCGCAGCGACCTATGACAAGATTCATCTGTTCGATGCGACGCTTCCCGGCCTCAAGAACTATCGCGAGAGCGAGACCTATGCCGGTGGCGGTCATGCGGTTGTTACCGATGCGCCGGGTTTCCCGCTCGGCATGACCATCTGCTACGACGTGCGCTTTCCGGCGCTGCACCGCGCGCTGGCTGAAGCCGGGGCCCAGGTGATCTCGGTTCCCGCCGCCTTCACCGTGCCGACCGGCGAAGCGCATTGGGAAGTGCTGTTGCGGGCACGCGCCATCGAGACCGGTTCGTGGGTGATTGCGGCGGCGCAGGCCGGCCAGCACCAGAACGGACGCTCGACCTGGGGGCACTCGATGATTATCGACCCGTGGGGACGGATCGTCACCCAGCTCGGCGGCGACGGTCCTGGCGTCGCCGTCGCCGAAATCGAACTGAAGGCTGTGGGTGAAGCGCGCGGCAAGGTTCCGGCGCTGGACAACGCACGGCCGTTTTCGCTAACCCTCGACGCGGGCAAATCAACTACCGCCCGCGAGGATGTTTCCGCGTGATCAGTTACTCGCTCGTTTGCGACAATTCCCACAAGTTCGACGCCTGGTTCCGCAATGCCGAGGCCTATGAAGAGCAGCACGATCGCGGCATCGTCACCTGCCCGATGTGCAACTCGGTAAAGGTCGAAAAGGCGCTGATGGCGCCGGCGGTCAGCCGCATGAATTCGGACAAGGTCTCGCTCTCCACCGGTCATCCGATGCAGTCCGCGATTCGCGAGATGCTGCGCACCATGCGCAAGAAGGTGACGAGCGAGGCGGACTATGTCGGCGACAAGTTCGCCGAAGAGGCGCGCAAGATCCATTTCAAGGAAGCCGAAGCCCGCGGCATCTATGGCGAAGCGACGCGCGACGAGGTCGCCGAGCTGATCGACGACGGCGTCGATTTCCTGCCGCTGCCGCATATTCCGGAAGAAGCGAACTAGGGCTGCAACTCGCCAAAGGGCGAGGTTGATCGTCTCCTGCCGATGGAGTCATGCTGGTGATCCTCCCAGCGACTCCTTTGGAGACTTCCTTCATGTCCACTCCCGACGCAGCCCTTTCGGGCACGTTCGCTATTGGCGGCGACCTTGTCGTCAACCGGCTCGGCTTCGGCGCCATGCGCATCACCGGCCGCGGCATTTTCGGGCCACCGGCCGACCATGACGAAGCGATCCGGGTGCTGAAGCGCCTGCCCGAAATGGGCGTCAATTTCATCGATACCGCCGAGAGCTATGGGCCCAATGTAAGCGAGGAGCTGATCAGGGAGGCATTGTTCCCCTATCCCGACGATCTGGTCATCGCGACCAAGGCCGGCTTCCAGCGCTCCGGGCCCGATGCCTGGCAGATCGACTGCCGGCCCGATGTCCTGAAGCGCGGCCTCGAGGGTAGCCTCAAGCGCCTTGGTGTCGAGCAGATCGACTTGTGGCAACTCCACCGCATCGACTCCAAGGTCGATCGCAAGCTGCAGTTCGAAACCATCGCCGGCTTCCGCGACTCCGGGAAAGTCCGGCATGTCGGGCTCAGCGAAGTCAGCGTCGCCGATATCGAGGAGGCAGGGAAGTACGTGCCCATCGCCACGGTCCAGAACCGCTACGGCCCGACCGACCGGCATAGCGACGACGTGCTCGCCTACTGCACCGAGCACAATATCGGCTTCATCCCGTGGGCGCCGCTCGGCTCGGGCCGGCTGGTGCGGGCGGATTCGGTGCTCGAGGCTGTGGCCCGGCGCAATGACGCGACCACCAGCCAGGTCGCCATCGCCTGGGCGCTGCAGCGCTCGCCGGTGGTGCTGATGATCCCCGGCACCAGCAAAGTCGCCCATGTCGAGCAGAACACCGCCGCAGCGGCGCTGAACCTTTCGGCGGCCGACGTGGCCGAGCTCGATGCGCTCGGCTAGCGTTTGCCCCGAAAAGGCCCCGCTGCGGCCACGTGGATGAACGGTACCTGACATCTGGTTCAGGTACCGTTCAAGGCCGGGGTTCCAGGTTCCCTCCAACGACAGGCATTCCGGTGCCAGACTTTGGAGGATGAAATGCATCACTCGACCCTGACCCCCGCGACGACCGCTACCGGCGGCGCCATCCGGGCCGCGACCACCGAAGCTGCCGCCCTGGCGCTCAAGGCGCTGCGGCCGTTCGATTTTGCAGTCGAGACGGCGCTCGACGCCGCCTACGGCGTCGGTAACTGGTTCCTCTACTGGGACGAGGACCTGCGTGGCCGCCCGATCAAGGGCACGATCACGCTGGCCTATGGGCACGACACGCTGATCGTCGGCTAAGCTGGCTTGTTGGCCGGCTTCTCGGCCAGCACCATGTAGTTGACGCCGGTGTCGCGGCTCTGCCGCCATTCGTCGGCGAGCGGGTGGAACACCACCCCGACCTTGTCGACGACTTTCAACCCGAAGCGGGTGACCAGCGCCGAGATCTCGTCCGGCGTCAGGAACTTCGAAAAATCGTGCGTGCCCCTGGGGAGCCAGCCGAGCACGTATTCCGCCCCGACGATGGCCAACGCGTAGGCGCGCGGCGTGCGGTTGATGGTGGCGGTGAACAGCAGCCCACCCGGCTTCACCAGTTTCGCGCAACTCTCCATGTAGAGCGGCACGTTGTCGACGTGCTCCACCACTTCCATGTTCAAGACGACATCGAACTGTTCGCCGGAGGCCGCCAGCGCTTCCGCCGTGGTGGTGCGATAGTCGATCTCCAGTCCCGATTGCTCGGCATGGTGCCTGGCGATGCCGATGTTCTTCTCGCCGGCATCGATCCCAACCAGCGTCGCGCCGAGCCGGGTCAGCGGTTCCGAAAGCAGCCCGCCGCCGCAGCCGATGTCGAGGATGCGGATACCCTCGAGCGGACGGCGCACGGTGCTGTCCTTGCCGAACTGGGCAATGGCCTTGTCGCGCACATAGCCCAGCCGCACCGGATTGAACTTGTGCAGCGGCTTGAACTTGCCCCGGGGGTCCCACCATTCGTCGGCCATGGCCGCAAACTTGGCGATCTCGTCGGGGTTGATGGTGGTGTCGCTCATGGGGCGGTTATCGGACGAGTGGGGAGCGGGGGCAAGAGCACTCGATGGCGCAGTGTCTGTGGCTCCCCCTTCGGAGGGGGCTCCACGCACCGAAGGCAGTGTTGATAAGTGGGGCCATTTATGGCACACCCCGCCCAATTTCTGAGCGTACCGGCGGGTTCCGCCGCTAATCGGGGTAGGGGCCTTGGGCCGTATCGTAGTGAAGTTCGGCGGCACGTCGGTCGCCACCGTGGAGCGCATCCGCCAGGCGGCGCTGCATGTGAAGCGGGAAGTCGACGCCGGCAATGAAGTCGCGGTGGTCGTTTCGGCCATGAGCGGCAAGACCAACGAACTGGTCGGCTGGGTCAATGAGGCCTCGAAGCTGCATGACGCACGTGAGTACGATGCCGTCGTCGCCTCGGGCGAACAGGTCACGGCTGGCCTCATGGCGGTGGTGCTGAGCGAACTCGGTATCCCGTCGCGCTCGTTCCAGGGCTGGCAGGTGCCGATCAAGACCGACGACGCGCATGGCGCGGCGCGGATCGTGGAGATCGATCCGACCGAGCTTGAAAAGCGTTTCGCCGAAGGCGTCGTGCCTGTCATCACCGGCTTCCAGGGCGTGGCGCCGTCGGGCCGCGTCACGACGCTCGGCCGCGGCGGCTCGGACACTTCTGCAGTCGCCGTCGCGGCCGCGGTGAAGGCCGATCGCTGCGATATCTACACCGACGTCGACGGCGTCTATACGACCGACCCTCGCATCACCCCCAAGGCCAAGCGGCTCTCCAAGATTTCCTTCGAGGAAATGCTGGAAATGGCGTCACTCGGCGCCAAGGTGCTGATGATCCGCTCGGTCGAGATGGCGATGGCGCATAAGGTGCGCCTGACTGTCCGTTCCACTTTCGACGATCCGAATGCGCCGCAGATCGCGCCGGACGGCACGCCGGGGGTTCCCGGCACTATCGTATGCGATGAGGATGAGATCATGGAAAAGCAGATCGTTTCGGGCGTCACGTTGGCACGGGCCGAATCCAAGATCACGCTCCGCGACGTCAAGGACCGGCCGGGCGTCGCCGCTTCGATCTTCGGCGCTCTCGCCGACGAATCGATCGTCGTCGACATGATCGTGCAGAACGTCTCCGAGGATGGCTCGACCACCGACATCACCTTCACCGTGCCCGATGCCGAGCACGACAAGGCGGTGAAGGCCCTGAGGGCAGCGGGCGAGGCCGGCAAGTTCGAATATGCCAAGATCCAGAGCGCCAAGGGCGGCGCCAAGGTCTCGGTCGTGGGGGTGGGCATGCGCAACCATGCGGGTGTCGCGGCCTCGATGTTCAAGGCGCTGGCCGACAAGTCGATCAACATCCAGCTGATCACCACTTCGGAGATCAAGACCTCGGTCCTGATCGATGATGAATATGCCGAACTTGCGGTTCGGGCGCTCCATACGTATTACGGGTTGGACAATCAGGACGCCTGAGACGCCTAGACCCCGGTCACGGCGCCCTTGGCGATAGGGCGGCGCCGGGCCGCCGGGCGGGAATCATGGCCACAACGATCAGCGGGCCGCGCGTGCTCCTGAAGCAGTTGCGCGAAACCATGGCGGAGCCTTTGGCTTCGCAGGATCGTCTCGACAAGATCGTGGGCCTGATCGCCGGGAACATGCACGCGGACGTGTGCTCGTTCTACGTGCTGCGCGACGACAACGCGCTCGAACTCTTCGCCAACCGCGGCTTCAAGCCCGAAGCGGTACACTCGACGACCCTGCGGCTGGGCGAAGGCCTCGTCGGCCTCATCGCCAAGCAGGCCGAACCGCTCAGCCTCGACAATGCCCCGGCTCACCCGGCTTTCGCCTATCGCCCGGAAACCGGCGAAGAGGCGTTCCAGGCTTTTCTCGGCGTGCCGGTGCTGCGCGCGGGTCAGACGCTGGGCGTGCTGGTCGTCCAGAATCGCGACGCGCACGTTTATGGCGAGGACGAGATCGAGGCGATGCTCACGACGGCGACGCTGCTCGCCGAGATGATGTCGACCGCCGATTTTGACGCGCTGATCAAGCCGGGCCAGGACATCGACCTACGCCGGCCGCGGCAGTTCATCGGGAACGGCTTTTCCGACGGTGTGGCGCTCGGCCAGGTCGTGCTGCACGACCCGCGCGTCGTCGTCACCAATTTCGTCGCCGAGGACACCGAGGTCGAACTAGAGCGCCTCAGCGAGGCGCTCGACCGGATGCGGCTCTCGATCGACCAGATGCTCAGCCATGGCGACATGCAGAGCTTTTCGGATCATCGCGAGATTCTCGAGAGCTACCGGATGTTCGCCAACGATCGCGGCTGGGTCGATCGGTTGCGGGAAGCCATCGATAACGGCCTCACGGCCGAAGCGGCGGTCGAGCGGGTGCAGAACGATACCCGCGCCCGGATGATGCGGTCGACCGACCCCTACATCAAGGATCGGCTGCACGATCTCGACGACCTGGCCAACCGGCTGCTGCGTGTCCTCACCGGCGACGGCAGCGGGGTGGGGAAGAAGGATCTGCCCGACAACGCCATTCTCGTCGCCCGCAATATGGGACCGGCGGATCTGCTCGAATACGACCGGACGCGGCTGCGGGCCGTGGTGCTGGAAGAGGGCGCGGCCATCTCGCACGTCGCCATCGTTGCCAAGTCGCTCGGCCTCGTTGCCGTCGGGCAGGCCGAGAACATCGTGTCGCTGTCGGAAAACGGCGACGACATCATCGTCGATGGCCAGGCGGGCACGGTGTATCTGCGGCCGACGCCGGACATGATCCAGGTCTATGTCGACAAGGTGCGGCTCGGCGCCAAGCGGCGTGCCCACTATCTCGAACTCAAGGACAAGCCGGCGATCACGCGGGACGGGGTCGAAGTGACCCTGCTGCACAATTCGGGCATCGTCGCCGACCTGCCGATGCTGCAGGATACTGGCGCAGCCGGGGTAGGGCTCTTCCGAACCGAATTGCAGTTCATGATCGCCTCGCGGCTGCCGCGGCTGCGCGAGCAGGTCGAGCTCTATTCGGAGGCAATCCGGCTCACCGAAGGCAAGCCTATCGTCTTCCGCCTGCTCGATATCGGCGGCGACAAGGTCATTCCGTATCTGCGCTACGAGGCCGAGGAGAACCCGGCCATGGGGTTCCGCTCGCTGCGCCTCGCGCTTGACCGGCAGGGCCTCTTGCGCATCCAGATTCGCGCGCTGCTGCAGGCGGCCAATGGCGGGCCGATGAAGATTCTGGTGCCCATGGTCACCGATGCCTGGGAGTTCCGGCAGACCCGACTCGTGGTCAACAGGGAACTCGAGCGCATGAAGAATGCCGGCCAGCCGGTGCCAAGCAAGCTCGAACTGGGCGCGATGATCGAGGTGCCCTCGCTGCTGTGGGAGCTCGACCAGGTGCTGCCGGAGGCCGATTTCGTTTCGATCGGCTCGAACGACCTCGTCATGTTCCTCACCGCCGCTGACCGCGGCAACAAGCGTGTCGCCAAGGCCTATGATCCGATCGCGCTGCCGCGTTTGAGGGCGCTGAAGCACATCGTCGACATGGCCAGGCGCTACAACGTGCCGCTGACCATGTGCGGCGAGCTCGCGGGCAAGACCGTCGAAGCGCTGGCGCTGCTCGCCATCGGCATGACCAAGCTGTCGATGAGCCCGCCTTCGATCGGCCCGATCAAGGAAATGATCCTCGGGCTCGAACTGCAGCCCATCCGCAACTCCGTCTCTTCGGCCCTGCTTGAAGGTGCGAGCGGCCCCGGCATCCGTGAGCTACTGCTCGACTGGGCCGAGCGGCAGGGACTGGTGATCTAGGTATTCATGGCTACTCTTCCCGAGGATAAACTAGACGCGCTGACCAAGCGCTTCGACTATATCGAGGCGGCGATGTCGGCCGGCCCTGCCGCCGAAGAGTTCGTCAAGCTGAGCAAGGAATATGCCGAGCTCGAGCCGCTGGTGCGGCCGATCCAGGCTTACCGCAAGCTCGTGGCCGATCTCGAATCGGCGCAGGAACTGGCGAGCTCGAGCGACAAGGAAATGGCCGAGATGGCCTCGGCCGAGATCGCCGAGCTCAAGCCCAGGATCGAGCAGGCGATCTCCGAGATCCAGATACTCCTGCTCCCCAAGGATGCGGCGGACGACAAGAGCGTCATCCTCGAAGTGCGCGCCGGGACCGGTGGCGACGAAGCGGCGCTGTTCGCCGGCGACCTCCTCCGCATGTACCAGCGCTACGCCGATCTCGAGGGCTGGAAGTTCGCCCTGCTCGAGGAAACGCCGGGTGAAATGGGTGGCTACAAAGAAGTGGTCGCCAACATCACCGGCAAGGGCGCCTACGCCAAGCTGAAGTACGAATCGGGCGTGCATCGCGTTCAGCGCGTGCCGGCGACCGAGACGCAGGGGCGTATCCACACCTCTGCCGCCACCGTCGCGGTGCTGCCCGAGATCGAGGATATCGAGATCGACATCAAGCCCGAGGACATCCGCATCGATACGATGCGCTCGTCGGGCGCCGGCGGCCAGCACGTCAACACCACCGACTCTGCGGTGCGAATTACCCACCTGCCGTCGGGCATCGTGGTGACGGCATCGCAGAAATCGCAGCACCAGAATCGTGCCACTGCCATGAAGGTGTTGCAGGCGCGGCTTTATGAAGAGCAGCGGCATGCGCGCGACACGGCACGCTCGGAGTCCCGCAAGGAACAGGTGGGGTCGGGCGACCGGTCGGAACGCATTCGCACGTACAACTTCCCTCAGGGACGCGTAACGGATCATCGCATCAACCTGACGCTCTACAAGCTCGACAAGGTGGTGGCGGGCGACGCGCTCAACGAGCTGGTGTCGGCCTTGATCACCGAACACCAGGCAGCGCAGCTGGCGGCCATGGAGGGGGTTTCCTGACACTCAGCGTAGGCGTGGCATGGCGGGGAGTACGCGACCTGTTCCGGCGCGCCGGCATCGACACGGCGGAACTGGACGCCCGGCTGTTTGCCGAAGCGGCGTTCGGGATGGACCGGCTGGAACTGGTCAACCGCGAGCGCGAGACCGTCCCGACGGATCAGCTGAAGCTGCTCGAAGGCTATGCGGCGCGCCGGCTGAAGGGCGAACCGGTGGTGCGCATCCTCGGCGAGAAGGAGTTCTGGGGCCTGAGCTTCAAGCTCAATGCCGCGACGCTGGTGCCGCGCCCCGAGACCGAACTGGTGGTCGAGCGCGGGCTCGAGATCATCGGTCCGCTCGACGGAGCCCGCATCCTCGATCTCGGTACCGGCACCGGCTGCATTCCGATTGCACTGCTCACCGAATATTCCGACGTCACCGCCGTGGCGGTCGATCTGTCGCCCGAGGCGCTGGAGATGGCGCGCTTCAATGCCAACCGTCACGGCGTCGGCGACCGGTTCGAGACGCTCAAGGGCTCGTGGTTCGATCCGCTGGAGCCCGGCGCCCGCTTCGATCTCATCACCTCGAACCCGCCCTATATCGAAACCGCCGTGATCGCGACGCTGATGCCGGAAGTACGCGAGCACGACCCGCGCCTCGCCCTCGATGGCGGGCCGGACGGGCTCGAAGCCTACCGCGCGATCGCCGCCGAAGCGGGTCTGTTCCTCAAGCCCGAGGGCGTACTGCTGCTCGAAATCGGCTCGGCCCAGGCGAGCACGGTGAGCGACATTCTCGTCGGCGCCGGCTTCCAGGACGTCGAGGTGGCAAAGGATCTTGCGGGGCTCGACCGCGTCATCCTGGCGCGGCTGACCGCTGCCTCTTGAGTCCTCGTTAGGGAACGCCCATATTTTGTGCTTGGAAAGGCAGGGCGAACCAGATAGGTTCCCGTTGCTGTCAGCGGTGTGAGTAGATCGCACCCAGGAGACGGCCACCCGCTCATCGGCGAAACTGCAGTTGGCAGTGTTCGACACTCGGACGAGGAACCGGGGCGCCTTGATGGGCCACAAGTGGCATAACCGCGATAGCTCAGGCACCGCGAGGAACTGACTGCTCACGCCAAGGTTGGCGTCCGCGGCCCCCGGTGTCCGATGGCCAGATGTTGCCTTCAGTATTCTTTTCCAAGGCTTGAAAAGAGACGATGAGACCAAACCAGCAAAACAACAAGAACCGCTCCCGCGGCCGGAACAACAATGGTGGCCGCAAGCACGGCAACCCGCTGAGCCGGAACTACGAGAGTAACGGCCCTGACGTGAAGGTGCGCGGCAACGCCGCCCATGTCGCCGAGAAGTACCTGCAGCTTGCCCGCGACGCCCAGTCGTCCGGCGACAGCGTGATGGCGGAGAACTATCTCCAGCACGCCGAGCACTACTTCCGCATCATTTCCGCCGCCCAGCAGGCGCAACAGGCGCAGTTCCGCGGCGAGGTGCAGCAGGACGAGGACGATTTCGACGACGATTTCGCCCCGATCAACGATCGCTTCGCATCGCCCGAGCCGCGCGTGCCGTTCCAGCAGAATGGCCAACCGCAGCAGAGCGGCGGCCAGCATAACCAGCAGCCGCAGCAGCAGGCCAGCGAGTCCCAGTCGGCCGACGCCGGCGACGACAATGCCGTGGCCGAAGCGGCTCCGGCCGCCGAAGGCGAGACGCAACAGGCCGAGGGTGACGGCCAGCGCCGCCGCGATCGCCGGCCGCGCCGCCGTTCGCGCGGTGGCCAGGGTGGTGGCGAAGGCGGCGATCCCGCTAATTCGCCGCAGCCCGAAGTCGGCGAACTGCCGGCCTTCCTCACCGTCGGCAACACACCGGCGGAATGAGGTTTCAAAAGCCTTGGAAATTCGAAAGGCCGGGAGCGATCCCGGCCTTTTGTTTTCGGAATCGCTCCCCATATCAGCCTCGTAACCGGGGAGCGCCGCCAAGCGGGCCTCCGGACTGATCTGGCAAGAGCGCAGGACGTTTGAGCCAAATCAACGCTTCAGGCGTTGGACCCGTGCCTTTCTTGGGCGGGCCGACGTGCAAAGAGGAGAGTTGAATGAACATAGAGAAATACACCGAGCGCGCGCGCGGCTTCATCCAGAATGCGCAGCAGCTGGCACTTGGCCAGGGCCACCAGCAGTTCGCGCCGATCCACCTGCTCAAGGTGCTGCTCGACGACGATGAGGGTATGGCGGCGGGCCTCATCACCAAGGCCGGCGGCGATGCCAAGATCGCACGCGCCGAGACCGAGGCCGCCCTCAGCAAGATCGCAAAAGTTTCCGGAGATGCCGGCCAGCTTTATCTCGGCCGCGAACTGGCGCGCGTCTTCGACACCGCCGAGAGTGCGGCGCAGAAGGCGGGCGACTCGTTCGTGACCGTCGAGCGGCTGCTGCTCGCGCTGACCGTCGAGAAGGACACTGATGCCGGCAAGATCCTCGCGTCAGCGGGGGTGAAGCCGCAGGGCCTCAACGAAGCCATCAACGAGATCCGCAAGGGCCGCACCGCCGACTCGGCTTCGGCCGAGAACAGCTATGACGCGCTGAAGAAATATGCGCGCGATCTCACCGAGGCGGCGCGCGAGGGCAGGATCGATCCGGTCATCGGCCGGGACGAAGAGATTCGCCGCACTATCCAGGTGCTGAGCCGCCGCACCAAGAACAACCCGGTGCTGATCGGCGAGCCCGGCGTCGGCAAGACCGCCATCGTCGAAGGCCTCGCCATGCGCATCGTCAACGGCGACGTGCCCGAATCGCTGAAGAGCAAATCGCTGCTGTCGCTCGACATGGGCGCGCTCATCGCCGGCGCGAAATATCGCGGCGAGTTCGAGGAGCGGCTCAAGGCGGTGCTCAACGAGATTTCGTCGGCCGAGGGGCAGATCATCCTGTTCATCGACGAGATGCACACGCTCGTCGGCGCCGGCAAGACCGATGGCGCTATGGACGCCAGCAACCTCCTGAAGCCGGCGCTCGCCCGCGGTGAGCTCCACTGCGTCGGCGCCACGACGCTCGATGAGTATCGCAAGCATGTTGAGAAGGACGCGGCGCTGGCCCGTCGTTTCCAGCCGGTCTTCGTTGATGAGCCCACGGTCGAGGATACGATCTCGATCCTCCGCGGTTTGAAGGAGAAGTACGAGCTGCACCACGGCATCCGGATCTCGGATTCGGCCATCGTTGCGGCTTCGACGCTCTCCAACCGCTACATCGCCGACCGGTTCCTCCCCGACAAGGCCATCGACCTCATCGACGAGGCGGCGGCGCGGTTGCGCATGGCTGCCGAATCGAAACCCGAAGAGCTCGACGAGCTCGATCGCCGCATCATGCAGCTCAAGATCGAGCGCGAGGCGCTGAAGAAGGAAACGGACGAGGGGTCGAAGACCCGGCTCGGCCGGCTCGAGCAGGAACTCGCCGATATCGAGGAGCAGGCCAATGCGCTCACCGCGCGCTGGCAGGCCGAGAAGGAGCGCATGCAGGGCGGCCAGAAGCTCAAGGAAGAGCTCGACAAGGCCCGCACTGAACTCGAGCTGGCACAACGCCAGGGCAATCTCGCCCGGGCGGGCGAACTCGCCTATGGCGTGATCCCCGATCTCGAGCGCCGCATCAAGGCGGCGGACGATCCGGATGGCGACGGCAAGCCCGGCAATCCAATGGTCGAGGAAGTCGTCCAGCCGACGCACATCGCCCAGGTGGTGAGCCGCTGGACAGGCATCCCGGTCGATCGCATGCTCGAAGGCGAGCGCGAGAAGCTCCTCGCCATGGAAACCGAACTGGGCAAGCGCGTCGTCGGTCAGGCCGAGGCCGTGGAAGCCGTGGCGAAAGCCGTGCGTCGCGCCCGGGCGGGGCTGCAGGATCCGAACCGGCCGATCGGCTCGTTCATGTTCCTCGGGCCCACCGGCGTCGGCAAAACCGAGCTCACCAAGTCGCTTGCACAGTTCCTGTTCGACGACGAGCACGCCATGGTCCGGCTCGACATGAGCGAGTTCATGGAAAAGCACTCGGTCGCCCGTCTGATCGGCGCCCCTCCGGGCTATGTCGGTTACGACGAGGGCGGAGTGCTGACCGAGGCTGTACGCCGCCGGCCCTACCAGGTCGTCTTGTTCGACGAGATCGAGAAGGCGCATCCGGATGTGTTCAACATCCTGTTGCAGGTGCTCGATGACGGCCGGCTGACGGACGGGCAGGGGCGGACGGTCGATTTCCGCAACACGCTCATCATCATGACCTCGAACCTTGGGTCCGAGTATCTCGTCGGCCTAAAGGACGGCGAATCGGTCGAGCTGGTGCGCGGCAAGGTGCTGGACGTGGTGAAGGCCTCGTTCCGGCCGGAGTTCCTCAACCGCGTCGACGACATCATCGTCTTCCACCGGCTGCAGCGTGACCACATGGGTGCCATCGTCGATATCCAGCTCGGGCGGTTGCGCAACCTGCTGCGCGAGCGCGATATCGCCCTCGAGCTCACCCCGGCGGCCCGCGACTGGCTGGCGAACGAAGGCTACGATCCGGCCTACGGCGCCCGCCCGCTGAAGCGCGTGATCCAGCGCGAAGTGCAGGACAAGCTGGCAGAGGCGATTCTCGGCGGCACGGTTGGCGATGGCCAGGCGGTGATGGTGGATGCCGGCGACGGTGGACTGATGCTGCGCCCAGGTGGCGCGGGCGAGCACGCCGAGGCGGCATAAGGAGTACGGGGCCGGTCGAGAGACCGGCCCTTTTGGCCTCGCCCCCCACGCCTGTAGTGCGGGTGTGGGGGGCAGGCTACACCTTCAGCGATACAGTTGGCTCATGTCGAAGGCAGGTCGCGCAGCCAGTCGCTGCAGCGTGACGACCTCGTCGTCGCGTATCGGCGCCTGGAGTTCCTCGATCACATGCGGACCTTCTATCAGCCACTTGTCGCCAATGTCGAAGTCGGTGTTGCAGTCGCCGTCACCCCACGTCATCCCGTAGGTTGCCGTTTCGCCGACGGCGGGGCCGATGATATGAACATCCACGCGGAACAGGGCAGCCTCAATATCCATGTAGGCCGAACACTCAGGCCGCTGCCGCAACTCTTCCCACTCCCACCAGCGGAAATCGCCATGGTCGTCGACGCAACTCGCTGGTGGCGATCCAATGAACCGGGTGCCATCTGGAGTGACATATCCTATGACCGTCCCGCCAAAGATTTCCTTCACCCCGCCAAGCTTCTCCGCGAGCGTCGGCGGCCTGCTGGGTGGAATGAGGTCGCAGGCAATGGTTGGCGTGCAGACTAGCGCGAGCACGAGGGACGCAATTGACTGGCTTCGCACGTTCGATCCTCGCCCTGAGTTTCTACCCAAATAGTGATGCAACGGGACGCGACGCAAGTCACGACGCATGCAGGAGGTGCACGAAGCCCAACACATAATGTGAGGGTGTGGGGCGGCGCGATACCCCACCTCCCCACCAGCCGTCATCCCGGCGAACGCCGGGACCCACTGCTCGGTGTTTGGTCGAGCCATGGGACGTGCCGGTCCATCGCGGATAGATCGGCACGATATGGGCGTGCCGCAGCGCTGGTGCACTGGGTCCCGGCGTTCGCCGGGATGACGGCCGAGTTTGGGCGCCCGCTTTTCTTATCCTCCTCACCTCTGGCCCATGCGATTCTCCCACCCGTCCGCTGCACCGAAGCGAGATCATGACGAGTGGTTGGTGCGGTGGAGATTGGGTGATGGGGGAGTCGTTCGCCATCAGGCCGAAAGCACGACGGCATGATCCGGTTCGCCGGGGACGCCGCTAGCACGCGGGAGCCGTCCGATGCGGGATGGCTCGAAGGGACAAGGCTGCCACGCATGAGGCAGCTGCAGAGGCGGGACGGTATCCGGTGGATTCCGGCCGTTTGCAGTCGGCAGGTTCCTCGCGATGCGGCACGGGATGCGCCCGAGCCATCGTGCCATACGCCCAAAACCCCGATCGGCCGGCGAGGCGTGAGCCTCACTTACATTGCGGACTACCCGCGAGGGGCAAACGCCTCGCCGGCACGTCGCTTCATCTCCTTGAAGGCAAGGGGACGAGCTCTTTGACATCCTCCGGGGCCAACGGCCGCTGGATGCATCAGCATGCCGACTGACAGGGACCGTCTGCCTCAGCGACGCACCAATGCCTTGCCTCATCCTTCCTTACGCATTAGAACATAACAAGAACAACGGAGGGCGCTATGCCGCAGAGCTACAAGATCGACTACATCGAGTTCCCGTCCTCCGATGGACCGAACACCAGGCGCTTCCTCGGCGACGCCTTCGGCTGGGGCTTTACCGGCTACGGGCCCGACTACAACGGCATCAACGATGCGGGGATCGATGGCGGCATCGATTCGAGCGATGGTCGGCCCAGGGCGCCGCTGGCGGTGATCCGGACCGAGGATCTCGAGCTCGCCGAACGCGAGGTCGTGGCAGCGGGCGGCGTCATCACCACACCGGCCTTCGATTTTCCCGGCGGGCGTCGGTTCCACTTCCGCGAGCCGGGCGGGGTCGAACTCGCGGTGTGGATCGAGAAGGCGTAGGCTTTGCCATCGAGGCAGGGCGAGGGTCCCATGAACGACACAAATGCAGCGGCAGCGCCGGCGACCTTCTGTCCGGCGCAGAATCGCATCTATGTGCTCGTCGCGGCGATACTCGCCTCGTCCATGGGGTTCATCGATGGCTCGGTGCTGGCCATTGCCACGCCCGCCATCCGGGCCGACCTCGGGGCGAGCCTCGCCGATGCGCAGTGGATCTCCAACGCCTACATGCTGTTCCTCGCCTCGCTGCTCTTGATCGGCGGCGCGGCGGGCGATCGATTCGGGCTCAGGAACGTGTTCGCGATCGGCATCGTGCTGTTCGTCGCCGCTTCGCTCGTCTGCGCCGTGGCGCCTGACCCGGTCTTCCTCATCTATGCCCGTGCCGTGCAGGGAATCGGCGCCGCCCTGATGGTGCCGGGCAGCCTTGCCATCATCGCCAAGGCCTATCCGCGCGAGGAACGGGGCAAGGCGATCGGCCTGTGGTCGGCCTTCTCGTCGCTGACGACGATTCTCGGCCCGGTCATCGGCGGCTTCGTGCTCACCACATTGGGCGACTGGAGCTGGCGGCTGGTGTTCGCCATCAACCTGCCGCTCGGCGGCATCGCGCTGGCCTTGCTGCTGCTCAAGGTGCCGGCCGACCAGCCGGAGGCAGGTCGCAGGCTCGACTGGATCGGCGGCATTCTCATCACGGCAGCATTGTTGCTGATCGCACTCGGTCTCACCGGCACCGAGGGCAATGCTCCGCTGCTCAGTCACATCCTCGTCTATTGCGGTATCGGGCTCGTTGCGCTCTTCGCCTTTCTCTTTTGGGAAGCGCGCACGACTGCGCCAATGCTGCCGCTCCACCACTTCAAGCGCGCGGCCTTCTCGGGAGCGCAGGGACTCACCTTCGCGCTCTACTTTGCCCTCGCCGCCATCTCGTTCTTTCTGCCGATGGCCATGATCGGGGGCTGGGGTGTCAGCGCTGCGGAAACCTCGCTCGTGTTTCTGCCGCTCGGTATCCTGCTGACGCTGCTGTCGTCCTATGCCGGCCGGCTCGCCGACCGGGTCGGGCCGGGGCCGATGATTGCGGGTGGGGCGCTCGTCGTGGCGGCGGCCTTTGCCTTGATGGGACTGCTGGCGCCGCTGCAGAGCGTCTGGATCGGCGTATTGCCGGCGACCATTCTGATGGGGCTGGGGATGAGCGCGGTGGTGTCGCCGCTCTCGACCGCGGTGATGACCTCGGTCGAGGATCGCGACACCGGCCTTGCATCGGGCGTCAATAACGCGGTGGCGCGTGTGGCTGGCCTTCTCGCCGTGGCGCTGATGGGCGGTGTCGCCGCCTTCGTGTTCGAGCGCTCCCTGGGCGGGTTCGCCGAACTGCCGCTGTTCTTCGGCATGAAACCGGAGACACCGGTTCCGGCGGATGTCGAATCGGCCCGGCTTGCGGCCAACAATGCAGCCTTTGCAGCCATCGCCTATGCCAACGCGGCGCTCGCGCTGCTGTCGGCGGTGATCGCCTGGTTCACCCAGGAGAACAAGCTCGGCAAGAGTTAGGAAGCGTTAGTCGATCGAGGCGACGGTGATCGGCGCCGCGTCGCGCTGCATCAGTTCGCGGATCTGGGCGATGGTCTGCTCGAAGGTGCCCTCGTACTGGGCCTGGAGCGACTTGTCGCGCGGCAGCTTCACGCTGAGCGGGTCGACGAAGCGGCCGTTGACCTTGATCTCGAAGTGCAGGTGATTGCCGGTCGAGTTACCGGTCGAGCCGACATAGCCGATGATCTGGCCCTGCTTCACCCGGGTGCCCGGCTTCATGCCTTCGGCGATCTTGTTCATGTGGCCGTAGCCGGTCTCGAAGCCGTTGACGTGCTTCAGCTCGACATAGCGGCCGTAGCCGGAGGTCCACTGGGCCTTCTCCACCACGCCGTCGCCCGCGGCGTAGATCGGGGTATTGCGCGGCGCGGCGAGGTCGACGCCGGTATGCATGCGGCGCGACTTGAAGATCGGGTGGACACGGGAGCCGAAGCGGCTCGCAAGGCGTCCGCCCCCCTGCAGCGGCCGGCGGGTCAGGAAGCGCTTCCCGGTCTCGCCGGACGGATCGTAGTAGTCGACCGTGCCGTCATCGGTGCGGAAGCGGAACAGTTCGCGCGTCGTGGTGCCGAGCTTGAGCGCCACGTAGAGCAACTCCTGATGCCCGGCGGCATC